>NZ_JAMFKN010000010.1 GCF_023487995.1 Thermohalobaculum sediminis
GTGTAGTGATAGGTCGAGCGCGGCGCCGGAACCGCGCGGCAGGCGCGGCGGATCGAGACCCGGAACGCCGCCTTCACCAAGTCGATCATCTCTCTGCCCCGCTCCGGCGTCAGATCTTTTTTTTGATGACCTCGGTCAGCATCTCCTTGTCCAGGGTCAGGTCGGCGACAAGCTTCCGCAGTCGGCCGTTCTCCTCCTCGAGCTGCTTCAAGCGCCGCACCTCTGACGGCATCAGGCCACCATAAACCTTCTTCCAGCGAAAGAATGTGGCCTGGCTGATCCCCATCTTGCGGCACACCTCCTCGACAGAGGTGCCAGCCTCCGCCTGGTTCAGTGCGAACGCGATCTGCTGATCGGTAAACTTGGACTTCTTCATCGGCTACTGCCCCTCCATCCTGGGCGATCATAGCCGGAGAACTCTCACTCACACTGGTCCAGGAAACCGGGAGGAGACCACCCGCCAGGGCCCCGGGCTTCGAGCGGAGCCTCCTGCCCTTGGCGACGTTCTCCGAGGCCCCGGCTCGGGACCGGGGCGGTGGCGTCGTCTCGCATGGGTTCCGATCAGTGCGCGCTGGTATCAAACCTCGCGACGGGGGCGGCGCATACGGGCGGGATCGGTCGCTCCGCAACGCGTCGGGATGTCACCGAATGAAAAAGGGCGCCGGCGGCGCCCTTTCCGTGTTCCCGGGGACGTCGTGCTGTCAGCCCGCGTCCGCCGCTGCCGCGCGGGGCGTAGTCCGGTTGCCCGAGTTACCCAGCGGGTCCTCCTGGCGCTGCACCGAGCCCTCGAAATGCGCGCCCGACTCGATCGCGATCGTCTTGTGCACGATGTCACCCTCGACGCGCGCCGACGCGGTCAGCCGCACCTTGAGCCCGCGCACCCGGCCCACGACCTTGCCGTTGACGACGACATCGTCCGCGACGATCTCGCCGTTGATCTCGGCGCTTTCACCCACGGTCAGAAGGTGGGCACGCACGTCGCCCTCGATCTTGCCCTCGACCTGGATGTCGCCCGAGGTGATCACATTGCCCTTGATCGTGAGGTCGCTCGACAGGAGCGAGGGCGAGGGCTTCGGCTTGGCCGCGTAGGTCGGGGTCGGTGCCGTGGCCGACGCCGAAGCTGGCGCCGCGCTGGCTGAACTGGTCGAGCCCACGGTCGGCGCCGGGCCGCGCGGCTGTTCCGTCTTGTCGGTGGTTTCGCTGATCTTGCTCTTAGAGAACATCTCTTGCCGCCTCTATGAACTTCATCGGATTGACGGGTTCATCGTCGATCCGGACTTCGTAATGCAGATGGGTCCCGGTGCTGCGCCCCGTGTTGCCCATGTCTGCGATGAGATCGCCCCGCTCGACGCGTTGACCCAAGGTTACGCGGGCGCGGTCGAGGTGAGCATAGACAGTTTCGAACCCGAAAGCATGCCGAATCTTGACCATCACGCCATAGCCGCGCTGGCGCCCGGCATAGATCACGACACCGTCTGCCGTCGCGTGCACCGGCGTGCCGCGAGGCCCGGCGATGTCGATCCCGGCATGCATCGACATGCGCCGGCGCAGCGGGTCGCGGCGCGGCCCGAAGTTCGACGTGTAGCGGCCGCCCGACACAGGCAGCGCGAAGGGCAGCCGCTCGGCTGCGAAGCGCATCAGGTTCACCTGCTCGAGGTCCTGGATCAGGCTCGCGACCCTGCGGTCGCCCTCGTCCCCGGGGGTCTCGCCGTCCTCGATCGGCTCGAACGGGCCGCCCGAGCCGGAATAGTCGCGCGCCAGCTCGCCCAGGATCCGGTCGAGGTCGACATTGGCGCGGCGGAACATCTTCTCGAGTCCCGTGAGCCCGAACTGCGTGGCGCCCTCAAGCTGTGCCAGCAGCCGCTCCTGCCGCGCCTCGTAGCTGCCAAGCTCGGATTCGAGCTCGGCCACGCGCTCGTTCAGCGTCTCGCGGCGCGCGATGGCGAAGTCGCGCTCGGTGATCACCTCGTCGATCGCCCCGCTCACCGAGCCGAGCGTCGCCGCCAGCCCGTTGCGCGAGGCCTGTGCGTCGGCAAGGCCGAGCCGCAGGGCGATGAGCTCGCCGCCCAGGCGCTCGAGCCGCTCCTCCGCCTCGCGCCGGGCGCGGTTCAGGGAATCGACCTCGAAGCGCAGCGCGGCCACCTCGGTCTCGACCTCGTTCAGCTCGTGCGTCGCGCGCACCAGGTGCTGCTGCTTCTCGGAGAGCCGCGCGGTGGCGGCCTCGCGCCGCTCGTTGGCGCGGTTCAGTTCTTCCTCGAGCGCGATCTGCCGGGTTTCCATGGCGGCGATGCGGGCCTCGTAGGCCTCCTGCATCGCCGAGAGGCGCCCCTCGGCGCCCTTCACGTCGAGGGCGTTCGAGACGAAGGCATGCGTCGCGAACCCCGTCCAGCCGATCGCGGCGGCCGTGACGGCCGCGATGGCAAGCTGCGAAACCGGCCCGAGCGAGAAATACCTGGTTCGATTTCCGCTCCGCACGTAAACGCGCCGTTCCGGCAGCAGCCTCGACAAACGCTGCGAGGGCCCACCCTCATCGCTCGGCGTCATGCAGTGCCGCTCCTCACTGACCTCGTGTCCCGAAAATTTTTTATTCTGCGTCTTTTGCGCAACGCTATATCGGATGGGGCCACCTCAGGCAAACGTTTTTGCCCGCGCACACACCCCCGTGACAGAAGGAAAAAACGCAGTGACCGGCCCGGACGCGACGCCTTGCATGCAGCACCCCCACGCTGTGCCGCACGGTCTTCGCGGCCCGCTCCCGCGGCGCCGAATGGCGTCTGCCGCAACCCGCAAAGCCGTGGCGGAGCGGCGGACGCCACAATCTATAGCGCGCGAGCCGGGTCTGCGGCAAGCGGTGGATAAGCATCGCGGTCAGGCGACCCGGTCAGGAATGCCGGCGCAGGGCGCGACCGGCAGATCCGCATGCAGGACGGAGAGGCTCCGGCCGGGCCGGAGCGGAGCTTTCCGACCGGGCCGGCCGGGGCCTCGCCGCCGATTCGCGACCGCGCCGCTGGCGTCACAGCGCGCGGACGGCCTCCAGCACCTCGGCGACATGGCCGGGCACCTTCACGTTGCGCCAGACCCGCGCGATGCGCCCGTCGCGTCCGATCAGGTAGGTCGCGCGCTCGATGCCCATGTAGCTCTTGCCGTACATCGACTTCTCGACCCAGACGCCATAGCGCTCGCACAGGTCGCTGCTCTCGTCCGAGGCCAGAATGACCTTCAGCCCATGCTTGGCGGCGAACTTGTCGTGCTTCTTCGCCGGGTCCTTCGATACCCCGATGACCGCAGCACCCGCGGCACCGAACTCGGCGATTGCCTCGGAGAAGTCGACCGCCTCGCGGGTGCAGCCGGGGGTGTCGTCCTTGGGGTAGAAATAGAGCACGACCGGCTTGCCCGCATGATCGGCGAGCGACACGGTCGTCCCGCCCGTTCCCGGAAGCGAGAAGCTCGGTGCCGCGTCGCCGATCGCGGGGGAGTGGGTGTCCGTCATGTGTCGATCCTCGTTGGTCAGGGAAAGGCTCGGCGCCCTTACGAGGCGCCGCACGAAGCCGCGATCCCACGCCCATTGCAACGGCGCGGCGCAGCGAGCAAGTTAAGTCAGGGCGGTGAACTGACAAGCCGGAAGCGGCGACTGGGCAGGACGGGGCGGGGCGTGCGGTCGGCTGCTCCGACGGAACGGAGCGGATGGGCCTCCTCTCGGCATTTCGGGACGGGAACTCGCAGGCGCAGGATCGCGCGCGGCCGGGCATCGCGATGCGTGCCTGCGCGCTTGCGGCAGATCTGTGCTGGGGCGCGTGCCGCAACGGTCTGCGGCTGTGCCTCGCGGCGGTGATGCTGGCGCTGGTCGCGGCCGGGGCGGTGACGCTCGCGCTGCGCTCGGGGCCGATCGAGGTGCCCGCGCTCGCCGCGTTGGTCGCGGACGAGGTGAACGCGGGGCAGGGCGAGCTGCGCCTCTCCATCGGAACCGGGCTGATCGCCCTGACCCGGCGCGCCGGCGAGCCCGCCCTGCGCTTCCGCGACGTCGAGCTGCGCTCGGCCGAGGGGGACCTGCTGCTCGCGGTCCCCGAGATGGGGGCGCGGTTCAGCCTCGCGCGGCTCATCGCCGGCGAGGTGCGGGTGAGCCGCCTGTTCCTTCGCGGCCCGACCGCCGAGATCGTGCGCGAGCCGGATGGCCGCTGGCGCCTCGGCCTCGGGACCGGGATGACGCTGTCGCAGGGTACCGTCGATCCAGCCTCGGGGCCCGACGCGCCCGTGCCGGAGGCCGCGGGCGGCGAGGCCGACGGGGAGCGCCGAGCCGAGCGAGGCTTTGCCGTGGCCGGCGCGCTCCTCCACGGGCTGGCCGGGGGCGATGCCGCGCTGGCCGAGCTGGAGCTCCTCAGCGCCCTCACCATCCGCGATGCCCGGCTGACCTATCGCAACGCGGCGACCGGCGAGAGCTGGGTGACGGACGGCGCGACCCTGCGCGCGCGGCGCGACGGCGACGGCATGACGGCGGTGCTTGGCGTCGAGCTTGCCGAGAAGGCGGCCTCTCCACTCCGCACCGTGCGCGTCGCGCTTCGGCGGACCAGGGGTATCGAGGGGACCGAGATCGACCTCTCGCTGCACGGCGTGCGCCCGGCTCGGCTGGCCGACGGCGTGCCCGAACTGGACTGGCTCGCGCTGATCGACGCCCCGGTGGATGCGATCCTCGGCGGCCGGCTGGCCGATGACGGCCGGCTTGGCGTCGTCTCGGGCACGCTCTACGCGGGCGAGGGGGGCTTCGTCGGGACCGATGGCGCCCGCCTCGGCCCGGCCGGGTTCGACGCGCTGAAGATGGCCGTCACCTACGAGCCTGCGACCGAGCGGCTCGCGCTGTCGGAGATGGCGGTCTCGGGCGATGCCGGGTCGGTCGAGCTCGCGGGCTTCGTCGATGTCGAGCGGGACGATGCGGACCGGCTTCTGGGGATGGCGGGCCAGCTTGGGATCGCGCGGCTCGACCTCGACCTGCCCGAGCACTTCGCCGCGCCGCTGAGCTTCGACGGGGGCGAGCTGGTGGCCCGCGTCGGCTTCGAGCCGGTGACGGTCGAGATCGCCGCCGCGCGGCTCGACCAGGGCGCCTTCACGCTCGAGGCAGCGGGCCGCTTGCTGCGCGGGGCGGAGGGCTGGCAGGCCGACATGCGGGCGGAGGGGCGAAACCTGACGGTGGCGGGCCTCAAGGCGCACTGGCCGCTGCCCTTCGCCCCCAATGCGCGGAGCTGGGTGGCCGAGCACCTGCAATCGGGCGCGATCGAAATGCTGGTGGCCCAGTTCCGGAGCGGGCCGGGCACGCCGCAAGTGAGCCTCGATTTCAGCTATCGGGACCTCGTGTCGCGGTATCTGGGCGACATGCCGCCGATCCGCAATGCGGCGGGGCGCGGCTTCCTGCGTCTCGACGAGTTCATGCTCGAGATGGACGAGGGGCACGTCACGCCGGTCGAGGGGGCCGATGTCGCGCTCGACGGCTCGCGGCTCAGGATCAGCGACCTTTGGGGTCCGCGCACGCCTGCCGAGATCGACCTGAGGGGAACCGGCAAGCTGGGCGCGATCCTTGGGCTGATCGACCGTGAGCCTCTCGGGCTGGTCTCGAAGCTCGGCCTCGATCCCGCGGCGATCGAAGGAGAGGCGACCGTGGGGACCCGGCTGGGCTTTCCGCTACTGAAGGATCTGCTGCTCGAGGACGTGGAGGCTGACGCCGAAGCGCGTATCGAGGCGCTCGAGATGGCGCTGCAGACCGGGGCGGGGGAGCCGGTCGCGGTCGCGGGCCAGTCGGTTCGGCTGACCGCCTCGACGCGCGAGATGACGGTTTCGGGCGATGTGACGGCGGATGGCGTCCCATTGACCGTCGACTGGCGCGAGATCTACGGCGCGACGCCCGAGCGGCGCGAGATCGTCGCCCAAGGCCGCGCGACGCCGGGGCTGCTGGCGCGGTTCGGTGCGGCGCTTCCGGGCTTCGAGGCCGGAGCCGCCGAGATCCTCGCCCGCCTGTCGCAGGAGGGCGCGGCGCCGCCCGCCCTGTCGGTTTCGGCCGATCTGGCCGAGGCGCGCCTCGCGCTGCCGGAGCTGGGCTGGTCGAAGGCTGCGGGCGTGCCCGCGACGATCGAGGCCCAGGCGCGGCTCGGCCGCTCGGGCGGCGCCGAGATCACCGCCTTCGGCCTCGACGCGCCGGGCCTCGCGGCGCAGGGGACGCTCATGGTCGGGCCGTCGGGCGAGGTCGAGCGGGCCGCGGTCAGCCGCGTCGTGCTGGACGAGCGGGCCGATCTCGGGATCGTCTATTCCCGGCTGGGCGCGCGCGGGATCGCGGCGACGGTCCGCGGGCGCAGGCTCGATCTGTCGCTGCTCGACGACGTTCTGGGGGACGCGGACGGCGCGGCCGACGGTGCGGCAACGGCCGAGGCGGCCCCGCCCGGGCTTCCGGCGCCGCTCGCCGTCGAGTTCGATATCGAGGACTTGGCGCTGACCCCGAAACTGGGGATCCGCTCGGCCCGCGGGCGTGCCGACCGCGGCGAGGACGGCATGGTGAAGGTTGCGCTCGCCGGGGCGCTGAACGGCAAGGCGCCGGTGGATGCGAGCCTGCTGCTGCCGGCCGAGGGCGCAGGCACGCTCGAACTCGCTGCGCCCGATGCGGGGGCGTTCCTGCGAGCAACGGGCATCTCGGAAACCGCCCGCGACGGGCGCCTCACGCTGGCCGCCAAGCTGCATGACGGTGGCCTCGACCAGCTCGACGGCACGGTGCGCATGTCGGACATCACCCTCCGGGACGCCCCGACATTCGAGGGAATACTCAACAAGGGTGGCATCACGCAGGTGATGGCCGGCGGCCTTGCGTTCTCGAACGTCCAGATGCCGTTCGCATACGAGGCGGGCGTCATCACGCTTGGCACGACGATTGCCACCGGGCCCGCGCTGGCCGTCAAGCTCGACGGCACGATCGACGAGGAGACGGGCGCTCTCGACCTCGCGGGGGTGATCTCGCCCGCCTATGCGCTGACCGGCGTGCTCGACAACATCCCGCTGCTCGGGGCGCTCTTGTCCGGGGGCAAGGGCGAGGGCATCCTCGCCATGACCTTCGCGGTCGGCGGCACGATCGAGGAGCCCAGCTACACGGTCAACCCGCTCTCGCTGCTCACGCCGGGCATCCTGCGCCGGATCTTCACCTCGAAGGCGCGCGAGCCGGACGAACGCTTCCTCGAGGGGCTGGAGCGCGACGAGTGACGCGGCCGGATCCCGGCCCGCCTCAGACCACTCCCAGACCGGCCAGGATCTCGCGCGGCGTCGCGCCCGCGGCCCTCAGGGCCGCGACGCTCAGGTCCCGGTCGCGCTTGGCAAGCCGCCGACCCGACGCGTCCCGGATCAGGCGGTGGTGGCGGTATTCGGGCTCGGGCAGACCGAGGGCCGCCTGCAACAGGCGCTGGACCGGCGTCGCCGCGAACAGGTCGCGCCCGCGCGTCACCCGCGTCACGCCCTGGAAGGCGTCGTCCAGCACCACCGCGAGGTGATAGGCGGGCGCGCCGTCGCGGCGGCGCAGCACGATGTCCCCGGTCGCCGCCAGCAGGGCGGCTGGGTCGAGCATGATGCGCCCGGTTTCGCCGTCGGGTCCCGCGTCGTGTTCGGTGAAGCCGAGCCTGCCAACTGCCGCGGCCCCGCCGAGCGCCGCGATTGCCGCCGCGAGGTCGAGCCGGATGGCCGCGGGCCCGTCACCCGCCGGGCGCCCGCGGCAGGTTCCGGGGTAGACGATGCCGTCGGGGCCATGCGCGGCGGCTCCCCCCTCCTGCGGCGCCGAGGCGGCCTCGGCGATGTCGCGGCGCGAGCAGGTGCAGCGATAGGTCAGCCCGCGCACCCCGAGCGTCGCCAGCGCCGCCGCGTATGCCGCGAGCCGCGAGGACTGGAACAGCACCTCGCCATCCCAGTCGATCCCGAGCCACGCGAGGTCGCGCAGGATCCCCGCGACATGCTCTGGGCGCGCGCGCTCGCGGTCGAGGTCCTCGATGCGCAGCAGGAATCGCCCGCCCGCCGCCCGCGCGCCCGACCAGCCCAGCCAGGCCGAGAAGGCATGGCCAAGGTGCAACTCGCCCGTCGGGCTGGGCGCGAAGCGGTCGGTCAGCATGCCCGCCTCGGGTTCGTGCCCACGGGGCAGGGCGGGCGCGGCCGCGCATTGCTCAACCGCCGGCTGCGGCAGCGTGGCTTATTGCGCCGCACCATCATCTGCGATACCGTCTCGCAAATGCAGCAATCCGTCAGGCGAGCAGGATAGACACGATGTTCATGAAACCGGCCGAAAGCATCGAGGCGTGGACCAAGCCCACCAAGGCGGCGTTCGACTTCTGGGTCAGTTTCTGGCCGGTCGCCCCGGCCTTCGGCGTCGAGTGGCGCTTTGCCGAAGTGATGCCGCGCTTCACGCCCCGCATCCTCGAAACCGGCATGGAGCCCGAGGAAGCCCCGGCCGAGGCCGCCGCGCCGAAGAAGGCGAAGGCCGTGCGCAAGGCGCCGAAGCCGCATGCCGAACCCGCCGTCGATATCGTCGAGGCGGTCGAGGCCGCCATCGCCCCGGTCGATGCGCTGGTCGAGGCCGCGATCGAGAACGTCACGGGCATCGTCGACGCGATGAGCGAGGCTGCGGCCGCGCAGGGGGTGAATGCCGTCGACGCCCTGCCGAGCGAGGAGGCCGCGCCGGCCGCGAAGCCCGCCGGGCTTCTGGACGCGGCGCCCGCGAAGGCCGACGATCTCAAGCTGATCAAGGGGATCGGCCCGGCGCTGGAGGCACAGCTCAACGGTCTCGGCGTCTATACCTTCGCGCAGATCGCCGGGTTCTCGGACGCGGATCTCGCCTGGGTGGACGAGAACCTCACGGCCTTCAAGGGCCGCTGCTTCCGGGACGACTGGATCGGGCAGGCGCGCGCGCATCTGGGCTGAAGCCTCGCCGGGGCAGGCCCCGGCCCGGGAATGTCATTGGCCCGCGCCGCTCGCCGGCGCGGGCTTTGCTGTTTCAGCTGGCCGCCGCGACGATGGGCAGGAAATCGCCCGCCTTGAGGCTCGCGCCGCCGACCAGCCCGCCATCGACATTGCCGACCGCGAAGATCTCGGCCGCGTTCGTGGGCTTGACCGAGCCGCCATAGAGTAGCCGGAACCCGTCGGCGGCCCCCGTGCCGAAGCGGCTTGCCAGATCGGCGCGCATGAAGTCGTGGACTTCGGCGATCTCGGCCAGCGTCGGCGTGCGGCCGGTGCCGATGGCCCAGACCGGCTCGTAGGCGATCACAGTGTTCGCCGCCGTGGCCCCGCCGGGCACCGAGCCGCGAAGCTGCCGGCCGACGACGCCCAGCGTGTCGCCCGCGTCGCGGCTCGATTCCGTCTCGCCCACGCAGATGATGGCCACGAGACCCGCACGCCACGCGGCTTCGGCCTTGGCGCGCACCGCGGCATCGCTCTCGCCATGGTCGGCGCGGCGCTCGGAATGGCCGACGATGACATGCGAGGCGCCGGCATCGGCCAGCATCTCGGCCGACAGGTCGCCCGTGTGGGCACCCGACGCCGCCGCGTGGCAGTCCTGACCGCCGATGGCGACGCGGCTGTCGCGGGCGCGTGCGGCGAAGGCGGCGATCAGCGTGGCCGGCGGGCAGATGACGACCTCGGCCCCGCCTGCCGCGCCCGCGATCAGCGCATCGAGTTCCGAGACCGAGCCCGCGAGCCCGTTCATCTTCCAGTTTCCGGCGGCAATCTTCACGCGCGGCATCCTCGCCTCTCCCGCTTGCTCATGGGTCAGGCGAGTCATAGGCGAGCCGCCCGGGCCGGGCAACCCGGGGGCAGGGGGCTCAGGCGTCCCGGAACTTGATCGACTCGCCGCAGCCGCAGGCCTCGGACACGTTCGGATTGTTGAACACGAATCCCGATTCCAGCAGCGATGCGCGGTAGTCGATCTCGGTGCCGAACAGGAACATCTGCGCCATCGGCGCGATCATCACGCGCGCGCCGTCCTGCTCGACCACGACGTCATGCTGCCCGATCTCTGTGGCGTGCTCCATGGTGTATTCCATGCCGGCGCAGCCACCCTTCTTCACGCCGATCTTGAGCCCCTTCACGCCGCCCTCCGAGCGGTCCATCAGCCTGCGGATCTGCCGCACGGCTGCGGGGGTGAGCGTGACCGGGTCCTTGCCGGGTATGCCGAACATTCAAACCGTCTCCCTGGATCGGATCACATGAAGCCCAGCTCGAGCCGGGCCTCGTCGGACAGCTTATCCATGCCCCAGGGCGGGTCCCAGACAAGCTGCACGTTGACTGTCTTGACGCCCGGCAGCGGCTCGACGGCGTCGGCCACCCAGCCCGGCATCTCGCCCGCCACCGGGCAGCCCGGCGCGGTCAGGGTCATGTCGATCTCGACATTGTTCTCGCCGTCGATGGCGATGCGGTAGACCAGGCCCAGATCGTAGATGTTCACCGGGATCTCGGGGTCGTAGACCGTGCGGCACGCCTCGACCACGTCCGCGTAGAGCGGGTGCTCGGTCGAGGAGGGGGCGATCAGCGTGTCGCCCTCGGTGCGGGGCATCGCGTCCATGGCGTTCACCTCTGCGACGACAGGTTGGCGATCAGCGCCTCGGTCCGGCGCCGGACTTCGTCGGCCATCTTGTGCGCCTTGTCCTGGTCCTCGAGCGGGTAGCGCAGCATTGCGTCCACGGCACTTTCCTGCGTGTGGCTCGCGGCCTTGAGGATCGCGCTCTCGACGGCGGCGGCGATCTCGTCGCGCTGCGTCGGGCCAAGCTTCGCGCCGAGCGATTTCTCGATCAACTCGATCGCCTCGTCCCTGAACGTCCTGAGCTTGGTCATCGCGCAACTCCGCTGCTTTCCCGAGTGTTCATATAAGGATTACCCCCTCGGCGTCCAGAGCGTCCGCCCCGGCAGGCGTGGCCGTCCGAAGCGGCGGCGGAGCACGGGCTCTCGCGGAGGGCCGGGCAGGCGGGCCGAGTTGCGCGGGCGCGCGGGGCGCTCTAGGAGGTGTCGAGGCAGGATGGGACCCCGGCAGGCATGACCTCACGCTTTCGTTTCCAGATCGAGGCGCGCGACGGGCGCGCCCGCACCGGCCGGATCTTCACGCCCCGGGGCGAGATCCGCACGCCCGCCTTCATGCCGGTGGGCACGGCGGCGACCGTGAAGGCGATGCTGCCCGAAAGCGTCGCAGCCACCGGTGCCGACATCATCCTCGGCAACACCTACCACCTGATGCTGCGGCCGGGGGCCGAGCGCATCGACCGGCTGGGCGGGCTGCACGGCTTCATGAACTGGGGCAAGCCGATCCTGACCGATTCGGGCGGCTTCCAGGTCATGTCGCTGGCCGAGCTGCGCAAGCTCAGCGAGGAGGGCGTGCGGTTCTCGAGCCACGTCGATGGCAAGCGCCACATGCTGAGCCCGGAAAGCTCGATGGAGATTCAGCGGCTGCTCGGCTCGGACATCGTGATGGCCTTCGACGAGTGCACGCCCTTCCCGGCCGACGAGCCGACCGCGCGGACGTCGATGGAGCTGTCGATGCGCTGGGCGCGCCGCTCGCGCGAGGCGTTCGGGGACCGGCCGGGCCACGCGCTGTTCGGCATCCAGCAGGGCAGCGTCTACCCGGAGCTGCGCGCCCAATCGGCGGAAGCGCTGACCGCGATCGGCTTCGACGGCTACGCGATCGGCGGGCTCGCGGTGGGCGAGGGTCAGGAGCGCATGTTCGGTGTGCTGGATTACGCGCCGGGGATGCTGCCCGACGACCGGCCGCGGTACCTGATGGGCGTGGGCAAGCCCGACGACATCGTCGGCGCGGTCGAGCGGGGCGTGGACATGTTCGACTGCGTGCTGCCGACCCGATCGGGCCGCACGGGGCAGGCCTTCACGCGGCGCGGCGCGGTCAACATCAAGAACGCCCGCCACGCCGACGACCCGCGCCCGCTCGATCCCGACTGCGGCTGTCCCTGCTGCGCCGGCTACAGCCGGGCGTACCTGCACCACGTCTTCAAGGCGGGCGAGATCATCGCGGCCATGCTGATCACCTGGCACAACCTGCACTACTACCAGGAACTGATGGCCGGCCTGCGGCGGGCAATTGCCGAGGGGCGGCTCGCGGCGCATGTCGCGGCGTTCCACGCCCGGCGGGCCGAGGGGGATATCGAGCCGATCTGACGGCCGGGGCGCGGCACGGCTTCGGGCGGCGCAGGCCGTTCATGCGTGAAAGCCGCGCTGGCCTTCACCGGCCTGTTCGGATCGGGACCCATCGGCGAAGACCCGCTGCCCAATCCCCCGAGCCGGAGCTTCGCAGGCATCGCCATGCGCAGGAGATTCCAGCTCAGGCCCGGGTCGCGAATCCCGCCCGGACCGCGAGAGCCCGGGTCGCCGCGACGCGGCATCGCGCAACGCCATGCGGGATCGGACCGATACGACAACGGGCGCCGGATCGCTCCGGCGCCCGCCCGCTCGAAAGCCGCGATGGGTCAGAAGCGGAGCGTGCCGCCGATCGAGAAGATATGCGCGCCGCCGTCGTACTGCAGCGAGGTGCCGGCGAGCGGGCCCCGCTGAAGCGTCACGTCGGGGTCGTCGAGCGCGTGGAGGTAGGAATAGGCCGCGTCGATCGACATCGAGTCGGTGAGGCGGTAGCTGGCGCCGAGCGACAGCCAGAGGCGATCCTCGTCCGGAACGCGCACGGTGCGGAAGGCGTCCGAGGTCGGGGTCTCGTCCCAGGCGACGCCGCCGCGCAGCGTGAAGCTGCGGGAGATGTCATACTCGGCGCCCAGCGAGACGAAGAAGGCGTCGTCGTAATTCTGGACGTCCGAGAAGGCGAGGCCGGGCGCGTTCGTCGCGCTCACGTCGATCCGGTCGAAGCGCGACCAGTTGATCCACCGCCCTTCGAGCATCACCCGCAGGTCCTCGCCGACGTCCTGGGTCACGCCGATCTGCACCCAGTTCGGCAATTCTGTCTTGGCAACGCCGGTTATACCCGCAGTTTCCGGGATGCCGCCGGCAAGCCCGCCAAAGATGGCGGTATTGAAATCTAACTCGTAGCCATGATGGTAAGCGGCGCCGATGCGGGTACCCTCCAGTGGTTCATACAGCGCTCCGAATGAGAAACTTACAGAATACTGGCTGCCGTCGAGATTGACGGCCGCGCTGGTCAGGCGCGCATCCGCGTAGAGAATGTCCAGCGACGCGCCGAAGGTGAGGTTGTCGAGCACGTCATAGGCGATCGTCGGGGCGATCACGACGGTGCGCAGCTCGGAGGTGCGGCCATCGACCATCCCCGGCCAGAAGGTGGGGTATTCGGTCTTGAGGCCGAAGGGCGCATAGCTGGTCAGGCCGACGACGAGATCTTCGTTGACCCGGAAGCCCGCGGCGAAGGCGGGGACGACGCCGGTGCGGTCGGCATCGAATTCCTGCCCGGCAAAGGGGCCGTTGGTGAAGGTGCCGTCCGAGATCGGGGCGACGACCGAGACATTTCCGCCGATCTCGAAGTTCTCGACCGTCGTCAGCGCCGCCGGGTTGAAGGTCGCGAAGGTGACGTCGGATGCCGCCGACGCCGTGCCCGCGAGGGACGTGCCCATGCCCTTGGCCGAGCGCTCGTTGAGCTGGAAGGCACCGGCCTGCGCGCCGCTTGCCGTCATGCCGATCGCGATGAGTGCTGTGGTTGCGATCAAACCACTCTTGGCAATCCTGTTCACCATCTTCCTCGTGTCCTGGTGCGATCCTCGCCGTCGTCCTGACGCCGCATCGTTCGCTGCGCGGCACTTGAATTCAGCGCTCATTGCAGGGTTACGTGCACGTAAGCAAGCGGTGACGCTACGGCATGGCGGTGAATTTGGTGTGATCGGCAGCGCCTCCGGAGAAACAATTCCGTGTCCGGTCGGACATGAAACGGTGATGCGCCCGAAATCGTTGCGACATGGTGCGGCCTTGCGGCACCGGGGGGCCTGGGGCTCTGGACGTGCCGGGACGCCCGCGCCATTATCGCGCCGCATCGAAGGGAGCGAGTCGCATGAGCATCCTCAGCGAGATCTTCACCTGGTGGAACGGCCAGACCATGGGCACGCGCCTCTACACCGCCCGCAATGGCGAGTTGGTGGGCGAGGACGAGGCGGGCAACCGCTTCTATCGCAGCCGCGACGGCAAGCGCCGCTGGGTGATCTACAACGGCGAGGCCGAGGCGAGCCGCGTCTCGCCCGACTGGCACGGCTGGCTGCACCACACCTTCGACGAGGCGCCGTCCGAGAGCCCGCTGCCGCGCAAGGGCTGGGAGAAGCCGCATGTCCCCAACATGACCGGCTCGGCCGAGGCCTATCACCCGCCGGGCAGCGTGCTTACGCCGGCACGGCGGCCGCGCGCGACCGGGGATTACGACGCCTGGCAGCCCGAGTAACCGGCATGGCAAGCAACACGGCCGAGACGCTGATCGGCGCCATCGTCCTTGCGGTGGCCGGGGGGTTCCTGGTCTACGCCGCGAACACCGCCGACCTCGGCTTCGGCAAGGCCGACGGCTATCGCGTGGTCGCGAATTTCCGCAAGGCCGAGGGCATCGCGGTGGGCGGCGACGTGCGCATCGCCGGCGTCAAGGTCGGCTCGATCACCGACATGGAGCTGAACAGCAAGACCTATTTCGCGGCCGTGACGCTGACGCTCCAGAACGGGATCGAGATCCCCGAGGACTCGGTCGCCAAGATCACCTCGGCCAGCCTGCTGGGCGATTCCTATGTCGCGATCGACCCCGGCGCGGCCGAGTTCATGCTGGCCGATGGCGACGAGCTGGTGAACACGCAGAGCTCGGTCTCGGTCGGCGACCTGATCGGGCGGTTCATCCACGGGGCACCGACCGAGTGAGCGCGGCGTCGGGCGAGGGGCGGGGTAGCGACGCCTGGTCGGCCGCGAACTACGCGCAGAACGCCCGTTTCGTAAGCGACCTGGGCGCGCCAGTGCTGGCGCTGCTCGATCCGCGGCCGGGCGAGGACATCCTCGACCTCGGCTGCGGCGACGGGGTGCTGAGCCTCCGGCTGGTCGAGGCGGGGGCCCGCGTCGTGGGGGTGGATGCCTCGGTAGACATGGTTGCAGCAGCACGGGCGCGCGGCATCGACGCGCGGCTGGCGGATGGCCATGCGCTGGAGTTCGAGCGCGCCTTCGATGGCGTCTTCTCGAACGCGGCGCTGCACTGGATGACTCGGCCCGACGCGGTGATCGCGGGCGTGGCGCGGGCACTGCGGCCCGGCGGGCGCTTCGTGGCTGAGTTCGGCGGCGCGGGCAACGTGGCGGCGATCCGCACGGCGATCATCTCGGTGCTGTTGCACGATCACGGGATCGAGACGACGCTCGACGACATCTGGTATTTCCCGACCGAGGGCGAGCATCGCGCGCGGCTCGAGGCCGGTGGGTTCGAAGTCGAGGAGATCGCGCTGATCCCGCGCCCGACGCCGGTGTCGGCAGGGATCGAGGCGTGGCTCGCGACGCTGGCCGCGCCGGCGCTGGGGCTTCTGCCCGCGGCCCGGCGCGCGGCGGCGGCGGCGCGGATCGGTGCGCTGCTGGCCCCCGCGCTGCGCGACCGCGAGGGGAACTGGCGGGCCGATTATGTGCGATTGCGCTTCCGCGCCCGGCTGCGCTAGGAGGGGGCGATGCGCTGCACCCGTCTGATCGCGACCGTTCTGGCGGCGGCCCTCGCGGGCCTGCCGGGGCTCGCGCTCGCGCAGACCGGCGGGGCGATCGAGGAGAGCCCGCTCGAGCCGCTGCGCCCGCGCCTGCCGGGCGGCACCGTGGTGACGCCGGAGACGCGCAATCCGCTGCCCGGCGGGATCACTGTCGTGCCCGGCGAGCCTGCGGGTGGGGCAGACACCACGGCGCCCGGCACGGAGGCGGCGGCGCCCGGCCAAGCCGGGCTCGGGCTGCCAGCCGGGGACGGGGCCGAGACGCCTGCCGACGCGGACCCGCTGCCGGGCGGAGCAGCTGCGGGCGCGGCGACCGCGACCCTGCCGCCCGAAAGCGAGGAGCAGCCGGGAGCGGACCTCTTCAAGCGCGCCCCGCCGGGAACCGGCAGCGTGCTGGGCGCGCAGGCGCCGGAACTGATCGAGCCGGTGGCACGCGAGGACGCCCCGGGCGCCGTGCTGCGCCAGCTCGACAAGCTGACCGGGCGCATCGACACCTTCGATCTGAAGGCGGGCGAGGAGGCCACGGTCTCGCGCCTGCGCGTGGCGCTGACCGAGTGCCGGTTGCCCGAGGACGGGACCAGCGGCAACCACATCGCCTTCCTGCGGATCTGGGACACCAAGCGTCCGGATGCGCCGCCGGTGTTCGCGGGCTGGATGTTCGCCGACAGCCCGGCGCTGTCGGCCATGGACCACCCGCGCTACGACCTCTGGGTGATCCGCTGTATCACCGCCTCGGGGTCCGAGTCGGCGGTGAACCGGTAGAAATCGGCGTCGCGCGTTACCGCCTCGTCCAGCATTCGCAGATAGGCCGCGCGCGAGATGCTGATCGCCCCCAGGCTCTCGAGATGCGGCGTGAGGAATTGCGTGTCGAGGAGCTGATATCCTCCCGCCCGCAGCCGCGCTACGAGATGGGCAAGCGCGAGCTTCGAGCTGTCGGTCGCGCGGCTGAACATGCTCTCGCCGAAGAAGGCCGCGCCGCGGCTCACCCCGTAGAGCCCGCCGACCAGGCGGCCCCCGATCCGGATCTCGACAGAATGGGCATGACCCATGTCGTGGAGTGCGGTGTAGAGGCGGCGGATCGGGCGGTTGATCCAGGTCTCGGGCCGGGCGGCGCAGGCGTCGAGCACCTCGCCGAAGGCGCGATCGACCGTGACCGTGTAGTCGGCGCGGCGCATCCGGCGGCGCAGGCTGCGCGAGAGGTGGAAGCCGTCGAGCGGGATGATGCCGCGCTGGCGCGGCTCGACCCAGAAGACCTCGTCGGCCTCGGCCGAATCGGCCATCGGAAAGACGCCGGCCTCGTAGGCGCGCAGGAGCAGGGCTGGCGTGATCTCGGGCGGTTGCGGGTCGTGGTCCTTCATGGGCTGAACCTTGGCGCGGCGATTTTCCGAGACTAGGGCCGCCCGCGCCGTCGCGCCTTGAGCGAGATCATGTCATCTCGCGTTTCAGCCAGTCCTCGAGCCAGTGGATGTTGTAGGCGCCGGCGCGCACGGCGGGCGTATCCACCAGCTCGCGGAACAGCGGTGCCGTGGTGTCGATACCGTCGACCACCAGCTCGCCCAACGCGCGCTTGAGCCGCTGGAGCGCGGCCTCGCGGGTAGCGCCATGCACGATCAGCTTGCCGATCAGGCTGTCGTAATAGGGCGGCACGCGGTAGCCGGAATAGAGCGCCGAATCCATCCGCACGCCATAGCCGCCGGGCGCGTGATAGGCCGCGACGAGGCCGGGGCAGGGGGCGAAGCTGGGCACGCGCTCGGCATTGATGCGCACCTCGATGGCATGGCCGTTGGGCACCAGCTCGTCCTGCGTCACCGACAGGCCCTCGCCCGCGGCGATGCGGAGCTGCTCCACGACGAGGTCGATGCCGTAGACCATCTCGGTCACCGGGTGCTCGACCTGCAGGCGGGTGTTCATCTCGATGAAGTAGAACTCGCCGTTCTCGTAGAGGAACTCGATCGTGCCGACGCCGCGATAGCCCATCTCGGCCACCGCCTTGGCGCAGGTCTCGCCGATGCGGGCGCGCGTGGCCGCGTCGATGGCGGGCGAGGGCGCCTCCTCCAGCACCTTCTGGTGGCGCCGCTGCAGCGAGCAGTCGCGCTCGCCCAGGTGCACGGCGCGGCCCATGCCGTCGCCCACCACCTGGATCTCGATGTGGCGCGGCAGGGTGAGGTATTTCTCGAGGTAGACGGCATCGTCGCCGAAGGCGGCCTTGGCCTCGGCGCGCGCCTGGCTGAAGGCCGCCGGCAGCTCGGCTGCCGTGCGCGCGACCTTCATGCCGCGCCCGCCGCCGCCCGCGGCGGCCTTGACCAGCACCGGATAACCGATCCCCTCGGCCACGCCGCGCGCCTCGTCGATCGTGGCGACCCCGCCGTCCGAGCCCGGCACGCAGGGCACGCCCAGGCGCTTCATCGTGTCCTTGGCGGCGATCTTGTCGCCCATCAGGCGGATATGGTCCGAGGTGGGGCCGATGAAGGTGAGCCCATGCTCCTCGACCATCTGGGCGAAGCCCGCGTTCTCGGACAGGAAGCCGTAGCCGGGATGCACGGCTTCGGCGCCCGTGATCTCGCAGGCGGTGAGGATGGCGGGCTGGTTGAGGTAGCTCTGCAGCCCCGGCGGCGGGCCCACGCAGACGCTTTCGTCGGCCAGGCGCACATGCATTGCGTCGGCGTCGGCGGTCGAGTGGATCGCCACCGTCTGGATGCCCATCTCGCGGGCCGCGCGCACCACCCGCAGCGCAATCTCACCGCGGTTCGCGATCAGAATCTTCTTGAACAAGGGCGGGCCCCCGCTCACTCGATGATCATCAGCGGCGCGCCGAACTCGACCGGCTCGGCATTCGCCACCATGATACGCACGACCTTGCCCGCGCGCGGCGCGGGGATCTGGTTCATCGTCTTCATCGCTTCGATGATGAGGAGGGTCTGGCCTTCGGCCACGGTATCGCCGACCTGCACGAAGGGCGCGGCGCCCGGCTCGCCCGAGAGATAGGCGGTCCCGACCATGGGCGAGGCGACGGTGCCCGGATGCGGACCCGCATCGGCGGGCGCAGGTGCTGCGGCGGAGGGGGCTGGTGCTGCGGCCGGGCGGGGCGCAGCCTCGGCCACGTGGTGGACCATGGGCGCGGGCGCGGCGTGGACGAACTGAGGCATCGCGCGCGAGAGCCGGACCTTCAGCTCGTCGTCCTCGCCGTATTCGCGCTCGACCTCGATCTCGGTCAGGTCGGACTCGCGCAGCAGCTGGGCCAGCGCGCGAATGAAGGCAACATCGTCCTCGGTGCTCTTGCTCATCGGTCCTTCCTTGCGCCTCCGCAGGCCAGCGCCGTCATCTCGCGCGCGCTTGCCCGCGCGCGAAGCGTCGCCGTGTCCTCGCCCGCCTGCGCGTGCCTGTGGCGCGGCCCTGCGGGCAGAGTGAGGGGTTATACCGAAAGGGGCCGCGCGTCAAAGGCATTGGGGGTCGGCAGACATACGGCCGCCCCGCCCCGCCCGCACTGCCCACGCGCCCAGCACAAGGGCGCGCGGGCGGGTCTGCGGCCTCAGTTCGCGGCCGTCGCGCGCGCCTGCCCGATCGCCGCCATCATCGCGTCCGCCTCGATGTAGCCGCGCACGATCTGGCCGCCGATCACGAAGCTCGGCGTGCCCTGGATGCCCAGCGCGTCCGCTAGCGCGTGGTTCGCGGTGATCCGGGCGGTGACCTCGTCGCTGGCGGCGCGGTCCTTCAGCTCCTTGATGTCGTAGCCGGCATCGGCCGCCAGACGGTAGGCGACGGCCTCGGTCAGGTTGCCGCGGAACTCCATCAGCGCGTTGTTGAGCGAGCCGTACTTGTCGGGATCGACGTCGTGCGCGGCCATCGCAACCCGGGCGGCGGCAACCGAGTCGGGCCCGAGGATGGGGAATTCCTTGACGATCAGGCGGACATTGGGATCGGCGTCGAGCACCGCCTTCACGTGGGGATGCGCGCGCTTGCAGTAGCCGCAGCGGTAGTCCGAGAACTCGACGATGGTCACGTCGCCCTCCGGGTTGCCACCGACCCACGAGAAGCCGTCGTCGAACAGCGCATCGGCGTTCGCCATCACGAGGTCGCGGTCGGCGTTTGCGGCGGCGGCGTTGCGGCGCTGTTCGAGGATGCGGATCGCGTCGTAGATGACCTCGGGGTTCTCGAGGAGGTAGCCGCGCACCGCCTCGCCGAATGCCTCGCGCTGTGCCGGGCTCATCTTGCGGAAATCGATGCCGCCGTCCTGCGCCGCGGCGGGCAGCGCGGGCAGGGCCATCGCGGCCGCGACGAGAAGGCTTCCGATCGAGCGGTTCATCGGGTCGGTCTCCTGTCCATTGGGCGCCGCCGCGGACATACGCGGCCGGCCGGCCCGATCATTCCTTTTCGTCGGCCAGCGCGACGATGTCCTGCGCCCGCAACCATCCCGGCGAGCCCTCGGGGAGTATAGTGGAAGCGCGGCGCGCGTGAAGCGCCGCATCCTTCCGGTCGCCGCCGAGCGCAAGCCGTTCAGCCGTGACCAGAGCGGCCATGCCGTCGTTCCCCGCGCGGTTGTAGGCGACCGCAAGGTCACGCAGCATCGAGGGGTCGCCGGGATCGTCGCGGCGCGCCGATTCGAGGATCTGGAGCGCCTCGGCGTCGGCCGACTTCGTGCCGAGAGCCAGCAGCACGCGCCCAAGCCCCGCCTTCAGGAGCGGCTCGGCCGGGGCCGCCGCAACCGCCTTGCGGTAGAAGGTGACCGCTTCCTCGGGCCGGGCCTGCTCGAACAGGAGCTGGCCCTTGAGCTCGAGGTAGAAGGGGTCGTTCGGGCGCAGCGCGAGCAGCCGGTCCATCGCCGCCAGCGCACGCGGCTGGTCGGGCAGGCGGTGATAGGCCACGGCCTTGGCGTAGAGGACGGTCTCGGTCTCCGCGGCGTCCTCGTACTTGTCGAGGACGCGCTGCGGCGACGAGAGGAAGCCCTCCAGCTTGGCGCGCATCCGGGCGTGCCAGTAGTCGCGCTCGGGGTCGTCCGGGAAGCTGCGGCTCTGCGCGGCCGCGACCTCGCGCTGGATGAGCTGGACGCGCTGGGTCGAGAGCGGGTGGGTCAGCGTGTAGGGGTCGAGATTCCCGACGCTCAGCACCTCCTGCCCGCGGAACTTCTCGAGCACCTGGAGCATCCCCTCGGGGCTGACCCGCGCGCGGGCGAGGTAGTCGAGCGCCGCCTGGTCGGCCGCCGCTTCCTCGGCCCGGTTGAAGCGCAGCAAGTTGCGGGTGATCAGGCTCTGGCTGCCCATGGCGATGGCGGCGCCCGCATCACCCGAGCCCGCGGCGGCGGCCGCTGCGACGCCGAGCAGGAGGCCGATCAGCGCCGGTCCCTGGGCGTTGCGCAGGTTGATCATGCGCCGCGCCAGGTGGCCGCCGGCGATGTGGCCGGTCTCGTGCGCGATGACGCCGATCAGCTGCTCGGGCGTCTCGAGCTGGATCAGCAGGCCGGTGTGCAGGAACACATTGCGCCCGCCCGCCACGAAGGCGTTGAGGCTGGGGTCGTTGATGATGAAGATGTCGATGCTGGCGGGGCTGAGGCCGGCGGCCGAGAAGACCGGCGCCGACATGCTGGCCAGCGTGCGCTCGATCTCGGCGTCGCGGATCAGACCGAAGGCCTGCGCAAGGCCGGGCAGGGTGCTGCCAAGGGCGATGACCCCCACGGCGAGCGCGCGCGCGACGCGTGACGTTCTGCGGCTCAACTTCCGTTCCTTCGGCTGCCTGGGCCCGGGCCGCCCCTTGCCGGCATTCTCGCGTGTCGGCCTTGTCCTTGCCCGATGCCGGTGCAACGAATATCGGGATCGAATCCGTCAATGTCCATCCGAGGAGACGGCATCGTGAAAATCTCGCGCCGCAGCCAGACCGCGCCCTTCATCGCCATGGACGTGCTGGCCGAGGCCGGGCGGGCCGAGGCGGCGGGCCGCCACGTCATCCATATGGAAGTGGGCGAGCCAGCCCATGGCGCGCCCATGGCCGCGCGCGAGGCGGTGGCGCGCGCGATCCGCGACGGCGCGGGGCTGGGCTACACCAGCGGGCTGGGCCTGCCGCGGCTGCGCGAGGCGATCGCGGGGCTCTACGCCGCGCGGCACGGGGTGGCGGTCGATCCCGCGCGGGTGGTGGTGACGGCGGGGTCGTCGGCGGGCTTCGTGCTGTCGTTCCTCGCGCTGTTCGACGCGGGGGCGCGGGTGGCGATCGCCGATCCGGGATATCCCTGCTACCGCAACATCCTGCAGGCGCTGGATGTCGTGCCGGTGCGGCTGGCGGCGGGGCCGGCGACGCGGTTCCAGCCAACGCCCGCGCTGCTGGCGGGCGCCGGGCCGCTCGACGGGCTTCTGGTCGCGAGCCCGGCCAACCCCACCGGCACGATGATCGACCGGGCCGAGATGGCGGCGCTGATCGGCTTCTGCGAGGGGGCGGGGGCGTCGCTGATTTCGGACGAGATCTATCACGGCATCACCTATGACGCGCCCGCCGTCTCGGCGCTGGAGCTGACCGGCGAGGTGGTGGTGATCAACAGCTTCTCGAAATACCACGCCATGACCGGCTGGCGCGTGGGCTGGATGGTGGTGCCCGAGGGGCTGCTGCGCACGGTGCAGAACCTCGCGCAGAACCTGTTCATCTGCCCGCCGCATCTGGGGCAGATTGCCGCGCTGGGGGCGCTGTCGCCAGAGGGCGAGGCCGAGGTCGCGGGGCACCTCGCGCACTACCGCGCCAATCGCGCGGCGCTGATCCCGGCGCTGGAGCGGATGGGCTTTCGCGACATCGCGCCGGCGGACGGGGCGTTCTACGCATATGCCCGGCTGCCCGAGGGCTGGGGCGACAGCCGCGAGTTCTGCGCGCAGCTGCTGGCCGAGCACGGGGTCGCGGCGACGCCGGGCCTCGACTTCGACCCGGAGCGTGGCGCGGGGACGGTGCGCTTCTCCTTCGCGCGGAGCACGGCGGAAATCGAGGAGGGGATCGACCGGCTCTCGCGGATGATCGCCGATGGGCCGCGCCGGGGCATGGCGGCGGCGCGGGCGGGTTGAGCCGCGCGACGACGGCGGTCCGCGAAGCGGAAAAGGGGCGGCCATGACGGCCGCCCCTTTCTTCATCGTCGATTCCGGCCTGCGCGCCGCGCGGCCTCAGCGCAGCGACCACCAGCCGCGGCGCTTGGGTCGGTCGGCGTCGCCCGGCCGTTCAGGCTGCGGCTGTTCGCCCTGCACCGTCTCGGTCTGCGGCTGTTCGGCCTGCACTGGCGCGGGTTGCAGCTCCTCGGCCTGCATCGGCTCGGGCTGGGCGGGCTCGGGCTTCGCGTGGGCTTCAGGCAGCGCTTCCGGCTCGGCCTCGGCCACGGCGTCGGGCCTCGCCTCGACCGCTTCGGGCTGGAGTTGCGGCGCCACGGGCTCGGGTTCGGGCCGTGGTTCGGCGGGCGCCGCGGCTGCTTCGGCCTCGGCTGCGGCCGCCTCCTCGGCGCGGGCCTTGGCCGACTTTCGGCGGCGTGGCGCGGGCTTCGGCGCGGCTTCCTCGGCGGCCGGGGCCTCTGGTTGGGCCTCGGCGGCCTCGGGAACGGCGTCCGCCTTCTTGCGGCGGGGCCGGCGCTTCTTCGGCTCGGCCTCGGCGGCTTCGGGCGCTGCGGCGTCCGGCGGGGCGGCCTCGGCGGGCTCGGTGGCTGCCGCGACTTTCGCGGCAGGCGCTTCGGCCTCGGTCGCGGCTGCGGCTTCCTCGGGTTCGGCTCCAGCCTCGGGCGCGGTCACGCCGCTCTCGGCGGCCTGCGGCTCGCCCTCGTCGCCGCCCGCGCGCCGGCGGCGTCCGCCACGCTTGCCGCGGCGGCGGCGCTTGCCGCCCTTGCCGTCCGCCTCGTCGCCGGACGGGGAGGGTGCGTGCGCGGGACGGGCGGCTGCGGGGGCGGGTGCCGCCTCGACGACTTCCTCGACCTCCTCCGCATCCTCGTCTTCGGTGTCGAAGTCGAAGTCCCGCGCGACCGACTGCGCGGTGATCGCGGCGGCGCCCGTGGTCACGACCGGCCGGCTCTGGGTCTTGGCACGCTCGATCTTGTAGTTCGGCGTCAACAGCGTCGCATCGCCGAAGACGTTGATCACCATGCCGTAGCGCTCCTCGATCGCGGCGAGGTGGCGGCGCTTGAAGTTGATGAGGTAGTTCGCGATCTCGACCGGCAGGGTCACGCCGACCTCGACCGAGCGGCCGCGCACGCCCTCCTCCTCGATCTCGCGCAGGATGGCGAGCGCCATGTTCTCGTCCGACCGGATGATCCCCTGGCCGTGGCAGTGCGGGCAGGGCTGGGTCGTCGCCTCGAGCATGCCGGGGCGCAGGCGCTGGCGGCTCATCTCCATCAGCCCGAATGCCGAGATGCGGCCGACCTGGATGCGGGCACGATCGGTCTTGAGGCGCTCCTTCATCCGCTTCTCGACGGCGCGAATGTTGCGGCTGTCCTCCATGTCGATGAAGTCGATGACGATCAGCCCCGCGAGGTCGCGCAGGCGAAGCTGGCGCGCCACCTCGTCGGCGGCCTCGAGGTTGGTCTTGGTCGCCGTCTCCTCGATCGAACCCTCGCGCGTCGAGCGGCCCGAGTTCACGTCGATCGCCACCAGCGCCTCGGTCACGCCGATGACGATGTAGCCGCCCGATTTGAGCTGGACCACCGGCGAGAACATGCCGTTGAGATAGCTCTCGACCTGGTAGCGGATGAAAAGCGGCACGTTGTCAGCATATTGCTGGACGTTCTTCGCGTGCGAAGGCATGAGCATCTTCATGTAGTCCTTCGCCTCGCGGTAGCCGCCGTCGCCGGCCACGAGGATCGTGTCGATGTCCTTCGAGTAGATGTCGCGGATGGTGCGCTTGATCAGTGAGCCTTCCTCGTAGATCAGGCAGGGCGCGCTCGACTTCAGCGTGAGGTCGCGAACCTGCTCCCACTGGCGCAGCAGGAACTCGTAGTCGCGCTTGATCTCGGCGCGGGTGCGTTCGGCGCCGGCGGTGCGGACGATCAGGCCCATCCCCTCGGGCACGTCGAGCTCGGCCACGATCTCGCGCAGCCGCTTGCGGTCGGCGGCCGAGACGATCTTGCGGCTGATGCCGCCGCCGCGCGCAGTGTTGGGCATCAGCACGCAGTAGCGCCCGGCAAGGCTGAGATAGGTGGTCAGCGCCGCGCCCTTGTTGCCGCGCTCCTCCTTGACGACCTGGACCAGCATGATCTGCCGGACCTTGATGACGTCCTGGATGCGGTAGCGGCGGCGGCGATGGGCGCGGGCCTCGGCCTCCTCCTCGCGCAGGTCGTCCGTCCCGCCAGATCCGACCTCCTCGGGCGCCGCGGCCTCCTCGGCCTGCGCGCCGTCTCCGTCCTCGCCGTTCTCGGCGGTCGGCCCGGGGGTCTCGCCGTTCCCGGCCTGCGCCGCGGGGGCGTCGTCGCGGCCGCCCTTGGGCCGGCGGCGGCGGCGGCGCGACTTAGGCCGCGATCCCTCGCCCTCGGCCGCACCGGCCTCGCCCTCGGGCATGGCGATGTCCTCGCTGACGCTCTCGTCCTCGCTGTCGAGCCCGGCATCCTCGGCCATCGAGCGCGGCGTGCCGTCGTCGTCCTCGCGGTCGTCATCGCCGCCCGCGGGAGCGGCGCCGGTGGCCGGCGCGGTCCCGATGTCCTCGGCCGCGGCGGCGCCGCCGGCCGGGGAGAGCATGTCGACCGGCCCCGAGGGTGCTTCGTCCTCGTGGCCGTCGCCTTCGGGTTCGATCACCGCAAATCCCGCGATCTCGCTCCCTTCGGTGTCGGGGGCCGCGCGCGGGGCGCCGCGCCGGTCGGCCTTGGCCCCGCTCCGCGCCGCGTCCTTGCCGCCGTCGCGGCGGTTACGGCCGCGGCGGTTGCGCCCGCGCCCGCCCTCGCTCTCCTCGTCCTCGGCGGCTTCGCGCTGGGCGCGGGCCTCCTCGCGCAAGAGCGCCTGCCGGTCGGCAACGGGGATCTGATAGTAGTCGGGATGGATCTCGGCGAAGGCGAGGAAGCCGTGCCGGTTGCCGCCGTAATCGACGAAGGCCGCCTGCAGCGAGGGTTCGACCCTGGTTACCTTCGCGAGGTAGATGTTGCCAGCGAGCTGGCGCTTGTTGATCGATTCGAAGTCGAAATCGTCAACCTTGTTGCCGTCCACCACGACGACCCGGGTCTCCTCCGGGTGGGTGGCGTCGATGAGCATCTTCTTTGCCATGAATTCCTTCGCCGCCCCGGCCCGGCGCGCCACGGGCGCGGAGGGCGGGGGGTGGGCGTCTCTCGATCTGTGGATGGACCCGGCCGGTGCCGTGCGCGGGGCCGGCGAGAGAGCGGGGCTCTCCTGCGGCAACACGGTCCTGGCGGTGCGGGCGGGTCATCTCGGTCTCGGTCCGGGCGCCGCGTGTGGCGGCGCGATGAGTGTTCTGTCGTCGGGTGCGCGGTCTGCGCGGTCGGAGCCGGGTGCCGGACCCGGTTCCGGCGCGCCGCGAAGCGGGCGCCATGGCCGGATGGGCCGGTCTGATCCTCGGGTCCTTGCGTCCGAGGCAGGTCGCCGTGGACAAGGGGCCGATTTGCTCCGACTCCGCTATAGCGGCGCGTCCCGTTCATGACAATTGGATTTTGGCCGGGAAGCACGCCGTGCTAGGCTGCCCGTCGAGGCACGCAAGACCGCGGCGCAGCGCGACCGTGGCGGCAACGGAACCGGAGCAGGGTCATGGCGCGAACGGCGGACCGCGTGCGGCGGCTTTCGGCTGCGCGTCGGCGCATCTTGGCGCTGGCGCTCGGGGCTGCAATGGCGTGGACGGGTGCGATGTTCGCCCGAGCGGACTCGACCGACGTCGCGTCGGTTCGGCTCGACGCGCTGTCGAGCCGGTTCCTCGCGGGCGGGGTCGTGCTGACGCTGGAGCTGAGCTCGCCCGCGCCCTTCACCTTCTTCACGCTGGACGCGCCGCGGCGGCTGGTGATCGACTATGCCTCGAGTACCGGGGAGGGGCCGGACGAGCTTCCGGACCTCGCCCCGCCGCTGGGCGAGCCGCGCTTCGGCCTGTTCCGCCCCGACCGGGCGCGCGTCGTCGTGCCGCTGGCGCAGCCGATGCAGGTGAGCCGCGCCGCCGCGCGCGCCGGTGCCGCGGGCATCGAGATCACGCTGGTGCCGGTGCCCCCGGATGTCTTCGCCGCCCGCGCCGGCTGGCCCGCCGGCGCGCGGTGGGAGGATGCGGCATCGCCGCGCGATCCGGTCCTGCCGGGCGACGCGCGGCTGGTGGTGGCGATCGACCCCGGCCATGGCGGCATCGATCCCGGCGCGATGTCCGACGGCGTGATGGAGAAGGACGTGGTGCTCGCCTTCGCGCAGCGGCTCGCGCGGCACCTCGAAGCCAGCGGCGGGGTGCGGGCGGTGCTGACGCGCGAGCGTGACATCTTCCTTCCGCTGGGCGAGCGGGTGCGCATCGCGCAGCGGGCGGGCGCGCATGTGTTCATCTCGCTCCACGCCGACATCGTCATCGAGGGCGAGGCGGCGGGCGTCTCGGTCTACACCCTGGCGCCCGAGGCGAGCGACGCGGCCGCCGCCGAACTGGCCGAGCGCGAGAACCGCGCCGACGTGCTGGCCGGCGCCGAGGCCGCGGGTGTCGAGGACGACGTGGCGCGGGTGCTGATCGAGCTGGCGCAGCGCGGCAGCATGGCCGAGGCCGAGCGGCTGGCGAAGGCGACGCTGGCGATGCTGCGATCCGAGGTGGAACTGCTGCGCTCGCGCCCGCACCGGCGCGCCGATTTCCGGGTGCTGAAGGCGCCGGGGATCCCCTCGATCCTGATCGAGCTCGGCTTCCTCACCAGCCCGGTGGATCGCGCGCGCATCGTGACCCCGGGCTGGCAGGAAATGGCGGCGGGCGGGGTCGCGCGCGGCGTGCTCGACTGGGCGGGCGAGACCGCGCCGGCCTGGCGCGCGCCGCGCACGGCGCAGCGGCCCTGACCGCGGCGCGCGATCCGGGCATGGCCTGAGCCCGCGTTCTGCGATAAGAGGGGGCCAGATGAAACGCTCTGCCGTCGGGATGCATTTGCAGGACGGGCATCGACAAGCTTCAAGGGACCAACGGCCGGTATGATCCGCTTTCTCGGCTTCCTGTTCAGCGCGCTCAGCTCGGCGGCGCTCTTCGCCGTCGCCGGGGCCTTCGCGCTGGTGCATCTGTTCGGCAACGACCTGCCAAAGCACGACGAGCTTGGGAACTACCAGCCCAAGATGCTGAGCCGCGTCTATTCGGGCGAGGGTGAGGTGATCGCCCAGTTCGCCACCGAGCAGCGCGTCTTCGTGCCCATTGACGAGGTGCCCGAGCTGGTCAAGGCCGCCTTCATCTCGGCCGAGGACAAGAACTTCTACAGCCATCCCGGCGTCGACGCGGTTGGCATCGTCAAGGCGCTGTTCCGCTACGCGCAGGCCAAGGCAACGGGCGGGGACACGCGGCTCGCGGGCGCCTCGACCATCACCCAGCAGGTGATGAAGAACTTCCTCGTCGGCAACGAGCGCGACATCGAGCGAAAGATCAAGGAGGCGATCCTGGCCGTCCGCCTCGACGGGGCGCTTACCAAGGACCAGATCCTGGAACTCTATCTCAACGAGATCTTCCTGGGCGCGCGCGCCTACGGCATCCTCGCGGCCGCGCGAAACTATTTCGGCAAGGCGCTGGAGGAGCTGACGCCGGCCGAGGCCGCTTACCTTGCCGCGCTGCCCAAGGCGCCCTCGGACCTGCATCCCGTGCGCAACCGCGAGCGCGCCATCGCGCGGCGCAACTACGTCCTGCGGCAGATGGAGGAGAACGGCTACCTCACCGCCGAGGAGGCGCGCGCCGCGCGCGAGAGCCCGTTCACGACCCTGCTGGACGGCGACGCGCCGGTCGCCGTGCTGAACCCCGATCCCGATTATTTCACCGCCGAGGTGCGCCGCCAGATGATCCGCGAGGTGGGCGAGACGGCGCTCTACGAGGGCGGCCTCGCGATCCGCGCGACCATCGACCCGGCGATGCAGGCCGCGGCCGGGCGCGCACTGCGGCGCGGGCTCGAGGGCTACGACCGCGACCTGGGTGTCTGGCACGGCACGCTGGGGCAGATCGAGGCGGTCGCGGCGGGCGAGGTTGAGGGCTGGCGCGCCGCGCTTGGCGACCAGTCGATGCCACGCGACATCGCGGACTGGCACCCGGCGGTGGTGCTGGAGGTGGGCGACAGGACCGCGATCGTCGGCATCGAGGGCGTCGAGGCCGACGGCCCCGAGGGGCCGGGCACGGCGCGGCTGCAACTGGCCGACGAGAAATGGATCCGCGCGGTCGAGCGCGGAGCCGAGCGGACGCGCGCGCCGCAGCGGGGCGACGACCTCTGGCAAAAGGGCGACCTGCTCATGGTCGCGCGGGCCGAGGAGGGCGAGGGCTGGCGGATGCGCCAGATCCCCGAGGTGCAGGGCGCCTTCATGGCGATGGACCCGGCCTCGGGCCGCGTGCTGGCGCTGTGGGGCGGGTTCTCCTACCAGGAATCGGTGTTCAACCGCGCCACCCAGGCGCTGCGCCAGCCGGGATCGTCGTTCAAGCCCTTCGTCTATGCCGCGGCGCTCGATGCCGGCTATACGCCTGCGACCATCGTGCTCGACGCGCCCGTGGTGGTGCGGCAGGTGGGGGGCGAGGACTGGCGGCCCAAGAACTCGTCGGGCCGCTTCTATGGCCCCTCGCCGCTGCGCGTGGGGCTTGAGCAGTCGCGCAACCTGATGACCATCCGCATCGCCCAGCAGGTCGGCATGGACCGCGTCGCCGCCTATGCCGAGCGCTTCGGCGTCTACGAGAACATGCCGCATCACCTGAGCTATGCGCTGGGCGCGGGCGAGACGACGCTCTACGACATGGTCGCGGCCTACGGGATGTTCGCGAATGGCGGCAAGCGCGTGCGGCCGACCGTGATCGACCGCATCCAGGACCGCAATGGCAACACGCTTTACGCGCACGATCCCCGCTTCTGCCAGGGCTGCACGGTGGACGGGACGGCGCCGAAGGGCGAGCCGCTGCTGTTCGACCAGCGCTCGCAGATCATGAACCCGGTCACCGCCTACCAGATCGTCTCGATCCTCGAAGGCGTGGTGGCGCGTGGCACGGCCAGCCGGACGGTGGGCGGGCTCGGCTTCCCCGTGGCCGGCAAGACCGGCACGACGAACGACGCCAAGGACGCCTGGTTCATCGGCTTCACCTCGGATCTCGTGGCCGGGTGCTTCATCGGCTTCGACAACCCCAAGCCGATGGGGCGGGGGGCCTATGGTGGCACGCTGTGCGGCCCGGTGTTCCGCGAGTTCATGGCCGAGGCGATGAAGGACCGCGTTCCGGGCCCGTTCCGCGAGCCCGACACCGGCGGGCTGGTCACGGTCAAGATCGACCGGCTGACGGGCGAGCGGCTGCCGGACGAGGCCTCGGGGCCCGACGTGATCGTCGAGGTGTTCCAGCTTGGCTCGGAGCCCGAGCTCTATGCCGAGGCGAGCGCGATCGCGGGCGACGAGGTGCTGTTCGGCAACTTCGGCGGCGACCTGCCCTTCGCCTTCGCCGGAGAGGGGGCCGAGTCGGGCTGGGGCTCGGGCTCGCTCCCCGAGACGTCCGAGGGCGGCGAGGACCCGGCGCGCCGTCCGCCATCGACGCCCAGCGTCGGGCTCGGGACCGGCGGGCTCTACTGAGCGCCGCGCGCGCCTTTACCCGACCCCGATCCGTCGCTATGTGTCGCGCCAGCAAATTCCGTTCGAGGACGAGACAGGTCGAATGAAATCGGAAACCGCCGCCGTGATCGCCGAGATCGAGAAGTCGCTGGCACTCCTGCGCCAGCGGCTCAGCTGGGACACGGCCGAGGCGCGGCTCGAGGAATACAACGCCTTCGCCGAGGACCCGAACCTCTGGAACGATCCGGCGCGCGCCCAGAAGCTGATGCGCGAGCGGCAGGTGCTTTCGGACGCCGTGGACGGATACCGCGCGCTCGCGAACAGCCTCGCCGACAACCGCGAGCTGATCGAGCTGGGCGAGGCCGAGCGCGACGACGAGATCGTGGCCGAGGCCGAGGCCGCGCTGGCCGAACTGCGCGAGACCGCCGCCGCGAAGGAGGTCGAGGCCCTGCTGTCGGGCGAGGCCGACGGCAATGACTGCTTCCTTGAGGTCCATGCGGGCGCCGGCGGCACGGAAAGCTGCGACTGGGCCGCCATGCTCGCGCGCATGTATGTCCGATGGGCCGAGGCGCATGGCTACAAGGTCGAGTTGCAGTCCGAGAGCGGCGGCGAGGAGGCCGGGATCAAGTCCGCCACCTACCGGGTGAACGGGCCGAACGCCTATGGCTGGCTCAAGACGGAATCGGGGGTGCATCGGCTGGTGCGCATCTCGCCCTTCGACAGCCAGGCGCGGCGGCACACCTCGTTCTCGTCGGTCTGGGTCTATCCGGTGGTGGACGATTCGATCGAGATCGAGATCGCGCCCAACGACATCCGCATCGACACCTACCGAAGCTCCGGCGCCGGCGGGCAGCACGTCAACACCACCGACTCGGCGGTGCGGATCACGCATATCCCGACCAACATCGTCGTCACCTCGTCCGAGAAGTCGCAGCACCAGAACCGCGCGAACGCCATGGCGGCGCTGAAGGCCCGGCTCTACGACCTCGAAATGAAGAAGCGCACCGCCGCGATCCAGGAGGCGCACGAGGCCAAGGGCGAGGCGGGCTGGGGCAACCAGATCCGCTCCTACGTGCTGCAGCCCTATCAGATGGTGAAGGACCTGCGCACCGGGGTCGAGACCTCGGACACCGCGGGCGTGCTGGACGGCGACCTCGACCGCTTCATGGCGGCGGCGCTGGCGCAGGAGGTCACCGGCAAGACCCGCGCCGAGGCGGCCGCCGAAGAGGTCTGACCGGGGGCAGGGGGCGCGATGAGCGAGACAGCGGTCGCAGATCTCGACCCCGAGGCGGCAAAGGCCGAGATCGCGCGGCTGACTGCCGAGATCCGGCGCCACGACGAGGCTTACTTCCAGAAGGATGCGCCCGAAATTTCGGACGCGGCCTATGACGCGCTGAAGCACCGGCTGGCGGCGCTGGAAGCCGCGTTTCCCGAATTCATCGCGCCCGACAGCCCCTCGCTGAAGGTGGGGGCGGCGCCGTCCGAAGGCTTCGGCAAGGTCCGCCACCGAGTGCGGATGCTGTCGCTCGGCAACGCCTTCACGGACGAGGACGTGGCCGATTTCGTCGAGCGCATCCGACGCTTCCTGTCGATGAAAGACGGCGCGCTGGCCTTCACCGCCGAGCCCAAGATCGACGGCCTGTCGCTGAGCCTGCGCTACGAGGGCGGCCGGCTGGTCGAGGCCGCCACCCGCGGCGACGGCGAGGAAGGCGAGAACGTCACCGCAAATGTCCGCACGATCAAGGAAATCCCCGATCGCCTGCCCAAGGGCGTGCCCGAGGTGTTCGAGGTGCGGGGCGAGGTCTACATGCGCCACGCCGACTTCGCTGCCTTGAACGCCGCGCAGGCCGATGCCGGCGACAAGATCTTCGCGAACCCGCGCAACGCGGCGGCCGGGTCGTTGCGCCAGCTCGACCCCGCCGTCACCGCGCGGCGGCCGCTCAGGTTCTTCGCCTATGCCTGGGGTGAAGTGTCGGCTCTGCCTGCGGACACACAGTCGGGGGTGATCCATGCGCTGGGCGACTGGGGCTTCCCGATCAACGACCGCATGGCGCGCTGCGACAGCCTCGAGGCGCTGCTCGCCCACTACCGTGCGCTCGAGGCCGACCGCGCGAACCTCGGGTACGACATCGACGGCGTGGTCTACAAGGTGGACCGGCTGGACCTGCAGGAGCGACTGGGCTTCGTCAGCCGCGCGCCCCGCTGGGCGATCGCGCACAAGTTCCCGGCCGAGCGTGCGACCACGGTGCTGGAGGGGATCGACATACAGGTGGGCCGCACCGGGGCGCTGTCGCCCGTCGCGCGGCTCAGGCCCGTGACCGTGGGCGGCGTGGTGGTGTCGAACGCGACGCTGCACAACGAGGACTACATCGCCGGGCGCGGCGCGAATGGCGAGCCGATCCGCGAGGGGCGCGACCTGCGCATCGGCGACACGGTGACCGTCTACCGCGCCGGCGACGTGATCCCCAAGGTCGTGGACGTGGACCTCATGCGCCGCCCCGCGGATGCGGTGCCCTACGAGTTTCCCACGCTCTGCCCGGCCTGCGGCAGCCACGCGGTGCGCGAGGCGGGCGAGGCCGTGCGCCGCTGCACCGGGGGGCTGACCTGCCCGGCGCAGGCGGTCGAGCGGCTCAAGCACTTCGTCAGCCGCGGCGCGCTGGACATCGAGGGCCTGGGCGCGCGCCAGATCGAGGCGTTCTGGGACAAGGCATGGATGAAGGAGCCCGCCGACATCTTCACTCTGGAACAAAGGTTCGGGCCGCAGGGGACTGAACTGCAACGACTCTCGAAGCTGGAAGGTTACGGAGAGAAATCCGCCACGAACCTTTTCGCCGCGATCCGGGAGCGGCGCGCGGTGCCGCTCGACCGCTTCATCTTCGCCCTGGGCATCCGGCACGTGGGCGAGACCACGGCCCGGCTGTTCGCGCGGCACTACCTGTCGTGGGACGCCTTCGCCACGGCAATGGCCGAGGCCGCAACCGACGAACAGGCCCGCGCCGCGATCCTTGCCATCGACGGGGTGGGCGACGTCCTGGCCGACGCGGTGATCGCCTTCTTCGACGACGAGCACAACCGCGCGGCGCTCGACCGGCTGCTGGCGCATGTCACCCCCCGCGACGCCGAGCGCCCGAAGACCGAGGGCAGCCCCGTCGCCGGCAAGACGCTGGTCTTCACCGGCACGCTCGAGCGCATGAGCCGGGCCGAGGCCAAGGCGCGTGCCGAGGCGCTGGGGGCGAAGGTCGCGGGCAGCGTCTCGGCAAAGACCGACCTCGTGATCGCCGGGCCCGGCGCGGGCTCGAAGCTCAAGACCGCCACCCAGCTCGGGATCGAGGTGATCTCGGAGGACGACTGGCTCACCCTGATCGGCGCGGGGGAGGGGGCGTGAGCTACCGCGCCACCTGCCACTGCGGTGCGGTGCGCCTGACGTTCCCGCGGCTCGACCTTGCCAGCCGCAGGCGCTGCGACTGCTCGATCTGCCGCAGGAAGGGCGCGATCGTCGTCAGCGTGCCGGTCAGTGAACTGACGGTCGAGGCGGGCGAATCCTTGCGCCTCTACACCTTCGGCACGCACGCCGCGAAGCATTATTTCTGCGGTAGCTGCGGGATTTACACGCACCACCTGAGACGCTCGAACCCCGACGAGTTCGGCCTCAATCTGGGCTGCGTCGAGGGCGTGGAGCTGACCGGGCTCGATGTCCCGTGGGTGGACGGCGTCAACCATCCCGCCGACCGCGGCGCTTGACGCCTCGCGCCGCCGCCGCCATGACCTGAGGCGATGGCACGCCCCGAGATCCTCTTCCCGCTCTTTGCCGACGCGTCCGGGATCAAGGGCGTGGGGCCGCGCACGGCTAAGGCGCTGGCGCGGATCGGGCTCGAGCGGGTCGTCGACCTGATCTTTCATCTGCCCACGGGCGTGATCGACCGCCGCCTGCGCGACAGCCTGATCGGCGTGACGCCGGGAGAGAGCGTGACGGTGCTGGTCGAGGTGGCCGAGCACCACGTGCCGCGCAGCGAGCGCCAGCCTTGGCGGGTCGTCGTGCTTGGCGGGGGGATCGCCTTCGAGTTGCTCTATTTCCGCCCGCGCCGCGAGTGGCTGACGGGCGCGCTGCCCGAGAGGGCGGTGCGGGTGGTGTCGGGCAAGGTCGACTTCTATGACGGGCGGCTCCAGATGCCGCATCCCGACCTGGTGCTGAGCGAGGCCGAGGCGGCGAGCCTTCCGCCCTTCGAGCCGGTCTACGGCCTCACCGAGGGCGTGAGCGCGCGGATCATGGCGAAGGCGGTGGCAGGCGCCGTGGCGCGCGCGCCCGACCTGCCGGAATGGCTCGACCCCGCTATGGCGGCGCGCGAGGGCTGGCCCGGCTGGCGCGCGGCGCTGGCGGCGGTGCACGCGCCGGAGGGTGCCGCGAGCCTCTCGCCCGGCACGCCGGCGCGGCGGCGGCTGGCCTATGACGAGCTGCTCTCGCACCAGCTTGCACTGCAGATCGCGCGCGAGAAAATGCGCCGCGGCAAGGGGCGCGTGACGGCGGGCGACGGCGGGCTGAGGGCAAAGGCCGCAGCGGCCTTCGGCTACCCACCCACGGGCGCGCAGACCCGCACACTGACCGAGATCGCCGCCGACATGGGGGCAGGGACCCGCATGATGCGTCTCCTGCAAGGCGATGTGGGCGCAGGGAAAACCTGGGTCGCGGCGATGGCGCTGATGATCGCGGCCGAGGCCGGAGGGCAGGGCGCCCTGATGGCCCCGACCGAGATCCTCGCCCGCCAGCACGCCGCCAACCTCGCCCGCATGGCCGAGGCCGCGGGGGTCGAGGCGATGCTGCTGACCGGCCGCGACAAGGGGGCGGCGCGCGAGGTCAAGCTCGCCGCGATCCGCGAGGGGCGGGCGCAGGTGGTGATCGGCACGCATGCGCTGTTCTCGGGCGACGTGGAGTTCCACGACCTGCGCCTTGCGGTGATCGACGAGCAGCACCGCTTCGGCGTACGCCAGCGGATGGAACTGACGGCCAAGGCTCCCTTCGGCTGCGACCTGCTGGTGATGACGGCGACGCCCATCCCGCGGACGCTGGCGCTCGCGGGCTATGGCGATCTCGACATCTCGGTGCTGGACGAGAAGCCGCCGGGGCGCCAGCCGGTCGAGACGCGGCTGGTTTCGCTCGACCGCGCGGACGATGTGGTGGCGCGGCTGCGCGCGGTGCTGGCCGAGGGGCGGCGGGCCTACTGGGTCTGTCCGGCGGTCGAGGACAGCGACGCCTCGGACCTCGTCTCGGTCGAGACGCGTCACCGGGCGCTTGCGGACGCGCTGGGGGCGGATCGCGTGGCGCTGGTGCACGGCCAGATGGCCCCCGACGCGCGCGATGCGGCGATGGCGGCCTTCCAGTCGGGCGAACGGCAGGTGCTGGTCGCAACCACGGTAATCGAGGTCGGCGTCGACGTGCCCGAGGCCACGATCATGGTGATCGAGCAGGCCGAGCATTTCGGTCTCGCGCAACTCCACCAGTTGCGCGGGCGGGTGGGGCGCGGGGCAGGGCGCTCGTTCTGCCTTCTGCTCTACGCGGCGCCGCTGGGCGAGACGGCGCGCGCGCGGCTCGAGATCATGCGCGAGACCGAGGACGGCTTCCGCATCGCCGAGGAGGACCTCAGGATCCGCGGCCCTGGCGACCTCATCGGCACCGCGCAATCGGGCCTGCCGCGGTTCCGGCTGGCCGACCTCGACGCCGACCGCGGCCTGATGGAGATGGCGCGCGACGACGCGCGGCTGGCGCTGGTGCGCGAGCCCGGACTGGACGGCGCGCGGGGGCAGGCGCTGAGGGTGCTGCTCTACCTTTTCGAGCGCGACGCGTCGGTGCGGCTGCTGAAGGGCGGGTAGGGACGCGCCGAATGTTCTAAAAATGTTCTGGACTCTTTCGGGAACTTGTGGTGAACATACCAACAACAGATGCAGATTCCCGATGGAGAACCATCATGGCGCAGATGCTCAAGGCCCGGAACTTCCTCACCCAGGCGCCGCGCGAGGCGCTGGCCGATGCCGCCGGCATCGCCGTGATGTGCCTGCTGATCTTCGCGGGCTTCACTCTGCCTGCACTGCTCTGACTTCGCCTGCGGTCCAGACGGGACCTTCGGCGGGCCTCAGCCACCCCATGCGGCCCGTCATTCGCCGGTGCCGGCGCCTGCTGCCGGCTTCCCTCGCTGCGTGCGTGTGCGCGCCCCGGACCGCCACATCCGGGCCGCGCGGGTCCCAACCCATCTGGAACGCCAACTCGGCCGCCGCCCGACACGGGTGGCGGCCTTTTTCCTGCGTAAGGATGAATGAACCCCGGAACGCCGTGACGTATCCGTCGCACCGTGGGCACGCGCGGCGCCGATGTGGGGATCCGTCGGGTGCCGGACTCATCGCGCCTGGTGCCGGGGCCGGGCCGGCCGCGCAGAATGCCGAGGCAGGGAGTGCTCGCCCCGTGGTGCAATCCTTACGAAGCGGCCGTACGGTGCGGCCCTCGCAGCAGGTAGTCGAGGGTCGAGAACTTGCCGGCCGCCGCCGCGCTCCCGGCCGCGCGCTCGATCGAGCTCGACCAGTCCAGCGCCGTGATCTGCGCATCCTCGGACAGCCCCGCGAGGTTGTCGCCCAAGCCCGCCTTGAGCCGCGCCACCAGAGAGATGACGGCCTCGAGTCGATAGTTCTCCAGCGGCCGCCCGGCCAGCGCGCGGTCGAAGTTCAGAATCCGGGCCTCGGCGGCGGCGCGGAAGCCGTGCACCGCATCCTCCTTCACCGCCGCCAGCGCGTGGCGCGCCGAGGCGAGATAGCCGCGCACCAGCGGATTCTCGAGCGTGAGCCGCTTGTAGTCGTAGACCGGGCCCTCGAAAACGTCCTTGCCGCCGCCATGCACGCCGTAGACGGTCATGCTGCCGCGGTAGAGATCGACGGTAATCGGCCTGAGCTCGCCGCTCGGCTGCGCCATCACGATGTCGTAGTCGCCCGACAGTTCGACGAAATCGGGCTCGCCGAACATCGCGCAGAAGGCAAGCGCGGTCGAGAGCGCCGCGACATCGCCCTTGCGCACCTCCTGCCGGTGGGCCGGGCCGTCGTCGACGGTCATGTCGGTCTCGGGCGCGTGGATGTAGAGTTCGGCAACATCGCGGGTTTTCAGCGCACGCGCCGCGATACCGCGCAGGGCATGGGGCACCGAGCTGAAATGCAGCGCCCGGCCCGATTGCCAGGTCGCACCGGGGCGGCGCTCGCGGATCCGGATCGTCGCCGAGACGGAGGGGAACCCCGTGCCGGTGACCGCCGCGAGATGCCGCGAGAGCTTCTGGTCGAACTCGGTGAACACGTTGCGCGAGACGAGATGCGAAATCTCGCATTCGCGCTGGTCGGCAATGTCGAAACAACGCACGTCAACCAGCGGGATGCGCTCGACGCTCGGTTCGACGACAGCCTCGAAGACGTTGAGGTCACGCATGGCGATAACAGCCGCACTCCATGGAAAAATGCTTTGTCCGATCAGTGGTCCGTTCGGAGAAGCCTACAGCACTCGTTGAACGCGTGAAAGCGAGGTTCTGTTCCATCGTGGGACTGATTGGCCGCAAAGGTGGTCCAGGGGTCCCGATTCCCGACATGAGCGGACAATGCGGATTCGCAGAAGGAATATTATGTTAAAAAAACGCCGATGTGGTTCCGGACGCTTCGATCACTGCGCGGCCAGCGGCTCGCGGCGGATGATCTCAACACGGTCGCCGAACTCCTTGCGGAACTGAAAGAACTCGCGCTCGGTCATCTCGACGTCGAGGCGTGCGCCTTGCTCGTCGTCTTCACGGCGGCGGACCTCAGCGTGACGGTGGAGCCAGGCGATCGCCTGTCCCTCGGCATGGCCGAGTCGCATGGTGAGCCCAAGGCGCCGCGGGAACAGCCGCAGCTCGATCTCGCGAACCAGCGCGTCGCAACCCTCGCCGGTGACCGCCGAGATGGCGACCGCGTCGAGATCGCGTCCCGCCTGCGCCCGGATGGCGGCGGCGTCGTCCGCGCCGAGGCGGTCGATCTTGTTGAGCGCCGAGACGATGCCCTCGCGCCGCGCGGCATCGACGCCGAGCTCGGCCAGCACGGTCATCACCTCGGCCGCCTGGGCCTCGCTCTCGGGGTGCGAGATATCGCGGACATGGACGATCAGGTCGGCCTCGAGCACTTCCTCGAGCGTCGCGCGAAACGCCGCGACCAGTTGCGTCGGAAGATTCGAGATGAACCCCACCGTATCGGACAGGATGGCAATGCGGCCCGAGGGCAACGAGATCTGGCGCATCGTGGGATCGAGCGTCGCGAACAGCAGGTCCTCGGCGCGGACGCCGGCCGAGGTCAGCCGGTTGAACAGCGTCGACTTGCCGGCATTCGTGTAGCCCACCAGCGCCACGATCGGATACGGCACGCGCTTGCGCGCCGCGCGGTGCAGCGTCCGGGTCTTGACCACCTTGGCAAGCTGCCGGCGGATGCGGGTGATCCGCTCGTCGATCATGCGCCGGTCGGCCTCGATCTGCGTCTCGCCGGGACCGCCGACGAAGCCGAGGCCCCCGCGCTGGCGCTCGAGATGCGTCCAGCTCCGCACGAGGCGGGTCTTCTGGTAGCTCAGATGCGCGAGCTCGACCTGCAGCACGCCCTCGCGGGTCTGGGCGCGCTCGCCGAAGATCTCGAGGATGAGCCCCGTGCGGTCGAGGATCTTGACCTTCCACTCACGCTCGAGGTTGCGCTGCTGCACCGGGCTCAGCGGACCGTTGATGATGACGAGATCGACGCGCTCTTCGGCGAAGCGCGCCTTCAGCTCGGCCACCTTGCCCGAGCCGAACAGCATTCCCGGATGCGGCTTGGGCAGCGGCACGACGATGCCGCCGACCGGCTCGAGGTCGATCGCGCGGGTGAGGCTGAGGGCCTCCTCGAGCGCGGCGCCAGGCTCAGGCGAGTCCGGCGCCCTCAGGTCGACATGAAGGACGAAGACGCGCGTCACGCCTCCCCTGCCCCGGGCACGATCACTGCCCGCCTTCGCCGTCGTACAGGCTGAAGGGTTGCGCAGGCATCACGGTTGAAATGGCGTGCTTGTAGACAAGCTGCGACTGACCGTCGCGGCGGAGAAGAACACAAAAGTTGTCGAACCAGGTAATCACGCCTTGCAGCTTCACGCCGTTCACCAGGAAGACGGTGACCGCCACCTTCTGCTTGCGAACGTGATTGAGAAAGGTGTCCTGCAGGTTCTGCTTGGTTTCGCTGGCCATCTGTTTTCTGCCTTTTTGGGTTTTGCTCTTGGCGCGTCGTGGCCGTTCGGGTGACTCACCAGCCCGACTGTGAGGGGCCGGGCCGCGCTTTTCCAGAGGTTTTTTTGCTGCTCCCCAGGCCGCGCCAGAGATCGGGGCTGATGAGGGCGATGATCACCAGCGCCTCGATCCGGCCAAGCACCATGCCGAGCGCAAGAAAGGCGCGCGACAGCGGGTCGAGCAGGCCGAAGCTGACCTCGGGGCCCAGCACCGTGGCATAGGCCGGCCCGGTGTTGGTAATTGCCGCAAGCGCCGCGATCAGCGAGCGCTCGAAGCTCTGCCCGGCAAGGCCCAGGCCCATCGTCACCGTGAACACCGCGAAGACATAGAGCATGACGAAGGCCCAGGCGATGAAGGCGCCGCGCGTCGTCTGGCCGCGCAGGCCGGTCCCGCTGCCATGCACGGCATAGGGTTGCGCCAGGCGATCGAGCTCGTTGCGGCCGTGGCGCAGCAGTTCGACCGCGCGGATCAGCTTGATGCCGCCCGCCGTGGTGGCCGCGCCGCCGCCGATCGCGCAGAGCCCGAGCAGCACGAGGCCCGGGTTCGGGAGGCCCGACCAGCTGCGCGCGCGCTCCCAGTAGGCGCTCTCGAAGCCCGTCGTCGTCATGAAGCTGATGGTGGTGAACAGCCCGCCCCAGAAGGCCGAGATCGCGTCGGCAAGGCCGCTGCGGGCCGAGGCTTCTATCGTCAGCACGCCCAGCCAGTGGCGTAGGAACAGCGCGAGCGTTACAAGGACGACCAGCACCGCCATAAGCTTGAGTTCCGGGTCCTGCAGGGCCGTGCTGCGCGCGCCGATCTGGCTTGCGCGCGCGTAGATCAGCCGCGTCGCCGCCAGCACCATGAAGGCGGCGGCCGCGAGTTCCGCGCCGATGTCGGGGCTCGCCGCGAAGCCCGTGGCGCTGGGCGAGATGCCGCTCGTCGACAGGATCGACATGGCGTGCACGATGGCGGTGACCGCCCCCTGCCCCGTCATGTGCAGCACCAGCGCAAGCAGTGCCGTGAGGCCGCAATAGACCGGCAGGATCGCCCTCAGTGCCCGGCGGATGCGCGCATCTACAGGAGCGACGCCTGTGCCGATGTCGATCCGACCCGCCGTGCCGGCATCCGCGCCGGACTGGGTCAGCACCTCGAACCCGCCCAGGCGGCGTGGCGCGAGAATGGCGTAGGCAGCGGTCAGCGTCATCAGCCCGCCCAGCCAGCCGACGAGGCCGCGCCACAGGTGCACGGGCATCGGGATCGTGTCGGGCGCGGCATAGACCGTGCCGCCGGTGGTGGTGAAGGCCGCGACCATTTCGAACCAGGCGCCGCCGAAGCCAATCTGCGGCGTGATGAGATGGAGCGGAAGCGCCGCGAAGACCGGCAGAAGCGCCCAGCAGGCGACGAGGAAGACGATCTCGCCGAACCCTGGCGGGAGGCGGCGCGGTCCCGAGAGCGCGACGCCCAGGATCGCCGCGGCGAAGCCGGTGGCGATGGCGGCGTAGAGGAAGCTCCGCCCGGCGCGCCACTCGCCCTCGATCACCGCGGCCGCGGCCGGTAGCAGCATGGCCGCGGCCAGGACCCCCAGGGCGAGCGCGAACAGCGGCGGCAGGGCTTTTCGCATCGGCTTAGAAGTAGTCGACGCTGACGCGGAACATCTGCTCGACCTGGTGCACCGCGCTGCGCTGGGCGAACAGGACCATGATGTCGCCGACGCGGATGGCGAGGTCGCCGTGCGGCATCTTCACCTGCCCGCCGCTGAGGATCGCGCCGACGATCGAGCCGGCGGGAAAGCCGATGTCGCGCAGCCGCTTGTCGGCCAGCGGCGAGGTCGACATGACCTGCGCCTCGATCACCTCGCCCTCGCCGCCGCCGACCGAGTAGACCGCGCGGATCTTGCCCCGCCGGACATGGCGCAGGATCGACGAGACCGTGGTCGCGCGCGGGTTGATCAGCGCGTCGACGCCCAGCGGGCCGGCGATGCGCTCGAAGGTCGGGTCCTTCGACAGCGCGATCGAGATCGGGCAGCCCGCCTGCCCCGCCAGCGCGCAGCTGAGCAGGTTGGTGCGGTCGTCGTCGGTCAGCGCGACGATGGCGTCGGCATCGGCGATCCCGGCCTCGGCGAGGATGGCGGCGTCGAGCGCGTCGCCATTCAGCACGATGGTCCTCTCGAGCCGGTCGGCCGCGAATTCCGCGCGGGTGCGGTCGCGCTCGATCAGCTTCGAGCGGAAATGCGGCCGGGTCTCGAGCTCGCGGGCGACGCGCAGGCCGACATTGCCCGCACCCACGATCACCACGCGGTTCGCCTCGAGATTCTGCCGGCCGAAGATGCCGAAGGTGCGCTGCACGTCCTCGCGCGCCGCGATGAAATAGACCTCGTCCTCGGCGAAAAGCTGGTCCGAGGGGCTGGCGACGAACAGCTTGCCGTCGCGGCGCACGGCGACGACGATCGCCCGGAGCGTCGAGAACAGCTCGCTCAACTGGCGCAGCGGCGTGTTGAGCACGGGACAATCGGCCTCGAGCTTGAGCCCGACGAAATGCACCGCGCCGTCGAGGAAGGGCTCGATATCGAAGGCCGCGGTGGCCCCCAGCCGGCGAAGGGTCACGCGCGCGACCTCGGTCTCGGGCGAAATGATCACGTCGATCGGCATGTGGTCGCGGCGGAACAGGTCGGACCACTCGGCCTCGAGATAACTCTCGGTGCGCACGCGCGCGATCTTGGTCGGAACCTCGAACACCGAATGGGCGACCTGGCAGGCGACCATGTTGACCTCGTCCATCGAGGTCGCGGCGATCACCATGTCGCAGTCGCGGGCCCCGGCGCGGGCGAGCACGTCGGGATGCGAGGCAAAGCCGATCACCCCCGACACGTCCAGCAGGTCGGTCACGCGCCGGATCAGCTCGGCATTGTTGTCGATGACGGTGACGGAGTTGCCTTCGTCCGACAGGTGGCGCGCGATCTGGAATCCGACCTGGCCTGCGCCGCAAACGATGACCTTCATGCGGTCTTCTACCCCCGCGGGCCCCTGCCCGCCGCCGGCCCCGGAACCCACCGGGCCGCGCCCGGCGGCCCTGCGCCCCGCGCGCGGCGCCGATCCGGGGCGCAAGCGTGCGGCGAGCCTATGGCCCGGCGGGTCGGCGCGTCAACGCTGTCATGGCGTCATCCCGGAGGTCCGGCGCGAGACGGTGCCGCCGAGGTGCATGGGCGCGGTCGCTGCCAGCGTCCCGCGCGCCGCAACGCCGCGCGCGGGGGTGGTGGCGGCAGCGGCATGTCGCGATGGGAGCGAGGCATCCGGCACGGACCTCGATTGCGCTCGGGCGGCGCTGGGCGCGCCGTCGACCTGCATCGCAGTGGTCCGGCTGGCCGCGCCCGCTGCGCGGGTGGCGCCGGGTGCCTCGGCGTGGTGCCCGGTGTCGTCGGCCTTGGCCGCCGCGGCGCCGGTGGCGTCCGCCGCCTCCCGCTGCTCGAGCTTTTCCAGCGCCGAGGCCGCCAGCGCGATGTTCCGGGCCGAGCCCTGGATCGCCGCCTCGGTGTCGCTGCGCAGCCGCTGGATGCGCTCCGCGATGATGCCGAAGGCCGCGATCGCCTGCTCCATCTGGCGCGTGATGTCGTCGGACAAGGCCATCGAGCCGTGAAGGTCCGAGGCCATCATGGTCGCGATTTCGGTGCCGTTGGTGCTCTCGGCGCTGGTCTGCCCGAGGCTGGTGGTCAGGGCGTCGAGCTGCTGGCGCGTCTGCGTCATGCGCGTCGTGAGCCGCTCCAGCGTCTGGTCGATGTCGACCGCGCAGCGGCCGGTGCGCGCGGCCAGCGCGCCGACCTCGACCGCGACGACCTTGAAGCCGCGCCCTGCATCGCCGCTGCGCGCGGCCTCGATCCCGGCATTGGTGGCGAGAAGCCCGGTCTTGGTGACGATCTCGCGGATCTCCGCGGCCAGCCGCTCGATGGCGCGGAAGGCCTCGCTGAAGCCCTGGAGCGCCTCGCCCAGCTCGCGGCACAGATCGAGGTCGCGCCCCGCCCGCTCGCCTAGCGCGCGCGCCGAGGTGGCCATGTCGTCCGCGCGCCGCCGCGAGACGTCGAGCTGGGCGCGGTTCTCGGCGGCATTGGCCGAGAGGCCGGTGAGCCGGTCGCGCAGCCCGTCGGCGGTTTGGTTCAGCGAATCGAGCATCTCCAGCCGCTCGAGCGAGGCGCGGTTGACGCGCCGGGCGTTGCCGTGGATCTCGCTGACGATGCGGCAGGCGGCGATCTTGTGCTCGTCCGGCGCGGCGCAGCGCTCGCCCGCCGCGGCGACCTGCCGGAGCATGACGGCGCCACCGCTGAGCGAGACGAGGAAGGGCACGACCAGAGTCAGCAGCGCCGGGACGACGGCGAGCCCCTCCCCCGCCACGATGCCCGGCCCCTGGTTGATCGCGGTCAGGACGGGCCCGACCACCATCGCCGTGAGAAGTGCCCGCAGAGCCACGCCTCGCATTGCCGCCTCGCCTTGTTCCGGTTGCTGCCAGACGGTAGGCGGCGGCAGGTCAAGGCTCGGTTAACGCCGCTGGAGCTCGGCGCCCTCGCTCTCGTCGTCGATGCCGTCGCCGTCCTCGAGGCTGGCGATGCGGATGCCGCCGCGCGTCACCGTCGAGACGCCCAGCATCTTGAGCTTGCGGTGCAGGGCCGAGCGCTCCATGCCCACGAAGCTCGCCGTCTTCGAGATGTTGCCGCCGAAGCGGTTGATCTGGGCGATGAGGTATTCGCGCTCGAAAAGCTCGCGCGCCTCGCGCAGGGCCAGCGAGGCCACGGCGCCCATCAGCCCCTGCAGCCCGCCCTCCGCCGCGTTGGTCGCGCCCGCGCCGGGCAGCTCCTCGGCATCGATCGTCGCGCTGTCGCCGCCGAGGATGAGAAGCTGCTCCATCATGTTCCTGAGCTGACGCACGTTGCCGGGCCAGCTGCGGGTCTGGAGGGCCGCGATCGCGCCGTCCGAGAGGCGGCGGCGCGGCAGCCCATGGTCGCGCGCGAACATCTCGAGGAAATGCTCGGCCAGCGCGGGAATGTCCTCGCGCCGGCGCTCGAGCCCCGGCACCTCGATGGGCACGACGTTGAGGCGGTGGTAGAGATCCTCGCGGAACCGGCCCTCGCGGATATGCGCCTGCAGGTCGCGGTTGGTTGCCGAGATCACCCGCACGTCCACCCGCACGGTCGAGCTGTCGCCGAGGCGGGTGAAGCTCTGGTCGACGAGGACGCGCAGGATCTTTGACTGGGTCGCGAGCGGCATCTCGCCGACCTCGTCGAAGAACAGCGTGCCGCCATGCGCCTTCTCGAGCAGGCCGGGCTGCGGCGGCGCGCCTTCGGGGGCGCGACCGAACAGGACCTCCTCCATCCGGGGCGGCTCGATCGAGGCGGCGTTGACCACGACGAAGGGTCGACCCGCGCGGTCGGAATGCTCGTGGATGTAGCGCGCCGCGACCTCCTTGCCCGCGCCCGCTCCGCCCGTCAGCAGCACGCGCGAGCCGCCGCGCGCCACGCGGTCGAGCTTCTGGCGCAGCGAGGCCAGCGCCGCCGAGAAGCCCACCATCTGCCAACCCCGGCTCTCGGTCTCGCGCAGGCGCGCGTTCTCGCGGCGCAGGCGCGAGGCTTCCAGCGCGCGGCCCACGACAACGAGGAGCTGATCCATGTTGAAGGGCTTCTCGATGAAGTCGTAGGCGCCCTGCTGCACGGCCGCGACCGCGACCTCGATGTTGCCATGGCCCGAGATGATGACCACGGGGATGCCGGGATTGTCGCGCTTGACCGCCTTCAGGATCTCGATCCCGTCCATCCGGCTGCCCTGCAGCCAGATGTCGAGGATGATCAGGTCTGGCGCCGAGCGCTCGATGGCGGCGAATGCGGTGTCGGCATCCTGCGCCATGCGCGTGCTGTGGCCCTCGTCCTGCAGGAGATCGGCAATCAGGTCGCGGATGTCGGCCTCGTCGTCGACGATCAGGATCTCTGCCATGCTGCTGCCTCCTTCGGCCTCTCTTCAGTCCTGCGGCGCGGTGGCGGTATCGGCCCGCTCCGCCGCCCTGCCCGCGGCGGTCCGTCCCGCGGGGCGCGGCAGCTTGAGCACCACCTGCGCCCCGTCGAGCCCCGAGGCCGCCGGCGCATCGCCCAGCGTCAGCTCGCCGCCATGCTGCTCGACGATCTTCTTGACGATGGCGAGGCCAAGCCCGGTGCCCTTCTTGCGGTGAGTCACATAAGGGTCAGTCAGCCGGTCGCGCCCGTCCGCGGGCAGGCCCAGGCCGTTGTCCGCGATGACGACATGCAGGCTCCGCTCGCCCTCGCGCAGGCAGACCGCGACGCGGCCCGGGGGCGCGGCGTCGCCGTCGCGCTCGCGCCGGCCCTCGATCGCGTCGGCGGCATTCTGCAACAGGTTCGTGAGGCACTGGTTCAGCAGACCGCGGTCGGCCATGACGCCGACGGCGTGGTCCGGCAGGTCGATGGAATACTCGATCCCGCTCTGGCCCTCGCGCTGCAGCAGCACGGCCTCGCGGACCAGCGCCGCGAGGTCCTCCTCGCGAGCGACCGGCTCGGGCATCCGGGCGAAGCGCGAGAACTCGTCGACCATCCGACGGATGTCGCCCGCCTGCCGGGTGATCACGTCGAGCAGGCTTTCGAGCTGCGCGCCGTCCTCGCCAAGCCGGCCGACGAACTTGCGCCGCATACGGTCGGCCGAGAGCTGGATCGGCGTGAGCGGGTTCTTGATCTCGTGCGCGATCCGCCGCGCCACGTCGCCCCATGCGGCCATGCGCTGGGCCGAGGCCAGCGCCGTCACGTCGTCGAACGTCAGCACGTGCCCCTCGTCGGGCCGCCCGGGCATCTTCGGCGCGATGCGGCACAGGAACTCGCGCGGCTGGCCGGCCACGCTCAGCGCCACCTCGCCCCGCGCGATCCCCGAGGGCGCCTCGCGGGCCACCGCCATCATCTGCGCGAAGTCGGGCGCGGCCTGGTCGAGCGGGCGGTCCAGCAGGTCCGAGGTTTCGAGGCCCAGAAGCTCGGCCGCGGCGAGGTTCACGAGGTCGATCCGTCCGCGCCCGTCGATCCCCAGCACGCCCGCGGTGACACCCGACAGCACCGCCTCGATCAGGCGCCGGCGCCGCTCGCTTTCCCGGTTCGCGGCGACCAGCGCGTCGCGCTGCCCCTGCACCTGCCCCGCCATGCGGTTGAAGACGCGCGACAAAAGCGCGATCTCGTCCTTGCCGCGCTCCTCCTTGACGCGGGCATCGAGATCGCCCGCGGCGATGCGCTCGGCCGCGCCGACCAGCCGCCCGACCGGCCGGGCCAGCCGCTCGGCGAACCACAGTCCCATCAGGATCGCCGCGACGATGACGAGAAGCGCGAAGCCCAGATAGATCAGCGCGAAGTCGAACAGTATCGAGCCGCGCTCGCGCTCGAGCTGCTCGTAGAACTGCACCGTCTCGCGCGTGCGGTCGAGCAGGCGCAGCACGTCGCCCTGCACGTCGCGGCTGACATACAGGAAGGCGTCGAAGAAGTTGGTCAGGTAGACCAGCGCGCGGATCTCGTTGTTCTGCTCGTCCTCGGTCACGACGACCTCGCCGGCGCGGGCGCGGGCAAGCTGCTCGTCGGTCGGTGGCTCGAAGCTGAACAGGTAGCTGAATTCGCCGCGCGCCACGATCTCGCGGTCCGAGGTGAAGACGAAGGCCTCGGGCAGCTCGCGCAGCAGCGCCTGCTTGATCACCAGGTCCTGCAGCTGCGTGGCGGTGAGCCCCCCCACCGCCGCGCGGTTGAGGTCGTTGGCCATCGCCAGCACGTCGCCCTGGATGTTGCGCCGGTGCTCGCGCTCGTAGGCCTCGGCGGTGGCCAGCGAGTTGCGCACCACGCTGCCCACGCGTTCGGAAAACCACGTCTCGATCCCCAGATTGATCGAGACCGTGGCAAAGACCGCGACGATGATCGTGGGTATCAGCGCGATCGCGGCAAAGACGCCCGTGAGCCTCAGGTGCAGCTTCGAGCCCGCCGAGCCGCGCCGGCGCGCGGCCACCAGCGCGCTGATACGCACCCCGATCAGCGCCGCGAGGATCAGCAGGTAGCACAGGTCCGCCAGCAGCACGGCGCGCAGCAGGGTGGAGGAGCCGCCGGCCTCCTGCCGGCCGAGCGCCAGGCTGGTGAGCACCGCCAGCACGGGGCCGAGCGCTGCGAGGGCGACGGCGCCCTGCCGCCGCATCCAGTGCGAGAGCGCCTTTCCGCGCTCTCCGCCGGAGAAGGCGCCCGCAAGAGCGTCCAATCGAGACACTGCTCTCCTTCGGACTCGTGCCCGGGCCTGTCGGCGTGAATTCGCGTCGCCGACTGTTGCTGATCTACATCAGCTTCTTGCCACGTGTGACCGGGATGTCAAGCTCCCTGATCTTCTTGCGCAGCGTGTTCCGGTTGATCCCCAGCAGGTCCGCGGCCTTGAGCTGGTTGCCGCGCGTGGCGGCAAGTGTCAGCGCGATCAGCGGCAGCTCGACCTCGCGCAGCACGCGGTCATAGAGGCCGGCGGGCGGCAGGGCCTCGCCATGCATGCCGAAATAGCGCTTGAGATGCATCTCGACCGAGGAAGACAGCGTGCGGCCCTGCGCCCCGTCGATCTCGTTCTCGTCCGCCTCGCCGCCACGGGCCGAGAGCTCCGCCTCGATCGCCGCCGCAGGGACGAGGTCGTCCGGGCAGAGCGCGGCAATCCGCCGAACGATGTTCTCGAGCTCGCGGACATTGCCGGGCCAGACATGGCCCTTGAGCCGCTCGAGCGCCTCCTTCGACAGTGTCTTGCGCGGCAGCCCCTCCTCCTCGGCCCGGCGCAGGAAGTGGCGCGCGAGGTCGGGGATGTCGTCGAGCCGCTCGCGCAGCGGCGGCAGGCGGATCGGCACGACGTTGAGCCGGTAGAACAGATCCTCGCGGAAGCGCCCCTCGTTGATCAGTGCGCGCAGGTTCTGGTGAGTGGCGGCCACGATACGCACATCCGCCCGGCGCGGCACCCGCCCGCCGACCGAGGTGAACTCACCCTCCTGCAGCACGCGCAACAGCCGCGTCTGCGCTTCGGCCGGCATGTCGCCGATCTCGTCGAGGAACAGCGTGCCGCCCTGCGCCTGCTCGAACTTGCCGGTGAAGCGTTCCGTCGCGCCGGTGAAGGCGCCCTTCTCGTGGCCGAACAGCTCGGACTCGATCAGCTCGCGCGGGATCGCCGCCATGTTGATCGCCACGAACGGCCCGCGTGCGCGCTTGCCGAAATTGTGCAGCGCGCGGGCGACCAGCTCCTTGCCGGTGCCGCTCTCGCCCGCGATCATCACGGTGAGGTCGGTGTGCATCAGCCGTGCCATGACGCGGTAGACTTCCTGCATCGCCGGGCTGCGGCCGATCAGCGGCAGGTTCTCGTCCTTCGCGGGCGGCCCCGCCTCGGCCTCCGGCGCGGTCGCGCGCGCCTTCTTGCGGCGGTCTTCGAGTCCCTTCTCGACGACCGCCAGAAGCTCCCTCAGGTCGAAGGGCTTGGGAAGGTATTCGTAGGCGCCCACCTCGGCGGCGCGGATCGCCGTCAGCACGGTGTTCTGCGCGCTCATCACCAACACGGGCAGGTCCGGCCGCTTGCGGCGGATCGCCGGCAAGAGGTCCAGCGCGTCGCCGTCGGGCATGTGGACATCAGTGACCACCAGGTCGCCCTCGCCCTCCTCGACCATCCGCCACAGCGCGTTGGCCGAACCCGTGGCCCGCACCCGGCAGCCGATCCGCGCCAGCGCCTGCGTCAGCACGGTGCGGATGGTGCGGTCGTCATCCGCGATCAGGACGGTGCGCCCCTCGGTCATGCCGCGCTCTCCTCTGAATTGCTGTGCGCCTCGAGATCGCGCGCCGTCGCCACCGGCAGGCGCAGCCGCATCCGCGTCCAGCCCGGCTCGGATTCGCACGAGATCACGCCCCCGTGGTCGGCCACGATCTTCGAGACCAGCGCGAGGCCAAGCCCCGAGCCGGTGGATTTCGAGGTCACGAAGGGCTCGAAGATGTGGCGCCGGATTTCCTCGGGCACGCCCGCGCCGTTGTCGGCGATGACCACCTGCAGCGGCAGGCTCTCGTAGCCGCCGGTCGGCCCCCGGACCTTCATCCCGGCGCGATACGAGGTCCGAACCGTGATCAGCCCGCCCACCTTCGGCGTCGCCTCGGCCGCGTTCTTCAGCAGGTTCTGCATCACCTGCATCAGCTGGTCCGCGTCCCCCATGGTCGGCGGCAGCGAGGGGTCGTATTCCTCGATGAAGCGGGCATGGGCCGCGAAGCCCGCCTTGGCGGCGCGGCAGGCGCGGTCCAGCACGTCGTGGATGTTCACGGGCTCATGCCGCCCCGGCCCCATCGCGCCGAACTGCTCGACGCGCTCCAGCAGCTTGCCGACGCGCTCGGTCTCCTCGCGGATCAGGTCGGTCAGCTCGCGCTCTTCGGCGCCGAGGCTCATCGCGAGGAGCTGCGCCGCGCCCGAGATGCCGGCCAGCGGGTTCTTCACCTCGTGCGCCAGCATCGCCGCCATGCCGGCGACCGAGCGCGCGGCGTCGCGATGCGTCAGCGAGCGGTCCATCGACTCGGCGATGGCTCGCGGGTGGAAGATCAGCAGCACCGCCTCGGCCTCCTCGCCCAGCGGCGCCGCGTGCAGGTCCACCAGCCGCGGGGGCGCATCGGGCCATGTGAACTCGACGTCGTATTCGGCCATGCTCACGTGATTTTTCGCCACCTGCTCGACCAGCGCCGCGACCCGGCTGGCCGCGCCCGCCAGCGCCGGCAGAGACTGGCCCAGAAGCTGGCGCTCGGACGCGCCGAGGAAGCTTTCCGCCGCGCCGTTGACCGCGGCGATGGCGCCGTTGCGCGCGACCGACAGCGCCGGGCTTGGCAGGCTGTTCCAGATCAGCGCGAAATCGCGCGAGGCGGCAGTCGGCGTCATGGTGGCGCTCATGCGGCAAGCCTCCCCTGCCCGTCCTGTCCCAGTCCGGCCAGCAAGCGGGCGACGTCCTCGGGGCGCTCGGCCCGCATCAGCGCGGCGCGGAGCCGATCCGCCCCTTCGACCCGGTCGAGATACCAGCCAAGATGCTTGCGCGCGGTCCGCAGCCCCAGGTCGCGGCCATAGAAGGCAAGCTGCGCCTCGTGGTGGCGCGCGATCAGGTCCGCCAGCGCCGCCCCCTCGGGCACGGCAGGACGCGGCGCGCCGTAAAGCCCGGCCGCCACCAGCGCCGGCACCCAGGGCGCGCCCCGCGCACCGCGCCCGATCATAACGCCCGCCGCGCCCGATGCCTCCAGCGCCGCCCGGGCGCTTGGGGCGTCCACGATGTCGCCATTGGCGAATACGGGCACCCGCACCGCCTCGACCACCGCGCGGATCGCGGCCCAGTCGGCGCGGCCCGCGTAGAAGTCGCAGCGCGTGCGGCCGTGTATGGTGATCGCCTGCACGCCCGCCGCCTCGGCCCGGCGGGCGATGTCGGGGGCGTTGAGGCAGTCGCGGTCCCAGCCGAGGCGCATCTTGAGCGTGACTGGCACATCGGCCGCGCCGACCACCGCCTCGATCAGCCTAAGCGCATGGTCGGGCTCGCGCATCAGGGCCGAGCCGGACATGCCGCTGGTCACCTTCTTCGCGGGGCAGCCCATGTTGATGTCGATGATCCGCGCGCCCTCGCCGGCCAGCATGCGCGCGGCCTCGGCCATCCAGCGCGCCTCGCGCCCGGCGATCTGCACGGCCGAGCCCGGCGCGTTCGCCGCGATCTCGGCCTTCGCGCGAACGGACGCCTTGGCCTGCACCATCTCCTGCGAGGCCACCATCTCGGACACCACCAGCCCCACGCCGAATTCCGCGACGATCTCGCGGAACGGGCGATCGGTGATGCCTGCCATGGGGGCAAGCACCACCGGCAGCGTGATCGCTTCGCGCCCAATCGTCAGCATGTTGCTCAATCCCTGTGCAGGCTCGCCCTGCCTTACCCCGCGCTCTTGTGCAGCGCAAGAGGCCGCACTAGAACCCGAAGCCGCAGTCGTCATCGGATCAGAGGGTTTCGGCTCATGCGCGCGGGCGCGATCATCGTGGCGGCCGGGCGGGGTCTCAGGCTGGGCGGACCGGTGCCCAAGCAGTACCAGCGGATCGGGGGCGCGGCCGTGCTGACCCGCACGCTCCGCGCGGCGCTGGCCTGCCCAGATCTCGGCTCGGTCACCGTCGCCATCCACCCCGATTTCGCCGGCTGCTATGCCGAGGCCGTGGCCGGCATCGATGACCCGCGCCTGATGTCTCCCGTGCATGGGGGGGCCGAGCGCGCCGACACCGTGCGCCTCGCGCTAGATTCGCTCGCGCCCGCGCCGGACGTGGTGCTGATCCACGACGCGGCCCGCCCCTTCGCCTCGGCCGGCCTGTGGTCGGCGCTGATCGCCGCCGCCTCGGGGGCCGAGGGCGCCATCGCGGCCGAGCCCGTGGTCGATGCGCTGTGGCGCGAGACGGACGGCCGCGCCGATGCCCCGGTCCCGCGCGCGGGGCTGTGGCGCGCGCAGACGCCGCAGGCGTTTCCCTTCGCGGCACTTCTCGCCGCCCACCGCGACGCGGCGGCCGCGGGCGGCCCCCCTGCGCTCGACGATGCCGAGGTCTTCCGCCGCGCCGGCGGCACCGTGCGGCTGATCGCGGGAGAGCCCGACAACTTCAAGATCACCACCGCCGACGACCTCGCCCGCGCCGGGCGTCTCGTCGCCGCAAGGGAGGCTGCGATGGACATCCGCATCGGCCATGGCTTCGACGTGCACCGATTCTGCGAGGGCGACCACGTCACGCTCTGCGGCGTGCGCATCCCGCACGAGCGCGGCCTGCTGGGCCATTCCGACGCCGATGTGGGCCTGCACGCGCTGGCCGACGCCATCTACGGCGCGCTGGCCGAGGGCGATATCGGCACGCATTTCCCGCCCTCCGACCCGAAATGGAAGGGCGCGCCCAGCCACATCTTCCTCGCCCACGCGGCCGAACTGGTCCGCACACGCGGGGGGCGCATCGCCAATGTCGATGTGACCCTGCTGGCCGAGCGCCCGAAGATCGTCCCGCACGCCGCCGCGATGCGCGAGACGGTGGGCCGCATCCTCGGCATCGCAGCGGACCGCGTCGGCATCAAGGCCACGACGATGGAGCGCATGGGCTTCGTCGGGCGCGAGGAAGGCATGGCCGCCATCGCCACGGCTACCGTCATCCTCGGCGAGCCCGCATGAGCGCCCTGCCCCGGCTGATCGCCACGGGGTTCGGCCTCGGGCGCCTGCCCGCGCCGGGTACCGCCGCCTCGGCCGCGACGATTCCGCTCGCCTGGGGGCTGCATGTCGCGGGCGGCATCTGGCTGGTCGCGGCCGCCACCGTCGCGGTCGCGCTGGCGGGCCTGTGGGCCGCCGGGCGCCACGCCGCCGCGATGGGCGAGGAGGACCCCTCTGAGATCGTCGTGGACGAGGTGGCGGGCATGCTGCTCGCGCTCTGGCCGCTGTCTCTGGGACTCACGATCGCGGGCGCCGAGCCGCATGTCTGGCCCTGGCCGGGCTGGGTGATGGGCTTTCTTCTGTTCCGATTCTTCGACATCCTCAAGCCGCCCCCGGTGAGCTGGGGCGAGCGCGCGCCCGGTGCGCTCGGCATCATGCTCGACGACCTGATCGCGGGCGGGTTGACGGCGGGGCTTGCGACGATCGCGGCGGGAGTGGCGCATGGCTGGTTCTGACGACACGCGGCCCGGCGGCGGCCTCGCGGCGGGCGATCCGGCGGCCGACGCCATCGGCACCGACGAGCTGGCCACGCTCGCCATCGACCTCCTCGACGTCTGCCGGCGAAAGCGCCTGATGCTCGCCACCGCCGAGAGCTGCACCGGCGGCCTCGTCACCGCCTGCCTGACCGATATTCCGGGCTCCTCGGCGGCAGTCGATCGCGGTTTCGTCACCTATTCGAACGAGGCCAAGACCGAGATGCTGGGCGTTCCGGCAGCGCTGATCGCCCAGCATGGCGCGGTCTCGGAGCCGGTGGCGCGCGCCATGGCCAAGGGCGCGCTGATCCGTTCGCGCGCACACATCGTGATCGCGATCACCGGCATCGCCGGCCCCGGCGGCAGCGCGGTCAAGCCCGAGGGGCTGGTGCATTTCGCCTGCGCCACGCGGCGCGGCGCGCTCACCCACCAGCGCATCGAGTTCGGCGCCATCGGCCGGGGCGCGGTGCGCGCGGGTGCCGTGACGCATGCGCTGAGGATGCTGCTCGAGGCCGCACGCGCATGACCACGCCGCCCCTGCCCGGCGACAGCCTCGCCGCGATCGCGACCGAGGTATGGCTGCGGCTCGCCCGCGGCGCCGCCGACCGGCGCGCCGCCTTCAGCCGGATGCAGGTGGCGACCCTGACGGCGCAGGGCTGGCCCGACATCCGCACGGTGATCCTGCGCGGCGCGGACGAGGCCGGGCGCAGGCTCTCGTTCCACACCGACCGGCGCTCGGCCAAGGCGTCCGAGATCGCGGCGGACGGGCGCGTGGCGCTGCACCTCTGGGACCCGCAGGCCGAGGTGCAGCTCCGCCTCTGGGGCCAGGCCGCGGTCGAGACCGAGGGCACCGAGGTCGAAGCAGCGTGGTCGCGCCTCGCGCCACGCCAGCGGCAGGTCTATCACGCGCCCCTCGCGCCCGGCTCGACGCTGCGCGCGCCGGCCGAGGCCGACCCGCCCCATCCCCCCGCTGATGGCCGCGGCGCCTTCGCGCGCGTCGATGTCACCGTCGCGCGCTTCGAATGGCTGGAGCTGCGACTGACCGGCCACCGCCGCGCGCGCTTTGACTGGCAGAAGGGTTGGCAGGGCCGCTGGCTTGCTCCCTGATACTCAGGCCGTGCCGTAGAGTTCGGCCGCCCGCGCCTCGAAGGCGCGCACGATGCGCTGCATCGCCTCGTTGAACACCACCCCGATGATCGCCTGCAGGGTGCGCGAGCGGAACTCGAAATCCACGAAGAAGTCGACCTCGCAGCGCCCGTCGCCGAGGTCGCGGAACTGCCAGTGGTTGTTGAGATAGCGGAACGGCCCGTCCAGATAGGCCACGTCGATCCGGCTCGCCGCGGGCCGCAGCACCACGCGGCTGCCAAAGCGTTCGCGGAACACCTTGAACGAGATCACGAGGTCGGCCTCTATCACCTCGGACCCGTCCGGCTCGGCCCGGCGCGAGCGGATGCGCGCGGCCGAGCACCAGGGCAGGAACTCGGGATAGGACGCAACGTCGGCGATCAGCGCGAACATCTGTTCCGCCGAATAGGGCAGCTCGCGCGTCTCGGCATGTGTCGGCATGGGGCTCCCTCTGCTCGCCTGCCCTCGATAACCAGCCCGGCCCCGCCCCCGAAAGACGACGCGCGGTCGCGGGGTCTTGGCAAAACGGCCCCCGCGCGGTCAAGGGGCTTGGCGCCGCGCCGCGCCGCGCTACGCTTGGCCGCATGAGGCTGCCCGCGCCCCGCCACATCGGACGCACCGGCGACGACAGCCCCGCGCGCTCGCTCGCGGGATATGTCTGGCGCATGTCGGGCTGGCACCAGCTTGGCGTGGCGCTGCTTGCAATCGGCGTCTCGGTGCTGGGGCTTGCGCCGATCGAGCTGCAGCGCCGTCTCATCGACGACGCCATCGGCAAGGGCGACGGCGGGCTGCTGGTCAAGCTCGCGCTGGTCTATCTCGGCGTGGTCGTGGTGCAGCAGGCGCTGAAGCTCGCGCTGAGGCTCGCGCAGGGCTGGCTGGGCGAGAGCGCGGTGCGCTACACGCGCGCGCACCTTCTGGGCATCGTCGTGGCGCGCGGCGGCGGACGCGAGGGCGCGGGCGAGCGCGTCGCGGTGCTCACGACCGAGACTGATCAGCTGGGCGGCTTCGTCGGCGAGGGGCCGAGTGCCGCGGCCGCCAATCTCGCGACGCTGGCAGGCGTGCTCGCCTACACCTTCTGGGTCGAGCCGCGGATCGCGCTGATCGGGGTCGCGCTGCTGGTGCCGCAGGTGATCGCGGCGCCGCTGATGCAGCGCAAGGTCAACCGCCTGACCGCACGGCGCCTGTCGCTGCTGCGCGGGCTGGGCCGGCATGTGTCCGAGCTCGACGGGGCCGAGGCCGCCGAGATCGGCGCGCTCTACCGCAACCGGCTGCTGATCCACCTGTGGAAGGGGGCAATGAAGGCGGTGCTCAACCTCGCCAACCACTTTGCGCCGCTGGGCATCCTGCTCTGGGGCGGCTTCATGGTCATCGAGGGCGAGACGACGCTGGGCGTCCTCGTCGCCTTCGCCACGGGCTTCGAGCGCATGGCCGGCCCCGCGCGCGAGCTGATCGGCTTCTATCGCAAGGCCCAGCAGGCCGGCGTGCAGCACTGCATGATCGCCGAATGGATGGAAGGCCATCACGGCGGCTCGGCGGCGCGCTGAGCGAGTCCCGCGTCCGCCGGGGGCCGCGAAGCCTTGCCCAATTCCGCGCTGCCCCGGGCTTGACCCGGGGCCACCTTGAGTCGGATCGACTTCCGCACAGGCGCGGCGCGCTCGCCGCGCCGCACTGGCGCGCCCCCCGAATCCCGGCCGCGCCGCCGCCTCAGCCCTGCGCCTGCCGGGCCTGCCGCGCCGCGCGCAGCCGCGCGAAATCGTCGCCCGCGTGATAGCTCGACCGCGTGAGCGGCGTCGCCGACACCATCAGGAAGCCCTTGGCAAAGGCCGCCTTCTCGTAGCCCGCGAACTCCTCGGGCGTGACGAACCGCGCGACCGCGTGGTGCTTGGATGTGGGCTGCAGGTATTGCCCGATGGTCAGGAAATCGACATCGGCCGCGCGCATGTCGTCCATGACCTGCAGGACCGCCTGCCGGTCCTCGCCCAGCCCCACCATGATGCCCGACTTGGTGAACATCATCGGGTCGAGCTCCTTCACCCGCTGCAACAGCCGCAGCGAGTGGAAATAGCGCGCGCCCGGCCGCACCTCGGGGTAGAGTCCCGGCACGGTCTCGAGATTGTGGTTGAACACGTCCGGCCGCGCCTCGACCACGGCTTCGAGCGCCGAGGGCGCGCAGCGCAGGAAATCGGGCACCAGCACCTCGATCGTGGTTTCCGGGTTGCGGCGGCGCACGGCGCGGATGGTCTGGGCGATGTGCGCGGCGCCCCCGTCCTCGAGGTCGTCGCGGTCCACCGAGGTGATGACGACATGCGCGAGCCCCAGCTTGGCCACGGCATCGGCCACCCGCGCGGGTTCGAAGGGGTCGAGCGCGTCGGGCCGCCCGGTCGCCACGTTGCAGAAGGTGCAGCCGCGGGTGCAGATCTCGCCCATGATCATCATGGTGGCGTGGCCCTGCGCCCAGCATTCGCCGACGTTCGGGCAGCCCGCCTCCTCGCAGACCGTCACCAGCTTGTGCTCGCGCATGATGCGGTGGGTCTCGCGATATCCCTCGCTGGTCGGTGCCTTGACGCGGATCCAGGCGGGCTTGCGGGGGCTGGCGTTGTCCGCGCGATGCGCCTTCTCGGGGTGTCGCGCGGCGGGGTTCTTCAGGTCTCGGTCCAAGGTCGATGCTCCGCTCTCGGCTCGGGCCGCACTATAGGAGCGCGGCGCGCGCAAGTCTCGCGGCATTTCCACGCCCCGCGCCAGGCCGCGCGGTGGCATGACGGCGCGCAGGCGTTGCGCCTCGCAACCGGCGCCGCCGCGGGTCTTGACGACCGGCGGCGGCATGCGACCATCGAGGCGATCCGTACCGCAGCCGGGGAGACCGCCCGATGAGCACCGCCCGACCCAAGCCCGCCGCCGGCGATATCCTCGGCCTCGACCCGCGCGACGCCCGCATCGGAACCGGCTTCGCCGTCTACGCGCGCTTCGCGAGATCGGGCGCGGGCCGGCTGATCTCCCGCGGCACATGGCTCGCGATCGGCGCGGCTGCCGTCGCGGTCTTCGTCGTGGCGCTGGTGAACTGAACGCCGCACCGCCGCCCATGACAGAGCGCGGCGTCCGCATCAGGCCGCGGGCATCTTCTCCAGCGCCTTCTGGGTCTGCTCCACCTGCGTCAGCAGCGCCTTCACCAGCTTGCCGATGTGGTTGAGCCGCTTGAGCATTTCCGAGCCGTCCTTGTGCGCCTTCACTTCGCTCGAATGCGCCTTGAGGGTCTTGTTGAAGTCGTCCGATATCTTCTCGGCCGCCTCGGCCAGCTTGATCGCCTTACCCAGGGACGCCGCCGCGGCCTTGGCGTCGCCCGCCTTCCCGGCCTTCAGCGCCTCGACGCAGTGCTTGGTCGCGGCCTTTGACATGTCGCCGATCTTCGCCGCGGTAACGGAGAGATGGCGCGGCGCCAGCTGCCGCATCGCGGCATCGTCGTCGGCATTGACCTTGACCGAGTTCACGCCCGAGGCGACGTCCTGATCCAGCCTCTTCTCGTAGGTCTTGTCGAAGGTGAAGGCCTTCGGCTTCTCCTTCGCGAAATCCTGCACCGATCGCATGTGCCTGCTGCCGCTCTCGCTCAGCGCCTTGCCGATCTCCTTGGCCAGCGCTTCGAGATCCGGGATGGATTTCGAGTCGAAGATCTTCTTCTTGCGCGCGGCGACCTCGTCCTCGGCGGTGGACTTGATCGCGACCGCCTCGGCGTGGAGCTTGCGGAACGACGCCACCCCCGCCTGGTAGCGGTCATGCGCGTCGTTGAGCTTCTTGAGCATCGGCTGGATCTGGGTCCATGCCTTCTTGACCTCGGCGACCTTGAGGAAATCGGCGAGCGTCTTCCCGGCCGCGCCGCCCTTGCGGGCCTCTATGACCCGATCGACCAGGTCCTCGCGCGCGCCCTCAAGCCAGTCCTTGATGTTCTTGTCGCTCTGCGCCGCGCCGTCTAGATCGCCCCAAACGTCGAGGATCTTCTTCTCGCAGGCCGCCCACTCTGCCTTGAGCTTCTTGAATTCCTTTGCCATCAGCCCCCCGCTTGGCCGGAAAGATTGCGAAATCGAACTGGCGGAAATCCCGACAGCCCAGCGTCACGCTGGCAGATCGCGCAGGCCGGTGACAATCGGATTCGCGCGGGCCGAGGTGCCGCCGGGCTCAGGCGGCGCGCTCGGGGAACAGGCGCAAGAGGCCGGACCCGGTCGCCTCGGTCACGCCGCGCTCGGTCACGAGCCCTGTCACCAGGCGCCCCGGGGTCACATCGAACGCGGGGTTCGAGGCCAGGCTGCCGGGCGACACGACGCGCGTGCGGATCACCTCGCCCTCGTCGGTCAGGCCGGTGACATGCGTGACCTCGGCCGCCGCACGCTCCTCGATGGGGATCTCGGCCACGCCGTCGCGCACCGTCCAGTCGATCGTCGGCGAGGGCAGGCAGACATAGAAGGGCACGCCGTTGTCCTTCGCCGCCAGCGCCTTGAGGTATGTCCCGATCTTGTTGCAGACATCGCCGGTCGCGGTCACCCGGTCGGTGCCGACGAAGCACAGGTCGACATCGCCGTGCTGCATCAGGTGGCCGCCGGCATTGTCCACCACCACGGTGTGCGGCACGCCGTGATTGTGCAGCTCCCACGCCGTCAGATGTCCGCCCTGGTTGCGGGGCCGCGTCTCGTCCACCCAGACATGCACCGGGATGCCGGCGTCATGCGCCTGGTAGATCGGCGAGGTCGCGGTGCCCCAGTCGCAGGTGGCAAGCCAGCCCGCGTTGCAGTGGGTGAGGATGTTGACCGGCCCCCCCTTGCGCGCGGCCGCCGCCTCGATCAGCGCGAGCCCGTGGCGACCGATCAGCCGGTTGATCTCGACATCCTCGTCCGCCAGCTCCGCCGCCCGCGCATAGGCTGCCTCGGCCCGCTCGCCCGGCGCGAGGCCGCGCAGGCGCATCCGCATGTCGTCGAGCGCCCAGCGCAGGTTGATCGCGGTCGGGCGCGTCCGCATCAGCCGCTCATGGGCCTGCCCGAGCCACAGGTCCGAGGGGTCCTCGCGCATCGCCAGCGCCATGCCATAAGCGGCGGTCACGCCGATCAGCGGCGCGCCGCGCACCAGCATGTCGCGGATCGCGCGGGCGGCGTCCTCCGAGCTTTCCAGCACCGCCACCTCGAAGGCGAAGGGCAGCCGCGTCTGATCGATGATCCGCACCCGCCAGCCGTCGTCGTCGAGCCAGATCGGCCGGTAATGCCTGCCCTGCACCTTCATGCGTCGCGATCCTCCGCGTTTCGTCCCCCCTCAACATCGATCCGCTTGGGGGCGCATGCAAGGCCCGGGCGCCACCGGGGCCCGGTCGTCGGCATGGCGGGGGGCGGACTGCACGCCGTGCGAAGACGCTCGACCACGAGGTTGCGGCGGGATACGAGGCCCGGACGCTGCGGTGCGGTTGGACGCAAAGACGGCCGCCGACGACAGCGCGCGGCGGCGCGAGAGCGAGAATATCCCGGGGGCGGCGAGGCCGAACGATTGAATCCTCGCCCGATAATTCGCGATGTGGTTGATTTCGATTCATGCCATCCTGCCGCCGCGGTCGTTCGACCGTTTCTCGCGGAGTGTTCCCATGAAGAAATACATTGCCGAGGGCGTCGGCACCTTTACCCTCGTCTTCTTCGGTGTCGGCAGCGCCGTGCTCGCCAGCGCGGGCGTCGGGATCGCAAGTCCGATAAACATCACGGGCATAAGCCTCGCATTCGGCATTTCCGTGGTTGCGATGGCCTATTCGATCGGCGCCGTCTCCGGGGCCCATCTCAACCCTGCCGTCAGCATGGGCTGCCTCGTGGCCGGCCGCATCTCGGCGGGCGATTTCGTCGGCTACGTGGCCGGACAGGTCGCGGGCGCGGTCGCTGCCGCGTTCCTGATCTTCCTGATCGCCACCGGGCGCGAGGGCGGCTACGACGTCGCGGCGAACGGCCTTGGCCAGAACGGCTGGGGCCCGGGCTATGGCGGCGGGTTCACGATGATCTCCGCCTTCATCTTCGAGGTCGTCGCCACCGCCATCTTTCTCGTGGTCATTCTCGGCGTGACCGCCGACAAGGCAAACGCGGCCGTCGCCGGTCTGGTGATCGGACTTACGCTGACGATGATCCACCTTGTCGGCATCACGATCACGGGCACGTCGGTCAATCCGGCGCGCTCGGTCGGGCCCGCGCTTTTCGCGGGGGGCGGGGCGCTCGGGCAACTCTGGCTCTTCATCGTGGCGCCCTTGATCGGCGGGGCGATCGGCGGGATCCTGCACAAGGCACGGATCACCGCACCGTGACGCCACGGCCGGGCCGCCTCAAGGCCGGCCCGGCCATTGAACCGTGGACCGGGCGATCACATCTCGAGGAAGCGATCCCGCATTCGCGCAACGGCAGAAGGAGTGCCGCCATGCCGCCGGCAACCTTTGACGAAGACTACGACGACGCGCCCGCGACCGAGAGCAAGCCCGACCGCAAGCCCGTGCTGATCCGCGGTGCGTTCATGCTGTTCTTCCTCGTGGCGTTCTACTTCTCGCAGGCGCTGCTTGCCATCACCGCGGTGATCCAGTTCCTCTCCATGCTGATTACCGGGGCGCCGAACGCATTCCTCGTGGACTTCGGGCGGTCGCTCGGGCGCTGGCTCGAGCAGGTCGGCCGCTTCCAGGCCTGCGCGACCGAGGAGCGGCCCTTCCCCTGGGCGTCCTGGCCGAAGGCCGACTGAGCGACGCGCCCCCGACGAGCGCCCGTCCGGCCCATCGAGGGCCGGCCGGGCGCCACGCGCAGCCCGACGGGCCGCGCGTGCGCCGCATCGCCCGACGTCGTCTTGCCGACACCCCTCAGGCTCTGCGCCCGCGGCGGCAGCGCCGCCGTCCGCCGCGACCGGGGCTCGATGCCCCGGGCGCGGCGCGCCCGGATCGGGACTCGACGGAGGCTGCGCTTTCGCTAGCATCTCGGCCATGATGCGCCGCGATTCCTCCCCCGCCTCTCCCGTCCGCGTCGGCCTGATCGGCGCCGGCAAGTTCGGTTCGATGTTCCTCGCGCAGGTGCCCACCACACCGGCAATCGAGATCGCGGCCATTGCCGATCTCGACCCCGCCCGCGCCCGGCGCGCCTGCGAGGCCGTGGGCTGGGACGCCCCGCGGATTGCCGGCACGGCCTTCCTCGAGGATGGCGCCGCCATGGCGCGCGAGATCGATCTCGACGTGGTGATCGAGGCCACCGGGAGCCCGCTCGCCGGCATCCGCCACGCCCGCGCGGCCATCGCCGCCCGCCGCCATGTCGTGATGGTCAATGTCGAGGCCGACGCCCTTGTCGGCCCCCTGCTCGCTGCCGAGGCGCGCGCGGCCGGCGTCGTCATCTCGATGGCCTATGGCGACCAGCCGGCGCTGGTGGCCGAATTGGTGGAATGGGCCCGTGACTGCGGCTTTCCGGTGGTCGCCGCAGGCAAGGGCACCAAATACCTGCCCGGCTATCACGAACTCACACCCGACCGCGTCTGGGACCATTACGGCATCACCGCCGAGGGCGCCCGCGCCGCCGGGATGAACAGCCAGATGTTCACCTCGTTCATGGACGGCACGAAGTCGGCGATCGAGATGGCGGCGATCGCGAATTCCTGCGGCCTCGATGCGCCTGCGATGGGCCTCGCCTTCCCGCCCTGCGGGGTCGACGACCTGCCCCATGTCCTGCGCCCGCGCGAGGATGGCGGCATCCTTGACGCCAAGGGGATGGTCGAGGTTGTGGCCTGCGACGAGCGTGACGGCCGCCCGGTCTTCCGCGACCTTCGCTGGGGCGTCTATGTCGTCGTCGAGGCGCCGAACCCCTACTCGGCGGCCTGTTTCGCCCAGTATGGCGTGAAAACCGACAGGACGGGGCGCTATGCCGCGCTCTACCGCCCCTGCCACCTGATCGGGCTGGAACTTGGCCGCTCGGTCCTGCGGGCGGCGCGCGACGGGCGCCCGATCGGTTCGGTCACCGAGTTCCGCGCCGACGTGATGGCGGTCGCCAAGCGCGACCTGAAGCCGGGCGACCGGCTGGATGGCGAGGGCGGATATGCCGCCTATGGCCGCGTCGCCCCCGCCGCCCGCGCGATGGCCGAAGGCGCGCTGCCCATCGGCCTCGCCCATGACGCCGTGGTGCGCCACCCCATCGCGCGGGGCGAGGTGATCCGCTGGGACGCCGTCGAGATCGACACGACCCGCGCCGACGTCGTGGCTCGGCGCGAGATGGAGGCCCGCTTCGCGCCAGTGGGCTGAGCGCGGCCGGCTGGCCGTCCCGCCGCTGTCCCGGGCTCGACTCAGGACCTCGCCCTGCCGCCGGCCCCAGCTGTACCGGTCTCGATGCGGGGACCTCGCGCTGCCGGAGGGTTCCGCTGTCCCGGGCCTTACCCGGGACGTCGATGGCCCCTCCGGTCGCGCGCAGCCGCGATCGCTCGGGGCGCTGCGCGCGTCAGTCTGCGCGCGCCGACGCCGTGCGCCGGCTCCGACCGGCCCGGCTCCCTTGACCCCGGCCGCCACCGCACCTATCCCCTAGCCATGATCGAGCCCATCCACATCATCGGCGCCGGCATGGCAGGCTCCGAGGCCGCATGGGCCGCGGCCTCGATGGGCGTGCCCGTCATCCTGCACGAGATGCGCCCCGAGGTGGGCACCGATGCGCACCAGACGGGCGGCTTCGCCGAGCTCGTGTGCTCGAACTCCTTCCGTTCGGACGACGACGAGACGAACGCCGTGGGCCTGCTGCACTGGGAGATGCGGCGCGCGGGCTCGATCATGATGGCGGCCGCAGCCGAGGCGTCGGTCCCCGCAGGAGGCGCGCTCGCGGTCGACCGCGAGGTCTTTTCCGCGCGCGTGACCCGGGCGTTGGAGGCGCATCCCCTGATCACCATCGCGCGCGGCGAGGTGGCGGGTCTGCCGCCGCCCGACTGGTCTAGCGTGATCGTCGCGACCGGCCCCCTCACCTCGCCGGCGCTCGCCGCCGCGATCCGCGAGCTGACCGGCGAGACCAGCCTCGCCTTCTTCGACGCGATCGCCCCCATCGTCCATGCCGACAGCGTGGACATGTCCCGCGCCTGGTTCCAGTCGCGCTACGACAAGGGCGAGACCGAGGACGAGCGCACCGCCTATCTCAACTGCCCGATGTCGCGCGAGCAGTATGACCGATTCATCGACGCGCTCATCGCCGCGCCAAAGACCGAGTTCAAGGACTGGGAGCGCGACACCCCCTATTTCGAGGGCTGCCTGCCCATCGAGGTGATGGCCGAGCGCGGCCGCGAGACCCTGCGCTATGGCCCGCTCAAGCCCGTGGGCCTGACCAACCCGCATCAGCCGGACGTGAAGCCCCATGCCGTGGTGCAACTGCGCCGCGAGAACCGGCTGGGCACGCTCTACAACCTCGTGGGCTTCCAGACGAAGCTGAAATACGGCGCGCAGGCCGAGGTGTTCGCGCTGATCCCGGGCCTCGAGAACGCGAGATTCGCGCGTCTCGGCGGCATCCACCGCAACACTTTCCTGAACTCCCCGCGGCTGCTCGACGGGCAGATGCGGTTGCACGCCATGCCGCGGCTGCGCTTCGCGGGGCAGATCACCGGGGTCGAGGGCTATGTCGAGTCCGGCGCCATGGGCATCCTCGCAGGCCGCTTCGCCGCTGCCGAGCGCCTTGGCCAGACGCTTGCGCCCCCGCCGCCCGAGAGCGCGATGGGCGCCCTGCTCGCGCACATCACCGGTGGGGCGGATGCGTCCACCTTCCAGCCGATGAACGTGAACTTCGGACTGTTCCCGCCGCTGGAGGCGATAAGATCCGGGCGCAGGGGCAAGCGCGACCGGGCCCGGGCCTACACCGCGCGTGCAAAGACCGCCTTCCTTCGCTGGCTCGACCCCGACGCCACGCCCGCTGCCGCCGAATAGCCGCCGCGCCGCCCGCGGGTGGTATCCTCAGGGGCGAATCGGAACGGAGCGCGCGGATGAACGGGCACGACAACGGCGACGGGGCGGGCGATCACGCGCAGCCCGCATCGGCCGAGGGACGCAGCTTCTACGACGAGCAGGCGGCGGAATGCGCCGATGGTCCCGTGGCCGAGGGTTACGAGACCGCCCGCCGATGCGCCGAGGCGCTGGCCCGCTTTGTCGCCGACCCCACCCAGCCCGTTGCTGAGATCGGCTGCGGTGCCGGGCTTGGCGGGCTCGCGCTGCGGGCGGCGGGATTCGATTGCATCGACGGCTTCGACCCTTCCGCCGAGATGCTGGCCGGCGCGGCCGACCGGCAGGTCTACCGGCATCTCGCGCGGCTCGACCTCTCGCAGCCGCTGGCGCTCGAGCCGGGCGCCTATGCCAACGCGGTCACGATCGGGGCGGTGAACCCGGCAGCGATGCCCCCGACCGTGATCGACGGGATGCTCGCGCTCCTGCCGTCGGGCGGATGCCTCGCCTTCTCGCTCGACGCCGAGGCGGCGGCTGACGGCAGCATCCGGGGCCGGGTCTGCGATCTCACGGACACGGGCGCCGCCGACCTTCTGCTGTCCGAGCGCTTCGAGCCCGAGCCCGCTGCCGGGACCGTCACGATCTACGTCCTGCGCAAGCGCTGAGCGATGCGGGCGCTGCCGTTCTGGGCGGTCTTCGCGGTCTGTGCGGCGGCGCCGCTGGCGGGTGAGTTCGGCATCCTCGTGGCGCTCGCGGCCGGCGCGCTCCTGCTTGGCGCCCGGCTGGGCGGCGCGCGCGAGATCCCGCTGTGGAAGCCGGTGGCACTGATGCTCGCGCCGCTTGGGGGCTGGGTGGCGCTGGCCCTGATCGGACTCTGAGCCGAACCTACCAGCGGCCCGTCAGCGCGTGCGTCATCAGCGTCAGCGCCCGCCGCGTTCCGCCCGGATCGGGAAAGCCCGTCACCATGTCGAAGCCCGGCCGAAGCGCGGCCCGCAGGTCGAGTTCGGCGCGCCACAGGTGCAGGAATGCGGGCACGGCCGCGCGCCCGACCTCGCGGCGCCCGGCGCGGGCCGCGCGAAGGCTCGTGAGCCCCTCCGCCGCCAGCGCCCGGGCCGCCAGCCGCAGGGCCTCGTTGGTCTCGCCCCGCATCAGCGCCCCATGCGCCTCGCGCGTCAGATCAGGCAGCAGCACCAGCCCCGACTGCACCGCCATGGGCGCGGCGAGCCGCAGCGCGAAGGCGGTCCCCACCGCGCGCCCGGCCGCATCGGCGACCTCGCCCGCCCCGGTCGCACCCAGCGCGCCCGTCGCCAGCCGCGTGAGCCCGCCGAAACGCGCCGCGAGCCAGGCGTCGAAGGCCGCGCGGTCGAAGGGGGCCGCCAGCTCCATCTCGCGCGCCTCGATCAGCCCGTCCAGCAGAGCGCGCGGGGCCAGCGCCTCGCCGATCAGCGCGGTCAGCGGTGCCGCCACCTCGTGCGCGCCGACACCCGCCCCCGTAACCACGTCGCGCCAGAACTGCAACCGCATCCGGGCGATGATCGGCCCGGGCTCGGCCCGGTCGGCCCGTGCCGCGGCGCGCGAGAGCTCGATGTCGAAGGCATAGAGCACCATCAGCCGCTCGCGCAGCGGCTCCGGCGCGAACAGGGCCGCGTGGAACAGCTCCGGGTCGTAGCGCCGCACGATGGCGGCGCAGGGGCCGAGCGGCGGCTCAGCCATGCACGGCCATGCGGATGGCGGGCGCCTTCATCCGGATCAGCTTGGTCACGATGGCGTCCTCGAGCGCCTGGAACGAGGCGTCCACGATGTTGGCCGACACGCCCACGGTCGACCACACCTCGCCGGTGTCGTCCGAGCTGTCCAGCAGCACGCGCGTCACGGCTTCGGTCCCCGCGCCGATGATGCGGACCTTGAAGTCCACCAGCCGCAGGTCGCCGATATAGTCCTGGTAGCGGCCCAGGTCCTTCTGCAGCGCGCGCGCCAGCGCGTTGACCGGCCCCTGGTCCTGATGCGTCACCGGGTCGATCGACTCGGAGGCCGAGATCATCCGCTCGCCGTCGACATGCACCGCGACGACAGCCTCGGAGGCCGTCACCCGCTCGCCCAGCGCGTTGAAGCGCCGCTCGATCGAGACGCGGTAGCGGTCGATCTCGAAGAACACCGGCAGGCAGCCCAACATCCGGCGGGCCAGCAGGTCGAACGACGCCTCGGCCGAGTCGTAGGCAAAGCCCTGGTCCTCGCGCTCCTTGACCGCGGCCAGCAGGTGCGAAAGGCGCGGGTCGTCGCGGTCCACCTCGATCCCGGCCTCGGCCAGCCGGCGCAGCATGTTCGACCGCCCCGCCTGGTTCGACATCGGCACGATGCGCGCGTTGCCGACCGCTTCGGGCTCGATGTGCTCGTAGGTCGCAGGGTTCTTGAGGATCGCCGAGGCATGAAGGCCCGCCTTGTGCGCGAAGGCGGCGGCGCCGACGTAAGGCGCGTGCCGGTTCGGCTGGCGGTTCAGCACCTCGTCCAGCAGCAGCGAGGCCCGGCGCAGGTCCCTCAGCCCCTCGTCGCTCACGCCGATCTCGAAGCGGTCGCGATAGGGCGCCTTCAGCATCAGCGTCGGGATGATGGTGCAGAGGTTCGCATTGCCGCACCGCTCGCCCAAGCCGTTGAGCGTGCCCTGCACCTGCCGCGCGCCGGCGTCGATGGCCGCGAGCGTGTTCGCGACCGCATTCCCGGTGTCGTCATGGGTGTGGATGCCGACGTGGCTGCCCGGAATCCGCGCGGTCACGTCCGCCGTGATCTCGGCCACCTCGGCCGGCAGCGTGCCGCCATTGGTGTCGCACAGCACCACCCAGCGCGCGCCGCCCTCCATCGCGGCATCGAGACAGGCCAGCGCATAGGCGCGGTTGGCCTTCCAGCCGTCGAAGAAATGCTCGGCATCGAACAGCGCCTCGCGGCCCTGCGCGACAAGGTGGGCAACCGACTCGCGGACGTTGGCGAGGTTCTCGTCGAGCGTGATCCCCAGCGCCTTCTCGACGTGGTAGTCGTGGCTCTTGCCGACGAGGCAGACGGCGGGCGTGCGCGCGTTCACAACCTCGGCCAGCACATCGTCATTGGCGGCCGAGCGCCCTGCCCGCTTGGTCATGCCGAAGGCGGTGAAGGTGGCGTGGCGGAGTTTCGGCGCCTCGCGGAAGAAGCCCGAGTCGGTGGGGTTCGCCCCCGGCCAGCCGCCCTCGATATAGTCGAGCCCCAGCGCATCGAGCGTCCTGGCGATCTTGACCTTGTCCGCAACCGAAAAATCGACGCCCTGCGTCTGCTGCCCGTCGCGAAGGGTGGTGTCGTAGAGGTAGAGGCGCTCGCGGGTCATCTTGCGTTACTCTCCACCGAAGATAGGACATATAAAATGTAGCCTTCGTAAAGCTCGTTTATTCCGATACTTGGCCCGCCTAGATAACCTTGGGGTCCGAATATTTGGCGTCTTTCCAAGTCGCTCAGTTCCTTAAAGAACTCCGCTGCTCTCAGAGGGTCGATGTCGATTGAAACTTTACCGCCAGAATGATCTTTGAGCGTTACTCCCGCCTTCGCCATCGCGTCACGAAGTTTGTCAGCGGTTCCAAAGTCTTTCGCGGCTCGAGCTGCGGCTCTTGCTCGGATCAGTTCGTCCAGCTGCCGACCCACTTCATCAGATACAATCGGCCCTCTAGCCCACTCTCCAAGACCGGGCGAAAGGAGTCCGAGCAGCGCCGCCCCCGCCGCAAGTTCCGCCGGATTGCTCGCCGCAAGCGCATGCAATTCCGCGATCGCCTTGGGCGTGTTGAGGTCGTCGGCGAGTGTGGCGACGACAGTCGCCGGCACGCTCGGCGAGGGCTCGACGCCCTTGGCGAGCGCCCGCCACTTCCTGAGCGTCGCCTCTGCCTTCTCGACCCGTTTCTCCGTCCAATCCAGCGGCTCGGTATACTTCGTCGACAGCAGCACGAACCGGATCACCTCGCCCGGGATGCCCTTGTCGAGCAAATCCTTCACGGTGAAGAAGTTGCCCAAGGACTTGGACATCTTCTCCCCCTCGACCTGCAGGAACCCGTTGTGCATCCACACATTGGCCATCAGGTCGGTGTGGTTGGCGCAGCAGCTTTGCGCCAGTTCGTTCTCGTGGTGGGGGAAAACCAGGTCGATGCCGCCGCCGTGGATGTCGAACTGCTCGCCCAGCAGGGCCTTCGACATGGCCGAGCACTCGATGTGCCAGCCGGGGCGGCCGCGGCCCCACGGGCTCTCCCAGCCCGGCGTGTCGTCGTCCGAGGGCTTCCACAGCACGAAGTCCATCGCGCTGCGCTTGTAGGGCGCCACGTCCACCCGCGCGCCCGCCAGCAGCTCGTCGGTCGAGCGGCGCGAGAGGCGGCCATACTCGGGCCACGAGGGCACGTCGAACAGCACATGCCCCTCGGCCTCGTAGGCGTGGCCGTCGGCGATCAGCTTCTCGATCATCGCGACCATCTGGGGGATGTATTCGGTCGCGCGCGGCATGTGGGTGGGGCGCAGCGCCCCCAATGCGTCCATGTCGTCCAGATACCAGCGCGTGGTCTCGTCGGTGATGCGCCGGATGGCGTCGAGCGTGCTCTCGCCGGGCTGGCGCGTCTCGGCCGCGCGGGCGTTGATCTTGTCGTCCACGTCCGTGAAGTTTCGGACGTAAGTCACAGCGTCCTCGCGATAAACATGGCGCAGCAGGCGGAACAGCACGTCGAACACCACCACCGGGCGCGCGTTGCCGATATGGGCGCGGTCATAGACCGTGGGGCCGCAGACATACATGCGGACATTCGCGGGGTCGATGGGGGTGAACACCTCCTTCGACCGGGTCCGGGTGTTGTAGAGCTTGATCGTCGTCATGGCCCATGCTCGCGGCGTTGTCCCCGCGGCGGGCTAGCATTTCCGGGTGGTGCTGGAAAGGCGAGAACGCGCCGCGGACGATGTGTCAGCGGGTAATGCAGATCCGGCAGATGAGGATCGCGGCGTTCATGCGCCCTCTCTGCCGCCTCGCGCGGCGTCTGTCAATCGCGGGGGCGCGAGCAGGGGCATCAGTGCCGCCATCTCGGGGCCGTGGTCGCGGCCCGTCAGCGCCCGGCGCAGCGGCAGGAACAGCGCGCGCCCCTTGCGCCCGGTCGCGGCCTTGACGGTGTCGGTCCATGCCTTCCAGGTGTCCGCCCCCCAAGGTCGCGGCGGCAGCAGGGTCAGCGCCTGCGCCACGAACTCGGCATCCTCCGGCGCTACCACTGCCTCGGCACCGTCGCGGCAGATTGCCCACCACTCGAACGCATCCGCCATCCGGTCGAGGTTCGGCCCCACGGCCGTCCAAAAATCAGGAGTGAGTTTAGTTTCAACGCCAATGTATTCCAGGCGTTTCCTCACATCATCGAATGGCAAGGCCCGAAGCGTCTTGGCCGAATGCGCCGCCAGTTCCTCGGGATCGAAGCGCGTCGGCGAGGCGCCGAAACTCCCGATCTCGAACCCCTCGACCAGCGCCGCCATGTCGGTCGCCACCTCGACCGGATGCGACGAGCCCAGCCGCGCGAGGAAGCTCACCACCGCCATCGGCTCGACCCCCGCCTCGCGCAGCGCCGCGACCGACAGGCTGCCGAGGCGCTTCGACAGCCCCTCCCCCTCGGGCCCCACCAGCAGCGAGTGATGCCCGAAGGCAGGCGCCGCCGCCCCCAACGCCGCGAAGATCTGGATCTGCGTGCCGGTGTTGGTGACGTGATCGGCTCCACGGATGACATGCGTGACGCCCAGATCCGCATCGTCCACCACCGAGGCGAGCGTGTAGAGCACCTGCGCGTCCTCGCGGATCAGCACGGGGTCGGACAGCGAGGCCGCCTCGACCCGCTCGGGGCCGCGGATCAGGTCGTCCCACTCCACCGCCTCGCGCTCCAGCAGGAAGCGCCAGTGCGGCGCCCGGCCCTCGGCCCTCAGCCGGGCGCGCTCGGCGTCGCCCAGCCCCAGCGCCGCGCGGTCGTAGACTGGCGGCAGGTGGCGCGAGAGCTGGACCTTGCGGCGCAGGTCGAGTTCCGCCGCCGTCTCGTAGCAGTCATAGAGCCGCCCCGCCGCCCGCAGCCGGTCGGCCGCCGCCGCGTATAGGTCGAGCCGCGCAGACTGCCGGACCTCGGCATCCCAATGCAGCCCCAGCCAGTCGAGATCGCGGCGGATCGCGTCCACGAACCGCTCCTCCGACCGCTCGGAGTCGGTGTCGTCGATGCGCAGGATGAAGCGCCCGCCAAGCTTGCGCGCCATCAGCCAGTTCAGCACCGCCGTGCGCAGGTTACCGGCGTGCAGCAGCCCCGTGGGCGAGGGCGCGAAGCGGGTCACGGTCATCGGCGGCGCTCCAGTTCCGGTCTCAGCGTCCGGCAGGTCAGCACGATGGCGTCGAAGCCGCGCGGCACGAACCAGTCGCTGAGCACAAGGTCCGCCCCCATAATCGCGCGGTTGAGCGCGATCTCGCCCTGCCTCAGCCGCGGCACGGCGTGCCGGTCGTGCAGCCACAGCGCGAAGACGCGCTGGTTCAGCACCGGAAGCCAGGGCACGCGCCGCTCGGCGATGCCCCAGGCGGCCACGGCCTCCCAGGGCAGGCGCACGAGGCCCAGCATGCCCAGCGGCATGGCAATACCGCGCTCGTCCGCCTCGAACACCGGGCGCCAGCGCAGGGCAAGCCCCGCGCCGCAGGCGAGAAGGATCGCCGACAGGAACATGATGAAGGGCGCAAAGGCCGCAAGCTCGCGCAGCTCCATGCCCCATGGCCGGGTGACGGTAATCAGCATCCCCGGAAGCGCCGCGCCGAGCGCGAGCAGGATCAGCGCGTTGCCGCGCGATGCGGCGATCCGGATCCGCGCGCCCGCCCGGGGCATGCCGTCCTTCGCCGCCTCGCTCACCCGCGGTCCCTCCAGCGGTTCACGACCGGGTAGCGGCGGTCCAGCCAGAACGCCTTCTTGGTCAGCTTGGCCCCCGGCGCCGACTGGAAGCGCTTGTATTCCGAGACGTAGAGCAGCCCCTGCACCTTCAGCACCGTCTCGCGCTCGAAGCCCTCGGCCACCAGTTCGGCTACCGACATCTCGCGCTCGATCAGCCCCTCGAGGATGCCGTCGAGGATCGCGTAGGGCGGCAGGCTGTCCTCGTCGCGCTGCCCCTCGCGCAGTTCGGCCGAGGGGGCCTTCTCGATCACCCTGAGCGGGATCACCTCGCCCGCCGGGGCGCGCATCCATGGCCGGTGCGTGGCGTTGCGCCAGCGCGCGGCGGCGAAGACGCGGGTCTTGTAGAGGTCCTTGATCGGGTTGTAGGCGCCGTTCATGTCGCCATAGAGTGTGGCGTAGCCGACCGCGACCTCGGACTTGTTGCCGGTGGTGAGCAACAGCTCGCCGAACTTGTTCGACAGCGCCATGAGATAGAGCCCGCGCATCCGACTCTGGATGTTCTCCTCGGTCACGTCCGGGGCGAGGCCCTCGAAGAACGGCGCGAGGCCCGCATTCACCGCGACCACCGCTGCCTCGATCGGCAGGGTCTGGTGCGCGACGCCAAGGCGCCGGGCGCAGTCGGCCGCGTCCTCGAGGCTCGCGGGCGAGGTGAAGCGCGAGGGCAGCATCACGCAGCGCACGCTCCCCGGCCCCAACGCGTCGGCCGCGATGGTCGCGACCAGCGCCGAGTCGATGCCGCCCGACAGCCCCAGAAGGACGCGCTTGAAGCCCGATTTCAGCACGTAGTCGCGCGTGGCCTCGACCATCGCGCGGTAGTCGAGTTCGGGCGCCTCGGGCACCGGGGCGAGCCGGCCCTGCGCAAGGCGCCAGCCCTCGGGCGTGCGGTGGAACTCGACGGTCTCGATCGCCTCGTCGAAATAGGGCATCTGGCATGCGAGCCGCCCGCCCGGATTGAGCCCGAAGCTGCCGCCGTCGAACACCTGGTCGTCCTGCGCGCCGATCAGGTTCAGGTAGACCAGCGGCAGCCCGGTCTCGACCACCCGGCCGACGCCGTGGTTCATCCGGATGTCGATCTTCGCCGGCCCCTCGTAGGGCGAGCCGTTGGGAGAGAGCAGAAGCTCGGCCCCCGATTCCTCCAGCGTCTCGCAGACGTCCGCGAACCAGATATCCTCGCAGATCGGGAAGCCCATGCGCACGCCCGCCACCTCGATCGGACCGGGGAACGGCCCCTCGGCATAGAGGCGTTTCTCGTCGAACACGCCGTAGTTCGGGCGGTGGTGCTTGAGGAAGCTCGCCCTGAGCCGGCCCTTCTCGATCAGGTGGTAGGCGTTGTAGACGCCGCCCTTCTCGGGATGGGGCGCGCCGATCGCCAGCGCCGGGCCGTCGGCGCAATCCGCCGCGAGCCGCGTCACCGCCGCGTCGCAGTCCCGCAGGAACGCGGGCCGCACCGAGAGGTCGAGCACCTGATAGCCCGAGAGGAACATCTCGGGCAGCATCACGAGGTCGGCTCCTGCCGCCCGCCCCGCCGCCCAGGCCCGCCGGGCAAGATCGGCATTGCCCGCGATGTCGCCCGCAACGGGGTTCATCTGGGCCAGCGTGATCCGGATCAGGTCGGGCTGGGACATCGGGGGGCACTCCGCTCAGGCACGGGGTCGGGGATTAAGGGGCCGCGCGACCGAGGGCAAGTCCGGCATCCGCCGCCGCGTGCCGCGCCTTCGGCCGATGGCCCGCAATGGGCCGTTGTCTTGCCACAGTTTGGTTCATAGACTGCGGGCAACCACAAGACACAGGGACGGGCGCGCGAGCATGCCTCCCGAAAGACGAGGGAAGACGGGAATGCGCAGGATTGCCACTGCGAGCGCAGCGATCGCACTTGCAACCGGGCTCGTCACCGGCGCGGTGCTGGCGCAGGACGCCTCGACCGCGGTCGCGACCAAGGAATACGAATCGGGCGCGATCTACCAGGGCCAGTTCAAGGACGGCAAGCAGCACGGCGAGGGCACCTACATCGCCCCCGATGGCTACGAATATTCCGGCCAGTGGGTCGAGGGCGAGCGCGAGGGCAAGGGCCGCGCCAAGTTCGCCAACGGCTCGATCTACGAGGGCGATTTTCTCGACGACGTCCCGCATGGCCAGGGCACCATCACCTATGCCAATGGCGGCAGCTACACCGGCGAGTGGCGCGCCGGCGTGATCGAGGGCACCGGCCGCGCCGACTACGGCAACGGCATGACCTACGAGGGCGGGTTCAGGAACTCGGCCCATCACGGGCGGGGCGTGATGACCCGCGACAACGGCTATCGCTACGACGGCGAGTGGATCGACGGCGTGCAGCAGGGCAAGGGCACTGTCACCTACCCGGACGGCGCAGTCTACGAGGGCGACTTCGTGAACGGCCTGCGCCACGGCAAGGGCAAGATCACGCTGCCCGACGGCTTCGTCTACGAGGGCGACTGGGCCGAGGGCCAGATCACCGGCAAGGGCGGTGCCGTCTACGCCAATGGCGACCGCTACGAGGGCGATTTCGTCGAGGGACGCCGCCACGGCCAGGGCGTCGCCACCTATGCCAGCGGCGACCGCTACGAGGGCGAGTTCCGCGACGGCGACCGCCACGGCAAGGGCAAGTTCATCGGCGTCGATGGCTACACCTACGAGGGCGACTGGATCGCCGGCCAGATCGAGGGCCAGGGGGTCGCCTCCTACCCCAACGGCTCGCGCTACGAGGGCAGCTTCGTCGCCGGCTCGCCCGAGGGACAGGGCAAGATCACCTATGCCGATGGCGGCTCATACGAGGGCGAATGGCAGGGCGGCGTGATCGCGGGCCAAGGGGTCGCGCGCTATGCCAACGGATCGGTCTACGAAGGCCAGTTCGCCAGCGCCCGCCACGAGGGCGAGGGCGTGATGACCTACCCCGACGGCCATGTCTACACGGGCGGCTGGAAGGCCGGCATCCAGCACGGCAGCGGCAAGCTGACCTATCCCGACGGCGCCGTCTACGAGGGCGGCTTCGTCGAGGGCCAGCGCGAGGGCCAAGGCAAGCTCACGCTCGCCGACGGCTTCACTTACGAGGGCGGCTGGCTGGGCGGCGACATCCATGGCGAGGGCAAGGCCACCTACCCCAACGGCGACGTCTACACGGGCAACTTCATCAAGGGCCGCCAGCACGGCTTCGGCGTGATGAGCTACGCCTCCGGCACCGTGTTCGAAGGCTGCTGGGAGGATGGCGCCCGCGGCGGGCCGGCCGACGCCAATGGAGACTGCCCGGTTCCCGAGGCGGGCACCGAGGCGAGCAACGCAGCCGCCGCGAACTGACGCGGCGCCGGGCGCCCCGGCATGGGCGGCGCGAGATTTCCGCTTTCCTTTCCCCGGCAAACGGGTATTGTGCGCGCCATGTGTTTCGACCTCGGCATCGCGATCACGGCGCGCCCCGCACTCCTCGGCGGGCTCCTTCTGCTTAGCCGCCCCTGAGCGTGCCGCGATCCGCGGTGCGCGCGCTCAGGGGAGCGACGAACGCACCGCCGGGATCACAGACATCACGAAGCACAAGGCCACCGACATGACCGACCGTATTCCCTCCGCGGACCAGGACCGCGTGAAGATCTTCGACACCACCCTGCGCGACGGCGAGCAGTCGCCCGGCGCCTCGATGACGCTGGACGAGAAGCTGCAGATCGCGGCGCTTCTGGACGAGATGGGCGTGGACATCATCGAGGCGGGCTTCCCGATCGCCTCGGAGGGTGATTTCGAGGCCGTCCGCGAGATAGCGAAGGCCACGCAGAATGCCGTGGTCTGCGGCCTGTCGCGCGCCTCGAAGCGCGACATCGACCGGGCCTGGGAGGCGCTGCAACATGCGAGGCGCGGGCGCATCCACACCTTCATCTCGACCTCGCCCCTGCACATGGAGTTCAAGCTGCAGCTGACCCCCGCGCAGGTGATCGAGAAGATCGCCGAGAGCGTGGGCCACGCCCGCACCCTGACCGACGACGTGCAGTGGAGCCCCGAGGACGGCACCCGCACCGAGCACGACTTCCTCGTCGAGGCGGTGACGGTCGCGATCCAGTCGGGCGCGACCACCATCAACATCCCCGACACGGTCGGCTACACCGCGCCCGGCGAATCGGCCGCCCTGATCCGAATGCTGCGCGAGCGGGTGCCGGGGATCGACGCGGTGACGATCTCGACCCATTGCCACAACGACCTCGGCATGGCCGTGGCGAACGCGCTGGCCGCGGTCGACGCGGGCGCGCGGCAGATCGAATGCACCATCAACGGGCTCGGCGAACGGGCGGGCAACGCCGCGCTCGAGGAGGTGGTGATGGCGATGCGCGTGCGCAACGACATCATGCCCTACCGTACCGGCATCGACACGACGCGGATCATGCAGGCGAGCCGGCTCGTCTCGTCAATCACCGGCTTTCCCGTGCAGTTCAACAAGGCCATCGTCGGCAAGAACGCCTTTGCGCATGAGAGCGGCATCCACCAGGACGGCATGCTGAAGCACGCCGGCACCTACGAGATCATGCGCCCCGAGGATGTGGGCCTGACCGAGTCGAACCTGGTGATGGGCAAGCATTCGGGCCGCCACGCACTGCGCACCAAGCTGCAGGACCTGGGCTTCGACCTGGGTGACAACGCCTTCGAGGATGCCTTCGTCCGCTTCAAGGCGCTGGCGGACCGCAAGAAGGAAGTGTTCGACGACGACATCATCGCGCTGGTGAGCGAGGCCAAGGCCGACGAGGCGGCCGAGCGCATCAAGCTCAAGTTCCTGCGCGTGATCTGCGGCACCGAGGCGCCGCAGTCTGCCGACATCATCCTCGAGATCGACGGCCGCGAGTTCCGCCACACCGCGACCGGCGACGGCCCGGTGGATGCGGCCTTCAACGCGGTCAAGGCGCTGGTGCCGCATGACGCGCGGCTGGAACTCTATCAGGTCCATGCCGTGACCGAGGGGACCGACGCGCAGGCCACCGTCAGCGTGCGGATGCGCGAGGGCGGCAAGATCGTGACCAGCCAGTCCTCGGACACGGACACGGTCGTCGCCTCGTGCCGCGCCTATTGCCACGCGCTCAACAAGCTGCTCGTGCGCCGCGAGAAGGGCAAGCCCAGCGCCGCGCTCGCGGGGATCTGATCCCCGCCCTGCCGCACGACCCCGCCGCCGCTTCGCGCGCGGCGGGCACCTCCCCCGCGTTATGCAATTGCCGCCGCACCGCCCTGTCCGCCCGCGCGCCGGGTCAATCTCCCTTTGCAGCGCGGCGCGCGCGGTCCTATAAGCTTTCCCACCCTGACCCGGACGGCAAGACCCGGGCGGCAAGAACGCCGCGGCGCGACAACCGCAGGCAGCGAACGCAGGCACGAAACGGAAGGCACGCGCATGTTCGGCGGACTGTTCGGCATGTTCTCCAATGACATGGCCATCGACCTCGGGACGGCGAACACGCTCGTCTACGTCAAGGGCAAGGGGGTCGTGCTGAACGAGCCCTCGGTCGTTGCCTACCAGACCATCGCGGGCAAGAAGGAGGTCAAGGCCGTCGGCGAGGACGCCAAGCTGATGCTTGGCCGCACGCCCGGCTCGATCCAGGCCATCCGGCCGATGCGCGACGGCGTGATCGCCGATTTCGACGTGGCCGAGGAGATGATCAAGCACTTCATCAAGAAGGTGCAGCCGAACACGATGTTCGCCAAGCCCGTGATCGTGGTCTGCGTGCCCTATGGCGCGACCGCGGTCGAGGAGCGCGCCATCGAGCAGTCGGTCCTCTCCGCCGGCGCGCGCAAGGCCTATCTGATCCCGGAACCCATCGCCGCGGCCATCGGCGCCGGACTGCCGATCACCGAGCCCACGGGGTCGATGATCGTCGACATCGGCGGCGGGACGACCGAGGTGGCGGTGTTGTCGCTCTCGGACATCGTCTATGCGCGATCCGTCCGCGTCGGCGGCGACAAGATGGACGAGGCGATCATCAGCCACCTGCGCCGCCAGCACAACCTGCTGATCGGCGAGTCGACCGCCGAGAAGATCAAGAAGGCCATCGGCACGGCGCGGATGCCCGCCGACGGGATCGGCAAGACCATGACGATCCGCGGCCGCGACCTCCTGAACGGCGTGCCCAAGGAGCAGGAGATCACACAGGCCCAGATCGCCGAGAGCCTGGCCGAGCCGGTGCAGCAGATCGTGGAATCGGTCATGGTCGCGCTCGAGGCCACGCCCCCCGACCTCGCGGCCGACATCGTCGACAACGGCGTCATGCTGGCGGGCGGCGGAGCGCTCCTCGGCGAGCTCGATCTCGCGCTGCGCGAGCAGACCGGCCTCGCCATTTCGGTGGCAGAGGAGCCGCTGCACTGCGTGGCTCTTGGCACCGGCCGCGCGCTCGAGCATCTCGATCGCCTCGCCCATGTCATGAAGATCAGCGTCTGAGGCCAGCGGAGGGCGCGATGGCACGCCCCGGCGACGACAGGACCGGCGAACTGGAACGCAGGCTGCGCCGCGCCTTCCTGCTCGCGGCGGCGGTGCTGTGCCTCGGCCTGTTCGCGCTCTGGCGCATCGACAACCCGCGCGTCGAGCGGCTGCGCATGGAGCTTGCCGACGCGGTGCTGCCCGGCATGTCCTGGGTCGCGGGGCCGATCGAGGTCGCCACCGCCATGCTGCGCGACTATCGCAACTTCCTTGACGTCTACGAGCAGAACCGTGCCCTGCGCCGCGAGATCCAGCGCCTGCGCGCCTGGCGCGAGACGGCGCGCGCGCTGGAGGAGGAGAACGCCCAGCTCCGCGCCCTGAACCATGTTCGCCTCGCGCCCCGCACGGTCTTCGTCACTGGCGACGTGATCGGCGACTCGGGCGGGCCGTTCTCGCAGACCGTGCTGGTGAACGTGGGCGAGCGCGACGGCGTGCTCGACGGCTCGGCGGCGGTGGATGGCGCGGGCCTCGTGGGCCGCGTCGTCGGCACCGGCGAGACGGCGGCGCGCGTCCTTCTTCTCACCGACTTCTCGTCGCGCGTGCCGGTCATGATCCGGCCCTCGGGGCGGCGGGCGATCCTGGCGGGCGACGGGGCCTCGGCGCCGCGGCTCGAATTCGTCGATGCGGTCGATGAGGTGCGCCCGGGCGACCAGGTCGAGACCTCGGGCGAGGGCGGCGTCTTCCCGCCCGGCCTGCCGGTCGGGCGCGTGATCGAGATGCCGGACGGCGGCCTCCGGGCGACCCTCGCGGCCGACTACAACCGGCTCGAATTCGTGCGCGTGCTGCGCTACCAGCCGGACACGCGCATCGACCGTCCGGCCGGGCTGATCGTGCCGCCCGCGCCCGCGCCCGAGCAGTTTGGCCCGATGCTGCCGCAGAGCGCACTGCCCCCCGGCACGCTGCCGCCCCCGGCCGTGGGGAACTGAGCCGATGCGCCTCGCCCCTGCCCTTCCCCCCGGCGCGCGTGTCCTGCGCATGGCGCTGCTGACCGCGCTGGGCCTGCTCGCCATCTTCGTCGAGGCCGCGCCGATCGGCGTGGGGCCGCAGGCGATCCCCTCGCCCGACCTGCTGTTCTGCATCGTCGCCGCGATCGCGCTGCGCCAACCCGCCTCGGCTCCGGCGGGTCTCGTGCTGGCGCTGGGCCTCGTGCGCGACCTGCTGACCGACCTGCCGGTGGGGCTGGGGGCGCTCGCGCTCCTGGTGGCGTCCGAGGCGCTGCGCGCGCGCTCGGCCGCCATGGCGCGGCGCTCGCTGGTCAGCGAATGGGCGTTGGTGGCGGCCGCTTTCCTCGCGATGCTCGCGGTGCAATGGGCCGTGCTGTTCGTGACCTTCGTGCAGCCGCCCTACCTGTTCGATCTCGGCCGGCAATGGGTGGTGACGATGCTGGCCTATGCGCCGGTAGTTTTGACCATCCGCTGGATCTTCGGCATCGGCTGGCGTGCCGCCGCGGCGCCCGGCCGCGCCGGCCTCAAGGGCGAGGCCTGAGCGATGGGGGCGACGCGCGGCACCGGGGCGGCGGGCCCGCTCCGCTTCCGCCAGAAGGCTCCGGCGCAGGAGGGGGCGTCGAGCGGGATCAGCCGGCGCGGGGCGATCCTGCTGGGCGCGCAGCTTCTGGTCGCGGGGACGCTGGCCTGGCGGATGCGCCAGCTCCAGATCGTCGAGACCGAGCACTACCGCCTGCTGGCCGAGGAAAACCGCATCAACCTGCGCCTGATCGCCCCCGCCCGGGCCGAGATCTTCGACCGCAACGGCGTGCCGCTGGCCGAGAACCGCCAGAATTATCGCGTTGTGATGGTCCGCGAGCAGGCCGGCGACCCCGAGGAGATGCTGCAGCGCCTCGCCCGGATCATCGACATCCCCGAGCACCAGATGCGGCGGATTCTCAAGGAGTTCTCGGCCAAGCCCGCCTTCGTCCCCGTGCCGATCGCCGATTTCCTCGACTGGCGGGGCTTCGCCGCGGTCAACGCCAACGCCCCGGCCCTGCCCGGCGTGCTGCCCGAGGTCGGGCTCTCGCGCCACTATCCGCACGGCCCCTACACCGCGCATGTCGTTGGCTATGTCGGGCGCGTCACCGAGCGCGACCTGCAGGACCCGGACGACCAGGACCCGATCCTTCAGGTGCCCGAGTTCCAGATCGGCAAGGACGGCCTCGAGCGCGCCGCTGAGCGCGAGTTGCGCGGCTCGGCCGGCACGCGGCGGATCGAGGTGAACGCCGTGGGCCGCGTCATCCGCGAGATCGACCGCGTCGAGGGCGCGGCAGGCAAGGACCTCCAGCTCACGCTCGGCCTCGACCTCCAGCGCTTCTGCCACGAGCGCCTCGGCAACGAGAGCGCGGCGGCCGTGCTGATGGACGTCACCAGCGGCGATCTGCTTGCGCTTGCCTCCAACCCGACATTCGAGCCCAATCTCTTCGTCCAGGGGATATCGCAGACCGACTATGGCGCGCTGACGCAGAACGACCACCGGCCGCTGCACAACAAGTGGGCCTCGGGGATGTATCCGCCGGGCTCGACCTTCAAGATGGTGGTGGCGCTGGCCGCGCTCGAGGCGGGCGTGATCAGGCCGGGCGACCGGGTGTTCTGCAATGGCGGCTACCAGCTCGGCGACCGCCGCTTCCACTGCTGGCGCCGCGGCGGGCATGGCCATGTCGACATGCGCGAGTCGCTCGAGCAGTCCTGCGATGTCTATTACTACGAGGTCGCCAAGCGCGTCGGCATCGACCGCATCGCCGAGATGGCCCGTCGCCTCGGCCTCGGCACCGAGCACGAGCTGCCGTCGCCCGCCATCAAGGGCGGCCTGATCCCGACCCGCGACTGGAAGCGGGCGTCGAAGAAGCAGGGCTGGCAGGTGGGCGACACGCTCAATTCCGGGATCGGCCAGGGCTTCGTGCTGGCGACGCCGCTGCAGCTTGCTGTGATGACCGCCCGCATCGCCACCGGCCGCGCGGTCGCGCCGCGGCTGATCCGGGCGCGCGACGGCGTGCCCCTGCCCGTCCCCGAGGCCCCGCCGCTGGGCCTGACCGAGGCACAGCTTCAGGTCGTGCGCGAGGGGATGCACGCGGTGATGAACAGTCGCCGCGGGACGGCGTGGCGCTCGCGCATCGTCGATGACGCGGCGCTGGTGGCGGGCAAGACCGGGACCAGCCAGGTCCGCAACATCACCGCGGCCGAGCGCGCGCGCGGCGTGTTCCGCAACGAGGACCTGCCCTGGAATCGGCGCGACCACGCGCTGTTCGTCGCCTATGCGCCGTCGGACCGGCCGAAATACGCGATCTCGGTCATCGTCGAGCATGGCGGCGGCGGCTCGGCGGCCGCGGCACCGGTGGCGCGCGACATCCTGATGCGCGCGCTCTATGGCGCCGAGCCGCCCCTTTCGGCCTACCCGGCCGACCAGCGGCCCGAGCGCCCCGCACCCGCGGAGCCCCCGGCCGCGCCGGCCGAGGGCGGCGCACAGGTGCCGACATGATGCCGCTCGCCGAAGCCCGCGCCGTGCGCAGGGCCGAGCGCCCCGGCCTGCTCGCGCGGCTGCTGCGGCTCGACTGGGCGCTGGTGCTGCTGCTCGGCGCCATCGCCAGCGTGGGCTTCCTGATGCTCTACTCGGTGGCGGGCGGCAAGCTCGACCCGTGGTCGGCGCGCCAGATGACGCGCTTCGGCGCCGGCCTCGTCATCATGCTCATCGTCGCGCTGATCGACATCCGGTTCTGGAAATGGGCGTCGCCCTTCGCCTATCTCGTCGCGCTGGCGCTCCTGGTCGCGGTCGAGGTCGCGGGCGAGACCGGCATGGGCGCGACACGCTGGATCGACCTCGGCCCGATCCAGCTCCAGCCGTCCGAGCTGATGAAGATCGCGATCGTGCTGGTACTCGCGCGCTATTACACGTGGCTGTCGCGCGACCTCACCAGCCACCCGCTCTGGCTGATCCCGCCGCTCCTGCTGATCCTCGTGCCGATGGTGCTGGTTCTCAAGCAGCCCGACCTCGGGACGGCGCTGCTGATCGCCATGAGCGGGGCGGTCGTGATGTTCCTGGCGGGCGTGTCGATCTGGTATTTCGGGGCCGCCGCGGCGGCGGCGGGTGGCGTCGTGTGGGCGGTGATGGCCTCGCGCGGGACCGACTGGCAGTTGCTCAAGGACTACCAGTACCGCCGCATCCTGACCTTCCTCGATCCCGAGCAGGACCCGCTGGGCGCCGGCTATCACATCACGCAGTCGAAGATCGCCATGGGCTCGGGCGGGTTCTCGGGGCGCGGCTTCATGCAGGGCACGCAGTCGCGCCTCAACTTCCTGCCCGAGAAGCACACCGACTTCATCTTCACCACGCTGAGCGAGGAGTTCGGCTTCGTCGGCTCGGCCTCGCTGCTGGGGCTCTACGTGCTGGTGATCGTGTTCTGCTTCGTCTCGATGGCCCGCAACCGCGACCGGTTCGGCGCGCTGATCACCGGGGGCCTCGCCGCGACGTTCTTCTTCTTCTGGGCGATCAACATGGCGATGGTGATGGGCCTAGTGCCCGTCGTCGGCGTGCCGCTGCCGCTGGTCAGCTATGGCGGCTCGGCCATGCTGGTGTTGATGATCGCATTCGGGCTGATCCAGTCCGCCCATGTCCATCGCAAGTAGGAAGGTTCCATGGCCCCTCTCGTCGTCTATGCGGGCAAGCCGTCCGAGCGCGCCGCCTACGAGACCAGCCTGACCCGCGCGGCCGAGGCCGAGGGGGTCGGGATGCTCCTGTGCATGGACCCCGCCGACGCCGACCCGGCCGAGGTGGACTACCTGATCATCACCGGCAGCGGGCCGGTTCGCGACTTCGCGCCCTACACGCGGCTCAAGGCGCTCCTCAGCCTCTGGGCAGGGGTCGAGGACATCCTGCGCCTGCCGCTGCCGCACGGCGTGCCGCTGGTGCGGATGGTCGAGGAGGGGCTGACGCTGGGCATGATCGACTACGTCGTCGGCCACGTGATGCGCCACCATCTCGACATCGACCGCTTCATCGGCGCGGGCCCGTCGGGCGAATGGGGGACCGGCGCGCCGCCGCTCGCGCGCGAGCGCCATGTCGGCGTGCTCGGCCTCGGCGCGCTCGGGTCGGTCTGCGCGGGGCGGCTTGCGGCCAACGGCTTTCGCGTGACCGGCTGGTCGCGGACGGAGAAGCGCGTGCCGGGCGTGCGCTGCCTCGCCGGCGAGGGTGGGCTTGGCCGCACCCTCTCCGATTCCGAGATCCTCGTGCTGCTGCTGCCGCTCACGGCCGATACCTCGCGCATCCTGGACGCGCGGCGCATCGGCATGCTGCCCGACGGCGCCTGCGTGGTGAACGCGGGCCGCGGGCCGCTGATCGACCACGAGGCGCTGCTCGCGGCGCTCGACGCGGGCCGCCTGCGCCACGCCACGATGGATGTGTTCGACGTCGAGCCCCTGCCCCCCGAGCACCGCTACTGGACGCACCCGCGGGTCACCGTCACGCCGCACATCGCCTCGGTCACCCGGCCCGAGACCGCCTCGCTCTCGCTGGTGCGCCAGATCGCCCGCGACGAGCGGGGCGAGCCGTTCACCCATGTCGTCGACCGCGCGCACGGCTACTGAGCGGCGCCGCGCCCTGCCATTGCGTGGCGCTCGCCGCGGGACTAAGTGTTTGGCGCGAGTGACGGGGAGCGGACGGCGATGACGGGCGAGAACGGCAACGGCGGTCGGAAGGCCCGGACCTCGCGGCGCCGGCGGGTTTCGCTTGGCCATCGGCTTCGGGCGAATTTCCTCACGGGCCTGATCGTCGTCGTCCCGGTGGTGGTGACGCTGTATCTTACCTGGGCCTTCATCACCTTCGTCGACTCGCGCGTGCTGCCGCTGGTGCCCGCGCCCTACAACCCGCGCACCTATATCGACGCCGACATCCCCGGCTACGGGCTGATCGTCTTCCTGATCTTCACCACGGTCGTCGGCTATTTCGCCAAGCGCGTCTTCGGCAAGCAGCTCATTCGGGTGGGCGAGGACTTCGTCGACCGGATGCCCGTGGTGCGTTCGATCTACAACGCGCTCAAGCAGCTCGTTGAAACCGTGCTGAGCCAGTCCAAGAGCTCGTTCCGGCAGGCCTGCCTGATCGAGTATCCGCGCAAGGGCGTCTGGGCCATCGCCTTCATCTCGACCGACACCAAGGGCGAGATTCTCAGCCGCACCGGCGGGCGCGAGATGGTGTCGGTGTTCCTGCCGACCACGCCGAACCCGACCTCGGGCTTCCTGATGTTCATCCCCAAGACCGACGTGATCCCGCTCGACATGACGATCGAGGAGGCGGCCAAGCTGATCATCTCGGCGGGTCTCGTCAGCCCGCCCTCGCGCGAAGAGATCGCCGCCGAGCAGGCCCGCATCGCGCGCCGCAAGGAACAGCTTGCCCGCGTCGCGGGGGCGAGCCTGAACGGCAACAACGACAAGGGCTGAAGGCGCGGCCCCCGCCCTCAGCGCCGCCGCAGCCCAGCGGCGAAGGCGCCGAAGCCGATCGCCAGCACCGCCACGCAGATGGCCAGCAGCTTCGAGTACTTGTGCTCGAACCCCGTGAGCGCGCCCACGATCTGCGTCCCGCCCTCGCTTTCCACAGCGTAGAGACCCGCCCCCAGCATCGCCGCGGCAAAGGCCAGGAGATAGGCCCAGCGCGCGACCTCTCGCCCGCCGATGATCGAGATCACGGCCACGGGCGCGAGGAACATCGACGCCGTGCCCGACACCGCGACGGCCGTGTAGAGCTCGTCCCAGCCCAGCGCGAGGAAGCCGAGACCGCCCGCCATGCACAGCGCCATCGCGACCCGCCCGTTCGCCAGCGTCCGGCGCGCGAGCCCCATGTCCACGACGGCGAGCTTGGCCGCGCTCGACAGCGTCGAGTCCATGGTCGAGACCGCCGAGACGATCAGCGCGAGGTTGACCATCACCGTCAGCGGCGCCCCCAGCAGGCCCGACAGCGCCGTCTGGAAATCCTTCGCCCCGGCCGCGTGATGCGCCGCCACCACGCCCAGCATGGCGAAGGCGAAGATCGAGGCCATGCCCAGCACCCCCGCCAGCCAGAAGCTCGCGCGCGTCGTCGCCCGGTCGGCGATGAAGCCCCGGTCGGTCATCACCGGGTCGTGCAGCGGATAGCTGATCACCTGTAGGAGCGCGACCGCCAGCAGCACCCAGCCCGGCCCCTGATCGACCCCTGCCGGCGTCGCAAGGTCCGCTGCCGCCACCTGCGGCAGTGCCGACACCGCAAGCCACACCGCCACGAGCAGCCCCAGGAACACCAGCATCTGCACGACATCGGTACGCAGCGAGGCCGAGAGCCCCCCAAGCATCGAATAGCCCAGCGTCAGCGCCGAGATCGCGGCGATCGCGCCCCAGTAGCCAAGGCTGCCGGTCGCGCTGAATACCAGCCCCACCATCAGCAGGTTCGCGAACACCTCGGACAGCAGCCGCGCACCGATGAGGATGTTGAAGCACGCCGTCCCCGCCGTCCCGAAGCGCGCGCGCAGGAAGTCATGGATCGAACCCTGCCCGCCCGTCGCCCTCAGCCGGTCGATCACCAGCCCGCCGGTGAAGAAGCTGAGGTAATAGGCCGTGTAGGCCAGCGCCCCGGCGAGGCCGTAATGGAACGCGAGGACGGCCGCCGTCAGCAGCGAGCGCGCGAAGATCCAGGTGGTCACCTGGCTCAGGACCAGCATCCACAGGCCCGGCGCCCGACCCTCGAGATCGACCCCGCCGAAGAAGCCCTCGGGCGTCGCGGCCCGGCGCGAGACGGCAAAGGATGCCACCATGATGGCGGCCGTCGCGCCCAGGGCGAGCGCGGTCTCAAGGGTCATGGCATGGTCTCCGTGAGGTTCCGTTCAGGACGTGCTAGCAGCAGAAGGCATGAAATCGAAGTCAACGGGGCGTGAGCGGATGGACGGGCATGACGACTGGCTGATGGCGATCCTCACCCGCCCGGCGACGGTCGACGACTACTTCTTCACGCCCGACCTCGACCCGCCGCACGGCGATGCTGCCGAGTTCGCCGCGCATCTGGGCTGGCTGCTGACCGAACCCGGCGCGCGGATGGCGGCTTGCGACGATCTCTCGGTCGCCGCGGGCCTGCGCTGGATCTTCGATTCTGCCGAGCCGCTGATGATCCGCTGCATCGGCACGCCCGCGGTGCCGCAGGCGGTGCGGCTTGCCCTCGTCGCGAGGTTCGAGCGCCTGTTCTCCGAGGTGATCGCGCCGCGCTGCCCGCCTGCGCTGGGGCATCTCTCCGAAGATGGCGGGCCGCTCGGGCTGACGGCCTACATGTTCTTCGACCTCCTATGGATCGAGCCGCCCGCCGATCCCGCCGAGGCCTCGGCGCTCGATGCGGCACTGATCGAGGTGATGGGCGCCATCCTCGCCCTGCCCCATGCCGCCTGGCAGGAGGCCGCGCTGCACGGCCTTGGCCACGCGCACGATCGGGCGCCGGGCCGGGTCGAGGCGCTCATCGACGGCTTCCTCGCGTCCGGCCGGGTGGCCCGGCCGGAACTCGCGGCCTATGCCCGGGCGGCGCGGGCGGGCTGCGTGCTCTGACTCAGCCCGCCTCGCGGATCACGGCGAGGAAGGTGTCTCCATAGCGTTCCAGCTTGGCCGCGCCGACACCGTGGACCTCGCCCATCTGGCTGGGTGTCGCGGGGCGGCGCGCCGCCATCTCGATCAGGCTGCGGTCGGAGAAGACCACATAGGCCGGCACGTTCGCCTCGCGCGCCAGTTCGGCGCGGCGCGCCTTCAGCGCACGCAGCAGCGCCTCGTCCTCGGGCGCCATCCGGGGCGCGGGGAGTGCGCCCTTCCGTGCCGCGGCCTTGCGCGCGGGCGTCTCGCGCTTCAGCTCGACGGGCTGCGTGCCGCGCAGCACCTCCCAGCCTGCCTCGGTCACCCGCCATGCCCCGCCGCGCTCGCCGTCGATGGTGCAGAGGCCCAAGGCCAGCATCTGCCTGAGCCACGCCTGCCAGTCGCCCCGCCCATGCGCCGCGCCGACGCCGAAGGTGCGGATCTGGTCATGGCCGAGGCGCCGGATGCGATCGTCCGCCTCGCCCCGCAGCACCGCCACCACATGCCCCGCGCCGAAGCCCTCGCCGGTGCGCAGCATGGCCGACAGCGCCATCTGCGCGATCTCGGTCCCGTCGATCCGCTCGGGCGGCTCGCGGCACAGGTCGCAGTTGCCGCAGGGCCCCGCCGCCTCGCCGAAATAGGCGAGCAGCGTCTGGCGCCGGCAGGCCGGCGCCTCGGCCAGCGCCAGCAGGGCGGAAAGCCGCGCGTGATCGGCGCGCTTGCGCTCGGGTGGTGCGTCGCCCTCGTCGATCCGGGCGCGCGCGAGCCGGATGTCGTCGGCGCCATAGAGCGTCAGCGTGTCGGCCGGCAGGCCGTCGCGCCCGGCGCGGCCGATCTCCTGGTAATAGGCCTCGATCGACTTGGGCAGGTCGGCCTGCACAACGAAGCGCACGTCGGGCTTGTCCACCCCCATGCCGAAGGCCACCGTCGCCGCCATCACCACGCCCTCGCCGCGGGTGAAGCGGGTCTGGCGCGCCGTGCGCTCGTCGGCGTCGAGCCCCGCATGGTAGGTCAGCGCGTCGACCCCCGCCTCGCGCAGCGCCGCGGCCATGCCCTCGGCCCGGTCGCGCGTCGCGCAATAGACGATGCCCGACTGCCCCGGCCGCGCCGCCACGAAGTCCAGCACCTGCCGGCGCGGGCTTGCCTTGGGCTGGAAGGCGAGGGAGAGGTTCGGCCGGTCGAAGCCGCGGATGAAGCTGCGCGGGCGTCGCCCCGCGAACAGGCGACGGACGATCTCGGCCCGCGTGTCCTCGTCGGCCGTGGCGGTGAAGGCCCCCACAGGCACGCCGAGGCGCGCGGCAAGCTCGCCCAGCCGCAGGTAGTCGGGCCGGAAGTCGTGCCCCCACTGGCTGATGCAATGCGCCTCGTCCACCGCCAGCCGCGCGATGCCAAGCCCCGCCAGCCAGTCGCAGAACCGCTCGGACGCCAGCCGCTCGGGCGCGATGTAGAGCAGCCTCAGCCGCCCCTCGCGCACCACGTCTAGGATCCAGTCGCGCTCGTCCGGCGCGGTCGCCGACGACAGCGCCGCCGCCGTCACGCCGTTCTCGCGCAGCGCCGCCACCTGATCCTGCATCAGCGCGATCAGCGGCGAGATGACGACCGTGAGCCGCCCGCCCACCAGCGCCGGCAACTGGTAGCACAACGACTTGCCGCCCCCCGTGGGCATGATCGCCAGCACGTCCTCGCCCGCCAGCATCGCGGCCACGATCTCGCCCTGCCCGGGCCGGTAATCGTGAAAGCCGAAGACCCGCGCCAGCACCTCGCGGTCGGGCGTCGTCGCCCCTGCCGCGTCCCTCATTCGCGCCACCACAGGCCGGGCCCGGCCCACCAGCCCCACCAGCCATAGAGCGGCGCGCGCTCGGGGCCGCGCACGCCCGCCGAATGCGCGATCCGGTCGGTGGGCAGCGCGCCGAAGGGCACGACGTAGATCCCTGCCATCAGCACCCGGTCGAGCGCGCGCACCGCGGCGCGGAAATCGTCCTCGCCCTCGGCCGCCAGCATCGCGTCGATCGCCGCCTCGACCGCGGGGTCGGCCACGCCCATGTAGTTGCGCGTCCCCGGCGTCTCGCGCCCGGCCGCGCCGAAATAGAGACGCTGCTCGGTCCCGGGGCTCAGCGACATCGACCAGCGGTTGGTCACGATGTCGAAGTCGTAATCCTGCCGCCTGAGCTGGTATTGCGCCGCATCGACCCGCCGGACCAGCATCTTGGCGCCAAGCCGGGCCACCGCCTGCGACCAGATGCTGGCAAGCGTCTCGTCCTCGGTCGAGACGACAAGCGCCTCGACCACCAGCGGCCGGCCCTCGGCGTTGCGCCGCTGACCGTCGACCACCGTCCAGCCCGCCTCGTCCAGCAGCGCCGCCGCCGCGCGCAGGTTGCGCCGGTCGCGCCCCGTGCCGTCCGAGACCGGCGGGCGCCAGCCTTCCTCCAGCGTGCCGGGCGGCAGATGCGCGGCGAAGGGCGCGAGGATCTCGCGCTCGCGCCCCTCGGCGGGACCGTCGAAGCCCAGCGGCGAGTTGTCGAAGAACGAGCGGATGCGCCGCAGTTCGCCGCGGTAGAGCCGCTCGTTGACCCATTCCCAGTCGAAGGCGAGCGCCAGCGCCTCGCGCACCCGCCGGTCGCTCAGAGGCGCGCGGCGGGAATTGAAGACGAAGCCGTCCATCCCTGTCGGCCGGCCATGCGCGATCTCGGTCCGCACCAGCCGCCCGCTCAGAGCCGCGGGGAACTCGTAGCCCTCGGCCCAGCGCACGGGGTCGGCATCGGCGAAGAAGTCCACAGCCCCCGTCTGCACGGCCTGCCACAGTGCATCGGCGTTCCGGAAATACTCGTAGCGCACCTCATCGAAGTTGTTCAGGCCGCGGTTCACCGGCAGGTCGGCCCCCCACCAGTCGGGGTCGCGCCGGAAGGTGACGAAGCGCCCCGGTTCGAAATCCGCGATGAAATACGGCCCCGAACCGATGATCGGCTCGAGCCCGGATTCGCCGAAAGGCCGCCCCTCCCACTGCGCCCTCTTGAGCACCGGGCGCAGGCCGAGGATCAGGGGAAGCTCGCGGTTCGGTTCCGAGAACTCGATGCGCAACGTGCGCTCGCCGCCGCGGCGAATGGCGGCGATGCTGTCCCAGGCGTTGCGGTAGCGGGGGTGCCCCTCGCGACCTAGCGTCTCGAAGGACCAGATGACGTCCTCCACCGTGACGGGCGAGCCGTCCGAGAATCGGGCCTGCGGGCGCAGCGTGAACTCGACCCAGGACCGGTCGGGCGGGGTCTCGACCGTTTCCGCCAGGAGGCCATAAAGCGTGAAGGGCTCGTCCTGGCTGCGCGCCATCAGCGACTCGACCATGTGCGGTGCGACCGCCCAGGGGGCGCGACCCTTGAGGATGAAGGGGTTGAGGCTGTCGAAGCCGCCAACCTCGCCGAACACCGCACGCCCGCCCTTCGGAGCTGATTCGTTGCTATAGGGAAAGGCCGTAAAGCCTGATTCCAAAGCGGGTTTTCCATGCATCGCGATTCCGTGCTCCGGCGCCCCCGAGGCGGGGCCGGCGAGCCCCGCGAGAACCGCGAAAAGCGCGATGCCAGCACGTCTTAGAAGTGTCATTGAATCCGATGCGAAAACCCCCTTGCCGAAACGGGCAAGATTGCGTATCGTCAGATCACTGCTCGATAGGTTTCTTGCCTGTATGAAACCTGCCTCAACACCTGACGCGCCCCCTTCGTGGGGCGCTTTTTTTTGTTTCATCGCGTCGCCCTGCACGCTGCCCTGCCCGGCCATTGCCTGTTTTCGCTCTCGCAATTTTGCATTGCAACATTATGCTGGCCGCCGCAACCGAAGGCGGGCCGCCCGGCAGGGTGGCCCGGAAGGCAAGGCAAGGTAAAGGGGCAAAGGTCATGGCGCTCACGGGCAAGGTCGCGGTCGTCACCGGGTCGAATTCGGGCATCGGGCTGGGGGTGGCGCGTACGCTGGCAATGCGGGGCGCGAAGGTGGTGATCAACTCGTTCACCGACCGGGCCGAGGACCACGACCTCGCCCGCGAGCTCGCCGCCGAGGCCGGCTCGGAGGTCGCCTACATCCGCGCCGACATGTCGAAAGGCGACGACTGCCGCGCACTGATCGCGCGGGCGGCCGAGCGGTTCGGGCGGGTCGATATCCTCGTGAACAACGCCGGCATCCAGCATGTCGAGCGGATCGAGGACTTCCCGGTCGAGCGGTGGGACGCGATCATCGCGATCAACCTCACTTCGGCCTTCCACACCACCGCCGCGGCGCTGCCGGGGATGCGCGCGGCCGGCTGGGGGCGGATCGTCAACGTCGCCTCGGCGCATGGGCTGACCGCCTCGCCCTTCAAGTCGGCCTATGTCGCGGCCAAGCATGGCGTGGTCGGCTTCTCGAAGGTCACGGCGCTCGAGGTCGCGGGCGAGGGGATCACCTGCAACGCGGTCTGCCCGGGCTACGTGCTCACGCCGCTGGTCGAGGCGCAGATCCCCGACCAGATGAAGGCGCACGGCATGGACCGCGACACCGTCATCCGCGAGGTGATGCTGGCCCGTCAGCCCTCGAAGCAGTTCGCCACGACTGAGCAGATCGGCGGCACCGTGGCGTTCCTGTGCTCGGAGGACGCGGCCCAGATCACCGGCACCACGATCTCGGTGGATGGCGGCTGGACGGCGCTCTGAGGGCTCAGGCCGGTTTTCCTTGAGGCCGGCTCATGCCGCCTGACTGTGCTGCCCCGGGCGCGACCCGGGGCCTAGTGTCGTATGCGGCCAGAACGAGGCCCCGGCTCGCGGGCAGGGGCAGCGGACATTCCGACGGTCTGGTCCGATCACTGCAGGCCGGTATCAGGCCCAGCCTTCCAGCACTTCGGCAAGGCTCGCCTCGCGCCGGGCGCGCGGGGCCTCGGTGCCCGGGAAGCGGGGCGCGGGCGCGGGGATCGGCGGGCTGCCCGCGATGGTCGCGCGGGCCGCGACATGGGGGTGGCGGGACGCCTCGCCCAGGCTCAGAACAGGCGTGACGCAGGCATCCGTCCCGGCGAACAGTTCCGCCCACGCGTCGCGGCTGCGGGTGGCGAACCGCGCAGCCAGCGCCTCGGCCAGCCGGGGCCATGCGGCGCGGTCCGACTGGTCCCAGTCGGCGGGGTCGAGGCCCACGCCCTGCATCATCGCCCGGAAGAACTGCGGCTCGATGGCGCCAACCGCGACGAAGCCGCCGCCGGCGCATGTATAGCAGCGGTAGAAGGGTGCCGCGCCATCCAGCAGGTTGTCGCCCCGCCGGTTGCGCCAGACGCCTGAGGCCGCCCAGGCATAGATGAAGGCCATCTGGCTCGCCGCCCCGTCGATCATGGCCGAATCGACGACCGGCCCGCGCCCGGTGCGCCCGGCCTCGATCAGCGCACCCAGCATGCCCAGCGCCGCCAGCATCCCACCGCCGCCGAAATCGCCCACGAGGTTCAGGGGCGGCACGGGCGGGCGCGCCGGCTCGCCCATCGCGTGCAGCGCGCCCGTGAGCGCGATGTAGTTGATGTCGTGCCCCGCCGTCTGCGCCAGCGGTCCCGCCTGCCCCCAGCCGGTCACGCGGACGTAGGCGAGCCGGGGGTTCAGGGCCTGCGTCTCGGCCGGACCGAAGCCGAGGCGCTCCATCACCCCCGGCCGCAGCCCCTCGATCAGCCCGTCGGCACGCGCGGCCAGCGCCAGAGCCGCCTCGCGCCCCGCAGCGGCCTTGAGATCGAGCGCGACCACCCGCTTGCCCCGGTCCATCACCGCGGCGCCGGTGTCCGCGATCAGCGGCCCGCGTGCGACGGCCGGGCGGGCGATCTTGACCACGTCCGCGCCCATGTCGGCCAGCAGCATCCCGGCATAGGGCGCGGGGCCGATGCCCTCGAACTCGACGATCCGCGTCCCAGTCAGCGGCCCGGCCATGCCATCCCCCCTGTCGCTGCCCCCTGCCAGCTTGGCCGCGCGCGGCGGCGCGCGCAAGCGGCGGGCGCCGGGGCTTGCGCGGCGTCCCGCGCGGTATAGGCTCGGGGCGCGTCAACCGTGGGGGCGAGCGATGATCCGGCCGGGGCCGCGCAATTCGATCACCGATGTCGCGGGCATCTTCGTCGGCAATGCCGAGGATGCGGCGCTGACCACCGGCGCGACCGCCGTCATTCCCGAAACCCCTGCCATCGCCGCCTGCGACGTCCGCGGCGGCGGCCCCGGCACGCGCGAGACCGACGCGCTGGGTCCCCTCGGCACGGTCGAGGTGGTGCACGGGCTCGCGCTCTCGGGCGGCTCGGCCTACGGGCTCGACGCGGCCGGGGGTGTGATGGACTGGCTGCGCGAACAGGGCCGCGGCTTCGCGGTGGGCGGGGCGGTCGTGCCCATCGTACCCGCCGCGATCATCTTCGACCTCGCCATCGGCGGTCCCAAGGACTGGCAGACGCCCCCCTGGTGGCGGCTGGGGCGCGAGGCGGCCGCCGCGGCCGGCCCGGACTTCGCGCTGGGCAATGCCGGCGCGGGGCTGGGCGCGAAGGCGGGCGGGCTGAAGGGCGGGCTCGGCACCGCGTCCTTCGTGGCGGGCGGCGTCACGATCGGCGCGCTGGCGGTGGCGAACCCGCTTGGCTCGGTCGTCATGCCGGGCGGCCGCACGCCCTGGGCGTGGTGGCTGGAGCAGGCGGGCGAATGGGGCGGCGTCGAACCACCGGCCGGGCCGCCCGCCACGCTCGACCACGGCTTCGCGGGCGAGGCGCGGGCGAACACCACGCTCGTCGTGGTCGCGACCGACGCGCGCCTGACGCGGGCCCAGGCGGGGCGTATCGCCGCGATGGCGCATGACGGCTTCGCCCGCGCGATCCGCCCTGTTCATGCGCCGCTCGATGGCGACACGGTGTTCGTGCTGTCGACCGGCCGCGCCGGGCCGCCCGCCGATCTCGCGGCGCTCTCGCGGATCGGCATGCTGGCGGCCGACTGCGTCGCGCGCGCCGTCACCCGCGGCGTGGTCGAGGCCGCGCCCCTCGCGGGCCTGCCCGCCTGGCGCGAGCTTTCGTGACCCCTCAGTCCCGTTCGATCAGCGTGACCGAGCTTTCCGCCCCGCTGTCCGCGTCGAAGGCGCGCAGCCGCTCGACCCCCTCGGCGTCGCGCGTGGCGATCAGCACGCGCCCGCCGCCCTGCCCCATCGCCAAGATCATCTCGCCCGCAGGCAGGCTGAGCCGCTCGGCGCCGATCGGCGGCGCCTTGGCAGGCTCGATCGCGCCAAGCCGGATGACAAGCGTCGCCGCGACCGTTACCACCCCCGCGATGAGCACGAAGATCAGGGCGCTGACCATCAGCCGCAGCCGGCGCACCGGCGCGGGCTCGGGCGGTTCGTCCTCGGGGTCGTAGCGGCGGGCATCAGGCATGGACGATCCTCTCGACGACGACGATATGCCGGCCCCGCCGGGTGTGGGCGAGCAGGTCCACGACCTGGCCATCCCGGATGCGGCCGACGGGCTGCGCCTCGACAAGGCGCTGGCAGAAGCAGCGGCCGGCCTTCCGGGCCTGTCGCGCTCGCGCATCGCCGATGCGCTCGCCGCCGGCCGGGTCAGCGACGCGACCGGCGCGACCGTCACCGCCGCGAGGCGCAAAGTCAAGGCGGGCGAGGTGTTCCGCCTCGCCATGCCCGCCCCCGCCCCCGCGCGCCCCGAGCCCGAGGCCATCCCGTTGAGCGTGGTCCACGAGGACGCGCACCTGATCGTCATCGACAAGCCCGCCGGGATGGTGGTCCACCCCGCGCCGGGGGCGGAGCGCGGGACGCTGGTGAACGCGCTGCTCGCGCATTGCGGCGCAAGCCTTGCCGGCATCGGCGGCGAGCGGCGCCCCGGCATCGTCCACCGCATCGACAAGGACACCTCGGGCCTGCTGGTCGTCGCTAAGACCGAGGCTGCCATGGCCGGGCTCGCCGCCCTCTTCGCCGCCCATGACATCGAGCGCGAATACCGCGCAATCCTGTGGGGTGTGCCCGACCGGGCCGAGCCGCGCCTCGCCGGCCTGCCTGGCGTGAGCTTCGAGGACGGCTGGATCCGCATCGAGGCCGCGATCGCGCGCCACCCGGTCGACCGCAAGCGCATGGCCGTCGCGCGCGCGGGCGGGCGGCACGCTGTCAGCCGCCTGCGGGTGATCGAGGTCTTCGGCGATCGGCCCTTTGCCTGCCTCGCGGCCTTTCGGCTCGAGACCGGCCGCACCCACCAGATCCGCGTCCATGCCGCCCATGTCGGCCACCCGCTGGTGGGCGACCAGGTTTATGGCCGGCCGCGGCGCCTCTCGCCCGACGTGGCCGGCGAGGGAACCCGCGCTGCGCTGGCCGCGTTTCCACGTCAGGCGCTCCATGCGGCGCGGCTCGGCTTCCGCCACCCGGTCACGGGTGCCGATCTTTGCTTCGAGAGCCCGATTCCACCTGATATGGACACGCTTTTGTGTATTTTGCGCCGGAAATCTTAGATTGGTCGTTGAAAGGATAGTCGCGCGGAACGGCGATCCTATATCTCGCCGACCTCAGATCCGCGCCAAGGGGCAAGAACGAGAGAGAGGGACCGAATGAGCAGCACCTATTCGGCGCTTCCCGCGCCCTCGCCGGAACAGGGAATGAGCCGCTATCTCTCCGAGATCCGCAAGTTCCCGATGCTGGACCCGGACGAGGAATTCATGCTGGCCAAGGCTTGGGTCGACCACGGCGACCGCGAGGCCGCGCACAGGCTGGTGACCTCGCATCTGCGCCTGGCGGCCAAGATCGCGATGGGCTATCGCGGTTACGGCCTGCCGACGGCCGAGGTCGTGTCCGAGGCCAATGTGGGCCTGATGCAGGCGGTCAAGCGCTTCGACCCGGACAAGGGCTTCCGGCTTGCGACCTATGCCATGTGGTGGATCCGCGCCTCGATCCAGGAATACATCCTGCGGTCCTGGTCGATGGTGAAGCTGGGCACCACGGCGGCGCAGAAGAAGCTGTTCTTCAACCTGCGTAAGGCCAAGGGCAAGATCGGCGCGCTGGAGGAAGGCGACCTGCGCCCCGAGCATGTGACGAAGATCGCAACGGACCTCGGCGTGTCCGAGGACGAGGTGGTGTCGATGAACCGGCGCCTCTCGGGCGGCGGCGACAGCTCGCTGAATGCCACCATCAAGGGCGACGGCGAGGGCACCAGCGAATGGCAGGACTGGCTGGCCGACGACGACGCCGACCAGGCCGCGCAGTATGCCGAGACGCAGGAACTGGACGCCCGGCGAGAGTTGCTGATGGAGGCGCTGGCCACGCTCAACGAGCGCGAGCGCCACATCCTGACCGAGCGGCGCCTGAAGGACGAGCCGGTGACGCTCGAGGACCTCTCGAAGGTCTATGACGTGAGCCGCGAGCGCATCCGCCAGATCGAGGTCCGCGGCTTCGAGAAGCTGCAGAAGCGCATGCGCGAGCTTGCCGCCGAGAAGGGCCTGATCCCGGCCGTGGGCGCCTGACGCGGCACCCATATGACAGACCGAAGGCCCCGGGGCATCGCGCGCCGGGGCCTTTTTCATGCCGCCCGCGTGACGCAGCGGCGCTTCAGCCCGCGGGTGCCGTGCAGCCCCTTATATCGGCCGCGACATCGCCCGCGAACACGCTGATCCTGAGATCGCCCCGCTCGATCCACGCGGCGGGGTCGACCAGCGAAAGCTGCGAGCTGACGGCGATCTCGGCGCCGTCCGACGCTATCTCAGTGCCGTGGAACCAGCTGTCGGCGGGCCCCTCAAGCACGATCGTCGGGTCGGCCAGCGCCTTGTCGAAGACCAGCCGCGCGGTGAAGCCGCGATCGGTGCCCGTCCCGGTGACCCGGCAGACGGCCGAGACCAGCCCCTGCCCCGCACCCGGCCCCGGCACGGTGGCGCGGGCGGCGGCGATCAGGGCCGCGTCCTCGCCCTCGGCCCCGGCAGGGATCTCGCGCTGGACGCGCGTCTCCTCGAGGATGCAGATGTCCGAGCACACGCCCAGCGCCACGCGCAGGTCGAGCCCGACCGGGGCTGCCGGGTCCACCGGGTGGATGCGCAGCGGCAGCACCACCTGCCGGGCATAGCCCAGCGTCCGCATGCCGAAGCTCTCGAAGCTGGTCGGGCGCGGCCAGTCGATCTCGATGTCGGCGACGTTCCGCGAGCCCGACCAGTCGAAGGCGGGCGGGATGCCGGCCTCGCCCGGATTGCGCCAGTAGGTCTTCCAGCCCTTCGCGATGTCGAGCACCAGCCCCGCCTCGCGCAGGCCGTCGCCGCTGCGGGGGCCGACCGCGAGCCGCGCGGTCACGAAGGATTCGCCGGTCGAGACGATCGCCTGCGCCAAAGCCGGGGCGCCGGGCATCACGCCCGGCACCGCGCCAGCGCCGAGCGCCGTGGCCAGCAGATATGCCCATGCCGTTCTCATGGCCCGATAGATAATCATCCCCGCCTGACATGAACATAGCATTTCCGTCATCGCCAGCCGATCACCAGATGCCGCAGGGCTGCCGACTTGCCCTCGCCCCGATGCGGGTCCACATTTGTTGCATGAGCCAGCCTAGGGACATTGATGGCGGAACGGAGAGTGGCGCCGCGCAGGAGGCGGGTGTCGTGCAGTTCCTTGACGGCCAGATCCTGATCGCCATGCCGTCGATGAGCGACCCGCGGTTCCAGCGCAGCCTCGTCTATCTCTGCGCCCATTCCGACGAGGGCGCGATGGGTCTCGTCGTCAACCGCGAGGCGGGGGACCTCACGCTTGCGGACCTGTTCGGCACGCTTGGCATTCCGCTCGGCGCCGCGCTGCGCGACGTGCGGGTGCGCCAGGGCGGTCCGGTCGAGCCCGGCCGGGGCTTCGTGCTGCACTCGACCGACTACGAGAGCGCCGAGGCGACAATGCATGTGAACGACAGCGTTTCGATGACCGCGACGCTCGACATCCTGCACGCCATGGGCGCCGGCCACGGGCCGCGCGATGCCATCGTCGCGCTGGGCTATGCCGGCTGGGCGCCGGGCCAGCTCGAGGCCGAGCTGCGCCAGAATGGCTGGCTGACCTGCGAGGCAGATCGCGAGCTTCTGTTCGGCGACGACCAGTCGCGCAAATGGGAACGCGCCCTCGCCAAGCTCGGCATCAGCGCGTCCATGCTGGTCTCGCCCGGCGGCAGCGCCTGAGCCTCAGCGCCCCTGCGTCTCGACCCGTCCACGGCGATCCGGCCGCAGCGCGGCATAGAGGACGTGATTGCGCCAGCGCCCGTCGATCTGCAGGTAGGCCTGCGCGACCCCCTCGTACTTGAACTGGCACCGTTCGAGCAGCTTGCGCGAGGGCAGGTTGTCAGGCAGGCAGGCGGCTTCGAGCCGCGAGAGGTCCATCTCGCCGAAGGCGTGCTCGCGCAGCGCCGCCAGCGCCTCGGTCATGTAGCCCGCACGGGCGTAAGGCGCGCCGATCCAGTAGCCCAGCGTACCGGCCTGCGCCGGCTCGCGCCGGATGTTCGACAGCGTGAGGCCGCCCAGGATCGCCCCGTCCTCGATCCGGAACAGCATCAGCGGCAGCGCCTCGCCCAGCCGGATCGCGCGCTCGGCCCAGATGACCCGGTTGCGGAAGGACCGCGAGGTGAGGTGATCGCGCGCCCAGGCGGGTTCCCAGGGCTGGAGGAAGGCGCGGCTCTCGCGCCGCAGCCGCGCCCAGCCCTCGTAGTCGCCCATCCTGGGCGGGCGCAGCAGCAGCCGCCCGGTGCCGATCTCGGGCGGGCGGTTGCGGGCGCGGCGGAGGAACATCGCCCTCAGGCAGCCAGGCGGCGCGCGATCTCGGCCGCCGGGCGTGCCCCCGCGACCGGGCCGTAGAGCGCGACGGCAGGGGCCGAGCGCGCGAAGTCCGCCACGGCGGCGCGCGCCTCGGCCACGCCGACGGCATCGACGCGGGCGACCGTCTCCTCGACCGGGATCGCGCGGCCCCAGATCGACACCTGCGTGGCCAGCCGCTCTGCCCGGGCCGAGGCGCTTTCCAGCCCCATCACCAGCCCTGCCCGGGTCTGCGCACGGGCCCGCGCGATTTCGGCCTCGGCCAGGTCGCCGGCCGCGCGCTGCAACTCGTCGACGGTCAGGTCCACGAGGCCGCCGATCGCCTCGGCCCCGGTGCCGGCATAGACCGTCAGCATGCCCGAATCCGCCCAGGCCGAACACTGCGCGAAGATCGTGTAGCACAGCCCCCGCCTCTCGCGCGCCTCCTGGAACAGGCGCGAGGACATGCCGCCCCCCAGCGCCGTCGCCGCGATCTGGGCGGCGTAATAGCGCTCGTCGCGATAGCTGGGCGAGGACAGCGCCAGCGCGAAATGCGCCTGTTCCAGCTTCTTCTTGACCCGCCGCTCGCCGCCCCTGAAGGCCGCGGGCTCGGGCGCGGGCTCGGTCCCCGGCGCCATGTCGCCGAACAGACCCTCGGCCAGGCGCAGGATCGCGCCGTGGTCGACCGCGCCCGCGGCCGCGAGGAGCATCCGCTCGGGCCGGTAATGCTCGGCGATGAAGCCCGCGAGGTGCTCGCGCCCGAAGCCGCGCACCGCCGCCGCCGGGCCCAGGATCGACCGCCCCATCGCCTGCGCGGGGTATGCCACCTCCTGCAGCCAGTCGAAGATGATGTCGTCGGGCGTGTCGAGCGCCTGCCCGATCTCCTGCAGGATCACGCCGCGTTCCAGCTCGATATCCGCCTCGGCCAGTTTCGGCGCGCGCAGGATGTCGGCGAGGATGTCGAGCGCGAGCGGCACGTCTCCCGGCAGCACCCGGGCGTAGTAGGCCGTGCGCTCGCGCGAGGTATAGGCGTTGAGGTAGCCACCCACATCCTCGATCGCCTCGGCGATGTCGAGCGCCGAGCGCCGCGCCGTGCCCTTGAACGCCATGTGCTCGAGGAAATGCGCGATGCCGTTCTCGTCGGCCCGCTCGTGGCGCGTGCCCGCGTCGATCCAGATGCCGACGCTGGCCGAGCCGAAGCCCGGCATCACTTCGGTCGCGACGCGGAAGCCATTGGCGAGGCGCGAGATCTCGATGCTCATCGCCGCCGCTCCCGCACCAGCGCCTCGACCGCGGCAAGATCATTCGCGACCACCGTGACCCGCTCGGGCCGGTCGTAGAGGTCGGCCATCCGCGCGGGAAGCGCAGGGCGCAGCCCGCAGGCCTGCTCGACCGCGTCGGGGAACTTCGCGGCATGGGCCGTGCCCAGCGTGACCATCGGCACTGCCGCGTCGCCGCGCGCATGCCCCGCTGCCGCCACGCCGATGGCGGTGTGGGGGTCGAGCACGATCCCCGTCTCGCGATGCAGCCTTGCGATCGTCGTCATCGCCTCGTCCCTGTCCACGCGCGCCGAGGCGAACCCCGCGCGCAACGCCTCCCGCGCGCCTTGCGGCAGCGCGAATCGGCCCGTCGATTTCAGTTCGTCCATCGCGGTCGCCACCGCCTGGCCGTCCGCGCCGTAGAGTTCGAACAGCAGCCGCTCGAAATTCGAGCTGACCTGGATGTCCATGGAAGGCGCGATGGTCGCGACGACCCCGCGGCTCTCGTAGACGCCGGTTTCCAGCGTCCGATGCAGGATATCGTTCTCGTTGGTCGCGATCACAAGGGTCTCGATCGGCAGGCCCATCCGCCGCGCGATGTGCCCCGCGAAGATGTCGCCGAAATTGCCCGTGGGAACCGAGAAGCTCACGGCCCGGTGCGGCGCGCCGAGGCTCACGGCCGCGGTGATGTAATAGACCACCTGCGCCAGAACCCGGGCCCAGTTGATCGAGTTCACCGCCGCGAGCCCCACCTCGTCGCGGAAGGCGAAGTCGTTGAACATCCCCTTCACCAGCGCCTGGCAGTCGTCGAAGGTGCCCTCGACCGCCAGCGCGTGGACATTGGGCTCGGCCGGCGTCGTCATCTGGCGGCGCTGCACCTCGCTGACCCGGCCATGCGGGTAGAGGATCACCACGTCCACCGCGTCAAGCCCGCGGAAAGCCTCGATCGCCGCCGAGCCGGTGTCTCCGCTGGTCGCGCCGACGATGGTCACCCGCTCGCCCCGTCGCGCCAGGACCGTCTCGAACATCTGGCCGATCAGCTGCATCGCCACGTCCTTGAACGCCAGCGTCGGCCCGTGATGCAGCTCGAGCACCCAGTCGTTCGGCCCGATCTGGACCAGCGGGCAGCGCGCGGGGTGCGGGAAGGCGGCATAGGCGCGCGCGATGATAGCGCGGAACGCGTCGTCGCTGAAACAGTCGCCGATGAACGGGCGCATGACCCTGAAGGCCGCGTCCTCGTAGGACAGCCCCGCAAGCGCCGCGATCTCGGCCGGTCGCATCGCGGGCACCGTCTCGGGCACGTAGAGACCGCCGTCGCGCGCCAGGCCCGTCAGCATCGCCGCCTCGAAATCGAGCTCCGGTGCCTGTCCGCGGGTCGAGATGTAGCGCATGAGCCGGGTCCCCTCGTTCCTGCCGCGCCTCATAGCGCAGCACGCCGGGGGGCACAATGTCCATGCCGGACGCGGCAAGGCGCACCGCGACCAGCGTGCATCGACCCCGGGTGTCAGTCCGCCCCGAGGATGTAGAACGTGTAGCCGTAGCTGTCGCCAAAGCGGCGGAAGATGTCGATCTCGGTCTCGGTCTCGGCAATGGCCTCGGCCAGTTCCGGCGATCCCCCGGGTCGCAATTTCGCGATCCGCGCGAGCAGCGGGTCGTAGTAGCTGTCCCACCACGCCTGTCGCGGCAGGCGCCGCAGGCCCAGCAAGCGGTAGCCCGCGGCCTCGGCACGGGCGCGGTTGCCGGCCTCGTCGCTGACGTCGGGATAGGCCGCGCGCCAGTAGGCGGCCGCTTCCTCAGGCGGGTTCGGCACATGCCACGAGAGTTCCGAGACCACGGCCACACCCAGCGGCGCCAGCAACCGGCGCCACGCGCCGAGGGCACCCGCGAAACCGAGGTTGTAGGCCGCCCCCTCGGACCACAGCAGGTCGAGCGAGGCCTCGGGCCAGTCGAGGGCTCCCATATCGGCCAGGACCGGGCGGATCAGCGCCCCGAGCCCCCGTGCGGCCGCACGATGCGCGAGGTCGCCGAGAAACTCGGCCGAGAGGTCGACGGCGAGGACAGGGGCCTGGAAATGCGCTGCCAGCATGAGGCTCGCGGCACCCGAGCCGCAGCCCAGATCCGCGAGACGGGGCGGCGAGGGCAGTCGAGGCAACGCCTTCAGGATATCGCGCGAGACGGCGTCGCTGCCGGGACCCAGACGTTCCAGCCCGCGATGAAGCGCGATCAGCGCAGCCTTCGCAGGATCGGTCGCGGGCGTGGTCGGCGCGCTGCTCACCGGCCCGCCGCGCGCAGTTCGCGCCGCAGCCAGACCGCCGACATGAGCGCCCAGACCAGCGCAAGCGAGCCCCAGGTGATCGCGTAGCCGAGGTGGTCGTTCGGCAGGTCCACCTCCAGCGGCATCGGTTGCGGCCAGCCCTCGGGGCCTGCGGACGAGGTCTCTGAGACCACCAGCACCGGATCCGCCGCGAACACCCGCGCCATCGCGCCAAGGTCGCGCGCCACCCACACGTTGTCGCGCGCGCCGAAGGGAGGGTCGGCCGTCTCGTTCGGGAAACGCAACGCGCCGGTCAGCGTCATCTCGCCTCCGGGCGCGGGCGTGGGCCGGACGGCGAACCCGCCCTCGTTCTTCAGCGCCGCCGGCACGAAGCCGCGGTCAACCATGATCCGCCGCCCGTCCGCGAGTCGGAAGGGCTGGATGAGACGGTATCCCGGCTCGCGCGCGCGCGTCGTAAGGAACGGCGCGTCGGGGAATCCATGGCTGCCCGCCTCGCCATCGAAGCGGCCGGTCACCGCCACGCGCAGGAACTCGTCCTCGGGACCCGGGGCGGCCGGCAGCGCGGCGGGCGCACGCTCGAGGCGCGCCTCGAGCGTTGCGATCAGCCCTTCCTTCCAGGCGAGGCGCTGCACCTGCCAGGCACAGAGGCCCAGCAGGATTGCCACGCCCAGCACACCGATCACGATGGGCGCGATGGCGCCGCGGCGGATGCGCATCATGGCGCGGGCTCCCATTGGATGCGAAACCGCCGCCCGGCACTGCCGAGCGGCGGCGAGGTCGTCGTTCGGCTGTGGCGTCAGGCGCCCCAGATGTAGATGCAGGCGAACAGGAACAGCCAGACCACGTCGACGAAGTGCCAGTACCAGGCCGCCGCCTCGAAGCCGACATGCTGCTCGGCCGTGAAGTGGCCCGCACGGGCCCGCATCAGGCAGACGAATAGGAAGATCGTGCCGACGATCACGTGGAAGCCGTGGAACCCCGTCGCCATGAAGAAGTTCGCGCCGTAGATGTTGCCCGAGAACGAGAACGCCGCGTGGCTGTACTCGTAGGCCTGGAACATCGTGAACACCGCGCCCAGCACCACCGTCGCCATCAGGCCATAGATCAGGCCCGGCCGCTTGCCCTCGATCAGCGAATGGTGCGCCCAGGTGACGGTCGTGCCCGACAGCAGCAGGATCAGCGTGTTGATCAGCGGCAGGTGCCACGGGTCGAAGGTAAGGATGCCCTCGGGCGGCCACACGCCATCGGCGGCGGCGGAGGTCGCCTCGAGCCCGAAATCGCCCGTCATCGGGAAGATCGCGTGCTTGAAGAACGACCAGAACCAGGCCGAGAAGAACATCACCTCGGAGATGATGAACAGGATCATCCCGTAGCGCAGGCCGATGCGCACGACCGGGGTGTGGTCGCCGCCATGCGCCTCGGAGATCACGTCGCGCCACCACACGAACATCGTGTAGAGCACGATGGCGAGGCCCAGGAGCGCGATCGCCGGCGTGCCGCCCTTCATGAACACCACCATGCCCGAAAGCATGACGAAGGCGCCCACGGCCCCCATGAAGGGCCAGGGGCTCGGCGGCAGGATGTGGTAGTCGTGGTTCTTCTCGTGGGCCATGGCCTCTCCCTCCATTGCGCCGTCAGTTCCGCCGGGCGGACGCTGCGGCGCCTCCCAGTTCCGTGTCGAGCCGGGCCTGCTGGTCGGGCTCGGTCTCGTAGAAGGTGTAGGACAGCGTGATCGTGTGCACGCGGTCGGTCTCGGGGTCCGTCACGATGTCGGGGTCGACATAGAAGGTGACGGGCATCATCACCCGCTCGCCGGGCTGGAGCGTTTGCTCGGTGAAGCAGAAACAGTCGATCTTGGTGAAATACGCCCCCGCCGCGAAGGGCGTGACGTTGAATGTCGCCGTGCCCGTGATCGGGTGATCGGTGGGGTTGTAGGCCTCGTAGAAGGCCAGCCCCGTCTCGCCGATCCGGATCTCGGTCGGCGGCGTCGCGGGGCGGAACTGCCACGGCATGCCGCGGCTCAGCGAGCCGTCGAAGCGCACCGTCACCATGCGGTCCAGCACTTCGACCGCGTCGCCCGCCTGCGCCACCTGCGTCGTGCCGCCAAAGCCGGTCACCCGGCAGAACCAGTCGTAGAATGGCACCGCCGCATAGGCCATGCCCACCATCCCGGCGACCACGCCCACCAGCGGGATCGCCTTCTTCCAGAGCTTCTCGGGCCTGCGCCCGGCGCGCGTCATGTCGAGCTTCGTCATCTCAGCCCCACGGATTGCCTGCATGGGTGCCCATCTTCACGACGGTCACCCAGAAGAGGAGGACCACGAAGGCAACAAGCACGGCCAGCACGCCAAGGTTCCGCCCGCGGCGCCGGCGGTGAAGCTCGTGATCCTTGCGCATCGCGTCCCCGCCTCCCCTCAGAACCACACTGGCCAGCCCAGCGGGGCCGCCAGGGCGCGCAACAGGGCATCGGCGATGAACGCGCCGAAGATCGCGAACAGATAGACGATCGAGACGCCGAACAGCTTCTTCTCGGCGCGGAACCGGTCGGCCTCGGCCGCGGCATGATCTCGGCGGCGCACCGCCCATGCCCGGCGCAGGAAATCGGCCGTCGCCAGCACCGACACGACCAGGTAGACCGGCCCGCCGGCCACAGTGAAGGCCGGCGCCACCGCAACGGGCGCCAGCAGCAGCGAATAGAACCAGATCTGGCGCCGCGTCTCGGCATCGCCTGCCACGACCGGCAGCATCGGCACCGAGACCTTGGCGTAGTCGCTGCGCCGCCACAGCGCCAGCGCCCAGAAATGCGGCGGCGTCCACAGGAAGATCACCAGGAACATCAGCACGGGTGCCAGCGTGATCTCGCCGGTCACGGCGGCCCAGGCGATCACCGGCGGGAAGGCGCCCGCCGCTCCGCCGATCACGATGTTCTGCGGCGTCGCGCGCTTGAGCCACATCGTGTAGATCACCGCGTAGAAGAAGATCGTGAAGGCCAGAAGCGCCGCCGCCAGCGGGTTCGCGAACAGGCCGAGCATCGTCACCGACAGGATCGAGAGGCCCAGCCCCAGGCCCAGCGCCTCGCCCGGCTCGACCTGCCCCGTTGGGACGGGGCGGCCCTTCGTGCGGGCCATCTCGGCGTCGATGTCGGCGTCGTACCACATGTTCAGCGCGCCCGAGGCGCCCGCGCCCACCGCGATGCACACCAGCGCCGCGAAGGCCTCGACCGGGTGCACGCCCGAAGGCGCCGCCATCATGCCTGCGAGCGCGGTGAAGACGACGAGCGACATCACCCGCGGCTTGAGCAGGCGTACATAGTCGCCGAAGCCCGGCTCGGCCGCGCCGGCGCGTGTCGCAAGATCGGGAGTGATGTCGGTCACGCGGTCACCATCTCTCGGCGGATCGGTCTGTCGCGGGGCACCGCCCGCAGGGCGCCCCTCGGGCGCCCGGTCTGCGCGAGGCCGCGGAGGTTCCCCCGCCGCGGCCGCGCCGCATCTCAGTCGGCCGCGTTCAGCGCCACCTTCGTCGCGCCCGCGCGCGACGCAGTTTGCTCGGCCACCCAGGCGTCGTAGTCCTCCTGGCTCACCACCTCGACCACGATCGGCATGTAGGAATGGTCCTTGCCGCAAAGCTCCGAGCACTGGCCGAAATAGGTGCCGACCTGCTCGGCGCGGAACCAGGTCTCGTTGGTGCGGCCGGGGATCGCGTCGATCTTCACGCCGAAGGACGGCACCGCCCAGGCGTGGATCACGTCGGACCCGGTGACCAGCACATGCACGTTCGCGTTCACAGGGACGACGACACGGGTGTCGGTGGCCAGCAGGAACTCGTCCTCGCTGTAGCCCGCATCCGCAAGCTCGCCGCGGATCTCGTCGGTCAGGTTCGCGCTGCCGCCGCCGATCATGAAGGCGTCCAGGCTGATGCCCTGATCGGGATACTCGTAGCTCCAGAACCACTGGTTGCCGGTGGCCTTGATGGTGAGATCCGCCTCCGGCACGTCAAGCTGCTTGAACAGCAGCTTCAGCGAGGGCACGGCGATGACGAACAGGATGATGACCGGGATCGCCGTCCAGAACACCTCGAGCACCGCGTTGTGCGTGAAGCGCGCGGGCGTCGGGTTGGCCTTGGCGTTGTACTTCATAACCACGATCACCAGCAGCGCCAGCACGAAGATCGAGATCAGCGTGATGATCACCAGCAGCATGTTGTCGAGCCACACGAGATCATGCGCCACCGGCGTCACGGGCGCCTGAAGGGCGATGCCGTTCGGATGCGGCTTGCCCGTCAACACGTCCTGCGCCTGCGCCAGCCCCGCGGTCGCTGCGATCAGCGCCGACATGGCGAACGTGGAGATCCTTGCCATCTGCATCGTGCCTTCCCCGTCGAAATGCCCAGTTTCCGGGGCGAGGCGCGGGGGGCGCCGGTTGCGTCGCGCAACTCCCCATGCCTTGCCATCGTGCCTCTATCACCATATTGACCGGGAGAGGGCAAGCAGATGCTGCGCGGCAAGACGCCGCTTTTTGATCTCGGTCAAGGCCTGCCCCGCCGGTGAACCCAGTCTGGAGCGCCCATGTCGTCCGCCGACTCGCCCTTCCGCCCCTTCGAGACGCATCTCGACGAGACCCGCGCCCTTGCGATTCTGCGCGAGGCGGTGGCCGGCGCCGATGATGGCGAGCTGTTCATCGAGCGCTCGCGGGCCGAGATGCTGGTGTTCGACGACGGGCGGCTGCGCACCGCCTCCTACGATTCGGGCGAGGGTTTCGGGCTCAGGGCGGTGGCGGGCCCGACCGCCGGCTATGCCCATTCGACCGAACTGACCGAGGCCGCGCTGAAACGGGCGGCCCAGACCGCCCGGCTTGCCGCGCGCGAAGGCGGCGGCACCATCTCCCCCCCGCCGGGCCGCACCAACCGCGTGCTCTACGCGGCCAGCGACCCGGTGTCCGAGCGCCCGCTCGCCGGCAAGATCGGGCTGCTGTCGGAAATCGACGCCTGGCTTCGCGCCCGCGACCCGCGCGTGGTGCAGGTCACCGCCGCGCTCTCGGCCAGCGTGCAGGAGGTCGAGATCCTGCGCCCCGAGGGGTGGCGCGCCCGCGATCACCGCCCGCTCGCCCGGCTCAACATCTCGGTGATCGTCGAGAAGGATGGCCGGCGCGAATCCGGCTCGGCCGGGGCCGGCGGACGCCACGGGCTCGACGTCTTGCTGTCCGAGGGGAACTGGCAGGCCATGGCGGCCGAGGCGCTGCGTCAGGCGCTGGTCAACCTCGACGCCGAGGACGCCCCCGCCGGCGTCATGGAGGTGGCGCTGGGTCCCGGCTGGCCCGGCATCCTGCTGCACGAGGCCGTGGGCCACGGGCTGGAAGGCGACTTCAACCGCAAGGGCACCTCGGCCTTCTCGTCGCTGATGGGCAAGCGCGTGGCCGCGCCCGGCGTGACGGTGGTGGATGACGGCACCATCCCCGACCGCCGCGGCTCGCTCACCATCGACGACGAGGGCACGCCCTCGGGCCGCACGGTGCTGATCGAGGACGGTGTCCTGACGGGCTACATGCAGGACCGCCAGAACGCGCGCCTGATGGGTGTCGCCCCCACCGGCAACGGGCGGCGGCAGTCCTACGCCCATATCCCGATGCCCAGGATGACCAACACCATCATGCTGGGCGGCGACGCCACGCCCGCCGACATCGTGGCGAGCGTTAAGGATGGCATCTATGCCGTGAACTTCGGCGGCGGGCAGGTGGACATCACCAACGGCAAGTTCGTGTTCTCGTGCACCGAGGCCTACCGGGTGAAGAACGGCCGCATTCTCCACCCGGTCAAGGGCGCCACCCTGATCGGCGACGGGCCGACCGCGCTGCACAAGGTGCGCGCTATCGGCAACGACATGGCCATGGACCCCGGCATCGGCACCTGCGGCAAGAACGGCCAGGGCGTGCCCGTGGGCGTGGGCCAGCCGACGCTGCTGATCGAGGGGCTGACGGTAGGCGGCGCGGGGGCCTGACGGCGGCCCCCGGGTGGATGGCGTCGCAGCGTGGCTCGGGACGCCACTTGGGTCACGCCCGTGCTCTGCCCCGGACCGCATCAAAGCAGGGTTGCTGGCAGCGGCCTCGGCTGGAGGGGTCGGCGAGCCGGGACATCACGAAAATTCTATGATGGAGTCCCACGAAATCAGCGCGCCGTGAAATGTGGTAACGAATGTAAACGTTCTCTTAGCCTCCAGGCCAATTCCGGGCCGTTCTTGCGCGTGTCCTTGAAACAATTTGCAGGATGCAGAAGCCGGGACCGTGCATGGTTGCCATGAGGGCGATCATGACCGGCTTTTCCCCTTGGACCATCGTCTTGCTGACCAGCGCCACGATTGCCACGGCCGCGCCGACGAGCCCCGCTCGCGCAGACGATCTCGATTGCAGCTTCTTCGAGGCACAGGCCGAGGGAAGGCTGCCGATAGATTTCGCGTTGCGGATGCGGGACGCCTGCCACGTGCTCAACGCCTACCAGCACTCGGTGACGGCCGAGAGCCTGCGCTACGCCTTCGGCGACGCCGCGGTGGCGCCCGAGCCCGCGGCCAACCGGTATCGCAGCCGGATGCTCGACACGCCTCAGGTGCTGCCTGAAATGGAGCGGTACTTCATCGCGCGCGATGTCGGGGTGTTCGCCCTCATCAGGGAAATCCCCTGAGCGGTGCGGCGCATGCGGCGGGGCCGCCGCAGCGCCATTCTGATCCAGATCAAGCATCCGCGCTCGCGGCTTGCTATGCTGCGGTCCGAATGACGGACACGGGCTACCGGGAGCAAGCCGTGCGCGACGACCATCTTCCCCCTGCCCCGCCACATCCCGTGGCGGCGGCTGACGCTCACCCCCCGCAGATGATCGCGCGGCTGGTCGAGGAGGTGGGCGTGCGCAAGGCCAATCTCGCGCCGGTGCCGATGGTCATGCTGGGCGGGCTCGCGGGCGTCTTCATCGCCTTCGGGGGGATGCTGGCGACGCTGGTGCTCACCGATCCGGTGCTGGGATATGGCCTCACGCGCTGGGTGGCGGGGATCGCCTTCTCGCTGGGCCTGATCCTCGTGGTGGTGGCGGGGGCGGAGCTGTTCACCGGCAACAACCTGATCGTCATGGCCTGGGCCGACCGGAAGGTGACGACGCTGCGCCTGCTGCGCGCCTGGGCCATCGTGTGGGCCGCGAACTTCGCGGGCTCGCTGGCCGCGGCGCTCGCGGTCTGGCTCTCTGGCGTCTACGGGACGGGTGAGGGCTCGGTCGCGGCGACCGCGATCCGCATCGCCGAGGCGAAGGCGGCCCTCGGGCCCGTCGAGGCGCTGGTGCGCGGCATCCTGTGCAACGCGCTGGTCTGCCTCGCCGTCTGGCTCGCAATGGCCTCGCACACGGTGACCGACCGAATCCTCGCGGTGATCTTCCCGGTCGCGGCCTTCGTGGCGCTGGGCTTCGAGCACTCGGTCGCCAACATGTACCTCATCCCGGCGGGCTGGCTGCATGGGGCCGCCGTCACGGCGGGCGGCTTCCTCGGCAACATGCTGTGGGTCACGCTGGGCAACGTGATCGGCGGCGGCGTCCTGGTCGCGGGCGTCTACTGGGCGGTCTACCTGCGCCCGGCGCGCTGAGCGGTCAGGCCACCTGCGTGCGTCGGAACGGCGAGGCCGGATAGACGCCGAGGATCTTCACGCGCTTGGTGAAAAAATCGAGCTCCTCCATCGCCAACCGGACCGACCTGTGCTCGGGGTGGCCCTCGATGTCGGCATAGAACTGGGTCGCGGTGAACGAGCCGCCGACCATGTAGCTTTCCAGCTTGATCATGTTGACGCCGTTCGTCGCGAACCCGCCCATCGCCTTGTAGAGAGCGGCCGGCACGTTCCTGACCTCGAACACGAACGAGGTGATCGCGTCGCCGCCCAGCGGGTCGGCCTCGATCTTCTGGCGCGACATGACCAGGAATCGCGTCGTGTTGTGCTTGGCGTCCTCGATGTCCTCGGCCAGCACCTCGAGCCCGTAGACTTCGCCCGCCAGCCGCGAGGCGATCGCGGCACGCCCCGGGTGGTCGTCCTCGGCCACCTGCTTCGCGCTGCCCGCGGTGTCGCCACCGGTCACCGCCCTGATCCCGTGCTCCTTGAGGAACATGCGGCACTGGCCCAGCGCGACGGTGTGGCTCTGCGCCTCGCGCACGTCCTCGAGCTTCATGCCCTGCCTGCCCAGCAGTTGCAGCCGGATCGGCACGAAATGCTCGCCGATGATGTAGAGCCCCGACTCGGGCAGCAGGTGATGCAGGTCGGCGACCCGCCCGTAGAGCGAGTTCTCCACCGGCATCATCGCCAGCCGGGCCGCGCCGCCCCTTACGGCCGCGATCGCGTCCTCGAAAGTGGCGCAGGGCAAGGGCTCCATCGCCGGATAGACCTCGCGGCAGGCCTGGTGCGAGAAGGCGCCGATCTCGCCCTGGAAGGCGATTCTGCCCGTCAGCTCCGTGTTCATCCCACCCCTCCCGCGCCATGCCCGGCGCGTCCACCACCCGAAAAACCTCTCCTCAGGCGTTTGGTCGCGGCTTATACGGCTTGGCAAGCCCTTGGGGAAGGCGCTATTCAGCCCCGCAAACGGCTATGCCCTGCGACGGGCGATGGAGGATGTGAGACCCATGGATTCAGGCGAGTTCAACAAGATCGCTGGCGCCGTGCTCGGCGCGTTCCTGCTCTTCCTGCTGCTGGGCTTCTTCTCCGAGCAGATCTACGGCGTCGGGCATGACGAGGTGCTTGCCTACGCCGTCGAGATCGAGGGCGCCGAGACCGCCGGGGCCGAAACCGAGACCGTCGACCTCGCGGCTCTGGTGGCCTCGGCCGACGCGGCGGCGGGCGAGAAGCTGTTCAAGCAGTGCAGCGCCTGCCACAAGATGGAGGAAGGCGCGAACGCCGTCGGCCCCTATCTCTGGGGCGTCGTCGGCCGCGACATCGCGGCGGCGTCGGGCTTCAGCTACTCCGAGGCGCTGAGCTCCAAGGACGGCGTCTGGGACCTCGAGCACCTCAGCGCCTTCCTCGAGAACCCCAAGGGCTACGCGCCGGGCACCAAGATGGCCTATGGCGGCATGAAGAAGCCGCAGGACCGGGTGAACCTGATCGCCTGGCTCAACGAGGCCGACGGCTCGCCGATCGAGCTCGCCGCCGCGCCCGCTGAGACCGCGACCGATGCCGCCGAAGCGGCTGGCGCCGCGGCAGAGACCGCCGGTGAGCAAGCGGCGACCGCGGCCGAAACCGCGACCGAAGCCGTGAGCGAGGCGGCTGGCGCCGCCGCCGGAGCGGTGGTCGAGGCCGCGGGCGAGGCGGCCGAGGCCGTGCAGGGCGCGGCCGAAACCGCCGTGGCCGCCGCGACCGGCGCTTTCGCCGACGCCTCGGCCGAGGACGGCGCCAAGGTCTTCAACAAGTGCAAGGCCTGCCACACGCTCGAGCAGGGCAAGAACCGCGTGGGCCCCTATCTCTGGGGCGTCGTCGGCCGCCCGGTGGCCAGCGCCGAGGGCTTCTCCTACTCCGACGCGCTCAAGGGCGTGGGCGGTGAATGGACCGCCGCACAGCTCGACGCCTTCCTCGCCGACCCGAAGGGCTTCGCGCCGGGCAACAAGATGTCCTTCGCGGGCGTCAAGGATGCCGAGGACCGCGCCGACCTGATCGTCTACCTCAACGAGGCCGACGGCAGCCCCGCGCCGCTGGAATAACTCCGCTCCCGAGGCACTTCCGGACCGCGCCGCAACGAACATTGCGGCGCGGTTTCATATTTTTAATCCGCCGCGACGGGCGCCTCAGCTTGAAACCCCCCCGCCTTCGCCCTAACCGTAAGGGCGGGCGAACGACATGGGGTCAGCATGCGCTGGACACGGCGGAAGTTCGGACAGATCGGCCTTGGCATGGCGGCGGCGAGCCTCATGCCGCGCCTTGCGGCGGCGCAGGCGGCCGACGGCATCATCCGCGCCCATGGCGTGTCTGCCTTCGGCGACCTCAAGTATCCCGAGGGCTTTGCCCATTACGACTACGTGAACCCCGCGGCGCCCAAGGGTGGCACCTTCTCGACCGGCGGCGGGCCCGGCACGTTCGACAGCCTCAACCCCTTCATCCTCAAGGGCAACCCGGCGACGCTGACCGGCCTCACCTTCGACTCGCTGATGGACAGCGCGGCGGACGAGCCGGATTCGATGTACGGCCTCGTCGCCCGGTCGATCGAATACCCCGAGGACCGGATGTGGGCCGCCTTCGAACTGCGCCCGGAGGCCACCTTCGCTGACGGCAGTCCCGTCACCGCCGAGGACGTGGCGCTCTCCTTCAACATACGGCGAGAGAAGGGCCACCCCTCGTTCCGCCTGCAATACGCGGCCGTCACGGGCGTGACCGTCGAGGGGCCGCACCGCGTGCGCTTCGACTTCGACCCGAACGCCGCGCGGCGCGACCTGCCGATGGCCGTCGCTGGCCTGCCGGTGATGTCGGCGAAGTGGTGGGAGGGGCGCGACTTCGCCGCATCGAGCCTCACGCCCATCCTCGGCTCGGGCCCCTACCGAGTCGAGAGCGCCGACCCCGGCCGCGTCATCACCTATGCCCTGCGCGACGATTACTGGGGCAAGGACCTGCCGGTGAACCGCGGCCGCTGGAACTACCAGCGCATCAGCTTCGAGTACTACCGCGACCGCTCGGCCAGCTTCGAGGCGTTCAAGGCCGGGAAGTTCCTGTTCAACGAGGAATTCTGGTCCAAGCAATGGGCCACGGGCTACGATTTCCCGGCGCTCGCGCGCGGCGACGTGGTGCGCGAGACCCTGCCCGACAACCGTCCCTCGGGCACGCAGGGCTACTGGTTCAACCTGCGCCGAGCGAAGTTCGCCGACCCCCGCGTGCGCAAGGCCATCGCGATCTGCTTCGACTTCGAGTGGTCGAACAAGACGCTGTTCTACGATCTCTACACCCGCACCGACAGCTTCTTCGAGGGCGGCCCGATGGAGGCGTCGGGCCTGCCCACCCCAGGCGAGACCGCGCTGCTCGAGCGCCTCGCCGCCGAGCTGCCGCCCGACCTGCCCGAGGACGTCTTCGGCCCCGCCTACGTCCCGCCCGTCACCGACGGCTCGGGCCGTAACCGGCGCGCCTTGCGCGAGGCGGCCGAGCTTCTGGACGCCGCCGGCTGGACCATCGTGGACGGCAAGCGGCGCAACGCCGCGGGCGAGCTTCTGGAGATCGAGTTCCTCGACGCCTCATCGGCCTTCGAGCGGATCACCGTGCCCTATATCCGCAATCTCGAGCGTATCGGCATCGCGGCGACGAACCGGGTGATCGACCCCGCACAGTATCGCCAGCGTATGGACGATTTCGACTTCGACATCACCACCGACCGCAAGGTGATGTCGCTGACGCCCGGTGTCGAGCTGCGGGACTACTTCCATTCCTCGAGCGCGAATTCGCCAGGCTCGGACAACACCGCGGGCGTGGCCAACCCCGCCGTCGACCGCCTGATCGACATCGTCGAGCGCGCCGAGGATCGCGACACCCTCACCGACGCCGTGCGCGCGCTCGACCGGCTGCTGAGGGCGATGCACATCTGGGTGCCGCAGTGGTCCAAGGCCTCGCACCACATCGCCTACTGGGACATCTACGACCGGCCCGAGGTGAAGCCCGACTTCAGCCTGGGCAATTTCGACCTTTGGTGGGTCGATCCAGCGAAGTTCGCCCGCCTCAAAGACCGGATCGGGGGCTGAGGCCCGCATGGGAGCCTACATCCTTCGCCGCCTGCTGCTGATCATCCCCACGCTGCTGGGGATCATGGCGTTGAATTTCCTGATCATCCAGTTCACGCCGGGCGGGCCGGTCGAGCAGATCCTCGTCCAGATCGACGAGGGCGCCCATGGCGGCGGCGCGACCGAGCGCTTCACCGGCGGCGGCGAGGGGACGGGCGGCAGCACGGGCACCGCGGCCGGCGCAGGCGAAAGCAGCTATCGCGGTGCTCAGGGCCTCGACCCGGACTTCATCAAGGAACTCGAGCGCCAGTTCGGCCTCGACAAGCCGCCGCTCGAACGATTCGGCATCATGGTCTGGAACTACCTGCGCTTCGACTTCGGCGAGAGCTTCTACCGATCGGTCTCGGTCATCGACCTGATCCTCGAGAAGATGCCGGTCTCGATCTCGCTGGGACTGTGGACCACGCTGATCTCGTATCTGGTGTCGATCCCGCTCGGCATCGCCAAGGCGGTGCGCGACGGCTCGCGCTTCGACGCGGTGACCTCGGGCGTGATCATCGCGGCCTACGCGATCCCCGGGTTCCTGTTCGCGGTGATCCTGCTGGTGTTCTTCGCCGGCGGCTCCTACGTGCAGTGGTTCCCGCTGAGGGGCCTCACGTCCGAGAACTGGGAGAGCCTCAGCCTGTGGGGCAAGCTGGTCGATTACCTGTGGCACATCGTGCTGCCGGTGAGCGCCATGATGATCTCGGGCTTTGCGACGCTGACGCTGCTCACCAAGAACTCGTTCCTCGACGAGATCCGCAAGCAATACGTGATGACCGCCCGCGCCAAGGGCCTTTCCGAGCGCGGCGTGCTCTACGGCCATGTCTTCCGCAACGCCATGCTGATCGTGATCGCGGGCTTTCCGGGCGCGTTCGTGTCGATCTTCTTCACCGGCGCGCTGTTCGTCGAGACGGTGTTCTCGCTCGACGGTCTGGGTTTGCTGGGCTTCGAGTCGGTGGTCAACCGCGACTATCCGGTGGTGCTGGGCACGCTCTACCTGTTCGGGCTGATGGGGCTGGTGGTGAAGCTGATCTCGGACCTCACCTATGTCTGGATCGACCCGCGCATCGACTTCGAGCGGCGGGAGGGCTGAGATGGAGGCCCCTGCCCCCGCTATCCCCGCCCCTGCGCGCGGCCTGTTCACGCTCTCGCCGCTCAACCGGCGCCGCGTGCGGAACTTCCGCGCGAACCGCCGGGCGCTGTGGAGCCTGCGCCTGTTCGGCGTGCTGTTCCTGCTCAGCCTCTGCGCCGAGCTGATCGCCAACGACCGGCCGATCCTGATCCGCTTCCAGGGCGCGCTTCTGTCGCCGCTGATGACCGACTACCCCGAAACCTTCTTCGGCGGCGATTTCGAGACCGCGGCCGTCTATTCCGACCCCGTGGTGCAATGCCTGATCCGCACGGGCGGCAACATCGAGGGCTGCCTCGATCAGGCCGATGGCCTCGGCCCCGCGCCGGTGGCCGAGGGGCAGGCGAAAGGCTGGATCCTCTGGCCGCTCATCCCGTTCAGCTATTCGACCGTGGATTACGAGGTCGCCACCGCCCCATCGTCCCCCGACGCCCGCCACTGGCTTGGCACCGACGACCAGGCCCGCGACGTGCTCGCGCGCGTGATCTACGGCTTTCGGCTCTCGGTCCTGTTCGGCTTCGGAGTCACCGCGCTTTCGGCCATGATCGGAGTCCTGGCAGGGGCGGCGCAGGGGTTCTTCGGCGGCTGGGTCGACCTGACCTTCCAGCGGGTCGAGGAGGTCTGGTCGTCGATGAACACGCTCTACGTGATCCTGATCATCTCGTCCGTGCTGGCGCCGAACCTGTGGGTGATGTTCTTCATCTTCGTGGCCTTCGGCTGGACCGCCATCATCGGCGTCGTGCGGGCCGAGTTCCTGCGCGCCCGCAACTTCGAATACGTGCAGGCGGCGCGCGCGCTGGGCGTGGGCGACTGGCGCATCATGGTGCGCCACCTGCTGCCGAACGCGATGGTGGCGACGCTGACGCTGCTGCCCTTCATGCTGACGGCTTCGATTGGGCTGCTCGCGGGGCTAGACTTCCTCGGCTTCGGGCTGGGACAGGGCTATCCCTCGCTGGGCGAGCTGGCGTTGCAGGGCAAGAAATACCTGCAGGACCCACATCTTGCGATCACCGCCTTCCTGACCTTCGCGATCATGCTGTCGCTGATGGTCTTCGTGTTCGAGGGCGTGCGCGACGCCTTCGACCCCCGCAAGACCTTCCGGTGAGGGCGCGATGATCGAGACCCTGCTCGAGGTCCGCGACCTCTCGATCACCTTCCGCGCCGAGGGGCGCGAGACCCGTGCGGTGGACGGTGTCTCGCTCACGATCGCGCGGGGCGAGACGCTGGCGCTGGTGGGCGAATCCGGCTCGGGCAAGTCGCTCACCGCGCTCGCCACCGTCAAGCTGCTGCCCGACACGGCCGAGGTCGCGGGCTCGGTGACGTGGCGCGGGCGCGAAATGATCGGCGCCGACGCCCGTACGCTGAGGGACATCCGCGGCAACGACATCAGCTTCGTCTTCCAGGAGCCGATGACCTCGCTCAATCCCCTCCACACCATCGAGAAGCAGATCGGCGAGAGCCTGGCGCTGCACCAGGGCCTCACCGGCATGGCGGCGCGCGAGCGGATCGTCGAGCTTCTCACCAAGGTTGGCATCCGCGACCCCGAGACCCGCCTAGGCGCCTGGCCGCACCAGCTCTCGGGCGGGCAGCGCCAGCGCGTCATGATCGCCATGGCGCTGGCGAACAAGCCTGAACTCCTGATCGCCGACGAGCCCACCACCGCGCTAGACGTGACCATACAGGCGCAGATCCTCGCGCTGTTGGCGGAGCTGAGGCGGGCCGAGGGGCTGTCGATGCTGTTCATCACCCACGACCTCGGCATCGTGCGCCGCGTGGCCGACCGGGTGGCGGTGATGCAGGCGGGCAGGATCGTCGAGACCGGCCCCGTCGCGCAGGTGTTCGACCGCCCTGAGCACCCCTACACTCGGAAGCTTCTCGCCGCCGAGCCCAAGGGCCGCGCGACGCCGCCCGACGACGGCGCCGAGCCCCTGCTGACCGGCGAGCGCGTCCGCGTCTGGTTCCCCATAAAGCGCGGCTTCTTCAAGCGCACGGTGGGCCACATCAAGGCGGTCACCGACATCGACCTCACGCTCAATCGCGGCGAGACCCTGGGCGTGGTGGGCGAATCCGGCTCGGGCAAGACGACGCTCGCGCTCGGCCTCATGCGCCTCATCCCGGCGGGCGGGCGCATCAGTTTCCTCGGTCGCGAGATCCACGACCTTCGCGGCCGCGGGCTCAGGGCGCTGAGGCGCGACATGCAGATCGTGTTCCAGGACCCCTACGGCTCGCTCAGCCCGCGCATGTCGGTGGCGGAGATCATCGCCGAGGGGCTGGGCGTCCATGGCCTGCGCGAGCCGGGGCTCACGGCGCGCGAGGCGGTGGCCCGACAGATGCAGGAAGTCGGCCTCGACCCCGCGATGATGGACCGCTACCCGCACGAGTTCTCGGGCGGCCAGCGCCAGCGCATCGCCATCGCGCGCGCGATGATCCTCAAGCCCGAATTCGTCGTGCTGGACGAGCCGACCTCGGCGCTCGACATGACCGTGCAGACCCAGATCGTCGACCTGCTGCGCGACCTGCAGCGGCGCTACCGGCTGGGATACCTGTTCATCAGCCATGACCTGCGGGTGGTGCGCGCCATGGCGCACCGCATGATCGTCATGCGCGCGGGCGAGGTGGTCGAGAGCGGCACCGCCGACGAGGTGTTCGAGCGCCCCCGCACCGAATATGCCCGCGCGCTGATGGCCGCCGCCTTCAACCTCGAGGCGGTCGAGGGCGCCGTCGCGGACTGACGGCCGGGCTTGACGTTCGCCGTCTGTTCCCGCCATCCTCGCCTTGTTCGGATGGAGGGAAGGCGATGCGCGCTAGCCCAATGACGCCCGAGGCCCCCGGGATCGCCCTTGCCCGCGGTGTCACGCGGATGCTCGCCCAGCGCGGCCTCGCCGCCATCGTCGAGTTTCCCACGACCGACGGGCGGCGCATGGACCTCTGCGCTCTGGGACCGAAGGGCGAGATCTGGTGCGTCGAGGTGAAATCGTCCCGCGCCGACTTCATGTCGGACGCGAAGTGGATCGACTATCTGCCATGGTGCGATCGCTTCTTCTTTGCGGTTCCCGAAAGCTTCCCGGCCGAGATCCTGCCGCCCGACCACGGCCTCATCCTGGCCGACCAATGGGGCGCCGAGGTGATCCGCATGGCCCCGCACGACCCCGTCGCGGCCGCCCGCCGGAAGGCCGTGACACTGCGCTTCGCCCGCATGGCGGCCGAGCGGCTCGTGCGGCTGACCGACCGGTAGGAGCGCCGCTCCAGACACGCAGCCCCGGGCATTCCCGGGACCTTGGCACGTCGCGTTGCCCCGGGCTCGACCCGGGGCCTCCTTGGGGTCATCCCCGTCCCGCAAGGTCCCGGCTCGGGGCCGGGTTGACGATCCGACCTGCCGGTCAGGCGGCGACGAAATGAACCCCCGTGAACCGCCGGCGGAACGCGCCCACCTCGGGCGCCACGCCTTCCGGGTCGTTTCCCAGCGCGCGGCGGATCAGGCGCGCGAGTTCCGGCATGTCGCCCGGCCCCATTCCGGCGCGAACCACCTCGGGCACGCCCAGCCGCAACCCGTTGAGATCGTCCGCGACCGGCGACAGCGGCAGGCCGATGCCGCAGGTCAGGATACTCGCCCGCCGCAAGTGCCGCGCCGCCGCCTGCCCGCCGCCGAGGGGTGCCGCCAGCAACGCGAACTGGTGCGAGCGGGTGGCGACGCCGCCCGGCGCGAACACCTCGACCCCCTCGGCCGCCAGCGCCGCCGCCAGCGCCGCCGCGGTCTCGCGCATCGCTGCGGCATACGCTGTGCCGCAGGCCTTCCAGTCCGCCAGCGTGACCGCCAGCGCCGCCACGCGCCCCGCGTCGAAATTCGCCGTCAGCCCCGGAAACGCGATGGCGTCGAGCCGCCGCGCGAGTTCGGCTTGCGTCGTCACGATCAGGCCGCCCGCCGGACCACCCAGCGACTTGTAGGTGGACATGGTCATCAGATGTGCGCCCTCGGCCAGCGGGTCGGGCCAGGCGCCGCCGGCGATCATGCCGCACAGATGGGCCGCGTCGAACAGCAGGCGCGCGCCCACCTCGTCGGCGATTTCCCGCGCCTCACGAATAGGATGCGGCACGACGTTGAGACTGCCGCCCAGCGTGATCAGCCTGGGCTGCACCCGCCGCGCGAGATCGCGCAGGCCCTCCACATCCACCGTGTAGCCATCCGCGGCGACCGGCGCGCGGTGGATCGCGAGGCCGTAGAGCCCGGCCGCCCCCGCCTCGTGATGCGTCACATGCCCGCCGATCTCGGAGGGCGGCACGATGATCGCGTCCCCCGGCTTCGCACAGGCCATGAAGGCATAGAGGTTCGCAAGCGCCCCCGAGGCCACGCGGACTTCGGCATAGGGCGCGCGGAACACCTCGGAGGCAAGCTCCGCCGCGATCGCCTCGATCCGCTCGATGGCCTCGAGCCCCATCTCGTATTTCTCGCCCGGATAGCCCAGTGACGGGCGCGGGCCCAGCCCCTGCGCCATCAGCGCCTCGGCGCGCGGATTCATCATGTTGGTGGCGGGGTTGAGGTTCACGCACTCCGCCTCGTGGATGCGCCGGTTCCAGGCGGCGAGGCGCTCGATCTCGTCCGCCACGGCGGCGGGGGCGAGGCGCGCCGCGTCTCCGGCAATTTCCTGCACCAGCGTCTCCGCCCGTGCCGGGACCCAATCCCGTCGCGCCAGTCCGGCCATGCCCTGCCCCCTCTCCCCAACCTCGTCCGCGCGATCATGCGCCGGGGATGGGGCTGTGCGCAACCGTGGCCCCGCGCTCGCGGGTGGCTTTCGAATCCGTTCGGGATCAATGCGTTGAGCCTAAGCCCCCGCGTGTGACTCAGGCGTCGCCAGCCGCCTCGAGGCAGCGCGAGGGCGAGAACCCCAGGCGCGCCTGTACATCCCCCCCGCTGCCCGAGCGCATGTCCAGCGTTCCGCCCGCCATCGCGGCCGCCTCTCGCAGCGCGGCGTCGGGCCGGGGCGCCGCCGCGCCTGGCAGCCGGATCTCGGACCGCGCGCGCCGCCGGGCCGCCCGCGCACCCGCCGAAGTCCCGCGGATCGCTACCGCGAGGCCCTGCTCGGCCGTGCCCTCGATGGCGACGCGGACGGCGCCGCCTTCGCCGGCCGCCCGGATCGCGTGGCGCAACAGGTCGTCGATCACGCCGCCGAGGACGGACTCGTCGCTCAGCACCCCCGGCAGCGGGCCGCAGCCTGGCACCGCCAGCGGCTCGAGCGCGACTTCGGCCGCCGCCGCCTCGGCCAGCGCCATCCGGCGTGCCCGGCCAAGCAGGCGGTGCAGATCGACCTCCACGAGGGCCCGCGCATGCCCCCCGTGCCGCCCGACGCGGCGAGGTCCAGCAGGTCCCCCGCGAGCCGCAGCATGCGCCACGACGCGGCGGTGATATCGGCGGCGTGACGCGCGACGCGGTCGGGGCGAGGCTCCAACGCCTCGGCCCGCAGCGCATCGCCCGAGGCGATCAGCGCGCCGAGGGGCGCCTGCATGTCATGGGCGATGCGGGCGGCGTGGGGCGAGACTGACCCATCGCCCGGCGCCGCGCCACGCCCCAGCGCAGCAAAGGCGGCGAGGAGGCGGATCTTGTCCCCGCCCCGCTGGCGCCACAGGCTGACCCTGAACGCGCGCGCCCCGGCGGCCGTCACGAGGGTTGCTGATCCCTCGGCCGCGCCCTCGGCCAGCGCGCGCGCCAGCAGCGCCTCGCCCGCGAGCGGATCGGCGAAGCGGTCGACGAACCGCTCGACCGCATCGCCGAACAGGGCGATGTCGACGGGGCTGCGCTCGCGGCACTGGCCGGCCACGGTCACCGCCGCGAGCGCGATCGGCAGATCGGCGCCCGGCTCCGTCGCGTCGGTCCCTTGGCTCACGCTCTGCATGCTGTCCGACCGGCCCGGCCGTCCGCGGCGGCGCGGTCAGCGCGACCGGTCGCGGCGCGGCGCGGGCGAACCCCGCTTCGCGCCGCCGCGCGTGCCGCGGGCCCGCTCGGCAGCGGCGCGGATCTCCTCGGCGATCTCGAGCGCCTCGTCCGGGTCGAAGTCCATCGGGATCTCGAATCCCTCTCCCTCGACATAGATCCTCACCATCCCGATCGATGTCGGCCCGACCGAAAGGGTCGCTTCGACATCGGATTCCTTGTTCATGCCCATCGTAAGACGCCCCGGCGACCCTGTAATTGTGACGCTTGCGCGAGATGCTACGCCATTCGGTTAATGGATACAGCCCCGATCGCTGAATCCCCGGCGGAGGTCCTTGAAAATTCCCGCGCCCGGCGGTAAAGGGGCCTCCACGTGCCGACGTAGCTCAGTTGGTTAGAGCACCGGATTGTGGATCCGGGGGTCCGGGGTTCAAGTCCCTGCGTCGGTACCATTCCTCCCGCCCTGCCCGCTCCTGCCGCCATGCGTGCCCGGCCCCGCACGTCCGGTCCGAACCGCTGGCGCTGGGTGTGGCACCGAGGGACCGGTCGGGCGACGCGATCACCCCCTTTCATGCGGCGCGGCCGACCGATGCTGTCGCGCCCGCGGCGGGCAGAACCCAGTCCGGCCGATCGCGCTCGCCCCACAGCCAGCCATAGGCCGCGAGCATGCGCCGGGCCATCGCGTCCTCGGAAAAGTCGGCCTCCATCCACGCGCGCCCCCTGCGTCCCATCGCGGTACGCGCCGACGCCGGCAGGTCGAGCGCGGAGGACAGCGCAGCGGCGAGCGCGTCGACGCCGTGCTCGATCCACCATCCGCATCCCTGCGTGTCGAGGTCGGCCCAGGGCGCGCCCCTGGTCGAGATGACCGGGGTTCCGGCCGAAAGGCTCTCTGCCACCGTCATGGCGAAGTTCTCGTTCAGGCTGGGCAGAACGAACAGGTCCGAGGATGCCAGCAGCCGGACCTTGTCCTCGCCGAGCGCTGGCCCGCGCAACTCGACCCGGGCGAGCCCGAGTTTCCGGCTCAGCGCCCGCAGCTCGGCGGCATGACCGCCCTCGTCGGGCCCGACGACCAGCAGGCGCCAGCCGGGATGTCGGTCCTCGATCAGGCCCCAGGCGCGCAGCAGGCGATCGAGGCCCTTCTTGGGATGGATGCGCCCCAGCGAGACGACCGTCCGTCCGGACTTCGGGGCCGAGGCGAGCAGGGCTTCGTCGGGCAGCGCGACGCCGTTCGGGACGACGCAGACCGGTTGGCGGTGGCCGAGGCCGCGGATCTCCTCGGCCTCGGCCTCGCTGGTCGCGTGGAACATGTCGACCTGCGCGAGCGCCCGGCGCTGGAAGGCCAGCCCGAACAGCGCCTTGCGCATGGCCGAGAAGCCGAGCGCGACCGGTGACAGCATCCCGCGCGGCGCGACGACGAACTTCGCGCCCTGCGCGTGGGCTGCCCGGGCGGCGTAGATGTTCGGCATGAGCCAGAGGCCGTGATCGTGGACGATGCTCCAGCGCGTCCCGACCAGCGCGCGCCGCAGCGGCGCCGAGAAGCGCAGCCGCCCCACCAGCGGCCACCCCGCGAAGTCGATGGGGAAGCGGAGGTCGGGATAGGGACAGGCCGGGTCCGCGGAGCCGCCGGCCGAGCAGATCGAGACATCCGCGCCAAGCCGCGCCTGCGCCCGGACGAGCCCCGCGACCGAGTAGGATGGGCCTGCCGTGGGATTGTCGAGCCCCGCGATGACATGGACGATGCCCGCCCCCTCCCGGCCGCGAAACTGACCGTCCTGCGTTGTCTCGCCCGATCTTGCGCGCATCTCCCTCACGGCGCGGGCACGCGGTATCGGGCGGGCAGGCGACGACGGTGCCGCCCGGCGTGGCTTGCGGCTTTTGGCGATGCGGAGAATCTGCTAGCCATGGACTTCCGTTCCTTCCCCGGTTGCGCCCCATTCCCCGCCCGAGGCGCCATGACCGGCCTGCCTGTGAGGCCCGCCTTGTCGGACAACCGGCTTCGCTTCAGACCGATCGCGCGCCTCGACCTTGGCCGCTTCGAGCGGCCCGAGATCCCGGGGAATCCGGGCCTTGGGCGCCGTGCGGCGTGGTATCTGGTCAATGCCCTGTTCTTCCAGGGGGCGATCCTCGGGCTGATCCCGGCCTCGGTCAAATGCACGCTGCTGCGCGCCTTCGGCGCCCGGGTCGGCCGGGGGCTGACCATCAAGCCGCGCGTCTCGATCAAGTCGCCGTGGTTCCTCGAGATCGGCGATCACAGCTGGATCGGCGAGGGCGTCTGGATCGACAACCACACTACCGTGCGGATCGGCGCCAATGTCTGCGTGAGCCAGGGCGTCTACATCTTCACCGGCAATCACGACTGGAACGACCCGCGCTTCGCGTTCTTCTGCGAGCCGGTCGAGATCGGCGAAGGTGCCTGGATCACGGCCTTCCTCAGGATCCCGCCGGGCAGCCGGATTCCGCCGGGAGTCGCGGTGCTCGCCGGCGCCGGGGCGGAAGCGTGACGTACGGTCGGCGCGGCTCCGCCGCGGCCGGTCCCTTGCCACGCGGCTTGCAGGGGCTGGTGCGGGCGGCGCCGGGAACGGCTCAGCGCGCACCATAATACTTGTCGATCGAGCGGTACGAGTAATAGCCGTAGCCGTAGCGCGCCAGCTTCCGGGGATTGATCCGGTTCATCACGATGCCGGTCACGGGCAGGTCGGCCTGCCGGTAGAGCTGGAGCGCCGAGCCCAGCACCTCGCGCGTCGAGACGTTCCACCGGATGGCAAAGACGGTCGCATCGGCGTGGCTCGCGATCAGCCGGGCATCGGGCACCACGAGCACCGGCGGCGTGTCGAGCACGATGAAATCGTAGCGCTTGCGCAGTTCGGCGATCAGGCGCGCGAAGGCGGCCGAGGAGAACACGTCCATCGTGTAGTTCCGCGTCCGCTCGGCGAAGATCACGTCAACCCCGCTGCGCTCGTCGTGATGGATCGCCTCGTCGAGCGCCGTCTCGCCCGAGAGGAGCGCGACGAGTCCCGACTTCGTGCCGCCCGTTGCCGCCGGATCGCCGAAGAACTCCTTCATCACCGGGCGGCGAAGGTCGCATTCGATCAGCACCGTCCGGCGGCGCGCGCGGGCGGCCATCACCGAGAACGAGACCGACAGCGAGCTCTTGCCATCACCGGGCACCGCAGAGTTGAACATCACGACCTGCGGGGGCGTGTCGATGTTCGACAGCATGAGCGTGGCATGCATGTTGCCCACCGCCTCGGCGAAGCGCGAGCCGGGCTGTTCGACCAGCATGTTGACGAGCCGCCGGCGCCCGCGCCCGCTGGATTGCGGCACCTCGGCGATCACGGGGACCGAGGTGATGCGGGCCACGTCCTCGCGCGTCTGGATCCGGGTGTTGAGATACTCGGAGATCAGCACGAACAGGACGGCGAAGACCCCACCCCCCGCGATGGCGAGGAGCATGGTCGACATCTTGTTCGGCGAGGTGGGGATGGGGCGCACCACCGCCTCGGAGAGGACCCGGGCATCCGCCTCCTGCAGACCCTGCTGCACCGAGATCTCGTTCATGCGCTGGAGGAAATACTCGTAGAGCGTCCGCGTCGCCTCGGTCTCCCGCTCGAGCTCCTTGACCTTGATGAGGTCGGCCGACTTGGCCTCGCGCCGCGCCTCGAGGTCGGCGATGGTGCGCTCGAGCAGCGGCAGGTTCTGCGCCGCGTCGCGCGCCTGCTGCGTCGCGCGGTCGAGATCGAGCTGCACGAGGGCCGCGATCGCGTCGACGAGGTCCGCAGGATAGGGCTCGGCCAGGCCATCGAGACGCTGCAGCCGCGAGGCGAGCGCCGGCGAGGGCGCCTCGATCAGGCGGGCCGCCGCGATGGGCTGCCCCTGGGAGAGCAGCCTTTCGACCCCGGCGCGTCCGTCCGAGGCGGCGTCGACCAGCGCCCGCGCCCGGTCGAGGCGGTCGCGCAGCTCCTTGATCTGCCGGCTCTCGGCTTCCAGCGCCTCCTCGCTGAGCACGCTCGACCCGGCCGTGTAGTCGGCGAGGCGCGACTCGGCGTTCTCGAGCCGGACCTTGAGCTCGGCCACGCGGTCCGACAGCCACAGCGCGGCCTGCTCGGCGGCGGTGAACTTGGATTCGAGCTGGTCGAGGATGTACTTCTCGGCCACCGTGTTCGCGATCAGTGTCGATTTCGCGGCGTCCTGCGTCCTGACCGAGATCGCGAACACCGGCGCCCAGTCGTCCGGCGTCACTGTCACTGCGGCGGACAGCAGGTCGACCGCCACAATCGTCGCCAGCCGGGCCTTCTGCTCGGGCGTCAGCTCGGGGACGGCCTCGGGCTCCTCGGCGGGCGAGACCAAGGCGATCAGGCTGCGGATGCCGCCGATCACCAGCGCGATGGGACCCGGCGACTCGGGCGGCACGAGAAGGGGGTTGAATTCGGGGTCGCTGGTCAGATCGAGCGCGGTCACGACCCGCTCCATCAGCGCGCGCGACTCGATGATGTGCGACTGGAGCTTGATGCCCGCGAAGTCGTTCTGCACGCCGGCCACGACCGCATCGAAGCTGACGACGTTTTCCTTGCGGTTGTCGACGGCAACGACCGCCTCGGCGCTGTAGAACGGCGTCGCCACGCTGAGGTAGTAGGCAGCCAGCGCGACCATCAGCGAGGTGATGAGAACGATGGTCCACACCCGGCGCCGCAGGAGCAGCGTTATGCCGCGCAGGTCGAGATCGGCCGACCGATCGCCCGAAGGACCGGGCTCGGGCGTGTTGACGGCCCTGCCCCTCAAAGGCTTGCTCTCGTTCATTCCCACCTTGCTCCCAACGAGCGATTACGCCACGCCTGCCTGCTGAAACCGATACGGCCGCAGTCCACACCCCACAGCGCCGGAAACTACCATGAAGGTCCAGCCGCCACAACCGCCGCACGCGGCGGGCGCCCCGGGCCGGGCGCGCGCTCCTCGCCCTCCCGCGCAACGCCACTTGGGGCGCGCCTAGGTTCCGGCCGAGACCTGGGCAAGGGAGTTCCTCGATGCGAATGAAGGACTGGCTCGATCGGCGCCCCTGCGCCGTGAGTTTTGGGCGGCGCGGTGGCGGCTTCACGGCATTGCAACGCGACGCGCAGGCGGTGTTCCTGATCTCGGACAGCGGCGACACGGTCGAGATCCCGACCGCGGGCGATGGCCTGGCCGGCGTTCTGGACGCGCCGGGCCGCGCCAAGATGGATCTGCTGGTGACCGCGGGCAGCGGCCGGGCGAGCGCCGCCACTGCCGGGACGGCGGGCGGCCTCGAGGTCCCCGCCACGATCGGGCGGCTCGATCTCGGCGGCGTGGGGCTGCATCCCGTGGCCTACCGCCGAGCGCCAGCCGAGCCCGCGCACGCGCTGAAGCTGCGCACCATGGATCGCCACCTGCCGGACGGCAGCACCGACGCGGCGAATGGCGGCTGGTGGGAGATCGTCGAGGACCCGCAGGGTGTGAACGTGGTCGCCGCCGGCGCCGATCCGTCTGGCGTGGCGGACAGCACGGCGGCATTCGCCGCGGCCCTTGCGGTGTCGGGCCGGATCTACGGGCCGGCGGGCACCTACCGTCTGCGCGGACTTAACCTCGACGGCACGCGCCGCAAGCTGAGCTTTGCCGATGCGCGGCTGGTCAACGACTTCGGCGACGGCGCGCCGATGTTCGTGATGGCCGCGTCGGCGAGTTTCCTCGACAGCGCCATCGAGGCCGAGTCGCTGACCTGCACCTCGGGCGCGGGCGCGATGTTCGACGTCCGCGGCGTGGTCTCCCGCCTCGGCGTCACGGTGCGCAACATCATCCAGAACAGCAACGCGGCGACGATCACCAACGCCTCGGCGCCCGCCACCGCGCAGATGTTCCACGCGACATGGCGCGTGCAGTTCTGGGACGCGGCCGCGTCCAACACCGTGAGCGTGATCGACTGGTCGGGCCCGGGGAACCGCTTCAACGCCAACCGCTTCGACGTGCGGCGCTGCGACGGCGTGTCGGTGCCCTGGGCACGGATCGAGACCACCGACACGAACCGGTTCAAGGGCCTCGTCTTCGAGGGGTTCCAGCTCGAGCTTTGCGATCACGGCTGGCTGCGGCTGGGCGGATGCGCGCATGTCGCCATCCGTGACGTGGTGTCGTTCGACAACGGCACGATCGACGCCCCTCTGGTCGAGATCGCCGACAGCCCCGGAGGGGCGACACCCGTGAACCTGTCGGTGAACGGGCTGTTCCGTGCCGGAGGGGTGCTTGCGGGCACCTCGGACATCCTGATTTCGGCCGCGTCGGCACGCGGCGTCGCGATAGAGCGCTGCGGCGCCGAGACGGCCGCGAGCGGCTTCCGGATCGATCTCGGCAACAACACCCGCACGAGCCTACGAGAGCTGACCTTCGCCACCGTCGTCAACGACCCATCGGGCGGCAACCTGCGGCTCAACCATCGTGACTGGGACACCAGTCTGAGCGGCATCAAGACGCCGGCGCTGGTGGTTCCGCATGGGACGCTTGCCTCGGACCGGCAGGTGATTGCGAACGGCACAATCGCCTATGACGGCCGCAGCGGGATCATCATCGACACCGAGGGCAATGCCGCGACCGATGACCTCGACACGATCGACGTCACGAACGCGCCGAACGGAACGCTCGTGTTCCTTGGCACCTTCGTCGACACCCGCGACGTGGTGGTGAAGCACAACACCGGGAACATCGTGCTCAAGGCCGGGTCGGATACAACCCTGGCCTCGCGCTCGCAGCTCGTGACGCTGCGCTACAATGCCGGCGTCGCGCGGTGGATCGAGGTCTGACGCCTCAGGGATTGGGGTCCGCCCAGGCGGTGCGCCGCGGCGCGCCGTCCGGGTGCCCCTCCGCGCCGGCCTCGGGCCCGGCGTCGGCGCCGGCAGGCCCGGATTGCCGGCGCGTGCGCTGGGGAAGGACGTGTTCCTTCTGATACCAGAAGAACATCATCAGTCCGATCAGCGTGCCCGGCCCCGGAATCCCCGAGCCCACGGTGAACGAGCGGATGACGAAGATCAGCAGCAGCGCCACGAATACGCCGGAGCGCTCGAACTTCCAGGTCTTGAGCGCCGTGTAGACGATCCAGAGAATGATCGCGGTGGCGATCAGGAAGCCATAGACGCCCGAAGTGAGCGCGGTGTCGAAAATGAAGTTGTGCGGCGAGCCGTCGATCATGGCGCGCGGCACCGGCTCGAAGAAATGCGACAGGAACAGCAGGATCGAGTCGCCGAGATAGTCCGAGCGCGACTCGAACGAGCGCTCCTCGCTAAGGCGCGCGATGGTCAGCGGCAGAAGCTTGATGAAGGCTGCCGCGGAAATAACCAGAATGACGAAGAAAATCGTGAACTTGAGAATGCTGAAGCGAGGGATTCGCAAGGTCTGGATGCCAACCAGGGTCACCCCTGTCGCGAGACAGAGCCAGGACGAGCGGCTCTGCATGAGAAAGACGATGAAGATCAGGCCGACGACGAGGACGATCCTCGCCGTCGAGATCCCATGCAGCTTGATGTCGAAGATCGCGAGCAGCGCGCAAACCACGAAGACCATCGAGATCGTGTGGCGCAGCACCGCGGCGAACTCGACCCCCTCGGCGTAGAGCACGCCACGATTGCCGAACAGGTTGAAGATGATGAGGTCGGGATTCCCGGTCTGGATCGCGGCGGTGACGATGCCGCTGACGGTGAGCGGCGACAGCCCCGAGAGGACGAAGATCCCGAACAGGAAGCCGCCCAGCGCCGACCAGCCGAACATGGAGAAGCTGGGGGCGCGGCCCGACTGCATCGTCGCGTTCAGGTTGCCCACGATGCACAACGCCGAGGCGAAGTAGAACGTGAAGCGGATGACGACGATCCTGTCCCAGTTCGTCGCGGCGGTTGCGGCGCCCAGGAACCCCGTTAACGCCCAGGCGGCAAACAGCATGAAGATGACGATGTTGTTCTCGATGATCCGGCCGACCTCGAGCAGGGCCCGCGCGCTCAGGGCGGTGAAGCCGATCAGGATGAGGAACAGCAGTTGAAAAAGGCGCGTGTCCTCGACCAGCGGCGCCGGAATCCAGTACATGCCAAGCGCGGCGAACAGAAGGTAGAGATAGCCGAGGCGGAGCGTGCGCAGCATGGTCCTCTATACCTCGGGATAGCCGGCGAGGGCGAGCGCCGCGCCGAAGTCGTCCCGGAACCGGCGCTGCAACGCCTCGGGCATCTCGCCGCGCCAGCCGCCGACGCTGGCCTTGCGGCGCAGCCGGGTGAGGTTGTCGACCGGCCCAGTGCTCCGCGAGACCTGGCGGTGCAGCGCATTGCGCTCGACGGCGAAGTCGATGACGAAGTTCTCGGGGGCAGGCATGCCGAGATCCCTGATCGCCCGGCGCAGCGTCGCGTGGGGATCGCTGCGGAGCGCCTCGAAGCGGATCACTGCGGGCGCCCGGCCCGCCTCCGGCGTCAGCCAGTTGCGGACATGCTCGCCCCAGTTCGCGCGCGAGCCGGAGGGACGCCTGCGCCATTCGTCGTAGAAGCGCGTCATCCGCGCCTCGACCGGGGACGCCGCGTCGCCAAGGCTGGGGTGAAAGCGCAGCACCCGCCGCGCCAAGGCGCCGTCCCCCTCGACCGCCGAGACGCAGTGCCAGAAATGCGAGACGAATACATCCCGCCCGTCCCGCAGCACGTAGGCCACGGGAATCCCGCGGATCGGGGTCGCGCTGTGGGTCTGGAGGATCGCGGGGAAGGTCACGGGGAACATGGCGTGGCGCGGGACGGGAAGCTGCAGGCAGTCGGCCAGTAGGTCGCGCGTCCAGTTGACGCCGGAGCGGGGGAACTCGGCCAGCATGACGAACGGGCAGAGCCCCGGCGCATGCTGCGCGAGCATGTCGTTCAGCCGGGCCGACGACATGACCATCGCAGCGCGCAGTCGAGCCAGCATCGCGTTGCCCATCCCGTTCCCCGAAGCGGCCGCGGCACCTCGGCCCCGCGTCGAAAGCTCCATCCAAATCAAAGCTAGATTGTGGCGATGCCGGTGCGTGCCCGCACGGCCACGGTCATTGTCGCATTGAGCGCAAGGGTCAACACCAGCGAGCCGAGAGCGACGCCCGGCGAGCCGGCGATCGCCCCCCCGGCGGCCGAGACCGCGGCCCCGAGCACCAGCGCCCCGATCCTGACCCTCAGCGTGAGCGCTTCGAGGCCGCACTGGCTTGCATAGATGATGGCGAGGCCGAGCAGTGCGGTCGCGAGATTGGCCGCGAGCAGGAGCCCGAGCACGAGCCACGGCCAGGCCGCGCCCGCCGGGACCCCGTAGAGCGTGAACCACAGCGGCGCCGCCAGTGCGATCGCCCCCGCCCCGGCAAGCGCCGGGCGGGCCGACAGCCGGCGCCCTTCGTCGGCGCTGCAGCGCAACCCTTCGCGATCGCCGGCAGCCCAGGCACGGGCGACGCGGGTCGCGATCGCCCAGTTCGCGATCATCCGCGGAATGGCGACCAGGTTGGCGATGTTGCGGATCAGGGCGTAGCTGCCCAGTTCCGCGCTGGGAATGAAGAGCGCCGCGATCACGATGTCGAGCTGCGTGGCGAGGGCGATCAGCATCCCGTTGCCCCAGAACGGCGCTGCCTCGCGCAGCGCCCTTCCAAGGCCCGGCGTCGCGCCCCCGGACGCCGCCCCCGGCATCGTCGGTCGCGTCTGCCACAGGATCATCAGCCCGCTGATCACGATGAGCAGCGCCGCGGCGGCCGTCAGGAGGTCGATAACCCCGTAGTCGATCCCGAACAGCCGCGGCACCATGGCAAGCGCGAGCGCGGCGAAGGGCAGCGCCTGCTGCACCGCCATGCCGGCGAGCGAACCCGCACCCACCCGCACCAGCGTTCCCGCCACGCCGACGACCGAAAAGGCAAAACCAAGCGCGAGGATCGCCGTGACCAGCGTCCCGCCGCCGGTCTCGACGCCGCTGAAGGCCGCGAACTCGACCGGGAGCTCGCCCACGGCAAGCGCGGCTCCAAGGGTGGCAATGAGCGGCAGGCCGACCCCAAGCAACGCGATGCGCCCGAGGAAAAGCGGCCGCTCGCCCCGCGCGAGCCGCGAGGGGATCTCGCGCAGCAGGTAGCCCGCCATGCCGCCCGACACCACCGCCGCGACCATCCGGGACGCCGCGATCGCGAAGGCGAAGCGGCCGAACTCGTCGGGCGACATGAGGGCCGCGAACAGCAGGAACACGAGCGCCTGCAGCGCGACCACGAGACCGCGCGCGGCATAGAGCCACCAGTCCGAAAGCCGGCCGCCGCGCGGCTCGGCCCGCGCCTCACTCATTGCCCGCCCCCTCGCCAGCGCCCAGCCGAACGCGCTGGCCCGTCAGGGCGGCAAGCTCCCCCTCGATCCCCGCGAAGCGCTCGCGCAGGCGGGCCAGCAGGTCGGGCGGCAAGCCGACGTCGGCCGCGACAGGGCTGCCCGCAACGAACCGCCTGACCGTCTCCCGCACCGGCGCGGGAAGCAGGTGGCGGAGCGAATAGCGGTAGAGATCGGACCGCACCAGGCGTGCGACCGGCCCCGGCGCGATGCCACGCTGGCCGCCCGAGGGGTTAGAGACCTCCTTCCCCGGACGGACCCTTGCGGGGTCCCCGCCGAGGAAGCGGACGACACCCTGGACGGCCGCCACGCGGTCGCGGCGCAGCGCGTCGAACGGGACGCAGAGAAGCCGCTCGGCCCCGAACGCCGCGACCCAGGGGCGGAGCCGGGCCGGGTAGTCGCTGGCGGCGATGTAGTCGGGTAACTCCTCGACCACGCGCGCCTCCTCGCCCGGCCGGAAGCGTCCCGCGGCGAGGTCGTGGCGCAGGTGGCTGAGGATGCGCTCGACCGGGTCGCGCATGATCATGACGAGCCGCAGCTCAGGCCCGCAGACAGCCCGCGCGCGCAGCGCGACGTCGGGATGACGCGGCTGCTGCGTGTAAACGGTGCTCGCCTCGCCGCGAATGTCGCCGCGCAGGCGCGCGAAATGGCGGGTATAGCGCCGCTCGGCCTCGGCCTCGTCGGACGACGTTGCGAGGATCGCGGGCTCCTTGATGTCCGAGAGCGCGAACTCGTCGCTGCTCCGCAGATCGTCGTGGAGCGTTGTGGTCCCTGACTTCATTGCGCCGATGATCAGGAAATGCGGCACGAGACGGGTCATCTGCCCGCCCGCCCTGCCGCAGGCGAAGCGCATCCCGGCCGCGATACGGCCGCCACGGCGCTGCCGCCGCATCGCGCACGCCGATGCAACGTCATCGACCGCTCTCGTCGCGCGCGGCGAGGCGGCGGCGCTCGACCAGCTTGGCGTCGACCAGGAAGCGGTACCAGAACCCCTGGAGGAAATGGAAGACGAGGCCGGGGATGCCGTCGCGAAAGCCGCCGCGCAGGACGTAGCGATACATCCAGTAGGCCCAGGCCCGAAAGAACAGCGGCAGGCGCAGATAGAGCCGGTTCTTGAGCAGGCGCGTCCGCCGCGCCTGGCCGCTGAGGCCCGCCGGATCGTCGGGCGCGCCCGACAGGATGTCCTCGACCTCGCGGTCGGCATAGCCGTTGTGCTTCGCGGTCCAGAAGCCCAGGCCCTTGCGGTTCTCGTCGATGATGTCGTGCGCAAGGTCGAACTCGCGGCCAGCGGACAGGATCACGTGCTCGTCCATCCAGCGGTCCTCGACGCGGCCCATGCCGGTGCGCCAGACGCGAAGCAGCCAGATCGGGTAATAGCCGCCATGGCGGATCCAGCGGCCCCAGAACCACACCTGCCGCCGCAGCCGCAGTCCGCTCACCTCGGCCGGCAGGGTGGCGAGGAGGCCGTTGAGCTCGCTCACGAGGCCCGGGGTGAAGCGCTCGTCCGCGTCCATGCGCATGGTCCATGGCGCATCGGTCGCGATCGACCCAAGCGCCCAGTTGAACTGGTCGGCATAGGTCTTCCAGGGCCTGCGGTGGATCTGCGCGCCCGCCTGCGCCGCGATCTCGACGGTGCGGTCGGTCGAGCCTGAGTCGACGACGTGCAGTTCGGCGTCGAGGCCGCGCGCGCTCTCGATCAGCGCCGGAAGGTTCGCCTCCTCGTCGCGCGTCAGCACAATCAGACAGACCAGCGCCATCCGCTCACCGCCTCGCGAACTGGCCGAGCTTGCCCAGCGGCTTCGCCACCAGAGCGAGGTCGACCGCGCCCGCGCCCAGCCAGCGCTGGCGCGCCCTCAGCGACTCGAGATTGCCGCGCAGGTAGGCACCGAGGCCCGAGGTCGAGGCGCCCCCAGCCATCATGTGCACGAGCACGCGGTCGAGGAAGGCGACCCGCGGTGCCTCTGGCCCCAGCTCCAGCGCCCGCAGCATGAAGTCGTAATCCGCAGCGATCCGGTAGCCGGTATCGAACGCCCCGGTTCGCTCGGCCAGCGCGCGGCGGATATAGAAGGTCGGATGCGCCGGCATCCAGCCGCGGCGGAAGGCGCCGCGCCGGAAGGGTGTGCCGCGCCAGCGCCGCGTCACCTGCCCGCCCGTGAGATCCGCGACGAAATCGAGGTTCCCCAGAACGGCGTCATTGGTCGCCAGCGCCGCGGCGATCTGCGCCAGCGTGTCGGGCGCGGCAAACCGGTCGTCGGCGTTGAGGAACCCCACGGCGTCACCCGCGAACAGCCGCAGCCCCTTGTTCATGGCGTCGTAGAGGCCGCGGTCGGGCTCCGACACCAGCCGGATGCGCGGGTCTTCGTAGCTGCGGACGATCTCGGCGGTGCGGTCGGTCGAGGCGCCGTCGATCACCAGGTGCTCGATGTCCGGATGCGTCTGCCCCAGCACCGAGTCGATCGTGTGCCCGATCGTCGGCGCGGCATTCCAGGCAACCGTCACGACCGAGATCTTCATGCCGGTGCACGCCCCCTGCCCTCGCCGGCTAGGAAGGCGTCGTAGGCCGAGGCCAGCCCCTCCCCGAGACCGATCGACGGGCGCCAGCCCAGCGCGGCCAGCCGCTCGCCGCTCGCCAGCTTTCGCGGCGTGCCGTCGGGCTTCGACAGGTCGTGCGTCAGGTCGCCCTTGAAGCCCACCACGCGCATCACGAGGCGCGCGAGATCGGCGATCGCGATGTCCTCGCCCGAGCCCACATTGACATGGATCTCGTCCGAGTAGTGCCGCATCAGGTGGACCAGCGCATCCGCGCAATCGTCGACATGCAGGAACTCGCGCCGCGGCGTGCCCGTGCCCCAGATTTCCATCGATGCGGCGCCCGCGATCTTCGCCTCGTGCGCCTTTCGGATCAGCGCCGGGACGACATGGCTGGCCGCGAGATCGAAATTGTCGCCGGGTCCGTAGAGATTGGTCGGCATCGCGGCGATGAAGTCGGCGCCGTGCTGGCGCCGGTAGGCGGCGCAGAGCTTGAGACCCGCGATCTTCGCCACCGCGTACCACTGGTTGGTGGGTTCGAGCGGGCCGCGCAGCAGCGCCTCCTCGACGATCGGCTGCTCGGCGAACTTCGGGTAGACGCAGGTCGAGCCCAGATAGACCAGCTTCTCGACGCCCGCCTGCCATGCCGCGTGGATCACGTTCGCCGCGATCATCAGGTTGTCGTAGAGGAAGTCGGCGGGCCAGGTGTCGTTCGCGAGGATCCCGCCCACCCGCGCCGCCGGCAGGAACACCGCCTGCGGCCGGTTCGCGGCGAGCCAGGCTTCGACCTCGGCCTGCCGCCTGAGGTCCAGCCGTTCGCGCCCCACGATCAGGATCTCGCAACCCTCGCCCGCGAGCCTGCGGCAGAGCGCCGAGCCGACCATGCCGCGGTGGCCCGCGACCCAGACGCGCTTGCCGGCAAGGCTGTAGGGCGCGCCGCTCATGCGCGGCCACCGGGCGCGCCGGCGTGCTTGCGGGCCATCAGCACCATGGATTTCGCCAGTGGCGGAACGCGGCCCACGCGCAGGACCTCGACCACCTCGAGCCCCGCCTCGGCCAGCAGGGCGGAAAGGGTGCGGACCGACCAGAACTTGATGTGCCCGTGATCCCACAGCGCGGTGAAATGGGCGTCCATCCGGCCGCTCAGCGCCAGCGCGAGGTTCTTGAGATAGCCGTGATAGGGCGTCGAGAGGATCGCGTGCCCGCCCGGTTCCAGCAGGTCCGCCACCGCGCGCGCGTAGTCGCGCGGCGCGTAGACATGCTCGACGACCTCGAGGCTGAGGACGATGGGGAAGGTCCCGTAGATCGAGGCCAGCGGGTCATAGGCGCTGCCCGGCTCGAGCCGCAGGTGAGGGTAGGCCGCGCGCGCATGGGCGATGCCCTCGGCCGAGGGATCGATGCCCGTGACGCTCCACCCCTCGGCGCTCAGCGCGTTCGCGACCGAGCCGTTGCCGCAGCCGACCTCGAAGATCCGCCGCTCGCGTGCGCCGGAGCGCGCCAGCAGGCGCCGGACGGCGGGCAGCAGGTAGGCATGCGACAGGTTGAGTGCGGCCGAGCTGTAGGCATAGCCGCCCTGCCCCGTCCGCGGGTCGATGGTCTCAGCCATGCCGGTCTCTCCGCGCGCGCTCCTCGGCGACCGTGCTCAGGTCTGCGGCCACCATCTCGGCGACCATTTCGGCCAGCGTCACCCTGTGGCGCCAGCCGAGCCGCTCGCGCGCCTTCGTGGGGTCGCCGATCAGCAGGTCCACCTCGGTCGGGCGGAAATAGCGGGGGTCGATGCGGACCAGCACCTGCCCGCTGTCGGCGTCGCGGCCGATCTCGTCCACTCCGGCGCCTTCCCACGCGATGCTGCGCCCGGTCTCGGCGAAGGCCATCTCGACGAAGCGGCGGACGCTGTGGCTCTCGCCGGTGGCGAGGACGTAGTCGTCCGGCGTGTCCTGTTGCAGGATGCGCCACATGCCCTCGACATAGTCCCGGGCGTGCCCCCAGTCGCGCCGCGCCTCGAGATTGCCGAGCCAGAGGCAATCCTGGAAGCCGAGATGGATCGCGGCCACCGCCCGCGTGATCTTGCGGGTGACGAACGTCTCGCCGCGGATGGGGCTTTCGTGGTTGAACAGGATGCCGTTCGAGGCGTGCAGGCCATAGGCCTCGCGGTAATTCACGGTGATCCAGTAGGCATAGAGCTTGGCCGCGCCGTAGGGCGAGCGCGGATAGAATGGGGTCGTCTCGCTCTGCGGCACCTCGCGCGCCATGCCGTAGAGCTCGGAGGTCGATGCCTGGTAGAAGCGGCTGTGCCCCTCGAGCCCGAGGATGCGGATCGCCTCGAGCAGCCTGAGCGTGCCGAGGCCGTCGGCATTCGCGGTGTATTCCGGGGTCTCGAAGCTCACCTGAACGTGGCTCTGGGCCGCGAGGTTGTAGATCTCGTCGGGGCGCACCTCCTGCACGATGCGGATGAGGTTGGTCGCATCCGTCATGTCGCCATGGTGGAGGTGCAGCCGGACGCCGCTCTCGTGCGGGTCCTGGTAGAGATGGTCGATCCGGCCCGTATTGAACGAGGACGACCGGCGCTTGATGCCGTGGACCTCGTAGCCCTTGGCGAGAAGCAACTCGGCCAGGTAGGCGCCATCCTGTCCGGTCACGCCGGTAATCAGTGCCCGCCTGGTCATCGCCCCTCTCGCACGCGCCGCCCCCGCCGTGGCCGAGGCTTGTCACATCGACGCAGCCCGTTCAAGCGCCTTGGCCAAGCGAAAACATGGCGGCCGGAGGGCCGGATCGGGGCAGGCATCACGAACGGAGCGCGCGCGCGAGCGCCGCGTCGAGCGGCGCCCAGTCCTCGGGCTCGAGCGCGACCTGCACCACCACCACCTCGCGCCGGAAGGCATCGGGCAGGCGGGCGGCGTCCTTCTCGGTCGTCACCAGCATGGCACCCTGCCCGCGCGCGAGCCGCAAGAGCCGCGCCAGCACGCGCGTGCCGTAGACGTGGTGGTCGGGGAATCCCTCGGCCGCCACGAGGGTCGCGCCAAGCTCGCGCAGCGTGTCGAAGAACTTGCCGGGGCGGCCGATGCCGGCGAACGCCACCACCGCCTCGCCCGCCAGCGGCAAGCCGGTCGGCACGGGACGCAGGCGGGCGGCCACCGGGCGCCGCGCGGCCAGCTCCGGCCACAGCGTCAGCACGCGGCGCCGCGATGCCTCCGGCCCGATCAGGATCACGAGATCGGCCCGCGCGAGCCCTGCGCCGACCGGCTCGCGCAACGGGCCCGCCGGGATCAGCCGGCCGTTTCCGAAGCCCTGATCGGCATCGACGACAAGGATCGACAGGGCCTTGCGCAGCGCGCGGTTCTGGAAGCCGTCATCCATCAGCACCACCGGCGCGCCGGCCGCGGCGGCTGCGCGCGCACCGGCGAGGCGGTCACGGGCCACCCAGGTCGGGCCTAGCGCCGCATGGATCAGCGCCTCGTCGCCAACATCCCCGGCGCGGTCGCGGCCCGGCTCGACGAGGTGCGGCCCCCTGATCCGCCCGCCATGGCCGCGCAGGAGGACATGGGCCTCGACCCCCTGCCGCTGCAGGCGCTGCCTCAGCGCCGCGACCGTGGGCGTCTTGCCGGCGCCGCCCGCCGTCAGGTTGCCGACGCAGATCACCGGCACGCCCGCATCCTCGCCGGCACCGCGCGCGCGCAGCATCGCCCCGAGTCGCCAGAGCCAGCTCACCGGCCCGAGCAGGCGCGCCTGCCATGCCGTGCGCCCCGGCTCGGTCCACCAGAAGGCGGGCGCGCGCATCAGGCGGCCCGTCCGATCAGCGCGAGCGCCTCGGCGGCGAGGGCGTCGGCGTCGGGGCGGGCCTGCGAAAGAACGGCCCGGGCCGCGGCGGTCTGCGCGGCGCGGGCATCGGGATCGGTCAGCAGCCGGGATGCCTCCGCGGCCAGCGTGCCCGCGTCGGCGACGACCCGCGCGCCGCCTGCGGCAGTCAGCGCGCCATAGGCGGGGGCGAAGTTCGCGACATGGGGCCCGTGCAGGATGGCCACGTCGAGCGCGGCCGGCTCGAAGGGATTGTGCCCGCCCATGTCCGCGAGCGAGCCGCCGACGAAGGCGACCGGGGCAAGGCGCAGCCACAGCCCCATCTCGCCCAGGGTATCGGCAAGGTAGACGTTGATCTCCGGCGCCGGCATCTCGCCGGCCGAGCGGGACGCGGCCTGCACGCCCTCGGCCGCCAGCCAGCCCCGCAGCTCGTCGCCGCGCTCGGGGTGGCGCGGCGCGAGGATCGTCACGAGTCCCGGAATCCGCGGTGCCATCGCGCGATGGGCGACGAGCACCGCCTCCTCCTCCGGCGCGTGGGTCGAGGCGGCAAGCCAGACCGGCCGACCCGCCAGCGCGGCGCGAAGGGCGGCCAGCGTATCGGCGTCGGCGCCGGGCGGGTCGGCCAGCATCTTGAGGTTGCCGCCCTCGCGGACGCGGGCGGGGTCGGCGCCCATCGCGATCAGCCGCGCGCGGGTCGGCGCGTCCTGCGTCACGATCCGCTCGAACAGCCCGACCAGCCGGCGCGCCATGCCGCCGATGCGCTCCCACCGCGCCGCGCTGCGGGCCGAGACGCGGGCATTCACCAGCATCATCGGGATGTCGCGGCGCCCGGTCTCGATCATCAGCCGTGGCCAGAACTCGCTCTCGACCCAGATCGCGAGGTCGGGCCGCCAGTGATCGAGGAACCGCCGCACCGCCCCCGCGGCATCGACGGGGGCAAACTGGTGCAACGCGCCCTCGGGCAGCGCCTTCGCCATCTGCCGCGCCGAGGTCACCGTCCCCGTAGTGACCAGCACCGCAACGGCGGGATCGGCGCGCCGCATCGCCGCGATCAGCGGCAGCATCGACAGGCCCTCGCCGACGCTCGCGCCATGAAGCCAGACCAGCCGGCCGCCGGGACGCGCGATCGCCGCATGGCCCAGCCGCTCGGGCAGGCGCGCCCGCAACTCCTTCCCGCGCGCCAGCCGGCGGCGCAGCAGGATGGGCGCCAGCGGATCGGCGAGCCGGCTCGCCAGCAGGTAGGCCCAGAGCGCGAGCGAGCCCATCATTCGCCGGGCCCGCCCCCGGGAAGATCCGCCGCCGCCTTGGCGCTCGACCCCGCCGGCAGGATGCGCGCGCGGCCCATCAGCGCGTCGGCGCGATCGGTCACCGCCGTCACGGCATGCTCGATCGCGGCGCGATAGGCTTCCACGTCGCCGCCGGCCGCAGGCGGCGGATCGAGCGGCGCGCCATAGACCAGCGCGCCACGTCCGAAGGGCGCGGGCACGAAGAATCGGTCCCAGCTTCGCAGCACCCAGCCGCGGCGGGCCGAGAAGGCAACCGGGAGGATCGGGGCGCGCGTCTCGATCGACAGCATCGCGGCCCCCGCCTGCGCGTGCATCCGCGGGCCGCGCGGGCCATCGGGCGTGATCGCGACTACCGCCGCATGCTCGGTCAGTTCGGCCTCGGCGCCGTGATAGGCGGCGCGCCCGCCCTTGTCCCGCCGCTTCGCCTTGTCATAGGTCGAGCCGCGCACCGTGTGGACGCCGAACCAGCCGACGATGGCGGCGATCAGGTCGCCATCGGCATTGTTCGATATCATCGCGACCGTCCGGCGGCCCGGTGGCGCCCAGGTGGGCGACATCATCAGCCGCCCGTGCCACAGGCAGGGAATGAACCCCCCGCCGCGGCTGACGACGGCGTCGAGATGCTCGCCCCCCTCGACCTGCCAGCGGGTCGTGCGCAGGACCAGCCAGATGTAGAACGCGCCGAGCGCCGCCAGCGCCCTCCGCCCGATCGCGGAGTGTCTCAGGCCGCGCAGGATCGAGGCGCCGGGGCCGGCCACCGGGCCCTCAGTTCTCGAGCGCGGACGGCTCGGCGCTGTCGCGCCTCTCCTCGTCGCGCAGGCGGTGGAGGTGGGCGATGAAGTAGCGCATGTGCGCGTTGTCGACGGTCGCCTGCGCCCGCCCCTTCCAGGCCGCATAGGCGCTGGCGTAGTCGGGAAAGATCCCGACGATGTCGAGCCCCGAGACATCGCGGAAGACGGATTTCTGCGGATCCACCAGCTCGCCGCCAAAGACCAGATGAAGGCGCTGCGCCATTCCAAACTCTCCGTGATGATCTGCCCGGCGTCATGTTGCGCCGGACATTGGCCCCGGCGCGCGCCGCGGTCAATCGCTGCGGCGCGGGCTTCGCCGCTCGAGAAATGCGCGATGCAGGGCCGGGGGCGCGGCGATCACGCCCGGCAGCCGCGGCTCGGGCCGGTTGAACGCCAGCGGCGCGCCCTCGCGGTCGCTCACGACGACCCCGGCCTCGGCCGCGATCAGCGCGCCGGCCGCGACGTCCCACTCCCAGGTGTCGCGCAGGCTCAGCATCGCGTCGAAGCGCCCCTGGGCCACGAGGCACAGCCGCCACGCCATCGAGGGGCGGAAGGCGCGCGCAACCGCGGGCACGCCGCCGGGCCACAGATGCGCCTCGAGCTGCGGGCGCGCGACCAGCGTCTGCGCCCCGACCAGCGCCGAGCGCGCCGAGCCGCGGATGACGCGCCCGTTGCACATGGCGCCCGCCCCGCGCGCCGCCGCGAAGCTCTCGCCCCGTGCCGGAAGGTGCACCACCGCGGCGACGGGCCGGCCGTCCTCGATCACCGCGAGCGCGACCGACCATCCCGCCTCGCCCGCGATGAACGCCCGCGTCCCGTCGATGGGGTCGATGACGAACACCCGTCCCGAGCCCAGCCTCTCCGGCCCGTCGGCACTCTCCTCCGACAGCCAGCCGTAATCGGGCCGCGCGGCGGTCAGGCGCCCGCGCAGGAAGGCATCGACCTCGCGGTCCGCCACGGTCACGGGCCCAGCGCCGCCCGGCTTCTCCTCGACCGCGAGCGGCCGCCGGAAATGGCCGAGCGCGACGAGCCCCGCCTCGAGCGCCGCCCCGGCCAGCAGATCGCGGTCCTCGCCGTGGTCACGCACCGATCGTCAGACCTTCCACCAGCAGCGAAGGGACGGACACCGCCTTCTCGGGGTCCGCGTCATTGGCCGGGACAATGGTCCGCAGCATGTCGGGCAGCGTGCCTGCGAGGGTGATCTCGTTGACGGGATGGACGATCTCGCCGCCCTCGACCCAGAAGCCGCTGGCGCCGCGGCTGTAGGCCCCCGTCGTCGGATTGATCGAGGCGCCGATGAACGAGGTAACGATCAGCCCGCGCCCCATCCGGCGGATCAGGTCCTCGCGCGAGCAGGTGCCTTGCGTCACCCGGATGTTCGTGGTCCCGGGCGCGGGCGTCCCCGAGATCCCGCGACGCGCGTTGCCGGTTGTCGCGAGCCCCAGCTGCCGCGCCGTGGCGAGGTCGAGCACCCAGCTTCGCAACACCCCGTCCTCGACGAGGACATGGCGCGCGGCCGCGATCCCCTCGGCGTCGAACGGGCGCGAGGCGCGGCCGCGCACGATCAGCGGGTCCTCGGTCACGTCGAAGCCCTGCGGCAGGATCTGCGTCCCCATCCCCTCGCGCAGCCAGCTTGCGCCGCGCGCGACGGCGCCGCCGTTGATCGCGCCCAGCACATGGCCGATCAGCCCGCTGGCGACGCGCTCGTCATAGATCACGGGGAAGCGCCCCGCGGGCGGACGCCGCGGCGCAAGCATCGCTGCGGCCCGCTCGCCCGCCCGTTTCCCGATCACCGCGGGCCCCGGCAGGTCCGACCAGAAGCGGCGCGTCTCGGACGCCCAGTCGCGCTCGCGCGCCAGCCCCTCGCCGGCGATGGCCGACACCGCGACCGAGCAGGACGAGCGGGCATAGCTGCCCGAGAAGCCGTTGGACTGGAGGATGGTCACCAGGTCGCGCGACCAGGACGCGGCCGCCTGCTCGACCTGCGTGACGCCGGAAACGCCCAGCGCCGCATCCTCGGCGGCCCTCGCGATCGCCTCGAGCGCGGCGGGATCAGGCATCTCGGCCGGGTCGCTCAGTTCGAGGCTCGCCGGATCGACGCCGCCGCCGACCTCATCGGCGTCTGCGAGTCCGCACCAGGGGTCCTCGGGCGCCGCCTGCGCCATGGCGACGGCGCGGGTGGCCATCTCGGCCAGCATCGCATCGCGCAGGTCCGAGGACGACACGCTCGCCTGCCGGCGGCCGACGATGACGCGCAGGCCGATGTCGGTGGCCTCGGCCCGCTCGGCTTCCTCGAGCGCATGCGCCTGCACGCCCACGGCGGACGACATGGCGCCCACCACCATGGCGTCGGCCTGATCCGCCCCGGCGCGGCGCGCGGCCTCGATCAGCCGGGCCGCGAGGTCGATGTGGCCGTCCCCGCTCATGCGCCCGCTCCCATCCGCACCAGCGCATGGCCGACCAGCCCGAGCGCCAGCGACGCGATCACCGTGACCGTCAGCACCATGCCCCAGAAACGCAGAGGCATCTTCCCGCCGGCGGCCACGAAATGCAGCCCGTGCATGACGCGCCCGGCCAGAAGGCCCAGCCCGGCGAGATGCAGGACCCAGCCGGGCGGGCCCATCCCCTCGGCCAGCCCCAGCAGGATCAGCGCGATCGGCACCGTCTCGGCCGCGTTGCCATGCGCGCGGATCGCGCGCTCGAGCTCCGGGACGCCACCCGCGCCCAGCGAGACGGAATGCCGCTTGCGGCGGCGCACCACCTCGTAGGCAAGCAGCATCAGCCACAGGGCCAGCAGCCCCGCATAGAGGCCGGTGATCGGAAGGGCGGACATCCCAGGCGCATCCTTTCGGGTTGGTCGCTGCATCCGGCCCGCGGCATCCGCAGGGCACTGCCAAGCCACATAGCGCCGCCTGCCGCGGGATGGAAGGCCGCCCGCTCGCGACCCTGCGCCTATGGTCCGCGCATGCCGGGCGGCGCCGCGGGGCGGTCAGCCGCGGGCGTAGTCGTCCTCGTAGCGGATGATGTCGTCCTCGCCCAGATAGACGCCCGACTGCACCTCGATCAGGTGAAGATCGACCTTCCCGGGGTTCTCGAGCCGGTGGACGGCGCCGAGCGGCACATAGACCGACTGGTTCTCGGTCAGGAGCCGGACCTCGCCGTCGACGGTGACGCGCGCCGTGCCGGCGACGACGACCCAGTGCTCGGCGCGATGCACGTGGCTCTGCAACGAGAGGCGGGCGCCCGGCTTCACCGCGATCTGCTTGACCTGGAAGCGATCGGCGAGGCCGATCGTCTCGTACCAGCCCCATGGCCGGTAGTGGCGCGGAAACTCGGTGGCCTGGCGCGCGCCCTCGGCGCTCAGGCTCGCCACGGCGTCGCGCACGTCCTGCGCCCGGTCCATGTCGGCGACCAGCACGCCGTCGCGCGTCGCCACGGCGACGACGTTGCTGAGCCCCAGCCCCACGAGCCGCATGCCGGGATCGTCCGACCGGAGGAGGACGTTGGCGCAGTCGAGCGCGATCGCGCCGCCCGAGGTTGCGACCCCCGCGCGGTCCGGCGCGCTCTCCTGCCAGACCGTGCGCCAGTTGCCGAGATCGTTCCACCCGCAGTCGATCGGCACGACCTTTCCGGCCGTGTGCTCCATGATCGCGTAGTCGATCGAGATGTCCGGGCTTGCCAGATACTCGGCCGCGCCGAGGCGCAGGAAGTCGAGATCCTCGTGGCCCGCATCAACGGCGGCGCGTGCGGCGGCGAGGACCGCGGGCGCGTGCTGTGCGAAGGCCTCGATGATCGTCCGCGCGCCAAACAGGAACATGCCCGAGTTCCAGAGGTAACGCCCCGACGCGATCATTTCGCCCGCGCGGGCGGCATCGGGCTTCTCGACGAACCTCGCGAAGTCCAGCACCCCGCCGCCGGCAGTATCGGCAAGCTCGATATAGCCATACCCCGTCTCGGGCCGGTCGGGGCGGATCCCGAAGGTCACGAGCGCCCCTGCCGCCGCCGCGACGCCCGCGGCGCGCACGGCGCGATGGAACGCGGCGTGGTCGCGCAGCACGTGGTCGGACGGCAGGACCAGCACCAGCCCGTCAGGGTCGCGCTGCGCCACGATCAGGGCAGCGGCGCAGACCGCTGGCGCCGTGTTCCGCCCGTCGGGCTCGACCACGATCCGCCCGCCCGCGACCCCGGAGGCGGCAAGCTGCTCGGCCACCACGAAGCGGAAATCCTGATGCGTCAGCAGCAGCGGGCCCGCATAGCCGCCCTCGGCGACACGCGCCAGCGTGCGCATGAACAGCGACCCGCCGGGAAGAAGCTGGGTGAACTGCTTGGGATGCGCCTTGCGCGAGACCGGCCAGAGCCGGGTGCCCGAGCCGCCACACATGATGACGGGGTGAATCCGCCCGGTCTGCGGCATTGCTCACTCCCCTGCTCGAACGTTGCGGCGTGTCGTGTCTCGCGGCGGACGCGTGCGGCGCAGGTGCGCGGTCAGGCCCTCAATGCGTCCAGGCGAGGCGCCGGTTGTGGGCGTAGTTGCCACCGTAGCCCTGCGGGCGGATGGTCTTGCCGCGCTTCTTCGGCTCCTCGATGCGGTGTGGAATGCCGTGGCGCACGGCGTATTCGATCGCCGCCTCGCGGGTCGGAAAGCGCAGCCTGACCTGCGAGGTCATGTCGCTCGACCCGGTCCACCCCATCAGCGGGTCGATCGGCTTGCGCGCGGCCGGCTCGAACTCGAGGACCCAGGACCGCGTGTTTGCCTCGCCCGAGGTCATCGCGCTCTTTGCGGGCTGGTAGATGCGTGCGCTCATTGCTGTCCTCGCCTGGCGTGATCGCTCCGAATGCTCGACGGGCGGAAGGTATTGCGGGATTTGCACCCGAAGGCAAGCCGCATCGCGTCGCAGCGAACCGCCGAAAAACCTGCCGGGGAACCAACGGGGACGGCCGCACGCCGAACGCCGCGCGGAGCTGGCGCGCGAGGCCCGCAAATCGATACACGGGCCGAATGCGCCGACCGAGCGGTATCCGCCGCCCGGCGCGTTGGATCGTGAATGTCGGGCAGTCTCGCCGCGGGACCCGATGGCGCTGGGCCGCAAAACGCCACGAGCGCGCCTGAGGCGCGCTCGTCGGCATTACAGGCTTCCTAGAAGGTCACGCCGCCAACCTGATGCAGGGAGCGAGGGTGGGGTGGATGTTGCATCAAGCTGGCGGCGATCTGCTGCTTGCAGGAACATCTTTACACCTATAGCGCGAGCGCCGTCAATCAGCGACCACCCTTGAAACGTTATCGTGAGCCGAATTAGTTAACGTTCGGTAAATGTTCCTGAGGAAGATTGCGCCCGCCGCGCCATTGCCGCATATCTCTCGGCGAAATGGAGGAAAGCGACGATGAGCCTCACGCTGCCCGTCCCGAATCGCCCGGCGCGTGAGAAGCTGGAAGGCGGCCGGCGCCTCGTCATGCAGACGGCCTTCGAGCCGGCCGGCGACCAGCCCCGCGCCATCGCCGAGCTGGCCGAGGGCGTCGCGGCGGGCGAGCGCGACCAGGTGCTGCTGGGCGCCACCGGCACCGGCAAGACCTACACCATGGCGAAGGTCATCGAAGCGACTCAGCGCCCGGCCATCATCCTCGCGCCCAACAAGACTCTGGCGGCGCAGCTCTATGGCGAGTTCAAGTCGTTCTTCCCGGACAACGCGGTCGAATACTTCGTTTCCTACTACGACTATTACCAGCCGGAAGCCTACGTCCCGCGCTCGGACACCTATATCGAGAAGGAATCGCAGATCAACGAGCAGATCGACCGGATGCGCCACTCGGCGACCCGGGCGTTGCTGGAACGCGACGACGTGATCATCGTCGCCTCGGTCAGTTGCATCTACGGCATCGGCGCCGTCGAGACATATGGCGCGATGACCCAGGACCTGACGGCGGGCGGCGTGCACGATCTGCAGGCGGTGACGCGCGAGCTGGTCGCCCAGCAATACCGCCGCAACGACGTGGCCTTCCAGCGCGGCGCCTTCCGGCTGAGAGGCGATGCGCTCGAAGTCTGGCCCGCCCATCTCGAGGATCGCGCCTGGCGCTTCAGCTTCTTCGGCGACGAACTCGAATCGATCACCGAGTTCGACCCGCTCACGGGCGAGCGCACCGGAAAGCTCGAGCGCGTCAGGATCTACGCCAACTCCCATTACGTGACTCCGCGCCCGACACTCAACCAGGCGGTGAAAGCGATTCGCGAGGAGCTGCGCCAGCGGATCGACCACCTGACCCGCGAGGGGCGGCTGCTCGAAGCCCAGCGGCTCGAGCAGCGCACCAATTTCGACATCGAGATGATCGAGGCCACCGGCGTCTGCAACGGCATCGAGAACTACTCGCGCTATCTCACCGGCCGCAAGGCGGGCGAGCCGCCCCCCACCCTGTTCGAATACATCCCCGACAACGCGCTGGTGTTCGCCGACGAGAGCCACGTCACCATTCCGCAGCTCGGCGGCATGTATCGGGGCGACTATCGTCGCAAGTTCACGCTGGCCGAGTACGGGTTCCGCCTGCCCTCGTGCATGGACAACCGGCCGCTGAAGTTCGAGGAATGGGACGCGATGCGGCCGCAGTCGGTGTTCGTCTCGGCGACGCCTGGGCCGTGGGAGCTCGAGCGCACCGGCGGCGTGTTCGTCGAGCAGGTGATCCGCCCCACCGGCCTCGTCGACCCGCTGGTCGAGATCCGGCCCGTCAAGGCGCAGGTCGACGACCTGCTGGACGAATGCCGCAAGGTGGCGGCGGCGGGCGGACGGGTGCTCTGCACCACGCTCACCAAGCGCATGGCCGAGGACCTGACCGAATACCTGCACGAGCAGGGCATCCGGGTGCGCTACATGCATTCCGACATCGACACCATCGAGCGCATCGAGATCATCCGGGACCTGCGCCTTGGCGCCTTCGACGTGCTGATCGGCATCAACCTGTTGCGCGAGGGGCTCGACATCCCCGAATGCCAGCTCGTCGCGATCCTCGACGCCGACAAGGAGGGGTTCCTGCGCTCCGAAACCTCGCTGATTCAGACCATCGGCCGCGCCGCGCGCAACGCCGAGGGCCGTGTGATCATGTATGCCGACCGCGAGACCGGCTCGATGAGCCGCGCGCTGGCCGAGACCGAGCGCCGCCGCGCCCGCCAGGTCGCCTACAACGTCCAGCACGGTATCACGCCCGCGACCGTGAAGAAGAATGTCGAGGACATCCTCAAGGGGCTCTACGAGGGCGATGCCGACATGGCGCGGGTGACGGCGACGATCGACCCCGCCATCGCCGCCCGGGGCGGCGGCAACCTCGCCCCGGTGATCGAGGGGCTGCGCCGCGACATGATGAAGGCCGCCGAGAACCTCGAATTCGAGGAGGCGGCGCGCCTGCGCGACGAGGTGAAGCGGCTCGAGGCGATGGAGCTGGCGGTGGCCGACGACCCGCTGGCGCGGCAGTCGGCGGTCGACGACAAGGTGGCCGCCGCCGTGTCGCCGCGCTCGACCGCGGGCAGGCCCGGCACGCGCAACTTCAAGGCCAAGGCGCGGAGCAAGCGGTGAGGCGTCTCGCCGCCGGCCTTCTCCTCGGCGCGGTCCTCGGCTCGGGCACGGCGGCGGACGGCGTGCTGGCCTTCTGCGCCGCCGAGGGCGCGGGCGCCGAGGCCTGCGCCTGCGCAGCACGGCGCCTTGCCGGGGAATACGGAATCGACGAATACGCCCAGCACCACCGCGTCGGCTGGGACTACGCCCTACTCCGCGACCGGGGCGCCGGCCCGGACCGGGCCTGGGAAAGCGCGATGGCGGCCGAGATCGCCCGCAGCGACGATCCGGCCGTGACGGTGCGCTACCGCGCGGAGGCCATGGCCCGCGCGCATCGCGCCTTCATCCGGATATGCCGGATGCGCCCCTGACGGGGCCGTCCCCGGCGGCGCAGCGGGGTGTCAGCTGAACCGGTTCCAGGCGCGGTCGAAGCTGCTCTTCATCGCCGTCCAGGCCTCGGTGAATCCCGCCTGCATGTCGCGCCAGCCCTCCTCGCTCGCCTCGCGGAGGCGGTGAAGCTGGTCCTCCGCCTTGTCACGCTGCTCGCGCATCGCCTCGAGCGCCTCGCGGCGCTGGCGCTTGGCGTCGCCGCTCGCCTCGTCGACTTTCTTCACCAGCGCGTCGATCTGCGCGTCCCATCGGTCGAGGCGGTCCTTCATCGCCTCGATGGCTTCCTTGCGGTCCATCGGAACCTCCTTGCGTCTGACGCAGCATCAACGACCGAGGGGGCGGCTCCGTTGCGTCGCGCGCGCTCAGCCGACGATCCAGGCGAGCGCGACGAAGCGGCCCGTCTTGGCGAGCGCGACGAGCCCGAAGAACAGCCAGAAATTTGTGCGCATGATGCCGGCGACGACCGTGAAGCCGTCGCCGAAGGGGGCCCAGCTCAGCAGCAGCGTCCAGACGCCCCAGCGCGCGTACCAGTCCTGCGCGCGGGCAAGCTGGCGTTCGGTCACGGGAAACCAGCGGGAGCCCTTCCAGCGCTCGACGAACAGGCCCATGCCGTAATTGACCACCGACCCCAGCGTGTTGCCGACCGAGGCGACGACGACCAGAAGCCACAGCGGCGCCACCTTCTCGATGGCGAGCGCGGCAAAGACCACCTCGGACTGGAACGGCAGCACGGTGGCCGCTCCGAAGGCGGCGAGGAACAGCGTGCCGAGGGCGGCAAGGGTCGCGAGCGTCATGCCCGTGACGTTAGCGGAAGTGGCGCCGGGTGCGAGTCATACCGACGATGGCGCCCGGCCGGGCGGCTCGCCATCGGACCTCGCGCCCGGAGCGCTGTCCGCCCAGCGATCAGACGCCGTCGCCCCTGACTGCCTGCATCGGCGGCGCGTCCTGCCAGGCGCCGCCCGTGGCGAGCACGCAGCTGGTGCCATTCGGCCGGGTCGCAATCAACGTCCAGGTGCCCGTGTCCTCGGAGGTCCAGATCTCGATCAGGGTCTCGGGGTCCTGCAGGCCCATCCCGGCGCGGCACTCGCCATAGCGCTCGGACAGTTGCGCCGCGAGCGCGTCCCGGTCGAAGCAGGGACCCTGCGCCGCGGCTGGCGGCGCGAGGGCCAGCGTGCCGAACACCAGCGCCGCGGTGACGATGCGTTTGTACATGGCCGTCTCCTTCCGTCAGGGAGACGCGGAGCGGTCGCGCGAAGTTCGAACGTCGTCCACCCGTTCCACCGCTCGGGGCCATTCCGGCCCTCTGATATGGTTCAGGTGGCGACGGGAGCGGCGGCACGCAACGTCACCGATGACACGATCACGTCAGGCTTTGCGCGCGAAAGGGGCGGCGGACACGGCTCGCAGAATTTTTTTGGAATATTCCGATAAACTACTAGAGTGTAACTTTTTTATTCTGAAGCCCTATCCGAACTTCACGCCGGCTCGGTCACGACCATGTCCATCGGGATGTCGTGCGGCTGCGGGTGGATGGTCGGAATGTTCGCGCAGTCCAGCCCGACCCCGATCACCCGACGCGGACCCGTCATCGCCGCCAGCGTGCGGTCGAAGAAGCCGCCGCCATAGCCCAGCCTGTAGCTCTGCGGATCGACGCCGACCAGCGGCGCGATGACCACGTTCGGAGCCACCTCGGCACTCTCGGCAGGGATAGGAATGTTCCAGACGCCGCGCTCGAGCGGCGCGCCGGGGTGCCAGTCGCGGAACACCAGCGGCTGGCCCTTGGCCACCACCACGGGCAGGGCTGCGCGCCCGCCGCGCTCGATCACACGGCCAAGCCAGCCGCGCAGGTCCAGCTCGCCCCGGAAGGGCCAGTAGGCGCTGACGATGGTATCGGGGCCGATCTCGACCTCGGCATCGAGCCGGCACGCCACCGCCTCGGCGGCGCGGGCGCGCGCCTCGGCCGGCACGGCAAGGCGCAGGGCGATCAGCCGCTCGCGCTCGGCCTTGCGCCAGCGCGCGAGGTCTGGCCCCGACAGGGGCTCGAACTCGTGCGCCATGCAGGGCGATGAGGCGAAGTCCCGCGGATCGTCGTCGGTCATCGCGCTGTCCTCCGCACGGGACGGGGCGGGCGGGGCTGCCCCCGCCCGGCGATCGTCACCCCATCACGGGGATCGAGAACTCGGCGCCTTCCTTGGTTCCCGTGGGCCAGCGCGAGGTCACGGTCTTGGTCCGCGTGTAGAAGCGGATCGAGTCCGGCCCGTGCTGGTTCAGGTCGCCGAACACCGACTTCTTCCAGCCGCCGAAGGTGTGGTACGCGAGCGGCACCGGGATCGGCACGTTGATGCCGACCATGCCGATGTTGATGCGGTTGGCGAAGTCGCGGGCGGTGTCGCCGTCACGCGTGAAAATGGCGGTGCCGTTGCCGTATTCGTGGTCCATGGCAAGGCCCAGCGCCTCCTCGTAGGTCTTGGCGCGCACGGTGCACAGGACCGGCCCGAAGATCTCGGTCTTGTAGATGTCCATGTCCTTCGTCACGCGGTCGAACAGGCAGCCGCCGATGAAGTTGCCGTTCTCGTAGCCCTGCAGGCGGAAGTTGCGGCCATCGACCACCAGCTCGGCGCCCTGCTCGACCCCACGATCGACCAGCCCCTTGACGCGGGTGTACGCCTCGCGGGTCACCAGCGGGCCGAAATCCACATCCTCGCCAGCGGTATACGGCCCGATCTTGAGGCTCTCGACGCGCGGCGCGAGCTTCGAGATCAGCCGGTCGGCGGTCTCCTCGCCCACCGGCACGGCGACCGAGATCGCCATGCAGCGTTCGCCCGCCGCGCCATAGCCCGCGCCGATCAGCGCATCCACCGCCTGGTCCATGTCGGCGTCGGGCATGACGATCATGTGGTTCTTGGCGCCGCCGAAGCACTGCACGCGCTTGCCGGCCGCGGTGCCGCGCGAATAGACGTAATGCGCGATCGGGGTCGAGCCGACGAAGCCCACCGCCTGGATGTCGGTGTCGTCGAGGATGGCGTCAACCGCCTCCTTGTCGCCGTTCACGACGTTCAGGATGCCCTCGGGCGCGCCGGCCTCGAGCATCAGCTCGGCCAGCATGAGCGGCACGGAAGGGTCGCGCTCGGACGGCTTGAGGATGAAGGCGTTGCCGCAGACCAGCGCCGGGCAGAACTTCCACATCGGGATCATCGCCGGGAAGTTGAAGGGCGTGATGCCCGCGACCACGCCGAGCGCCTGGCGCATCGAGTACATGTCGATGCCCGGGCCCGCGCCGTCGGTGTATTCGCCCTTCAGGAGGTGCGGCGCGCCGATGCAGAACTCGGCCACCTCGAGGCCGCGCTGCACGTCGCCGCGCGCGTCGGGGATCGTCTTGCCGTGCTCGCGCGAGAGCGCCTCGGCCAGCTTGTCCATGTCGCGCTGCAGAAGGCTCACGAACTTCATCATCACGCGGGCGCGCTTCTGCGGGTTCTGCGCGGCCCAGGCGGGCTGGGCGGCCATCGCGTTCTCGACGGCGGCGCGCACCTCGGCCTGCGAGGCCAGCGGCACCTTGGCCTGAACCTCGCCCGTGGCGGGGTTGAACACGTCGGCGAAGCGGCCCGAGGTCCCCTTCACATGCTTGCCGCCGATGAAATGGGTCAGTTCGGTGGTCATCTCGCGTCTCCCTTGGTCGGGCGCTGCCCGTGATGTTCTGGCCCGCGCGGCAGGCGATCCGGCGCGGCGTCAGCCCCCGTTTTCGCGGTTTCGGGGGCGAGGTCAAGCGCCGGCTCGACGCACCCGGCGCCGCGCCTTCCTGATGTCACGCGCCGGCCCGGCGCGCATAGTGCCACGCCAGTGTCGCAAGCCGGTCCACATCGGCCCCCATCGTCAGCGCCTCGGGCGAGGCGGCGTTCCCCTGCAGGCCACGGTGATAGACGCCCTGAAGGATCGCGGCGAGCCGCCAGATGTTGTAGGCGAGCAGGAGGTCGAGATCCCCCACCTCCGCCCTGCCCGTCAGGTCGGCATAGCGCGCGACCATCTCCTCCATCGTCGGGATGCCAAGGCCCGCGAGGTCGAGGTCGGCCATGCCGTAGCGCAGGCCGCCCGGAAACACCCAGGTCATCAGGAAATAGCCCAGATCCGCCAGCGGGTGGCCCAGCGTCGAAAGCTCCCAGTCCAGCACCGCGATGACCTGCGGGCGCTCGGGGTGCAGCATCACGTTGTCGAGCCGGAAATCGCCATGCACGAGGCAGGTCTCGTCCGGTACGCGCGCCACCGCCCCCGGCAGCCAGTCGGCAAGACGCTCCATCGCCTCGATGCGCGAGGTGGCCGAGGCGCGATACTGCTCGGACCAGCGCCGCACCTGGCGTCCGAGATACCCCCCCGGACGACCGAAATCGGCCAGCCCCGCGGCGGTGGTATCGACGCGATGGATCGCCGCCAGCGCCCCCAGCACGGCATCATACGTCGCGCGCCGCCCCTCCGGCGTCATTCCCGGCAGGCCGGTGTCGAACAGCACCCGGCCGGTCAGGTGCTCCATCACGTAGAACTCGGTCCCGATCACCGCACGGTCGTCGCAGAGCGCGATCATGCGGGGCACCGGCACGCCCTGCCCCGCCACTGCCTGCATGACGCGGTATTCACGGTCGATCGCGTGGGCCGAGGGCAGCAACTCGCCCGGCGGCTTGCGGCGCAGCACATAGCGCGTGCCCCGCGCGTCCGTCAGCAGGTAGGTGGGGTTCGACTGGCCGCCGCTGAACTGGCGCACCGAGAACGGCGCAGCCAGCCCAGCGACGCGGGCAGCGAGATACCCCTCGAGCGCCGCCACGTCGAACCCAAGCCTCACCTCGCTCGCGGTCATTGCGATCCTCCTGCCCCGCCCGGATCGGTGATGCGGTAGCACAGCCTGCCCCGTCCCGCATCCTCGGCGGCGATGCCGACGCCGCGAACCGGGCGGGTCGCGTGGAGGTGCCGCGGGAGCGTTGCATCGCCGGCCAGCAGCATGAGACAGAGCAACGCCTGCCCATCCGCCGGCTCGAAGCTCCAGTCGGCCCCGGCGAGGGCGTCCGCCCCCTCGCGCGCGATTGCTGCATCGAGGAAGGCCCTGTCGGGCCAGGCGTCATGCCCGGCGCGGTAGCCGGCCACCTCGTCGGCGAGCGCCGAGAGGGCGAAGGCTCGCCACTGGTCGATCCGGCGGTCGCGCGCCGTGCCCGGCCCCTCGAGCACCAGGAGCGCCGCCGCCAAGGCCGCCGCGATGCTCACGAGCGCAAGCCATGGCAGCCAGCGCCGCATCACCGGCGTCCCTCGGTATCTCGCAGATCGGCGAGGTAGTAGGCAAAGACCGCAGCCGCGATTCCTGCCACGACAAGGATCTTGAGCCCGACCGCCAGCGTCAGGTCCCCGTTCAGGAAGTTGTAGATCAGCGCGATCATGTCCCCGATCAGCGTCAGTGCCGCGCCATAGAGGGCGAGATATCCCAGCCAGATCCTGACGCCGGAAAGACGCGCCGTAACGGATCGCGCGCGCTCGCGGTTCATCTTGCGAGTGAGAAAGGCGAAGACCGGGGCCGCGACCACCAGCCCCGCGATCGACCAGCGCAGCGAGTGTTGCTGCCATTGCGAATTCCGCATCGCCGCCTCGTCCGGCAGCATTATGTCGATGAGCGTGAACAGCAGCGCGCCGAAGTTCCAGACAGTCAGCGCAAGCGCCGTGAAGAGCGTCAGATACAGAAACGTGTCGCGCGCCGAGACATGCGGCCGCGGGCTGGGAACGGGCAGCGGAAACTCGCTTTCAGCAAATGCGGCCAGCGCCCGGTCGGCCTGCTCGGCCGGCCATCCGGCGGCGGTGAGGGCATCCCGGATCGCGCCCCGCGGCTGGCCCGCCGCCAGCGCGTCGCGGACGAAGCCGACGAGGTCCTCGCCCGGCCCGCTCACCGGAACAGGCCCCGGATGAGCGAGCGCACCATGCTGCGCCCGAGCTGCGAGCCGGCGGCGCGCGCCACCGACTTGACCAGCGCCTCGGTCGCGGTGTCCGAACGCGACGCGCGCGGCCGCGTCGTCTTGCGCTCGCCGCCCCATGGGGCGCCGCGGCTGTAGCCGTCGGCGTCGCGGGCCTGCTCGGCGCGGATGCGCTCCTCGGCGGCGGCATTGGCCGCGGCAACCTCGTCGGCCGCGCGTTTCTCGGCGCGGGCGCGCAACAGCTCGTAGGCGGATTCGCGATCGACGGGCCGGTCATAGAGGCCTGCCACGGGCGAGGCGCGCATCGCCGCTGTCCTGGTCTCCTCGGCACAGGGACCCAGCCGCGACGATGGCGGGCGGATCAGCACGCGATCGACCATCGCGGGGATGCCGTTGTCCTCGAGGCAGCTCACCACCGCCTCGCCGGTGCCGACCTCGCGGATCGCGGTCTCGGTCTCGAAGCGCGGATTGGGGCGGAAGGTCTGGGCGGCCGCGCGTAGCGCCTTAGCGTCACGCGGGGTGAAGGCGCGCAGCGCATGCTGGATGCGGTTGCCGAGCTGGGCCAGCACGTCCTCGGGCACGTCGTCGGGCTGCTGTGTCACGAAGTAGACGCCGACACCCTTCGAGCGGATCAGCCGCGCGACCTGCTCGACCTTATCGACCAGCACCTTGGGGGCGTCGTCGAACAGCAGATGCGCCTCGTCGAAGAAGAACACGAATTTCGGAATTTCCGGGTCGCCAACCTCCGGCAGGGTCTCCCAAAGCTCGGACAGCAGCCACAGGAGGAAGGTCGCGTAGAGCCGGGGCGAGTGCATCAGCCGGTCGGCCGCGAGGATATTGATGCGCCCCTGCCCGTCCGGCGTCTGCGCGATCATGTCGTGCAGATCGAGCGCCGGCTCGCCGAAGAACGTCGCGCCTCCCTGGTTCTCGAGCACGAGCAGGCGGCGCTGGATCGCCGCGACCGACGCCTTGGCGACGTTCCCGTATCGCAGCGACAGCGCATCGGCGTTCTCGCCGGCAAAGACCAGCAGCGCCTGAAGGTCCTTGAGGTCGAGAAGGGCCAGTCCCTCGTCCTCGGCCAGGCGGAAGACGATGTTGAGCACGCCCTCCTGCGTCTCGTTGAGCTCGAGCAGGCGCGCGAGAAGAAGCGGGCCCATCTCGATTATGGTTGTGCGAATCGGGTGTCCCTTCTCGCCGAACAGGTCCCAGAAGGTGACGGGGAACGAGTCGTAGCCGTAATCGATGAGGCCGATCTTTTGCGCGCGCGCCACCAGCTTGTCGTGCAGCGGGCTCGCGGGATCGCCCGGCTCGGCAAGCCCCGAGAGATCGCCCTTGACATCGGCCAGGAAAACCGGCGTTCCGGCTTTCGAGAAGCTCTCGGCAAGGATCTGTAACGTCACGGTTTTTCCGGTTCCCGTCGCGCCAGCGACAAGGCCGTGGCGATTGCCGTAGCGAAGTCTCAGGACCGAAGGGGTCGCATAGCCCTCGCCGCCTCCGCCCAGAAAGATTGTCTCGTTATTGGACATTCCGCACCTGTCTCGCCCCGGAAATTCCGCAATTGCGCAGTATCGTCAGCCTGGTCTTAACCATTTCAGGTCATCGTGACCATGCGATGGGTTTCAGACTGCGGAACCCATTGCGTTTTTCCTCCTCCCTGTCGACTTGGCCGCGCCTCTGGCGCGGTTCTTTTTTAACCCCGATCGCCGCTCGCCGCGCCGACTTTCCGCAGGCCGAAACGATATCGAAAAATTGGCGAAATCGGCTGTTGACGCGGCGAAGTATCGCGGCCAAAGATGCTGTCGCGAACGGCGCGGCCGGTTCGACAGGGAAAAGACAAGATCACAACAATACGCGGAAATCCGCGGCCAGGGGCGCTAACTGCGCCCCTGCGTTTCATTGGGAAGCGGCGCGCGCAGTCAGGTTGCCGCGGTCCGGGCCAGCCGCAGGCAGACGCCCTTGATTTCATCATGCCGCGCTGGCAACACAGGCTCATCTCGCATGCCACGTCATGCGGCGAAAACAGGACAGAGACCTTGAAACTTCTGAGCACCCTTGCCGCGGCGGCAATGCTCGCGGCCGGTTTTTCCACGACCTCGCTGGCACAGCAGCAGAAGGAGGTCGAGACGGCGACCCATGGCGACTGGGCCGTGCGCTGCCTCGAGGGAACCGAGGATTGCAGGATCGTCCAGGTCGGGAAGAATGCGAGCGGCAAGGACGCGCTCCTGGTCTCGATCCAGCGCATCTCCGGCGCAAAAACCCAGAACGGCACCGAGATCCCGGCGGCGCTGCAGGTGCAGGCGCCACTGGGCGTGCTGATTCCCTACGGCGTGCGCCTCAGGATCGACGAAGGTGAACCCGCGCCCCTCAACATCACGCGCTGCCTGCCCATCGGATGCGTGGCCGGCGCGCCGATGACGGGCGAGGCCGTCGACCTGATGAAGAAGGGCTCGACCGCGAACTTCGCCTACGTCCTGCAGAACGAGACGGTCATCAAGATCTCGCTGAAGGGTTTCACGCGGGCCTACGATTCGCTCAAGCCCCTCGCGCGCCCGACCCAGTGACGCGAGCCTTTCCGGCGCGGCGAACCTCCGCCGCGCTCACCCCTTCCAGCGCCGGAAGGCCAGCACCGCGTTGAGCCCGCCAAAGGCGAAGGCGTTCGACAGCGCCGCGTCTACCTGCGCCTCGCGCGACTGGTTCGGGACGACGTCGAGCCCGATTTCGGGGTCTTCGGCCTCGTGATTGATGGTAGGCGGCACGATCCCCTGCCCCAGCGCCATCAGCACCGCGGCGGCCTCGAGCGCGCCTGCCGCGCCGATCGCGTGGCCATGCATCGACTTGGTCGACGAGACCATCACGCGCGACGCCGCCTCGCCCAGCGCGAGCCGGACGGCGGCCGCCTCGGTCCTGTCGTTGAGCGCTGTGGCGGTCCCGTGCGCGTTGATGTAGCCGACCTCGTCCGGCGCAATTCGGGCGTCGGCCAGCGCCAGCGTCATCGCCCGCGCCGCTCCCTCGACAGCGGGTGCCACGATGTCGGCGGCGTCGGCGGTCGCGCCCGCGCCGGCAATCTCGCCCAGGATCGGCGCGCCGCGCGCGATTGCACGGTCGAGGCGCTCGAGGATCAGGATGGCGCAGCCCTCGCCCAGCACCATGCCGTTGCGGTTGGCCGAGAATGGCCGGCAGCCGTCTTGCGACATGACGCGCAGCCCTTCCCACGCCTTGATGCCGCCGAAGCAGAGCACGGACTCGGTGCCCCCGGTGACGGCGGCATCGACGACGCCCGCGCGCACCATGTGGAACGCCTGACCGATCGCGTGGTTGGACGACGCGCAAGCCGTCGAGACCGACCATGCCGGCCCCTTGAGGCCATGGCGCATCGAGATCTGGCTGACCGGCGCGTTCGCCATCAGGCGGGGGATGATGAAGGGGTGAACGCGGTTCTTCTGCTCCTGATAGACGGTGCGGTAGTTCTCGTCGCAGGTGTGCAGCCCGCCCATCGCGGTCGCAATGATCGTGGCGGTCCTGAGCCCGAGTTCCTCGTCGAACTCGATGCCGGATTGCGCCTTCGCCTCGTCCATGGCAACGACAGCCATCTGCGTGATGCGGTCGAGCAGCAGAAGATCCTGGCGGTCGAACCGGTCCTCGCCGCGAAAGTCCCTTGCCTCGGCAGCGATCTTGATCATTAGCCGCGCGGGGTCGATCAGCCCGATCGGTCCGATGCCGCAGCGCCCTTCGGCCAGGCCCGCGAAGTGCGCATCCCGCCCCACGCCCAGGGCGGAGACGACCCCGAGCCCCGTGACCACCACGCGATGCATGTTCACCCCCTACCGGCGAGGAGTGACTTCACGCCCTCGATCACGGCGGCGACCGTCGTGATGTCGAATTCCGAGCCGGACGGGTCGTTGGCGTTGAACGGCACCGTCACGTCGAACGCTTCCTCGATCGCGAACACGACCTCGACCAGCGCAAGGCTGTCGAGCCCCAGCGACTGCAGGGTTGCATCCGGCGTGACGTCGTCGACGTTCACCATCGCCTGCTCTGCGATGATCTGCCGGATCTTCGCGCTGACCTCGTCGCTCATTCCCTCGCCCTCCCGAGCCGCCTCGCCGGCGCTGACATTGCCGATCAAAACCGTTGCTCGCGGCCCGTTGCCGCGAGGGTCAGAGCCCCACCTTCTGGCGCAGCTCCCGCAATTGCTCGAGCGCCCGCGGCAGCCGGCGCAAGGCCATGATCTGTTCGAGCGCCTTCGCGCGCGGCAAGGCGGGGACACCGAGCATCACGCTGCGGGGCGGGATGTCGGATCCCACGAGCGAGCCGCCAGCCACGACCGAGTCGTGCCCGATCGTGACGTGATCGGCGACCCCCACCTTGCCGCCCAGCACGACGCGGTCGCCCACCGTGATCGAGCCCGCAAGACCCACATGCCCGCACAGCATGCAGGTCTCGCCGACGCGGACGTTGTGACCGATCATCACCAGGTTGTCGATCTTCGTGCCCCGCCCGATCACGGTATCCGCGATCGTGCCGCGGTCGATGCAGCTTGCGGCGCCGATCTCGACATCGTCCCCGATGACCACCGTGCCGAGCGAGGCGATGCGCCGCAGCGCCAGGTTGCGGCTATCCTCGTCCACGGCGCCGGTCGCTTTCGCGGCCTCGACGCTGCCGGGCTCGGGCGTGACGTAGGAGAAGCCATCCGCGCCGAGGCAGGCATTGGGATGGATCGACACGCGCGCGCCGATCCGCACGTCGCGCCCGATCCGCACGCCCGCGCGGATGATCGCGCCATCGCCGATCTGCGCGCCGCGGCCGATCGAGACGTGCGACTGCACCCGCGCCCCGACGCCGAGGCGCACATCGGCGCCGATCAGGCTGTAGGGCCCGACCCAGCAATCCTCGCCGAGGCTAGCGGTCGGGTCGATCAGGGCGGTGGGATGAATGCCGGGGGCGAGGTCCAGCGATGGTTCGAACATCCCCGTGATCCCGGCGAGGGCGACACGCGCGCGTGGCGCGAACAGCGCCGCCTCGAAGCCGAGCCCGCGCCAGTCTGCGCCCGGCCAGAGCACGGCCGCGCGCGCCCGGCATCCCGGAAGGCTCGTGGCATAGTCCGGGGACATCGCGAGGGCCAGATCGCCGGCGTCGGCGTTCCCGGGTTCGGCGGGCCGGCCCACCCTCAGCGTGAGGTCGCCTTCGGCGTCGAGGCCGGCGCGCTCCGCGATCTCGGCGATCGTATGATACATGAACCTGCCCGGAACTGCCTCGACTGCGCCTGTTCTATCCGGCCGCTCCGGCGCGTGGCAAGCAAAGGCGGTGCGGTCGCCGTCGGGCCGCTGGCCTGGTGGGGACAACGCCTGCTGCGACGCTGCCGCGGCAGGCGAACATGTCCGGACGCTCCGATGGAGGCGTCACGCGCCGGGCGGGCCCAGTCGCGTCAGCCGCCCGCCAGCGCGACCCCCACCTTCCGCAGCGCCGCCATCACCTTCTCGTCGCGGCCGTAGATGTCGCCACGGAACTGATCGAGGCCCGCGTCGCCCACCCATGCCGTGCGGTAGGTGATATGGACGGGCAGGTGCTCCTCGAGCGTCACGTAGCGCTCGCGCCCCGAGTCGAGCCAGCGCTGGAACGCTCCCGCGGGATCGGCCTCCTGGTAGGACAGCAGAAGATGCGCCAGCTCCTGCGGCTTCTCGACGCGCACGCAGCCATGGCTGTAGGCGCGGAGGTCGCGCGCGAACAAGTGGCGCTGCGGCGTGTCGTGTAGGTAGATCGAGTAGTCGTTCGGGAACATGAACTTGACGCGCCCCAGCGCGTTCTCCTCGCCCGGCACCTGCCGGATCGTTCCGGGGAAGGTCGAGGGCGTCACGCTCTCCCAGTCCACGGCCCAGGGATCGGCGCCCTTGAGCACGTAGCCACGGCGCTCGAGATAGCCCGGATCCTCCCGCAGCTTGGGCAGGAACTCGTTCACCGCGATCGAGCGCGGCACGAACCAGGTCGGATTGATGACGAGGTGGTCCATCTCGTCCGAGAATTCGGGCGTCTGATGGCGCTTGGTGCCGACGACGACGCGCGACTGGAAGATCTCGCGCCCGTCGTCCATCACGCGCATCGAGAAGCCTGCGATGTTCACCATGATGTGGCTTCGGCCGAGGTCGCGGTTCAGCCAGCGGATCCGCTCGAGGTTGACCGCGATCTGGTCGGCACGGAAGGCCGGTGAAAGGTTGAGCTGAGCGCGCGTCGCGGGACCGACGGCGCCGTCCTCGTTCAGCCCGTGACGGCGCTGGAAGCGACGCACGGCCTCGGCCAGCGCGGCGTCGAAGACCGACGGATCGGCGGCGGGCTTCGCGGCATCAGACCTGACGGCATCGGTCGTCACGTCGTTCGCGGCGACGATCACGGTCCCCTCGGCCCGCGCCTCGACCAGCCCTTGCGTCACCCGACCATGGTCGCCGAGCGCCGTGAGCCGGGCGCGAAGCTGCAGGACGCGCGACCCGGTGCTGCCCTCGCGCAGGGTCGGCCCCTCGTCGACCGTCGGCCCCCAGCTTCCCGGCTGGGAAGCGAGGCGCCGCAACTCGGCCATCCGCGCGACGAGGGCCGTGTATTCCGCGTCGGCCGGCGCCAGCGCCTCGATGTATCGCGCGGGATCGGCGGCCGCCGACATGCCCGCGAGCAAGGCCGCGGGCTCGGGCCGCTGCGGCCTGAGCGCCATGTCGCGATCGACCGCGCGCGGCGTCAGCAGGCCCGAGGAGATGTCACGGGCATAATCGAGGAAGGCGCGCGTGAGCGTGAGCTCGCGCACGGCCGCCTGACTCTGCGCCCCCGCAGACGCGAGCGCCCGAGCGTAGCGGTCCGCCGGCAGGGCATGGCGGGGCGCGTCACTTAGCGCCGCGAGCAGCGCCGCGCCGCCTTCGGTCGCGCCGCCGTCCTCCCGGATCCACAACGGCTGGAAGCCGCGCGCCGCGTAGACCGCCAACAGGTCGGGCTGGTCGCGAAACTCGGCCTCGACTGCGGGGCGCAGCCATGTGTCCGCGACGATGGCGCTGTCCGCCACCGGCGCCGGCATCTGCGCCGCGGCCGGGAATGCCGCCCCCCCGATTCCCAACATCAGCAGCCCGGCCGCGCAGCATGTCGCAGTCAGGAAAGGACGTTTCATCGCATCACCGCTGTTGCGTCAAAGTTACAAACACCATGGTATGAACAGTTATCACAAACCCATGGCAGGATCGCGGCAGCCGCGGATGCAGCACATACGATTTTGGCCGCTCGTGTGAATTTTGCAGCATCTCCGTGACTTGCTCTCGAAAAATCCTCGCCCAGTTCGGCGCCACCATTGCACAGTTTGGAAAAAGCTCGTTGCAGCTTTGCAACTTGGAAGGAATTTCCACGTATGGCATAAATTTCTTCAAACGAGCCGCGGGAATGTGACGAAGCTCACAGCGCCGCGGACAGAGGCAGACAGTGAACAGGCAAGACTCTGCACCATGACAATGGATCGTCGCTCCTTTCTGATCGGCGCAGCCGCGCTGTCAGGGCTTTGCGCCACACCCATCCCCGCCGCTCCGGCCGTGCTCCGCGGAAAGGGCGACTTCCGGTCACTGGCTCTCGTGAACCGCCGAACCGGCGAGTGGATCAAGAGCGTATACTGGCTCGAGGGCGAATACATCCCCGAAGCCCTCGATGCCATGAACCACATCCTCCGCGACTGGCGGCAGGACCAGGCAACGCCCATGGACCCCACGGTCCTCGACATCCTCGCCGCGACGCATGGCCTGCTCGACACCAGCGAGCCATTCGAGATCATTTCGGGATACCGCACGCCCGACACGAACCAGATGCTACGCAACCGCAGCAAGGGCGTGGCATCGAACTCCTACCACATGAAGGGCATGGCGGTGGACGTGACCCTCAAGTCGCGCAGCGTGCGGCAGATCTCGGGCGCGGGCCAGTCGCTGAAGGCAGGCGGCGTCGGCAAGTACAGCCGCTCGCAGTTCGTGCATCTCGACTCGGGTCCCGTCCGCGACTGGGGGCGCTGAGCCCGGATCGGGCGTGGGGACGCCATCGGGCATCCCGGCACCTACCCGCGCCGCGGACCCGGCAAGCGTCAGTCGCGCACCGTGCCGTCGCCTTCCACCAGGTACTTGAAGCTGGTCAGCTGCTCCGCTCCGACCGGGCCGCGGGCATGCATCTTGCCCGTCGCGATCCCGATCTCCGCCCCCATGCCGAACTCGCCGCCATCGGCGAACTGGGTCGAGGCGTTGCGCATCAGGATCGCGCTGTCGAGCCGCGCGAAGAACCGCCCGGCCGTCGCGTCGTCCTCGGTCAGGATCGACTCGGTATGGCTCGAGCCGTAACGGCGTATATGCGCGATCGCCTCGTCCACGCCGTCGACCACGCGCGCGGCGATGTCCATGTCGAGATACTCGCGTCCCCAGTCGGCCTCGGTCGCCGGGACGACGCGCGGATCGAGCGCCAGGACCGCCGAATCCCCGTGCACGCGCACGCCGGCGTCCAGCAGCATCGCCACCGCCTCGCGGCCCAGCCCGCCGGTCACGGGACGGTCGATCAGCAGACACTCGGCCGCACCGCAGATCCCGGTCCGCCGGGTCTTGGCGTTGAGAATCACCCGCAGCGCCTTGTCGCGATCCGCCGCGCGGTCGAGGAAGACGTGGCAGATCCCCTCGAGATGGGCGAACACCGGCACGCGCGCCTCGGCCTGCACGAGGCCGACCAAGCCCTTGCCGCCGCGCGGCACGATCACGTCGATGAACTCGGTCATCCGCAGCATCTCAGCCACGGCGGCGCGGTCGCGGGTTGGCACGCGCTGGATCGCGTCCGTGGGCAGGCCAGCGGTCTCAAGGCCCGCCACGAGACAGGCATGGATCGCGCCCGAGGAATGGAAACTCTCGGACCCACCGCGCAGGATCGCCGCGTTGCCGGCCTTGAGGCACAGCCCGCCCGCGTCGGCGGTCACGTTCGGCCGGCTCTCGTAGATCACGCCGACGACGCCGAGGGGCGTGCGGACGCGCCGGATGCGCAGGCCCGAGGGCATCGTCCATTCGGCCATCACGGCGCCCACCGGGTCGGGCTGGCGCGCGACGGCGCGCAGGCCCTCGGCCATCGCGTGGACCCGTGCCTCGTCCAGCATCAGCCGATCGAGCATCGCGCCCGAAAGCCCCTTGTCGCGGGCGAAGTCCATGTCGCGCCGGTTGGCCTCGATGATCCCGGCGCATTCATCGGTCACGGCCTCGGCGGCGGCGTTCAGCGCGGCGGTCTTTGCCGCCGAGGCCGCGGAGGCAAGCTCGGCGGCGGCCGCCCGAGCCCGGAGCCCGATGCCGTGCATGATCTCCACGATGTCGTCCCGGCCCTGGTCCATCACATTCCCCAGATCACCATGTCGTCGCGATGCGCGATGGCGGCGCGGCCCGGATGGCCCAGCGCCGCCTCGATGCGGTCCGAACGGACACCGGCGATGCGCTGCGCCTCGGCCGCGCTGTAGCCCGCCAGCGCCGCGCCCACCGCCTCGCCGGTCTCGGTCACGATCGACACCGGATCGCCGCGCTCGAAGCTGCCCTCGACGCGCCGCACGCCGGCGGGCAGCAGCGAGCCGCCGCGCCGCAGCGCCCGTGCCGCGCCCAGGTCGATCACCAGGACCCCCATCGGCTTCATGCCGGCGATCCACTGCTTGCGCGCGGCCGCGGGGCTGCGGCGCGGCCGGAACCACGTGACCCGGGCCCCCTCGCGGATCGCGCGCAGGGGGTGCATCCTGGCGCCCTCGGCGATGGCCATGGCGCATCCGCCCTGCATCGCGGTCTTGGCCGCCATGAGCTTGGTCTTCATGCCGCCGCGGCTGAGGCCCGAACCCGCATCACCCGCCATCGCCTCGATCTCGGGGGTGATCTCCGAGATGTCCGCGAGGTGCGCGGCATCCGGGCTTGTGCGGGGATTCGCCGTATACAGCCCGTCGACATCCGACAGCAGGACCAGCACGTCCGCGCCGGCCATCAGTGCCACGCGCGCCGCCAGGCGGTCGTTGTCGCCATAGCGGATTTCGTCGGTCGCGGTGGTGTCGTTCTCGTTCACGACGGGGATCGCGCCGAAGCCCATCAGCGCCTCGAGCGTCGCCTTGCCGTTGAGGTAGCGTCGCCGTGTCTGCGTGTCGTCGAGCGTCAGCAGCACCTGCGCCGTGCGATAGCCGAGCGGGGACAGCGCCTCCTCCCACGCGCGCGCTAGGCGCATCTGCCCCACCGCCGCGGCCGCCTGCGCGTGCTCGAGCGGCAGCGCCGCCGCCGTGAGGCCGAGGATACCGCGCCCCAGCGCGATCGCCCCCGACGAGACCACCACGACAGCGCGGCCCGCCGCGCGCTCGGCCGCGATGTCATCGGCCAGCGTCGCAAGCCATTCGGACCTCAGCGCGCCCGTGACCGCGTCGACCAGCAGCGCCGAGCCCACCTTGATCACGAGCCGCTGGCAGGTGTCGAGCGGCACCCTCGTCAGGTCCGCGCTCAGGGTTTCCATGCACCTTGCTCCGCGGGCTCGGCTTCGAGGTTGCGCGCCTTCAGAATCTCGCGGCGCAGAAGGCGCAGCGCCTCGCGCACCCCCTGTCCCGTCGCGCCCGAGATGGCGAGGCTGACGGGAACACCCTCCTCGCGCAGCAGGGTCACGAGGTCGTCCGCCTCCTGCCCGCTCATCGCGTCGCACTTGTTGAGGACGACGATCCTCGGCTTCTCGGCAAGGCCGCCGCCATAGGCTTCGAGCTCGTCCACCACCGTCTCGTAGTCGCCCAGCACATCGGACGAGGTCGCGTCGACCAGGTGCAGCAGCACCGCGCAGCGCTCGATATGCCCGAGGAAGCGGTCGCCGATCCCCCTGCCCTCGTGCGCGCCCTCGATCAGGCCGGGAATGTCGGCCAGCACCAGCTCGACGCCGTCGATCTCGGCAACCCCGAGATTCGGGTGCAGCGTCGTGAACGGATAGTCCGCGATCTTCGGCCGGGCATTCGACACCGCCGCGAGGAAGGTCGACTTCCCGGCATTCGGCAACCCCACGAGCCCCGCATCCGCGATCAGCTTGAGGCGCAGCCATAGCGTCCGCTCGACCCCCGGCTGGCCCGGGTTCGCCCGCCGCGGCGCCTGGTTGGTCGAGGATTTGAAGTGCAGGTTCCCCCAGCCTCCATTGCCGCCCCCGGCGACCAGCACCCGCTGGCCCCGCTCGGTCAGATCGGCGATCACGGTCTCCTCGTCCTCGTCGAGGATCTCGGTGCCCACCGGCACGCGCAGCACGATGTCCTCGCCGTCCTTGCCGGTGCGCTGGCGCCCCATGCCGTGTTCGCCGTTCCTTGCGAAGAAGTGCTGCTGGTAGCGGAAGTCGATCAGCGTGTTGAGCCCGTCGACCGCCTCGACCCAGACGTCGCCGCCGCGCCCGCCATCGCCGCCGTCGGGGCCGCCATACTCGACGAACTTCTCGCGCCGGAAGCTGACGCAGCCCGGCCCGCCGGCGCCCGAGCGGACATAGACCTTGGCGAGATCAAGAAACTTCATCGCTCGTCCCTGCCTTGCGCCGGGCCTCCATCCAACCCGCGCGGTCCAGCGCAAACCGGCGCACCGGAACCATCGAGCCACGGGCGACCGAGAACATCTCGCCCGTCCCGGTCTCGGCAAAACCCGCCTTCTCGAGCACATGGGCCGATGCCGCGTTCTCGGCGATCACGCTTGCGGTCAGCGTCTCCTCGCCCGACGCCAGCAGATGCGCGATCAGGCCGCCGAGCGCCTCGGACGCGAAGCCCGTGTTCCAGAACGGCGGCCCGACCCAGTAGCCGATCTTGCCCGTCCGCGGCCTGTGGACGATCAGGCCGATCAGCTCGGCGCCACCCTCGGGCGTCGCGTCGATCGCCCAGACCGCCTCGTCGATCCGCCCGTTCATCCGCGTGTCGATGTAGCTCTCGGCCGCGCCCGGCGGATAGGGATGCGGGATCGAAGTCGTCATGCGCGCAACCCGGGGGTCGGAAGCATAGAGCGTCATCGGCCCCGCGTCCGAGGGACGCAGGGGGCGCAGGATCAGGCGCTTGGTCGCGACGGCTTGCGGTCTCATGACGCGGCGCCTCCTTGCAGCGCCCCGGGGAGGTTTCCCCAAAAACAAAAGGACCGGCCGACCGGCCGGTCCCTGGATCGCCCTGTCCGGGATGGGCCGGATTACTCCGCAGCCTCGGCGGCCGGGATCACCGACACGAAGGTGCGCCCCTTGAGGCCCTTGTGGAACTTCACGTTGCCCTCGGCGGTCGCGAAGATCGTGTGGTCCTTGCCGAGGCCGACGTTCTGCCCGGGCCACCACTTGGTGCCGCGCTGGCGGACCAGGATGTTGCCGGAGACCACCGCCTCGCCACCGAACTTCTTGACGCCGAGGCGCCGGCCGGCCGAGTCGCGGCCGTTGCGGGACGAACCGCCTGCCTTCTTGTGTGCCATCTCGTATTCCTCCTCAGCCGGCGACGATCTCGGTCACGCGCACCGTGGTGAGGTGCTGGCGATGACCGCGCATGCGCTTCGAGCTGTGCTTGCGGCGACGCTTGTGGAACGTCACCACCTTGGGGCCGCGGGTCTGCTCGACCACCTCGGCCTTGACCGAAGCCCCCTCGACCGTGGGCGCGCCCACGGTGACGCTGTCTCCGCCCAGCATCAGGACCTCGTTGAATTCCACGGTCTCGCCCGGCTCGGCGCCAAGCTTCTCGACCGTCACCTCGTCACCGGCCGCAACGCGGTACTGCTTGCCGCCGGTCTTGATGACTGCGAACATCGTCTCGTCCTTTTCCGCCGCGCCCTGTGGCGGCCCTGCGAGGGGCACTTGATGCGAGGCATATAACCACCCCGCGCCTTCGGACAGCGCGCCCTCCAAGGGGCGATACCAACCACCGGCCAGACGTCGCGCCGGGCCGGAGAGCCGCGTTTATGCTGAGATCTCGCGCCCAAGTCAAGGCGCGAGAGATGTGAAAGATTCCCGGAAATCCTGCTTGCAGAACGGCGTGGACCTGTCTAGGTTCCGCCCACCCGAAAGATACCCCCTGCGGAGAGGTGCCGGAGTGGTCGATCGGGGCGGTCTCGAAAACCGTTGTACCTTTGCGGGTACCGTGGGTTCGAATCCCACCCTCTCCGCCACCCAGACCAGTCTCGATTTGACATCTCGGACTTCTCCCGGAATGTCGGGGGATATCCGTCTATTAGAGGTCTCCCCGCTCGCCTGAGACACTCGTGCTGGCCACGGTCAGGCCAATTTTCCCCCTGCGTCTCGCTTCGCTGCATCGCCCGGTTCCCTCAGGCCGGATTTCCCTGTTTTGCGGGAATTAACAGGGAATTTTTCGGTTCCTGGGTGGATGTGGCATTCGGCCGGGGGCAAAGGACCCAGGACATCAATGACATGATGTCCATTTCCCTGCGCGGATGAACAGGGAACCAGGGGGGAAACGAGGGAGGTCAGAGGTCTTGATGCCTGGCATCCATGGAACCGTCGCCGCCCAGGTCAGCCGGAGATGCCGAAGCGCGTTTCCTGCTCGGCCCAGTCGAGCGGGATGCCGGTCCGGACGAGGCGCTCGAGGCTGAGATCGGGAGGCTGGCGGCCATCGAGGATCGCCTGCTGGATGCGGGGCGAGAGGAAGGCGAGCTGCAGCCGGGTCCGGAGATAGGCGGGCGAATGTCCCGCCTCCGCGGCGACCCGCGTCAGAGGCTGGCCCGCCCGGATCCGATCGAGCCAGCCATGCGCCTCGGCGAGCCGCCGGACGAGTACATCGTCGACCGCACCCGCGATGTCGCCCGCGACGATCCTGGTCTCGACGCCGCGGCGGCGCAGGTCGAACGATGCGCGAATGCACAGGATCTCGTCGGCGATCACCGCCGGATCGAGGCCGAGCGCGTCCGCGAGACCGTGCCTGTCGAGCGCGAGATCGATCTGGCCCGGGGTCAATTGTCCCGAGGCCATGAGTGCTTGGAGAAGACCCGGTTCGTCGCTGCGGAGCCTGTCGCAGAGGGTGTCGACCTTCACAGCGAGATCCGCGGCGCTTCGGGCATCCGGCTCGGACAGCATCGTGTGGCGCCGCGCAGCAGCATGGAGATGACTCGCGAGGATCCGCGCGACGACCCGCTCCAGCTGCGGTCCGGGAAGCCGCCAGGCCGAGGGATCCGCGGGCGCCTTGCCGGTGACCAGCCGGTTCGAGACGTAGTAGCGAAGCTGCCGGCCACGGCGCCGGGTGTGGGTCGGCGTGAGGCGATCGCCCGTCTCGTCGCGCAACCTGCCCCTGAGCGGCGCAGAGGTTATTCGTGCACCAGCCACCCCTGGCCCACGAGCGGCTGCGCGCGGCCGGCCACATGCTTCCGCGAGCTTCGCCTGCACCCGCTGCCAGAGCGCATCGTCGACGATCGCCTCGTGCTGTCCCGGCCAGACTTCGCGCTTGTGCCGGATCCGGCCCGTGTAGATCGGGTTGGTCAGGAGGAAGTGGACTTGCCCGCGCGAGAGGACGCCGCCCCCACGCGTCCTGCCATCGGCGAACAGGCGGCGCTTCGACCGGATGCCGAGCCGGGCGGCCTCCCCGGCGACGACCCGCAGGCAGCCATGCTCGTCGTAGAGCCGGAAGACCGTCCGGACGGCTTCGGCCTCTGCCTCGCTGACGACGAGGCCCCGGACCTTGGGGTCCGGATGCCGGTCATAGCCGAGCGGCACCAGCCCGCCCATCCACAGGCCCTTCTTCTTCGAGGCGGCGATCTTGTCCCGGATCCGCTCGGCCGTGACCTCGCGCTCGAACTGGGCAAACGAGAGGAGCACATTGAGCGTGAGCCGGCCCATCGAGGTCGCGGTGTTGAAGGCCTGGGTGACCGAGACGAAGGAGCAGCCTGCCCGGTCGAAGCGCTCGACGAGCCGCGCAAAGTCCGCGAGGGACCTTGTCAGCCGGTCGATCTTGTAAACCACGACCATGGTCACCCGGCCGGCCTCGATATCGGCGAGAAGGCGCCGGAGCGCCGGGCGCTCCAGCGTGCCGCCCGAGACGCCGCCATCGTCATAGTCCTCGCGGACGAGCCGCCAGCCCTCGTGGCGCTGGCTAGCGACATAGGCGGCGCAGGCCTCGCGCTGCGCGTCGAGCGAGTTGAAGCCCTGCTCGAGCCCCTCCTCGGTCGACTTGCGCGTGTAGATCGCGCAGCGGATGACAGCGGTCCGTGTCATCGGCGGGCCCGTTGCCTGTCCAGCCCGAAAAAGCGCGGGCCGGACCAGTGCGCCCCGGTGATCTCGCGGGCGATGGCGGAGAGCGAGCGATAGCGCCGGCCCCGCCAGTGGTAACCGTCGCCGGCCACCTCGACGACATGGCTGACGCCGTTCCACTCGCGGATGAGACGGCCGCCGGGGGCGAGGCGGGACGCGACCTTGCGCGCCTTGTCACGTGCGATCGTGGCGAGCCGGCGCCGGGCCGTGTCGGGGAGGCCGCCGTACCGGCCGGCCTGCACCTCGAAGGCGAGGATCCGCCGCATCAGGGCAGTGCTAAGCCGTTCGGGCGGCGGGTCCTCCATCACCCGGGCCCAGAGGCCGAGAAGGTCGTCGCGGCCCATGGCGGCGATCGCCTCGACCGGCCCCGTCATTCCGCGCTCCCGCGGGTCGCGATGATCCGGTAGCGCGCCTCGTCGCCGGGCTTCGCGGGAGGCTGGCGCTCGATCGTGACGCCCTTCTTGCGCAGCCCGCTCAACGCCGCCCGGACCGAGTGCTTCTGCCAACCCGTTGCCTCGCAGAGCGCGGACAGGGTCGTGCCGCGGCGGGCCTTCAGCATCGCCTGCACCTGCTGCACCTTGGTGGGCGTCTTGGTCGTCGGTGTCGCGGATCCTGCCATCGGTCTCTCCCGTGTCGTCGGGACCGGCGGGATGCTGGCCCCTGCTACCGGGAGAGGCCCGGGAGGGCGCCGGGCTCGGGCGACAGTGACGCTCGTTCCGCGCGGGAAGTCCAGTCGAGGGGACCCGGCTCAGGACTCCCAGCCGACGCGCCATGGCGGCGTTCGCGAGTAATCGGGCTCGTAGGCAAGGCCGAGGACGGGTGGTTCGCGCCGTTTGCGCTGCCAGGCCAGGAGCTGGCTCAGCGCGTCGACCTGGTCGTCATGGCGGGCATTCGGGAATCCGAGGACCTCGTGCTCGAATCTGGCGAGCCACGATGCGTCTCTCGTGAGAAACAGGCATCCTGCCTCGATCTTCGCCGTTTGCCCCGAGAACCGCGTGATCTTGTCAGCCTCCGGTTTGATGGCGATGGGGCGCGGAACGTCGCTGAGCTCGTCATGGCGCAGGGTCTGGATGAGCTGCGCCCCGCTCGCCGCATCCTCGATCAGGAGGACGTCAGCGGGCAATGTCAAAGGAACTTGGCTTGAGGCGGGATGCCGCCCTCCCTACCCTCGTGGCATGAGCAAACCCAACCCCTTCCGCTACTTCAAAACGTCACCCGAGATCATCCGCCTGGC
>NZ_JAMFKN010000011.1 GCF_023487995.1 Thermohalobaculum sediminis
AGTTTGTCCCGATCTCCAGAACTCCGCGCTCTGCGCGGCGAACGCGCACTCCGAGCCGTCTTGGCCTTGCTCGGCATCAAGTCGGTCAACGTGAGTGGCCCAGATTGGTCGGTCCAAGTTGATTGTTAGTGCATGGCAGGCGCTCGGTCGATTGAAGTGATGAGGAGCCTCCCCAACTGAATTGGTCCACCGCTATGGTTAGTAGACTGAGGATCAGGAATGGCGAACAAGCGACACAAGCCTGAGGAGATTGTCACGAAGCTTCGACAGGTTGACGTGCTCGTCGGGCAAGGCGTGGCGCGGGTGGATACGATCCGCGAGCTGCGCATAACAGAGCAGACCTACTACCGCTGGAGGTGACAGTATGGCGGGATGGGGGCCGACCAGGTCAGGGAACTGAAGCGTCTCCAGAAGGAGAACGAGCGGCTGAGGAAGGCGGTGTCGGACCTGACGCTGGACAAGGTCATCCTCAGCGAGGCCGCCCGGGGTGCCGCAGGCCAGCGAAGCGCTACTTCTGGGCCCTTTCCGTCGTCGGGCCTGCTGACCTATCCGCACACAAATGGCGGTCTTGGAGCGGCGCGTGTGCCGCGTGCTGGGCCAGCATCGCTCCACACAGCGCCACCAGCCGCGCGGGCGCGCTGACGAGGAGCGCCTGGTGGCGGATATGATCGAGTTGGCCCGGCAATACGGCCGCTACGGCTATCGGCGGATCGCGGCTCTGCCGCGGGACGCTGGCTGGCAGGTCTGCGATGGCCGGGTCGAGCGGCTTTGGCGCCGGGAGGGGCTGAAGGTGCCATCGAAGCAACCGAAGAAGAGCCGGCTCTGGCTGAACGACGGGTCATGCGTTCGTCTCAGGCCCGAGCATCCCAACCATGTCCGGAGCTATGACGTCGTCCATTGCCGGACCGATGACGGCAGGGCTTTCCGGACGCTGAACATCCTCGACGAGTTCAGCAGGGAGTGCCTTGCGATCAAGGTCGCGCGCAAACTCAACTCGACCGACGTTGTCGACGCACTCAGCGACCTGTTCATCCCGCGCGGCGTGCCCGGCTCACATCCGCCCCGACAACGTCCTATGTCGGGGCGAGCACGGGAGGCGGGGACAAGAGATCTCTCCGCGCCGGAGTTCTCCGGCACGTCTCGCAGCGTGATCCAGGCGGCTTCCGCCGTCAAGGAAGCGGTCTCGACCATAGCAAACCCGGGGTCCGATGAACCGGCCCCGACCGTCCTCAACACGAGATCCAGATCCAGGCGAAAGACCCGAACATTATCTACGGGATCGCGATGCGTCCCGACGGCCCTGTCAGAGAGAGGTCCTCCCGCCTGGCACCGCCTCCTCGAGGAAGGGGCGGTAGTCGACGCCACGCTTGACGACGGCATGCGCGGTGCGTGCCATCTTGGCGGCGATCGCCGAAAGCGCCTTGCGGCGGAGATCGGGATTGTCCCGATCGCGCGCAACGTAGCGCTCGAACTTGGACCTGAAGCTGTTGTCGCGCTGGCGGATCGCGACCTGCCCGGCCAGCCAGAGCGCGCGACGAAGACGCGCGTTGCCGAACTTCGAGAGCTTGGTCTGGCCGCGGAATTGACCGGACTGCTGGGTCGAGAGATCGAGGCCGCAGTACTTTAGGAACTGCCGGTGATGCGCAAAGCGCCGGAGGTCGCCCGCCTCTGCGAGGATGGTCAGCGCGTTGATCGGCCCGACGCCCGGGATGGTTCGGAGCAGCCGGCAGTCGGGGTCATCGGTGAGCATCGCCTCGGCGCGGCGCTCGATCTCGGTGCGCTGCCGGATCAGACTGCGGCCTTCCGCGAGCACCATCCGGAACATGACGACGGCGTCCGAGGACGGATCGACCGGCAGGCCGATCGAGGCCTGCGCCGTCTCGTAAATGTCTGAGAGCAGGCGATGTTTGGAGACTTTGCGCCCCACCACCTCCCAGGCCGCCGCGATGAAGGCCTCTTTCTCGAGCGCGGTGATCATTGCCGGGATCGGGAACATCTCGAGAAAGGCGAAGAACCAGTCGCTCCGCGTGTTGCCGCGGAACCGCTCGGCTTCGGGAAAGTAGAGCGGCAGGTAGTGGGTCAGCAGCCGGTGCCAGAGCTCGGTTTTTGACCGGGAGATCGCCTCGTGGGTTTTGGAGAGCTCCTGGATATCGACGAGCCCGTGCGCGAGCGGATCGCAGTAGCGCTGCACGTGGCCGATCCGGAGCATGTGCAAGATGATCTGCGCGTCCTTCGGATCGTTCTTGTCCCAGCCGTTCGTGATCGCCTCGCGGGTCCGGGCCAAGGCGAGCGACGAGATCAGCCGCAGCTCGATGCCGGCCGAGAGCAGCCGATGCGCGAGCGGGCGATGGTAGTTCCCAGTTGCCTCGAAGCCGGCGACAACCGGGATCTCGAACGCCGCGAGCGTCTCGACGAACCGGTCATGCTCGGCGCGCGTGTTCAGCACCGTAAGGCGCCGGCGCCGGGCCCGGCCGGGCACCTCGATGAGAACTTCGTTGCGATGCTTGGCGACATCGATCGCTACCAGCACGGTGCGATGCGGCAGATCCTCGGACAAGGTCATGGTCGGTCTCCACTTCGGTGGCGTTTGGCCTCATCACCGTAAGAGACCTCGAGCCCGGCCATGGCAGACTGCTGCGCTACGTGGGGGCTCCGCAGTCGGCCATTGCCTCCTCAATCGACCGCTTCCCAATGTGCTACGGACCGGAGTTCATAGCGCAGGCCGTGAGAGACTGGGTCGCCGCCGTCGGCGCCAGGACGGCCTACATTGAGCCGGGATCACCGTGGGAGAACGGCTATGTGGAGAGCTTCAATGCCCGGTTCCGTGATGAGCTGCTGAACGAAGAGACCTTCTACTCGCTCCGGGAAGTGCGGATCGTCATCGAAACATGGCGGCAGCACTACAACACCAAGCGGCCACACAGCGCCCCTGGCTATCGACCACCAGCCCCGGAAACCATCACCCCGGTGGATCAGAGGCCGGTCATGCACTAACAATCAACATGGACCAGTCAGATCAGGCCGCTCAAGACACCAAGCATGTGGCCCGCTTCACCCAGCTGTCGGTCTACAACGGCATACGCAAGGAGGCCGTCCCCAGGCTGCAATCGCAGCCCAACACCGAAGGCGGCCATGTCGATCTCGCTCGAGGCCTGATCTACGGACGCAGCGCCTTCACCAGGGAGTCGTCGAAGAGCCAGCCGCCAGTGCGGATCCCGCGCCAACGCCTCGGCCATCTCCACCTCTGGCGGGGGCTCTCGCGGCAATATGTCGTCGAGAACTTCGATGGCATGCCGCTCGGCGACATCAAGACCGCCTGGCGAGAGATCCACGAGCGTGCGGGCGTCGACTACGCCAAGCCCCACACCACACGCCACACGGCGATCACCTGGGCGATGAACAACCGTGCCGATCCAGTGGCGGCCGGCTCCTTATTCAGGGTCAGCCTCCAGATGCTGAGCCGAGCTTACCTGCACCACCACCCGGATCACCGAAGATCTGCAGTCGAAGCGATGGAGAGGAAGTCGTTTCCGGGGCCGAAACCGGAGCCCAAAAAAGAAAGGAGTCAGCGATCGCCCGCCAACCCCTTGATTTAATTGGTGGAGCCGAGGGGGATCGAACCCCTGACCTTCGCATTGCGAACGCGACGCTCTCCCAGCTGAGCTACGGCCCCGACGGGGAGGGGAATTAAATCCGGGGGCGCCGGGTGTCAATGGGGAAAAGCTGTTCGGGCGGCGCGGGTTGCGCGGCAGCGAGCGGCGGGCTACCTCTGGCCGCAGCCGTTGTTCCTTGACCTGTGCCGGAGAGCCCCATGGCCTCGTTCCTCGCCATCTTCAACCTTGCCTGCGACCTGCTGTTCTGGGTGATCATCATCCAGGCGATCATGAGCTGGCTCATCGCCTTCAACGTGCTCAACACGCGCCAGCAGTTCGTCTGGCAGGTCTGGAACGGGCTGAACCGGCTGACCGAGCCGCTCTACCGCCCGGTTCGACGCTTCCTGCCCAATATGGGCGGCATCGACCTCGCGCCGCTGTTCGTGCTGTTCGCGCTCTTTGCCCTGCAGGTGGTCGTGAACAACAACCTCGCGCCGATGGCCTACGGCTGAGGCCATGTCCGAAACCCGGCCGTGGGAGCCCCGTGACGGCGGCCTGCGGCTGCGGCTGCGCGTGACGCCGCGGTCGCGTCATCCGGGGATCGAGGGGGTGACGCCGGACGCCGATGGACGGCCCTTGCTGGTGGTGAAGGTTACGGCGCCGCCGGCCGAGGGCGCGGCCAATGCCGCCGTGGTGGCGCTCATGGCCAAGGCCCTGGGGCTTCCCCGATCCGCCGTGATGATCGCATCCGGCGCGAGCGCCCGGATCAAGACACTTCATGTCGAGGGGCCGCCCGACACGCTCGCCCGGCGCCTCGAGGACCTCGTGAGCGGCTGAGCCGCGGGCCGCGCCCTGCCCTGCCGCCGTCCCTCAGTCGAGCACCACGGCGCCGCGCGGTGTCGCGATCTCGGCGTGCATTCCGGCCGCCCCCGCATCGAGGGTCACGCAGTGGCGCAGACCCAACGCGTCCAGCGACGCGGCAAGTCCCGGCGCGTCGGGCAGGGTAAGGCGCAGGAGCCGCAGGCCGCATTGCGGCAGGCGCTCGGGCGGCGGTGAAACGCCCTCGGGCCAGGCGATCAGCCCCGGCATGGCGCCGCCGAGCGGCGGGCGCCCGTCGCCCGGCACGGTCAGGTGCCAGAACAGCTCGCCCCTGTGGTGGCGCTCGATGCGGCCGGGGCTGACCGGCGAGGCGGCCTCGGCCAGCGGCATGGCCGGCCGCGCCACCCAGGTCAGCAGGCACGGGCGCGCGGCAAGGCGCGCCTGCACCCCGGGGTCGTCGAGACCGAACCAGCGGAGGCGCCCCGGATGCGGTGCCGCGGGGTCGATGGCGATGACCTCGAGATAGCACGACCCGAGGCTCCAGAGCAGGTTCACCGTGCCCATGGTGGGATGCGTGCCGCCGCCGCCCGGCGCGGCCCCAAGGCGCGCCTCGGCCCAGCGGCGCCCTTCGTCGAGCGACCGCGCCCCCACCACGATGTGGTCGATCATCCCGCTGCCCGGCGCGTCAACCACGCTTGAAGATCCGCTTGAACAGGCCGCCATTGCCCGCCGCCGCGGCAGGCTGCGCCGTCTTGCGCTGCAGGGTGCGGAGCTCGACCGCCGCGTCGGGCGCGACCAGCACGATTGCCGGCACGCCGCGGCGCAGGAACCCCTCCTCGGCCAGCCGCACGCCAAGGGGAGTGGCAAAGCTGCGAAGCGCGATCTCGCCGAAATCATGCGGCAGCCACTCGCCCGACAGGAGCCGACGGGCCGCCTCGCGCATGCAGCCGATCGCCTCGCCCGAGATCGAGGGCATGGGCGCCAGTTCCAGCTCGCGGCCCAGGAAGGTCCGCAGGCCCAGCGAGGCGATGCCGGTCATCTCGGCCCCGCCGACCGCAGCCGGGTTCGAATGCGCGAAGGCGAGCCAGAGGTTCAGCGGCGGCTGGCCGCGCAGCACCGAGGCGGCCGCCTCCTCGAACGCCTCGGGGTCCATGCAGGCCCAGCTGTCGGGCCACATCACCGCCATCGCCTCGGCCTTGGCCGCGACGACGCTCGCGACCAGCGTGACCAGCGCGGCATGGGCGCAGGCCAGTTCCAGCCCCTCGGCCTCGCAGAATGTCGAGATCACGACATAGGCGGCATGGCCCGCCGTGAGCCGCTCAACCGCCTCGGCATCGTGGCCGAGCGTGCGCAGCGGCGGATGGAGCTGCTCCGGCGGATAGGGCGCCCCGACGACCGAGATCTCGACCGGCGCGCCCTCGACCACCATCGTCGCCTGCGTCTCGGACCCCTGCGAGCGCCGGAGGCGGGGCCGGCCGATCTGCGGGTAGCGCCACTCGAACTCGGCGGCCACGGCGTCGAAATCCGGCCGCCACGAGCGCCGGAGAAGGACATATGCGTCAATCCGAATCGACATGGCTCCTCCCCGCAATGGGAGGAGCGTAATGTCAACCTGCCGGGGCCGGAAGGTCCCGTGACCGAAGGGGCGCGCGGGGATGCGCCCTCAGCCGCCGCGGCGGTTGCGCATGGCCAGGAGCCGGAGGCGCAGGGCGTTGAGCTTGATGAAACCCTCGGCGTCCTTCTGGTCGTAGGCGCCCGCGTCCTCCTCGAAGGTCACATGCGCCTCGGAATAGAGCGACTGCTCGGACCTGCGGCCGACGCAGGACGCCTGCCCCTTGTAGAGCTTCATCCGCACCGTGCCGCTCACGTGCTCCTGGCTGCGGTCGATCAGCGCCTGCAGCATCTCGCGCTCGGGGCTGAACCAGTAGCCGTTGTAGATCAGCTCGGCGTATTTCGGCATCAACTCGTCCTTGAGATGCGCCGCCCCCCGGTCGAGGCAGATCGACTCGATGCCACGATGGGCCGCGAGCCAGATCGTGCCGCCCGGGGTTTCATAGATCCCGCGCGACTTCATGCCGACATAGCGCCCCTCGACGAGGTCGAGCCGCCCGATGCCGTGCCGGCGGCCATACTCGTTCAGCGCGGTCAGGATGGTGGCCGGGCTCATCGCCTCGTCATTGATCGAAACGGGGTCGCCCTTCGCGAAGCCGATCTCGATGTATTCGGGCGTGTCGGGCGCGTCCTCGGGGTTCACCGTGCGCTGGTAGACGTAGTCGGGCGCCTCCTCGGCGGGGTTTTCCAGCACCTTGCCCTCGGACGAGGTATGCAGAAGGTTCGCGTCGACCGAGAACGGCGCCTCGCCGCGCTTGTCCTTGGGCACCTGCACCTGGTGCTGCTCGGCCCACTCGATCAGGCGGGTGCGGCTGGTGAGGTCCCACTCGCGCCACGGGGCGACCACCCGGATGCCGGGCTCGAGCGCATAGGCCGAGAGCTCGAAGCGCACCTGGTCGTTGCCCTTGCCGGTGGCGCCATGCGCGATCGCGTCGGCCCCTTCGGCGCGGGCGATCTCGACCAGGCGCTTCGAGATCAGCGGCCGCGCGATCGAGGTACCCAGCAGGTACTGCCCCTCGTAGAGCGCGTTGGCGCGGAACATCGGCATCACGAAGTCGCGCACGAATTCCTCGCGCAGGTCCTCGATATAGATGGCCTTGGCGCCCATCATCTCGGCCTTCTTGCGCGCGGGCTCCAGCTCCTCGCCCTGGCCGAGATCGGCGGTGAAGGTCACGACCTCGCAGCCGTATTCGACCATCAGCCACTTGAGGATGATCGAGGTATCGAGACCACCGGAATAGGCGAGGACGACTTTCCTGGGCTTCTGCATCGGCTGGGCTCCTGACTGCGGCTCGCGCGCTCGTGCGCTGGGCCGGGGCGCAAAACTCGCGCGGTTTCTAGGGACTTCCGCGCGCTGCGGCAAGGGCCGGCGAGGGCGGCGCAAGGCCGCTGCCGCGTCAGCCCGCGATGCCGATGCCATGCCGCCGCGCCGCTCCGAGGAGCGCGTCGCCTTCGGCCGAGGGTGCGACGGCGAAGGGCAGCGACGTCGAGATCTGCCCCGTGCGCGCCAGCGTCGCCACGACGTCGCGCTCGAAGGACGCGAAGCCATCCGCGAGACGCACCACCAGCACGAGCTCGGCCGCCTCCGCCCCGCCCGGCGCGGCAAGCGCCACGAGCCAGGCCTCGGCCAGCGCGCCGCCCAGATCGGCGATGCGCTGCGCCAGCGCCCCGAGCAGCGCGGGATCGGGCGCTGGGGGCGGCCCGATCCGCCCGCTCGCCGCGGCCTGGCCCGGCTCGGCGCCCAGGTGCTCGGCGATCCAGCCGAGCGTGCCGGGCTCCAGCACCGTCTCGCAGCCGGCGTCGGCGCCGGGGTTGAGCGCGAGCGCGATCCCCTGCCCCGCCAGCAGCGCGGCAAGCTCGGCGCCCGTCAGCACGGCCGTCTCGGTCGGCCGCGCGATCGCCGCGGCGAAGCGGTCCTCGCTGTCGAAGGCAAGCGCCGCGGGCCCGGCTTCCAGCGTCACCAGCAGGGGGCGCATGCGCGTGGCGCCGGCGCTTTCGAGCGCGAGATGCAAGCGTGCCGTGGCGAGGCTCTCGTAGAAGGCGAGCCATCCGCCCTCGGCATCCGGCTCGGCCTGCACCGCCGCCCACAGCCGGTCGAGCCTCGTCTCCACCATCCCGCCACCCCTCTCAGCCCGCGTCGGCCCCGCCGCAACCCGGACCGCCATACCTCGCAGCATCCGCCTGTTCCAGCACGTAGCCGGCGACGTCGCGCCACACCGCCTCGGCCTGCAGGTCGCGGAACAGGAGGTGCCAGCCCTCGGCATAGACGATCGTGCGCCGCGGCCCCGACATCCTGTCGAAGACGCGCCGCGCCGCGGCCTCTGGCACGATCTCGTCCTTTTCGCCCAGCAGCAGCAACGCCGGGAGCGCCACTCCGGGCGCGGCCTCGGCGGCCATGTCGGCCACGCGCACCAGCCCCATCATCTCGCGCGCGCTGGGCGGACGCAGGTAATAGGGGTCGCGCGCCATGCGGCGCAGCATCTCGATGTTGTCCGAGGCCTGGATGCGCACCACCCCCTCGCCGGTGAACCGCGTCTCGGGCATCGTCGCGGCGGCCAGCCAGGCGGCGAGCCGGTGGATCGGGTTGAGCTCGGCCCCGCCCCAGATCGCGGGCGCCGCCAGCACCAGCACGTCGGCGTCGAGCCCCTCACCCGCCGCGGCGAGCGCCACGCCGCCGCCCATGGAATGCCCGACCACGACCAGCGGCAGGCAGGGGTGCCGGGCGCGGAGGTCGGCCGCGGCGGCCACCACGTCGGCCGCGAGCGCCTCGGCGCCCGGCCAGTGCGCGCGCGTCTCTCCCCGGCCGAAGCCGCGCTGGTCATAGGCATAGGTCGTGATCCCGGCCGCGGCCCAGTGCGGCGCGGCCATCCCGAAGGTCAGCGGCCCGTAATCGCCGAAGCCGTGCAGAGCAAGGACCACCGCGCGCGGCGCCTCGGCCGGCCAGACGGTGACCGGAAGGCCCAGCCCGTCCGCGCCGGCCAGTGTCGGCCCGGCATAGGGCGCGGGCGACACCCCACCCGCCCGCGGCAGCCCCGCCTCGGTGTCGTCCGCCGCTCCCGCCGCCGGAAGCCCGCCGCGCGGCGCGTCGACGGGGCCGCCGACGGCGCACGCGCCGAGCGCGAGCCCCGCCGCGAGCGTAACGAGATGCGGCGCCCTCATCCGACCAGCCTCGCGACCTCGGCCCGCAGCCATGGGACCACCTCGGCCTCGAACCAGGGGTTTCGCCTCAGCCAGGCTGTGTTGCGCCAGCTCGGATGCGGCAGGGCCAACACGCTCGGCACGCCCGAGCGCCAGTCCGCGACGGTCTCGGTCACGCCGCGCCGCGGCCCCGGCAGGTGCCAGGCTTGCGCGTATTGCCCAATCACGAGGGTCAGCTCGATGCTCGGCAGGGTCGCCAGCACCTCGGCCCGCCAGGTTTGCGCGCAGCGGCGCGGCGGTGGCAGGTCGGCACCCTTCGCATCGTAGCCGGGAAAGCAGAAGGCCATCGGGACAATGGCGATTCGGCTGCGGTCGTAGAAGACCTCGCGGTCGATTCCCATCCAGTCCCGCAGCCTGTCGCCCGACGGGTCGTCGAACGGCAGCCCGCTGCGATGCACCCGCATCCCAGGCGCCTGCCCCGCGATCAGCAGCCGCGCGCCGGGCGCGGCACGCAGCACCGAGCGCGGCGCGTGCGCGCTTGCTGTGGCCGCGAATTCCTCGGCGCACAGGCTGCATGCGGCGATTCGGCGGGCGAGCGGGGTATCGGGATCGTGCATCCGGCGCACTCTACCGGCAGCTTCGCGGCGTGGCGAGATGATCGCCGATCGCCCCGGACGGCGGTTGACAATCCGTGGTATACCAGATTTGAATGCCGCGCCCGACGCTTGACGCAGGGCGCGAGAACCGGCGACACAGCCGGCGACGATGCAAGGGGGGAACGACACGCATGACCCGGGGGAGCCGCCGATGCGCCTGATCCTCATCACGCTGACGCTCTTCGGCTACTGGTTGCTGCTGTCCGGCCATTACGACACATGGCTGGTCGCCTCGGGTGGCGTGCTGGCGGTCGCGGTCGTGCTGTTCAGCCTGTTCAAGGGCATCACCGACGTCGAATCCTTCCCGATCGAGCGCCTGCCGCGCGCCATGATCTACTGGCCGTGGCTGGGCTGGCAGATGATCCTCTCGGCTCTCAACGTCACGCGGATCATTCTCGATCCCAAGCTGCCGATCTCGCCCACCATGGTGAAGGTCCGCTCGACCGCCGGCAGCGCCGTCGGCATCACGACCTATGCCAACTCGATCACGCTGACGCCGGGGACCATCTCGGTCGAGGTGTCCGAGGGCGGCCGCGCGATCTGGGTCCACGCCATCACCCGCGAGGGCGCCGAGGGCTTTGCCGACGACCCGATGGACCGCTGGGTCGGCTGGTTCGACGGGGCGGTGCTGCCAACGCCGGCGGAGGACAAGACATGATGTTCGCGGTCGCGATCCTCGGCGTTCTCGCCGCCCTGTCGCTCGCGGTGATCCGCGCGCTCAAGGGCCCCACCGCCTTCGACCGGCTGCTGGCGGCGAACGCCATCGGCACCTCGGCGATCGTGCTCCTGGCTCTGTTCGGCTTCATGACGGGGCGGCCCGAATTCCTCGACATCGGCATCACCTATGCGCTGCTGAACATGATCGGCACCCTCGCCGTGCTCAAGTTCTTCCGCTATGGCGCGCTCGGCCATGCCCAGGACGCGGTGAAGGAGCGCGAACCGGAATGATCGCGCTGCTGGTCGACATTCTCAGCGGGGCCGCGCTGACCGCGGGCGCCGCCTTCTATCTGATCGGCGCCATCGGCATGACGCGCATGCCGGATGTGTTCACGCGGATGCACGCGGTCTCGGTGTCCGAGACGATGGGCGTGGGGCTGATGGCGCTGGGCATGATCCTGCAGGCGGGCCCCAGCCTGCTCGCCATCAAGATCGCCTTCGTCGTGCTGGTGCTGTGGGCGACGGGCGCCGTGGCGACGCACGCGCTGTCGCGCGCGGCGCTGCATGACGGCGTGAAGCCCCTGCTCGCGGGTCCCGACGGGCGGCTGGTGGCGACGGACTGCGTCGACCTCTTCCCCGAGCTTGGCGTGCGCCTCGCGCAGCCGCTCAGTTCGGAGACGCCCGAGGAGCGCGGCACGCCGCTGCCCGAGGACGGCGCGGTGATCGCCGAGCCCGCGCCCGGCTATGGCCCGGCCGGGAACACCGGCGCCAATCCCGATGCCGAACCCGACCCCACGCGCGAGGGCCGCTGATGGAACAGCTCATCAACATGGTGCTGCTGACGCTGCTCGCGGCGATCACCTTCGGCATCATCCGGGTGCGGAACCTGTTCGCGGTGGTCGTGCTGACCAGCGCCTACTCGTTCCTGATGGCGAGCGTGATGATCGTGCTCGACGCGGTCGATGTCGCGATGACCGAGGCCTCGGTCGGCGCCGGCATCTCGACTGTGCTGGCGCTCGGCGCGCTCTACCTCACCAAGACCGAGGAGGCCGAGCCGCGCTATTCCCCGCTGTTGCCGGCGCTGGTCGCGGTGGGCACCGGGGCCGTGCTGGTCTTCGGCACGCTGGACCTGCCGCCCTTCGGCCGCGCGGACACGCCCCTCAACACCGATGTGGGAGCCGACTACCTCGCGCGGAACATGGCCGAGACCGACATCCCGAACGTCGTCACAGCCGTGCTGGCCTCCTACCGCGGCTTCGACACGCTGGGCGAGACCACAGTGGTCTTCACCGCCGGGATCGGCGTGCTGATGCTGCTCAAGCGCTGGCGCAAGGCCGCGCGGCGGGAGGACTGATCCATGCGGCTCGACACCATCCTGCGCGTCATCGCCAAGATCTTCATCCCCTTCATCCTGATGTTCGGCCTCTATGTGCAGTTGCACGGCGATTACGGGCCGGGCGGCGGGTTCCAGGCGGGCGTCATCGTCGCGGCGGGGATCATCCTCTACGCGATCATCTATGGCATCGCGGCTGCGCAGCGCGCCGTCCCGCCGGGGCTCGTCGAGGTGATGATGCCGCTCGGCGTCGCGATCTTCGCCGGCGTGGGCATCGCGGGCTTCGTGACCGGGCGCAACTTCCTCGACTACTCGAACCTGATGCATGGCGACATGGTCCATGGCCAGCACTGGGGCGTGTTCCTGGTCGAGATCGGCGTCCTCGTCACCGTCTCCTCGACCATGCTCGCCATCTTCTACGCGTTCGCCGGGAGGGGCCGCGAATGACGCTGTTCGACGAGATCGCGCGCCACTACAACTACTGGGTGACCATCCTGCTGATGGTCGCGGGCCTCTATATCGTCGTGGCGAAATCCAACATGATCAAGCGGTTGCTTGGTCTTTCGGTGTTCCAGACGTCGGTCTACCTGCTGTATCTGAGCCCGGGCAAGATCCTCGGCGGCACGCCGCCCATTCTGGCACCCGGCTACGCGGTCTACTCGAACCCGCTGCCCCATGTGCTGATCCTCACCGCGATAGTGGTGGGCGTGGCGACGCTGGCGCTCGGCCTCGCGCTCGCGGTCCGGATCAACGAGGCCTTCGGCTCGATCGAGGAGGACGAGATCGTGCCCGTCATCGACAGGGAAGACCACTCCGCATGAGCGTCGAGCACCACGCCTTCCATGTGACCGAGCACCTGCCCGCGCTCGCCGCGGTCGTGCCGCTGATCGGTGCCGTCGCCGCCGCGCTGGTGCGCAACGGCGTGGCCGCGTGGCTGGTCGCGGTCGCCGTCGCCTGGTCGCTGCCGGTCATCTCGATCCTGATGCTGGGACAGGTCGAGGCAAGCGGCCCGATCTCCTACGCGCTAGGCGGCTGGGCGCCGCCGGCGGGGATCGAGTTCCGCGTCGATCAGGCCAACGCCTATCTCGCGATCCTGGTCTCGGTCATGGCGGCGGTGGTGCTGACGGGCGCGCCGCGCTCGATCGCCGACGAGATCGAGCCGGCGAACCGTGCCTGGTACTACGCGGTGTTCCTGCTGTGCCTGTGCGGCCTGATGGGCATGATCGTCACCGGCGACGCCTTCAACGTCTTCGTGTTCATGGAGATCTCGTCGCTCGCCACCTATGTGCTGATCGCCATGGGCCGCGACCGACGGGCTCTGTTGGCCAGCTACCAGTACCTGATCATCGGCACAGTCGGCGCCACGTTCTACGTCATCGGCGTGGGCCTGCTGCTCGCCATGACCGGGACGCTCAACCTGGTCGACCTCGCGGCAAGCCTGCCCGAGGTCGAGGCGACGCGCCCGCTGATCGCCGCCGCGGCGTTCATCGTGGTGGGCCTCGGCCTCAAGCTCGCGCTGTTCCCGATGCATCTGTGGTTGCCGAACGCCTATGCCTATGCGCCCTCCACAGCCTCGGCGTTCCTCGCATCGACGGCCACCAAGGTTGCGGTCTACCTGCTGCTGCGCTTCGCCTTCTCGGTGTTCGGCATCGACTTCATGCTGGCGAACACGCCCGCCGGGGTGATGCTGATGACGCTGGCGGCGCTCGCGATGATCGCAGGCTCGCTTTCGGCGATCTTCCAGACGAACGTCAAGCGGATGCTGGCCTATTCGTCGGTCAGCCAGATCGGCTACATCATCCTCGGCATCGCGATGGTCAGCGAGACCGGCCTCACCGGCGGCATCAGCCACCTGTTCAACCACGCACTGATCAAGGGCTGCCTGTTCCTCGCCGTCGCGTCGGCCGTGTTCGCAACCGGCGCCGTCCGCATCGAGGACATGGCGGGCCTGGGGCGCACCATGCCCATCACCATGGGCGCCTTCGTGATCGCGGGCCTCGGCCTGATCGGCGTCCCCGGCACGGCGGGCTTCGTCTCGAAGTGGTACCTGATCCAGGGAGCCGCCGAGCAGGGCATGTGGTGGATCGTCGCCGTGATCGTCGTCTCGTCGCTCATGGCGGTCGTCTATGTCGGGCGGATCGTCGAGGTCGCGTGGTTTCGAGCGCCCGCGCAGCGCGCCCCGCGCGAGGCGCCAATCGAGCTGGTGGCCGCGACCGTGGCGCTTGCCGCCGCCGTCCTGGTCTTCGGCCTCAACACCGACTTCTCCGCCGGCGTCGCGGCCGACGCGGCGCGCATCCTGATCGAGGGTTACGCGCGATGACCAGCACCCTTCTGATGGACATCGCGCTTTTGCTGCCGTTCGCCGGCGCGGTCGCAATCTGGCTGGCCGGCCGCTGGCCGAACCTGCGCGAGGCAGTGACGCTGGTCACGGCGGGCGCGCTGTTCGCGGTGGTCATCACGCTTCTTGCGCGCGTGCTGGGCGGCGAGCGCCCCGAGATTCACCCGGTGCAGCTGTTCCCCGGCGTCGAGATCGACTTCGTGCTCGAGCCGCTGGGCATGCTGTTCGCGACCGTGGCCTCGACGCTGTGGATCGTGAACTCGATCTACTCGATCGGCTACATGCGCGGGAACGACGAGCCGCGGCAGACGCCCTTCTACATCTGCTTCGCCATCGCCATCGGCGGCGCAATCGGCGTGGCCTTCGCGGGCAACCTGCTGACGCTTTTCCTCTATTACGAGCTGCTCACCATCTCGACCTACCCGCTGGTCACGCACAAGGGCAACGACGAGGCCAAGGCCAAGGGCCGCGTCTACCTGCTGCTGCTGATGGGCACCTCGATGGTGTTCCTGCTGCCGGCGATCATCTGGGTGCTGGCGGCCGCCGGCACCACCGAGTTTACCGCCGGCGGCCTGCTTTCGGGCACCGGGATGCCGACATGGCAGGTCTCGCTGCTGCTCGCGCTGTTCATCTTCGGCATCGGCAAGGCCGCGGTGATGCCAGTGCATTTCTGGCTGCCGGCGGCGATGGTCGCGCCGACGCCGGTGTCGGCGCTGTTGCACGCGGTGGCGGTGGTCAAGGCCGGCGTGTTCAGCGTCGTGAAGGTCGTGGTCTACGTCTTCGGCGTGGACTACCTGTCGAGCTCGGGCGCCGGGGCGTGGCTGACCTATGCGGCGGGCTTCACCGTGGTCTGCGCCTCGGTGATCGCGCTGATGCAGGACAACCTCAAGAAGCGCCTCGCCTATTCGACGGTCAGCCAGCTCTCCTACGTCGTTCTGGCGACGGCGATCCTGACGCCGATCTCGGTGATGGGGGCGATGCTCCACATCGCGGCGCATGCGGTCTCGAAGATCACGCTCTTCTTCGCGGCGGGCTCGATCTACACCGCCGCCCACAAGACCGAGATCAGCCAGCTCGACGGCATCGGTCGGCTGATGCCCTGGACAATGGGCGCCTTCGCGGTCGGCGCGCTCAGCATGATCGGGGTTCCGCCAACCGCGGGCTTCGTGTCGAAATGGTTCATGCTGCAAGGCGGGATGGCGGCGGAGAACTGGGTGGCGATCGGGGTGATCTTCCTCTCGACCGTGCTGAATGCCGCCTATTTCCTGCCGATCGTCTACCGCGCCTTCTGGCGCGCGCCGCCACCGGCGGACGCCCACCACCCGCATCACGGCGAGGGGCCGGCCCCGGTGGTGCTGGCACTGACCATCACGGCCCTTGGCACGCTTGCGCTGTTCTTCTTCCCCGATGTGCCGCTGGGGCTGGCCGAGGCGATGATCGCCGATCAGCCCGTGCCCGCCCCCGAGCCCACCGCCCTGACGGAGGTGACGAAGTGAGCGACCGCCCCACCGACGCGCCGGGCACGCCGCCCGCCCTGCCCCCTTCCGGCATCCCGGTGTTCGAGGTGACCCCGTGCACCAACCGCCACTGGCTGGTGCTGCCCGAGACGATCCGCCTGATCTGGATCGTCTCGCTCGCCGTGCTTGCCGGGACCGTCGCGGTCGAGTTCGCGGTCGACTACCACCTCAAGTTCCACGCCGACGCGATCCCCGGCTTCGCCGCGATCTTCGGCTTCCTCGCCTGCGTCGTGCTGGTGTTCGGCTCGAAGTTCCTGGGCATCTTCCTGAAGCGCAAGGACGACTACTACGATGACTGACCTCGTCCTGCCGCCCGGCGTGATCCTGATCCTCGCGGGCCTCGCGCTGCCCTTCGTACGGCACACAGCGCGCCAGATCCTGATGATCGCGGCGCCCCTGATGGTGCTGCTCGCGGTCTGGGCGCTGCCCGACGGCACCTCGCTGACGCTCGACTATCTCGGGCTCACGCTCGAGCCGGTGAAGGTCGACGCGCTGTCGCGCCTCTTCGCCACGGTGTTCGCGCTGATGGCCTTCGCGGGCGGACTGTTCGCACTGAACCAGCAGAACGCCAGGGAGCTTGCCGCCGCCTTCGTCTATGCGGGATCGGCCATCGGTGTGACGCTTGCCGGCGATCTCGTCACCGTCTTCATCTTCTGGGAGGTGATGGCCATCGCCTCGACCATCGTCGTCTGGTCGGGCGGCCCCGAGGCGCGCGGCTCGGGCCTGCGCTATGCCGCGATCCACTTCCTGGGCGGCGTCTTCCTGATGGCTGGCATTGCGGGCGTCGTGGCCGAGACCGGCTCGACCGCCTTCGGGCCCATGGAGGCGACGTCGTTCCCCACCATCCTGATCCTCGCGGCCTTCCTGATCAACGCGGGCGCGCCGCCGCTCGCGGCCTGGCTGCCGGATGCCTATCCCCGCGCCTCGTGGTCGGGGACCGTGTTCCTCTCGGCCTTCACCACCAAGACGGCGGTCTACACCCTGATCCGCGGCTATCCGGGCGAGGAGATCCTGATCTGGATCGGGCTCTACATGGTGTTCTACGGGATCGTCTATGCGATCCTCGAGAACGACATGCGCCGCATCCTCGCCTATTCCATCGTCAACCAGGTTGGCTTCATGGTCTGCGCGGTCGGCATCGGCACGCCGCTGGCGCTGAACGGCGCGGCCGGGCACGCCTTCGCGCACATTATCTACAAGGCGCTGCTGCTGATGTCGGCGGGCTCGGTGCTCTACATGACAGGCAAGTCGAAATGCACCGATCTGGGCGGGCTGTTCCGCACCATGCCGGTGAGCTGCATCTGCGGCATCGTCGGTGCGCTGGCGATCTCGGCCTTCCCGCTGACATCCGGCTTCGTCGCCAAGTCGATGATCTCGGACGCGGCCGGCGCCGAGAAGATGGTGGTCGTCTACTTCCTGCTGGCCGCGGCCTCGGCGGGCGTGTTCCTGCATGCGGGCATCAAGTTCCCCTGGTTCGTGTTCTTCCAGAAGGACTCCGGCCTGCGCCCGCAGGACCCGCCCTGGAACATGCGGGCGGCGATGATCTTCTGCGCGGTGCTCTGCATCGGGCTCGGCGTCTGGTATTCGCCCTTCTACGCGATCCTGCCCTACCCGGTCGACTACGTGCCCTACGACGCGTCGCACGTGATCTTCTACCTGCAGCTCCTGCTGTTCTCGGGGCTCGCGTTCTTCCTGATGCTGGGGGCGCTGAAGCGCACGCTGACCATCACGCTCGACGTGGACTGGTTCTGGCGCCGCGGCGGGCGGGCCATCGCCGAGGAGTTCGAGTTCCAGTGGCTGCGCGCCTATGGCGTGATCGTCGAGGGCTTCTGGCGCAAGCTGCGCCTGGTGATCGAGGGGCTTTACGTGAATTACGGCCCCGACGGCCCGTGGTCGCGCACCCGCCCCTCGGGCGCCATGGCGCTGTGGGTGTCGCTGCTGCTGACCGGGTTCCTGCTGTTTTCCTACATCTGAGGCGGGCGCATGCCGCCTCAGTCGTGGCCGAGACGCTGCGCCACCCGCTGGCGCGCAAGCCCCGCGTCGCGGTCCTCGACATAGAGGAGCCCGCACAGCTTGCGGACCAGCGCGGCCTCGGCATGGCAGCGCGCGCCGTCGGCGTAGGCGACCTCCCAGACCACCTCGATCACGCCCACGCGCTCGGCGTGGGGCACGCTGTCCTTGATCGCGCGCGTCAGGCTCACGAGGTCGGGTGCGCGGTGGGCAGCAGCCTCGCCCGCCACGACCAGCGCCCGTGCCTCGGCGGCGTCTAGCCCGTAGCGCCGCGCCAGCAGCGTGCCGATCAGGCTGCGCTCGTCGGCGTCGATCCGCCCGTCCGCCTCGGCCGCGCGCACCAGGACTGCGGCCAGCGCCTCGCGCCCGTCGGGCGCGGGGCGCTCGCGCGGCGGGGCGAACAGGCTGGCAAGACGGTCGAACATGCCCCCCGATATATGGGATCGCGCCGTCGATGCCACCCCTCGACCACCTCGTGCGCCCGATCCCCCGTGACGACGGCGCCGCGATCGGCTATCCCCCGGCTGAGCAGCCATCGGAGCCCGACCCCCGTGACCCACACTCCCAGCCTCCGCGTCGTCATCGGCGGCGGCGATGTCGCCCAAGCGGCCTTCGCGAACGACCTGCCCTTCGGCCTGATCGCCGGCCCCTGCCAGGCCGAGAGCGTCGAGCATTCGGTCGCCATCGCCGGCCACATGCGCGAGGTCTGCGCCGCGCGCGGCATTCCCTTCGTGTTCAAGGCGAGCTTCGACAAGGCGAACCGCACGTCGCTCACGGGCCAGCGCGGGCTGGGCATCGACAAGGGCCTCGAAGTGCTGGCCGAGGTCCGCCGGCAGGTCGGCGTCCCGGTGATCACGGACGTCCACACCGCCGAGCAGTGCCGCGCGGCGGGCGCGGTGGTCGACGCCCTCCAGATCCCCGCCTTCCTGTGCCGCCAGACCGACCTCTTGATCGCCGCGGGCGAGACCGGCAAGCCCGTGAACGTCAAGAAGGGCCAGTTCCTCGCGCCCTGGGACATGCCGAATGTCGCCGACAAGGTTGCCTCGACCGGCAACAATGCCATCATGCTTTGCGAGCGGGGGACGAGTTTCGGCTACAACACGCTGGTGACCGACATGCGCGGCCTGCCTCAGATGGCGGCGACCGGATACCCGGTGATCTTCGACGCGACCCATTCGGTGCAGCAACCGGGGGGGCTGGGCGGCGCCTCGGGCGGGCAGCGCGAGTTCGCGCCGGTGCTGGCGCGGGCGGCCGCCGCCGTGGGGGTCGCGGGCTTCTTCATCGAGACCCACCCCGACCCCGACCGCGCGCCGTCGGACGGGCCGAACATGATCCCGCTCGACCGGATGGCGGGCTTGCTGGATACCCTCGCGGCCTTCGACCGCGTGGCCAAGGCCGATCCGGTCCGGCTCTGAACACCCGCACACGAGGACAGACCATGAGCGCCATGCCGAAGCCGCTGACCGAGGTCGAGGAAAACACCTGGGCCAGCCTCAGCGTGCCGATGATCAAGCCCACGGGCTTCCGCGAATACGATGCCCGCTGGCGCTATCCGCAGGAGATCAACCTGATCGGCATGCAGGCGCTGGGCCTTGGCATCGCGACGCAACTGCACGAGATGGGCCTGCCGGCGGTGGTGGCGGTCGGCAACGACTACCGCTCGTATTCCATCGCCATCAAGCAGGCGCTGACGCTCGGCCTGATGATGGGCGGCGCCGAGGTGCGCGACATCGGCCCCGCCATCACGCCGATGTGCTATTTCGCCTCGTTCGCGCTCGACGCGCAGGCGGTGGCGATGGTCACTGCAAGCCACAACCCGAACGGCTGGACCGGCGTGAAGATCGGGTTCAACCGCCCGCTGACGCACGGCCCCGACGAGATGGGGCGCCTGCGCGAGATCGTGATGGGCGGCGAGGGCGTCGCGCGCGACGGCGGGCGCTATGTCCGGGTGGACGGCGTGCGCAAGCAGTATATCGACGACCTGGTCGGGGACTTTCGCCTGTCGCGGCCTCTCAAGGTCGTCTGCGCCACCGGCAACGGCACGGCCGGCGCCTTCGCGCCCGAGGTGCTGCGCCGCATCGGCGCGCAGGTCGTCGAGAGCCACGCGACCCCCGACTACACCTTCCCCCACTACAACCCCAACCCCGAGGCCATGGAGATGCTGCACGACATGGCCCGCACGCTGAAGGCCACGGGGGCCGACATCGCGCTCGGCTTCGACGGCGACGGCGACCGCTGCGGCGTGGTGGACGACGAGGGCGAGGAGATCTTCGCCGACAAGGTCGGCGTCATCATGGCGCGCGACCTGATCAAGCTCTACCCCGGCGCGACCTTCGTGGCGGACGTGAAATCCACCGGCCTGTTCGCGTCCGACCCCGAGCTGATCGCGGGCGGTGCCAAGGCCGATTACTGGAAGACCGGCCACAGTCACATGAAGCGAAGGGTCCACGAGATCGGCGCGCTCGCAGGCTTCGAGAAGTCGGGCCACTACTTCCTCGCGCCCCCCATCGGCAAGGGCTATGACGACGGAATCCGCGTGGCGGTCGAGATCTGCAAGCTGATGGACCGCAACCCCGGCAAGTCGATGTCCGACCTGCGCCGGGCGCTCCCGGTGACCTATTCCACGCCGACCATGTCGCCGCATTGCGCCGACGAGGAGAAATACAAGGTCATCGAGCGCTTGCAGGCGAAGCTGGTGGCGATGGCCGAGGCTGGCGACAGGCTGGGCCCGCTGAAGATCGAGCGCGTCGTCACCGTCAACGGCGCCCGCGTGATGCTGGAAGGCGGCGCCTGGGCGCTGGTGCGGGCGTCCTCGAACACCCCGAATCTCGTGGTGGTCTGCGAGAGCCCCGCCTCGCGCGACGAGCTGCGCGCGATCTTCGAGGCGCTCGATGCCGTCATCCGCACCGAGCCTTCGGTGGGGGACTACGACCAGACGTTCTGAGAACGCGCGAGACCCCGGGTCGAGCCCGGGGCAGCAGGGGCTTGGGCTCTCGCGCTGGGGCGGGCCTCCGGACCGCGGCCAAGAATCTCGCCGTCCCGGGCTCGACCCGGGACCTCGCGGCGCATGGTTCATGGCCGGCACCGCCTCAAAGCCCAGCCAGAACCTCCTCCAGCGCCGCGAAATGCGCCTCCCATGTTGGCGGCCGCCATGCCGCCATCCGCGTCATCTGGGCCGCGCGACGGGGCGAGGCGTCGGTGGCGTAATCCCCGATCGCCGCCATCCAGCCCGGCCCGTCCAGCGGGTCGAGCCATTCCGGCACGTCGCCCCCAACCTCGCGCAGCGCGGGCAGGTCCGAGGCGATCACCGGGACACGCGCCGCGAGCGCCTCAGCCAGCGGCAGGCCGAAGCCCTCGGCGAAGCTCGGGAACAGGACCGCCCTCGCCCCGGCGACGAGGCTCGCGACCTCGCCATCGCGCAGGCCGGCGTGCTCGAACACCGTGCGTCCCATCACCGGCGCGCGGTCGAGCATGGCGATCGCCTGCCCGGCCTCCCAGCCGCGCCGGCCGACGATGTGCAGATGGGGCGTGGCCTCGGGCGGGCGCGTGTCGTGGAACCGCCGCCAGACGTTGAGCAGCAGCAGGTGGTTCTTCCGTCCCTCGATGGTGCCGAGACAGACGAAGCAGGGCGCGCCCGCCCTTGCAGCGGCCTGCGACGCCCCCACGCTCACTCCCAGCGCGATCACGCGGCCACCCGGCAGCAAGATCCCCTCGCGCGCGGCTGAGGCCCGCGCGGCGGTCTCGGCCGCGCGCGTCGTGAACAACAGATGCGCCGCCCCGGCCATCGCCGCGAGCCGGCGGCGGAACCGCGGCACCGACTCGGGACGGGCATATTCGGGCCAGTCGAGCGGGATGGTGTCGTGCAGCATCACCACCGGGCGAAGCCCGGCCGCCGTCAGCGACGCGATGGTCTCGGGCGAGAGGTTGTCGTGGCCCACATTCAGCACCGCCGCGCCGGGCGCCAGGTGATCGCACAGCAGGCGGCCGAGCCCCTTCGCGGACGTGGCCCCCGCCGTCAGGCGCCGCAACTCGGCCTCGGCCCGGCGCACCGGCGCCTCGCGCCAGAGCTCGAGCCGCGCCCTGAGGTCAGGCGCCGCCGCCGCGCCGTCCAGCACCGCCGCGACCGCCGCGGCGGCACCCGGCGCGATGACGTGATGGCGCCGCCCGATCCTGCAGATCAGTGTACCCCCGCGCGCGATCGCGTGGTCGAGATAGGCGCGCTCGACGCGGTCGATGCCGCTCGGCGTCGAATGGCGCAGGCGTTGGACCGAGCGCGTGACATCGAGCGCGAAGGGCGCCCGCGTCATCGGCCCGACCACCCGGCCACGGCCGGCGAGCAGGGCGGCAGCGCCCTGCCCGACTTCCGCTCACGGCGTGCCCCGCCAGCGGCCAGTGACTGGAAAGCCGCCGCGCGCATCCCTCACTCCGCCGCGAGATCCGCCTCGACCGACCTCAGATACCGCGCGAAGCCCGGGCCAAGATCCGGCCGCGCCAACGCAAACGCCACGGTCGCCTGAAGGTAGCCAGCCTTTGAGCCGCAGTCGTAGCGCGTGCCCTCGAACCGGAAGCCGAGCACGCCGCCCGGCGCGTCAACCTGCTCGGCAATGGCGTCGGTCAACTGGATCTCGCCCCCCGCGCCGCGCTTGCGGGCCTCCAGCGTCTCCATGACCGAAGGCGCGAGGATATAGCGCCCGATCACCGCGACGCGCGAGGGCGCGTCGGCGGGCTTGGGCTTCTCGACCATGCCTCGCGCCTCGACCACGCGACCGTCGTCGCGCGCGACATCGAGGATGCCATAGGACGACACCTGCTCGGGCGCGACATCGACAGCGGCGACCATGCAGCCCCCCTGCCCGCGCGCCTCGTAGGCCTCGACCATCTGCGCGAGGCAGCCGCGCCCGCCGCCCGCGATCACGTCGTCGGGCAGGATCACGGCGAAAGGCTGCGCGCCCACCAGCCGCCGCGCGCACCAGACGGCATGGCCCAGGCCCAGCGCCTCCTGCTGGCGGATATAGGCGATGGCACCCGACGGCATGGTGGCGCGCTCGACCTCGGCCAGCAGGTCGGCCTTGCCCGCGGCCTTCAGGGTCCGCTCGAGCGTCGGCGCCGCGTCGAAATAGTCCTCGAGCGCCGACTTGCCGCGCGCGGTCACGAAGATGAAGTCCTCGATCCCGGCCTCGCGCGCCTCGTCGATCGCGTACTGGATCAGCGGCCGATCGACCAGCGGCAGCATCTCCTTCGGCATCGACTTGGTGGCGGGGAGGAACCGGGTGCCAAGGCCGGCAACGGGAAAGACGGCAGTGCGCACGCGTTGCGTCATGATGTATCTCGCGGGTTGAAGTCGCCACAGTGTGGGAGATTTCGGCACGGAAGGCGAGCCTCGGGGCCTGCCCCGGCGACAGACGGGCGCGTCCCCGCGCGGCGCGGACGCGGCCAGGGCTCAGATTGTGCCGCGCGCGGCCAGCACCTTCTCGATCCGTGGAACGTCCTCGGGGTTGTTCAGTTCCCAGAACGACGCGCCGCGCGCCTCGACCTCGACGCAGGCGATCCCGATGCCGTGCTCGAGGAAGCGCAACTGCTCGAGCCCCTCGCTCTGCTCCAGCACGCCCGGCGCGAGGCCGACATAGCGCGCCAGCGCCGCGGGCCGATAGGCATAGACGCCGACATGGTGGAACACCGGCACGGCGTGGCGCTTGGCCGGGTCGGCATAGGGCAGCACCTCCTTCGAGAAGTAGAGCGCCCGGCCCGCGCGGTCCATCACCGCCGTGGTGCCGCCCACGCGCCCCGCGCGCCGGTCGGCGACGAAGCCGTCGAGCGCCTCGGCGTCGCAGCGCAGCACCGGCGTCGCGACCTCCATGCCAGGGTCGACGCGCATCGCGTCCACCAGCGCCTCGACGAACCATGGCGGCGTCAGCGGCGCATCGCCCTGCAGGTTGACGACGATGCCGGGGGGTGGGGCGAGCCCCGCCACCGCCTCGGCGCAGCGCTCGGTGCCGTTCGCGCAGTCGGGCGAGGTCATCGCGACCTCGGCGCCGAAGGCCCGCGCGTGATCGGCGATGCGGGCGTCATCGGTCGCGACCAGAACCCGCGCCACCCCGCGCACCGCCATCGCCGCGTCCCACGACCGGCGGATGAGACTGCGCGCCTCGCCGGTCGCGCCGCGCAACTCGGCCAGGGGCTTGGCCGGATATCGGGTCGAGGCATAGCGGGCGGGGATGATGATCCAGGCGTCGGTCACAGCGCTACCCCCGGGACTCGGGCGAGGAAGAAGGGGTTCTCGTAGCCCGGCTTGCCATAGGCGAGCGGGGCGTGGTCGTCGAAGCGCAGCACCTCGCCGCCCGCCGCCAGCAGTACGGCATGGCCGGCGGCGGTGTCCCACTCCATGGTGCGGCCGAGCCGCGGGTAGAAATCGGCCTCGCCCGCCGCCAGCAGGCAGAACTTGAGCGAGGAGCCCGCGCTCTTGAACTCGGCCACCGGAAAGCGCGCGATGAAATCATCGGTCGCCTTGTCGCGGTGCGATTTGGACGCCACGACCGAAAGCGCCCCGGGATCCGGCACTGCCACGGCGATGGGCCGCGCGCTGCCGGACACGGGCTGGCCTGCCTCGTCCACCGCCTCCTCGACCGCCCCCCCCGCGGCGAGGCTGCGGAACATGCGGCCCTTGGCGGGGGCGTGGACGATGCCCATCACCGGGCGCCCGGCCTCGATCAGCGCAATGTTGACGGTGAAATCGCCGCGGCGCTGCACGAATTCCTTGGTGCCGTCCAGCGGGTCGACCAGGAAGAAGCGCGCATGTCCCGTGGCCCCATGAGTGACGGCCTGCTCCTCGGTCACCACTGGGATGTCAGGAAAGGCCGCGCGCAGTCCGTCCGCGATGATCCGGTCCGCCGCCAGATCGGCATCCGTCACCGGCGAATTGTCGGCCTTGGCGCGCGCCTCGAAATCGGGCGCGCGATAGACCGCCATGATCGCGCGGCCGGCCTCGAGCGCCAGCCGGCGGAACTCGGCCTCGATCCTCTCGGGCGTCGCGGTCATCGTCTCTCCCTCGCGCAGCGCATCCGGCCTCCGTATAGACGGGATCGCGCGCGGCTTTGCAACAGGGGCAGCAGCGATGCGCGCCTTGCCGCCGCCAAGCCGGGCGGGGTAAGGAGTGGCGAGCCGATCAGCCATTCCCGAGCGAGACTGCCGATGCCCGTGACCTTGAGCCATGAGGCGCCTGATTTCGAGCGCCGCTTCGCAGCCCTTATCGACATGAAGCGCGAGTCGAGCGCGGACGTGGATACGGCCGTCGCCGCGATCATCGAGGACGTGGCGACCCGCGGCCTCGACGCGGTGATCGCCCTCACGCGGCGCTTCGACCGCTGGGACGTGACCGAGGCGACGCTTGCCTTCACCGAGGCCGAGATCGACGCCGCCATCGCCACCGTCCCCGCGGCCGAGATGACGGCGCTGGAACTCGCGGCCGAGCGCATCACCGCCTACCACGCCCGCCAGTTGCCCGAGGACGAGATGTGGGAGGACGCGGCCGGTGTCACCCTGGGCTGGCGCTGGACCGCCGTCGACGCGGCCGGGCTCTACGTCCCCGGCGGGCTGGCGAGCTATCCGTCCTCGGTGCTGATGAACGCGATCCCCGCGCAGGTGGCAGGGGTCGGCCGCATCGAGATCTGCGCGCCGACGCCCGAGGGCCGCTTCAACCCGCTGGTGCTGGCGGCCGCGCGGCTCGCCGGCGTGGGCCGGGTCTGGCGCGTGGGCGGCGCGCAGGCGATCGCGGCGATGGCCCATGGCGCCGGGCCGATCCGGCCGGTAGACAAGATCACAGGCCCCGGCAACGCCTTTGTGGCGGCGGCCAAGCGCCGGGTGTTCGGGCGGGTCGGCATCGACATGATCGCAGGCCCCTCCGAGATCCTCGTCATCGCCGACGCCTACAACGACCCAGACTGGGTCGCCACCGACCTGATGAGCCAGGCCGAGCATGACGAGAGCGCGCAGTCGATCCTGATCACCACCGACGCCGGGTTCGGCGAGGCCGTCGCCCGCGCCGTCGAGCGCCTGCTGCAGCGGTTGGAGCGCACCGCCATCGCCGGCGCAAGCTGGCGCGACTTCGGCGCGGTGGTGGTGGCGAAGGATCTGCGGCACGCGGCCGAGCTTGCCAACCGCATCGCCCCCGAGCATCTGGAACTCTGCATCGCCGACCCGGAGCGCCTGATGGGCGAGATCCGGCACGCGGGCGCCATCTTCCTCGGTCGCCACACGCCCGAGGCGATCGGCGACTATGTGGGCGGGCCCAACCACGTGCTGCCGACCGCGCGCTCGGCGCGGTTCTCCTCGGGCCTCTCGGTGCTCGACTACATGAAGCGCACGACGATCGCGCGCGTGAGCCCCCGCGGGCTTGCCGCCATCGGGCCGGCTGCCGAAACGCTGGCCCGCTCGGAAAGCCTCGAGGCGCATGCGCTATCGGTGCGCCTACGGCTCGACGCCGCGGGGGGCGACGCATGAGGGACTTCGCCCCGACCGACCGTCTCGCGCGCGTCGAGCTGATCGAGGACCGCCCGCGCGCCCGCACGCCCGAGATCCAGCAGGAGCTTGACGTCGCGATCTTCGACCTCGTGGAGGAGAACCACTTCCGCGTCGCGCCACGCGAAGGCGAGAGCGTGCCGCCCGGCCCCTACCGCCTCGGCATCGGCATGGCCGAGCGGATGCTGCGCATGGAGGTGCGCGACACGGGCGGCGAGGTGGTGGCCGACCTGCACCTGTCGCTCACGCCGCTGAGGGGTGTCATCAAGGACTATTTCGCGATCTGCGAGAGCTATTTCGACGCCGTCAAGCGCCTGCCCCCCTCACGCATCGAGGCCATCGACATGGGCCGGCGCGGCATCCATGACGAAGGCGCCCGCATCCTTGCCGAGCGGCTCGAGGGCAAGGTCGCGACCGACCACGACACCGCCCGCCGCCTCTTCACGGTCGTCTGCGCGCTGCAGTTCAGGGGCTGAGGCCGGGCATGGCCGAGCTGCCGGGATCGGTGCTGTTCTGCTGCAACTACAACGTCATCCGCTCGCCGATGGCCGAGGGGATGATGAAGCAGCTCTACGGCCGGCAGGTCTTCGTGCAGTCCTGCGGCGTGCGCCACGAGATGGAGACCGACCCCTTCACCGTCGAGGTCTCGTCCGAGGTCGGCGTCGATCTGAGCCGCCACCGGCCGAAGAGCTTTGCCGAGATGCTGGAATGGGGCGACGACATCGCGGCCTTCGACGTGATCGTCGCGCTCTCGCCCGCCGCCCAGAGGCAGGCGCTCGAGCTGACGCGCCATGCCTCGGTCGAAGTGGTCTACTGGCCGATCCTCGACCCCAGCGGCATGGGCGAGCGCCGCGAACAGCGGCTCGACGCGTATCGCGAGGCGCGCGACCAGATCCGCGCGCGGATCCTCCAGCAGTTCGGCGCACCCGAGGACGAGGCGGGATCCTGAGACCGGGCCGCGTTCGGGCCGGCACGAGTGGCGTGCCGCGCCCCGGCCCCCGAGCCGGGGCCGCCCCGGCGCGCGCCTACCGCCCTGTTGCCACATGGCCGCGCGGTCTTGCATTTTTGCCGTCGAGGGTCCATGTTCCGCGCCGACCGCCGCCGGGCCTCCTCCGGCGGTGCCCAGCCCCACGGAGACTGCATGGCCAAGGAAGAAACGCTCGAGTTCCCCGGGGTCGTGACCGAACTTCTGCCCAACGCGACTTTCCGGGTGAAGCTCGAGAACGGCCATGAGATCATCGCCCATACCGCCGGCAAGATGCGCAAGAACCGCATCCGCGTGCTCGCCGGAGACAAGGTGCAGGTCGAGATGACGCCCTACGACCTGACCAAGGGCCGCATCACCTACCGCTTCAAGTGACCCTGCCCAAGGCCGGCCCGTCCGGGGCATCGAGCCCCGCCCGGCCCGGCGGCGGCGATGCCGCCGCGCACCCCGCCCCGGATGCAGCGCCCGAAGGTCGGCCGCTCCTGATCCTCGCCTCGGGCTCGCCAAGGCGGCGCGAGTTGCTGGCGCGCATCGGGGTGGTTCCTGACGCGATCCGCGTGGCCGGGATCGACGAGACGCCCGCGAAGGGCGAGCTTCCCCGCCCCCATGCCCTGCGCCTTGCGCGCGAGAAAGCCGCCGCCGTGGCGGCCGACGCGCCGGCGGGCGCCTTCGTCCTGGCCGCCGACACGGTGGTCGCCGTCGGGCGCCGCCTGCTCGGCAAGCCCGCCGATGCGGCCGAGGCCGCGCGGTTCCTGATGCTCCTCTCGGGCCGCGCGCACCGGGTCACGACCGCCGTCTGCCTGATGGCGGCCGGGCGCCTCGCCTGCCGCGCGGTCGAGACGCGGGTGAAGGTGAAGCGCCTCTCGGACACCGAGATCTCGGCCTATCTGCGCTCGGGCGAGTGGGAGGGCAAGGCCGGGGGCTACGCGATCCAGGGCCTCGCAGCGGCCTTCATCCCCGAGATCATGGGAAGCTATACCAATGTCGTCGGCCTGCCGCTGACCGAGACGATGAACCTGCTGACCGGCGCGGGCTATCCGGTGCCGCTGGAGGGACCTGCCGCATGAAGGGCCGGCGCATCCTGGTCGAGACGCATCCCGAGGACGGGCGCACCCGCGCAGCGCTGATCGTCGACGGGCGGCTCGATGACCTGCTGGTCGACCCCCAACCGGACGAGGCCGGCCCACGGCCCGGCGAAGTGTTCCGCGCCCGGGTCGACCGCATGGTGCCCAATGCGGGCGGCGCATTCGTGCGGCTGACCCGCGACTGGCAGGGCTACCTGCGCGAGACGAAGGGGCTGCGCGAGGGGCAGATGCTGCTGGTCATGGCGACCGGCCATGCCGAGGCGCACAAGGCCACCCCCGTGACCACGCGCGTGCTCTACAAGGCGCGCCACGCGATCCTCACGCCCGACACGCCCGGCATCAATGTCTCGCGCCAGATCCGCGACGAGGAGGAGCGCGCCCGCCTTGCCGCCATCGCGGCCGCGGCGATGGGCGATGACGGCGCCGGGCTGATCCTGCGCAGCCTTGCCGAAGGGGTCGAGGCGGAGGCGATCGGCGCCGACATCGCGGCGTTGCGGGCGCTGCGCGACAGGGCCGAGGCCGCGCCCGCGGGGCTGGTGGACGCCACGCGCGCGACGGCGCGCGCCGTCGCCTTGCGCGAGTGGGAGGGGCCGGTCGAGGAAGGCCCGGGCCTGTTCGAGCGGGACGGCGTGCTCGACGAGATCGACCGGCTTGCGGGGCCGCGATTGGGCTTGCCCTCGGGCGGCTCGATGACCGTCGAGCCGACGGCGGCGCTGGTGGCCGTGGACGTGAACACCGGAGGGGACTTCACCCCGGCGGCGGGGCTCAAGGCGAACATCGAGGCGGCCCGCGAACTGCCGCGCCAGCTTCGCCTGCGGGGCCTGGGCGGGCAGATCGTCGTGGACTTCGCGCCGATGCCCAAGAAGGACCGCAAGCGGCTCGAGGACGCGCTGAAATCGGCGTTCCGCCGCGACCCCATCGAGACGTCGCTGGCGGGCTGGACGGCGATGGGGCTCTACGAGATCCAGCGCAAGCGCGAGCGTATGCCGATCTCGGGACTGCTGGACTGACGCGCGATCCGCCTCGGACATTGCGCGAGAAAATTGTTCAGTCGTATAGATCTATAAGTAAATTTTCATCCTCGCCGCACCGCCTCCGCCTTGCCATGGACCGCGATCACTCGCCCGCGACCGTCCCTTCGCCCCGCGCGCCCGGCCGAGGCGCCGGGTTCATCAGCCAGCGCAGATCCTCGAGGATCATGTAGAGCGCGGGGATCAGGAACAGCACGATGGTCGTCGCAAACACGATGCCATAGCCCAGCGACACCGCCATGGGGATCAGGAACTGGGCCTGGCGCGAGGTCTCGAAGATCATTGGCGCGAGGCCCCCGAAGGTGGTGAGCGTCGTGAGCAGGATCGGCCGGAAGCGGCGCAGGCCGGCGCGCCACATCGCCTCGAAGGGCCCGGCCCCGGTCGCACGCAGCCGGTTGGCGTAGTCGATCATCACCAGCGCCGCGTTGATGACGACGCCCGAGAGCGCGATGATCCCGAACACCGACACGATCGAGAGCGACACCCCCATGATCAGATGCCCGGCGATCGCGCCGGCAAAGCCGAAGGGGATCGCCGTCATCACGATGGCTGGTTGCAGGTACGAGCGGAACGGGATCGCGAGGCAGACATAGATGAGCACGAGCGCCACGCTCATCGAGGTGACGAAGCTGCCCATCACGTCCGCCTGCGTGTCCTGCCGCCCGGCGAGGCGCCATCCGAGGCCGGGGAAGTCGCGCTGGAGCGCGGGCAGGATCTCGCCCGTCGCGGCGGCGACGATGCGGATCGTCTCCTCCACCGGCTCGACATTGGCGCTGACGGTGACGACGCGCTTGCCGTCCTCGCGGTTGATGATGCTGTCGGCGCGGCCGCGCTCGACGCGGGCGACCTCGTAGAGCGGTGCCTCGGAGCCGTCGGGGGCGATCAGGATCAGGCTCTCGGCATCGTGCTCGGACCGGCGCTCGTCCTCGGGCAGGCGAACGCGGACGGTGACCTCGTTGCGCCCCTCCTGCTGGCGCAGCGCCTCGAGGCCGAGGAAGGCGCCGCGCACCTGGGCCGCCACCGACTCGGCGGTGAAGCCCGCGGCGCGACCCGCTTCGGTCAGGCGGAAGGCGAGCTCGGCCTTGCCGGGGGTGAAGCCGTCCTCGGCGTCGCGGATCGCGCCAAATTCCTCGAGCCGGGCGGTGAAGGCCGCGGCCGCGCGGGCGAGCGTGGCGACGTCCGAATGCGCAAGCTGGATCTCGATGCCCGACTGGCCGCCGGGGCCGCCGAAGGCCGACTCGAAGCGCATCGAGCGCGCGGCCGGTATCTCGCCCGCCGCCTCGCGCCACAATGCCGCGACCTCGGCCGTGGGGATGGGCCGCACGCCGGGCGGCTGGAGATAGATGCGCAGGTCGATGCGCGTACCGTTGACCAGCGCCGAGATGCCGGTCGACAGCGTCTCGCCCCCATGCGCTGCGACCACCTCGCGCGCCGCCTCGATCATCCGGTCGCGCACGGCGAGCGTGGTGGCGAAGGACGCGTCCACCGGCATGGTGACGGCGGCGCTGGCATAGTCGCGCGGCACGGCGGGGAACAGACTGAAGCCCATGCGCCCCGACACCGGCCAGGCGATGGCGATGGCCAGAAGCGCGGCCATAAGGGCGACCGTGGTGTAGCGCCAGACCATGGCGGCGCGCAACGCGGGGCCGTAGAGGCGCGCGACGAACCACTCCAGCCCGCTCGCGAACGCCATCTGCACCCGCGCGCCGATCCATGGCCGGCGGTTCGGGTCGCGCCGGGCAACGTTCGCCAGATGTGCGGGCAGCACGAACAGCGCCTCGATCCAGCTCAGAAGGAAGGCGGTGGCCACGACAAGCGGGATGACCAGCCAGAACTTGCCGAAGGCGCCCGGCACCATGGCAAGTGGCAGGAAGGCGATGATGTTGGTGAGGATCGAGAAGGCCAGCGGCACCGCGATGTCGCGCGCGCCCTGGATGGCCGCGTCGATCCGGCTCATGCCGCGCTGGAGGTATTCATAGATGTTCTCGCCCACCACGATGGCGTCATCGACGACGATGCCGAGCGCGAGGATGAAGGCGAACATCGACACCATGTTGATCGAGACGTCCATCACCGGCAGGAAGATCAGCGTGCCGAGGAAGGCCGTCGGGATACCCATCGCCACCCAGAATGCCAGCTTGAACTCGAGGAACAGGCTCAGCACCAGCAGCACCAGCACCAGCCCCATGAAGCCGTTCTTGACCAGGAGTTCCATACGCGCCCGGTAGATGTCGCTGTCGTCGTCGACGATGGCCGCGTCGATGCCTGCGGGCAGCGCCGCCATCGCCTCGGGCAGCGCGCGGCGCACGGCGTCGGACACGCCGATCGGGGTCTCCTCGCCCACGCGGTAGACATCGACCCGGATCGAGGGCCGGCCATTGTAGCTCGCGGCGATGTTCGCGTCCTCGAAGCCGTGCCGGACCTCGGCCACGTCACCCAGCCGCAGCACGGTGCCGCGCGGGTCGGCGATCAGCGGGATCTCGGCGAACTCGGCGGGCAGGTCGCGCCGATCGTGGACGCGCACCAGGATGTCGCCGCCCGCGGTCTCGAGCCGTCCGCCGGCACGGTCGAGGGCAGTGCGCCGGATGGTGTCGGCGACCTCGGGCAGCGTCAGGCCGTAGGCGCGCAGTGCAGCGCGCGGGACCGGCACGGCGATCTCGAGATCGCGCGCACCCGACAGCTCGACCTGGCTGATACCGGGCTCATCGAGCAGGCGGTTGCGCACGTCCTCGGCCGCCATCCTCAGCGAGCGCTCGTCCACGTTGCCGTGAAGCTGTATCTCGACCACGTTGCGCCGGCGGATGTCGAGCGAGACGACCGGCTCCTCGGCGTCCTCGGGGAAGGTGGTGATGCGGTCCACCGCCTGGCGGATCTCGTCATAGACCAGCCGGCGGTCGCGCCCGGTGCCAAGCTCGGCGACGACGCGGGCAGAGCCTTCGCTGGCGGTTGCGGTGAGCTTGTCGATGCCCTGGATGGCGCGGAGCTCCTCCTCGACCACGAGGACGATTCCCTCCTCGACCTCGGCGGGCGTGGCGCCGGGCAGCAGGACGGTGATGGTCACCGTGTCGGTCTCGAACGAGGGGAACACCTCCTGCCGGATCACGGTGGTGAAGCCGAGGCCACCGAGGATGAGGAACAGCATCAGGAGGTTCGAGGCAACCGCGTGGCGCGCCATCCACGCGATCGGTCCCGACTGGCGCAGCCGCGTGGTCACGGGCGCGCCCCGGCGGGCGTTTCATCGGGCAGGCGTAGCGCCATGCCGTCCGCGACGCTGGCGAGCGGCGAGGTCACCACGCGCTCGCCCGGCGCGAGGCCGTCGGCGATCAGCACCTCCGCGGAGCCGCGGTAGGCGACCTCCACGGGGCGGATCGCGAGCCGGTTCTCGGGGGTCATCACCCAGACGGTGTCGCCGTCGCGCAATGCCGCGCGGTCGAGCGCGATCGCGCCGGGGATCTCGTGTCCCTCGATCGAGGCGCGCAGGAAGCTGCCGATCAGCAACCGCGGCTTGCCGGCGTTTCCGGGGGCACGGGCCAGCGGGTCCTCGACTTCGGCGATCACCTCGGCCATGCGGGCGGCCGGGTTGAGGCCGGGGGCGACGCGCAGGATGCGGCCCTCGCGGAACGCGCCCTCGGGCCAGACGCCCGGCTGGGTCAGCCGCACCGTCGCGCCTTCACTGGGGTCGATCCAGCGCAGCGCGGCGACGGGGACGGCGAGGTGGATCTCGAACCGGTCCACGGGCACCAGCGTCGCGATCTCGGCCCCCGGCGTGAGGTAAGTGCCGGGGGCGAGGCCGGCCGAGACCACCAGCGCGTCGAAGGGGGCGGCGATCCCGGTGCGCGCGAGGTCGAGGGCGGCGCGCTCGCGCGCGGCCTCGGCGGCGGCGCGCTCGGCCATCAGCTCCTGCATCTGCGGCTCGCGAAGGACAAGGGCCCGCTGCTCCTCGGTCAGCCGCTCGCCACCGGGGCGGCGGGCGAGATCGAGCGCGGCACGCGCCGCCTGCCCGCGCTCGACGGCGATCCGGGCGTCGATGCCGATGATCTGGGCCTCGGCCTCGGCGAGAGCGTGGCGGGCGGTGCGGTCGTCGATCGACACGAGACGCTCGCCCGCCGCGACCTCGCCCCCGGTGACCAGCGCGGGCGAGAGGGCGGTCACCCGCCCGCCGATCTCGGGCCGCAGGGTCAGGGTCCGCGGCGCCGCGACATCGCCCCAGACCTCGATCAGAGGGCCGCGGGCGGTGGGGATGGCGGGGACCGCCTCGACGAGCCGGGCAAGGCGGGGGCGCTCGACCCGCTCGGCGACGGGGGCGGTCTCGATCATGCGCCACGCGACCAGGGCCCCGGCCGCGAGGATCGCGAGCGGCAGCACAGTCTTGAGCGTGGCCGCGAGCGCGCGATGCCAGAGCGGCGCGCGGCGCGCGGCGGGGGCCTCGGCCGGCGGCTGTGTCGGGATCTCGATGGGCTCGATCCGGGTCATGTCACCTTCGCACGCATCACGGCGCGCATTCCGGCGGCGCCGGCGCGATCGGCGCAGTATTCCCCGATCGCCCGGAGATTGGTAGACCGGCGATCAGACGATCGGGCCGGCGGCACGGGGGAGGCAGGGAGATGGCGGGCAGAACGAGCGGAGCGGCCGGGAAGCCGGCGAAAGGCTGCCCGGTCTGCGGCGCGGCGGCCGAGGCGCGCTGGCGGCCGTTCTGCTCGCGCCGCTGCGCCGATGTCGACCTCGGGCGGTGGCTGACCGGCAGCTACTCCATCCCCGGCGAACCGACGGACAGCAGGGACGAGGACGCGGCGCCCGGCCCCCGCGACGACTGAGGGGCGCGGGCCGGCGACGCCCAGCCCGTCCCGCCGCGGAAGCGCGATCGGGCGCGGGGCCGAGTCGCGCGGAACAGCCGGGCCGCGCGCCGGCATCCGATGCCATGAACATTCCACCGGAGGCCAGTGCCGGGGCCGGGCCGCGCCCGCCGAGACCCCGCGCAGGTCGCGCGAACGCATGGCGCGCGCGGCGGCCGGACCGGTCGCGCCGAGGCGGCATCAGCCCTGCCCGGGCAAGCCGCGCGGAGGTTCGGGTCGTGCCGCGGCACGGCGCTCGGCGAGGCGGCGCGCCTCCTGCCGCTGGCGCTCGGCCAGCGCATGGGCCATCTCCTCGCGTGCCTGCTCGGCGGCAAGGGCCTCGCGCAGGGCAGAAACCGATGACCGGGCATGGCTGACCACTGCGGCCGCGGCCCTGTGCCGGACGATCAGCGCTGCCTGCCACGCCGCTTGGCGGGCCAGGTCCTGCGCATCGCCGCTTGGCGCGAGGGCCGTCAGCGCGGCGGCGATCGCGTCGCGCTCGGCCTCGGCGGCACGAAGTCCCGCGGCGGCGCGGGCGTGGCGAGCCTCGGCCACCATGCGCCGGGCCGCGAGTGCGCGCAGGACCGCCGCGAAGCCCGACGGCGCTTCGGCTCCGCTCATCGCCCTGCCACATGCGCCCGCCGCGCCGCGTCGCGGGATGTTCGGCAGGCCCCATGCACCGGCTGTGCCGCGTCGTGCGATGTCCGGCAGCACCCATCCACCGGCCTCATCGGCGTCCTCCGTCCTCGTCCGCCCGCGCGCGCGGCGCCACGTCGGCACCGCGCCCGCGGCGGCGCATCTCGTCCGCGAAGACGATGGCGGCAGCGACGGCGCGGAAGTGCTCGGGGCGGATCTCCTCGCCAATGCCCACCACGGCGTGCAGGGCGCGCGCGGTGGACGGGTCGGGGTGGATCGGCACGCCCGCCTCGGCAGCGCGCTGGCGGATCACGGCGGCGATCTCGTCCACGCCCTTGGCCACGCAGACAGGTGCCGCCCCCGGCGCACGCGTCCAGCTGAGCGCCACGGCGTAATGCGTGGGGTTGGTGATGACGACATCGGCCTTCGGGACATCGGCGAGCATCCGGTTGGTGGCGATGTCGCGCGCGCGCTGGCGGCGCGAGGCGCGTATGTGGGGATCGCCCTCGCTCTCCTTGCTCTCCTCCTTCATCTCCTCGTGCGACATGCGGAGCTGGCCGAGATGGCGGTGCTGCTGCCACAGCGCATCGGCAAGCCCGATCGCGACGGCAACGACCGTGACGCCCGTCAGCACCGACCAGAGCTGCGCCTCGAGCAGACCGCCCATCAGGCGCGCCTCGATCCGGGTGTAGCCGGCGAGCCGCTCGGCCTCGCCCGACAGCGCGAGCCACAGGACAGCCGCCACGGCCGCGAGCTTCACCGCGCTCTTGAGGAACTCGACCAGGCCATGCGGGCCGTATTTCTGCTTTGCGTTGGCCAGAGGCGAGATGCGCGAGAGCTTGGGCACGATCTTGTCGGGGGCGACGATCACGCGCCGCAGGCCGACCAGCAGCGCCAGCACCAGCGCGCCCGGAAGGAGGAGGAAGGGCAGCGCCGCCGCTCCGGCCTCACGCGCCAGCCCCGACACGAGGTCCCGGCCCCCGCCCGACAGCGCCTGTCGGGCGAGGTCGGCGGGATGCGCCAGCAGGGGCATCAGCGCCTCGCCGAGCCGGGTCGACGACCACCCGGCGGCAAGCGCGGCTGCGAGCGCGAAGCCCAGATAGGCCACCGCCGCCTGGGCGTCCTGCGACTGCGCGACGTCGCCGCGTTCTCGGGCCTGGTCGATCCGGCGCTGGGTGGCCTCGTGGCTCTTTTCCTGCGCGTCATCCTCGCCGTTCACGGCCCCGCTTCCAGCGGCGCGATGAGCACGGGGGCAAGCGCCCCGGCCCAGCGCGCAAGGAGCTCGGGCAGCGACAGCCACAGCACGACGAGCCCCGCCCCCACCAACAGCGGCGCACCGACCAGCGCGACCAGAAGCTGCGGCATCGCCCGGCTGAGCGCCCCGAGCGCGAGGTTGTAGGCAAAGCCCACGGCAACGAAGGGCAGCGCCAGCGACAGACCCAGCGCAAAGGTCGCGCCGACACGTCCGATGCCCCACTGTGCCAGCTCGTCCGCGGCAGGGGGGCGGCCGAACGGGATCAGCCGGTAGAGATCGGCGAGCCCCGCCACCAGCGCCACATGGAGGCCGGCCGCCATCGCCAGCACGATGCCGCCCAGCATCAGGAAGGTGGCGAAGCTGGGCTCGGCCTCGGCGCTCACGCCGCCGAAAAGCTGCGAGAGGCCAACGCTCTGCGCCGCGATGCTGCCGGCGACTTGCAGCGCGATGACGAGGAAGCGGAAGGCCATGCCGATCACCAGCCCCGCCGCGGCCTCGGCGGCCAGCACTGCCCCCAGCCCGAGCGGCGTCTGCGGCGCGAGGCCCGCGACCTCGCGCACCATCGGCGCAAGCAGCAGCGTGATGCCGAGCGCGAGGCCGAGCTTGACTCGCATCGGCACCGCGCGCTCTCCGATCCCCGGCATCACGGCGACCGCGGCCGAGACGCGGGCGAACACCCCGGCATGGAGCAGCACCAACGCCTCGAGCGTGGCGACGATGTTTGCGGGCGCCGCCTCCACCGCTCAGGCCGTGCCGACCAGGGTGAGGCGCGTCCTGGTGCCGATCTCCTCGAAGGAAAGCACCGGCACCTCGATGCCCTTGGCCTCGAGGACGCTGCGCAGGAAGCGCCGCCGCCGCCCCGAGGTCGCGACGATCGGGGCAAGGCCGCGGCGCATCGGCTCGGCCAGCGCCCCCCGCACCGCTGCGGCGAGGCGGTTGAACTCGTCGGGCGGCAGGACAACGTCGGCAAGGCCCCCCTCGCCCCGCTCGTGGCTGGCGAAGAGCGTCTCCCATTCCGGCGCGAGCTGGATCAGCGGCAGGCGCCCCTCGCGGTCGCCGAGGCGGGCGACAATGAGGAAGGCGATGCGCCGGCGCACATGCTCGACCACGTCGTCGAGACCGAGGCCGGCGGCCCGCGCCTCGGCTGCAGCCTCGAGGATCAGCGGCAGGTTGCGGACCGGCACCCGTTCGTCGAGCAGCGCGCGCAGGAGCGCCTGGAGCAGGTCGAGCGGCACCTTGTCGGGCACGAACTCGTCGAGCAGCCGCCGGTTCGCCTCCGCTCGCGCGGGATCGGAGGGGCGCGTGAACTCGTCCATCAGCTTGCGCAGCGCGCGCCTGGTCAGGAGCCGGCCGGCATTCGCCTTGATGGTCTCGAGCAGATGGGTCGCCACCGCCTCGCCCGGCGTGATGACCGGCAGGCCGAGCGCCGCGGCCTCGTCCGCGCGGCGCTCCTCGATCCAGCGGGCGGAGGCGCCGTAGACCGGCTCTGTCGCCTCGCGCCCCGGCAGGTCGGCCGGGTTGTCGGGGTCGAGCAGCACCAGCACATGGCCGGGATCGAGGGTCGCCGACGCCACCTCGATGCCCTGGACGAGGATCGCATATCCCTTGAGCGGCAGGAGCGGGTCGTCCGTCAGGCGCACCTCGGGCATCACGAAGCCGAGCTCCTGGGCGATGTGGCGGCGCATGTTGCCGATGCGCTTGTCGAGGCCCGAGCCGGGCTCCATCACCGCGCCGATGATCGAGGGATGGAAGCGCACATGGACCTCGTCGGTGTCGAGGAGATCGCCGATCGGCCGGCCCGCCGCGGGCGCGGCCTCGTCCTCGGGCGGGGGCGAGATGGCGGCGAGCGCGCGCCGCTCGCGCAGACCCGCGGCGAACCAGGCCGCGGCGCCGAGGCACGCCGCGCCGGCGATGAAGGGCAGGAAGGGCAACCCCGGCAGGAAGGCGAACACCGCCATCAGCGCGCCTACCGTGCCAAGCGCCGCCGGATGGCCGCCAAGCTGGCCCAGCAGCGCCCGGTCGGCCGAGCCCGCCACGCCGCCCTTCGAGAGCAGAAACGCCGCCGCGATCGAGGTGATGACCGACGGGATCTGGCTCACCAGCCCGTCGCCCACCGTCAGGATCGCGTAGGTCTCGAGCACCGCGCCGAACGACATGCCATGCGCCGCCACGCCCATGCCGAGGCCCATGACGATGTTGAGGAGCGTGATCAGCAGCCCCGCGATGGCATCGCCCTTGACGAATTTCGAGGCACCGTCGAGCAAGCCGAAGAAGGTCGTCTCCTCCTGCTCGATCCGGCGGCGCTCCTTCGCCTCGGCATGGCTGATCGCGCCCGAGGCCACGTCCGAGTCGATGGCAAGCTGCTTGCCCGGCATCCCGTCGAGCGCGAAGCGCGCGCCGACCTCGGCCATGCGCCCGGCGCCCTTGGTGATGACGATGAAGTTGACGATCAGCAGCACGCAGAACACGACGAGGCCGAGAAACAGGCTGCCGCCCATGATAAACATGGCGAAGCCCTCGATCACGCCGCCTGCCGCGTCGGTCCCGGTGTGCCCCTGCCCGATGATCAGCTTGGTCGATGACACGTTGAGCGAGAGCCGCAGCATCAGCGAGGCGAGCAGCACCGTCGGAAAGGCCGAGAAGTCGAGCGGGCGCTCGATGAAGAGCGTGATCGTGAAGATTAGGATCGCGAGGCCGAAGGACACCGCGAGGCCGATGTCGAGGAGCCATGCCGGCATCGGCAGGATCATCATGCAGATCACCGCCATCAGCGCGAGGGTCAGAAGGACGGTGGGCTGGTACAGCTGGCGGATCGAAAACATTGAAACCCCTCAGGAACCACCGCCGACGAGCGGCCGCATGGTCGCCGCGATCAGCGGAAGGCGACGCCCCGGCAGGCCCGCCTGCGCCGGGCGCGCGGACGGCCAAGCGGCCGCCGCGAACAGCGAGCCCGCCATCCCCGGCGTGGCCGCGACGCCAGCCGGGCCGTCGACGGAACTGTTGGCCGCGGGGCCGGTCGCGGCACGTGCGGTGCGCGGCGCCGGTTGTTGCCCCGCGCGGAACCCGGCGCCGGGGGGCGCGGCCCCAACGCTTGGCAGGCGTGGCGCCCCGGCGCCGTCGAGCCTCGCCAGCGGCACGCCAGCCCCACCCGCTGCTTCGCCGATTGCCGCGGCCGCGACCGGCAGCAGCCCCTCGACGCGGGCGCGGTAGCGCGCGGCATTGCCCGGCGTGCGCGAGTGGTAGTGGCCAACAGCGACGAGCCAGTCGCCGCTTTCGTCGAACAGCCTGCGCAGGAAACGCGCGGCGTAATCGGCGCTCTCGCGCGGGTCGAGCATGGCGCCCAATGACGCGAACGCCGCGCCATGCCATTGGAAATTGATCTGGAAGCAGCCGAGATCGACCGCGCGCGCGCCCTGCCGCAGCGCCTCGCGGGCATGGTCGCGGGCGGCCCCGGCCATATCGAACCGCAGGCCGCGGCCATCGACATTCAGCGTCCAGGGCCAGGGTGCGAACGCCCCCGTGCGTCGCGTGCCGCTCTCGGCGAGGGCGATTGCGGACAGAACCCCCCGCGGGACGCCGTGACGTCGCGAGGCCGCTTCGGCGGCCTCGATGCAGGACGTTCCATGCGGGGACGTGGCGGCAGTCGCATCGCCATGGGCGCCGGCGCCATGCGGCACGGTGCCGATCAGCGCGCCCAGCAGAGCGGTCGCGAGCGCCCCCGCGCGGAGAGCCGACCCGCCCATCACCGGCCCGCGACGAGGCCGATGATGGTGTTCTGGAAGAACCCCACAAGCCCCTGCGTCGTGAAGCCCAGCGTCGCCCAGAAGACAACCAGGATCGCGGCCATCTTGGGGACGAAGGTCAGCGTCAGCTCCTGGATCGAGGTGAGGGCCTGCACCAGACCGATGACCAGCCCCACCACCAGCGCGACGCCGAGGATCGGCGCCGAGATCACCAGCCCCGTCCATGCGGCTTCGCGCATCAGGGCGATCAGCATCTCCTCGCGCATCGCCCGGAACTCAGACCGGCATCCGCAGGATTTCCTGATAGGCCTCGACCACGCGGTCGCGGACCGTCACCGCCGTCTCGAGCGCCATCTCGGCCGAGCTGAGCGCCTCGACCAGGGTCTGGATGTCGCCGCTGCCGGTCACCGCCTCGGCGCTCGCGGCCTCGCCGTCGCGCAGGCTCGTCTCCATCATGCGGGCGGCCTCGGCGAGCGCGTCCGAGAAGTTGAGACCCGCGCGGGCGTCGTCCTCGGGCGGTTTGCCGATGCCCAGTTTCTTCGTCGAGTCATAGGACTGGAGCGCCAGCCTCGCGTCGATGTTCATCGGGTTCTCCCTGCGTATGCCCGTGATGGGCGCGCCCCCTACATGCTGGGGCGAGGTGTCAGCGGCGGAGGAGGTCGAGAATGCTCCCGCTCATCCGCCGCGCCTGGTCGAAGATGTTGAGATTGGCCTGGTAGGAGCGCTGCGCCTCTCGCGCGTCGGCGAGTTCGATCAGCGGATCGACATTCGAGAAGGTCACCATTCCGCGCCCGTCAGCCAGCGGGTGCCCGGGCTCGTAGACCTCGCGTGGCGCCGAGGCGTCGAGCGCCAGCTGCCCCGGCCGGACGGTCGCGGCCTGGCTCGCGCGGTCGAGCTCCGCCTCGAAGGCAATCGTCTTGCGCCGATAGCCGGGCGTGTCGGCATTCGCGACGTTCTCGCCGATCAGCCGCAGGCGGTGGCTCTGGGCGTTCATGCCGCTCGCGGCGCTCAGCATCGCGCGTTTCAGATCGTGCATCTCGCCCTCCCTTAGCGGACGCGGCCGAGGCCGAGGCGGAGAAGATCGAGGGTCTTCTCGTAGACCGTCAGCGCCAGGCGGTGCTGGCCCTGCGCCTCGACCGCGCGCAGCGTCTGGTCCTCGATGTTCACGGTGTTCCCGTTCGGCTCGGCCGGCAGGTCTGGCTCGATCGCCTCGGCCGGGCGGACCGCGAGACCCGCAAACACCGTGTGCCCGGCGCGGGTCGCGCGCGGCGTAAACGTGTCGTTAACCACTTTCGAGAAACTGTTCAGGTCGCGGGCGCGGTAGCCCGGCGTGTCAGCATTCGCCATGTTCTCGGCGATCAGCTTGTGTCGCTGCGCTGCGTGCCGCGCCATGGAGGACGCGAGTTCGAGCACTGCAAGGTCATTCATCATGACGATTTCCACCACTTCTTGGTGCCATCGCGGACTGCCTAGCGCGATTCGCCTTAACAGAGGGTTCGCACCCGGCGTCCCGGGCGGAGCCGCATGATCTACCAAGGCCGGGACATGCCGGGCCTGCCCGCGTCGGCGATGATCTGGGGGCGCGTCTGTGGCTCGGACGGGGCGCGCGTGCGGGTCAGCGGCCTCGCGCAGCTCGCGCGCATCGGCGACCAGCTCAGGATCGAGCTGGGCGACGGGCGGCAGGCGATGGCGGAAATCGTCGCGATCGACCGCTCGGTTGCGGTCGCCATGCTGCTGGGGCCATCCGCGGGCATCGCCGCGGGCCTGCGCGCCTGCCTCGAGCCCCTGCCCGACCCCGTTCCCTCCTGCGCCTGGCTGGGCCGGGTCGTCGACGCCTTCGGCAACCTGCGCCTCACGGATGGCGAGGCGCCGGCGCCGCCGCAGGTCCCGCATGGCGCGACGCTCAGGGTGGCCGCGCCGCCGGGCGACCTGCGTCGCCCGCTGGGTGGGCCACTCTCGACGGGGGTGGCCGCGCTCGACACCCTCCTGCCGCTGTGCCGGGGCCAGCGGATCGGAGTTTTCGCGGGCAGCGGCGTGGGCAAGTCGATGCTGCTCGACACGATCGCGTGCGGCGCCAACGCCGAGGTGATCGTGGTCGGCCTGATCGGCGAGCGCGGGCGCGAGGTGTCGGCCTTCGCGCGCGCCCTGCTCGACGGGCCGAACGGCGCGCGAACGGTCATCGTGGCTGCGACCTCGGACCAGCCGGCACTGGTGAAGCGTCGCGCCGGACTGCTCGCGATGGCCTGCGCCGAGCATTTCCGCGAACAGGGTCGGCATGTGATGCTGTTGTTCGATTCCGTGACGCGCTTCGCCGAGGCGCATCGCGAAATCGCGCTGGCATCGGGCGAGACCGCTGGGCCGCGGGCCTTCCCACCCTCGACCAGCCCCGCCGTGGCCGAGCTGTGCGAGCGTGCGGGGCCCGGCATCGTCGGTGACCGCGGAGGCGACATCACGGCCGTCTTCACGGTCCTCGTCGCCGGCTCGGACATGGAGGAGCCGGTGGCAGACATGCTTCGCGGCGTGCTCGACGGGCATGTGGTGCTCGACCGGGCGATCGCCGAGCGCGGCAGGTTCCCGGCGATCGACCTGCGCCGGTCGGTCTCGCGCTCGGCGCCGGATGCGTGGACCGATCTCGAGGCCGACCTCTGCCGCCGGGCGCGCGCCATTGTCGCGGCCTACGAGGACGCGGCGCCGCTGATCCGCTCGGGGCTCTACAGCCCCGGCAGCGATGCCGCGCTGGACGAGGCGATCCGGCTTTATCCGGCGCTGGATGAATTCATCGGCGAACCGGCGCTCGCGCGGGACCGTTCGTGGTCGTTCCGGCGGCTGAACTCGATCCTTGGCTGACGACTTGCCGCCGAACATGGCTTCCAGCCACGCGTACGATCCTCATGGGCATCGGGTGATACCGCCGATGACCGTCGTTCCGGGAGATAGCCGCCCCGCACTTGCCCCGCCGGGGCAACCCTCCGGGACGCCGGACCAGTCTCGTTCCGGGTCCTTCGTCACGGACTGGCCGACACCGGGTCGCCGCCGGCCCGGCGACAGCGTCGGCGGGTGCACGGCGGCACCCCCTGCTACACCGGACCAAGGGCGTCAGACCCCCGAGCGGAGAAGATTGGCGCGAGCACCCACGCCCAGCCCGGCCGAGCCCAGCAGCGCGAGCGCCGTGGCGCCCGGTCCGATCGCAGCCTGTCCCTGCCGGATCTGCGCGTTGAGCAGGAACCGGGTGGCCGCGCGCTCCGCCACCTCACTCGACCGGAAGACCTTCGGCGAGGCGCTGCCGAAGGCCGCTCGGCTGCGATCCGCGAGGATCTGGCGCTGCGCGTCGAGGTCGAGCCGGCTGAAGCCGGACGGCAGGGCGAACACTCCCTCGATCACCTCGCGCAGCGGCGGCGAGCCGAGGATGCGGAACCAGATCGCGGCGTCAGATTGCGCCCCCGCCGCGACGGCGCCGATCTCGCGGCGAAAGTTCAGCGTGAGACGCAGATCGACATCGACGTCGCCGACGGCACGCTCGAACTGCCGCACCCGGTAGCGGTCGGCGATCTCGCGCCGGGTGGTCTCGCTTCCCAGGAACGAGCCGAGGTCGCCGAACCCGAGCGCCGCGCTGAACTCGCGCCACACCGGATTCGCGAGCCGGTTGGCGAAGGCGTCGGGGTCGAGCGTGCCCTCCTCCAGAACCCGGCGGACCAGCGCGCGCTTGCCGATCTCGTCCTCGAGGCCGAACGCGCCCAGTGCAACCCGAAGAAGCCGGGTGTCCCGCACCAGCTCCTCGGCGCTGCCGATCTGGCCGGCGCGCGCGATGAAGTCCTGCACGTCACGGTCGATGTCGGGGCTGCGCGAGAACTGCGCGAGCTGCGCCTCGAAGGTGCGCGTGAGGAACCGGAAGCCGGCCAGTCCTCCCGCGGGAATCGCCGGGGCGAAGGGCATCAGACGCGTGCGGCGCTGACGGCCGGGCCGGGTGCCGCGGCGGCGAGGGCGAGCAACCGCTCCTCGACCGGGAGCAGCCGGCGCAACGATTTGAGAACGCAGTAGAAGTTTCTGTCGTCCAGCGCGTCGTCGGCCTCGGTCAGCGCTGTGTCGCAACTCTCGAGCCCGCCAAGCGCGTCGCGCAGATCCGCGAGCTGGTGCCGAAGCTGCCGGGCCGACGCCTCGACCGGCGCCTCTCCGGCCACGGCGAGCTGAGCGGCGTAGCAGGCGCGCTTCACGGGCGTGTCGACGGCGTCGGGATGGATCGCATCGCGCAGCCGCAGGATCTTAGCGTCCGGCGTCTTGACGATCAGCCGGGCGTTGCGGTCGCCGTTCTGCATGACCACGCCGTTGACGAGGATTTGCTCGTGCGCGCGCAACTTCAGGATCAGTCCAGCCATGGTTCTGGCCCTTTCAAGCCGGCGCCGGGGCGCGGAGCCCCCGAATGATGGCGCTGTTGATGTCGATCAGGGGCGCGGGGTCTGCCTCCCCACGCAGAACCTTCTGGGTATGGGCGCGCGTGAACTCGCCGAGATAGACCAGCTGCGCACGCAGCGGCACCGGCAGGGCGTTCCGGCTGTCGGCGACATCCGCCATGATGGTGGTCCAGAGCGAGAGGTTGTCGTGCAGCGCAGCGACCAGATCGGGAAAGCTGCCATCGGGCCGCGCCGCGCGTGACATGCGCCCGGTGACCGACCCGAACACCCGGTGCTCGATCGATCGCGGCGTCCCCAGAGCGCGCGCTGCCTGCGCATAGCCGGATACCGGCATGGCCATCGCCGTCATGGCTCATCCTTTCGAGTTGGGCCGATGAATCGCCGGCTTCGGACCGGCGGCAAGCGGGCCGGGACGCGCGATGCGCCCGGCCCGGCCGTCTGTTACCGGAACAGCGCCAGGATGTTCTGCGGCGCCTGGTTGGCGATCGAGAGCGCCTGCACGCCAAGCTGCTGCTGCACCTGCAGCGCCTGCAGCCGCGCCGAGGCTTCCTCAAGATCGGCATCGACCAGCGCGCCGATGCCCGACTTGAAGCTGTCGACCAGCGACGACATGAACTCGTTCTGGAGCTCGACGCGCTTCTCGGCGGTCCCGAACGCGGCCTGGGCATTGATCGTCGTCTGGATAAGCCCTTCGATCTCGCCGAGCGCGGACTCGGCGCCGGCTTCGGTCGAGACGTCGATGTTCGCCAGACCCGAGAGGCCCCCGCCGATCGTGTTCCCGGTAGCCGCGAAGCTTTGGAAGTTGACCGAGAAGTTGTCGCCCGCGACGCTCGATCCGGTGATCGTGACCGTGCCGCCGGTGGCTGTCGCCCGGATCGTCGAGGGGACGACGGTGGGGTCCGATCCGTCCTTCTCCGCGATGAACTGGTTGAAGGCGTCGGCAAGGCCGCGAGCCGCATCCTCCGCCGTGTCACCGTCGCGCGCGACGTAGCTGATGTCGTTGCTGCCGCCGGTGTTCAGCCCGGCCGCGCCGACGGCGCCGCCGCTGATCGCGATGCTGAAGCCGAAGCCCGCGCTGACCGCGTCGATCGTCACGGCCTGCGTGGCCGGGGTCGCGGCACCCGCGATCGCGGTCGCGGTGCCGGCCGCAGCACCGGTCAGGTTGTCAGCCGCCGCCACGAGCGCGGTACCGGTGATGTTCTGCTGCTGGGTCGAGAGGTCCTGCTTGCCGACCGAGATCTGGCTCGCCGTCACGGTGCCGTCCGACGCCCGGTCGAGCGAGGACAGGATGTCGACGGTGCTCGAGCCCGCGGTCTTGTCGGTGTTGCTGAGCAGGTTCAGGCCGTTGAACTGGGCGGCGTTGACGATCCCCTCGATCTGGCTGCGCAGCGACGAGACCTCGTCCTGCAGCTTCTGGCGATCGACGTTGCCCTCGTTGGCGGCGACAATCTTGCCCTTGATCTCGTTGAGGAGTTGGCCGACCTGCTTGGCGCCGTTCGACGCCACCGCGAGGGTCGAGCCACCGAGCGAGAGCGACTCGGAGATCGCCTTGAAGCCCGCCACATCCGATTCCATCACCGACGAGATCGCGAAGACGGCGGCGTTGTCCTTGGCGGTGGCGACCTTCTTGCCGGTCGAGATCTGGCTGTTGATCTCGGCCAGGTTCTGGTTCGTACTGCGCAGGTTCTGCAGCGCGATCATCGCGCTGTTGTTGGTCAGGACGCTTGCGGCCATGGTCATCATTCCCTTGACTGTGCGGCGCGGTTCACGCCGCTTGAACACATCCCCGGACGCGACGGACCGGGACATCTGGACCGGGCGTGCGCCCGGGTCCGGTGACGTGTCTTCTGACAGGAGGAGCCATCTTCGATGGTGCGCGGTGTCTGCATCCGCGTCGGGAGCAAGCAGAACACCAAAAACCCTAAGCCCCGGTAAAGCGCATCAGGCGCATTTCGTCCTGCCGCACGCATCGGCCGGGCTGGTGATGCGCGAGCCATCGCGCGCATAGGCGACCGCGCCCGCGCGCGTCGCCTCGAGCGCCTCGATCCGGCGCCGCGCGGCCGCGAATCCATCGCGCACGGCATGAAGCAGGCGCTCGTTGCGGCGCGCGTCCTCGATCAGGCCCGTCAGGCCCTCGCGCAGCGCCGCCACCCTCTCCAGCCCGGGCCAGGCCGATTCGAGCCGCGCGAGAAAGGCCGTCTTGTCGCGTGCGAGCGCCTCGGCGTCGCCGAGCGCGCCGGCCGCCAGCATCCTGCGCTCGCGCGCGAGCAGCTCCCGCCCCTCGGCCAGCAGGCTGTCGGAACTCTCTATGTCAGCCCTCGCCAGCAAGTTTCCGCATCAGGATCGCACCGATGCCGAGCGGGCGGCTGCGCGCGATATCGGCGGCAATCTCGCGGGTCAGAAGGTCGGAGAAGCCGCTCTCCCCGCCATTGCCGGCCAGCGCGCCGAGGCTGCGCGTGAGGCCGGACTGCTTCAGCATCTCGGTCAGGAACGCGGCCTCGAAGGCGGTCGCTACGTCCGCGTCGGGTCGGGCCGGCGGTGCCCCGGCCGGCGTTCGCGGCGTGGCGGCAGGCGCCGCTGCAGCCATGGAGCCTGGTCTCGCAAGATCGGTCATCGCAACCTCCGCCGCCTCGTCGCTTCGCCGCCAATTGGAGCGGAGGCGCGTAAAGAATCGGTAAGCTGTGGCGTCTATGACTGGCTGGAGACAACGGCCGCAGGATGCGCCATGCATGCTCTGACGATCCCCCTCCCGGACGCCGCGGCCCCGCGCTCGCGGGCCGTTCCAGTCGGTGCCGCAGACGCCCGCGTCCCGGCCGAGCGGAATCAAGCCGCCGGGCGGGAAGCGCGCGCCGACTTCGCCGCCCAGATGGGCGGAGCCGAGACCCGCCCAACCGCGTCCCACAAGGGTCCAGCCGATGGTGGCGGCGCGAGACGGCTGCGTGCCGGCGGGGAGCAGGCCGACGCCGGGGTGGACCCCACGCCGCTCGCGGCGCACCCTGCAAGGGGCGACGAAGCCACACGCGCCCAGGCGCCGCGCGGGCCCGATCTTTTGGACGCCGCACCCGGCGCGCCCGCCGCCGCGTCCGCTCCCGCTGACTTGGCCCCGAAAGCAGGCGCCGATCTGATGCCACCAGCCACTCCCGGAACCGCTGGAGAAGCGCCGATACCTCTCTCCGCCAGTTCCGTCGGCATGCCAGCGGCGGTCGCGTCCGCCACCCCGGGGTCCGATCCAGCCCGTGACGCGGTTGCGACCGGGGCGGGCGCGGAGCATAGGGACATCGCCGTCGGGGCAGCCACGCGTGTGGCGTCAAGCGATCCGCGCTCTGCCGGCGCGCCACTCAGGGCGTCGCAGCGATTTGGCCAGCCCGGTGATGGCGACCCCGACCGCGACGCTCGGGCCGGTCGCATCGGATCGACCCAGCCGCAAGTGGCGGCGGGACGGCCACCGGTGGCACTGGATGCGACCCCCCTGCCCGCCCACCCGGCCGATGGGGTGAAGGCCGACAGAACGCCCCCGGCCGCGACGCCTTTGCCGGAGGTGGGCGTGACGGTCACAGCACGCCGGGTCGGGGGGGCTAGGCCAACCGAGCCGCCCGCCGACTGGCGGCCATTGGCGGTTCCGGCCGCGCCCGGCGAGCAGCCGGAGATGCCACCTGGCGAGGCCCGTGCCGCGGCGCCCACCGACGCCGCGCCTGAGCATGCCCGTCCCGGCCCGGCCCCCGCGACAGAGCATCCAGACAGCGGCGGCCGAAGGGGGATTGCCATGGCGATCGAGCCAGCCTCTCCCGCTCCAAGCGCCGCAGGTCAGGCGAACGCCGCCGTGGCATCGGGCACCCCGGCGCCAGCCGCACCTGCCGCCCCGGTACCGGGCGTGGATCCGGCAAGCGCCGCGGTGTCGGCGAGCCGGCAGATCGCGGCCGCCGCGATCGCCGACCCCCAGGCGGATCGCATCGAGCTGCGGCTCGACCCGCCCGAGCTCGGCCGGGTTGAGATCCGCCTCGAGTTCGCGGACGACGGCCTGCGCGCCATCGTCGCGGCCGAGCGCGGCAGCACGGCAGACCTGCTGCGACGCCACGGCGATGTGCTCACCCAGCACCTGCGCGAAGCCGGGTTCGGCGATGTCGACCTCCGCTTCGGCAACTTCGGCGGCGACGGCCGCACGAAGGATCAGGCGCAGGGTATCTACCTTCCGGCGCCACGGCCCGGTGGCGCCGAGGAGGACGCCCGGCATGAGCCGCCATGGCGCGCCGCCGACGCATTCGCTGCGGGCCGCGCGCGATCCGCCGATCGAGCCTTCGACATGAAAGTCTGACCAGAAACGGATGCCGCCATGAACGTGATTGAGAGCCCCGCCCTGTTCCCTTCCGGCATCGGAGCCCGGCCGTCGGCGGCAAGCGCGCAGGGTCCCGCCGCCAACGCCGATTTCCAGACCTTCCTGACCCTCCTGACGGCGCAGCTGCGCAACCAGGACCCGATGCAGCCGATCGATTCGACCGAGTTCGTGGCCCAGCTCGCCAGCTTCACGTCGGCCGAGCAGCTTATTGCGGTGAATGACCGGCTCGACACGATCCGCGCCCAAGGGATCTCGGCCGAGATCGCGGCGCTCGGAAGCTGGGTCGGCAAGGAGGTCGCGGCGACGGATGGCAGCTTCCGCGCGCCCGGCGGTCCGATGGTGATCGGCCTGCCCGACGGCCCCGAATCCGACCGGCTGAGCGCGCGCGTGCTCGACGCCGCCGGCACCGAGGTCGCGGGCTTCGAGATCGACGACCCCGCCGCCGGAACCGCGGCGTGGAACGGGCGCGACAGCGAGGGCACTTTCCTGCGCGGGGCGGATCTTCGCATCGTGATCGACTACAAGGTCGGCGACACGGTCATCGCCCAGAAGCCGGCGGCCGTGTATCGCGAGGTGGTCGGCATCCGGGCAACCACCAACGGCGTCGCGCTCGACCTTGCGGATGGCGGGGCGATCGACACCTCGCGCGTCGGCCAGCTTCGCGACCCGCGCACCCAGACGGCGCCCATCGGATCGTGAGGGCGACGTCCCCGATGGCCGCGAGACGCCGCCGCGGACAGCGCGCCGCGAGCGGCACCTGTCCCGCAATGCCGAAGAGGTCGCCCTTGCGGCGCATTGCGGTCAGCCGCACGGCCCGCTCGGCGGTTCGGGCGAAGGTCGCGACGCGCGGGCCCGCCCCACTGGGCCGCGTTCGCCGTCCCGTGGCTCAAGCCCGTAGGGCTCGACCAGCCGCCAGACATGCGGGGGCACCATCGCCCGCATCCGCCGCGGCGCAGACCGGCGCAGATGCAGCACGGCCTCGATCGCCTTCATCTCGACGCGCGCTCGCGCGAATTCCAGCCCTCGCGGACCGATTCGGGGCATAAGCCAGCCCACCAACGGCCGAAGCCAGCGCGGCATCGGGCGCAGCGGCAGCCCACCCGCTGCCCGCTGGGTGTTCTTCAGGAATCCGGTCACGGCGCCCCGCCGGCGCCCCTTGCTGTCCGGCGCCGACAGGTGGATCTCGCCGCCAAGGAGACCCAGAATCTCGGCGCCACGGGCGTTGCGGACCAGCAGCCACTGCTCCCCCTCGCCACCCATGTATCCCACCGTGATGTCGGCAAGCCGGTTGGTGTAGTCCACGCAGGTCCGGCAGGTGAGCGGGAAGAAATCCGGCGGCAGTCGCGAGATCGGAAGCTTCAGGAACGGAATCTCGCGGCACGTGCCGTCGTCGAACCTCAGCTCGACATGGAAGTCCGCGCGGAATTCGAGATAGGTGACGGTCTCGGGGCGCTCCGCGAGCAGCGCGAGGAAGTCGTGGAACCGCTCGGTCGTCGTGTTGTCCGAGCATGGCGTGCCAATGACGTAGAGCCGCTCGAAACCGAGTTCGGCCTCGAGCGCTCGCAGCGCATAGACCTGGCACGGGATGCCGATCACCGCGAGCCGGCGGTACCCCGCCGCGCGGGCGGGCTCGAGCAGGGCGAGGAGCGGGGCGTAGCCCATCCGCATCCCGCGGCAGGCGGCCAGCTCCTCGGGCCGCGTCACCAGCACCGGGACCGGGCGCCAGCGGTCATCCGGGTCGGGCGCTACCGTCAGCACGGCATCGACCGCGCCGGTCTCCAGCAACCGCTCGGCCAGCCGGGTCGTGATGCCGGTCCATTGGGCGCCGTCGCGGGCAGGTTCCAGCCGCGCGCGCCACATCTGCCGGTAGGGGCCGAAGAAATCCTCGTCGCCCCGCCCCGGCTCGGCCGTCCGGCCATGAACGCGCCTCTCGAGCCCGGGATAATCGGGTCGGATGAACTGGCATGCCTTGCCGCAGCGGCCGGGCGCACTGCTGCGCGAGATGCCGCAGTCCGTGCACAGCGGGCGCGGCACCGGGGGCCGCATGCCGAGGGCTAACCGGTGGGCCGGGTCAGGGGATGGCGGATCGAGGGCCGCCGGATCATCAGCCATGATGACGCGCCAGATGTCAGTCTTTCCTGACAAACTGACCGGAATCCCGACCCCGTGTCCACCGTCAAGCCGCGCCGATCGCTGAACCCGGCGAGCCCCGCGCGCCGCACAGGCCTCGATCGGCCGCGTTCGCGCCGGCCTGGCGCCGCCGGCGGGACGTCAGCGCAACTCGCTGATCTGGCGCAGGACACGCCGCGTGGCGGCCGGCGCGGCCTCGACCGCGGCGATTGCCGCATCAGCGCCGACCGCGGTCACGAGGGCGGGGTCCGCCGCGAACACGGGACCACCGACGATCACGACGATGTCGGGGTTTCGCGATTGACGCCGCAGCGCAGCAATCGATTGCGTGAGCGCGCCCAGGCCGGCGGCGCTGGTCAGGGACAGCCCGATCACCTCGAAGGGCTGGGCCGCGACGCTCGCGATCAGCTCGTCATGATCCGGCCCTGGCAGGTAGGTGACCTGCCATCCGCCTCGGCGAAAGAACTCCGCGGCCATGGCGGCGCCAAAGTTGTGGATCTCGCCCGGCGCCGGCGCCAGCAGGATCGAGACGCCGCCCTCATGCGCCCGGGGAAGGCGGTCGAGCTCGATGCTGACGAACCGCATCGAGCGGATCAGGCTGTTCGTGGCGATCGTGACGTCGAGAATGTCGATCTGGTCCTCGCGCCACAGTCGGCCGAGACAGTCGGCGACCGGCGCGAGCAGGCCAAGCTGCAGCGTGTCGTGCGGAATGCCATCGTCCTTGAGCCGCAACAGCACCTCGCGTGACAGCGCGTCCTCGGACTGCAGGGCCAGTTCGGTCATGTCCGCCACCCGGCCCGCGACTGCGGCCTCTTCGATCGGCGGGCGAACCGCATGGGGGTGAGACAGCACCAGCCGCGGAACGATGTACTGATCCAAGACGCGCTTGAGCACATCGATAGAGCGGGACGCCAGCATGGCATCCTCTTCCAACGGCGACCCCTCGAGCGCGGGCGGCGCTCCCCGGTCCATGTTTTCTCCCCGCGGCGGGCCGCGATGCGGCTCCGTTCATTTCTTTTTGAAATCAGTTTCACATGAAAAGCAATCAGCCTTCAAGCCCGGTCGACGCCCCTTGGCGCCACCTCCTGCCCTCGCGCGCTGGATGAAGTGAGGCGCGCCGATACCCGTCACGCCTGAAATTTTCCGCCTCGCCTTCCCGGGCGCGGCTTGTTAATGAAACCGTCGGCATGGGGCGCAGTCCGCCGGATCGTCGGGGCGCCGGTTTCTGGTTCAGCGGGGAATGCGATGCGTATCACGATGATCGGGACGGGCTATGTCGGCCTGGTTTCGGGCGTCTGCCTCTCGGATTTCGGGCATGAGGTCGTCTGCGTCGACCGAGACGCGGGCAAGATCGCGCGGCTCGAAGCCGGCGAGATCCCGATCTACGAGCCGGGTCTCGAAGACCTGCTCGCGCGCAACGTGGCGGCTGGCCGACTGCGCTTCACCACCGATCTCGTGGCGGCGATGCAGGGCGCCGATGCGGTGTTCATCGCAGTCGGCACGCCCACGCGCCGCGGCGACGGGCACGCCGATCTCAGCTACGTCTTCGGCGCGGCTGAGGAGCTTGCGCCGCTCATCTCGCGCTACACCATCGTCGTGACGAAATCGACCGTCCCCGTCGGCACCAATGCCGAGGTCGCGCGGCGAATCCGGTCGGTGGCGCCCGAGGCTCCGTTCGACATCGCCTCGAACCCCGAATTCCTGCGCGAGGGCGCTGCGATCGAGGACTTCATGCGCCCCGACCGCGTCGTCGTCGGCGTCGCGTCCGACCGCGCGCGCGCCGTGATGGCCGAGATCTATCGCCCCCTCTTCCTGCGCGAGACGCCGATCGTCTGGACCACGCCCGAATCGGCCGAGATGATCAAGTACGCGGCCAACGCCTTCCTCGCCACCAAGATCACCTTCATCAACGAGATCGCCGACCTGTGCGAGAGGGTGGGGGCCGACGTGCAGCAGGTCGCGAAGGGGATCGGCCTCGACGGGCGGATCGGCTCGAAGTTCCTGCATCCGGGGCCGGGCTATGGCGGCTCGTGCTTTCCCAAGGACACCTCGGCGCTCGCCCGCACGGGCCGCGAGGTCGCCTCGCCCATGCGGATCGTCGAGACGGTGATCGAGGTGAACGAGGCGCGCAAGCGCCGCATGGTCGGGCGCATCTCCGAGGCGCTCGACGACCGGCTTGCCGGGCGCCGGATCGCCGTTCTTGGCGTCACCTTCAAGCCCAACACCGACGACATGCGCGACGCGCCCTCGCTGACCATCGTCCCCGCCCTGATCGGCGCGGGCGCCGAGGTCCGCGTGACCGATCCGCAGGGCCGCAAGGAAGGCGAGGCGCTACTGCCCGGCGCAACCTGGCACGACAGCGCCTACGACGCGGCACGCGAAGCCGACGCGGTGGTGATCCTGACCGAATGGAACGAGTTCCGCGCCCTCGACCTCGGACGACTGCACGGGCTCATGCGCTCGGACGTGATGGTCGACCTGCGCAACGTTTACCTGCCCCAAGACGCCCGATCCGCGGGCTTCCGGTACTGCTCGATCGGGCGTCCCTGACGGGGCTGTGCGATGTCGATTAGCCCTCAGCCGCCGCATCCCGGCCACGAGCCGCCGGTCTTGGTGACCGGGGCGGCCGGGTTCATCGGCTATTACCTGGCCGAGAGGCTGCTTCAGGCCGGCCGGCCGGTGGTCGGCATCGACAACCTCAACGACTATTACGACCCCGCCCTCAAGGAAGCCCGGCTCGACCGGCTGCGCCAGCATCCCGGCTTCCGCTTCGAGCGGATAGACATCGCCGACCAGCGCGACATGCAGGACCTGTTCGCGCGGCTCCGACCCGCCATCGTGGCCCACATGGCGGCGCAGGCGGGCGTGGGCTATTCGATGGAGAACCCGCAGGCCTATGGCGCCTCGAACCTCGCGGGCTTCCTCAACGTCCTTGAAGGCTGCCGCGCGGTCGCGACGCGGCATCTCGTCTATGCCTCGTCGAGTTCGGTCTATGGCGGCAATGCAAGGGTTCCCTTCAGCATCCATGACAGCGTCGACCACCCCGTCAGCCTCTATGCCGCGACCAAGAAGGCGAACGAGCTGATGGCGCACAGCTATGCGGCGCTCTACGGGCTGCCGATGACGGGTCTTCGCTTCTTCACCGTCTACGGGCCCTGGGGACGGCCGGACATGGCGGTCTGGAAGTTCACCCGCGCGATCCTCGCGGGCGAACCGATCCGCGTGAACAATCACGGCCGGATGTGGCGCGATTTCACCTATATCGACGACATCGCCGAGGCGGTGGTCCGGCTCCTCGACCGCCCGGCCGAGGCCAATCCAGACTTCGACCGGATGGCGCCCGATCCGGGGTCGAGCTTCGCACCGCACCGCGTCTACAACATCGGCAACCGCAAGCCCGAAGCGCTGATGGAGCTGATCGGGCTGATCGAGGCCGAGACGGGGCGCAAGGGCATCCTAGAGATGCGCCCGCTTCCGCCGGGCGAGGTGGTGACCACCTCGGCCGACACCGCCGAGCTGGAAGCCGCCATCGTGTTCCGGCCGGCGACCCCGCTCGCCGATGGGATCGCGCGTTTCGTGCGCTGGTATCGCGACCACCACGGAATCTGATCGCACCCGCTGCCGCCCTAGGCTGCCCTATCCGGGCTTGTGACCCGCCATGAGCACCCGGCGTGAGCGATCGAGCAGCGAGAGGCGCTGACGCAAGGTCCCGGCCACCACGAACTTCAGCGCTACGCGCCGCATTGCGGCACGCCGCTGGGGGCCCGCGAAATCCTCGCGCGCGACCGCGGCGAGGATGAGCCGGGCCGCCATACGCTCCGAGAAGGTCGGCCGAGGCCAGGGCTCGGGCCAGCGGCTGCCGAAGACGGTTCCAGCCAGCGCCACCGCGATCCGCACGAAGCGCCCCGCCGCAATGCGCCGGGCGGCCGCGAGGTCCCCGGCAAGGTCGGCGTCGCTGCGCATCTCGACCAGCGTGGCGATGTCGTGCAGCCAACGCAGGCGGCTGAAGACGTGCTGCATGCCGTGGACCGACAGGAACACGAGGTCGCCGCGCGCGCTGGGGACGGCGATCCGCCGGCCGGTGTCGTCGATTTCGTGCACGCATGTGCCTGCCTTGAGCGCCGCGAGTCCCGGCCAGCCCCGATAAGCAATGCTGCGGGCATGCAGCTCAAGCGTGAAGTCATTTCCAGGGATCGTGAATTCGATATCCTTCACCGCCCGCTCGCTGGGACGCCGGCGCGCCGCCCCGGCCGCCGGTGATTGCGCGGGGCGATAGCCCAGGCCGGCGACGATGCCCGCGGCAGTCTCGAACTCGGCGTCCCCGACAAGAAGGTCGATATCGCGGCTTTGCCGAAGCGCGGCCGAGCCGTGGAGCCGCTCGGCGAGCGCCCAGCCCTTGAGCAGCAGTGGCTCGATGCCCGCGGCACCCAGTGCGTCCAGCATCCGAAGCGTTTCGGCCTTCTGCCGCAACCCGGACAGCGCCGCATCCATCGCCGCCACCTGCAGGCGCGCGAGCGTTTTGGCGGGCGGCGCTAGCGCGGCAACCTGCCTCAGGACCACGGGCGCGACGCGATGGCGGTCGATCGCGAGATCGCCGAAGCGCTCCCACTCCTCCGCCCGAAGCGCCGCTGCAAGGCCAACGACCTCGGCGCGAGCATTCTCGGCCGCGACGCCGACCGCAATGCAGCGCACAAGCAGCCTCAGCTCGCGCGGCCAGGAATGCGGCAGCGCCCGGAACGACTCGGTCGTCCCGCGACAGGGCCCTGCGCCCCGGTCCGGCATGTTCTCGCGCTCATGCGGTGCCATATTCTCCGGCCCTTCCCGCCCGCAAAGCACCGGGCGGCCCCCACGACGAGCTTTAGCCAAGATCGCGCCACTGGGAAACGCCCTGCGGACACGAAACCCGCGCCGCGGGGTCTGGCAAGGCACAACATGGCAGGCCCGCGACCCATGCAACAAGCGGGACGCCGAAGGCGCGCGGCGGCCCATGTGGCGGACACCCCTTCTCTGGTGCCAGGCGGAAACAGACCGAAGCCCGAACGGCGCTACACGGCCAAACCGCCGCCAGGGCGCCGCGGTGGTTCGGTCATAGTTCCTGCCGCATCACGTCCAGTACCAACACATCGGCGACCTCGTCACCCAGGACGCGCCGTGCCGCAAGGCGCAGGTTGCGCCGCATCTCGTCGAGCACGCGACCATCGGTGTAGGTTTCGTCGAACGCGCCTGTGTAGGACATCGCAAAAAGCTCGCGCAGGAAGGCGTCCCGCAGACGAGGTAGCATCTTGTGCGTGGCCTCGCTTATCGCCGCGGGCACGTCGACGGCCAGCTCGAACAGGATCAGCGCGCGCGTGTTCCGGCCGCGCACCACGGGTATGATGAGCTGCCGCCCGACGGCGATGAAGCTGCGTGCCCCCGAGCCGTATCCCGGCTGCTCATGGCGTGTGGACGCCTGCGCGGGACCGCCGACGCCGTGCCCGGATGAGCCTCCCAACGCGTCCCCGCCGCCTCGTTGCGTTTTGGAGCGATCGGGCGGCGGCAGTGTCGAGGATGCGGCCCCGGGCTGCCCCTCGCCTGCCGCATCGTCCGGCGGGACAGCTCGCCCTTCACCCGGTGCCGATTCGCCCTGCGGCGGTGCGGCGGACTGCACCTCGGCCGGCGCGATCAGCGCGGCCGAGACGCCTCCGCCAAGAGCCCCGAGACCGAGGAGTGCGAGCAGGAGCAGAATTCTTGGCACGCCCGCCCCCGGCCTCAGAACGGCACGATCAGATCGACGAGCTGCTGCCCGATGCGGGGCTGCTGCACATCCGTGATCTGGCCCCTGCCGCCATAGACGATGCGCGCGTCGGCGATCTTGTCGTAGCCGATCTCGTTGCGGCGCGAGATGTCCTCGGGCCGCACGATGCCGCTGACCTGCAGCTCGCGCAGCTCGAAATTCACCCGCACTTCCTGGCTGCCGCGGATGATCATGTGGCCGTTCGGCAGTATCTCCTGCACCGTCGCGGCCAGCCGCAGGGTGATCTCCTCGTTTCGAGTGACGCTTCCCGTGCCGTTCGAGCTCGACGACCCGCTCGCCGAGACCGCGGGCTCGAGCGTGTTCGCGCCGGGCAGCACGACATCGGCAACCGCCGGCAGGCCGAACAGTGCGGACACGCCGACCTCGTCTGACCCGGTGCGGGCGCGGGTGGTCTCGTTCGACAGATCTGCCTCATCGTCAATCTCGACAACGACGGTGAGAATATCGCCACGCGCCCGCGCCCGTCGGTCGCCGAACAACGATTGCGGCCCCGCATTCCAAAGCGAGGCGGGCGCCGCCATTCGCGCGGGCGCCGCGGGCATGCTCGCCAACGCCACACGCTCCGCGGCGGGAGGCGGGACATGCATCTTTGCCTCGGCACCCGGCGGGGTGACGGTTGGCGGGCGTCCGAGGTGGTCGAGCTGACCGGCGCAGCCAGCCGCCGCCAGCGCAACGATCAGCGGCCAGCCGCGGATCACCGCCGGACCTCCACCTGAGCGGGCGCGATGACGCGGCCCGCGACCGGCTGGCGCGAGTCGAGGTTGAGCACGCGGATGCGCTCCCCCTGCCCGCCCGCTTCCAGCGCTCGCCCCTCCGTGCGGATCTCGAGCCGGCCGCCAATGAAACGCAGCGTCACGACATCGTTGCGCCGCACCAGCGTCGGCGGACCCAGCTCCTGCAGCGTCACCGGACGGCCGGCATAGATCGCGCGGCGTGCCTCGAGACCGATCATCTCGTCGCGCAGCCGCAGCGCCTCTGGGTCGCTCGCCGCGACCCGAAGGTCCGCCGCCGCCAGGACCGCACCGGGCGCGATGGTCCGCGAGGACGGCGAGGCAGCGCAGGCCGAGGTGGTCGCAGGCATCCGGACCCTCGAGGCCGAGGGACGCCTGCGCCTCGTCGCGCTCGAGGAGGACCAGTAACCCCGGGGCATGGCATGAAGCGGCGGGGCGGACGCCTCGACTCGTGCGGTGCCTTTCTTGGAATGCCCCGCCCCGGTGCAGGATCGCAGAATGCCCCGAAATGCGGCGAGCTGACCGGCGCCGCGTGGCCGGGCCGGGCATCACGTGGCCGCCTGCGCCGGCCTGCGCGAGGCCCCGCTGCGTCCCGAACGTCTAGCGGACAAGGGGCGCCAGGGCCGTTCCCCGGCGTCGTCGACGAGCCGACGCCTCGCCGCGCGACGCGCATTGTCGCGCAGGCCCGCAAGGCCCGAGGCTCCTCGCGGCTCGCATCGCCACGGCCGGTCTCACGCCCTCGGCGGCGCCGGCGGTCCCGTCGGCGGTCATTCTGGCAGAGCGCCGCAGCGCCAAAGGCAACTGCCAGGGCGCCCCCCCGCAGCAGCGACCGGTGGCACGCTCGGAAGAACCATCTACCGTTCGCCCCGTCGCTTCGATTTCGCCACGACGCCGCCATGCTTTCGTCGCGTTGCATTCTGCGCCGCCAACTCGACGCCACAGACAATTTAATTTTCAATGATTTCTTGACCGCACTCCTTCCTGCAGGTAGCAAAAAACGTGCTTTGAGCCGACTTCGGGCCCGTGTCGAGTTCCCCTGATTGTTCTGGTGTCGTTCAAGTGTGTCGCTTACCCGGGATGTTTCGTGATGAACACGAAGTTCGATAGCGCCCTTGCAACGCTCTCCTTCATCGGGGTCGGGGGGGGGCAGCTCTCCGTCGGGCCGGGGCATTCCGTGGCTCCTCCGGGGGCGTTTGCGCTCGCATGCAAGCGTGCCTGCGACATCGCGGCGTCCATCATCGCCATCCCTTTCATCGTCGTCGCGGGTGTCTTCCTCGCGGCCCTGAACCCGGTCTGGAACCCCGGCCCCCTGCTCTACCGCCAGACGCGGATGGGTAAGGACTGCAAGCCCTTCACCGCGATCAAGTTCCGCTCGATGCGCTGCGCGGGAGGGCAGAGCCGCGGCCCCGGCGATCCGGTCGAGAAGCATCGCATCACGCCGCTCGGCCGCTTCCTGCGCCGCAACCGGATCGACGAGCTGCCGCAGTTCTTCAACATCATCCGCGGCGAGATGAGCCTTATCGGCCCCCGGCCCGACTTCTGGGAGCACGCGGTCCACTTCGTCGACAGCGTGCCCGGATATCGCGAACGGCACGTGGTCAAGCCCGGCCTGACCGGCCTCGCCCAGGTCCATCTCGGCTATGCCGAGGGGGTCGAGGCAACGTTCCGCAAGGTTCGCCACGACCTCGACTACATCCGGCGCATGCGCCCTTCGCTCGAACTCGCGATCCTGTGGCGCACCGTCGTCGTGGTGACGACCGGGTTCGGCGCGCGCTGACTCGCGCGCCGCGCTCGCGACTCAGTCCGACAGCACACCGGCCAGTTCGGCTGCGGTCAGTTCGACCGGATTGCCCTTCATCGACGACGACAGCGTTGCGGCCTCGGCGATCGCCGTGACATCGCCCGGCCCGATCCCGAGCTCGCCGGTCCCCGGCACGCCCGCACCGTCGACGAAGCCCGCGAGCGCGTCCAGCGCCTCGCCCTCGGCCACGCCGAAGGCCCCCGCGATCATCCCCCGCAGCGCCGCGAGCCTTGCCCGCGCGGGATGCGATGGCGACCGCGCCGCGAGTGCCGCCTCGTTCGCCGCCAGCACCCGCGGCAACAGCCGGCCGCAGATCGCGCCATGCGCCGCGCCCGTTCGCCCTCCGATCACGCCGGCCAGGCCATGCACCGCCCCCAGCTTCGCGTTCGCGAGCGCGAGGCCACCGCACAGGCTGACCCATGCCATCTCGGTTCGCGCCTCGCGGTCGCCGGGCACCTCCAGCACACGTGGCAGCGCCGCCAGACCCCGCGGGATTGCGTCGCGGCACAGCGCGTCCGTCATCGGTGTCGCGAAGGGCGACAGCCACGGCTCGATCACCTGCGTCAGCGCGTCGAGCCCGGTCGCCGCCGTCACCCCGCGGGGCAGGCCCAGCGTCAGTTCCGGGTCGATCAGCGCGAGCCGCGGCAGCAGGCGCCGATCGCGCAGCGACACCTTGCGGCCCTCGCCTTTCACGCCGATCACCGCGTTGCGGGTGACCTCGGCGCCGGTTCCCGCAGTGGTGGGCACCGCGATCATCGCCGGCGGGTCGGTCGTCAGCGGCAGGCCGCGGCCGATCACCTCGAGATGATCGAGCACCGCGCCCGGCTCGCGCATCAGCCCCGCCAGCGCCTTGGCCGCGTCGATGGCCGAGCCGCCGCCGATGCCGATCACCACGTCCGGCCGGAAGGCACGCGCCTCGGCCAGCGCCGCCTCGATGCCGGCGAGCTCGGGCTCGCCCGCCGTCGCGGCGGTCGCGACCTCCATCCCCGCGGCCGCCAGCGCTCCGGTCAGCCAGCCCGCGCGCGCGGGATCGGCACCGGTCACCACCAGCACGCGCCGCCCCGCGGCCCGCGCTGCCGCCACCGCCTCGCGCGAGACGCCCGCCCCGAAGCGGATCTCGCCGGCGGTGGAGAACGCCCAGGGCGTCACCGGCTCAGCGTGCGGCGCACCGCATCCTGCCAGCCCGCGTATTTCACCTCGCGCGCCTCCGCCCCCATCGACGGCTCGAAGCGGCGCTCCAGCGCCCAATCGGCGGCGAAATCCTCCATGCCGGGGTAGACCCCCGCCCTCATCCCCGCGAGCCAGGCCGCGCCCAGCGCCGTCGTCTCGGCCACCTTCGGCCGGTCGACCGGCGAGCCCAGGATGTCGGCCAGGAACTGCATGGTGAAATCCGACGCAGACATCCCGCCATCGACCCGCAGCACGGTGTCCGAGGCCCCCGTCCAGTCGCGCCGCATGGCGTCGAGCAGGTCGCGCGTCTGGTAGCCCACGCTCTCGAGCGCCGCGCGCGCAAGCTCGGCCGGCCCGGTGCCGCGGGTGATACCGAAGATCGCGCCGCGGCAGTCGGCGTCCCAGTAGGGCGCGCCCAGCCCGGTGAAGGCGGGCACGAGGTAGACCGACTGCATCGGATCCGCGGCCTCGGCCAGCCCTTGCGTCTCGCGCGCCTCGCGGATGATCTTCAGCCCGTCGCGCAGCCACTGCACCACGGCCCCGGCGATGAAGATCGACCCCTCGAGCGCATAGGTGGGCTTGCCGTCGAGCTGGTAGGCGATGGTCGTGAGCAGCCGGTTGCGCGACTCCACCGGCTCGGCCCCGGTGTTCAGGAGTGCGAAGCAGCCCGTGCCGTAGGTCGATTTCAGCATCCCCGGCCGGAAACACGCCTGCCCCACCGTCGCCGCCTGCTGGTCGCCGGCGACGCCCAGGATGGGGATCGGCCGGCCGAACAGGTCGGCACGCGTCGCGCCGAAGTCGGCGGCGCTGTCGCGCACCTCGGGCAGCACCTCGGGCGGGATGCCGAGAAGGCGCAACAGGTCGTCGTCCCACCGCCCCTCGCGGATGTTGTAGAGCATCGTGCGCGCGGCGTTGGTGGCGTCGGTCGCATGCACCGCGCCCCCGGTCAGGCGCCAGATCAGGTAGCAGTCGACGGTGCCGAACATCAGCTCGCCCCGCCGCGCCCGGGCGCGGTTGTCGTCCTGGTCCAGCAGCCAGGCAAGCTTGGTGGCCGAGAAATAGGGGTCGAGCAGCAGCCCGGTCTTTTGCGTGACCATGGGCTCGTGGCCCTCGGCCTTCAGCCGCTGGCAGAATTCCGAGGTCCGCCGGTCCTGCCAGACGATGGCGCGATGCACCGGCCGCCCGCTCCCGCGCTCCCACAGCAGCGTCGTCTCGCGCTGGTTGGTGATGCCGATGGCCGCGATCCGCCCCGCGCCGATCTCGGCGCGCTCGATGGCCGCGCGGCAGGTGGCGGCGGTGGTGGACCAGATATCGGCCGGGTCGTGCTCGACCCAGCCGGAATTCGGGAAGTGCTGCGCGAACTCCTCCTGCCCCGTGGCGATGGGCGACAGCCGTCCGTCGAACAGGATCGCGCGGCTCGAGGTCGTGCCCTGGTCGATGGCAAGGATATGGTCTGACACGGCTGCGGCCTCCCCCGGCTTGTGGTTGGCCCGGAGCGTGCAGGCCCGGCCGCGTCGATGTCAACGCCCCCGCGCGCGACCGCCCGCGCGGCTCACTCGCCAAGGATCGCGCGCGTGATCGCAAGCCCCGCCAGCGCCGCGCCCGCCGTCAGCGCCGTGCCCCAGGCGACGTCGGTCGCCACCATCTCCCAGGTCCAGCCGCGCAGGGTGGCGAAGTTCGTGGCCTCGTAGGTGCCGTAAGCGAAGAAGCCGAACAGCGCGGCATTGAGCGCCGCCCCGCCCCAGTCGCCGCTGCGCCATGCGGGGGCCGAGGCGAACCACAGGATGCCGATCACGTAGAGCAGGTAGAACCCCGCCGCTGGCGCGAGCCGGATCTCGTCGGCCAGCAGGTCGCCCACGTTGCGTTCGAACAGCGGGCGCATCACCAGCTTGAGCCAGATCGCGTCGACCACGAGAAAGATGACCGCGGTCGAGAGGTAGAGGACGAGATACGGCACGGCTGGCTCCCTGGTTCTTCCCGGCTGCCGGGGAGCTAGCGCGGATCGCCGCCGGATCGAGGGCCCACGTCGCATCCGGGCAATTCCGGGCGCTTGCACGCATCCCCTTGACCTGCGTCAAGGCGCCGCCCGATGCTTGCGCTCATGGTATCGGTGGGTGTGGAGGGGCCGGGCGCGGCCCCGCGAGCGGAGCGGGTTGCCCGATGCGACGCGACGAGATGACGGCAGGCGCCGACGCGTCTGCGCGCGGGAGCGCAGGCTTCCCGGCCCCCTTGTGGCTGCGGCGGCTCGATCAGGATCTTGCCGTGCGCTCGCAGTTCGCGGTCTCGGGCAACATCCGCGATCTCTTTCCGGTCGAGGGGGGCGCAACCCCGCTGTTCCTGCCAGCGCCGGATGCGATCTGGGCGAGGCTCGCGGCGCGGGGATTCGCGGGGCTGGTGGTGCACGACCCGCTGACGGGGCTGCAACTCCATCCCGGCTCGCGGCGGGACCTTGCCGGCGCGCTGGGCGCGGCGGGGGTCGAGCTCGGCGGCCCGGGGCGCGACATCGCGCGGCTCGCCCGGGACCTTCCCAGGATCGCCCGCCTCGCCGAGCCGGTGGCGGTGCTGTTCGACTACGCCTCGCGCCTCTTTCCGCATCGCGAGGCCGGCGACACGGCGCGCGAGGATTTCTTCATCGCGCTCGACAAGCTGGCGCACGACCAGCCGGCCCCGCGCGACAGCCGCCCCGACGGCACGCCCCCGCCGCGCAACCCGCTGATCTGGCTGCTCGACAGCGCGCACGACCTGCCCGACTGGTTCGTCCTTGGCAACGAGGCGGTGAGCCGGCTCACGGCCGACCTGCCCGACGTCGAGGAACGCCACCTCATGGCAACCGCGCTCGCGCCGCGCTTCCGCGATCACGCGGCGCTGCCCGCGGCGGCGCTTGCCAAGGCGCTGGAGCAGTATGCCCTCGACACCGACGGCATGACCCTGCGCGCGGTCGCGGCGATCTGCGACCTCGCGCGCGCCGAGGGCATCGGGCTCAGTCAGATCTCGGACGCGGTGCGCGCCTACCGCGTCGGCACCCCGCGCAATCCCTGGAAGTCCAGCGTCGTGCGCGCGCGCATCGCCGAGGGGGCCGAGATCCTCGGCCGCCGCGTCAAGGGCCAGCCGAACGCGCTGCGCAAGACGCTCGACATCCTCACCCGCTCGGTGATGGGCCTCAGCGGCTCGCAAAGCTCGAGCCGCCACAGCCGCCCGCGGGGCGTACTGTTCTTCGCCGGGCCCACCGGGGTCGGCAAGACCGAGCTGGCCAAGGCGGTGACCGAGCTCCTGTTCGGCGACGAGACCGCCTATCACCGCTTCGACATGTCCGAGTTCAGCTCCGAGAACTCGGAGAGCCGCCTGATCGGTGCGCCGCCGGGCTATGTCGGCCACGAGGCGGGGGGCGAACTCGTCAACGCCGCCCGCTCGCGCCCGTTCAGCGTGTTCCTGTTCGACGAGGTCGAGAAGGCGCATCCCCGCATCCTCGACAAGTTCCTGCAGATTGTCGACGAGGGCCGCCTGACCGACCAGCGTGGCGAGACGGTGACCTTCTCGGAATCGCTCATCATCTTCACCTCGAACATGGGCATCGTCGGCAACGACCGCACGACCAACATGGCGATGAACGTGCTGCCGTCGGACAGCTACGAGGAGATGGAGCAGAAGATCGTCACCGCGATCCGCGAGCATTTCCGCGTCGATCTCAAGCGCCCCGAGCTGATCAACCGCATCGGCCAGAACATCGTCATCTTCGAGTTCATCCGCGCGAGCACCGCGCTTCTGATCTTCGAGAGCATCATGAAACGCGTGCTGATCGCCACGCGCGAGGAGCATGGCGTGACCATCGACTTCACCGCCGAGGCGCTGGCCGCGATCGAGGAGCTTTGCACCTACGACCTGTTCGACGGCGGTCGCGGCATCGGAAACCGGGTCGAGACGGTGTTCGTGAACCCGCTCGCGCATGCGCTGTTCGCCCGGCCGGGGGTGCGGCACCTCAAGATCACGGGCCTCGATCGCAGCGGCGCCGAGATCCGCCTCGTCTGCGCCTGACACGGGCGACCGCCGGCGTGCCCCGGGGACGGGGCTTCCCTGCCGCGCCGGACGTGATAGGGTCCGGCGCCCGGAACGCGAGACAGGACCCGCAGATGCAGGACATGGCAGGCCTCAGCAGCGCCGCCGCGCAGGACCCCGAGGGCGACCTGCCGGAGAGCGACCTCCCCCCGATCCTGCGCGGCGCCCCCGACGGGCTCGAGTTCCGCAAGCTCAGGAAGCGCATCGTGCGCCAGACCCGCGAGGCGCTGGAGGCCTATGGCATGGTCACCCCCGGCGCGCGCTGGCTGGTGTGCCTGTCGGGCGGCAAGGACAGCTACACCCTGCTCGCCGCGCTGATCGAGCTTCAATGGCGCGGCCTCCTGCCCGTGGACCTGCTCGCATGCAATCTCGACCAGGGCCAGCCAGGCTTTCCCGCGGGCGTGCTGCCCGGGTTCCTCGCCCGCCACGAGATCCCGCACCGCATCGAGTATCGCGACACCTATTCGATCGTCACCGAGAAGGTCCCCTCGACCAAGACCTACTGCGCGCTGTGCTCGCGACTGCGGCGCGGCCATCTCTATCGCATCGCGCGCGAGGAAGGCTGCCAGGCCATCGTGCTGGGCCACCACCGCGACGACATCCTCGAGACCTTCATGCTCAACCTGTTCCACGGCGGGCGGCTGGCGGCGATGCCGCCCAAGCTGGTGAACGAGGAGGGCGATATCATGGTCCTGCGCCCGCTGGCGCATATTGCCGAGGCCGATTGCGACCGCTTCGCCCGCGCCATGGGCTTCCCGATCATCCCCTGCGACCTCTGCGGCAGCCAGGAGGGGCTACAGCGCGCGCAGGTCAAGGCCATGCTGGACGAGTGGGAGCACCGCACCCCCGGCCGCCGGCAGGTGATGTTCCGCGCCCTGACGAATGTGCGTCCCGGGCACCTCGCCGACCCCGCGCTTTTCGACTTCGCGGGCCTTGCGCCGACCGCGCCGTCCCGGCGAGACCCCGAAACCCCTTGACCTTGCGCGCGGCTCCCTGTTGAACCGCCCCGGTGATCTGAGACGGAGTCCCTGATGGGCGGCGACAAGAGCGATACGCGCAACCTGCTGCTGGCGGCCGTGCTGTCGATGGCGGTGATCTTCACGTGGCAGGCCTTCTTCGCACCACAGCCCGAGCCGCCGCAGCAGGTCGCCGCCGAGCAGACCGCCACAGGCGAGGGCAGCACGGCGGCTCCGGTCGAGGGAAGCGGGACCGAGACGGCGGAGGCGCCCGGCGCCGTGGTCGAGCGCGACGCCGCGCTCACCCGGACCCAGCGCATCCCGATCGCCTCGGGCGCCGTGACAGGCTCGATCTCGCTGAAGGGCGCGCGGATCGACGATCTGCACCTTTCCGACTACCGCGAGACGCTCGATCCCGGCTCCGACACCGTGGTCCTCCTGAACCCCACGGGCGCTTTGAACCCCTATTACATTGTCCATGGCTGGCTCCGCACGGCCGAGGGCGACCCCGGCCCCCTGCCCGGGGCGAACACCGAATGGACCATCGAGAGCGGCGAGCGGCTGACGCCCACGACCCCCGTGACCCTGCGCTGGGACAACGGCGAGGGCCTGGTGTTCCGCAAGACCATCGCGCTCGACGAGCGCTACATGTTCACGATCACCCAGACGGTCGAGAACACGCGCGCCGAGCCGGTCTCGATCGCGCCTTATGGATACATCGCCCGGCGCGGCGAGCCGAAGGGGATGGGCTTCTTCATCCTGCACGAGGGCGCGGTCGGCATGTTCGACGGCGCGCTGTCGGAAGTGAGCTACGGCGACATGCAGGAGCTTCCGGCGAACCCGCTCGAGGGCGGGATGGTCGAGGCGCATTCGGTGACCGGAAACGGCTGGCTGGGCTTCACCGATCACTATTGGATGACCACGCTGGCGCCGCGCCCCGGCCAGGCCTTCAGCGCGGTCTACAAGGTCCTGCCCGGCGCGCTGCCCGAATTCCGCACCGAGATGCGCCTGCCGGTCATGACCGTGGCCCCGGGCGGCACGGCCCAGATCGCCACCAACCTCTTCGCCGGCGCCAAGGAACTTGGCACCATCGCGGGCTACGAGGAGAGCCTCGGCATCGACCGTTTCTACGACTCGGTCGACTGGGGCTGGTTCTATTTCCTCACCAAGCCGATCGCCTGGATGCTGAACTGGGTGCAGGGGCTGATCGGGAACATGGGCTTCTCGATCATCGCGCTCACCTTCATCATCAAGGCGCTGCTCTTCCCGCTCGCCTACAAGTCCTTCGTGGCGATGTCGAAGATGAAGAAGCTCCAGCCCGAGATGGAGAAGATAAAGGAGCGCGCGGGCGACGACCGCCAGAAGCTCCAGATGGAGATGATGGCCCTCTACAAGAAGGAGAAGGTCAATCCCGCCTCGGGCTGCCTGCCGATCCTTATCCAGATCCCGATCTTCTTCGCGCTCTACAAGGTGCTGTTCGTCACCATCGAGATGCGCCACGCCCCCTTCATCGGCTGGATCAGGGACCTCTCGGCGCCCGACCCGACCTCGTGGCTCAACCTGTTCGGCCTCCTGCCCTACGACGTGGCCTGGGCGCCGGTGTTCATCTCGATCGGCGTGTTCCCGATCCTGATGGGCATCACCATGTGGCTCCAGCAGAAGCTCAACCCGGCGCCGGCCGACCCCACACAGGCGATGATCTTCGCCTGGATGCCCTGGGTCTTCATGTTCATGCTTGGCAGCTTTGCCTCGGGCTTGGTGATCTACTGGACCGCGAACAACATCCTGACCTTCACGCAGCAATACATCATCATGCGCAGCCAGGGGGTCGAGGTCGACATCTTCGGCAACATCAAGAAAAGCTTCAAACGCAAGCCCGCAGCCGGGGCGAAGCCCGCGCCCGCCAAGGCGGCCGCGACGGCCGGGCAGCCGGCCAAGGCCGAGCTGCCGGCGCCCGGCAACACGCCCGGCAAGCCGCGCGGCAAGAAGCGCAAGGGCACCGCGAACCCGGGCATGAGCGACGCGAGCCCGGGCGCCGAGGGTGCGCCGAAGCCCGCCGACAGCGGCAAGCCTGCCAGCGGCAAGGCCGCCGACGGCACGGGCGGCGAAGGCGGCGGTGGCGGCGATGACCGCGCCTGAGCCGCGCCGGCGGGGCGCGCGGGCATGACCCCGCACCTCGCCCGGATCTGGCGCCACCCGGTCAAGAGCATCGGCTGCGAGGCGCTGCCGCGCGTGACCCTCGCCGCCGGCCGGCCGATGCCGCATGACCGCCTGTGGGCGGTCGCGCATGGCGGCTCGTCCTGGCGGGCCGAAGCGCCGGGGTGGGAAGGCTGTAACAACTTCCTGCGCGTGACCCATGCGCCTCGCCTCGCGGCGGTGTCGGCGCGCTACGATCCCGCCACGGGCAGCCTGACCCTCGCCCACCCAGCGCGGGAAAGCCTGACCGTCGACCCCGCCACGCCCGACGGTGCGGCCCGGCTCTGCGACTGGGTGTCGCCGATGGCCGAGGGCGCGCGCCCCGGCCCCTACCGGCTCGCCCATGCGCCGGACGCTGCGATGACCGACATGGCCGAGCCCTTCATCTCGGTCCTGTCGCTCGCCTCGCTCCGCGCCCTCTCGGAACGGCTGGGCATCGCGCCCGACCCCCGCCGGTTTCGCGGCAATCTCTGGCTCGACGGCGTCGTGCCGTGGGAGGAGGAGGACTGGGTCGGCCGCACGCTGCGCATCGGCGGCGCCCTGCTGCGCGTGGTCGAGCCGATCGGCCGCTGCCGCGCGACCGAGGCGAACCCCGAAACCGGCCATCGCGACGCCGCCATCCTCGACACGCTGCGCGCCGCCCGCGGCCACACCCGGTTCGGCCTCTATGCCGAGGTGCTCGAAGGAGGCGAGATCGCCGAGGGCGCGGCCGTGGAGATCGCATGAGCGTCCCAGCCGTCCCCTTCACCGTGATGCCCGAGCCGGACGCCGACGAGGCCGAGGCCGCGCGCAAGCTGTTCATGGGCCCCTGCGACTTCGTCAAGGGCGTGGTCCAGATCGACGGCCTGCCCGCCCCCGACCGGCCCGAGGTCTGCTTCGCCGGGCGCTCGAATGTCGGCAAGTCCTCGCTGATCAACGCGCTCACCGGGCGCAAGGGGCTTGCGCGCGCCTCGAACACGCCGGGCCGGACGCAGGAGATCAACTTCTTCGCGCTGGGTGCGCGCGGCTATCTGGTGGACCTGCCCGGCTATGGCTTCGCAGAGGCGCCGAAGGCCAAGGTCGAGGGCTGGCAGGCGCTGTTGCGCGCCTATCTCGCGGGCCGGGTGACGCTGGCGCGCGCCTATGTGCTGATCGACGCGCGCCATGGCGTGAAGAAGGTGGACCACGAGATCATGGAGCTGCTCGACCGCTCGGCCGTCTCGTTCCAGGCGGTGCTGACCAAGGCCGACAAGCCGCGCGGCGGGGGGCTCGCCCAGGTGATCGCAAGCGTGAAGTCCGACCTCGCCCGCCACCCGGCGGCCTTCCCCGAGATCGTCGTGACCTCGGCCGAAACGGGCGACGGCATCCCCACGCTCCGCGCCGCCATCGCCCGGCTAATGCCCGGCTGAGTGCGGCGCGCCACTGGAAGCCCGCGCCGTCCCGCGCTATGAGGGTCACCCGCATAACCGGGATGCCGGGGAGATCGAAGACGATGGAGCTCCAGAAAGCCATGAAGCGCGACTGGCTCGCGACCGCCCGCACCCTCAGCGAGGCCCTGCCCTATCTCCAGCGCTATGACGGCCAGGTCGTCGTGGTCAAGTTCGGCGGCCACGCCATGGGCGAGTCGGACGCGATGGACAGCTTCGCCCGCGACATCGTGCTGATGAAGCAGTGTGGCGTGCAGCCCATCGTGGTCCATGGCGGCGGGCCGCAGATCAACCAGATGCTGGACCGGCTCCAGATCCGCTCGGAATTCCGCGGCGGCCTGCGCGTGACCACCGCCGAGATGGTCGAGGTGGTCGAGATGGTCCTCGCGGGCGTCATCAACAAGCGCATCGTGGCGGCGATCAACGCCCAGGGCGGGCGCGCCGTCGGCCTCTCGGGCAAGGATGCGAACCTCATGGTCTGCCGCAAGGCCACCAAGACCGAGAAGGACCCCGACAGCAACATCGAGCGCGTGCTCGACCTCGGCTTCGTGGGCGAGCCGGTCAAGGTCAACCCCGGCGTCCTGACCACCTTCCTCGAATCCGACTTCATCCCCGTGATCGCCCCCGTCGGCGCGGGCGCGACGCCGACCGAGACGTTCAACGTCAACGGCGACACCGCCGCGGGCGCGATTGCCGGCGCGATCAGGGCCAAGCGCCTGCTGCTTATGACCGACGTCCAGGGCGTGAAGAACCGCGACGGCGAGGTGATCACCGATCTCAGCCGCGCCGACATCCACGAGATGATCGGCGAGGGCACGATCAAGGGCGGCATGATCCCCAAGGTCGAAACCTCGCTCGACGCCATCGACCAGGGGGTCGAGGCCGCCGTGATCCTCGATGGACGCGCGCCCCACGCCGTGCTGCTCGAACTCTTCACCGCCCATGGCGCGGGCACGCTGATCCACGCGTGACGGCGGGCGACGCGGTGCGGCAGCGCTTGGGCCGGGATTGCGGGGAAGTAGCGGGGCGGCCATGACCGCCGCTCCGACCATCCGCCTCGCTGCAGGGCTCGCGCCGCACGGGCTCAGGATCACTGGCAGCTTCAGCCCCGAGCTCTGCGACGGCGCGCCCGCGCATGCTTCGCTCCTCTGCCTCGTCGGCCCCGATGGCGCCGCGATGTGGGACGCCTTCCGCGCCGCGCCGGAGTCCCGTGACGGCGCGCCCCACCCGCTCGACCGCTGGTCGCGCCGCGTGCTTGACACCGTCGCGGCCGCGCAGGGTGCCACGGCGATTTTTCCCTTCGGCGGCCCACCCTATGCCCCGTTCCTCGCCTGGGGCCGCAAGGCCGAGGGCGCGCGCCCCTCGCCCGTGGGCATGCTGGTCAGCCCCGGGCGCGGGCTCTGGATCTCGTGGCGCGGCGCGATCGCGTTGCCCGAGGACGCGGCGGCCGCGACCGAGCCCGCCCCGGTCGGCGACCCCTGCCTCGGCTGCCCCGCACCCTGTCTGACCGCCTGCCCGGTGGGCGCGATGGGCGAGGGCAGGGCCTACGACATTGCCGCCTGCACTGCCCATGTCCGTGCGCCCGAGGGCGCCGCCTGCCGCGACGGCGGCTGCCGCGTGCGCCATGCCTGCCCGGCGGGGCGTGACGCGGTGCCGCCACGCGCTCAATGCGCCTTCCACATGGCGGCCTTCCTCGCCGCGCACCCTCCCCCGTCAGGGCGCGGTTGACCCTGTCATGGACCGCAGCGTCCAATCTCGCGATGCGGACCCTGATTCTCCTGCGCCACGCCAAGTCGAGCTGGGCCGATCCCGGTCAGGCCGATCACGACCGTCCGCTCAACAAGCGCGGCCGCGCCGCCGCACCGGTCATGGCGCGCTGGCTGGAGGCCGAGGGGCTGGTGCCGGAGCGGATCCTCTGCTCGTCCTCCGCGCGAACCGTCGAAACCGTGCACCGGATGCGCCGCGCCGTCCCTGCCCTGCCCGAGCCGGAGCTGCTGCCCGCACTCTACCTCGCCGGTCCGCCCACCATGCTGCGCCTGGTGCGGGCACTGACAGACGACCTCTCGCGCGTCATGCTGGTGGCGCATGAGCCGGGGCTTTCGGCGCTGGCCGAGCACCTGAGCGACGCAAACCCCGCCACCGGCTGCGCACGCGCCTTTGCGCATTTTCCGACTGCCGCGGTGGCGGTGTTCCAGATGGAGACCGGGGGATGGGCGGCCTTCGGCCCGAACGCCGCCCGATTCACTGCCTTCGCGGTCCCCCGCGAGGTGGCGGAGCACTGACCCCCGAACGAAGAACGACGGCAGGTGTCCCTGCCGCCGCCCGTGCTCGTCGGCACCTCCCGTGCGGAGGCGAGGTCACGCGATGCCGAGTGCGCCAAACGCAATCCCGATCATCGCGATGATTGCCATCGGATAAATCAGGTAATGCACCGTCTTCCCTCCCGCGGTCGTTTCCCTGCCTGCGTGGCACCGCAGCAGCGGCGGCGCCGTCCGCCTTGGGTCAGTTCTGTCTCATTCGGGGACGGAATTCTGTGATGAGTCTCACGCAGCCGCGAAATAGACGTCGCCCGCCCCCGGATGCCGCGGGGACGGGCGCGAACGCGCGGCGCGGGCGCTCGATCAGTGGCCGAGAATCTGGCTCAGGAACAGCTTGGTGCGGTCGGATTTCGGGTTGAGGAAGAACTCCTCGGGCTCGTTCTGCTCGACGATCTGGCCCTGGTCCATGAAGATGACCCGGTTCGCCACCGACCGCGCGAAGCCCATCTCGTGGGTGACGCAGATCATCGTCATCCCCTCCTCGGCCAGCTCGATCATGGTGTCGAGCACCTCCTTGATCATCTCGGGGTCGAGCGCCGAGGTCGGCTCGTCGAACAGCATGATGCGCGGCTTCATGCACAGCGCCCGCGCGATCGCCACGCGCTGCTGCTGCCCGCCGGAAAGCTGGCCGGGATACTTGTGCGCCTGCTCGGGGATCTTGACCTTCTTGAGGAAGTGCATCGCCACCTCCTCGGCCTCGCGGCGTGGGGTCTTGCGCACCCAGATCGGCGCCAGCGTGCAGTTCTCGAGGATCGTGAGGTGAGGGAACAGGTTGAAGTGCTGGAACACCATGCCGACTTCGGCGCGGATCTTGTCGATGTTCTTGAGGTCCGAGTTGAGTTCGATTCCGTCGACGATGATGTCGCCCTTCTGGTGCTCCTCGAGGCGGTTGATGCACCGGATCATCGTGGACTTGCCCGAGCCCGACGGACCGCAGACCACGATCCTCTCGCCGCGATAGACCGTGAGATTGATGTCGCGCAGGACGTGGAAGTCACCATACCACTTGTTCATGTTGGTGATCTGGATGGCAACCTCGTCCGAGATCGACATCTTCGACCGGTCGGCAGTCCGTTCGGTGGCAAGTTCGGTCATTGTTGTTGTCTCCCTGTGAACCCGGCCGTTACCGGTGATCGGTCTTCAGCTTGCGCTCGAGATACATCGAGTAGCGCGACATGCCGAAGCAGGCGATGAAGAAGAAGAAGCCGACGAAGACGTAGAATTCCCAGATGATGCCGTTCCAGTTGCTGTCGGCCCGCGTCGCGGCAATCAGGCCGATCGGGTCGAGAAGACCGATCACCACCACCAGCGTGGTGTCCTTGAAGAGCCCGATGAAGGTGTTGACGATGCCGGGGATCGAGATCTTGAGCGCCTGCGGCAGCACGATCAGCCGCATCGACTTCTGGTAGTTCAGCCCCAGCGCGTCTGCCGCTTCGTACTGCCCCTGCGGCAGCGCCGCGAGGCCGCCGCGGATCACTTCGGCCATGTAGGCCGAGGCGAACAGCGTTACCATGATCACCACGCGCAGGATCAGGTCGAGGTTCGAGCCCGGGGGGAAGAAGTAGGCAAGGACCGAGTTCGCGACGAACAGGAGCGTGATCAGCGGCACGCCGCGGATAAACTCGATGAACACGACGCAGATGGTCTTGATGAAGATCAGGTGCGACTTGCGCCCAAGCGCCAACAGGATGCCGATCGGCAGCGAGAGCACGATGCCGGCGACCCCGATGACCAGCGCGAGCAGGAAGCCGCCAAGCTGCCGGCTCTCGACCGGCTCGAGTCCAAGGCCACCCCAGATCAGGAAATAGGCGACCACGGGAAAGAGCAGCGAGAACCACAGCATCTGCCGCGGCAGCGAGCCGAACAGCACCGGCGCGAGCGCGACGAACAGCAGCACGAAGGTCAGGATCGGCCGCCAGTAGAGATGGGGCGGATAGAAGCCGAACATGAACTGGTTGAAGCGCTCGTTGATCACCGCCCAGCAGGCCCCCGTGCCCTTCTCGCGGCACTCCGAGAGGCTCGAGGCGTTCCAGACGCTGTCGAGGAAGGCCCATTCCACGATCGGCGGCACCAGCAGCACCACGACGGCGATCGAGGCCAGGGTGAGAATGGTGTTGAACCAGCCGGAGAACAGGTTCTCGCGCAGCCAGTGGACGGCTCCGACTTCGCTCGAGGGCGGCGGCGATGGCGGGATGGTGCCGGACGAGACGAAGGCGAGCGCGCGCGTGTCGGTCTTGCTCATGGCTCAGGCCCTCCGCACGCGATGGAAGAAGGTCAGGTTCGGCCGCTCGCCGAAGATCGTGTAGCCGATGATGGCAAGCCGCGCACCCAGCCCGATCGCCACGATCGCGGCGCCGCTCACCCCCTCGACGAGCTGGCCGAACGGCCAGCCGACCGCAACCGCGAAGATGAAGGCCAGAAGATCCATCACCGCTAGGTCAATGAAGCGGGCGTTCTTGAAGAGGCAGGTCGCGAGCGTCGCGAAGAGCGCGATCAGCATCAGGAGCGTCGCGATCTGCTTCGCGCCCGACCACTCGAAATAGCTGGGCCGCGTCGCGGTGATCTCGGCGAGGAAGGTGTAGTCGACCATGAGCGCGAGCGCGACGGCATAGAACACGACGAAGAGGTTCAGCAGACCCCTGATCCCGTATTCCCGCTTCATGGTCGCGTCGCCCTTCTTCAGGACCTCCCACTTGCCGGTGACACCGGCGAAAAGGTCGAGCACCGAGAAGCCCATGCCGACCGCCGAGGTCCGCTCGACCAGCTTCACCTGCTCGTTGTAGAGATTCATGATCGCCGCGACCGAGAGCGAGACCGACAGGTAGAATGCCATCCCGAGGAACAGCGTCTCGAACTCCTTGCCGGTCTGATTGAGCGTGATGCCCATCAACGTGCCGGTCACGTCCATGTAGCCGACCAGCAGCGCAAGCGACGAGTTCTTGGTCAGGTTGAGATACTGCGAGATCAGCGGCGGGATGATCACCCGCAGCGCCTGCGGCAGGATCACCAGGTTCATCGTCCGGTTGGGCCGCAGCCCCAGCGCGAAGGCGGCCTCGGTCTGGCCCTTCGACACCGCCTGGATGCCCGCGCGCACGTTCTCGGCGATGAAGGCCCCGGTATAGAGCGCCAGCGCCAGCGTAAGCGCCATGTAGGAGTTCCGGACGTAGAGCCCGCCCTGGAAGTTGAAGCCCTTGAGCGCCGGGTAGTCGAGCCCGATGGGTATCCCCGCCACGAGGAACACCAGAAGCGTGCCACCGGCAACGATCCCCGCCTGGATCGGCAGCACGGGCAGCGCCTCTCCCGTGTCCTGCTGGCGCTCGTTGGCCCAGCGACCGAACCAGACGGCGCCCAAGATCGAGGCGAAGAAGGCGACGACGACCCAGAACGAGCCCTCGAGCCAGACCGGCATCGGGAAATAGAAGCCGCGGTTGGTCGCCGCCACCATTTCGCCGAGCCACATGCTCGCGGTCGCGTCCTCGCCGCGAAACGCACTCGGCGCGGGCAGCGCCTCGTCGAAGATCGCCGCGAACAGAAGGATCTGGATCAGGACGGGGACGTTGCGGACGCCCTCGATGTAGACGGTCATCAGCCGCGCAACGACCCAGTTCTTCGAGAGCCGCGCCACGCCGGCCGTAACGCCGATCAGGGTCGCGAGCACGCAGCCGACCACCGCCACCATCAGCGTGTTGAGGATTCCGACGACCGCAGCCGTCGAATGGGTCGAACGCGAGGTGTAGTCGATCAGCCGCTGGTTGATGTCATAGCCGGCCGGCTGCGTCATGAAGTCGAAGCCGAAGGTCTTTCCCAGCGCGGCGAGGTTCTCGACGACGTTCTGGAAGAGATACATCACCGCGAGGATGACGAGGAACAGCGCGACGACCTGAATGAACGTGGACCGGTATCGGCTGTCGTTCCACAGCATGTCGATGCGGAAGGACGGACCGGACGGTTGCGCGGTGTCCGACATACGATCTCACCCCCGTGGGAAGGTCATGCAAACGTTGTCCCTGCACGCAAGTCATCCGGCTCGGCACGAGACAAGAAGACCGAGGGCGCGCCCCGTTGGGGGCGCGCCCGATCAGCTTTCGATCAGCGGAACGGCGGCGCGTAGAGGATGCCGCCCTGGGTCCAGAGCGCGTTCAGGCCGCGCGCCAGGCCGATCGGGGTGTCCGGGCCGATCGTGCGGTCGAAGATCTCGCCGTAGTTGCCCACGCCCTTGACGACCTTCACCGCCCAGTCCTTCGGCAGACCCATCATCGCGCCATACTCGCCCTCGGTGCCGAGCAGGCGGTTGACCTCGGGGTTGTCGGTGGGCGCCGAGGCGAGCTGATCGACGTTGCCCGAGTTCACGCCGAACTCCTCGGCCACGACGAGCGCGTTCAACGTCCAGCGGACGATGTCGGCCCACTCGCTGTCACCGTGACGGACGGCCGGCCCGAGCGGCTCCTTCGAAATGATCTCGGGCAGGATCACGTGATCGCCCGGTGCCTCGAAGGTCGAGCGCGTGGCGGCGAGGCCCGAGGCGTCCGTGGTGTACACGTCGCAGGCGCCCGCGAGATACTTCTGCGTGGCCTCGGCGTTGGTCTCGATCGGAACCGGCTCGTAGCTGATGCTGTTCGCGCGGAAGAAGTCGGCGAGGTTCAGCTCGGTCGTCGTGCCGGTCTGGATGCAGACCGTCGCGCCGTCGAGCTCCTTGGCCGAGCTAACCCCCAGCGACTTCGGCACCATGAAGCCCTGGCCGTCGTAGTAGTTGACGCCCACGAAGTCGAGCTTGAGGTCGGTGTCGCGCGACAGCGTCCAGGTCGTGTTGCGGAACAGCAGGTCCACCTCGCCCGAGGCCAGCGCCGTGAAGCGCGTCTTGCCGGTCGTCGGCGTGAACTTGATCGCCTTCGGATCGCCGAAGATCGCGGCGGCCACGGCACGGCACATCGAGACGTCAAAGCCGTCCCACTCGCCGCTCGCGTCGGTGAAGGCGAAGCCCGGCACGCCCGTCGCGACGCCGCACTGCACGAAGCCCTTGGCCTTGACGTCATCGAGCGTCGCCGCACCGGCGAGCCCGGCGGCGAGGCCGGCCACGGCGAGCGTGCCGAGGAATACCGAAGTTTTCATATCTTTTACCTCTTACCCTGTCGTTCTCCGCGCCAGTGCAGCGCGGGGCCGGCCCGGGGGAGCCGGCCATCGGTTTTTGGGATCATCCCCGTCACGGAAATTGAACGACCGTTGCAAGCCGCGTCAAGCGAAGACCCCCCGAATCCCGCCAAATCGCGCCGCAGATCACGCCGTCGTGCCGCTTGTTCACATGCTTTCACGCGAAGCCACCGCCGCGGCGCCCTTGCAGGCAGCAGAAAATTTCCCGCCGACACGGGTTTGAGCAAGATTGCGAGACCTGCGGCGCGCGACCTCGGCGACCGGTCCGCCCTGCACGGCGCAGGGGCATGCGCGAATCAACCCGGGGCTGGCCGGTTCACGCCGCGTCAAGCATCTGTCACCGCGCTTCGCCGCGGCGGAATGGCGCTGAGGTTGGTGGCCGGCTTGACCGAGTTACCCGCCGCCGGGCAATGCTGAGGGCCCACGACCGACGCCCCAGCACCGAGGATTTCCGATGAAGGACGCCACCCGCGCCGTTACCGCAGGGCGCAATCCGGACACCAGCGCACGCATCGTCAACCCACCCGTCTACCACGCCTCCACCGTCCTCTTCGAGACGCTCGAAGATCTCAAGGCGGTCGGCAAGAAGCGCGATGGTGACAGCGTCACCTACGGTGTTCACGGGACGCCCGGCACCTATGCGTTTGAGGAGGCGCTCGGTGCGCTCGAGGGCGGCTACCGCACGCGGGTCTGCAATTCCGGCGCGCAGGCTTTGAGCGGACCACTGCTCAGCTATCTGTCGAGCGGCGACCACGTCCTGATCCCCGACGCCTGCTACGGCAACACCCGCGACCTCGCGAACGGGCTTCTGGCCCGGATGGGGATCGAGACGAGCTTCTACGATCCGTTAATCGGTGGCGCGATCCGCGACCTGATCCGCGACAACACGCGTGTCGTGTTCACCGAGAGCCCCGGCAGCCAGACATTCGAGGTGCAGGACATCCCGGCCATCGCCGAGGAGGCCAGGAAGCGCGGCTGTATCGTGATGATGGACAACACTTGGGCCTCGCCGCTCTATTTCAAGCCGTTCGAGCATGGCGTGGACGTATCGATCCAGGCTGTCACGAAGTATGTCGGCGGCCACGCGGATCTGGTGATGGGCGCGGTGACCACCACGGAGGCGGCCTATCCCGCGCTTCAGCAGGGCTGGCGCGCCCTTGGTCTCAGCGGTGCGCCCGACGACTGTTTCCTGGCATTGCGTGGATTGCGAAGCCTCCATGTCCGCCTGCCCCGGCACGCCGAGACCGGCCTGAAGCTGGGCGAGTGGCTGATGGGACGGCCCGAGGTGGCCGAGGTGATCCACCCTGCGATGCCGCATGATCCGGGGTACCGGATCTGGAAGCGCGACTTCCTGGGCACGACGGGGCTGTTCGCCTTCACGCTCGATGAACGCCTCTCGTCGCGGGCGCATGTCGCGGCTCTGGTCGATCATCTCCGGCTTTTCGGAATGGGCTTCTCCTGGGGCGGTTTCCAGAGCATGATCCTGCCGACCAATCCCCGGCGCACCGCGACCGCCTGGCCGCGCCCCGGGCGCCCGAGGGGGCAGCTCATCCGCATCCATGCTGGGCTCGAGGATGCCAACGACCTGATCGACGACCTTGCCGAGGGCTTCGCGCGGCTGCGACGGGTCTGAGGCCGCCCCGGCGACACTGCGTCGCTTGCGCAGGCCGGGGGCAGCGGGCATCGTCGCGCGATGCTGAGATCGGTCTGGACATCCCGAAGCCGGACGGCGCGCCGCATGCTGGGCGTGTCGCTTGTCCTGCTGATGGCGATGCGGCTCCTCGTCGGCCCCGCCTTCGCGACGGTGGCGCCGGGGCTCATCGCGCTCTGCGCGGGCACCGAGATCGTCTGGGTCCAGGCCGACGGCAGCATCCCGGCGGACCAGACCCGCGAACCCTGCCCCTGGCTCGGGCTCAGCGCGGCCCCGGCACAGCCCCCGACGCCTCTGCCCCTCCGGCGCCTCGCGCCGGTGCCTACGCGAGGCGCGACGTTGCCCCAGGCCCTCGATACCCCGGCGCCGCGGTATCCGCCTCAGGCCCCGCGCGCGCCACCCATGGCAGAGATCGCATGACAAGCGCGCCCGCGGACTCGGCACGAGCCGACGATGCACGGGCGTTGCACCACGCTGCAGCCCGGATACCGCCCTGTCGGCGGCATCGGGCCGGACCGGCATTCCTTCGAGATGGAACACGACACATGAAGACGACCCTGCGCACATCCTTCGCCGCCGCGCTGACATGCGCGGCAATCCTCGCCGCCGGGATCGCCCCGGCACAGGACATCAAGGCGGGCGACCTGACGATCGAGCATCCATGGGCCCGGCCGAACCTGCCCAGCCGGCCGCTCGGCGTTTATTTCGGCATCGTCAACTCCGGCAGCGATGCCGACCGGCTGATCGCCGCCACGGCGCCGGGCTTCGAAGCCGTCGAACTGCACACCGTCGTCAAGGACGGCGACGTGATGAAGATGCAGCCCCTTGAGGCCCTCGACGTGCCGGCATCCGGGCGCGCCGACCTCATGCCCGGCGGCAACCACCTGATGCTGTTCGGCGCGAGCGAACTCTACGAGGACGGCGGCCGCTTCCCCGTCACGCTGCAGTTCGAGAAGGCAGGCGAGGTCGCGATCGAGGTCGCCGTCCAAAAACGCCCGCCTGAGGGCGCTCCGGCCGGGATGGACCACGGCGCGGGCCATGGCGCCGGTCATGACACCATGCAGGGCCATGGGCATGGTGCGCCGAAACCGACGAACTGACGCCGCGGCCACCGCGAGCCCCCGATCATCCGGGGCTCGCGGAACCTCCTTGGCGATCGACGGCGCTCAACACGCGATCTGAAAGCCGCGCAATCCCTGCAGGGTCGCGGGCGTAACCTCGACATGTGTGACATGCGCCGCGGGTGGCCCGTCACGGCAGGCCTCGACCATCGCGTCGATCGACGCCTGCGACCCCTCGACGAGCGCGCCGACGCTGCCGTCGACCTCGTTCCTGACCCAGCCGCAGAGCCCATGCCGAGCCGCTTCTCGGGCGAACCACGCGCGGAAGCCCACGCCCTGCACGCGCCCCGTTATCTGCAATGCTGCCGCGGGCATGATGCCTCCCCTCACCACACCGGACGAAACGCTGCGCGCCCCCCCGGCAACGCGGCTGGCGCGCGCAGGCGCGCCAAGGTCCCGGACGCTCGAGCGGCCCTTGCCGATCCCGGACCCTCGATCGCCCCATGCCATTGCAAGATACCGCCAGACCGCTTGGCGATCAGCCGCAATCCGCAACGTGCCCCCCCATCCGGCCACAGCCGGTCCTGACACAGACTGCCGTGCGGTGCGGGCAGTCCACTGCCCCCCGCCCGCCACATCCACGTGCCCGCCCCCGTCTGGACCGGCGGATGCAGACCGGCCGGCGAGGTGGAGCACCGCCATAAGCAGCAAAAAGGCCAATCCGGACAACCCGCGCGAATGCCGGGATAGGCCGTCCAGACACATCACGCGACGCCGCCCGATCAGATTTCAAGCGCAACACGTTCCTTCATTGACAAGCCTCTGACATTACGGCTACTCCCGGCGGCGGAGTGGTGGCCGAGTGGTCGAAGGCGCTCCCCTGCTAAGGGAGTAGACCTCAAAAGGGTCTCGTGGGTTCGAATCCCATCCACTCCGCCACATTTTATGAGAAAATTGAATTATAATAATATCTTATCGTTATTCGTTCTGCCCATTTCCCCCAAAAATTCCCCCACCCTCTTGGGCGTGGGACAGCTTTGTGTGCGAGTATTGGCTGAACGTGGCGCATAGGCATGCACTTCAGGAGCGCTGCGGCTCAATCCGAAAGCGACGGATCGAGGGCATGCGCTCGAGCCGCTGGCGATGGCATCTCGACGAGATGTTCGTGAAGATCAACGGTGAGATGCACTACTTGTGGCGGGCTGTGGACCAGGAGGGCGAAGTCCTCGAAAGCTTCGTCACCAGGTCGCGCGACAGGAAGGCCGCGCTGAAATTCCTCCGGAAAGCAATGCGCAAGCACGGTCCGCCCGAAGTGATCGTGACCGACCGGCTCAGATCGTACGGCGCGGCATTGAAGAAGCTCGGCGCCGAGGCGCTACAGGAAACCGGTCGATGGGCGAACACCAGGGTGGAGAACTCACACCAGCCACTTCGAAGACGCGAGCGGGCGATGCTCCGGTTCCGGCGCATGCGAAGTCTGCAGAAGTTCGCCGCTGTCCACGCCTCCGTCTCGAACCACTTCAATCAGGAACGCAGCCTTTCAAGCCGGCACATCTTCAAGGTCAACAGAACCGCCGCACTTGAGGAGTGGCGTCAGCTCGGCGCAGCCTGAAGGCCGACGTTGACAGCCAATCTGAGACTGGTTCGCATTCGTCTGACACCACCCTCGCCGCTTTTCGTACAGGTCCGATGGGGAATAGGCCATCGCGGGGGATTTAACGACGCAGCGCCTCCTTCCGGATGTAGAGGCGTCTCAGAGTGTGCTCGAAGTTCTCAGCGCCCGCAGGCACCTTGTTATCCTGATCTGCGTTCGGGTCGGTGGCCGGCTCAGGCTTCGATGCATTTTCTCGGGCTTCTTTCGCCTCGGGTTTTCTAACTTTCATGGCACTCCTCACTCGCGCTAGTATGAAGTCAATCTGATCGGCGACAGCTTAAGGGCTTTTCGATCCTTTATTTCAGATAGGCCGCCCAGTCCTCAGTTATCTTTCACTGTTTCGAGAAAAAGTCCGACCGTATCACGTGCGTCATTCAGGCAGCCCCGCCTTCCTCAGACCCTCGATATACCGGGACATGTCGTCTGAGTCGCGGAATTGCCCCGTCAATCGCTCGTGACTGATCGAGATGCCGGGCGAGAGCGATTGGGCCTCGGCGATTTCCCATTCCGCATCTGGTAGGCGGTCTATCTGGGCATAGGTCGCAGCCAAGAGCAGATGTCCCTGCAGGAAGTGTGGGTTCCGCGCAAGCACGCTCTCCAGCGCGGTGGCGGCGTCCTCATAGCGGCCCGATAAATAATAGGCGAGGCCGAGGTTTTGCTGGTAGTAGAACGGAGCCCGCGGGTTGAGCTTGATCGCCGTTTCTATCGCAGCAATCCCCTCGTCCACCTCGCCGGCATAGATCAGGGTGAGCCCCAGGATTGCATATCCGTCCGCATAGTTTGGATCGAGGGCTATCGCCCGGCGCGCCGCGGCGATCGCATCGTCGAAGCGCCTTTGGATTCGATAAACGTCGCAGAGCGCGAAGTGCACCTGCGGCAGGTCCTCATCGAGGGTGAGCGCCGTCATCGCCCATTTCTCCGCTAGCGCGATCGACTCGTCGACTGGCGCCCAGTTGAAGAGCGCGTCGAAATAGTAAGTCAGCGCGAGGTCAGCATAGGCTCGCGCAAACCCGGGCTCGATCTCGATCGCCCGAAAAAAATAGTCCCGCGCCAGAAGGTTCGTCTCGCGCGTGTAGCGGCGATACTGCTCGAGGCCGTGCAGCAGGAGGTCGTAGGCTTCAGGATTCGCCTTCGTCGCCTCGGCCAACCGGGCCTGCTCCTGATCCGTCAGCTGAACTGCGAGCGCGGAGATGATGCGACCGGTGATGTCGTCCTGCATGGAGAAGACATCCGAGAGGTGCCGGTCGTAGCGTTCCGCCCAGAGCTGGCGCTCGGTAGTCGCCTCGACGAGCTGGACGTTCACGCGGACCCGGTCGCTAACCTTCTGCACACTGCCCTCGAGGACGTATTCCACCCCGAGCTCGTCGCTGACCTGGCGGGCGCCGACTGTCGCACCCCGATAGGTGAACATCGTACTCCGGGCGATAACTAGGAGTCCCGAGACACGCGATAGGTCGTTGATCAGATCCGACGTGATGCCTTCGCTGAAATAGTCCTGCTCCGTGTCGCCGCTCATGTTCTGGAACGGCAGCACGGCGATCCCCGAGACCGCTGCCGCCCGGGTTTCTCCGCCGTTAAAGACCGGCGCGCCGAACTGCGTCCAGAGCGCCGCCACTCCGCCGATCAGGATCAAGACGCTGATCGCGAGCGCTGCCGCCTTGATCGACCGCGACCGCGCGGGGCGCAGCGCCGCGTCGCAGCTGCGCGGCTGGTCGCGAGGCGAGATCCTGAACGCGCGGACCGGGCGCGCGATATTCTTTACCGTCAGGTCGCCAAGATCTTCAAGTGCGAGACTTAGCTTGTCCCGGACCTGGTCTCGGACCGCCCGGGAGATGCAGATGCCCCCGGGATCGGCCAGTGCTTCGAGCCGGGCCGCGACATTCACGCCGTCGCCATAGATGTCGCCGTCCTCGACGATCACGTCGCCGATGTTGATCCCGAGGCGGAACCAAATCGCCCGGCTGTCGGGAAGATCCCGATTGCGCTCCGCCATCGCCTCCTGGACCTCGATGGCGCAGGCGACCGCTTCCACGACGCTCGGGAACTCCACCAGAGCCCCGTCACCCATGAGCTTGATGGTCCTGCCACCGTGCCGCGCTATCGCCGGGTCGATCAGTTCGCTCCGATGCGCCTTGAGCGCCTCGAGCGTTCCTGCTTCGTCCTCTCCCATCAGCCGGCTGTAGCCCACCACATCCGCGGAGAGGATCGTCGTAAGGCGGCGTTCCATGCGGGGTCTTTCGCAATCCGAGCGTTGAACCAGCGAAAAATTTTATCCCAGTTCCATTCGCGAGGTCACTTCATACCTCGCTTTTCGTGGCGCTTTCGGACCGCTCTTGCAGCGTCAGAGCGGGAAATTTTTTACTGAGCTGCCATTCGAGATCTTCGCAATGGGATCATCCCATACCGCGGGGCGAACCACTTCAATGGGGGGCTCAAGCTCTCCAAGCTTGATCTACATATTGGCCGACAGCAAGATTTTTGCAGGGAGTGTAAACGGGGAAGCCAAGCCCCGAGGAGATAGGACGCCCCACCATGACCAATGCAGCTGACGTCGCAGCAATCACTGAGGTCGTGCGCACCTACGCGACCGCCATGACCTCTGGTGACCGCGCTGAGTTGGAGCAGGTGTTCTTCGAAAATTCCTGCGAGGTTGGCCATTACGACGGCGAACTCCTATGGAACTCGCGCGATGTTTTCATTCGCATGTGTGAAGAGGAAGCCGACAGTTCGGGAACGGCATGGTGGATGATCCGCGATATCTCCATTCACGGCGATATCTCGGTCGTACACGTCGAGGACGACTGGGCGGGGATGCGATTTGACACGATATTGATGATGCTTAAACACGATGGCGCTTGGCGCGTGATGGCGAAGGCCTACCGGATACAATCCTAATAAAGGCTAATCTTGGCTTAGAATTTTCAAAGCTTAGCAGGCCACGCTTCGTCCCGGGAAAGACCAACTCGGAGCCATCTTCGAGCGCCTTCGCCTCGCGCGGGATCTCCACCGCCCTCGGCGGCGGCGGGACGCGGTGCGGATGCCTGGCCTTCATGCGGTCCGCAGGGATCGTACATGTAGCAGATGTAGCAGATGTAGCAGCGGCGCCGAGGTTGATTTCCTCCCATCGCGAGCCGCGGACCTCGCCCGAACGGGCGCTGTCAGAAACTTCTGGCTTGAGCCAGAGGGGGCGGGTTCGTAGCGTCCCGGGATGAGCACATCCAACCCGTTCAAAGGCTTCCATAGCAGCTCAGAGATCATCCGCCTGGCGGTGATGCTGTACGTGCGTTTCCCGCTCTCGCTCCGGAACGTCGAGGACCTGCTGCATGAGCGAGGGATCGACGTCAGCCACGAGACCGTGCGGTTCTGGTGGCATCGGTTTGGGCCGATGTTCGCCGCCGAGATCCGGCGCAAGCGAGTCGAGCGCATGCGGTCCTTCTCGACCTGGCGGTGGCACGTCGATGAGGTGTTCGTGAAGATCAACGGTGAGCGGCATTATCTCTGGCGAGCCGTCGATCACGAAGGAGAAGTCCTCGAAGCCGTCGTTACCAAGCGCCGGAACAAGAAGGCGGCATTGAAATTCCTCCGGAAATTGATGCGCCGCTACGGTCGGCCGCAGCAAATCGTGACCGATCGCCTTCCGTCCTACCGCGCTGCACTGCGCGAGCTCGGGGGCTCGGATCTGCAGTCGACGGGACGCTGGTTGAACAATCGCGTCGAGAATTCACACCTGCCATTCCGACGACGAGAGCGGGCAATGCTCCGGTTCCGGCGGATGCGGAGTCTGCAGACCTTCGCCGCCGTTCATTCTTCCGTCCATAACCACTTCAACCAGGAACGCGGCCTTACCAGCCGACACGTCTTCAAGCTCAACCGCACCGCCGCTCTCGAAGAGTGGCGGCAGCTTTGTTCGACCTAACTTCCGGCCAAGGCGGGAAAACTGAGACGAGTTCGAATCCGTCTGACACCACCGACGAGGGGCCCAACGCCGAAGGCGCCATCGCGCTCGGTCCGGCAGCCGTCGGTCTCGTACCCGGCGCCCAACTCCGAACCATCCTCGACCACTATCCGGAAATCGCCAGGGCGGCGACGCGCGTGCTGGCGGCGCGTCAGCGAGCACTCGGGCAGGTGGTCAAGGATCTGGCGACCCGCGATGTGACAGCACGGGTTGCCACGCTCCTGTTAGGGTGCGCAGGCCGGCACGACCATATGGTCGAGGGGGCGCCCGGAGCTTGCGCCCGGAGCTTGCGCCCGGATCACGCACCAGGAGATCGCAACGATGGTCGGCTCGGTGCGCGAGGTGGTTCAGCGCTCCTTGAAGGAACTGGAGCGGGCAGGTGCAATCAAACTCGAGCGGGCGCGCATTAGCATCGTCAACATCGACGCCCTGGAACGGTTCAGCGAAGAAGAAGGCGTTTAGACAAGGCTAATTTGCAGATTTGCCCCAGCGGAACTAAGACTGGGTCGCATTGGTCTGACAGCACCTTCCGAAATCCTGATCCGCGGTCGTGCGACAGCCGGCGGCGCCGGGGGGACCCGCCGCACATCAGTGGTCATGCGGCCCGAGGCGGTGATGCAAGCGCGCATCATGGGTGCTGAAATGCCCGGTGAACCAGGCCTCGAGCACGGCTGTCAGGCGTTCGGCCGGTGACGATGTCGTGCCGGGGGCTTCATCCATGATGTCGCGCAGCGCGTCCAGCAGCCGCTCGTGATCGGCCTTGTGGACCGCGAGTTGATCATAGCCCGCGCGACGCATCTGCTTCTCCTCATGCGCAAAATGCGCCGAGATGGCGCGCAGCAGATCGCCGAGGCAGCGGTCCACATCGGCATCGGGGCGCCCCTCGAGGATCGCCGCGGCAGCGGTGTTGACCAGCTCGACCAGTTCGCGGTGCTCGTGATCCACGGCGGGATCGCCGACGCTGAACTCGGGTTTCCATTCGATCGGGGCCATGGTGCGCCCTCCGTTTCAGTGCAGGAAGAAGCCACCCGAGGCGGCGTCGAAATCGACCGCAAGGCTCTCGGCCGGGTGGAGGTCGACATCGAACGCGGCGACGTATTCGAACCCTTGGGTGGCGGGATCGTCGGACAGCCGCAGATCGAGGCGATAGCTGCCGGCGGGAAGTTCGATCCGGTGATAGATGCGCGACGGCCCGCTGCCGGCAAGGCCGCTTGGCGGGAGATCGGCGGCAAGGACGCTGTGCCCGTCGACATCCATTTCCACACGCACGGGGGCGCGGCGGCGCTCGCAGACCTGAGGGCTGCGCATGTTCTTGGGAAGCTTTGCCAGTTCGTCGGCCGTTCGGTCGCGGCAGTTCCGCGCGCCGGAATGCGTGAGGCTCAGCCGCACCAGTGCGATGCCGGGCGCAAGGCTCTGCCATGCAGGCCGTGCCGACAGGGTCGCGACGCCGAGGACCAACGCGAGTATGAGCACTCCGCCAAGCGCGATCTGCGGCAGACGGCCAAGCCAGGAGGCCCGGGGCCCGGTCATCGCGCGCCCCCCTCGCGGGTTGGGGTAGCGGCCGCCTCGTCGTCCCCGAGGGGGCGCAGGTTCTCGTAGGCCGGCAGGGTCGCGAGGCGCCCCGCAAAGGCGGACAGTTCGGCCTCGAGGCGCGGCCGCTCGCTGGGGCCCGCCCACACTGTCAGCACGCGCTCGCGCGGGACCCGCGCCCGCAGGTAGGGGTCGCGTTCGCGGGCAAAGCGCGCGCGCGTCCAAGCCACGCCAAGGCGGTTGAAGCAGTCTCGCTCGGCACAGCCCGCGACCGCCACGCCATCCGCCAGCCCGCGGCTGATGATGAAATCGACCAGCGACGGTGGCGCCATCGCGACACACGGCAGGATGATCCGGCCCGGCGCCGCACCCGCCGCGCCATGCGCGCAGGCCAGCGTCAGCACCCGCCCCGCGCCCGCGAGCGCGCCCGACGCCGCAATTGCGTCGGCCCGCAGAGCTGCGAGCGGGCGGTCCGGCAAGTCGATGCCGGTGATCAGCTCGCCCGAGCGCCGGAACGGCGTCGACGAGGGGCAGGCTCCCATGCAGATGCCGCAGGCGACGCAGCGCGCCGCATTCACCTCGACCTCATGAGCGAAGGGCAGCCCGTCCGAGCGCGGCACCAGCGTGATCGCGGCATAGGGGCAATCCGCCACGCAGCGCGCGCAACCGTTGCAGTGGTCGAGGAACACCGCCGCAGCCGCCCCCTCGCGCCGGGGCGGGAGCCAGGGGAGGCCCGCCAGCAGGACGGTGAAGCCGGCAACGCCCGCCCAGATCGCCCCCGCAGGCAGGCTTTCGATCACCGGATAGAGCGAGAGCAGAAACCAGTCGAGATCGACGCGGGTGGGCACGGTGGCGAGGTCGGCGGCCCGACCGAGCGGCGCGGGCATCGCGACCGAGCCCACGACCAGGGCACCGAGCGTGATCGCGCCGAGCACCCGGGGCGGCCTCGTGCGCGCCGAGGTGATGCGCTGGATGTGGATCCACATCAGCAGGAGCAGGAGCAGCGGGATCGCGATGTGCAGGAACACCATCAGCGTGAAGAAGCGCGACGACAGAAGCTCGGGCGCCAGGAAGTTGCGCGCGATGGGCTCGGCAAAGATCCCGAGGCTGTCCAGAAGCTCGGTCGAGGTCAGGGCGACATATTGCGCGAGGTCGTCCCAAACCAGCCAGTAGCCCGTGATGCCCGACAGATACACGAACCAGATCACAGGCACGCCCGTGATCCACGAGAACCAGCGCCGGCCGCGATAGCGGTCCATCGCCCATTCGCGGATCAGGTGGGTGAACATCACGACCACCATCAGGTCCGACGCATAGCGGTGCAGGCTGCGCGCAACACCTGCGTGCCACCAGTGGTCGGCGCTGAGCCATGTGACCGACGCATAGGCATCGGTCACGCCGGTATCGAAGAAGATGAACAGGTAGATGCCGGTGACGGCGACGATCCAGAACAGGAACCAGCCCAGCGGCCCGAGTTGCGCGAGCGGATTCCAGTCCGGGCCGAAGGCGCGGTCGAGGATGCGCTCGAGCCGGTCGAAGCCATGCCGCAGCACCGCGCGCGGGCCCGCCGTCATGACGCCCCGCGGTCGAGCGCCCCGCGATACTCCGCGCGCAGCGCGCGGCGGCGTTCGAGCCAGAGACGGAGAATGACGACCCCTGTCAGAAGCAGCGACAGGGCGCCGAAGAAGATGCCGAAGAAGATGCCGTAATCGAAGCGGTAGCTCCCCGTCAGGGGATTGTAGACCGTGCACAGGAAGACGATCCGGTCCCACAGATCGGCGGGCGCGACCGAGCGCGTGGCGGTGCCGAGGACGAGCTCCTTCAGCGGCTCGACCAGGGCCGTGAGCGGGAAACGCTCGCCATAGACCTGCCGGTAGACGCGACCTTGGGCATCGAGGATCGTGGTCTGCGTGACGTGGTCGAAGCCGCCGGCGGCAGCGCGGAACGAGAAGCCGATCTCCGAGAGGAACGCGGCGGTGGTCGCCGCGTCGGCGCTGGCCACGAACCAGTCGGCGATCCCCAGCAGCCGGTGCGTGCCGGCGAAGGCCGCGAGCTGCGCCGGCCGGTCGCCCGAGGCGTCGAAGCCGAAGGTCAGAACCGCGAAGGCGTCCTCGCCGAGCGCGCGCCGGGCCTCGAGGATCTTCTCGCGCAGGTGGTCGGCGGTGATCGGGCAGACGCTCGCGCAGCTGGTGAACACCAGCGAGACCACCAGCGGGCGGCCCCGAAGCTCCGCGAGCGCCAGTGGCCGCCCGCGGTGATCGGTGAGAACATGCTCGCCCGTCTGGCGCCCGAGAGCCGCCTGGCTTTCCTCGAAGGCGATCTCGGCGTCGAGCTTCGGCGCCCCCGCCCCGGCGGGAAGCGCCAGCAGCAGCGCGAGGATTGCGGCGATCAGCCGACCCATGCCGCGACCCCGCGGTCGAGAATGACGCCCATCGCAAGCAGTGCGAAATGCACCAGCGAGGCCCGGAACGTCGCCATCGCGTTCGCCCGGCTCCGGACGCGCAGAAGCCGCCACGACGCGCGCAGGAAGACCGCCCCACCCGCCACCGCGAACACCCCGTAGACCGCCCCGAGCCCGAAGATCAGCGGTGCGAGCGACAGCAGCACAAGGGGCGCCACATGCAGGAAGATCGCGGCCGCCCAGACTTCGGGCGGCTGCGACACCGGCAGCATGGGGATGCCCGCGCGCCGGTAATCCTCGACCCGCACCGCTGCAAGCGCCCAGAAATGCGGCGGGGTCCACAGAAACAGGACGGTGGCGAGAATGGCCGGCACGGGGCCGATCGCCGGGCCGAACGTGGGCGCGGCCGCAGCGGCGCCGGCGAGCAACGCGAAGCTGCCCGCCGCCCCACCGATCACCACATTCCAGACCGTGCGCTTCTTCAATACCAGCGTGTAGACGAAGCCGTAGGTCGCGGCCCCCGCGAACAGCAGGAGCGCCGCGAGCGTTCCCCCCGTCGCCCAGCCCAGCATCAGCGAGGCCGCGAGAAGGCCCGTGAACGTGACCGGCCAGATTGCCCCGGCACGCAGCGCGCCGCTTGCAAAGGGGCGCGTGTGGGTTCGGGCCATCAGCCGGTCGATGTCACGCTCGAAATACTGGTTGAACGCCCCCGCCGCGCCCGAGGCGCCGAGCACGGCGAGGGTGAAGGCCGCGCCCTCGGCCCAGCCCATCGCGCCGCCGCCGGTGAGGATGCCCACCAGGGCGGCGAGCGCGATGAAGGTGCCGATCCGGAGCTTCAGGATCGAGACCGTTGCGATGAGAGCGGCGCGCATCGAAAGTCCCCGATCTCAGCGGAACAGCCAGAGTTCAGAGAGGTATTTCCAGTTGACGAAGTAGTAGAGCACGAAGCAGGCGAAGAAGATGCCGACCAGGATCATCGTGCCCGGCAGCTTCAGCGTGCCGTGGCTGCCATACTCGCTGACCGCCTCGCGGCTGCGGTCATGCAGCGGGAAGACCAGCTTCGCGCCCGCCACGTCGAGCCGCGGCCCGCCCAGGATCGAGGCGACCACGACTAGGATGAACATGATCCCGCCCGCCGCCGCGAGGATCGCGAAGATCCCATTCAGCCCCATCATCAGGTAGGCGGCCGCCGGGAATTCGAAGGCATGCGCCGCATCGGTCAGCGAGATGTCCCAGTGCCGCCGCGCCACCCCCAGCGTACCCGCCCCCATCATGAACAGCGAGATCCCGCCCGCGCCGATGCCAAAGACGAAGGGCTGCCATCTCGCAACCCCAGGCCAAATGATGTCACGCTGGAAGATCAGCGGAACGACGAGGTAAGTCATCGCCATGAAGGCAAGCGTGGTGCCCGCGACGACCGTGCCGTGGAAGTGGCCGGGAACGTAGATCGTGTTGTGCATCAGCACGTTGAGCTGCTCGGTGCCCAGCACGACGCCCGAGATCCCGCCGATGAAGCCGAACATCACGAGACTGAGGAACATCCCCGCGAAGGCCGGGTTGCCCCAAGGCGCCTTGGTCAGCCACTCGAAGGCGCCGCGGGTGAAGCCGTTGCGCCGCTGCGCCGCCTCGATGGCGCCCGGCACCGTGAGGCCGTGGATCATCGAGCCCATGACGGCCAGGTACATCATGTACGAGGTGTTCACGATCTTCCAGGTGGACGACATTCCCGGCTCGGCCAGGATGTGGTGCGCCGAAGCGAGTTGCAGGAACAGGATGTACATGAAGAAGGCCATGCGGCTGACCTTCTCGGACAGCGGCTTGGCACCCACGACCATCGCGCCGATCGCATACCAGATCGAGACATGGGCCGAGACGTTGATCTGCTGGCTGGAATGCCCCATGCCCCACCAGACGACCTTGTACATCAGCGTGTCGATGTTCGAGATCAGGCCAATCGACCACAGCCAGGTCGGGATCAGGATGATCGCCCCGGACGCCAGCGTGAAGACCGCGATGATCCCCGCGGTGATCGCGCCAAACGTGACCAGCGGCACCGAGCCGTCATAGGTGCCCTCGGCCTTCGCCACGACCAGCGTGCCGAAGAACACGAACACCGCGATCAGCGCGCCGACCGCGAAGATGATCAGCGAGAGATAGAACCACTGCGAGGCCATCATCGGCGGGTAGGAGGTGAACATCACCGACGAGTCGCCACGAAGCACCGCGTAGTTCGCCATCGCGGCGCCGACCACCATCAGCACGAAGCCGAGCCACGCGAGCTTCGGCGCCGCGAGCCTGCTGCCCAGCACCACCGCCGAGGCGAAGTAGAGCACCGCGATCTCGAAGAAGATGATCCAGAACAGCAGCACGTTCGCGCCGTGCCCGGTCAGGACAAGATAGAACCACTCGGCCGGCAGAAGCTGGACCGCAGGCCAGCGGGTCAGCGCCACCAGCAGCCCCATCAACCCGCCGAGCGCGAGGAATATGACCGCGGCGACCGCATTGACCTTGATGAGAAGCTCGGCATTGGCCTCGATCCGAAGACCCGAGAAGCGGCAGGTCCGGTAGGACGCGGTGTCGGCATAGGTCGGAGCCGCGCCGTGATCTATGGTGGTCATGGGTGTCCTCCCTCAGTCCACGACGCGGATGCGCCCGGTCATCGTATGATGGCCGATCCCGCAGAACTCGTTGCAGATGATGCCGAACACGCCGCTGCCGGTGGGTGTCAGTGTGACGACGTGCTCGTATCCCGGGTGGACCGAGATGTTGATGTTCGTCGGTTGCAGAGAGAAGCCGTGCTGCCAATCGGCCGACGACAGGTGGATGCGATAGCTCTCGCCGCGCTTCAGCTCGAGGATCGGCCAGAACTCCCACAGCCGCGCGAGGATATAGGCGTCGCCCCCCGCCGGCGGGCGGACCACCGGCACGCCATCCTCCTCGATCGGGTTGCCTGCGGCGTCCACTGCCTGGAACTCGCTGGCGAAGGCCTCGACCTTCTCGGAATAGGCGTCCGGCTGGATCTTGTAGGTCTCGGAAGACAGGTTCTGCTCGCCGATAAAATGCCAGGCGATCATGAAGAAGAACATGAACAGGCCCCAGAGGAACGCGATCACGATCCAGCCAAGCTCGATGCCGTGGATCGGCTCCTTCCACCAGAGGCGGTTGGACGGAGGGGAAATGGCCATGGCTCTGTCTCCCCGATCAGTTGGCCACGGGGACCGAGGCGATCTCCATCACGCCCCAGACCAGATACAGAACCGTGGGTATGGTGATCCCGAGGAAGAGCAGCAGGAAGGGATTGTCGAGAACCTGCTGCATGAATGGCACGCGCTCGGGCCGTGTGGCCTCATCGCGCTTCGGTCCGTTGTCGACTTCGCTCATTCTGGATGCTCCTCCCCAGGTTTCCAAAATGGCGGCGATCGGCGCAGCGGGTCCCTGCCCGCTTCGTCCCCACCGCTCATGGCGTGGCTTTCGTCGCGTGAACTTGCCGGGCCAGCGGCGTTGCCAAGGGGCTTTGCCGTGCCGCGCCGGGATACTTCGGGCTGTTGGTCCGGGAGATCGGTGCGCCGGCGTCGCCGCGGTTCGGTGCGGTTCGCGATCTCAGTCTTTCTGCGTGACGCCGCCGGACCGGTCATGAAATAGACCCTCCCGGAGGCACGGTATATTGGTATCGAGAATACTTATTTGATCTAAGTCAAGGCACGCGGAAGAATCATCGTCAGCCCGTCAGGCGCGGCCGTAATGTTAGAGCGTCAGCCGAAAGCGACCTTCGTCATCGCCCACGCACATCTCGGTGCGGCCCGAGATGACGCCCTGCCGCATCAGGCAAAGCACGGCGCCCGGATCGAGGCCAAAGGCGTCGTCGATCAGGCCGGCGTCGATCAGGAACCCTTCGGGCCCGATGGTCACATCCGGCATCTTGTACCGCCCTCAGACCCCGCCCTGCCCCGGCTGGAGCGCGACGTCGGCCAGCGTCGAGCGGTCGAGCACGGCGAGAAACGCCGCCTCGGCGATGCGCAACCGTCCCTTGAGCCGGCAGTGCCCGTCGATAATGCAGGCTCCGCCGTCGGCGCCCAGACATTCCACGAGCGGCTGGCCCTCCTCAAGCAGGCGAACGACAGCACCCAGCCGGATCTCGTCGGCCGGCCGGGCAAGGATCGCCCCGCCCCCGCCCCCGCGGCGCGTCTCGATCAGCCCGGCGCGGGCGAGGTGCTGCATGATCTTGGCGAGGTGATTGCGCGACAAGCGGAACTCCTCTGCCAGCTCGGCCGTCGAAAAGGCGCGTCCGGGGGCACTCGCCATGCGCATCAGCATGCGCAGGCCGTAATCGGTGAAGGAGGTGAGACGCATGGTCGCCGGGGGTTCCTTTGAATTGGTATTTACAATACCTATTAACAGCGTTAGACCCGATTGCAAGGACGAAACCGGGAGACTGGCGTGACCGCCCCGAACGAGCCACCGCGCATCGCCTCGGCAAGGCCTGGCATGACGGCCGCCATCGCCGACGCGACAGGCCTCGACGAGGATATCCTGCGCGAGCTGGTGCACCGTTTCTATACCCGCGTGCGCGCCGACACGATGCTGGGGCCGATCTTCGCGGCCCAGATCAACGACTGGGCGCCGCATCTGGACCGGATGATCGCCTTCTGGTCGTCGGTCGCGCTTATGACCGGGCGGTATCACGGCCGCCCCGTGCCCGCGCACACGCCCCTGCCGCTCACGGCGGAGCATTTCGAGCGCTGGCTCGCCCTGTTCCGCGAGACGGCGCACGAAATCTGCACACCCGAAGGCGCCGCGCTCGTCATCGAACGGGCCGAGCGGATCGCGCGCTCGCTGCAGTTCGCGGTCACCGAGGCCCGCGCCGACGCCGGCACGATCCCGGCTCTTCGCTGACGAAAGGATGCCGATCATGACCGACGCCGCGCCCATCCACGATACCGCTGCGCTGACCCAGTACATCGAGACGCGCTACCACGCGCTCCACCGCGAGCAGCTGCCCCAACTCGCGGCGATGGCCGAAAGGGTCGAGAGCGTCCACGCCGGCGACGCCGACGTGCCAGCCGGCCTGTCCGGAATCCTGCGCCGAATGATCGGCGAGCTGGAGGTACATATGAAGAAGGAGGAACTGATCCTCTTTCCCGCCATTCGCAAGGGCGGCATGCCCGGCATCGAGCATCCGATCGCGGTGATGCGCGCCAATCACGACGACCATGCCGCCGACGTGGCCGAGATCCGCCGCCGGTTCTGTCAGGGCAATCCCGCTTGAGGCGGGATGCCGCCCTCCCTACCCTCGCAGCATGAGCAGACGCAGCCCTTTCCGCTACTTCAAGACGTCACCCGAGATCATCCGCCTGGCGGTGATGATGTATGTGCGGTTCCCTCTGTCGCTTCGAAATGTGGAGGACTTGCTGCACGAGCGGGGCATCGACATCAGCCATGAAACAGTGCGGTTCTGGTGGCACCGATTTGGCCCGATGTTCGCCGCCGAGATCCGGAAACGACGCGTCGAGGGCATGCGGTCAAGCCGCTGGCGGTGGCACCTCGACGAGATGTTCGTGAAGATCAACGGCGAGATGCACTATCTGTGGCGAGCGGTGGATCATGAAGGTGAGGTCCTGGAAAGCTTCGTCACGAAGACCCGCGACAGGAAAGCCGCATTGAAATTCCTCAGGAAAGCAATGCGGCGCCACGGCCCGCCTGAGGTGATCGTCACTGACAGACTGCGATCTTACGGTGCCGCCCTCAAGGCGGTCGGTGCTGCCGGCCGACAGGACACCGGTCGCTGGGCGAACAACAGGGTGGAGAACTCACACCAGCCACTTCGACGACGCGAGCGGGCGATGCTCCGGTTCCGACGCATGCGAAGTCTGCAGAAGTTCGCCACCGTCCACGCCTCCGTCTCGAACCACTTCAATCAGGAACGCAGCCTTTCAAGCCGGCACATGTTCAAGGTCAACAGAACCGCCGCACTTGAGGAGTGGCGTCAGCTCGGCGCAGCCTGAAGGCCGACGTTGACAGCCAATCTGAGACTGGTTCGCATTCGTCTGACACCACCGTCCCGCGTTCTATCGGGCCTCGGCCTAATCTGCCGTTCGCGTTCTAGGCCGTGGACTCGTAAACACCGAGCCACAGGCGGATCGATGCGAGTTTGACGAAGGCGAGGAAGTTCGCGGCTCGCTTCTCGTATCGGGTCGCGATACGGATGCAGCGCTTGATTCGGTTGAAGAACCGTTCGAGCAAGTTCCGATCCCGATAGAGGACCGGGCTAAAGCAGATCGGATCTCGCCGGTTTCGCCGGGGCGGAATGTTCGCTCAGCCCCCCCCGCTAACGATACCGATTTACGGATAGCATCCGCGTCACATGCCTTGTCGGCCAGCAGCATCCGATTTTCGGGCAAACCTCTGAGTAGATCCATGGCACAGACGCTGTTGTGCTCATGCCCGGGAGCCAAACCGGAGAGTCCCTAGCCCGGGTGCATGGCACATAACAATTTCTGGGCACAAGGCATTGCGCTTAGAAACATTTCATGGCGACCCTGGCAGGAGTGAACCCGCCCAATACAGTCAAAAGCTTGCTTGCGAACGACGTCTCTTACGCCTACGCATCATATCAATGGGTTATAGGGATCCATGGAACGCTGCCAGGCCTTAGAATGAATATCTGCATCATCGGTCCTGTTTCGCCCCTTTGGGGCGATATCGCGCGTCATACGACTGCTCTTGCACTGGAACTCGCATCACGCCAAGGGATCAATGTCTCAATCGTTTCGTTCTCAAAGCGAACTCCGAACTCGACCTATGGCGCTCAGAGCAGCGGCGATCTAGCGTGCACTGCGCCTAAAGGCATCCGGACGTCATATTGCTTGGACGTGGCAAATCCGTTCAGCTGGCTTCGCGCAGCAAGAAGGGCGCTAAACGACCGGCCTGATCTTGCGATTATTCCACTGTGCTCTTTTCGCGCTGCCCCGGCTCTGGGTCATGTCACGCGAGCACTTCGTCGGCGGGGGATCCCAGTCGTCACGATCGTCCACAATCTTGACGACCTCGGCGCTGGGGCGGTGCGAGCACTATTGAGTGCAATGCAGGCACGGCCGTTGACGCGCTTCGTTACCCACACAGCCGCGCTGGCGGTCGAATTGGGGCGTCGCTTTCCGGGTATACCGGCGATGATCGCGCCGCTTCCCACACATGACCATTTCCCACAGCCACGTGGCGCTCTTCCGCGGAGGGCATATCGCGAGATCCTTGCCTTCGGGTCGAAACATACACCCAACGGGCTTGACGTACTTCTGCGAGCCATAGCGGGCATGCGTTCAACGGACATCCATCTTTCGATCGTTGGCGACTTGCAGTGGGCAAGGGAGGCCACTGACACCTTGATTTCCGAGCTCGGAATCACAAGCCGGGTCGAGTTCGTGCCGCGCCAACTGTCCAGCACTGAGGTCACCGACCACTTTGAGCGCTGCGATGCGGTTTTCACCCCGGAACCATCCGGGGGGAGGATTGGCAATAGTCACGCTGAGCCACAACCATCGGCGACCGGTGCTCGCATGCGATCTGCCGACCCTCGCACAGGCGGTGATCCCCGGTAGAACAGGATGGCTGTTTTCAGCTGGCGATCCGGAGGCACTGAGCCGGCTATTGGAGGATAAAGTGAGCCGCAATGCCGCGGCTGAAATGGCTACTCAAATTGCGGATCTGAGAGAGAAACGCTTATGGCAAGGCTTGGCCAGTATCGTCACCAAATAACCGGCATTGTCACAGATATGCGATTTTTGAGCGCCAAGAGCGCGCCACTCGCTCGTCAATCCACTATGCGAATTCATGATGGGAGTGAAGACTGTTGCACAATTCTGAATGGAAAAGAAGTTAATTATCTTAATTACATTATTTATCGGTTCAAAAAATATATCTCCACGCCGGGAGTGAAAAATTGAGAGTAATACTGTGGGGCACCTACGACACGGGAAAGCCGCGAAACCGCATACTTAGGGCGGCACTGAGCGAGGGCGGCATCGAAGTGATCGAGATACACTCAGATATCTGGAGCGGCATCGAGGACAAGAGTCAAGTCAAAGGGCTTGGAGCGAAGCTGAAGTCGCTCTTGACCTGGATCGGCTCCTATCCGCGTCTCGTGCTGCGGTATTCGCGGGCACCAGAGCACGATGCCGTCGTCGTTGGCTATCTCGGCCACCTTGACGTGTTGATCCTTTGGCCGTTGGCCCGACTCAAGGGAAAGCCGATCGTTTGGGATGCCTTCCTTTCGCTCTACGACACGATCGTCCAGGACCGGAAACTGGTCGGCCCAGGGCATCCTATCGCTTGGTTCGTGTGGGCCTGGGAATGGCTGGCATGCCGCGCCTCCACCCGAGTGGTCCTCGATACCGCCGCCCATGCGGCGCTTTTCACGGGGCTCTACAGGCTTCCGGCTCGACGGACCGCCGTGGCGCTGGTCGGCGCCGAGACGCTCTCCTTTGACAGGGAGGCCGCCCAAGGCGCCGGCGTCGCGATTCAACGGCCATCTGCCGGGGATGAGCTGACGATCCTGTTCTATGGTCAATTCATCCCGCTCCACGGGATCGACACGATCGTCAGGGCGGCGCAGCGCGCTATAGGTCGACCGTACCGGTGGGTGCTGATCGGCCGTGGCCAGGAGGAAGCGAGGATTCGCGCCCTGATCGATACGGGTCCAAGGTTGAACCTCGAGTGGATCTCCTGGGTTCCCTATGGCGATCTCATCAACTGGATCACTGGATCAGACCTATGTCTCGGGATTTTCGGCGACACGGGCAAGGCGTCCCGCGTCATTCCGAACAAGGTCTTCCAGATCCTGTCGGCCGGCCAACCGCTGGTGACGCGGGACTCGCCCGCGATCCGCGAGCTGCTGTCAGAACCCATTCCGGGCGTCTACCTTGTGCCGCCGGCCGACCCGCAGGCGCTGCTCGATGCGATCGAGCGGTTCCGCGCAGATCGGTCGGCGATCGCCGCTGCGGGCGGGGAACTGCACGCCACCGCACGCGAGCGGTTCGCGTTGCCGGCGCTGGGCGCGGCGTGGCTGTCGATCCTGCAGGAGGTCGGCCGCGAACCTGCGGAGGCATGAGGCGGCGAGCGGTTATCGCGCAGGAACCTGGCATGGTGAGTTAGCTAGGCGCGCCCCGATTTCCGGAAGGAGCATGAATGTTGAGCCCAAAGCGACGCCTCGTCATTCTGGTGCAGTACGACCCCGGGGGCGGGCTTCCTGCCTTCGTCAGGATTCATCTCGAGGGATTGCGGCCCGTCGCCTCTCGCCTTGTCCTGGTGTCGAATTCGCCAATGACTAGCGACGCCCGGCTACGTGCCGAGAGCATCTGCGACAAGGTGATCTTGCGCGATAACATCGGGTGGGATTTTGCCGGCTGGCGCGATGCACTCACGACCGAGGACATGCAGGCATGGGATGGCGTGATTCTCACCAATTCCAGCATCGTCGGCCCGTTGTTCCCGCTTGATCCGATTGTCGAGGCAATGGAGGCGCGCGGGAGCGACTTCTGGGGAATGGTTCATTCACGCCATATGGGCTCGCATCTGCAGAGCTACTTTCTCGCCTTCAGCCCGCAAGTAATCCGGTCGGAGACGTGGCGAAGGTTCTGGGAAGGCGTCGAGGACTTGCGGGACAAGCGGCAGGTGATCCGCCGCTACGAGGTCGGACTGACCCCCATGCTGCGCGACGCCGGCTTCTCCTTCGGCCATCTAATCGATGATCCGCAGTTTCCGAAGTCGCTTAGGCTGGTTCATATCGACCGCCTCAGGAGCAGACTGCGTGTGCCGATGAACGTGAACTATGTGAACAAGACCGTGGAACTGCATGAAGAAATGATCAAGGCCGGCATGCCGTATCTCAAGGCGTCGCTGCTCTGGGGAAAAGACATCTATCGGATGAAATGCATCAATAGAATTAAGGAAATTTCGGGAATAAAATACCCGTGGAGCGAAATTGTATTTTAAAAAATTAATATTTATAGAAAATAAATTGGAATGACGTCGAAAATCATCTTTTAGCTCGCAACAATATCTCCTCGCCCGTAGTCGAAATAATCGAAAGACGCAGAGATGCAGAAATCTGAAACAGCCTTGCCAAAATACTTTGCCACACATTCCGCTTCGGCAGCATGTCCAAGCGACTGTAGCGCTTCAAATTCCAGCTCGCCAAGCCAATTCCGTGGGAGTTCGCGATGCTCGATCGAGCTTCGACATTATCCCAGCCGATCTCGCGCATTAGACGCAGTGCAGAGCTTTGCGTGAAGATGTGCAGATGCCGCGGCGGCTCCAAGCCGCGCCAGTCAGTACCGAATAGTGAATGACACCAACTCGCCGCGTTCGGCGTGATGCAAACGAACTGCCCTTCCGGTTTCAGGATCCGATAGCACTCGCGGATCAGTAAGCGCGGGTCGGGAACGTGTTCGAGGACATGGTTCATGACGACAGCATCAAATGATTGGTCGGGATAACGTTGGTGCTCGAGACTCCCTACCTGGATCGTCAGTCCGCGCGCGCGACCCGCGTCGACGGCCTTTTCGTCGAAGTCGATTCCCTCGCATTCCCATCCAAGTCTCGCCATCCGCTCAAGTGCTGCGCCGCTGCCGCATCCGACATCGAGGAGCCGGCCGCCTTCGACATGTTGCAGATCGAACACTTGGAGCGCGAGTTGCGCGCGAAAACCGGGCGCAAGCGTCAGAAGCATCGCCGGCAGCCGCGAGCCGTTGGGACCATAGGTAGCGCGCCAGTACGCGCGCTTCATCGCCTCGCGCACTGAGCCAGTCAGCGTCGGCTGATCACCAGTCGAGTGCGTGTAATAGGTCTGGTAAAGCTTGGGCAGATCCTCCACGACCGGCATGGGATCGAGCCAGAGGAGGCCGCATCCTGCGTTCTGGCATCGTCGGAGCGTCCATTCTCCCGGCGCCCCGAACAGTCTGTCGCGCAGTCCTGAATAAAGGATATCGCCTACGCTGTCGCAAACGTGGCACCTGGGCTCGGAGTGCGTGCGAACTGATCCGGCGCTATCTGCCGGAACGCTCAACTCAGCGTCGCAGGTGGGCATTGGCTTCTCATCTCAGCGCCTGTCGAAAGCTCAGGAATCGCCGGTCCTCGACCGACAGGGCGAACATCCATGTCAGCACGACGCAAAGCCCGACGACAGCCCCGGAAAGAACGATCCGAATGCTGCCGCTGTCAACGCTTGCGACGAGCACGGCCAATGTTGTTCCAAACGCGAGAATTGCGGCGGCGCGGACGAGCGGTGCTGCTGGACAGTCGGCCACACGCGCTGCGGCTATTGCCAGGAGGACCGCATCTGCAGTCACGCGAATTGTCCATGCAGCGGCAGCGCCCTCAATCCCGAAGCGGGAGACACTCCACCATAACAGGACCAGGTAGAACGGGGCCTCGGCAAGGTGGAACTTGGCCGTGATGTCGGCGCGACCCAACCCCTGGATTAAGGCAAAAGCAATCTGCGCCAAGCAATTAACCAGAACGCCGATAGCGAGAATGCGAAGAACCGTTGCACTCTCGCGCGCGAATTCTTCGCCGATCCAGACGTCCAGCAGCTCAGTTGCAAAGACGACAATCAGGAAGACAAAAGGGAAAAGCGCGGCAAACGCATATTTGAGGCCGCTGACGAAGAGACGTAGCGTCCGGCGCGGATCGGAGGACTTTGCAGCGGCCGCGAACGCAGGAAAGAGCACGGCGGAAATGGCGGCCGGTACGATCAGGAGGCGGGTCACGATGTCGTAAGGCGTCGCGTAGAATGCCGTCGCTGCAACAGACACGAGCGACCCAATTAGGAAGCGGTCGAGGAACAGCATCATGGGGCCTACGATATTCGAGACGGTCATCCAGCCCCCAAACCGCATCAACGGGACCACCGCCGGAATCTGAATGCGGATCCTTTCGCGGAGCTCGGGCTGCACCCCAAGGCAGAACCAAAGATAAAGCGCGCCGTCGGCCACGCGGCTCAGAACGACCACCACCACCGCTGGAACGAGGCTGTCGGAGAATAGAAGGAGGAAGAGCGGGCCGAGCATCGTCAAGGAACCCAGTGGGATCCTGACCGCGTTGACAATCGCGAACTTGAGGTGAGCTTCAAGGATACCTCTGAGGGCTTGGCTGAAAGTGAGGAACGGGACCGAGGCCGCGACGAGAAGGAAGCTTGTCCGGGCTTCGCCGACGAGCTCCTGCGGCATGGTCAGAACCGTCTCGACAAGCCAGGGGGTCGCGGCTGCGAGCGCGACGCCGCCCAGGAGGCCAAGCAGCCCCATCAGGAGAAGCGCGGTCCAGATGGTAGACCCTAGGCTCGAGCCTTCGGCCCGATCGGTTCGACCAGCCACCCACTGTGTTAGTGCGCGGCTCAAGCCAAGATCGAAAAGTGTGAAGTAGCCCACTGCCGCCCATACGAGCGCAAGGACGCCGAATCTCTCAGTGCCATATTCGGCCACGAGAACCGGGATTGTGACAAGGGCGACGAGTAGCGGCACACCCTGACCGAGAAAGCTCCATAGCGCCCCCGCGGCGAGCACGGGCCTGCTGGCGGTGGTGTCCGTAGCTTCGTCGGGCGCGCGCTCCATCGGTGGGCGGCCTCCCCCCTTACCGCACCGAGGCCCGGGATGGCCCTTCGCCGAGCAGGCCCAGCAGGTATTCCCCGTAGCCCGACTTCGCCAATCGCTCGGCTGCCCGGGTCAATTCCGCGTCGTCGATCCAGCCTTTGCGCCAGGCGATCTCCTCTGGCGCAGCGATCTTCAGGCCCTGGCGCGCCTCTAGCGTCTGCACGAACTGCGCGGCCTCGAGGAGCGAGTGGAACGTGCCCGTGTCCAGCCAGGCGAAACCCCGGCCCATCTGCTCGACGTGTAGGCGACCACGCTCGAGATAGGCGCGATTAACATCCGTGATCTCCAGCTCGCCCCGCCCCGAGGGGCGGACCGCGGCAGCGATGTCGAGGACGTCGTTGTCGTAGAAGTAGAGCCCCGTCACGGCAAAGCGGGACCGGGGCCGCTCTGGCTTCTCCTCGATTGCAGTGGCGCGTCCGTCATCGTCGAAACTGACCACACCATACCGCTCGGGGTCGCGCACCTGGTAAGCGAAAATCGTCGCCCCCTGCTCGCGCGCCATCGCGGTGGCCAGAAGATCGTAGAGGCCCTCGCCGAAAAAGATGTTGTCGCCGAGGATCAGCGCGACGCGGTCGCCGCCAACGAACTCGCGGCCGATGATGAATGCTTGCGCCAGCCCCTCAGGGCGCGGCTGCTCTGCATAGGTGAGCCTGATGCCCCACTGCGCGCCATCGTCGAGCAGCTGCCGGAAGAGCGGCGCGTCATGCGGCGTGGTGATCACCAGGATATCCCGGATCCCGGCCAGCATCAGGGCCGAGAGCGGATAGTAGATCATCGGTTTGTCATAGACCGGCAGGAGCTGCTTCGAAACCGCGAGGGTCAGAGGGTGCAAGCGCGTGCCGGAGCCGCCGGCAAGAATGATGCCCTTCACTGCGCGGCCTCCTTGCCGATCCGGTCCAGGACCTCGGCCAGCGCCTCGCGCCAGGGGCGCGCCGGGAAACCGAAGGTCGCTTCAAACTTGGTGAAATCGAGACTTGAGTTCGCTGGGCGGCGCGCCGCGGTCGGGTAGTCCGCGGTGCCTATCTTTTCGATCTCGGGTGTCCCGCCGATCAGCCGTCGTGCTTCCGCACCTGCCAGTATCTCGCCTGCAAATCCCGCCCAGCTCACGTCCCCGTGCCCCGCATAATGGTAGATCCCCTATCGGCTATCATTCGCCGATGCCCCATCGAGTGTCGCAACCACCCGACCGCACGCGCGGGCGAGATCGAGCACAGAGGTCGGATTGCCGCGTTGATCGTCGACGACCCGAAGTTTCTGCTTCCCTGCGGCGAGGCGCAACATGGTGCGCAAGAAGTTTTTTCCCCAAGGCGCGTAGAGCCAGGCAGTGCGAATGATGACGGTGCGCGGATTGGCCGAAAGCGCGAGGCGCTCTCCGTTCAGCTTGGTCGAACCATAGACGCCGAGGGGGCTTGTGGGGTCGTTCTCCCGCCTTGCGTGCATGCCGACCCCATCGAAGACGTAGTCCGTCGAGACGTGCAAAAAAAGCTGCTCCCACATCCGCAGCGGCGGCAGAGAGTTCCTCGACGGCGTCCGCATTGATGCGTTCGGCCAGCGCCGCCTCGGTCTCGGCGCGATCGACGGCGGTATAGGCGGCCGCGTTGACGACCCAAGAAGGCCGAACGCGTGCCACAACGCGGGACGCCATTCCCGGCGCGGTAAGATCAGCCTCGGCACGATCGACGAAGCGCCACCTGAAGAGGTCCGACAATGCCACGGCAAGCTGGCCGGTCTTGCCGATCACCAGCACCGTCACGAGCCAAGCACTCCGAGACGTTCGCCGCCGTAGCGACGCTCACGGATCGCCCGCCACCACGTCTCGTGCTCGAGATACCATGCGATGGTGCTGTCCAGACCCTCCTCGAAAGTGAGTTCCGGCCGCCACCCGAGTTCCCGGTATATGCGGTCACCATTTATGGCATATCGCTTGTCATGGCCAGGACGATCGGCGACGAAAGTGATCAGCCGGTCATGGGGCGCTCCGCCAGGATTGAGGCGGTCCATGATTGCCGCGATGTGACGGACGAGGTCAATGTTGCGCCGTTCGGAATTGCCCCCAATGTTGTAGGAGCGCCCGGGGGTGCCGCGCGTCAGCACTCGCCAGAGCGCGGCCGCGTGATCGCTTACATGCAGCCAATCCCGCACATTTTCGCCCGCGCCGTAGACGAGCATCGGATGCCCCAAGCGAGCCGCGATCACCATGACCGGGATCAACTTCTCGGGAAATTGCCAGGGGCCGTAGTTGTTCGAGGTGTTCGTGACGATGACCGGCAGGCCGTATGTCTCTCCCCATGAGCGGACCAAATGATCCGACGCCGCCTTCGACGCCGCGTACGGGCTATTGGGCCGATAAGGCGAGTCTTCGGTGAAGGCGGGCTCGTCAGGCCCGAGGCTGCCATAGACCTCGTCCGTCGAAACGTGGTGAAAGCGAAATTCGTTCCGACGGCCCGCCCTCCATCGCCGCACGGCCTCGAGCAATGTGAATGTCCCGTGCACGTTCGTCTCGAGGAACGCGGCTGGTCCATCAATCGAGCGATCAACATGGCTCTCAGCGGCGAGGTGCACGACCGCGTCGGGCGTCGTCTCCTCGATCAGGGCGTCCACAAGGGGTCGATCACAAATGTCGCCCCTGACGAACCGATAACGCGGGCTCTCGGCGGCCTCCCCCAGAGCGTCCGGGGTCGCGGCATAGGTCAGCTTGTCGAGATTCACGATGTCGGCGTCGGTCTCGCGGATGAGCCGCCGAATGAATGCGGAGCCGATGAAGCCCGCGCCTCCTGTCACCAGAATGCGCATCACGTCTCCCACTTGAACGGGCTCGACCAGTCCGCGAGCGTTGGCGCCTTACGATCCTTCTCCGACAACCGCGGCGCTCCGTCGAGCGGCCACGTGATCGCCAGCTCTGGGTCGTTCCAGGCGATTGCTCCGTCGGCCACGGCGTCATAGGGGCGATCGACCTTGTAGACCACCTCGCAGTCGGGTTCGAGCGTAAGAAAGCCATGGAGAAACCCCTGCGGCACCAGAAGTTGAGCCCAGTTCTCCGCCGAAAGCTCGACGCCGTACCACTGCCCCTCGGTCGGCGAACCACGCCGCACATCTACCGCAACATCCCAGATGCGCCCGCGCGTGCAGCGCACCAGTTTTGCCTGCCCGACCGGAGGCGCCTGGTAGTGCAGTCCACGTAGCGTCCCCGCTTCTCGGGAGAGTGAGTGGTTGTCCTGGCACCAATCGAAGTCGATACCCGCCTCGCGGAACAGTCGACGCGACCAGACCTCCGAAAAGAAGCCTCGCTCGTCCTCGAGGCGAATCGGATGGATCAAAACAAGCCCACCCAGCGGCAATGCCTCGAACATTGCCTGCTCGTCCGCCCATATTCGCCCACCCAAGCCTTGGAGCTCCCCTTGCTACAGCGTCGCGAAGCCTACCAGATGGGGTCGTGCCGTTGAAGCGGCGCCGTCCGCCTCATCTTCATTTGAATCCAGAGTCATATAATGGATTTATCACGATCGAATCCTTCTCTATCGAATTATTCAATCATTATTATATGATACAAGTATCATCCCGTCGGAAATTTTTACCTCCAGCTTAGATCCATCTGATATTTTGATTTTTAATATTTTTTCTTCCTCGGCAGACTCGGATAACGCCCCAGAAAGCTGAGCAACCTTCCAACCAATTTCATCGTGGAAGATTCTGTGGATTTCTGGATCTATAATTAATACGCTCAAAGCCTCTTCCCCACCGAGCGTCTTAGAGTCGCACGCTTCCTAAGTGCGACCGGAAGGACGATTCTCACTTTTGATCCCCATTTACGTCACAACGATTAGAGAGGTTCAACGCTTCTTTGTTGTGACCCCCGAAGATCATCCAGCCGAAGCCGAACCCGGGGCGTCACTCTGGAGCTGTCGCGCCGACGGAGCAACGGGCGGCATACGCCGCTGGCGTCTGGCAGCCGATCACAGAACGGGCATCTCCGGGCGTCAGGTCGCCTTCTCGAGGGAACAGTTTCCGAAGCACACCCCGACCTTGATCGGGGTGATCGTGTCGTTGCCCTGGGTTCCGCCCTTGCTGCTGTTGCATCGCTTGTGCATCGGAACGAGGTTCCGCTTGTCCTGGTAGGCGGTTCTGTCAGGGCAATCCCGCTTGAGGCGGGATGCCGCCCTCCCTACCCTCGCGGCATGAGCAGACGCAGCCCTTTCCGCAACTTCAAGACGTCACCCGAGATCATCCGCCTGGCGGTGATGATGTATGTGCGGTTCCCTCTGTCGCTTCGAAATGTGGAGGACTTGCTGCACGAGCGGGGCATCGACATCAGCCATGAAACAGTGCGGTTCTGGTGGCACCGATTTGGCCCGATGTTCGCCGCCGAGATCCGGAAACGACGCGTCGAGGGCATGCGGTCAAGCCGCTGGCGGTGGCACCTCGACGAGATGTTCGTGAAGATCAACGGCGAGATGCACTATCTGTGGCGAGCGGTGGATCATGAAGGTGAGGTCCTGGAAAGCTTCGTCACGAAGACCCGCGACAGGAAGGCCGCGTTGAAATTCCTCAGGAAAGCAATGCGGCGCCACGGCCCGCCTGAGGTGATCGCCACTGACAGACTGCGATCTTACGGTGCCGCCCTCAAGGCGGTCGGTGCTGCCGGCCGACAGGACACCGGTCGCTGGCGCAACAATCGGGCGGAGAACTCACACCTGCCTTTGCGACGACGGGAGAGGGCCATGCTCCGGTTCCGGCGCATGCGAAGTCTGCAGAAGTTCGCCGCCGTCCACGCCTCCGTCTCGAACCACTTCAATCAGGAACGCAGCCTTTCAAGCCGGCACATCTTCAAGGTCAACAGAGCCGCTGCTCTCGAGTAGTGGCGTCAGCTCGGCGAGGCCTGAAAGACCCCTGCCCCAGCCAAACTGAGACTGGTTCGCATTCGTCTGACACCACCCCGCCGCGGAGTGACCCGGTCATGCACTAACAAACAACATGGAACAGTCAGATCAGGCCGCTCAGCGTAATGGACCGTACAGGCGCTCACATCGATCAGTGCTCGCCCGCGATCATTGATCTTCAATCCAGCAGGGTGTCGGACCGCTGTCCGGCCCGTTCGAAGTGGATCGGCAGGACCCGGCCATAGAGCTGCTTCGCACGCTCCGGCGTCGCCACCATGCCCGGTTTGTCGACATAGGACAGGATCGCGACGTAGCGCGGGCGGGGCCCGGAGAGCGGCGCGACCCGATGCAGGCTGTAGCGTCCGCGAAAGAGCTGGAGGTCCCCGGGCTGAAGGTGAAGCGTCCGTACCCGATCCGAAACGCCGTCGAGAACGCGCCCGACCTCGTCGAAGTTTTCGTTACCTCCGGCATCCCGGATGCCGGGCACGTATTCGAACGCGCCTCCATCCTCCGCGTTCTGGATGGCGAGCGTCACCGTGAAATTGTTCGTGTCAAAATGCCAGGGAAAGCCCGGCCCCTCCTCGGCAACGTTGACGATGGCATCGGCCAGAGGATCAGCGTATCGGAAGAACGCGTCCTCCTGCAGGCAGTCGCGGACGAAGGCGTCGAAGCCTGGTGCGTCGTAGACCGTTCTCAGCGCGCCGCTGCGCGCAAAATGATCGGCTGGCACGAATGCGTTCGAGCGATCAAAGAAGCGCCGTTTGGGGTGAGAGACGGGCAGGCCGGGATCGTCACCAGTGAAATAGGCGTTCGTGCGCGTGAAGTTCCGGTGGGCGTGGACGGCGTTGCGCTCCGCTTCCTCGGCGAGGGCCGCGACGCCGCGCTCCGTCAGAAAACCGCGAAGCACGGCGCAGCCGTCCCGCTCCAACGCCTCCCGCACCACGGCAATCCTCTCGTCGAGGTCCGGACCCGGGCGGTCGATCGGATAGCGTCCAAGGTCAATGAGGTCCCTGTAATGCATCGCGCCGCCCCTTCATTCAGCCTTTGGCCCCACGAGAGTATATTTTCGCGATCCCGTCTTTCGCGGATGCGACGCAGACGAGGTCGAAACGAGCCGAACGCCGCCGAAGGCGTTCTTGTCCCGGCTTCGCCAGACCTACTCTTCACCCGTCCCGGCCGAACGGCGAGCGGGCAGAACGGTCTACACTGGATGGTCATGGTCGGATGGAAACGCGAACGCCTCTGAGGAACGCCGATTTCATCAGCGTCTTTGGGCGCTGAAGATATAACGGTTGAGGGAAAACATATACTCGCCGGCAGCCGCCACTGCCTCCTGGTCCGCGACCCAGCGTTGCCAATCGTCATCCGAAAAGTCATCGGAGGCGGCTGCGATCGATTGCAGAAAACTTGTCGTCAACTCGGCATAGTTATCCGGGCCCGGCGTCCAGTTGAGCACGGTCATCGTGTTGCAGGATATGTTTCCGAAACCTGCTGCTCTAAGGCGCCGCGACAGGGTCCGCGGGACATAGGCATCCGCATATGGTCGAGTATAGATGTCCACGGCCTTCGCCATCAGATCGGGCTTGTAGGAGTTCCAGACCAGCGAACCCCAGTCGGTGTCGAGAACAACAATCCGCCCGCCAGGTCGCAGCACGCGGTGAATCTCCTTAAGGGCCCTGTCCTGCTCGGGCAGGAAGCACAGGAGTTGTGCGGCTGTCACGACGTCGAAAGATGCATCTTCGAACGGCAGCTCAGACGCATCACCCTGGACGAATGAAGCCCTCGGGCACACCTCGCGGGCCATCGCAACCATGGGTGCCGCTGCGTCAAGGCCGGTGACTGAACCGGAGGGGTCAACAATTTCCAGCATTTCCCGGGCCATGATGCCATTGCCGGCGCCGAGGTCGAGCACAGCTTCTCCGGGACCAAGCTCCATCGCTGCTAGGATGGCCCGCCGTTGCCCCCTCATGTCGGGCGTAGCGGCAAGAGCCTCCTGCTTTCGGCTCATCTCCTCGTCGTAGAAGTCCTTCGACATAACGGCCGCCTGAAAGGCCCGATGGCGCTCGAGATCCCAAACGGTAGCAGCTGGGGCAAGTGTGTCCAAGGGCAGGCCGTGCCGGAACTTCACGCCCTCGCAACTCCGCTGAATCATGTCGATGAAGGTGTCTTCTGTACATGTCTTATCCGCTGGACGGTCGCGGCGGGGCCGGGTTCCCAGCACCTCCGAAGGGCCTGTTCAGCACCGGCCATTCGTTGCTCCGCCGCAGGGTGTCTCAGATGCGGACCAAGCCACCGTTAGCAGATGCGGCACGATCCGCCCCAAACCGAATGCGGGGCCGACGCGACGAGCGTCATTTTTGCTGCACTGCCGCGGGCCGCTCCGGAAGCGGCCGTTCCCAGCACCTCCGAATGGCCTGTTCAGCACCGGCCATTCGTTGCGCCGCCGCAGGGTGTCTCAGATGCGGACCAAGCCGCCGTTAGCAGATGCGGCACGATCCGCCCCAAACCGAATGCGGGGCCGACGCGACGAGCGTCATTTTTGCTGCACTGCCGCGGGCCGCTCCAGAAGCGGCCGTTCCCAGCACCTCCGAAGGGCCTGTTCAGCACCGGCCATTCGTTGCGCCGCCGCAGGGTGTCTCAGATGCGGGACTTTCCGGACCCGTGCACGCGCAGCACGAACAGCCGCACCAGCGACAGTAGAAGGCAGGTGATCGGGAACGCTCATGCTGCGATGCCGCACGCTTTCCCGTTACCGGTCATTCGCGTGGGCCTCGATCGGCCTGATCGGAAGCGGCCGTCCGCTGCGCATGCACATTCGGTCCGGAACGCGGACGAACCAGTCATCAGACTGTTCTGCTCAAATGACGACGCCTGACCCAAAGCGGACCCGCTGGCGCAATTCGTTGCCAAGTCGATGCCAATCAAATCAAGCACACGCGCTTGCATTCCCGAATTGACTAAATAAGCTCCCGTCGCGTCCGGACATTCATGGGCAGAGTTGTGAAAGAGACTTCGTCGGTTGTTTTCATGGCTGACATGGTTGGCTTTTCCAGTTTGATGGAGAGCAACCGTGACGCTGCGATCGAAGCAGTCCGCTCATTTCGTGATATCTGGCTCGAACCAGTCGTGCGGGATCATGGCGGCCGCGTCCTGAAGCGACTTGGGGACGGCTGGATCATCGTCTTCGATGCGCCCGGCAAGGCTATTGAAGCCGCGCTGCGCATTCAGTCTCAGCTTGCCGCCGAGAGCAGATTGAGTTTGCGAATTGGCATTCATCACGGCGAACTCGTTCAGGACGATGCGGACGTTTATGGGGCTGCGATCAACCTCGCGAGCCGCATTCAGGTCGAGGCGCCTCCGGGCGGAGTGATGATCTCCGAAGCGCTTGCGCGACTGTTGCCAACGCCCGTCGCGCAGTTGTTCGGCGATGCCGGAAGCTTTCGACTGAAAAACATCGCACTGCCGGTCAAGCTGCTGCACTGGCGCCCCGAGCGCCGGGACAGCGCGGAGGACGAAGTTCCCACGATCGGCGTTGAGACTTTCGTGGCAGCACCTGACGATCGTGAAACGCGCGCTGCGGCCGAAGATCTGCGGGATCAACTGATCCAGCGTCTTATCAGACGCACGGGCATCCGCGTTTTTGACGACGCTGTGGGCGGGGCAGGAGGCGCGGTCTATCGACTGAAAGGGCGCATCCGCCTCGCTGGCAGGAAGGGTAGGGTCAGTCTTTCGATGATCCTCCGTGACTCGGCGGAGCCGTTCTGGTCGAAAGCGTATGACGGCGACCCTAGCGACATCTTCGCGTTCTGCGATGGCGTGATCGATAGGGCGGACACGGATCTTCGTGTTCAGATCAACTATTTCGATGGTAACCGCGTCGCGCACTTGCCCGAGGATCAACTGAGTGTTTCCGAGTTGCGATCGCGTGCGGCGACCGTTCTCCACGGCTACACGGTCGAAGCTTGGGACGAGGCACGAAGGCTCATGGCGCGAGCGCGGATGCTCGCGCCGGACGATCCGATGGCCAACGCGATGCATGCGGAGACCATCGTCGCGCTTGCTCAGGCGTACTACACCGACGTTCCGCCGGATGTTGCGTCTCGGCTCGCCGAAGACCTCGATCGCGCGGTGGAGGCCGCACCGCGCAGCGACTATGTCATCTGGGCTCGGGCATTCTTCGACCTCTATGTGACGCGGGACTTTGCGAGAGCACGTGGAGATCTGCGGCGCGTGCTCTCCCTCAGCCCGTCCTACACGCACGGGATCGACCTGATCGGCCTCGTCGAACTCGCGGAGGGCAATGTCGCGGCAGCGATCGATCACTTCGCGCGTTCGATAGAACTGACGGACACAGATCCGATCCTGCCTTACAGATATTTCCTTCTTTCCATCGCACATCTGAGTGCAGGCGACGCACACTCCTCACTCCGCGCGATCAATGAAGCGATCCAGATCCGTCCATCGGTCTGGGCTTACCATCGATTGCGGGCAGACTGTCTGAGGCGTCTTAGGGAAAATCAGGCCGCTATCGAGTGTGAAGCCCATGCCGAGAAACTATCGCCCGCACCGTCGATCTTGGCTCTGCGCGTTCCGGTGCGAGGGCGTGAAGAGAGGCTGCACGACCTTCTGACACCAAAACCATGAAGTGCGGAATTGATGCGCTGAATTAAGAGTTCGCCAGATGGCAGCGAAGACCCACTCCTAGTGGCCTGACCCAAACGCTTGCGTCCCGATAACGCTGCCCCAAACGCCTTTCATTAGTCAGCGCAGGTCGTCCGGAACCGGGTTTTCGTCCCCGGCCTGATCCCATGCGTGCGCGGCGATCGACCAGCGCCCCTCCGATTTCACCAAAAGGTATCCGCTTATATCGTGGTTCACGTCCTCGCCGTTCTCAAGCAATTCTGACATGGCAAGCACTACCGCCACGTTGCCGAAGCGAAGGATCTTCATGCCGCGGGTGTGTTCTTCAAACGAATGAAGGTTCTTTCGCGCGACAGTCTCCATACGGTCGATGAAGGCTTCCAACGATCTCGCCGTGACAGGACGCGCGGCTCCCAACAGAATGGCGTCTCGAAGGAAATCCGCCCGAAAGCGGTCCCAGTCTGGCGCCGCCTCGCTTCCCCATTTCATTGCCTCGAAATGCGACCCAATAAGCGCACGGATTTCCGCGTCATCATCCATATCATTTTCCCCCCTGTGAGAGTTCGTGCCGAAGTTCTTGGAATCCCTTATCCGTTACTTTGCAGTTTCCAACGCCTGTGAGTGACCCAGATTGGTCGGTCCAAGTTGATTGTTAGTGCATGGCAGGCGCTCGGTCGATTGAAGTGATGACTTCCGGCGCTGGCGGCCGGTATGCGAGAGTGCTATGCGGCCGGACGGTGTTGTAGTGGCGGCGCCATTGTTCGATCAG
>NZ_JAMFKN010000012.1 GCF_023487995.1 Thermohalobaculum sediminis
TTGTGGTGCTTGTTCGCCATTCTCGATCCTCCTCTGCTTCATCATAGAGGTGGACCAAATCGTCTGGGGAGGCTCAATGCGAAGCGAACTCTTCGCATTTCACCGAGGCGTCATCGACCAGTCCGATCATGCGCCATCTGAACAGAGCCTTAAGAAACTCTGCGAGGCGAAAGTTCGGCACGCACCCACCGGCGCGTCCGGATATCTAGCGTTTGCAGGCTTCAGGAAAGGCGACGCGGCTTTGGCGATTATGACAAGCGACAGTACTGGCGACGTGCGCCGCCGGATCTGGCTGAGGCCTCGTTTCGTCGACAAGAAAAATCCCCCGCCTGGCTTTGATCTGCTTACGCTCGACTGGGGCTATGTGTTTGATCGAAATGGTGATGGCCGGGTCGATTACTTCGCCTTCCTAATCGGTCCGATGAGTATTGCACCCAGAGGTGACGAGGCGCTTAGGTTTGCCAATAGATTCTGGGAGGTCATCGACAGCGACTTTAATGGCGAGGCGGACTCTTTGATCGTTCCAGCAATTCGCGAGTCAGATGGAGGCGTCGAAGGCGCCATGCTCCTTGAAGGCATCGCGAAGTCGGGCGAACCATCCGCGTGTTGCTGGGGAGGCGAAAGTGGTTCGGCCGACATCAAGGACTGTCGTCCCACTGCAAGAGGCTGTCGCTCGCTCGACAATTCACTGACGGCAGCGTCTGATCGCTTCCCACCTGCCGCCATTGCCTTTGTCATGTCTCAGCTGCCGCTGGTAAATTCCGCTGCCGCAGAGTGCAACCTCAAGCCGCCAGCCATTCCAAGAGGGCCGCGCCGTTACTAACTGCGTTGGCAAAGCAAGCGGGATCGACAACTTCCGGCAATCATTTTTGGCTCTGTCAAGGAAACCCGGCTTGAGGGGCGAGACCAGGCACCCTACCCTCGCCGAATGAGCAGACACCACCCCTTCCGGTACTTCAAGACGTGCCCCGAGATCATCCGCCTGGCGGTCGTGATGTATGGCCGTCTGCCTCTGCGCGCCACTGGCTAGCTTGAGAACAGGACCATGGCCGCCCTGAGGAGTGCGCCAGGGTCGCGGTCGCTGCGCACAACGGGCGGCGGGGCTGCAACCGATCCGGTCAGCCGGTGCACCGCCGTCCAGGCCGAGCGCACGGAATACTCCACCGTGAAGACGCAGTCGCGCGACAGCTCGCAGAACTGGCCGATCACGGCGAAGTTCTCGGCGCCGCGCGGGATCACCGGCGGCCGATCGCCCGTCTGCCGCGGCATGAACTGGCTGGTGATGAATGGCATCCGGCAGGGGATGACTTTTGCTTCGCCGAAGAACTCCGCGTGCTGTTCCTCTGTCAGCCGAAGCTGATGGGCGAGTTCCTTGAGGATGTCCCCGCCGGTCGCCTGCGCCATCGGTTTGGCGATCACGTCGCCGTGTCGGTCGCCACGCAGGCCGTAGCCCCAGAACACTGGTCTACCGGCGGATTGCCCACGGAAATGCGGTTGGTGCAACATTACGATCGACATGAGCCAGCCGGAGTCCGCGAAGGTGACCAGACCGCCGGTACCCGTGCGGTTGCTGCTGAAATCCTCCATGAAGGTCACGAAAGCCGGCGAGGCCAGCGTGACCGTGAATGAGGTCCAGGAGGTCCGGTCCGGATGACCAGCAAAGGCCTCTGGCCGTCCCAGCCCCTCGTGGCGGGCGGCAAGCTGCCGCCACAGGTCGAAGCCGGGCGACGGGGTGTCCTCCAAGGGCGGCGGGGCGTCGCGGTCGCCGGTCACGGTGGCGTCGGTCATCGAGCCAAGGGTCAGATAGACCCGGTCTTCGGGGGCGATCTTGATGACATCGCCAGTGGACAGATGTAGTTGCGTCACCCGCCGTCCGTCCCTGTCACCCTCGATGGTCACATCGGCCACGCTGCTGGCAGTTCTCACCTCCACCCCGTGCCCAAAGAGCCACGCGAGGATCGGCGCGACGATTGAGTCGTACTGATTGTAGCGCGTTCGCAGGATGCCCTCGATCCTCGCAAGGCCCGGAAACAGGTGCAAGAAGCGCCGCATGTAGCGCCGCATCTCGGCCACCGAATGCCAAGGCTGAAACGAGAACATGGTAGACCACATGATCCAGAAGTTCGTGCCGAAGAAGTCGCGGGCGAACCAGTCCTCGATGCTGCGCCCCTCGAGCCGCCCTTCGGGCATCAGGAGGAGGCGGTTGAGCGCCACGATCTCTTCCGCGCCGAGGCCGAGGCTGTAGCGGTCCTCGGCCTTTTGACCGTCGCGCACGATGCGGCACTCTGCCCGGCCTGGTACCATGCGGTTGAAGGCCATGATGTCGTCCCTGACCGAGAACGCGGAATCATCGGGCGCCGGGATCCCGGACAGCAGGTCCAGGGTGCAGACGAAGTTCGGCTCGAACATGCGCCCGCCCCGGGTAAGATAGCCCATCTCGGCATCCCCGGACCCGTCAAGGCTGCCCCCCGCCGTACCCCGATGTTCGACGATCGTGATCCGGTCACCCGGCACACCGCCGTCGCGGACCAGAAGCACGGCCGCCGACAGGGCGGCGATCCCGCCTCCGACCATGTAGTGCCGCCCAGTTGCTCCGGTGGGTTGCATCGGCCGTCCTCCTACTCATGGCGCTCCATCCCGCCGGGCGCGGTCTCTAACCTTGCTAATGACCGAATGCACCTTTTACCGTCTGCCCGACTTGTTCGAGGTCAACGCGTAGTCCTGACGTCCCTCCGATCCTGCGATTACCGATGCGCATTTCTGTCGTTGGGACATGGCACTGGCTGGCCTCCAATCGCGGCCCGCTAAGTGGCCGGGTTCTTATCCTGGGCTTCTATTCCGAAATGGGAGCGGCTCCCGCAGCAGTGGGGTGGCGATCCGGGAGCCGTACTGATCATCGGATGCGGAGAGAATCATCCGTGATCGAGTGCATCGGCGACCTCTCGAAGCTTCGCCGTCGTGAACCGTCTGGGCATGCCGAGACGGTCCGCCTCTTCGGCAGATGCGATGGCAATGACACTGACAAGCTGGGTCGGGGAAAGCCTTCTCCCCACATCGGAACTGGCGAAATCCTTCACCATCTCAAAGGCACTCGACACGGCGCGGTCAATCTCGCGCATCTCTGCGTGACGCATACGGAACCTCTACGCTACATACTCGGTCCGGGATACCCATCTCGAACTGATTCAGAATGACACACAATTGCGGCGGATTACCAACACACGTTCGAATTGTGCGAGGGTGTGGCCGGACAGCATGCCGAGCAAGGCACTTATCGCTCATGATTTTGGGCGCAGGCGTTCGCCAACTCCCCATAGCTAGGCCCTCTATGCTCAAGTCCACGCTTTAGGAGCCGCAACGAACATAGCGGCGACAACTGGTGGTCTGCTCGATCATCACCCCGAGGTTGAAGAATCAGGGCTATCGTCCAAGACGCAACGAGGACATCTGAGCCTTCGGGCCGTGACGTGCCGAGCGCGTAAGCGGACCATCGTCAACCAGATCGCGAGCGGAGCGGCCAACCCGTCTTGTCGCTCACATGACTGCTCTCGCCTCGCCCTTCCGTGAATGTCGTCGGCTTTTCATCCTTGGCGCCCGAGAAGCGCAACGAGCTGCTCGACGGGGCACTCGGGCCCGTTATCCGATCGGCCCTGTCAGAAGGATCGTCCTTGAGCTGGGCCGGGCGTGTTCGTAGCGTTTCGGGATGAGCAAATTGAACCCGTTCAAGGGCTTCCAAAGCAGCCCAGCGATCATCCCCATGGCCGTGATGGTGTATATCCGGTTCCCTCTCTCGCTCAGGAACGTCGATGACCTCCTGCATGAGCGCGGCATCGATGTCAGCCACGAGACGATCCGGTTCTGGTGGCATCGCTTCGGGCCAATCTTCGCGGCCGAGATCAGGCGCATTTCCGATCGGATTTGGCGCGCCAGACGCGTGATCTTCCGGTGCATGCATGCAACGAGCCCGCTCACGCTTTGCTGCATGCTTGCAGCGCCGCCGCTCGCGTTGTCTGCTGCCCATGCTGGCGAGGCGTGCCATGTCGCGGTGGGCAAGCTGCGCTACGACGACGATATCGCGTGCTTCCGAGACCCGGCGAACCGTGATGGTCTTCTCGGCGCGATCAAGTTCATCTCCTTCGATGACGCGGGGCGGATGTTTCTCAGCCTCGGCGGCGGCGTCCGCCAGCGCTACGAATACACTCAGGACCCGCTGTTCGGCGCCGGTCCGCAAGACGAGGCGGGTGTCTGGCTGCAACGTTACACGATTCACGGCGACCTGCACCTCGGACCCCATCTCCGGATCTTCGGCGAGCTTTCGAGCGGCCTCGAGACGGGGCGCGAAGGCGGGCCGAGCCCCGTCGATGAAAACCGGCTCGCGCTGCAGAACGGATTGGTCGATCTTTCCGTCGCGCCAACCGACGCGTCGGACCTGACCCTACGCATCGGCCGGCAGGAACTCCGCTACGGTGCGAGCCGACTCATCGACGCGCGTGATGGGCAAAACGTGCGCCGCACCTTCGATGCGGCTCGCACGATCCTCGAGGTTCCTGATTGGCGCATCGATGGCTTCGCCGGCTCGCCACGCGCGACTCGGCCGGGAGTATTCGACGACGCATGGAACGACGATCAGATCCTGTGGGGCGTCTATGCGACCGGAGCCTCCGAACGCCTCCCTGCTGGCGCGCTCGATCTTTACTATCTCGGCTTTCACGATGATGCGGCGGCCTACGTGCAGGGCACGGCGGAGGAGGAGCGTCACACAGTTGGCGCCCGCTTCTGGGGCGCAATCGGTGCGTGGGACTGGGACTGGGAGGCCGTCTACCAGTTCGGATCCTTCGGCCGGGGCGACATCGCCGCATGGTTCGTCGCTTCGGACACTGGATTTAGACTCGCGGATGTCCCGTGGCGACCCCGCGTTGCCCTGAGCGCCAACATAGCCAGTGGCGATGCGGACCCGTCCGATCCCGATCTCGGGACCTTCAACCCGCTCTTCCCGAGGGGCGACCTCTTCTCCGAGGCTCCCATCCTGGGGCCGCGCAATTTCTTCAACTTCCGCCCATTTCTGATCATCCATCCGACCGACAGATGGTCTCTGACAACCGATGTGAACTTCTTCTGGCGGATGAAGACCAAGGACGGCGTCTACTCGCCGGGCGGGCAGATCGTTCGGGCGCCGAACGGCAGCGGCGAGCGCTTTGTTGGGTCTGCCATATCCATGAAATCAAGCTACGAGATCGTCGAAGACCTGGCCTTCACAGCGAAGTACACACACTTCTTCGCCGGTGATTTCATCCGAGCGACCGGCCCCGCAAACGACACCGACTTCGTGGAACTGACTCTTGAGTGGTGGTTCTGAGGGTGCGAGCGGCGGAGGCTCGTGGAGGGCGAATTGGTCAGAGCAAGCCGGATGGGCCTGTTAGAAGAACTCGGCTTGAGGCGGGATGCCGGCCTCCCTACCCTCGTGGCATGACCACACCCAATCCATTTCGCTACTTCAAGACGTCACCCGAAATCTTCCGCCTGGCGATCATGATGATGGGGTGGACGCCCCCCGGCGGCATCGATGTGCCAGGGTAGGTGTTGTTGAGCACCTATGAGAGGAGGCGTCCGTGAGCGAGGTTACTGTAATTGGTCTGGATATCGCGAAGAATGTCTTTCAGGCGCATGGGGCAGACGCGCAAGGTCAGCAGCTGTTCAGCCGCCGAATTACGCGCGGGAAAGTGCTGGAGTTCTTTGAGCATCAGCCCAGATGTCTGGTGGCGCTCGAGGCTTGCGGCGGCGCTCATCACTAGGCGCGCGAACTGACGCGGATGGGCCATGAGGTATTGGCAAGTTAACGGCGCTTTCGCGCAAAGTGGACACTGTCAGAAACTTCCGGCTTGAGCCAGACGGGGCGGGTTCATAGCGTCCCGGGATGAGCAAATCGAACCCGTTCAAGGGCTTCCAAAGCAGCCCGGAGATCATACGCCTGGCCGTGATGATGTATATTCGCTTCCCGCTCTCGCTGCGGAACGTCGAAGACTTTCTGCATGAGCGCGGCGTCGACGTGAGCCACGAGACAATCCGTTTCTGGTGGCATCGGTTCGGCCCAATCTTCGCGGCCAAGATCCGGCGAAAGCGCGCCGACCGGATGCGTGCTTTCTCGAACTGGCGCTGGCACGTGGACGAGGTGTTCGTGAAGATCAGCGGAGAGCGGCATTACCGTTGGCGGGCTGTCGACCATGAGGGCGAGGTTCTCGAGGCCGTCGTCACGAAACGTCGGAACAAGATGGCGGCATTGAAATTCCTCCGGAAATTGATGCGCAGATACGGCCGGCCGGATGAGATCGTTACCGATCGCCTGCCGTCGTGCCGCGCAGCGCTGCGCGAGCTTGGTGGGTCGGATATTCAGTCTACCGGGCGCTGGTTGAACAACCGTGTTGAGAACTCACACCTGCCACTTCGACGACGGGAACGAGCGATCCTCCGCTTCCGGCGGATACGAAGTTTGCAGAAGCTCGCCGCTGTCCACGCCTCCGTCTCGAACCACTTCAATCAGGAACGCAGCCTTTCAAGCCGGCACATGTTCAAGGTCAACAGAACCGCCGCACTCGAGGAGTGGCGCAAGCTCGGCGCAGCCTGAAGGCCGACGTTGACAGCCAATCTGAGACTGGTTCGCATTGGTCTGATGGTGTGGACGGCTCCACCCCGCCGGCATCGCATTGTGCCAAGTTGGTGCTGTGTGAACGCCAACAAAGGAAGGAGGCGACCACATGGAGATTACAACACTCGGGATCGATCTGGCCAAGTCTGTCTTCCAGCTACATGGCGTTGATCGGAATGGCACCATTGTGCTGCAGAAGAAGGTTCGGCGAGGCGCGCTGCTCGCCGTTCTGGGCCAGCTTGAGCCCTGCCTGATCGGCATAGAATCCTGTCCGACGTCACACTTCTGGGCGCGGGAAATTGCGGCGCTTGGCCACGAGGTCCGGCTAATTCCGCCGGCTTACGTGAAGCCCTACGTGAAGCGGCAGAAGAACGACGCGGCGGATGCCGAGGCGATCTGTGAAGCCGTGACCCGTCCGAACATGCGCTTCGTGCCGGTGAAGACCGAGGAGCAGCAGAGTATCCTGGCCCTGCACCGGTCACGCGATCTGCTGATGCGCCAGAGAACCATGATCCTCAATGCCATCCGTGCTCACCTGGCCGAGTTCGGGATCATCGCCGCGCAGGGTCCGCGGAAGGTGGCCGAGCTTGTGCGGCGCCTGAGCGATCCGGATGATCTGTGTCTCCCGGAGGTCGCCCGATCCGCCCTTCTGGCCTTAGGGGCTCAGCTTGAGAGCCTGGCCGAAGAGATCAGCAACCTCGAGCGACAGCTGATGAGCTGGCACCGAAAGAGCTTCGCAAGCCAGCGGCTCGAGACGATCCCCGTCGTCGGCGTTATCACCGCCACGGCGCTCGCCGCCAGCGTGCCTGATCCTTCCGTCTTTCGGTCCGGCCGACAGTTCGCGGCCTGGCTCGGGCTCGTCCCCCGACAGAACTCATCGGGCGGCAAGGAGCGACTGGGACCGGTCTCCAAGATGGGCAATGGCTATCTGCGCCGCCTGCTCGTCGTCGGCGCCACCTCGGTGACACGAAGAGCGCCAACCATCAACACCCGAACCGGCGCCTGGGTGCGATCGCTCCTCGAACGCAAGCCACCCCGGCTCGTCACCGTCGCGATCGCCAACAAGACCGCTCGGACCGCATGGGCGCTGCTGATCCGGGGTGAAAGCTACAAGGCCCCGACCGCGGCCTGAGATTAGACTAGGAAACGCGGCACCGCAGGCCGCCGCGACAGGATGCAAGGACAGACGTGAGTGATGATGATCGAACGGGACCGCTGCCGGGACACCCCGAGGTGCTGTCAGGGCGTCGAAGCTCGGTGGTCTGATTGGGACCCTGCACGCGGACTTCATTAGGGCCAGCGGTCGAGTGCGCCGCGTGAACAGGCCGGACACATGACCGCTCCCCGCTGCGATCGACACTCACTCAACCGAACCCTTGCACAACCGGAGCCAATGGTATGGACCCCGCCGCCACCGGAGGGGAGCTTTCGAACGTCGGCTGCGAAGAAGGAGGAATTCATGCAGATCGTTCGGATTGGTCTCGACCTGGCGAAGTACGTCTACGAGGTTCATGGCGTTGATGCTGAGGAGCAGGTCGTTCTGCGCAAGACGTTGCGCCGCGACGCGGTCGCCACGTTCTTCGCCGATCTGCCTCCGTGTCTCGTGGGCATGGAGGCCTGCAGCGGCGCTCACTACTGGGCCAAAGTGCTGTCCGATCTCGGGCATGAGGTGCGCCTCATGTCTCCGCAGTTCGTGACGACCTACGTGAAATCGAACAAGAGCGACCGCAACGATGCCGAGGCAATCTGCGAGGCGGTCGGCCGACCGTCCATGCGGTTCGTACCGCAGAAGTCGGGCGACCAGCTCGCGCTGCAGGCGGTGCATCGCATCCGCCAGCGCCTGGTGTCCGACCGGACGCGGCTGGTGAACCAGATCCGCGGGCTGCTGGCCGAGCACGGCATCGCGATCGCGCGCGACATTTCCCGCCTGAGGAGCGCCCTCACGAAAATCGTCAATGGCGACGACGCTGGTCTCGGTGCTCTGATGCGCGACCTCGTACGCGAAATACGCGAGGAGCTCGCCGACCTCGACCGGCGCATTGCCTCCTACAACCGGCGGCTCAGGGAGTTCTTCCGCACGGACGAGATGTGCCGGCGCATCGGCAGGATCGAGGGCATCGGCCCGGTCACGGCGACCGCGCTGGTCGCGTCGGTAGGAGATCGGACCTGCTTCAAGAACGGCCGAGAGTTCGCGGCTTGGCTCGGGCTCGTCCCGCGGCAGAGATCGAGCGGCGGCAAGGCGAGGCTGCTGGGGATCTCCAAGCGCGGCGACCGCTACATCCGGACGCTGATGATCCACGGCGCCCGGGCCGTCCTCGGAAAGGCCGGCAGCAAACAGGATGCGCGGAGCCAATGGATCGGGCGGATGCGCGAGCGGCGGCATCCGAACGTCGTGGCCGTCGCGCTCGCCAACAAGAACGCCAGGATCGTATGGTCGGTCCTGGCGAGCGGCAACGCGTACCAGCCCGCCCGGACGGCCCTGGCGGCCTGATGACTGCACCGAGAATATAGAAAAGGGAGGGCTCGCCCCCAGAGACATTGCAGCAAACTGGCAGGGGATGGAGAAAGGGTCACGGCCCGTCGCTTCGTGAGCCTGATGTGTGGACCGGCACGGCGAAAGCCGATGTCTCGGAGGCATTGAGGACGGAGCGCGCGGAAACCCATCGGGGCTTGCGGCGACGATCTATCGGGCCGCTCAGAGAGGCCGGATATACGTCAGAAATCGTGACACCCGACCACAACCAGCCAAACCGTTGCAATGAGGCGGGGTCCATATACGTCCACACATGACAGTGCCCGTGCCGATCCGAGGCCACGGCCCGCCGGGGCTCCGGCCGTCATGAGCTTGCCCGCTCGAACCATGCCGGCATCGCTTCCGCGACACGCCGCACCGGCGCGTCGGCAGCGAGCCCGGATGCGATGCGCGCCGACCATCGGATCGGGATGCCCTGCCCGGCCAGCGGCGTTGCGACGAGCGAGCCCGCCGCGAGCTCGCGGGTCACGCCCCACCGGCTGAGGATCGACACGCCCGCGCGGGCCTTGATGAGTTCGCAGACCGCATCGACCGAGCCGAGGTTTCGCTTGCGCACCGGCATCGTGCCATCGGCGGACCAGAGCCGCTCCGACTCGAAGCCGGCGCGCGCCTCGAGCGAATAGGTGAGGTAGGTCTCGGCGTCGAAATCCGCGGCCCTCACGCTCGCCCGACCGTCGAACCGATGGCCCGGCCAGACGATCGCGGCGAGGTCGTCGTCGAAGAGCGCGATCGCGTCGGCGGGCGACGCGTCCCGCGCTGCAGGGACGAGCGCGATGTCGAGCCGCCCCTCGGCAAGCTGGCGAAGCGTCGACGCCATGGTGCCGGGCTCGATCTCGATCTCGATATCCGGGTGCTGCACCGTGAAGACCGCGAGGAAGCCCGGCAGCCAGTGATAGGCGTTGTAGTCGCAGACCGCGAGACGCACGATGTGACGGACGCCCTGCGACGATGCCGCGGCGGCGCGCTCGGCAAGCTCGATCCGGTCGATCACGTGCTCGGCCGTCTCGGTGAGGATCTCGGCCGCGGCAGACGGGCGCAACTGCCGGCCAACCTTCGCGAAGAGGATGACGCCCAGACGCCGCTCCGCCTCGCGCAGCCGGTGGGTCAGAGCCGATTGCGTGAGGCCCAGCCTCTCGGCGGCCGCGCTCAGCGTCCTCGCCTCGCGGATGGCGACAAGCATCTGCAGATGGGCAAGAGAGAGCGCCGGCATATTGATGCAGAACTTTCAAGTTATCGGTGAATTATTGAAATTGGTTTCAGGCGCGGTCAAGCGATAGCGTCATGAGATCCGATCGGGGAGAAGGTCTCCGATCTCGTGAAGAGGCCGCCCATGTTCTCCACCATTGCTCTGCATCCCGATTTCGGTGTCGAGGTCCACGGCGTCGATCTCGCGACACTCGACCGCGAGGCGTTCGGCGCAATCCGCGCGCTCTTCGAGGAGCACTCGCTCCTCCTCTTCCGCGGGCAAGAACTCGACGAGGCGAGCCATCGCCGGGTCGCCGAGCTCTTCGGCCCGCTCGAGGACCTGCGCGGCGCGGTCATAGGCACGCCGGTCGAGCGGCCGATGGTCTCGAACCGGTCGGCGACCGGCGCGCTGGTCGGCGACCCGGAGATGCGACTTCTCGATCTCAAGGCCAACTTCCTCTGGCATGCGGACAGCACCTTCCTGCCGACGCCCGCGATCTCGAACGTGCTGGTGGGCTATGTCATCCCGCCCTCGGGCGGGGGCGCGACCGAGGTCGTCTCGACCCGGGCGGGGTGGGAACGGCTCCCGCAGGCGCTGCGCGAGCGGGTGCGCGACAAGGTCTTCATCCATCGCTTCTCGCATTCGCGCAGCCTCGTCGACCCGCGGCTCGGCGCGCTGCCGCATTACACGAAATACCCCGACACGCCCTGGCGCGCGGTCTGGACCAACCCGGTCAACGGGCGCGAGGCACTGCTCTTCGGCGCCCATGTCGCGGGCGTCGCGGGGATGGACCAGGCCGAGGGAGCCGCGCTGATCGACGAGCTCATGGCCGCCTTGACGGCGCGCGACGCCATCTATTCCCATGACTGGCGGCCGGGCGACGTTCTCGTCTGGGACCAGCGCGCGACGCTCCACCGCGGGACGCCTTGGAACTATGACGAGGAAAGGACGCTCGCGAGCTTCGTCTCCTCGGCGGTCGAGGCGGACGGCATCGAGAGCGTGCGGGTGCACTGAGAGGGAAAGACGAATGGCCTGGCTGATCGTCAGCAACGACAACGAATATGGCCCGCGCATCCGGGCGGACCAGGCGGTCATGGACGCGCACTGGGCCTACGAGCTCGCCAACACCGACGTGATCCTCTGCGCGGGCAGCCTGCGCACGGATGACGGGAATACCAAGACCGGCAGCGTGCTGCTGCTCGACCTCCCGACGCGCGCGGATGCCGAGGCCTTCTTCGCGAACGACCCGGCGACCAAGGCCGGCATGCGGGGCGAGACCGAGATCCGCTGGCTGAATGTCGCGATCCTCGACCGCGAGGAGCAGCCGTGACCGGGCCGACGCGCGACCTCATCGGCTACGCGGACGCGCCACCGCCGGCGGACTGGCCGGGCGGAGCGAGGGTCGCGGTCAACTTCTGCATCAATTTCGAGGAGGGCGGCGAGCGCTCGATCCTCGAGGGCGACGCGCAATCCGAGACGCGGATCTCGGACGTCGTCGTGCCTCCGGTGATCGGCGGGCGCGACCTCAATATCGAGCATTCCTACGAATACGGATCGCGGGTCGGCTATTGGCGCCTCCTGCGGGCCTTCATGGAGCGCGGGCTGCCCGCCACCGTCAACCTCGTCGGCCGGGCGGGAGAGCTGACGCCGCAGCCCCTGCAAGCCATGATCGACGCGGGCTTCGACCTCCATCCCCACGGCTGGCGGTGGATCGACTATGCAAAGCTCTCGCGCGCCGAGGAGGCCGCGATGATCGCGAAATCCATCGCCCAGGTCGAACGCCTGACCGGCGAGCGGCCGCTCGGCTATTACGCGGGCCTTCCCTCGATCAACACCTACGCGCTCGCGGCCGAGGCGGGGTTCCTCTATTCCTCGGACGTCTACAACGACGACCTGCCCTACTGGTCGCCCGACCATCCGAGGCTTCTGATGATCCCCTACTCGCTCGACACGAACGACAGCCGCTTTGCCCGCGACGGAGGTGGCTACGTGCTGGGGGAACAGTTCACGCGCTATGTCTGCGACACTTTCGACCAGCTCTATGCCGAGGGGGGCGAGCGGCCGGCGATGATGTCGGTCGGGCTCCACGCGCGCCTGATCGGGCGGCCGGGGCGGATCGGGGCGCTGCACCGGATCCTCGACCACATCGCGGGCCACGACCGTGTCTGGATCGCCCGGCGCGACGACATCGCGCGCCACTGGCAGGCGCGTCATCCCGACGAAAGGGCTCGCTGATGGAAGCGCTCGTGACCGGCGTGGCCCAGATGGGGCCGATCCAGAAGATCGACAGCCGCGCTGCGGTCGTGAGGCGGATGCTCGCGCTCCTCGCCGAGGCGAAGGCGCGCGGCTGCCGGTTCGTGGTCTTCCCCGAGCTTGCGCTCACCACCTTCTTCCCCCGCTGGGTCTACGAGCCGGGCGAGCCTGCGCTCGACGCCTGGTTCGAGGACGCCATGCCGGGCCCCGAGACCCGGCCTCTGTTCGATGCCGCGGCGGCGGCCGGGATCGGCTTCTACCTCGGCTATGCCGAGAAGGCCGGAAACCGCCGCTTCAACACCGCGATCCTTGTCGACGGGACAGGTCGGATCGTCGGCAAGTATCGCAAGGTCCACCTTCCGGGCCATGCCGAGCCCGACCCGAGCCGCCTCGGCGAGCATCTCGAGAAGCGATACTTCCATGTGGGCGACCTCGGCTTCCCGGTCTTCGAGACCATGGGCGCGAAGATCGGCATGTGCATCTGCAACGACCGCCGCTGGCCCGAGACATACCGCGTCATGGGATTGCAGGGGGTGGAACTGATTGCCCTCGGCTACAACACGCCGACCGGCCTCGGCGAGCCCTACCAGGCTGCGGCGCAGGCCAACATGCACAACGAGCTTTCGCTGCGCGCGGGCGCCTATCAGAACGCTACCTGGGTCGCCGCGGCGGCGAAATGCGGGGTCGAGGGCGGCTACCCGATGATCGGCCAGTCGATGATCGTATCGCCCCTTGGCGAGGTCGTCGCCATGGCCGCGACGCTGGAAGACGAACTCATCACCGCACGCTGCGACATGAAGCTGGCAGCCTATGCCCGGACCGAGATCTTCAACTTCGCGCGCCACCGCCGGCCGGAGGCCTATGCGCTTATCACGGACAGGGTGGGCGCGGGCGAACCGGTCGTGCCATCGCGCGCGCAGATGGGCCTCGACGATGCCTGAGACCGTCTATCTCAACGGGAGGTTCCTGCACGCGGCCGAAGCGAAGGTCTCGGTCTTCGACCGCGGCCTTCTCTTCGCCGATGCGATCTACGAGGTCTGCGGGGTGATCGACGGCAAGCTGATCGACTTTCCGGGCCACATGGCGCGGCTAGACCGCTCTCTCAGCGAAATGGGGATGACCTGTCCGCTCGACCACGACGGCATCCTCGATGTGATGCGCCGCCTCGTCGCGGCCGAAGGTGTGACCGAGGGCCTCGTCTACATGCAGTTCACCCGTGGCAGCTCTGGCGACCGCGACTTTCTGCCCAGCGGGGAGGAGGCACCCACCGTCTTCGGCTTCGCCCAGCACAAGTCCGAAGCCTTCCGCGCCGAGATCGAGAACGGCATTCATATGGTCTCGGCCCCCGATCAGCGCTGGCGGAGGCGCGACATCAAGACCGTGGGGCTTATGGGCAGCGTCTTCGCCAAGATGGCCGCGCGCGATGCCGGTGGCCAAGAGGCCCTGCTCCACGAGGACGGGATCGTGACCGAGGGTGCCGCGACGAGCTTCTTCTTCGTCCGCGACGGCCGGCTGGTCACGCGCCCCCTGTCGGACTCCATCCTGCACGGATGCACCCGTAAGGCGCTGATCGCGCTCGTCGCCGAGCATGGCCTCGCGGTCGATGAACGGCTCTTCACGCTCGCCGAGGCAAAGGCGGCGGAAGAGGCCTTCCTCACCGGCGCCTCGACCTATGTCTGCCCGGTTCTGTCGATCGACGCGGCGACATTCGGCGACGGCCGTCCGGGATCTCTGACCCGCCGACTTCAGACGATCTATGTCGATCTCGCCCGCGAGAGCGCGATCTAACTCGTGAATGCACCCGGATGGTGATGGCACCCGGCCGACATGCCGTCGGTGCCCTTTCCACGCCGCCCGAGGAGCTGTCGGAGCGGCAATGTCAAAGGAACTTGGCTTGAGGCGGAATAGCCGCCTCCCTGCCCTCGTGGCATGAGCAAACCCAACCCCTTCCGCTACTTCAAAACGTCACCCGAGATCATCCGCCTGGCGGTCATGCTCTACGTCCGCTTCCCGCTGTCGCTGCGGAATGTTGAAGACCTGCTGCACGAGCGCGGCATCGACATCAGCCACGAGACGATCCGGTTCTGGTGGCAGAGGTTCGGGCCGATGTTCGCGGCGGAAATCCGAAAGCGACGGATCGAGGGCATGCGCTCGAGCCGCTGGCGATGGCATCTCGATGAGATGTTCGGGCACTGTCAGATTAACCGGCGGGGGCCATCTTTCCCCTCCCTCGCTTGTGCGAGAGGACCATGAAACGCCTAGCTGTAAAGCAAAAAGCTTTCCAGAACGCCGCCAGCCAACCTCTCCAAGCCAGCGTCAGGCTATCAGATCAGTTTAATTTGACAATGCCGCGCCGACTTGCCGCCACCGCGGTGAACGAGGCGCTGATCGGTCAGGAGATCCGCATTCCCGGATATGTCCTGCCGCTCGAGATGAAGGACGGCAAGGCAGTGGAGTTCCTGCTCGTTCCCACGGTCGGCGCCTGCATCCACACGCCCCCGCCGCCCGCCAACCAGCTGATCCACGTGGTCCATCCCGACGGCGTCGAAATCAGGGGCCTCTATGACCCCGTCTGGGTCACCGGAGTCATGGAGTCCGACCAGTCGGTGCAGGACGTTCGCTACGCCGACGGACAGGCAGAGGTCGCCGTCAGCTATGCGATGCGTTCCGCTTCGGTCGTGCCATATTGACAGTGGCGTTCGGTTTCATGGACGGAACAGTGCTATCGATGCATGGCCGTCGGAAGCCCAAAAGTGGCTAGGCGGTGCTGGCAGACGAATGCGAACCAGTCTCAATTCTGCCGGGGAAGAGGTCTTTCAAGCAACGCCGAGTTGACGCCACTCGGCAAGTGCGGCGGCGCGGCGCGGCTCGGCTTGAAGACGTCCCTGCGGGAAAGGCTGCGTTCCCGGTTGGAGTGATTGTGGACGGAGGCATAAACGGCGGCGAAGATCTGCAGACTTCGTACCAGCCGGAAGCCTAGCGTGACCGGTTGCCGTCGCTTCAAGAACGAAAAGAACAAAATTCTCCTCACGACAAGTGGCCCGATCATTCGCAGATAGTGGGTCGGTCAGCGGGAATCGCTACGGGAGTGGGCGATGCTGATCTGCGACGTGGATCGAAGTGTGGATCGATCCTTATGATTTATAATTTTTTCTTTTAAAATCAAATATTTATATTATTTATGTGGCGGAAGGGGTGGGATTCGAACCCACGGAACCTCTCGGTTCAACGGTTTTCAAGACCGCCGCAATCGACCGCTCTGCCACCCTTCCATACGTCGAGCGACTTAACCTCTCCCCGCCGGGCCGGGCAAGAGGCTGCCAAGGCCGGCGGGATCCTTTCAAAGCGAGGGGGCGTTGGCTAGACTGGCGGCAAAACGGAGAGGCAGGCGGGAAAATCCGGAATGGCGGTTCGGGCGTCGGACTCGGCGGGTGCGATGCGGCGGCTGATACCCGCCATCCTGTCGGCGGGGCTTGCGGGGTGCGTGCCGCCGCCGGATGCGCCCGGCGCCGGATCCGGCGCGGGCGGGGGACCACGACCCGCGCAGGCCGCACCCGCGTCAGATGCCGATCAGGCGATCGACAGCGCGCTTGCCGCGGCCGCCGAGCAATCTCGATCCGAGAGCGCACCCGCCAGCACCCCGCCCCCCCAAACGGCCGAGGCGAGCGCCGGAGGGCCCGCGCCCGACCTCTCCGCCGTGCCTGCCTTGCCGGAGGATGGCGACGCCATCGCCGCGATGGCGAGCGACGAAGGCCCGGACGCGGAGCTTGCTGCCACCGATAATCCTGATGGCCCCGTTCCGCCCAATCCGGACGCGGCCCGCCTCCCGGAGGAGCCGGCGGCCGTGGAGCCGGCGCAGGGGGGCGACCTCGCCGCCTTGACGGAGTCCCCGGCGACGCCCGGGACGCCCGAGCCCACCAAAGCCACCGCCGTGTCTCTGGGCGGGAGCGCCACGCCGGAGCAGCCGCCCGCCCTGCCCCAGGTCGATCCGGCGCTCTATGCAGGCACGTTCGACGGACGGCTCGACAGCCGCCTCGAACTCGCGCCGGACCAGTTCGCCGCCCAGTCCGAGGCGCGCTGGAACGGCGCGCGGACGCTCGCCGGCATCTGGGTCGCGCATTCGGCGGCGCCCCGGACGATGAGGGCGCGCATCTTCAACCTCTCGAACGGGCAGGCTGCGGACGGCGCGCTCTACAGCCGCGAGGGCATGTCCCCGGATGCGCCGCTCCAGGTCTCGTCCGAGGCGGCTCAGGCGCTGGAAATGCGGGTGAACCGCCCTGCCGACCTCGTGATCGTGGCGCTGCGCCGGCCCGACCTGCCGGAAACGCAAGGCGAGCCCGTCCCGGTCGTGGCGCTCGAGATCGACGTCCCCGGCGACGACGTCGCGACGTCGGACACGCCGGAGGCAGCGGCACCGGGGCCGGATGCGGCGACCGGAAGCGACGCGGACGCGCAGGCAAGCCCCGAAGCCCGGCGCGAGCAGGCCGAGACCGGAACCGCGCAGCCGCCCGTGGGGGTCGACACCCCTGCCCCGCCTGCGCCCCCGCCGACCGATCCCGGCAGCGACGCCATGCCGGATGTCGCCACGCCGGTCGCCGAGCCCCCAGCCGATACCAAACCCCAGGAATCCCCGGCAAATGATGCGCGCAGCGATGGCCCGGAGACCGACGTCCCCGCCGCGCCCGCATCCGACCGCGCCGGCGTGCGGGACGCGGCGTCGGTCGCGGCGGACGATGCCGGCCCGGCCTGGTCGGAGGACGGCGCTGATCCCGCGGCCGGGGGATTCATCCAGGTGGGCATCTTCGGCGTGCCCGAGAACAGCACCCGCCTGATCGCGCGGCTGGCGAACGCCGACATCCCCGCCGAGGGCATTCCGCTGCAGCGACAGAACCGGGCGCTGACGCGGGTGCTCGCCGGCCCCTTTGGCAGCGAGGCCGAACGTGATAGGGCCCTGAGAATGATCGAGGACATGGGCATCCGCGACGCCCGCCTGGTGAGCGAATGAGACCCGGCGCGGCGGGCACCGCGGCGATGCGGGCAGGACGAGGAGAGCGGACGATGAAACAGGCGATGACCGCGGCCCGGATCTTCATGGCGGTGGCGGCGATGCTGGTCGGACTCGCGTCGGCGGCGCGGGCCGAGACCCAGACCACGCCCGCCCGCGCCGCGGTGCTGATCGACATGACCTCGGGCGCCGTGCTGCTCGACAAGAACGCCGACGAGCCGCTGCCGCCGGCCTCAATGTCCAAGCTGATGACGCTCTACATGGTCTTCGAGGCGATCGAGGCGGGCCGGCTCTCGCCCGACGACTCGTTCCGCACCTCGGCGCATGCTGCCTCGTTCGGCGGCTCGAAGATGTTCATCCGCGAGGGCGAGGTCGTCCGCATCGAGGACCTGCTGCGCGGCGTGATCGTGCAGTCGGGCAACGACGCCGCAGTCGCGCTGGCCGAGGCGCTGGCCGGGAGCGAGACCGCCTTCGCCGCGCTGATGAACAAGCGCGCGCCCGAACTCGGCCTCACCGCGTCGCATTTCGCGAACGCGACCGGCTGGCCCGACCCCGAGCACTACATGAGCGCGCATGACCTCGCGCTGCTGGGCATACGGATCATCGAGGACTTCCCGCAGTTCTACCCGATGTTCGCCGAGACCGAGTTCACCTGGGACGGCATCGCCCAGAAGAACCGCAACCCGCTGCTTGCCGCCGGCATCGGCGCCGACGGGCTCAAGACCGGCCATACCGAGGAGGCGGGCTATGGCCTCGTCGCCTCTGCCAAGCGGGGAGAGCGGCGGCTGATGCTGGTCGTGACCGGGCTCGAGAGCATGGCCCAGCGCCAGCGAGAGACCGAGCGACTGATGAACTGGGCCTTCCGCGCCTTCGACACGCGCACGCTGTTCGCCGCCGGCACGCCGGTGGCCGAGGCCGAGGTCTGGATCGGCCAGCGCAAGCGCGTCCCCCTCGCGCCCGCCCGCGATGTCGTGGTGACGGCGCCGCTCGGCGCGATCGAGGGCGCGCGCCTCACCGTCCATTACGACGGCCCGGTGCCCGCGCCGATCGAGGCGGGGACGCCGGTCGGCCGGATCGAGATCGCCATCCCCGACATGCCCGTGCAGGCGGTGCCGCTGGTCGCCGCCGAAAGCGTGGCGCCCGGCGGCTTCCTGAGCCGCATCGAGGCGGCGGCGGCCCTGCTGATGCGCCGCGCCCTTGGCGCCGCGCAAGGCTGAGGGGCGGATGCGCGCCGGCACGGCCGATCGCGGCGGGCGCGGCCTGTTCGTCACCCTCGAGGGGATCGACGGCACGGGCAAGTCGACGCAGGCCCGCCTCCTCGCCGAGCGCCTGCGGGCTCTGGGGCGCGAGGTCGTCGTGACGCGCGAGCCCGGCGGCGCGCCGGGCGCCGAGGAAATCCGCCGCCTGCTGGTCGAGGGCGATCCCGCCCGGTGGTCGCCCGAGACCGAGATCCTGCTGTTCACCGCCGCCCGGCGCGACCATGTCGAGCGCGTGATCCGCCCGGCGCTGGCGCGCGGGGCAATCGTCGTCTGCGACCGCTTCGCCGATTCGACCCGCGCCTACCAGGGCGTCGCCGGCGCGGCGGGGCGCGATCTGGTGGATCGGCTCCACGCGCTCGCAATCGGGATCGAGCCCGACCTCACGCTGGTGCTCGACCTTCCGCCGGACGCCGCCATCGCGCGGGCGGCAAGCCGGGCGGTCGGCGCCCCCGGCCCGCGGGAGGACCGTTTCGAACGCAAGGGCGCGGCCTTCCAGGCGCGCCTCGCCGCCGCCTTCCGCGAGATCGCCGCAGGTGCGCCCGAACGCTGCCGCGTGATCGGCGCGGACGCAGCACCCGACGAGGTCGCCGCGCGGATATGGGCCGAGGTTGCGCCGCTTGCCGGGGCGCCCGCGCCATGACCGACACGCCGCCCGAGCCAGACCGGGTCGCGGGATACCCGCATCCGCGCGAGAGTCCCCGGCTGGTCGGACAGGCCCCCGCCGAGCGGAGCTTCCTCGAGGCCTGGCGCGCCGGGCGGCTGCATCACGCCTGGCTGCTGCGCGGCCCGCGCGGGGTGGGCAAGGCGACGCTCGCCTACCGCATCGCCCGCGCGCTGATCGCGGCCCCCGCCGACGAACCCGCAGGCGGGCTGTTCGGCGACGCCACGGCAGGTGGCGCGGCGGTCCCCGAAACGCTCGACATCCCGGACGGATGCCCGGTGATGACGCGCATCCGGGCGGGTGCCGAGCCGCGCCTTGCCGTGCTTCGCCGCGGCCTCAACGACCGGGGGCGGCCGAACACAGTCATCCGCGTGGACGAGGTGCGCGACCTGCGCCGCTTCCTCGGGCTCAGCGCGGCCGATGGCGGCTGGCGCGCGGTGATCGTGGACGCCGCCGACGAGATGAACGTGCAGGCGCAGAACGCGATCCTGAAGATGCTCGAGGAGCCCCCTGCCCGCACTGCCTTCCTCATGGTCTCGCATTCGCCAGCCGCGCTCTTGCCCACGATCCGCTCGCGCTGCCGCACGCTCGACCTTGGGCCGCTCGCGCCGTCCGACCTCGCACTGGCGCTCGCGGCCGCGGGCGCTCCGGTCGACGAGGCCGAGCATGGGGCGCTTGCCGCGCTCGCCGGCGGCTCGGTCGGCGCGGCGCTGCGGCTGATCGAGGGTGAGGGGCTCGATCTCTGCCAGCGCCTCGTTGCCAGCCTCGCGGGGGGCTCCGGGGTCGACCGGGCCGCCATGATCGCGCTGGCCGAGACGCTGGGCGCACGGGGCGCCGAGGCGCGCTACGCGCTCGCGCTCGACCTGATCCTGATCGTCGCCGGACGGCTCGCGCGCCACGCGGCCGGCCTGCCGATCGACATCGAGGTGGCGCGGGGCGAGGCCGCGCTCGCCGCCCGCGTCGCGCAGCATCCCGCGCAGGCGGCCCTCTGGGCCGATGCGGCCAGCCGCATCGCCGCAAACGCCGCGCATGCCCGCGCGGTCAATCTTGACCCCGCCCAGACCATCATGGATACCTTGCTCGACCTCGACGAGACCCTGGCCCGCGCCCGCGCGGCCGCGTGACACCGCCTGAAACCCCGCCTGAGGAGCCCGCGAGCCCGATGTCAGCGCCCCGGCTGGTCGACAGCCATTGCCATCTCGACTTCCCCGACTTCGCCGAGGAACTGCCCGCCGTCGTGGCGCGCGCGGCGGCCGCGGGCGTCACCCGCATGGTGACGATCTGCACGCGGCTCCGCCACGAGCCCAAGGTGCGCGCCATCGCCGAGGCGTTCGATGGCGTGTTCTATGCCGCCGGCACCCACCCGATGAACGCCGCCGCCGAGCCCCTGGCGAGCGTCGAGCAGCTCGTCGCCCTCGCCCGCCACCCGAAATTCGTCGGCATCGGCGAGACCGGCCTCGACTACCACTACACCGCCGAGAGCGCGGCCGCGCAGCAGGAAAGCCTGCGCATCCACATCGAGGCCGCGCGCCGGACCGGCCTGCCGCTGATCATCCATGCCCGCGACGCCGACGAGGACATGGCCCGCATCCTGTCCGACGAGCACCGGGCGGGCGCCTATGCCTGCGTCATGCACTGCTTCTCGTCGGGCGAGGCGCTTGCCCGCGCCGCGCTCGATCTGGGCTTCTACCTCTCCGTCTCGGGCATCGCGGCCTTCCCCAAGTCCGGCACGCTGCGCGAGATCTTCGCCGCCGCGCCCCTCGACCGCCTGCTGGTCGAGACCGACGCCCCCTATCTCGCGCCCCCGCCGCACCGCGGCAAGCGCAACGAGCCCGCTTATGTCGCGCACACCGCCGCCGCGATGGCAGCCCACCTGGGGTTGGACGCGGCCGGGTTCGCCGCGCGGACGACGGCGAATTTCGACCGGCTGTTCGCCAAGGCCGCCCGCTCGGGCGAAGAGGCTGCCGCCTGATGGGTGCGACGCTCCGCTTCACCATTCTCGGCTGCGGCTCGTCGGGGGGCGTTCCGCGCATCGGCCCCGCCGGGCCGAACTGGGGCGCCTGCGACCCCGAGAACCCGCGCAACCGCCGGCGGCGCTGCGCGCTGCTCGTGCAGCGGGTGGACGCGGAGGGCGCCACCTCGGTGCTGATCGACGCGGGGCCCGACATCGCCGAGCAGCTGGCGCGCGCCGGCGCCGGGCTCCTCGACGCCGTCGTGTTCACCCACGACCACGCCGACCACTGCCACGGCATCGACGATCTGCGCATGGTGGTGTTCAACCGCCGCTCGCGGCTGCCCGCCTGGATGGACGCCCGGACCGAGGCGATGATCCGCGCGCGCTTTGCCTATGTGTTCGAGACGCCGTCCGGCTCGAACTACCCGCCGATCCTTGACCTCTGCCGCATCGAGGGGCCCGTCACCATCGCCGGTGCGGGGGGCGCGCTGACGCTCGAGCCCTTCCTGGTGCCGCATGGCGAGATCGAGGCGCTGGGCTTCCGGGTCGGGCCGCTGGCCTACACCCCCGACATCTCGGCCATGTCGGACGCCGCCTGGGAGGCCCTGCGCGGCATCGACACCTGGATCACCGACGCGCTGCGCTACACGCCGCATGTCAGCCACGCCAATGTCGAGACCGCGCTCGCATGGATCGAGCAGGCAGCGCCCCGCCGCGCCATCCTGACCAACATGCATGTCGATCTCGACTACGAGACCCTGAACGCCCAGACGCCCGCCAACGTGACGCCGGCCCATGACGGGCTGGTGCTGGAATTCCCCGCCACCGGCTGAGCGCCGGGGCGGGGCACGACGACACCCACACGCCCCCGCCCATGGCCGCAGGTCATGGGCGCCTTCCCGGGGTCGCGGCGGGGCGGCGCCATAGGCCCTGCCCGGCCGGGGCCTCACCCTCGAGAGGCATGGCCCATGCACGCGCTCCTCAGCCTCTTCCTGATCGTGCTGCCGGTCTTCCTGGTGGTGGGCGCGGGATATGCTGCTGTGCGCTCGAAGATCTTTCCCGATGCCGGCATCGACGCACTGGTGCGCTTCGCCACCGGCATCGCCGTGCCGGTGCTGCTGTTCCGCGCGATCTATCGGCTCGATCTGGGCGCGGTGCTGGTGCTCGCGCATCTCGCCTCGTTCTACATCGGCTCGCTTGCGGCCTTCGTCTGCGGGATCGTGCTGTCGCGGCGCATCTGGGGGCGGCGGCCGGGCGAGTCGGTCGCGGTCGGCTTCTCGGCCTTCTTCTCGAACACGGTCCTTCTGGGCGTTCCGGTGATGACGCGCGCCTATGGCGAGGAGGCGCTGGCGCCCGCCTTCGCGATCATCGCCTTTCATGCACCCTTCGGCTATCTCGTCGGCATCCTCACGATGGAGTTCTCGCGCCGCGACGGCGCGCCGGTCAGCCTGGCGCTGCGCCGCACCGCGCGCGCGATGTTCCATAACGAGCTCACGCTCGGGATCGCGCTCGGCTTCGTGCTCAACCTCACCGGGGTGCCGTTGCCCGAGCCCGTGACCGCCACCATCAACATGATCGCCGCCGCCGCCCTGCCGGTCGCGCTGTTCGCGCTGGGCGGCGTGCTCACGCGCTACCGCCTGCGGGCCGAGCTGGGCGAGGCGGGCATGACGGCGGCGCTGAGCCTCATGCTGCACCCCTTCATCGCCTTTGTGCTCAGCCGCCATGTGTTCGGCCTGCCGGACGAGTTCGTGCGCGCCGCGGTGGTGATCGCCGCCATGCCAACGGGGGTCAACGGCTATGTCTTCGCCGCGATGTACGACCGCGCGGTGGGCACTGCCGCCTCGACCGTGCTGCTCGGCACCGCGGCCAGCATCGTCACCATCACGCTGTGGCTGGCGATCCTGGGCGGTGGGGCGCTCTGAAGCCTCAACGCTCGGTGAACTTGAACTCGATTCGGCGGTTGCGGGCCAGCGCCTCGGGGCTGTCGCCTTCCGCGATCGGCTGGAATTCGCCGAAGCCGGTGGCGGCCAGCCGCTCGGGCGGCACGCCCTCCTGCTCGACCAGGTAGCGCACGACCGACAGCGCCCGGGCCTGGCTCAGTTCCCAGTTGCCGAACGACCCGCGCCCGCGGATCGGCGTCGCGTCCGTGTGCCCGTCCACCCGCAGGATCCAGTCGAGCCCCTCGGGGATGTTCTGCGACACCTCGCGCAGCACCTGCCCCAGCTTGGCAAGCTCGGCAATCCCCGCCGGGTTGAGTTCCGACGAGCCGACGTCGAACAGCACCTCGGACTGGAACACGAAGCGGTCGCCGACGATGCGGATGTCGCCGCGCCCACCAAGGACCTCGCGCATCCGCCCGAAGAACTCTGAACGGAAGCGCGACAGCTCGGACACCTTCTGCGCCAGCGCCGCGTTCAGCCGCTGGCCCAGCTCGGCGATCTGCACCTTCTGGCTCCGGTCGCGATCGGCGGCGTCGTCCAGCAGCGCCTGCAACGAGCCGAGCTGATCGCGCAGCGCGCGGACCTGCTGGTTCAGGAGTTCAGCCTTGCGCGCCTCCTCGACCGAGCGGGCTTCCGCCTGCGCCAGTTCGCTCTCGGCGATGCGGCGCAGCGCCTCGGCCTGGCTTAGCGCGCTCGCGGTCTCGCCGGTCTCGGCCTCCAGCTTGCGCTTCGCGGCCTCGGCGGCGGCGAGCAGCGTCAGCGTCTCCTCCGCCTCCTTGCGCGCGGATTCGAGCGCCAGCGTCATCGCGTCGAGCTCGGCCTCGGAGTTCTCGAGCCTGCGCCGCAGCGCCTCGGCGGCGGCGGCTTCCACGAGGCGCGCCTGCTCCTCGGCGCTCAGCTGCGCGCGGACCTCGGCCTCGGCCGCGCGCAGCCGCTCGATCTCGTCGGCGCGCAGGGCGCCCTGCTGCTCGGCCTCGGCCTTGCCGCGCTCGAGATCGGCGATCAGCGCCTCCATCGCCTCGCGCCGGGCCGCGGCCAGCCGCGCGGCCTCGGCCTGTGCGTCGATCTCGCCCCGCGCGGCGGCAAGCGCGGCGGCAAGCGCGTCGCGAGCGTCCACCGTCTGCGACAGCTCGCCGGACAGCTCCGCCGCCTTCGCCTCGGCCGCCATCCGCGCCTCGGTCATCGCGGCCAGCGCCGCGGTCAGCCGGTCGGCCTCGGTCCGCGACTCCGTCAGCGTCGAGCGCAGCTCGCCCGCCTCGGCCTCGGCCGCCGCCCTTCCTGCGCGTTCCAGCGAGAGCACGTCCGCCAGCGCCGCAAGCTGGGAGGAGAGGCTGTCGATCTCGCTCTCCTGCTGCGCGATCTCGTCCTCCTGCGTGCGGATCGTCTCGGTCTGTCCGGTGACGGTCTCGCGCAGGCTGAACTGCACGATCATGAAGATCGACAGCACAAACATCAGGATCAGCAGGAGCGCGGTCATCGCGTCCACGAATCCGGGCCAGATCGTGGCCTCGAAGCGCGCTCCCGAGCGGCGGGTCAGGGCCATCAGGCGGCTCCACCCGGCCCGCCGGTCCGCTCGTCGATCAGCCGGATCAGCAGCCGCAGCTCGGCCCGGATCGCGTCGACCGACTGTTGCCGGCCCAATGCCAGTTCATCCAGCAATTGCCGCATCTGGTGGTCGAGATTGCGCAGATGCTGGCGCGTCTCGCTGTCCAGCACCTGCCGCCGGCTCTCCAGCGCCCGGTCCAGAAGTTGCACCATTCCCGCCTGGCTCGATGCCGACTGCGACTGGCCCTGGTCGATGCGCTTCAGGACCGCCAGCACCGCGTGGTCGCGGCCCGACTGGTTCTCGCGCGCCTCGCGCATCTCGGCCACCATCTGCGCGACCGAGCTGCGCTCATGGTCGATCTGCTCGGCCATCTGCGCGACCACGTCGGCGGCGCGGCCCAGCCGGTTCTCGGCCTCGATCCGCGCGGCCTCGGCGCGGGCGGCGAACTCGACGGTCTTCTCCAGCCCCTCGTCCACCCGCTCGAGCAGCGCGACCAGCGGCCCCTCCGGCCCCTCGCCCTCGGAAATCAGGCCGAGCCGCGTGAAGGACGCCAGCCATTCCTCCAGCTCGCGGTAGAAGCGGTTCTGCCCGTGTCCCGCGAACAGCTCGAGCATGCCCACGACCAGCGAGCCCGCGAGCCCCAGCAGCGACGAGGCAAACGCCGTGCCCATGCCGCCGAGCTGGCTCTCGAGCCCCGTCATCAGCCGGTCGAAGACCGAGACGTCCGACACCTCGCCCGCGTCGGGCGCCAGCGAGCGGATGGTGTCCACCACCGCCGGCACGGTCTTGGACAGACCCCAGAACGTGCCCAGAAGTCCCAGGAAGATCAGCAGGTTGGCAATATAGCGCGTGATGTCGCGTGCCTCGTCGAGCCGCGCGGCCACCGAGTCGAGGATCGAGCGCGTCGAGCTGGTGGCGATGCGCTTCTGCATCCCCCCCTCGCGCACCAGCGGCGCCATCGCGATCAGCAGCGACGGCGGGCGCGTGAGCTCGATCCCCTTGTAGCCCGCCTGCACCGAGCGCACCCAGCGCATCGCCGCGATCAGCTGGCCCACCTGCCAGAAGGTCGCCATCACGCCGATCACGAAGATGCCGATGATGACGCCGTTCAGATACGGGTTGGCGAAGAAGACCTGCTCGATCTCGCGGAACAGGAAGAAACCCGCGACCGCGACGAGACCCAGCACCGAAAGCATCAGGAAGATCTGGCGCACTGGCCGCGAGAACTGGACTTCCCTGTGGTCGACCACTGCCATGAACTGCCCTCGCCCTCCGACCATCCCCGCCGTGGCCTGCGGCGCCAAGCATAGCCGCATTTCCGCGTCGCGCCAGAGGCTTGTCGGCCGTTTCCGATACTGCCGCCCGCCGCGTCCGGAACGCCACTGACCCGTCGCATTGGCTCAGGCTGGCCCTAACGCCCGGCGCCGGGGCGGGTTAAGGTCGTGGTGCGTGGACGCGTGCCGTCGTCCGGGCGAGCGAGAACAACGAACAAGGGGACTGGGACCGTGCTGATCGGCTGCCCGAAGGAAATCAAGAACCAGGAGTACCGCGTGGGCATGACGCCCGCCGCGGCGCGCGAGGCGGTGGCCAATGGCCACGAGGTGATCATCGAGACCGGCGCCGGCGCCGGCGCGGGCTTCGGCGACACGCTCTACGAGGCCGCCGGCGCACGGATCGTCGCGACCGCCGCCGAGGTGTTCGAGCGCGCCGAGATGATCGTCAAGGTCAAGGAGCCGCAGGCCGCCGAGCGCGCGCAGTTGCGCGAGGGGCAGGTGCTGTTCACCTATCTCCACCTCGCGCCCGATCCCGAGCAGACCCGCGACCTCCTGGCCTCGGGCGTCACCGCCATCGCCTACGAGACGGTGACCGACTCGCGGGGCGGCCTGCCGCTGCTCGCGCCGATGTCCGAGGTCGCCGGGCGGCTCGCCCCGCAGGTCGGCGCCTGGGCGCTGCAGAAGGCCAATGGCGGGCGCGGCGTGCTGCTGGGCGGCGTGCCGGGCGTGGGCCCGGCCGAGGTTGTGGTGATCGGCGGCGGCGTCGTCGGCACCCACGCCGCGCGGGTGGCCGCGGGGATGGGCGCGCATGTGACCGTGCTCGACCGCTCGCTCGACCGGCTGCGTTATCTCGACGACGTGTTCGGCGGCCGCATCGGGACGCGCTATGCCTCGAAGGCGAACACCGAGGAGCTGGTGGCACAGGCCGACATGGTGGTGGGCGCCGTGCTGATCCCCGGCGCCGCCGCGCCCAAGCTGGTGACCCGCAAGCAGCTCTCGGACATGAAGCCGGGCGCGGTGGTGGTGGACGTGGCCATCGACCAGGGCGGCTGCTTCGAGACCTCGCGCGCCACCACCCACGACGACCCGATCTACATCGTGGACGGCATCGTGCATTACTGCGTGGCGAACATGCCCGGCGCGGTCGCGCGCTCGTCCACCATCGCGCTCGGCAATGCGACCCTGCCCTTCCTGATCGCGCTGGCGAACAAGGGCTGGGCCGCGGCCTGCCGGGACGACCCGCACCTGATGGCCGGGCTCAACACCCACAAGGGGAAGCTCACGAACTTCGCCGTGGGCCAGGCGCTGGAGATCGACGTGCTCAGCCCCAAGCTCGCGCTGGGTCTCTGAACCTGAAACGGGGTGGCTTTTCACGTTTGAAAGGCCACTCATTCCATTGATTATAATAAGTTTCCCGTAACTCCCCATCCAGCGCGGCGCGTCGGTGGGAGCAGACCGGAACCGAAGGAGACGAGCGATGACCGAGGCCGTGCCCACCGTCCACGTCGACAACGAGCAGGTGCGCGTCACCGAATGGGCCTTCGCGCCGGGGGCGGCGACTGGCTGGCACCGGCATGGCTTCGACTACGTGATCACCCCGGTCACCGGCGGCCCGGTCGAGATCCTGGGCCCCGGCGGCCAGCGCACCCAGTTCCTGATGCAGCCCGGCGTGAGCTACTTCCGCGCGGCAGGCGTCGAGCACGACGTGATCTGGAAGGGCGAGGGCGAGCTGCGCTTCGTCGAGGTCGAGCTGAAATCGCGCCCCGGCTGAGGCGCCTCACTTCGGCAGTGTCACCCGCTCCTTGCCGCTGGCCCACCAGGCGGTCGCCTCGCGGGTGCAGTCGGCGGTGCAGGTGCCGGTGACCCGGGCCTGCCCCGCGTAATCGGGGCCGAAGGCGGCGGCGGGCATAGCGAAGGCAAGCGGGGGCTTGCCCTCGCGCGGCGCCGCGGTGAAGGCGACGGCGGAGCGGCTTGCCGACCAGCCATCGACGCTCGCCGCGCCCTCGGCACCCGCCAGGCTGCCGTCGGGGTTCACGAACAGCATGATGTCCTCGGGCACGCCGGCGGTGTTCACCCGCAGCACGCCGCCGGGGAAGGTTTCAGGGTCGAGTTTCGGTCCGGGCGTGCAGGCCGCGACGGCAAGGGCCAAGGCAAGCGCGAGGGCGGCACCGACAGGGTTGCGCATCATCCGTCTCCCGTTCCGTCCACCTGCTGCCCGCAGGCGCGACGCGCCGTCAGTCGGGGTCGAGCAGCTTCCTCACCGGCTCGAACACCTCGGCATTGGTGGCGAGGATCACGCCCGTCTCGAGCGGGTTGCCGCCCGGCTTGATCGTTCCGACCATGCCCCCGGCCTCGCGCACCAGCAGGATGCCGGCGGCCATGTCCCAGGACTGCAGCTCGCGCTCCCAGAACCCGTCATAGCGCCCCGCCGCGACATAGGCGAGGTCGAGCGCGGCCGAGCCCATCCGCCGCACGCCGGAACAACGCGGCATCAGGGCCGCGAGATCCCGCATGGTCAGATTGAGCGTCCGCTTCGCGCCGAAGGGCACGCCGGTCGCAAGCAGCAGCGTCACCATCTCGCGCCGCGCCGAGACGCGGATGCGCCGGTCGTTGAGCCAGGCGCCCGCGCCCTTCTCGGCCACGAACATCTCGTCCTTGGCCGGGTCGTAGACCACGCCCGCGACGATCTCGCCCTTGTGCTCGAGCGCAATCGAGATCGACCAGTGCGGCAGGCCGTGCAAGAAGTTGGTCGTGCCGTCCAACGGGTCGACGATCCAGCGCCGGGTCGGGTCCTTGCCCTCGACAGGCTCGGATTCCTCGCCCACCCAGCCATAGCTCGGCCGGGCGGTCATCAGCTCCTCGCGGATCGTCTCCTCGGCCTTGCGGTCGGCGGCCGAGACGAAATCCCCCGCCCCCTTCATCGAGACCTGCAGGTTCTCGACCTCGCCGAAGTCGCGCACGAGGCGCCGGGCCGCCTTGCGGGCAGCCTTGATCATCACGTTGAGCGTGGGCGAGGCGGTCGACATGGGTCTCTCCGGGCGGCTCGCCGGGCGCTCAGGCGCGCTCGACGTATTCGAAGGTTTCGGTGTTGACCACGATCTTCTCGCCGGTGCCGACGAAGGGCGGCACCATCACGCGCACGCCGTTGTCGAGCATGGCGGGCTTGAACGAGTTGGCGGCCGTCTGGCCCTTCACGACGGGCTCGGTCTCGACGATCTCGCAGGTCACCTTCTCGGGCAGCGTGGCCGAAAGCGCCTCCTCCTCGTAATACTCGACCACCACGGTCATGCCGTCCTGCAGGAAGGGGCGGCGGTCGCCGAGGATGTCGGCCGGCAGCTCGGTCTGTTCGTAGGTCTCGGCGTCCATGAACACCAGCATGCCGTCGTTCTCGTAGAGGAACTGCTTGTCCTTCTGCTCGAGGCGGACGCGCTCGACCTTGTCGGCCGAGCGGAATCGCTCGTTCAGCTTGCGCCCGTCGCGGATGTTCTTGAGCTCGACCTGGGCGAAGGCGCCGCCCTTGCCGGGCTTGACGTGGCTCGTGCGGACGGCGATCCAGAGGCCGCCATCGTGCTCGATGATGTTGCCGGGGCGGATCTCGTTCCCGTTGATCTTCGGCATGGAAATGTCCTGCGGTGGATGAGGTCTGCGCCCCTATATCCGCCCGCCCAGCCACTGGCAAGGCGCGCAGGGCGCGTGGGCTTGCGGCTTGCGCGGGATCAAGGCGGCGCGGTCCCGCCCGTTGTCTCATGCAGGGGACGGGCGGCGCCGCGCGCCGCAGCCGGGCTGGAGGCGCCGGGATGTTTGCAAGGACCACGACGATCGCCGCCGCGCTGATCGCGGCCACTGTGTGGCAGGGCGCCGGGGCCCAGACGCCCGCCGGGGGCGCGGACTGCGCGCTCGAGCCCCAGAGCATCCACCGCGAGAGCGCAAGCCGCGTCGTGCGCGTCGTCGGCGTCGGCATCGACCCGATGCGGGTGATGGACCGGGTCCGCTTCGGCAGCGGCACGGGCATCGTGCTGGGCGAGGGCCTCGTGCTGACCAATCTGCACGTCGTGGCCGGGGCGAGCGAGATCGTGGCGATCCACGAGGGAAACGCCTGGCCCGCCGAACTGGCCGGCCGCGACGCGGTGCTCGACCTCGCGGTCCTGCGGGCGCCGGGGCTGATTTTCAGCGCCGAGGCCCTGCCCATGGCTCCCGCGGACCCCGTGCCCGGCGACACGGCCTACGTGGTCGGCTACCCGCTGGGGCTGGGGCAGTCGATCACCGCGGGGATGGTTTCGGGCATCGACCGGTTCCTGCCGCTCAACACCTCGTCCTGGATGACGCGCTACATCCAGACCGACGCGCCGGTCAGCCCCGGCAATTCCGGCGGTCCGCTGCTGGACCGCTGCGGGCGGCTGATCGGGCTCGTCACGCTCAAGAGCCTGCACCCGGCGGCCGAGGACATCGGCTACGCCCTGCCGGTGTCCGAGATCGCCAGGGTGCTGCCCGAGCTTATCGAGACCGGCGAGGTGCGCCGGCCTTGGCACGGGCTCTATGGCCAGATGGTCTCGCCGCTGATCCAGAACCTGATGGGACAGTCGCCGATCGGCCGGCGCGGCGGCTTCCTCGTCGAGACCGTCGAGCCCGGCAGTGCCGCCGACCGCGCGGGGCTGCGCGGCGGCACGATGCCGCTGATGTGGGGCGCGAGCGAGATCATCCTGGGGGGCGACGTGATCACCGGGGTCAACGGCCGGCGCCTGGTCACCCTCGAGGATGCGGTCGCCGCCGTCCAGGCCCTGGCGATCGGCGAGGCCGTGACGATCAGCTACCTCCGCGACGGCGAGCCGCGCGAGGCCACGTTGACGATCGAGGCCCGGCCGGTCTTCGAGAGCGACCTGCCGCCGCCTGGCTCGGGTCGGGATGGGTACTCCAAGTGAGCGGTGGCATGCATCGGCGAGGCGCGCTATGGTCCGGCCGCTTCCGTGGATCTATCGAAAATCCCGCAGGAGTTCGTGAAATGAGCCTCCGCATCAACGACACCGCCCCGGACTTCACCGCCGATACGACCGAAGGGCCGATCCGCTTCCATGACTGGATCGGCGACGGCTGGGCGGTGCTGTTCAGCCACCCCAAGGACTTCACGCCGGTCTGCACCACCGAGCTGGGAGCCATGGGGAAGATGAAGGACGAGTTCACCCGGCGCGGCGTGAAGGTCATCGGCATCTCGGTCGACCCGGTCGAAAGCCACGTGAAGTGGAAAGCCGACATCGAGGCGGCGACCGGCGGACGGGTGGACTACCCGCTGATTGGCGACACCGAGCTGAAGGTCGCCAAGCTCTACGACATGCTGCCGGCCTCCGAGACCGGCACCGCCGAGGGGCGCACGCCGGCCGACAACGCCACCGTGCGCTCGGTCTTCGTGATCGGGCCGGACAAGAAGGTGAAGCTCTCGCTCACCTACCCGATGACCACGGGGCGCAACTTCGCCGAGATCCTGCGCGCCATCGACTCGATCCAGCTCACGGCGAAGCACAAGGTGGCGACCCCCGCGGACTGGAAGCAGGGCGAGGACGTGATCATCACCGCGGCCGTGTCCGACGCCGAGGCGACCGAGAAGTTCGGGAGTTTCGAGCGGGTGCTGCCGTACCTGCGCAAGACCAGGCAGCCGGGAGCCTGAGCGGGCGGGGCAGACGGTCGGGGCGGCATCGTCGCGACCGTTCGGCTCAGCCGCTGCCCCGGGCTCGACCCGCGGTTAGGCGCCAGGGCCGGGCTCCCGCCCCTGCGGCCGTCAATCCGCACCCGGCATGAGCACGATCTTCGGCGCCGCGGCACGGCCGGCCGCGATCTCTGCGAAGGCGGCGGGGCCGGCCGCGAGAGCGCGGCCCTCGGCCCAGTCGAGCGGGCCGAGGCGGCCGCCGAAGATGGCTTCGGCGGTCTCGCGAAAATCGGCCTTCGTGTAGGTGTAGGTGCCGATGAAGGTGATCTCCTGCAACGTCATACGGCGGATGTCGAGCCCGCCCTCGGCGGAACCGAGCCCGATATGGACGATCACGCCGCCGGGGCGCGCCAGCCGGCAGGCCTCGGCGCGCGTGGCGGGGTAGCCCACGGCGTCGATCACGAGGTCGGCTTCGCCCGCTCCCGGCCCGCCCTCGCCCGGCACATGCGGCACGACCGCGCCCGCGGCGGAGATCGCGGCATGGCGCAGGCGGTTCGGCTCGGCCAGCGGGATCGGACCCGGCGCGCCTTGCGCGAGCGCGGCGAGCGCGGCGCCGAGCCCGATGGCGCCGCCCCCCAGCACGGCGCAGCGCGCCTGCGCCAACGGCACCCCCAGCGCCCGCGCGCCCAGCCGGACGGCGTGCCAGCCACAGGCCAGCGGCTCGGCCAGCGCGGCCCGGGCCAGCGGCACACCGTCGGGGACAGTCACAAGGTTCTGCTCCGGCATGGCCAGAAGCTCGGCGAACGCGCCCTCGCGCGGTGGCATCGAGATGATCTGGCGCGAGGGGCACAGGTTCTCGCGCCCCGCGCGGCAGGCCGGGCAGGCGCCGCAGGTGACCAGCGGGTTGACGGTCACGCGCCGCCCGGCCTGCGGGCCCGCCACGATCACTCCCGCGGCCTCGTGGCCCAGGATCAGGGGCGGCGGGCGGCGTTCGTCATGGCCCTCGAAGGCGTGCATGTCCGAGCCGCAGATGCCCACGGCCTCGACGCGGATCAGCGCCTCGCCGGGCCGGGGTTCGGGGTCGGGCACCTCGCGCAGGGCGAGGCTGCGGGGGGCTGTGTAGACCAGCGCCTTCATTTCGCGGTGAACCCTCCGTCGACGAACAGGGTCTGGCCGGTCACGTAGTCCGACGCGGCCGAGCACAGGAACAGCAGCGGCCCCTCGAGGTCGGCCATCGTGCCGTTGCGCCCGATGCAGGTCTGCGCGGCGTTGCGCGCGGCGCGCTCGGGGTCGGCGAAGACCGGCGCGGTCAGTTCCGTCGGGAAGAAGCCGGGCGCCAGCGCGTTCGCGGTGATGCCGTCGCTCGACCAGGCCTCGGCCATCGCGCGGGTGAGCTGCTCGACCCCGCCCTTCGAGGCGCCGTAGGCGATGCCGCCCGGAAAGGCGCGGCGCGATTGCAGCGAGGCGAAGTTGACCACCCTGCCCCAGCCCGCGGCCCGCATCCCCGGCACCAGCGCCTGCGCGAGGAAGAAGGGCGCGTCGAGGTTGAGTGCCATGGTCTTCTGCCAGCCGGCGCGCGTGACCGCATCGGCCGGCTCGCGCGTGTTGACGCCGGCGGCGTTGACGAGGATCGAAGGCGGGCCGAAGGGCGCCGCGATGCGCGCGGCAAGGCCCGCGAAATCCTCGCAGGCGCCGAGATCGGCCATCACCGCCGCCGTCTTGCCCGGCGTGGCGGCGCGCCAGGCGGCCAGCGCCTCGTCGCGCCGGGCGAGGCCAACGACGTGCGCGCCGCGCGCGGCCAGCATCGAGGCCGCCGCGCGCCCCAGCCCGCTGCTCGCGCCGGTCACGCAGGCCACGCGGCCCGCCACCGAGAAGAGCGGGTCGGCCTCAGCCACGGCGCGCGGTCGCGCCCAGGGGGGCTTGCGCCACGGCGACCACGCGGTGGGCGCCATCGCGGGACGCGCGCCCGGCGCTCGCCTGACAGGCATGGATCATCGCGGGCCTCCTATCGGTAGATCTCGGGCAGGAGCGTCGTCGAGACTTCGGGCACATAGGCGATCAGCAGCGTCACGATCAGCATCGTCAGCACGAAGGGCACGGCGCGCCAGGCGATGCGCAGGATCGACTCGCCCGTCAGCCCCGCGACGACGAACAGGTTGAGCCCCAGCGGTGGCGTGATGAAGCCTACGCCCAGCGCGGTGATCATCATGACGCAGAACTGGATCTCGTTCATCCCGATCTCGTCGGCCAGCGGCTTCAGGATCGGCGCGAGGATGACGATGTTGGGCGTCGTCTCCATCACGCAGCCCGCCGCGATCAGGATCAGGATCATCAGCAGCACCAGCATCGCCGGGTCGTCGGTGAGCCCCGTGACCGACGCGACGAAGCCCTGCGGCACGCCCAGCGCCGCCATGGTCTGCGCCAGCGGCAGCGACATGGCGATAATCGGCAGGATCACGCCGCTGACCTTGGCGGAACTGACCAGCATCGCCGGGAAATCCGCAAGCTTCAGCGTGCCGAGGAGGAAGCCCATGGCGATGGTCACGGTGACCGCGGTCGCGCCCGCCTCGGTCGGCGTGAGCCGGCCCGAGAAGATGCCGTAGAAGATGATCCCCGGCACGATGAAGGCATACCAGCCCCGCGCCAGCGCGCGCCCGACATTTCCCAGCCATTCGGCCCAAGAGATCCCTCCGCCGCTTTCATAGGCGTGGCGGCGGTTGACGAGGATGTTGGTCACGAGGATGGCACCGAGGATCATCAGCCCCGGGATCAGCGCCGCCTGGAACAGCGTCGCCGCCGAGATGCCCAGCACCAGCCCGATGATGATATAGGCGATCGAGGGCGGGATCAGGATGCCGGTGCAGGCGCCCGAGGCCACCAGCGCGCAGGCGTAAGGCCGGGGATAGCCGCTCTCGACCAGCCGGTCGATGGTCATCCGCCCGACCGCCGCGGCCCCCGCCGCGTCCGAGCCCGAGATGGCCGAGAACATGCCGCAGACCAGCACCGTGGCCGAGCCGAAGCCGCCCCGCGTCCACGAGGTCAGCGCCTCGGCCACGTCGAGGAACTTGCGCGACAGCCCGGTGCGCACCAGCACGTCGCCGGTGAGGATGAACAGCGGGATCGCGGTGAGCGCGAAGGCGTCGATGCCGTCGAACAGCGCCTCGCCGAACAGCGAGAGCGGCAGCACCTCGGAGGCCAGCAGCATCGCCACGGCCGACAGCCCGATCGCCGCCCAGACCGGCACGCCCAGCGCGATCAGCACCGCGAACAGGATCACCGGGCCGTAGAAGTCCCAGCCCAGAGAGGTTTCCTGGTGAAGCTGCCACATGCGCCCTGCCTCAGTCGAACAGCCGCTCGCCCTCGTAGGGCGCGCGGCCCCGGGCGAGATCGCGGAAGTCGCGCCTCAGCGACTGCGCGAGGCGGAAGATCATCAGCGAGAAACCGACCGGCACCGCCAGCAGGAACCAGACCATCGAGACCCTGAGCCCCGCGCTGACCGAGCCGAAGCGCCACGAGACGCGGACCGTCTCGAACGACCAGTAGACCGCGATCAGCGCGACGCCCAGCATGACCAGGTCGCCGAGGATGTAGAGCGCCGCCCGCGCCCGCGGGCCGAGGAAGGCATAGATCACGTCAATGCGGATATGCGCCCGCTCGCGCACCGCCGCCGCCGCGCCGATCCAGGCGAGGTAGATGAAGGCATAGCGCACGATTTCCTCGCCCCAGACCGACGAGTAGGCGAGCAACTCGCGCCGCAGCACCTCGATCGCCATGGTGGCGACCAGCATCACGTAGAAGACGAGAAGCGCCCAGCGCTCGACGTTGCGATCGAGTGTTGCGAACATGGCTGGCCCCGCTGCGGCAAGGGCCGGGCGCGGCGCGCGCGCCCGGTGTCAGGACGGGGATTCAGGCGTCGTGGACGTAGAACCGGCTGCGGGTCTCGGCCGCCTCGACCAGCTTCGCGAAATTCTCCATCGAGCCCGCGAGATCGACCTTGAAGCTGTCCCACTCGCTGCGCTGGAAGCCCGCCGCCTCGCGCCATTCGCCAAGCTGGTCGGCCGTGAGCGAGTGGAACTCGACCCCCGACTTGCGCATCTCTGCCATGGCGAAGGTGCGCGACGAGGGCACCTTGGCGAGATTCTGGTGGAACGACATCTCGGACGCCCAGTCGATCGCCTCCTGCACGTCCCCGTCCAGCGTTTTGAACCATTCGAGGTTGCAGGAATAGCACTGGCTGTCGGGCACCGCCTGCGTGAATGTCACGTGGCTGAGGATGTCCTTGAAGCCGAAGGCATAAAGCGCGCCCACCGCGGGGTCGAGCGCGTCCGCCACGCCCTGCTTGATTGCCGAGGGCGTCTCGCCCCACGCGACCGGCGTGGGGTTCGCGCCGACAAGGCGGTAGAACTGCTGCAGCATCGCCGAGCCGGGAACCCGGAACTTCATGCCGGCGAGATCGCCCGGCTTGATGACGGGGCCGCTCGCGCCCTTGCGGATCGCGACGACCCGCGGGTCGATGCAGAAATAGAACAGCGGTCGGAAGCCACGCTCCTCGACCCGGCTGTTGACCTCGGCCTTCCAGACATCCGAGGTCACGAGGTTCACGAAGCGCTGGTTGGCGCCGCACAGATACGGCAGGTTGATCAGATCGACCGTGGGCGCGAATGGCGCGAAGTTCGACAGCGAGAACTGCCCCGCCTGCACCGTGCCCGCCTGCACCTTCTGCGCGAGTGCGCTGCCGATGCCGAGCTGCCCGCCGGGCGAGAGCTTGACATAGACCTTGCCGTCGGTGGCGTTCTGGATGTTCTCCTTCACGTCGAGCTGCATCATCGGATAGCTGCGCGTCGTGCCGATGGGATACTCGGTGGCGAGGTTCATCACGTATTTCGCCGCCTGCTCGCGCTCTCGCTCTTCCTTGGCGGTCTGCGCGACCGCCTGGCCTGAATGCAGCACGCCGCCCGCGCCCGCGACCACTGCGGCGGTGAAGGCGCCGGTGCCGGCGAGCTTGAGGAAGTTGCGCCGCTCCTCGGATTGCACCTCGGTCGCGTCCTTGTCGTCGATCATGCCGTTTCTCCTCCCTTGCCGGGGCTTTGCCCCTGGTCGATGTGATCGTCTCGCGCGGCTCCCTCACGCTGCAGAACGCCCGCGACGAAGAGGCCGCAGGCGAGGAATAGCGTCAGCATCTCGGCGATGTCAGGAAAGAAGGGCTGCCCGGTGAAGGCGCCGGAAAGCACGATGGCCAGGAACGCGAGAAAAACCACCGCCGCCATTCGCAGCAATCCGCGTCCATCCGGTCGGGCCATGCAGACACTCCCCTCCGCCGGGGCCAAGGTTAGGCATGCGGGGCGGCGCTTGGCAAGCATCCTGCCGCGCCGGCGCCGGGCCGCGCCCCGCGCGCGGGGCGGGGCCTCAGCGGGCGGCGTCGCGCAGGATCAGCTCGGCTCCCTTCCAACCCATCATCATCGCGGGCGCGTTGGTGTTGCCGCCAATCAGGCTGGGGAAGGCCGAGGCGTCGCAGACCCTGAGCCCCTCGACGCCATGCACGCGAAGGTCGGGCCCGACCACGCTCGACGCGGGGTCCGGCCCCATCCGGCAGGTGCAGGAGGGGTGATAGACGGTGCCGCTGCGGGCGCGGATGTCGGCGATCAGGTCCTCGTCCGAAGCGATCTGCGGGCCGGGGCGGAGCTCTTCGGCGATCAGCGGGGCCAGCGGCTCGGCCGCCGCGATCCGGCGCAGGAACTTGACCGCCGCAAGCATCTCGTCGATGTCGTGGCGGGTGCCGTAGGCGTTGGCCTCGATGCGGGGATGCGCGAAGGGGTCGGGGCTTGCAAGGGTGATGCGCCCGCGGCTGGTCGGCCGGCAGTTCGACAGTCCCAGCGACATGCCCGGGAAGGGGTCGGGCGTCAGGATCGGCCGCTCGCCCTCGCGCGGGATCAGCGTCGAGAAGGCCTGCATGTAGAGCTGCATGTTCGGCCGCGCGAGATCGGGCGAGGTGCGGAAGAAGCCGCCGCCGTGGTTGATCGAGATCGACAGGGGGCCGCGGCCGGTCAGAAGGTAGCGCAGCCCCGCCGCCAGCTTGCCCCACCACGGCCGCAGCAGGTCGTTGTAGGTGGGGACCCGCATCCGGTAGGTGTAGTTGAGCCCTTGGTGATCCGCGAGGTGCGCGCCGACATTGGCGTTGTCCGCCACCACGGGGATGCCCATCCCGCCCAGCGCCGCGCCCGGCCCCACGCCCGAGAGCATAAGCAGCTGCGGCGAGTTGATCGCGCCGCCCGCAAGGATCACCTCGGCCCGCGCCCGCACGCGGCGCAGAGCGCCGCGATGGCGGTACTCGACCCCCACCGCCCGGCGCCCTTGCCACAGCACGCGCGTGGCCTGCGCATGGGTCAGCACCCGCAGGTTCGCCCGCTTCATCGCCGGGCGCAGGAAGGCGCGCGCGGCCGAGTTGCGCCGGCCGCCCTTCACCGTGAGCTGGTAGGTGCCCACCCCCTCCTGCCGGGCGCCGTTGAAATCGGGGTTGCGCGGCAGGCCCGCGGCCTCGGTCGCGCGGATGAAGACCTCGCACAGAGGGTGCAGGTCGCGCCGGTTGGCCGAGACGAACAGTGGCCCGCCCTGCCCGCGCCATTCGTCGGCGCCGGCCTCGTTGTGCTCGATGGCGCGGAAGGCCGGCAGCACCTCGTCCCAGCCCCAGCCCGGATTCCCGGCGGCCTTCCAGTCCTCGTAGTCCGAAGCGTGGCCGCGGATGTAGACCATGGCGTTGATCGCGCTAGACCCCCCAAGGATCTTGCCGCGCGGCCAGTGATCGCGCTGACCGGCAAGGCCGGGGTCCGGCTCGGCGCGGTAGAGCCAGTTGACGGCGGGGTCGTAGAACAGCTTGCCGTAGCCCAGCGGCATCTGCACGAAGAAGCGCAGGTCGCTGCCGCCGGCCTCGAGCACCAGCACGCTGTGGTGCCCGCCGGCGGACAGCCGCTCGGCCAGCACGCAGCCGGCCGAGCCGGCACCGACAATCACGTAATCGAAGCTCGCGTCTTCCAAGGTCGCACCCAGGGCCTTCGGCCGGGCCCCTGCCCGCGCCCCGCGCGGGCCCCGGGCGGACCGGCCACATCCGGCGCAGAGTGGCCCGGAGCGCCCCGCCGCGACGCTTCAGATTGCGACGCCCCCGTGTCGGTTTTCCCGCGAGGCGGGCGATGGGCGCCGCGCGGCGCGGGCGCGATGCTGCTCTGGCGGCGCGGGAATTTCGTGTTAGGGTTGACCGCGTTGGGATAGGGAGATTTCAGGGGCTGGGGACGTGGCGGGGTCGATCGGTGCATGGCTGGCCGCTCTCGGACTCGACGAGTACGCCGAACGTTTCGAGCGGCAGCGCATCACGCCCGACATCCTGCCGGACCTGAGCGAGGCCGACCTCGAAAAGCTCGACATCCCGCTCGGCGACCGAAAGCGGCTGATGCGCGCGATCGCGGCGCTCGGCCCCGCCGACGCCGAGCCGGAGGCACCGCCCGCCGAGGACACGCCGCCGGGTTTCTCGGACGTCACCGCGGCGGGACAGCTTCGCCACCTGACGGTCGCGTTCATCGACCTCGTCGGCTCGACCGCGTTGTCGGCCGAGCTCGACCTCGAGGACTACAAGAACCTGATCCGCAGCTATCACGACGTCTGCGCTCAGATCGTCGCGAGCCATGGCGGCTATGTCGCGCATTTCGCGGGTGATGGAGTGCTGGCCTATTTCGGCTATCCCACCGCACAGGAGGACGACCCCGAGCGCGCGGCGCTCGCGGCGCTCGCGGTGCTGCGCGAGGTGCCGCAGATCCCGCACGAACGCGCGGGGCCCCTGGCCGCGCGCATCGGCATCGCGACCGGCGAGGTGCTGATCGGCGGCCTCGTGTACGAGGGGCTCGAGTCCATCCGCGCGGCGGTGGGCGAGACCCCCAACCTCGCCGCCCGCCTGCAGGCCCTAGCCGAGCCGGGCAGCGTGATTGTCAGCGCCGACACGCACCGGCTGCTGGGCAACGCCTTCGTCTGCGAGGACGCGGGAACCCATGCGCTCAAGGGCTTCCGCGAGCCGGTGCAGACTTACCGGCTGCGCGAGGTGCGCACGGCCGCCGCGCGCTTCGAGTCACAACAGCGGGGCAAGCAGACCCTGTTCGTCAACCGCGACGAGGAACTGGGCCTGATGCGCCGGCGCTGGGCGCGCGCGCTCGAGGGGCGCGGCAACGTCGTTCTGCTGTCGGGCGAGGCCGGCATCGGCAAGTCGCGCCTCGCGCGCGAGCTGGCGGGGCGGGCGGCGGCCGAGCCTCACCTGCGGCTGATGTACCAGTGTTCGGCGCTCTACACCGGCACCCCGCTCTACCCCGTCGCGGCGCATCTGGAATACGCCGCGCGCTTCCGCGGCAGCGACAGCGGCGAGGAGAAGCTTCACAAGCTCGAAACGCTGCTTGCCGAGCCCGACGGATCGGTCCCCGACCTGCCGATCTTCGCGCGGCTGCTGTCGCTGCCGCATGACGAGACGGCGCCGCCGCTTGCGGGGCTGAACGCCGCGCAGATCCGCGAGGCGACGATCCGGGCGCTGGTCGACCGCCTGTTCCGGCTGGCCGGGCGGCGCCCGGTGCTGGTGGTGTTCGAGGATCTGCACTGGATCGACCCGACGACGCAGGAGCTGCTCGACCTGCTGGTCGAGCGCATCGAGGGCCATCGCGTGCTGATGATCTGCACCTTCCGGCGCGACTTCGTCTCGCGCTGGAGCGGCCTGCCCAATGTCACGCAGATCGAGATCAACCGGCTGGGGCCGCGCGAATCCGCCGCCATCGTCGCAAGCCTGATGCAGGGGCGAGGCGCGGCCAAGGCTCCGCTCGAGGCGATCGTCGAGAAGACCGATGGCGTGCCGCTGTTCATCGAGGAGCTGACCAAGGCCGCCCTCGACGCCGTGGGTGTGGACCGTGAGGGCGGACCCGGCATCGGCAAGGGCCATGTCGACCCGCTCGCCCTGCCCTCGACCCTGCGCGACTCGCTGATGGCGCGGATCGACCGGCTGCCGCTCGCGGACAAGGTGATGCCGGTGGGCGCCGCGATCGGGCGAACCTTCAGCCACCGCGCGATCTCGAGCGTCACCGGCCTGCCCGAGAACGTGCTGGCCGAGGCACTGAAGCAACTCGTCGATGCCGAGCTGCTGACGCGGCGCGGGCAGCCGCCCGATGCGCACTACACCTTCAAGCACGCGCTGGTGCAGGACATCGCCTATGAGAGCATGCTCAAGAGCCGCAGGCGCGCGCTGCATGGCCGCATCGCGCAGGTGCTGGAGGACCATTTCCCCGAGCTGGTCGACCGCAGGCCCGAGATGGTCGCGCAGCACTGCGCGCGCGCCGGCGAGCCGCTGCGGGCGATCGCGCTGTGGGAGCGCGCGGCCCATCGCGCCATCGCGCGATCGGCCAATTCCGAGGCGATCGCGCACCTGACGGCCGCGCTGCGCGAGAACGCGGCCGATGCCGACCCGGCGCGGCGCGTCGCGACCGAGATCCGGCTGCGCGAGGCCCTGTGCGTGCCGCTCGAGGCCCGGGCCTGGGGGTCCGAGGACATCACCGACAACCTCGACCGGCTGCACGACCTCGTGGCCGAGCACGGCGACGAGACGCGGCTTTTCACCATCCTGCACGGGCTCTGCGGCGAGCACCTGATCGCCGGGCGGGCCGAGATGGCGCACGACTTCGCCCGCAAGATGCTTACCCTGACAGCGCGGATCGCCGCGCCCGCCTTCGCGGTGCTGAGCCATCACGCGCTGGGCATGAGCTGCTTCATGCTTGGCAGCTTCGACGGCGCGCTCGAGCATTTCGAAAAGGCCGTCCAGCTTCGGCGCGGCGTCGAGATGGAGGCGCTGCGCCGCTACTACGTCGCCGACCCCGAGGTGGTGGACCGCGCGATGCAGGCCTGGACGCTGGCGCTGACCAGCGACGGCACCGCCGGCGCGGTGGAAAGGGCACGGGCGGCGATAGAGCGGGCGCATGCGCTCTCCGAGGTCTCGGGGCATGATTTCAGCGCGGCCTACGGCTTCTCGATCCTCGCTTCGGCGCAACAGTCGCTGGGCGACCCGCACGCGGCGCTGGAACTGGCCACGCGGGCGCGCCAGCTCAGCCGCCGCGACGGGTTCATCTACTGGGAGGCCTGGTCCGAGATCGTCTTCGGCTGGGCGATGGCGATGACCGGCGACAGTGCGCTGGGGATCGAGCGGCTGAAGGCGGGGCTCGAAAAGTACCGCGCCACGGGATCGCGCCAGATCCTGGGCTACGGCCAGGCGCTGCTGGCCGATGCCTGTCACAGGACGGGCCGGCTAACTGAGGGTCTCGCCGCCCTCGAGGCGATCGAGGAAGGCCGGATCGGCACCAGCATCCGCTTCTACGACCGCCCGATCGAGGCCATCCGCAACGCGCTGCTCGCCGCCACCCAGCAGGGCGGCACCGAGCTCGAGCTCTGAGCCGGGCGCGAGCCGCGTGCCCGGCCCATCGCCTCAGCGCGTGTTCACGATCGGCGGGTTCTTGCACCGGCCGAGGCAGTAGTAGGGGGGCTCTGATCCCGCCGGAAGCTGACCATCTTGCAATGCCCCATCCTGGTCATATGGAAGACTCGGGTCTTTGGCGAACATCATGTCGAAGCAAGCCTCCGAGTCCGCGGCAAAGATTTCTTTGACGTATTTTGGCGCATTGGTTGCGTTGCTTGCAGTGTACTTCCGCCCCGGCGCATAGACGGGCCCTGTGTTCGGGTTGACGTTATCATCAATCCAATAATCCGTGACACGGACGTGCGCGCCGACCGCCCAGAGCTTGAAGTCCAGATCGCTTTCGATCATGTCCTCACTAACATTGAACGCAAGTTTTGCAAACTCGGGGAAAAGATTGCCCTTTGGGCCGGTCTTCGGCTCCACCTCCATCTGATCGAACGGGATCTCGACTCGGAACATCTCGGCACTGATCTTGGATTTTGGGTTCTTTCCCTTGGTTCGCGTCGAGGTTGTCACCATCTGAACCCAGATGTGCATTGGCTCGCCGGACTTGTAGAGAAACCCTGGCTCACCATTTTGCGCTGACTGGATCTGGCCCTTGACGGTGACGACCTCCGGCGGGCCGGCAAAGTTGCCGTCCTTGTCGAGCGCCGCATCGGCAGCATCCAGCAGCGCGCGTGCCTGCACGCCTCCAAGACCCCGCATCTTGGCCGTTGGAGCATTCTGAAGCACCTTGATTCGGCGGCCGAGATTGTTATTCGGCGGCGCATCGAGAGCATCAAGCACTTCCGCGAGACTCTGTTCCGTTGAGACCGCCTCCTTAGCCTGCATGCCGCTGATCTTCAGCTTCATGTCGATGGATCCGAAGGGATCTGAGCCCGTCAACGCCATCAGCGTCGGCCCGTCTTGTGTCCGTGGCTCACAGGCCCCCATCGCCAGCACGAGCCCCAGCACGCAGACGCGGCGTGATATTCTGGAAAGCATCTTCCCCCTCCTCGATGCGAAATGACATACGTCAGCAAGTTCCCCCACCCGGGGGAGTATGCCAGCAAGGCGGGAGTGAAACAATTGGACACACGCAGGGCGTGAGCGACGGAACATCAGCGGCCCCCGCGTCCTCGGACTTTCGGGTCAGGCGCTCTCCCCGGCCCGGCCGCGGAACCGCGCGATGGCGCGCCGCGCGCCGGGCGAGACCGCGAGCGCGCCGGCGCAGCCGGCGATTGCGGTCCCGGCAACCCATGCAGCGCCCGCGCCAAGCCCGATGCCCGGCGGCAGAAGCACCGCACCCGCCACGATCGCAGGCGCGGCCCCCAGCGCCGGACGCAGCATCGCCCGCAGCATCCAGCGCCCGGCGGGAATGCCGAGCAGCCGATGCGTCACCCGCGTGAAGAACACGAAGCTGACCCCTTGCACGACGAGCAGCGACAGCGCCGGCGCGAGGATGCCCATCCGCTCGATCACCAGCAGCATCATCGCCAAATAGGCCAGCCCTCCCGCCGCCGTGAACCTGAGCGCCGTGACCGAGTCGCCGGCGGCAAGCTGAACCCCGTGCGGCAGGTGCATCAGGTTGTTCAGCACCGTCGCCGCGACCAGCATGGACAGGACCCAGGGCAGCGCAGTGCTGCCAGCCGCCTCACCGAGGACCGTGGCCACGATCTCGGGCGAGAAGGCGATCATCGACGCAGCGACCGGAATGATCGCGCAGCCCAGAAGCTGCGTCGCGACCAGATAGTCGGCGCGCAGCGCCTCGCGCCGGCCCGCCGCGGTCAGCCCGACGAAATGCGGCAGAAACGCCGCCGCGAAAGGGCCCGTCAGCCGGCCCAACCCCGCCGCCACGGTCGAGACCAGCGCATAGGGCCCGTAATCCGGCAGCGGCAGCAGCGCGCTCAAGAGGATCCGGTCGCCATGCGCAAGCGCCGCCCCGATCATCGTCGCGCCCGCATCGCCGCCCGCGAAGCGCCATGTCCGCCGCAGGACGCTCCAGTCGGGCCGCGGCGCCCCGGCGCCGGGCATCAGCCGCCATGCGGTCGCGACCGCCACGACCGCCTCGGCCGAATGCACCGCGATCTGGGCCGCGAGGAAGCTGGGCAGCGACCCGGCATCGAGATGCAGGGCCAGGACGCCCGCCACGCCGCCCGCCAGCACGAAGCTCATCAGCAGGGCGTTCGACAGTACCTGCCGCTGCATGCCGTTGAGACAGGCATAGGCGAAGTTGCGCACCATCATCAGCGGGATCAGGACGGCGATCAGCCCGAGCGCCGAAGCGAGCCCCCCGGCCGGGAGACTGCCGGCGTCGAGCCAATGCGCCGCGATCGCCGGCGCCGCGCCCGCCAGCGCCGCGCCCAGCCCCAGCCCGACGGCAGCGCTGCACAGTTGCAGCGTCAGGATTGACCGGCGCAGACCCGGCGCCTCCGCGCCCATGGCGAGTGCCCCGGCGATCAGCCGCCCGGCAGTCCGGCCTGCCCCGAAGTCGAGTGCCGGCAGGATCAGCGTGACGGTGAGCAGAAGCGAGATGACGCCGAACACCTCGGCCGGCGCCATCCGCAGGTAGAGGGCGTTGAAGCCGAGTACCGCGGCCATCACGACCAGCCCGCCGACGAGGTTCGCCCCCGTGTTGCCCAGCGCCTTCAGCACCGTGCCATCCCCCGCGGCATCCTCACGGCCGCAGCCTTCCGCGCAGCATCGAGAGCACAAGGAACAGGCTCTGGTGCAGGTTGACGACGATCAGCGACGGCAGCACGCAGACCCGGTGCCGCGGGCCGAGCCGCGCGAGCAACTCGGCCGACATGCGCGCGACCGGCAGCAGGCGGTGCAGCCAGGACCGCTCCTGCGCGAACAGGTGCCGGTGATACTTTCCCGGCGCCGCCCCCTCGCGGCGCAGCACGATCGAGGCGGACCGCAGATGCCCGCCCATCGCCAGCGTCAGGGCCGAGACGACCCAGTCGAAGCCGTGGAACGCCCGCCCGGGGATGTAGGCCGCGCGCATCACCCCGGTGCGGTAGAGCCCGTAGAAGCGGGTATTGTCCGAGGGCCGCAACAGGAATCGCGCGAGACGCAGGCAAGCTGGCCCAGTGATGGCGCCCGAGCCCCGCGCCTCGCGCGTTCGCCCGCCGGCGAACTCGATGAGCGCGCGCGGCGCGCAGGCGGCCGCCCCCGGCGCGGCCTCGATCATGGCGAGCATCTCGGCCACGGCGTGCGGCGCCACCCGGTCGTCGGCGGCGGCGAACATGAAATACGGCCCCCGCGCGGCCCGCAGCACGGCCTCGAAGTTCGCGACCGGCCCGAGGTTGCGCGGCTGGCGCAGCACCCGCACACGCAGGTCGCGCCGCGCCACCGCCTCGCAGATCGCCAACGTCGCGTCGGTCGAGGCGTTGTCCGAGATGACGAGTTCGATGTCGGCGAAGGACTGGCCGAGGATCGCCGCAATCGCCACCCCGATCGTCGCCTCGCCGTTGAAGACGGGAAGGCCGATCGAGACAGTGGGCGTGTCGGAACGCACGGGCGCCGCCTGCCCGACCGCGTCGGGCGTCATGTAGCCGGGTTCGTGTGGCACTCGGGTCCCGCCGGTCCTGGTTTCCGCTTCCTCGGGTCTGCCCTGTTCCTCGACGGATTTCCAGCCGCTTTCCATCGCAAAGTCGGGCGGGATTTCGCGCGTCCGGCGACGGGCCGCGGCCTGCGCCTCGCGCAAGAGGGTTGCGCGGTCGCGAGCCGGGATTGGATAGTTCAAGCCCTGATCGTCGCCTGCGCGACCTGGATCCGACGTCGTGCCGGAGTGCCCATGCGGCACCCAGTACCGGGTCCCGCGCGCCAACCGAGCCGGGGAACCCGATGCGACCAGACGCGTGCACCGATCCCTCCCCGCCCCCGGCGGCTCACCCATCCGACAAACCAATGAAGGTCGTCGTCGTCGGCCCGGTTAGTCCCTATCGCAGCGGCATCGCCCGGCATACCACGGCGCTCGCCTCGGCACTGGCCGCCCGAACGGGAGTCGAGCTCTCCGTCGTGTCGTTCGCGCGCCAGTATCCGGCGCTGCTCTACCCCGGAAGCGACGAGCGGGACCCGCAGGGGCAAGCTCCGGCGGGGATCGACGTTGCATTCCAGCTCGATGCGCTCAACCCGTTCAACTGGCACCGGGTCGCGCGAGATATCATCCTAAAGAGGCCCGACCTCGTCATCCTGCCGGCCTGGACCTGCTTCGTCGCGCCCGCCCTTGGCAGCGTAGCGCGCCTTCTGCGCCGTGCCGGCGTTCCCGTCGCGATGATCGTCCACAACGCCGAGGACCATGAAAAGGCGGCATGGAAGACGGCCCTAACGCGCTTTCAGCTTGCTCAGGCCAGCCGCTTCGTGACGCACAACGCATCGATCCTCGCGGACCTCTCGCGGCTGGCGCCGGGCACTCCGGCGAGAACGTTTCCGCATCCGTTGTACGACACGTATCCGAAGCCGAAAGGGACACTGCCGCGCGAGCGCGGCCTCGAGCTTCTGTTCTTCGGCATCGTCCGTCCCTACAAGGGGCTGGACATCGCCCTCAGGGCGCTCAAGCTCGCAGGGCTTCGGGACGTGAGGCTGGCCGTCGTCGGCGAGTTCTGGAACGGACGCGCCGACACGGACCGGCTTATTGCCGACCTCGACCTCGCCGACCACGTGGAGCTGGTGCCGCGCTACGTCCCGGACGAGGAGGCCGCCGAGTACTTCGCACGCTGTGATGCCGTCGTCGCGCCCTACCGGACTGCAACGGGGTCCGGCGTCGTCGCCCTTGCGCAATGGTACGAGCGGCCAGTCATCGCGAGCGACGTTCCCGGCCTTGCCGCCTCGGTCGACGATGGCGTGACCGGGTGGCTGTTCACTGCCGGAAGTGCCGAAGCCCTGGCCGAGACGATCGCGCGGCGCGCCTCGCGCGATGCCGCGGCGGCGATGCATCCGGGGATCGCGGAACTTCGTGCGCGGTGCACATGGCACGGACTGGCGGACGCGCTGCTGGCGCCGTGACGCGGCATCGCGCGCACGGCCCTGCCCGCGCGCCGTTCCTCCGGGCGTCGGAACCCGCGGGCCGCGTGCGCGCGTCACGGTTTCTGAAGGATCGCCAGCTGATTGCAGCCGAACTGGAACGTCCGGTGCGACTTCAGCACAAGCCCTATCTCGTGCGCGAAGATCTCGAGCCGCCTGCGGTTGAAGATGGCGATGTGATCATCGCCCGCGGCCCTGCTGAACAGGCCCAGCGCAACGCCTACGGGATGCACGATGTCGTTGCCGAACGGGGTTGGTGTCGTCACGAGCACGACCCCTCCCGGCTTGAGGGCGCGGGCCAGCGATTGACCCACGGACTTGAGGTTGAAGATGTGCTCGATCACGGCCATCATGACGACGGTATCGAACTCGCTCTCGAAGCCCAGCGGTTCATCATCGATGTTGATGACGCGAAAGTCGCAGTCCCGGTGCTTCTGCCGCGCGGTCTGGATGGCGTCTGCATCGAGATCGACGCCGGCGTAGCGCGAGATCTGCGGCCTCAGCATGTCGTAGAGCTGCCCATGCTGGCAGCCGATATCGAGAACGCTTCCCCTGACATGCCTCGAGACCACAGCCTGTCTCGCGCGGGAAAGATAGGGCGACAATATCGACATCGAATGCTCTCGCCCGTCGCTGGAGGGAATTATGCGCGTCCCGTCGCAATTCCGAAGAACCTTACAAGGGCGCAGCGGGTTTGGGAACACGCAGGGGCCGGGAGCCCGACTGCAGATACCGCAACAGATCGAGCGCCCTGCACCCCGCCAAGTGTGCCGCTCAGCTTGTGCCGCCCGGCACGATCTCTCCGTCGAGGGTCACGCGGGGCGGCGCGGGCACGTCGTCCGCAGCGGCGATCCAGGCGGCGGCGGCGCGGCCGATCTCGAAGCGGGGCGAGCGGAAGGTGGTGAGCGGGATGGGCAGCGCCTCGCCCAGTTCGAGGCCGTTGAAGCCTGCGAGCGCGACGCCGCCGGGCACCTCGACGCCGTGCGCGAGGCAGTGCATCAGCCCGCCCGCCGCCATGTCATCGTTCGAGAAGAAGATCGCGTCGATCCGCTCGCCGCAGGCCAGCAGATCGGCCGTCAGCCGCCGGCCCAGCAGCATCGAGGAGCGCTCGGCCGGGGCAAGCTCGCGCACCACCCGCGCCCCCGCGTCGCGGACCGCCTCAATGAAGCCGTCGCGGCGCTTTCGGGCGCGCAGGTCGTGGTCGAGGAAGGCCCCGGCATAGCCGAAGCGGCGGTAGCCCCTTGCCAGCAGATGCCGCGCCATCTCGGCGCCCACGGCCCGGTGCGAGAGGCCGAAGCACGCGGCGACCGGCGTGCCGTCGGTGTCCATGATCTCGGCCACCCGCGCGCCGCAGCCGGCCAGAAGGCGGCGCGTGCCATCGCTGTGCTCGAGCCCGGTCACGATCATCCCCGCGGGGCGCCAGCTCAGCAGTTCGCGCACCACCCGTTCCTCGGTCTCGGCACAATACTCGGTCACGCCGAAGACGGGCGTCATGCCACCGGGCTCGAGCCCCTGCCCGATGCCGGCGAGGACCTCGGGAAAGACCGCGTTGAACAGCGTCGGCAGGACGACGGCGACGAGGGGGGTGCGCTCGCTCGCCAATGCGCCGGCGAGGCGGTTCGGCGTGTAGCCGACTGCCGCCGCCGCGGCCTCGACCTGCCGGCGCGTCTCGTCCGAGACGTAGCCCCGGCCGCTGATCGCGCGCGAGACCGTCATCTCGCTGACCCCGGCGAGGCGCGCGACATCGGCGAGTGTGGGACTGCTCACCCTCTCAAGCCCTTGCCCTTCCTGCAGGAACCGCAACCGGCACGGTTGGCGGAGTGACCGATATGTTAGCGTAAACATAAATCGATTGACAAGTGATAGCGCTAACACAATCATTCGACGCGCCGGGGCCGCCCGGCCGCGCCACCACGCATGGGAGGGATTGCCGCATGGAAGCTGTTCTGGTCGGTCTTGGCTCGATGGGCTTCGGCATGGCCTGCTCGCTCATCCGCGCGGGCATTCCGACGCTTGGCGTCGACATCAGCCCCGCGCGGGAGGCGGCGCTGCGCGAGCGCGGCGGCGCCGGCGGGCCGCGCGAGGCGGCCATCGCCGCGGCCGATGCGGTCGTGATCGTCGTGGTCAACGCCGCGCAGTCCGACGCGGTCCTGTTCGGCGAGGGCGGCATCGCCGCGGGGATGAAGCCGGGCGCCGTGGTGGTCAACTGCACGACCGTCCCGCCCGACCACGCGCGGGCGAGCGCGTCGCGGCTGGCGGCGCGCGGCATCCACTACCTCGACGCCCCGATCTCGGGTGGCGCGGCACGGGCGGCGGCGGGGCGGCTCGGCGTCATGGCCTCGGGCACGGAGGCCGCCTTCGCGGCAGCGCGGCCCGCGCTCGACGCGATGGCCGAGACGGTGTTCGAGCTGGGCGACGAGGCCGGCGCGGGCTCGGCGATGAAGGCGGTCAACCAGCTTCTGGCCGGCGTCCACATCGCGGCCGCAGCCGAGGCCATCACCTTCGGCATGAAGCTGGGCCTCGACCCGGCGCGAACGGTCGAGGTCATCTCGAAATGCGCGGGCACCTCGTGGATGTTCGAGAACCGCGGGCCGCACATCGCGCGCGGCGACTACACGCCCCATTCGGCGGTCGACATCTTCGTGAAGGACCTTGGCATCGTGTCGGACATTGCGCGCGCCGCGCGCTTCTCGGCGCCGGTCGCCTCGGCGGCGCTGCAACAGTTCCTCGCGGCCTCGGGGGCGGGCCATGGCGCCGAGGACGACGCCGCGGTCGCCAAGGTCTATGCCCGGAACGCGGGCCTCGAACTGCCGGGAGGGGGGTGATGCTGCTGGGCTGCATCGGCGACGATTTCACCGGCTCGTCGGATCTCGCCAACACGCTGGCCAAGGGTGGCATGCGCGCCGTGCAGTACTGCGGCGTCCCGTCGGGGCCGGCGGCGCCGGGCGTCGAGGCAGGCGTGGTCGCGCTGAAGTCGCGCACGATCCCGCCGGCCCAGGCGGTCGCGCAATCTCTGGCGGCGCTGGAATGGCTGCGCGCGCAAGGGTGCAGGCAGTTCTTCTTCAAGTACTGCTCGACCTTCGATTCGCGGCCCGAGGGGAACATCGGCCCGGTGGCCGACGCGCTGATCGCGGCACTGGGCACCGACTGCGCGATCGTCTGCCCGGCATTCCCCGCCGCCGGACGCTCGGTCTACCAGGGGCATCTGTTCGTCAATGACCGCCTGCTGAGCGAGTCGGGCATGGAGAGCCATCCGCTGACGCCGATGACCGACCCCGACATCCGGCGCTGGCTCGCGCCGCAGACGGTCCACCCCGTGGGCCATGTCGGGGCGGCCTCGGTGCTGGCGGGCGCGGATGCGATCAGCGCCGCGCTGGCGGGGCAGCGCGCCGCGGGCCGCGTGCTGGTCGTGGTCGATGCGATCCGGGACTCGGACCTGATGGCGATCGGCGAGGCCGCACGCGACCTTGCCCTGATCACCGGCGGCTCGGGTGTCGCGCTGGGCCTGCCTGCGAATTTCCGGCGCGAGGGGCTGATCGCGGGCGCCGGCATGGCCTGGCACGGCATCGGCGGCCCCTGCGCGATCCTGTCGGGCTCGTGCTCGGCCGCCACGCGCGCGCAGGTCGCCCGCCACGCGCGCCACCACCCGGCAATGGAGATCCGTGCCGAGCGGGTGATGGCGGGCGAGACGACGCCCGAGACGGTGGCCCGCTTCCTGCTGTCGCACCCGGACGGGCTGCCGCTCGCCTATTCCTCGGCCGATCCCGCGGCCGTGCGGGCGGCGCAGGAGAGCTTCGGGCGCGAGACGGTCGCGGCCGCGCTCGAGACGCTGCTTGCGCGCACGGCGTCGCTGGTCGTCGCGGCGGGCGTCACCCGCCTCGTCACCGCGGGGGGCGAGACCTCGGGCGCCGTGGTCGAGGGGCTGGGGCTCGACGCGCTGGAGATCGGGCCCGAGATCGACCCCGGCGTCCCCGCCCTCAGGGCCGGCGGGCTGGCGCTCGCGCTCAAGTCCGGCAATTTCGGCGCCGAGGACTTCTTCGAGAAGGCCGCCCGCATGCTGGAGGCCGCATGAGCGCCGAGGCGAGGCTGCGCGAGCAGATCTGCGCGCTTGGCGCCTCGCTGTTCGGGCGCGGGCTGATCTGCGGCGCCTCGGGCAACCTGTCGGCGCGGCTGCCGGATGGGGGGCTGCTGGTCACGCCCACGGGAGCGAGCCTCGGCCGTCTTGACCCGGCGCGGCTGAGCCGGCTGGACCGGCATGGGCGCCTGCTCGATGGCGATGCGCCGACCAAGGAGATGGCGCTGCACGCGGCCTTCTACGAGACGCGCGGCGACAAGGCGGGGGCGGTGGCGCATCTGCATTCGACCCACGCGGTCGCCTGGTCGATGCTGCCGGGCACGGACCCCGACTGGCTGCTGCCGCCGCTCACGGCCTATTCGGTCATGCGGCTGGGCCGCGTCCGGCTGCTGCCCTATTTCCGTCCCGGCGACCCGGCGATGGGCGAGGCGGTGCGCAGCCTCGCCGGACGGCGCTCGGCGGTGGTGCTGGCCAATCACGGGCCGGTGGTCGCGGGCGCGGACCTCGAGGCGGCGGTGAACGCGATCGAGGAGCTCGAGGAGACCGCGCGCCTTGCCCTCCTGACCCGCTCGACCGGTGCGGTCGGGCTGAACGAGGCCCAGATCCGCGACCTCGTCGCGACCTTTGGACTGGAGTGGGACGCATGATCCGGCTGTCCGCCAATCTCGGCTTTCTCTGGACCGACCTGCGGCTGCCGGACGCGATCCGCGCTGCGGCGGCGGCGGGCTTCGACGCGGTCGAGTTGCACTGGCCCTATGACGTGCCCGCGGCCGAGGTGCGGGGCGCGCTGGACGAGACGGGGCTGCCGGTGCTGTCGCTGAACACGCCGCGCGGCGATCCCGCGCGCGGCGAGAACGGGCTTGGCGCCCTGCCCGGCCGCGAGGCCGAGGCGCGGGCGGCGAGCGGGCAGGCCTTCGACTATGGCGCCGCGATCGGCGCGCGCCACGTCCATGTCATGGCGGGCGTGGCCGCGGGTCCCGCCGCGCATGACGCCTATCTCGACACCCTCGCCCATGCCGCCGAGCGTGCCCGGCGCGAACGGATGGGCGTTCTAATCGAGCCGCTCAACCCGCGCGACGCGCCCGGCTACTTCCTCGCCGGCGCGGACCAGGCGGCCGGGATCATCGCGGCCCTGGGCCGGCCCGAGGTGCGGCTGATGTTCGACTGCTATCACCTGCAGATCCTCCACGGCGATCTCACGCGCCTTTTCCAGCGCCTCGCGCCGGTGACCGGGCATGTGCAGTTCGCGGGCGTCCCGGACCGCGGCGCGCCCGACGAGGGCGAGATCGCCTATGATCGCCTGCTGCCGGCGATCGCGGCGCTTGGCCATGACGGCTTCTTCGGCGCCGAATACCGCCCGCGCGGCGCGACGGGCGACGGCCTCGGCTGGATGCGCGTCTTCCGCTGAGGCGCGCGCGGAGCCCCTCCGTGGCGCCGCGCGCGCTACGCGCGGGGGGTCAGATCTCGAAGGCCTCGTGCATCGCGGGCATGACCACCGCGCCGGTGCCCAGCCCCTCGGCCAGCGCGGTCATCGAGGACGGCTCGCCATGCACGAGGAAGGTTGTCCCCGGCCCGCCCAGGCGGGCGTGCCAGGCGCGCAGCTCGCTCGCGTCGGCATGCGCCGAGAAGCCGTTGATGGTGTGGATCCGGGCCCGCACCGGCACCTCGTCGCCGAAGATCCTCACCTTCTGCGCCCCGTCGATGATGCGCCGCGCCAGCGTGCCCTCGGCGGCGAAGCCCACGAAGACGACGCTGCAATCGGCATGCGGCAGGTTGTGCCGCAGGTGATGACGGATGCGGCCCCCGGTGCACATGCCCGACCCGGCCAGGATCAGCGCGCCCGATCGGATCTGGTTGAGGGCCGCAGACTCGCCCGCCTCGGAAACGAGGTGCAAGCCCGGCAGCTCGAACGGGTCGTGCCCGGCGGCAAAGATCTGCGCGATCTCGTGGCGGTAGGCATCGGGGTGGCGGCGGAAGATCTCGGTGGCCGAGATCGCCATCGGCGAGTCGAGGAACACCTGCAAGGTCTTGGGCACCTTCCCATGGCGCTTGCCCTCGCCGAGATGGAACAGGATCTCCTGCGCGCGCTCCATCGCGAAGGACGGGATCACGACGTTGCCGCCGCGCTCGAGCGTGGCGCGGATCGCGCCGTAGAGCTCGGCCACCGACGCCGCGCGCGAGCGGTGGTCGCGGTCGCCATAGGTCGTCTCCATCACCACGGCATCGACGGGCCCCGGCGGCTCGGGCGACAGGAACAGCGGGCTTTCGCGCCCGCCCAGATCGCCCGAGAACAGCACCCGGCGCGTCTGCCCCCGCTCGGTCAGCTCCAGCAGGATCGAGGCCGAGCCGAGGATGTGGCCCGCGTCGAAGAAGGTCGCGGCGATCCCCTCGCGCAGCTGGATGCGGGTGCCATAGCGCGCGGTCCGGCCGAAGCGGTCGAAGGCGTTCAGCACGTCGAGCGTGTCGTAGAGCGGACCGTCGGCGGTGGGAGCCGCCCGCCCGCGCTTGCGCCAGCGCTTCGCCTCCTCCTCCTGCAGCTTTCCGGCATCGAGCAGCACCAGCCGCGCCAGCTCGCGCGTCGGCGCCGTCGCGATCACCTCGCCGTCGAAGCCGCGCCGCACAAGCAGCGGCAAGCGTCCGCAGTGATCGAGATGCGCGTGGGTCAGCAGCAGGAAATCGACCGTCGGGGGCTCGAAGCCGAAGGGCGCGGCGTTGTCCTCGTCGAGCTCGTGCCCCCCCTGGAAGATGCCGCAGTCGATCAGGATCCGCGTGCCCGCGCAGGTCACCAGGTGGCATGACCCCGTGACCTGCCGCGCGGCGCCGTGAAACGCGATCTCCATCGCCCCCGCCTCCTTCGCTGGCCGCCGCGCCCCGTTCAGGGAAACAGCGGCGCGCCGCGCGCCTCGTGCCACGCGGCGATCCGGGCCTGGATTTCCTCGGCGGTCTCGACCACCGAAAAGAGTTCGAGATCCTCGCCCGCGATCATCCCCTCGGCCACCAGGAAGTCGAAGTCGACCGCCCGCGACCAGAAGGCGCGACCGACGAGAACGACCGGCAGGGGCGCGATCTTGCGCGTCTGGATCAGCGTCAGCGTCTCGAACACCTCGTCGAAGGTGCCGAAGCCGCCGGGGAACGCCACCAGCGCGCAGGCGCGGTACAGGAAGTGCAGCTTTCGCATCCCGAAATAGTGGAACTGGAAGCACAGGTCCGGCGTGATGTAGGGGTTGGGATACTGCTCGTAGGGCAGGCTGATGTTGAGCCCGACCGACTGCATCCCGACCTGGAAGGCGCCCCGGTTCGCGGCCTCCATCAGCCCTGGCCCTCCGCCCGTCATCATCGCGATGCGCTCGCCATGGGGGCGCCCGTCGAGGCGGCCGACAAGCGCCGCGAACTCGCGCGCGACGTCGTAGTAGCGGCTGTTGTCGGCGATCCGCTCGGCCAGCGCCACGGCACGGCGCGCGGCCGGGTCGTCGGGCGCGAGATCGAGCGCCTCGCGTGCCGCGTCGAGCCGGCGCCGCGCCGCGCGCGGCTCGGGGATGCGCGCGCTGCCGAACACCACGATGGTGTGCGCGATGCCATGCGCGGCGAGACCCTGCTCGGCCTTGAGATAGTCGAGTTGCAGGCGCGCACCGCGGGTGTCGTCGGCCTGCAGGAAGTCGACATCGTGATCGGCCAGCCGGTAGCTGGGCCGTGCCATGGTCGCCATCACGCGCTCGAGCGCCTCGCAGTCGTCGCAGGGGTCCTTGGGGCTCTGCCACGGAAAGGGCTCGGCGGGTGCCTCCATCGGCATTCCGGCGGGGTCGTCGGCGATCGGCATCCCGGATGAGGGGTTCGGCATCTCGCGCTCCATACTCTGCACAGCCTGCCCAGCATAGCACCGGGCCCGCCTCGCGGCAGCGCCGCCCGATGCGGCAGATGGACCGACTGCGCCCAAGGGCGGCGCCCCTGACCCCGCCAACGCCAAAAACCCCGGATCGCCCCGCTGTCACAGGGGCGCCCCGCCGCCGGGACGGACCGTCACCCGAGTTCGGCAAGCCGCCTCTCTTGCCGCGCGATCAGCGTCTCGACCTCGGCGATGTCGGCGGCGCTCAGCCGCGCGCCGGGGCGACGCAGCACCGGCTCGGCGATCACGCCGCGCCGCGCGAGCACATATTTGCGGATCGCGAGCCCGATGCCGGGCTGCTGTTCGAGCCGGGCGAGCGGCAGGTAGGCGTCGAACAGGTCGCGCCCGCGTTCGGGCGTGCCGGCGAAATGGTTGCGGCACACCTCGACCATCATCTCGGGATAGGCGAAGCCGGTCATCGCCCCGTCGGCGCCGCGCCCCATCTCCTCGGGCAGGAACAGCCCGCCATTTCCGCACAGGATCGAGATCCGCCTCGACCCCGCGTCGGATGCCGCGCGGAGCGCCGAGATCTTGGACAGGCCGGGCCAGTCCTCATGCTTGAGCATGACGCAGGTGGGCAGGTCCTCGACGATCTTCAGGATGACGGACGGCGCGATCTGCACCTTGGTCACCAGCGGATAGTCCTGCAGCACGAAAGGCGTGTCGCCCAGCTCCTCGGCCACGCCGCGGTAATAGGCGACGATCTGCTCGTCGGTCGAAAGCGAGGCGGGCGGCGCCACCATGACCCCCGCGGCCCCATCGCCCATCACCGCCTGGGACAGCGCGCGCATCTGCGCGAAGCCCGGCGCCGAGACGCCCACCACAACCGGGACGCGCCCGGCCACGCGGCCCAGCACGCGGCGCACGACCTCGCCCGACTCGGCGGCCGTGAGCTTCGGCGCCTCGCCCATCATGCCCAGCACCGTGAGCCCGTCGGCGCCGGCGCCGAGGTAGAAATCGACCATCCGGTCGATGCTGTCGAAATCGACGGCCCCGTCGGCCTTGAAGGGCGTCACGGCGATCACGAAGACACCGCGCGCGGATTCGTCCAGTCTGGTCATTCCCTCTCCCCTTCGACGCGCGGCCGGCGACGCCAGCCCAGTGCGATCTGTCCCAAGGCCATGGCGACGGCGGCCTGCGTGGGCTCGACCACCGGCAGGCTGGTCTCCTGCTCCAGCCGGTCGCGGTAGGCCGCCATCCCGGCGCAGCCCATGATCAGCACATCCGCCAGATGCGCGTCGCGCAGCCGCCGGCCCGTCTCGATCATCCGGCCGAGGGTGCGATCCGCATCGGCCAGCTCGGCCACGCCAAGGCCCAGCGGCAGATCCCCCGCCAGGCGGTCGAGCACACCCATGGCGCCGAAATACCGGATATGCCGCGGCACCGAGGGCGGCAGGATCGAGATCACGCCGAACCTCTGGCCCAGGCTCATCGCCGTCAGCACCGCGCACTCCGCGATCCCCAGCACCGGCTTCGCGGTCGCGTCGCGCAGGGCGTGCAGGCCCGGATCGCCGAAGCAGGCGATCACGAAGCCGGACGCCTCGGGCTCGAGCGCGAGGCAATGCCGCAGCAAGGGCTCGATCACCCGATCCGCCTGGAGCTGGCTCTCGATGCCCGGCGGCCCCTCGGCGAGCGTGCGGCAGATGATCTCGGGCCCGTCCGGCCGGCGAAGGCGCGAAATCCCCGCGTCGATCGCAGCGGTGACGGTGCGCGAGCTGTTGGGGTTGACGACGAACAGCCTGCCGCTCATGCGCCCTCCGTCCTCCGGCCGGCGCGCGGGCGGGACGCCACCGCACTTCGAGCCCGGTCCTGCATTCGGTCACTCCCGCCGCCCAAGCGGCCGTCGCCGCCTGCTCCGCCGGGTCTGCCAGCGACCGCGCCGCAGGGCAAGCGCCGCGTCACCGCCATGCGGGGGTTCCGCCCATTGCCGCAAGCTCGGCGCCCTGGCGGCCGGTGGGGCGCATCGTCTCCCCCACCGCACGGCGCAGCAGGCGGCCCCCGCCGGGCTCGCCGGTCAACCGCCCGCCCTCGACGATCGCGCGGCCCCGCAGCAGCACCATCTGCGGCCAGCCGGTGATCTCGCGCCCGGCGAAGGGCGTGTAGCCCGCATTGTCCTGCCCGTCGGCGTCGCTCAGGGTGACGCGCCGGTCCTGGTCCCAGATCACGAGGTCCGCGTCCGAACCCACCGAGATCGTGCCCTTTCCCGCGAGGCCGTAAAGCCGCGCTGGCGCCGTCGATGTCAGCTCGACGAAGCGCTGCGCCCCCAGCCGGCCCTTAGAGACCATCGCGTCGAACATCAGCGCCTGTCGAAGCCCGATTCCCGGCAGCCCGTTGGCGATGCGGTCGAACGAGGGAGCGGGGCCGGCCCGTAGCTTGCCCGACTGGTCGAAGCGATAGGGCGAATGGTCGGACGAGACGTAGCCGAGATCGCCGGTGGCAAGCCCCTGCCACAGCGCGTCCTGATCCAGGACCTCGCGCTGCGGCGGGCTGCACATGAACTTCGCGCCCTCGATGCCGGGCCGGTCGAGCACCTCGGCCGTCATGAACAGGTAATGCGGGCATGTCTCGGCATGCACCCTGAGGCCGGCGGCGCGCGCGCGGGCGACCACGCCGACCCCCTCGGCGGTCGAGACGTGGAACAGCACGATGGGCTGGTCGACGAAGGCGGCGAGCCGGATCATGCGCTCCATGGCCTCGACCTCGGCCACGCGGGGATGGCTCAGCGCGTGGGCGGCGGGCGCGGTCAGGCCCGCCGCGAGCAGGCGCCTCGTCATCCAGCGGATCAGGCCGTCGTTCTCGGCATGGATGCAGACCAGCGCGCCATGCTCGCGCGCGCAGGCCATCAGGTCGAGGATCTGCTCGTCGCCCAGCCGCACCTTGTCGTAGGTGGTGAAGATCTTGATCGAGCGATGCCCCTCGGCGATCAGCGCCGGCAGGTCCCGCGTGAGCGCCGCCTCGTCGGGATCCGAGACGATCATGTGGAAGGCGTGGTCCACGATCGCGCCGCGCGCGGCCCGCGCGGTATAGTCGTCCACAACGTCGCGCAGCCGCATCCCGGGATGCTGGGACGCGAACGAGATCACGCTGGTGGTGCCGCCAAGGGCGGCGGCCCGCGTCGCGGTCTCGAAGGTGTCGGCGTTCATCACGCCAGTGCCCGAGATCTGCTCGATGTGGCAATGGGCGTCGACGCCCCCCGGCGTGACGATGCGGCCGGCTGCGTCGATCTCGCGCCGGGCAGGGCCCAGCCCCTCGCCGATCGCGGCGACCCGCTCGCCGCGGATCGCGATGTCAGCCCGCATGGTCTCGCCCGCCGTCACCACGATGCCGCCGCGGATCACGAGGTCGTGGTCGTTCGCGCTCATTCTCCGGGCTCCGTCGCGGGTTGCGGTCCGGGCGGACTGTAGCCACCCGGCGGGGCGGATGTCATGCGCGACGTTGCGCGCCCGAGATCGTCTCGGGCGGACGGCGCCGGGGACTGGCAGCACCCGAGTCGCCCGCCGCGAAGGCCGCAATCGATTCGGACACGCAGCGCGCCCGGAGCCGCCGCTCGCCCCCGGCCGGCCGTTCACGCAGAGCTGATCGGCGTTGCGGGCGCCCGCGAGACGGCCCGTCGCGCCGACTGCCGTGCTGGCGACGCCCGAAAGCCGCCAATGCCCCGGAATGGCACAGAGACGGACGCGCGAGGCCGTCCGGCAGGCGGAAATGTCTGCCTGAAAGCGGCACCACGGCGCTTGCGCACTGCAGGCTATGCCGATAGCAATGGTGCCACTGATGTTTCTGCAATGGTGCCACCGAGGCTCCGATGTACGGTTGACATCGGCAAATCACATCGGAGAAAGCATCCGCCGCAGAACCAATTCGGATGCACAAAACCAACCGAGACCAACAGACCGGAGGGATATCACAAATGGAACGCCGCCTCTTCCTCAAGGGCGCCGCGCTGACGGGTGCAGCCAGCACGCTCGCCGCCCCCGCGATCGCGCAGTCGAAGATCGACATGGTGATCGTATCGACATGGCCGCGCGACTTCCCCGGGCTTGGCACCAGTGCGCAGCGTCTTGCCGCCCGCATCACCGAGCTGACCGAGGGCCGCATCACCACCCAGTACTTCGCCGCCGGCGAGCGCGTGGGCGCCTTCGACTCGTTCGACGAGGTCGCGTCGGGCAACGCGCAGGCCTACATCGGCGCCGACTACTACTGGAAGGGCAAGCATCCGGGCTGGGCGCCCTTCACGGCCATCCCGTTCGGCCTGACCTACACCGAGCAGGACGCCTGGATCAAATATGCCGGCGGCCAGGAGCTGTGGGACGAGCTGGGCGCCGAGTTCGGCGTGAAGTGCTACGCCTGCGGCAACACCGGCGTGCAGATGGGCGGCTGGTTCAACAAGGAGATCAACTCGCCCGACGATCTCAAGGGCCTCAAGATGCGCATCCCCGGCCAGGGCGGTGACGTGATCGCGAAGCTCGGCGGCTCGCCGGTCTCGCTGCCGGGCGGCCAGATCTACGAGAACCTCGTCTCGGGCGCGATCGACGCCACCGAGTGGGTCGGTCCCTGGAACGACTACTTCCTCAAGTTCTACGAAGCCGCCAAGTACTACTACTGGCCGGGCATGCACGAGCCGGGCTCGCAGCTCTCGCTCGGCATGAACGCCTCGTGGTGGGGCTCGCTCTCGAAGAACGACCAGGCCATCATCCACGCGGCGTGCAACGAGGAAAACGCGCGCCAGATGGCCGAGACCAACGCCAACAACGGCACCTACCTCACAAAGCTGATCAAGGAAAACGGCGTCGAACTCCGCGAGTTCAACGACGACGTCTACGAGGCGTTCGGCGAGGCGGCGGGCGAGGTGTTCGAGGAGGTGCGCGACCACTCGGATCTGGCCAAGCGCATCATGGACAGCGTCGCAGCGGCGCGCACGGACATCGGTGCATGGACCGCGATCTCGGACGCGGCCTATGTCGTGAAGCGCAACCGCGTGCTCGGGCTCTGAGCGGCGCGCTGACGGCCTGACTTCGGGTCGGTCGGGACGAGGCTGCGGCCTCGTCCCTTTTCGCAATCTGCTTGACGGGGATGACGGCCATGACGACGAGCGGCGGGTCGGGGACGTTCTTGGTACGGGCCTTTGGCTGGGGGATGCTCGCCTTCCTCGTGGCGTTCATGACAAACGCGATCCTCACAATCTGGATGGATTTCCCCGGCGCGGGCAGCGTCCTCGCGGCGGGCGGTCCGACCACCCAGGGAATAATTCAAGCCGCCATCTACCTGGGCCTGCCGCTGATCGGCATCCTGCACGTGCTGCGCTCGGCCGGCACGCCGCTCAGGGCCGACGCGACGCGTGTCAGCAACTTCAACGCCTTCCTGGTGCGCGCCGCCTTCTGGGTCGTGCTGCTGGTCGGTGCAGGGGACGCGGTGATCTCGTTCCTGCGCGTCGAGGGCATGCTCGAGGGGCTGGTGGGGGCGCAGCTCGCGGGCGATCTGGGGCGCTCGCAGTTCCGGGGGATGAACGTGCATGTGCCGCTGGTGGTCCTGGGCATCGTGATCGGGGCGGTGACGCGGGGTCTCAGCGTGGTCTGGCTGGCCTTCCTCGTGGTGCTGGCGGAGCTGCTGATCGTCATCCTGCGCTTCATCTTCTCGTACGAGCAGGCCTTCATGGCCGATCTCGTGCGCTTCTGGTACGGCGCGCTGTTCCTGTTCGCCTCGGCCTACACCCTGCTCGAGGACGCCCATGTGCGCGTGGACTTGCTCTATGCGGGCTTCTCGCGCCGGGCCAAGGGGCTGGTGAACGGCTGGGGATCGATTCTCCTCGGCATGACGCTGTGCTGGACGATCCTGGTGATCGGCTTCGGCAGCAAGGCCAGCATCATCGCGAGCCCGATCCTCGTCTTCGAGGTCACGCAGGCCGGGTTCGGCATGTATGTGAAGTACTTCATGGCAGGCTTTCTCGGGGTCTTCGCCATCACCATGCTGCTCCAGTTCGTGGCGCAACTTTTCGATGCCTTCGCGGATCGCCGCGGCGAGCCCGGCGCGCACGAAGCCCATTCCGAGATGATGTGAGCCGGCATTGAGGCAGAACTGACATGGAACTCGTCTTCCTTCTCATCCTGATCCTGCTGATGGTGATCGCGCTCGGCTCGGGCTATCCCGTGGCCTTCGCGCTGCCCGGCTCGGCAATCCTGACCATCGGCCTCGCGGCCGCGGCCGGCCACCTCTTCGCCGGCAACCCGGATGCCTATTTCCACAGCGGCGGCCCATCGGCGTGGCTCAGCGCCGGCGTCACCAACCTGCGCGGCGTCTACTGGGAGCCCGAACGCGACACGCTGATCGCGATTCCGCTGTTCATCTTCATGGGCATCATGCTGCAGCGCTCGAAGATCGCCGAGGACCTGCTGGTCACCATGGCGCAGCTGTTTGGCCCGATCCCCGGCGGCCTCGGCATTGCGGTGGTGTTCGTGGGCGCGCTGCTGGCCGCGACCACCGGCATCGTCGGCGCCACGGTGGTGGCGATGGGCCTGATCTCGCTGCCGGCGATGATGCGGCACAACTACTCGCAGCCGCTCGCGACCGGCGCAATCGCGGCCTCGGGCACGCTGGGGCAGATCATCCCGCCCTCGATCGTGCTCATCATCCTCGCCGACCAGCTGGCCAGCGCGGTCGACCAGGCCGACACGGCGCGCAAGGTGCTCTACCGTCAGAGCACCGGCGAGGTCGCCATGCCCTCGGAATACGGCGTCGTCTCGACCAGCGCGGGCGACATGTTCCTCGGCGCCCTCGTGCCGGGCCTGATGCTGGTCGGGCTCTACATCCTGTTCATCCTGACGGTGGCACTTCTGCGGCCCCGCCTCGCCCCCGCGGTGCCCTACGAGGGCAAGTACGACATTCGCTTTGCCGGGCAGGTCGTGCTGACCCTGCTGCCGCCGCTTACGCTGATCTTCCTCGTGCTGGGGTCGATCATCGGCGGTATCGCCACGGTGAACCAGGCGGGCGCGATCGGGGCGGCGGGCGCCATGATCATGGCCGGCTACCGGCTGCACAACGGCGGGCGGATGACTTATGTCCCGGCGCTGCTGGCCATCGCGGGGCTCGTGCTCACGGCCTTCGTGCTCGCCAATTACAGCGTCAACATCAAGAGCATCGTGACCGATGCCGACCGAATGGGGCTGACGCTGGCGATCGTCGCGGTTGCCATCCTCTCGGTTGCCCTGGTCTGGAGCGGGATGCGCGCCTACCGCAACGAGAACACGCTGGTCGAGGTGATGTCCGACACCGCCAAGACCACGTCGCTGGTGTTCATCATCCTGCTCGGCGCCGCGATGCTGACGGCGGCGTTCCGCGCCTTCGGCGGCGAGGAACTGGTCAAAGACTTCCTGAACGGCCTGCCGGGCGGCTTCTGGATGAAGTTCGTCATCGTCATGGCGGTGATCTTCGTCCTGGGCTTCTTCCTCGACTTCATCGAGATCGCGGTCGTCGTGGTGCCGATCGTCTCGCCGATCCTGCTGGCGGACCCCGAGGCGAACGTGACCGCCGTCTGGCTGGGCGTTATGATCGGGCTCAACATCCAGACCTCGTTCCTGACGCCGCCCTTCGGCTTCGCGCTGTTCTACCTGCGCGGCGTCGCGCCGGCGGCGATCCGGACGATCCAGATGTACAAGGGCGTGGTCGCGTTCATCTCGCTGCAGCTTCTGGCCCTCGGCATCGTGGGGCTCTATCCGCCGCTGGTGAACTATCTGCCGACGCGCGCCTCGCTGACCGCCGAGACGGCACCGCCGCCGCTGAACCCCAAGCTCCAGTACTGCATGGAGAACTTCGTCCACGACCGCTTCCAGCGCGACGGCGATGCGATCCGCGCGGCGATCGAGGAGTTTTCGAAGGTTGATCTGTCCTACCTGCCGAAAGGCCTCGCCGGCGACCTGAAGGACGGGCTCGAGAGCGCCTCGGAGAGCTTCGACCTGATGGCCGAGATCAAGGCGGTCGAGCAGCGGCTCGACGCCGCCGCGGTCGAGTACCGGCCGCTGCACCGCACGGTCCGCGCGATCGAGCGGGACGCCGGGAACCTCGAGGAGCGCATCGACATCCTCAGGACCCGCGTCGAGCGGGCCCGCGAGGAGAGCCCCGCGATCGAGCGGGCGAAGGAGCGCATCGCCGAGCTCGAAGCCCGGCGCGACGAGATCCTGTCGGGCATCCCAGCCGCGTGGGACGCCGCGCACGACACCTTCAACGAGATCACCAAGGCCGAGCGCAACGCGCGCAACGCGTATCGCCGGGCGGTGGACAGCGCCTACAAGCCGATCATCGATATCCGCGACGTCCTCGCGGGCACCGATGCCCTCAGGGAGCTGGAAGCGCCGCTGAACCAGCTCGTGGCCGATCTGCCCACGCTCGAGGGCGAGGCCGGCGAGGATCGGCTCAAGGCCGAGGAGGCGCGCGTCGGGGCCGTGCCCGGCGCGGGCGAGATCCGCTCGCTGCTGGCCAAGGCCCGCCGCGAGATCCGTGGACGCGCGCCCGACCCCGCGAAGGCAGCGGAGTTCGTGCAGGAGGCGCTGGCCGAGTATCAGGCCGAGGTGGCCTGGCGCACCCGCGCCGTCGCCGAGCTCGCGCCCGCACTCGCCCGCTACGACGCGGCGATCCGGGACACGATCGGCCTGCGCAACCAGCCCCGCCTGCCGCGCGAACAGGCGCTCTACGTCGCGGCCTGCAGCGCGGTGCATCGCGACATCTCGCTCAACTTCTGAGCCGACGGCGCGGCCCCTTCCCGGGGCCGCGCCTCGCCGCTTCGGTCTGCGTGTCGCAACCGAGCGCGACCGACCAGCGCCCGAAACGCGCGAGACGACGACCCTGCCGACCGGCCGCGACGGCAAAAGCCCCAACCATCGGTTCCCGTCGATGCGGCCTGGCGTGACGCGACACGCCGGCTAATGCCTCGGCTCGCGCACCGGCCCGCTCCGGGCGCCCTTCGGCCCCAGCATACGAGCTCCCGCCGCCCGCTCTCGGCAGCACCTGCGCGGCACGTCGCGACACCGTGGGGATCGAGCCCTCAACACGACCAAAGCGAACCGGGCCGACGCTTGGGCGCGGGGTTCCCGTTTCGGCAAGATGGGGGGCGGCATCGACTGGTTGGAATGGGTCCGATGGCCCACAGCCACGTCAATCCATAACAGAATCCGAGGAAGGCAAGGCCGTTGAACATCGCCGAAACCACGCCCGGTCTCGCGGCTTGACGCGGCCCTTGCGCGGTTTCCTTATTGGCGTGTTCTCGCTCAGATAGGGCGCCGCGGCGCAGGGGGTGACGGATGGTTCTGACTGCTGACAGGCGCGAGGGATCCTGCAATCGGTCGATGCGGGCTTCGCGGATCAGGTCGAACTCACCCGGCGCCTCGTCCGCTTTCCGTCGCTGCGCGGGCAGGAGCACGCCGTGCAGGACTTCGTGTTCCGCGAACTGGCGCGCCGCGGCTTCACGATGGACCGCTTCGCGATGGACCGCGCGGCGATCGAGGCGCATCCCGGCGGCTCGCCATGGTCCGAGCAGCACTCGACGGCGCCGATCGTGGTCGGCATCCACCACCCGCGCGCCGAGACGGGCCGCTCGCTGATCCTGCAATCGCATCTCGATGTTGTCCCCGAAGGCCCGCGCGCGCTGTGGCAGCACGCGCCCTTCGAGGCCGAAATCGTCGGCGACTGGATGTACGGGCGGGGTGCCGCCGACATGAAGGCGGGCGCCGCGGCCAACCTCTGCGCGCTCGACGCGCTGCGCCGGATCGGGTTCCAGCCGGCGGCGACCGTCTATGTCCAGTCGGTCGTCGAGGAGGAATCGACCGGCAACGGCGCGCTGATGACCCACCTGCGCGGCTACCGGGCCGACGCGGTGCTGATACCCGAGCCCGAGGAGGAGAAGCTGGTGCGTGCCAATGCCGGGGTGATCTGGTTCCAGATCGAGGTCCAGGGACTGCCGGTGCATGTCCGCGAGATGGGCGCGGGCGCGAATGCCATCGACGCCGCCTACCGCGTGATCGGCGAGCTGCGCGGGCTCGAGGCCGACTGGAACGCCCGCAAGGCGATGCACGAGCATTTCCGGGACGATCCGCACCCGATCAACCTCAACATCGGCAAGATCGAGGGCGGCGACTGGGCCTCGTCGGTGCCTGCCTGGTGCCGGATCGACTGCCGCATCGCGATCTATCCGGGGGTCGATGCCGAGGACGCCGCGGCCGAGATCCGCGCGCGCGTCGAGGCCTTCGCGCGCGGCGACGCCTATTTCGCCAACAACCCGCCGCGGATCACCTTCAACGGCTTCCGGGCCCAGGGCTACGTGCTCGAGCCGGGCTCGGACGCCGAAGCCGCGCTGGAGCGTGCCCACCGGGCTGCGACAGGGGCCGCGCTCGAGCGCTTCATGACGCCGGCCTATCTGGATACGCGGGTCTACGCCCTCTACGATCGGGTGCCGGCGCTCTGCTACGGGCCGATCTCGCGCAACATCCATGGCTTCGACGAATGCGTGAGCCTCGCCTCGGTGAAGCGGATCACGCAGGCCATGGCCCTGTTCATCGCCGAATGGTGCGGACTCGAAGAGGTGGCGTAAGCCCGGCCGAGCGGGACATTCGCGGGCACCGACCGGTTTCGATCCGGGCAGGTTGGCCGATGCCGTTTCAGGCTTTTCGTCCGCTCGCGACGAGCGCGGGCATCGGCGCGCGAATGGTGCCGCCCTGCTCGAACGGCGCGAAGCCGTCGCGCCAGGCCGCCTCGATCCGCGCGCGCGTCTCGGGCGTCTGCCGTTCGAGGATCATCGACCCGCGGACCGAGAAATCGCGGAAGTGATCCGGAAACGCTGCTGCCGGAGCCTCGAAGACGACCGGCACCTCGAAGACGGTCACGTCCCGGAACCCGGCGTCGGTCAGGGCCGCGTCCAGCGCCCCGGCCGTCGACAGGGCGAAGGGCGGCGGCCCTTCCGGCACCACGGTCATGTCGGCATGGGCGCCAATGCCGCCGAAGACGACCCGGAAAAAGGCCGACGCCGGGGGCGCGGACCACTGGCTCGCCGCGAGCCGCCCGCCCGGGCGCAGGACGCGGTGCATCTCGGCCAGCGCCGCGGCGGGATCGGCGAGGTGGAACAGGCCGAACGAGCAGATGGCCGCGTCGAAGCATCCCTCCGGTGCCGGCAGGGAGGTTGCGTCGGCGATCTCGAAGCGGCACGCGGGAAACGCGGCGCGGGCCGCCGCGACCATCGCGGGGGCTGCGTCGATCCCCATCGCCTCGGCGCCGATCGCCGCCGCCGCCCCGGCGGCATATCCCGGGCCGCAGCAGACGTCGATCACCCGGCGACCGGCCGCGACCCCTGCCCCCGCCAGCAGCGCGGGGATCGCCTGCGTCGTCGCGCGTGCCGTGGTCGCGCCGTAGACCGCGGCGCGGCGGTCCCATCCCGTCCGCTCCGCCGCGGTAAACCCATCGAAGGACATGCGAAAGCCTCCCCTGATCCTGCTTCACTCGGGGGATGTTCCGCCTTGATCGGGGCGCCGGGCAGGGTCAGGCTGGCCACCACGCGGCCGTTTCGGCCATGCCCGGAGGACGAGATGACCTCAAGCCCCGTGCGCGATTTCGCGGCCTCGCCGTTGCGGATCGACATCCTCGCCGCGGCCTCTTGCCGGGGCGCGATCCTCTATGGCCTCTACGACCTTCTGCAGTCCGTTGGCTCGGCCTGGTCCTACCTTCTCGAGGGAACGCCCGCGCCGCCGATGACGCGCGTGCGGATCGTCGCGGCCGACCCCGGGCCTTTCCGCTGCATCGGCGGGGTCCCCGTTGCGCCGGACGCGACGCTCGACGCCGCCGACGACGCGGAGATCGTCGTCCTCCCCAACTTCCGCGAGGGGCCCGACGCCGATTACCGCATGGTGCTGGCGAGAGAGCTGGCCTGGCTGTCGGCACGCTACGAGGCGGGGGCCCATCTCGCAGCCGCCTGCTCCGGCGCGCAATTGATCGCCGAGCTTGGCCTGCTCGACGGCGAGACCGCCACCGCCCACTGGTCGTGCCGCGAGATCTTCCGGCTCCGCTACCCCAAGGTCGACTTCCGGCCCGACCGCACCCTGGCCTTCGCGGGCGAAGGCGACCGGATCGTCACCTCCGGCGGCATGGCGGGGTGGAGCGACCTCGCCCTCTACCTCATCGCCCGCTTCCTGGGGCCAGAGCACGCCTCGCATGCTTCGCGGTTCTACTGCGTCGACCCGCGGGCGGAGGGTCAAAGCCGTTACGCCGCGATGTCCCGCCGCATCCAGTCCGACGACGCCGTGATCCGCGACTGCCAGCTTTGGGTCGCCGACGGTTACGCCTCGGCCGATCCCGTCGCGGACATGCTCGCAAGGTCTGGACTGCCTCGACGGAGCTTCGATCGGCGCTTTCGCAAGGCGACCGGCTTCAGCCCGCGCGAATACGTCCAGGCGCTGCGGATGGAGGAAGCCAAGCAACTGCTCGAGGCCACGCGCGAGCCTGTGGAAGACGTCGCGCAAGCGGTCGGCTATGCCGACCCGCGCGCCTTCCAGCGGCAGTTCCGGCGCTCGACGGGCCTAACACCCAGCGCCTACCGGCGCCGGTTCTCCTACGATCGCTTCCTCGCGGCGCGCTGAGCGTCGCGGGTCCGCATGCCCGCCTCACGATCGGGCGCCCCGGGGATCAGTCCAGTCCCAGCTCGGAGGCCGCGCGCCGGAACAGGGCCTCGGCCTCGGCCGAGAAATGGAAGGCGCAAAGAAACTCCTCCGCGCGGTAGTCCGGCCGCGCGCGCCGGATCTCGGCCGCGATCAGGCGCGCCTCCTCGATGCGGCCGGCCAGCGTGAGGCAGAAGGCGGCGATCTGCTGGATCAGGATATGCGCGTTCGGACGTGTCACTGCCTTGAGCGCCCACTCGGCCGCCTCCTCGACCCGGCCGAGACGCACGCAGGCCATGGCCTTGGCCCCGTAAATCCCGAACAGAAGCGGGTCGAACGGGCTGAGACTGCTTGAGAGATCGGCCGAACCGATCGCCGCGGCCGCATCGCCGGACTGCGCCTGCACGAAAGCCAGCGAGTAGTGGCCCATGGCGTAGTTCGGGCTGATGTGCACCGCCTGTTCCAGTTCGGCGACCGCCTGGGTCTCGTCCCGCCGCAGCCACAGCGCCCGGCCCATCGCCCAGTGCGCCGAAGGATCGTGGGTGTCTGCCATCAGGGCGCTCCCGGCGGCGTCGAACGCAAGGTCGGTCTCGCGACCTCGGTCGCTCCAGTTCTGGAAGGCGTTCTGCCAGTGCGTGAAAGAAAGCCCCGAATAGGCGCGGGAGAACGTGGGGTCGGCTTCGATCGAGCTGCGGAAAAGCCGCTGCGCCGCCTCGTTGTCCGCCTTGGTGAAGCGGTACATATGCCACAGGCCGCGGTGATAGGCCTCCCAGGCATTCAGCGAGTTCGGCGGCTTGAGGAGCGCGCGGTTCGTCTCGGCCGTCTCGATCTCGCTGGCGATCGACCAGACGATCCGGTCGCCCAGCCGGTCCAGCACCTCGAACGTGTCGTCCTCCCCGGCCTCGTAGACGTCGGACCAGACGATACGGGACGAGCGGGCGTCGGTGAGCTCGACGGCGATGCTGATCCGCCCGCCGTGACGCCGGACGTAGCCGGTCGCAAGGTAGTCCACATTGAGCTGCCGGCCGGCCTCGTCCTGGTCGATCCCGCGCTCCTGCAGCGCGAAGACCGAGCCCCGGGCGATCACGAAGAGGAACCTGAGCTTGGCCAGCCGGGTGATGATGTCGCTGGTAAGCCCGGCGCCGAAGCCAACCGCGCCGTGCGGTGCATCGAGCTCGCGGAACGGCATGACCGCGAGCGAGGCCCGGTGCGCCGGCTGCCCCGAGGCCGCGCCCTGCGGCGGCTCGGGCACCGGGCGTGAGGGCTCGGCCGCCATCGCCGCGGGGCGTCGCGCGCGCGCCGCCAGCCGGAGCGGGGCTGCGTCCAGTCCTTCGGCCTCGAACAGCCGGATCGCCGCCTCGAGGTGCCGATCCGCGTCGGCCGGGCCAAGCGTCGCCATCAGGCCTGCATGGGCCGCGACATCGAACGGTGCAAGCTCCACCCACCTCTCGGCCAGCCGTCGCGCATCGGCACTGCCGCAGGGCGCGTGCCCGACCGCCGCGGCCAATACCGCCGCATGCTGCTCGCGGAAGTGGCGGCGCCGGGTGGTCAGCCAGTGGTCCATCTGCGGACTGCGATTGAGGTCGAGGCCCTCCAGGAAGTCGCCGGTGAAGAGCTGTTCCAGCGTGAGCAGCTCCCCCACCGAGGCCGGGCCCAGCCTGCCGGGCACCGTCCGCCCGATCTCGATCACGTCAACCCAAGCCCCGGCGAGGTCGAGCGAGATCAGGTCGTCCTCGGCAAGGACCCGAGGTCGCTCAGGCCCGTCGAGCACCGACCGAAGCTTGCTGAGATACCAGCGAAGCTCCCTCCGAGGGTCGTTCGGAACGTCGCCCATCAGCTCGCACAGGCGGCTGCGCCCGACCGGGCGCTCGGCAAGGGCAAGGTAGGCGAGAAGCGCACGCAGCTTCCGCGATGCCGGAAGCTCGACCGCGGATCCGTCTCGGACCACGCACAGCGCGCCCATCATGCGAATGGCGAGCCCGGCCTTCGATTCACCGATCGGAACCTGCGTTTCCACTCGAAATTCCACGGTCAGTCCAACGCCCACTCCCGCTGCGGGATTCCAGGAATTCGGATGACCGGGATTAGCCCGGCACCTGCGCCTCGGGAGGAGTGATGCTTCGCATCGGGCGCGCCCATCAGTTCGTACGAAGGAAATCTATAGATGAAACCGAACCATCACAATCGACTCGCGCTTTTCCCGGCGGCCGTCGGCCTCGTGGCCGTGCTTTCACTGTCCGGCCCCATCGGCGCGCACGGCGCCGAGATCCATCACGCGGTTCTGGCCGCGGACGAATTAAACTTCCGGCCCGGCCCGCCGACGCTTCCCGCCGGCGTGGAGTTCGCCGTGCTTCATGGCAATCCGGCGGAACCGGGCCCGTTCGTGCTGCAGCTGAAGTTCCCCGCGGGCTATATCATCCCGCCGCACATGCATCCCGAGGACGAGCACGTCACGGTGATCTCGGGCAGCTTCGGAATGGGCGCGGGAGACGTGCACGACACGTCGAAGGCGCCGCTGCTTGCGCCCGGCAGCTTCGTGCGGATCCCGACCGGGATGGCGCACTTCGCCTGGACCGAAGCGGAGACGGTCGTCCAGATCAATGTCATGGGCCCGTTCGGAATCACCTACGTGAACCCGCACGACGACCCCCGGTCCCGGACCAACTGAGCCTTCCGGCGCCGGTCCCTGCATCCGGGTCCGGCCTTTCCCCGCGTATCGGAGAACACCATGCGGAACCCATCTTCATTGCGAACCACTTCAGGCCGCGGCCGGCTGTTCGACAGCGTGCTCGACACCATCGGTGACACCCCGACGATCCGGATCAACAATCTCGGAGCCGGGCAGGCCACGATCTATGTGAAGGCCGAGTTCTTCAACCCCGCCGGCTCCGTCAAGGACCGGCTGGCGATGAACGTCATCGAGGATGCCGAGCGCCGCGGCCTGCTCAGGCCCGGCCAGACCGTGGTCGAGGCGACCAGCGGCAACACCGGCATAGGCCTCGCCCTCGTCTGCGCGCAGAAGGGTTATCCGCTCGTCGTCACCATGGCCGACAGCTTCTCGGTGGAACGGCGGAAGCTGATGCGCATGCTGGGCGCCAAGGTGGTCCTGACCCCGCGTGCCGAGAAGGGCTTCGGGATGTACCGCAAGGCAGTGGAGCTGGCCGAGGCCAATGGCTGGTTCCTCGCCCGGCAGTTCGAGACAACCGCGAATGCCGAGATCCACGAGGCCACCACGGCGCGCGAGATCATGGGCGACTTCCGGGGATCGCGCCTCGACTGGTTCGTGACCGGCTACGGCACGGGCGGCACCGCCACCGGCGTTGGCCGGGTGCTGCGCCGCGAGCGACCGGAGACGCGGATCGTGCTTGCCGAGCCCGAGAACGCCGCGCTCGTCTCCAGCGGCATCGCGCAGTCGCGGGGCCGCGGTGGCGTCCCTGCTGCCACCCATGCCGCGTTCGAGCCGCACCCGATCCAGGGCTGGACGCCGGATTTCATTCCCGCCGTTCTCCAGGAGGCGGTGGACCAGCACCTCTACGACGAGGTGACAACGGTGGCGGGGCCCGAGGCCATCCGGTGGACCCGAGAACTGGCCGCTAGGGAAGGCATCTTCTGCGGCATCTCGGGCGGGGCCACCTTCGCGGTCGCCCGCCGGATCGCCGAAGGCGCGCCCGCCGGCTCGGTCATCCTGTGCATGCTTCCCGACACCGGCGAGCGCTACCTCTCGACGCCGCTGTTCGAGGGCATCGAGAGCGAGATGGACGACGAGGAGTGGGCGCTGTCGCGCTCGACCCCCGCCGCCCGATTCGTGGCCTGACCGACATGCGGGACGAACTTCACCTCCCGCCTCGGGAAACGCTCGACCCGGCCGACTGGTTCGCGGTCGAGCGTCTCGCCGGTCGCGTGGTCGCGGATGCCGTACGCCACCTCAAGGGCATTCGCGATCGCCCGGTCTGGCAGGAGATGCCGCCCGGGGTCGCCGACGGGTTCACCGCGCCACCTCCACGTCATCCGACGCCCCTCGCCGACGTGGTGCGTGAGGTGCAGGAGACGGTGATGCCCTACCCGATGGGCAACGTTCATCCGCGTTTCTGGGCCTGGTTCATGGGCGCGGGCAGCCTGACCGGCGCGCTGGCCGACTTCCTTGCGGCCGTTCTGGGGTCGAACCTCGGCGGCGGCAACCACGCCGCCGTCCATGTCGACCGGCAAGTGGTGGCATGGCTTCGCGACATGGTCGGCATGCCGGCCACCGCTTCGGGCACGCTGGTCGAGGGCGGCTCGGCGGCGAACCTGATCGGCCTGACCGTGGCGCGAAACGCGATGGCCGGGATCGACGTCCGCGAACACGGTGTCGGGGCGATCGCGCGCCCGCTGCGGTTCTATGGCTCGGACCAGGTGCACAGCTGCCACCGCAAGGCTGTCGAGGCGCTTGGGCTCGGCAATCTCGCGCTCCGCCGTGTTCCCAGCGACGCCGGCTTCCGCCTCGATCCTGACGCCCTGCGCGCAGCGATCGCCGAGGATCGCGCCCGCGGCTTGCGCCCGGCCTGCGTCATCGCCAACGCTGGTGCCGTCAACACCGGCGCCATCGACGATCTCGAAACCCTCGCCGATATCGCCGCCGCGGAGGGCCTCTGGCTCCACGTGGACGGCTGTATCGGCGCCCTTCTGGCCATCGCTCCGCGAAACGCGCATCGCGTGGCCGGGCTCGCCCGCGCCGACTCGCTGGCGCTCGATCCCCACAAGTGGCTGCATGCCCCGTTCGGCGTGGGCTGCGCCCTGATCCGCGACGGCCGGTTGCTGCGGCAAAGCTATGCCACGACGCCGGAATACCTCCAGCCGGCGCCGCGGGGCGTCGCGTCGGGACCTTGGCTCCACGAATCCGGGCCGGAGACCACGCGCCCGTTCCGGGCGCTCAAGGTCTGGATGATGCTCAGGGAGCACGGCGTCGAGCGGTTCGGCCGCCTGATCGATCAGAACATCGAGCAGGCCCGCTACCTCGCGCACAGGATCGAGGCGCATCCCCGCCTCGCCCTCGCGGCGGCGCAGGAGATCAACATCGTCTGTTTTCGCTATGATCCCGGCGGATTGGACGAGCCGGCGCGAAAGGCGCTGAACGTCGAGATCATGCTGCGCCTCCAGGAGAAGGGGACGGCCGTGATCTCGGACACGACGCTGAGGGGCGCGCACAGCCTTCGCGTGGCGATCTGCAACCATCGGACGCGCATCACCGACCTGGACCTGTTCGTGAGCGAGGTCGTGCGGATCGGCGACGCCGTGTGGACCGAGACAAGCACCAGATGCACCGACGGGGAATGAGATGAAGGCAATCGGAAACACGCCCCTGATCAAGCTCGAACGGCTGACCGGACCCGATTGCGCGGACATCTACGTGAAGTGGGAAGGTGCCAACCCGACAGGCAGCATGAAGGACCGCATGGCGCTGGCGATGATCGAAGGGGCCGAGCTGCGGGGCGACCTTCGGCCGGGCGGAAGTGTCGTGGAATATACCGGCGGAAGCACCGGCAGTTCGCTTGCGATGGTGTGCGCAGCGCGCGGATACAAGGCGCGCTTCGTCTCGTCGAACGCGTTTGCGGAGGAAAAGCTGCAGACCATGCGGGCCTTCGGCGCGGAGATCGAGATCGTTCACGCGGATGGCGGCATCCTCACGGCGAAGGTCATCGACCGGATGATCGCCCGCGCGCGCGAATTGGCGCGCGAGCCCGGGACCTTCTGGCCCGACCAGGTAAACAACCCGGACAACAGGCGCGGCTATCACGGCATGGCCCGGGAGATCATCGCGCAGGCAGGTGCCCGGATCGACGAGTTCGTGATGGCTGCGGGCGGCGGAGGCTGCATCTCGGGAAACGCCGAGGTGCTCAAGGCGCACGATTCTCGGACCCGCATCGTCGCCGTCGAGCCCGACCGGGTGCGCAACTTGTCGGGCGGGGACACAAGCGGCACGCAAAAGCTTGAGGGGATCGGCCTGTCCTTCGTTCCGGCCATCCTGCGCCGGGATCTGATCGACGCCGTGGTTCCCGTGACCGATGACGACGCCTTCCGGACCGCCCGGCAGCTCGCCCGGCGGGAGGGCCTCATCGGGGGTGTCACCTCCGGCGCGAACCTCTGGGCCGCGCTCGAGCGCGCAAAGGAGCTCGGCCCGGGAAAGACCGTCGTCACGGTCGTGATCGACACGGGGTTGCGCTACCTGGCCGGGGATCTCTTCCGCTAGCATCCGCGCGAGCGGGCATATGCCTGCGTCTTCCGCACGACCGGGGGGCAGACGAACCTGCTTCGCGGAATTTGCGCGCGTGACCCGTGGCGGCGCGGCCCGCCTGGGCGACGCGGTGATCGAACGGGACGGACGTGACCGCGTCGATCCCGCCCCCGCTCCACACGAACGCATGCGGCTCGCCGGGAGGCTTCGCCCGAAGCAGGGACCGACGATGAAATGGCTTCGGATGCAGCCGGCCCCATGGCGGTCATTCAGGCAGCCCCGCGCTCCGCAAGTCGGTCGCGAACTGCGCGAGGAAGCGGCGCGTCATGAGAGGGTGGGCGCCGAAATGCCATTCTTCGATTGCCTCCGCGCATGTGAAGCCCGGACGCAGATGCCGAAGCTGGACGATGGCGCTCCGCGCCCTTTCCGCGTCCCCTGCCCGTCCGCAGATCGCGACCAGAAGCGTGTATGGGTAGAATGTCACGTTCGGCTGTCGCAGTGCCGCGCGCTCGTCTCTGTCGGCCCGTTCGAGATCGCCTGCGATGTAGTGGGCGATCGCCCGGACATGCAGGAATGTCCACATGTGCGGATCGCGCGGGCTGAGCCGGATGGCGGCCTCGATCTCGTGCAATGCCTCCTCGTGACGATCGACCCCGGTCAGGGCCTGAGCCAGGGCAAAATGGGCTTGGGCGAAACTCGGGTCGAGCGCGACCGCGGCGCGCAGTTCGTCGATCCCGCTGTCCATCTCGCCGGACAGCATGAGACCGCGGCCGAGAGACAACCTGGCCGAAGGGTCGCCCGGGTCGATCTCCACCGCCTTCGTCGCGAGCCGAATGGCGTTGAGCGCCCGTGCGGCCCGATCGGTCCTCGGCCCGTACCAGCCGAGCTGGATCTCGACATAGGCAAGCCGGGCGTAAGCCTGGGAGAAATTCGGACCCCGGGCGATCGCCGCCTCGAACAGCGCCTTCGCACGCTCGAGTTCGTCCGCGCTGAACCGGTAGAGGTGCCAGAGTGCGCGCTGGTAGCAGTCCCAGGCGGTGGCGTCGCAGCGCGGCCCGTCGACCGCCGGGCGACGCTCGATGCTTTCGAGCTCGGGCTCGATCGTCCCGGCGATCACCGAGGCAATCTCGTCCTGGAGCGCGAACACATCCCCGATCTCGCGATCGTATCGCTCGCCCCACAGGCGGTTGCCGTCACTGCCGTCGCTGAGGGATGCCGTCACGCGAAAGCGCCCGCCTGACCTGCGAACGCTGCCCTCGAGGATATAGCGAACGCCGAGTTCCCGCGCGATCTGGCGCACGTCGATGGATTTCCCCTTGTAGGCGAAGGCCGAGCTGCGGGCGATGACGAACAGCCAGCGACAGCGGCCGAGCGCGGTGATGAGGTCCTCGGTGATGCCATCCGCGAAGTACTCCTGCTCGGGATCACCACTCACATTCGCGAACGGCAGCACGGCGATCGAAGGCTTGTCGGGCGAGGAGCGCCGCGCGGCCCCGCCCTGCCCCGACGCCTTGCCCGGCCAGCGCCACAGCCGCATGGACCCGAGGCCCTTGACCGCGTGCTCCCCGGCATCGACGAACTCCGCCGCAAGCCGGCCGATGCTGTCCTGCACGACGGACGAGATGCAGATGCCGCCCGGCTCGGCCAGCTTCTCGAGCCGGACGGCGACATTGACGCCGGTACCGTAGATGTCATCGCCATCGAGGATCACGTCGCCGAGAGTGATGCCGATGCGAAGCCGGAGCGCACCGTCGGCGGCGGCGAGCCTTTGCTGGATTCCCAGGGCGGCCTCCACGGCCCGGGAGATCGCCGGGAACTCGGCCAGCGCCCCGTCACCCATCAGCTTGACGACGCGCCCTCCATGTTTCGCGATGGCGGGATCGAACACGTCGGAACGGAGCGCCCGGAGCGCCTCCATCGTTCCCGTCTCGTCCGCCTTCATCAGGCTGGAGAACCCGACGACGTCAGCGGCAAGAATCGCGGCAAGGCGGCGCGGCATCGGGCAGTCTCCTCACCAGGAGAGACTAGCGCGCCGCGGCCGACGCATCCATCGCAAGCGCCGCCATGCGTTCGCGCATTTCAGGCGCGGCGGACACCGGTGCTGATTGACGCGAGCAGCACGCGGCCCGCCGTGCGGCAGTTGCACGTGGTGCGACCGCTCTTGGCCGCCGGTCATGGGCCTTCGGCGCCATCCTGTGCCGGACGCACCTGGTCCGGCCCCGGACGGCTCACGACATGAGGGCCTCCGGGGCCACCGCAGGCGACGCCCTTGCTGGCATGCCGATCCCCCGCGAGGACCTTCCGCGTCCGGTCCGTCCTTCCACGGCCGGGCTTGGCCCACTGGACCGGGATCGGGTCGTTTTCGGGGAGAAACCTGGGCCCTGAACGACAAAGGGGTCAGCGATCGCCCGCCAACCCCTTGATTTAATTGGTGGAGCCGAGGGGGACCGAACCCCTGACCTTCGCATTGCGAACGCTCAGACACCCTGTTCCGATGCTTGGTTTCGCAATGATTTCAATGCGCACGAGTGCGGGGGGTTGCCGCTGTGTCCTGGCGTTTCCGGGTCGAAACCGGGGCCGAAGGGCGTTCGTGAAACGCGTGCCGCAGCCGACCTTTCAGGATTATGACGCGGCCACATTCGATGTGGCCGAGACACTCCTTGTCCACACGATCGGCGGCAAGGCAGAGCGCATCTACGCCACGTCCGACCTTCTCGAGAGGCGGCGGGATACATTCCTGCAATAGTCCCGATACGTAACGGGCGCATCTGAAGCGGCCACCCAAGAAGCTCCTCAAGGCCGGAGATAACCAACTGAGCGCAGCTAATTGCTATTGGCGACGAGCCCAACTGCATCTACGGGAGGCCGATAACATGCTGCTCAAGGCGCTGGCACGCGCCTTCCGCTAGAAGCGCATGTTGGTTCGGGCGACTTTGCCACCATTGCCAGACTGGCCGAGCACGAGCCGATCGCTCGCCCCTACATGACCCGCGTCCTGCGTCTGACCCTACTCGCGTCCGACATCGTCGAGGCGATCCTCGACGGTAGGCAGGGGCAGGAGGTGATGATGGCGCGCGTACTCGCGCCATTTCCGGCGGACCGGATGGGGCAGCGTCAGTTCCTCGTCCGACCTTGCTTTCGGCCCAAAGCCGACCTGCGTGAGCTCTGCCGCGGAGGTGCGGTTTGAACCCTAAACACGCATGGTATTGTTAACCGTTTGTTAATGAACAGATTTTGTCTTTCACTTGGAGCCATATCCCACCATCCTTACCCCCACGCCGCCGCCGTTCGCCGCAATGAAGATGACGCCCGCGCCTTCCAGCGCCGCGCGGATCGCATCAATGGTCGATTGCCGCCCGCAAAGATCCAGCCTCCCGAATCTTGGGCAGTGCCGCGCCACGCCAGCTTTGATCATGGCTCGGGCGAGGTCGCGACCCTCGGCGCTCTGGCACTCAGCAACGATCCGCCCGTGGCGGCCAAGATCCACGGGCCGGCCGGCGATGGGCTTGGGCCCAACGATAG
>NZ_JAMFKN010000013.1 GCF_023487995.1 Thermohalobaculum sediminis
GAAAGCATCGTCCGGATGGACCGAAGGCCGACCATGAACTAACAATCACCGTGGACCAATCAAGTTGGGCTGCTCAGGCGCTGCTGATCTCGGTGATCGGCTTCGTCGAGTCGGTGTCGGTCGCGCAGACGCTGGCGGCCAAGCGGCGCCAGCGGATCGTGCCGGATCAGGAGCTGGTGGGCCTTGGCGCCGCCAACCTTGGCGCGGCCTTTACCGGCGGATATCCGGTGACAGGGGGCTTCGCGCGCTCGGTGGTCAATTTCGACGCGGGCGCCGAGACGCCGGCCGCGGGGATCTTCACCGCCATCGCCATCGGGGTGGCGACGCTGACGCTGACGCCGCTGCTCTATTTCCTGCCGAACGCGACGCTTGCGGCCACCATCGTCGTGGCGGTCCTCAGCCTCGTGGACCTCGGCGCGCTGAGGCGGACCTGGACCTATTCGAAGGGCGACGGCCTCGCGCAGGCCGCGACCATCGCCGTGACGCTGGTGTCCGGCGTCGAGGCGGGGGTGGTCGCGGGGGTCGTGCTGTCGGTGGTGCTGCATCTGTGGCGCACCTCGCATCCCCATTCCGCGGTGGTGGGGCAGGTGCCGGGGACCGAGCATTTCCGCAACGTGACCCGCCACGAGGTGGTCACCGCGCCCGAGGTGTTCTCGCTGAGGGTGGACGAGAGCCTCTACTTCCCGAACGCGCGCTTCCTCGAGGACCGCATCTACGACGCCGTTGCCGCCGATCCTGCGATCCGCCATGTCGTGCTGATGTGCCCGGCGGTGAACTTCATCGACAGCTCGGCGCTCGAGGGCCTCGAGGCGATCAACCTGCGGCTGAGGGATGCAGGCGTCGCGCTGCATCTGTCCGAGGTCAAGGGGCCGGTGATGGACCGGCTGCGCCGCTCGCATTTCCTCGAGGTGCTGTCGGGCCGGGTGTTCCTGACGCAGTACGACGCCTTCCACGCCTTGTCACCCGAGCTTGCCGAGCGCACGCTGCACGCGACCCGGGTCGACACGGCGAGGCGGCTGGCATGACGGAGACACTCGAGCAGGCGCTTGCCCGTGCCGCGCCTGACCTGCCTGCCGGCTTGCGCGCGGCAATCGCCGCGCGCGCAAGCCGCGTGCGCGTGGGCGACGGCTACCGGTTGTTCGGGCCGGGCGACCGGTCGGAGAGCTTCCTGATCCCGCTCGCCGGCGCCGTGCGGGTCGAGCACATGGGGCCAAGCGGGCGGTCGGTCGTGCTCTACCGTGTCGCGCCGGGCGAGAGCTGCGTGATGACCACCTCGTGCCTGCTGTCCGGCGCGCCCTACGAGGCCTATGGCTATGCCGAGGGCGATGTCGAGGCCATCGCGCTGCCCGCACGCGCCTTCCGCGATCTCGTGGAGCATGAACCGGCCTTCCGCGACCTTGCCCTCAGCGTGTTCTCGCAGCGGATCATCGAGCTCGTCGACGTGATCGACGAGCTGCTGCTGCACCGCGTGGACCTGCGCCTTGCCGGCTGGCTGGCCGAGCGGGCAGGGCCGGAGGGTGTGATCGCAGCGACCCATCAGGCCATCGCGTCCGAGCTTGGCACCGCGCGCGAGGTGGTCTCGCGCATCCTCAAGGAGTTCGAGCGCCGCGGCTGGGTGAGCCTGACGCGCGGCGAGATCCGGGTCGAGGACGCCGGCGCGCTGAAATCCTTCGCCGCCGCGCGCTGACGGTGACGACGTCACTGACCGCGCGGCGCGATCGCGCGAGACTTGCGCGCATGACACCGCGAGAGGGAGAATCGCCATGAAGTTCACCGCCAATGTCGGCACCACCGACCGCATCCTGCGGATCGTGCTCGGCCTTCTGCTGATCGGCCTTGCGCTGGGCGGCCAGATCGGCGTCGGGGGCTGGATCGGCGTCGTGCCGCTGGCCACCGCGTTCCTCAGGTTCTGCCCGGCCTATGCGATCTTCGGCATCCGCACCTGCAAGGAATGCTGAGGGGCGCGGGGAAACGGGAAAGGAGACCGACATGCTGAAGGCCATGCTGACCGCGGGCGCGCTGGCGCTCGGGCTGACTGCTGCGGCCGGGGCGGCCGAGATCCGCTCGAGCGTCGATGCCGCGACGCTCGACAAGGAAAAGGCAACGCCGCTGGGCCTCTACCTCACGCCCAGGGACGCGCACGCGGCGCTGACGGCCGATCCCGCGATCGTGTTCGTCGATGTGCGCGACCCCATCGAGGTGGCCTTCGTGGGCCACCCGCAGGGGATGGACGCCAATATTCCGGTGAAGATCGCGACCCACGACTTCGACGCGAAGAAGGGCAGCTACGCGATGAAGGATAACGCGAGCTTCGTGGCCGAAGTCGAGCGGTTGATGGCCCGCGAAGGCCGCGGCAAGGCCGATCCGGTGTTCGTGATGTGCCGCTCGGGCGGGCGCGCGGCCGATGCGGCCAAGTTGCTGGCGGCGGAGGGGTTCACCAATGTCTGGAACCTCGTGGAAGGCTTCGAGGGCGACATGGACAAGCCGACCGGGCAGCGCAGCGTCAATGGCTGGCGCAACGCGGGCCTGCCCTGGTCCTACAAGCTGGACGCATCGGCGGCCTGGCAGCCCCCCGCCGCGAACTGAGGCGCCCGTGCCTGCGGCCTGGCGGGTTGCCCGACGGCAGGCAATGCGGCACGCTGCCACCACGTGCCCGGCCCCGTGAGGGTCCGGGCCGAGCGCCGCTGGCCGGAGGCGATGCGCGGGAGGTAACGCCATGTTCCTCGGGTTCGACGCCCTCGAGCTCGCCCGCTTCCAGTTCGCGTTCACGGTTTCGGCGCACATCATCTTCCCGGCCTTCACCATCGGGCTCGCGAGCTATCTCGCGGTGCTCGAGGGCCTGTGGCTGCGCAGCGGCGACGACGCCTATCTGCGCGTCTTCGAGTACTGGAAGACGATCTTCGCCGTGGTGTTCGGCATGGGGGTCGTGTCGGGCATCGTGATGTCCTACCAGTTCGGCACGAACTGGTCGGTGTTCTCGGACAAGGCGGGGCCAGTGATCGGCCCGCTGATGGGATACGAGGTGCTGTCCGCCTTCTTCCTCGAGGCGGGGTTCCTCGGCGTGATGCTGTTCGGCCGCGACAAGGTCGGGCGGGGGCTGCACTTCTTCGCCACGCTGATGGTGGCCATCGGAACGCTGTTCTCGGCCTTCTGGATCCTCAGCGTGAACTCGTGGATGCAGACGCCCGCCGGCTACGCGATCAACGAGGCCGGGCAGTTCGTGCCCGACAACTGGTGGGCGGCGGTGTTCAACCCTTCGTTCCCCTATCGTCTGACCCACATGGTGCTGGCCGCCTATCTCACCACCGCCTTCGTCGTGGGCGCGGTGGGCGCATGGCACCTGCTGCGCGACCGGACGAACCGGGGGGCGTGGATCATGTTCTCGATGGCGATGTGGATGGCGCTGATCGTGGCGCCCGTGCAGATCGTTGCGGGCGACCTGCACGGGCTCAACACGCTTGAATACCAGCCTGCCAAGGTCGCCGCGATCGAGGGGCACTACGATGGGCACCCGGAAGGCGCCGCGCCGTTGATCCTGTTCGGGATTCCGGACGACGAGGCGGCGTCGATCCGCCATACGCTCGAGATTCCCTATCTTTCCTCGCTGATCCTCACGCATGACCTGACCTCGCCGCTGCCGGGGCTGAGGGATTTTCCGCCCGGGGATCGCCCGCCCGCGGAATTGATCTTCTGGACCTTCCGCATCATGGTGGCGGTGGGCTTCGCCATGGTGGCGCTGGGCCTCTGGTCGGCCTGGGCGCGGTGCCGCGGGCGGCTCGACGCCTCGCGCTCGCTCCATCGCGCCGCGGTGGCGATGGGGCCAAGCGGGTTCCTCGCGGTGCTGTGCGGCTGGATCACCACCGAGGTCGGCCGCCAGCCCTGGACCGTCCACGGCCTGTTGCGGACCGCCGACAGCGTCTCGCCGCTGGGCGCACCAGCGGTCGGAACCTCGCTGCTGGTGTTCATTGCGGTCTATTTCGTGGTGTTCGGGGCAGGGACCGCCTACGTGCTGCGCCTGATGGGCAGGTCGCCCGGCGGCGGCGATGACATTTCGATCCTCGGACCCACCCGCAGCGCGGGGATCACGCCGGCGCTGTCGGTCGGACGGCGCGGTCGCGGCGCGGCGGGCTGAGGAGGGAGTGATGGAACTCGATCTACCCTTCATCTGGGCCGGGCTGATCGCCTTCGCGGTGCTGGCCTACGTGATCCTCGACGGCTTCGATCTCGGGGTCGGGATCCTCTCGCCGACCTTCAGGGCCGAGGCGGACCGCGAGCTTGCGATGAACACGATCGCCCCGGTCTGGGACGGCAACGAGACCTGGCTGGTGCTGGGCGGCGGGGGGCTGCTCGCGGTGTTCCCGCTGGCCTATGCGATCGTGATGCCCGCGCTCTACGCGCCGATCATTGCGATGCTTATGGGGCTGATCTTCCGCGGCGTCGCATTCGAGTTCATCCACCGCGCGCGGCGCACGCGCGTGCTGTGGGAATGGGGCTTCGCGTTTGGCTCGCTGGTCGCGGCGTTCTCGCAGGGGATCGCGCTTGGCGCGCTGGTGCAGGGCATCGACGTCGAGGGCCGTGCCTATGCCGGCGGCTGGTGGGACTGGCTGACGCCGTTCTCGGTGCTGACGGGCGTCGCGCTTGTCGTGGGCTATGCGCTGCTGGGCGCGACCTGGCTGGTGATGAAGACCTCGGGGCCCGTCCAGCGCGCCGCGCGGCGGCATGCCTGGCGGGCGGGCGCGGGGACCGTGGGGCTGATCGGCGTCGTGAGCCTCGTCACGCCCTTCCTCGAGCCGCAATACGCGGCTCGCTGGTTCGCCTGGCCGACGGCGATCTTCTCGGTGATCGTGCCGGCGCTGGTGCTGGGCTGCGCGTGGCTTCTGTTCGCGGGGCTGAGGGGGCAGGCCGATCGGCAGCCGTTCTTCGCGTCGCTGGGGCTTTTCGTGCTGTCGTTCATCGGGCTCGGGATCAGCTTCTATCCCAACATCGTGCCGCCCGGCCTGAGCATCTGGGCGGCGGCCGCACCGGATGCGAGCCTTGCGTTCCTGCTCGTCGGCGCGCTGGTGCTGATCCCGATGATCCTGGGCTACACTGCCCATGCCTATTGGGTGTTCCGCGGCAAGGTCGATCCAGGCGAGGGCTATCACTGATGCGCGGCGCTCTTGGGCGCCTGGGCTGGTTCGTCCTGCTCTGGGCGCTGGGGGTCGCAGCGGTTGCGGCGGTGGGGCTGGCGATCAGGCTGGTGCTGGACTGATCCCGGCGCGCGCTGGACGCGGGGTGCGGGGCTGGTGTATTCGCGGCCATGTCTCGGCACACCGCCGACCCGGGCGCGCCACGCGCCAACCATCATCAGGGGAGCACCGCCATGATCGAACGCCACCACACCGGCAAGCGCATGAGCCAGATCGTCAAGCATGGCGGGATCGTCTATCTCGCCGGGCAGGTGGGCGAGGGCGAGACCGTGGCCGACCAGACCCGCGACTGCCTGGCCGAGATCGACCGCCTGCTGGCCGAGGCGGGCTCGGGCCGCGACAAGATCCTGCAGGCGATCGTCTGGCTCGCCGACATCGCCGATTACGACGAGATGAACTCGGTCTGGGACGCCTGGGTGCCTGAGGGCCATGCCCCGGCGCGCGCTTGCGGCGAGGCGAAGCTCGCGGCGCCCAAGTACCGCGTCGAGGTCATCGTCACCGCCGCCGCCTGACCGCGCTTTCCCCTTTCGCCGCGCGCGCGGGGCCTGCATCCTGAGCCGGGGCCGCCGGTCCCGGAGCTTGGAGGGTTTACCATGAAGGCCATCGTGCTCGGTGCCGGCGTGATCGGCGTCACCACCGCCTGGTATCTCGCCCGCGCGGGGGTCGAGGTGCTGGTGCTCGACCGCCAGCCGGGGCCTGGGATGGAGACGAGCTTCGCCAATGCGGGCGAGCTCAGCTACGGCATGACCTCGCCCTGGGCGGCGCCCGGCGTGCCGAAGAAGGCGCTCAGGTGGCTGTTTATGCGCCACCGGCCGCTGTTCATCTGGCCGCTGATCAGCCCCGCCATGTGGGCCTGGGGCGCGCGGATGCTGCTGAACTGCAACGCGGCGTCCTACCGGCTGAACAAGGGCCGGATGGTGCGGATCTCGAACTACAGCCGCGATGCGCTGCCGGACCTGCTGGCCGAGGTGCCGCTGGACTTCGACATGCGCGAGCAGGGGACGCTGCAGCTCTTCCGCACCGAGAAGCAGGTCAAGGCGTCGAAGGCCGACCAGGAGGTGCTGGCCGAGTTCGGCTCGCCCTTCGAGGTGCTGGACCGCGACGGCTGCATCGCGGCCGAGCCGGGGCTTGCCCATGTCGCGGGCAAGTTCGTGGGTGGCCTGCGGCTGACCGCCGACCGCACCGGCGACTGCCGGATGTTCACGCTGGCGCTGGCGGAGAAGGCGGCCGGGCGGGGCGTGACCTTCCGCTATGGCGTCACGATCAGGGAACTCGCGATCGAGGGCGGGCGCATCGCGGGCGTGGTGACCGACCAGGGGCGCGAGACGGCGGACACCTATGTCTGCTGCCTCGGGCCCTATGCGCCGATCCTGCTCAGGACGGCGGGGATCCGCCTGCCGATCTACCCGATCAAGGGCTACTCGATCACGCTGCCGGTGACCGACGCCACCGCGGCGCCGCAATCGACCATCATGGACGAGACCCACAAGGTCGCGATCACGCGGCTGGGCGACCGCATCCGCGTGGCCGGGCAGGCCGAGATCATCGGCTACAACCGCAAGCTGGGCGCCCATGCCACCGACACGGTGCGTTACGTGGTGAGCGACCTGTTCCCCAGGGGCGGCGACGTCGCGCGGGCCGAGGGCTGGACCGGACTGCGGCCGATGACGCCGGACGGCACGCCGGTAATCGGCCCCACCCGCTATCCCAACCTGTTTCTCAACACCGGGCACGGGACGCTGGGCTGGACGATGGCGGCCGGATCGGGCCGCGCGGTGGCCGACGTGGTGCTGGGCCGCACGCCCGAGATCGATCTCGACGGGCTCACCGCCGCGCGCTACGGCCAGTAGCGGGGCATCGCGGCGGAGGGGCGCCCGGACGGCCAGCCGGGCGCCGGGTCACTGGCGCCCCTGCTGCTGGCGCCGCATCTGTTCGAGGATCTCGGCCGAGCGGTTGCCGCGATCGTCGGTGCGGGGGCCGCGTCCCCCATCTTCGGGCCTGCCTGCGCCTTGCGATGTGTCCCGTCGGGCCTCCTCGGCGCGGCCACGCTCGCGCTGCGCGTCGTTCTGGCGCTCGCGGTCCGTCCGGCCAGATGTGTCGGGCTGCCGGTTGCGGTCCGGCCGGCCGGAGCTGTCGGGCTGCCGGTCGCGTCCGCGCCCGCGTTCGGCCTCGCGCTGGCGCTCGACCCGCTGCTGGCGGTCGCGCTCAGCTTCGCGCCGCCGGTCGTCGGCGCGCTCGCGGTCCGCTCGGCGCTCGCGGTCCCGTTCCTGCTCGCGCTCGCGCGAGAGCTGGCGCTGGCGCTCGACCTCCTGCTCGCGCTCGCGGCGGCGTGTGCGTTCGTCCTCGCGCTCGCGCTCGCGGCTGCGCTGTTCCTCGCGCTCGCGGCGGTCGCGGTCCCCGCGCTGTTCGCTGTCGACGCGGCGGCGGATCTCCTCCTGCCGCTCGCGCAGGCGGCGGCGCTCCTCCTCGGTCTCGCGCCTCAGGTCGCGTTCCGGGCGCCGGCGCCAGTCGTCGCTGTCCGCGCGGTAGCGGCGGCGGTGATCGTCGTTGCGGTCGTAGGGCCGCTGGTCGCGGACATAGATCACGTGCCGGTCGACCGGGCGAAGGTAGATGTGCCGAGGCAGGCTGCGGACGCGATACCACCGCGACCTGTCCCAGTAATAGTAATATCCACTGTAGACATGGAAATACACGTTCACGGATGGATAATAATAATATTCGTAGAATGGTTCATTGTAGACATAGGCCCGACGGCGCGGATAGTAGTAATCGTCGTCATAGACCGGCGCGCAGGCCGCCAGTCCGGCGCCCGACAGGATGGCGCTCCCGGCAAGGAGCCGCATGAAGCCGCGTCTGTGCATGTCGCTCGCCCTCCACGAGGCAGGATGGGCAAGCCGCCTTGCCCGTCGCATCTTTCACGCACGACCAGCCGATCCCCGTCGCGGGCCGCGTCGATCATGCACCTAGGCGTGCGCCGCCATTGGTCTACCTGCGGACGGGGGACCTCAGCCAGCCTCTGCCACGGCGTCGGCTGCGGCCGCGATGGCCCCGACGGTCTGCGCGAGGTCAGCCTTGTCATGCGCCAGCGAGACATAGAACTTCGACTCGGGCTTGAGGATGCCGTGGCGGCGCAGCGTGGCGTTGAAAAGCCGCAGCCGGCGCAGGTCGCCGCGCAGGACGTCGCGATAGTCGCGCACCGGGCGGTCGGTGAAGACCGCGTCGAACAGCGCGGGGTCGCCCACCACCTGAACGGGGATGCCCACGCGGGCGAACTCGCGCCGGATCGCGTCCATGATCGCCCACCCGGTGGCGCGGATGCGCTCGTAGGATCCCTCGCGCCGCAGGATCGCCAGCGTCGCGAGCCCGGCGACCGAGGCGACCGGGTTGCCCGAGAGCGTGCCGATCTGGAACGTGAACTTCCCGGACCCCACCGCCTCGCGGTCGAAATGCGCCATGATCTCGCGCCGCCCGGCGATGGCGGCGAGCGGGAAGCCCCCGCCGATCACCTTGCCCAGCGTGCACAGATCAGGGGTCACGCCATAGGCCTGCTGCGCGCCGCCATAGGCCAGCCGGAAGCCGGTCACCACCTCGTCGAAGATCAGCACGATGCCGTGGCGCGCGGTCTCCTCGCGCAGCGCCTGAAGGAAGCCGGGCTCGGGCGGGATCAGGCGCTGCAGGGGCTCGACGATCACCGCGGCAAGCTCGTGGGCATGGTCCGCGATGGTCGCGCGCATCGCCTCGATGTCGTTGAAGGGGGCGATGACCATCGAGCGACGCACGGCGTCGGGGATGCCGGCGGAATCGGGCACGGCCTCGGGGAAATTGGCGAGGTGCTGCGGCGCGAGGCTCATCAGCGCCTCGCCCGACATGCCGTGGTAGCCGCCCTCGAACTTCATGATCCGCTCGCGCCCGGTATGCGCGCGGGCGAGGCGCATCGCATACATGTCTGCCTCGGAGCCGGTCGAGACATAGCGGAGCTGCTCGGCGCAGGGAACGGCCGCGCAGATCGCCTCGGCCAGCTCGATACCGGCGGCGTTCAGCGCGAAGAAGGTGAAGCCGCGTGCAAGCTGGGCCTCGACGGCTTCCACCACCTCCGGGTGGCCATGGCCCACCAGCATCGGGCCCGAGCCGATCAGGAAGTCGACATACTCGCGCCCGCTCTCGTCCCACACGCGGCCGCGCTCGCCCCGCGCGATCACGATGTCGGGCGGGAAGTTGCCGAAGCCCGCGGCGGGCAAGACGCGGGCGGCACGGGCAAGCAGGTCCTGCTCGCGGTCGGAACGGTCGGGGGCGGATGTCATGTCTGATCTCGCGGCGCGCGGCTGGGCATGGGAGGGGTTTGCGACATCCTCGGGCGATCGGCGCGCGCGCGGCAAGCGAAAGTTTCGACGGGCGCGCGCTCCTTGATGCGCATCAAGGCGGGTAGGGCGGGGCGCCCGTTATCGTGCTAGGGTGGGTGCGACACGAGCGCCTGGGCGGGAGGACGCGATGGCGCCAAAGGATCGCCAGCAAGGAAACGGCGACGACGTGCCGCTGCCGCCGCTGTGGCTCTACGCGCTGATGTTTCTCGTCGCGCTCGCTCTGATACGGGCGGTCGTGGGCGACGGCGCGGGCCCGGCGATCGAGACGGTGTCCTATTCCGAGCTCAAGGCCCGCATCTCGGACGGCGTGATCGCCGAGGTCGAGATCGACGGCACGCAGATCACCGCGACGCCGCGGCTGGGCGACCTGCCGGGCGGGCAGGAGACCCGGCTGCGGGCCAATGCGCCCGAGATCGGCGATCCCGCGCTGTTGCCGCTGCTCGACCAGAAGAACGTCACCATCTGGAACACGGCCCCGCGCGAGACCTCGGGGCTGATGTGGTTCCTGCCGTGGCTCCTGATCCTTGGAGTCTACTTCCTGATGATGCGCCGGATGGGCGGCATCCCGGGGGCGGGCGGCGACATCCTGGGCTCGAAGGTTTGGAGAGTCAGCGGCGAGCGGCCCGACGTGACCTTCGCCGACGTGGCCGGGCAGGACGAGGCCAAGCGCGAGGTGGCGGAGCTCGTCGATTTCCTGCGTGAGCCCGAACGCTTCGCCCGCCTCGGGGCGCGGGCCCCAAGCGGGGTGCTGCTGATGGGGCCGCCCGGCACCGGCAAGACGCTTCTGGCGCGGGCGCTGGCCGGCGAGGCGGGGGTGCCGTTCTTCTCGACGTCGGGCTCGGCCTTCATCGAGCTCTATGTCGGCGTCGGCGCGTCGCGCGTACGGCGCATGTTCGAGGCCGCGCGCAAGGCGGCGCCGGCGATCGTCTTCATCGACGAGCTCGACTCGATCGGGCGGGTGCGCGGCACCGGGCTGGGCGGCGGGCATGACGAGCGCGAGCAGACGCTGAACCAGATCCTGGCGGAGCTCGACGGCTTCACCGGGCGCGAGGCGGTGGTGGTGCTGGCCGCCACCAACCGGCCCGACGTGCTCGACCCGGCGCTGCTGCGGCCGGGCCGCTTCGACCGGCATGTGACATTGTCGCTGCCCGACCGGGCGGCACGGCGCGCGATCCTCGAGGTCCATGCCAAGAAGGTCCGGATGGGCGCCGACGTGGCGCTCGACGAAATCGCCGCGGGGACGCCGGGCTTCTCGGGCGCCGATTTGCGCAACCTGATCAACGAGGCGGCGATCGCGGCGGCGCGCGAGGGTGCGCGCGAGGTCTCACGCAGCCATCTCGACCAGGCGCGCGACCGGGTGATGATGGGCACGGTGCGGACGCTGGCGATGCGGCCGGAGGAGCGCCACCGCATCGCCGTCCACGAATCGGGCCACGCGGCCGCCGCCTTCTACCTGCCGGATGCCGACCCGCTGCTGAAGGTCACGATCATTCCGCGAGGGCGCAGCCTCGGCGGGACGCATCTGCTGCCCGAGGAGGAGCGCCACACTCTGCCGGAAAACTATCTGCGGGCGCAGCTCGCGATCATGCTGGCCGGGCGCGCCGCCGAGCAGGTGTTCCTCGGCTCGGTCAGTTCGGGGGCCGAGGACGACATCCGCCGCGCCACCGCCATGGCGCGCGCCATGGTGGCGCGCTGGGGCATGGGCAAGGATATCGGCCCCGTCGACCTGAGCCAGTCCGAGGAACACCCCTTTCTGGGCCGCGAGATCGCCCAGCCCCGCACCTTCGCTGACCGGACCGCGGCGCGGGTGGACGAGGCGGTGGCCGCGCTGATCGCCGAGGCCGGCGGGCGTGCGAGGAAGGCGCTCGAGGAAAACCGCGAGGCGGTCGCGCGCCTCGTCGCCCGGCTGGAGCAGGAGGAGGTGCTCGAGCGCGCGCAGATCGAGGCATGCCTGAAACCGGGCCCCGGAAGAACGCTCGGGGTGATCGAGGGGCGGCGCGACTGAGCGCCGTCAGGGTCTCCCGGCCCGCCGATCCCGATGCTAGCCCGTCGCCGCGGGCCCGCCACCGGCGCCTGCCTGCGACGCGATGCGCTGGGCGGCATGACCCGACATGAGCAGAAGCGGCGCGGTCGCCCGACGCAGGGCGGCGCCCAGCACGCCGGGTTCGGCAAAGGGTGCGCCCGACAGATCCGCCACCACCATGCTCGGCGTCAGGTAGCGCAGCGCGTCGGCCACGCCCGCGGCCTCCCCGGCCGGCCAGGTGTGGAGCGCGAAGGGGCCGCCGGCCAGCGAGGCGGCGCGCGCCGCCAGCGCCCCGTGCATTCCGGGCGCGGCCAGCGCGAGCAGGGCGAGCGGCCGCCCGGATGCCCGAGCGAGGCGCGACGCCATGCGGATCGTGCCCGCGCCGGCCGTGTCGCCATCATCGATAGCAACGACCGGGCCGGTACGGTTCGTCACGATCGCCGGGACCACGAGAACGGCGCCCGCCGCCCTGGCCGCGGCCTTCACCAGAGCCCCGGACGGCGCGGCCTGCAGCCCGCCGCCGGGGCCGAGGACCAGCAGGTCGCCCGGCCCGGCGTGCCCCACGACCGCCGTCTCGATCCGGCCCGACACGCTCTGGAACGCGACCGTCCCGGCCGGGTGGGCGGAATGGAGCGCGGCGCGGCAGGCGGCCTCGGCGCGCAGCCAGGCCCGCTCGACCGCGTCGAGCGTCAGCGCCTCGGCCACCCCGTGGCCGGGGGCGAGCACCGTCGCGAAGGGCAGGGCGGCGAGGTCGGCAAGCCGCTGCTCGCGGACATAGAGCGCGGCGAGCGCCGCGTTCGTCGCGCGGGCAGCCAGACACGCGGCCTCGATCATCGCGTGGCTGGCCTCGCCGCCCGTCAGGGCCACCAGGACGCGCGCGAAGCGGATGCCCTCGTCGGTGCCACCCGTGCCCTGTGGGGGGGAGGAGGGGGCGGCGTCAGGCTTCGTCGTCATCGCGCCTCTCCGCCCCGGTCTCCCCGTCCTCGTCCTTCGCGCCGAAGGCCTTGCGGGCGCGGGCGAAGCCGGCAAGCGTCGCCTCGACGCGCGCATTGACCGAGCCTTCGGGGAAGCGCCCGTCGGGTCCGCGCGTCCCGGCGTCGTGGCCGGTCAGCAGCGCGATCCCCTCGTCGATCGTGGCAACGGGATAGATGTGGAAGCGCCCGGCCGCCGCGGCCTCGACCACGCGCGGGCGCAGCACCAGGTGCTTGACGTTGGTCGAGGGGATCAGCACCCCCTGATCGCCGGTCAGGCCGCGCGCCGCGCAGATGTCGAAGAACCCCTCGATCTTCTCGTTCACGCCGCCGATCGCCTGCACCTGGCCGAGCTGGTTCACCGAGCCCGTGACCGCGAGATCCTGCCGCAACGCCAGCCCCGACAGGGCCGAGAGGAGCGCGTAGAGTTCGGCCGACGAGGCGCTGTCGCCCTCGACCCCGCCATAGGACTGCTCGAACACCAGCGACGCCCACAGCGACATCGGCGCCTCGGTCGCGAAGGTCGCGGCGAGGTAGGAGGACAGGATCAGCACGCCCTTCGAGTGGATCGGGCCGCCCAGCTTGGTCTCGCGCTCGATGTCGATGACATGACCCGAGCCCATGCGGACCCGCGCCGTGATCCGCGAGGGCGCGCCGAAGGCCGCGGCATGACCGGCCGCGATCACAGTGAGGCCGTTGATCTGGCCCACGCGCGCGCCTTCGGTGTCGATCATCACCGTGCCGCGGCCGATCCCCTCGTGCCAGCGCTGGCGCAGCCCGTCGGCACGGAACTCGCGCTCGGCGATGGCGCGGGCGATGTCCTCGGCGGCGACCCGCTCGCGCCCGGCATCGGCGGCCCAGTGATCGGCCTCGGCCAGCAGGTCGGCGAGCTGGCCCAGCTTGAGGGAGAGGCGCTCGGCATCGCCGGTCATCCGGGTGGCCTCGCCGATCGCCGCCGCGACCGCGCCGGGGTCGAGCGGGCGCAGCCCCTCGCGCGCGGCGGTGGCGCCGATCAGCCGCGCATATTCGGCGATGGTCGCCTCGTCGCGCGGCATGCGGTCGTCGAAATCGGCCTCGACCTTGAAGAGCTCGCCGAATTCCGGGTCGAGCGCCGAAAGCAGGTGGTAGATCAGCGGCTCGCCGATCATCAGGATCTTGACGTCCAGCGGGATCGGCTCGGGCTCGAGCGAGACGGTGCTGAGCAGGCTGAGTTCCTCGGCGGCCGAGGTGATGGCGATCCGGCCCGAGCGCAGCGCCCGCTTGAGGGCGTCCCACGACAGCGGCTCGCGCAGCAGCCTGAGCGCATCGACCACCAGGAACCCGCCATTTGCCCGGTGCAGCGCACCGGCGCGGATCATGCTGAAATCTGTCTCCAGCGCGCCCATGCGGGCGGTGTGATCGACCCGCCCGATCAGGCGCGCAAGGGTGGGGTGGTCCTCGTAGACGACGGGCGCGCCGGGTGCATGCCCGCCCCCGCCATTGGCGATCACCACGTTGACCAGATAGCGCCGAAAGCGCGGGTCCTCGGCAACCGGCATCGACGCCTCGGGGAAGGGGCTCTCCTCGCCCGTGTTGAGCTCGAGCACGAACAGCTCGACATTGTCGATCAGGTCGCCCCGCATCTCGTCGAGCCGCTGCGCGGCGGCAGGGACATCGGCAAATTCGGGGCGCACGCCCGCGATGGCCGCATCGACCACCGTCTGGGCCATCTCGGCGTTGAGCGCGCGGATCTCGTTGCGGCGCTTCTCCTCCTCCTCGGGCATCTTGCGCATCAGGGCGGCGAGCTCGGTCTGCAACTCGCCGATCCGGTCCTGGATGCGCTTGCGCTCCTCGGCCGGCAGTTTCTGGAAGGCGTCGGGCTTGACCACCTCGCCGTCGCGCATCGGGGCGAAGGCGAAACCCATGGGCGTGCGGAGGATGCCGATCCCCTCGTCATGGGCGCGGGCCTCGATGGCCTCGAAGCCCGTGTTCTGGCGCTCCTGGAAGCGCTCGTCGATCTGGCGGCGGCGCTCGCGGTAGGCGTCGGTCTTGAACAGCGCCGGGATCGCCGTGCGAAGCTGCTCGACAAGGCCCGCGACCGCGTCGCGGAACGGGATGGCCCGGCCGGCGGGCAGGCTCAGGGCGCGCGGCTTCCAGTCGGTCTCGAAATTGTGGACATAGATCCAGTCGTCCGGCGCGGGACGCGCGCGGGCCGCCCGCTCGGCCACCTGCACCGCCGAGGTCCGACGGCCCGAGCCCTCGGGGCCATGCACGAAGGCATTGAAGCCCTTTTGGCGCACTCGGGTCGCGAAGTCGAGCGCCCGCGCAGCGCGTTCCTGCCCCGGCAGGCCAGCCGCTGCCGACCCCGCCCCGGCGGTCCCTGCATCGGGGGCCGCCGCGGCTTGCGGCGGCAACGAGGACGGATCGAGCGCCGGGCAGAGCGCCTCGGGCGGCAGGGGTTCGGGCGCGTCGGGCGCACTCATGCGCCCGCCCGTCCCCGCGGGCGCAGCCGAAGCGCCGCGGACCGGCGCCGTGCGCTCACGTCGCCCGCTCCAGCATCGTCCTGATGTCGGCGACGGGGTGCCTGGTGTAGTCGCCCTCGATTTCCCGGATCACTGCGGCCTGCGCCGCGGCGTCGAGCCTGGTGCGCAGCACGCCCAGCGTGCGGGCATCGGCCACGACGACGAGCGACTCGAAGGTTCCGTCCCGCACCGCCGCGTTGATGTGCCCGGCCAGCGAGGTCGCGAACTCCTCCTTGGCGAGGCGCTTCCAGTCGGTCTCCTCGACCGTCTCGCGCGCCGCGCCGCCAGGGCGGGGGAAGCGGCCCGGTCGGTCGGTGCCCATGTCGGCGGTGTGCGAGGGGTTCGGCTCGGCCCGGGCTTCCTCGACCCGCAGGTCGATGCGCAGCCCCTCGCCGTGGTTTCGCAGCACGAGATACTTTTCGCCGTCGGCGACGATGACCCCGGCGTTCTTCGGAAGGCGCATCCTGTGTCTCCTGTGATCGGCCTTGCCGCGCGGCCTTGCAGCGGGCCGCGCCGCGCATCCTGTCTAGCGCCGGATCGGGCCGGCGGCCTTGACCCGTGTCAACCCGCCGGCCCGAACGCGCCGGCGCTCAGCGCCCCTGCCTGATGGCGATCTTCCTTGTCTCGGCCGTCAGCCCGGCGGGCTTGGGAATGTCGAGCCTGAGCACGCCGTTGCGGAACTCGGCCTCGACCTTGTCGGCCTCCGGGGCGAAGGGCAGCGCGAGGGTGCGCGCGAAGCGCCCGTAGCTGCGCTCCATCAGGTGATAGTCGCCCTCCTCGCGCTTGACCTCGGTCTTCTTCTCGCCGGTGATGCGGACCGTCCGGCCGGTGACCGAGACGTCGATGTCACCCTCCTCGAGCCCGGGAAGCTCGGCGGTGATCTCGATCTTGCCGTCGGTTTCCTTCATGTCGACGCGGGGGCTGAGGCTGCCGCTGCCCGGCGCCGCCCGGAACGGCCAGCCGTGCGAGAAATCCTCGAACACGCGCTCGATCTCGCGCTGCAGGCTGGTGAAGGGGTTCGCGCTCGGCACGGGTGGGCGAGGCGTGGTGCGATCGGTGTCCATCCTTGGATCCTCCTGCGCAGGAAAATTCAATGACGTTCGTGCCCTCGCCGCCTGCAAGCGGTGAGGGTGTCGCAACCATTACGGGAAATCGTCTTCGGCGCCTTGACGCGCGTCAAACCACCCGGCCGTTCTCGGCGCGCCGCTCTGCCAGGCGCGGGCCGGCCAGCGCGGCGGCGAGGAACACGGCGACGGCGGCGACCACGATGCTGGGTCCTGCGGGCGTGTCGAGCCGGAAGGACGCGGCCACGCCCGCAATCACTGCCCCCGCGCCGATCAGCGCGGCGAGGGCCGCCATCCCTTCGGGCGTCCGCGCGAAGCCGCGCGCGGCGGCGGCCGGCACGATCAGCATCGCGGTGATGAGGAGGGCGCCCACCACCTTGATCGCCACTGCGACCAGAAGCGCGAGCGCGACCGTGAGGACCAGCCGCTCGCGCTCGGGGTCGCGGCCCTCGGCGAAGGCGAGGTCGGGGCTGAGCGTCGCAGTCATGAGCCCGCGCCAGCGCAGCACCAGCAGCGCCGCGACCGCGAGCGCGCCCGCCCAGATCACCGCAAGATCGGCCCGCGTCACCGCCAGGATGTCGCCGAACAGGTAACCCATCAGGTCGATCCGCACGCCGTGCAGGAATGACACCGCGACGAGGCCCAAGGCCAGCGAGGCATGCGCGACGACCCCGAGCAACGTATCCGCGGCATAGGTTCCGCCCCAGCGAGCCGACAGCACCAGCGCGGTGGCGAGCGCCGCCCCCAGCACGCCGAGGAGCACCGGCAGGTCACTTGCCAGCGCGAGTGCCACGCCCAGCAGCGAGGCATGCGCGGTCGCGTCGCCGAAATAGGCCATGCGCCGCCAGACCACGAAGCAGCCGAGCGGTCCGGCCGCGAGGGCCACGCCGATGCCCGCGAGCGCCGCGCGGATCATGAAATCGTCGAGCAGGCTCACGCCTCATGCTCCTTTCCGGCGCTGCGGTCGGCATCGGCCGGCGCGTGATGGTGGTGATGGTCCTCGCCGCAGGGCGCGCCGTCGGTCCCGCCGACGTCGTGGCGATGGTCGTGGACGTGGCGGTAGAGTGCCAGCGTGCCCTCGGTGCCGAGGCCGAACAGCGCGCGGTATTCGGGGCGGGCCGAGACGACGGTCGGCGTGCCCTCGCAGCAGACATGCCCGTTGAGGCAGATCACCCGGTCCGAGGCGCTCATGACCACGTGGAGGTCGTGGCTCGCCATCACCACGGCACAGCCGAGCGCGCGGCGGACCTCCTCGATCAGCCGGTAGAAGGCGGCGACGCCGGGCTGGTCCAGACCCTGCGTCGCCTCGTCGAGCACGAGCATCGTCGGTCTCCGCAGCAGTGCGCGCGCGAGCACCGCGCGCTGGAACTGCCCGCCCGAAAGCGTCGCCATCTGCTGCCCGCCGAGCCCTGCGATGCCGACCCGCTCGAGCGCCTCGCGCAGTGCCGCGGCGTCGGTCGCGCCGCCGAGGGCGAGGAAGCGATCCACCGTGATCGGCATGGTCCGGTCGATGGCAAGCCGTTGCGGCACATAGCCGATGCGCAGGGAAGGGCTGCGCCGGATCTCGCCGCCGTCCGGCCGGATCGCGCCGACGATGGCGCGCAACAGAGTGGTCTTGCCCGACCCGTTCGGACCGACCAGCGTCACGATCTCGTCCGGCCGGATTGCGAGATCGACATCCCATAGGATCCGCTTGCCGCCAGGCGCGACGGTTAGGCCGCGAACCTCGATCAGTGGCTTGGCATGCGGGACGGCGATGGCGAGACCTTCGGGGCTCATGACGCGCTCTCCGCGCGGCAGCCGGGGCAGAGGCCCTCGGCCTCGACGACGGTGCGGCCGATGTCGAAGCCGATCCGCTCGGCCTCGCGCTCGAGGTCGCGCGCGACCGGCGCCGAGGGAAGCTCGGCCACCGCCTTGCAGTCGCGGCAGATCATGAAGACCGGATCGTGCGTCTCGGCCGAGGCGGTGCAGGCAACATAGGCGTTGAGCTTCTCGATGCGGTGCGCGAAGCCGTGGGCCACGAGGAAGTCGAGCGCGCGATACGCGATCGGTGGCTGCGGCACGGCGCCTTCGTCCGTCAGCCGCCGTAGCACGTCATAGGCGCCGAGTGCGGCGTGGCTTTCGAGCAGGATCTCCAGCACGCGCTCGCGCACAGGGGTGAGCCGCAGCCCGGCCGCGGCACAGCGGGCGCGCGCGTCCTCGATCGCGGCACGCCGGCAGCGCGCGTGATCGTGCGGGGCGAAGGCGATCGCGCCCTCGCCGCATCCCTTGCTGGTGTCGGATCGTGCCATCGGCTCGGGGTCTCTGTTACAAGATAACTTTTCGATTGTTATATCATCACAGCCGCTATAAGCCTTGCCCGCGACCCCGGCAAGGGGCTTTCGGGTTTTCAGGCGGGACGCAGGCGAAGGAGGCGAGGATGGGCCGGGCAGGATCTTCCGACGGGTTTTCGGTGAGAGGCGGACGGAGCGGAAGGGTGGCGACCCTGATGCCGGGCCGCGCCGCGTTCGGGGGAATGCTGCCCGCGGCCATCGCCCTGGTCGCCGCCCTCGGCGCCGGACCGGCGGCGGCGCAGGGCGCGGCCGCGCCGCGCGTCGCCACCGACATCGCTCCCGTCCACTCGCTGGTCGCGCGGGTGATGCAGGGGATCGGCGCGCCCGACCTCGTGGTCCCGCCGGGGGCCTCGCCGCATGGCTACGCGATGCGGCCGTCCGAGGCCGGTGCGCTCGACGACGCGGTGGTGGTCTTCTGGGTCGGGCCGGGGCTTGCGCCCTGGTTCGGCGAGGCGGCCGCGGCTCTGGCGTCCGATGCGACCGTGCTCGCGCTCGCGGACGTGCCCGGCGCCGTGCGGCTTCCGGTCCGAACCGGCGGCCGGTTCGAGGGGCACGAGCATGCTCATGGGGACGAGAGCCACGACTCGGCGGGTAGTGCCGAGCGCCACGCCGACGCTGCGGACCATGCGCATGACGAGGAGACCGATGGCGACGACCACGCGCATGACCACGCCGATGGCCGTGACGAGCCGGGGCATGCCGAAGCCGGAGCTGTCGACGAGCATATGTGGCTCGACCCGGCGAACGCCCGCCTCTGGCTCGGCGCCATTGCCGAGACGCTGGCCGGCGCCGATCCCGCGAACGCAGCCGCCTACCGCGCCAATGCCGCGGCGGGGCAGGCCGAGCTCGACGCGCTGATGTCGGAAATCGGCGCGCGCCTCGCGCCGCTGCGCGACCGGCGCTTCATCGTCTTCCACGACGCCTACCAGTATTTCGAGGCGCGCTTCGGGATCCCGGCTGCGGGCGCGATCGCGCTGAGCGATGCGGCCCGGCCCAGCGCCGCGCGCGTGGCCGAGATCCGCGAGGTCGTGGCCCAACTCGGCGCCGTCTGCGTGTTCTCGGAGCCGCAGTTCGAGCCGCGCGTCGTCGCAACGGTGATCGAGGGCACCGGCGCCCGGCGCGGCACGCTCGATCCGCTGGGCGCCGAGCTCGAGATCGGGCCGGGCCTATATCCCGCGCTCATCGGAAACCTCGTGGCGGCGCTCGAGGACTGCCTCGCGGCCGGCGACTGATCGCGACGCGGCCCCTCGAGTGGAAACGGCGCGCCCTGCGGCGCGCCGTTCTGCTTCAGGCCCGGGGCCATGGCTCAGGTCGCGGTCTGGGTGACCATGTGCGCCCAGGCGCGGCGCAGAAATTCGGGCTTCAACTGCGGCGCGACGCCTTCATAGGCGCAGATCGCCAGGCTCTGCTCGACCAGGAAGCGCGGGTGGAAGGCGTGGAAGGTCGCGTTCGGCGTCTTGGCGTAGAGCTCGAACAGGACGAAGGCCAGCGTCTCCTCGTTGAGGTCCATCCCGTTGCGCTGCGCGGTGCGGGCGAAGATGCGCACGAACTGGTTGCGGTCCGGCGGCATGATCGGGATCTTGAACCGGATGCGCCGCAGGCCGGCCGTGTCGAGCAGGCTTTCGGGGTCGATGTTCGTCGAGAAGATGACCAGCGTGTCGAAGGGCACCTCGAACTTGCGCCCGGTCTTGAGCGAAAGGTAGTCGACCCGGTTCTCCAGCGGCACGATCAGGCGGTTGACCAGCTCCTGCGGCTTGTGGCGCTGGCGGCCGAAGTCGTCCACCACGAAGACGCCGCCGCAGGCCTTGAGCTGGTAGGGCGCCTCGTAGATCCGCGCCTCGGGGCTGTAGGCGAGGTCGAGTTTCTCGAGTGACAACTCGCCGCCGGTAATGACCGCCGGGCGGCGGCACAGGACATAACGCTGGTCGTGCCCCGAATGGCTGCGCCGCAGGACGCCGTCGCCATGCTCGTCGGTGTCGATCGCGATGTGCACGGTCGGGTCGTAGAGCGTGATGATCTGGTTGTCGACTTCCAGGGCGTGCGGAATGAAGACGCCATGGTGATAGGCATGGCAGAAATGCTCGGCGATGGTCGACTTGCCGTTGCCGGGCGGGCCGAACAGCATGATCGACTGGCCCGAATTGGCTGCCGGGCCAAGCTGCTGCATCACGCTCTCGGACAAGGTCAGGTCGTCGAAGGCGCGCTCCAGCATCTCGCGGGTCAGGGTCTCGCCCTTGATGGACTGGTTCTTTGCCTGCTCGACGAACTGCTCCAGCGGCACAGGCGCCGGGCCGATCCACTGGTTCTTCTCGAACGCCTCGCGCGCGCGCTCGCGGCCGCGGTCGGTGATTGCATAGCGCATCTCGGCGTTCAGGTTCGCGCCGAGCTGGCCGACCGCGTAGAAGAGCTTCATCTCGACCGCCATCTCGAGCAGCTCGTCGACGATCCAGCGCGGCAGCTTAAGCGCATGCGCCATCTCGGAAGGGCGGTCGAGGCCCATGCTTTCGACCGTCTTGGTCAGGAGGTCGATCAGGAAAACGTCATCCAGACCCGTCGCGGCGATCGAAGAAGGCGGCTTTGGCCCGGTGGAAACCACATCGCCGGACATGTTCCTGCTGTGTGTTGAAACGTTCATCTTGAGAATACCCCACGCTCTCCCATCGTGGATGGTGCACGAAATCGGCACGCCGGGCAAGAATTAGCGCGCCGCGCCGCCGTGTCGCGCAGGATTTCGGCGGCGCAGGGCGCTGGATTCGGCTCCCGGGCGACCTCCCGCCGGGGGCAACACAATCTTCAGGTTCTTCGCGTTCCCTGTTCGCACCGGTCGGCCGCGCCCGGGCCCGGCGCAACTGCCGGTGCCCGGCCCGGCCCCGGCGAGATGGTCATTCGAGGGCGGGGCGGCGACCCGCGCGGCAAGCGAGCGGAGGTGTCGGATGCGTCGAATCCGGTTCGGGCGGGCGCACGGTGCTACGTCCCGGCGGCAGCGAAGCGTCGGGCGCAGCCTCGCGCTCATCGTCCTGGGACTTGCGGGGTTGGCGAGGGTCAGCGTGGCCGTGGCTCTCCTCGCCTTCGACCTCGTGCGCGCCGAGTTTCGCGGCCTGCGCGAGAACACCATCCCGCAGGTCTCGGCCGCCGCGACCCTGATGAGCGAAGTGCAGTCCGCCGTCGAGGCAATCTACGCCATCGACGCGGCGTCGGCCCCCGCGGCGCTCGAGGGCGCGAAGGCAGAGTTCGATCTGCGAATGACGCGGCTGAAGGAGACGATCTCCGGCCTCCCGCCGGCCGGTGCGGCGTCGATGCGCGCGTTCCTGCCCCAGATGGCCGAGCGCGGCTCCGGTCTCGCTGCCGCGCGCGCCCGCGCGATGGACCGCGCCGACGAGGAGGCGAGGCGGCTCGTGGCACTGGCAGAAGCCCTGTCCGGCGCGCGCGCCCATATCGGTCCGCTCGTCGACGACGCCTATGCGGCGCTGCTGGCGGGCGGCGATGCGGCGAAGGCGGCGACCGGCGACGTGATCGGGGCGCTGATGGGCGAGGATCTTGCTGTCCTCGACGCCCTGCGGACGATGCGGGCCGAGGCAAACCTCTTCGCCGGCGCCGAGGTGGCCCGGGCCCTCGCCTACGACCCGCCGCTGGAGGCCGCGCTGCTCGAAGTGTCCTCGGGTGCGCTCGCGGCGTTCGACGGGGCGGGTGCGGCCTATGCGCGGCTCGACCCGGGCGACGCGGCGGGACTCCTGCAACTGGCCGCGGAACTGCGCCAGGTTGCGTCGGGCGAGGGCGAAGCGGCTGCCCTTGCCGATCATACGCGGACCGAGATGATGATCGACCTTCGGCGGCAGCTCGACGAACTTCTGGCCGGCCGGCTCGAACTTGTCCGGACGCGCGCGCTGGACGCCGCCCGATCGGCTGGGGAGCGCAATGCAGCGGCAATCGACGGACTGATCGCCGGGCCGGTGGCGCAGATGCGGGACGGGCTGGTGCTCGATGCCGCCACGAATGCGTACGTGGCGTCGCTCTTCATGGTCGTATCTGCGGACGATGCGCGGCAGCTCGATGCGGTGGGCCGAGAGGTCGCCTCAAGTGCCGAGCGGCTACGCGCGGTGATCGAGGCCGGTGGCGGGCTTCCGGAAGGGCTTGGCGCCCGGCTGCTGGCTGAGGCCGACGCCAGCGGCGGCCTCGTCGGGGTGCGCCGCGCCCGGCTCACAGCCGCGACGCGCGCGCGCACACTCTCGGGCGATGCCGTGGCCGTCGGCGCGGCCCTCACCGCCGAGGGCAAGAAGCTGATCGGCCGGGCGCTGGAGGAGATGAATTCGGCGGGCGATGTCGTCGATCGGGCGATTCGGCAGGCTTTCCTTGCCATGCTGGGCCTCGCGGGGGTCGTGCTCGTCGTGGCGCTCGGCTCGGCGATCCTCACGCGGCGCAGGATCGTCGCCCCCCTCGACACGCTGAGCCGGGTGACCGAAGCGCTCGCGCGCGGTGACCTCTCGCCGATCTCCGGCTTCGGGGCGCGGCGCGACGAGATCGGACGGATCGGGACGGCCCTCGGCGTTTTCCGTGGGAACGTGCTCGAGATGCGCGCGCTCGAGGAGCGCCTCGGGGGCATCCTCGAGGGGGCGCAGCGGAGCGCCGGCGCCGTGGCGGATGGCAGCGCCCGGCTCAACGTGACGGCCGACGCGATCAGCGACGGGGCGAACCGGCAGGCCAGCTCGGCCCAGCAGGCGTCGGCGACGGTCGAGGAGATGAGCGCCTCGATCCGCCAGACTGCCGACAATGCCGGGCAGACTGAGCGGATCGCGGCCCAGGCAGCCGGCGAGGCCGAGCGCTGCCATGGCGTCGTCAACGAGGCCATCGCCTCGATGCGGAGCATCACCGAGAAGGTCGCGGTGATCGAGGAGATCGCGCGGCAAACCGATCTCCTCGCGCTCAACGCCGCGGTCGAGGCGGCGCGCGCGGGCGACCAGGGGCGCGGCTTCGCCGTGGTCGCCGCCGAGGTCCGCAAGCTGGCCGAGCGGTCGAGGGATGCGGCGGTCGAGATCCGCACGCTCTCGCGCGAGACGAGCCGCATCTCGGCCGAGGCGAGCCGGGTGCTCGAGGGGTTGCCACCCAGCATCCGGCGCACGGCCACCCTGATCAGCGAGATCTCGCACGCCATGGGCGAGCAGAGCGTCGGCGCCGAGCAGATTTCCGATGCCGTGCGCGAGCTTGACCGCGTGATCCAGAAGAATGCCGTCCTCGCCGCCGAGGCCGCCGAGACCGCGGCCGGGCTGGCCACCGAAGCCGATACGCTCAAGCGCACGATGAGCGCCGCCGAACGGCAGGGGGCCGTGGAGGGCGATCGAGGCACCGACGGCTCTGCCCGCGGCGTGTCGGGCCTGCCCGATGCCATGCAAACGGGCCGTGCCGAAGGGCCGGGTGATCCCGAGCCGGCGGGCGTGGCGACGACCGGCGCGGCGGCGACTGGCGCCCCGGCACATCCCGCCCGCGATCCGAGGTCGCAGGCCGGTCACCCGCGTCATGGCGAGGACGCCGCCGCCTGAGGGCCGGGCGCGGCGAGAGGTACGTTGCGGGGTGCGCGGGTGCCACCACCCGGCTTGAGGCGGCCGGCCGCGATATCTGCAGCGATGGCATCGGCGAGCGCGGTATAGTCGCCTGTCGGTAGTATTGCACCGAAGTCAATGTTTCGATTGCGCGGAGGTATGTACTGGATCAATAGATCCAGCAGAACACTGCTACGGTTGAATGGATCGACACGTGCAAGAGCTCCTCCATCGCTATGTCGATTGGGATAGTCGCGCTCGCGCACTGCGAATGGAGTGGCAGGCAATGGGCCTGCCTTTCTTGTGGCTGCATCGGCTGCGCATTTGCCATGAGCTGTCGCAAATGGATGCTGTGCAACTGCGCGATGTCGGCCTCAATACTTAGATGATCGCGCGCGAGAGTGTGAAGCCGTTCTGGCAGAAGTAGGTCATCTCATGTTGCAGGTTCTCGGCAAACGCCAGTCGATCAACGTGCGCAAGGTGCTGTGGACCTGCGACGAGATCGGCGTGCCTTATGAGCACGAGGAATGGGGTGCCGGTACGCGACCGACGTCCGCGCCAGAGTTTCTGTCGCTCAATCCGAAAGCGCTGGTGCCGGTGCTTATCGACGGCCCCTCGATCATCACCGAATCGAACACCATCGCTCGCTATCTCGCCGGAAAACATGATCGCACTGACTTGCTCCCCGTCGAGCCGCTCGCGCGGGCGCAGGTCGAGGAAATGATGGACTGGCAAGCAACCGAGCTCAATGGGTCATGGCGCGTGGCGTTTCAGGCGATCGTCCGCAAGAACCAGATCGCTGGTACGGCGGAACAAGTCGCCGCCTCACTCGTCGAGTGGGCACGCATGATGCGTCTGCTGGAGCGGCGCCTCGCCGACGGCCGCCTTCATGTCTGCGGCAAGCCTTTCACTCTTGCGGACATCGTCATCGGCCTTTCTGTCAATCGTTGGTTCCAGACGCCGATCGAGAGGCCGGAACTTCCATCCGTGCGCGCCTACTTCGATCGGCTGTCGCAGAGGCCGGCCGCACATACGCACCTGGGGGATGGGACCGACTAAGGGGAGGGGTCGTTCACGCGGTCTCGGATTTTCCAGCTGGACTCGTTTACGACACGGTTGTTCGCAGGCGACCCGGCGGCCGTCATGTTGTTCGAGATGTTCCCTCCGGACGATGCGATGCAGGCGATAGCGGCCGAGCACAATCTTGCCGAGACGGCATATCTTGTTCCCAAGGATGCCGACGATCGGCTGCGTTGGTTCACTCCAAAAGTCGAAGTGCCGCGGTGCGGACACGCAACTCTCGCAAGTGCGGCCGTTGTCGTGGGACGTCTCGAGCCGCAGCGGCGCGACGTCGTATTTCACTCACTGAGTGGTCCTCTGCGGTTCGGCGTGCCGAGACGGGAAAGGTGACGGATTTTCCGGTCTGGTCTTCGGCGCCGATTGAGCCGCCAGGCGGGCTCAGCCACGACCTTGGCGCCGAAGCGACGGACGTCTACGGCAATACGTCAATGTGAAGGCGGCTCTGGCGCCGATCGCGGCTATCCAGCTCCTCACGGCCTCGGCGATGAACTCCGGCCCGTTATCTACTGTTCCTGCAAGCGCGATCCCACTGGCGCAACGTAGCGCGCGACCTGTTCCCCTTGCAGTCCGCGTTTATCGGTTCGCTCTGTTCAGGGTTGGTACTTTTCTGAACGTTGGTGATACTCCCGCGGGGTGAGCCGGTCGAGGCTCGAATGCGGGCGGTGATGGTTGTAGTCGTCGCGCCATGCCGCAATCAAATAGCGGGCATGGCGCATGGTCGGGAAGGGATGCTCGTTCAGGCATTCGTCCCTCAGGCGGCCGTTGAAGCTTTCGACGAAGCCGTTCTGCATCTGCTTAGCCGGCGCGATGGAGTGCCATTCAACCTGTCGGTCCTGCTGCCACTTGAGCATGGCATTCGACGTCAGTCCGGTCCCGTTGTCGCTGACCACCATGCAGGGGTAGCCCCGCATCTCGGCGATCCGGTCCAGCTCCCGCGACACGCGGACGCCTGAGATCGAGGTATCCACAATCGCTGCCAGGCATTCCCGGCTGAAGTCGTCGATCACGCAGAGGATGCGGAAGCGTCTGCCGTCCGACAGCGCATCCGAGACGAGGTCGAGCGACCACCGCTGGTTCGGCCCCTGGGGGATCGCCATCGGTGCTCTGGTTCCGATCGCGCGCTTGCGTCCGCCCCTATTACGGACGGTTAACCGTTCTTCGCGGTAGAGCCGGTAGAGCTACTTCCAGTTCACCTCCCAGCCTTCCCGCTTGAGCAGAATGTGCAGTTGCCGATAGCCAAACCCCCGTCGCTCGAATGCCAGTTCCTGCAGCCTGGCCCGCAGTTCCGTGTCCGCCGGGCGTTTCGCCCTACGCCGATAGACGCGCGGATCGATCCCGGCCAACGTACAGGCTCGCCGCTGATTGTAGCCTTTGGTTTCCATGGCCCAGTCCACGGCCTTCCTCCTCGAACCGGGCTTGAGAAGTTCTTTCCGAGCGTCTCTTTCAGCGTCGCCACATCCATCATCTGCTCGGCCAGCGTCTTCTTGAGCTTCGCGTTCTCGGCCTCCAGCGCCTTCAGACGCTTTGCGTCGGCGACTTCCGAACCGCCGTACTTTCTCATCCAGTTTTAGAAGGTCGCGTCGCTGATCCCGTGCTTGCGGCACAGATCGGACAGGCTCACGCCCGCCTGGTGCTCCTTCAGAATCCCAATGATCTGCGCTTCGCTGAAACGGCTTCCCTTCATCGTCTGTCTCCTCGTCCGGAGAACAGGCTAACCTCAAATCGAGGACGCTTCAGGGGCGCAGGTCACGAGGCTTGCTTCGCAAGCCAAGCACGATGGCGCAGCGCGCGTTCGAAACTCCTTGGTCGACGGTCGTATCAACTCTAGAGTCGGACGGGAGAATTTGACCATGGGGCACACCACATGAAACCCCTCCTGATCGCCGCCGCAGGTGTCTCTTTGACAGCGTCTGCGCTCGCTGGCGAAATGATCTCGGGCACCAACACTTACGACACCGATCAGAGAACATGGGAGACCGGTGAGTACTCCGGGTATTACATGTACGACAGCGTCGGAGCATTTGTGCCTCACGCTGGCTCACTGCCGAGCGGGCCTGTCGAGTGCCACGGTGCGGGTTTCTGGACGCCTGAGGAAATCCTAGGCGACGGCATCTGTATCTTCGGGGAAGCGCCAAACCGCTGGACTGTCGCGTTCGAACTGGCCCCGGGGAACCAGTTCGATGCCCAGAAGGTCGAAAAGTATCAGCGTCGCGGGACCTGGATGGTTGTGCGAGGTACCGGAAAATATGTTGGCATGACAGGTAGCGGCAGTTTCATGTCCGGCCCGGTAGTCGACGGGCGAAAAACCACCGAATGGGAAGGCGAGGTCGAGCTTCCCAAATAAGCCCGGCAAAGCTCTTCGATGCGCAAGATCGTCAAATCAGCAATCTGTGCGATATTGCGCAACGACCCAGGATCGCTTCGTCTGCGGAACCGCCGTTCGTGCCAGGCGCAGCGAACTGCGACTTTCCGCCCGCTCCGGCGGTGGTTTCTGCGTCGCTCCCGGCCCTGAGTTCAGCTCCAATTGGCACGTCGAGAACGAGCGTTCCGACCTCCGAGCGAGCATCCGCCATGGCGGCGCTCAATCTACGTTCGTTCCAAATGCCGAGATGAGCGGACCGCACCTTATGCGTGGAGAATGGTGTTCGCGATGGTAATTTCAGGCGAAACGGAGATCGCCCTTGGCACGACGACTCGCCGCGATTCTCTCTGCTGACATTGTCGGTTACTCGACCTTGATGGCCGAGGACGAGGAGACGACGCTTGCGGACTTGAAAGAACATCGCGCCACAGTCTTTGACCCCACGATCGCGCAGCATGGTGGACGCATCGTGAAAATCATGGGTGACGGCGTTCTCGTCGAATTCGGATCGGTGCTCGATGCCGTGGCGAGTGCAGTCGCGATCCAGACGGCTCTCGCCAAGGAGTCGGCAGGAAAATTCAAGCTGAGGATTGGCATCAACCTCTGTGACGTGCTCGTCGAGGGTGACGACATCTACGGCGATGGCGTCAATATCGCAGCCCGGCTCGAGTCCATCGCTGAGCCTGGCGGGATTTGCATATCCGGAAAGGTTTTCGAGGAGGTGAAAGGCAAGATCGACATTGCCACCGAGGATCTCGGCGACGTTCCACTCAAGAATATCGGGACGCCGGTCCGGTGCTATCACGTCCAGGTAGGCGCGTCCCGGTCCGCGCCGGCACACCCCACTTCAGACCATCGACCGGCGATTGCGGTCTTGTGCTTCGACAACATGAGCGGGGACCCAGCCGAAGACTATTTCTGCGCGGGGATCACGGAGCATATCATCACGGACTTGGCGCGGTTCCGGGATCTATCGGTGATCTCCCGAAACTCGTCCTTTGCATAAAGGGGAATGGCGGTCAGCGTCCCTCAAATCAGCCGCGAGATCGGTGCGCACTATATCCTTGCCGGAAGTGTGCAGCGCTATGGAGCGAGAGTGCGCGTTACTGCCCAGCTCCTTGGGGGCGAGACCGGCCGGCAGCTCTGGGCCGACCGCTACGACCGTCATGTCGAGGATATTTTCGCGGTCCAGGACGAACTCACAGAAACCATCGTGTCGACGGTGGCCACGGCTTATGGCGGCCGCTTGCAGAAGGCTTGGCAGAACCGTCGGAAGAGGGTGGCCGAACCAAGTTTCGCGGCCTTTGACAGCTTCTTGTGCGGCATTCACAGCTTCGACAGCTTCACGCAAGAGGGCCTGGCGCAGGCGCGGATGCATTTCGAGGAAGCCATCCGCATCCAGCCCGCTTACGCGAAGGCGCTCGCCAAGCTCTCCTGGGCTTACATGATTGAAATCAGTCACGGATGGAGGGCATCTGACGAGGAGTCGTGGCAGACGGCGCTCTCGTTCGCGGAAGCCTCGGTCGCGGCCGATGACGATGAAGCGTGGGGGCACTGGGCGCTGGCCGGCTATCGTCTTTTCAGGGGCCAACACGCCTTGGCGCTGGTCGAGTGCGAGCGCGCCCTGGCTCTGAATCCCAACGACGCGGACATCCTGACCGATTATGCGTACTGCCTGAGCAATGCGGGGAGAGCGCACGAAGCTGTTGAACAGGCACTGAGGGCAATCCACCTCAATCCGCACCATCCCGACTGGTACGCCTGCCAACTCGGAGGAATCTTCTTTGACTGCGAACGATACGCAGATGCGATCACCACGCTCGAGGGAATCCCGCGCTTCGAGGGGCGGACCAAGATGATCTATCTCGCGGCGAGCTCTGCTGCTCTTGATCTCATCGAAGAGGCGCGATCGGTGGTGGAGCGCATAAGGCAGAGCGAACCGTCGGCGACGGTAGAGAGCTGCACCACTGCCGAGGCGACCCCATACAAACAACCAGCGGATCTCGATCGTCTGCGCAGATGTCTCGCCAAGGCCGGTCTGCAGCCCATGTCGGGTGGCGGCGGTGTCTCCTGAACGCCAACGACGGAACAAGCTTCCTGCACTTCAGGGAACCGGTTTCTGCCGGCGCGGGTGCGCACCGGCCCGGAATGACGAGCCCATGGTCGAGGGACGGGCGCAGGTCACCAACTCAATCAGGAAACGCGCGATCGGAGCGGAAAACGACTGCTTACGGCAGCGGACAACCGTGTGAGCCTCTGCCAACATCGTCTTAGTTCTGTCGGTGGAGCCGGACAAGTTCGCGGCGGGCCAAGTCCTGATGCGGTTTCAACGTCGGAGAAGGATCATGTCAAAGCTGATGACGCCGCTCTGTCATGCGCTCGGCATCACGATTCCGGTCATTGCAGCTCCGATTTCGGCGTCGCCTGAGTTCGTGGCCGCGGTCTCAAACGTTGGCGGGCTCGGCGTGATCCAGGCGACCTGGCTCAGCAGTGAGGAACTGCGCAAGGCCATCGCCGAGGTGCGGTCCCGAACCGATCGGCCGTTCGGGGTGAATTTTATCCTGTCACTGACGGTGGAGCAGGGCCATGCGAATCTGGATGCGGCACTGGAGGAAGGCGTCCCGGTGGTCTCCACCTTCTGGGGAGACCCAGCTCCCGTGATCGAGCGGATCCACAGCGCGGGTGCCATGGCCATCCATACCGTGGGTTCTGCCGAGGAGGCGCGGCGCGTGGTCGACCTCGGGGTCAACGCCGTGGTCGCACAGGGTGTCGAAGCAGGTGGCCATGTGTGTGGCGAGGTCAGCACCCTGGTCCTCGTCCCGACCGTGGTCGATGCGGTGCCTGATACGCATGTGATTGCGGCCGGCGGCATCGCGGATGGGCGCGGATTGGCTGCCGTTCTGGCGCTTGGGGCGGAAGCGGCCTGGGTGGGAACCAGGCTTCTTCTGGCGAGGGAATGCAATATTCACCCAGCCTAAAGAAACAAAATCCTCACGGCTCGTGAGACGGATACGATCCTGTCAGCGGTCTTCGATGGTGGTTGGCCGGCTGCGCCGCATCGTTGTCTGAGGAACGAGACCGTGGAGGCCTGGATCGCCGCCGGACGACCCGCGCCAGGGCGGCGGCCCAACGAGGCCGAGGTCGTCGCCCGCGACAAAACGGGGCGCCCTATCCCGCGCTACGATCTGCAGGAACCCCTCGAGGGAATGACCGGTAACGTCGGTGCAATGGCCCTATACGCCGGACAGAGCGTCGGATTGACAAACAAGCGGGAACCGGTCGCGCTGATCCTCAACGAGATGGTGAAACAGGCCTCCGCGCTCTTCTCGCGCACGGCCAGTCTCTGAAAATCCCAACCTGAACAACGTCGCTATCGGCCCCGACGGGCCATTGACACTGCGTCGCTTCGGCCCAACGGCGACGTTTCCCAGCACCAACTTTAATCGGGTTACACAGAGCACATTCGAGTCCGAAGGAATGGCCGATGACGAGACATATGCTGGCGCCCGGAGATGTGCGCGGAACATGAAACGCTGACGCCCCTCATGCACCGGGTAAAGTTGCAGGCAGAAGAACCAGATACCTCAGCCAATCAAGTGGGAGGGCAAGACCGTCTGGCGACGACGCGACATCGAGGAGTGCGTCGATGCGCTCGGGCTTCGACGGGTGGGCTAACCGGTCGGCTGAGGGGGTTGCAAAAAAATTCCCCAACCAAGTCAATTGGTTGGGGAATATTTTGGTGCGGTCGAGAAGACTCGAACTTCCACGGGTTGCCCCACAGCGACCTCAACGCTGCGCGTCTACCAATTCCGCCACGACCGCGCGGGCATCGGTGGCGGGGGAGATAGCGAAGATTTCGCTCCTTGTGAAGCCCTCATCCGATGAAATTTCCGGCCGGCGGGCGACGGGCCGCCGACATGGACGCGGGCGGCTCCCCATCCACGCTGTGGGCGGGGGCGGGGCAAGGGGTTCCACGGTATGGCGCGTTCTCCGGCGCGGGTGGCGCCGTTGCCGGCGCTTGCGCCCCGCACGCCTCGCCGCCCCTCAGGCGCCGCGGGCGGCGGCGCCCGCCGCGCCAAGAGCGCCTGCCGGCCACACGCCCCATATCCGGGCCTGTCACGTGCTGCCCGATGCGCCGCGCTCGCGCCGATGGCGGGCCTTGCCGGCCGCGCGCGGCACCCGTAAATCACCGCTTAGGCATGCACCCGCGTGGCCCGGCCCCCGGTCGCGCCCGGAGCGGGCAGGGAAGGCGCGGAACCATGGTCGAGTGGCGCATCAGCGAAGGCCTCGTGCCCTATCCCGAGGCCGTGGAGTTCATGGAATCGCGCGCCGATGCCATCGCCGCGGGGCGGGCCGGGGAGTGTGTCTGGCTCCTCGAGCATCCGCCGCTCTACACTGCTGGCACGTCGGCGCGGAGCGCGGACCTGATCGAGCCCGACCGCTTTCCGGTCTACCAGACCCGGCGCGGCGGCGAGTACACCTATCACGGCCCCGGCCAGCGGGTGGTCTACGCCATGCTCGACCTCAACCGCCGCGGGCGCGACGTGCGCGCCTTCGTGCGCGCGCTCGAGGAATGGGTGATCCTGACGCTGGCCGAGTTCCAGGTGCAGGGCGAGCGCCGGGCCGGCCGCGTCGGCGTCTGGGTGGTGCGGCCCGAGCGCCCGCCCGGTCCGGACGGCGAGCCGGCCGAGGACAAGATTGCGGCGATCGGGGTGCGCCTGCGCCGCTGGGTCAGCTTCCACGGCATAGCCATCAACGTCGAGCCCGACCTGTCGCATTTCGGCGGGATCGTGCCGTGCGGCATCCGCGGTCACGGCGTGACCAGTCTCGTCGATCTGGGCCTTCCCGTCACGATGAACGATGTCGACCTCGCCCTGCGCCGGTCCTTCGAGCCGGCGATGCGGCTCTGCGGGGCAGCGCACGGGTGAGTGAGCGCGCGTGACCGCCGTCGTCCCCGGCGGGGCTTGCGTTCCCGCATCCGCCTGCTAGCTCTAGGGCGACGCCCGGCGGCGGGGGCCGTCGGGGCGCCGGTCAGCAAAAGGCATCGACAGGGGAGCGCGATCCATGAAGAAGTCAGCCACCATTGCCGCGGTGATCGCGGCGCTCGGCCTCGCGGGGGTCGCCCATGCGGGCGATGCCGAGGCCGGCAAGAAGGTCTTCAACAAGTGCAAGGCCTGCCACAAGCTCGAGGAAGGCAAGAATGGCGTGGGCCCCAGCCTGCACGGCCTGGTCGGCCGCCCGGTCGCCTCGATCGACGGCTTCAAGTATTCCGATGCGATGAAGGCCTTCGCCGAGGGCGGCAAGGTCTGGGACGAGGCGGCGCTGACCCAGTATCTCGCCGATCCCAAGGGCGTGGTCCCCGGCACCAAGATGGCCTTCGCGGGGCTCAAGAAGCCCGAGGAGATCGCCGACGTGATCGCCTATATCGCGGCCAACTGACGCCGCGCGCCGCCGCACAGGCGTGCGGACGGTAGCCCGGGGGCGCGCGCCGGAGCCGGTGCGCGCCCCTTGCGCTTTCGCGGGGCCATTTCCGCCTGGCAGGATATTCTCCCTCCTGCGACAGAAAGGCCCGCCGGATCGCGCGCCACGCTGCCGCTGAATGGTTGCCGGATACGACGGTGCGCGCTAAACCCGCGAGTCACATGTGATAACAGCCGGCCACAGACCGGCGCTGGGATCTGCGAACAGGAGCACAGCATGGCCGACGCGGCAGTCCATGCCCATGACCACGAGCACCCCGGGTTCTTCACCCGGTGGTTCTGCTCGACCAACCACAAGGACATCGGCATCCTCTACCTCTTCACTGCCGGTGTGATCGGGATCATCTCGGTCGCCTTCACCATGTACATGCGCCTCGAGCTGATGGAGCCGGGCGTGCAGTACATGCTCCTGGAGGACGGCTCGCCGAACGGCCATCTCTGGAATGTCATGATCACCGCGCATGGCGTGCTGATGATGTTCTTCGTGGTCATCCCGGCGCTGTTCGGCGGCTTCGGCAACTACTTCATGCCGCTGCACATTGGCGCGCCGGACATGGCCTTCCCGCGGATGAACAACCTCAGCTACTGGCTGTTCGTGGCGGGCGCCTCGCTGGGCGTCCTGTCGCTGTTCGTGCCCGGCGGCAACGGACAGCTGGGCACGGGCGTGGGCTGGGTGCTCTATGCGCCGCTCTCGACGACCGAATCCGGCATGTCGATGGACTTCGCGATCTTCGCGGTGCACCTCTCGGGCGCCTCGTCGATCCTTGGCGCGATCAACATCATCACGACCTTCCTCAACATGCGCGCCCCCGGCATGACGCTGATGAAGGTGCCGCTGTTCGCCTGGTCGATCTTCATCACCGCCTTCATGATCCTGCTGGCGCTGCCGGTGCTGGCGGGTGCCATCACCATGCTGCTGACCGACCGCAACTTCGGGACGACCTTCTTCGACCCCGCGGGCGGCGGCGACCCGGTGCTGTATCAGCATATCCTGTGGTTCTTCGGCCACCCGGAGGTCTACATCATCGTGGTGCCCGCCTTCGGCATCGTCAGCCACGTGATCTCGACCTTCTCGAAGAAGCCGATCTTCGGCTATTCGGGCATGGTCTTCGCCATGGCGGGCATCGCGCTGCTGGGCTTCGTCGTCTGGGCGCACCACATGTACACGGTGGGCATGTCGAAGAACGCGCAGGCCTACTTCATGATCGCCACGATGTTCATCGCGGTGCCCACGGGCATCAAGATCTTCTCGTGGATCGCGACCATGTGGGGCGGCTCGATCGAGATGCGTGTGCCGATGCTCTGGGCCTTCGGCTTCCTGTTCCTGTTCACCGTGGGCGGCGTCACCGGCATCGTGCTGAGCCAGGCCGGCATCGACCGCGCGTATCACGACACCTACTATGTCGTGGCGCATTTCCACTACGTGATGAGCCTCGGCGCCGTGTTCGGCATCTTCATGGGCATCTACTACTGGATCGGCAAGATGTCGGGCCGCCAGTACCCCGAGACGCTGGGCAAGGTGCATTTCTGGATGATGTTCATCGGTGCGAACATCACCTTCTTCCCGCAGCACTTCCTGGGCCGCCAGGGCATGCCGCGCCGCTACATCGACTACCCTGAGGCGTTCGCCTACTGGAACTACATCTCGTCGATCGGCGCGTTCATATCGGGCGCCTCGCTGCTGCTGTTCCTCTACATCCTGTGGTACACGCTGACCAAGGGTGCGAAGGTGACGAACCCGAACTACTGGAACGACGAGCTCGGCACGCTGGAATGGACGCTGCCGAACCCGCCGCCGGCCCACACCTTCGAGACGCTGCCGACCCGCGAGATGTGGGAGAAGCACGCGCACTGAGGCGGACATGACCGTCGAGAACGCCAGCTCGGCCGGGGGGACACCCCCGGCCGATCGCGCATCCGGGCAGGCCGAGGCCTGGGCCGCCCGCGCCGATGCGCCCCGCTATCACGTGCTCCTGTGGCCCAACCGCTCGCTGGACCCGCGCGGGCGGCGGGTGGTGATGGGGCTGGTGGCGCTGGGCCTTGCCGTGCCGATGATCCCGGCGCTGGGCACGCCGGTGTTCTGGGGTCTCCTGCCGTTCGAGCTGGTGGCCTTCGGGGCGCTGTGGCTCTCGTTCCGGCGCAACGACGCCGACGGGCGGCTGACCGAGGAACTGACGCTCTGGCCCGACGAGATGCGGGTCGAGCGCCGCGAGCCCTCGGGCCGGGTGTTGCGCTGGCGGGCCGATCCCTATTTCGTGCGTCTCACGCTGCATGAGGACGCGAAGGTCGAGAGATACCTTACCGTGAAGGGCGGTGGGCGCGAGATCGAGCTTGGCGCCTTCCTCAGCCCCGACGAGCGCGTGCGCCTAGCGGAGGAAATCGAGAGCGCGATCCGCGCAGCGCTCGCGCAGGGCGCCGTCGCGCCGCGATAGGCACGACGGGCCGCGCGCGCGTCAGTAGGGCCGGTAGCTCTTCTCCTCAATCAACCGCGAGCCGAGCGCGAGGCTGATCTCGCGCTTGAGTTCCGCGCGCCGGTCGTTGGTGCGATAGACCGCGCGGGCCAGCGCGACGAAATCGGGGCCGAAATCGCCCGCCGCCTCGCAGGCGCGGATGCGGTCCTCGATGTCCCACAGCGCCTCGTTCACTTCTCGCAGCGCGGCCGTCAGGCGCGCGAGGTCGGGATGAGGCGGCAGCGCGCGGCGCCGGACTTCCTCGAGCGCGGTGCGCTCGGCCTCGACATTGGCGCGCCTGGCGGGGTCGGTGATCCGCGCGGCCTTGATCTCGAGGATCGTCAGCCGGTCGATCAGCTCGCCCGCCGGCACCTCGATGGCGATGCGCGCGCTCATCCGCCCCTCCGGTCTGCGAGGCCGGGATGCCCTCGCAGCGCCGCCTCGACCCGGGCGAACACGCCGTCCCAGTCGCCCGGCCGCTCCTGCCGCCACAGCCGCATCGAGGGATACCACGGCGTCGCCTCGCCCCGGCCGTAGAGCCAGAAGCCCTCGTGGCTCAGCAGGTTCCAGACCGGCTTGCCCAGCGATGCCGCGACATGGACGACGGCGGTGTCGGTGGTGATCATCAGGTCCATCGCCTCGATCACAGCCGCCGTGTCGGCGAAGTCGCGATCCGCGCCGCAGGCGTCCACGATCAGTCCGGCCATGCCTGAGTCGATGAAATCCCCGTGCGCGGGCCCCTTGTAGAGGCTGAAGAGCTGGACGCCCGGCACCTGCGCGAGGCCGAGGAAGCTCTCGGGCATGGTCGAGCGGCGGTGATTGGCCCGGAAGGTCTGGCTGCCGGTCCAGACCACGCCGACGCGGAAGTGCCCGAGGAAGGGCGCGGCAAGCGCCGCCGCCCGGGCGCGGCTGTCGGCGGGGATGGCCAGGGGCGGAGGGGGCGGGATGCCGTCCGCCATGCCGACGAGGTGCGGCAGGCTCATGTTCGGCGTGTAGAAGTCGTAAGCCTCGCTCTTGCGCGCGGCGTCGGCCATGCGGATGCCCGGCAGGCCCGCCAGCAGCCGCCGCAGCGGCGGCTTCACGACCATCGTGACCTCGGCGCCCATGGCCACCAGGCCGGGCAGGAAGCGGCACATGACGATGGCGTCGCCGAAGCCCTGCTCGGGCAGCACCAGCAGCCGCTTGCCCGCAACCGGCTCGCCCTGCCAGCGCGGCCAGGGGGCGTCGTCCGGCAGGCTGACCTCGCCATCGGCGTAGCGGCACTCGAAGTCCGCGAAGCCCTCGCGCCAGCGGCCCAGCATCAGGCGTGCGAGCCCGCGTTGCAGGCGGCAGCGGTCGTCGGCCGAAGTCCCGGCCTCGGCCGCGTCGATCAGGGCGATGGCCTCCTCGTGGCGCCCCAGCCCGCGCAGCGCGGCGGCGAGGTCGCGAAGGCGCTCGGGGTTGCGCGGTGCCTCGGCCATAAGGGCGCGGCGCAACGCCTCGGCCTCGGCATACCGGCCGTCATCGGCCAGCGCGTTGGCGAGGTTCACCCGCGCGCCCTCCATCCCCGGATCGAGTGCCAGCGCCCGGCGATGCGCAGCGATGGCGGGACCGAGCCGCCCCTGTCGGCGCAAGAGCGCGCCGTAGTTCGTCCAGACCTGCGCGTTGCCAGGTGCCGCGGCGAGGAGCCTGCGATAGAGCCCGGCGGCCTCGCGCAGCTCGCCCGCCCGGTGATGCGAGAGCGCGCGGTCGTGGATGGCCGCGAGAGACGCCGCCAGCGAGCCCGTCGCGCGTCCCCGGGGGTGCGCCCCGCTTCCGATGCCTGCCTCCGCCATCGCCCCGTCCCGCCTCTGCCGCATCCCTTCCGGCGGTTGCCGCGCCGCAGCGGATCATGGCGGCGCATCCGCCCGCCTGCCAGCCGAAAATCTTCCCGCCAGTCTTTGCGATCGGGCCCGAATCCGCCTAAACAGGCGCCGGCGCAGCCGGTTTCCGCGGCGCCGTTCGGGGCGCAGCCGCGCGGATTCGTCGGAGGGCCAGCCATGACCGAGACGCAGCCGGCCGCCCCCGAGCCCGAGGCCGACGACGACGACGCCTTCGAGCTCGACCGCGAGATGGTGGCCGCGGTCGTCGAGGCCGTGCACCAGGGCGACCGGCCCGCCGTGCTCGCGCTGATCGAGGATCTCCACGTCGCGGACCTCGCCGACCTGCTCGAGCAGATCGACGGCGAGACGCGGCGCCGCTTCCTCGAGATGGCATGGTCCGACATCGATCAGGAGGTGCTGGTCGAGGTCGAGGAGGGCGTGCGCGACGACATCCTCGAATGGCTCAAGCCCGAGCAGATCGCCGAGGCCGCGCGCGAGTTCGAGACGGACGATGTCGTCTACCTGCTGGAGGACCTCGACGCCGACCAGCAGCGCCAGGTGCTGGAGGCGCTCGAGCCGGCCGACCGTGTCGCCGTCGCGCGCTCGCTGACCTACCCGGAATACTCGGCCGGGCGCCTGATGCAGACCGACTTCGTCAAGGCGCCGCCGTTCTGGACCGTGGGCCAGATGATCGACTTCCTGCGCGCCTCGGCCGGCGAGTTGCCAGAGCAGTTCTATGACATCGTGGTGGTCGATCCCGCGATGAAGCCGATGGGCACGATCCCTCTTTCCAAGATCATCGGCACGCGCCGGCCGGTGACGCTGGATGCGCTGATGGACGAGGACTTCCGCACGCTGCATGTCGAGGATGCGCAGGAGGACGTGGCCTACGCCTTCAAGCAGTATCACCTCGTCTCGGCGCCGGTGGTGGACGACGACGGGCGGCTGGTCGGCGTCATCACCATCGACGATGCCGTCGAGGCGCTGGACGACGAGGCCGAGGAGGATCTCAAGCGCCTCGGCGGCGTCGGCGACGAGGAGATTTCCGACCGGGTGTGGGAGATCACCCGCCAGCGGTTTCCCTGGCTTGGCGTCAACCTTCTGACCGCGATCCTTGCCTCGCTGGTGATCGCGATCTTCGAGGGCACGATCCAGCAGCTCGTAGCACTTGCCGTGCTGATGCCGATCGTGGCCTCGATGGGCGGCAATGCGGGCACGCAGACGCTGACCGTCGCCGTGCGCGCGCTGGCCACCCGCGACCTTACCGCCACCAACGCGATGCGCGTGGTGACGCGCGAGACCATCGTGGGCTTCATCAACGGGGTGGGCTTCGCGGTCATCATGGGTGTGGTGGCGTGGCTTTGGTTCGGCGACCCGCTGCTTGGCGCGGTGATCGGCGCCGCGATGGTGGTGAACCTGCTGGTCGCGGGCCTCGCGGGCATCCTGATCCCGATCGCGCTCGACCGTGTGGGTGCCGACCCGGCGCTTGCCTCGGGCACGTTCGTGACCACGGTGACCGATGTGGTGGGCTTCTTCGCCTTTCTCGGCCTCGCCGCCGCGGTCCTGCTGTGACGCCGGGCGCGCTTGACGCGGGCGGGCCCAGCCCGTCCATTGGCAGCCAGAGCCGCAGGGGAGTGAGCGCATGACCGCGATACCGCGCAGCATCGACGAGACCATCGGGCTTCTGGGCAGCACCGGCTATGTCTGCGGCCGGGCGCTGGCGACGGTGGTGTTCCTGTCGCTGCGGCTCAATCGCCCGCTGTTCCTCGAGGGCGAAGCGGGGGTGGGCAAGACCGAGATCGCCAAGGCGCTGGCCGCGGCGCTTGGGCGGCGGCTGATCCGGCTGCAATGCTACGAGGGGCTCGACGCCGCCTCGGCGGTCTACGAGTGGAACTACCCTGCGCAGATGATCGAGATCCGGCTGGCCGAGGCCGCGGGCGACCGCGACCGGGAGGCCATCGCCTCGGACCTGTTCTCGGACCGCTTCCTGGTGCGCCGCCCGCTGCTCGAGGCCATGAGCCCGCAGGTCGGCGGGGCCCCGGTCCTGCTGATCGACGAGATCGACCGGACCGACGAGCCGTTCGAGGCCTTCCTGCTCGAGGCGCTGTCGGACTACCAGGTGACGATCCCGGAATACGGCACCGTCAAGGCGCCCGAGCCGCCCGTCGTGGTGGTGACCTCGAACCGCACGCGCGAGGTGCATGACGCGCTGAAGCGCCGCTGCCTCTACCACTGGGTCGATTATCCGTCCGCCGCGCTCGAGCTCGAGATACTCCACGCCCGCGCGCCCGAGGTGCCCGAGCAGCTGTCGCGCGAGGTGGTGGCCTTCGTGCAGCGCCTGCGCACCGAGGACCTGTTCAAGCGCCCGGGCGTCGCCGAGACCATCGACTGGGCGAGATGCCTCGTCGCGCTCGACGCGATGGCGCTCGACCCGCAGACCATCTCGGACACGCTGGGGGCGCTGCTCAAGTATCAGGACGACATCGCGCGCTTCCAGGGGTCCGAGGCCAAGCGGTTGCTGGACCAGGTGAAGGCCGGCGTCGCGGGGGCGGCGTGAGACGGTCGGGCGTCGTTCCTCCCGGACCCGGGCCTGATCCGGGGCCTCGCCGCGCCGTGCGCCTCGGCGCCACGCGCGCCGTGTTTAGCCATGCCTGAGATCCGCATCCCCGAGGAAGGTCGCCTCGCCCGGAACATCCTCTACTTCGCGCGGACATTGCGCGCGGCGGGCCTTCCGGTCGGGCCCGGCCGGGTCGTCGATGCGGTCAAGGCGGTCGCGGTGGGGGGCATCGACCACCGTGCCGACTTCTACCACACGCTGGCCGCCTGCTTCCTCAGCCGCCCCGAGCAGCGCGCCGTGTTCGACCAGTGCTTCCACATGTTTTGGCGCGATCCGCAGATCCTCGAGAAGGCGATGGGCCTGCTGCTGCCCGAGATCAAGGTGGCGCCCGAGGAGCGCGAGAAGCAGGCGGGCGAGAGCCGCGCCGCCGAGGCGCTGACCAGCGGCGCGACCCGGCCGCCGCCGCCACCCGCCGGCGAGGAAGGCGAGGAGATCGAGATCGACGCCCGCCTCACCATGTCGAGCGAGGAGCGCCTGGCCACGCGCGACTTCGAGCAGATGACCGCCGCCGAGATGGCCGAGGCGCGCCACGTCATCGCCCGCCTCGCCCTGCCGGTGCGCCCCATCGCCTCGCGCCGCGCGCGGCCGGCATCGCATGGCCGCCTGCCGGACTGGCGCGCCACCATGCGCAAGGCCATGCGGCGCGGCGGCCAGGTGCGCGAGTTCGCCCGGCGCGAGCGGCGCGAGCGCTGGCCCGCGCTGGTGTGCCTGTGCGACATCTCGGGCAGCATGGCGGGCTACAGCCGGATGCTGCTGCACTTCCTGCACGCCGCCGCGAATGCGCGGGGGGCGGGCTGGTCGAAGGTGCATGCCTTCACTTTCGGCACGCGGCTGACGAACATCACCCGCCATCTGGCCGAGCGCGACGCGGACGAGGCGTTGAAACGTGCCGGCCGCGAGGTGAGCGACTGGGAGGGCGGCACGCGTATCGGCGCCTGCCTCGAGGCGTTCAACCGCGACTGGTCGCGCCGGGTGCTGGGGCAGGGGGCGGTGGTGCTGCTCATCACCGACGGGCTGGAGCGCGACGACCCCGAGCGGCTGGGCCGCGCGGCCGAGCGGCTGGCGCTGTCGTGCCGCAAGCTGATCTGGCTCAATCCGCTGCTGCGCTGGGACGGCTTCGAGGCGCGGGCCGCTGGCGTGCGCGCGATCCTGCCCCATGTCGACAGCTTCCGCGCGACTCACTCGATCGAGAGCCTGCGTGCCCTGGCCGATGCGCTGACCCGCCCGGACGACCAGGGCGAGAAGGCGCGGCTCCTCGCAACCATGCGCTGAGCGGCCCGGCGCGTGCAGGGGAGAGCCGTCCCGGAACGGCGCAGAACGTAAAGATCCGTGGCGCCGCCGTCCCGGTTACGCCCAAATTCGCCCACCATGGCGTCCCACCATTAACCATGGTTCGGAGCGGCCGCAGAGCCGCCCGAGAGAGGTCAACAAGGGGCGGTTCGCCGCCCGGAGCGGGTGGCGCCATGCTGCTTTACATCATCGAAATCACGGCTCTCGCTGCCGTATCCCTCGTCTGGTACTGGTCGATCGTCAGGGTGGTCCGCCGCGGACATGCGATGCCGATCCGCCCCGCCGTCATGACCGTGCTCTGCGCCGGGCTGCTTGTCGGGATGGCGGCCAAGCTGAGCGAGCTGGCCGCGACCGGCGCGATGGACCCGCTGTTCTGGCTGCACGGGTTCAACCTGGTCATCGTGTTCATCGACTTCCGGCTGACCGCGCATTTCGCCCGCGGCCGCCACCGGCTGCGCGAGCCGATGAGCGAGGCGGCCACCCGCGCCCTCGTCAGCGCCTGACGGGGCCGTGTCGGGCGCCGGCGCGGTCAGGCGGCGGGCGCTGCCGGCTCGACGGCGAGGTGACCGCCCTTGACCCAGACCCTGGCGCCCTCGGGCCCTGCCACGGCGTCGAGCCGCGCGCCCCGCGGCAGGCGAAGCCAGCCATGCGGCCCGAAGGTCTCGCCCCCCTCGCGGAAGCTGCCGTCGAGCACGAGGATCTCGGCCCCGCCCGGCATGTCCGCTCCGACTCGTGCCCCCGGCGCCCAGCGCTCGAGCCGCACCGTCTCGCGCGCGTCGCGGTAGAGCGGCGCCACCTCGACCCCGGGCCGGTCGGGGGCTGCCTCGAAGCGCTGCTGCTCGGGCGGGACGCGCAGTTCGGTGCGGTCATCCGGCGCCATCTGCCAAAGCTTGACGAAGATCGTGCAGCCGGGCGCCGAGGCGGGCGTGTGGCGCGAGGTCGGCGGGTTGCGGACATAGGTGCCCGCCGGGAAGTCGCCGGTCTCGTCCTGGAACACGCCCTCGAGCACCAGGAACTCCTCGCCCCCGCCATGGGTATGCGCGGCGAAGGCCGAGCCGGGGGCAAAGCGCACGATGGTGGTGGCGCGGGCGACCTCGTCGCCGATCCGGTCGAGCATCCGCCGCTCGACCCCCGCGGAGGGCGACGGGCTCCAAGGCGTGCGCTCGGGGTGGACTGCAGCGCGGCGGTCGAAATCGGCGTTGATGCGCATGGCAGGCTCCTTTCCTTCGCTCCCGGGTCAGATAGGTATCGCGTGCCGGCGCCGATGCCCAGATCACGCATCCGTGCGCCCCTCGCCGCGACCCCGCCGCCTCTTGCCTTCGGGCCTGCCATGGCGCACCTGTGAGACGAGCCGCGCCCGGATCGAGTTGCACCGGGCAGGAGGGACGAGATGGCAATTACCGATCACGACCGCATCCCGGAAATCGCGCTCGACTGGCATCGCGCGGGCAGGGGGGCGGCGCTGGCGACCGTGGTGCAGACCTGGGGCTCGGCGCCCCGGCCGGTGGGCGCGCAGCTTGCGATCTCGGGCGCGTCCGAGATCATGGGCTCGGTTTCCGGCGGCTGCGTCGAGGGCGCCGTGGTGGTCGAGGCGCTGGAGGCGATCGGGGACGGCCGGCCTCGCATCCTCGAATTCGGCGTGTCGGACGCCGAGGCCTTCGCGGTGGGGCTGGCCTGCGGCGGCACGATCCGGGTGATGGTCGAGCCGCTCGGCAGGGGCGACGGCATGCCCGAGGCCCTGCTCGCCGATCTGGTGGCCGCGCGCGCGGCGCGCCGGCCCGTCGGCGTGGCCACCGACACCGGGGCGTGGACGCGGCGGCTGGTCGAGTACGCCGAGGACCCCGCCCGCTTCGACGCCGACCGCTCGGGCTTCTCCGACGACGCGCCGCAGACCTTCGTCGCCATCCACAACCCGCCGCTGAGGCTCGCGATCGTGGGCGCCGCGCATATCGCGCAGCCGCTGACGCTGATGGCGCGGGTGGCGGGGTACGACGTGACGGTGATCGACCCGCGCGAGGCCTTCGCCTCGGAAAGCCGATTCCCCGGCGAGGCGATCAGCCACGACTGGCCGGACGAGGCGCTGGCGGCGCACGGCCTCGACCTTCGCACCGCCGTGGTGACGCTGTCGCACGACCCCAAGATCGACGACCCGGCGCTGAGGGCCGCGATCCGGTCGGACGTCTTCTACATCGGCGCGCTCGGCTCGACCCGCACCCACGCGAAGCGCGTCGAGCGGCTGCGCGGGGCCGGCTTCACGGACGCCGAGATCGCCCGGATCGAGGCGCCCATCGGTCTCGACATCGGCTCGAAGTCGCCGGCCGAGATCGCCATCGCCATCCTCGCCCAGATGACCGAGCGCCTGCGCCGCCCGGCGACACGGCCGGTCGCCACGCCCGCGCCGCGCCGTGCGGCCGGGGGGCAGGGATGAGGTTCGGACGGCTCCCGCTGGCCGAGGCGCATGGCGCGGTCCTCGCCCATTCGCTGAGCCTGCCGGACGGCAAGCTGAAGAAGGGGACGCGACTGGGCGAGGCCGAGATCGCGCGGCTTCGTGCCGCCGGGGTCGCGTCCGTCGTCGCGGCGCGGCTGGAGCCCGGCGATCTGCCCGAGGACGAGGCCGCGGCCCGCATCGGCGCGGCGCTGGCGTCCGACGCCGCCGCGCTGGGGCTCACGCGCTCGGCCCCCTTCACGGGGCGGCTCAACCTCTACGCCGCTGCGACCGGGGTGGTCGAAATCGACGCCGCGGCGGTGGCGGCGATCAACGCGGTGGACGAGGCGGTGACGCTGGCGACGCTGCCCGACCGTGCACGGGTCGCGGCCCGGCAGATGGTGGCGACCGTGAAGATCATTCCCTACGCGGCGCCCGAGGCGTCTGTTGCGCGCATCGAGGCGCTCCTGGCCGCGCGCGAGTACCCGGTGCTGCGCCTCCACGGGCTTGCCCGCACCAGCGCCACGCTGATCCTGACGCGCGTCGCCGGGATGAAGCCAGCGCTGGTCGAGAAAGGGGCCGAGGCGGTGCGCGCCCGGCTCCGCGCGCTCGGCATCGCGCTGGCGGCCGAGAGGGTGGTCGATCACGACGAGGCCGCGCTTGCGGCGGCGCTTGCCGCGGCGCCCGGTGCGATGGTGCTGATCCTCACTGGCTCGGCCACCTCCGACCGCGCCGATGTGGGGCCGGCGGCGCTGGTCGCGGCGGGCGGGCGGCTCACCCGCTTCGGGATGCCGGTCGATCCCGGGAACCTGCTGTTCCTCGGTGACCTGTCCGGGCGCCCGGTGATCGGCCTGCCGGGCTGCGCGCGCTCGCCCAAGCTCAACGGTGCCGACTGGGTTCTGGAACGGGTCGCCTGCGGGCTCGACCCCGATGCGGTCGAGATCGCGACGATGGGGGTGGGCGGCCTGCTCAAGGAGATCCCCTCGCGCCCGCAGCCTCGCACCGGCGAGGCCGAAATCGCGGCGGACGACGCTGGCCGCCGCCCGCGCGTCGCCGCCATCCTGCTCGCCGCCGGGCAGTCTCGCCGCATGGGTGGCGCCGACAAGCTGACCGAGGAGGCCGGCGGCCGACCGCTGCTCGCCCGCGCCGCGGCCGCGCTGAAGGCCAGCGCGGTCGACGGGGTTCTGGCCGTGCTGCGGCCCGGCGACGCCGCCCGAGGCGCGGCGCTCGTGGGGCTTGGCGTCCGCGTGGTCGAGAACCCGCGCGCGGCGGACGGCATGGGCACCTCGATCGCCGCGGGCGTGGCGGCGCTGGGGCCGGGGGCGGATGCGGTCTTGATCGCGCTGGGCGACATGCCTGATCTCGACCCCTCGGACATCGACCGGCTGATCGCGGCCTTCGACCCGGCCGAGGGCCGCGCCATCGTGCGGGCACTGGGCGCCGACGGCACTCCCGGCCACCCGGTCATCTTCGGCCGCCGCTTCTTCGAGCCGCTGCGCGCGCTCGAGGGCGACACCGGCGCCCGGGCGGTCGTGGCCGAGCACCCGGATTTCGTGGTCGACGTGACGCTCTCGGGCCGCTCGGCGCTGACCGATCTCGACACGCCGCAGGACTGGGCGGCATGGCGCGCGCGGCAGGCGGGCGGCTGAGCTCGGATCAGTCCTTCGCCAGCGGATGGTGGGTCAGCACGAGTTGGCGCAGCCGCTCGTCCAGCACGTGGGTGTAGATCTCGGTCGTCGAGACATCGGCATGGCCCAGCAGCGTCTGGATCACCCGCAGGTCGGCGCCGTTCGCCAGCAGATGCGTGGCGAAGGCATGGCGCAGGGTGTGGGGCGATATCCCATCGGGTTCGAGCCCCGCCCGTGCCGCCAGCCCCTTCAGCGCCGCCCAGAAGGCGACGCGGCTCAGATGCCCGTCCTTGCCGCCCGACGGGAACAGGAAGGGCGAGGGGCGCCCGCCGGCGCGCCGGGCGGACGCCTCGGCCGCGTCGCGCGCCGCCAGCCACTCAGCCAGCGCGGCGCGCGCCGGCTCGGACAGCGGCACCATGCGCTCGCGCCCGCCCTTGCCGCGCACCATCAGCATCCGCGGATTGCCGCGCGCGGCCTGCGCGGGAAGGCCAACGAGCTCGCTGACCCTGAGGCCGGTGGCGTACAGGAGCTCGATCAGGCAGTAGAGCCGAAGCGCCGCGCCCGGCCCAGTGGCCCCGGCGGCTGTGCCGGGATCGGGCATGGCGGCGCGCCGGGCCGTCTCGATCAGGCGCTCGACCTCCTCGACGCCGAGCGTGCCGGGAAGCTTGCGCGCTGGCCGAGGGCCCGAGATGCGGGCCGCCGGGTCGTCCTCGCGCCAGCCCTCGCTCAGGGCGAAGCGCATGAACTGGCGGATCGCCGAGAGCCTGCGCGCCCGCGTCGCCGGCGCCATGCCGGCATCGTCGAGCGCGGCAAGGTATGCCTCGATCTCGGCGCGTCCGGCGCCGGCAAAGCCTTGCCCGCGCGCCCCGAGCCATGCGGCGAAGTCGCCGAGGTCGCGCGCATAGGCCGCGAGCGTGTTGCGCGCGGCGCCCCGCTCGGCTGCCATGGCCTCGAGGAAGGCGTCGAGCCAGCCCGCCTCGCGGCTCATTGCCCCGCGGCCGGATTTTCCAGCGGCACGGTGACGGGCTCGCGTGGCGCCTCCAGCTCTGCGAACAGCGCGTAGCCCACGAGCGCCAGCGCCGCCAGCACGATCAGACGGAATAGATACTTCAGAAGCCTGCCCATGCCTCTCGCCCCCTGCCGCGGGTTCCCGTGTCGCGCTGGCGTGCGTGTCCCACGCCTTTCGCACGACGCGGCGCCGGCGGACTTTCGCCGCCTCGCGGGCTGGTGTAGACCCTGACCCCGCGCGAACCGCGCCGGCGCGCTCCGCCCGGACCCTAACCCGGAGGGGCCGTGCGGGGCAATCACCGGAACGGCCCGGAGGCGCCGGGAGGGACGATGCAGGGAGCGAAAGTGAGCGTGGATCGACGTGCCGCGACATCGCCGGCAGGCGGCCGCGTCCTCGCGCGCTCGGTGGTCCTGATCGGGTTGATGGGCGCGGGCAAGAGCTCGGTCGGCCAGCGCCTGGCCGAGCGCCTGGGCGTCCGCTTCGCAGATTCCGACGCGGAGATTGAGCGCGCCGCCGCCATGACCATCCCCGAGATCTTCGAGCGCTATGGCGAGCCCCACTTCCGCGACGGCGAGCGGCGCGTGATCGCGCGCCTGCTGCACGAGCCGCCGATGGTGCTGGCGACGGGCGGCGGCGCCTTCATGAACGCCGAGACGCGGGCGCTGATCGGGGAGCTGGGCATCAGCGTGTGGCTCAAGGCCGACCTCGACCTCCTGGTCGCGCGGACTGCAGGGCGCACCCACCGGCCGCTGCTGAATCGCGGCAACCCGCGCGAGATCCTGGCGGGGCTGATCCGCGAGCGCTACCCGGTCTACGAGACGGCCGCGGTCACGGTCGAGAGCGAGGCCGGGCTGAGCCATGACGACATGGCGTCGCGCATCATCGCGGCGCTCGAGGCACATGGCGCGCTGACCGGCGTGCCGCAGGAGAAGTGAGACGGGCATGGAAACGGTTCGGGTGGGCCTGGGCGCGCGGAGCTACGACATCCTGATCGGCCCCGGCCTGATCGGACGGGCGGGGGCGCTGATCGGGCCCCGCCTCGCGCGGCCCTTCGTGGCGATCGTGACCGACGAGACGGTGGCGGGGCTGCATCTGGAGCCGCTGCGCGCGGCGCTGGCGGCCGAGGGGGTGGCCAGCGAGGCGATCATCCTGCCGCCGGGCGAGGCCACGAAGTCGATGGCGAATGTCACGCTGGTGGTCGAGCGTCTGCTGGAGCTGAGGGTCGAGCGCGACGACCTTGTGGTCGCGCTGGGGGGCGGCGTGATCGGCGACCTCGCGGGTTTCGCGGCCGCGATCCTGCGCCGCGGCGTGGGCTTCGTGCAGGTGCCGACGACGCTGCTCGCGCAGGTCGACAGCTCGGTCGGCGGCAAGACAGGGGTGAATTCGGCGCATGGCAAGAACCTGATCGGTGCCTTCCATCAGCCCCGGCTGGTGCTGGCGGATATCGACGTGCTGGGAACCCTGCCACCGCGCGAGCTGCTGGCGGGCTATGCCGAGGTGGTGAAATACGGGCTTCTGGGCGATGCGGCCTTCTTCGAGTGGCTGGAGACGCATGGGCCGGATCTGAGGGACGGCGATGCGCTCGCGCGGCTCCACGCGGTGCGGCGGTCCTGCGAGATGAAGGCCGAGATCGTCGCGCACGACGAGCACGAGCGCGGCGACCGGGCACTGCTGAACCTCGGCCACACCTTCGGGCACGCGCTGGAGGCCGCGACGGGGTATTCGGCCCGGCTGCTGCATGGCGAAGGGGTGGCGATCGGGATGGCGCTGGCCTTCGATGTCTCGGCCCGGATGGGGCTGTGCCCGCAGGAGGCGCCGAGCCGGGTGGCGGCGCATCTGGAAGCGATGGGGATGCGGCGCAGGCTCGCCGACATTCCCGGCCCGCTGCCGGACGCCGAGGGGCTGATCGACCTGATGGGACAGGACAAGAAGGTGCGGCAGGGGCGACTGACCTTCATCCTGGTGCGCGGGATCGGCGAGGCCTTCGTCACGCGCGATGCCGACATGGCCGTGGTACGGGCGGTGCTGGAGGACGGGCTGGCCGCGCGCGCCGCCTGAGCGTCGGGGCGGCACGAGCCCGCCCATCGAGGGCAGGCCCGCGCCTTCGCCGCTGCGCGCCGAGCCGGGGCGTTGCCCAGGCGTTCTCGTCTATCGTGATGCATGCGCGCCGCCGCTGCGGGGTTGCGCTTCCGGCGGTCCATGTCGTGCAGTGCCGGGGGCCTTGCTGGGCCTCGGCGTGCCAGGTGCCGCGCATCTTCATCGGGGCCCCGGGCCGAGCCCGGGGCAGCGCAGGGTTCGGCGGCGGTTCCGGTCGGTGCGGCCCGGCCTCAACCCGAGCAGCTTGCCCCGCCCAGAACGCAGAACTTCGCGCAGTGGGGGTGGTTGAGGGCGATCGGGCGGGCGGCCTCGGCCAGCGTGCGGCCTAGCTCGAACTGCGGGTCGTAGGCGAGCAGGGTGCAGGCGAGCACCGAGGGAGCTTCGGCGCCCCGGCGCTTCGCCACCATTCGGGCGTTCGAACACATCACGCTGTCGGGGTGCTTGTGCAGGATGCCCCAGCAGCTTTCGGTGATCTCGGGCACCTCGACGCCTTCGTCCATCTCGGGGAACAGCACGCAGGCCAATGGACTGGCCGCGTCGATGGCGAAGCCCTCGGCGGCGAAGAGGCGGGCATAGCCGGCGCGGGCGTGGGCCTCGGTCTCGCCCCAGACGGTTCGGCCGGCGACCGCCATGCGGATGCCCGCGTCCCTGAGCCAGCGCATCCCCTCGACGGTCTTGGCGAAGCTGCCGGTCCCGCGCTCCTCGTCATGGCGCTCGGCGCTCCAGTGGTCGAGCGAGACGCGCAGCGTCAGGTGCGCGCCGAAGCGGCGGGCGAGGTCGGCGAGCCCGCGGCGCATGCCCGCGCGCATCATCGGTCGCATGGCGTTCGTCAGGATCAGCACCTCGTGGCCCGCCTCGAGCGCGGCCTCGGCCATGCCGATCATCTCGGGGTTCATGAAGGGCTCGCCGCCGGTGAAGCCGATCTCGCGCACCGGCAGGCGGTCGCGCGCGATCTCGGCGAGATAGCCCTCGACCTCGGCGCGGGTGAGGTAGGCCAGCGCGTCATTCGATGGCGAGGAGAGGATGTAGCAGTTGCGGCACTCGATGTTGCAGAGCGTGCCGGTGTTGAACCAGAGCGTCTCGAGCGCACGCAGGCCGACCTTTGCGCGCCGCTCGCCCTTCGCGGTCCACTCCGGGTCGCGGAACTTGCCGAGCGGTGCCGCCTGCGCTGCCGCGGTCTGATCGTTCATGGTCGTCCCTCGCCTGACGCTACGGCTCTCAGTTGGCCGCGCGCGGCGATGAAGTCAAACGGCTTCGCGCTCACAACCGATTGAAATCGGGCGCCGAAATGTTTCAGACGTGAAGGGGAGGTGGAGCGGGTAGCGTGCTTCGAACTATCTATCAAGGTGGAACGGTTTTGATCACGGTTGATTGGAAAAAAACATGTCAAGACATGTGCTTGACAGTGGTTTGCCTCTTGCAATGCCATGCACCCGCCCCCATTCTCATCCAACCCAAGTCAAGACATTGGGGTGGATAGAAAGGTGGACGAAATGCGTCCAATCAACAAGCTCACCGACCGCGCGGCCCGGACCGCGGCCCCCGGGAAGTACAATGACGGGGCCGGTCTCTGGCTTGTGAAGCGCTCCGATGGCGGCGCGCAATGGGTGGTCAGAATCGCGATCCATGGTCGACGCCGTGAAATGGGGCTGGGAAGCCTCTCCGAGGTTTCACTCAAGGAGGCGCGCGAAGCAGCACGATCGGCCCGGGCGCAGGCGCGGAGCGGTGTCGACCCGATCAGGGAGCGCCAGCGCCGGCGTCGTGAAGCCGAGGGTGCCGCGCACACTCTCGCGGAAGTGACCTCCGACTGCTTTGCTGCACGCAAATCCTCCCTCAAGAACGAGGGAAAGGCGGCCCGCTGGATGGGCCCGCTCGAATGCCACGTTCTTCCGCGGCTTGGCGAGTTTCCCGTTGCAGAGATCGACCAGAACGGCATTCGCGATGTGTTGGGGCCGATCTGGCACGAAAAACCTGCCGTCGCGAAAAAGGCGATCGAGCGGCTGGGGGTTGTTCTACGCCATGCCGCCGCTCTCGGCCTCGATGTCGACATTCAGGCGGTCGCCAAGGCGAAGGCGCTGCTTGGCAAGCCTCGTCACGAGGTCCGGCATTACCCGTCTCTTCCCTGGCCAAGAGTGCCGGAATTCTACGCCTCGCTCGGCGACGGCGCGACTCAGCTCGCGATGCGGCTCCTGATCCTGACGGCGGCGCGATCGGGAGAGATCCGGTTGATGCGGGAAGAGGAGCTCTCGGGGGATCTCTGGATCGTCCCGGCAGAGAGGATGAAGGGCGGCATCGAACACCGGGTTCCGCTCTCGGACGAGGCGCTGCGGGTCGTCGAGGCGGCGCGGCAGCAGGCCCGAAACGGGTACCTGTTTCCGGGGCAGCGAGCGAAGCCGATCTCGGACATGACGCTGACCGCGCTGATGAAGCGTCGGGGGATGGAGGAAAGACCGCATGGGTTTCGGTCGTCTTTCCGGACGTGGTGCGCCGAGGCCACCGATACACCCCGCGAGATCGCCGAGACGGCACTGGCACATGTGTCCGGGGGGAAGGTTGAGCTCTCCTATCGCCGGACCGATTACCTCGAACACAGACGGGCCCTGATGCAGCGATGGGCCGATCACGTGACACGGAGGATGGAATGAACGGGTTCGCACCGTCGGATAATGATTGGCGGACGCCAGTCGAGGTTTTCGAGGCCGCAGGGAAAGGCGGGACGGACAAAGGTGATCCGACCCGGCTGATCGGGCGCCTGAGAAGTGGCGAGCCACTTTCAGAGCTAGAGCGGGAGGCGTTGGCGATGACGCTGGAAGGCGCGCTACCGCCGAAAAAGAAGCGTGGGCGTCCTAGGAAGAGGAGCAAAGATCGTGGCCCAACTTGGTTGGCTGCAAAGCTCCACTCAGAGATTGAAATCGCTCGCCTGAGTGCACAGGACACAGCCGAGCGTAAGGGCCGCAAGCCCCGCGCAGCCCGCGGCTGGGCGGACGAGCTCAGACTGGACGTGGCGCGCCACTATCGCCTCCCGATCGATGATCTCGAAGACGCTGATCGTGACGAACTCCGCAAGGAGCGCGCCCTTCGCTTCTTGAAGCGCCCGCTGTCCTTCGAGGGACCGGCACAAGACGCCCGAGCACTCGTCTCGAAGATGTTTGCGGTCTGGGCAGCGCCCGAGCAGCCTAAGGTCTGGTTCAAAGTCGGTCGATATGACCACGGCACAAAGTCAATCACGAAAATGAGCGCTCTAAAGTCCGATTAGTCGGATTGGATCGTTAGGCCTCTTCCCTGGCAGCCTATCCCCATCGGAAACCTTGGGGATCGGCGCCATGCGATCGCATGCCGGTCTCCCCGACAGCCAGAGGAGAGACGGCCATGCGCTATCTCACGCTCGATGATCTCCGCGGGAAACTTGGAGGACGATCGCGAAACGCGATCTTCGCCGACATCGACCGTGGCCTCCTTCCAAGACCGATCAAGCTCAACCAGAGCCACGGCGGCCGAAACTACTGGCTCGAAAGCGAAGTCGACGAGGCCATGGCGCGTCTGTCGGAAGCCGGACGGGAGGCATCCCGATGAGCACCCACGACCCTGAGACGTCGGCCGAGCGTGCGCCGGCATCAGCCGAGACCATGGCGCCCGATCCTTCGGTGCCAGTCCGCAGGCCCGACGGTGACCAATCCGGTCGCGACCCCGTATGCGGCATGTCCCCGCCCTGACATCCCCTAAGAACACTGGATCGACGAAGGCGCAGCCGGACGCGGGACGGTCTCCCGCAACCTCATGTACGAACTCGAGGAGCACTGAGATGCATTTTCCAACGAAGCCCAGCGGAGCACCTTATCTCCGAATCGAAGGCAACACCGGCCAATTTACGCTCCCGATGTCGGACGGGACCAAGAGATCACTGGATCCGACCGGGATAATCCTCGATCTCGACATCGCTAATGCCGTCCAAGGTTGGCTCTGTGTCGATGAGCAGGGGGCGAACTGGGTTCCACTCACGACCCGAGATGGCTGGGCGAAAACGCCCGCTCCGTCTCCCGATCATGCACCCGGCGTGAGCCTCGACCTCATGAGCGACGCGTTCCCCGAGCCGAAGGTGCGGCGGCTCCGCGCGAGCTCGCGCGCGGTGACGACCTTCATCGCCGGCGTCGCCAACACGGCCGGCGACATCCCAGCGGGAAAGGCCGTGCGGGTTCGGATCACCGGGGTCCAGCTGGTCAAGATCGGTCGCGGCACGTCCGTCGACCTGAGCTTCGAGGTCATGCCGCGCGACGAATGGCCCGACCTCGCAAGCTTCGATCGCGATCCCGGTGGGCCGTCCACGACGCCGAGCTCCGCGTCCGGCGACGGCGAGCGCGATGAACTCTTCTGATCGTGCCTGTGGGCAAAAGTGCCCCCTCGGCCCGGACCCGCGGTGCTTCGGGTGGAGCGGCCAGGGGGCACCCCTGCGGACCGTGGCTGTGAGACGTGGCGAGGGCAGCTGATGTGGTTCCCCAACTTGGAGTCTCAGCACTACTGGCAGGCCGCGGGGCATGCGGAAATCTACGCAGCCGCCGTCGAGATGTTCGGTGAGCCCAACCGCGAGCACTCGACGCCCGAAGACTTGCGGTTCGGCACGCGCGGATCGAAATCCGTCGCGCTGACGGGTGCGAAGCGCGGGCAGTGGTACGATCACGAGGAAGGCAAGGGAGGCTACCTTCCGGTCGCCCACGACGACCTCGCGAAGCACCTTGGCGTAGCTGGAAAGCCGGTGGCGCTCGGACGCGGAACTGGCCCAAGCCCACACAGTGCCGCGGAGGCAACTGGTGCCGCGAGCGACGCGCAGGGTGGCACGGGTGAACGGGAAGCACGTGCGCGTGCCTTGTGGGAACGCTGCGTGCAAATTCCCGGCACGATCGCGCAGACGTACCTGGAAGCCCGCGCGATCAACACGCGGGTGCCCCCGGACCGGGTCGCATTCCATCCGTCCGCTCTCGACGGGAAGCCCTGCTGCGTGTTCCGCGTGACGGATCGTGCCGGCGAAACCGTCGCGGTTCAACGCGTGCCGCTCCTGGCGGACGGCTCCGACCGCGATCGGAGCCTCGGCAAGAAGTCACTTGGCCCGATCGGTTCCGGCTTTTTCGAGCTGAGCGACCCGGACCCGAAGATCGACCTCGTCACGGAGGGCCCGGAAGACGCGCTCGCGGTTTGGTGCGCCCTCAAGGAGCACGGAGGGGCCCCGAGCCTGCGCGTTGTCGCGATGTGCGGCCAGCGGTGGCGCCAGGCGGCGGACGCATTCCCCGGGGCGGTGTTCATCGCCGACAGCGATAGCGTCGTTGCCGCCAGTGCCGCGGCGATCTCATGCCAGGGGCGGGTGCTGAATCCATCGCCCCACAAGGACGCGAACGACCTCCTGATCGCCGAGGGACCGTTTGCCCTGGCAGAACGGCTCAGGAAGGCACCGAGAGCGAAAGGGGAGAAGACGGCGGAGGCGTGCGGTGCCTCGCCGCGACCCCGGCTTTGGTTGCGGGATGCGGCGCCCGTGCTCGAGAACCTCGACGCCGTGAAGGGCTGGCTGCCAAGGCGCGGGATTGCGACCCTCTACGGCCCGCCGGGCGCGGGCAAGACATGGCTTGCACTCGACATGGCCGCCCACATTGCCGCCCGCGTGCCGTGGCACGGTCTACGCGTGAAAGGCGGTGCCGTCGTCTATGTCGCCTTCGAGGGGACGGCCGGCATGCAGAATCGCCTCGTGCCCCTCCGCGCTCGTGTCGGCGACGCGCCTCTCGTCGTTCTGCAAGGGGGTGTTGACCTCTGTGATCCCGCCTCTGTCGCCGCCCTGATCGCGGAGATCCGGGACATCGAGAAAGTGATCGATGAACCGGTCGCCCAAGTATGGATCGACACCCTTGCCCGCGCCATGGGCGGGCAGGACGAGAACGCACCGGATGGCATGGGGCGCGCGCTGGCCGGCGCGAGCCGCATCGAGGCGGCGATCGGCGGGCTTATCGTCCTCGTGCACCACACTGGCAAGGATACCTCGCGCGGCGCGCGCGGGCACTCCTCGCTCAAGGCCGCCGTCGATGCGGAGATCGAGGTTGCGCGGGACGACGACATCATCATCGCGACCGCCAGCAAGCAGCGGAACGGCGCGGATGGGGCGACATTCTGCTTCCGCCTCCAAACTGTCCCGCTCGGCCTGGACCGGGATGGCGAGGCCGTCACGACATGCGTCGTCGCGCCGCTCGATGCCGATGAGCTCGCGAAGGTCGACGACCCGAAAGGGGCGAAACCCTCGCGAGTGCAGCAGGCCGTGCTCGAGGCCCTCGAGCAGTTCGTGAACGACCAGGGGAAGGGCGCTGAAGGGGAGGCCGGCTCGCCGACAACGCGCGGCGCCGGGGCGGTTGAGATCGACGAGTTCCTCAAGTTCGCGGTGGATCGAGGGGTATCTCAGGCCAGGACGCCCGGGGACCAGCGAAAGGTGATCCGTCGCGTCATCGAGGAGCTCGTCCGCGCAGGCCGGGTCCGACGCGAGGACACGCGGATCTCCGTCCTGTTCTGAGCGGGACCGGGATCTGGCGGGATATATCCCGGCCGGTCCCGCGGGACTTGGGACCGGGACCCTATAGAGAGGAATCCCGGTCCCCCTTCCCCCTTGGAGAACCCCCATCCCCCGCGCACCGCGCGGCGGTGGTGGCTGTCTCACGTCACGGGACCTCTGACCTGCGGCCTTCGGCCTTGGTCCTCGGTCCCTTCGAGGCGGGCATTCTCGCGGTGTCCCTGTCCGAGGGCGTGGGCGCTGGTGCGGCAGAAACGCAGCACGCGCTCGATGAGTCTGCCTTTGGAGAGATTAGACGACGGGGCAATGCCGACAGTGGACCGCCGTCTATTTGGAGTGCTGCTCGCCCGGGAAGAGGTTCTCGCGCTCGACCGCGGCGATCACCATCGCGAGCAGGTTCGGCGGAAGCAATCCAGGGCCCGACTCCCGAAAGTGCGCATTGAGTGCCAAGAGTTCATCCATTGTCAGGCGCGGGATGAGTTCATTCCAGTATTTGCCATGATCGGGCTCTCGCCGCCTCATCTCGAGGCGTCGGACGCGCTGGTCAAGCCTGGAGGCCATTACCGAGCTCAAGAGCCTCTATCCGCCGGGCGAGGTCCTGCGTCTCGATCACCCGCCGCGCCGCTTCGATAACGCCAGCGATTGCCTGCGCCTCCTCGGGCGACACCTCGCCGCCGGAGACGCTTTCGACAAGCCGAACGGAGGCTGCCGCGAGGTCGGCAATGGTATTGACCGGGCCAAGCTCAACCGCGATCGGGCGGCCCTTTCGGACGGGGAGGATGCGATCGAGGCAGAGGCGCAGAGCGCCGACATCCCCGCCAAGAGCAGCCTCCACGGCGGCGCGAGTAAGGCCCTCGGCCTCGCCCTGGAGCAGCGCTTCCGCCGCCAGCGTCGCCTTGTGCCGGGCACCCAGTGGCCGTCCGGGATTCCCCGTTGTAAACCGGCCGTGCGCATCACGGCCTGCCGTTGTGACACCGTTGTTCCCGCTCGCCATGAATTCCAGATTGTCCATTGTCGATCTCAGATTGGGGTATCATGATACCCCAAGTTGCCCTGTCAGGCCAAGTGTCGGGTCAACGCGCGACCGCCAAACAGCGAAGGGATGCCACCAGAACCGGATCGTCTCGTGGCTGATGTCGATGCCGCGCTCGTGCAGCAGGTCTTCAACATTCCGCAGCGATAGCGGGAAACGGACGTAGAGCATGACCGCCAGGCGGATGATCTCGGGTGACGTTTTGAAGTAGCGAAAGGGGTTGGGTTTGCTCATGCTACGAGGGTAGGGAGGCGGCTATTCCGCCTCAAGCCAAGTTCCTTTGACATTGCCACGCAGGCCGTTGACCTCCTTGGCGCTCTTGTTGTGAAGGTGCTGAAATTTGGCCTGGCCGGTCAGGACCGCGTCCAGCGATCGAAGAAGCAAGTCGACGTTGGCTCGCTAACCTGCGTTCGACTATTTTCGGATCCCGGGCTTTATAACCTCGCGCGCCTCGGGTCAGTCGGCGTAGATGTTTGCGAGGACAAGATCGCCTTTTGAGGGCGGATCATCCGGTTCAGGTCAATCTCGGCCGTAGCTGCCCTCAGCACTTCCGGCACCCATGCGCGTGGCCCCGATACCGATCGCGGTCCCGATACCGGTCGCGGCGCTCGTTCTTCCGGATCTGACCGACGATTGCGCCGGTCGCCGCCCCCACGGCCGCGCCGGTCGCGGCACCTCGGCCTCCGCCGACAATGGCACCGAAGACGGCGCCGGCCCCCGCTCCGCGCAACGAATTCCGAGCGACCGGTCCGGCTTCGGCCACGGTGACGGGCGCGGCCGCGTAGACCATGGCGGACAGTGCGAGCGAGATCGCGCTGAGCTTGACGATTCGAAGGGCGATCATTCGACTTTCTCCCCGTTGCTCCACGTCTCGGTCGACTGCTTGCCCTCGGCACTGGTCACGAGCACGAGGCCATCCGGCTTGCCGTTGACGAACCGGCCCTGGTAGGTGGCCCCATCCGGTGCGACATACGTCCCGGGACCGTTGGGCTTCCCACCGTCGAAAGCTCCGACATAGTCGCCACCCTCGGCGCCGAGGAAGCTGCCGTAGCCGGCCGGCTCTCCGGCCCGGAACTCGCCAAAGTAGAAATTGTCATCCGGCATCACGAGGATGCCGTGACCATCGCGCTTGCCGTCGAGAACCTCGCCGAGATAGGTCTCACCCTCTCCGGTCTCGTAGTATGCGAATGCAGGTCCGACCGTCGCCCCGTCCTTGATCTCGCCCCTGACGAGAGAGCCGTCCGGAGCGGCGACCGTTCCTCGAACGTGCGAGACGCCGTCCAGCAACTCGCCGCGAAAGCGAAACCCCGTGGAGCTGACGAGCGTCCCCTCGCCGACAGGCTTTCCGTCGGCAAACGCGCCGGAATACCGCGAGTATCCGCCCTTATCGTCACGGAAAACGACGGTTGCCTCACCGTTCAGCTTGCCTTCGCGCATTTCCCCGAGGACGCGGTAGGCCAGCCCGTCGGCGTCGTTCCAGACAGCGACGCCGACACCCGAGGCCTTCCCATCGACGCAGGCCCCCTGCCACGACACGGTCTCGTGCGCCTCGGCTTGCTCGGTTGACCAGAGGGCGCATCCGCTTGCCGGGTCCTTCAGCCAGACCTCGGGAGACGCGAGCCCGGGATAGCCGGTCCCGCACAGAAGGAGCGCGAGTGCTGTCACCGTCAGTTTTCTCATCCAGCATATCCCATTTGCATTCCCTTCACTCAGTTTGAGGCCCATGGGGGTGTATGATCAAGCTCGGGCTCGTCCGCACAACCTTTCGCAATGGCCTCGTGGAAGGCGAACGCCGTGCAGATTGCCCTCCGGAGTGAAAAACTGTCCGCCGAGATTCCCCGGTTGAGTTCGTGTTGATGACCGTGCCGGCGACGACGGCGATAATCAAGCCAAGGGTCTCCGTTCCAGCCCGCCGTGCGTTCCACGCTGGGCTCGGATAGCGCGCCATGGGCCGCTCCGCCTTGCAATGAGCATGGTTCTGGCGCGTTCCGGTCGCACCTCTTCCGTCACCGGCACTGCGTGTCGACGGTCTTGCGGTGGTCGTTGTCATGCGGATACCGCCGCGGCCGGCGGCCCACGGAGCCCGTTGATCAGGCCGAGGATGCCGGCGAAGATTGACCGCGGCAGCGCCGCCTCGGCCATCTGGAAGATGGCATAGCGGGCGTGGCGCACGAGCCGAGCACCGGTCTTGATCAATCTTTCGCGCAGCGAGGTCAGCAACCAAGCCGCAATCTCGTCGGGCGTCGCCAGCGTACGCAGGAAGTTGGCGAGGTTGAAGGCCAATGCATGAAGCTGAAGCCGCACGGCGTTGGTGGCGAAGCGCATGCAAGAGAGGCGGGTCCACTTCAGCGCGTGCTTGCCCTCCTTGATATGCTGCTCGGCGGTGCCACGCTGGTTGTAGAACGCCAGAACCCGCTCGCTCGGCAGGCTGCGGTTGGTGACGATGAAACCGACACGCGGGAACAGCTCGCCCGGATGGAACTCGACCTTGGCGACCACGCGGCGCGGCTTCGCCCAACTCTTCGCCCGGTAATGAAAACTGGTGTACTCGCGCACGACGTGGTTCGGCGGCCGACCGGGGCGGCGCTTCATCAGCCACCCGATCTGCTCGTACAGCTTGGAATTGCTCTTGATGCGGATGGCGTAGTCCCAGCCCTCGGCCTCCAGCAGATCGAACAGGGTCAGGATGGCAAAGGCGGCATCGGCGCGGAACCGCCGTCGGATGATCGAGGGACGGGCCTTTGCCGAATACCGCGCCAGCACGGGCTTCAGGACATGTTCCCAGCCATCGGCGCTGTGCACGTTGCCGGGCCTGAGCGCACACCGCTCCAGGTCGCCATACTGGTTAAACACGAACAAGGGATGCAGGCACTTCGACTGGAAGTGGCCGTTCCAGACCGCGCCCTCCTGTTCGCCATGCACCGGGCTTTCGGAACTGTCCATGTCAAGCGTGATGCTCTTCGGTGGCCGCCTGTCGTGAACGGCGTCGATCCAGCGGCCAGGCAGATCGGCCAGGGCTTCGAGGTTCCCGGGCCATGTCAGCATCTCAGTCTCGAACCGGCCCATGGCGGAGGCCGAGGCCGCGCCATGCTTGACAGCCCGACCGCCGACGAGCTGCCGCATCACCGATTCACGGCGCAGCCGGTCGGCGTCGTTGACGTCCTCGCAGCCGGCGAGGCGCGAGAAAATCGACTGTCGCAGAAGCCCGGCGAGCCGATGCCGGCCGTTCCGACCGGTACGAGTGTCGGCGAGAAACTCGGCCGCCATTTCATTCAGGCCGAGGGCGTCGTCCAGCTCCCTATGCAACAGCAAGCCGCCGTCTGAGCTGATCGAGGAACCGCGGAATGTGAGCTTCAAGGAGCTGTCGAATTGGAGCCGCAACGGGCCGGATTCCACTTCACCCACTGGGTTCGCCACCAAATCCCCGCTCCATCGTGGTTAACCTTTTGCAAAGGCGAGGTTATCACGCTTCAGGATGCCCGCGAACTGACGTCCATCGGGGAAATGCGTGTTGACAGTACCCTCGTGGATGCGACGCTTTCGCCGCCACGTGTCGTCCGCCATGCCGAGATATCGATCGGTCCCGTGCGCCGGCGTTCATCCGCCGTACTCCTCGACCAGCACCGGCTGCATCGTATAGCTCACGGCGACCGGAGCCTGTCCGTCGACATACCCGACGTCCTGAACCGAACTCTGTGCGACCATGGTCCCGGTGATCCATACGGGAGTGAAGAGTCCGTTGACCTCGATCCCCTCGGGATAGACCACATGGACGATCTGGTTGGCAGGCGGCGGCGGGGTGTGGACGCAGGCGCCGACCGTTGGCACCAGCAGGAACTCGACGGCCTTTCGGTCCTTGAATTCCAGGGGCAGCACATAGCCCGGCATCCGCACGCTGCTGCCTACAAGATCCTCGTTCACCGCCGAAGCCGCCGCTTCGCGCTTCCTTATGATCTCAATGCGCGCGGCGAACAGGCCGTCAACGTCAAGGCCCTCTTCGGCCAGCGCACGGCGCAATCCGTCCACCCCGGCGCGCGCCTCGGCGTCATCGCCCCGCTCGGCCCTTGCTTCGAACCGCAGGATCTGGCGCAGCGCGTCCATCTGGTCGTCGGTGAGGCTCGCAAATGGATTCTCGATCGCGGCGGCCGGCGGTGCGAGCATGTCCCAGGAAATTGTCCTCGTATCAGGCGCCTGCGCGAACGCGGGGAGTGCGAGACAGGCCAGCATCGAGGCAAGCCGCAAGATCCTGATCATGAAGAAACCCCTTCGGTCACAGCCGAACCGACAGCCCGTCGGCCAGCGTCATGCGATAGACCCGGTAGGCCGGGATCAGCGAAGCAAGGAGCCCGGCGCAGAAGATGATCCCGAGGATGGCCAGTTCGCGCGCGCCCAGAACATCGAGGCCCAGCCGCAATCCGAAGCGCGCCGACAGGATCGGGTCGGTCACGATCGTGGCCAGCGTGAGCAGCACCAGGCCCACTGCCAGCCCCGCCGCGGTGAGAAGGGCGGCTTCAGTCACGATCAGGCCAAAGATACGGTTCGGCGTGGCGCCGACCGACCGCAGGATCGCAAATTCGCGGCGGCGGGTGTCGAGAGTGGCCGAGAGCATGACCACCATGCCAATCATCCCCGCCACAGCCACGGCCCAGGCCATCAGCCGCATCACGCGTTCCGCCGTCCCGGTGATCCCCCAAAGCTCGGCTAGCGCCACCGCCGGGAGAACCGCGCTCAACGGGTCTGCGGTCCGATCGTTGATGGCGCGCTGCAAGCCGAGCACAGCCGCCCGGTCGGAGAGCCCCACATAGACGGCATTGATCCGGGCGGGTTCATGACTGTGCCCGGCCTCCACGCTTTCGTGTTCGCCATGTTCTTCATGCGCCTCGTGCGCAGCATCGTCCGCATGATCCTCAGCCAGAAGGGCGGAGGGGTCGAGGGGATCCACCAGTGACGCTTCCTCCTGCGCATGAAGGGCGTCGAACCCTTCTAGCGTGACGAAGACCATGCGATCGACCGCTGTGCCAGTCGGCGCGAGCACGCCCGAGATGGTGAAGGGCGCGTCGTCATGAACGTCGAACGAGACCTCGCCGGAGCCATGGGCGTTGACGATCACCGCACCGGGAGCATAGCCGAACCGCGATGCGACCTCGGCCCCGACCACGGCGGCATCGGCCATGTCCCCGGCAAAAAAAGCGCCCTCAGCCAGCGACAGAGGCTGTCCGCCAGAGTGTCGGAAATGCTCGAAATACGAGCCATCGGTCCCGATCACCGGATAGCCGCGATGGTTGTCCCCCATCTGGATCGGCACGGCCCAGGCGACCTCGGGCCGATCTTCCAGCCACTCGAAGCTCTCCCATGTCATGCCGGTCCCGGTGCCTCCGACGCCAAAGACTGTGGCCATCAGGATCTGCACCGGATTGCCGCGCGGCGCCACGATCAGATCGATCCCCGACGCCGAGTTGGCGAAGCTGTCGCGCGCCCCGTCTCTCAGCCGTTCGACCCCGAGGATCAGCGCGACGCTGAGGCCGATAGCCGTCACGGTCAGACCGGCGACGAACCGGCGGTTCCACAGGCTGCGAAGGCTGAACCCCAGCATCAGGCGGCGCTCCGGTTCAGGGCCTCGAAATCGACACTGCGGTCAAAATGGCGCTCGAGACTGCGGTCGTGACTGACGAACAGCAGCGCCGTACCCGCAGCCGCACACTCCCGCGCCAGCAGGTCGACGAAAGCCGCCTTGGCGGCTTCATCGAGCGCCGAGGTCGGCTCGTCCGCGAGGATCAGGTCCGGTTTCCCGATCAGCGCGCGCGCGGCCGCGACTCGTTGCTGTTGCCCGACGCTGAGTTCGTTGGCCGGCTTCGACGCCAGAAACGGACCGGACAGACCCAGTTCGTCGAGCAAACGCTGGGCGGTTCCAGCTGGCTCGTCGCCCGCACGCGCGCGGCGACGCGGGGAGAACCTGCAGGGCAGCAGCACATTCTCGAGTGCGCTCAGCCATGAGATAAGGTTGAACACCTGGAAGATCATGCCGATGTGATCTACCCGGAACCGATCCCGCGCGCCGCCTCGCATGGCCCCGAGATCCCGCTCCGCCACGCGAACGGCCCCCTTTGGCACATCGACCACGCCTGCGATCGCAGACAGCAACGTCGATTTCCCGCACCCGCTCGGCCCATAGAGGAACAGCCTTTCGCCGGACGCCAGAGACAGCGCGTCAATGTCTAATGTGCTGCGCACCGCGGGCGGCCAGCGGTAGACGAGCCGTTCGATACGCAATGGGTGCATAGTTCGGTCTCACGGCCATGAAGTTGCCCGCCGGTTTTCACCACGGGCGGCGGACGGTTTCACTGAAGCGTGTTCTTGTAGATCACGCCATCCTTCATGATGATTTTCAGATTATCGACGTTGGTGACCGCCTTGAGGTCTTCAAGCGGATTGCCCTCGACCAGCAGAAGGTCTGCATAGCCGCCCACGGCAACCGTACCAAGCGAACCTTCCTGATAGGGGTTACGCATGTCGCCGCTCAACTTGAACAACTCGCCAGCAGTGCTTGTCGCCATACGCAGGATCTCAACAGGCTCGAACCACGGGAGCAAACGCTCCATCTGCTGTGTTTGTTTGGCAAGCTCTTCTTCGGGAAGGAAGAACAAGTCTGTCCCGTATGTCACCTTCAGATCGGGGAATTTCTTGATGGCCTTGTAAACCCGTTCTGTGCCCTGACATACCAGCGCAAGCTTGGAGTTCGAGAAATCATCCAACTGTGGCTCGCTGCAGACTGTGAATGGCTGGGTACTCAGGAAAACGCCTTCGTCGGACATTCGCTGCAAGGTCGCATCATCCAGCAATTGTCCGTGGCCCACGTCCTTGATACCCGCGTCAATCGCCCGGTTGATCGCGGAGGGGTGATACGCGTGAACGGTCACATAGGTGCCCCAATCCCCAGCCGTATCCACGGCCGCCTTGATTTCGTCAAAGGTGAATTGATTGCCCAAAAGTGGGTCGGCAGGGGACGCGTATCCGCCACCGGCTGCCAGTTTGATATGCGATGCGCCGTTTTTCAGGTTTTCGCGAACCGCAACAAGCACCTGATCCGCGCCATCCGCAATATAGGCATGGCCCTGCCTTTCCCAATCGGTTGTCGTACCGCCGTATTGAACATGGGTTTGATTGCCGAACCGAAAGTCGAAATGCCCGGCTGTCTGGCCGATCAAGGCCCCTGGCGTATAGATCCTCGGGCCGGGAATCAGGCCTTCGTCGATGGCGGCTTTCAGACCGAAGACATTGCCGCCCATATCCCGAACGCTTGTGATGCCACGCATCAACATGCCTTCGGCGTCCACGGTCGCGCGGATATAGCCATAGGAAGCGTGACCCGTCAGCATTCGCATCTGAGAGATAGAGGAATAGGCCAGATGGGTATGCGTGTCGGACAGGCCCGGCATCAGCGTCCGCCCGCCACCGTCGATCACCGTGCCACCCGCGATCGCCAACGGTTCGGTCGACACTGCGGTGATCAGGTTGTCCGTCACCACGACGTTGGCATTTTCGATCAGGGCTTCGTTGACGCCGTCAAAGACGTTGACGTTCGTGAACAGGATCGGCCCGGAGGCGTCCTGAGCAACCGCCGGCAGAGCAACGCTGGCGGCGACGGCAAGCGCCGCGGTCAGGGTCTTTAGGTTCAGTTTCTGCATTGGACTTCTCCTGGTGTCGATGCAGCGGGTTCGGTGGAGAGTTCGATCTGCGCTGTGCAGGATCGCCCCTCCACCGTAACCGTGGCTCTTGCCGACCCGGTTATTCGAAGACCGATCCGGAGAGCGAGAATTCGTCGACCGCCCCGTCGGACCGAATGAAGATCCGGTGGTTGAATCGCACGTAGTTGAGTGCGCCAGACGGATCTTCGAGCAATTCGCCAAGGGCTCCGGTGTTCGGGCCTTCGGTGATGATGAAAAAGCCCTCGGCCGTGTTGGCCACATTGGCAGGCGCGGGATCCGCTCCCTTGGTCAATGCGGAGAACTGGACAAACACATATTTGTCGCCCTCTTTGCGGATCTCGATGTTTTGGGAATTACCCTTGAAGACGCCGACGAAGGGGTCGAGCACAGACGGATCAACGCCCGCGGCGACCGGAGAGTCGGCCTCGAGTCCCGTGAAGGCTTTGACCATTGCATTCGCAACTTTCTTGTAGGCCTCGGCTCCGCGATCGCTGTGGACCAAAACCACCACGGCAAAGTCGTGATCCGGGATCAGCTGCAGAAAGGAACGCGTGCCGGGCCAATTCCCGCCGTGGCTGGGGCTGGTGACCCCGCCGTAGTCGTGGATGAACCATGTCAGGCCGGTAAAGTCGCCGGCCTCGGCCTCGACTGCCGGAGCGTGGGCATAGTCCAGCGCTTCTTTTGACAGCATCTGGTTCCCGGCGGCGTCCTTGCCGTCCAGCTGAAAGCGGGCGTATTTCAGCATGTCGCTAACCGTCGACCGGAGCGCGCCGGAGGCTGCGGACTCTCTTATCAACGGAATGTAGTACGGCTTGAGATCGCTGATGTTGCCTTCGCCGTAGATCGGCGGATGACCCCATGCGTAGTTTTCAGCCGGCGGGGTGGGGTCGTAGTTAAAGGATGACGAATCCATGCCGAGCGGAGTCAACAGGTTCTCTTCGATCAGGGTCTCGATCGGCTTTCCGCCGACATGCGACACCACATGGGTCGCGAAGGTGATGCTGGTGTTGTTGTACATCCAGGTTTGACCGAACGGATAGAGCTGCTCGACGTAAGCCGCCTGGAGCATGACCTTCTCGCTGATCGACCCGCCCGGAGGAACACGAAGGAACCCATGGTCGCCATACCAGCCAGCGCGATGGTGGAACAGGTCAACGACCCGGGCTTTCGACGTTGCGTCGGGATCCGCGACCCTGAACCACGGCAGGAGGTCGACGACACGCGCGTTCAAATCCAGCTCGCCCCGTTCGGACTGCTGCAGGGCCACCGTCGAAAGGAAGGTTTTTGTCACAGAGCCAATTTGAAAATGCGTATCAGGGGTAACGGCCTCGTCGGTGCCTACCTTGGTGACACCGAGCCCGGCGCTGTAGGCGTTGGGCCCATGGATGACCCCGACAGCAAGCCCCGGGATGTTCATTTCCTTGATCAATTCAGCAGTTTCGGCGAGGATCGCATCAAAGGTCGCCTGGCCCTCCTCCTGTGTCATGAACTGTTGGCTCTGCTGTGCAAGCGCCGGTTGAATCGCAAATGATGATGAAGCCGTAATGGCAAATAACATTTTTATTATGCTCTTCACCGGATTTTTCCTTTTTATTGGGTCCTTCACCAGATTTCTCCTGCTGATATGACGATGGTTCTTCCTGGATAGTTCTGTCTTTGCTGGACAGGATCGCACTGGCAGAGCCTGCACGGCGAAGTTTCCCCGTTTACTGCTTCGCCAACGGGACCAGGTAGAAGTAGTCGAAGAGCGAGCGGGCGATCTCGGCAACTGCCCGATCCCTGTCCGCCTCGGGTGTCTCGCTGCTCTTGGTGAACACGGCGATTGCGAACCGACGACCGTCGGGAAGCGTGATATAGCCGACGTCATTGGCCACTCCCCCAATGGTTCCGGTCTTGTGCGCCACGGGCGTTCCCCTCGGCAGCAGCCCCTTGAGCCGGCCAGCGCCGGTGCGCGTGCGCGACATGACATCGAGCAGGAAGTCGCGGCTCTCGGCGCTCATCGCCGTGCCGCTGTCGATGGCAAGCAGGAGTTGCAGCATCGCAAGGGGCGTTGCGTGGTCGCGGGGATCCGCCTCGAAGTCCAGATTGCGGTCACCCATGATCGTCAGGAGCTCCGGCCGGGTCACGAAGGCCTCTGTGGCGACTTTCATCGTGGCTGGTCCCGGCAGGCCATAGAATTCCCCGATGATCTCGCCGGTCGTCCGATCGACCCTGAAATCGGTGATCCCGAGCCTGCGCAGATTTTCGGTCACTGCCGCGGGTCCGCCGGCCAGCCCGATCAAGGTATCGGTCGCCGTGTTGTCGCTCTCGGTGATCATGATCTCGATCAGGTTCGCCACCGAAAGCTGAAGCCCGGGATGCACGAATGTGTCGCTCAGCGCGGCGTCCCCGATCATCATCATGTCGGGTGTGATGTCGACCATCTGGTCGAGGCTCAGTTCCCCCCGGTCGACGCGGTCCATAATCGCAGTGGCGATCGCAACCTTGTAGGTGCTGGCCATGGGGAAGGATTCATCGCCATTGAACGCGATGACCTGGTCGCCGCCGATTTCCTGCGCCGCAAAGCCGATGCGCCCGGCAAGCCCCGCCGCGGCCCGCTCGATTGCGGCCCCAACGGACTGCCCGTCGGATGTCTGGGCGTATGCCGGGGCGAAGGTCGCCGCCGCGGAAACCGCAAGGGCCATGATGGTGTTGCGATACTTCATTTTAGGTATCTCTTTTCTGTGAGACCGGTTTCGGGATTGTCCCGTTCGGCATTGAGAACCCGGAAAGCGCAGCATGCGCGCAAGACCTGGGCGAAGGGCAGCCAGGAGACAGAGATCAAAAACTGCATGATCCCGTCTCCTCGTCTGGATGCATCGCGATCAGTTGCCACCGTCCGCGGGGAGGGCGGTGAAGTCACTGGGCATCCCGGTCGAGAATTCGGCATTCCACGCCTCTACCGAGATTGGCACGAAGCGCGGCTTGTCTTCGGGGGCAAAACGGATCGGCTGACCGGCGAAGACAGGAAGCACCTTGTCGTCACGCAACGCGACCTGACCGTTGACGATCACGGCCCTCATGCCCGTTGAAGGGACGGCGCCCTTTTCGTAGGTCGAATTGTCCGTGAAGCGTTCGGGATCGAACACCACGATATCGGCAACCATCCCGGTCTGGATGCGGCCGCGTTCCTGCATGGCCTTCAGGCCGGTGTCGCCGAGATGCTTGGCGGCGTTGTAGCTGAGGATCGACATCAGCTGCATCATCGGGATGTTGTGTTCCCGACCGAAACGGATCGTGATGCCGCGGGTGCCCGCCGCGCGGGGGTGGGTGTTGCCGAGCTGGTCCAGCGGGATATCCCACGGGCCGAAGTGCGGTTCGGGCGGAAGCGCGTCGCTGGCTACGGTGACGCCCTTCAGCGTCAGCCATTTCGGCGCATCTTCGGCGGGCATCTTGAACACGACAATCGGCTTGGTCGGATTGGCAGCCATGTCGTTCTTGAATGTCTCCAGAGTGTAGTACTCATTCGTGACCGGATCCAGCACGGTATTCTCATAGCGGTTGCCCAACTGCTCGACCCAGCTGTCCGGCTGCAGGAACGACGCATTCAACGTGGTGGAGCCTGCAGCGTAGGGATAGATTTCACCCCAGATGTTGTGGCCCCGTTCCTGAAGCTCAACAATCATTTGCTGGGCAAGCCGCCAGCCGGGGTTGTTGAAGTGAAGAACCATCGCCGGGGCACCCAGCGCTAGAGCATTGGCGATGAGTTCCTGCGCGCCGTTGTTCTCGGTCGTGTCGGTCCCAAGCGTGTAGCGTGTATGTGCGCCAGTCGGGCGGCCATAGCGTGCGCCAACCTTCTGCACCTCGAACATCTCGCGGGAAGAGACGCCCTCCCGCATGTAGCCCACGGTGCTGCCAATGCCGGGTGCGCCCGCCTGCAGACCCTTGTCAATCTCTTCGAGAATTGCGTTGCCCTGTTCCAGGGTCGGGCGCGTCACGCTCCAGCCCGATTTCTTGCGGGTTTCCAAAGCGGCAATGGGACCGTTTACCAGGAAATCGCCCTCTGCCCCGTCGAGCACCACCGCGCGGGCCAATTCGTGGCTGACCGCGCAGCCATAGTTGGCGTGGGTCACACCGGCACGCGCTTCATACCAGGCGCCGATATAGGATCCCGCACAGCCTGCCTCGAAATCCATGCCGCTGGTCAACCCGTCGCGCAAGCCGACCCGGTAGCCGATTGGTGTCTGCCAATGAAAATGGGTATCGATGAAGCCCGGCGCCACGATATGGCCGGTCGCATCCACCGTCTCAGCACCGGTCAGCGCTTCCTTGGTGATCGCGACAATCCGGCCATCCTTGATACCGACATTGGCGATGTCGTCATACAGGGTTTCAGGGTCCATGACCCGGCCGTTGTTGATCACCAAATCATAGTCTTGTGCCAAGGCCGGAACGGCACAGATGACACTCATCAAGAGGGCCCCGGCCAGGAGATGTCTTTGCTTCTTCATTGGTGTCCCCGCTTAGTTTTTACTTCTATTCATTGCATTGGCACGAGGCTGGCGACCATCTTGAATGCACCATCAGATATTGGCCTTCCGGCACAGAGGCGGCGCAGACCTGCGCGGCCACAAGCTTTCTCGATACTGGGTAAAGGTCCGACCATTCCCGCTTCAACCCTCCAGCAAATCGACGGTTTCGGCGTCAAGAGTCCAACCACTCAGCATGCGCGACTCCCCGTCGAGGATGAATATGGTCTCATCACTTGGCTCGACGCGCAGCAGCCCCGACACCCGAACCGGCAGATACAGGGACTCGACCTGTTGATCCGCGCGTAGTCTGACCCTGACGAGTTGGTTCGGCGGTGGCGGCGGAAGGTGGCTGCACATTCCGACCTGCGGGACCAGATAGCCGAACCCGCTGCCATCCGCGTCTGGCGGTCCAGGGATGACGTAGCCCGAGATCGAGACCTCGACGCCGTCGAAGATGGGGTTGGTGGCCATGCGGGCGATCTGCCGTTTCCTGGCGATGTCCCAGCGCTGCTCGAGCAGCGCATCCACATCGTGACCGTTCGCCTCGAGCTTTTCCTGAGCAGCGTCGCGGCGCGCCTCCAGACGCGTGCGTGTCGCCTCGTCAAGATCAGTGCCTGCTAGCTTCTCGTCCGACTGAACCAACAGTTTCAATTCGTTCAGCATGTCGGCCCCCATGGCTGCGTAGGGGTCTTCAAAGGCAACGGCGAACGGATCCACCAAGTCCGAGAACTCAATCGCCTCCGGTTCTGCCGAGGCTTGAGTGGCGGCCAATAAGGCCGCCACGAAGACAGAGGTCAAAAAGCGCATGTTTTCGCCCCCTTGCTTGAATGCGATCACGATCAGTTGCCCCCATCCACGGGGAAGGCACCCGTGAAGTCACTGGGCATACCGGTCGAGAATTGGGCATTCCAAGCCTCTACCGAGATCGGAACGAAGCGCGGCTTGTCCTCGGGGTCAAACCGGATCGGCTGACCGGCGAAAACAGGAAGCAGCACGTCGTCACGCACCGTCACCTGACCGTTGACGATCACGGCCTTCATGCCCGTCGAAGGGACGGCACCCTTCTCGTAGGTCGAATTGTCCGTGAAGGTTTCGGGATCGAACACGACGATGTCGGCAACCATGCCGGTCTGGATGCGACCGCGTTCCTGCATGGCCTTCAGGCCGGTATCGCCCAGATGCTTGGCGGCGTTGTAGCTGAGGATCGACATCAGCTGCATCATCGGGATGTTGTGTTCCCGACCGAGCCGCATCGTGGCTCCTCGGGATCCGGCGGTCCGGGGGTGTGTGCCGCCCAGCTGGTCCATCGGGAAATCCCACGGGGCGTCGTAAGGCTGGGCACCAACCCCATCGCTGGCCATGGTCACGCCCTTCAGCGTCAGCCATTTTGCCTGGTCTTCGGCGGGCATCTTGAATACGACGACCGGCCTGGTCGGTTCGGATGTGATGGTCGCCTTGTAGGTCTCGAGGGTATAGTACTCATTCGTGACCGGATCCAGAATGGTTTCCTCATAGCGGTTGCCCAGATCGTCGACCCAGCTTTGAGGCTCCAGAAACTCCGCATTGATCGTGGTGGAGCCTGCAGCATAGGGATAGATTTCCCCCCAGATGTTGAAGCCCCTTTCCTGCAACCCTGAAATCAATTCGTGTGTCACGCGCCAGCCGGGGTTGTTGAAGTGCAGGACGATCGCAGGCGCGCCGAGCGCGATTGCGTTTGCGATCAGTTCCTGCGCGCCGTTGACCTCGGTCGTGTCGTTGCCAAGCGTATAGCGTGTATGTGAGCCAGTCGGGCGGCCATAGCGTGCGCCAACCTTCTGCACCTCGAACAACTCGCGGGAAGAGATGCCCGCTCTCATATAGCCCGTGGTGCTGCCAATGCCGGGTGCGCCCGCCATCAGACCCTTGTCAATCTCTTCGAGAATCGCGTTGCCCTGTTCCAGGGTCGGGCGCGTCACGCTCCAGCCAGTTTTCGCCCGAGTTGTGTAAGCGGCTACGGGGCCGTTTATCAGGTACTCGGCGCCGTCTGACCCGTCGAGCACCATCGCCCGGGCGAATTCGTGGCTGACCGCGCAGCCATAGTTGGCTTGGGTCACATCCGCACGCGCCTCATACCAGGCGGCGACATAGGATCCCGCACAGCCCATCTCGAAATCCATGCTGCTGGTCAACCCGTCGCGCAACCCGAGGGAATAACCGATCGGCATCTGAAAGTGGAAATGCGTATCGATGAAGCCCGGCGCCACGATATGGCCCGTCGCATCCACCGTCTCGGTGCCTGTCAGCGGGTCCTCGCTGATCGCGACGATCCGCCCGCCCCTTATGCCGACGCTTGCGACATCGTCGAAGAGCGTTTCCGGGTCGATAACCCTGCCGTTGTTGATGACAAGGTCGTAGTCCTGCGCCACGGCTGTCGATGCGGCCATCAAGGCGCCAAGAAGTATGGCGGTCCTAAAGTGCACTTTTTTCATGCGTTTTTCGCTCCCTATTTGCGCAACTCGCGTTGCGTCTATGATCTTCACATCTGTCCGATACAGGTCATCTCACCGGAAGGGTCAGCAGCGGCTTCGCGCCCGGAACCTCGCCGACGACCGAGGCGAAGATCGCGTTGAGCACGGTGAAGCTGAGGCGCGTGTCGAGGTCGTTGGCGCGGATGTAGAACCAGGATCCGTCGCGCTCGACCGCGAGCCAGGCGTCGGCCGGCGGGGCGTCCGCCGCCTCGACCGTCAGCCACGCGCCGCCGCTCGGCGCGCTGCGCCTCCGCACGACCCCGGCCGCGAGGTCCCCCGACGGCACGGCGACATAGGCCGATGCGAAGCGCAGCACTTCCATCACCGACCGGTTATTGACGACGATCTCCCGCAGGGGCGCCGTGTCGTCGAGAACGCGCGACTGCCGTCCTGATTCCGACAAGAGTTGCTCCGTCCCCGAACCGCCGGTGTCGATGATCGCGAAGGACTGGCGTGTGGGATCCAGATCGAGCAGGTCGCGCAGCCGCAGCGCCCGCGGATCCGCGTTCGAGCGCGCCGCGAACCGCAGGAACAGCGGCTTCGAAAGCTTCAGCGGCTCGAAGACGTTCGGGTTGTCGCGGGTCATGAACTGCATGCCCGAAGGCAGAGCCTCCGCCATGGCGCGGGTGTCGATCTTCGACATCGGGATCTTGCCCCCGGCCGCGTTGCTGTAGACGCCATAGGAGAGATCGACCACGCCCTCGCGCAGCAGCACCTCGAGCAGGCCGAGCATCTCGATGAACGCGCCGTGGCTCTCCGGCTCGTAGATCCCTCGCTTGAGGTCGAATTCGAGGTTCCTCAGCCGGTTGACCTTCTTCACACCGACCCGGAGGACCGTCGCTGGGTCAAGCCCCGACTGGGTCAGCACCGTCAGCTGGTCGGCGCCCATCGGCGCGTGCAGACGGCCCAGCAGTTCGCGCGAGTCCGGCAGCCCCCAGGTGACGGTCGGCGTCTCGGCGTAGGTGACGCCCGCGCTCGCCCCGAAGACGTTCGGCGCGCCGTCCGGCAGCGTCGCCTGCGCGCCGGCGTTGGCCCCGGCGGAAAAGCTGGTGGTGACGCTTCCGATCTGAAGGAAATAGGGCGTCTCGTCGTAGCGGAGCCGGACGATGTTGAGCAGAAGCTGCTCGTTCGCCGTCTCCCGCATCATCTCGTTCAGGTCCCAGTGCCGGGACTGGATGACGCTCGCCGGCACCCCGCAGCCCGCAAGGGCCAGCAGCGCCAGCCCAGCCATCGCCGCGCGGCTCAACGACGCCGTCGTCCCCGTTTTCCCTAGGCGCGCTTCCCCTTTCGCACGCATCTGTCGGTCGGGGCGGCGTTCCGGACCAGCTTTCATCACCGGAGCCACGACTCGACGAAGTTCGGCACGACCGGCGTGATGTTGAAGCCGATCATCCACTGCGGCCCGAAGGCGTCGGGCTGCTCGATGTAGTAGTTCAGCTCGACCTGCAGCTTCACCGGCAGGCCGCCGATCTGCGTAGTCTTGCTGACGGTGAAGTTCAGCGGGATCGTCCAGTCGCCGGACCGCCAGTCGTAGTTCATGATCGGGGTGCTGCCGTGGGACCAGCCGCCGCCGGGCAGGAAATTCAGGAACAGCTGCATCTGCGAGGTGCTGTAGTAGCCGTCGCCCCAGCCCGCAACGTCCCATTGATGGCTCGGGAACACCCCGTAAAGGCCCCAGTCCTCGAACTTCGCGAACAGCGCCTCGGGGCCGAGTCGAAGCTGCTTGCCGGCGATGTCGCTGTCTGTGGCGGTCGGCAGCGTGCCGACCATGCCGAAGGCCCAGAGAAAGCCGTTCGACTCGGTGACGCCATAACCGGCGTCGAAACCGATATCGCCGAAGGCAGTGACGTCGCCAAAGCCTGTCGCGGAGGGAATGGGCTGATCGACCACGAGCGGGAACGCCGGGCGGACGAAGAAGTTGGCCTTCCCGCCGCTCTCGGTCGGCGGCATCGAAAAGGGGAACACGGGCTGAAAAAGAAGCGTGTAGTTGCTCTGATCGTCGGCGCCCGGCAAGTCCCCGGTGTACCAGCGGTACTGATTCTTGAACGTAAGGCTGGCGAGCGAGTTGTTGGGGTTGGCGAGTTCGCGCGCGATCTCGTCAGTTGATCTCGGAGGCGCAGGCTGATCCTGCGCGTGCGCCATGGTAGCCAACAGCGACATGGCGGCGTACAGCGCCATATGCGCGCGGGCTGGTCTGACGGTCTTGAGGAACTCCATGGGGCTCAATCGGAAACCGGCCGCCGGATCGGCCGGCCATGGGGCGCATCCAGCACCAGTTCGCCGTCACGCACGGCAAAGCCGCCGTTCACCAGAACGGTCTGTACGCCGACCGCCGGTTGATTTGCGTTTTCGAAAGTGGCCTTGTCTGCAATGGCGGCCGGATCGAAAACGACTATGTCAGCATCCATTCCCACCTGAAGGCGGCCCTTGCTGCGCATCTGCGGCACGCTGTGTTCCAGCGTCTGCGCCGGCATCAGCGACATCTTGCGGATCGCCTCGTTCAGCGACAGCACCCCGCGTTCGCGCACATGGGAGCGCAGGATCTTGGCGAAAGTTCCGGCCGAACGTGGGTGGCTGAAAACGCCCTCCGGAAGAGGCCATTCTTCGCCCTCATAAAATCTAACGTTGCCGTCGTCGTCGAAGTAGGACCAGAACACGGAATCCGAGGCGATCAGAGCTGCGGGATTGGTGACCGAAACGTCCAGCAGCGCGAGATCCTGTGGATTGTTCTCGTCCAGGAAATGCCAGGTAATGAAAGTGCCGGGCCTGTTCGCCTGATAGTCAGCCAGTTCTTCCTCGGTCATCCTGTCTGCGCCAAGCTGGAAGTTGTTGGCCGTGGAATCCATGCGGGCGCGCCAGTCCGGCCCGCTGAACATGGCCGCGCCGACCACGGTGTTGGCGGCGCCGTAAGGATAGGCCTCGGTTGTGACGTTGATGCCTTGAGCCTGCGCCTCTTCGACCAGCGCCATTGTCGTTTCGATATCCGACAGCGAAACCGAGTTGATGTGGCACAGATGCATGTGCGCGCCGGTGATGGCGGCGAGGCCGATCAGCTCCTTGATCGCCTCGAACGAGCTTTGCGGCTCGGTATTGCTGGCATATCGCACGTGGGTATAGGTCGGGACGTTGTATTCCTTGGCCAGCTTGGCCAGCGCGAAATACTCTTTGTGTCCAGAACCCGGCGCGTAACCGGCGTTTACGCCGATGCCGAGCGCACCGTCCTTCAGGCCCTGTTCAACCATCGACAGGATGCGTTCGGTTTGTTCCGGGCTGGCGATGTCCATCTTCCAGTCGGTGCGGCCCTGCGCATCCTGAAAGTAGGCTGCGGTCGCCAACGGATCGGTATCCGAAAAGGTCGCGATCCGGCTGTGCGTCCAGCCTGCGGCGGCACCGTAGTTCACTGGCAGGTTCTTGGTGGCCTGGGCGTCGTACCAATCGCCGACGGGCAGCAGTCCGGACTCCAACTCGAGCGCCGTTGTGACGCCCTGCATCACCTGCATTCGGTAGTCGCCGATGTTCTGGCCGTGGGCATGGAGGTCGATGAAGCCCGGCGCGACGACGTGGCCGCGGGCGTCGATCACCACGTCGCCCTGCAACGGAAACTCGCTGATCGCCACGATGCGGCCCTCGTCGACCGCAACGTTGCGGATGGCGTCGAGCCCTGTCTCCGGGTCGATCACGCGGCCGTTCAGAATGACGACGTCGTTGGCCAACGCCGCCGAAGCGGTCGCCGCAGCCATGAAGAAGACTGCATGCCAAGCCATCGCCCGTTCCCTACAGTTAGAAACGGTGTCCACCGCTTCAGCCGCGCAGATGTGAAGCATTGGATGCTAAATGGAGCAGCGCTGACTTCGAAGGTGAATCGATGTACGATTCTCCCACTCGGAAGGAGAACGCTGGAGAGGAAGCCTTGGGGTCACGTTGGCCACCAGACACAACGGCTGGCTTGTTGCACAAACGGGCCGAGCCGATCCATGTGCCGACCCTTGCGGCGCTCTCGCAAGATCTACCGGTGCTCGAGCAGGAGATGGCCCAGCTTGGCCGCGGCGATGCTTCTTTCGAGTCCATCATGGTCTGCGGCCGCGATTGTGTCGTCCATGAAATGCAGTTCGGTCCGAGATACGCCGCGCATCTCGTGATCGATCCGACCTGGTGCATGTTTTTCACGCCGTTCACGTGGCGCGGTGACTTTGTCTTCAATGGACGGGAAGTCCGCCGAAACGAGTTGATGATCTCCTGCGGGTCGGACGGGTACGCAACGGTTGGGCAGGAGCGCCACACGCTGGCGATAGGTTTGCGCAGGGCACGGCTGCAGGCGGCATGCGAGTCCCTGTCGGGCTCGGTTCACGCCACTCCATGTGATCTCGATCACCGGCTGACCCTCGCAAGTCCTATGGGGCGTGCGGTTCGGGCCACCGCGCTCGAAATTCTTCGAGGCTCGGCCGAACGCATTCTACCGAATGGTCGGTACGCATTGCCCGAGGCCGCGGAGGCCGAACTGATCACCGCCATGGCGTTGCTGCTGATGGAGCAAAACGTCTGGACGACGTTTCGCGACCCCGGGACTGTCAATCCGATGGCGGTGGTGCGACGGGCAAAGCGTATGATCGACGCGAGGAACCCCCAACCGGCGACCCTCGCCGACCTGTGCGCGGCGAGCGGCGTCGGAAAGGCCTGGCTGCACAAGTGCTTCGTCGAGGTTCACGGAACATCGCCGATGAACTACCTGCGCGCGCAACGGCTCACCTTCGCGCGGCAACGGCTGCTCGACACGGTCGATCCGCCGCGGTCGGTCAAGGACGTCTCGCTGTCGCTAGGCTTCGCGAACGGGGGTCGGTTCGCCGCCGCCTATGCGGCGATCTATGGCGAAACGCCGACCGCAACCCTGGCCCGCAACTTGGCCAGACTGGCTTAGCGGCGAGCGTCGCGCTGCCGGCGGAAGGGCGATCAGCCAGTCTCCACCCGCCCGTCGCCGGACAGCAGGACTGCGACCGGCCGCATGGACGGAATGCGCCCGAACACGATGATGCAGATCGCGAGAACCGGCACGACGATCAGTGCGCCGACGATGCCCCACAGGGCGCCACCGGCGAAGATGCCGAAAAACACCGCGAGCGGACTGACGTTCATCGACCGGCTCAGCAGGGCCGGCTCCAGAAGATTGCTGGCGAGCAACTGAACCGGCAGGAGGATCGACACGACCATCAGGAACGGCCCAAGCGTGTCGAACTGGACCAGCGCCATCAGTGCCGGCATGACGATGCCGATCAACGTGCCGATGGTAGGAACGAAGCTGGCGCAGAAGATCATGATCGCCCAGAAACCGGGCGCATCGACGCCGACGAGGGCGAGGGCGATGTAGGTGGGGACTGCCTGCACGAGGCCCATCACCACGCGAACGCCCATGTAGAGCTCGATCTCGTGAAGGATGCCCTGCATCAGCGACGTGATCTCCGCGCGCTTCTCCGGTTGCGCGACGAGGGCCGCGAGTTTCGAGTTTGCCGCGCCCGCCTCCTGATCGATGAAGACGATATAGGCGATCAGCACGATCAGCGACGTCATTGCGCCGGCGGCGGAACCGGCCAGACCGAAGAAGGTCTGCGTCAGGTCGATCTTCGCGAAGAGGTCAGAGATGCGGATGGCCACGTCGAGCCCGACTCTCTCCGCAGCGCCCGCGAGGATGGTGTCGAGCCGCTGCTCGTAGCGCGGCAGTCCAGCGGCGAGGTCCGTTGCGCTCGAGACCAAAAGCAGCGCGAACCCCGCGACGGCCAGAACGATCGTCGCCGCCGCCGCGATATTCGAGAGGACGGGGTAGGAAAGCCCGAATTTGGCCAGTGCGCGTTTGTAGAGCCCGGACACGGCTCCGACGACGAACCAGATGAATAGCGCAAGGATGAACGGTATCAGGACGTCGCGTGCGACGATGAGGATCCACAGCGTGGCCGCGACGGCGACAACCCCTCGAAGATACCGCCCGTTCCGCTCCATTGCAGAAGACCTCTCTGCTAGGTGGTGTCAGACCAATGCGAACCAGTCTCAGATTGGCTGTCAACGTCGGCCTTCAGGCTGCGCCGAGCTTGCGCCACTCCTCAAGTGCGGCGGTTCTGTTGACCTTGAACATGTGCCGGCTTGAAAGGCTGCGTTCCTGATTGAAGTG
>NZ_JAMFKN010000014.1 GCF_023487995.1 Thermohalobaculum sediminis
GGAAAGCATCGTCCGGATGGACCGAAGGCCGACCATGAACTAACAATCACCGTGGACCAATCAAGTTGGGCTGCTCACCGGACAGGAGCGCGAGCAGACGGCCGTCCCGCTCGACGAGCCGAAGCGCAGCCTCGTAGGCGCGCAGGAGCTCCGTGCGGTCGTGACGCGCGATGCTCGCCCACAATGCCCAGAGGGCCTCGTCCGCATTCGTGCAGGGCTGGCACGCGATCGCCGCGACCAGATCCGCCGGAGGCTCGATCTGCGCCATGTCGAAGATCTCGGCGGCCAGATGCCGCTCCCTCGAGCCGAGCGCTGCCGCATCCTCCGCCGCTGCGCGGGCGAGGCGCTGCGCCGCCGCGCCTTGCCCCTGAAGGGTCAGAATGCGCACGAGGGCGAGGCGCGCCGCCAGCCTGTCGGGCCGAAGCTCGAGGCACCGCTCCAGCGCCCGTTGCGCGCTGGCGATGTCGCCGAGCCGCTCGCTCACCGTCGCGCGCAGATGCAGGAGGCCCGCGTTCTCCGGGCATGTCGTGCCCGCCAACTCGGCGAGGGCCGAGGTCGACTCGAAATCGCCCGACTCCATGCCTGCCGAAATCAGCAGGCGCAGGGGCTCGGGCTTGCGGGGAAACCGGTCATGCGCGATCCGGGCGAGGCGGGCCGCCGTCGCTAGATCGCCTCGCTGGAGATGCAGGCTCGCGCGCAGGCAGAGGTTGCGGAGCGGCTCGCGGCCCGGCCGTTCGGGGCCGAGGATGGCGATGGCCCGATCTGGCTCGCCTCGGGACTGACGGATCGATGCCAGGAGCCAGCGGTGGCGCGCCACCGAAGGGTCGGCCGCGAGCGCCCTGGCGGCGGCCTCCGCCGCGCCGACCGTGTCGCCTCGCGCCCATGCGAGCGCCGCGAGGACGTGCAGGAGTGTGTCGTCCGACGGCCGAAGCCGCAGCAGCGCTCGCGCGGCAAGCTCGGCAATGCCGGGGCGCGACGCTGACAGCAGCGCCCGGACCAGGCGATGGCCGCGGTGGCGTGCTTCGGCGAGGATGCCGAGCGCCAACTTGCGCCGATGCCCGGAGTGGTCGCTCGCCTTCATGCGTCCTGCCATGTGCTGTCTGACGGGCCCGGTCCCAACGTCACCCGCCGCAGTTTACCGAGACGGCGCTCGGGACGTGCCTGCGGCCCCTCCGCCCGGCACGACTAGGGTTCAGGGGGGGGGCTCGCTGGAGCCAGAATCACCCAGAAAGCAACGGACTTGCAAGGCCTCCCGCCCCGCAATGCGCGAATCGTGGCCGCATTGCGGCCCCGCCGTCCGGGGAGCCGGGCGCGGCATCTTGTCCGTGACGGGCCTATCGCCCCCGCCAGCACCGCATCGCCGGGTCGCGTGGCACAGAAGCCCGGAGGGCGGCATGCCGGCGGAACGCGCTGAAAACCATCGGGAAACGCCCGGGATGTCAATTATTGACGATAATGCTGAAGATGCATGGAAGAAATTGACAATTTTTTCCGTAGATTTCAATTGATTACACGCCGCTTAACCTGTGTTAGAAAATTGCGAAGCAACGCCGCCTCGGGCAGGAACCGATCCCCGTCCGACGGCAGGCGCATAGGGGATGCGGAACTGTCTGGGAGGATTCGCGATGGCGGATGACGACGTCTTTTCGGTGAGGCCCGAGATTGCCGCGACGGCACATGCCGACGCCGCGCGCTACGAGGAGATGTATCGCGCCTCGGTCGATGATCCCGAGACGTTCTGGGCCGAGCATGGCAAGCGGATCGACTGGATCAAGCCCTATACGAAGGTCAAGAACACCTCGTACGACTACCACAACGTCTACATCAAATGGTTCGAGGACGGCACGCTGAACGTGGCGGCCAACTGCGTCGACCGGCACCTGAAGGACCGCGCGCACCAGACCGCCATCATCTGGGAGTCGGATGACCCCGGCGTCAGCCAGCACATCACCTACGAGGAGCTGCACCGGCAGGTCTCGAAGTTCGGCAACGTACTGCACGCGATGGGCGTGAAGAAGGGCGACCGCGTCATCCTTTACCTGCCGATGATCCCGGCGGCGGCCTATGCGATGCTGGCTTGCGCCCGCATCGGCGCCGTGCATTCGATCGTGTTCGCGGGCTTCAGCCCCGACGCGCTGGCGGACCGTGTCAATGATTGCGGCGCCAAGCTCGTGGTCACCGCCGACGAGGCGCCCCGCGGCGGGCGGGCCACGCCCCTGAAGGCCAACGTCGACAAGGCCCTGGCGAAATGCGGGCCGGACGTGCGCTGCCTCGTGGTCCGCCGCACCGGCGGCGCGGTGCCGATGACCGAAGGCCGTGACGTCTGGTATCACGACGAGGTCGAGCGCGTGACCGACCACTGCGCCCCGGTCGAGATGAAGGCCGAGGACCCGCTCTTCATCCTCTACACCTCGGGCTCGACCGGCAAGCCGAAGGGCGTGCTGCACACCTCGGCTGGCTATCTCGTCTACGCGTCGATGACGCATCAGTATGTCTTCGACTACCAGCCGGGCGAAGTCTACTGGTGCACCGCCGATGTGGGCTGGGTGACCGGACACAGCTACATCGTCTACGGGCCCCTGGCGAACGGGGCCACCACGCTGATGTTCGAGGGCGTGCCCACCTGGCCCGATGCCGGGCGCTTCTGGGAAGTCTGCGCCAAGCACAAGGTCAACATCTTCTACACCGCGCCCACGGCGATCCGCGCGCTGATGGGGCAGGGCGAGGAGTTCGTGACGAAGCACGACCTCTCGAGCCTGCGCATCCTCGGCTCGGTCGGAGAGCCCATCAACCCCGAGGCCTGGCGCTGGTATCACCGCGTGGTCGGGCAGGAGCGCTGCCCGATCGTCGACACCTGGTGGCAGACCGAGACCGGCGGCATCCTGATCACGCCGCTGCCCGGCGCGATCCCGCTCAAGCCCGGCTCGGCCACCAGGCCGTTCTTCGGCGTCCAGCCCTGCGTCCTGAACGAGAAGGGCGAGGAGATCGCCGAGACCCAGTGCGAGGGCGTGCTGGCGATCAAGGACTCGTGGCCCGGCCAGATGCGCACAGTGTTCGGCGACCATGACCGGTTCGTGTCGACCTATTTCGAGATGTTCAAGGGCTACTACTTCTCGGGCGACGGCTGCCGGCGCGACAAGGACGGCTATTACTGGATCACGGGCCGCGTCGACGACGTGATCAACGTCTCGGGCCATCGCATGGGCACCGCCGAGGTCGAATCCGCCCTCGTCGCGCACCCCAAGGTCTCCGAGGCCGCGGTGGTGGGCTACCCGCACGAGATCAAGGGCCAGGGCATCTACTGCTATGTCACCCTGATGGCGGGCGAGGAGTACACGGACGAGCTCAAGGCCGAGCTGCGCAACTGGGTGCGCAAGGAGATCGGCCCGATCGCCAGCCCCGACGTCATCCAGTGGGCGCCGGGCCTGCCGAAGACCCGCTCGGGCAAGATCATGCGCCGGATCCTGCGCAAGATCGCCGAGAACGACTTCGGCTCGCTCGGCGACACCTCGACGCTGGCCGATCCGACGGTGGTCGACAATCTCATCGAGAACCGAGCGGTCAAGTGACTCTGCCTGCGGGCGGGCCTGTCCCGCCCGCCTCGCGCTCCGGTCGGAGATGCCGGGGCGGAAGCGAAACGGCGATGGGCGCGCAAGGCGCCCGCTGCCCAACAGCAAGAACGATGCGGGGGCACGGCGACCGACAAGAACCCGGAGCATCGCTGGGGAGCCATTGCGGCAGCCCGACCCCCTTAAGGGCGTTCGGGTGACTGTAGGAGAGGAAATGGAACGATGAACGACAAGGAATCTGGGCTCGCCTACTGGCGCAGCAACATCGCCTACGTGAAGGTCTCGCTCGTGATCTGGGCGCTGGTCTCGTTCGGATTTGGAATTCTGCTTCGGCCGATGCTCAGCGTAATCCCGGTCGGCGGGACGGATCTGGGCTTCTGGTTCGCCCAGCAGGGATCGATCCTGGTCTTTCTCGCGCTCATCTTCGTCTACGCGACGATGATGAATACGCTCGATCGCAAGCACGGCGTCCACGAAGACTGAGCGCCCGGGGGGTATCATGGACCAGCAAACACTCAACTTCATCTTCGTGGGCGCGACCTTCGCGCTCTACATCGGCATCGCCTTCTGGGCGCGGGCCGCGACGACGGGGGAGTTCTATGCCGCAGGCCGGGGCGTGCACCCGATCACGAACGGCATGGCGACGGCCGCCGACTGGATGTCGGCCGCGTCCTTCATCTCGATGGCGGGACTGATCGCCTTCGTGGGCTACGACAACTCGTCGTTCCTGATGGGCTGGACCGGCGGCTACGTGCTGCTGGCGATGCTGCTTGCGCCTTACCTGCGCAAGTTCGGCAAGTACACCGTGCCCGAATTCGTCGGTGACCGCTTCTACTCGACGACGGCGCGCATGGTGGCGGTGATCTGCCTCATCGTCGCGTCGGTGACCTATGTCATCGGGCAGATGACCGGCGTCGGCGTGACCTTCGCCCGCTTCCTCGAGGTGGACAGCGCAACCGGCCTCTACATCGGCGCGGTCGTCGTGTTCTTCTACGCGGTGCTCGGCGGCATGAAGGGCATCACCTACACGCAGGTGGCGCAGTATGTCGTGCTGATCACGGCCTACACGATCCCGGCGATCTTCATCTCGCTCGAGCTCACCGGAAACTTCCTGCCGCAGATGGGCCTGTTCGGCACGCATCAGGCCTCGGGCACGCCGCTGCTCGTCCGGCTCGACCAGGTGCTGGCCGATATCGGCTTCGCCAGCTACACCGGCCATCACACCAACACCCTGAACATGGTCCTGTTCACGCTGTCGCTGATGATCGGCACGGCGGGCCTGCCGCACGTGATCGTGCGCTTCTTCACCGTGCCCAAGGTCGCGGATGCGCGCTGGTCGGCCGGCTGGGCGCTGGTGTTCATCGCGCTGCTCTACACCGTCGCTCCGGCGGTGGGTGCCATGGCGCGGCTCAACATCGTCGACACGATCTATCCGAACGGCGTGCAGGGCGAGTCGCTGTCGTACGAAGACATGAAGTCCAAGCCCGAATACGCGTGGATGGTGAACTGGGAGAAGACCGGCCTCTTGAAGTTCGAGGACAAGAACGGCGACGGCAAGATCCAGTATTACAACGAGAAGAGCGACAAGATGACGGCGCTGGCGGCCGAGAAGGGCTGGCAGGGCAACGAACTGGTCAAGTTCGACCGTGACATCCTTGTTCTGGCGAACCCGGAAATCGCGAACCTGCCGGGCTGGGTCATCGCCATCGTCGCGGCCGGTGGCCTCGCGGCGGCGCTCTCGACGGCGGCGGGCCTTCTGCTCGCGATCTCGTCGGCGATCAGCCACGACCTGATCAAGGGCGCGATCAATCCGAACATCTCGGAGAAGGGCGAGCTTCTGGCCGCGCGCATCTCGATGGCGGTGGCCATCGCCGTCGCGACCTGGCTGGGCCTCAATCCTCCGGGATTCGCGGCGCAGACCGTGGCGCTCGCCTTCGGTATCGCTGCGGCCTCGATCTTCCCCGCGCTGATGATGGGCATCTTCTCGACGCGCATCAACAATTCGGGTGCGATCGCGGGCATGCTGTCGGGCCTGATCTTCACGGTGGTGTACATCTTCATCTTCAAGGGCTGGTTCTTTATCCCCGGCACCAACTGGCTGCCCGACACCGCCGACAACTGGCTGTTCGGCATCTCGCCGCTGTCGATCGGCTCGGTCGGTGCGGGCATCAACTTCCTGGTCGCCTACTTCGTCAGCCGCGCGACGGCCGACGTGCCCGAGGAGATCAGGGAGCTGGTCGAGAGCATCCGCATCCCGCGCGGTGCGGGCCAGGCGACCGACCACTGAACGGCTCGGCTCGTGCCCGGCGCGCCACTGCGCCGGGCATGAGGGACGGAAATCGCGGGCGGCGGTCCTGCCGCCGCCCGCAGCACTCCCAAGAAAGTCAGGGGCCCGCGCATGTCCTTCACACAGGAACGGATCGAGCGGTTTCTGGCGGCCCACCACCCTTTCGATGCGCTCTCGGCCGATCTGATCGCCGATTGCGCGCGGGCGGCAACGCAGCGCACGGTCACCGCGGGCGAGACGATCTATGCCGCGGGCGACACGCTCCCCGGTCTCTTCCTCGTGCTGCGCGGCGCCGTCGAACTCACCACACCTGACGGGACCGCGATTTCGGTCCGCCACACCGGCGAGATCTTCGCCCGGCGCGGCCTCACGGGCGACGGCACCGCGCCGGACACCGCGAAGGCGCGCGAGCACTGCGACCTCCTGATCCTGCCCGTCGCGGATTTCCGCCGGATGCTCGACGCCTCGGACCAGTTCCGCGCCTTCTTCGAGCGCATCCGCGTGCGCGTGGCGGCCGCGCGAAACGGCCGTGGCGACGGCGAGCTCACCACCCTTCCCGTCCGCGCGCTGATGACGGCGCAGCCGGTCACGGTGCCGTCCGGCACGGCGGTGCGCGACGCCGCCCGGGTCATGTCCGAACGTCACATCTCCTGCGTCCTCGTGGCCGAGCCGGAGGGCGCGCTCGAGGGGATCCTCACGACGGGCGACCTCACAGGGCGCGTCCTCGCTCGCGGTCTGCCGCCCGAGACGCCAGTGCGCGAGGTCATGACGCGCACGCCCCTCAACCTCTCGCCCGATGCGCTCGGCTTCGACGCATTCCTGACCATGGCCGAGCGCCATATCGGCCACCTTCCGGTGACCGAGGACGGCCGTCCCGTCGGGATCATCACGCGGACCAACCTGGTGAACCGCCAGACCGTCTCGTCGATCTACATGGTGAGCGAGATCGCCCGCGCCGAAACCGTGGGGCGGCTGGCCGAGACCGTGGGCGCGATCCCGCAGCTTCTTGCGCAACTTGTCGGCGGCGGGGCCGAGCCGCATGTGGTGACGCGCCTGGTCACCGATGTGGGCGACGCGGTGACGCGGCGGCTTCTGGTGATGGCCGAGCGCGAGCTTGGCCCGGCGCCCCGCCCGTGGCTGTGGCTTGCCTGCGGCAGCCAGGGTCGGCGCGAGCAGACCGGCGTCTCGGACCAGGACAACTGCCTCATCCTCGACGACGCGGCGACCGAGGCCGACGATGACTATTTCGCGGCCTTCGCAAAATTCGTTTCGGACGGGCTCGACGCCTGCGGCTATTACTACTGCCCCGGCGAGATGATGGCGACCAATCCGCGATGGCGCCAGCCGGTGCGGGTCTGGCGGCAGTATTTCGACGGGTGGATCCGCAAGCCCGACCCGATGGCACAGATGCTGGCCTCGGTCATGTTCGACCTGCGGCCGATCGCGGGGACGCGCGCGCTGTTCGACGGGCTGCAGGCCGAGACGCTGGCGCGCGCGCGGGCGAACTCGATCTTCGTCGCGCACATGATCTCGAACTCGCTCAAGCACACGCCGCCGCTCGGGCTGTTCCGCGGCTTCGCCCTGATCCGGTCGGGCGAGCACAAGGACACCGTCGATCTCAAGCTCAACGGTGTCGTGCCGGTCGTCGATCTCGGCCGCATCTACGCGCTGATCGGCGCGCTCGAGCCGGTCAACACGCGCGAGCGCCTGATCGCGGCGCGCGAGGCCGGGGTGCTTTCGGACTCCGGGGCGCACGACCTCCTGGATGCCTACGATCTGATCGCGGGCATCCGCCTCGAGCATCAGGCGCGGCAGGTGCGCGAGGGCCGCAAGCCCGACAACTTCATGGCGCCCGCGACGCTCTCCGAGCTCGAGCGCGGGCATCTCAAGGATGCCTTCATGGTGATCAAGACGATGCAGTCGGCGCTTGCCCACAGCCGCGGCGCGCCGGGCTGAAAGGCACGGGTCGGTCGGGACAGGGAACGGGATGCTCTACACTCTCCTCGGTGCGGTATCGGTCTCGGCGGTGTCGGCGCTGCTGGTCTTTCTTGTCCGGCGGCATTTCTGGCACGGCATGCCGCGCTGGATCATGCCGGCGACGGCGGGCCTCGCGATGATCGGCTTCTCGATCTGGAACAGCTACGCCTGGTATGGCCGCATCACCTCGCATCTGGCGGATGGCGTGGTGGTCGCCGCGACCTTCCCCACGCGCAGCCCGATCGAGCCCTGGACCTACATGTTCCCGCGCGTGCAGCACTTCATCGCGGTCAACATGGCCGGCCGCGCGCGGCTCGCGGACCGGCCGGACCTCGTCGTCGCCGAGGTCATCGAGTTCCAGCAGTTCCGCAACGTCGTCCGGACCGTCCATCTCTTCGATTGCCGCGGCCGCCGGATGGGCCGGCTCCCGGCCGAGGAGCCGCGTTTCGACGATGCGGGCGATATCACCGGGATCGACTGGGCCGCGCCTTCGGCCGGCGCGCCGCTGGTCGCCACCGTCTGCGGCAGCGTCTGAGGGAAGGGCTCGCACGGCGAGAGGAGACAGCACCATGGCCCGCAGCGTTCTGATCGTCGAGGACCAGGACAGCATGGCGCTGGTGCTCGAGCATCTGGTCCGCCGCGAGGGTTGCGAGCCCGGTGTCGCGCGCGACTGCGCCACCGCGCTCGAGGCGATCGCCGCCGCGGCCCCCGACCTCGTGCTGATCGATGCCGACATCGAGGAACGCTCGGGCCTCGATCTCTGCCAGCGGCTGCGCGCCGATCCCGGCCTCGTGGGGCTCAGGGTCCTCGTGATCAGCGCGCGTTGCGCCCGTCTCGATGTCGAGCGCGCCTTCGCGCTGGGTGCGGACGCGTTCCTGCCGAAGCCCTTCGCCATCTCGGACCTCGGTGCCACGCTGCGCGCGCTGCTCGAGCCCGATGCGCCGCCGCAGGCCCCGGAGGCACGCCATGGCTGAGCGCGAGCGGCTGGGCCTGCGGCTCAGGATCTTCCTGTTCTTCGCGCTCATCGTCTGCCTCTCGGCGGTCGCGATCGGCGCCGGCACCTGGGCCGCGGCCGTGCGGCTCGGGCCCGAGGCGCTGCCGCATCTCGTGCTGACCGGCGGCAGCGCCTGGTTCGTGATCGCGCTCGCGGCGCTGCTGATCTGGCAGAAGTTCGACGAGAACGTCGCCCGCCCCATCGTCGCGCTGAGCCACGAACTCGAGCGCGAGAGCACGGCGACCGCCGCCCGAGCCGGAGTGAACACCGCGCCCGCGCGCTATCTCGGCGCGCTGGGCCCGGCCATCGAGCGCGCGACCGGCGCGCTGAGCGAGGAGCGGGCCGCGACCGCGGCGCGGATCGCGGCCGCGACGCGCGAGGCCGAAACCGCGAAGGCCCGACTGGAGAGCGTCCTGAGCGAGCTCAAGCAGGCCGTCATCATCTGCAACCGTGAGCATCTCATCCTGCTCTACAACACCGAGGCCGTGCGCCTGCTGGGCGTGCCCGAGACGGTGGGCCTTGGCCGCCCGCTCTCGACCCTGATGCGCGACGAGCCGATCCGGCACGCGCTCGAACGGGTCGAGGCGCGCTACCGTGCCGGCCGGCATCTCGCCCATCCAGACGGGCTCTCGATCGCCGTTCTGACCACCACGGCTACGGGCGAGCGGACTCTGGCGGGCCGGCTCGGGCTCATCGTGGACGGCACCGGCGGCGAGGTGTCGGGCTTTGCCATCTCGCTTGGCGACGTGACGCAGCAGATCGAGGCGGCGAGCGCGCGCGACCGGCTGATCTGGGACATGATCGACACCCTGACGCCACCGCTCGCGGCCCTCGCGGCAATGGGCGAGATCCTCGTCGCGCCGGGCGCCCCGGAGGGCGAGGCGCGCGCGGCCTTCGACGCCGCGGTCGCGGCCGAGAGCCACCGCGCTGCCGAGGCGATCGCCACGATGGCCGAGCGCCATGCGGGCCTGCGCAGCGGCGTCTGGCCGATGGAGGACACCTATTCGCCGACGCTATTTGCCTGCGTCGTCGGCCGCCTGCCGATGTCGCTGCAGGGCCGCGTGCGCGTCGAGGGCGAGGGCCTCTGGCTGCATGCGGAAACCTACAGCATCGTCGAGCTGCTCGCGCATGTGCTCAAGCGCCTGATGCCCGGCACCGGCGCGGTCGCGCTCGCCGCCGAGCGGCGCGGCGGCAATGTCGCGGTCGATCTTCTGTGGGGGGGCGAGCCCGTGAGCCTCGCGACGCTCGAAGCCTGGCTCGCCGAGCCGCTCGACCACGCGCTCGGCCACCTCACCGGGCGCGACGTGCTGGCGCGTCACCGTACCGGCTTCCTGCCCAACCGCGCGCCTGACGGGCGCGTGCGGCTGCGGCTGCCGCTGCGCGCGCCGATCCACGACCATGAGGGCGCGCCGGCCATGCCGCTGCCAAGGCGGCCCGAGTTCTACGACTTCGACCTGATGAACCGGGCGCTGCCCGCCGATCTTGCCGGTCAGGACCTGCGCCATCTGAGCTACGTCGTGTTCGACACCGAGACGACCGGCCTCAACCCCTCGCAGGGCGACCGGATCGTCCAGATCGCGGGGGTGCGGATCGTCAATGGCCGCCTCCTGCGAGGCGAGGTGTTCGACGAGCTGGTCAACCCGGGGCGGCCGATCCCGGCGGCCTCGACCCGGATCCATCACATCACCGATGCCATGGTCGCGAATCGGCCGCCGGTCGAGCCGGTTCTGCGCCGGTTCCACGCCTTCGCCAGGGGCGCTGTGCTGATCGCTCACAACGCGGCCTTCGACATGCGCTTCCTCGGGCTGCGGCAGGCCGAGGCCGGGGTTCGGTTCGACCACCCCGTGCTGGATACCGTCCTTCTTTCGGCGCTGATCAGCGACCCGACGGCCGAGCATACGCTCGATGCGCTTGCCGAACGCTTCGGCGTGACGCTGCTGCCCGAGGAGCGGCACACGGCGCTGGGCGATTCGATCGCGACGGCGATGGTCTTCCTGCGGATGCTGGATCTTCTGGCCGCGCGCGGCATCCGCACGCTGGCCGAGGCGCAGGAGGCCTCGGACACCATGGTCGCGCTGAGGCGCCGGCAGAGCTATTGAGCGCGCGGCTCAGCGCATCGGGTCGAGCGTCACGCTCGGCGCGCCGCAGTCGCGCGCCGAGCGGCCGAGGCAGGCGCGTGGCGAAAGGTCGGGATCGAGACAGATCCGCACCTCGCGGAAGCGCCCGTCGCGGCAGGTCACCGTGACCATGTCTGGCGTGAGGCCCGGATTGGCCTCGATGAAGGCCGCCTCGATCACCTTCGGGTCTATGCTCACCCGGCGCCCCAGGCGCCGCAGGGCTTCGGGGCGCGCGACCTGCTCCCAGGCCCGGCGCGACAGCGCGAAGTACTCGGTGGGCTCGAGCCCGGTGCAGCGCCCGTGCTTGCGCCACTGATGCCAGGCGAGTCCGGCCGAGCCCATGATGTCCGCCATCGCCGCCGTCTCGTGCCGCGCGGGATCGCGTGCGGTGCCGCGACAGAATTCGGGCCAGCCCTCGCCCTGCTGGGGCCAGAGCCCGTGCAGGGTGAAGCCGATCTCCTCGCGCGGGTCACACTGGGGCGCGCCGCGCGCATCCCCCTCGGCCGCGCACCAGCCGGCGTTCCACGACAGGGCCAGCACGTAGTGGTCGAACGCGCCCGCCCGGTCCTGCGCCGCGACCCGCCCGCAGGTCAGACCCGCGACCGCCGACAGCGCCAGGATCAGGCCGCCAATCCGTCCACGCATCGCCCGATACCGCTTTATTTTCGCCTCTGCGGCGACTATATAGCGCCCTTGGAATTTCCTCGAAACCGTCAGACGCGCCCCCGCGCCCGGTTCTCGGAGCGCCGGCGGAGCCGTTTTCCGAAGGCCCGTTCCGACGGCGAGAGACCAGAAGGAGAGAGACCCATGTCCGACCTGCCGCTGATGCCCAAGGCGACCGCCGTCTGGCTCGTCGACAATACGACGCTGACTTTCCGCCAGATCGCCGACTTCTGCGGGATGCACGAGCTCGAGGTGGCGGGCATCGCGGACGGCGAAGTGGCGCAGGGTATCAAGGGGTTCGACCCCGTCGCCAACCACCAGCTCACCGCCGAGGAGATCGCCCGCTGTGAAGCCGACCCGATCGCCCGGCTGCGGATGGTGAGGCGCGAGATCGCGCCCCCCGTGAAGCGCAAGGGGCCGCGCTACACCCCTGTCTCGAAGCGCCAGGACCGCCCGGCGGCGATCGCCTGGCTGGTGCGCTATCACCCCGAGCTCGAGGACAGTCAGATCGGCAAGCTGATCGGCACCACCAAGCCGACGATCCAGTCGATCCGCGACAAGTCCCATTGGAACTATGCCAACCTCCAGCCCGTCGATCCCGTGGCGCTGGGCCTCTGCCGGCAGACCGAGCTCGACGAGGCGGTGAAGAAGGCCGCCGAGAAGCGCGCGAAGTCGAAGGAGCACGTGCCCTCGGCCGAGGAGCGCATGAGCCTCATGTCGACCGACGAGTCGCTGGGCGCGCCCGAGGAACCGGCGCTGCCCTCGGCCGTGCGGGGCTTCGAGAACTTCAGCCTCGACGATCCCCGCGGCCCCCAGGAGGACGAGGACGACAGCGGCTATGGCGGCAATGTCGACCCCGACTCGCTCTTCAACCTGCCGCGCCGGGGCAAGGACGAGGACTGACCGCGCGGCTCGCCCGGCCTCGTCAGCGCACCGGCGAGGCCAGCGGGTCTAGCACCGTGCGCCCGCCATCGACGGCGATGATCTGACCGGTGATGAAGCTCGCGCGGTCCGAGGCAAGGAACAGCGCGGTCTCGGCCACGTCGTCGGCATCGCCGATCCGGCCCAGCGGTGTCACGCGGACCATCTCGGCCCTGAGATTCGCGCGCTCGCGCAGCGTCTCTCGCAGCCGCTCGGACATCACGGCGCCCAGCGCGACCCCGTTCACCCGGATGCCATGCCGCGCCAGATCGGCCGCCATCGAGCGCGTGAGCTGGTCTAGCGCCGCGCATGACACCGAATAGGCGATCAGTTCGGGCACCGTGCGCCGGGCCGCGATCGACGAGACGTTGATGATCGCGCCCGCGAAATCCTCGTCCTCGCCGGACTGGGCGATCATCCGCTTTGCCACGGCCTGGCTGAGCAGGAAGGCCGAGGTCACGTTGGTCTCGAGCGCCGCCGCGAAGTCGTCGGCCTTGAGGTCCTCGAACGCTCCCGGGCGCGTGGCGCGTGGCTCGTTCACGAGGATGTCGATGCGCTCGAAGGCGTCGATCGTCGCGGCGGTGAGGTTGGCCGCCCCCAGCCTGTCAGGCCGTCCGAGATGAAATCGGGCAAAGCGGTCGGTCACGTCGGAGATGGCGGCGCAGCTCTCCTCCAGCGCCTCGACATCGGCATCGGCCAGCATGACGTCGGCGCCCGCCTCGGCCAGCCGCCGCGCGATCGCGCGCCCCACGGCGCCGCCGGCTCCGGTCACGATGGCCGCGCGGCCGTGAAGTTCGTCGCCCATGCTCCCGCTCCCCGCGGCGGTTTCCGTCAGCGCGGCACAGTCGCCCGCGGCCCCGCCGTTGTCGACCCAAAACTGATGCGGCCCGCCCGGGTTTGACAAACCCCCGCGTCGGCGGCAACGCTTGACCCAAACGCAGATCCTGATCCGGGAGACCCCGCCCTTGAGCGACCCCGAGACCGATCCCTCAGGCGCCCGGGCACCCGGTGGCGCCGCTGGCCCGCGCAGCTTCGACGACGGCCTCGAGCGGCGGCCCGCGAACTTCCAGCCGCTCACGCCGCTGAGCCAGCTTGCCCGCGCGGCCAGCGTCTTCCCCGAGCGGACGGCCATCATCCATGGCGAGCAGCGCGTCGATTACGGGACATTCCATGCCCGCGCGCGGCGGCTTGCCTCGGCGCTCCGGCGCTCGGGCATCGGGCCCGGGGACGTGGTGTCGGCGGTGCTGCTCAACACGCCGCCGATGCTCGAGGCGCATTACGGCGTGCCGATGGCGGGGGCGGTGCTGAACGCGATCAACACCCGGCTCGATGCCGCGGGGATCGCCTTCATCCTCGACCACTGCCACGCCAAGATCGTGCTGGTGGATGCCGAACTCGCGCCGACCCTCGCGGATGCGCTGGCGCACATGGTGATGCCGAAGCCGCTGGTGGTCGAGTATGTCGATCCCACCGCCGGGACCGTCTCGACCCATATGGGCATCGATTACGAGCGCTTCCTCGCCGAGGGCGACCCGGCCTTCGAGTGGCAGATGCCGGGCGACGAGTGGGACGCGATCTCGCTCAACTACACCTCCGGCACCACGGGCGATCCCAAGGGCGTGGTCTATCACCACCGGGGTGCCGCGCTGCTGGCGATGGGCAACATCGTGCATGCGGCGCTGGCCGAGCCGCTGGTCTACCTCTGGACCCTGCCGATGTTCCACTGCAACGGCTGGTGCTTCCCGTGGTCGGTCTCGGTCGTCGGTGGCACGCATGTCTGCCTGCGGCAGGTCCGCGCCGGGCCGATCTACCGCGCCATCGCCGAGCACGGGGTGAACCTGATGTGCGGGGCGCCGATCGTGATGCAGGTGCTGCTGAACGCGACCGAGGAGGAACGGGCGCCGTTCGATCACCGCGTGCGCTTCTGGACCGCGGCCGCGCCCCCGCCCGAGGCGGTGCTTGCGGCGATGGCGGACGCCGGCTTCGAGGTCACCCATGTCTATGGTCTGACCGAGGTTTATGGCCCCGCCGTGGTCAACGAGTGGAAGGCCGAGTGGGACGCCCTCCCCGCCCCCGAGCGGGCGGCGAAGAAGGCGCGGCAGGGGGTGCGCTATGGCGTGCTCGAGGGGCTCGACGTGCTCGACCCCGAGACGATGGAGCCGGTGCCCCCCGATGGCGCGACGCTGGGCGAGGTGATGTTCCGCGGCAATGTCGTCTCGAAGGGCTATTACCGCAACCCCGAGGCCACCGGGAAGGCCTTCGCGGGCGGCTGGTTCCGCTCGGGCGACCTCGCGGTCAAGCATGCTGACGGCTACATCCAGCTCAAGGACCGCTCGAAGGACATCATCATCTCGGGCGGCGAGAACATCTCGTCGATCGAGGTCGAGGACGTGCTCTACAAGCACCCCGCCGTGGGCTTCGTGGCGGTGGTGGCCAAGCCCGACCCGAAATGGGGCGAGACGCCCCTCGCCTTCGTCGAGCTGCGGCCGGGACGGAGCGCCAACGCAGCGGAGATCATCGCCTTCGCCCGCGCCCATCTCGCCCATTTCAAATGCCCGCGCGAGGTCGTGTTCCGCGAGCTGCCCAAGACCTCGACCGGCAAGATCCAGAAGTTCGAATTGCGGCGCATGGCGCGGGAAGGTTGAGGCGCTCACGCAGGGAAGCGTGGTCCGACAGGTGATCGAAGCTGGAAATAGGACTCGCGTGACGTGAGCGCGCACCGCCTGCGCGGGGCGGCGCATCTTCCGGGTCGCCCCGTCGTCGCGCCGGGGCTAGGCCTTGGGCAAATCCGGACGCGAGCCTTGCGGAGACCGACATGCCGACAGCCACGCTCGACACCCCCGTCGGCCGCCTCGCGATCGAGGAGGCGGGGGGCGCTCTGGTCCGCGCCTTCTGGGCCGAGCGCGCGGTGACCTGCGACACGCCGCTGCTCGCCGAGGCCCGCGCGCAGCTCGCCGCCTATTTCGACGGGCGGCTGCGCGACTTCAACCTGCCGCTCGCGCCCGCCGCCGATGCGTTCCATGCGGCGGTTCGCGAGGCGATGCTGGCGATCCCTTATGGCGAGACCCGCAGCTATGGCGAGATCGCCAAGGCGCTCGGCACCTACGGCCAGCCGGTGGGAGCGGCCTGCGGCGCCAATCCGCTGCCGGTGATCTTACCATGCCATCGGGTTCTTTCAGCCACCGGGCTCGGCGGCTATTCCGGCCGGGGAGGGGTCGAGACGAAGATCGCGCTCCTCAAGCTGGAAGGCGGCTATCCGTTGCTGATCTGAGAGGCCGACACCCTTGCCTGCGCGTCGAGCGCGGCTTGCAGCCGTGTCGTCAGGTCCCGGGCGCTGACGATGCCCGCAGGCGCGATGTCCACGCCGCCCTCGCGCAGCATCCGCGCGGTCCAGGTGTTGCAGGTGCTGAACATGTGGAAGCGGCCACGGGCGGGGTAGAAGCCGCTCACCGCGGCAAGGCCCGGGCCGAGGGCCGCGGCCCGACCGCCCGCGGGGCGCTCGAAATCACCGGCGATGGCGGCGATCAGGGCGTGGAAGCCGCGCTCGGTCAGGGGCACGCGCAGCACCTCGCCAGATCCCGAACCGGGATCGGGCGGATGGGCGCGGGCCGCGACATGCATCACCGCCGGGGTGGGAAGAAAGGCCGCGTCGAGCGCAAGGCCAACGGTGGCCACGGGCGCCGGGTAGTAGGCGCGGTCACCCCAGCCGAAGGTGAGATGGGCGGAGCCGGGGAAATCCTCGGCCTCGGGCATCAGGCCCGTCGCGAGGATGGCACCGCGCGGGATCACGATGCCGCTGTGCCAGCCATCGCTGACGACGAGCACCTCGCGGACGCGCGGCCCAGTGTCGTCGCGCGCGGCGGGGGCCGTGGTGCAGGCGGCGAGGAGAAGTAACCCAAGCAAGAGCGAGAGGCCGCCCGGCAGGTGGGTTCTCATCGCCCGGCTGCGGCATCGCCCGGCGCGTCACAGTTCTGGACGGCGGTCGCGCGGGGCTGCCGCGATGGGTGCGCGGCTGGCCCGGCCCTCCGCCGCCACACCCTGAAGGTCATGGGCGCCGTCAACGCGGCATGGCTTGCTGCATCCCGCCTCACACGTAGCCCAACGCCTTCATCGTCTTCTTGAGCTTGTCGAGGGCGACCTTCTCGTTCTTCTTGCCGTCGCCCTTGGTGTGGGCGTTCATCGGCAGCGAGTTCTCGACATTGCCGACCTTCCACAGGATGTTGTCGGGATGCTGGCTGTCGCCCTTCTTGAGGGTCAGGTTCTTCTTGAAGAAATCGTTGTCCTTCTTGAGCTTGACCAGCAGCTTGGCGGCGTCCTCCGAGCTCGAGAGGCTCTTGAAGCCGACATCGTTCACGCCGGCCTTCTCCGAGCCCTTGATGTCGACATCCATGCGGCACGCGCGCTCGCCGTTGACGTAGACGTCCATCTTGTGGGTTCCGGGGTAGTCGTCGGGGTCGCTGGGCAGACCGGTCAGCTTGACGTCGGCCTTGATCGCCTTCTGCGCCAGCTCGCGATCCTTGATCATGCCGCGCATGTCCTTCCAGATCCCGTCGCTCTGGCGGCGCGGGTCGTGGTCGCAGAACGTGGTCTTGTTTGCCCAGTTGGCCTTGATGTCGGCCGCCGTGAAGGCGTCCTTGCCCTTGGTCTTGATTTCGAGCTTCAGATCGCCCATCGACGCGTCCCCACTTTTGCAGCGGAAAACCCCGCGAGCCGAAGGGTCAGTGCGCGCACCGCGCCTGTCAAGCGGCACTGCTCAGGCGCCAAGGACGATCAGAAGGTCCTTGGCATCCACCTGCGTTCCCGCCGGGGTCACCACGCGCTCGACCACGGCGTCGCGCTCGGCGTGGATGGCGGTCTCCATCTTCATGGCCTCGAGCGTCAGCAGCAGGTCGCCCGCGTGGACATGCTGGCCCGCCACCACGGCGACCGAGCCGATGATGCCGGGCATGGGGGCCGCGACATGGTTCGGGTTGCTCACGTCCGCCTTCTCGGCGCGCTTGCCTTCGGCGGCGAAGCGGCGGTCTTCGATGCGGATGGTGCGGGGCTGGCCGTTGAGCTCGAAGAACAGCTTAACCTCGCCCTTCCCGTCCGGCTCGGCGATCGCCTGCAGGCGGATCACCAGCGTGACGCCCGGGCGCAGATCCACCATCACCTCCTCGCCCGGCTCCATGCCGTAGAAGAAGGTGGGTGTGGGCAGGACGCGCACGGGACCGAAGTCGCGACGCTTGCCCATGTAGTCGAGATAGACCTTCGGATACATCAGGTACGAGCAGAGGTCCTCGTCATCGACGGTATGGCCGTCCATCGCCTGGGACGCCTCGGCGCGCTTTCCCTCGAGGTCGGCGGGGGGCATCAGGCTGCCGGGGCGCGCCGTGATCGGGGCCGCGCCCTTCAGCACCTTCGCCTGCAGCGCCGCGGGGAAGCCGCCCACCGGCTGGCCGACCTCGCCCTTGAAGAAAGTCACGACCGAGTCGGGGAAGGCCACGTCCACCTCCGGGTTCTCGACATCGGCGCGGGTCAGGCCCGCCGCGACCATGCTCAGCGCCATGTCGCCCACGGTCTTGGCGATCGGCGTGACCTTGATGACGTCGCCGAACATGGCGTTCACGTCCCGGTAGGTCCGGGCGACCTCGTCCCAGCGGTCCTCGAGCCCCATCGAGCGGGCCTGGGCGCGCAGGTTGGTGACCTGGCCGCCGGGCATCTCGTGCAGATAGACCTCCGCCCCGCCCGCGCGCATGTCGGGCTCGAAGGCGGCGTACTGGCGGCGCACCCCCTCCCAGTAGCGCGAGATCTCGCGAATCCGCTCGGGCTCCAGGCCGGTGTCGCGCGGCTGGCCCCTGAGTGCGGCAACGATCGAGCCGAGCGGCGGCTGCGAAGTCAGCCCCGAGAAGGCATCGACGGCGGCGTCGACCGCGTCCACCCCCGCGTCGCAGGCAGCGAGGATCGAGGCCGCCGAGATGCCCGACGTGTCGTGGGTGTGGAAGTGGATCGGGATCGCGATCTCGTCCTTGAGCGCGCGCACCAGCGCGTGGGCGGCGTAGGGCTTCACCAGCCCGCCCATGTCCTTGATGCACAGGATATGGGCGCCCGCGCGCTCCAGCTCCTTCGCCAGATCGACATAGTAGCGCAGCGAATACTTGGCCCGGTCCGGGTCGTGGATGTCGCCGGTGTAGCAGAAGGCGGCCTCGAGCACTTTGCCCGAGGCCAGCACCGCGTCCATCGACACGCGCATGTTCTCGACCCAGTTCAGTGGGTCGAAGACGCGGAAGACGTCCATGCCGGTCGCCGCGGCAGTGGCGATGAACTTCTCGACGACGTTGTCGGGCAGGTTGGTGTAGCCCACGCCGTTCGAGGCGCGCAGCAGCATCTGCGTCAGCATGTTCGGCATCCGCTCGCGCAACTCGCGCAGGCGCTGCCAGGGGCATTCCTGCAGGAAGCGGTAGGCCACGTCGAAGGTTGCGCCGCCCCAGCATTCGACGCTGAAGAGCTGCGGCAGGTGGTGGGCGTAGGCGTCGGCCACCCGGATCATGTCGAGCGAGCGCATCCGGGTGGCGAGCAGGCTCTGGTGCCCGTCGCGCATGGCGGTGTCGGTGAGCAGGAGGGCCTTCGACGCCAGCATCGCGTCGGCCACCGCCTTCGGCCCCTGCTCGTCGAGCAACTGCTTCCAGCCGCGCGGGGGCTCGCCGCCCGGATGGCGCGGAGGCACGGGCAAGCGGATCTCGCCCGCGGGCCGGGGCAGGCCGGCGACCTCGGGGTTGCCGTTCACGCTCACCTCGCCGATGAAGCGCAGCAGCCGCGTCGCCCGGTCGCGGCGGCGCTTGAAGTCGAAGAGCTCGGGCGTCGTGTCGATGAAGCGGGTCGTGTAGCCGTAGTCGAGGAAGCGGGGGTGCTTCAGCAGGTTCTCGACGAAGGCGATGTTGGTGGCGACGCCGCGGATGCGGAATTCCCTCAGCGCGCGGTCCATGCGGGCGATCGCCTCGCCGGGTGTCGGCGCCCAGGCGGTGACCTTCTCGAGCAGGCTGTCGTAGTAGCGGGTGATCACCGCGCCCGAATAGGCCGTGCCGCCGTCGAGCCGGATGCCGAAGCCGGTGGCGCCGCGATAGGCGGTTATCCGGCCGTAATCGGGGATGAAGTTGTTGAGCGGGTCCTCGGTGGTGACGCGGCACTGCAGCGCGTGGCCCGAGAGCGTGATGTCCTCCTGCCGCGCCTTGCCGGTCGCATCGTGAAGCGTCGCGCCCTCGGTGATGCGGATCTGGGCCTTGACGATGTCGATGCCGGTGACCTCCTCGGTCACGGTGTGCTCGACCTGCACGCGGGGGTTGACCTCGATGAAGAAGAACGCCCCCGTGTCCATGTCCATCAGGAACTCGACGGTGCCGGCGCACTGGTAGTTGGCGTGGCGCGCGATCTTCAGCCCCAGCTCGCAGATCTCGGAGCGCTGGGCATCGCTCAGATATGGCGCGGGCGCGCGCTCGACGACCTTCTGGTTGCGCCGCTGCACAGTGCAGTCGCGCTCGTAGAGGTGGTAGAGATTGCCATGGTGGTCGCCCAGCACCTGCACCTCGACATGGCGGGCGCGCTGGATCATGCGCTCGAGATACCCCTCGCCATTACCGAAGGCCGCCTCGGCCTCGCGCCTTCCCTCGCGCACCTTGGCCTCGAGCTCGTCGGGCGCGAGGATCGGGCGCATCCCCCGGCCTCCGCCGCCCCAGGACGCCTTGAGCATCATCGGGTAGCCGACGTCGGCCGCCATGGCGCGGATCGCGTCCATGTTGCCTTCGGGTTCGGGCAGGACCGGGCTTGCGGGGATGACGGGGACGCCAGCGGCGATCGCGGCCTGCCGGGCGCTGGCCTTGTCGCCCAGCATCCGCATGGTCTCGGCCTTGGGGCCGATGAAGGCGATGCCGGCGGCGGTGCAGGCATCGACGAAGGCGGGGTTCTCGCTGAGAAGTCCATAGCCCGGGTGGATCGCGTCGGCGCCGCAGTCGCGGGCGATGCGGATCACGTCCTCGATGTCGAGATAGGCCGCGACCGGCCCCTTGCCCGCGCCGACCTGGTAGGCCTCGTCCGCCTTGAAGCGGTGGAGCGAGAGCTTGTCCTCCTCGGCGAAGATCGCCACGGTGCGCTTGCCCAGCTCGTTGGCCGCGCGCAGCACGCGGATCGCGATCTCGCCGCGATTGGCCACGAGGATCTTGCGGAACTCTCTGGTCGGGGCGTTCGGCACGGGCGGAACCTCGCGGGCTGACCTTTTCCACCATGCGGAATAGCGGTCGGCGCAGGGGCCGTAAAGTGCGCCGCACAAAAATGCTGCCGCAGTGCGGAACGCCAGGGCCGGACCGCCCGCGCGGCAGCCGCCGCCGCTGCCGACGCGCCTACCGCAGGGCGGCGCAAGCGGCTATGATCGCCCGGCGGAGCGGTCCGGGAGGGTCAGATTCATCTCGTCTATCTTCTGTGCCTGCTGGCGCTGATGCTGTGGCTGAACTGGCGCTTCCTCGGGCTCGACCGGGTCGCGCGCCGGATCGGCCGCTGGCTGGGGCGGCGCTGAGGATGCGGCCGCTGAACCGGGCCGAGTGGGGCGTCGTGGCATTCAACCTCGGCTATCTCGGCGTCTTCGCGCTGCATTTCGCCGATCGCGGCAACCGCGAATTCCTGTGGTACATCCTGACGATGGGCGTCCTGATGACGCTGGTCGGCTGGCTTTCGCGCCGGGCGCAACTGCCGCTCGGCCTGTTGTGGGCGCTGTCGCTCTGGGGGCTGGCGCATATGGCGGGGGGCGGCCTCGCGGTGGGCGATGGCGTGCTCTACGGGGTGGTGGTCGTGCCGCTGGTGGTGGATGGCGATTTCACCTTGCTGCGCTTCGACCAGGTCGTGCACGCCTATGGCTTTGGCGTGACGGCGTGGCTGATCTGGCAGCTTGCGACCGGCACGGTGCCGCAGCTTCGGGGCACGCGGACGGTGTACACGCTGGCCGCGCTTGCGAGCATGGGGCTGGGCGCGGCCAACGAGATCGTCGAGTTCGCGGCCGTCGTGGCCCTGCCGGAAACCGGCGTCGGCGGCTATTACAACACTGCGCTGGACCTTGTCTTCAACGCTGTTGGCGCGACGGTCGCGGTGCTGGCCATCGCCGCGGTCGAGCGCGGGTGGGCGCGGTAGGGCGGGCGCCGGGCCCCGGCGCCCGCGGCCGGCCGTCAGGCCGCGCGCTTTCTGCCGGGTGCCTTGCCGGGCCGGCCCGACGGCCCCGGGCCGCGATGCGCGGGGCGGCCTTCGGGGGCTTCCGGCACGCTGCTGCGCGGTCCCGCCCGGCCCCGCCCGACCGTCAGACGCCAGACGAAGGCGCCCGCGAACGCGACGGCAGCCAGCGCGCCGGCGATCTCGGTGACCGTGGCCGCGCCCTGGTCTGCCGCCAGGATCTGCGCGAAATACGAGAGGCCGAGCGCGAGCAGCGCGGTCACGACGAGGCCAACCGCCTCGGTCGGGCCGAAGCTGGGCTCGTCGTTGGTGGTGTCGAGGCGGTCGAAGACGGACCGCGCGACGCAGAGCAGCACCAGCGCTGCAAACAGCAGCCCCGAGCCGTAGATGAGCAACATCCGAGGTTCTCCACGGCCCTTCACGCCCAGCCGGGCCGGGCGGCTGGCCGCCCCGCCGCGGTGGACCGAGAACCGCGGCGGCTGAGATTTGGGGGTGCCTGCGGTGTTTTGACAAGGGCCGCCCGCGGCAGCGTCGAGGATTCGCGCGCTCCACCCCGCACGTGATATCATCCGCCCTTGCCGCGGAGGGTTTCGGGATGAGCCGGTTGCGTTCGTGTCTTCGGTTGGCTGTGGGCCTCGCTGCCGTCGCGGCGCTGGCCGCGGGCTGCGCGAGCGAGCGCACGACGACCGAGCACCGCATGGCGCTGGACGCTTGCCTCACCTCGCCCGACCCCTACAATTCGCCCGACTGCGAGCGCGCGCGCATCCTGCGCGATCAGATGGACTACGAGCGTTCGCAGAACACGGCGCTGGCGGCGGGGGCCTTCGCGGTGAGCATCCTCACGCTTGGCATCATCGCTGTGGCGGATGACGACTGCTGCGGCCACCGCTATGGCGGCTACTGGCGCTACTGAGGCCCGAGCCGGGTCGTCCGCGGCCTGCGTGCCGCCAAGGGCGCGGCGCGGACGGCAGGTGATCGCTGTTTTCTACCATAGGTTGTGATAATGTTTCCGTTCCGGCGCCGGCGGCAGGGGAAATCCCGGTCGCGTCCAGTTGGAAGGGGGAAGGAATTGATGAGACCGATCATTGCCGCGGCGGCGCTTCTGGCGCTGTCGTCCTGCGCGAGCGTCTCCGACGCGCCCGACGCGGCCGAGGGGATCGCCGCGAGCAGCGCCCGATTCGAGGCGGCCTTCAACGCGGGCGACGCGGATGGACTGGCTGCGCTCTACACGTCGGACGCGGTGGCGCTTCCGCCTGGTGCTGCGCGGGCCGAGGGGCGCGAGGCGATCCGCGCGCTGTGGCAGGGCGTGATCGAGTCCGGGGCGGGCGACCTCGACCTGATGACGGACGCCATCGCGGACCATGGCGACCGCGCGACGGAACTCGGCCGCCTGTCGCTCACCGCCCCCGACGGCATCGGCGGGCGCGTCACCGCCCACGGCAAGTATGTCGTGATGTGGGAGCGTGGCGAGGATGGCGTTTGGCGCCTGAAATGGGATATTTGGAACACTCAGGGCGGTCCCGGCTGAGGCGCGCCGAGCGCCGCGTGATCGAAGGGGATGGCGGGCGCGGAGTTGCCCGCCTCATCCCACCACGAAGACATGGAGCGCAACCGGTCCGTGCGCGCCGAGTTGCAGCGTCTGCCCGATATCGGCCGACCGCGAGGGCCCGGTGACGAGGTTCACCGTGCGGGGGTCGAGCCCGCGAGCGCGCCATGCGGCCCACATGTCCTCGAAGCCCGCATGGATGTCCTTGGCCGCCAGCACGACGAAATGGGTCTCGCCGAGGAAGGTCAGCGTCACCGGGTTGTCGGGCCCCGAGGCCAGCAGCAGTGTCCCGGTCTCGGCCATCGCCATCTGCGCGCGCGAGAGCGTTGCGGGCTCCTCTAGCCGGCCCGTGCCGATGCTGCGCTCGATGCCGCCCCAGTCCCGATCGAACAGGGGGTCGGCGCCGGTGCGGATCGCGGCGGGCAGGTTGCGGGCGCGCAGCTCGTCGGCCAGCGCCCCCGGCAGATCGTCGGCCGAGGCGAGGCGTGAGACGGTCGCATCCGCCGCGCGCGCCTTGGCTATGAACTGCGCGACGCGGGCCTCGCCCTCGGCCCGGCCTTGCGCGGGGACCGGCGCCTTCTGCCCGCCCGCGAGCCGCGCCGCGACGGCTTGGGGGTCGGCCGCGCCCGAGGCGCGGCGGATGCGGGACAGGATCGCCTCGCGCGCGCTCATTGCTCGCCCCTCCACTGGCTCTGGAACGTCCGGCCCTGCGGCGCCGGGAAGTTGCGGTAGTCGGTCCAGCCTCGTCCCATCGGCAGCGACGCGAGCCGACCCTTGCCCATGGCGGCAATCCGCAGGACCCGCGCGGCCGCTGCCGTCATCAGCCGGTAGGCCCAGGGCCGCGTCGCCACAATCCTCCACGCTGCCAGGCCACAGCGCGCGGCCGAAGGGGTGAGGTTCTTCTCGAACTCGCGCTCGCGCCAGTGGCGCATCATCTTCGGCAACGGGATGCGCATCGGGCAGACCGCCTCGCAGCGCCCGCAGAAGGTCGAGGCGTTGGGCAACTGCCCGCCTTTCTCCACGCCGATCAGCGAGGGCGTGAGCACCGCGCCCATCGGGCCCGGATAGACCCAGCCATAGGCGTGGCCGCCGACCGACTGGTAGACCGGGCAGTGGTTCATGCAGGCGCCGCAGCGGATGCAGCGCAGCATCTCCTGGAACTCGGTGCCGAGCATGTTGGTCCGCCCGTTGTCGAGCAGGATCACGTGATATTCCTCGGGCCCGTCCGGGTCGCCCTCGCGCCGCGGGCCGGAGGAGAAGGTGGTGTAGACCGTGATCTCCTGGCCCGTGGCCGAGCGCGCGAGCACGCGGAGCACGGTTGCGGCGTCCTCCAGCGTGGGCACGATCTTTTCGAGCGAGGCCATCACGATGTGGACGCGTGGCAGCGACTGGCTGAGGTCCCCGTTGCCCTCGTTGGTGACGATCACCGACTGGCCGGTTTCGGCGATCAGCATGTTCGCGCCGGTGATGCCGACCTCGGCCGCGAAATACTTCTCGCGCAGCACCGAGCGGGCCTCGGCCATCAGCCCGGCCTTCTCCGAGAGGTTCCGGCCGGGGTCGAGATGGGTGTGCGCCTTGCGGAACTCGGCCTCGACCTCCGGGACCGTGACGTGGATCGCGGGCGCGATGATGTGGCTGGGCGCCTCGTGGCGAAGCTGGATGATGTATTCGCCGAGGTCGGTCTCCTGCGCTCGAACCCCGTGTTCCTCGAGGAAGTCGTTGATCCCGCATTCCTCCGAGATCATCGACTTGCCCTTGTTCACGGTCTTGGCGCCCGCCTTGCGGCAGATGTCGAGCACAATGCGCTGCGCGTCCCCGGCCGTCTCGGCCCAGTGGACATGGCCGCCGGCGGCCGTGACCTTCTCCTCGTAGCGTTCGAGGTAGTCCGCGAGGTTCGCGAGCACGTGGTTCTTGAGGTCGCGCGCAGCGTCGCGGATGTCGTCGAATTCCGGCAGGGCCGCGCGGGCGGCGGCGCGCTTCGCCACGAAGCCCGCCTGCGCGTTGCCAAGCGCGGCCTGGATGTTCCGGTTTGCCAGCGCCTCGCGGACATTCTGCTTGAAGCGCGGCGTCGTGGGGGACATGGCGCTCATCGCTCAGCCCTCCCCGATCGCGGGGGTGGTGGTGTCGCCCGCCAGAACCTCGACGACGTGGCGCGCCTTCACGGCCCGCCCTTCGCGGCTCAGCTTGCCCTGCATGTTCATGAGGCACCCAAGGTCCCCCGCCAGCAGCAGGTCCGCCCCCGTGGCGGCGATGTCGGCGGTCTTGTTCGACACCATCTTGTTCGAGATGTCGGGGTATTTCACGCAGAAGGTGCCGCCGAAGCCGCAGCAGATCTCGGGCTCGGCCATCTCCTTCAGCGTGAGCCCCCCGACGGTCGCCAGCAGCCGGCGCGGCTCGTCCTTCACCCCCAGCGAGCGCAGGCCCGAGCAGGAGTCGTGATAGGTCGCCGTCCCCTCGCAGCGGGCGGTCACGCGTTCGACGCCCATGACCCGGGTCAGGAAGCTCACGATCTCGTGGGTGCGCTCCGCGAGGTTCCGCGCGCGCGCCTCCCACGCGCCATCGCCCGCGAACAGCTGCGGGTAGTCCTTGATGACGGTCGCGGCGCAGCTTCCCGAGGGCGCAACGACGAAGTCGAACCCTTCCATCGCCGCGATCATGGTGCGCCCGAGCGCCTTCGCCCCCTCGCGGTCGCCCGAGTTGTGGTTGGGCTGGCCGCAGCAGGTCTGGGCGGGGACATGGACGGTGCAGCCCGCGTCCTCAAGAAGCTTGGCCGCGGCAAAGCCCACCGATGGTCGCATCATGTCGACGAGACAGGTGACGAGGAGCGCGACGCGGGGCTGTGAGGGGGGCATCGGCATCTCCTGCTGCGGTCTTGCCCATCACCTAGCACTGGCGCGGGCGGGCGACAACGCGGCGATGCGCGCGAGGCTCTCAGGTCCCGAAGAAGATGAGCCCGCCGCCCGCGCCGCTCACGAACACGAACGATCCGGCCGCGATCGCATAGCCCCCGGCCGCCCCGATCAGCCCGCCCAGCACCACCGTAAGCGCGATCTCGGTCGGCGTGAGCTTGCGGATGGTGGGGTCGATGTCGGGGCGCGAGACGGCGCGCGGGTCGCGGCGGCAGGAAATGCCGCGGCGCCGCTCGAGCGGCACGGCATCGACCGCCGCGGGGTCTGTGCCCGACAGAGCGGCGATGCGGGCGATGTCGCCGGACGTGGCCGGGCCGCCTGCGAGCGCGCCGCGCTCGCCGTCCCGCTCGCCGCCGAGCGCGAGGCTGAGCTGGCCCAGCGCGAGCGGCGTCTCGCCCGGCGCCAGCACGAGGTGCAGCGGCCCGCAATCGTAGCCCGCGACCCGCTCGATGCGGTAGATGCCGCGCGGCAGGGCGTAGAGCCCCAGCGCGCCATCGCCGAAGACGAGGCGGATGGGCGCGCGCTCGCCCTCGCGCCGCAGGGTCAGCACGCCCGCGCCCTGTTCATCGAGCAGCCCCTCCGGCGGGTTCTCGACCGCAACACGCAGCGCCACGAGCCGGCCGTCCGGCGGCGGCGCGGGCGGGACCGCCACCTCGCTGCCCGAAGCCTCGCTGGCCGCGGGGGGCGCAAGCCCCTTCGGCGGCGCTGTCGCGCAGCCTGCGAGGGTGAGCGCGACGAGGACGGCGCGGGCGGAGCGGTGGGCGGTCATTGGCGGGGTCTCGTGGCGCTGGGCGGGGTCGATACCGCACCCGATGATGCGCCCCGCGCCTGTGGGCGCAATGCGCGCGGTCGCATTACCTGGCCCCCGCCACCCGGATGGCCGCGTGGCGGGGGCCGGCTTGCGTCAGACGCCTTCGAGTTCTGCCTGCTTCTTCTTGAAGGCCGCGATATACTGGCCCACCAGGGTGGCGTAGGCGGCGATCTCCTTGCTCCAGGCGGGCTCGTCGACCTTGAACGTCTGGTAGGATCGCAACGTCGGCTCGCGGCCAAGCTTGGCAATCAGGGCCTGGATCGCCCGCACCCAGGTCGCGGCTTCCTTCTCGTAGCTCATGGTCTTCTTCAGGTTGAGTTCATAGGTCGCGATCTGGTCCCTCAGGGCCTTCGAATCGTCGAGCACGTTGGCGGCCTTCGCGAGACCCTTTCTCAGATCCGTATCGAGACGGTCCATCTTCAGCTCGACCCGTGCCTTCGCGATGTAGTCGTTGAACTTTTCGATCGCGGCGTGCAGCTTCTGCAACCGGCCGGCGTCCTGGGTGACCTCGCCCTTCACCTTCTTGAGCGTGTTCTCGCGCTTGATGAGAAAGCGGTCGAGCCGGTTCTCGATGTCATCGACCCGCGCCCGGACCGCCTCGACCGCCTTCGTGCTCTCCATGAAATAATCGGCGACGACCTTTTCCTCGCCCGACGACAGGGCATGCTTGTCGACATAGGGCTTGATGCCGGCGCGCTGCGCACCGTCGGTCTTCTTGTTCTCCTTTTCGACGTGGTTCAGCAGCGAGCGCACATTGGTACGCGCCGCGCCCATCTCGGTCTCGATCTTCAGGATGGCCTTCATCGCGGCGTCGGTGTCGCCGGCCCTCAGCGCGGTGGCGAGCGTCGTGAACAGGGTGCCCTTGCCGTCGAGCAGCGCCTCGTAGTTCGTGAAGATGGTTTCGGCGCGGTCGCACATCTTGTCGAGCGCCATGGTCGGCTCGAGAATGTCTTTCCTGAACTCCTCCTGCACCACCTTCAGCTTGGCCACATCGATCAGCGTATCGTCCTCCCAGACCAGGACCTCGGCCGATTTCTTGCCCTTGACCTTGACGTATTGGGCGACGGTCAGTCCGCCTTTCTTCGCGCTGAGATCATAGACCGTCAGATCCACAGTCTCGCCCGCCTTGGGCGCGGCCGCCGACAGGGCCGCGTTCAGTTCGCTGGCGACCCCGCCGCTCACCGAGGTCGCCTTGGTGTTTGCCTTCACCCATTTGACGATTTCGATGTTCCGCGGCGCGCCCTTCTGCGCGAATCCTTTGGCTGCGGCGTAGCTCGTGTATCGCTTCGGCAGGGGCATGGCAGCTGTCTCCTGAGATGGGGTGGGCTTTGGGCTCGGACCAATCCCGGGCTGCGGCCAGTGCTGGCGGTCCCGAGCAGGCCATGGAAAATCGCGTCGGCGCAAAATGAAGGTTGATTGGGGCGACACACCCGCGCGCAGTCAACGGAATATCGCCGTCATTACAATTTTTGATTGCACACGGCGGCATGGACATTCGGTTTTCGCTGGGCCCAATCCTGGCCTCCCCTTGCAAATCCGCCGGAATCGCGTAAGAGGGCGCCTTCCCTGCCGCTTACACCCCTGGAGGATCGGCTCGGGAAGCTGTGAAACGAAGTTCTGGAGAAACGACCATGGCCCAGACGATCGACCTGGAAGCCACGGCGCGTGCCGGATCGGGCAAAGGGGCTGCCCGGAGTGCACGACGCGACGGCATGGTTCCGGGCGTGATCTATGGCGGCGGCGAAGACCCCGTCACGATCAACATCAAGCACAACGTGCTGCTGAAGCGGCTCAAGGCCGGCAAGTTCCTGTCGACGCTGATCAAGCTCGACGTCGACGGCAAGGTGCACACCGTGATCTGCCGCGCCGTGCAGCGCGACGTGGTTCGCGACCTGCCGATCCATGTGGACTTCCTGCGCCTGTCCGAGCGCTCGCGCATCAGCCTCTACATCCCTGTCGAGTTCATCAACCACGACAAGGCCCCCGGCATCCGCCGCGGCGGCGTGCTCACGGTGGTGCGCCCCGAGGTCGAGCTGAAGGTCAGCGCCGCGAACATTCCCGACCACCTGACGGTGGACCTGAGCGGCCTGAACGTGGGCGACGTGGTCAAGATCTCGAACGTGGCGCTGCCCGAGGGCACCTCGCCCACCATCACCGACCGCGACTTCGTGATCGCGAACATCTCGGCGCCGTCGGCGCTGGTGTCGGAAGAGGCCGAGGAGAGCGCCGAGGAGGAGTGATCCTCCCGCGCTGACGGATCGAGAAGGAAAACGCGCCCCGCCGGATCGCTCCGGCGGGGCGCTTTTCGTCGTTGCGGGCGGCGCGCTCAGATCTCGCGGCCGATGGCGCGGTCGAGCGACAGCCTCCCCCCGCCCCGGATCGCGAAGAAGCCTGCGACCGCGGCCCAGAGCACCGGATACTCCCAGCCGCCCGAGGTCCAGAAGAAGCCCGCAGGCACATGCACGGTGGCAGCCACCAGCAGCATGACCGCGATCGCCGCGGCCACTGGCCGGGTCAGCAAGCCCAGCGCGAGCAGGAGCCCGCCGAAGGTTTCGACAGACCCTGCGCCCAGCGCCGCGAGGAAGCCATTGGCGAAGCCCAGCTGAGTCTCGAAGAACTGGCCGGTGGCCTCGAGCCCATGGCCGCCGAACCAGCCGAACAGCTTCTGCGCGCCATGCGGGATCAGGAAGGCGCCGGCTACGACGCGCAGGCCTGTCTCGGCGAGGTCGGAGGCGGCGACATAGACCGGGGCGAGGGCGGGTACGACGAGGCGGTCGGAGGTGGCGGTGGTCATCGTGGTCTCTCCTGTCGCGGTTGGCGGGATGCGTTGGGGGAGAGATAGCGGCCATCTCGATGAGAATAATCAGGAGATTTTTGAATTTATAATGCTCTTGGCGAGCATAATATAGCCGCGTACGGGCGCCGCCTCGTGTCTCTGGACGCTGGTTCGGCCCGCCGCTATAACCCGCGCCATGACGCGATGGACGCCCCGGATACGGCGAATTACGCGCCCGGCCCGCTGAGATGCGGCGCCGGGACCAAGGTGCAGGCGCCATGCGCACCGACCGATCCATCCGTGCAGCACCCTTGCCCATACGAGGCGTCCGATGACCGCCGACACGACCGACACGTCCTTGCCCGACTACAAGGACACCCTGTTCCTGCCCGAGACCGATTTCCCGATGCGCGCGGGGCTGCCGGCGCGCGAGCCCGACTGGCTGGCGCGATGGGAGGAGATGGGCCTCTACCACCGCCTGCGCGCGAGCGCCTCGGGCCGCCCGCCCTTCGTCCTCCACGACGGGCCGCCATATGCCAACGGGCACCTGCATATCGGGCACGCGCTCAACAAGATCCTCAAGGATTTCGTCGTGCGCTCGCACCAGATGCTGGGCTTCGACAGCCGCTATGTGCCGGGCTGGGACTGCCACGGCCTGCCGATCGAGTGGAAGATCGAGGAGCAGTACCGCGCGAAGGGCAAGAACAAGGACGAGGTGCCGGTGAACGAGCTGCGCGCCGAGTGCCGCAAGTTCGCCGAGGGCTGGGTCGACATCCAGCGCGAGGAGTTCAAGCGCCTGGGCGTCACCGGCAACTGGGACGCCCCCTACCTGACCATGAGTTTCGACGCCGAGGCGGTGATCGCCGAGGAGTTCATGAAGTTCGTCATGAACGGCGCGCTCTACCAGGGCTCCAAGCCCGTGATGTGGTCGGTGGTGGAAAAGACCGCGCTGGCCGAGGCCGAGGTCGAGTATCACGACCATCAGAGCCATACGGTCTGGGTGAAGTTTCCTGTCGTAACAGGGCCCTACGATTCATATGTCGAATCCAAGAAGCAACGGCCCGATGAATCCGGCGAAGATTACGCGGGTCGTCTCTTAAGAATTGAGCTGACCGAGCTGCAAGAACTCACTCTGAAGGACCTGAACGACCGGCTGAAGGATGCCACGGTCGTGATCTGGACCACCACCCCCTGGACGATCCCGCAGAACCGCGCGATCTCGTTCAACCCGTCGATCGCCTACGGCCTCTACCGCGTCACCGCCGCGCCCGCGGACAACTGGGCCAAGGCGGGCGACACCTATCTTCTGGCCGACCGGCTGGCCGAGGAGGTGTTTCGGCAGGCCCGCGTCGAGGGCTTCGAGAAGGTCCGGGCGGTGACGGCGGACGAGCTTGAAGCGATCACCTGCGCCCACCCCTTCCGCGGCCTCGATGGCGCGAATGGCGAGTGGGACTTCCCCGTCCCGATGCTCGCGGGCGACCACGTCACCGACGACGCGGGCACCGGCTTCGTGCACACCGCGCCCAGCCATGGCGCGGACGACTACGAGGTTTTCCTGCGCTACCGGGACGCGCACCCGGAGCTGAAGATGACCCACAACGTGCTGGAGGACGGCAGCTTCCGCCCCGACCTGCCGTTCTTCGGCGGCGCGGTGATCTTCGACGAGAAGGGCAAGGAAAAGGACGCCAACAAGCGCGTCATCGACAAGCTGGCCGAGATCGGTGCCCTGATCGCGCGGGGCCGCATCAAGCATTCCTACCCGCATTCCTGGCGCTCGAAGGCGCCGCTCATCTTCCGCAACACTGCCCAGTGGTTCGTGGCCATCGACAAGCCGCTCGACGACGGAAAGTCCGAGCATGGGCGCACCATCCGCGAGCGCGCGCTGACCTCGATCGACAAGCTGGTGACCTGGGTTCCGCGCGCCGGGCGCAACCGGCTCTACTCGATGATCGAGAACCGCCCCGACTGGGTGCTGAGCCGCCAGCGCGCCTGGGGCGTGCCGCTCACCTGTTTCGTGCGTCGCGGCGCCAAGCCCGAAGACGCCGATTTTCTGCTGCGGGACCCGGCTGTGAACGCCCGCATCTCGGCCGCCTTCCGCGCCGAGGGTGCGGATGCCTGGTATGCCGAGGGCGCAGCAGAACGCTTCCTGCGGCCCGAACACGACCCCGCCGACTGGATCAAGGTCGACGACATCCTCGACGTGTGGTTCGATTCCGGCTCGACGCACGCATTCGCCCTGCGCGACCGGGCGGATGGGGTGTGGCCTGCTGACGTGTATCTGGAAGGCACCGACCAGCACCGCGGCTGGTTCCATTCCTCGATGCTGCAGGGCTGCGGCACGATGGGGCGCGCGCCCTACAAGACGGTGGTGACCCACGGCTTCACGCTGGACGAGAAGGGCCAGAAGATGTCGAAGTCGCTGGGCAACACCGTGGCCCCGCAGGAGGTCATCAAGCAGTACGGCGCCGACATCCTGCGGCTGTGGGTGGCGCAGTCGGACTACACGGCCGACCTGCGCATCGGCCCCGAGATCCTGAAGGGCACCGCCGACAGCTATCGGCGGCTCAGGAACACGCTGCGCTACATGCTGGCCGCGCTCGACGGCTTCGACGCGGCCGAGCGGGTCGAAACGTCGGTGATGCCCGAGCTGGAACGCCTGATCCTGCACCGCCTCGCCATCCTCGATGGCGAGGTCCGCAAGGGCTATGCCGAGTTCGACTACCAGGGGGTGTTCCAGAAGCTGTTCACCTTTGCGACCGGCGATCTTTCCGCGTTCTGGTTCGATATCCGCAAGGACGCGCTCTATTGCGATGCCGCAGCCAGCCCGCGAAGGCAGGCCGCGCGCACGGTGATGGACATCCTGTTCCACCGGCTGACCACGTGGCTCGCGCCGATCCTTTGCTTCACGATGGAGGAGGTCTGGCTCGCCCGCTTCCCCGGCGCGGAAAGCTCGGTCCATCTTCAGGACTTCCCTGAGACCCCCGCGGAATGGCGCGACGAAGCGCTGGCCGCGAAATGGGCGCGCATCCGCGGGGCGCGCCGCGTGGTGAACGGCGCGCTCGAGATCGCGCGGCGCGACAAGCTGATCGGCGCCTCGCTCGAGGCCGCACCCGTGCTCTACATCGCCGATCCCGACACGCTGGCGGCGGTGCGATCCGTGGACATGGCCGAGATCTGCATCACCTCGGATCTGCAACTCGCCGGCGACGAGCCCCCGGCCGAGGCGTTCCGCGCCGAGGACCCCGCCATCGGCGTGGTGTTCGAGCGGGCCGAGGGGCAGAAATGCGCCCGCTGCTGGAAGGTGCTGCCCGATGTCGGGCATCATGCGCATGCCGGCGTCTGCGGGCGCTGCGAGAGCGTGCTGCGTGGCTGAGGCGCGGGACGAGGCGGCCACCGACCGGGGCGCCGCGCTGCGCGCGCTGGCGTTGGCGGCCGCTTCCGTCTTCGTCGTCGACCGGTTGACCAAGTGGCTGGTGGTCGAGGTCATGGACCTGGCGAACCGGCTGCACATCGAGGTGGTGTCCCCCTTCCTCAACTTCGTGATGGCCTGGAACCGGGGCATCAATTTCGGTCTGGGGGCCAGCGGGTCCGACGCGATGCGCTGGGCACTGGTGGCGCTCGCGCTCGCGGTCTCGGCGGGGCTCGCGGTCTGGGTGCTGCGCCGGGGGCGGGCGGGACTCGCGGCCTTCGCGGGGCTTGTGATCGGCGGCGCGCTGGGAAACGCCTGGGACCGCGTGCAATACGGTGCGGTGGCCGATTTCCTGAATATGAGTTGCTGCGGCATCGTGAACCCGTTTGCGTTCAACGTGGCCGACATCGCGATTTTCGCGGGCGCCGTGCTGATCGCCTGGCGGGCCTGAGCGGCCGGGCAGACACGCGCGCCCCCCGGGCATTGCAGTTGCCTACGCAGTCGCGCAATATGCGCCCGCGCCCGCCCGGAGGGGGCAGTGCGGGCAGGAACGGATCGGAATGGACGAATGAGCAACAGGCGCAGACCCCCCCTCGGCACCGCAGCCCTCGCCGCCGTGCTGGCGCTTGCCGGGTGCAGCCAGATGGGCGACCCCATCGAGGCCATCGGCGCGCGCCGCCCGGCGCCGGACGAGTTCAAGGTGCTGCCGCGCAAGCCCCTGATGGTCGAGCCGGCGCTGGCATCGGGCGCGCTGCCTGCGCCCGAGCCAGGCAAGCCCTCGCCGCTCGAGCCCGATCCCGCGGCGGATGCGGTCGCGGCCCTGATGGGCACCGAGGCGACGCCCCGCCCGATGGGAACGGCCTCGCTCAGCGCGGGTGAATCGGCGCTTCTCGGCGCCGCCGATGCCGCTGCGGCCTCGCCCGACATCCGCGGCCAGCTCGAGAGCGACCGCAGCGCCGCGTCGCAGGCCGACGCGAACAAGCCCTACGAGCCGCCGACGCTGCTGGAACTCGTCGGCCTCGGCGGCAACGAGGAGGAGGAACTCGACCCCGCGGTCGCGCTCGACGCGATCGGCGAGTCGCAGCGGCTGCAGCGCGAGGGCATTGCCGCGCCCAGCGACCCGCGGGCGACCGCCGCCACGGACGGCGAGGGCGGCGAGCTGTTCTCGACCGGCGCCCCGACCGAGGACCCGAGTACCTATTCCGACACGCTGGGCCGGCGCCCGCCCAGCCCGCTGACCGGCAGGACCGAGCCGGCCTTCGACTGAGCGAAACCGGCACCTATCTTTCACGGCGTGCCCGCGCGGCGGGCGCCGCAGCAGGGAGGATGCGCATGCAGTCCGGCATGGTTGTGCGCTTGGTCGCGCTCGTCGGCTTTCTCCTGCCCGCCATCGCGATGGCGGCGCAGCCGATCACGACGTTCCGGCTGGGGAACGGGATGGAGGTCGTGGTCATCGAGGACCACCGCGCCCCGGTCGTCACCCACATGGTCTGGTACCGCACCGGAGCCGCCGACGAGCCATGGGGACACTCCGGAATCGCGCATTTCTTCGAGCACCTGATGTTCAAGGGGACGGACGACATCCCCGAGGGCGCCTTCTCGAAGATCGTTGCCGAGAATGGTGGGCAGGACAACGCCTTCACTTCGTGGGACTACACCGGCTATTTCCAGCGCATCGCCGCGGACCGGCTCGACCTCGTGATGAAGATGGAGGCCGACCGGATGCGGGACCTCGTGCTCAACGAGCGCGTGGTCGCAACCGAGCGCGACGTGATCCTCGAGGAGCGCAACAGCCGCACCGACAACGACCCGGGCGCGCTGTTCCAGGAGCAGATGCGCGCGGCGCTCTACATGAACCACCCCTATGGCGTGCCGATCATCGGCTGGCGCCACGAGATCGAGGCGCTGGGCCTGCCCGAGGCGCTGGCCTTCTACCGCCGCTTCTACGCGCCCGACAACGCGATCCTCGTGGTTGCGGGCGACGTGGCGCCCGACGAGGTGCGCCGGCTCGCCGAGATCCATTACGGCCCGCTCGAGCCCTCGGGGAACCCGGCGGACGCGCGGCCGCAGGAGCCGCCGCAGCTTGCCGCGCGGCGCATCGAGATGCGCGATGCGCGCGTCCGCCAGCCCTATGTGATGCGCCACTACCTCGCGCCCGCCTATGATCCGGCCGACCCCGGCACCGCGGCGGCACTGACGGTTCTGGCAAAAGTGCTGGGCCAGGGGATCACCTCGCGCTTCGCCCAGCAGATCGAGATCGCCGACCGCGTCGCCGTCTCGACGGGGGCTTTCTACAGCGACACGGCGCGCGATGCGGTGCCGTTCACCGTGTTCGGCGTGCCCGCGCCGGGGCGCACGCTTGCCGAGGTCGAAGCAGCGCTCGACGCCGAGATCGCCCGCATCATCGCCGAGGGTCCGACGGCCGAGGAACTCGAGCGCATCCGGCGCAAGACGCGGACCGACCTGATCCATGCCCGCGACGACGTGGGCGGGCTCGCGCGCGTCTATGGCGCAGCGCTGGCCGTGGGGCTCTCGACCGAGGATGTCGACCGCTGGCCCGACGTGGTCGATGCCGTCACCGCCGAGGACGTGCGCGCGGCGGCCGAGCGCTGGCTCGTGCCGGCGCGGTCGGTCACGGGCTATCTGATGGGCGCCGAAGGGGAGGCCGGCTGATGGGCGCGATGCGTATCCTTGTCCGCGCGGGCGGCGCGCTGGCCGCGATGGTCTGGCTGGCCGCCATGCCTGCTGCGGCGATCGAGATCGAGGAGGTGACGAGCCCTGGCGGCACCGTCTTCTGGCTGGTCGAGGAGCAGGCGATCCCGCTGGTCGCGGTCGAGATCAGCTTCGCGGGCGGCGCGAGGCTGGACCCGGCCGACCGGCCGGGACTGGCCAACATGATGGCGGCCTTGCTGGAGGAAGGCGCGGGCGATCTCGACGCCACCGCCTTCGCCAAGGCCCGTGACGAGCTGGCCGCCCGCTTCGGCTTCGGGGCAGGTCGCGACAGCGTCACGGTTGGCGCGCGGATGCTGACCGAGGGGCTCGACCGCTCGGCGGCACTGCTGGCCACCGCGCTCGCGAGTCCGCGCTTCGACGCCGAGGCGGTCGAGCGGGTGCGCGGGCAGATCCTGTCGGGCCTTGCTGCGGACCAGACCGACCCGAACGCGGTGGCGAGCAGGCTGTGGTTCGCCCGAGCCTTCGAGGGGCACGCTTACGCCCGCGACGCCGATGGCACCATCGAGGGCGTGAGCGCGATCACCCGCGACGAGCTGGTGGCCGCGCATGGAAGGCTCCTGTCGCGCAAGGCCGCGACCGTCGCGGTGGTGGGCGCGGTCGACGCCGCGCGGGCGGGCGCTCTGGTCGACGCGATCCTGGGCGGTCTGCCCGAGGGCGCGCGCCCCGAGGTCGCCCCGGCGCCCGAGACGCCGCCCGCGGGCATCGCGATCGAGGAGCTGGACGTGCCCCAGTCGGTGGCGATCTTCGGCCAGAAGGGCCTGCCGCGCGACCATCCCGACTACATCCCCGCCTATGTGATGAACCACGTGATCGGCGGCGGCGGGTTCTCGTCGCGGCTGATGGAGGAGGTGCGCGAGAAGCGCGGGCTCGCCTATGGCGTCTATTCCTACCTCGCCAACTACGATGGCGCGGACCTGATCCTCGGCAGCGTGCAGACCGCGAACGAGCGTATCGCCGAGAGCCTCGAGGTGATCCGTACCGAGTGGCGCCGCGTGGCCGAGGAGGGCATCCCCGAGGACGATCTCGAGCGCGCGAAGCGCTATCTCACCGGCGCCTTCGCCCTGCGCTTCGATTCCAACGCCAAGATCGCGCGGTTCCTGGTGGGCGCGCAGGAGGAGAACCTCGGGCTCGACTACATCAACATTCGCAACGACCTGATCGAGGCGGTGACGGTCGAGGACATCCGCCGGGTGTCGAAGCTGCTCGATCCCCAAGGGCTCTCGATCGTCGTGGTGGGCAAGCCCGCGGGGCTTTGAGGCGGCGCGCGCCTCAGTCGCCCAGCGCCACGCCCTCGCGCCGCGGATCGGCGCCGCCGGCCCAGCCGTCGGGCGTGCGGATCAGGATGTGCAGGCCCGAAGCCATCTCGGCCTCGGCCATCTCGTGGCCCATCGCAGCCAGCCCCTCGGCCAGCGCGGGCGAATGCGCCCCGGCCTCGAGCACCAGCTTGCCGAGATTGCGCTGCGAGACATGGCCGCGCGCCGCCGCCGCCGCCGGGTCGAGGCCGAAATCCATGATCGCGATCAGTGCCCCCGCCACGTATTCCGGAATGCGCGAGCCGCCCGGCGAGCCGGCGATCACGGCGGGCGCGTCGGGCTCGGCCAGCCGATAGGCGATGGTCGGCGCCATCGACGAGCGCGGCCGCTTGCCCGGCCCCGGCGCGTTCGCGACCGGCAGGCCGTCCTCGGCGACGGGCCGGAAGGCGAAATCGGTGAGCTGGTTGTTGAGCAGGAAGCCCGCCGCCATGCGGGCCGACCCGAAGGCCGTCTCGATCGAGGCCGTGAGCGCGATGGCGAGCCCGTCGCCATCCACCACCGACAGATGCGTGGTGCCAGGCCGTCCCGGCTGCAGGTCGGGGGCGTGCAGCGCCGCCTCGCGCCATGGCGGCGTCCCGGCCTCGGCCCGGCCCGCGCTCGCGCGGAAGCGCGGGACGAGGCGCGCCCGCTCGCGGAGGTAGCCGCGGTCGATCAGGCCCCGGGTGGGCACCTGCACCCGGTCAGGGTCGGCGAGATACAACGCCCTGTCGGCATAGGCGAGCCGCGATGCCTCGGCGAAGAGGTGCCACAGGCGCGGGCTGTCGAGCCCCAGCCCCCCGGTTCCCGCCCAGTCCATGATGCCGAGGATTTGCCCCACGGTCGTCGCCCCCGACGATGGCGGGCCCATGCCGCAGACCCGCCACGCGGCGCGGTAGTCGACGCAGACCGGCGCGCGCTCGACCACCTCGTAGGCCGCGAGATCGTCGAGCGAGAGCGCGCCCGGTCGCACCCCGCGCCGCGTCGCGCCGACGATCCCGGCCGCTATGGGCCAGCGATAGACAGCGTCCGCGCCCTCGGCGGCGATCCGCTCGAGCGTGGCGGCGAGCTTCGGCTGGCGCAGCGTCGCGCCTTCCGCCAGAGGTACGCCCCCCGGCAGGAACACCGCCGCCGCGTCGGTCCCTTCGAGCCGGTCGGCAAAGGCCGCGACCGAGGCTGCGAGGCGCGGGCTCACCGCGAAGCCGTCGCGGGCGAGCGCGATGGCGGGCGCGACCAGGTCGGCCCAGGGCAGGCGGCCATGCCGGGCGTGCAGCGCCTCGAGAAGCGCCGGCAGGCCCGGCACGCCGACCGAGCGGCCCGACGCCACCGCGTCGGAGAAGTCGAGGGGCGCCACCCCCTCGATGAAGAGATCGGCATCCGCCGCCATCGGCGCGGTCTCGCGCGCATCGAGCGTGGTCAGCCCATCGGGGCCGTGGACCAGCGCGAAGGCGCCGCCGCCCAGCCCGCTCGACTGCGGCTCGACCACGTTGAGCACCAGGAGCGCCGCGATGGCGGCATCGGCCGCCGAGCCGCCCCGGCGCAGCATCTCGCGCCCCGCCTCGGCCGCCAGCGGGTGGGCCGCGGCGATCATGTGGCGCGTGGCATGGGCCGTCGGCGAAGCTGCCCGGCCCGACGTGGCCTCGGGATCGGCGCGGGTCTGGGCGGCAAGCCCTCCGGGCAGCGCAAGCAGCGCGACGAGCGCGCAGGCCGCGATCCGGGTCAGTGACGGGCGGTCCGGGCAAGGGCGGGCTGGCATCGGCGGTCTCCGCGTGGGATCGGGCGCCGCCGCAGTCTGGAGCGCCGAGGCCCTGCGATCAAGCGGGCGGGCGGCTCGGGATTCTTGCGCAGGGCGCAAAGGTCATTGCTCCATCCGGGTTGCAGTGCGCCGGTTGAGCGTGGCGCATCCGCTCATACCTCTCCGGTTCGGCTGCGGCGGCCCCCGTGGAGCGGTCCGCCGGCCAAGGCAGAGAAGGATATCCCGGAATGTCCGGCATTGACGCCCTGTTCCAACCGATCGCCATCGGCGCCATCGCCGCGCCCAACCGGGTGCTGATGGCGCCGCTCACCCGCAACCGCGCCCAAGCCGACGGCACGCCGAAGGCCATGGCGGTCGACTACTACCGCCAGCGCGCCTCGGCCGGGCTGATCGTGACCGAGGGCGCGCAGATCTCGCCGCAGGGCAAGGGCTATATCGACACGCCGGGCATTCACGCGCCCGAGCATGTCGCGGCCTGGCGCAAGGTGACCGACGCCGTCCACGAGGCCGGCGGGCGGATCGTCCTGCAACTGTGGCATGTCGGGCGGATCAGCCATGTCTCGCTGCAGCCGGACGGGGCCGCGCCGGTGGCGCCCTCGGCCATCCGCGCCAAGTCGCAGACCTTCACGCCGAACGGCTTCGAGGACGTCTCGGCGCCCCGGGCGCTCAGGACCGACGAGATCCCCGGCCTGATCGCCGATTTCGCTGAAGCCGCCCGGAACGCCAGGGCAGCGGGCTTCGACGGGATCGAGATCCACGCCGCGAACGGCTACCTGCTGGACCAGTTCCTGCGCGAGGGGCTGAACCGGCGGGCCGACGGCTATGGCGGCTCGGCCGAGGCACGGATCCGGCTGGTCATCGAGGTGGCCGAGGCGGTCGCCGGCGCCATCGGCGCGGATCGGGTGGGGGTGCGCGTCTCGCCGTTCGGCAGGTTCAACGACATCCCCGCAGAGGGGGCCGAGGAGACGTTCGCCGCGCTCTACCGCCGGCTGGCGCCGATGGGGCTCGCTTATCTCCATGTCGTCGAGCAGTTCCCGGGCACGACGCCCGATGCGGCCGAGACCGATGCGCTGGCGCGGCTCAGGGCGCTCTGGACCGGCGTCTACATCGCCAACGGCGAGTTCGACGCCGACCGCGCGGCGGACTGGATCGCACGCGGCCGGTCGGATGCGGTCAGCTTCGGCCGTCCCTACATCGCCAGTCCCGACCTGCCCGTGCGCTTCCGGCTGGGTGCCGCGCTGAATGCGCCGGACCAGGCGACCTTCTACGGCGGGGACGAGCGGGGCTATACCGACTATCCCGCGCTCGAACGGGCGGCCTGATACCGGCTTGCATCGACTTGAACCCATCGGGGCAGACCCCGCGGCCCCGGCTGCCAAGCCGGGGCCATCCGGGTTCAGCCCCCCGTCACGCTCATGTGGCGCGCGACCTGGCCCTCGACCTTCTGGCGCGAATAGTCGAAGTCGTGGCCCCTGGGCTTGCGGGTGATCGCCTCGCGGATCGCGGTCTCGAGCAGCGCGTCATCCTCGGACGCACGCAGCACCGCGCGCAGGTCGGCATCGTCGTCCTGGCCGAGGCACATGTAGAGCTGGCCCGTGCAGGTCAGCCGCACGCGGTTGCAGGACTCGCAGAAATTGTGCGTGAGCGGCGTGATGAAGCCGATCCGCTGGCCGGTCTCGGCCACCCGCACATAGCGCGCGGGTCCGCCGGTGCGGTAGTCGGTGTCCGTCAGCGTCCAGCGGGTTTCCAGCTCGCGGCGCACGTCCCCGAGCGACCAGAACTGGTCGAGCCGGTCCTCGCCGTCCAGTTCGCCCATCGGCATGACCTCGATGAAGGTAAGGTCCATGCCGCGCTCGCCGCACCATTCCACCAGACGGTGGGCCTCGGTGTCGTTGGTGCCCTTGAGCGCCACGGTGTTGATCTTGACCGCGAGCCCCGCGGCCTGCGCCGCGTCGATGCCGTGCAGCACGTCCGCGAGCCGCCCCCAGCGGGTGATCGCCTTGAAGCGGTCCTCGTCGAGCGTGTCGAGCGAGACATTGACCCGCCGCACGCCGCAGTCGCGCAACTGACCGGCGAAGCGCGCGAGTTGCGAGCCGTTCGTGGTCAGCGTGAGCTCGTCGAGCCCCTGGCCCAGATGCCGCCCCATCCGCTCGAAGAACCACATGATGTTCTTGCGCACCAGCGGTTCGCCCCCGGTGATGCGCAGCTTGCGCACGCCCAGCCGCACGAAGGTAGAGCACAGCCGGTCCAGCTCCTCGAGCGTCAGCAGGTCGCGCTTGGGCAGGAAGGTCATGTGCTCGGCCATGCAGTAGACGCAGCGGAAGTCGCAGCGGTCGGTGACCGACACTCGCAGATAGGTGATCGCCCGCATGAAGGGGTCGATCAGCGGCGGTGTCGCGACGGCGTCCATGTCTCCTCCGGCATCTGCTGGCCGAAACTTAAGGCGAGGCGGGCCTTGGCGCAATTCCCGACAAGCGTTCTCGCCCTTTCAGCTTGGGCGATCCTTCCGCCTGCCGGAAATGCCGCGGCGGCTTTGACAGCATGGGCCGGGGCGGCTTAGCTCGGCGCTCCCGTCACCCATTCCAGGAGCGTTCTATGATTCTCTACGGCCGCGACCTTTCCCCCTTCGTGCGCCGCGTCGCCATCTGGTGCGCGCTGCAGGACCGCGCCATCGAGCGGCGCAAGCTCGCGGCCACCGACCCCGTCGAGTCGCAGGAGATCACGAAGGTCCACCCCGGCACGCGCGTACCCGCGCTGGTGCTCGACGACGGCGCGGTGCTGGTCGAGAGCTGGGCGATCTGCGACTGGCTGGACGAGACCGCGGGCGAGCGGCGGCTGGTGCCCGCCTCGGGCCGGGCGCGGCGCGACTGCATGCAGCGCATCGCCATGGCGACCGCCGCCGCCGAGAAGGCGGTCGCGATGGTCTACGAGAGGAACCGCCGCCCCGAGGCGTTGCACTGGCCCGACTGGCAGGCCCGCGTCGCGGGGCAGGTGCGCGGCGCGCTCGCCGCGCTCGAGGCCGGGGCGCCCGCGACGGGCTTCCATGGCGGCGCGCGGCCCGACGGGTCGGACATCGCCATCGTCTGCGCCCTCCAGTTCGTCGAGGCGACGAACCCCGCGCTGCTCGATCCCGGCTTCCCGCGGCTTGCCGCGCTCGCCGCGCGGGCCATGGAGATCGAGGCTTTCGCGGGCACGAAGCCCTGAGGCTCGCAGCGCCCCTGTTCGGGCGCTTGCATCGGCGTTTTTATGTATGGACAAATAAGACGAATCCCGATACATAAACCCCGCGCCGAGATCGCCCGATTCCGTCCGGCGCCCCAGTGGGCGCGGCCGCGCGCCCGGACGGATCCGCTCGATGGACAGGAGAGCGCCATGACCAATCCCCGCCTCAACCGGCGCGATGTCTTTCCACCCACCGGCACCGAGATCACCGCCAAGTCGTGGCTGACCGAGGCGCCGCTGCGGATGCTGATGAACAACCTCCACCCCGACGTTGCCGAGAACCCGCACGAGCTGGTGGTCTATGGCGGCATCGGCCGCGCCGCGCGCACCTGGGACGACTTCGACCGCATCGTGGCCGCGCTAAGGACGCTCGAGGCCGACGAGACGCTGGTGGTGCAGTCCGGCCGCCCGGTCGCGGTGGTGCGCACCCACGCGGACGCGCCGCGGGTGCTGATCGCCAATTCCAACATCGTGCCGCACTGGGCGACCTGGGACCACTTCAACGAGCTCGATCGCAAGGGCCTGATGATGTACGGCCAGATGACCGCGGGCTCGTGGATCTACATCGGCACGCAGGGCATCGTGCAGGGCACTTACGAGACCTTCGCCGAGGCCGGTCGCCAGCATTACGGCGGCAATCTCAAGGGCAAGTGGATCCTGACGGCGGGCCTTGGCGGCATGGGCGGCGCGCAGCCGCTGGCTGCCGTGATGGCCGGGGCCTGCTGCCTTGCCGTCGAGTGCGACGAGACCCGCGCCGATTTCCGCATGCGCACTCGCTATGTCGACGAGAAGACCCGCAGCCTCGACGAGGCCCTCGCCATGATCGACCGCTGGACCAAGGCGGGCGAGGCGAAGTCGGTCGCCCTCATCGGCAACGCCGCCGACATCTTCCCCGAGATCGTGCGCCGCATGAAGGCGGGCGGCGGCCTGCCGAACGGGAGGCCCGACATCGTCACCGACCAGACATCGGCCCACGACCCGGTGCATGGCTACCTGCCGCAGGGCTGGAGCGTCGCCGAGTGGCGCGAGCGGCAGGAGAGCGACCCCAAGGGCGTCGAGCGCGCGGCGCGGGCGTCCATGAAGGCCCATGTCGCCGCAATGGTTGATTTCTGGAACGCGGATGTGCCCACGCTCGACTACGGCAACAATATCCGGCAGGTGGCGAAGGAGGAGGGATTGGAGAACGCCTTCGCCTTCCCGGGCTTCGTGCCCGCCTATATCCGCCCGCTGTTCTGCCGCGGCGTGGGGCCGTTCCGCTGGTGCGCGCTGTCGGGCGACCCGGAGGACATCTACAAGACCGACGCGGCGATGAAGCGCCTGTTCCCGGAGAACGAGCACCTGCACCGCTGGCTCGACATGGCGCGCGAGCGGATCGCCTTCCAGGGATTGCCCGCGCGGATCTGCTGGATCGGCCTCGGCGAGCGGCACCGGGCGGGGCTGATGTTGAACGAAATGGTAGCCAAGGGCGAGCTGAAGGCCCCCATCGTGATCGGGCGCGACCATCTCGACAGCGGCTCGGTCGCCAGCCCCAACCGCGAGACCGAGGCGATGAAGGACGGCTCGGACGCCGTGTCGGACTGGCCGCTCCTGAACGCGCTGGTCAACACCGCCTCGGGCGCGACCTGGGTGAGCCTGCATCACGGCGGCGGGGTGGGGATGGGCTTCAGCCAGCATGCCGGCATGGTCATCGTGGCCGACGGCACCGAGGCGGCAGCGAAGCGGCTCGAGCGCGTGCTGTGGAACGATCCCGCAAGCGGCGTGTGGCGTCATGCCGACGCGGGCTACGAGATCGCGCTTGACTGCGCGCGCGAGCATGGGCTGCGCTTGCCTGCAATCCTTGGCAACTGACGACCGGCCCGGGGGGCGGTCGGGAACACCTGGCATGGAGGGACTGACATGAAACGGCGTGACTTCCTCAGGACGGCCGCGGCCGGCGGTGCGGCGGCGGCGACGCTGGCGGCACCTGCGATCGCGCAGGACAAGCGGCAGTGGAAGATGGTCACCGCCTGGCCCAAGAACTTGCCCGGGCCGGGCGTGGCGGCGCAGAGCCTCGCCGACCGGATCACGGCGTTGTCGGGCGGGCGGATCGAGGTCAAGCTCTATGCCGCGGGCGAGATCGTGCCTGGCAACGGCGTCTTCGACGCGGTGGCCGAGGGCACGGCCGAGCTTTACCACGCCGTCCCCGCCTACTGGGGCTCGAAGTCCAAGGGCATCCTGCTGTTCGGCTCGCAGCCCTTCGGCCTTCGGGCGGACGAGCAGGTGGGCTGGCTGACCCATGGCGGCGGCCAGGCGCTCTATGACGAGATGTATGGCCGCTTCGGCCTGAAGCCGTTCCTGTGCGGCAACTCGGGCCCGCAGTGGTTCGGCTGGTTCCGGGGCGAGATCAATTCGGCCGACGACCTGCGCGGCCTGCGCTACCGGACCACGGGGCTGGCGTCGGAGATGGCCTCGAAGCTCGGCATGGCGGTGCAGGCGATGGGCGGGCGCGACATGTTCCAGGCGCTGCAGTCGGGCGCGCTCGACGCGGGCGAGTTCATCGGGCCGTGGTCGGACAGCGCGCTGGGCTATCACCAGATCGTCAAGAACTACTACTGGCCGGGCGTGGGCGAGCCCTCGTCGGCCGAGGAATGCGCGGTCAACGCCAAGGTCTATGCCGAGCTGCCGGACGACCTGAAGGCCGCCGTGGCGCTCGCCTGCGAGAGCCTCTACAACCCGGTCTGGACCGAGTACACCACCCGGCACGCCCAGGCGCTCGCGCAGCTCGTCGCCAATGAGGGGGTGCAGGTGAAGAAGCTGCCCGACGACGTGATGGTCGCGCTCGGCAACGCCGCCGGCGAGGTGATCGCGCAGCTTCGCGAGGACCAGGACGAGCTGGTGCGCCGGATCACCGAGAGCTTCCTCGCCTACCGCGCGTCGGTCGCCAGCTACATGACCTATGCCGACAACGGGCAGATGAACGCCCGCGCGCTCGACTACAAGTACTGACGAGGCCCGCCGGCGCCCGACGGGTGCCGGCGCACACGCGCACCAAGGGGGGACGCATGATCCGGCTGGCCGAGCGGCTCGACGCCGTCAACCGCGCCGTGGGCGCCGTGGTGCGCTGGTTCGCGCTCGCCATGGTGCTGGTGCAGTTCGGCATCGTGCTGTTGCGCTATGTCTTTGGCGTGAGCTTCGTCGCGCTGAACGAATCCGTCCTCTACCTGCATGGCGCGCTGTTCATGCTTGGGGCGGGCTATACGCTGCTGGTCGATGGCCATGTCCGGGTGGACATCTTCCATGCCAAGCTCGCGCCGCGGGGTCGGACGCTGATCGACGCGGCCGGGCATCTGATGCTGCTTCTGCCCTCGATGGCGGTGTTGCTCTATTACTCGTGGCCCTCGGTGCGAAGCTCGTGGTCGATCCTCGAGGGGCCGATCTCGGTCGGCGGCATCCCGGCATCCTTCCTGCTGAAATCGCTCATCCCGGCCTTCTGCGTGCTGGTGATCGTGCAGGGGCTCGCCTGCCTTGGCCGCGACCTCGCGCGGTTGCGCGGCAAGGGGGCCTGAGATGCATCTCGAGCTTGTGATGATCGCCGTCCTCATTGGCGGGATCCTGCTGGGCTACCCGGTTTCCTTCACCATCGCGGGCGTCGCCACCGCCTTCGCGATCCTCGGATGGACGGCGGGCAGCTTCGACCTCTCGCTGCTCGGTGCGCTTGGGCAGCGGGTGTTCGGGCTGCTGACCAACGACGTGCTGATCGCGATACCCCTGTTCGTGTTCATGGGCGTCGTCCTGGAAAAGAGCCGCATCGCCGAGGACCTGCTCGAGACCATGGGCCGCCTGTTCGGCGGTCTGAGGGGCGGGCTTGGCGTCTCGGTCGTGCTGGTGGGGGCGCTGCTCGCGGCCTCGACCGGGATCGTCGGCGCGACCGTGATCGCGATGGGGATGATCGCGCTGCCCACCATGCTGCGCAGCGGCTATGACCCGCGGCTCGCCTCGGGGCTGGTCTGCACCGCCGGGACGCTGGGGCAGATCATCCCGCCCTCGACGCTGCTGATCATCCTGTCGGACGTGATCTCGAACGCCTATCAGCAGGCGCAGTTCGCGCAAGGAAAGTTCACTATCGAGACGATCTCGGTGGGCCAGGTCTTCGCCTCGGCGCTCATTCCAGGCTTGCTGCTGGTGGGGCTCTACATTCTCTACATCCTGGGCCGCGCGGCTCTGTTCCCGGCCGATGCGCCACCGGTGGCGCAGCTTGACGAGCGGCCGTCGCGCGCGGCGATCTTCGCCACCCTCGCGCCGCCGCTCCTGCTGATCGTTGCGGTTCTGGGCTCGATCCTCGGCGGCATCGCCACGCCGACCGAGGCCGCGTCGGTCGGCGCGGTGGGGGCGATCCTGATGGCGGGGCTCAGGCTTGGCGTGCCACGCCGGACGATCCTGGCGGCGACGGCCGCGCTGTTCGTGCTGGCAGTCGCGGCGGGAGCGGTGCCGGTGCGGCTCCAGCGGCTCGACGCGGGGACCGTGGACTGGGTGCTCGGCGGGGTCTACGCGGCGCTTGCGCTGACCGGCTTCTGGGCCATCGCCGTCAGCCTGCGACGCGGGCTGGCGCAGGGGGTGCTCACGGCGGCGCTCACCTCGACCATGGCCGTCACCGCGATGATCTTCGCGACCATCCTGACCGCAAGCGTCTTCTCGCTGGTCTTCGTGGGGCTGGGCGGCGACGAGACGATCGCCGACATCCTCGGCGCCATGCCGGGCGGGCCCATGGGCGCGCTCGTCTTCAGCATGGCGATCGTCTTCGTGCTGGGCTTCTTCCTCGATTTCGTCGAGATCTCGGTGATCGTTCTGCCGCTGATCGCGCCCGTGCTGATCACCATGGGGCACGACCCGATCTGGCTCGCGGTGCTGTTCGCGATCAACCTGCAAACCTCGTTCCTGACGCCGCCCTTCGGCTTCTCGCTGTTCTACCTGCGGGGCGCGGCGCCGAAGGAGATCACCACGGGCCAGATCTATGCCGGCGTGGTGCCATTCATCGGGTTGCAGATCCTTGGCGTCGCGATCATCTGGGCCTTCCCCGGTATCGCCCTCTGGCTCCAGGCGTTGCTCTACTGATCGCCCGGCGGGGTGGCTGGGCGCGCCCTTCAGCGCACGATCCGGAAGCGCCGGGCGCCCGAGGCCAGTGGCGCCCCAGCGCCGGTGCTGCAGCCGAAGAACTCGGACCGCGACGTGAAGGTCGCATTCCCGCCCGTGTAGATCGCGATCAGGTCGCGCGCCTCGAGCTGCGCGTTGGCATCGCCAAGGTCGCCGCCGATCACGGCGAACAGCCCCTCGACCTTCGCCTTGCCGTTCAGCGTCACCGAGCCATGGGTGTAGAGGTCCATCCGCTCGCTCCCGCCCGTGCAGCGGTTCGACCGCAGCTCGGCATTCGCGCTGAAGGTGATGTTCGAGCTGCCTCCCGCCGGGTCGTGGATGTTGACCAGCGTGACATTGGTGAACTTCATTCCGCTCGCGAACGAGACCCGCGGACAATCATAGACCAGCGTGATGTCGCGGATTACCTCGTCGATCTGGTCATAGCTCAGCGAGCCGCCGGCGCAGGTGACCTTGTAGACGGGGTTGGCGGTGTCGATCATGGCCGGGTCCGCCAGCGCCACCAGCGCCTGCCGCGTCCGCGGCAGCGGGTTCGCGCCGGCGATGCCGATGGCGTCGATGTAGGGATCGGGGCGCTCGATGCCGATCGTGTCGGCCGCCTGCGCAAAGCCCGGCTCGGGCCTGCCATCGTCGGCCTCGATGTTGCCGCGGTCGGGCGAGGCGAGGATCGTGCTGCCGCCGGGCACCGTCGCATCGGGCGACGCGAGCCCGCCGACATTGTTCTGCCCGTAGCCTACGCCGTCAAAGCCGTAGAGGCAGAAGCCCTCGCCCGCCCTGTTGCGCGAATCGATGCGCAGGTGGCCGGCGGAAAAGATCCCGATCCGCTGGCCGCGGCTGCCCTGGCACGCGCCCGCCGAATGTGCGGCGATCGCCTGCGCCGCGATGTCCCAGCTACCCCGGCCAAGGATTCGCAGGAAGCTCAGTGGCAGGGGGTTGCCGCGGGCCGCCGTCCTGCGCACCACCACCCGCGCGGCGTTCGCGCCGGCTAGCTCGCCGGTATTCGTGAAGGCCGATCCGTCCCAGGTGCCGATCTCGATATCCGAGGCCATGGCGACCTCGCCGTAAGCGCCGGGCTGCATGTTCGCGCGGGCGACGAGGACCGCCTCGGCCCGGATGTCGGCCACGTCCGATCCGCTTGCGAGCTCGTTCGCCTTCACGATCTCGACCAGCGCGGCATGGGCGGCCATGTCGGCGGTCGACTGCAGAATCGCTTGCGTCCGGTAGGCGTTCACCGCGTCGACCGCCAGCCCGCCGAGGGCGAGGAACAGCGCGGACCACAGCAGCATCCAAGCCGTGACCGACCCGCCGTGGTCCCCGAGGAAAACGGCAATCCTGCCCATGGGAACGCTCGTCTGCATCGCTCGTCTCCTTGCCGCGAAGCCTCGGCGGGCTCCCGCGCGTGCAACCGGCCTCAGCTGCCGGCGTCGGCCGACCTGGCCGTCAGGTCGTTCCGCCCCGGCTCGAGCTTCATGACCACCCGGGCGGAAAGGTTCGGCAGGATCGCGGCCGGAAGCCTGCCGAAGATCGACACCCGCTCGACCGGTACGGCGATGCCGACCGCGAAGAGGTCGGTCGTGTCGCCGTCGTCGTCGACCAGGGTGACCGTGTAGGCGCCGTTCCGTGTCGTGCCGACTCCGGCATCGGCCGCGGCGCCGTTCAGCAGCGGCAGGTTGTTCCGGGCGTATTGCCTGACCCCGTCCTCGGTCGTCAGGAAGCCGGTCGCATACTGGCGCGCCGTGTCGCGGGCGACGTCCCACATGCTTCCCTGGACGTGATAGGCCCGAGCGATGTCGACGACGCCAATCAGGAAGAACAGCAGGAACGGCGTCCACAGCAGCATCTCGATCGTCGCCGAGCCGGCCTCGTCGCGTTGGAAAGCGGCGAGCCCGGCCGACCCCGCAGCGTTGAGCGTCGCGGCACTGCGCGGCATCAGGTTACCCCCGGCTCCCTGGTCATCACCACGGTGACGCTGAGGCTGGGGACAATGAACTCCAGCACGCCCACCACAGTCAGGCGGCGGGCAGGCAGGGTCGTGGTGACCGAGAAGGCATCCACCGTCGAGTTCTCGATCAGCTCGGTGATCCCGGCGACATCCTCATCGACCGTCGTCGACGTGCCCCCCACCGACACCAGGGCACCGGCGACGAACCGCCCGACCTCGGCCTCCGAACTCAGCGCCCCGATCGCATAGGCGCGCGCGGCCCGGCGCGTCGCGCTCCACATCTCGCCATAGCGCCAGAGCGCGACCGAGACGTCCACGACGAGGAACAGGATCGCGAAGATGAACGGCGTCCAGACGACCAGCTCGATGGTCGCCCCGCCACCCTCGTCGGCAAGGAATGACTTCCATCCGGCGGTCCGGACAGTCTGGTGAAACCCCATGACAAGCGCCACACATCGTTCAGGCACCCGCGCAACACGTCACGACGCCCGGCGAGTACGCATGCAGAAGACATGGTGGAGCTGAATTCCCCGTTAATCCGGGTACTCAGAGGTCGCGGGACCGGGTCGGAGCGCCGTCCGCCGGACCAGAGAGAGTCTGCCAATCTCGCCGTTCAGCCATCGGGCGAGTCGATGTAGACTGCGCTTCGTGCTTCACGGGGCCGCGATCGTCTCGATCCGTAGCGTTGCGGTGTTTTGAATGAGCGAGTTGCTGACGAAGGAAGTCGAGGTTCGGGTTCTCAGGTCGATCGAGGAGGTCGAGGACGCCGGGGAGGTTTGGCGCTCGATCCAGTCCCCGCCGGGCTCTCCGCCGCTACATCCATTCAGCGACTATGATTATTTCCTGACCCTGAGCCACCCCAGAAATTTCGGTCCACCACTAGAGTGAGGAGAAGGAGGACCGAAGATGGGGAACAAGCACCACAAGCCGGAGGAGATCGTTTCGAAGCTTCGGCAGGTTGAAGTCCTGGTTGGCCAGGGACTGGCGCGGGTCGATGCGATCCGGGAAGTGAGCATCACGGAGCAGACGTACTATCGTTGGCGTCGGAAGTACGGCGGCATGGGAACGGAACAGCTCCGGGAACTGAAGCGACTGCAGAAGGAGAACGAACGTCTGCGTCGCGCTGTCTCGGATCTGACGCTCGACAAGCTGATCCTGACGGAGGCGGCAAGGGGAAACTTCTGAGCCCCTCGCGTCGCCGCAGATGCATCGACCGTGTGCGACAGACCCTGAGCATCTCAGAGCGCCGGGCTTGCCGCGTCCTCGGCCAGCACCGGTCAACCCAGAGGCATGTTCCGCGGGGCCGGGAAGACGAAGAACGTCTGGTCGCCGACATGATCGCGCTGGCGAGACAGTACGGGCGTTACGGCTACCGACGGATCGCCGCCTTGCTGCGAGAGGCGGGGTGGTCGGTCAGTGACGGGCGGGTCGA
>NZ_JAMFKN010000015.1 GCF_023487995.1 Thermohalobaculum sediminis
TACTGCCCCTCCATCCTGGGCGATCATAGCCGGAGAACTCTCACTCACACTGGTCCAGGAAACCGGGAGGAGACCACTTTGTAAATTGAATCGCGACCCGTTCTGTTAACCTCCTGGTGGCTGGCGCCGGCCGGATATCAGCGAGACCACGCAGGGCGTCGACGACGGCCAGATACAGCGCACGGCTGCGACCACGAACCATCGAGATCGAGTCTCGGGAGGAGACGCAAATGAGCTTGAGCACACTGTTTCGAGGGGCACTGGTCGGCCTCGCTTTCATGTCCCCTGCCTTTGCGCAGGACGCAGATCCGGACGTGACGCTCTTCACCAACGTCAACGTCTTCGACGGCGAGAACGAGGCGCTGATCGAGAACGCCAACGTCGTCGTCACCGGAAACACGATCACCGCGGTCTCGACCGAATCCCTCGCGGTGGCCGGAGGGACCGTCATCGACGGCGGCGGGCGGACCCTGATCCCCGGGCTCATCGACGCGCACTGGCACACGATGTTCAACTTCGCGCCGATCAGTCAGATTCTCGGCGCCGACTTCGGCTACCTCAACATCGCCGCCGCAAAGGCGTCCGAGGACACACTGATGCGCGGGTTCACGACCGTGCGTGACGTCGGCGGCAACAGTTTCGGTGTGAAGCGTGCGATCGACAGCGGCCTCGCCGTGGGCACACGCATCTATCCGTCCGGGGGCTATATCGGTCAGACTAGTGGACATGGCGATTTCCGGGGGCCGAACGACGTTCCCACGAACCCGGGCGAGGCGCTGGACTATCAGCAGCGGGTCGGAAACACGCTGCTCGCAGACGGCGTTCCCGACGTGATCAAGCGAACGCGCGAGGTGCTGCGTATGGGCGCCAGTCAGGTCAAGGCCATGGGCGGCGGTGGCGTCTCGTCGCTCTACGACCCGCTGGACGTCACCGAATACACTTTCGAGGAGGCGAAGGCGCTCGTCGATGTCGCGAAGACGTGGAACACCTATGTCGCGGTCCACATCAACACGAGGGACGCCATGAAGATGTGGATCGAGGCCGGGGCGATGTCCATGGAGCACGGTTTCTACCTTGACGATGAAGTGGCCCAGTTGATGGCCGAGAAGGGCGTCTGGTGGAGCATGCAGCCGATGCAAGCCGAGGGCGAGATCGCCCTGACGTTCGAAAGCCCGATCAGCACGGCGAAATACCTGACTCTCGTCCAGGGACTGGAAGACGCCATCGCCAGCGCGAAGAAGTTCAACGTGAATACAGCGTTCGGCACAGACATCCTGTTCGACGCCGAACTTGGTACGAAACAGGGCATGTTCCTCGCCAGCCTTCAGAAGTGGTACACGCCCTACGAAGCGCTGAAGATGGCAACCCACGACAACGCGCAGCTTCTGAAGCTGAGCGGACCGCGCGATCCCTATCCCGGCGAACTGGGTGTGGTGAAGGAGGGCGCGCTGGCCGACCTCATCCTGGTTGACGGCAACCCCCTCGAAAACCTCGACCTCGTGGCCGATCCACACGCGAACTTTGACCTCATCATGAAGGACGGGGTGATCTACAAGAACGAGATCGAGTGAGGCGGTCGGGGCCGATGGTGCCTAGCCGCTGCCCGCTTTTGCGTCAGTCGATCTTCGCGGCGGTCTGTCTCATCTACGGACTCCCGAATTGCGTTCTGTATGCAGTTGGTCTTGGCGGTCTGCAAAGCCTTGCGAAACGGCCGTTCGTGCCAGCCGATTGAACGACCCCGATGTCCGGGTTGCGGACAAAGCAGTCCTATGCACATGCCGCACGATCGGTCATTTCGGCGAACGCAAGGGAGAGTTGATCGGCGGCGCTGATGCTGCGATGCAGCACCCATTCCCTAACCGGCCATTCGCGTGGGACTCGTTCCGCATGATCGGAACAGGCTATTCGCTGCGCAAGCACATCCGGCGCCGAACGCGAACGAGCCACTCATTGACGCGATCTTCCGCCCGATCCGCGCGGCGTCGCTCCTAATCGAAGAATGGTGCGACCACGAAAGGACTGCCCGGCCGTACCGCGCTCTCGAAGACGGTCTGCAAGCATTCAAGGTTATCGCGTCAATAGACCCGTCGACCGGCATGCACTAACACATTGCACGGGCCTGCCAATCTTGGCCGCTCGCAATGATCGATGGAGCCGGGACGATGTTCATCAAGTACGCGGCTGGCTTCCTGCTCGGTCTTCTCCTCGTTGCCCACCCGATCCAAAAGGCCGCGTCACAGCCGGTCGACGCCGCTCCGAACGCGACCGTTGCATCGCAGAGCGGGGCGTTGCCGTCACTCTTGTTGGATCCAGAGACACCCTCCAATCGCCTCGAAGCGTTTCTTATCCCCCTGACCGAAGAGGACCTGGCGAAGCTCGCCGCTCACTGGCAGGGGCTCCTGAAGGCGCACATGTTCAAGATGAGCGACCAGTATCTCAAGCTGAACTCGCACGACGAGGCCGTCCGGACAGAGGCGCGAGCGACCTGGAACAGGCTTGCCGATCAACGTCAGGAACTGTTTCTGAAGTTCGACGCGATCCTCGTTGCGTGGAACGAAAAAGGCGGGGACCCCAAGGCGATCGCCGGCTACAGGCGCTACGAGATTGCCAGTGTCGTTGAGGGCGCACGCGATCTCGACGCAGTCACGGCATCGGAGCGGCTATGGGCGTGGATGAAGACCCCGAGCGGAGGCATTGCGCTGGCAATCAAGATTGCGATCTTCGCAGGCTCTCTGATTGGATTGATCACCGTCGCGGCATTGGCTCGAGGCTTCGCCCAGATCCGCTTGAGGCGCGTTAAGAGAGTTTCGCAGCTTTTGAAGACCTTCGTCGCAGGAGCGATCTACTGGGTCGTCACGGCAGTGGGCCTCGTCATCGTCCTTGGCAGCCTCGGCGTCGATGTGACGCCTCTCTTTGCCATCTTCGGCGGGGCGTCGTTCATTCTCGCCTTTGCCTTTCAGGACACGCTGGGCAATCTGGCCAGCGGACTGATGATCATGGTGAACAAACCCTTCGACGAAGGCGATTTCGTCAACATCGGAGGATCATACGGAACCGTGAAGTCGGTCAGCATCGTCGCGACACGGATCGTGACCCCAGACAATCAATCGATCCTGATCCCCAACAAACAGGTCTGGGGGAGCATTATCGTCAATCTGAACGCCTCTAGAACGCGCCGTGTGGATTTGGTCTTCGGCGTCGGCTACGGTGACGACATCCCGACGGTCATCGAGATCCTTCGCGAAGCGGTGGCGGAGAACCCTCGCACGCTCGACGACCCGAAGCCGGTAATCATGGTCGGCGAACTGGCCGACAGCTGCATCAACATCCTTTGCCAACCTTGGGTGCTCACACCCGATTACATGACGGCGCGCTCCGAGCTGATCGCCAATGTGAAGAAACGCTTCGACGCGGCTGGCGTTTCAATCCCCTATCCACAGCGCGACGTGCATCTCTACCGCTCCGATACTTCAGAAAGCATAAAACAATGACGATAGTCATGACCTGCCGAAGGAAAAAGCCGAAGCCTTAGCATCAGTTTTGGCCTCGCCGTCGTTCGACATCTTGCGTTCGCATGCAGCGGAATGGCCGGCCCCGATTGCGGATCCAAGATGAATCTTAGTGGATGTTCGCAGGGTTCCTGACCCGGCTTGCGACTGAACGCATCGATGCGTGGTAGAGATGCGGCCTTCAAGGGGCAGAGTCAGAGGAAAGGCGACCCGATCGGGCAGAGAGCAGCCGTTTGCAGCGCGAGGAAGGAGTGGCCGCCGGGGCCGATCGCGCAACTCGACGTGCGCGCGACGAAACAGCCGCGCGAGTCTAGTGATTTGTTTTTCTCAGCTTACCTTTCTGGCCGGGGGAATGACCCATGAGCCGTCAAGGATCGATGGATTGCCTTCCTTAGGCCAGTAGAGACGCATCATCAGGACGAATTTGCCCTTCGGTGCCGGAAGCCAGTTCGACTCCTTGTCTTTCCCAGGCGAGTCGTTCTGTATGTAGATATCGACCGAGCCATCCGCATTGGCTTTCAGGTCCTGCCGCGCGCTGATCGAATAGCGGTTGAGCGGGTTCGCGACGAAGAAGTACTCGGCGCTGTACATCGTAATCGACCAGAATCCGTTGACGGGGGGCAACTGACCCTTGGGAAAGGTGAGAACGTATTCTTCTGATCCTTCATAGTCGCGGTGGATGATCCCACTCGCAGACTTTGTGCTGGTTGGATAGACAGCGTCCTGCGGCCGGTTCGCGCCAAGGCCGATAGCAGTCACGAGGGCGCGCTGGATGTAATTGGTGCCGTAGAGACCTGTCTTCGTCGTGTAGTTCCAACCGTTGGTGTCCGTGAAATCCCCGTCGCTGTCCTTGAAATGAAGCATGATGCGCGCGAATGCAATCTGGGGAAGACGCCCCTGAAGCAAAACGTCGAGCTTGCTGGCGTCGAAATCCTGACCGGGGACGATCCCGATCTCGGCCAGTCTTTCAATCAGAGGCGCGTCCGCCGCGGCCGGGGGATTGGCCTTCATCAGTTCGCAGAACAGGGTGAAGTATTCCACGGCGCTGAGCGCGTTGACCTGGTCGCGTACGGCCGTCTTCATGTCGATGGACGCATCCACTGTGCCATCTGGCGGCGTGTAGGTCGTGCCGTATGCGCTGAGTGGGACGAGCGACACCGCGTCTTGAAGCTTGTGGACGGCGTCGTAGTCCCCTGACGTCCCAGTGCAGTAGATGCGGCCCAGAAGCCAGACCATGCCGGTGGGTGATTTATACTCCTTGACGCCGTCTGGCAGGGTCCCAGTCCATCCCGGCCCTGTGATCGCATAGGTCTGCGTACCGGTTCCCGTCGTCCTCTTGCCGGGCACCTCGAAGACGTTCGTCCACCCATCCAGCATCGGGAACAACGCATAGCGATCGTCCATGTCCGGCAGGCTCACCACATAGGGCTCCTTGCTGACATCGAAGAAGGCATAGGTGTAGAGCGTATCTGCGTTCGGCGCGGTCACATCCCGGAACGACGCGTCGGGATATTGCCGCAAGCGACCAATCTGTCCCATTGGCGCCTTTGTCCCCGCCGGCTTGGCGACATTCGTCATGACCCGGCGGGTGTATTCCATCGTGACCAGAGGATAGGCGAAGGCGTAGGCCTCGAGCGCCGTCCAGAAGTCAGTGCGGCTCAGCAGTCCGTCGCTGATCTCGGCTTCGGAGGATGCAGCCTGTCCTCGGAGTGGAAACATGGCCGCGGCGGTCAGCCCGATGGCTCCCGCCGAGAGTGTCCTGCGTGTGATGTCCATCTTTGAGTCTGCCTTGTTGAAATGTCCAAAGTGCATTTGGCGGTAGCGCGCGAATTGCTGCCACCCGCACCGTTTCCGAGTGCCGCTAGCTCAATCGCTTTCCGATCGGTAACCACCCTAACACAACTTTAAGACAGCTGACGGAAACGCGCTTCGGTTTCGGCGACAATCTCGGGAGAAATCGATGCACGGCAAGATGACACAACGCGCAGGAGTTCTCTCGGAGTTGCCAGTCCTCCTGTGCGATCTCGGCGCAGACACGGCTGACGTATTTGATGACAGCGGCGTCAATCCGACGACACTCGGTCCGGAGACCCGCGTTCCGTTCGACGCCATGTTGAAGATTCTGGATCGCGCCTCGCGGAAGACAGGCTGCGAGCATCTTGGCCTGCTGATCGGGCTGCGCTTCACATTCGCGATCCACGGACCGATCGGGCGACTGATGCTGACCGCCCCAACTCTTCGCGAGGCACTTATCGACTTCGTGTCGTGGCAGCCCGGGTATTCGAGCGGCGCCATCGTCTATCTGAACCCTTTGGGTGACGAATACGCGCTCGGCTTTGGCACCTTTGCCGCTTCGATGCCTGGCAGTCAGATATTGTACGATGCCGTCATTGGCGTCGGTGCCAGAATGGTTCACGATCTGACGAACGGTGCGGTAACCCCCGTAGAGGTGCAATTCTCCCACCGCGCACCAAGCGACGTGTCTTCCTACGCGCGCCTCTTGAAGGTCCCGATGCGGTTCAACCAGCATCGGAGCTGCTTGATCCTTGGCGCCGAGGCGTTGCAGACGCCGCTGCCACGGTTTGATCCCGAGAAACGGAAGCGTACTCTCGCCGAGATACAACGAGCCGTCTTCACGGATCCACAGAGTTGGTCGACGCGCACGCGGCGCGCCCTCCGCCATGTGCTCTGCACGGACAAGCCGACCGTTTCCGCAGTCGCTTCGGAAATGGGCCTGCATCGGCGCACCCTCGAGCGGCGCCTCGCGGACGAAGGGCAGACATTCGAGGCGCTGCGCGATGAGGTGCGGTTCGCAGTCGCGCGCGAACTGCTTGAGCTGACCGATATCCCCATCGGCGAAATCGGGGCAATCCTTGGCTTCGCCTCCCCAAGCGTCTTCACCGACGCGTTTCGCCGTATGAGCGGGATGCCGCCATCCGTCTGGCGAGAAGAGAAAACGGGGTGCAGCCAAAGGAAACCGGCTTGAGGAAGGGGAACGGCCTCCCTACCTCCGCAAGGTGAACGAGCCGAACCCCCTTCGATGTTTCTGGGCACCCTCCGAAATCATGCGCCCGGCCGAGATACTGCGCCTTCGCTTCCTGCCTTCGCTCCGGAACGTCGAGGACCTGCTCCTCTATTCCTGATCAAACGCCTCACAGCGAAGGCCGGCCCTGATTGCCACACGGATGCGAAGACGCCGGCCGTTCGGCGGTTGCAGGTCCACTGAAGCCCTTGAGATCCACTGCGAATGAGGGTCGGCCTTGATCCCGCCGCGGACGGGGTTTCCTACCGTTGGGGGTTGCACAGCATCGCGTGTTGAGCTGGATCAAGGACAGTCATTGGCGGACGTGATAGCCGCAATAACTCACTGATCTGTTTTAATAATTTCCTAGGCACCTTGAACCTCCGAGAAGGAGATCTCCATGCGCTCGGTTCATCCAGCAGCTCTGCGGCGCTCGGTTGCCGCGGTAGCTATGATGCTCGCGATAATTGCGCCTCCCGGCTCGTCCGCGCGGGCGGACGAGTCAGATGCGAAGGCTCTGTTGAAGGCCATGTCCGACTACCTGGCGTCTCAGGAAAGGATCTCGTTCGAGTACGACGCGACCCTTGAGGTCGTCACCGAGGAGGATCAGAAGCTGGGCCTTGCGAGTTCGGGCAGCGTTACGATGGGCCGCCCGAACCGGATCCGGGCGACGCGGCATGGCGGTTTCGTTGACCTCGAAATGGTGTTCGACGGCGAGACCCTGACGCTGCTGGGCAAGAGCGCCAACCTGTTCACGCAGGTCGCGGTCCCCGGTGATGTCGACCATCTGATAGACGAGTTGCGAAACACCTATGACCGTCCGCTGCCTGCGGCAGATCTCCTGATGTCGAACGCCTATGACGCGTTGATGTCGGAAGTGACGGATGTGAAGGATCTCGGCAGTGGCGTGATCGATGGCCAGGAATGCGACTGGCTTGCCTTCCGAACACCGGATGTCGACTGGCAGATCTGGATCGCTCAGGGCGAGCGCCCGTATCCCTGCCGCTACGTGATCACGACGAAGGGTATGGAGCATTCGCCACAGTACGTGATCCAGGCACGGAACTGGCGCACCGGCACCGACGCCAAAGCCGATGACTTCACGTTCGTGAACGAGACGGACGCCTCGCGGATCGAACTCGACGAACTGCGCGAGAAGGTTCGAGAGCTGCCTGATCACTTCATCATGGGAGAGGGACAATGAGCCTCTGGAAACGGATCGGCATTGCCGTATTGGGCATCGTCGCAATTGGCCTCGTGCTCGAGAGCGGATCCTGGCTTTCCGGGGGGCGGCTTCCGGGCGTGGTGACCGAGGCGAAGGCCGTCGTCGGCCGCCCGCTGACCCCAGTGAGCGTGGCAGGCGTTGCCCGTCGAACCGTGCGACGCTGTGCCGTGGGTGTCTATAATTGCTAGAAACCACTCTCGGCGGCCTGAAATGTGGCAGAGTACTGGAGCGTCTCAGCCAATTACGACTCTTGAGATGGCTGCGCCTTTTCGAACTGATGAGACTGGTAAAGCCGCACGTCCCGATGAGGATAGGTCCCACTTCAGCCTCGGATCTATATTCAGTGCTACTCGATAACGCTGTGCTACGGTGTCAGAGACGCCTTGGTTGCCCTTGATGCTGCGGCCGCACATCGTGGCGTCGGATTACGTCCGCTCTGGGCTCGGAGCGGTCATTCGCTGCATGCTGCACCAACGACCGCTGTGCGAACATCCCGTCGATGCAAAGATTCGTCATCGAGGTCGCTGTCCGACACGCATCCGGCATCGCTTCGTGTCATGGTAGCGAGGGAGGCAATCGTTTCGGGGGTATCGCATGCCCGATGACGCCAAGACCGAGTCTCTTCTCTCGGCCATGCATGCATTTGGAGAGGCGTGGGCGCGCGGGGATACCGCCAGACTCACTTATCTTCTCTCCCCGACTTATACCCATAACGACGCGACCGGAACCCACCTGAAGCGCCAAGCTTGGCTTGCATACGCCGCCAAAAGGAGCGGCCGCGTAACGCAGGTCGCCTTTCGTGACGTCGAAATCCGTCTCTTTGGTGATCTTGCCGTCGTGACAGGTTTCAATGACCTCTCAGGAGGTGGGATCTTGAACCCTGGAGACAGGCGAGATCTCTCGATCGCATTCACTCAGGTCTGGCGTCAAGAAGGAGATCAATGGCTGAGGGAGGCTTTTCAGGCCACACCGGTTCAGGGCCTGAAGTACGAATAGCCTTCGACGCTAGCCGTAATTCCTTCCGGAGCACTGCCCAAGGCAGTTAGCTTGAGGCAGGATGCCTTCCTCCCTACCCTCGCGGCATGAGCAGACGCAGCCCCTTCCACTACTTCAAGACGTCACCCGAGATCATCCGCCTGGCGGTCATGATGATGGGGTGGATGCCCCCCGGCGGCATCGATGTGCCAGGGCAGGTGTCGTTGAGGGCTCTGTCGTGTGTCGACGGCTCCGTTTGCGCAAGTGTTGTTCGAGCTTTTGGCGATCGGTGCGGGTTGCGGTCATGTGTCCGGCCTTTCTGCGCGGTGCCTCTGAACGCTGGCCCTGATGAAGTCCGCGTACCGAGTCCCAATCAGATCAGCGAGCTTCGACGCCCTGACGGCACCTCGGGGCGTACATGATGACAGCCAGGCGGATGATCTCCGGGCTCGCCTTGAAGTAGTGGAATGGATTGGGTTTGCTCATCCTGAAGCGTAGGGAGGCGGCTAACCCGCCGCAAGCCGGTTTGCTCTGACAGGACCCTAAAGGCGCCTCATGGCCGTTTCGCGGACCCCCAACGGACCCCCACGCGGCGCGGGCTTATCGCGGATTTCTGTAAGATATTGAAATAGTGGTGCCCAGGGGCGGATTTGAACCACCGACACGCGGATTTTCAGTCCGCTGCTCTACCAACTGAGCTACCTGGGCCCTCGTCACGGCACCTTCGGTGCCGGTCGGGTGCGCCGGCGGGCGGCGCGTGGGGGGCTAATTAGGCGATTGGGCGGGGGCTTGTCCAGCGCCAAATTCGGCCGGCGCGCAGGATGCGCGACACATGGTGACGTGCCCGCGACGCCGTCGCCATGCGTGCCACCCACGGGCGGCGCGGACGTTGCGCGGAACGCCTTCAGGGTGCGGCCGCCCGCGCGGCGATCGCGGCGAAATGGCTGTCGAGCTCGGCCGCCGCATCGACCAGCGGCTGACCGCCGTCGTCCGCATAGGGCGCGAAGACCTGCGACGGCAGCTTGTAGGCCAGCGTTGCCGTGCCGTCGGGGTTCTCGGTCACGTAGAAGCGGACCGGGGCCTCGATCATCGCGGCGACGCTCTGCTCGAGAATGCGGACCGCGAAGACGTTGTTGAAGACGCCGAGCACGCGGTTGCCGGGGATCTCGATCCCGCGGGCGCGAGCGGCCCCGGTCGGTCCGGCTTCGGTCACAACGGCCAACCCCTCGGCCTTGACCGCGTCGCGGAGCCGGGACAGAAGCCCCTCGAAGTCGTGTGGCGTCGGCTTGACCGCCCACCCCGCGCGCGGCGCGAGCGGCACGTCCCAGGCCGCCTCGGCCGCCACGGCGGGCGTCGACAGCACCGTGAGGTCCACGACGATGGCGGCAAGACCGGATCCTCGCATCCTTCGCATTACTCTCTCCTTCTCAGGCCGGAACGCTCCGCGCAGGAACCGGCGGATCCATCGCCAGCGCCGCGCGCAGGCGGGTGCCGATGGCCGAGCCCGCGAACCCCCAGACGAGCCACCAGAAGCCGTGCATCGATCCCGAGACGAGGCCGCCCAGATACGCCCCGATGTTGCAGCCATAGGCAAGTCGCGCGCCATAGCCCATCAGCAGGCCGCCGATCACCGCAGTCAGGAGCTCGCGCGCCGACAGCCGCCAGACCGGCGCGAACCGGCCCGCCAGCGCCGAGGCCGCGAGCGCCCCCAGAACGATGCCGAAGTTCATCACCGAGACGGCATCGGCGAGGACGCTGGCCCGCAACTGATCGGCCCGCCAGCCCTGCCAGTAGGGCCAGGCGGCAACGTCGCCCCCGGCCGCCTCAAGGATCTTCGCCCCCCACAGCGCAAAGCCCGAGGTGATGCCCCAGGGCTGCTGAAACACGAGGAAGCACCCGATCGAGACAAGCGCGAGCGCGACCGCGCCGGCCTCCATCGACCACGGGCCGCGCAGCAGGCTCCCACTCGGCCGGGTCGTCTCGAGGGTTCCGTGCGCGTGCCGCTCGATGGCGGCCGAGATCACCCAAATCGCTCCGAGTACGAGGAGGAGCGCGGCGAGCCCGCCCAGTGGCCCGAACAGCGCGATCAGCGAGGTGCCGGGAATGTTCGGAATCCCCGTGATGCGGTCAAGCTGCGCCCAGAAGCCCGGGATATGCGCCGTCGCCCAGACGCTGCCGGCGATGAAGAAGGCCAGCACCACCGTCATCCGGGTCGAGCCGCCGCCGACCGTGAACAGTGTTCCCGAGGCGCAGCCGCCGCCAAGCTGCATACCGATGCCGAACAGGACCGCGCCGAAGGCCGAGGCCACGCCCATCGGCATGATCACCGGGCGCATGTCGATGCCGGTCGCATCCTCGTAGCCGATCAGCAGGAAGGTGCCCGCGCAGGCAATCGCGAGCAGCAGCATCTGCGCGCGCAGGCCCGCGCCGCGCCGCTCGCGCACCATCCGGCGCCAAGCGGCGGTGAAGCCGAAAGACGCATGGTAGAGCGCGAAGCCTGCCGCGCCGCCAAGCAGGGCGCCCGCCGCATAGGCCCCGCCCCCGCCCTGCCAGCCGCCGCGCGCCGCGAACGCGGCGAGGGCCAGCCCGGCCAGTCCGGCGACGGAAAGGGCCAGCACGTTGCGTTGCATCCGCGGTCCTCTTCGCTGTGCGTGTCGATGAGATGTACTTCTGGGCATTCCGCCTGTCTGCCGCAAGTCCCCGGCGCGGCCGCCGATTTCGCTCCGCAGCGGTCACATGTCGGTGAGCGGGTGTCGTTTCCATGGCGTTCAACACGCATTCTCACGGAAGCAGGCGAGAGTTGCGCCGCGATCGAACACAGGACGTGCGATGACATCCCACCCGACGACGCCCCTGGTCGGCCCGGTCGGCACCGGTGCCCCCGCAAGCTGGGACCGCACCGTCACCGCCTTTCTCGCCCACGCCGCCAGCACGCCCGGGCATCTGGGCGAAACCCTGGCCGCCCGGCCCGACTTCGCGATGGGCTGGATCGCGAAGGGCTTCTTCTACCTGCTGCTCGGGCGGGCCGAGCTTGTCGGTGTGGCCCGCGAGGCGCTGGCCGAGGCGCGGCGGATCGCGCGCGGGGGCGGCCTCGACTGGCGCGGCCACTACTATCTCGACGCGCTGGCGGCCTACGCGGCGGGGCGGCCGTCGGTCGCTGTGCGCCACCTGGCTGAACTGCTGGAGCGCGATCCGACGGACACGCTCGCGTTCAAGCTCGATCACGCCATCCGCTTCGTGCTCGGCGACCGGCGGGGGATGCTCGCGGCCACCGCCGCCGTGCTGCCGCAGATCGGCGCGGATCACCCGCATCTGGGCTACGTGCTCGGCTGCCGGGCCTTCGCGCTCGAGGAGAACGGCGCCTATGCCGAGGCCGAGGCGACCGGCCGGCGCGCGGTCGAGCTTTCGCCCGACGACGCCTGGGGCCTGCACGCGGTGGCGCATGTCTACGACATGACCGGCCGGGCCGAGACCGGCATCCGCTGGCTCGAGCGGCGCACGGCATCGTGGGAGCACTGCAACAATTTCGGCACCCATGTCTGGTGGCACCTCGCGCTGTTCCACCTCGACCGGGGCGAGTACGATCGGGTCTTCGACCTCTACGACACGCGGGTGCGGGCCGAGTCGACCGACGACTACCGCGACATCGCCAACGGCGCCTCGATGCTCATGCGGCTCGAGGCCGAGGGGCTCGACGTCGGCACGCGCTGGGAGGAACTGGCCGATCTCGCCGCGAACCGGGTCGAGCCGGGCTGCGTGGTGTTCGCCGACCTGCACTACCTGCTCGCGCTGGGCGGCGCCGGCAGGACCGCCGAGGCGGACCGGTTGATCGAGCGGCTTGCGCGCGACGCCCAAAGCCGGGAACATGACATGCACGAGGTCGCCGCAGTGGCCGGGCATCCTGCCGCCCTCGGTCTCGCCGCCTTCCGCGCCGGCAGGTACGGGGTGGCGTTCGACAAGTTTCGGGCCGTGCGCCCGGCACTCCAGCGGGTGGGCGGCAGCCACGCGCAGCGCGACATTTTCTCGCGCCTGATGATCGAGGCCGCCATCCGCGCCGGGCGCTATGTCGAGGCCGAGGCGGAGCTGGCCGCGCGGGCCGCACGGCGCGGTGCCGAGGATGGCTTCACCGCCCGTCGCCGCGCCGCGATCTCGCGGGCGAGAGTTGCGCGAGGGGTTGCCGCGGAATGATCGAGGGGGGGATGCGACAGACCGGGCACGCGGCAGGTGGCGCCCCGGCGGCCAGGAGGCCCCGGGACCTGCGTCTCGACTTCTTCCGCGGCCTCGCGATGTTCATCATCCTGCTCGCGCACACGCCCGGCAACAGCTGGACGCTGTGGATCCCCGCGCGCTTCGGCTTCTCGGACGCGACCGAGATCTTCGTGTTCTGCTCGGGTTTCGCCTCGTCTCTGGCCTTCGGAGCGGTGTTCGCGAAGAAGAGCTGGCGGCTTGGCGCCGCGCGGATCGCCTACCGGGTGTGGCAGGTCTACTGGGCGCATATCTGCATCTTCCTCGCGACCGCGACGCTGCTGTTCGCGATCGACCATTTCGGGGTGGGGATCGAGGGTCACCGGCATGTGACCGAGCCCTATGTCGTGCCGCTCTTCACCCGCACCGGCGAGACGCTGATCGGTCTGTTTACCCTCACCTACGTGCCGGGGCTGTTCGACATCCTGCCGATGTATCTCGTGATCCTTGCCATGGTGCCGATCGTGATGGCGCTTCATCGCGCAGGCGGGCGCGGGGCGGTCGCGGTCTTCGTCGTGACGCTGTGGCTTGCCTCGAACCTCGCAGGGCTGGGCCGCATGGCGCAGGCGGGCGAGGAGCCGGGCGCGCTGGTCGCCGCGCTCGCGCCGCTCGGCCACGCGCTGGCCTGGATGAACCTGCCCTCGAACCCGTTCGGCGGGGGCACGTGGTTCTTCAACCCGTTCGGCTGGCAGCTCGTGTTCTTTACCGGCTTTGCCTTCGGGATGGGCTGGCTGCCGGCGCCGCCCGTGAGCCGCGGGCTGATCCGGCTCGCGCTCGCGATCGTCCTGATTACGGTGCCCTTCGCCTGGTTCAAGATCCACGACGGCCACTACCTGCCCGCCGGCTGGGTGCTGCACGAATGGATCGTCGCCGTGCGCGGCTGGACCGAGCCGATGTGGTGGAAGTCGTGGCAGGGGGGGCTGCGCTTCCTCCATTTCCTCGCGGTGGCCTACCTTGCCTGGGTCGCGGTCGGTCCCGGCGGGCGGCGCCTGACCGAAGGCTTCCGCCCGCCGGCCCCGGCGCGGGCGGCATGGCTTGCCGTGGCGGCGGTCGTGGCGCTGGCGACCATCCCCTACGCCTATGTCGACGAGATCCGGCGGCTATCGCCGGCGCTGGACGGCCTCCTCCTCGAGACGGTCCCGCTGGTGTCGGGCGACCGGATCGGGCTCCTGCAGCTTGCGCATCTGGCGGCCCTCGTGGTGCTCGCCTGGTCGGCGATCGGCGCGGCGCGGCGCGAGGCGGTGGCGCGCCGCTGGCTGCCGGCGGCGGTGCCCGTGATCCGCAAGGTGGGCACGCAGAGCCTTGCCGTCTTCATGATGTCGATCCCGCTCGCGCAGGTGAACGGCTGGCTCCTTGGCATCATGCAGCCCGACGTCTGGAACCGCGCGGCGGTCAACCTGTCGGGGTTCGCCATCCTGATCGCGACGGCCTATATGGTCTCGTGGTTCAAGTCGCAGCCCTGGCGCGGCAGCCATGTCGCACCATCTCATGCGACTGAGGCCGAGAGCCGCAAGGCCGGAACCTCCGGCGGGGCCGCGGTGCAGACGTGAGAGAGACCGTCCCGGTCTGACGAGGGAGTGACGCAGTGTTCGTCCATGCCGGCAAGGGAAGCGGGAGGCGCCGTTCATCGGATTACGACCCCGAAACCGCGCTCGACCGCCTGCTGCGGTCGCGCGGGACAGATGGCGTGGTGATCGGCCAGCTCGGCCAGTCGCTCGACGGCCGCATCGCGACGCCCACTGGCGCCTCGAAATACATCAATGGGCACGAGGCGCTGTGCCACCTTCATCGGATTCGCGCCAATGTCGATGCGGTGATCGTCGGCGTCGGCACGGCGGTGGCGGACGATCCGCAGCTCACGACGCGCCATGTCGAGGGGGCGAACCCGGTCCGCGTCGTCATCGACCCGGCCGGCAGGATGCCGCGGGACCTCGCGATGCTGCGCGACGGCGCGGCGCCGGTTCTGGTCGTCACCACCGCGGACCGGCCAGTGCCCGAGGGCGCCGAGGCGGTGCGGCTCGCCTGCGACGGCGAGGGGCGCATCCATCCAGGCAGGATCGTCGCGGTGCTGCGCCAGCGCGGCCTCGGGCGGCTGCTGGTCGAGGGCGGGGCCGAGACGCTCGCGCGCTTCATCGACGCGGGCGAGCTGGACGAGCTGCACCTGATGGTCGCGCCGATCGTGCTCGGCTCGGGCAAGACGGGGCTCAACCTGAACCCCATCGCGGGGCTCGACCAGGCACTGCGCCCGCTGGTGCGGACGATGCGCTTCAAGGACGGCGACATGCTGTGCATGTGTGACATGCGGCGCCCGATCGCGGCCTGAGCCGCGTCGGCGACAGAGGGGACACTGGCATGCAACCTGCCCGCTATCACGTCGCCCAACGCCTGATCCACTGGCTGATCGCCCTCGTCGTGCTCGGGGCGCTCACGGTCGGCTTTACGCTGGGGACACTCGGCTTCGAGGGCGCGCGCGACCGCTTCGGGCTCGAGGCCACGAATGCCCTCTACAAGTATCACAAGAGCTTCGGCGTGCTGATCCTCGGACTGATGGTACTGCGCCTCGGGCTCTGGGTGGCGCTGGGCCGCCCGGCGCTGCCGCAGGACATGACGGTGCCGCAGCGCCTTGCCGCGATCGCCACGCATGCGGCGCTCTATCTCCTGCTGATCGCGATGCCGGTGGTCGGCTGGATGGCGACGGCAGCCGGCGGCTTCCCGATCGAGTTCTTCGGCTGGGTGCTGCCCGGCCTTATGGCCAAGGACCCCGCGCTGTCCGAGTGGCTCTACGGCCTGCACGGGACGCTGGGGATCGCCATCCTCGCGGTCGCGGGCCTGCATGTCGCGGCCGCGCTGTGGCACTGGCGGGTGCGGCGCGACGGGATCATGCGGCGCATCAGCCTGCCTTGAAGGCGCTCAGCCGGGCGGAAGGGCCAGCAGGTCCTTGTGACCGATGACCACGCGCGCGGCACCCTTGCGCACAGTCCACCAGTCTCCCGCCGCCCTCCCCAGCGCGGGCCTGACCGCGGCGGCGCTGCCCTCGGCCAGCGCGGCGATCAGGGCGGCATCGCGGGGCGCCTCCAGCGCCCAGTCGCTCGGCCCCTCCTCGACCCGGTAGCCGCGCGCGGCTAGGCAGCGGGCGAGGTGGTCATGCGCATCCGGCCCCATCGCCGGCCCCAGCCCCTTGTCGCGCCGCTGGTCGGCATGGAAGGCCGAAAGGGCCGCGGCGTCGCCCGCGAAGGCGGGCTCCCAGACCTCGCGCCCGTCATAGCTGAGCACCGTGTAGAGCGCCGCGCCCGACACCGCGAGCGCATCCGCGAAACGCTCGATCCAAGCCGCGCCGCAGAGATCGAAGAAGGCCGAGGCCGTCACGAGATCGGGCGCCGGGCGCAGCAGTGCGCCCACGCCGCAGGCAAGGTCGGTCAGCTGCAACTCGACCGTCGCCCCCCGCGGCGCCCGTGCCCGGGCGCGCGCCAGCAGGCCCGCATCCGCATCCGCCAGCACCCAGTGCTGAGCCGGCCCCAGCAGCGGCGCCGTCGCCGCCATGTTGTTGCCGCTGCCGGCGCCGAGATCGACGATCCGCAGCCCTCCCGTGCGCTCCGCGAAGTGGCCGGCAAGCCGCGCCGCCAGCGCCGCGTTGCGCGCCCGCCCATCGGCCCCGGCGCGAAGGCCCAGCCAGTCGGCCGAGAAGCCGCTCATGCCCCGGCGGCCGCCACCGCCCCGCCAGGGATTTCGGCCTCGACCGCGGCCAGGGCTCCCGCGACCGCGGCGACCGTTGCCTCCCAGCGCGGCAGCCGGGGCGCCGCGCCCAGTGCGCGCGCGGCCAGCGCCCGGCGGGCCGCGGGGTCGGCGATCACGCCGCGAAGCGCCGCGGCCAGCGCCGCCTCGTCACCCGGCGGCACCAGCAGCGCTGCGCCCAGCGTCGCCTCGGCCACCGCGCCCGCGTCGGTGCCGACCACCGGCAGGCCGCGGGCGATGGCCTCGGCATAGACCATGCCGAACCCCTCGTGATGCGAGGCGAGGGCAAAGAGGTCCGCGCCGTCATACGCCAGCGCCAGCGCCGCCGCATCGGCGGCCCCCGCGAAGCTCACGCGACCCTCCAGCCCCAGCGCCGCCACCTGCGCCCGAAGCCACGCCACATGGCCGGGGTCACGGTCGTCCGCGCCGACGATGGTGAGGCGCCAGTCGAGATCGCCCAGCCGCGCCAGAGCCCCGATCAGCACGTCATGCCCCTTGCGCGGCACCAGGGTCCCGACCGAGAGGATCGCCACTCCCGGTCCGCCCGAGCCACGCGCCGGCGGCGCGGGGTCGGTCCCCGGCGGCGCCACGGTGATCCGCGCCATCGGCACCCCGTACTCGGCGGCGAGCGTCGCAGCCGTCGCCCGGCTGGTTGTGACCACCCGCGCCGCGCGGGCCAGCGCCGCGCGCTCGGACGCCGCGAGTCGGGCGGCCTCGGCCGGCGCGAGGCCCGTCTCGAGCGCAAGCGGATGGTGGCACAGCGCGACCAGAGGACCGTCGACGAGGTCGAGCAGATCGCACCCCATCCCCCCCAGCGCCAGCCCGTCGATCATCACCGGCCAGCCCGACGGGATCGCCGCCAGCCGCCGAGCGGTCTCGGCGAGCGCGGCCTCGGACGGCACGGGCCAGCCGCCCGGCAGTGGCCAGTGCACGAGATCGAGCCCCGCGGCCTTCGCCCCGGCCAGCAGCCGGCGGGCATAGCCATAGCCGCCCGTCGGCGTCTCGAGCGCGCCGGGAACAGCGAAGACCGCGCGAGCGATCACGGCCGCCCCTCGTACCAGGCGCGGGCCACGTGGCTCTCGTTCAGCGTGACGCGAATCAGGTTCAGCCCCTCGGAGCCCGGCCCCAGCCGCCCTTCGCGCGCCGCCGCGGCCACGGCGTCGAAGATGTGGCGGCACAGGAATTCGGTCGTCGTCTTGATGCCCTGGAACTGCGGCAGCGCGTCGAGATTGGCGTAGTTGATGGGCGCGAGCGTGGCCTTCAGCACGTCATGCGCGCGGCCGATGTCGACGACGATGCCATCCTCGGACAGCGTCTCGCGCATGAAGGCCACGTCGATCACATAGGTCGCGCCGTGCAGCTTCTGCGCGGGGCCAAAGACTTCGCCGGGGATGGAGTGGGCGATCATGATGTGATCGCGAACCTCGACGGCATACATGCTCAGACGGCCTCCCTGCCATATGCGACGCGCGTAGCGATACCCGCTGCACCCGGCGCCAGCAACCCGGCCAGCGCCCCGGGAAGCGCCTCGAAAGTCACTTCGCCGGTCACGAATGCGTCGACGCGCGGATCGTCCAAAAGCGCGAGCGCCCGCGACAGCCGCTCGCGGTGCGTCACCCGGACGCGCCGGGTGGGGGCGACATGGCCCACCTGGCTCGACCGGATCGTCAGGCGCTGCGAATGGAACGCCCCCCCCAGTGGCGCCGGCACCGCCGCGTCGCCGTACCAGCTCAGTTCGATCAGCGTCCCCTCGAAGCGCAACGCCCCAAGCCCCGCCGCGAGACCTGCCGCCGTCGCCGAGGTGTGAAAGACCAGATCATGATCGGGCACGAGTTCGCCGGGATTACGAAACTTCACGCCAAATTCAGCCGCGAGCGCCTCGCGCTCCGGTAGAATGTCGCAGGCCGTGACCTCGAGATCCTCCCGCCGCGAGAGCAGCGCCATGACAAGAAGCCCCAACAGCCCCATCCCGATCACGGCGACCCGCGCGCCGGGTGCCAGGGCGGGCGCCGCGTCCCAGATCGCGTTCAGCGCCGTCTCCATGTTCGCGGCCAGGACGGCGCGGCCCGGGGGCACGCCCTCGGGCACCGGCAGGACGGAACTGGCCGGCAGGCGGATGCGGTCCTGATGAGGATGCAGCGCGAAGACGGTGCGGCCGATCAGGCGTGCGTCGCCCGCGACGACTCGACCAACGGCGGCATAGCCATATTTCACCGGGAACGGGAAGTCGCCCTGCTGGAACGGCGCGCGCATCCGCGAGTGTTCGCCGGACGGAACGCGGCCCTCCCAGACCAGCCGCTCGGTCCCCCGGCTGAGCGCCGAGGCGCAGGTCTCGACCTCGACCCAGCCGGCGTGGAGCGGCGGCAACGGGTTCGGGCGAAGTTCGGCCGCGCGCGGGGCGGTGTACCAGAGGGCGCGAGCCGTGTCGGTCATGCCGGGGGCCGTCCTTGAAGGTTTCGGGGCGCGCGACAACATAGGCACCGCAACGCGGTCCGGAAAGGACGATCGATCACCATGCCGACTGACATCACCCCGCCCGCCCAGACCGCCGACCGGATCGGTGCCGTGGCCGCGCATCCGGGGCAGGTGGCGCTGACGCCAGCGGGCCTGCAACCGCGGGGCGCGCTGACGGCGCGGCGCGCAGCCTTCCTGAGCCTCAACCTGGCCACCCTGGCCGCGCTGGGCTGGGGAGTGGCGCAGGTGTTCGGCGCGGGAGGCTGGTCGGCTGCGGACATCGTGATGATGGCCTGCTTCCTTCTGGGCGCGCCCTGGACGGTCATGGGGGTGTGGAACGCGCTGGTCGGCGTCTGGCTGCTGCATGGCCGCCGCGACGGGCTGGCGCTGGCCGCGCCGCATCTGGCGGCGGCCGAGGGCGGCGCGCCGCTGACGCAGCGCACCGCCATCGCGATGACCGTTCGGAACGAGGACCCCACCCGCTCGTTCCAGAAGCTAGCCGAGATCCGCCGCAGCCTCGACGCCACCGGGCAGGGCCACCGCTTCGACATCTTCGTGCTGTCGGACACCACCGAGCCCGAGGTCGCCACGGCCGAGGAGCGGCTGTTCGAGGCCATGCGACCCGCCCTTGGACAGGGCGCCGCCTACCGCCGCCGCACCGGCAACACCGGCTTCAAGGCCGGCAACGTGCGCGATTTCCTGATGACGATGGGTCGCGATCACAGCTTCTACCTGCCGCTCGACAGCGACAGCCTGATGTCCGGCGAGGCGATCGTGCGGATGCAGCGGATCATGGAGGCATACCCCCGCATCGGCATCCTGCAGAGCCTCGTGGTCGGCGCCCCCGCCACCAGCTTCTTCGCGCGCGTCTTCCAGTTCGGCATGCGCCACGGGATGCGCAGCTACACCATGGGCGCAGCCTGGTGGCAGGGCGACTGCGGCCCCTACTGGGGCCACAACGCGCTCATCCGCGTGCAGCCCTTCCGCCGCCACACCCGCCTGCCGGTGCTGCCGGGCAAGCCGCCGCTGGGCGGCCACATCCTCAGCCACGACCAAGTCGAGGCCGTGCTGGTGCGCCGAGCGGGATACGAGGTGCGCGTCATGCCCGTCGAGACCGAGAGCTGGGAGGAGAACCCGCCGACCCTGATGGACTTCACCAAGCGCGATCTGCGCTGGTGTCAGGGTAACATGCAGTACTGGCGCCTTCTGGGGCTGCGCGGGCTTCAGCCGGTGTCGCATTTCCAGCTGTTCGCCGCGATCATGATGTATTTCGCGGCGCCTGCATGGATGGTGATGACGGTGGCCGCCGCCGCGCGCATGGTGCAGGGCGACGTGGCGGGCATCGACGTGGCCTTCGGCATCGCGATGTTCTTCGTGATGTTTGCCGTCAGCCTCGTGCCGAAGCTTCTGGGCATGTTCGACATCCTGCTGACCCCTGGCGGCACGGCGCGCTACGGCGGCACGGCGCGCTTCCTCGCGGGCGGGCTGGTCGAGACGGTGTTCTCGATTCTGATGGCGCCGGTCGTGGCCTTTCGGGTGAGCCTGTTCCTCGCGGGGCTCGCGATGGGCAAGTCGGTGATCTGGGGCGCGCAGAACCGCGACGCCTACCGCCTCTCATGGGCCGATGCTGCGCGCGGGCTGTGGCCGCAGACGCTGTTCGGGGCGGGGCTGTTCGCGCTGATCCTCGTCTATGCGGGGCCCGGCGTCGTGGTCTGGGCGGCGCCGATGCTGACGGGGCTCATGCTGGCGATCCCCTTCGCGGTGCTGACGGCGAGCCCGTCCCTGGGAAGGCTTGCGGCGCGGCTCGGCCTGTGCGCCGTGCCGGACGAGCGCGCGCTGCCGCGCGAACTTGCCAGTACCGGGTATGCCGGCACACCCGCGCCCGAAACACCCGCGCCCGCGCCCCTGCGCGCCGCCTGAGGGGGGGGGGCGTCCGGGGCGCGCTGCGGGGCTCGGGCGTCGTCGCGGCCCGCCTTGACGCGGCGGCGCTGGACCTATCGAATGTGGCCGCTGGCCCCTTGTGGCATTCCGAAGCCTCGGGATAGCCACAAGCTCAAATCCCGCTTTCCCCGGAGGTCCGTCCCATGTCGCTCGCGCATCCCTACCTGCTGTTCTTGGGCGACGCGCCCGACCCGCTCGCCGCCAAGGTCGCGCAGGGCATCCGCGACTGGCGTCCCGAGGCCAGCGTCGGTCAGTTCCGCATGCCCGGCTGCAACGCCGACATGCGGCTGCCGGACATGACCATCGCCGAAGCCGCGGCCGCCGGCGCGCGCACGCTGGTGATCGGCGTGGCCAACCGCGGCGGGGTGATATCGGAGGCCTGGCAGTCCGTGCTCATCGAGGCGATGGAGGCGGGAATGGACATCGCCGCGGGCCTTCACACCCTGCTGCGCGACCAGCCCGCGCTGGTCGAGGCGGCAGCCCGCACCGGCCACCTGCTGCACGACGTGCGCCTGCCCGACCGCAAGTATCCCATCGGCGACGGGCGCAGGCGCAGCGGCAAGCGGCTGCTGGCGGTCGGCACCGACTGCTCCTGCGGCAAGATGTACACCGCGCTCGCGATGGAGAAGACCATGCGCGCGCGCGGCATGAAGGCCGATTTCCGCGCCACCGGCCAGACCGGCATCCTGATCACCGGCGAGGGCGTGCCGCTCGACGCGGTGATCGCCGACTTCATGGCCGGCGCGGTCGAGGTGCTGACGCCCGACAACGACGCCGACCACTGGGATCTGATCGAGGGCCAGGGGTCGCTGTTCCACCCGTCCTATTCGGGCGTGACCATGGCGCTGATCCATGGCGGGCAGGCGGACGCGCTGGTGCTGTGCCACGAGCCCACGCGCAGCCACATGCGTGGCCTGCCACACTATCCCTCGCCGTCGATCGACGATCTGGGGCCGCTGGTGCTGCCGCTCGGCCGGATCGTGAACCCGGACGTGCGCATCATCGGCTGCTCGATCAACACCGCGGCGCTGTCGGAGGACGAGGCGCAGGAATACCTCGCCGCGACCGAGAAACGTCTCGGCATGCCCTGCGTCGATCCCTTCCGGCACGGCGCCGACCGGCTGGTGGACGCGCTGTGAGCCTGACGCTGGTAACGGAAGTCCGCAGCTTCCCCATCGCGGGCAGGTTCACGATCAGCCGCGGCAGCCGGACCGAGGCGGTGGTGGTCGAGGCCCGCCTCTCGGCCGGTGGCATCACCGGCCGAGGCGAGTGCGTGCCCTATGCCCGCTATGGCGAGACGGTCGAGAGCGTGACGGCGCAGATCGAAGGGCTGCGCGGCGCGCTGACCGCCGGCCTCGAACGCGCCGGGCTGCAGGCGGCGCTGCCCGCGGGCGCCGCGAGGAACGCGCTCGACTGCGCCTTCTGGGATCTCGAGTCGAAGCGCGCCGGGCGCCGGGTGTGGCAGCTTGCGGGCCTGCCCGCGCCGGGGCCCGAGATCACCGCCTACACGCTCTCGCTGGACACGCCCGAGGCGATGCGCGCCAAGGCGGCCCAGCACGCCCACCGCCCGCTCCTCAAGATCAAGCTGGGCGGCGGCCCCGAGGACATCGCGCGCCTGCAGGCGGTGCGCGAGGGCGCGCCCGATGCGCGCATCATCATCGACGCAAACGAAGGGTGGACGGCCCAAAGCTATGCCGAAATTGCCCCCGTAATTCTCGCCCTCGGCGTCGAGATGGTCGAGCAGCCCCTGCCCGCGGGCGACGACGCGGCGCTCGCCACCATCGCCCGGCCCCTGCCCGTCTGCGCGGACGAGAGCTGCCACGACCGCGCCTCGCTGCCCGGGCTCGCGGGCAAGTACGACATGGTCAACATCAAGCTCGACAAGACCGGCGGGCTGACCGAGGCGCTGGCGCTGCGCGCCGCAGCCGAGGCCGCGGGCTACAAGGTGATGGTGGGTTGCATGCTGGGCTCGTCGCTTGCGATGGCGCCCGCGCTGCTGGTGGCCCAAGGCGTGGCGGTCACCGACCTCGACGGCCCGCTGCTGCTGGCCGAGGACCGCCCGCACGGGCTGAAATTCGACGCGGCGGGGGTCCACCCGCCCGAGGCGGCGCTCTGGGGCTGATGCCCGGGGCCGATGGACGGAGACGGGAATGAGCAGGACGGTCCATGTGAACGGCGCCTATGTGCCCGAGGAGGAGGCGAAGATCTCGGTCTTCGACCGCGGCTTCCTGATGGCGGACGGCGTCTATGAAGTCACCTCGGTGCTGGAGGGCAGGCTCTGCGACTTCGCGGGTCACATCGCGCGCCTGCATCGCTCGCTGCGCGAGCTCGACATGCCCGCGCCGGTGAGCGACGACGCGCTCCTCGTCATCCACCGCGAACTGGTGGCGCGCAATGGCGTCGAGGAGGGGCTGGTCTATCTTCAGGTGACCCGCGGCGCGCATGACCGCGACTTCGCCTGGCCCGAGGGGCTGACGCCGTCCCTTGTGCTGTTCACGCAGGCAAAGCCCCTGATCCGGTCCGCCGCCGCCGCCCGCGGCATCCGGGTCGTCTCGGTCGAGGACCTGCGCTGGCGCCGGCGCGACATCAAGACGGTGCAGCTGCTCTACCCCAGCCTCGCCAAGATGGATGCAAAGAAGCGCGGGGTCGATGACGCCTGGCTGGTCGAGGATGGGCTGGTGACCGAGGGCACCTCGAACAACGCCTGGATCGTGACGAAGGGCGGCAGCATCGTGACCCGGCAGCTCTCGAACGACATCCTGCACGGCATCACCCGCGCGGCGGTCCTGAAGCTTGCCGCCGAGGCGCAGCTGAGGGTCGAGGAGCGCCCCTTCACCATCGCCGAGGCGCAGGACGCGGCCGAGGCCTTCTCGACCGCCGCGTCGAGCTTCGTCATGCCGGTGGTCGAGATCGACGGCAAGCGGCTCGGCGACGGCAAGCCCGGGCCGGTCGCCCGGCGCCTGCGCGACATCTACGTCGAGAACGCGATGGCCACCGCCATCTGACGCCGCACTGGGCTGGCGCGGGCCGGCCGGCTGCCGTCTCCCGCTTCTCACGAGTCTGACTGATACCGCCCGGCCCCTGCCGCCCCGGGCTTGTGCCCCGGGGCGTCGCGCAGTCGTCGCTTGGAACGAGGCCCCGGCGCTGTGGCCGGGGCAGCGGGCCTTCGAACGCGCGGTTCCGGCCGGCGCAGGTTTCCGTTACGCCGTGCGCTTGATCCCGGTCGCCTTCTCCAGCGCCTGGTCGAGATCGGCGATGATGTCCGCCGGGTCCTCGATGCCGATCGAAAGGCGGACCACCCCGTCGCCCGCCCCCGCCGCCGCCCGCTGCTCGGGCGAAAGCTGGCGATGCGTGGTCGAGGCCGAGTGGATGATCAGCGAACGCGCATCGCCGAGATTGGCGACATGGCTGAAGATCTCGACCGCATCGACCATCTTCACACAGGCGTCGTAGCCGCCCTTGAGCTCGATCGTGAACAGCGCGCCCGCGCCCTTCGGGTAGAGCCTGCGCACCCGCCGGTAATAGGGCGACGACTTGAGCCCGGCATAGGTGACCGCCGCGATGCGCGGGTCGGCCTCCAGCCAGTCGGCCACGCGCCGCGCGTTCGCCACGTGCCGCCCCATCCGCAGACTCAGCGTCTCGATGCCCAGAAGCGTGATGAAGGCGTTCTGCGGGCTCTGGCACATGCCGAGGTCGCGCAGGCCCACCGCGTGACCGTGCAGCGTGTAGGCGAGCGGCCCGAAGGTCTCGTGGAACCTCAGCCCGTGATAGGCCGGCTCGGGCTCGGACAGCGAGGGGAACTTGCCTGCGGCCGTCCAGTCGAACTTGCCGGAATCGACCACCGCTCCGCCCATCACGGTGCCGTTGCCCGAGAGATACTTGGTGGTCGAATGCACGACGATGGTCGCGCCCTGCTCTATCGGCCGGCACAGATAGGGGGTGGCCGTGGTGTTGTCGACGATCAGGGGCACGCCCTTCTTCTCGGCTACGGCCGCGATCTTCGGAATGTCGGCGACGTGGCCGCCGGGGTTCGCGATCGACTCGCAGAAGATCGCTTTCGTGCGTTTGGTGCAGGCCTTGGCGATCTCGCCCGGCTTGTCGATGTCGACGAACTTCGCCTCCCACCCGAAGCGGCGGATGGTCTGGCTGAACTGCGTGACGGTGCCGCCATAGAGCCGGTTCGACACCACGATGTTGTCGCCCGGCCCCATCAGCGGGAACAGCGCCATGATCTGCGCCGCATGGCCCGACGAGGTGGCCACGGCGCCCACGCCGCCTTCCAGCGTCGCAATCCGCTCCTGCAGCACCGCGACCGTGGGGTTGGTGAGGCGCGAATAGATGAAGCCCACTTCCTGCAGGTTGAACAGCGCCGCCGCGTGCTCGGCGTCGCGGAAGACATAGGCGGTCGTCTGGTAGATCGGCGTCTGGCGCGCCCCGGTCGCGGGGTCCGGCCGCGCGCCTGCGTGGATCTGGAGCGTGTCGAAGCCGTAGCTGCGTTCGGTCATGGTCGTTCCCCCGATGCTGGTCCGGGCGCCATGCATATCGCGCCGCCGCACGAAGTTACAGACGGGATTTGGCACCCCAGCGGCATCGGTGGCGGGCCGGGGCTTCAGGCTCCCTCGACCGGCTCGTAGCCCTCGAACTCGGGCGGGCCCAGGTAGAGGCCGCGACTGTCGCCCGCCTGCGCATGGGCCCGGCGGAACGCCTCGGAACGCGTCCAGGCCTCGAAGGCAGCGCGGCTTTCCCACACCGAATGCGAGCAGTAGAGCGAATGGGCGTCCGTACGCGGCCCGCGCAGCAGGTGGAACGACCGGAAGCCGGGCACCGCTTCGAGATGCGACTTGCGCCCGGTCCAGATCGCCTCGAACTCGGCCTCGCGGCCGGGCACGATGCGGAAGCGGTTCATCGCGACGAACATCGCCCCCCCGACCTCAGCGCAGGCGCGACGAGAGCACGCCGGAATTGATCCCGCCCCAGCTCAACTCGCCCCACAGGCGCTGGTATTCCATCTTGGGGCACCGGTCCATGATGACCGTCAGCCCCTTTGCCTCGGCCCGCGCGGCGGCGGCATGGTCGATCACGCCGATCTGCATCCAGATCGTCTTCAGGCCGCGGTCCAGGAGAACCTCGATCGCCTCGTCCACCACCGCGCCCGCCTCGGACGAGCGGCGGAAGATGTCCACCATGTCGATCGGGTCGTTCTCGCGCGGGATGGCGGCAAGGCTCTCGATCACGGTCTCGCCAAAGGCGGTCTGCCCGGCATAGCGCGGGTTCACCGGGATCACCTTGTAGCCCTTGAGCTTGAGATACCGCGCGACGTAGAAGCTTGGCCGCACCTCGTTGAGCGAGACGCCGACCGTGGCGATGGTTCTGGTGCCCGTCAGCACCTCGCGCAGATGCTCATGCGTGTAGCTCAGTTCTGGCATAACCCGATCCCGCGCCGCGGCGCCCCAGCGACGATAAAAAAGTCCGCCGGCTTACCTTTTGGGGAGAAGACCGGCGGACATCAAGTCGGAACGAGGGACAGTGAGTGTCGGAGCGGGGTGTTCAGATCCGCTCCCATTAACAATATGGGACGAGCGCGAAGATTCCGTAACCCTCTGTCGCAATGTCGTGAGGAATTTTTTCCCGCCTGCCGGATTGGCTCTGCACAGGGCGGATGCAACCTGCCTTTCAGCCGCGCATCGCCGCCAGGTGAAGCGCGACCGCGGCCGCATTCGACACGTTGAGCGAGGCGAAATCCCGCGCCGCCGTGATTCGCGCGAGGCTGTCGCAAAGCTCGCGCGTCCGCGGCCTCAGTCCCGGCCCCTCGGCACCCAGGACCAGCCCGAGCGGCTGCCCCCGGCTTGCCGCCACTGCCGCGTCGAGCGTGGCCTCGGCCGCGCCGTCGAGACCGATCAGCACATAGCCGAGGCCGCGCAACTCCTCCATCGCGTCGCCAAGATTGCGCACCCTCAGATACGGCTGGCGCTCGAGCGCGCCCGAGGCCGACTTGGCCAGCGCCCCCGTCTCCGGGGCCGCGTGATGGCGCGGCGCGATCACCGCCCGCGCGCCGAACACCTCGGCCGAGCGCAGGATCGCGCCGACATTGTGCGGATCGGTCACGCGGTCCAGCAGCACCACCACCGGCGCAGGGTCCGCGGCGTGCGGGCGGCACAGCCCGTCGAGCCGGCCCCAGTCCAGCGGCTCGGCCTCGAGCGCCGCGCCCTGGTGCACAGATTGCGGGTCGAGCGGCGCCGGAAAGCGCCGCGGGTCCGCGATCTCGGGCGTCATGCCCGAGGTCTCGACCGCCTCGCCCAGCCGCTCGCGGGCGTTGGGCGTCAGGATCAGCCGTCGCCGCGCGCGCGCGGCGTTGAGGAGCGCGTCCCGCACGGCGTGAATGCCGAAGAGCCAAACCGTCTCGGCATCCCCCCCGCGCATCGCGTGCCGGCCCCGCGAGCCGCCGCCAGCCGGACCTCCACCGCCGCCGGGTTGCCGCCGGCCGCGGGGCTTCGATGGGGTCGGGCGCTCGGCTGGCATGGTCTGGCCCCTGCTTGGACGCTGCGCGGCATCCTATGCGCGATCCGCATCCGCGGCGCAACACGCCTTGGGCGGCAAAGCCCGCAACCCCGCCAAGATCGCCGCAACGTAGCCCCGGCCGGGCCCCGCGCGATCGCACCGGGCTCCAAATCCCCCGTTGACACGCCGCACCAACGCATCCTACACCCGCGCCCGTCACCGCATGACGCCGGGCGCCCCGCGCGCCCCCTTGGAGGGGTGGCAGAGCGGTCAAATGCAACGGACTGTAAATCCGTCGGGGTAACCCTACGCTGGTTCGAATCCAGCCCCCTCCACCACCTTCTCCTGACAAGTGTAAACGCCTGTCGAAACTCAGCTTTCCTATGCCGACCTGCACGAAATGAGCCGGCGCGTCGTAATCGGTTCGTCAAGGATTGCGCCCGCCAGGGTCGTCGGACAAGGCGTGGCGCTTCGAGATCATGTGCATCGGGAACAGCAACCCCCCTCGTTGATGTTCGACAGGCCTGGACCGAAGCGGTCGCCGAAGCCGAGCTGGTTGTGTTCCTTCCAGACGGCGTCCGCCTGCGACTTCCGCTCGACGCCGAAGGGCGGGTTTGACGAAACCTCGACCTAATGTTGAAAGAGGCATTCGTAAGGATCCGGGGACCAATTCTCTGCCCTGTTTTTAGCCTCCGCCATGTCCCGCTCTGACATGCGATCAAGCGTTCTCTGTCTTAAGGATTCCACACCAGAAATATCGTACCACAGAAATGCTTTCACGTTATCAGGTTCTACAATTCAAGCACTCGCCCATTCCTTTTCCACAATAGGCTCAAAAATTCTCCCCATATACTCTTGGGATTTTTGGCTTCCAAGGCTCGCGTGCAAGCATATATGCTCAAAGCTCTCCTTTGATTTTTGAATTTCCATGACCTTCGGATACCAGACTTCAACTCGCTCAACGCGCTCTGGACGATCTCTGTCGTCAAAGGAGACGAGGTACGATGTGGTTCGGTTGGAAAGCTCTCTCAAAATCAGGTCAGGGCCCAAGAATATCATCGCCGCCCCAAGCGTATATCCCACTCCGTAACCGACACTTCCAGGAACATCATAGTCTATTTTTACTTTGTAATGATACCAATCACCGGACAAAGTTTCGAATACGTTGGCGGGAGATCCAAATTCTCTCTCAATTTCATTACGGGTTAAATGTGATAATTCTGGAAGCTTATCTACAGCGCAGCCTGAAAGACCTGCAATCACAATAAGTCAGGCTGCAGTCCGACCGCCTGAATGAATCGACCTCATATCTGATGGTCGCTCAAAATAGCAGAGCGCTTTGATCTGCATCAATCTTCTGAAATTGAGAAATTCAATGCAGCCTTTCATTCTCGACCGCCTTCTGGGAAGTGATGCGCGCCTGCCCCGAAGGACTCTGGGAGAGTCGCTGAGCGGCATAAAGGCTTTCCGTCTTCTATGTATCCCGACCTGCCCCCGGTAGTCCCGGGGGGCCAGGCTGTTCTCTCGCCTAAGCCTTGTCGTCCGAACCCTGCACGCCGCGACGCCTCAGGTCGGCAAAGGTCATCGGCCCTCCCGGCCATTCCTCCCCGCCTCTCCGCGCACCGGACTCGGCGCTCCGCGCCGTTCTCCGGCACGCGGCTCGGCAATGTCGGGCAGGCGACTCGGGGAAGATCGTGGTATGATAATTTGAGTTGGATTGGCGGCCCGGGACTGCTCGGCCAACGCGTCTCAGATCGTGTGGACCATGCCAGGTCGCGGCTGCAACGGCTCGTGACCGGGAGGTTTGTCATGGTCGCAACGATACGAAACCCCATCGAATGGCTTGCCGACCAGATCAGCGGCGGGTCCCATCACATCGAGGCGGCGGGCGAGAGCATCGGCGGCGAGAAGGGCGAGGTGGCGCTGGAGGATATCCGTATCCGCCGCATCGAGATCGCGGACCTGCGCGACGCGGTTCGCGCCGGGATTGCGGATCTCGGGGCCTGCAGGACGGATATTGCCTTCCTCAGCGTGCTCTATCCCGTCGTCGGGCTGCTTCTGACCTACTACGCCTTCCACCAGGACGTTCTGCACTTGCTGTTCCCGATGATGGCGGGATTCGCGCTTTTGGGGCCGTTGGCGGCCGTCGGGCTCTACGAACTCAGCCGCCGGCGCGAGATGGGCGAAGCCCCGGATTGGCGGAACGCCTTCTCGGTGATCGCGTCGCCGTCATTCGGTGCGATCTTCGTGCTCGGCCTTCTCCTCGTCGGGCTGTTCGTCGTCTGGCTGATCGCCGCGCAGATCGTCTACGTCCTGACGCTGGGGCCCGCGCCGCCCACCTCGCTGGCCAGCTTCGCGCGGGACGTCCTGACGACCCAGGCGGGCTGGGCGATGATCGTGATCGGCCTTGCGGTCGGCTTCGTCTTCGCGGCCGTCGTGCTCGCGGGCAGCGTCGTCTCGTTCCCGCTTCTGGTCGACCGGCATGTGGGCGCGCCTGCGGCGATCGTGGTCTCGCTTCGCGTCACCGCGAAGAACCCGCGGACGGTCGCGGCCTGGGGCCTGCTCGTCGCGGCTGCACTGGTGGTGGGGACGATCCCGGTCTTTCTGGGTCTCGTGGTGATCCTGCCGATCCTCGGCCACGCGACCTGGCACCTGTATCGGCGCGCGGTCGGCCACGAAACGGACATCGCGCCGGTTCGCAAGGGCGCGCGCTGATCGGCGTCACCCGCGCCACGGGGAGCCGCGACCCGTGCGGACAAGCGGATCTCTCGCGAAACCACAGCGCTCGCGCAGATCCGGCGGCGCGGGAGTGATTGTTGCCGCCTCGTGAAAAGACCATCCGAGATCCCTGAGCTTTCGGCACGCATTGTCACCGAGTAAGCTCAAACCCTATCGCCATTGACATGCCGGGCCGGGCCGGGGAAGGGACGCATGATCCGTGTCATCAGGGGGCTGCACCACGTCACCGCGCTGGCGGCCGACGCGCGGGCCAACAACCAGTTCTTCACCGGCGTGCTGGGACTGCGCCGCGTCAAGAAGACGGTGAATTTCGACGCGCCGCAGGTCTACCACCTCTATTACGGCGACGAGACCGGAGCGCCCGGGACGGTGATGACGCATTTTCCGTTCCCCGGCATGGCCCGCGGCCGCCGCGGCGCCGGCGAGGCCGTTCTGACCGAGTTCGCCATCCCCGCCGGCGCGCTGCCCTGGTGGACGGCGCATCTGGCCGCGGCGGGCGTGACGGGGCTGCGCGAGGACGACGTGCTGGGCGACCGGCGTCTCGACTTCGATGGACCGGACGGCGACTCGCTCGCGCTGGTCGAGGTGGCGGGTGATGTGCGCGCGCCCTGGACGGCTGATGGCGTCCCCGGGGAGGTTGCGATCCGGGGCTTCCGCGGCGTGCGGCTGCGGCTGCGCGAGGCCGAGGGCATGACCCGCCTCCTCGCGCTGATGGGCTACGCCGAGGCCGGGCGCGACGGCGCGCTGGTCCGCCACGCCCTTGCGGCCGGCAACGGCGCGCAGGTCGTCGATCTCGAGATCGATGCGACGGCGCGCGACGCGGTGCAGGGCGCGGGGTCGGTGCACCATGTCGCCTTCTCGGTCCCCGACCGCGCGGCGCAGGACGAGGTGCGCGCGGCGCTTACGGCGTCCGGCCTGCGCGTCACCGAGCCGATCGATCGCGACTATTTCCACGCGATCTACTTCCGGGCGCCGGGCGGCGTGCTGTTCGAGGTCGCGACCGACGAGCCGGGCTTCGAGCGCGACGAGGACCGCGCGCATCTGGGCGAGGCGCTCCGCCTGCCAGCGCAGCACGAGCACCTGCGGCCCTGGCTCGAAACCCACCTGCCGCCCATCGAGGGCTAAGCGCGCGCCCCGCGGCGGCGCCGCTCAGCGCCCCAGCCACCCGCGCCGCCGCAGCGAGGCCGCAAGCTTGCCTGCGAGGACCGACGCATCCTGCCGCGGATTGCCGGGCGATCCGGCGAAGAGCGCGACGGCGTTCCGCCCGTCGGGCATCCTGACCGCCACCGCGAAGGACGTGCCGACGAACACGCCGTGATGCCAGAGATACCCTTCGGCCACATGCCAGCCGAGGCCGTAATAGCTCTCCCCGAAGGCGCCGAGCGGCCGGCTGAGGGCCTCGGGCGGGATCTCGCCGCCCAGCGCCTCGAAGATCGCCGAGGCCCGGCCCGACCAGCCGCCCGCGGCCCACAGCGCGGGGCTCGTCATCGCCAGGTCGAAGCCCGCATCCGCGGCCTCCTCCTCGTAGCGCTGCCCTGCCACGCGCTCGATGACGATGCCCAGCCAGCAGTAGCCAAGGTTCGAATAGGCCTGAACCTCGCCCGGCGGGGCCAGCAAGGGGTCGTCGACAAGCGCGAGGGCGGCATCGCGGCAGTGCACGTCGGGGCCGAACAGCCCCGCCGGAGAGGGCATCCAGCGCAGCCCCGCAGTGTGCGTCAGCAGGTGGCGGACCGTGATCTCGCGATACCGGGCGTCGCCCGCCCCCGCGACCTCGGGCACGAGATCGGCAAGCCGGTCGTCGATCGACAGCCGCCCCGACCGGACCAGCCGCAGCACCACGGCGGCCGTGACCGGCTTCGACAGGCTGGCGAGCGGCAGCACCGTCTCGGGCGTCAGCGGCCTGCCGCCCGCACCCGTCCCAAACGCCACGATCCGGGGCGCGTCGTCGTCGTCGTCGCCGCGGCCGGTGACCAGGATGGCGCCGCTCATCCCCTCGGCCCGGGCGAACCGCTTGACGACACGCTCGGGCGAGGCCGGCATCGCGATCAGGGCGCCACCGATCGCGGCAAGGACAAGCGCAAGCTTCCACATCGGCCGAGCCTGCCCCCCGATTGCGGCCGCTCCGTGACGCTCCCCCCGCCCTGAAGCGGGGTTGAGCCTCCCCAGACGATTTGGTCCACCTCTATGATGAAGCAGAGGAGGATCGAGAATGGCGAACAAGCACCACAA
>NZ_JAMFKN010000016.1 GCF_023487995.1 Thermohalobaculum sediminis
GGAAAGCATCGTCCGGATGGACCGAAGGCCGACCATGAACTAACAATCACCGTGGACCAATCAAGTTGGGCTGCTCAAGATCGAGGCGGATCATGGGTGTCCTCTCAGATGACGGGGTTGTCGTAGGTCGGAAGGTCGTTGACGAGGGTGACGGTCGCCATGCGGCCGAGCCCGGCATCCTGGGCCGCCTGCCAGGCAAAGCTCGCCTGCACGCCGCCTGGGCCCTGCAGCGCGAGCCGGGGCGTCGGCAGATAGACTGCATGCGCCGTCAGCGTGAAGGCGAGGTCTGGGCCGGCCGTGAAGCCGAACTCGAGCTCGGCGGGCTCGCCCGCAAGCGCCTGATCGAGGAGGACATGATCGGCGAAGCGCACCTCGATCGTGCCGGTGAGCGCGGCGAGCGAGGGATCGGCGCCGTCGATCATGCCGTCGGCACGGATCGTCTCGATCCGGTCGAGATTATTGGCATAGGTGATCTGCGCCGAGACCACGTTGCCGAGAGGGACGCCCGCGCGGCGGATCGTGCCGTGGAAGGCGCCGAAGCGGGCGAGATCGAGCGCGGCGAGCGTTCCGGCAGAAGAGGCGGTGCCGATCGTCTCGCCCTGGCCGATCAGCCCGACGGTGGCGGTGATCAGGCCGGCGCGCTGCATGGTCCAGCTGATCTGGTTGACGACGCAGCCCGCGTTCATCGCGTAATGTGGCACCTCCGGCATGCCGATCTCGATCGCTATCGAGGGCAGGGTCCAGCCGCCCGAACGGAACTCGTGGCTATAAGGCCCGGTGCCGGTCGTGGTCGGCGCGCCGAAGGCGCCCTTGAGCCACACGCCCCAGAAGCGCGCATCGATCGGTACGGTCACGTCGCCGTCGCTGGTGATGGCATCGCCGATCGGCGCCACCGGATCGCGGCCATAGCCGAGGAGCTCGGAGGCGAGGAGCGGCTGCTCGGCCCCGAGATTGGCCTGGGCGAAGGGCATTCGCCAGAAGCCGCTCGCGGGCGGCGTGCCGTAAGTGGTCTCGAAGGCGAGCGCCATCTGCGCCCGCGCGCCTTGTGCGCGTGCCATGTCGGTCCTCTCGATGTTGGAAGAAGGGGTCGGTCAGAGCAGCGGGTCGGCCGTCTCGTAGGTCAGCACGATCCCGAGCGTCGCGGCCTTCAGCCCCTCGGCGCCTTCTATGGGCAGGCCCACGGGCGCCGGCGCCTCGCCCAGCACATAGTCGCAGCGCCCGCCGAGCGTGCGGTCGGCCGCGAGCGCCGCGCCGATCGCGCGCTTCAGGGCGTCGAAGGCAGCGTCGCGATAAGCGGCATTCGCCGCCTCGACGGCGATGTCGATCTCTGCCCGGTGCTCATAGAGGAAACGCAGCGGCGAGAGCAGGATCTCCGGCTCGCCCGGATCGCCGTCGCGCAGGATCGCCACGCCCTCAGGCGGGATGCGTTCGGGCAGGATCGCATTGCGCAAGAGCTTCGCGCCGGGCGGGAGGGTGGCGCTGAGCGCGGCGAAAAGCGCCGAGAGCGCGCTCTCGGCGGTGGTCCAGTTGGGCATTTGACTGTCACCTTCCTTGGTCTCCGGTATCGATCGATGTTGGGGTTATTGCGGGGTCGTTCTTGTCCTTGAGGTTATCGAGAAGTCGGGTTAGCACTTCGCCATCTCCGGTAATTCTGCATGGCGACCGTTGCTCCAAACGCGCCGTTCCAGGTGGTTTCTCTTCATAACCGATGAGACCAACTCACCCTCCAGAAAGGCTTGTGATGTTTAAGAAATCTGCAATCGCGTTAACGTTGTCGATGACTCTCATTCCGGGATATTCGGTTGCTGGGGTGAGCCTCGGCCTGTGCCAGCTCGATGGGATCGTTGCTCTCACGGTGGGGCGGGAGGTCGAGTGGGATTTCGATCCTGATGCGGGGATCAATCGTGCAAAGATAACTAGCGAGCTAGGTGATCTCGATGGGCATGTAGCAAACGTACGGCCGCACGATAATGGTCAGAAGGTCAATCTCCGCTTCCCGGGCGGGAAATTTCATGATTCCTTGGAGGTTATAATCATGAAGACAAAATGGTTATCAAGTGTTGCGGCCGTTGGATATGTTTCTATTGACGGTCAATACTTGGCTGATGTCTTGACTCCGTTCACTGACTCTGATTGTGTCGTAAGGAATTAGAAAGATGTTATTTTATATAAATAGGTCAGGATAGATCCCAAGCATTTCGTATAAATTTCAGGATTTCATTTTCTGCCAATTTGGTGTCTCGACTGAGGTCAAGCCGTTTGTACAATGAAATCTGCGGCAGCAGGATGAACACCACCACGGTCTGCGCACCCTTGAGTATCCCGTCCCGCCTCCGCCGCCCGCGCTTCGCCAGCGCCCGGCCTGCCTTCGACACCCGCGCATCGTCGGCGACGAGCAGGCTCGGGCCGCGGCGGCGGTAGACGAAGCGCAGCCGGAACCCGGTGCGCCGTTCCCAGCCGCCCGGGGTGATCCCCTTGCCGCCGAGGCCCTTCGTCCCGGCTGCCGGCGTCGGGATCGCGAGGAAGAAGCCGTGCTGCGAGCGGATCGTGACGCCCCGGTCGAAGGCGTCGACCACCTTCGGCGCGCGGGAATAGACGAGCGAGGCCGCGCGGAGCGACGGCTCATCCGCCGGGAAATCCCGCTGACGGATCGTGCGCGCGAGGCGCGGCCCGAGGCCCGCTTGGGCGATCTGGCCGCGCCAACGATCCCTGAGCCCGCGCGCGGCCGCCCTGACGCCGCTGGTGACGGCGCGTTCGGCCGCGGCCAATTCCTCGGCGATCCAGGCGTCGAGATCGCCGTCGAGATCGGCGGTGATCTTCATGGGATCGATGCCAACGCAGCGCGCGAGAAATGCGGTCGGGCGCGCCTGCGGTCACCTTCTGTGCGGCGCCCGCCGATCGTCGCGCTGGCAATCTGTGACCCCTGCAGGCGATAGTGCGCCGGAACATGTCCTGCAGCAGACCCGCGCCGGAGACCATGACGACGATCCTCGACTTTACGGAGATCATCGAGAAGCGGGGCGTCGATCCGAAGACGGCGCGCCTCGTTCGGCACAGCCCGGCGATCGCGGCCGAGTACCGCGTGGGGTGGCCTCTCTTCCTGCATGCGATCACCTATCAGGCCGCCAAGCTCGACCCATTCAGCGGGGCGAAGACCGCGTTTCAGTTCATCCCGGGGCCCGGTCTCCCTGGCGGGGACCAGAGCGCGCTCTTCGTCGGCGCATTTGCCGTTGGGGACTCGTGGCGGTTCGGTGATGGATCGAGACCCGCGCCGCTCCATTGCGATCGCGACCGCTGCTTCCTCCCCACCCCTGAAACGATCGTCTATGACATCACGCCTCTTTCTCAGTTCGAGGATCTGCGAGACCGGGTGCTGATCCGGTGGGGAGCTTCTGCGCGCAGCTGGTCGCAATGGGCGGCGACACGGCGGAAGGAGGTCGTTGAGCTCCGCCGCGATGCCATGGAGCCGGCTTTCCCGGGCTTTGCGGCCTTCGCGACCACGCTCGATGAGATCGCGGCCCTGCCCGTGTCCTGGCAGGGCGCGCTTCGCTCGGTTCAAGGCGTCTACCTGCTCGTTTGCCCTGTCAACGGCGAGCAGTATGTCGGCTCGGCCTACGGCGAGGATGGCTTCTGGGGGCGTTGGCTCGCCTATTCGGCCAACGGCCATGGCGGAAATCGGCTGCTGATGGCGCGCGAGCGGACCAACTTCTCGATCAGCATCCTCGAGGTCGCCTCGCCCGACATGTCGGCTGAAGACATCATCGCGAGGGAAGGTGCCTGGAAGGTGAAGCTCGGCTCCCGCGCGCATGGGCTGAACGCGAACTGAAGCGCGGGGCGAGGTCGCCACGCTCACGATGCACGCGCTTCCGCCGTCCAGACGAGCCGTTCGCCGTCGCGCAGCGGCTCGCCGATCACGGTGAAGGCCTCGCCGGCGACCTCGATCAAATCGCCGCTCGCGAGGGTTGGCGCCTCCGCCATGCGGATCTGGAAAACGGCCGAGCCCGACACGAACCGGCTCTCGCCGAAGCCCGTGATGCGATCCGGGCTCTGGCGGATGATCTGAATCGGCTGGCCGGGACCGGCGCCGCCCGCGTGCCAGAGCGCTGGTAGGGCGAGGTTCGGATCGGCGAATAGCACGTCGATCGCGGCGGCGAAGGCGGTCATCAGGCGACCGGAATACCGAAGCAGGCATTGAGCCGGACCCGCCCGACGGTCTCGAGCGGCGTGCCGCCAACATCGAGCACCGCGGCGCCGATCAGGCGGTTGCCGAGGGCGACCGTTGTGCATCGCTGCTCGGTCGCGTCCCAGTGGACGGCGGCGCCAACCGTCCAGGCCTCGGAAGGCGTCTTCGGCAGATCGAACACGCCCGAGAGCTTGAGCACCACCTCGGCGCCGGCGGTGGCGGTACCCTCGGCCACGCCGAAGAGCGTGCCGACGAGCACGCCCGCGCCGGCGGTGATGGAAGCTGGCGCGGTGATGGTGAGCCGGTCGCCCAATGCGACGAAATTCTTCATGGGGGTCTCCTGAGGGGGGAAAGAATGACGAAGGCGCGGCCGGAAGGCCGCGCCTGTCAGTGGGTTGGGATCAGTGCTGGACGCGTCAGGCCGCCGCTGCGGCGCCGGCGTTGCGATAGAGCCCGCGCCAATCGATGGCCTTGGAAGCGAAGTCGTGGCGGGCCTTGATCTCGATGCCGTCGACCTCGAAGCCCATCCGAGTCTCGGTGTGGACCCCCTGCTGGCCCTCGAGATAGGCGTACTCGATCGTGTCGATGCGGGCAGGGTCAGCGGCGAGGAACCAGGGGTCTTCGCCCGTCTCGGGGATCAGCCGCGGCTCCTCCACGACGTCGAGCCGCCCGGCGAAGGTGTTGACCTCCGCCGTGCTGCCGGGGGTTGTCGCCGTCACCTGCTTGCGCGCCTCGACCGAGCGGCGGCCCGGCGGCACGAGCAGGAAGCGCGGCAGGATCGAGACGAGGCGCTCCTCGATGCCCCTCTGCTTGCCGAACAGCCGGTAGGCCTCGGCGAGCGCCGCCTCGGTGATCGCGGAGGCGGTGCCGACATTGCCATGGGCGGCATCGAAGAGCGCGGTGCCGTCGCCCATCGCCGGGTTCTGCTTCAGGATCGCATAGACGATGTCGGATTCGAGATCGGCCGCCGAGGCGCCGAAGGCCGCGGGGATGCGGGTGAAGGCGTCGAGATCGTCATTGATCAGCGTCTGGCGGGTGATGCCGACAATCCGGCCATAGGTCGCGAGGGCATAGACCTCCTTCACCTCGCCAATCGTGCCATAGGTGAACTCGCCCGATTCGAGCACCTTGTGGAGATCCGGTGCACCGCCGAGCTGGGTCCGCTGCACCGGCTTGAAGTCGGCGATGGTCGCGCGCCGGGCCCAGGCGGTGAAGGTCCGGGGCGTCGAGGCGTAGGCATCGCGCAGCGTCTTGTTCGCGACATTGGCGAGGATCGCCGGGAAGTCGCTGGTCGAATGATAGCCCGCGCCCGAGCGCATCGCGAGCGCGGCCGAGGCGGCTTCGAGCTTCGACATGCCGCGGGTGCGGGTGCCGCGGCGGTCGAGCGCGTCCTTGGCAAGCTCGATCAGCGACATGCCGCGGAACTCCCGCGCCCGGTCAGGGAGTGGATAGGCGCCCGGCGCATGACGATGAAGCAGCGCCTCGGTCACCGCATCGCGATAGGCGGCCTCGCTCTCCATGCCGCCGCGGGCCGTCGCCGCGATCGGCTCTGACCGCCGGCCGGCCGCACTATCCTGCTCGGCGAGGCGGTCGAGGATCGCGGCCCGCGCGTCGTCGAGCGCGACGCCGCGTCCGATCAGGTCGGCGGAGAAGGCAGCGTCGAGGCCGTGGCGCTGGCAGAGGTTGGTGATCTCGGCCGTGCGGCGGCGCTCCTCGGCCCGGATTTCCTCGGCCGAGGGCGCCTGCGGCGCCGGAGTGGGCGCCGGGGCGGCAGCGGCGGTGCGGGTCTCCGTGGTCTGGGCATCGGCATGTGCGGGCGCATCGGCACGCGCCCCGGCCGGGGTGTCGTTCGGCATGGTGGTCCTCGTGGGTTGGGCCGCTCGTTGCGCGGCGGGGCTCTCGCACCGGATCAGGGTGCAGGGATGAAGCTCGGGCCCGGGTTCCTCGGCCCGGACCCGGGCGCCGGGATCGGCGCCGATCGCGACGGCGGAAATCTCCATCGGCTCCCAGTCGACGGCGCGCCAGAGCTCGGGCGCGCCGTCGCGCTTCTCGATCTCGAAGCGATGGACGCGGTAGCCGACCGAGACGTTGCGGATAATGCCGGCCTGGATATCGCGCCAGACGGGCTCGACCTCGGCCCGGTCGCTGAAGCGAATGAGCGCCGTGCCGCGGCCGTCCTCGATCCGCACCGAGCCTTCCACCACGACACCGAGTATGGCGTCGAGCCGGCGGCTATCGTGGGAATTGAGGAAGGGCGCGCCGCGGTTCAGCCGGTCGATGCGCACGGTACCGGGTCCGACCACGAGTTCCTCGTCGAAATCATCGTCGAAGAAGCGCCGCCGGCGCACGGTCGCGCCGCTGGTCCAGACCACCTCGATCCTGCGGGATTCCGGGTCCGCGCTCTCCGCGCGTAAGCTTGCCGCCCGCTCCAGCACGGGCAGGTCGATACGGTCTCTCGGCATTGAGCATAATCCGTGGGTTAAGGTGTTGATATGGCTCCAGGTGGCTTATGCCAATCGGGGTATTGGTGTTGATATGGAGGCAGTCTTGACTGATGCTCGGGGGCATTGGAGGTTAGTGTCCGAGTCTGTTTGACATAGGGATTGCGCTGTGCACACTCCGCGCTCTGATCGCTTTATTCGTGGAATATTAAGAAACACGCCGTTTGGTATTTTTTTTGGATTTGTGGTGGGCATTATTGTTACTTGGATAATTGATTCTGGAATGCATGATCGTTTGGTGTAATTTTACACGTTTATTATAACTGCGCTCTTGAGTCTCATTGCTGCTGCGCTTGCTCTGGTGGGGGTGTTCGCTACGATTGAAAATCAAAGGGAAAGTGAGAGGAGGGCGAGGGAGAAAAAGTTGGAATCTGCGCGAGCATTCCTTCCAAACGCGCTATCAAGACTATGCGATGTGTGTAATTATGGAATTCGGTACTCTTTCAGATTTAAAGAATATGAGGATTCGTTGGGAATTGATGAGTTTGAAAGAATTTCATTGGATCAGTTAACGCTTTCTGATGGCGTTGTTTCTGTTCTTCGAGATATCATTGAGTTATCCGACTATGATGATGTTGTTAAGCGGGTTTCCGGGTTGCTTCGAGAGCATCAGATATTTTTAGCTAGATGGCGATCAAATTTTGCACCGGATAGAGATACTATGATAGTTTTAGAAGGAAATATCCGGCAAAGAACAGTTTCATGGGCCTACTTGGGGGCTATTTCTGCTTCCCTTTTTCCATACGCTCGACATGAAACAGACGAGGTTTCAAGCTTGGTGGGAGAGCGGGAGATAGCTGGCATCCTCAATACTGCTGGAGTTGCTGATCTTCATGCAGAGGATTATGCTCAGGAGATCGGTCTATATGCTCGAACTTTTGCTCGTCGATTTCAATGATCGCGTAAATGAGGGCCACCTACTCGCTTCCTGATCGCATTTCGTCTGCAGACCGAGGCTGGGTGAGCCCCGCCTGGCTGACCCGGCGGGGATCGGAGTCGAGCACGAGCCCGAGGCTGTCGGCCAGCGCAAGGAACTCGGCGTATTCGGCGAGCACCTTCTTCGGGTCGTAGCCGCGCTTGGCGATCTGCTGCGGCAGGGTGGCGAAGCCCGCCCGGGTCTCGAGGAGGTCGGTCTGGGCGTCCTGCAGCGGGCTCACGCTCTCGAAGCTCGGCGGCGCCCATTCGACCGGCACTTCGGCGGTCGGAATGAGCCCGGCGGTGAAGGCCGCGTCGACGAACCAGCGCCAGATGGGCGCGCAGAAGCCCGGGATCACGATTTGCCACTGCATCGCGTCGATCATCCGGCGGAACTCGTTCAACCCCGCCCGGATCGAAGAGAAATTGACCTGCGAGAGATCCCCGGTCATCAGCTCGTAGGGCACCCGGAAGCCGGCCGCGATGATGTGGAGCTGCACCCTGTGCCACTCATAGACGCCGGATGTGGTGGCCGGCTGGTTGAACTTGATGTCCTTGCCGCCGCGGGCATAGGCGATGAGCCCCGGCTCGAACTGCTCGACCCGGTTGCCCTCGCCGTCCTGAATGACCGGCGCGATCGCCTGCTGATCCTCCTCGGCGCCGAACACGATGCCGACGAGGCAGGCCTCGGTCTTCTTCCGCACGAGCTCCGCGTTCTGCCAGTCATCGACATCGCGGAGCGCCCGGATCGCCGGCGTGCCCCAGGGCACGCCGCGGCTCTGCACGCGCTGGCGCTCATAGAGATGGGCGACGCCCGAAGCCTCGACCCGCACCGCCTCCATGCGACGGCCGAAGATGGGCGACCGGTCGCCCGGATGATCAGGGAACAGCCAGTAGGCGCGCCGCCGTCCCTCGCGGTCGTATTCGATGCCCTGGGCGATGCGCCCGCCGCCCGGCGTCTCGCCGAAGCGGGCGGCATCGAGATGATCGGCCTCCTTGAGCTCGATCTGCAGCGGCACCGGCAGGGCGTCGGCCATGCGCCGGCGGCGGCGGATCGCGAAGACCTCGCCGCCCTCGATCATCTCGCGCACGGCGAGGACGGTCAGCCCGTGGAAGTCGGTGTGGCCGTCGGCATCACAGTGCTCGGCCCAGCGCGCCCAGAGCCGGTCTACCGTCTCGTTGAGCTTCAGATCGGCGCTCGCCGCTCGCGGCCGGATGCCGGAGCCCACGAGGTTATTGACCAGCACCGAGACCGCGCGGGCGGCGAGCGGGTTGTTGCGCACGAGATCGCGCATGCGGTCGCGCAGGAGCCCGCCCGCAGCGGCGATCTCGGCGTCGGCCGCGGTGCCGGCGGTGCGCCAGCCCTCCAGGCGCCGTCCCTTCTGTGCCGCATCATACGTGCGGCGCAGGTTGCCGAGGGCCACCCGGGCGGCATAACGCTTCGCCGCGGCGCGGGGCGCGACCAGCGCCAGCGCCCGGTCGAGGGCACCGAAGCGCACATCATTATTGTTGGTGTCGGCCATCAGCGGTCCCCGCGACGGAAGCCGGCGAAGCCCGCGACCGGCAGGGCCTTGCCGCGCCCAGCCGCGATCTCGCCCTCGATGACGCGGATGCGGCGCAGCAGATCCTCGGCATTGCCGTATTCGACGGTCTTGCCCTCGTAGCTCACGCGCAGCGTGCCGCTGGCGAAGGCGCGCTTCAGCGCCGCGAGTTCGGCATCGGTGAAGGCCATCAGAACCAGTTCCCCTTCGGTGTCCCGAGCCAGTCGGCCGGGCGGCGCGCCGGCTGGATCGTCGTCGGTCGGTTCGGTTGTCCCGCCGGCGGCGCGTCCCTGCGGCCGATGGCGATCTGCTCTTCCAGTTCCGCCCAGCGCCGCTCGTCCCAGCGGTCGAGGCCGATCAGCCAGGCGGCGGCGCGGGCATAGACCCGGGCGTCGAGCGCTTCGTTCCGCTCGCGCATCTGCTGCCATTCGAGCTTCTGGAAGCCCTGCCGGGTGCGCACCGTCATCAGCTGCTCGGCCGTGAGCTGCTTCAGCCACTCCGCTGTCGTGCCCTTCGGCAGATGGATGAAGCCGCCCGGCCAGCCGGCACCCTCGGCCCTCTCTTCCTCAGTCGGGGCCGAGAGCCGCAGGAAGCGGTAGGTCTCCGACTTGAAGACCGAGACCGAGACCTTCCAGAGCCGCACGCCGCGCCTGATCTTGCGCCCGCCCTCGGTTGCCTCGACGAAGGTCGGGCCGTCCAAGGGCGTCGCGCGGTCGAAGCCGCCCATGCCCTTGATCGGCACGACCTGCCCCGCGCCCGCGCTCCGCGCCCAGGCATAGACCGCGTCCGTCGTGGCGCCGTCGCCCGAGTCGATGGCAAGGCGCGCGAGCGCCATGCTGACGCCCGAGGCGTGCGGCCATGTTGCGCACAGGAACTCCGTGAGCTTGGCCCAGATCTCCGGCCGGGCAGTGTCGCCCTCGAGCACGACGTGATCGACCAGCCAGGATTCGAGGTTCCGCCCCCAGCCCCAGACATCGATCTCGATCCGGTCGCGCTGCACATCCGCGCCCGCGGTCAGGATCAGCACGCCCGCGGGGGCGTGGCCCAGATGCCAGTCCTCGCGCCGCTCATAGAGCCGCTGCCAGTCGGGCGCCTCGCCCCGCTCCTGCCAGGTCTCGCCGAGCACGGTGTTCTTGATCGTCTTCAGCGCCGCGTCATTGCCCTGCGCCTGCTCCCAGCGCCGGGCGATCTCCTCCCAGCTGAGCCAGCCGAGCGGCGAGTAGAGCCCGTTGATGTGGAAGCCGGCGAGCCCGCCGCGGCGGGCCTCCTCGGCGCGCGCGGGTTCCGCGGTCGCCATCCAGCAGGCCCCGCTCGCCTCGGCCATCATCCAGGTCTTGTGGCGCTCCGCGATCGGCTCGTCGCAATGCTCGCAGAGATAGGCGGCGGTGTCGGGCCTTCCGGGCTTCCAGCGCAGCCGCTCGAACTTCAGCCATTGGAGTGCGCCGCAATGCGGGCAGGGCACGTGGTAGCGTTGCTGGTCGGACAAGTCGAACTCCCGCTCGATGCGGCTCAGCCCCTTCAGCGTGGGCGTCGAGACGACGAAGATCTTGCGCCGATGGCCGAACGAGTCGGTGCGGGCCTCGGCGAGCGCGATCGGATCGCCCTCACCATCGAGGTCGCCGGGATAGGCATCGACCTCGTCGAGGAAGAGCCAGCGCGCTGGCATCGAGCGCAGGCCCACCGCCGAGTTGGCGCCGGTGAGGATCAACTGGCCGCCGGGGAAGCGCTTGGCGAGCACCGTGTTGCCGGCATCGCGCGAGCGCGCGGGCAGCACCAGTTCCCGCAGATCCGGGCTCTCCTCGATCAGCGGCTCGATGCGCTGCTGCGAGAGGCGCTTGGCGAGATCGACGGTCGGCTGCACCGCGAGGAAGGGACCCGGCGCGCGGTGCATGCAGAAGCCGATCCAGTTGTTCCCGGCTTCCGTCGCGCCGACCTGCGCGGACTTCATGAACACGACCCGCTGCACCGGGCTCGCCGGCGAGAGCGCGTCCATGATGGCGCGCATATAGGGCGTCCGGTTGGTGCGGTAGGGCCCGGCCTCCGAGGCGGCGCGGGACGAGAGCACCCGGTGCCGGTCGGCCCATTCGGAGACCGTCAGCGCCGGATCGGGCGCGAGGCCACGGGCCCAGGCGCGCCGGATATCAGCCGCGCCCTCGAAGGCCTCAGCGGAGCTCAACCTTAACCTCCGCGAGCTCGCCGAGATGGGCCCGGATGTGGCGGTCCAGCACGGTCTCCATGCGGTGCGCCTCGACGCCGAGCTCGGCCGCGATCATCGCCGCGACGCGGGGCGGCCAGTTGAGCCAGGCGTCCCTCTCACGTCGGGCGAGGTCGAACACCATCGCGGTTGCCCGGGCGCGGTCGACGACCTCGCCCCGCATCTTCTGCAGCCGGACCTTGGCGGTCTGAGCCTTCAGCACCTCGTTCGCCATGCGGGCGCGGACGAAGGAGACCTCGCCCCCGGCATCGTCGCCGGCGCTCGCTTCAGACCCGGCCTCGCGCAGCGTCTCCTTCACCGCATCGAGCGCCGTCAGCGGCACCGGTTTGCCGAGCGCCGCCTTCGCCGACGAGGTGGCCGAGGCCGTTGCTGCGGCCGTCGCCCGCGCGTGCATTCCGCGCTGCTGCGCCGGATCGGTCCGGGCGTCCCACATCGCATCGGCCCGCGCGGGGTCGATCGTGCCGTCCGGCTCGGTCGCGATCCGCCCGGTGGCGATCGCCTTGCGGACCGCGCTTTCGCTGCAGCCGCGGTGTGCCGCATATGCCCGCCGTGAGAGCCCCATCGATCCAAAAACATCCCGGTACGAGTGACTTAGGAGTTGCTCCGTGCCGGCGCTCGAGCCTGAGTGCGACCACGATCAGCACGCAGGAGCACCGCCCATGGCCCCGAAGGTCCATCCCGCTGACCACGCCGCCGCCCGCATCATCGCGGCGGCCGAGCGCTTCGAGATCGCGCTTTTCCGGGGCCAGGGCGTCTACGCCAAGGCCGAGGCCGCGAGCCTCGATGAAGCCCGCACCGCCGCCGCCAGGCTCGAGGCTGAGGCGGGCAACGGCAAGCGGGCGATGATCTACGCGCTGACCGCCGAGGGCCGCTCGGCCCTCGTCACTCCGGCAACCCTTGAAGCGATGGAGACGAACCCCGTGCAGACCTATTCGAAGAAGTTCAACGCATGCCGCGCCGCCGAGCGCGCCGGCATCCCGGCCGAGCGGATCGCGGTGACGAAGACCGCCGACGGCTATGTCTGGCGCGACACCGGGCCGAAGGCGGCGGCGACCGAGTCCGCCCCTGCGCCCAGTGCCAGGGCGAAGCCCGCGCCGGCATTGAGGTCCGAGGCGCCGCGCCGGCAGCGCACCGACTACGATCGGCTCGAGGCCGAGGCGCACAAGGGCCTCCTGCCCGCCCCGCCTGACTTCAGCGCGGCGACGCATGCCCGGTTCCGGGGCAAGCTCGCCAAGCTGGTTGATCTCGCCGCCGCCGGCGACATCGCGGGCCTGCGCGCCTTCGAGATCAACCCGGTCTCTTCGAGCCCGCGGGCGATGGCGCGCTATCGCGATCTCTGCGTCATCGCCCTCGAGGTGCGGGCGGAGGCCGCGGCATGAAGGTGCTGCGCAGCTTCGAGCCCGGCGATCGCTATCGCTACGATTTTGATCTCTGCGCCCCGTCGAAGGGCTGGGCGCAGGTCGACACCGCGCAGGACGCGGCATGGTTCGGCACATGGGCCTCGCCGGCCGAGCGCATGATCGTCAATTACGCCGAGGGCGATGTGACCCGGCAGATCTGCGAGACCGATGCCGAGTTCGCAGCAGTGCTCCGCGAGCTCGACCGCTGGAACCGCGAGAAGGGCTATGGCCCGGCCAGGATCGATCCCGGTCTCAGGCCGGAACTGGCCGAGGCGTTCATGCGTCTCGGTCTTCTTGATATGCTGCATTGACGGGGGGGCGGGGACCGGGATGGCGAGCGGATACGAGAAGGCGGAGTGCGGCGTCGATCCGAATGAGGGCTGGGACCGGCCCTCGCGCGTTGAGAAGTTCGTGAGCGGCCTCGTGGCTTGGACGATTTGCTTCGTCGCCACCGGCGCCTCCGTCTGGGCGCTCGTCTCTCTGATTTGGTAAGCAGCTCCGGGAATCGGCACGCGGGGCCGCGAGCATGGCTCCGGGCCGGCAAGGCTCGATCCGGGTTTTGATCCACCGTTGATGGGCGCCTTCGAGCGGCTGGCACTCGGGGATATGTGCATTGGGGTCTGAATTCGGGCGGCTACCCCGCCTTCAATTCGGCAAGGGTGTTCTCCGGTATTGTGCCCCCTTGGATCGCTTCCCAAGCCACTACCAACTTTTGCCGGTTCTTGTTGATCCACTCTCTTACGGTCTTGTCGTATGCCGTCTTGAGGTTTCCGGCCAAACGCTCCCCGGTGTCGATGGCATACGAGGCGAAGTGAAGTTGCTTTCCGTAGTCAATGTGAACATGTGGTCGGCCGTGGTTTTTCGTTCCGTCCATCCTTACCCGCAATCTCTCAAGTTTCTTGATCACAAGCGTAGCTGCATTCGAAGAACTTGGGTGTGATAACAGATCGATTAAGGCAAGGCTGTCTTGTAACGCTTCGGCTTCTTCCGCGAAGTCAATTTCACTTTGCGCCACGATCAAATCCTCTATCCGCAGAAAATCTCCGCTTGTAGAGTGGCCCAAGATGCGCGCGTGTTTCAAGGCATGGCCAGCGGCGCCACGTTCCAGAACAGCACGCCGCCCGGGCGATGCTTTGCGAGGCAGGTCTCCCACGCCTTCGCGTCGTAATGCGGATCGCTCGGGAACGGCGGCGTGAGCAGCGCCGTCTTGCCGAAAGCGAGCGGATAGCGGTGGATGCTCGCGCCCGCGATATCGTGAGGGCTGAGATCACGCCCGACCTGCACGACATGGCGCCGCACCTTCGGCCAGGCAGCCGCGAGTCCGCGGGCGAGCACACCCGACCCGGCGGCGCACCAGACCTCCGCCGGTTCGAGCCCGGTGGCCCGGGCCGCTGCCGCGATCGCCTCGATGGCGCCCGGGATTTCGGCGCCGAAGGGAATTAGGCGCGCGCCGGTGTTCCGGCAATACTCCCGCGCGCGGGACTGGACCACGGAGAGATAGCCGGGCGCGACCGGAACGATCTTTGCGCCGAAGCGCGCCGCTTCGAGCGTGCGCGGATGAGGTCTCGCGCGCTGGGCCACGAAGATGGTGGCCTGCTTGCCCAGGCGCCGGGCGACTGTCGCAAGCGCGGTTTGCGCGCCACCCTCGGCCGGGCTCGCATAGACCGCCTCGTCGGCGCCCTCGAACACCCGGCCGATATAGCGGGCCTTGGTGCCGCCGGGGAAGAGATCGTCCCGCACCACCATGATGCCGCGATGCATCTCGACGGTCGGGGCGGTCGTCATTCCTGCAGCCCTTCCTCATCGTGATCGTCCTGCGCGCCCTCGATCTCGCCGAACTCCACCGGCCCGCAGGCCTCGGTCGCGCGTTTGGGATCGCCCTTCACGAACACCATGACGTTCTGATGGGTGCGGCCGAGCTTACGCGAGGCGACGAACTGGCGCCCGGCGCGGACCGGGAGTGAGCCGACCGCGGTCGCGAGGATCGCGTCGTTGTAGAACCTGGCGCCGGCCGCCTCGAAGGCCTCGACCGTGCGGCCGGGCAGGTTGACGAAGCAGCCGCGCTCGTCGCGCACATCGCCGATCACCCAGACCGCGAAGCGATCGTCGCGCAACCTGGCAATGCTCGCCGCGATGATTTGGGCATAGGCATCGAAGAAGGCCTCCCTGCCCATCGCGGAGAGATCGGCGGGGTCGTCGGAATACTGCTCGAGGTTCCAGTAGGGCGGGCAGCTGAAGACGAGATCAGCTTCGATGTCGCCGGCGATGGTTCCCAGATTCCGGCTGTCGCCGCAGGCCCAGCGCGGCGCCGGATCGCCCGCGAGATCGAGCTGGGCCTCGTTCGCCGCGACCTGCTCGGCCCGCAGCTCGACGCCGAAATAGCCCCGGCCGAGCCGCGAGGCGATGATGCCGCGGACCGAGCCGCCGGCGAAGGGATCGAGCACCATGCCGTTTGGTGGGCAGAACCAGCGATAGGCGATCTCGCAGAGCACCGGATCGAAGATCGAGGTGCCCGACGCCGTGGGCGCGTCCGAGGCCTCGTAATGCTCGGCGAGGAACTCCTCGGTCGAGAGCGCGCGGCCGAGCTCGGCCTCCTTCGTCCGCTTCTTCGCGTAGAAGCTCGGGTCGCCCGAGGTATGCGACGGCATCAGCACGCCGCCATTCGTGGGCGCGCCGGCCTCTCCTCCGACGACATGCTCGCCGCGCATCAGATCCTGCCCGAAGGTCCGGGCATAGCCCTTAGCCATCGATCCCCTCCATGGGCCCGGCCTTCCAGCCGCGATCGAGCGGGCGGGAACTGCCGCCGGGCGCGGCGCCACGGCCGAGCTCGGAGCGGATGCCGATCTCGATCCAGGCGCGCTTGCGGTCCTGCCACCAGCCCTTGCGGGCATCGAGGATGCTGAAGGGCGGCACGCCGAAGCGCTCGGCCAGGGCGCCGGGAGCCGGGGTGGCGGGGACATGGCCCGCGTGCTCCCCGGCTCCCTCGCCGGACGGGATGGGGGCACCGTCCGGGTCTTCAAAGCCTGCCAGGATCTCGTCGAGCGCGGCCTCATCGAAGCCGAGCAGGTCGAGATCGAAGTCATCGTCGCGCAGCGCCGCCAACTCGGACCGCAGCAGCTCGTCGTCCCAGCCGGCATTCTCGGCGATGCGGTTGTCGGCGATGATGAGCGCCCGGCGCTGCGCCTCGGTCAGATGATCGAGCACGATCACCGGCACCGTCTCGAGCCCGAGATCCTGCGCCGCCATCAGCCTGCCGTGGCCGGCGATGATCACATCATCCTCGCCCACGAGGATCGGGTTGGTGAAGCCGAACTCGGCGATCGAGGCGGCGATCTGGGCGATCTGGTCGGCGGAATGGGTGCGGGCATTGCGCACATAGGGGATCAGCCGGCCGACCGGCATCTCGATGATCTGCATGCTCCCCCCAATCTCCCCCTGCGCACGCGGCCGCGCACCCGCGCACCCGGATGTGCGCACCCCGGGGTGCGAACCCCGATTTTTTCTTTGGCGCTAGCGGATTAACGCGCCGCTGCCCCCCGCATACCACCGCCGCCCGGAAGAACCTTGTCCGGGCCTAGCCGATGCGGAGGGCGAGGCTTGCGCCCGATCCGGTGGCTGACGGCGGGGCGATCCGTCGCCCGCACTCGCCGTCAGCCTGGCTCTTTTTTGCCCGCAAACCGCGTCAGGTGTCGCGCCCGAAGTTCAACGCATCCTGCCCGTCGGCCTGCGGCTTCGCCACGTTCTCGCGCGAGGTTCTGCCGGTCGTTGCGGCGGGCGCTTGCGCGGCCCGCGCCTTACGCGCTGATTTCTCTTGGCTTTTGAGCTTCTTCGCGATCGTCATGAGCGCGGCCACCCAGCGCCGCCAGGCGGTCGAGCGCACGACCCCGATCCGGGCGCAGATCTGCTTCCAGCGCCGGTTCTCGGCCCGCATCCAGACGATCCGGGCGTCGTCGGGCTCGAGCATCAGGAGCCAGTCGAAGCACTCCTCCATCCGGCTGATCGCCGCGGCGCTCGGGATCACCCGCATCGGCGCCTCGGGGGTGTAGCCATAGGCGTGCTTCGCGTCGCGCACGATCGGCGGCCAGGACGAGGTGTAGCCGCGCGGGCGGTCCTTCTCGGGCAGGCGGCGCAGCGTCCAGGCAGCCTCCTCGAGGCGATCCTCGATCTCGCGTGGGGTCAGCGTCATGCCTGATCCTTTCTCGGCGGGTGCGTGGCGGTGGTGGGCTCCGGCAGCCCGGCGATCTCTGCCGCCCGCTTCGCCCAGAACTGGCGCGTGTGCAGGATTGGCTCGGCCAGCGCGAGGAGATGGCCGGGCGTCGGGGCATAGGTGTTCGGCGCCCGCCGCCAGGCGGTGCAGGCGGCGTCGAGGATGTCGGCCGGCAGATGCCCGAGATCCCGGAGCCAGTCGGAGGCGAGGGATGCCCGCGCGGCGGCGGGGCGCGCCGCCTGCGGATAGTGCCAGCCGAGCGCCTCAATCATCGCGGCGATCTCCGTCGCCGTCGCGGGTGTAAGCGAGGCGGAGAGCACCTGTGCCGCCTCGCCGATCCGGGCCCGCTCCTCCGGGCTCGGGCCGGCTCCTCTCCGCCCGCTCGCGCTCCAGCTTCGCAATAGCCGCATCCCAGTCGAAAAGGCGATCCGGGGCAGCGGCTCGGCGGCGCTTGGCAGAGCGCCGCGGCTTTCGTCCTTCGTCATGGCTCGATTCCTCGGATTTCGGAGCGCCCGCTTCTCTGCGGGCCTTCGCGTCCAGCACAGCGGGGGTGAAATAGGCCCATGTCCGTATCTGGTTCGGTCGGGCGGTCGCCGTGCGGGTCTCGATCACGGGCAACACATCGCCGGTCAGGCTGCACCCGGCTTCGATACAGCCGAGGATCTCGAAGGCGGTGAGGTGCAGCGGGCTCTTCGGAGCCTTGTCGAGGCCAGGGCCGGCGACCGCGAGGCAGGCGGAGAGCCATTCCGCCTGTGCGCGCAGAGTAGAGTCCTTTCGTATCTTTGACGTATCAAGGGCGGAAGCTGCTTCCGGGGGGTGCGGAAATCCTTTCCGGTAGCCCCCCGGAAAATCTTTCCGGTTGGGGGCACAGGCGGAAAATTCTTCCGCCTGCGAATTCGACCCGTCCGCGCCTTCATCGGGGTCATCGAGCATGCCCGCCGGGGCCTGCTTGCGGCCGTCGAATGCGGTGAGCAGGATCATGTCCGACTGCCGCGCGCCGTTGCCGCGGCGCCGGGCGATCCGGCGCACCACGCCCCGCTTCTCAAGCTGACCGAGGATCGTGCGGACGGTCCGGTCGGTGCAGGCCGACTGCCCGGCCAGCGTCTTCTGCGAGGGCCAGCTGATCCCGTACTCGTTTGCGTAGTTCGCCAGCACGAGCAGGATCACCTTCTCGGTGACGCTGCGCGCGGGCCAGTCGAGGGCCCATGTGATCGCCTGGACGCTCATAGTGCGGCCGTCACGATCAGCCGCTTCACGATCGCCTCCATCAGCGCGATGCGCCGGTCGGCGTCCTCGCGCCGCATCCGGCCGGCCCGGACCCGGGTCCAGTAGAGCTGCTTGCGCAGATCGAGCTCGCGCTGGGCCTCGGCGATCAGCGCCTTCACCGGGAAGGTTCCGTCTGGGCTTATCTTTCCCATCGGACTTCCCCTCAGCGCCGGCCGGCGACGGCTCGGTGCTGGCCGGTCTTGCGGGCCTCCTGATCGCGCAGCCAGTCGCGCACGGCGGCCTTGCGGTAGAGCACCTTGCGGCCGACCCGCACGCAGGGCGGGCCCACGCGCCGGGTCTCCCAGCGCTGCAGCGTGTCGATGGAGAGGGCGAGTTCCCTGGCGAGTGCGGCCCGGTCGAGCCAGCCCTCGAGGAGGGCTGCGTCGTCCACGGGGGCAGTGTTCAGATCGGTGTCGTCCATGATGGTCTCCCGCCACCGCGCGCCCCGCCGATCGGGGCGCCTCAGGTGGCGGGGCGGAGACAAGCACACGGGCCCGACCGGCACGGAGGCAGAAAGCGGCGGAATTACCCGGGGGAATTCCGCCGCTTTCTGCGGCTTCGATGACGAGGCGGTGAGCGAGGGTGATTCCGGCTTGATCGACCCCCGCTTTCCGCGAACGTTTCCGAACGACGAGGTCAATCAGAATCGCCAGTGAGACCACCCCCGCCGATGCGGCAGGGGCATGGATTCGTGTTGTCGAATCCGTGGGTTGTGCGTGGCGGCAGGATCAGGAGGCAGGTCATGGCGTTCCCACCGAAGTACTTCTTTACGGTTTTGGAGGCAGCAGTGCGCTGGGACTGCACGCAGGCCCAGATCGCCGAATGGGCGATCGCCGATGAGATCGAACTGGTCGTCGGGTTCTCCGAGGTCTGGTTCGGGGACGAGCCGGCGTGCGGGCTGATGATCGTCCCCGGGAGCGCGATCCGACCTCTGTTCCGGCCTCATGGGCGCGCCGCGAAGAAGGTCTACCTACATTGCGCCCGCCCTGCGGGCTCAGCGACCTGGCGGGCCATCACGAGTCCGAGGGATGGGTTCAGGGTGACGGCGCCGGACATCCTCATCACCGCGACCGAGATCGAGCGCTTCGAGAGCCGCCACGGCATCGGTCGTCGCGGTGGATCGAACGCCGGCGCGCCGTCGAAATACGACTGGGAGGGCTTCTACCGCGCGCTTCTGAAGCGGATTTACACCGGCGGGATGCCAGAGCGTCAGCGAGACCTGATCGTCGAGATGCAGGACTGGTTCATCGCGCATTCGGAGTTTGGCGAAGCGCCGGACGAGAGCACGATCCGGCGCCGGATTCAGTCCGTATGGCAGGATCTGAAGGCCGAATGACTGTGGTTTGACCGGTGTTCGACCGGCAGGGAACAGGGCCCCGCCCGTTGCTGAGGCATCTGGTGGGGCTAAATTTTCCCTGATCTTCGGCCCGCGCCGATCGCGACCGGCAGAATTCCCCCCGGGAATTCCGCCGGTTTCCGCCTCCGCGCCGCTCGCTGCCAAAGAGCAGGTTGCTCCCCGCCGACTCACCTTGCTCAGTCGGCATGATGAGGGGAGCGCCATGAACACACGTCTGACCGAACGCACCGTGAAGGCTGCCGGCATCGGCAGCCGCAAATACGTCATCTTCGACGAGGACTGCTCGGGCTTCGGGCTCTGCGTCTACGAATCCGGCCGCAAGGGTTTCGTGCTCATCTACCGGATCGCCGGGCGTCAGCGCCGCTTCACCATCGGCGGCTGGCCGGCATGGTCCGTCACCGCCGCTCGGGAGGAGGCCAAGCGGCTGAAGCGCGAGATCGACCGCGGCGACGACCCGCTCGATGGCCGCAAGTCGAGCCGCGAGGCGCCGACCGTCAAGGATCTCGCCGAGCGATTCATTGCCGAGCACCTGCCGAAGCTCGAGGCAACCAATGCCCGCGACCAGATCAGCATGCTCGAGAAGCTGGTGCTGCCGGAATGGCGGAACCAGAAAGTCGCCGACATCACGCCGCACGATGTCGACAAGCTGCTCTCCAAGATCGCCGAGGGCCGGACGCGCCCGGCGAAGCGGCAGCCCAAGGCAAAGCGCCGGACGCCGCTCAAGCCCGCCAAGCCGACGCCCGTCCGGGCGAACCGCGTCGGCGAGGCGCTCCGGAAGATGTTCAACCTCGCGGTCCAGTGGCGCATGCGGAGCGACAACCCGGCGCTGGGCTTCCGCAAGCGCCCGGAGACCGCCCGCGAGCGCTTCCTCTCCTTCGACGAGATCAACCGCCTCGCAGACGCGCTGGCCCGCGACGAGGATCAGCGCGCCGCCGGCATCATCCGCCTCTGCATGCTGACCGGCGCGCGGCTCGGCGAGGTCCGCACCGCCACCTTCGACCAGTTCAACCTCGACCTCGCGATCTGGACCAAGCAGGCGGCATACACCAAGCAGCGCCGCACCCATCGCATCCCGATCTCGCCGGAGGCCGTGGCGCTCGTGCGCCTGCGTCGCGAGGCGGTGCCGCCGGGCTGCCTCTTCCTCTTCCCCGGCGATGTCGAGGGCCAGCCAGTGCAGGAGTTGAAGCGCTTCTGGGCCCGGATGCGCGAGAACGCCGAGATCCCCGACGTGCGCATCCATGATCTGCGCCACACCTTCGCCTCGCTTCTCGTCTCCGGCGGCGCCTCGCTCGAGATGATCGGGAAGCTGCTCGGGCATACCCAAATCGGCACCACCCAGAGCTATGCCCATCTGATCGAGTCGCCGCTCCGCGCTGGGGTCAACGCGGTGGGCGAGATGCTGCGGCCGCGGCTGAAGGTGGTGGGTGAGTAGCCGATCGGCAAGCGCGGGCTCTTTGGGGAGGTGCCAGCGCCGAACACGGCTTGATTGCAATGCAATCGTTGCTTACATCTTGGCTGACGGTGGGAGGGCGCGATGGCCAGCATCACAATCCGTAATCTCGATGACACTATCAAGCGCCGCCTGCGTGTCCGCGCGGCGGAGCACGGCCGGTCGATGGAAGAAGAGGCCCGCGAGATCCTGCGCGAGGTGGTGGGCGAGGCGAAACCGCCTCGTAACCTGGCCGCGGCTATCCGGGCACGCATTGCACCTTTTGGCGGGGTGGAGCTTGATATTCCGCCACGTGACCCGATGCGCGGGCCGCCCACCTTCGATCCGGCCTGAGCATGGTCATTCTCGATACGAATGTTGTGTCCGAACTCTTGCGTCCGGAGCCCGAATCGCGGGTCGAGGGCTGGCTCGCGGCGCAGGACGGGGCGGAAATCTATCTGACGGCGATAAGTGAGGCCGAATTGCGCTACGGTGTCGCCATCATGGTGAATGGCAAGCGCCGCGACGCGCTCGCCGTCACCATCGATCGCATCCTTCGCGATGATTTCGCCGGCCGCATCCTGCCCTTCGACAGTCCTGCCGCCGAGTCCTACGCCGCCATCGCCGCCGACCGCCGCGCAGCCGGGCGACCTATCGCCCAGGCAGATTGCCTGATTGCGGCGGTGGCCCGGGCCAGTGGGGCAGCGGTCGCAACCCGCAACACCGCCGATTTCGAGGGCTGCGGGATCGAACTGATCAACCCCTGGATTGCCGAATGAGCGCCGTTGAGATTGAACACGCTATCGAGATGGCTAGCTCTACTAGCATGTATCAGCCATGAGCCTGATCAAGTCTAAGAAGCGCGTCGCCGATCATGGAGAAGTCTTCACTCCACCATGGCTGGTGGATGCGATGCTCGACCTTGTCAAGGACGAGACGGACCGTATTGACTCTCGGTTCCTCGAGCCCGCGTGCGGCAGCGGCAATTTTCTCGTCCGGGTCTTTCAACGCAAGCTCGCCGCCGTCGAAAAGAAGTTCGGGAAATCCGAATTTCAGAAAAGGCATTATGCACTTCTCGCGCTGATGTGCACTTACGGGATCGAGCTACTCGAGGACAATATCGCTGAATGCCGGGCGAACATGCTGGAGGTCCTGGCCGAGTATCTGAACATCAGCGAAACGGACGATCTGTATCGTGCCGCGTCATTCGTCCTCGCGCAGAACCTCGTGCATGGTGATGCACTGACGATGCAGACGCAGGATGGCCTGCCCATCGCCTTCGCCGAGTGGGGCTATCTCGGCAAGGGCAAGTTCCAGCGTCGTGATTTCCGCCTCGATGTTCTCACCGGCTCGGCGGCTTTCAGCGTGGGGGGATCGCCTTTCGCCAATCTTGGCAAGCACGAGATCTTCACTCCGATCCGGACTTATCCACCGACGCATGTTCGCGATCTTGCCGCTGCGAGCGGAATACCAAGGGAGGCAGCATGAGCATGCAGGCGAGCTTCGCCCTACGCGCCCGAAACCCAGACGTGTTGACGTGCATCGCGAACCTATCGAACGACGAGGTGTTCACCCCACCCGAATTGGCGAACCGCATGCTCGACATGCTGGCCGAATCTTGGGCGGCGGATCATGGCGGCGCGAACATCTGGGCCGATAGTACGGTGCGGTTCCTTGACCCCTGCACCAAGTCTGGCGTGTTCTTGCGCGAGATCACCAGCCGCCTGACCAAGGGGTTGGCCGACCAGATACCCGGCCTGCAAGACCGCGTGGACCACATTCTGACCCGGCAGGTCTTCGGCATCGGCATCACACAGCTGACAGCCATGCTGGCGCGGCGGAGCGTCTACTGCTCGAAGCACGCGAATGGTCAGCACTCCGTCGCCCGTAGATTTGCCACCGATGCGGGTAATATCTGGTTCGAGCGCACCGAGCACACATGGGTAGACGGCAAGTGTACGTATTGCGGTGCGAGCAGGGAGACTCTCGACCGCGGTGAGAGCCTTGAAACCCATGCCTACGCGTTCATTCACACTGACGACATCAAAGCACGGATGGCCGAGTTTTATGGAGGCGTCATGCATTTCGACGTGATTACTGGAAACCCGCCGTATCAGCTAGACGACGGTGGGCATGGAACAAGCGCTGCGCCGATATATCAGAAGTTCGTTGAACAGGCGAAAAATCTTGAGCCACGTTATTTGACCATGGTTATACCATCCCGCTGGTTCTCCGGCGGGAAGGGCCTCGATGACTTCAGGGAATCGATGCTTTCAGACAATCGACTGCGCTCCATCGATGATTTTCTCAGTGCTGCGGATGTATTCCCAGGCGTGGGGCTTAAAGGTGGCGTTTGCTACTTTCTTTGGGACAAGGAGAATCCGGGGTCCTGCCGGGTCTCGACTCATTTCAAGGACTGGCCAGTCTCGACAGCGACGCGTCCGCTTCTGGAAAAGGGTGCAGACATTTTTGTGCGCTTCAATGAAGGTGTGTCGATCCTTAAAAAGGTGATGGCACGAGAGACCGGTCAAACAAAGACGCTCGCGTTGCCCGAAGAAAAGCGCTTTGACCGACTTGTTAGTTCGGCGCGAGCTTTCGGCTTCAGGACTTTTTTTAAAGGAAACCGCACGAAGTCTCCAGGTGATCTGAAAATTCATCAAAACGGAGGTGTCGGTTACGTTCCGCGAGATGCTGTCAGGTCTGGGGCACATCTTATCGACAAGTGGAAACTGTTTGCAGGCTACGCTGCACCGGGAACCGGAAATCGAGATACCTATCCGCACCGAATTATCAGTACGCCCTTCGTGGCGGGGCCGGGAACGGTGTCGTCCGAGACCTACCTCTGCATCGGCCCATTCGACACGAAAGAGGAGGCGGAGAGTGTCTTGTCCTACCTCTCCTGCCGTCTGACGAGGTTCTTGATCCTTCTCCATAAGTCGTCCCAGCATGTGACCCGGAAGGTATACACATTCGTTCCAACGCAGGACTGGACTCAAAATTGGACCGACGCCGATCTCTACCAGCGGTATCGCCTGACGGCTCACGAGATCGCCTTCATCGAGAAAATAGTGCGTCCATTGAGTGGCGACGATGAGTAAGCCGACCATTGACGAAATCCTCGCGCCCAAACCCGAAGCCCGGCCACGAATCTACGCTTATGCCATCGACGATGACGGGCACAGCGGCCAGCTGAAGATCGGGCAGACGACGCGGGACGTAAGGCAGCGCGTAGCCGAACAGCTCAAAACCGCCGCGATCCGAAACTTCACCATCGTCCTTGACGAACCTGCCGAGCGTGAGGACGGGTCTGTCTTCTCCGACCACCAGTTGCGCGCGGCGCTAATGCGTAAGGGCATCGAACGGGTGGATGGCGAATGGATGCGCTGCACGGTCGCGGATGTGCAGACGGTGCTGACCGAACTGCGCACCGGCCAGATTTTCGTAGGCACGCATTCCGAAAACTTCCCGATGCGCCGGGAACAGGCCGAGGCCGTGAACAAGACGCATGCCTACTTCCACTCGATTTGGTCGGAAGACATGCACGCCGTCCCGCGCTTCCTTTGGAACGCGAAGATGCGCTTCGGCAAGACGTTCACAACCTATCAGCTCGCCAGAAAGCTCGGCGCCAAGCGTGTCCTCGTGGTGACCTTCAAGCCCGCGGTCGAGGACGCTTGGCAGACTGACCTCGAGAGCCACAAGGATTTCGACGGATGGCAGTATCTGTCACGCTCCTCCGGACGCGATCCAACGCAGGTCGACCCGAGGAAGCCGGTGGTCTATTTCGGCTCGTTTCAGGACCTGCTGGGCCGCGACGCCGCGGGGAACATCAAGCCGAAGAACGAATGGCTCCACGAGGTGAACTGGGACCTTGTGGTGTTCGACGAATACCATTTCGGTGCCTGGCGTGAGACCGCCAAGGAGCTTTTCGAGGGCGAGGAGGCGGCGGTCGCCAAGAAAGAGGCCAAGCTCGAATACGCCGCCGATCTGGAGGAGGTGAACGAGGACCTGACCATCCTGTCGGAGAGGGAGGCCGAGTTTCTCCCAATCACCACGAAGGCCTACCTCTATCTCTCCGGCACGCCGTTCAAGGCCTTGGCGACCGGCGAGTTCATCGAGGAGCAGATCTTCAACTGGACGTACACCGACGAGCAGCGTGCCAAGGCAGGGTTCGCAGCCACGCACCCCGGCAAGTGGAATCCCTATGACGCGCTGCCGCAGATGCGATTGCTCACCTACCAGATGCCGGATGAACTGGTCGCGGTCGCGAGTGCGGGTGAGTTCGACGAGTTCGATCTGAACGAGTTCTTCGCCGCGACCGGCACGGGCGCGGTCGTGCAGTTCAAGCACAAGAGCGACGTGCAGAAGTGGCTGGACATCATCCGCGGACAATACGCGCCGCAGGCCGTCGAGAGCCTGAAGACGGGGACACGCCCGCCGTTTCCATACTCCGACGTTCGTCTGCTGCCGTACCTTCAGCATTCATTCTGGTTCCTGCCCAATGTGGCGGCGTGCCACGCGATGGCAAACCTGCTGGCCGAGAAGCACAACACCTTCTGGCACGAGTACAGGGTCGCCGTCGCCGCCGGTGCGTCGGCGGGGATCGGTCTGGACGCGCTGCCGCCGGTGCGCAAGGCGATTGGGAGCGGTTTTGATACCAAGACCATCACGCTGTCGTGCGGAAAACTGACGACCGGCGTGACCGTGGCGCAGTGGTCATCGATCCTGATGCTGCGCAACCTGAAGTCGCCCGAGACCTATTTCCAGGCGGCGTTCCGGGTGCAGTCGCCTTGGTCAATCAAGAATCCGAACGGCGACAATCCGAACGAAGAGGAGATCCTGAAGCCCATCTGCTTCGTATTCGACTTCGCGCCGACGCGGGCGCTACGCCAGCTTTCCGAATATGCAATTGGGCTGTCCCCCAACGAGCCAAACCCGGAAAACGCGGTCAAGGACTTGGTGTCGTTCCTGCCGGTGCTGGCCTACGACGGCGCGAACATGACCCAGATCGATGCTGGCGGCATCCTCGACATCGCCATGGCAGGGACGTCGGCCACGCTGCTGGCGCGCAAGTGGGAGAGCGCGCTGCTCGTAAATGTCGACAACGATACGCTGCGCCGGATCATGGATAACCCGGAGGCTATGGCCGCGGTGGAGCGCATCGAGGGCTGGCGCGCACTGGGCGACAACATCATCGAGACCATCATCAACAAGAGCGAAAAGGTCAAAGAGCTCAAGAACAAGGCTAAGGAGCGTGAGCTCACTGCGGGCGAGAAGAAGGAGCTTTCGGACGAGGAGAAAGAGTACAAGTCCGCGCGCAAGAAGGTGCAGGAGAAACTGATCAAGTTCGCCACTCGTATTCCCGCATTCATGTATCTCACGGACTTCCGCGAGAACACGCTGCAGGATGTGATTACCAAGCTCGAACCGGATCTGTTCCTCGCCGTCACGGGATTGACGGTAAAGGATTTTCATCTGCTCGTGCGCCTGAAGGTGTTCAACACCGAGCAGATGAACCAAGCGGTGTTTGCCTTTCGGCGGTACGAGGACGCATCGCTGCGGTACACGGGTATCGAGAGCCACGAGGGGCTCACGCATTATGGGCTCTACGACACTGTTGTTGCGAAGGAGTGAATGAAGATCGTCGCACTCCCATTCGTCCTCGGCGCTTTAATCGATGGAGCGAAGTAATGTTATCCTATTCTGAACAACATTGCACCGAGGCGAGGGTTGATGCCCCCAATCTCCAGATGAGCCTCCCCAGACGATTTGGTCCACCTCTATGATGAAGCAGAGGAGGATCGAGAATGGCGAACAAGCACCACAA
>NZ_JAMFKN010000017.1 GCF_023487995.1 Thermohalobaculum sediminis
AGGTCATCACTTCAATCGACCGAGCGCCTGCCATGCACTAACAATCAACTTGGACCGACCAATCTGGGCCACTCACTGGGGGAACTTGCCTATCACAAGGGAGAGCACGACACTGCGTTCGAGCATCTGCGAAAGTCAGTCGAGATCGACGACAATCTCCCCTACGACGAGCCTTGGGGCTGGATGCAGCCCACCCGCCACGCGCTCGGTGCTCTTCTTCTGGAACAGGGTCACACCCAAGAAGCGGAAGCGGTATATCGCGCGGATCTCGGCCTCGACAGGACGCTGAGCCGGGCGTGTCAGCATCCGGGTAATGTTTGGAGCCTGCACGGCTTGCACGAGTGCTTGGTGCGGCGCGGCGAAACAGTCGAAGCCGCCCACATCAAACTGCAACTAGACAAGGCCGCGGCCCGCGCAGAGGTTCCGATCAAGGCATCTTGCTATTGCCGCCAGAAGGCCTTGGCCGCCGAGTGATTGATCGCCGGCGTGGTCTCATAGGACAACAACCGCGTCACGGTTTTCACGCAAGGGACCTGGGGCCTCACCAAGTCTCGCAGGTCTGATCGGGTGACCGCGTCGAGGCCATGGCGGCAGGGAAAAAGTGCAGCCTCAGGCGTCCCCCGGCATCGGAGCTGCATTCACTTCGATCGTGTTGAGATCGGGGTCGAGCAGATATAGCTGTGGGAAGCCGGCGGGACCTTCACGAAGGATAAGAACCCTTTTTCTGTCGCCTTCCGGCAAATCCTCTCGAAACCCGGCTGCCTCTAGCCGTTCGAGCATTCCCTCGAAATCGTCAGTGCAGAATGCGAAATGAACGTCTGCGATGTCGGGAGATCGGGAGCTGCGATAAGTTCCAGCTTCGTTGAGCACGAGGTGGATTTGGCGATCCCCGCATCCCAACCACACTCCGGGTATCGGAAACGTTGGGCGAGGCAAGCGCTCCAGTTTGAACAGGTCTTCGTAAAAGGTCGCTGACACCTCAACATCTCTCACGGGATACGAAATGTGATGGAGTAGCACTTTTGGCATGGCATCTATCTCCCCAGGACCTCCGAAATGGAGGATACCAGAAGCTGATCCGAGAGGCTGCTGTCCCCGCACAGCGGTCAACTGATGATCAAGGTTTGATGGCTGCTCTCCCGCCGATCAAACATGATATGATCGATCTTCTCAGCTATCATTCACCGGTGACTCCGCCGAACCAAACTCTCCAAGAGGGCGATGTCCGCTCGGCGGGCCAGCTCAACGGCAGAGGCGCACTCGGAAGGGCGATAACTCTCATTCAACCCGGATTTCTCGCGGTGATGACCCACGAAGAGGTTGGGACCCAGATGCCGACTTCGTCCCGCTCCTGGCCGTCAAAGAACTCCCGCATCTCGGCCTCGATCACCGAACGCTTGGCTTCGGCGAGCTCCTCGCCGGCCTCACGGAAAACTTCACCGGCGGGCCCTATGGCGAGGGCGAAGGCGATACACTCCTCCGGAGTTGTGCCGACCATGATCTTCTCGTCTACGCGTTTGAAGCTGATTTCTTCGTAGCCCGCACTCTTCATCATGATCTCCACCATTTCCTGATTGCCCATGGAAAATGGACCAGGGCCGCAGGTGTCGGCATCCTCTCCAGGCGGAGGCAGATGCCTCAGCACGATGTCCTTGGCAGCCTGCCAGGCTGGGTTGTCTTCTCTTCGGCGCCAGACGATGTGTGTCATCCACCCACCCGGTCTCAGCGCGAGCCGCATTCGCCTCAGCGCTGCAACAGGGTTTTTGAAGAACATGGTGCCAAAGCGAGCGACCACGTAGTCGAACTCACTCTCAGGCAGGGCGATCTCCGCGTCACCTCGCCGAAACTCCGTATTGGACAGGCCATGCGCGGCGGCATCTTTGCGGGCCTCCTCCAGGAACGCGTCGACGCAATCTATCCCGACAACCCGACCCTCATCTCCAACCATCTCGGCCACCTGCAGGGACATGTCGCCCCAACCGCAGCCCACGTCGAGCACTGACATTCCCTTTTTTATAGGCAAATTCGGGATGATCGCAGCCGAGTGCCTGGACAGGCCGCCTTGCAGAATATGCCTATACCTTGTGAATTTCGGTTCCAGAACCTCATTCCAGAAACGTACGAACTCTGTGTCCTGCGCCTTGTCTAATGTCATGCGACTCCCTCCCCGGAGGGCTCAGGCTAGCACAACGCTGCAAACATGCCCCAATCGGTATGTGAATAGTGGGTGCCCGCGCATTGAAAGCAGGAGTCTCTCAAGATTTGGGGCAGAAATTCAGTGTCAGCAAAGTCCGCATCTGAGACACCCTGCGGCGGCGCAACGAATGGCCGGTGCTGAACAGGCCATTCGGAGGTGCTGGGAACGGCCGCTTCCGGAGCGGCCCGCGGCAGTGCAGCAAAAATGACGCTCGTCGCGTCGGCCCCGCATTCGGTTTGGGGCGGATCGTGCCGCATCTGCTAACGGCGGCTTGGTCCGCTGAGCTGCCTTTCGCTATCCGTGCGCCGAACGACTGCTCCGACCCCAAAAGGCCGTCAGGAACCAAAAATTCAAGACAGTTGAGTCCCGACTGGGTGCTTACTCTTTGATGACGAAGCATCGCTCCGGCGGCTGCAACAGACGATCGCGGCTGTGGATCTGTTCAAGTATCGCCCGTCTCGGCTAGCATTTCCCCAGAGGAACGTGCCGCATGCAACGCAAACTCGCCGCGATCATGGCGATCGACATTGTCGGTTATTCGGCACTGATGGCCGAAGACGAGCTCGGAACACTCCGTGTCATGAAAGCATGCCGCAGTGACCAGATTGAACCCGCGGTCGCTGCCAATGGCGGCCGGGTCTTCAAACTCCTCGGCGACGGGATGCTGGTCGAGTTTGCGAGCGCCGTCGGCGCTGTCAAAGCGGCGCTTTCCATTCAAGACGCGCTCGCAAAGGACAACGCCGCCATACAGCTTCGGATTGGCATCAGCCTGGGTGATGTGATTGCCGATGGCGACGACCTCTACGGGCATGGCGTCAACATCGCAACAAGGCTCGAAGGGCTCGCAGGGCGAGGCGGAGTTTGTGTCTCGGATGTTGTTCACCAGCAAAGCGTCAAGCATGTTGGGGTTCAATTCGACGATGCCGGAGAGGTCACCGTCAAGAACATAGACACTCCGATGAAAGTCTGGCACTGGCCGTCGCTTCCCAGTTGCACCGAACCCAAGCCTTCTGAGGCGACCCCCAAAGCGTCGGACAGGCCATCGATTGCGGTACTGCCGTTCGAGAACCTGTCTAGCGACCCGGAACAAAGGTTCTTTTGTGATGCGATGACCGAGGAAGTTGTCACGGCCCTCTCGAAAATCGAGCGATTGGCGGTGATGGATCGCGCATCGACGAAATCCTACGAGGCGGCCTCGGCAGATGTCCGAAAGATTGGCCGAGAGCAGAATGTGCGCTTCGCTCTCAGGGGTAGTGTCAGGCGGCAAGGAGACCGGATTCGTGTCCTGGCGAGTCTGTCGGACACCCGGACCGGACAGACGATTTACGCGGAACGCTACGACCGCCAGGTCGACGATATCTTTGACATTCAGGATGAAATCACGCGGGAAATCGCGTCGTCGCTGCAAGTGAAATTGACCGATGGAGAGCAGGCGCGCCTTTGGGCGAGCGGCACGCGAAAGCTGGAAGCGTGGGAGAAATGCATCCGTGCGGCCGAACTCGTCGATCAGCATAAGTTCGAAGAGAACCGCGAGGGTAAGCGGCTCCTTGAGGAAGCGCTGCGCTCTGATCCCAAATACGCAGTAGCTTGGTGCAAGCTCGGCTGGGCCCATTGGTCCGACGCACGGCATGGTTGGACTTCTGACCCTTTGCGCTCGTTGAATGAGGCAAAGCAAGCAGCCCAAACAGCGCATGCGCTCGATCCGGACTTTTCTGAGCCGTTCGCCCTGCTCGCCATGAGCGCGGTTCAAGCGGGTGAGTTTGAAAACGCCAGCGAATATGTGGACGAAGCGCTCCAGCGTGCCGGTGGGCAGTCTTTCGTTCTCGCAACTGTTGCGATGGTTTTGAGCCTCTGTGGTCGACCAATTGATGCCATCGACGTCATGCATAAGGCGAAGGCGCTCTGCCCGATCTATCCCGACTGGTATCAGGTCCAGCTAGGGCGGAGTTACTACCTCGCGGGCGATTACGACGCCGCGGCAGAGGTGCTTGAAGAGGTTTACGACCGAAACCCGTCCGTTCTCAGTCCGGTACTATTGATTGCAGCACTCTCCGAGAGCGGACGAACCAACGAGGCCAAGGAGATCATTCGGGCAGCAGAGGCTTCTGGTTCGCCGCTATCAATTACGAGTTGGTCGCGCAGCCAGTCCTTCAGTGACCCATCGATCATCGTGCGGGTCAGAGAAACACTCAACGCTTTGGGCGTGTTTGACTGATCATGGGGTTTACTGAGCCGATCCGCACGGCAGGTTTCTGACGGTTGCCAAGGTGCCGAACTTCGGCTTTGTCCGCAACCCGGACATCGGGGTCTGAGATCTCGCTGCGCTGGTCACGAATGACCGCTATTCCTTCTGCGCCGCAGCTTTCACCTCGGTTGAGCTTATGCTGCATTTGCGAGGGCGCCGGGCGGACCACTTCCGGAAAGGGCTCAGAGCCGTCGGTCAGGCCCAATTCGTCCGACGACCGCTTACGACCGCTGAAGGTCCCTAGGGCGCGCTAGGCCACTGAAAACAGAAAAAACCTGCTTCTTGCCAATGGCTGCTCATGGCGCAAGGTTCAAGCCCGCGCTCCTGCACTGCAGAAAGGCGGCTTCGAGCCCGGAGCGGACGGTTCAAAAATGGGGTAGCGCGCTCATCTGTGCGCGGCGAGGAACGCCAGCACGTCGCGCTCCAACCGCGGCCACTCTGGATCGTTCTTCGTCATTCCATGATTGGAGCTTTCGTATGCAATGAACCGGGCATTGGGCAGGGCCTTGGCGAACATCCGGCCCTGTTCCACCGGCTGCATCCGATCGCCCGTCGCGTGGCAGACGAGGCAGGGCGCTTGGACCGAAGGCAACAGGTCCCGGATGTCGATATTGTCGATCACCTCGCGATACCGGCCCATGTTCTCCGGCGAGATCATCTTGCGCATGTCCTCTGCGTATTGCCGCCGCGCCTCCTCGCTCGCGCGGGGCACGATGATCTGCGCCATCAGATCGCGCAGCGACGGATAGTCGTCGTCCCACCCCGCGGTCATCATCTGCCGCATCGCCAGCGCGCGCTCCAGATCCTTTTTCGAAGTCCGTTTCGCCCGGCCAACCGGAAAGCCCCCGATCATGACGATGGCCGCGACGCGCCCTGGACGGCGGGCGGCGAAGGCCGCCGCGACAGCGCAACCCTGCGAGATCGCCAGGACCGGCGCGCGTTCCACCCTGGCGGCATCGAACACCGTCTCGAGGTCGTCCACAAACTGGTCAAACGTACAAATCTCCGCCTCCCAGTCCGACAGGCCGTTGAGCCGAGCGTCGAACCGGATCAGTCGGTAGTGCTTGGCGATCGATGCGCAGACCGGCGCGATGCCGGGAGCGCGCCAGTCCAGTTCCAGGTGCCCGACCCAATTCGGCGCCTTCACCACCGGCGGCCCTTCGCCAACTGCGGTCCACGCAAGGTTCACATCGTCGTCGGTCCGGCAGTACTGGATCTCCTGCGTCGTCGCGAACGCCGCAGGCGTCTTCGGCCCCGCCTCATCCGTGAAGTTGACCGAAAGTACCTCGATCGGCTGCGCGATCCCTTTGAAGCTGCGCAATCCTTGGCCGCGCAGGCGGTCGGTGAAATCGGCTCCGGCGAGGTCGCAGAGCATCCTTGAGGCCAGCACTCCGCCCGGCTCCGCCGCCGCCTGAAGCCGCGCAGCGATGTTGACACCATCACCGAAAATATCATCACCCTCGACCGTGACGTCGCCCACATCGAGACCGGCGCGGAGCTGGATGGGCTCCGGCGTATGGTACGGGTGGTCGGGCTCGCGCAGGCGGGTCTGTATGGCGATGGCGGCCTCCAGAGCCTGTCCGGCGGATGGAAATTCGATCAGCGCGCCGTCGCCTAGAAGCTTGACCACCCGGCCCTTGTTAGCATGCACCACCGGCGTGACCAGATCGCGGTAGAGCATGTTCAACGTCCTCAGAAGGGGGCCCGACCCACCCTGCATCATTCGGCTGTAGCCGACGACGTCGAGAGACAAGATTGCCGCGAGGCGACGAAAGCTCATGAGGCCTCTTCTATCGAAAATTCTCGGAACGGTACAGGCATCACGGCGAGAACTGAACCGCTCGTCTTAAATGACCGTCGGCTTTGGCGCGGGAGTTGGCTGATGTACCTGCTGTTATGAGTGGCCGCTTCGTCCGCATCCCGGTCATCACGAAGCGCCGCAGCGAACGACCGCAATCGCGGGCGTTCGATTTCTGTTCCATTTCGGCGAGTGCTACCGGCATCGAAGTGTTCAGGTCGCCCTGCTGGAAAGCCTAGGGATCTCAGTGAGCTACAAGCTCTGCACCAAATCCGCGCAGTCATCAGGTCCAGAGAACAACGGCCCTGAGAGACCGTTTTCAGGCTACCAGGCGGCGGGTCCGGTGCTCACCGTCTCCCGCATAACTCTCGAAAACAACGGAAAAATCTGGCCGCAGCCGGATCGGGAGAACGCTTTCGCGGGGGCAAGTGGCGGAGCAAACGCGACTGGACTCCAACGTTCTCTAATAATTGAGTAATTGATATTAAATGATATAATTCCTTTTCGATGACCTTCAGCGAGAGCTGGTGGAAAATTACTGTTTGGGTTCGGCTGTGGGCAATCCGCCCGCTGCCGCTGTACAAATGGCCCTGCGCGAACTCACACGATGTGCCAGGAGTGCGCGCTCGCAACGACGCCCGGGGCGTCGCCCGCGACCACTACTGCTATTCGAGAACTTTCGGCCAATTTGCGTTGCCCTTCGCAATGTTCTCCGGAAGGTCCTCCTCCCAGCGCGCTTGGACACTCTTCGAGTAGTTGAGATAGAGTTTGCCATCCACGATCTTCCACGCCTCAGGATCGGTGGATGCGGTATAGCCTTGCGAGACCGCCCAAGCGCAGTAGCCACCATATTGCGGGGCAAAGGCCTCCGGGTGGGCGGCGAAGCGATCACGGTTGGTCGAATTCGCGAAGCGCCAGGTCGCTCCGTTCCAATCATATGTGAGTTCGGAGGAGCCCTCGACCGGTCGACGCTCTTTGAAATACGCGACGGGGTCAAAGCCGTTTATCGCCGCGCCACCAAAAAGGGACTGATACACAGGCTCTTTCGCCATCGAGTGCACGCTGGACGTGATGATCAGGGCTAAGGCGGCCAGCACGCCCGTCAGATAGATGCGCATCTTGGTCTCCGGCGGAAAAGGTGCTCCGGGGAGTAAAGACGAGCGGCGTGGTACGGCGCCAGTAGGCATGGCAAATGACACGGGTTTGTGATCGATCGCATTGGCGACTTCAACAACGGGGCGATGGACACCCCGATGACCGAGACCAGCATGCCCCTGATCGAGCTCTTACAGAAGCAGGCTGACGGAGATTTTTTGCGCACTGTTGCGGAGGCGGTGCTGCAGCTCCTGATGGAGCACGACGTGGAGGGCCTTGTCGGCGCCGGGCGCTACGAGCGCGGCGACGGGCGACTCACCTGGCGCAATGGCTATCCCGAGCGCGAGCTCAAGACCCGGCTCGGTGTCCTGAACCTGCGTGTGCCGAAACTGCGCCAGGGCTCCTACTTCCCCGGCTTCCTCGAGTCGCCGCGCACCTCGGAAAGGCGCTGGTCGCCGTCATCCAGGAGGCCTTGATCGACGGCGTCTCGACCCGGCGGGTGACCTAGCGGCTGGTCGTGAAGGGGCGGAAGGGGCCCGGCAACGTCACGGAGGCCGGATAGGAAAGTCCGTCGCCGGCGCAAGTCGGCTTCATCTGCTTGAACCCAGCCCCCTTTCCTACTGCGCGCGCGCTGCCAGAACGTTCCGGAATTGCCACGGATCGTCCTCGTCCGATTCTGCTCCGAACCCCTTCAGCCGGCTCTCCAAGGGTGTCCAGTCGGTGTAGTGTCCCTCGACCGGGCCGAGATAGGGGCGCTGGATCTCGAGGCAGCGGACATGGTCCATCTCCTCGGTCTCGACGATGCCGGCCTCCGGGTTTTCCATGGCCCAGACCATGCCAGCGAGGACGGCCGAGGTGACCTGCAGCCCGGTCGCGTTCTGGTAGGGCGCAAGCTCCCTCGCCTCGCGGGCGGAGAGGCGGGAGCCATACCAGTAGGCGTTCTTCGCATGCCCGAACAGCAGCACGCCGAGCTCGTCGACCCCGTCGACGATCTCGTGCTCCGACAGGATGTGGTGATCGGTCTGCATCTGCCCGGAGCCGAACCATTCATGCAGCGACAGCACCGCCATGTTGGCCGGGTGATAGGCGTAGTGGCAGGTCGGCCGATAGTCCGGCGTCGCGCCGCTTCCCACGGTGAAGTAGTCGGCGATCGAGATCGCCTCGTTATGGGTGACCAGGTAGCCGAACTGCGGGCCATGCGTCGGGCACCAGGTGTGCACCTGGGTCAAAGCGCCAGGGTGGTTGAGATAGATCGCCGCCTTGCAGCCATAGTCATGTTGCGAGGCGGATTTCGGCATCCACTTCTCATGCGTGCCCCAGCCCAGTTCCGCCGGCTGATATCCTTCCGACAGGAAGCCCGCGACCGACCAGGTGTTGACGAAGACGCGGGCCGGCTTGCTGTAGCTTGCCGTCTGGGTGTCGCGCTCGGCGATGTGGATGCCCTTGATGCCGAGAGCCTGCGCCAGCCTGGCCCAGTCCTCGCGGATCGCCGGCGCCTGCTCGCCCATGCCCGTATCGCGCGCGATCTGGAGCAGGGCCTCCTTCACGAGCCAGCTGACCATGCCCGGATTGGCGCCGCAGCAGGATATCGCGGTGGCACCTCCCGGATGACGTCGCTTCTCCTCGAGGATAGTCTCGCGGAGCGCGTAGTTGGTCATCTTCCCGGGGTCGGAGTCGGTCTGGAAGTAGAAGCCCGGCCAGGGTTCGACGACCGTGTCGATGTAGAGCATCCCGCGTTCGCGGCAGTAACGCATGATGTCCAGCGACGACGTATCGACCGAGACATTCACGCAGAACCCGCCGCTGCGCCCGGCCATGATCGCATCGAGCGTCTCGCGGTGGTTCTCGCGCGTCAGTGCGACCTGATGAAAGGCGTAGCCCTTACCGCGAAGAAACTCGGCATGGTCCGCGAGGGGATCGATGACGTGCAGCTGGGCGGATTCGAACTCAAAATGCCGCTCGATTAGCGGCAGGACGCCGCGTCCGATCGAACCATAGCCGATCAATATGAGCGGGCCTTCAATGGCCGCATACATTGGATAGTTCATGCCTTCCCGTCTTCGAAGTGGACCTCGTTCGGATCAAACTCCAACTTCGGCACGAAATTACAACATCCAAAACGTAAAGATGCGAAGCGATGAGAGTTCGCATCCGATCCACGCGTCTTCGGCGGATCTCAGCCGCAAACATCGGCCCGCAGCGCTGCCACCAGAACCGGACCGTCTCGTGGCTGATGTCGATGTCGCGCCCGTGCAGGAGGTCCTCGACGGTCCGGAGCGAGAGCGGGAACCGCACGTACAGCATCACTGCCAGGCGGCTGATCTCGGGGCTGCTATGGAAGGCCTTGAACGGGTTCGATTTGCTCGTTCCGAGACGCTACGAACCCGCCCGACCCGGCTCAAGGTCGATCTTTCTGACAGGGCCCTCTTCGCCCCTCGCACGTCGAAGCGGGGGGCGTTTTGCGGTTCACGAAACGCTTCGCCCTTGGGGTTTCGTCGTTCATACGGCATCCTCTGTGGCTCTGCCGTGTCGCATATTCTGCGTCGCGGTGGCGGGCCAACTGATACGGGGGATTCTCGCATGGCCCGGGTCCTGTTCCTCTTCCTAATCACCGCGGCCGCTTTCGGGCTTGTCGTGTTCACGGCCTGGCATCCGGAACTCTGGGAGCCTTGGCTGGACGCGCACGGGATCACGCGCGACGACCCATTGTTCCGCAAGGGTCTCAAGCTTGTTCTTGCGATCGTTCTGGGCATACCTCTCGTCGCGCTGATCTACGCGATCGGCCGCCTTGGATCAGATCGGCCGCAGAGGGACCTCGATGGCTACACCGTGTTGCGCCTCCGGGCAGGAACGCGCTGGTTCACGACGATTTCCTGCCTCGGACTGGCCGCCCTGTTCTTCGCGTATCCCATGGTCGATCCGGTGGCGCCAATCCCTTGGGCCTTCCAGGCCGCGGCCGTCTTCTGCCTTCTCATCATTCCGGTGATGCTCAAGGCGAAGGTGCGCTACGACAACTCGACGCTCAGCGTCTCGAACTCCTTCGGCGGAAGTTCGCGCTTCCGCTGGTCCGAACTCATGGAGGTCCGCGCGGTGCCGGAGATGAAACACTATCTCTTCGTCTTCGAGAACGGAAAGAAGGCCTCCGTTTCCTACAGCTACGCCGGGCTGGACGACCTGCTCGGGACAGCGCAATCGAAGTTGGGGGCCCACCCCGGAAGCGCCGGAAGTCGAAGAGGTACGACGCGGATTTGAGGCTGCCATCCCGGCCTGCGGGAGATTGTCATCAATTTCCTCAGCAGTCTCGGTGTAGCGCGCTTGCGACGGCACCTGGTGAACACGGTGTCGAGCCCGTCCCCCCGGGGGTCGGGGTGCACCATGAGAAGCAACTCGCGACGGATCTTCACGAAGCCGTCGTCGACATGCCACCGCCACGCCGCGAAGGCGCGCAGTCTGTCGATGCGCATGGGCTGGATCTCAGTGGCGAACATCGGCCCGAAGCGATGCCACCAGAACCGGACCGTCTCGTGGCTGATGTCGATGCCGCGCTCGTGGAGCAACTCCTCAACATTCCGGAGCGGCAGCGGGAAGCGGGCGTGCATCATGACCGCGACGCCGATGACCTAAGGGCTGGTTTTGAAGTAGCGGAATGGATTGGGTTTGCTCATGCCGAGAGCGTAGGCAGGCGGCTATCCCGCCTCAAGCAGGTTTGCTCTGACAAGACCCCTCGGAGGATTTCGCGTTCATGCTGGCCGCGAGGCCCGGGACTTTCATGCGGATCGGAAATGGTAACACGGCACCGGTTCACAATTCGCGCTATGACTTCGACGAGAGCCGGGCCCATCGGCGCCAGTGACGTCGCGCGGCTGGTAGATCGGGGTCTGCCGCTGCGGGCTCGGTAGCCGCCGCAGCACTATCCCGAAGACAGGCGGCCGAGATGGGAGGCGCAGCCGAGGGTGCTGCCAGAGTAATTGCGTCCGAGCGCCCTTCCCTGTCCTATTCTGTATAGAGACGATGCAAGAAATTGAACTTTAAGGAAAAGATCTTGCAGAGATCCGGTGGAGGCGCCGACCGAGGCTCGTTAGGATTAACGGAGAAAGTCTTTCTGCAAGACAACGTGGCGACCAGAAAGATGGAACCCGTCGGAATCGTGTCGAGCCAGATGCGCGATGCCTTGGCTCTGGCTTTGTGGGGTGACGCCATCAGCCCGATGGATCCGGCGTGGTTCATGCAGTAAAATTAAAAAGCCACCAGGCGCGACTTCTCATGCTTGAACCAGGCGCGATTTCTCCTGCTTGAAGCAGCCCGATGGATCATAGCAACGACCGGGAGAGCGGTTCTGACGCTGGTTCTGACCGTGACATTGCCCAACGTGGAGCAACGGTGCCATGCCCGGGGTGACTGATCGATACGGCTTGGCGATCTCGACAATGAACGGTGCTGCGGCGGCCGCATACCGCGAGGGCATCGACTGCATCCTCGCCGCTTGGCCTGGAGCTACGGCAGCGCTGGACCGCGCAATCGCCGCGGACCCCGAGTTCGCGTTGGCTCATGCGGCCCGCGCCCGCGTCCACGCGATGTATGGCCATACAGCCGAAGCGAGGGTCAGCATTTCGGTGGCGCAGAGACTGGTAAGCTCGAACGGCACCGATCGCGAGAGAAGCCATGTCGAGCTTTTGGCAGCAGCAATTGGCGGGCAGTCAGGCCGCGCCCTCAACGGCGCACTGCCCCATCTGGACCAGTGGCCCCGTGACACCATGATCATGTCAACGCTCCTGGGAGCGTTCGGGCTGCTGGCGTTCTCCGGCAGGTCCGATCATGACCGGGCGCGCGTTGATCTCTGTGAGCGACATTCCCGGGACTACGGCGAGGACTGGTGGTTCCTGACCTATTATGGCTGGGCTCTCACCGAGAGCGGCGACGTTCTCAACGGGCGACGGATATCGGAACGAGCCTTCGGACTTCGGCAAGAGAATGCCAATGCCGTCCACGGACTGGCACATGCCATGTTCGAGGACGACTCGCTTAAGGAGGCCGACCAGCTGCTCGGCCAATGGATGCCAGGGTATGACCGTGCGGGGATTCAGCACGGTCATCTTGCATGGCATTGGGCCTTGCTGGCCCTGAACCGGGAAGACCCGGAAGGCGCACTCGCCCTGTTTGACTCGCGCTTTCGGCCGGGCGTCACGCTGGCAGCACCGATGAACGTGGTCACCGACGGCATCTCGTTGCTTTGGCGCCTGTACGCGTATGGCTACGATGTGCCGGAGCGAGCATGGCAAGAGGTGTCGGAATATTCCGAACGGGCGTTTCCAAGGGCGGGTACCGCGCTCTCCGATGCACATATGGGGCTGCTTGCAGCCGCGACCGGGAACGGCCCGGGTCTCGATCGCCGGATTTCCGAGTTGGAGACGAAACTCGCAGACGATCTGCTACCGGCGGGACCGGTAGTACCAGCCATCTGCCGGGCTGCGGCCGAATTCGTCGCCGGGGACTACGCGCGATGCGTCGCAATCCTCGAGCCCATGGTGCATGAGATCGTGCGTATCGGAGGCAGCCACGCCCAGAGAGAGGTCTTCGAGGACATTCTCATCAGTGCACTGCTGCGCGCCGATGAACCGGTCCGAGCGCACGGCGTCGTTCAGCGACGTTTGCACCGGCGACCGCCGCCATGCCGCGACGCTTGGGGGTGACGTCTTGAGGAAAGAGCAGAATTGTGAGCTCATTCATGCTCAGGGCTGCCGCCTACGGGCAGCGATATCTTCGCACGACCGTCTTCTCGCCGCGTCATCGCCCTCGCGAGGGTGGTGTCAGCTCGGGAACGAACGCATCTGGTCGATGCGCCTGCGCCTGATCTCAGCTGCGAACGTTGGTCCAAACCGATGCCACCAGAACCGGATCGTCTCGTGGCTGACGTCGATGACGCGCTCGTGAAGGAGGTCCGCGACGTTTCGAAGTGACGGCGGAAACCTGACATACATCTGACCGGCAGGCGGATGATCTCCGGGCTTGTTTTGAAGTAGCGGAAGGGATTGGGTTTGCTCATGCTGAGAGGGTAGGGAGGCTGCTTCACCGCCTCAAACCGAGTTCCTCTGACAGACCCTGTACATCATCACGGCCAGGCGGATGGTCTCTGGGCTAGTCTTGAAGTAGCGCAAGGGGTTCGGCTTGGTCATCCTGAGAGGGTAGGGAGGCTGCTTGCCCGCCTCAAGCCGGTTTACTCTGTCAGGACCCGCGGATCAGCGCGGGATTGAGAAACTGACGTACCGGGAGGACGACGGGATTGGCCTGCAATGAAGGAAGAATAGCGAGAGGCCCTGTCAGTTCCGCGCTCGCGTCATACAAACGGGCCTGGTCGTTCCTCGGTCCCTTCACGCTGATCCATGTTGCTGCCCGGCTCGTCGCTGTCGCGGTGCTCCTGCCGCTCGTGAGCCTCGTACTTTCCGCAGCAATCGCGACCTCCGATCAGTCGGCGCTCACCGACCAGGACATCGGCTGGTTCCTACTGACGCCGGCGGGCTTCGGATGTGCGGTCGTGATCTTCGGGCTGATCGTCGTCATGGCCGTCTTCGACGTGGCGATGATGACTGTCGTGCTGAGGCGCTCAGAGCACAGTGCCTTTCCTGCGCTTGTCGCCGGCGTGCGTTTCGTACTGCGACGTTTTCCTTCGGTCTTCGGCTTCGGGATACTCCTGCTGCTCAGGATCCTCGCGATGGCGTTCCCGTTCCTGCTCGCCGCCGGAGCGGTGGCCCTGCTCCTGCTGGGTGAGTACGACATCAACTACTATCTGACCCACCGCCCGCCGGCGTTCCTGGCCGCGGGCGGTGCGATTGCTGTGATCATATTGGCGCTCGCAATCCTGCTCGTCCGGAAGCTTTCGGACTGGTCGCTCGCGCTGCCGCTCTTGCTGATCGGCCGGATGGCGCCGCGCAACGTCTTCGTGGAGAGTGCGCGCCTCCTCGAGGGTCAGCGGATCTACGTGGTCAACCGGGTGGTGGCGTGGCTCGCGATCCGGGTCGTGCTTCTGGCCAGCGTCAGCGCCCTCGCGAGCTTCCTGATGGGCGAGTTCCGGACGCTCTTGGGCGCGGATCTTGGCCTGATCACCGTCGTGGCAATCGTGCTCCTGCTGTTGTGGAGCCTTGCCGGGGCGGTCACCGATGCGCTTTCGAACGGGGCGCTGGCGTCGATGCTTGACGCGTCGTACCGGCGGCATTCCCCTGACGAGACCGGGCCGGACGAGATGGCGGCGTCCATGCCCGCGCGTCTGCTCGGCTCGAGGAATGCGCTGATCGTGCTGGCGATGGTCGCCGTGGCGATCGGGACCGGCCTCAGGTACGCGGACAGGCTCCTCGAGAAGGTCAGCACCAACCGGACAGTCGAGATCATCGCTCATCGTGGGGCCGCTGGCGTACGGCCGGAAAACACCTTGGCCTCGGTCAAGAAGGCCATCGAGGACAAGGCCGATTGGGTCGAGATCGACGTTCAGGAGACCGCCGATGGCGAGGTGATCGTCGCACACGACAGCGATTTCATGAAGCTGGGTGGCGATCCGCTCAAGGTCTGGGACGCGACGATGGAGGACGTGGCCCGCATCGACATCGGGAGCTGGTTCGCCGATGAGTATGCTGCCGAACGCACGCCGACGCTGCGTGACGTGCTCATGGCCGTCAGGGGCAGCGCGGCGAAGCTTCTGATCGAGCTGAAGTACTACGGTCACGACATGCGGCTCGAACAGCGCGTGGCCGAGATCGTGGACGAGACCGCGATGGGCAGCGACGTTGCAGTGATGTCGCTCAAGATCCCCGGAGTGATGAAAATGAATGGACTCCGTCCGGACTGGCCCTTCGGCGTCCTGGCGGCAACCGCGATCGGCGATCTTTCGGGCTTCGATGCGGACTTCGTCGCCGTGAACACAGGCCAGCTCTCGCTTCGCCTGATCCGCAAGGCGCACGCGAAGGGCCAGAAGGTCTATGTGTGGACAGTGGATGATCCGCTGACGATGTCGCGCATGATCTCGATGGGAGTCGACGGGCTGATCACCAACCAACCGGCACTGGCGCGCGAAGTGATGAACCAGCGCAACGAGCTCTCCACCCCTGAGCGGCTGCTCCTCTGGTTGAGTGACCAGTTCAGGCTCGAGAGCTTCGACCTGGTCGCGGAGGACAAGGATGCCTGACGGTCTGGGTTGGCGCGTTGCTACCGCTCTCACGATGGCCACGCTCGTCCCGCCGCATGCGCTCCCGGATGGCGAAAGCGCATCGCCGGTGCGAAACATCGAGTTGCGCGCACATCATCGGCTAATCGAGCGCATGGATGCAGCCGGCAGGACACCCGCCCCCTTCGAGACCGACGGCTGCAGCGGTGGCCTCTCGGCCTGGGCGTCGAGCGCATTCACGAGCCTTCCGGTCGGCGTCAAGATCGCGAAACGCTTCGAGGGCTAGTTCCGCTCCTGCGCGACGGTGATCACTCGGCTGAGGCCTGCGCCGAGGCGACGCATGCCGTTCATCACTTGCGCCGGGCTCAACTCTGTCGGCGTCACCCGATCGGCCTCGACGATCACCACAGTGCCCGAAAGTGCCGACGGCGCGCCTGGCATGAACACCACGCAGAGCCCCGACGGTGTATGATCGATGAGAAACCCGACCTGCATCTGATCGTCGAAGCGAACCGCGACGACTTCGACCTCGCGTCCTTCGCCAATGGTCTCGACGCTGCCGGAGAGGTCGGCGATCATTTGGCGCAGTACCGTGTAGATCGGCAGGCGCGCGAGGATTTTCTCCTCGAGCCAAGCGAAGCTTTTCATCCCTACAGGCGTTCGGGCGAAGATCCCGGCGACCAGCGCGATCAGCGTGAGGATCAGGATCGCGATCACGAGCACGAGGGTGTCAGAGCGGAAGCCGGGGAACACGGAACGCTGCAGGGCATCGCCGATTTGGGTCGAGACCGCGAGCAGTTTTCCGAAGACGACCAGCACGATGCCTATCGGCAGCAGGAAGACGACACCGCCGACGATGAGACTCTTCAACAAATCGAACAGTTTGCGCACCGTCATGCCTCCCCGCCAAACGCCTTCGGCTGCCCATCGTAGACCGGCATTCACCAGTTGGCTGTCGTTCGGGATGGTAGCGCCCGCGAGCGCTGCGCTCAAAGCGGTCACTTCAGACGAATCCGAAGTGGCAGGTGAATCTGACGGCGCGCCTCTGGGATGAGGCGCAGGACGGCGAGATCCTGCTGCCGACCCGCGCGAGCATCACAGTCGAGGGCACCTATCGCACCGAGGCGGTTGGCGAGATCGACCTCAAGGGGTGGTGTCAGACGAATGCGAACTCGTCTCAGTTTGCCGGCGAGCGCCGGATATCAGGTCGCGCCGAGCTGACGCCACTCCTCAAGTGCGGCGGTTCTGTTGACCTTGAAGATGTGCCGGCTTGAAAGGCTGCGTTC
>NZ_JAMFKN010000018.1 GCF_023487995.1 Thermohalobaculum sediminis
AGGGAGGGGAAAGATGGCCCCCGCCGCTTAATCTGACAGTGCCCTCAACGACACCTACCCTGGCACATCGATGCCGCTGGGGGGCGTCCACCCCATCATCATCACGGCCAGGCGGATGATCTCAGGGCTGCTGTGGAAGCCCTTGAACGGGTTCGATTTGCTCATCCCGCGACGCTACGAACCCGCCCCGACTGGCTTACGCCGCAAGTTTCTGACAGCGCTAAACTGAAGAAGACCGCGACCGCGGCCGAGTCGCCTCGAAGTCGAGACTCTGCATCAACCCGTCACTTCCACGGTCCGTGTTGGCCGTATTGCAGCCTTATCTGCTCGAGCGTCGACAGTGTGAGGAGAGTGCCACCCGGAGGCGGCGCCCCAAACACTTGTTACTTAACAGGTTCAAAGTCGCTCGGCTTCCAGCTCTTGTCGAACCAGGGTTCAAGAGGGCCGTAGAGCCGCAACAGGACGTTGAAACCCTTGCCGGGCATTGTCTGCACCCAGTTGGACTCGTGGCCTTTGGGAGCGACCGGACCGAACCAGACGGTGACGGAGCCGTCAGACTCGATCTTCAAGGACTTGTCGTTGCTGTCGAGTCCCGCCAGCTTCTGCTGGGTTTCAAGTATCGAACGCGTCTGATTGTCATATACAACGAAGGACCAGAACGCCTTCGCAGGCACTGGGCCGGGGAGCGTGACCGTGTAGGTCTTGCCGCCGTCGAGGACCTCCCCGTTCGCGTCCCGAACTGCGGCTGCGTAGGCTGAACCTGCGCCAACCTTCGCCTCCGCCATCGCCGGGGTGATACCTGTCGCGTAGTAGAAGAACATGGTCCGGGCATCGAGGAGCCGCTCGGCTCCATCGAGGAACTGGTAGCTGCCTCCGATGAACGCGGTGAACCACTTGCGGTCCGGATAGAAGTAGGCGTCGGGATTGCGAGGCTCGAAGAGCATGGTCCGCGCGGTCGCATTCCCCACGGCCACCGCATCGGCAAGGATCGCCTTCATTCGCTCGTCGGGCAGGAAGGGTTGGCCCTTCCGGATACCGACTGAAGCGAAGAGGCCCACGGTATCAGGATCTACCCAATCGGCGGGCTCTTTTTGCACGGCCTGGTTCAACTCATCGTAGTAGGTAACGTCGTTCGCGCTGATCGTGTTGAACTGGACGCCGGAGGTGTTGACGAAGCCGACCTTTGGCGGTTCCGCCGCAGCGTGAAGGGGATAAAGGTTCGTTCCCTCTTTCACATGCTGGACCGCACCGGCGATGTTGCCGTCCTTCACGAACGCTCGAAAGAAGAACAAGAGCGTATTCGTACGTGGCTTCTGAACGAAATACCCGTCGGTCGGGTAGCTGCCCGAAAAGCCCGGCGGCACGAACAGGTACTTTCCGCCTTTGCCCGCGTCGGGCCCGGTGAGGCCCACGTCGGTGACCCAGCGGAAGTTGGCGTCGTCCACCGGACCCAGCACGCCGGTGGGCACCTGAAGCACCATCGGCCCTTCGGTGAGATCGAGGCAGGCAAAGCCATAGACGGTCGTCGTGTTCGGCGTCAGGAAAAGCGACCGCGCATCCATGAGGTCCTCGGTAAGGCCCACGGCGAGGTTGGGCTTGACGCCAATGCTCTCCAACCCGTTGCACGCGGCGCGGACCGAAGTGGCCGAAATCCCGGTGAGGAACGCCTGAACCCCCCGCATAAAGTCGAGGTGATCGTAAACCTTCTGCACTGTCGCTTCGTCGGGGGCCCCGTTCTTGAAGGCCAGCGTGCCGATTCTCGTTTCCACGCGATCCGGCGTTAAGATCTTCGCTGGAACGCCCGCGGAATAGGTTGGCGATGTCTGACCCAGCGCCGTCGTCCCGAAGAGCGCAAAAAGCCCGATCGCCACCAATCGGGTGCCGAAATCGTTCATGGAATATTCTCCCCCTGCTTGCCGCCAACCCTCATCAGCGGGAGCATTGTTGCAGTTTTTCACTTGATTGCCTTGATGTCGCTCAATGGTGAATGCGGTCGGCGGCCGATCTGAGGAAGCTGCCTTGAGCGGGCGTCGAGATTCCACGATCCGCCCGATTGCTCAAGCCGGGCCTCATCCGCCACTCCCTGCAGGGCTCGTAGCTTATCCACCTCGCCATGATGATGTGCGCGCACTTCACGCACTTGGTGTGCACGCCCGGGATCTCGTGGTCGACCTCGGCATCGACGCCGGGCAAGAGACTGTGCGGTTTACGCCGCAGCCAATGCGCGGCGCGCGTCGTAGAAGAGCCGTGCGGCATTGCGCCCAGTGTTGGTCCCGGGCTCGACGCGGTCGCGGGCCACGCAGCTGCAAATCACGGCTCTCCCATCCAAAGGGAACACGTGCTGCGGCGTCGCTCCAATCTACAGGCCAAAATCTCTTACACAGACGCCAAAAGGCGTCATTGATCCATGTCAGCGCGAATCGCCGTCGGACGTTCGATTCTTTCGGGAGTTGTCGAACCCGACATGAACTAGGATGCCGTGATGAACACCTCGCGCTCACCGCATCTGACGCGGCGCAGCCTGTCCCGAACTACCGCCCGAGCGCACGAGTTGAATGGGCTCAGGCGCGAGTCAAACAGCCGCCAGCCGGGTCTGGCGATGATCGCTCTCGTTCTGTTAACGCTCGCTTCGGGATGTTCTCCCGCGCTCACGCGTAATCCGGTGCCCGAGGCGATCGTCGAAGATGTCCAGCCCTTCGGCCGGGCGGGCCTGAGAATCTGGGGCGATGCTCTTACGGACGACGAGGTGCGCGCCTTCATCGCCAGCCAGGCCCCGGCGCTCAAGGCGCAGTTCGGGCCACAGATCGCGGCCGGCAAGACCCCGAAGGTCGAGTTTCTTGCCCTTTCGGGCGGCGGACAATGGGGCGCCTTCGGAGCCGGCATTCTCAACGCCTGGTCCGAGAGCGGAACACGGCCCGTCTTCCAGGGCGTCTCGGGCATCAGCACGGGGGCGATCATCGCGCCTTTCGCCTTCCTCGGGAGCGGCGAGGACGCGACGCTCCGCGAAATCTACTCGGAGTACAGCACGGATCAACTCGAGCGCTCGACATTGCTGTCAGGCCTAATTTCGGGCACCGCGCTCGCGGACACGACACCGCTCGCCCAGGTGATCGCCAAGTACATTACGCCGGAGTTGCTTGAGCGCATCGCGGCCGAGCATGCCAAGGGCCGCAAGCTCTTCATCGGCACGACGAACCTCGATGCCGGCCGGCCGGTCCTCTGGGATATCGGCGCGATCGCCTCGTCGGGCGAGCCGGGCGTGCTCCAGCTCGTGCGCGAACTGATCCGCGCCTCGGCTGCGATCCCCGTCGCATTCCCTCCGATCTTCGTGGAGGTCGAGGCGAAGGACGGAAAGGTCTACGACGAGATGCACGTCGACGGCGGCGCGGCGTCGCAGGTGACCTTCATCTCGCCCGAAATCCCCATCGCTGCGGCGACGCGGCACATTCTCGGGCGCAACATCGACCGGCGGCTCTGGGTGATCGTCAACAACGACCTGGAGCCACCGCATGAGGTCGTGAAGCCGCGGATCACCAGTATCGGCGGCACGGCGGTGAGTTCGCTGATTCGCGGCAGCGCCATAGGCGATCTGTACCGCCTCTACGCCATCGCCGAGCGCGACGAGATCAAGTTCAACGCGACCTGGATTCCTCCCGAGGTGCCTTGCCCCGATCCGGAGGAAGACTTCGACAAGGCCTTCATGCGCTGCCTCTACGAGTTCGGCGGGAACTACTTCCGCGGCGGCGATCTCTGGCGCCAGGTTCCGCCCTTCTTCGCGACAGGGCTGCCAGAAGAGCCTGCGGGCTGACAAGACGTGCTCGTGACAGGCAAAGCATAGGTGGACGAGAGATGATCGCCTCGCGGAAACGGTGTGCTGGCCGCGGTGGCGCGGCGGGCGCGGCCTCGGCCGGCGTCGGCGGGTGGGCGCCGGGGGGCAGACGTTGCCTGCGCCTCGGTGTGGCCGCCGTCGTGGCCTTCGCCGCTTGGCTCTCCGTCGACATCCACGTCGACGGCAATGCCCCGGAAAGCGAGATCCGGTTCATAGCCAGCGCGGAGGCCCGCATCGGTCGACCGCTGACCCCGCTCAGTTATGCAGGTGTCGCGCGCCGTACGACCCGGCGGATGATCCGCCGTTCGACGATCTACGCCGCCACACTGCCATCGGGCTGCGTGAATGTCGTCATCGAGGGTACCGCGCTCTATCGCTGCGGCCCGACCTACTATCAACCGGCGGGGGATCGCTATGTTGTCGTCTACGTCGACTGACCGGACGTCGGATCGACCGGCGGCCCCAGGTCGATCCGGGAAGCCGGAGGTTCCTGCGCGCGGCGCCGCCCGCACGGGCGTCACGGCCGCCATGCTCGCCGCGGCCGTCCTCGTCGCGCCGGGCGCCGCGGCGGCCGAAGAATTCCATGGCAGCGCGACGCTTTATGGCTGGCTGCCCTGGATCGACGCGGACGTCACCACCGGACAGGGCGGCGTCTCGGCCTCCCTTTCAGGCGGCGACGTCGTCGACGCCCTCGACTTCACGATCATGGCGACCGCAGACGTCCAGTATGGCCGCTTCGGCGCGATCCTCGATTTCATCTACGGCAAATTCAGCGACGACGCGACCTCGCCAGATTTCTTCGGCTCCAACTTGAAGATGAGCCTGAAGCAGACACTGGTGACCGGCGCCCTGACCTATCGCGTGATCGACCGGGATGGCGCCTTTCTCGACGCGATGGCCGGAGCGCGGTTCGTCGACATGTCCACCGATGTGACGATCCTCGGCGGAGGAGCTGCCGGCCTCGTTCAACAGAGCAGCGGCGGAGCGACCTGGGTCGATCCGATCATCGGCCTTCGCGGGAATCTGCCACTGACCAAAAGGCTTTCCGTCAACGCGCTCGCCGACATTGGGGGTTTCGGCGTGGGATCGGACTTGAGCTGGGAGGTCTTTACCGGCCTGGACTATGCCTTTTCCGACCGTCTCAGCGGTCGAATGGGGTTTCGTTACATCTCGATTGACTACTCGGATAACGGGAGGAAGTTCGATGTCGAGTTCTACGGCCCGGCGCTTGGGGTCATGGTCAATTTCTGAGCGGCGCGCCCTCTCGCGGAGGCTCCGCGCGGCGGCGCTTTGCGGGGCGCTGTCCCTCGCCCTCGCCTCTCCGGCGACCGCCTCGGCGACGAGTGACGATGCGCTGGCGATCCTGAAGCGCATGTCCGACTATCTCGGATCGCAGGAGACGCTCGCCTTTTCCTTCGACAGCGACATCGAAGTCATCACGCCGCAGATGGAGAAGATCCAGTTCACCAATTCCGGTGAGGCGCTGATGATGCGCCCCGACAAGCTGAGGGTGAAGCGCAAAGGCGGCTATTCCGAAGTCGAGTTGGTCTTCGACGGCGAGACCGTCTTCGTCCATGGCATCAGCCTTGGGGCCTACACGAAGTTCGAGGCGCCCGGCACGATCGACGCGCTCTTGACCTCGCTCCGCCTCGGCCACGGGGTTTCGATGCCCGGGGCAGACCTGCTGATGTCGAACGTCTATGACGTGCTGAGCGCGGACGTGATCGAGGCGAAGCATGTCGGTCATGGCGTCGTCGCCGGGCGGGATTGCGAGCACCTCGCCTTCCGAAATCTCGAGACCGACTGGCAGCTCTGGGTCGAGATTGGCGACCGGCCAATCCCCTGCAAGATGGTGATTACCAGCAAGACGGTGGGCGGTGCGCCGCAGTACACGGTGCGGGTGACAGGCTGGGAATCGGGCGCGGCTGTTACGGCGGACCGCTTCTCCTTCTCGCCGCCCGCCGACGCGAAGGAGCTCGAGGACGAGCAGCTTCTCCTGCTTGATGAGCTACCCCCAGAGAGCGAACCGGAGGGCAATCGATGACATCGCTTTCGATGCGAAAGGCCGCACGATGCGCCTTGGCTGTTGCACTCGGCGCGGCCGCGCTGTTCTGGAACGGCGACGTGCCGACGTCGCGGGAGAGCGGCTTCATCGCCACCGCCGAGGCGCTGATCGGCCGACCGCTCACGCCGATGAGCTATGCCGGCGTAGCGAGGCGGACCACCGTGCGGGCCGTGCGGCCGGGAGTCGGCGTCGGCCCAAACCTCGGCGGGCCGGTCAACAGGGTCGGCTGGCGATGACGTGCCTCGGAAAGATCGGCCGTTCGCCCCCGCTCGTCGGCATGCGGCAACGATCGTCCGACGTCCTGTCCACCTTCCCGCGTCCGTCGCGAGCGGACGGGGGAGCATCTTGACCGACATCAGCGTCCGCACCCGGAACCATCAGGAAGTTCCCGAAGATCCTGATGCCGGAAAGGCGCCTGAACATGGAGAATTGACATGACAAGACATTTTCTGATCCGCCTTCTATCAGGCGCGCTGGCGCTTCTCGTGTCCGCAGGTGCCCCGGCGCTGGCCCAGCCGACCGCCGCAGCCCCCGGAGCGCCGAACGCCACGATCACGCTCGACGGGAAGCAGCTTCCCCCGCCCGTTCCGGAGTTCGGCGGGGTCATCGGGAACGACGCGCTGGGCTCGACGCCGTGGTGGCCGCCTCGCGTGGTCCCGCCGGAGGACGCACCGAACGTGCTGCTCATTATCACCGACGACGCCGGCTTCGCAGTGCCCAGCACGTTCGGCGGTGTCATCCCGACGCCTGCGATGGACAGCCTCGCCGAGGAGGGCCTGCGCTACACCCGCATGTTCTCGACGGCTCTCTGCTCGCCGACACGGGCAGCCCTCATCACCGGTCGGAATCACCATTCCGCAGGCTTCGGCGTCATTTCCGAGCAGGCGACCGGTTTCCCCGGCTATGACAGCATCATCCAGAAGGACAAGGCGACGGTCGGCCGAATCCTCCTCGACAACGGCTACAACACGGCCTGGTTCGGCAAGGACCACAACACGCCGGCCTTCGAGGCGAGCCAGTCCGGGCCGTTCGACCAGTGGCCGAGCGGGCTTGGCTTCGAATACTTCTACGGCTTCGTTGGGGGCGACGCGAACCAGTGGCAGCCGAACCTCTTTCGCAACACGACCCAGATCTATCCGTTCAAGGGAGCCGAGCCGGGCACGTGGAACCTCGTCACCGCGATGGCCGACGACGCCATCGACTGGATGACGCGGATGCACCAGACCAATCCGGGTAAGCCGTTCTTCATCAAGTATGCGCCCGGCGCCACGCATGCGCCGCATCATCCGACCAGGGAATGGGTCGACAAGATCCGGGACATGCATCTCTTCGACGACGGCTGGAACAAGCTGCGCGAGACGATCTTCGGCAACCAGAAGAGGCTCGGCGTGATTCCGGCGGACGCGAACCTGTCGGAGTGGCCGAAGGACGTGCTCAAGGAGTGGGACCAGCTGACGGACGACGAGAAGAAACTGTTCATTCGGCAGGTCGAGGTCTTCGCCGCATATGCAGCCTACAACGACCACGAGATCGGTCGCGTGATCCAGGCTGTCGAGGACATCGGCGAGCAAGAGAACACGCTCATCATCTACATAAACGGCGACAACGGCACCAGCGCCGAGGGCGGCCCGCTGGGCACGCCGAACGAGGTCGCCTTCTTCAACGGCGTCAACATGATGCCGGTCGAGACCCAGATGAAATGGTACGACGTCTGGGGGACCGAGGAGACCTACAACCACATGTCGGCGGGCTGGTCCTGGGCCTTCGACACGCCCTTCTCGTGGTTCAAGCAGAACGCCTCGCAACTCGGCGGGATCAACCAGAACATGGTCGTCTCGTGGCCCAGGGGGATCAAGGACAAGGGCGGCATCCGTCGCCAGTTCACGCATGTGATCGACGTTCTGCCCACGATCCTCGAAGTCAGCGGCATCACGCCGCCGCAGACGGTGGACGGCATCCCGCAGGCGCCGATCGAAGGGACCAGCTTCGCCTACACCTTCGATGCCGCGAATGCCGACGCGCCAACTCGCCACAACACCCAGTACTTCGAGATGATGGGGCAGTGGGCGCTCTACCACGAGGGCTGGTTCCTCAGCACCAAGGTTAATCGTGCACCCTGGGAGGCCTACGGCGCCGCCAATCCCGATCCGCTGAACAACCAGGTCCTCGAGCTCTACGATCTCAATTCGGACTTCAGCCAGACGGCGAACCTGGCCGACAAGCACCCTGAGAAGGTCCAGCAGTTGAGGGATCTGTTCATCCGGGAGGCCGCGAAGTACCAGGTCTTTCCGATGGACGCGTCGGTGGCGGCTCGTGTGATCGCCGAGCGTCCGAACATAACGGCCGGTCGGTCCGAGTTCGTCTACACGCGTCCCATGACCGGGCTGCCCCAGGGCGACTCGCCGCTTCTCCTCAACACCTCCTACACGATCACTGCCGAGATCGAGGTGTCGGAGGGCGAGGCCCAAGGGATGATCCTCACCTCGGGCGGGCGGTTTTCCGGATACGGCTTCTATCTTCTCGACGGCAAGCCCACGTTCCTCTGGAACCTGATGGATCTCGAGCGCATCCGCTGGCAAGGCCCGGACGCCCTCGCGCCGGGCAAGCATACGGTCGAGTTCGGCTTCAAGTATGACGGGCTCGGTGTCGGGACGCTCCGCTACAATAGCATGAGCGGGCTCGGCAGCGGTGGCACCGGCACGCTGAAGGTCGACGGCAAGGTGGTCGACACCAAGAGAATGGAGCACACCCTGCCGGTGATCCTGCAGTGGGACGAGAGCTTCGATGTCGGGTCCGACACGCTCACGGGTGTGAACGACGCAGACTACAAACCGCCCTTCGCGCTGACGGCGAAGCTCGACAAGCTCACGATACGGATCGATAGGCCGCAACTGTCCGAGGCGGACATCAAGAAGCTGCAGGCCGACATGAACAAGGCGGCCGCAGGACGACAGTAATCCAGTTCGGCCGGAGGCCCGAGGCCGGATGCGTGTCGGACAGCGACCTCGATGACGAATCTTTGCATCGACGGGATCGTCCGCTGAGCCGCCCTTCGTTATCCGTGCAGCGAACGACTGCTCAGAGCCCATTCCGGACCAGGTCGGCGAATACTGCACGCGCGCGCAGCATCGAGAGCCAGAAGCTAGCCTGAGACGAATGCTGCGGCGCCGCGCGAAAAGCAGCCATTCACCGCGTCAGCGACGACGAGATTACCTCGGATGACCGAGTCGCGGACCAAGCCGCCGTTAGCAGATGCGGCACGATCCGCCCCAAACCGAATGCGGGGCCGACGCGACGAGCGTCATTTTTGCTGCACTGCCGCGGGCCGCTCCAGAAGCGGCCGTTCCCAGCACCTCCGAATGGCCTGTTCAGCACCGGCCATTCGTTGCGCCGCCGCAGGGTGTCTCAGATGCGGACCAAGTGGCCATTCCGAAGATAGAGAGTTGTGTCGGCTCTCGCAGCGAATGCAGTCGTCCATTAGAGTGGGTAGGAGTCCGCGACGCGACCGCTATCATCCCACTGGGGTATCGCCAGGCTGCCACGGACGGCCCGTGGTAGGACGTCTCAATCTGCTCTCGCGGTTCGAGGCGACGTCGCTTGCGATGATTCCGTTACTGGCACTGGGAGCTGACGCCCGACGGCAGTCGCCCACCAAGGCCGAATCCCGTATAGCTCGTGCCTTCGGCCTAGATGACGAAGGCTGGGTGGGCGATACCAACCCGTGGAGCGGATGGGTGCGCATTACGACCTGCCTGCCGCTCCTAATGCTCGCGATCTGGAACCGTGCCCGGCTTGGCTGGTAGTGTCTTGTCCCAGTCGCACTCGCCATCCTGTTTATCTGGATCAATCCCCGCGCCTTCGGGCCAGCGCGCGATGACGGCGCCTGGATCACGAAGGGTGTGTTCGGCGAGCGGTTCTGGTCCGGGCTCTCCGAGTGTCGCGTGCCGCAACGGCATCGGCGGCTTCGCCATGGCCTCAACCTCGCGGCGTTCCTCGGCGTCCCCTTCGTGGTGTGGGGCCTCGTCGCACTGGATCGATGGCCGATCGTGATGGCGCCGGTGCTGATCATCGGCGGCAAGCGCTGGTACACCGACCGGATGGCCTTACTCGACGAGGACATGGTGGGCGAACGGCACGACCGCCGCTAAGCGCCTGCCTTGTCGAAGAGCAGGTCAAAGTAGCTTTCGAAGACATCGGGCGGGTCTAGCGCCTCGTTCGGGAACAAGTGGTTCCAGACCGTCACCAGTAAGCCCGGAGCGATAAGCAGCATGGGCATACGCTCCAGTGCGTCGCTGCCGATCTCGCCTCGCGCGCGCGCCCGCGCACCGATCCGCCGCGCAGCCGAGAGAACAGGGTCGAGCGCAACCTTGCGGTAGGCGGCCAGCACCTCTGGGAAGCGCTGCCCGTCGCTTAGGATCAGTCGAAATAGCGCCTGCCGGCGCTCGGCTTGCTCGTCGGTGGCGAGCGGCATGAGGGCGCGCCTGACGAAGTCCCACGTCGTCTCCTCCGGACCGGGTGGTTCGAGCTCTAGCCGCTGCACGGCGCCGCCCAGCATCAGGGACACAACCTCTTCGAAAAGCGCCTCCTTGGTCGGGAAGTAGAGATAGAGCGTGCCCTTCGCGAGCCCTGCATCCCGCGCGACATCGAGCATCCGGGTCCGCTCGAAGCCGTCGGACAGGAAACGCACCCGCGCGGCCTCGACGATCCGTGCCTGGGTTTCTGCCGTCTTCTGCGGGCTCGGACCGCGCCCGCGCCGAGGTTCAGTCGTTGTCAAGGATCCCTCTCCATCAGTCGTTGCGCCGACCCTAATATAAAAATGACCGTGGGGACAGTTTTATCTTGACAAAAGTGACTCAATGGCCATTTTTGCGACAACCGCTGGAGCTGGTCATGATCCCGACACCGACATTCAAGGCAGAGGATATGCACCGAGGAATCGCGACGGGGCTACCACTGGAGATCCGTCGCCCGGCGGAACAGGCCGGCCGCCGCCCTGCCCGTCGCAGGCGTCCGTTGGCACTGCTGCTGTTCGGCGCGGCCTGCGTCGCGGGAGCTGTCTTCGTCATGATCGGGGCGCCGTCGCTGCCTGCGGACATCGCCCGTCTTTTGGCCGGCGCTTCCGCCGCAGGAGAACACACGGGTACCGCCGTAACCAGTGCCCTCCCGGTCCAGACCGTCCTCGGCCTCGCCCGCCTGATGCCGCAGGGTGACCTGATCCGCGTCTCGCCGCCATTCGGCGCCGGCGATGCGCGGATCGCGGCGATCCTCGTGTCGGAGGGCGACCGCGTCGCCGAGGGCGACCTGCTCGCCACGCTTGATAACGCTGCGGCGCTGGAGAGCGCGCGGCTCGCTGCGGAGGCGGCCGTGGCGCAACGCGATGCTGCGCTCGCGCAGGTGCGCGAAACCGTACGCATCGGGCTTCTCGAGGCTCGGGCCTCCGTGGCCGAGGCGCGGGCCGCAGACGATGCCGCACGCATCCGCCTGAACCGGGCACGGGTTCTGGCCGCGCGCGGTGTGACGACGACGGCGACGCTCGACGATCTCGAAGCAGTCGCTGCGCAGGCGGCGCAGGCGCTGGCGCGGGCCGAGGCGACCCTCGCCCGCTGGAACACGGGCTCGGTCGAAACGCAGCCCGACGTTGTCGTGGCGCAGGCCGCGCTCGACGCGGCCAATATCGATCGCGAGCGCGCGATCCGCGACCTTGCTAAGTCCGAGGTGCGCGCGCCCGTTGCGGGCGTCGTGCTCGATATCGAGGCACGCCCCGGCGAGCGCCCGGGCCTCGACGGCCTGATGACTCTCGGCCAGACAGACAGCATGATGGCTCAGGTCGAGGTGTTCCAGACCGAGATCGGGCGCGTTCGCGAGGGTCAGGCTGTGCGCCTCGACGCCCCGCCGCTGGCGGAGGTGCTGACCGGACGGGTCGAGCGCGTAGGTCTTCTTGTCGGTCGCCAGAACCTCGTCTCGGACGACACGGCCGCGAACACCGACGCCCGCGTCGTCGAGGTGCTCGTCAGGCTCGACCCGGAAAGCTCGACCAGCGCCGCTGGCCTGTCGAACCTCGAGGCCGTGGCGCGGATCGACACGGGGAGCGCGGAATGACGCGCCTTCTTCAGCGCCTTCTCGGCCGCCTGCCCGTAGGCTGGCTCCAGCTGACGCATTCCCGCGGGCGCCTCGCGGCAGCCATCGCGGGGGTCGCCTTCGCCAATGTGCTGGTGCTTGTGCAGCTCGGCCTCGCAGGCGCGCTGAACGGCACCATCGTGCGGGGCTACGCCCTCTTCGACGCCGACATCATGATCTCTGCTGGTGATGGGAACACGATGACGGACGGCAGCAACGTGCCCCGCGCACTTCTCTGGCGCGCGCTGGCCGATCCGGAGGTCGCGGACGGCGTCGCGCTCTACGTTGGCACCGTGACATGGTCGCGCGAGAGTGGCGACACCGCGCTCCAGACCTTCGGCATCGATCCGGTCGCGACCGCGTTCGTGAGGCCCGTCCTCGCGCCGATCCTGCCCACGCTCGCTGTCGCCGACCGCGCCGCCATCGACCGCACCACCCGCCGACTGGAGCCCGAGGTCGTGCAGGACTTGTCGGAGGCGGCGCCACTGCGCTTCGAGACCGAGGGGCGCGCCCTCTCGGTGACAAGCGCGTTTACTGGGGGCGTCGGCTTCACCGCGGACGGCTACTTGCTGCTCTCGGACCAGACCTTTCTAGCCCTGTTCGCGCGGCGCAGTTCCGGCGCTCCCAACCACATCCTGCTCCGCACCGTCCCCGGCGCCGATCCGGCTGTCGTGGCAGCGCGCTTGAAGGCGCGTCTCGGGCCCGATCTGCGCGTGCGCACGATGGCGGCCGCGATCGCCGCCGACCAGCGCTATCAGGGTACGCAGCGGCCCACCGGCATCATCTTCAACTTCGGCGTCATCATCGGCGTCCTCGTCGGCCTCGTCATCGTCTATCAGGTCCTCTCGACGGACGTGGCCGACCACCTGCGAGAATACGCGACCTTCAAGGCCCTGGGCTATCCGAGTGGCTACTTCATTGGAGTCATCCTCGAGGAGGCGCTTATCCTCGCTTCACTCGGCTTTGTCCCCGGCTTCCTGATCGCAAGCGGTCTCTACCTTGCGCTGCATGCTGCGACGGCCCTGCCGCTCGAAATGACACTGGCAACCGCGGTCGCGGTGCTGCTCGGCACGATGGTCGCCTGTGCCCTGGCCGGCATCCTAGCGACCCGCCGCCTCGCCGCCGCCGACCCGGCCGAGTTGTTCTGAACCCATGCAGGCCGATCCCCCAATCCGCGTCACAGGGCTTAACCACTGGTTCGGCAGCGGCGAGGCACGCAAGCAGGCGATCTTCGACGTATCCCTAGAGGTCGACCGCGGCAGCCTGACGATCCTGATGGGACCCTCGGGCTCGGGCAAGACGACGGTGCTGACCCTGATGGGGCGCCTCCGCGACGTGCAGGACGGCTCCGTGTGCCTCCTTGGCGAGGAGCTGAACGGGGCGGGCGCCACGGCGCAGGTGGCCCTCCGGCGCAGACTCGGCTTCATCTTCCAGGCGCACAACCTGCACGACAGCCTGACGGCACGGCAGAACGTCCTGATGGGCCTCGAGGTGCATGGGCGCGGCGACAAAGACGGCTATCAGCGCGCCGCCGACCATGTCCTTGGTCTCGTCGGGCTAGGAGAGCGGCTCGATTACTTGCCCGGCAACCTCTCAGGCGGCCAGAAGCAGCGCGTCGCCGTGGCCCGCGCGCTGGTCGGCAACCCGGAAATCGTTTTCGCCGACGAGCCTACCGCAGCACTCGACAAGGCGAGCGGTCGCACTGTGGTCGAAATGCTCAAGGCGCTCGGACGGGAGCGCGGAACGACAACCGTGATGGTGACCCATGACAGCCGGATTCTCGATCTCGCCGACGCCATCATCACGCTTGAGGAAGGCCAGATCACTCGGCGGGAGGAAAGCAGCTGACCCGACGCGCCGCGCCCTGTTGGCGCTGCTCGGAGCAAGCTCAGCGGCCGCCTGCGCTGAGATCCGGCCACCGCTGACGGCGCAGGCACTGACGGCGACCGACGCGCCGACCATCGATCTGGATGCGGTGCGGTTCTGGGCGGACAAAGGTCCGACGCCCGCCCAACTCGCCGCCATGCGTCCCGCGTCCGAGCAAACGCCGCATGTACTTGCGCTGTCGGGCGGAGCCGAGGACGGCGCATTCGGCGCCGGCGTCCTGAACGGCTGGAGCGACCGGGGCGACAGGCCCGTGTTCGATCTCGTCACCGGCGTCTCAACGGGCGCTTTCATCGCCCCGTTCGCGTATCTCGGACCACGTCACGACGCCGCCCTGCGTGAGATCTACACCGCCTATGGGCCCGAAGACGTCGTGCGAAGCCGCGGCCTGCGCGGCCTGCTGGGCGAAGGCCTTTATGACACCGCGCCGCTCGCCCGACTCATCGCGCACTATGTCGATAAGCCACTTCTCGACGAGATCGCCGAGGCGCACGCCAGCGGCCGCCGTCTGTTCGTCGTGACTACCAACCTTGACGCCAATCGCCCGGTGGCCTGGAATCTCGGCGCGCTCGCGACGTCCGGCGATCCGCAGCGCCTTACGCTCATGCGCGAGGTCATTCTGGCATCGGCGAGCATTCCGGGCGTGTTCCCGCCCGTTCTGATCGAGGGCGCGAGCAGCGGCGCAGCGGTGCAGGAGTTGCATGTCGATGGCGGGGCCATCATGCAGATCTTCATTATGCCCGAGCGCATGATCGCTTCGGGCGCGCTGTTGACCGGCGCGGCGCCCGACGCGTCCGTATACCTCTTGGTCAACAACAGTCTCACCACCAGGCATCAGCTGGTTGAAAGCGCGGCCCTGTCTGTTCTGGAGCGCTCGTTCTCGACGATGGTGCGCTCCAGCGTGCGGGCATCGGTCGTCGCTGCGCTGGCTTTCGCCCGAGCCAATGGCGCGACGCTTCGGCTAGCTGCCGTCGGACCGGATTTCAAGGGCGAACTGACCGAACGCTTCGATTCGGCCTACATGCAGGCCCTGTTCGCCTATGGCCGCAACGCGGCGCGTCGCGGCGAGGCTTGGCGAATGGCCGAAGACGGAGGCGCCGAGCGGCTGCTTTGGGTTGAGTGAAACTGGGATGCTTGGCATGGGTGGCGTTGCGCCGACATCACCGTACAACCATCATGGCTAACATCGCCGACATCGCGAGCAGCTTCGCGCCTTCCTCCCGGTCCCGGCCGTTCATCCGAATTTGGCTGCCGCTTATTCCCATTGACGGTTGGGGCAGAAGCGCCCTTGGGCGCTTGCGAAAACGGCAGGTTAGATCGCGTCCTTGCTCGAGCCTCTGCTCCACGGTAATTCGCGGAGGCTTTGCGCTCTTGCAGCGAATATCGGCTTCCCGGACCTGTCCCGCCATCGAGTCCGCAGCGGAGAATGGCTGCTAGGGGCTCGGAGCAGTCGTTCGCTGCACGGATACGGGCGTTACGGCTACCGACGGATCGCCGCCTTGCTGCGAGAGGCGGGGTGGTCGGTCAGTGACGGGCGGGTCGA
>NZ_JAMFKN010000019.1 GCF_023487995.1 Thermohalobaculum sediminis
GCCTCCGTCTCGAACCACTTCAATCAGGAACGCAGCCTTTCAAGCCGGCACATCTTCAAGGTCAACAGAACCGCCGCTCTCGAGGAGTGGCGTCAGCTCAGCGCGACCTGATATCCGGCGCTCGCCGGCAAACTGAGACTAGTTCGCATTCGTCTGACACCATCTTCCAGTGACAAGCGCCGCCGCGCTTAAACTGGTCGAGGTCGCCCGCGCCGAACTTGGCGGTCGTCAGGTCCTGCAGTCTGGATGTCAGCCCGGTTGCGATGGAGGTCTCGAAGTTGACGAGGCTCATGCGTCAAATCACTGAACTCGCCGTCGAGGGTTCGCGACGCCCTCCGCAGCCTTGGCATCACGCCCTGCATTCCTGGACGCACGAGTCGCAAGCGCGCGATGGATTACGACGCCGTCCGCTACAAGCAACGCAACCGCATCGAGCGCATGTTCGGCAGGCTCAAGGACTGGCAGCGCAACACCATGCGCTATTACCGATGCGTCCACAGCTTCATGAGCGCAATCAGCATCGCCGAAACCGTCATCTTCTGGTTACGAGTCCTGAGCCTAGCTTTAGCCTCTCGGCGCCTTTCACGAACAAGCGACAGGCGACACAGAACACCATCGCTGCCAATATCAACTGCTAGAGTTCCAAGCCAAGAGTTCTCCCGTCCGGATGCGTTAGGTGCGTGATCGGCCAAACAATTTATTAATGGAGCATTGCACCACAGTTTTTGGCAAGGCTCATTTCTGTTTTGCGTCCAAGCTAGATTGCGACAGAATACTCCCCGTGCTGAAGACATGTAGTTTTACACCCGTCGAAATCCGCAAGCACGGGTAAAAATTAATAGTGTTCGACGCACAACGTTCAGATCATTCGGGGTAGGCTGATTTCAGTCCCCGCCACCTTCAACACTTGCGACAACCATGCGCGTGGCCCCGATACCGATTGCGATCTCGATACCGGTCGCGGCGCTCATTCTTCCGAATCTGACCGACGATTGCGCCGGTCGCCGCCCCCACAGCTGCGCCGGTCGCGGCGCCCCTGCCCCCACCGACGATCGCTCCGAAGAGCGCGCCCGCCCCTGCTCCGCGCAGCGAGTTCCGGGCGACAGGGCCAGCATCGGCCACGGTGATAGGAGCGGCAGCGTAGAACATGGCGGCCAGAGCGAGCGAGATCGCGCCCAGCTTGACGATGTTAAGCGAGATCATTCGACTTTCTCCCCGTTGCTCCACGTCTCGGTCGACTGCTTGCCCTCGGCACTGGTCACCAGCACGAGGCCATCCGGCTTGCCGTCGACGAAACGGCCCTGGTAGGTGGCGCCATCCGGCGCGACATATGTGCCGTGACCGTTGGGCTTTCCGCCGGCGAACGCGCCGACATAGTCACCGCTCTCGACACCAAGAAAGCTGCCATAACCGGCGGGTTCACCATCGCGGAACTCGCCGAAGTAAAAGTTGTCATCCGGCATCAGGAGGATGCCATGACCATCGCGCTTGCCGTCGAGAACCTCGCCGAAATACGTCTCGCCCTCCTTGGTCTCGTAATAGGCGAATGCGGTCCCGACGGTCTTGCCGTCCTTGATCTCGCCCCTGACCATAGAGCCATCCGGTGCGGACAAGGTTCCGCGACCATGCGAGATGCCCTCGATCAACTCTCCGCGGAACCGGAAGCCGTTGGAGCCAACGAGCGTTCCTTCACCGGTCGGCTTGCCCTCGACGAAGGCACCTGAATATCGGGAATATCCGCCGATATCATCACGAAACAGGACGGTGGCGTCACCGTTAAGCTTCCCGCCGCGCATCTCGCCCAGAACCCGGTAGGCGAGCCCGTCGTCGTCGTGCCAGACCGCCACACCAACGCCCGACGCCTTACCGTCGACGCAGGCCCCCTGCCACGAGACCGTCTCCCCGGGAGCGGACGCGTCGCTGGACCAGAGCGCACATCCGCTTGCGGGATCCTCAAGCCAGGTCTCCGACGCGGCAAACTCAGGCACACCGGCCCCGCAGATGACAACTGCAAGCCACTTCACTACAAGTCTTCGCATTTCCGATCCTTTCCCGCCCGCGAATGCTGTGCTCCAAGCGCGCCGTTGCTGCGTCGAGGAGGCATTATAAGAACAGCACTCCGACTGGCTTATTCCATCGCTGCGTTAGCGGACTATAAGCGGCTTCGAGGAATTAGCATGCCGAGAAGGCTCTGTCAGAGCAACCCTACTTGAAGCTAGCAAGCAGGCACTCTACCCTCGCGGCATGAGCAAACTCAGTCCATTCCGCTTGTCAATGACGGTCGGAAATCCCGCCAGGATGGCGGCGGAAAATCCGGCCACTCCGATTTGAGAGCGGAGGGTTGCCATTGGCGAGCGCCTTGGCGGGTTCTGTCAGGGCAATCCCTCTTGAGGCGGGATGACGGCCTCCCTACCCTCTCCGAATGAGCAAACCGAACCCTTTCCGCTGCTTTAAAACCAGTCCCGAGATCATCCGCCTGGCGGTGATGCTCTACACTCGGTTTCCGCTTTCGCTGCGGAACGTAGAGGACCTGCTGCATGAGCGCGGCGTCAACGTGAGCCACGAGACAATCCGTTTCTGGTGGCATCGGTTCGGACCGATCTTCGCGACCGAGATCCGGCGCAAGCGCATCGACAAGTTGCGCACCTTCTCGAACTGGCGATGGCACGTCGACGAGGTGTTCGTAAAGATCAACGGCGAGCGCCACTACCTGTGGCGGGCCGTCGATCACGAAGGCGAGGTGCTCGAGGCCGTCGTCACGAAACGCCGGAACAAGCGCGCCGCACTGAAATTCCTCCGGAAACTGATGCGCAGATACGGTCGGCCGCTGGAGATTGTCACCGATCGTCTTCCCTCGTACCGCGCGGCACTACGTGAGCTCGGTGGGTCGGATCTGCAGTCCACGGGGCGCTGGTCGAACAATCGCGCCGAGAACTCGCATCTTCGACTGCGACGACGAGAGCGCGCGATGCTCCGCTTCCGGCGGATGCGAAGTCTGCAGACCTTCGCCGCCGTCCATTCTTCCGTCCACAACCACTTCAACCAGGAACGCAGCCTCTCCAGCAGGAACATCTTCAAGCTCCAGAGAACCGCCGCCCTCGATGAATGGCGGCAGCTCTGTGCCGCCTAGGTTCCTGCGGTTGCGGGCAAACTGAAACTGGTTCGCATTAGTCTGCCAGCACCCGAGTTCGCATTCATCTGGCAGCACCCGCTCAGCGACCCGGCTTTTCGCGGAGTCCGATCAATCCAGATCGCCGGTCCCGACGAACTGTTCCAACTTCTCGACATAACGCGCTGCGTCTAAGCCCTGCTCTTTTACCCAGGCGTGATTGTAGTAGGTGTCGAGATAGCGGTCTCCCGGATCGCAGATCATCGTGACGATGCTTCCTGACTGGCCGTGGCAGATCATCTCGGCCGCGATTTGGATGCTTCCGAACAGATTGGTGCCGGTCGAACCGCCGCATTTGCGGCCGATTATGGATTCCAGCCACCAAAGCGTGCCGACGCTCGCGGCGTCCTGCACTCGTATCATCCTGTCGATCACTCCGGTCATGAATGACGGTTCAACGCGGGGACGGCCGATTCCTTCGATGCGCGAGCCGCGGGTTGCCGTAAGACTGGCGTCTCCGGTTCTGAAGAAATCGAAGAACACCGAGTTCTCCGGATCAACGACGCAGAGGTGGGTGGATGCGAAGAGGCCCGGCCGGTAGCGCATGTAGCGACCGATGGTCGAAGACGTGCCCCCGGTGCCGGCGCTCACCACGATCCATCTGGGAACGGGAAAGCGCTCCCGCTCCATCTGCGTGAAAATGCTCTCGGCTATGTTATTGTTGCCACGCCAGTCGGTAGCGCGTTCAGCGTAGGTGAATTGGTCGACATAGTGCCCACCGAGACGATCGCGCAGCTGTGCTGCCGTCTCGTAGATGTCGCGTGCAGCGACCCGTTTGCATTCGCCACCCTGGAACTCGATCTGCGAAATCTTGCGGCTGGCGGTTGTGTCCGGCACCACAGCGATAAAGGGCAGGCCGAGGAGTCGTGCGAAGTAGGCCTCGGAGATCGCCGTACTGCCCGACGAGGCCTCGATGATCGGCGTGTCCCGAGTAATCCATCCGTTGCAGAGCCCGTAAAGAAACAGCGACCTCGCGAGCCGGTGTTTCAGGCTGCCCGACGGGTGAGTAGACTCGTCCTTGAGGTAGAGATCGACGGCTTCGAGGCAGGGCAACTCCAGCTTGATTAAGTGGGTGTCGGCCGATCGGTTGAAATCTGCCTCAACCTTGTTGATCGCCTCGCAAATCCAGTCGCGGTCAAGGGCGCTGATCGAGCGGTCGAGGAGCATTGCTTGCTTTGCGTCGTCCATGAACGCTCTCCAGGGACTTGTAAGGGCACTGTCAAATTAGCCGGCGAGGGCCATCTTTCCCCTCCCTCGCTTTTGCGAGAGGGCCATAAAATGCCGAGCTGTAAAGCAAAAAGCTTTCCAGAACGCCGCCAGCCAACCTTTCCAAGCCAGCGTCAGGCTATCAGATCAGTTTAATCTGACAATGCCCCGAACGTTTTACCGCAGATCTCGCCCCCGTCCTCGCCGAAATCGGCGCCACCGGCCACACCTCGCTCCGCGCCATCGCGGCAGAGCTCAATGTGCGGGGCCATGCTCAAATCAGCGGAAGATCTGCATACTAACCGAGTGATTAACAGTTATCGTTCAAACAAAAACGATGCTTGTACGGATAACCCTAGAACGTCGTTCAAAAATAGAATCCGCCTATTAAATAAATCGCGCCAGCTGTAATCAATAAAACGGAAAATTTTAAATGTATAAATGCCAGTGGATAAAATATATAAATAAAATTGCAGCCGATCTCGGCCAAGAAAATCTATTCTAATTTGTAAAGTTTGAACATGGGTCTGGAAGAGAGAAGGGGCTCGAAGTGGGCAAAATGACACAAGCTATGGGCAAGCTGCTGTTGAGCGCTGTTGCGCTTGCATTTTTGATGGTACCGGCCGCGGCCCAGCAAACGGGCGGCGATTCCGTCGAAGAAGTGGCGAGAAAATTGAACGACCCCAACGCCGCGCTATCCGCGGTGCAGTTCAAGTTCCGGTATTTCGAGTACGAGGGCGACCTGCCGGGGGCGAACGACCAGAACAGCTTCGACATCGAATTTCAGCCGATCATGCCGTTCGACCCATTTTCGTTCTCGACTGATGAAGTCACTTACAAGATGATCTTGCGTCCAGCCATAATCGCGAAGTTCAATCAGCCCACGTTCGACGCGTCGACATTAGACTGGGATAACGCCGACTTCGGTTTGGCAGACATCGCCTTCGATTTCGACTTCGCTGCGAGCTACAAAACCGGCTTCGTTTGGGCGTTCGGTGCTAACGGCACGTTGCCCTCGGGAACCAATAGCGATCTGACGGCGGGGCGCTGGGGCATCGGCCCTGAATTGGTGCTCGGACATGTCGGCAAGAGTGTGACGATTGCGAGCCTGCTCGCGCATCAGTTCGATGTCGGCGGCTGGAAAGGCGAGTCGACCGACATCACCCAGATCAACCCGATCTTCGCATACCTGCCCGGCGGCGGCTGGTCCCTCAACAGCAGCAGCGTCTTGCTCTACAACCACAACACTGACGACTGGACCATTCCCCTGAACGCCGGCGTCTTCAAGACGGTGATGATCGGCGGTATCCCGGTGAAGCTCGGGGCGGAGTTCAACTATTTCGTCAAGCAGCCCGACGCCTTCGGACCCGACTGGCAGGTATCGTTCAACATCACGCCTGTTCTCGCGAACCCGTTCGCCAGCTGGATCACTTGGTGAAGGCAGGGTCCCCCACGACCTGCCTAACGAGGACGGAATCAAGAAGCAGCTCCCTCGAAAGTCGATCGAGGTTATGAATAAAGAATGGGAAGTACTTCATCTTCCCTATAAAAACCAAAGATGGCCTTTGAAACAGGCCGGAAGGATGTAGCGATGCGGAAGACTCTGATGACGGTAATAGCGGCAGTTGTTCTGCCGTTGGGAATGCCACTTCCGGTTCTGGCTCAGGACTATGATCTCGTCATAAGCAATGGGCGCGTGATGGACCCGGAGACTCTTCTCGACGCCACGATGAACGTCGGGATCAAGGATGGCCGGATTGTCACCATCAGCAAGGATGAACTCAAGGGCTCCGAGACAATCGATGCCTCCGGACTCGTTGTCGCCCCCGGCTTCATCGACACGCATTTCCATTCGGTCGATCTCTTCGGCATGAAGGTCGCGGCGCGCAACGGCGTCACCACCCCGATCGACATGGAGGGTGGGGTCTGGAACGTCGATGCATACTACGCCGCCAAGGAAGGCAAGTGGCCGCTGAACTACGGGGCCACGGTCAGCCACGAACGGGCGCGCCAGATCGTTCTGGACGGCATGACCTTCGACGGACCAACGGACGCGCTCACGATGTTCCAGGATCGCGCCAAGTCGCTCGACGGCGACAACGTGGCCGGCTGGTCCACTGTGCGGCCAAACCTCGATCAGATGAACGAGATTTCGCGGCTGATGGACGAGCAGATGCGCCAGGGCGCGATCGGCGCGTCCTCGCTGGTCGGCTACGCGCGGAGCGGGGTCACCACCTACGAGCTTTATGAGTTCCAGCGCGTCGCCGCGCGCTATGGTCGCGTGGCCGCCGCCCACCAGCGATTCCACGGCAATGTGGGGAACCCGCAAGCTGCCCTCGGCTTCGACGAGATGTTCGCGAACGCCGTCGTGCTCGATGCGCCGCTGATGATGTGCCACGACAACGATCAGGACTGGTGGGAGATCGAGGAAAAGCTCGCCATTGCCCGCAGCAAGGGCATGAACATGTGGTCCGAGTATTACCCTTACGCGGCGGCGTCGAGCAATGTCGGTGCCGAGTATCTCGCCCCCGAGATCTTTGAAGACAACATGGGCTACAGCTACAAGGATCAGATCTATGATCCGAGCCAGGACAAGTATCTCTCCAAGGAAGAGGTCCTTCAACTGCGCAAGGACGATCCGGGCCGCACCATCGTCATCCAGCTGCCGCCGCGCCAGAAGTGGCTGCCCTACTGGCTGCGGATGCCGCACATGACCGTGGCGTCCGACGCCATGTGGATGGACGGGGGCCGCGATGCCGACTTCCCCTTCGAGGAGTTCAAGGGCCACCCGCGCACCGCGGGAAGCCATGCCGCCGTGCTGCGGATGGGACGCGAGAACGGCGTGCCGCTGATGTTCACCCTGTCGCAGCTGAGCTACTGGAGCGCGAAGCATCTCGGCGACACCGGCCTCGAGGCGATGCGGGAACGCGGCCGGATGCAGGAAGGCATGGTTGCGGACATCACCATCTTCGATCCTGAAACCGTGACCGACAATTCCACCTTCAAGGAGGGCGAGAACGGCCTGCCGTCCACCGGCATCCCGTTCGTGCTGGTCAGCGGCGTGCCCGTGGTGCGCGATTCGGTGTTCCAGAAGGACGTGTTCCCCGGCCAGCCGATCCGTTTCCCCGTCGAGGACAAAGGGCGCTTCGAGCCGATCTCGCCGGAGAAGTTCGTCGGGATTTTCGCAATCGACGTTCCGACCCTGCATATCGAGGACGCTTCCGTCGATGAGGCGACGCATGAGCGCTACGGGAGCAAGAAGAAGGGCGGCACCGATTAACCGGCGGATACCGGGTGCCGCGACGGTCGTCGCGGCACTTGTGCCCGGACCGCGGCGGGGGAGACACGGGCATTCGGCGACATCGAGCGGCTGGTCGAGTTTGACCTAACGTCGATGCCAGCCCGGGATGCAGAGCCATCCTGCCATCGGTCCCAGCTTCGACGCGGTCAGGAACCCTGCCAGGCTCGGCCGATCACCGTTGCGGCCGAGGCCGCCGATATGGGTCGGCAGGAAGCATGTCGCAGCCCGTGTCAATCTTGACCCAGGTCATGGCCATAAGGATAATTCGCATTCACAATCTTGCGATAGTCGGAACGGAGGATGGACCGCGACATGAACGGTGTCGACGGCCGACATTCAAGTGTATCGCCGGCACGTCGCGTGGACGCGTGGAGCAGTCGCCACCTCGCGGACTACGGCGTCGTTGCGCCGATGATCCCCGTCCGTGAAGAAAGCGTAATCCAGACAAAGCCCGGTGCAAGCAAATCCGATGTGAGCATTGTCCAGACGGATGACGTCTCGGCTGTGCGGGTCAGGCACGACATCCAGTCGGTTGGCGTCACCGTCCTGAGGCCGGGGCGAATAGCTCTGATTCTATTCAAACCGTCGTCGAACAACTGCCGCATCAATGGTGCAGAGGCTTCAGTGTCCACCCTTTATCTTCCATTCAAGGGAGAAAGCTTTCACATCGTTGGGGCGAGCCGCGACGTGATTGGTGTAGTCCTACACAGAAGAAAGTTCGCCAAAACACTCGCTGCCCTGCAGGGTATCGGTGTTGAGGATCTGGCGCTGCCAGAACTCATGCTGCAGTTGAACGCCGACGTGTCGAGCGGCACTCGCAAGCGACTGAACGCCATTTTCGATCTGCAGTGCAAGGAAAACGCAGAGGCAGGCGGTTTACTCGACGCCGAGCACTTCGACCGGATGGTCTTCGGCCTCCTTGCCGACACTCTTATGTCCGGGCTCTCGAAGCTGTACGAGCGCGCGCCACCGCCCAGCCGGCCGAATGCGATCGTCCGAAAGGCGGAAGAGCGCTTCATGGCGGCCGATGGGACCCCGGTTTCGCTTGCCGATCTTTGCCTTGCCGCCGGGGTCGGGAAGTCGGTTCTCTACGAGGCCTTCCACGCCATCTGTGGCGAGCCGCCGCTCAGCTATTTTTACAAGCGTCGGCTGAACTCGGCAAGAAGCGCCCTGCTGTCCAGTCCGCACGTGCGGGGCGCGGTGACGAGGGCCGCCATGGACTCCGGTTTCACCGAGCTGGGGCGCTTTTCTGTCGAGTATCGCGCGCTCTTCGGCGAGTTGCCCTCGGTGACGTTGAGAAGCTCCTCCGCCGAGTGACCCACAGGGCGAGTTCTTGGCAGCTCGGTGCCCGAAAGTTAACCGACCCGACTGAAGCGCCGGAGAACGCGTCTGCCGGCGCCGTCCCGCATCCCGGCGCCGGACGCGGATTGGCGCCAATCGGTCCCTTGTCGGGCGCGCCAGGGAGCGCGGTCGGAACGGACGGATCCGGAAGATTCGCATAGTCCGAACGTTCGTGCACCGTCACGATTGGGTCTCGGCTTGACGGTGAAAGCACGGTTTGCGGGTGGCGAGCGGTCTTCGAGCCGCCTCGGAAGCGGGGGAACAGGGGGTGACCGCGAACCGGACCAGAAGGCAAGCGAGCCCGCGGCCACGTCACGCGGCAGCCCGAAGTCGCGGCGGGTACCCTGCCTCGCGGCCGACAGCGACGACGAGTTGCGCGACAAACCGGCGAACGCCGTTTCTGGTGTCGGCTCGGATAAGGGGCGGTCCGGGTGGTTCCTCGATCCACCGCGTTGAGACGGACGCATCCGTCATCTCCCCAAGCGACCTGATCCGTCGTGGAAAGCCAAAGCGGAAATGCAAGACTTGCTTACTCGATCCCTCTCTTTAGTTGTAATGGCGGCCGTGCTGCCGTCGCTCGCAGCTTGCGTCGATACGCTCGGCCCGCAGATCATTCGCGCGTCGCAGGTCGACTATAACAAGAGCGTGCAGGAGGTGGTGAGCGAGGAGTTGCTTCTCAACATCGTCCGCCGACGCTATCTGGAACCGCCCCAGTTCGTCACGATCGGCAGCATCACGACCCAGGTAAGCAACTCGGGCTCCGTCAGCGTGGGAGCATCGGGAGAGTTCCCGGGTGGCGGCGCCCCGAACGTTGCGACGGCCAGCGGGAATGCAGGCTACACCTTCAGCGACACGCCGACGATCTCGATCATGCCTCGGGCTGACGAGGAGGTGACGACACAACTCACCCAGCGGATCTTCTACGACACGCCCGCGCTCCTTGCGAATGTGGGCTACCCGCCTGACATCATCTTCGCGGTGACGGTTGCCGCCATGGGCAACGTGCAGGGCCCAGAGTTCGGCATCGGGCGCAACTTCCGGCCGGGGAGCCCCGAGTTCGTCGAGATGATCCGTCTCGTTGGCGATCTCTACAATCGTGGCAAGCTTCGCTACGGAAGCGTGATGATCAACGATCCCTACTCCGACATCACCTACACGAAGCGCGACATTACGCCAGAAATCCAGATGACAGCCGTCGGCCTCGGAACGGGCAAGGGACGGTTCAGATCCTTCGATGGCGGGAAGACTTACTATTTCACGGACCAGAATTACTACACGGGGCTCTGGATCGACGAGGACGCACGTGACACGCCGGAGGGGCGGCGGCTGCTCCAGCTTCTCAACCTGACCCGGAGTCCTCTCTACCGGTTCTGGAAGGTCGAAAACAAGAAGGTGCCGACCGGTGCCGACTTCTCCTCTCTCCAGTCGACCGACCCGCAGCGGGAATATCTCTCCCTGCTGCCGCACTCGTTCTATTCGGTTCTGAATTTTCTTGCCTTCTTCGTCGAGGTTCCCGAAGAGCACGAGCGCGAAGGACGGGCCTTCTCGACCGATCCCTATGATCAGGCGATCCGCCAGGGGACGGCCGTCGATCTTTACCCATTTCTCACCATCCGCTCGAGCCGCGAGCGTCCCGCGGACGCCTACGTCGCGATCCGTCATCGCGACACATGGTTCTACATCGACGACCGCGACCAGGATTCGAAGCGCTTCTTCAACGCCGTCTACGACCTCTTCAACCTCGTGATCGCGCCGTCCGGCGGCAGCGCCGGGCCGGTGCTGACGCTGCCGCTCCAGTGAAGGGCTTGGGGGTAAATCGTGTCCGCCGCGGAAACCCGCGTGCCCGCTGCCGCCCGGCCGTACACCCAAAGGGATAATGGACCATGTTTCGATCCGTCGAATGGCGAAGGACTGCACGCTGCACGCTGCTCGCGCTCGCGATCGGCGCCGGCCTGCTGCCCTGGCCGGCGCTGGCCGGGGAGACGTCTGCCCCGCCGCGCACGCTCTTCACCAACGTCCACGTCTTCGATGGCGTGAACGAGAAGCGGATCGAGACCGCAAGCGTCTTGGTCGAAGGCAACCTCATCAAGGCGGTCTCGACCGATACGATCGACGCCTCGGGCGCAACCGTCATCGATGGCGGCGCACGGACGTTGATGCCAGGCCTGACAGACGCGCACTGGCACATCATGTATGCAGGGCTTGATAGCCTTGACCAGATTCGCACGTTCGAAGCCGATTATCTGCATGCCCGCGCACTGGATGAGGCAGAAAAGACGCTGCTGCGCGGTTTCACAACCGTGCGCGACATGGGCGGTGGCGGCTTTGGCATCAAGCGCGCCATCGATGAAGGCCTCTACCCTGGTCCCCGGACGTTGCTGAGTGGCACACATATTGGCATCGATGGCGGCCATGCCGACTACACCGAGAGTTGGCATGGCCCTCGACGATTTGGCGCGCCGATGGACCGTTTCGAACAGATGGAAGTTTTCCGAAAGGTTGCAGGCGTGGACGACATGCTGGCTGCGGTCCGCTTCAACATGAAGCGTGGAGCTAGCCAGGTGAAGTTGCTCATGGGCGGCGGTGTCGCCAGCACGTACGATCCACTCGACGTGAACGAGTTGACCTACGAGGAGGTCAAGGCCGCGGTCGACGTCGCCAATAACTGGGGGACCTACGTTGCGGTGCACATCTACACATCCGAAGGGGTGGAGAAGGCGATCAAGGCCGGTGTGAAAAGCATCGAACATGGCCATCTGATTACCGAGGATATCGCCAGGGAAATGGCTGAAAAGGGGATCTGGCTCGACATACAGCCTTTCCTTGCTGACAATCCGGCTGCAAAGGCCCTGCCGCCCGCGAACTACGAAAAATACTTGGAAGTGGCCGAAGGGTTCCAGAACGCCATGGACTATTCCAAGAAATATGGTGTCAAGGTCGCCTTCGGCTCTGATCTGTCCTTTGCGCCGAAGCTGAACGGCACTCAGGCCAGCGGCTTAGCAACCTTTGGAAAATGGTTCAGTAACTTCGAACTTCTAAAGATGATCACGTCGCAGAACGCCGAACTCTTCGCCTTGGCGGGCGAGCGCCATCCCTACAAGGAAGGGCCATTGGGCGTGATCAAAGAGGGTGCCTACGCCGACATCCTGTTGATCGACGGCAATCCGCTAGAGGACGTGAGCATCCTTGGCGACAATGGCAGGAACATTCCGCTGATCATGAAAAACGGCATGATCTACAAGAACACCTTGCAATAGCAGTGGTTGACGGGATGTCACAGATCTTCGATGGATTAGTTGGCCCTACCTGCGAGACCGAGGCAACTGCTTCCGATCCCGATCGATTGTGGCCACCGCAGGGGTCGAGGGGGTCGTCGCCGTCCTGCCTTGGCCGCTATCCGCTCGGGCCAACAATGCCCCCACCCTCATACACATCCTGGCAATCTTCGGCGGTCGTCCGCCTGATCTCTTGGAGGGTTTTGACAGACTGATCGAGAATGGCATGACCTTGGCTGTTGGCCCAGATCTCTCGGTGGAAGGCGCCGAGTTGTTCGGTGCCAAACTGTTCAAATTCGAATCCATTACTAGGGAGACTGACCATGTTCCTTAAGAAGTACATCGCTGCATGTGGCCTGTGCGTCGCTGCCCTCTTGGCCTTCGGGTCCGCAACCGCGGAAGAGAGTGGTGTGAAGGTAGGCGTTCTGTCCTGCGAATTGACCGACAAGTCCAACGCCATCGTCTATACGAACGAGAAGTTCGAATGCATCTATAACCCGAACAGCGGCGGCAACGAGCGCTATGCCGGGAAGATCACGCGCATCGGTATCGATCTTGAGTTCAAGCCGAACCAGCAGCTCGTTTGGGCCGTCATCGCGCCGACGACCGACCTGAAGGGC
>NZ_JAMFKN010000001.1 GCF_023487995.1 Thermohalobaculum sediminis
GCTCGACTTCAGCCGCCCCGGCCGGCCAACGGACAACGCCTACGCCGAGAGCTTCAATGCCGTGGTCCGGCTCGAATGCCTCGGCCAACACTGGTTCCTGGATCTCGACGACGCCCGGAAAAAGGTGGAGGATTGGCGGACGGAATACAACGAAGTGAGACCGCATAGCGCAATTGGTGACAGGGCCCCGATGTCCTTGATCCGAACGCCCGGCCCTGACGGCCGAGTTCCCGAAGCGCCGGAGGCTCTCATCTGAACTGGCCCAGGTTCCGGGGATAGACCACGGGGACCGCCTTGGACAGAATGCCCGGATCAAGCCCGGGGCGCAGCGCGGGTTGAACTGCGCGACGCCTGATCCGTCCGGAGGCGTTCGTGTCGGAGGGTGGATCGACGCCGGACCCGTGGCGGCGCATGGAACCGCGATCGGCCTCCGCACTCCCCCGGCGGGTCGGCTCGCCGCGAAGCATTTCAGCTTGCCCGCGGGCGCTCGCAGTCGACCCATGGCGCGTCCGCCCGGCACGGAACACCCGGCTCGCCGGGGAGTGGCCTCAACGCGCCCGCGACCGCGCCCATCGCCGCGTGGGGGCATGCCGTGAAGGTGAGGCGCAGGCAGGTCGCACCGCTCGCTCGCGCCCGGACGATCTCAGCTTGCGACCGACAGTCGCGTCTCCGCCACCGGGTCGCGCAGCACGTAGCCCCTGCCCCAGACCGTCTCGATGTAGTTGTCGCCGCCGGTGGCCGAGGCGAGTTTCTTGCGAAGCTTGCAGATGAAGACGTCGATGATCTTCACCTCGGGCTCGTCCATGCCGCCATAGAGGTGATTGAGGAACATCTCCTTGGTCAGCGTCGAGCCCTTCCGCAGCGAGAGCAGCTCGAGCATCTGGTATTCCTTGCCCGTCAGGTGCACGGGGCGCCCCGACACCTCGACGGTCTTGGCGTCGAGATTGACCGAGATCTTGCCCGTGTGGATCACCGACTGCGCATGGCCCTTCGAGCGCCTGACGATCGCGTGGATCCGGGCCACCAGTTCCTCGGCGTTGAACGGCTTGGTCAGGTAGTCATCGGCCCCGGCGCCGAAGCCCTTCACCTTGTTCTCGGCGCCATGCAGTCCGGTGAGGATCAGGATCGGCGTCTCGATCCGCCCGACGCGCAGCTTGCGCAGAACGTCGTAGCCGTTCATGTCGGGCAGCGAGAGATCGAGGATCACGAGATCGTAATCATAGAGCTTGGCGAGCTCGATCCCTTCCTCGCCCGAATCCGTGACATACGTGTTCAGATCCGCTTTCCGAAGCATCAGCTCGATGCTCCGGGCCGTGGAAGGATCGTCCTCGATCAACAGGATGCGCATATTCCACCACTCCGTCCCGTAAGCTAACCCAACCTCGCGTCACAGTTAAGGGATATTGGGTAAACGCTTGGTTACCGCTTGCAGCGGATGGCAAAACGACCGGAAGCCGGCGGCGCAACGCCGCCTCGGCGGCTTCATTCTGAAGCCAGCCGGGTCTGACGCAGGCGCGTCACGCACAGGCCCTTCAGGCCCAGCCGTCCGAACGCGCGCTGCCACGAGGAGAATTCTTCTTCCGATATGTCGTAGAGATGGAAGGCTTCGTCCTGCGAGATCAGGCCGCCCTCGACTACCGCCACGACCCGGGCCTTCCGCCGCGGAACCCAGCGCCCGTTGTCGGGCGCGGGCAGGTCGTGTCTGGTCATCCGCTCCCCGTCGGGGCCGATGACATGGGTCACTCGAACCTTGTTGGTCATTGTCCTCCGTCTTGCATCCGCCTATGTAGCGCCAAGGCTATGGGGCGCCGCTTAAGGAGCGGTGAAGCCCCAGACGCTCCACGCCCCCGACGCTGGCAGGACGGAGATGACCCGGCTCAACGCTCTCGGATTCGACCGCGCGCCCGGCGACACCCGCGTCGTGGTGGCGATGTCGGGCGGCGTCGACAGCTCCGTCGTGGCGGCCGAGCTCGCAGCGCAGGGCTTCGACGTGGTCGGGATCACGCTGCAGCTCTACGACCACGGCGCGGCAGTGGGACGGGCCCGGAGCTGTTGCGCCGGGCGCGACATCCACGACGCACGCCGCGTGGCCGAGACGATGCGCTTCCCGCATTACGTGCTCGACTATGAATCGCGCTTCCGCGAGAGCGTGATCGACGAGTTCGCCGATTCCTATCTGGCTGGCGCCACCCCGATCCCATGCGTGCGCTGCAACGAGCGCGTGAAGTTCCGCGACCTCGTGGCAACGGCGCGCGAGCTTGGCGCGGACTGCCTCGCCACCGGCCACTATGTCCGGCGCGAGGACGGGGCACAGGGCCCCGAACTGCATCGCGCGGCCGATGCGCGGCGCGACCAGTCCTACTTCCTGTTCGCCACCACGCGCGAGCAGCTGGAGTTCCTGCGCTTTCCGCTGGGCGGCCTCGCCTCGAAGGATGAGACCCGCGCGCTGGCGGCACGGCACGGGCTGCTGGTGGCCGACAAGCCCGACAGCCAGGACATCTGCTTCGTGCCCAACGGCAACTATGCCGCGGTGATCGAGAAGCTGCGCCCCGGCGCGGCCGAGCCGGGCGAGATCGTCGACACCGAGGGCCGCGTGCTGGGCCGGCACGACGGCATCCTGCACTACACCATCGGCCAGCGGCGGGGGCTCGGGATTGGCGGCGGCGAGCCGCTCTACGTGGTCCGGCTCGACGCGCAGGCGCGGCGCGTGGTGGTGGGCCCGCGCGCGGCGCTCGCAACCCGGCGGGTAAGGCTTTCCGAGATCAACTGGCTGGGCGACGCCCCCCTCGGCGATGCGCCGCCGGGCGGGCACGAGATCGCCGTCAAGGTGCGCTCGACCCGTCCCGCTGTCCCCGCCCGCCTGGTCCCCTGCGCGGACGGCGCCGAGGTCGAGCTGCTGACGCCCGAGGAAGGCGTGGCGCCCGGCCAGGCCTGCGTCTTCTACGCCCCCGAGGGGACGCGGGTGCTGGGCGGCGGCTGGATCCGCAGTGGCGCCGATGCCACGCCGGGAGCGAGCGTTCGCCGGGATTGATCCGCCTCAAGGCGCATGCCGGGCGCCGCGTCGAACCTTTGCCCTTCGGAGTTCGACTCGGAGGGGACCAGCCATGCAACTCGACCCTGAAGCCGCGCCTGTCAGCCTGCCGGACGAGGCGGCGCCGCCAGGCGCACTGGTGGAGCCCGCTCAACCCGTGACGCCCGAGGCCGGGGCCAGCCCGCGGGAAGAAACCCCGGCGGACCGAACTGCCGCGGCGCTCCACCGCCTCGCCGCGATGCGCCACGACCCGGATGCGATCCGCCAGCTGTTCGAGACGGGCGAGTATCCCTACGCGACGCCGATCAGCCGGCGCGACTACGAGCGGCAGAAGGCGCTCCTCCAGATCGAGCTCCTCAAGGTGCAGGACTGGGTGAAGGCGACCGGCGAGCGCATCGTGATCGTGTTCGAGGGCCGCGACGCCGCCGGGAAGGGCGGCACGATCAAGCGCTTCATGGAGCATCTCAACCCTCGCGGCGCGCGTGTCGTGGCGCTCGACAAGCCGAACGAGCGGGAGCGCTCGCAGTGGTTCTTTCAGCGCTACATCGAGCACCTGCCAGCCGCCGGCGAGATCGTGCTGTTCGACCGCTCGTGGTACAACCGCGCCGGGGTCGAGCGCGTCATGGGATTCTGCACGCCGCAGGAATATCTCGAGTTCATGCGCGAGGCGCCCGAGCTCGAGCGTATGTTCACCCGCTCGGGCATCCGGCTCTTCAAGTACTGGTTCTCGGTCACCCGCGCCGAACAGGCCCAGCGCTTTGCCGCGCGCGAGAACGAGCCGCTGAAGAAATGGAAGCTCTCGCCGATCGACCGGCTCTCGCTCGACAAGTGGGACGACTACACCGAGGCGAAGGAGGCGATGTTCTTCTACACCGACACCGCCGACGCGCCCTGGACCGTCATCAAGTCCGACGACAAGAAGCGCGCGCGGCTCAACTGCATGCGGCACTTCCTCAGCGGCCTGCCCTACCCCGAGAGGGACACCACCATCGCGCGCGACCCCGATCCCCTGATCGTCGGGCGCAGCGCGCATGTCATCGGGCGCAGCGAGCACGTGCTGGGGCGCAGCCTGCATCCCGAACTCAGGCGCGGGCGCCCGCCCGTAACCTGACCGCCGGGGCACCGGCGCGGGCGGGCAAGGCATGACACCCGCGCCGGGGATTGCTAGGTATGGGCCGCTGATCCATCGGGAGCCCCCTTGCATGTCCGCCCTGCCCTCGGTCCTCGACCGCCTCGACCACGACACCGACGCAGCCCTCGAGCGGCTGTTCGCGCTGCTGCGCATCCCCTCGATCTCGACCGATCCGGCCTATGCGGGCGACTGCCGGCGCGCGGCGGAATGGCTGGCGGCAGATCTGGGCTCGATGGGCTTCTCGGCGCATGTGTGCCCGACGGGCGGCCACCCCATCGTGCTGGCCGAGGATCACGACGCGGACGGCCCGCATGTCCTGTTCTACGGCCACTACGACGTGCAGCCGGTCGACCCCCTCGCGCTCTGGGCCCGCGACCCCTTCGACCCCGCCATCGTGACCCGGCCCGACGGCTCGCGCGAGATCGCCGGCCGCGGCGCGTCGGACGACAAGGGGCAGCTCATGACCTTCCTCGAAGCCTGCCGCGCGTGGAAGGCGGTGGCGGGACGCCTGCCCTGCAAGGTCACCGTGCTGCTGGAAGGCGAGGAGGAATCGAGCGGCGAGCACCTTCCCGGCTTCCTCGAGAGCCACAAGGCGCGGCTCGGCGCCGCCTCGATCGCGCTGGTTTGCGACACCGGCATGTGGAACGCCACGACGCCCGCGATCACCACCAGCCTGCGCGGCATGCTGGGCGAGGAGGTCGTCGTGAAGGCCGCGAGCCGCGACCTCCATTCCGGCCATTACGGGGGGGCCGCCGCGAACCCCATCACCGTCCTCGCCAGGGCACTGGCCGAGCTGCACGACCGGGACGGGCGGGTTACCCTCGCAGGCTTCTACGACGGCGTGCCGGAACCCTCCGACGACGTGAAGAGGCAATGGCAGTCCATTGATTTTAAGACGGAAGATTTCCTTGGCGAGATCGGCCTCAGGTTCCCGGCGGGCGAGACCGACCGCACCTGCCTCGAGCAGGTCTGGTCGCGCCCGACGGCCGAGATCAACGGCATCACCGGCGGGTATACCGGCGCGGGCTTCAAGACCGTGATCCCCGCCGAGGCGCGGGCCAAGGTCTCGTTCCGCCTCGTCGGCGACCAGGACCCCGAGGCGATCCGCGCGAGCTTCCGCGACTTCATCCGCGCGCGCCTCAGGCCCGACTGCGAGGTCGAGTTCATCGCGCACGGCGCCTCGCGCGGTGTCACCATGCCCGTGGCAGCACCAGCATTCGCGCGCGCGCGCCAGGCGCTCTCGGACGAGTGGCAGACCGAGGCCGCGTTCATCGGCGGCGGCGGCTCGATCCCGGTGGTGGGCGACTTCAGGCGCCTGCTCGGGCTCGACACGCTGCTGATCGGCTTCTCGCTCGACGACGACCGCATCCATTCGCCGAACGAGAAATACGACCTGCGCTGCTTCGACAAGGGGCGGCGAAGCTGGGCGCGCGTACTCGCGGCCCTCGGCGCATCGTGAGCGTGGCGGGCCGGCCGATGCACCTCGCGCTCGTCTATACCGGGGGCACGATCGGCTCGATCGGGCAGCCGCTCGACCCGATGCCGGTGGAGCGGTTCCGCGCATGGTGGTCGCAGCGGGTCGCGCCCGAGCTTGCCGGCGGGGCCGAGACGTTCTGGGTCGATTTCGCGCCGCAACTCGATTCGAGCCAGGCCGAACCGTCGGACTGGACCCGGCTCGCGCGCACGGTCATCGCGGCCGCGGCGGCAGGTGCCGAGGCGGTGGTGCTGCTTCACGGCACCGACACGATGGCCGCGAGCGCGTCGGCCCTCGGCTACCTCACCACGCTGTTTGACGCGGACGGCCGGCCGGTCGCGCGGCTGGGCATCCCGGTGGTGCTGACCGGCGCCCAGCGCCCGCTGTTCGACGATGCGGGCGGGCTCCGGGCGGGAACCGACGCGACGCGCAACCTGCACGATGCCATCGCGCGCGCCGCCACGCTGGGCCCGGGCGTGCATCTGGTGTTTGCCGGCATGACGATGCCGGGGCCGCGGACGCTGAAGGTCTCGACGCTGGACGACGACGCCTTCGCCTGCCCCAATGGCCCGGGCCAGCCGGTGGACCTGCCGTCCGCCCCGCCGGCCGCGCTGCTGGCGCAGCTCGACGCGCTGGCACCGCATCTCGGCCGCCGCGCGGTGATCGCGATCGGCCCTTCGCCCAATCCGCCCTCGGCGCTGGCCGCGGGGCTTGCGGGCGTGGTCGCGGCGCTGGGCGACGGCCTGGGGGCGATCCTTCTGCTCGGCTACGGGACGGGGAACATCCCTGCCCCGCGCCAGGTTGCGCCGCAGCTTCGCGCGGCGCGCGCCCGCGGCATCCTCATCGCCATCGGCACGCAGGTGCCGGCCGGTGCAGTCGCGCCGGGGCTCTATGGCGCGGGTTCGTGGCTCGGCGAGGTCGGGGCGCTCGCGACTGGCGACATGACGGCGCCCGCCGCGCAGGCCAAGCTGCATGTCGCCATCGCGCTCGCGGCCAGCCGCGGCTGGCCGGGGGGGCTGGCCGAAGCCTTCTTCCAGCGCAACATCGCGGGCGAACTGGGCACAGCCGGCTGACCCGCGCAGCCCGGCGCCGCGACCTGACTTGCGCGGCTCAGCGCCGCGGTTGGCTGACCGGCGCGGCTCAGCGCCGCGGTTGACTGACCGGCGCGGCTCAGCGCCGCGGTTCGCTGACCGGCGCGGCTCAGCGCCGCCGTTGGCTAATCGGCGCGGCTCAGCGCCGCCGTTGGCTGATCGGCGCGGCTCAGCGCCGCGACGCGCGCCCGGCCCGGCCGCCCGACCGGCTGGCGCGGGCGGGGGCGCGCTCGGCTGCCTCGCGCAGCAGCGCCGTCATCGGATGCCCCTCGGGCGCGCCGTGATGCGCCAGCACGGCCGCAGCCGCGATGCGCGGGTCCTCGCCGACCGAAAGCCCCAGCGCCCAGTCGAGGAAGATCGCCCGCGCCTCCTCGATCGCGAGGCCCTCCATCCGGTACGCCTCGAGGATCAGCCCCCGCGGGTCGAGCGCATGCGCCCCTGCCTTTGCCATCTGCCACCGCTCCCGACCATCGAGTTGCGCAAGATCAAGGCGCCCGCCCCCGCCACTTCGCAGTCTGGCTGCGTGCCAGGGAGGACAGCCATGCTCACCATACCGATTTCCACCGTCGCCTGGATCATCGTCAAGGCGCGCGAGTTCGACGCCAAGGACATGGGCAGCGATGCCGGCGACATCGAGGGCGACGAGGACAACCCGCTGGGCGTGCTGGCCGACCGCGCCGACGACCCGACCATCGAGGAGCTGACGAGCTGGATCGAGGACCTCACCGACACCGAGAAGGCCGAACTCGTCGCGCTGTTCTGGCTGGGACGCGATTCGGGCGATCCGACCGACATGCCCGAGCTGATCGCCGAGGCGCGGCGCAACCAGAACCGCAGCGTGTCGAAATACCTGCTCGGCTCGCCGATGCTAGGCGACCATCTCGAGGAAGGGCTCGAGATCCTCGGCTACGACACGTCCGAGATCGAGAGCGAGATCGCCTGAACCGCCGAGGCAAGCCCGCCCGCAAGCGTCGCGACGTCCGAGGCCACGGCCACGAGGTCCGCCCCTGCCGCCGCAAGATCAGCGGGCGTGGCGCCCGGCCAGGGAAAGACGCCGACCGTCTTGCCCGCCCCCCGCGCCGCCGCGACGATCTGGCGGAACACCTGCCAGAGCACCGCGCCATCCGCCGCGGGGTCGAGCCCGGCATCCTGCGCATAGTCGAACGGGCCGAAGAACAGCATGTCCACGCCCTCGACCTCGGCGATGGCCACGGCGTTGGTCAGGCCATGGTGGCTCTCGATCTGCACGGCGACGATGGCGCGGTCGTTCCACTGCGCCACGTAGTCCGGCTCGCGGCCATAACGGCTGGCGCGGATCACGCCGACTGCCTGCCCGCGCGCGCCAAGCGGCGGGTAGAGCGCCGCGCGCACCACGGCCTCGGCCTCCGCCGCCGTCTCGACATAGGGGATCATCACGCCGCCCGCGCCGGCGTCGAGCGCGTGCTTTACGCGCGCCTCCGACATCTCGCCCACCCGCACGATGGTGCCGGTGCCCGAGGGTGCCAGCGCCCGCAGCATGTCGGCCATGCGCTCGACCCCGATGGCGCCGTGCTCGGCGTCGATGACCGCGATCTCGGCACCCGCCTGCCCGGCGATCTCGGCCGCCACCGGCGACGGCAGGCCCAGCCACAGGCACCGCGCCGGCAACCTGCCCGCCAGCGCCGCGAGCTTCTCCTTCGGGGTGGCGGTCGCGGTCATCGGGGTCGGCTCCTTCCGTGGTTGCGTTGGTCGGGCCGGGACGCGCGGGCCTCAGCTCGCGAGCTTCGCCATCACCTCGTCCGACATGTCGAAATTGGTCGTCACGGACTGCACGTCGTCGTCGTCCTCGAGGGCCGCGATCAGCTTCATCAGCGTGGCCCCGGCGAACTCGTCCACCGGGGTCAGCGTCTGCGGCTTCCAGACCAGGCGGGTCGACTCGGCCTCGCCAAGGCTCGCCTCGAGCGCGGTCGAGACTTCCGAGAGATCGGCCACCTCGCACCAGATCACGTGCCCGTCCTCGGACGACTCGACATCCTCGGCCCCCGCCTCGATCGCAGCTTCCAGCACCGCGTCGGCGCTTCCCGCCTTCGCCGCGTAGACGATCTGGCCCTTGCGGTCGAACATGAAGCTCACGGCCCCGGTCTCGGCCATGTTGCCGCCGTTCTTGCCGAAGGTCGCGCGGATGTTCGAGGCGGTGCGGTTTCGGTTGTCGGTCATCGCCTCGACGATCACGGCGACGCCCCCGGGGCCATAACCCTCGTAGCGGATTTCCTCGTAGCTTTCGGCATCGCCGCCCAGCGACTTCTTGATCGCGCGCTCGATCACGTCCTTGGGACAGGAGTTGGCCTTGGCCTCCTTCACCGCCAGCCGCAGGCGCGGGTTCTTGTCGGGGTCGGGGTCGCCCATCTTGGCCGCGACGGTAATCTCCTTCGCGAGCTTCGAGAACAGCTTCGAGCGCGCGGCATCCTGCCGGCCCTTGCGATGCTGGATGTTCGCCCATTTCGAATGGCCGGCCATCGTCAACCTCCCTGCCTGCCTCACGCGCGACCTTTTAGGCGCGGCCCGGCGCGGCGGCAAGCCCCCCTTCAGAAGCTGAAGAAAAGCGGGATCGTGAAGGCCGCGACGACGCTGACGATCAGGTTGAGCGGGATGCCGAGCCGCATGAAGTCGGTGAAGCGGTAGCCGCCGGGGCCATAGACCAGCGTGTTCGTCTGGTAGCCGATCGGCGTGGCGAAGCTGGCCGAGGCCGCGATCATCACCGCCACCACGAAAGGGCGCGGATCGACGCCCAGCGAGGCCGCCAGCGCGATCGCCACCGGGGTCATCACCACCGCCACGGCATTGTTCGACACCACCTCGGTCAGCACCGAGGCAAGGATGAACACCAGCCACAGCATCAGCGGCATCGGCAGGCCCTGCATCCATGGCGCGATGCGGTCCACGACCAGACTGACCGCGCCCGTGCTGTCCATCGCCTTCCCCACCGCCAGCATGGCGAAGATCAGCGCGAGCAGCCGCCCCTCGATCATCTGGAAGGCCTCGTCGGCGTCGATGCAGCGCGTCGCCAGCACCAGCGCCACACCGATCACGGCGAGGCCGGCGATGGACATCACCCCGAATGCCGCGCCCAGCACCACCAGCGCCACGATCCCCAGCACCAGCGGCGCCTTCTCGCGCCTGTAGGGCCGGTCCGAGGGGCGGGTGAGATCGGCGAGGTTCTGATCGACCGCAAGGCGCTGGATGTCCTCCGGGTCGCCCTCGAGCAGCAGCGTGTCGCCCACCCGGATGCGCACCTCGTCGAGCACGGGTCCCACCCGCTCGGCCCGGCGGTGCAGCGCCAGCGGATAGACGCCATAGCGCCGGCGCAGGCGCAGATCGCCGATCACCCGGCCCACCAGCTTGCAGTCGGGGGTGATCAGCGCCTCGACCGTCACGGTCGACTTCTGCCCGATCGGGTCGATCTGGCCCAGCAGCGAGAGCGACTTGTTGTCCCTGAGACTCAGCAGCTCGTTCACCCCGGTGCGGATCACCACCCGGTCGCCCGCCGCGAGCTCGACCGACTGCATCGCGCGCCTGAGCGACAGGTCCCCCCGGATCACGTCGATCACCGACATGCCCGAGCGGGTGAAATGCCCGACCTCGAGCACCTTGCGCCCGATCAGCGTCGAGCCCTCGGGGATCACCACCTCGGTGAAGAACTTGAGCTTCTTGCGCTCGCTGAGAAAGTCGATCATCGCGTCGCGCCGCGGCAGGAAGCGCGGCGCCGCCCAGATCACGAAGGTCATGGCGATCGCCACCACAATCAGCGCGACCGGCGTCACCTCGAACAACCCGAACGGCGCGAGCCCCTGCCCGCGCGCCACGCCATCGACCAGCAGGTTCGTCGAGGTGCCGATCAGCGTGCACATGCCGCCCAGGATCGCCGCATAGGACAGCGGGATCAGCACCTGGCTGCCGGTGACCTTCAGCGCGTGCGCGGTACGGATCGCGACCGGGATCAGCATGACCACAACCGGCGTGTTGTTCATGAAGGCCGACGCCCCCACCGTGAAGCCCGCGAAGCCCGCCACGACGCGGCGCGGCTGGGTCTCGGCGCGCGACGCGATGGCGCGGCTGAAGGCATCGAGCGCGCCGGTGCGGATCAGCGCGCCAGACAGGATGAACATCGCACCGATCGTCACCGGCGCGGGGTTCGAGAAGACGGCGAGCATGTCCTCGCTCGACAGCACGCCAAGGGCCAGCAGCACCGCTGCGCCGCAGATCGCCACCACCTCCGGCGGATATCGTTCGGTGCAGAACAGCGCGAACATCGCCGCGATCACTGCCAGCGTCGCCAGCGCGGGCCAGAGGCTCGGATCGGTAAGGCTGGTCATGCGGGGCGGATCCTTCGGCGCTCGGGCCCGGGCGGCAGTCCCGGAGATGCTGGCGTCAGATGCTGGCGTCGCGGGCGCGCCGGGCCCGTCGTCCCGGCGTCTCGCACAGGATTAGCGCGCGCCGCGCGGCGATAGAAGCGGAAAACCTGCCGCGCCCGGGGCGGGGGCGGCGCATCACGCCTCGCCTGCCGCGGCGAGCCGCCCGCCCAGCCGGATCGGGCGGACGCTCCGCGCAAGGCCGGTTGCGTCGTCGGTCTCGACCAGCGTGCCGCAGATCGTGGCATCGCCCATCGCCGGCTCGAAGCGCGAGGTGCCCATGCCGGTGACGAAGCGGCGCAGGGGCTCCAGCTTGTCCATCCCGATCACCGAGTCGTAGTCGCCGCACATCCCGGCATCCGACTGGTAGGCGGTGCCGCGCGCCAGCAGCATGGCGTCCGCCGTCGGCACATGCGTGTGCGTCCCGACCACGAGGCTCGCCCGCCCGTCGCACCAGTGGCCCATCGCCATCTTCTCGGAGGTCGCCTCGGCATGGATCTCGACCACCGCGGCATTGACGGCCCCGCCGATCGGCGCCTGCTTCAGCGCCCGGTCGAGCGCCGAGAACGGGTCGTCATAAGGCTTGTTCATGAACACGCGCCCCAGCGCCACGGCGACCAGCACCTTGCGCCCGCGCGTCGCCTCGAACACCCCTGCCCCGCGCCCCGGCGCTTCTCGCGCGATGTTGAGCGGGCGCAGAAGCCGCGGCTCGCGGTCGAGATGCGTCAGCATGTCCTTCTGGTCGAAGGCATGGTCGCCCAGCGTCACGACATCCGCCCCCGCCGCGAACAGCTCGTCCGCGATCGAGGCCGTGAGCCCGAAGCCCGAGGCCGCGTTCTCGGCGTTCACCACCACGAAATCGAGCCGCCAGTCGCGGCGCAACCCCGGCAGCGCGTCGATCACCGCGCCGCGCCCCACGCGCCCCACCAGGTCGCCGAGGAACAGGAGCCGCATCAGCCCGCCCTCCGGCGGATCACCCCCGCCTCGGTCACCACCGCGTCGAGCGGCTGGTCGGTGACCTCGTGCGGCACGGCCGCCACCTCCTGCGCCGCATAGGCAAGGCCCACCGCGGCGACCGGCCCCAGCGGGCGCAGCATCGCCAGCGTCCGATCATAGAACCCGCCGCCATAGCCCAGCCGCCAGCACGCGCGGTCATAGGCCACCAGCGGCGCGATCAGGAGGTCGGGCGTGAGCCAGTCGCCATTCGCGGGGACCTCGGCGCCGAACGCCCCCGCGACCATGGCGCAGCCCGGGTGCCATTCGCGAAACCGCAGCGGCAGCCCCTCGCCCTCGATCACCGGGACGCACAGGCGATGCCCGCGCGCCGCAAGCGCCGCCATCAGGGGCGTGGGGTCGATCTCGGTGCGAATCGGGCGGTATCCGGCGATCACGCGCGCGCCCGCCGCAAAGCCCGCGTCGAGAAACGCCTGCGCCGCCGCCGCGGCGGCCGTGGCCGCACCCGAGGCATGGGCAGCCTTGCGCGCGGCGAAGGCCACGCGGCGCAGCGCCACCTTGGCGGCGGTCGGATCGGTCGGGAGTTCTGCTTCAGCTTCGATCATCGCCCCCGCCTAGCGCGGCGCGGGCGCGGCGGCAAGGGGGCGAGGGTGGCGGGCCCGTCGCGACCGTGAAGGTTTCAGATCCTCGCGAGCCTGGATAACCAGGTGGGTGCCAGGTGCACGAGACCACGGTCAAGCGCAGAGCCAGCTCCCGCGAAGATGCTTAGGCCACCAGGAAACTGTCCTCGCACGTGAAGGATAGCACCCGCCGGCCCCAGATTTAGGGCACCGGGCGCATCTTGAAAAGACCCCGCGCCGCCTGCGCCGCTCAGGCCCCGGGATTGCCGTCGAACGGCAGCCCCGGCGCGGGTGTCACCGCCTCGGCCAACGCCTCGAGCCGGGCCGCCAGCGCCGCGATCTCCGAGCCGAGCTGCGCCTCGCGCTCCTTCGAGAACAGGTCCCCGCCCGCGCCGCGCTGCTCGGCCAGGCGCTTCGCCTCGGCCAGCTTGCGGCCGAGCGCCGCAATCTCCTTCTCGGCATCGTGCAGCTTGTCGGCGATCATCAGCGCGCTCATCAGCATCAGGCGCCCTTCGGCCATCTGGCCCATGCCCCGCGCCAGCCTGCGCGCCTCGGCGTCGATCCGCGCGCAGAGCGCCGCGAGATGCTCCTCCTCGCCATTCTCGCAGGCGAGCCTGTAGCTCCGCCCGCCCACATCGACCGTGACCTCAGCCATGACGTCCCCCCTGCTGCGCGGCGACGGCGCGCAGATCCCCCAGCGCCGCGCGCACCGCGTCGGCGGCCTCGGCGCGGAGCGCCGCGTCCTCGGCCACCTGCCGCTCGAGCCGGCTCACCTCCGTCGCGAGGCGGTCGCGCTCGGCCTCCAGCGCCGAGAGGCGCGAGCGGGCGCCCCCGTCCTCCGGCGCGGCGGGCATGGCACCGCCCTCGCCCACGGCCTGCTCCAGCCGTTCAAGCGCCGCGGCGAGCCGCGCGACCGTCTCTTCCAACTTCGCCATCCGCCTCTCCCCCGCGCTGCCGTCCCGATGGCGGCCCTGCCACATGGCACCGTGTCAGGGATTTGCCGTATGTTCCTGACCGGCGAAAGCGAATCGCCCTGATCCGCATTCATCGCATCGCAGTATCGCGAAGCGCGCCCCGCATGCAAACCGGGGCGTCGAAAGCCCGGTTTCGGCCCGGCGCTTGACAAGGATGCGCCGGGCGGGGTCACTGGCGCCATGCGGATCGCGACGTTCAACATCAACGGCATCAAGGCGCGGATCGACGCGCTGGCGGAATGGCTGGCCGATGCCCGGCCCGACGTGGTCCTGCTGCAGGAGCTGAAATCGGTCGACGACGGCGTGCCCCGCGGTTCGCTCGAGGACCTTGGCTACAATGTCGAGACCCACGGCCAGAAGGGCTTCAACGGCGTCGCCATCCTCTCGAGGTTCCCGCTCGAGGACATCTCGCGCGGCCTGCCCGGCGATCCCGACGACGAGCAGGCGCGCTGGATCGAGGCGACGGTGACCGGCCCGAAGGCGGCGATCCGGGTCTGCGGCCTCTACCTGCCCAACGGGAATCCCGCGCCGGGCCCGAAATTCGACTACAAGCTCGGCTGGATGGAGCGCCTCAGGAAACGCGCCGAAGCGCTTCTGGAAAAAGAGGAAATCGTCGTCATCGCAGGCGACTTCAACGTCATCCCCGAGCCCCGCGATGCCGCGCGCCCCGATGCGTGGGTCAAGGACGCCCTGTTCCTGCCGGAGACCCGCGCCGCCTGGCGGCGAATCGTCAACCTCGGCTATCACGACGCGATCCGCGAGGTGACGCAGGACGACGGGGTCTACAGCTTCTGGGACTACCAGGCCGGGGCGTGGCAGAAGAACGACGGCATCCGCATCGATCACCTGCTGCTCAGCCCGCAGGCCGCGGACCGGCTGGTCTCCGCCGGGATCGACAAGGACGTCCGCGGGCGCGAGAAGCCCTCGGACCACGTGCCGGTCTGGATCGAGCTCGACGCCTGAGGGCGCGGCAAGGGGTGCTCACGCCCCCTTCGGCCGCGGCGGCGCCGATGGCGCGGCACCCGGCGCCTGCCGGCTTGCGTCGCCACCGGGTGCCGCCACCGGCGTCTCGGCGGTCGCACGGGACGGCGCCGGCGTCTCGGCGGTCGCGCGGGACGGCGCCGGCTGCGAGCCCGTCCGACGCGGCGCGGCCGCGACCATCGGCGACAGGAAGGGCGCGATCTTGGTCGCGCGGTCGTTCACCCGCTCGGGCGGCAGGGCGGCGGGAAGCTCGCCCGCGATCGCCTCGGCCATCGGCAGCCCGTTCGCCGCGCGCAGTGCGCTGACCTGCGAGGCGAGCCGCCGCAGCATCGCCTCGGAACTCATCGGCCGGTCGCTGAAGCCGCTGATGGTCACCAGCGTCATGCGGCCGTTCAGCTCGACGAAGGCCCGCCAGAACTCGGGCGCGAGCAGCGGCGAGGCATCCCCGCTCCGGTCCTTCACCAGCACGTAGAGCGTGTCGCCGACGACCCGGCTCTCGGCCACCTCGATCATCGTCGGATCGGCGCTGCGGCCAAGCTGGCCCCGGCCCTCGGGCGATTCGAGGAAGGCGCGCAGTTTCTCGGCCGCCGCCTCGCCGCCGCCCTCGGTGTCGTCCATCGGCGCGCCCGAGATCGAGACCGTGATGACGCCGGGGAACGATGCCGGCAGCGCGATCTCGACCGCATCGGCGTCGTCGGGCGTGAGCGCGGCGGCCTGCTCGATCACGCAGTCCGAAACCACGAGAAACGCGAGCGAGCGCGACACCTCGATCGAGTCGCGCGCGATGCAGCTTCCGGGCGCGGGCTCGACGACGATGCGCCGGCCGCGCGCGGCGAACACCACACGCTCGGGCGCCGAGGCGACCACACCGAAGTCGCGGATCGCGCGCACCCGCTCGAGCTCGTCGCTCACGAGGCTCTCGCCGGCCTGGAGGCACCCCGACAGCGCCAGCGCCACGCCCGTCAGCAGCAGGAAGCGCCGCGCGCGGGACGACCCCGCGCGCCGCCGTTGGTCAGAGGTCGGCATAGACGTGCCGCTCGCCCGCCTTGCCGGGATGGGTGACCGCGCCATCCTTGGCCGGACCCACGAGCTGCGCATACTTCCAGATGGCGCCCGAGCCGTAGAAGCTCTCGCGCGGGGGCTGCTGCTTCCACTCCTTGTGACGCGCCTTCAGCTCCTTCGCCGAGAGCTTCACCTTGATCGTGCCCTTCTTCGCATCGATCTGGATGATGTCGCCGTCGCGCAGCAGCGCGATCGGTCCGCCAACCGCGGCCTCGGGGCCGACATGGCCCACGCAGAAGCCGCGCGTCGCGCCCGAGAAGCGGCCGTCGGTGATCAGCGCCACCTTCGAGCCCATGCCCTGCCCCGCGATCGCGGCGGTCGTGGCCAGCATCTCGCGCATGCCGGGGCCTCCCTTGGGGCCCTCGTTGCGGATGACGATGACCTCGCCCTCCTTGTAGTCGCGGCGCTGGACGGCGGCGAAGGCGTCCTCCTCCGACTCGAACACGCGGGCGGGACCCTCGAACTTCAGCTTCTTCATGCCGGCGACCTTCACGATCGCGCCATCGGGGGCAAGGTTGCCCTTGAGGCCGACGACGCCGCCGGTGGGGCTCAGCGGCTTGGAAACCGGGTGGATGACCTTGCCGTCGGCCTCGCCCGCGATGTTGGCGAGGTTCTCGGCCATGGTCTTGCCCGTCGCGGTGATGCAGTTGCCATGCAGCAGGCCCGCCTCGAGCAGCAGCTTCATCACCACCGGCACGCCGCCGACGTCGTAGAGGTCCTTGGCGACATAGCGCCCGCCGGGCTTGAGATCGACGAAATAGGGCGTCTCGCGGAAGATCGCGCAGACGTCGTCGAGGTCGAACTCGATCCCGGCCTCGTGCGCGATGGCAGGCAGGTGCAGTCCCGCATTGGTCGAGCCGCCGGTGCAGGCGACGATGCGCGCCGCGTTCTCCAGCGCCTCGCGGGTGACGATGTCGCGGGCACGGATGCCGCGCGCCAGCAGGTTCATCACCGCGCGGCCCGACATCTCGCAATACTGGTCGCGGCTCCCGTAGGGCGCCGGCGCGCCGGACGAGTTGGGCAGCGCAAGCCCGATCGCCTCGCTCACGCACGCCATGGTGTTCGCCGTGAACTGCCCGCCGCAGGATCCCGCCGAGGGGCAGGCCACCGACTCGAGCTTCTCCAGCTCGCAGGTCGACAGCACCCCCGCCTGGTGCTTGCCCACCGCCTCGAACACGTCCTGCACGGTCACGTCGCGCCCCTCGTAGCGGCCCGGCAGGATCGAGCCGCCATAGATGAACACCGACGGCACGTTCAACCGCACCATCGCCATCATCATGCCCGGCAGGCTCTTGTCGCAGCCCGCGAGGCCGACGATCGCGTCATAGGCATGGCCGCGCATCGTCAACTCCACCGTGTCCGCGATCGCCTCGCGCGAGGGCAGCGACGAGCGCATCCCCTCGTGCCCCATGGCGATGCCGTCGGTCACCGTGATGGTCGTGAACTCGCGCGGCGTGCCCAAGCCTTCCTTGACGCCCAGCTTGACCGCCTGCGCCTGCCGGTTCAGCGCGATGTTGCAGGGCGCGGCCTCGTTCCAGCAGGTCGCCACGCCGATCAGCGGGCGGTGGATCTCCTCCTCGGTCAGGCCCATCGCGTAGTAATAGGAACGATGCGGCGCCCGCTGCGGCCCCTCGGTCACGTGCCGGCTCACCAGCCTGGTCTTGTCGAAGGTCTTGGCATCCATGGGCACGGCCTCCCCGCGAGATGTTGAGATTTTGTGAATCGGTTGCGCGCGACCCTAGCCGGGCGCTCACGGCGTTTCCAGCGTGGATCGCGTTGCCGCGGGCCGGGTGGCTTTGTGAACCGCGAGGTGTCTGTTATCGTTGCCCCCGGAAGCGGATGTGATCCCGCGCGAGAACCCCGACACCGGAGGACCCGAGCATGACCAAGCACATCATCGACAAGCCCAAGAAGCGCGACGAGGGCGCCCGCGCCAAGGCCTACACCAAGATCGAGCGCGAGACCGGCGACCCGGCCGAGAGCGAGCACGTCAAGGCCATGCACCGGCAGACCCGCACCCGCGACGACGGCCATCGCGCCGCCGAGTTCACCAAGATCGAGCGGACCGAGGGCGAGGAGTGACCGCCGGGCAGGACGTGCGCCAGACATCGAAATAATTCAACGAGATGAATGAACTGGGCCCCGGACTTGATCCGGGGCCTTGGCTTTCAGGAGCAGCGCGGCGGCGCCTCAGCCCAGCTCGGCCAGCCGCGCCAGCGCCGCTTTCAGCCGCGCCTCCTCGGCCTCGGCTGCCGCAAGGCGCTCGCGGTTCTCCTCGACCACCTCCTCGGGCGCGTTGGCGACGAACTTCTCGTTCCCCAGCTTTGCCCTCAGCCCGCCGATCTCCTTGCCCGCCTTGTCGATCGACTTCGCAAGCCGCACGCGCTCGGCCGCCACGTCGATCACGCCCGCGAGCGCAAGGTTCACCGCGCAGTCGCCAAGCGCCAGCGTCACCGAGCCCTTGGGCGCGGTCTCGGCCACCGCGACCTCACCCAGCCGCGCAAGCCGCTTGATCAGCGCCGCGTTGCGCCGCAGCCGCTCGCCCACCGCCGGACTGTGGCCGGTCATCACCATGTCGATCTGCGCGGCGACGGGGACGTTCATCTCGGCGCGGACCGAGCGAATGCCCTCGATCATGCGGATCACCCAGCCAAGCTCGGTATCGGCCTCCGGGTCCGCGAGGGTCTCGGGCAGGCCCGGCCAATCGGTGTGGACCAGCATCTTCGGGCGCTGCGCGATCTGGCCCCACAGTTCCTCGGTCACGAAGGGCATGATCGGGTGCAGGAGGATCAGGCAGTGGTCGAGGGCCCAAGCCATGGTCGCGCGGGTCTCGTCCTTCGCCGGGCCGTCGGGGCCGGTCAGCAGGGGCTTGGCGAACTCGACATACCAGTCGCAGACCACGCCCCAGACATGGGCGTAGAGCCCGTTCGCCGCGTCGTTGAAGCGGTAGGCCGCCAGCGCCTCGTCGGTCGCGCGGACGATCCGCATCGTCTCGCCGACGATCCAGCGGTTGACGGGTTCCCTGACGCTCGCGGGGTCGAAGCCCGCGACCGGGCGGCAGGAATTCATCTCGGCAAAGCGCGCGGCGTTCCAGATCTTGGTCGAGAAGTTGCGATAGCCCTCGACGCGCGCGACCGACAGCTTGATGTCCCGCCCCATCGCCGCCATCGAGGTCAGCGTGAACCGCACGGCGTCGGCCCCGTATTTCTCGATCAGGTCCAGCGGGTCGATGACGTTGCCCAGCGACTTCGACATCTTCTTGCCCTTCTCGTCGCGGACCAGGGCGTGGACATAGACCGTGTGGAACGGCACTTCCTTCATCGCGAACAGGCCGAACATCATCATCCGCGCGACCCAGAAGAAGATGATGTCGAAGCCGGTGACCAGCACGTCCGTCTTGTAATAGCGCGCGAGTTCGGCGGTCTGCTCCGGCCAACCCAGCGTCGAGAACGGCCATAGGGCCGAGGAGAACCAGGTGTCGAGGACGTCGGGGTCGCGGGTGAGGTCCACGTTACGCCCGTAATGCGCCCGCGCCGCTGCTTGCGCCGCATCCTCGTCCTTCTCGCAGAAAGCCTCGCCGTCAGGCCCATACCAAACCGGGATCTGATGCCCCCACCACAACTGGCGCGAGATGCACCAAGGCTCGATGTTCTCGAGCCACTGGAAATAGGTCTTCTCCCAGTTCTGCGGCACGAAGCTGGTGTCGCCCTTGCGCACCGCCTCCAACGCCGGCGCGGCCAAGGTCTTCGCGTCCACGAACCACTGGTCGGTCAGGTACGGCTCGATCGCGACCTTCGAGCGGTCGCCATGGGGCACCATGTGCCGGTCGGCGTCGATGCCGTCGAGCCAGCCCTCGTCGCGCGCCGTGCCCACGATCCAGTCGCGCGCCTCGTAGCGGTCGGCGCCGTCGATGGCCTCGATCACGCGCGCCACGCCCTCGGGGTCGCAGCCTTCCGCGAACTCGGCATTCCCCTTGAGGAACATGCCCGCCCGCGTCGTCATCACGTTGATGGCCCTGAGCCCGCAGCGCTCGCACACGCCCCAGTCGTTGAAGTCATGCGCGGGGGTGATCTTGACCGCGCCCGTCCCCTTCGCGGGGTCGGCGTAGTCGTCGGCCACGATCGGGATCGAGCGGCCGACCAGCGGCAGGCGCACGGTCTTGCCGATCAGGTGGCGGTAACGCTCGTCCTGCGGGTGGACGGCGACTCCGGTGTCGCCCAGCATCGTCTCGGGGCGGGTGGTGGCCACGACGAGGTAGTCGCGCGTCTCGCGCAGGGTCACGTTGCCGTCCGCGTCCTTCTCGACATACTCGAAGCTCTCGCCCCCTTCGAGCGGGTAGCGTAGCCGCCACATGTGGCCGTCGACCTCGACCTGCTCGACCTCGAGGTCGGAAATCGCCGTCTCAAAATGCGGGTCCCAGTTCACCAGCCGCTTGCCGCGGTAGATGAGGTCCTTGTTGTAAAGATCTACAAAGACTTTCAGAACCGCGTCCGAAAGCCCCTCATCCATGGTGAAGCGGTTCCGCTCCCAATCGCAGGACGCGCCCAGCCGCTTGAGCTGGTTGACGATGGTGCCGCCCGACTTCTCCTTCCACTCCCAGACCTTCGCGACGAAGGCGTCGCGCCCCATCTCGCGGCGCGAGGGCTGCCGGTCGGCGGCAAGCTGGCGCTCGACCACCATCTGCGTCGCGATGCCCGCGTGGTCCTGCCCCGGCTGCCACAGCGTGTCGAAGCCGCGCATCCGGTGCCAGCGGATCAGGATGTCCTGCAGCGTGTTGTTGAGCGCGTGCCCCATGTGGAGCGAGCCGGTGACGTTCGGCGGCGGGATGACGATGCAGAAAGTCTCGGGCCGCGAGGCATTGGCGCCCGCGCGGAAGGCACCCTCGGCCTCCCATCTGGCATAGATCCGGCCCTCGGCCTCGGCCGCGTCGAAGGTCTTGTCCATCGCACCCGTCTCTCAAGCGTCTTTCGGGACGTGTCTCTTAACGCGGGTGCGAGGTCAGGGAAAGGGGCGCCCGGGCCGCGGCGGGGCGACCGGGGGACCGCGGCGAACGGGGGCTCAGAGCCCCCGGCGCGACAGCATCCGCTCGACCTCCTCGCGGATCAGGCGCTGCACGTTGCGGCTGATGTTCTGGCCGATCTCGCCCTCGACCAGCTCCTCGCGGATCACCCGGCGGATCAGGTCTTCGAGCCCCGGATCCTCGCGGACACCCTGCGCCGGCTCGATCCGCGCGGGCAAGGTCATCGCGGCGGGCTCGGCCGCAGGCGCGGCGGCAGTGTCGTCCTCCGCCCAGTCGGGCGGGGCGAGGGGGCGGTCGTCATCGGCGGGCTCGGCCGCAGGCGCGGCGGCCTTGTCGTCCTCGGCCCGGTCGGAGGGGGCCAGGGGGCGTTCGTCACTGGCCGTTTCGGGCTCGGCCGCGCGCTGCGGCGCAGCCCCCGCCTCGGCCGCCTCGGCGGCGGCGGCCCCGGTGCCAGGTTCCGCCGCGAAGGGATCATCCGCCTCCGGCTCGGCACTCGCGGCCTCGGGCTCGGCGTCATCCGTTGCGGCGAGGGCGGCCTCCGCCTCGGCGGGCTCCGCGTCGGGTCTCCGGGCGCTCGGCTCCGCGGCTGCCACCGGGATCTGGGGCGCATCGCCGGCCACCACCGGCAACTCGGCCGCATCGTCTGGCGCCGCATCGGCCGCCGTCGCCTCGTCCGGCTCGCGCTCCAGCGAGCCCGCATCGATCGACAGTGTCTCGTCCTCGTCGGTCAGCGTGACGTCCTCGACATCGTCGATCTCGACGAGGTCGTGGTCCTCGTGCCGCCGCAGCGGCGCGAAGGGGTCGTCGTCATGAAGGGTGGCGGGCGCGTCGCCCCCATCCGACAGTTCGACCGGATCGACCTCGTCGATCATGTCCGACCGGTCGGCGCCCCCGGCCCCGGTCGCCTTGGCAGATGGCTCGGCCTCATCACCCAGGGTCAGCGGCTCGGCCGCGTCCTCGAGCGTCAGCGGCTCGGCCTCGTCGATCAGCGTCAGCGTCTCGGCGGCGTCCTCGCCCTTTGCCGCGTCCGCGCCGCGGCCGGTGCCGCCCGTGTCGCGCCTGCCCGTGCCCATGATCCGTCGAAGCGACGTGAGAACGTCATCCATGGACCGGCGCTGCTCGTTGTCGCTCATGCTGCCCCCTGCTCGTGGCCTGCCTCGGGTTTGCCGTGCCTACGCGGCCCGGACGCGCCGGTTCGCCGGCGCTGTTCTGTCGTCCCGGCGGCGCGACTGCCGCTCAGGGACGCAGCTTGAACTGCCAGACTGTATCATCGGTCCGGTCATATCCAAAATGCCGGTTCCGGACCGTCTGGTAGTAGCTCTGGCCCTCGGGCTCGGTCCTCAGGCCCAGATGATCGACCGTCAGCTTGCCCATTGCGGCGAGAAGCTGGTAGGTCGCCACCGCCTCGTCGCGCTCGACGGCGACGAGGCGCACGCGCGCGTCGAGAAATTCCTGCTCGGCGTCGAGCACGTCGAGCGTGGTGCGCGCGCCGACCTTGGCTTCCTCCTGCACGCCCTCGAAGGCGAGGCGGGCGGCGCTGATCTCGAGCTTGCTGTTCTGGATCGAGGCGCGCGCCACCTGCAGGTCGGCCCAGGCGACGCCGACATTCTGCACGGCGAAGCGCTCGGACGCGGTGATGTCCGCGACCGACCGCTCGACGCCCGCCTGCGCCTCGCGCACGCGCGAGTAGTTGCCGCCGCCCTGATAGAAGGGCACGGTCACCAGGACCCCGGCGCTGGCCGAGGAGCGGTAGTCGACCTGGCTGGAATCGATGTTCTCAAGATGCTGGGCCTGCGCCACCAGCGACACCTGCGGCAGCAGGGCGCCGATCGCCGAGCGCACGTCAGACCCCGAGGCGTCCCGCTCGATCCGCGCGGCCAGGATGGTGGGGTCGTTCACAAGCGCGATGCCGACGGCATCGGCCAGCGCGTCGGGCACCGCCGGCAGCGGCGGCGGCGGCGCGAGGTCGAGCGCCGGCACACCGACGATGCGCAGATAGGCCTCGCGCGAGGCGGCGAGCGAGCCGCGCGCCGCCGCAAGCTGCGACTGCGACGCGGCAAGGCGGGCGCGCGCCTGCTCGACATCGGTGCGGGTGACCTCGCCCACCTCGAACCGCTCGGTCGCAGCGCGCAGCTGCTCGGTCAGCACGCGGACGTTGTTGATGCCGAGATCGACGAAGGCGATGTCGCGGCGCACGTTGAAGAAGGCCGTGGCGGCGTTCAGCAGGACGTCCTGCTCGGTCGCGATCAGCAGCGTCTCCTGCCCGGTGATCCGCTTCTCGGCGGCCTCGGTCGCGTTCTCGACCTGCCCGCCGGTGTAGAGCGGCTGATCGGCCTCCAGCCGCAGAGTGAGGGGGAAGAAGCTGTCGTCGAAATTCTCGCTCACGTCGCGCTGGAAGGTGAAGCTGGTGAGCCCCGTGACGTTGAGCCTGCCTTCCGCGCGCGCCTGCACCGCACGCTCCGAGAACACCTTCACGTTGGCTCGCTGCGCCGCGATGTCGGGATTGCTGGTATACGCGCTCACCAGCGTGTCCGAGAGCGTCTGCGCCCCCGCCCAGGCCGGCACGAAGACGCTGCAGACCAGCGCTGCAGCCAGCCCGCGCCTTACCCCAGCCGGGACCGCGCCTCGCGCACCCGGCCACCGAACCTTGCCCGAACCCATGACCGCCTCATCCGTTGCTCCCCCACCGGGGCGACCCCCGCGGGCCCCGAGGCGTCGGGCTCAGAAGGCGAAAGCAGCCTTTCGCTCGAATCCCGCCAGCACCGGGGCCGTCGCATCGAAAACATACCGCTCTGACAGCGCATTGCCAGCGCGAGTTATCATGCGGCACTGTCCCGCGGCGCCATTCATGAAAACCGCGACCAATCGGCCACCATCCTTGAGCTGGTCGATGAGCGCCTGCGGCAGCGTCTCGACACCGCCATTGATCAGGATCGCGTCATAGGGGCCGTGTGCCGGGTCGCCCGCGGTGGCATCGCCGACGGCGGCGGCGGCGTTCATCACCTCGAGCTGGTCGAGCAGCCCCTGCGCCGTGGCCGCCATCTGGGCGTCGGGCTCGACGGCCACCACCGCCTCGGCCAGCCGCGCCAGCACGGCGGTCGAGTAGCCCGTGCCCGGCGCCACGTCGAGCACGAGATCGCCGCGGCCGATCCCCGCGGCCTCGAGCATCTTGGCGAAGACGCGGGCGGTCATCAGCGCGCGCCCCGGCGCCAGCGGGATCTCGGTCTCGGCATAGGCGATCTCGCGCCGCGACCGCGGGACGAACAGCTCGCGCGGAGCCCACAGCATCGCCTCGATGATCGGGTAGCGGGTCACGTCGGACGGCCTCACCTGGCAGTCGACCATCGCCCTGCGCGCGTCCGCGAAGTCAGTCATCTGAGCATCCCGATTGTTGTTGGCGGATCCGTGCGATCCCTGTGCCACAATGGCAGGACCTTCGCAACCGAGCGTCGCGCGGCCCGGCGTCGCGCTTGCCGCGCGTGGCGCTTGCGTTCAGCCCCGGGCTTGTCTAAGGATCGCAGCGCAATGGCCGCGGGGCCTCGCCGAGCGTTCCGCATTGGCCCATGGCGACGTGGCGGAGTGGTTACGCAGCGGACTGCAAATCCGTGTACGCCGGTTCGATTCCGGCCGTCGCCTCCAGCACCCTCTCGCAATCGTGATCGAGCCGCCGCAGGGGCCGGGACCGCCTGCGCGCCCTCAACCGTCTGCGAGCGCTGGCAGTCGGATCACATTCAGAAACGATCGTGTCGGAGACGCGACAGAATGTGTCGCTCGGGCACTGCCCCTTGCGCCCCGCATCCCGGAAATACTCGAACGGGCGCGACAGATGCTGCTTGGCTGTCAGGGCCGGGACATGTTTAGCTGATCAGCAGACCCAAGAATGAAGCAAAAGGGTTGGGAGAGATCATGACGAAGATGATGATGACGGATCGCAGTCTGCACCCGATGGCCGCGGGTGTGGCTGCACAGTTCCGCGAAGGCAAGCTCAACCGGCGCGAGTATCTCGCGACCATGGCCGGGCTGGGCGTGACGATGGCCGGGGCGGCAAGCCTTGGCGGCTTCGTGCTGCCGACGCCGGCCCGGGCACAGACACCGCAGAAGGGCGGCACGCTGCGCATCGGCATGCCGGTCAAGGCGTTCAAGGACCCGCGCTCGTTCGACTGGTCCGAGCTCGGCAACGTCGCGCGCCAGTGCAACGACTACCTCGTCCGCTGGAAGCACGACTTCACCTTCGAGGGCCGCATCCTCGAGAGCTGGGAAATCTCGGACGACGCGCGCACCTACACCCTGAACATCCGCAAGGGACTGAAGTGGTCGAACGGCGACGAGCTGAACGCCGACGACATCATCCACAATTTCACCCGCTGGTGCGATGGCACCGCCGAGGGCAATTCGGTCGCCGCGCGCATGGGCACGCTGATCGACAAGGAAACCAAGAAGGTGCGTCCCGACGCCCTCGAGCGTGTCGATGACCACACCGTCAAGCTTCACCTGCTCGAGCCCGACATCGCGATCATCGCCAACTCGACCGACTACCCGATGCTGGTGATGCACCGCTCCTACGAGGGGTCGACCGACCCGGTGGAGGCGCTGAGCGTCTATCTCGGCCCCTGCCGGCTGGTCGAGTACGAGACCAGCGTGCGGGCGCTGGTCGAGCGCGACGACGCCCATCCCGGCGTCTCGGGCTTCCATCTCGACGCGGTCGAGTTCATCGACCTCGGCACCGATCCGACGACGACGATCGCGGCGCTCGAGGCGGGCGACATCGACGCGACCTACGAGAGCCAGGCCGATAGCCTGCCGCAGCTCGAGGCGATCGGGATGAAGATCTCGGACATCTCGACCGGCTCGACCATCGTGATCCGGATGAACGTGGCCAACCCGCCCTATGACGACCAGCGGGTGCGTCAGGGAATCCAGGCGGCGGTCGACAACGAGATCGTGCTGCAGCTGGGCCTCAACGGCTCGGGCTCGGTGGCCGCGAACCACCATGTCGGGCCGATGCACGCCGAATATGCCGACATTGGCCCGCATGTCCGCGACGTCGAGAAGGCCAAGCGGCTGCTGACCGAAGCCGGCCACATGGACACCGAGTTCGAGATCATCTCGATCGACGACGACTGGCGGCGCAACACCACCGACGCCGTGGCCGCCCAGATGCGCGACGCCGGGCTCAAGGTGAAGCGCACGGTGATCCCCGGCTCGACGTTCTGGAACGACTGGACGAAGTATCCCTTCTCGTCCACCAACTGGAACGGCCGTCCGCTGGGCGTGCAGGTGCTGAACCTCGCCTACCGCACAGGAGCGGCGTGGAACGAGACGGCATGGTCGAACCCCGAGTTCGACGACCTGATGGACAAGGCCCTGGCCACCGCCGATGCCGACCAGCGGCGCGAGCTCATGGTGCGGATCGAGACGATCCTGCGCGACTCGGGCATCATCATCCAGCCCTACTGGCGCAAGATCTACCGGTCGTACCGCGAGGGCGTGCACGGCGTCGACATGCATCAGGCCTTCGAGATGCAGTTCGACCTCGCTTGGATCGAGAGCTGAGCACGCGGGGCGCGGGCGGCCATCGGCCGCTCGCGCTTTTCCGGAACCCGGCACGTCGGGCGCATGCGCGCCCGGCGATTAGAGGCGCATGAGGGCGCGCCGGGGCAGCGACGGGGGTCTCAGATGCTAATGTTCATCCTGCGCCGGATCGGCACGATGCTCGCGACCATGGTCGCGCTCACGCTGATCGTGTTCTACCTGGTCACGCTGCCCGGCAACCTCGAGAAGCTCGCCAAGACCGAGGGCGAGATGCGGATGACCGATGCCGAGGTCGAAAGCTGGCTCGAGAAGGAGGGCTTCAACCGGCCCTTCCTCGTGCAGTATAGCGAGTGGATCGGCAACACGGTACGCGGCGACATGGGCTGGAGCCGCGTGTTCCGCAAGCCGGTGTCCGAAGTGATCGGCGAGCGTCTCGGCTATACCGGCATCCTGATGTTCTGGGTGATGGCGGTGATGGTGCCGGGGGCGCTGCTGATCGGCGTCCTCGCCGGCATGAAGGAGGGGTCGGGGCTGGACCGGACCCTGACCGTCGGCTCGGTCGCCTCGACATCGGCGCCCGAATACGTCACCGGGATCGTGTTCACCGTGATCTTCGCGAGCGCGCTGGGCTGGTTCAAGGGCGTGGCCTCGACCCGGTCGATCACCTTCGAGAACTTCACTCTGCCGGTGATGACCATGGCGATCTACGGCATGGGCTACATCGCCCGCATGACGCGCGCCTCGATGGCCGAGGTGATGACCTCGCAATACATCCGCACGGCGCGGTTAAAGGGGCTGGGCTTCCGTACGGTCGTGGTCAAGCACGCCCTGAGGAACGCGCTGATCGCGCCCTTCACCGTCATCATGCTCCAGTTCCCCTGGCTTCTGACCGGCGTCGTCATCGTCGAGACGATGTTCAACTACAAGGGCTTCGGCTTCACGCTGATCGAGGCGGCCGGGAACAACGACATCAATCTCCTGCTCGCGATCTCGTGGGTCGCGGTCATCGTCGTGCTGCTGACGCAGCTCATCTCCGACATCGGATACGCCTATCTCAACCCGCGCATCCGCGTGAGCTGACGGCAGGCGGAGGGGGAACGCCAAATGGTCGAGACCATCGGCACCGGCGAGATCGTCATCCAGTCGATCGCGCGCTTCTGGCCCACCTGGATCGCAATGGCGGTGACGCTGAGCGCCGGGTATCTCGTGCGCGAGCGGCTGGGCATGTTCGGCCGGCTCTACGGCTCGCGGATCGGCATGGCGGGCCTTGCGCTCGTGCTGTTCTGGGTCTTCACAGCGATCTTCGCCGACCAGATCGCCGTGATGGGGCCGCTCGAGCAGTCCTTCACATTCGGGATGAAGAAGGCGCCTCCAGGAACCGTCGATCTCAAGAACGGCGTCGTCTTCCTGTGGGGCGGCGACAACCTGGCCCGCGACGTGTTCAGCCGCATCGTGCACGGCAGCGCCATCGTGCTGGTGATCGCGCCGGCGGCGACGCTGATCGCCTACATGGTGGGCTCGACGCTGGGCCTGCCGGCCGGGTATTATATCGGCTGGATCGACACGGTGATGTCGTTCCTCGCGAACCTCGTGCTCGCCTTCCCGGTGATCCTGCTGTTCTACCTGCTTGTGACGCCCGAGGTGAACCGCCCCGTGCCGGTCGACCTGGGCTTCGTCACCCTGCCCTGGTCGATCCCCATCGGGATGGCGGCATTCTTCTTCATCTTCCCGATCCTGTTCCTGTCGCTGATGTGGTTCACCAAGTACGAGAAGGACCGCACGCGGCTTTCGCTCTACCTTGCGGTGACGCTGGCGGTGGGGCTGTGGCTCTATTCAGGGCTGGTGTTCAACGCCGACCCGCTGGGCGTCGTGGGCATGGCGCCGAACGAGCTCAACATCTTCGCGGCCGTCATCCTCGGCTCGAGCCCGGGCGTGTTCCGCATCGTCCGCGGGCTCACCATGGACATCAAGACGCGCGATTACGTGGCGGCGGCCCAGACGCGGGGCGAGCGGCCCTGGTACATCATGCTGTGGGAGATCCTGCCGAACGCCCGGGGCCCGCTGATCGTCGATTTCTGCCTGCGTATCGGCTACACCACGATCCTTCTGGGAACGCTGGGCTTCTTCGGCCTCGGGCTGCAGCCCGAAAGCCCGGACTGGGGTTCGATGATCAACCATGGCCGCAGCTTCGTGCGCCTGGCCGAGACCGCGCACATGTCGCTCTTCCCCGCCATCGCGCTGATGAGCCTGGTGCTCGGGCTGAACCTGCTGGCCGACGGCCTGCGCGAAGAATCGCTCAAGGACTGAGGAGGACGCCATGACCCAGCCCATCCTTGAGATCGAGGACCTCAACATCTCGTTCTACACCCGCAGGGGCGAGATCCCGGCGGTGATGGACTTCTCGATGACCGTGATGCCGGGCGAGACGATGGGCCTCGTGGGCGAGTCCGGCTGCGGCAAGTCCACCGTCTCGCTGGGGATCATGCGCTATCTCGGCAAGAACGGGCGGATCAAGTCGGGCAAGATCAGGTTCAAGGGCCGCGACATGGCCGAGATGTCCGAGGAGGAACTGCGCGAGCTTCGCGGCTCGGCCATCTCGATGGTCTACCAGGAGCCGATGGCCTCGCTGAACCCGGCGATGAAGATCGGCCGCCAGCTCACCGAGGTGCTGACCGTCCACGAAAGCATTTCGGAGGCCGAAGCGGCGAAGCGCGCGGCCGAGATGCTCGACGCCGTGCGCCTGCCCGACCCCGACCGCATCATGGGCGCCTACCCGCACCAGCTTTCGGGCGGGCAGCAGCAGCGCGTGGTGATCTCGATGGCGCTGCTGTCGCGCCCGGCACTGCTGCTGCTCGACGAGCCCACCACCGCGCTCGACGTGACAGTGGAGGCAGGCATCGTCGATCTCATCAAGGACCTCGCCCGCGAGATGGGCACCTCGATGATCTTCGTGAGCCACAACCTCGGCCTGATCCTGGAAACCTGCGACCGCATCACCGTGATGTATTCGGGCGAGGCGGTCGAGGAAGGCGACATCGAGACCGTGTTCAACCGGATGCGCCACCCCTACACGCAAGGGCTGCTGCGCTCGATCCCGGTGCCGGGCGCCGACAAGTATGCCCGCCCGCTGGTGGCGATCCCCGGCCAGCTGCCGCTGCCGCACGAGCGCCCGCAGGGCTGCAACTTCGGCCCCCGCTGCGCGCATTTCCGCGACGGCGTGTGCAATGTGACGGATATCCACATGCTCCCGGTCGGCGATCCGGGCGAGCGTCACCGCTCGCGCTGCCTGCGCATCGACGAGATCGACTGGAGCGCGCCGATCGACGCGGGCGCGGTGGCCGAGGCGATCGAACCCGGCGACGTGGTGCTCAAGGTCGATCACCTCAAGAAGCACTATGCCGTGTCGACCGGCATGTTCGGCGGCGGCGACAAGCGGACGGTGAAGGCGAACGAGGAGGTGACCTTCGACGCCCGCGAGGCCGAGACGGTGGCCATCGTGGGCGAATCCGGCTGTGGCAAGTCCACCTTCGCCAAGGTGCTGATGGGTCTCGAGACCGCCACCTCGGGCGAGATCCGGCTGGGCAACCTGGAACTTGGCCAGGTGCCGGTCGAAAAGCGCGGGCCGCAGACGGTCAGCCAGGTTCAGATGGTGTTCCAGAACCCCTTCGACACCCTCAATCCATCGATGACCGTGGGCGACCAGATCATCCGCGTGCTGCAGCAGTTCGAGGTGGGCGACTCGGACGCCGACCGCGAGCGGCGGATGCTGGAACTGCTCGACATGGTCAAGCTGCCGCGCGAATTCGCGCGCCGCATGCCGCGCCAACTTTCCGGCGGGCAGAAGCAGCGCATCGGCATCGCCCGCGCCTTCGCGGGACGGCCGCGGCTGGTGGTGGCGGACGAGCCGGTCTCGGCGCTCGACGTGTCGGTGCAGGCGGCGGTGACCAAGCTGCTCACCGACATCCAGCGCGAGAGCCGCACCACGATGCTGTTCATCAGCCACGACCTCGGTGTGGTGCGGTACCTCTCGGACCGGGTGGTGGTGATGTATCTGGGCCGGATCATGGAGCAGGGCCGGACCGAGGACATCTTCGCGCCGCCCTACCACCCCTACACGGAAGCGCTGCTCTCGGCCGTGCCGATCGCCGACACCCATGTCAAGAAGCGCCACATCGTGCTGGAGGGCGAGCTTCCCTCGCCGCTCAACCCCCTGCCCGGCTGCCCGTTCCAGACCCGGTGCAAGTACATGATGCCCGGCAAGTGCGACCGCGGCGAGGTGCCGGTGCGCGACATGGGCAAGGGCCACCAGATCGCCTGCCACCTGACGATGGAGGAGCTGAACGCCATGGAGCCCGTGATCATCGTCGAGGACGCGCCCACCGCCCCCGAGTAGGCCGCGCACCCGCGTTGCGCCCCCGCCGCGCCCGGTGTATCGACGGCGGAGGGCGCCACGCATCACCGGGACGGGCACATGGACCGCACGATCTTCCTTCTCAACGGCCCGAACCTGAACCTGCTGGGCCAGCGCGAGCCCGAGATCTACGGCCGCGACACGCTGGCCGACCTCGAGGCGCGGGCCCGGGCGCGGGCGGTCGCGCAGGGGCTGCACCTCGACTTCCGGCAGACCAATTCCGAGGGCGAACTGGTCGGCTGGATCCACGAGGCCCGCGCCCGGGCGGCCGCGCTGATCCTGAACGCGGCGGCCTACACCCACACCTCGGTCGCCGTGCTCGACGCGCTCAAGATGCTGGAGATCCCGGTGATCGAACTGCACCTGTCGAACCCGCACCGGCGCGAGGCATTCCGGCACCACTCCTATGTCTCGCTCGCCGCCACCGCGGTGATCGCGGGGCTGGGGCCGCTCGGCTACGAGCTGTCGGTCGATGCGGCGGCGCGGATGATCGGGGCGCAGGCGTGAGATTCTGATTATTCTCACGATATTTTAATTTCTTACACGACTTTCTTGACGCGTTGAGATCCGATCCGCCCTCTTGTTGTGCCGCGGCGCGGAAATCGGATCGCACGGCGTTTCCAGGGGTACCCGGCTTTTTCCTCGGCAGGCGCCTTTCCACTTGAAATGAACAAACGTTCAATTAAACTGCCCCGTCACACGGCAGGTTCCCATACCGACCGACGGGGGGCGAGGGTCATGGCGCGCCGCGCAGGCTCAGACGGCATCCGCACCGAGGCCGCGATCCGCGAGGCCGCGCTGCGACTGATCGCGCGCCACGGCTACGAGGCGATGTCGATGCGCCGTCTGGCCGAGGAAATCGGGCTCGGCGCCGCCGCGCTCTACCGCTATTTCCCCAACAAGCAGGCGCTCCTGTTCGACCTGCTGCGCGAGCACATGGCGGAGCTGCTGGACGCCTGGGACAAGGCCCGGCTGGACCGCCCTGCCCCGGCGCTGGCGCGGCTCGAGTGCTTCACGCGCTTCCACATCCGCCACCACCTGCCGCGCTCCGAGGGCGTGTTCCTCAGCTACATGGAGCTGCGCAGCCTCACGCCCGAGAACTTCGCCGCCGTCGAGGCGATGCGACGGCGCTACGAGCAGGATCTGATCGACATCCTCGACGACGGGCAGGCCGACGGCTCGCTGGATTGCGTCCGCCCGCGCCTCGCCGCGCGCGCAGTGATCGCCTGCCTGACCGGCATCACCACCTGGTATCGCCCGCACGGCGCGCTCAGCCCGCGCGAGATCGAGGACAGCTACTGGGACATGATCGCCCGCATGTGCGGCGCGAGACAGACGGAGAGAGCGACATGTTCAACGCCGGCATGAGCTTCGGCCTGCCCGACGAGGTCGAGGCGCTGCGCGAGGCCGTCCACCGCTTCGCGCAGGACCGCATCGCGCCGTTGGCGTCCGAGATCGACCGCACCAACGAGTTCCCCATGCACCTGTGGCGCGAGATGGGTGAGATGGGCCTCTTGGGCATCACCGTGCCCGAGGAGCTGGGCGGCGCCGGAATGGGGTATCTGGCGCATGTCATCGCGGTCGAGGAAATCAGCCGCGCCTCGGCCTCGGTGGGCCTCAGCTACGGCGCGCATTCCAACCTCTGCGTCAACCAGATCAAGCTGAACGGCACGCCCGAGCAGCGCGCGAAATACCTGCCCGGCCTTATCTCGGGCGAACATGTGGGCGCGCTGGCGATGTCCGAGCCGGGCGCCGGGTCGGACGTGGTCTCGATGCGCCTCAAGGCCGAAAAGCGCAACGACCGCTACGTGCTGAACGGCAACAAGTTCTGGATCACCAATGGCCCCGATGCCGACACGCTGGTGGTCTATGCCAAGACCGACCCCGATGCCGGGCCGCGCGGAATCACCGCCTTCATCGTCGAGAAGGGAATGACGGGGTTCACCACCGCCCAGAAGCTCGACAAGCTGGGGATGCGGGGCTCGAACACCTGCGAGCTGGTGTTCGAGGACTGCGAGCTGCCCTTCGAGAACGTGTTGGGCCGCGAGGGCGGCGGCGTCAACGTGCTGATGTCGGGCCTCGATTACGAGCGCGTCGTGCTCTCGGGCGGGCCGCTGGGCATCATGGCCGCCTGCATGGACGTGGTGATGCCCTATGTGCACGAGCGCAAGCAGTTCGGCCAGCCGATCGGCGAGTTCCAGCTGATGCAGGGCAAGATCGCCGATATGTACACCGCGATGAACGCCTCGCGCGCCTATGTCTACGCGGTCGCCGCCGCCTGCGACGCGGGGCGCACCACGCGGCAGGACGCGGCCGGCTGCCTGCTCTATTCGTCCGAGCGCGCGGTGACGCTGGCGCTCGAGGCGATCCAGTCGCTGGGGGGGAACGGCTATATCAACGACTACCCCACCGGGCGGCTGCTGCGCGATGCCAAGCTCTACGAGATCGGGGCGGGGACGCAGGAGATCCGCCGGATGCTGATCGGGCGCGAGCTGTTCAAGGAGACCGCGTGATGCGCGTGGCCCCGGTGGGCGCTTCGCAAACCCACGCCCGGCGACGGGAGGCCGAGGCATGAGCGTCCTTCACACTCGCATCCAGCCCCGCTCCGAAGCCTTCGCCGCGAATGCCCGCGCGATGGAGGCGGCGCTTGCCACCGTGCGCGAAGCCGCCGAGATCGCGCTGGCCGGCGGCGGGCCCGAGGCCACGGCGCGCCACACCGCGCGCGGCAAGCTGAGCCCGCGTGAGCGGGTCGAGCGGCTGCTCGACCCCGGCTCGCCCTTCCTCGAGGTGGGGCTCTTCGCCGCGCACGGCATGTATGACGGCGAGGCGCCGGCCGCGGGCATGATCGCGGGCATCGGCCGGGTGCGCGGGCGAGAGGTCATGGTGGTCGCGAACGACGCGACCGTGAAGGGCGGCAGCTACTTCCCCGTCACCGTCAAGAAGCACCTTCGCGCGCAGGAGATTGCGCAACAGAACCGCCTGCCGTGCATCTATCTGGTCGATTCCGGCGGCGCCAACCTGCCGCGGCAGGACGAGGTGTTCCCCGACCGCGACCATTTCGGGCGGATCTTCTTCAACCAGGCCCGCATGTCGGCGGCGGGCATCGCGCAGATCGCGGTGGTGATGGGCTCGTGCACCGCAGGCGGCGCCTATGTCCCCGCCATGTCGGACGAAACCATCATCGTGGGCAACCAGGGCACGATCTTCCTCGCCGGCCCACCGCTGGTAAAGGCCGCGACGGGCGAGGTGGTGAGCGCCGAGGACCTGGGCGGCGGCGACGTGCACACGCGCCTGTCGGGCGTTGCCGACACGCTGGCCGAGGACGACGCCCATGCGCTGGCGCTGGCGCGGCGCGCGGTCGGGCATCTGGGCGCGGGCGGGCATGGCGGGCTGCCGGGGGGCGACGCGCCGCTCTACGACCCTTCGGAGCTCCACGGCATCCTGCCGCCCGACACGCGCATCCCCTTCGACGTGCGCGAGGTGATCGCGCGGCTGGTGGACGGCTCGCGCCTCGACGAATTCAAGCGCCGCTTCGGCGAGACGCTGGTCTGCGGCTTTGCCGAGATCGAGGGCCAGCCGGTCGGCATTATCGCCAACAACGGCATCCTCTATTCGGAGAGCGCCGTGAAGGGCGCCCACTTCGTCGAGCTGTGCTGCCAGCGGCGCATTCCGCTGCTGTTCCTGCAGAACATCACCGGCTTCATGGTGGGCCGCAAATACGAGAGCGAAGGCATCGCCCGCCATGGCGCGAAGCTCGTGACGGCGGTGGCCTGCGCCGAGGTGCCGAAGCTCACGCTCATCATCGGCGGGAGCTTCGGCGCGGGGAACTACGGGATGTGCGGGCGGGCCTACTCGCCGCGGTTCCTGTGGACCTGGCCGAACAGCCGCATCTCGGTGATGGGCGGCTTCCAGGCGGCGGGGGTGCTGTCGACCCTGCGCCGCGAGGGGATCGAGCGCAAGGGCGGTACATGGTCCGCCGAGGAGGAGGCCGAGTTCAAGCGCCCCATCGTCGAGCAGTTCGAGGAACAGGGTCACCCGCTCTACGCGTCGGCGCGGCTGTGGGACGACGGCATCCTCGACCCCGCCCGCACCCGCGAGGCGCTCGCGCTCTCGCTGTCCGCCGCGCTCAACGCCCCGATCCCGGAGACACGCTTCGGCGTGTTCCGGATGTGAGTGGTGCGGTGGCGGCGCATCCGGGCGCGGCGCTCGATGCTCGGGCCATGGCGGCGGGTGGCGCTGATCGTCGCCGCGGCGGTGGGGATCGTGGCGGTTCTGGAAGCCACCGGCGGCCCGCTGCCCGGGGGGCGCTGCCGTGTGATGTGGGTGACGGACGGCGACACGGTGCGCGCGGTCTGCCCCGGGCGACCCGGCGGCGCGGTGCGGCTGACGGGATTCGACACGCCCGAGGTATTCTCGCCGCAATGCCTGTCGGAATGGGCGCTGGGGATGCAGGCGACCGCACGGCTGGGCTGGGAGATCTTGCGCGCCGGCGAGGTGCGGCTGACGCTTTCAGGGCGCGACCGCTACGACCGGCATCTCGGGCGGCTCACGCTGGACGGGCGGGATGCGGCCTCGATCATGGTGGGCGCGGGTCTCGCGCGGCCCTATTCGGGCGGGCGGCGCGAGGGCTGGTGCGGCTGAGCCGGAGGGGCGCGCGATGACCCGGATGACCGTCCATCTCGGCGATATCACCGACCTGATGGTGGATGCCATCGTGAACGCGGCGAACGAGAGCCTCGCCCCCGGCGGCGGCGTCTGCGGCGCCATCCACCGCGCGGCGGGTGCCGACCTCGCCGTCGAGTGCGCGGCGCTCGGGCATTGCCCGACTGGCGAGGCGGTGATCACCGAAGGCCACAACCTCGCCCCCACCCGGATCATCCACGCCGTGGGCCCGGTCTGGCAGGGCGGCGGGTCAGGCGAGGCGGCGCTGCTGGCGCTGGCCTATGCCCGGTCGCTGCAGCTCGCGGCGCAGAAAGGCTGCCGAAGCGTCGCCTTCCCCGCCATCTCGACCGGCATCTACGGCTTACCCGCCGAGCAGGCGGCGCGGATCGCGGTCAACACCGTCGCGGGCGTGCTGGCCTCCGAGCCGCGCATCCGGCAGGTGATCTTCTGCTGCTTCTCCGAGGAAAGCGCCGCGCTGCACCAGGCCGCGCTCGATCAGCTCGAGGACCCCGATGTTCAGTAAGATCCTCATCGCCAACCGCGGCGAGATCGCCGTCCGCATCGCCCGCACCGCGCGACGCATGGGCATCGCGACCGTGGCCGTCCATTCCGACGCCGACGCGCGGGCCCAGCATGTTCTGGCCTGCGACGAGGCCGTGCGGATCGGCCCGGCTCCGGTCTCCGAAAGCTACCTGCGGGCCGAGCGCATCCTCGACGCGGCCCGCGCGACCGGGGCGCAAGCGATCCACCCGGGCTACGGGTTCCTGTCGGAGAACCCCGATTTCGCGGATGCGGTTGCCACGGCGGGCCTGACGTTCATCGGTCCGCCGGCTTCGGCCATCCGCGCGATGGGGCTCAAGGACGCCTCGAAACGGCTGATGGAGGATGCGGGCGTCCCCGTCACGCCCGGCTATCATGGGGCGGAACAGGACCCCGCCTTCCTCGCCGATCAGGCGGCGAAGATCGGCTACCCGGTGCTGATCAAGGCGGCGGCGGGCGGCGGCGGCAAGGGGATGCGCCGGGTGGACGAGCCCGGCGCCTTCGCCGAAGGGTTGGCGCGGGCGAAGTCCGAGGCCGCAAGCTCGTTCGGCAACGACGCGGTGCTGATCGAGAAATACATCCTCAACCCCCGCCACATCGAGGTGCAGGTGTTCGCCGACGCGCATGGCAACATCGTGCATCTGTTCGAGCGCGACTGCTCGGCCCAGCGCCGCCACCAGAAGGTGATCGAGGAAGCCCCAGCCCCCGGCATGACACCCGAGGTCCGCGCCGCCATGACCCGCGCCGCCTGCCGCGCGGCCGAGGCCGTGGGCTATCGCGGTGCCGGAACGGTCGAGTTCATCGTCGACGGCTCGGCCCCCCTGCGGCCCGACGGGTTCTGGTTCATGGAGATGAACACGCGCCTGCAGGTAGAGCACCCGGTGACCGAGGCCGTGACCGGCCTCGACCTCGTAGAATGGCAGATCCGCGTGGCGGCGGGCGAGCCCCTGCCGCTGATGCAGGATGCCATCCCGCTGATCGGCCACGCCGTCGAGGCACGTATCTATGCCGAGGACCCCGCCCGCGATTTCATGCCCCAGACCGGGCGGCTCGGGACCCTGACCTTCCCCGCGGGCGCGCGCATCGACACGGGCGTGGCCGAGGGGGACACCGTCACCCCCCATTACGACCCGATGATCGCCAAGGTCATTACGTCCGCCCCCGACCGCGCCGGGGCCTTCGCGCGGCTCGCGGACGCACTGGCCGCGACCGAGGCACGGGGCTGCGTGACCAACATCGCCTTTCTGGGGGCTCTCGCGGCCGACGAGGACATGCTGGCGGGACGCGTCGATACCGGGCTGATCGCTCGCAAGATTTCGTCGCTGACGGCGCAGCCCGAGGCCACGGCGCTCGATCTCGGGATTGCCGCGGCCGTCATCGCGGGGCTGGCGGCGCCGGGGCCAATGGCGGGCTGGCGTGCCTGGGGACCGGGGCGCAGCCATGTCATGCTGGCGGGCGAACCCCGCATCACCGTGGCGCTGACGCCGCGCGATGGCGGCATCGAGGCCGACACCCCGCTGGGCCGCGCCTCGTTCCGCCTGACCCATCGCGGCGGCACCCTGTGGCAGGTGACGACCGAGAGCGGCACCCGCAGCCTGCACATCCACCCCGCCGATGGCGCGGTGACGCTGGCGCGCGCGGGGCGGCGCCTGACCTTCGTCCGCGACAACCCGCTGATGACGGGCTCCGAGGACCCCGGCGGCGGCGATCACATCGCGGCCCCCCTGCCCGGCCTCGTGAAATCGGTCGCGGTCGCGCCCGGCGATGCCGTGACCGCTGGCCAGCCGGTCGCGGTGATGGAGGCGATGAAGATGGAGCACACCCTTGCCGCCCCCCGCGACGGCGTGGTCGCCGAGGTCGCGGCCCGCGCGGGCGAGCAGGTGTCGGAAGGGGCGCTGCTGATCGCGCTGGAGCCGGAGGCGTGAGCGGGATCACCATCGTCGAGGTCGGCCCCCGCGACGGGTTGCAGAACGAGCCCCGCGCGATCCCCGTCGCCTCCAAGGTCGCGCTGATCGACCGGCTCTCGGCCTGCGGCTTCCGGCGGATCGAGGCCGCGAGCTTCGTCTCGCCCAAGTGGGTTCCGCAGATGGCCGACGGCGCCGCCGTGATGGCCGCCATAGCGCGGCGCCCCGGCACGGTCTATTCCGCGCTCACGCCCAACCTCAAGGGCTACGAGGCGGCGCGGGCGGCGGGCGCGGACGAGGTGGCGATCTTCGGGGCGGCGTCCGAGACCTTCAGCCGGCGCAACATCAACGCCTCGATCGCCGAGAGCCTCGAGCGCTTCCGCCCGGTGGCCGACGCGGCGCGCGCCGATGGCCTGCCCCTGCGCGGCTATGTCTCCTGCGTCGTGGTCTGTCCCTACGAGGGCGCGATCGCGCCGGAGGCTGTCGCGCGGGTCACCGAGGCCCTGTTCGCGATGGGTTGCCACGAGGTCTCGCTGGGCGACACCGTGGGACGCGGCACGCCCGAGAGCATCGGCGCGATGCTCGACGCGGTGCTGAGCGTGGCCCCGGCCGAACGCCTTGCCGGGCACTACCACGACACCAACGGCCGGGCGCTGGAAAGCGTCGCCGTCTCGGTCGCGCGTGGCCTGCGGGTGTTCGACAGCGCCATCGGCGGGCTTGGCGGCTGCCCCTATGCGCCGGGGGCGAAGGGAAACCTCTCGACCATGAAATTGGCGAATTGGTGTGCCGAAAATGGCCACAGAACGGGGCTCGATATGGAGGGGCTCGCGGCGGCCGAGCGCTTCGTGGCGGAACTCAGACGTGACCTCGATGCCCTTCCAGACGATCCGGCTTGAGCGCGACGCGCGCGGCGTCGCGGCCCTCACGCTTGCCCGACCCGACAAGCACAACTCGCTGAACGCCACGATGATCGCGGATCTGGCCGTGGCCGCGCGGCAGATCGCGGATGACCCCGCCATCCGCGCCGTGGTGCTGACCGGCGAGGGCGAGAGCTTCTGTGCGGGCGGCGACCTCGGCTGGATGCGCCAGCAGATGGAGGCCGACCGCGCCACCCGGATCAGTGAGGCCCTGTCGCTCGCGCGCATGCTCAAGGCGCTGAACGACCTGCCCAAGCCCCTGATCGCGCGGGTGAACGGGCAGGCCTATGGCGGGGGGATCGGGATGATCTCGGTCTGCGATGCCGCAGTCGCCGCGACCACCGCCAAGTTCGGGCTGACCGAGGTGAGGCTGGGCCTGATCCCCGCGACCATCTCGCCTTATGTGGTGGCCCGCCTCACCCCGCCCCGGGCGCGCGAGGTGTTCTTCTCGGGCCGCATCTTCGATGCCGAGGAGGCCGCGCGGCTGGGCCTGATCACCCGTGCCGTCGCGCCCGCCGACATCGACGCCGCCGTCGAGGCCGAGGTTGCGCCCTACCTCGCCGCCGCCCCCGGCGCCGTCGCCGCCGCCAAGCGGCTGGTCGCGCGCTTCTCGCCCCCGATCGGCGAGGCCGAGCTTCAGGCCACCGCAACCGCGCTGGCCGACCAGTGGGAGACGCCCGAGGCCGCGGAAGGGATTGCCGCCTTCTTCGCGCGCCGCAGCCCGCCATGGAGGGCCGGGTGATGCGCCGTCCGCCCGTACCAGGCCGCCGATCCGTGCTGCCGGGGCTGATCGCGCTCGCGCTCGCGGCGCCCGCCGGCGCGCAGACCGACCAGCTTGCCGAGGCCGCGGCCGCCGCGGCGGCGGGCAACTGCGCGGGTGCCGCGCCGCTCTACGAGACCGTGCTGGCCGAGCCGGCCGCGGGCCTGCGCGAGATCGAGGCCGGACAAGGCCTCGCCCTCTGCCTCGCCGGCGGGGCCCAGCCGTGGCGGGCGCGCGAGATCATGGCAGGGCTCCTGCCCAAGGTGCTCGCCCAGTTCGGGCCGGCGAGCAGCGGCCTCGCCCGTCACCATGGCCTCTGGGCCGAGGTCGAGCTGCGCGCGGGGGCGCTCAACGTCGCCTGGCGCCGGCACGAAGCCGCGATCGGGGCGCTGAGGGCGGCGGGCGCCCTCGACCCCTACGACCATGCGGCCGAGATCTACCGCCTCGCCGCCGTGCAGTCGAAGCGGGGCGAGGGCGATGCCTTCCTGGGCTTCCTCGACCAGGAGACCGCGCGCCTCACCACCGCGGACTGGGCGGCCGAGGGCGATGCCGACCTGTTCGCCGAGGTGATCGGCACGCCCCCCGTGGCGGGCGATGCGGCGGCGCTGGAGGGATGGGCGCGCGCGGGCCTGATCGAACTCGACCCCCGCCCGCTCTATCTCGACCTCGTGGCCGGGGCCGCGGGTCAGGGCAGCTGATAGCCCCGGAAGCCCTGCACGAACCAGAGCTGGTAGGGAATCTCGCGGTCGGCATGGGTCGGGAACTGGCCCGCGTCGATCTCGTAGGCCTCCTCGAAATGCCGCGCGATCTTCTCAGCTCCGCCATGGACGGCCAGCAGCATCCCGCGCTCGTCCCCCGGCCGCAGGGTCGCCACCAGCTCGTGGTGGTTCTGTGGATTGAGGCGGGGATTCCAGACGGCGATGTCGTCCCAGGTCAGCGCGCCCTCGAACATGCATTCCGACAGCCGGCGCCGGTCGTCCGACAGCAGAACCTGCGCCCCTTCCTCGGCCATCGCGCCCAGCGCGAGCGCGCAGAAGGGCTCGGCGAGGCGCATCTTCTTGAACGGGTCACCTGCGCGCGGCAGGTCGAGCGGCATGGCCGCGTAGGCCCAGGCCAGCGCCACCACCCCGGCCAGCGCCGCCGCCCCGATGGCAAGCTGCGCCTTCAGCGCCCGCCACCAGCCGCCCTCGACCAGCAACCGCGCCGCGATGACGGACCCCGCGACATAGGCGGGCGCGGCCCAGTTCGGCTGGGCGCGCGTCACGAAGCTGAGCGCGATCATGGCCAGGAGCAGCGGGAAGCATTGCCACGCCAGCAGCCGCATCCGCCAGTCGCCGCGCCATAGCTCCGCGCGCAGCAACGCCGCGAGGATCGCGAGGAAGAACACCGGCCCGATCACGCCAAGCTGCGCCCCGGTGAACTCGGCGAGCTTCAGCGGGTTGAAGAAGCCCCGCCCCGGATCGGCATCCTCGGCCACATGGGTCACGGTGGCGAAATCGTTGGCCGCGTTCCAGATCAGGTTCGGCGCCACCACGGCCAGCCCCACGGCCACGGCGATCGCTGTCCCGCGCAGGTCCCGCCCGCGCGACGAGAAGACGCCATAGCCCAGCGCCCCCACCGCGAAGGCAATCATGGTGTATTTCGCGAGGAACCCCAGTCCGAAGGCAAGGCCCACCGCCGCCCACCAGAGCGGATCGCCCGTCTCGCCCGCGCGGATCAGGGCATAGAGCCCGCCCGCCAGCGCGACCATCAGCACCGGGTCGGTGGACATGATCATCGCCGAGACGCCCACGCCGGGCGCAAGGCTGTAGCCCGCCGCCGCCCAGAACCCCACGCGCCCGTCGAAAAGCCGCGCGCCGATGGCGAAGACGCCAAGCGCGATCAGCGCATGCGCGGCCGGGCTCGCGGCCCTGAGCCAGAACGGCGTGTCGCCGCCGAGATCGGTCGCGACCCGGATCACGAAGCCCACGAGCGGTGGCTTTGAGTAGTAGCCCCACGCGAGTTCCTGCCCATAGGCCCAGTATTGCGCCTCGTCGAAATGCACCGGCACGAGGCCAGCCGCGTTGATCGCGAGGTGCAGCGCCATCAGCGCCACCACGAGGGCAAGCGTGCGCAGCCGCCACGGCCCCGCCGCCGGCGCGGGACCGGCCCGACCACCCCCCGTCCGCCGCTGCGTCCCGGCCGGCCGCGACCGTCCGCCCGAAGGCGCACGCGTGCCGCCGGCCTTTCCCTTCGCCGCTCCCGCCGCCATCGCTTGCCCCTGCCCTGCCCGCTCTCGACCCGGCGGGTTCGGGCCCCGTTCTAGCCCATGCGCCCGGCGCGCGGAAGGGGCTGGGAACGCGCCGCGCGGGGGGCTATGTCAGGCGGGTCAGCCGATGGGAGTGAGAGAGACATGCGCACCGACACCGCGCCCGGGACCGACCGCACCGTCCGCCTTACCGACTACACGCCGCCCGGCTGGCTGGTAGAGCGGGTGCGGCTCGAGGTCGACCTCGCGCCCCGCGCGACGCGGGTGCGGACCCGCATCCGGTTCCGCCGCAATCCCGACCGACCCGGCGCGCGGCCCGACCTGCGGTTGGACGGGCGGCGGCTGACCTTTCTTGCCGCCAGCATCGACGGCCAGCCGCTGGGCGACGCGGGGCCCGACGCGGCGCTGAGCTTCGACGCCGAGGGCCTGAGCGTGCGCGGCGACGCCCTGCCGGGCGACAGCTTCGAGTGGGACTGCCTGACCGAGATCGACCCGCAGGCGAACACGGAACTCGAGGGCCTCTATCTCTCGCGCGGCATGTTCTGCACCCAGTGCGAGGCCGAGGGCTTCCGCAAGATCACCTACTACCCCGACCGGCCGGACGTGATGGCCCCCTTCACGGTCCGCATCGAGGGACCGCGCGCCACCTGCCCGGTGCTGCTTTCGAACGGCAACCCCGGCGCCAGCGGCGACCTGCCGGATGGGCGCCACTTTGCCGAGTGGGTCGACCCACACCCCAAGCCCGCCTACCTGTTCGCGCTGGTGGCGGGGGACCTCGTGGCGCATCGCGACGGCTTCACCACCGCCTCGGGCCGCGAGGTGGACCTGCGGGTCTGGGTGCGGCCGGGCGACGAGGACAAGTGCGCCTACGCGATGGACGCGCTCAAGCGCTCGATGCGCTGGGACGAGGTGGCCTATGGGCGGGAATACGACCTCGACATCTTCCAGATCGTCGCGGTCGACGACTTCAACATGGGCGCGATGGAGAACAAGGGGCTCAACATCTTCAACTCGAAATACGTGCTCGCGAGCCCCGAGACCGCGACCGATGCCGATTACGAGCGCATCGAGTCGATCGTCGCGCACGAGTACTTCCACAACTGGACCGGCAACCGCATCACCTGCCGCGACTGGTTCCAGCTTTGCCTCAAGGAGGGGCTGACGGTCTTTCGCGACCAGTGCTTCACCGCCGACACGCGCTCCGAGCCCGTCAAGCGCATCGACGACGTGAAGATGCTGCGCGCGCGCCAGTTCCGCGAGGACCAGGGGCCGCTGGCGCATCCCGTGCGACCCGAGGAATACATCGAGATCAACAACTTCTACACCGCCACCGTCTACGAGAAGGGGGCGGAGGTCATCCGAATGCTGCGCACCCTGGTGGGCGAGGACGGATACCGCCGGGCGCTCGACCTCTATTTCGAGCGGCATGATGGGCAGGCTTGCACCATCGAGCAGTTCCGCGCCTGCTTCGAGGACGCGACCGGCCGCGACCTTTCCCAGTTCGCGCTTTGGTGGAGCCAGTCGGGCACCCCGCGCCTGACGATGGCCGAGGACTGGGACGGCGCCGCTTACACGCTGACCCTGCGGCAGGAGACGCCGCCCACGCCCGGGCAGGCCGCCAAGGCGCCGCTGGTGATCCCGGTCGCGGCGGGGCTGATCGGCCCGGACGGGGCCGAAATGGTGCCGACGCAGGTGCTGGAACTCAGCCGGCCCGAGCAGTCCTTCCGGTTCGAAGGGCTGCCGGCGCGCCCTGTCGCGTCGGTGCTGCGCGGCTTCTCGGCCCCGGTGGTGCTGGACCGGCCGCTCGACGACGCGACGCGCGCCTTTCTGCTCGCACATGACGCCGACCCCTTCAACCGCTGGCAGGCGGGGCGGGACTACGCCATCTCGATCGCGCTCAGGCTGATCGAGGGGGGCGCGATCCCGAATGCCTGGGCCGAGGCGCTGGGCCGGCTGGTGGCGGACGAGGCGCTCGACCCAGCCTTCCGCGCGCTGGCGCTCGAGCTGCCGGGCGAGGACGAGATGGCGGGCGAGGTGGTGGCGCGCGGCGGCCTGGCCGACCCCGACGCCATCCACTCGGCGCTCAGGGCCATGCGCGCGCATCTGGGCGACGCGCTGGGCGCCGAGCTTTCGCGGCTGCGCGCGGCCATGGCGGTCGACGGCCCCTACTCCCCCGATGCGGCCTCGGCCGGGCGGCGCGCGCTCGCCAACCGCTGCATGGTGCTGATGCTGGCGGCCGGGACGGCGCAGGCGCACCGGGCGGCCGAGGCGCAGTTCGATGCGGCGGACAACATGACGGACCGGATCGCGGCCCTCGCCGCGCTGGTGCACGCGGATGCGCCGGGGGCGGCCTCGCGGCTCGACGCCTTCCACGCGGCCTGGCGGCATGATCCGCTGGTGCTGGACAAGTGGCTGACGGTGCAGGCCACGGCCCCGGTAAGCGATGCGGCCACGCGGGTCGCGGCGCTGACGGGGCATCCCTCGTTCGAGTGGAAGAACCCCAACCGCTTCCGCGCCCTGATCGGCAGCTTCGCGATGGGCAATGCCACGGGCTTCCACGCGGCCGACGGCTCGGGATACCGGCTGGTCGCCGACTGGCTCTTGCGGCTCGATCCGGTGAACCCGCAGACCACGGCAAGGGTGGCGGGTTGCTTCGAGACCTGGCGGCGCTACGAGCCGGGCCGGCAGGCGCTGATGCAGGCCGAACTGCGGCGCATCGCGGCGGTCGAGACCCTCTCGCGCAACACGCGCGAGATCGTCGAGCGCATCCTCGGAGGCTGAGCCCGGCCCCGCCGCCGGGCCACCGCGCCCGGGATGGCACGTGCACCCGATTTCTGGCATGATTTCAGACGTGTGTCGGGCGGTTCTGAGTCGCGGTATGAGTATACGATTGCCGGTCTCAGGCCGATCCGCGTCATTTCCTGACCGAAGGCCCGCGCCATGCCACATCCGCCCCGCTTCGCGCCGCCGCTGTCGCGCCGACGCGTCCTCTCGCTGCTCGGCGTCACCGTTGCACTGCCCCGGCTCGCGCTCGGCCAAACCGGCACCCTCTCGGACGATGCCTCGGACGGGACGGCCGACGCGGACGCCGACGCGCTGGTCGAGGCGCTTCTCACCCCCTGGACGGGCGATCTCGACGGCATCGTCGAGCGCGGCTACCTGCGCATCGGCACCGGCTTCAACCCCTTCTTCTTCCACTACAACAAGGCCGACCAGCGCGGCCTGATGGTCGATGTCGCCGCGCGGCTCGAGGCGCATCTGCGAAAGGCCCTCGGCAAGCCGGCGCGGGGTCTTACGGTCGCGATCGCGCCCGTGGGCCGGGCGGAGCTGATCCCGGCGCTGCTCGGGGGGCGGATCGACATGATCTCGGCCATGATGACGGTTACGCCCGAGCGGGAAAAGCTCGTGGCATTCAGCGACCCAACCATCGAGGACGTGGCCGAGGTCGTGGTTACCGGCCCCGCCGCCCCGCCCGTCGCATCGCTCGACGACCTCGTGGCCACCGGGGTCGCGCTGCGCCGATCGAGCAGCTACTTCGAGCATCTCGCCGCCATCAACGCCGAGCGATCCGCGCGCGGCTCCGCAGCGATTCCGGTCACCGAACTGGACGACGAACTCGAGGACCCCGACGTGGCCGAACTGATCGCCGCGGGCAGCCTGCCCGCCGGCATCTTCGACGACCACATGGCACGGCTCTATGCCGAGGTGTTCGAGGGGCTGACGATCCACGACGGCATCACAGTCGCGACGGGCGGCAGGATCGCCATGGCCGTGCGCCCGGACGCGCCCGCGCTGCTCGCCCAGCTCAACGCCTTCATCCCGTCGATCCGCAAGGGCAGCCTGGTCGGCAACATGTTGCGCAAGCAGTATTTCGGCGACGCCACCGCGTTCCGCAACGCCCTCGACCCCGCGGACTCCGCGCGGTTTCGCGAGACCATCGCCATCATCCGCAAATACGCCGACCAGTACGAGTTCGACGCCATCCTGATCGCGGCGCAGGGGTTCCAGGAATCGCGGCTCGACCAGCGCAAGCGCAGCCCGGTGGGCGCGGTCGGCATCATGCAGGTGATGCCCGCGACGGCCCGCGATCCCAATGTCGCCATCCCGAATATCTCGGTGGCCGACCGCAATGTCGAAGCCGGGGTGAAGTATCTGCGTTTCCTGCGCGACCACTATTTCAGCGACCCTGCGATGTCGCCGCTCGACCAGGCGCTGTTCTCGTTCGCGGCCTACAACGCCGGGCCGGGGAACATATCGAAGGCCCGCAAGCGCGCCGTGAAGATGGGGCTCGACCCCAATCGCTGGTTCGGCTCGGTCGAGATCGCCGCCGGCCGCGTCGTCAGCCGCGAGCCGGTGGTCTATGTGCGCAACATCCTGAAATATTACACGGCCTACAGGATTTACGCGACGCGGCTCGACAATCCCGGCGAGTGAGCGGCTCAGCCGCGCCCCAGCGCCAGGCTCTCCTCGACCTCGATGACGGTTGGTCCCGCTCGGCCCGCCGCCTCGGCCAGCAGCCCCGCCAGCGCGGCCAGCCCGTCGAGCCGCGCGGCCGCCGCGCCATAGGCCCGCGCGAGGTCGAGGAAATCGGGGGTGTGCAGGTCGACGCCAACCCGCGTCACCCCGGCCGCATCCATGTAGCGCCCGATCTCGCCATAGCCGCGGTTGTTCCAAACGATCAGGATCACCGGCAGGCGCTCCTCGACCGCGAGACCAAGCTCGGGCCATGTGAATTGCACCCCGCCATCGCCGGCGAGACAGACCACCGGCCCCCCGGTCGCGCGCGCCGCCCCGATGGCGGCCGGCAGCCCATAGCCAAGTGCGCCATATCCGGTGGCCGCGTTGAACCACAGGCGCGGCGCGGGCAGCGCGTGCAACAGGTTCCCGGCATAGACGGCATTGGTCGAATCGCCCACCAGCGGCGCGGCAGGCAGGGCGGTGCGGATCGTGTCGAGAAAGGCCGCGCAGGCGCGATAGTCCGGCCCGATCTCGTCCATCGCCGCCGCCATCGCGGCCGCCGCCCGCGCGCTTCCGTCTGGGCGCGGCGCTCCCTCGGCCAAGCGCGCGGCCACCCCCTCCGCCGCCGCACCCGCGTCGCCGGTCAGGGCCAGCGAAGGCGCCGCGCCGCGGTGAAGCTGCTCCGCGTCGACGTCCACCCGGATCAGCCGCCCCGGCACCCTGACGCCGCCGCGGTCGTACATGTCGTAGTCGGTGTGGCCGATCTCGGTCCCCAGCGCGAGCACGACATCCGACGCCTCGATCAGCGCCCGAACCGCGCGCAGCGAGGGGCTCGCCGGTACCCCCAGCGGGTCGCCCGCCGCCAGCACGCCGCGCCCGTTCGTGGTCATCACCACCGGCGCGCCCAGCCGCAGCGCCAGCGCCGCGACCGCTCCGGCGCCGCGCACCGCGCCCCCGCCCGCGAGGATCAGGGGTCGCGCGGCCTCGCCCAGCCAGCGGGCGGCGAGGTCGAGCCCCGCGCCATCGGGCGAAGGGGGCGCGGCGGGCCGGGGGCGGACGATCTCGGCCGCGGGCAGGCGCACCGCGAACAGGTCGCGCGGGATCTCGAGATGCACCGGCCGGGGCCGCGCGCCCTCGAACACCGCGAAGGCGCGGGCCAGCACGCCGGGCAGTTGGGCGGGATCGCTGAGGCGGTGGCTGAAGGCAGCGGCATGGGCGGCCATCCCGCTGGAATCGTGGATCTCGTGCAGGTCGCCCGCCCCCATCCCCAGCACCGGGCGCGCGTTCACTGCCGAGACCACCAGCATCGGCACGCTGTCGGCATATGCCTGCGCCATCGGGGTCAGCATGTTCGTGAGCCCCGGCCCGGTGATGACGAAAGCCGCCGCCACCCGCCCCGAGGCGCGGGCGTAACCATCCGCCGCGAAGCCCGCCCCCTGCTCGTGGCGCGGCGTGAGGTGTCGGATCGGGCTCTGGCCCAGGCCGCGATACATCTCGACCGTGTGGACGCCCGGGATGCCGAACACCGTGTCGATGCCCATCAGCTCGAGCCAGGCCACCAGCCGCTCGCCCAGCGTCTCCTCGGGCCGCATCATCCGCTCGGGCATCGCCGCCTCCCCTTGCCGCCTGCGCCGCCCGACAGTCGGCCAGCCGGCGGCTCGGGGCAAGCCCGGCGGCGACGCCCGCGGTCGCGCCCGGGCGGAATGGTCAAACCTCGACCAAAGTTGACGCCGGCGTGGTAGCCGCGCGGTCGCGACCTTGCCGACATAGGGGCGATTGCCGGCCGACTCGCGTCCGGACCTGAGACCCCAGCCCCGGACGCCCCCAATGGCCCTCAATGTCCGCCACCCCGTATGGCTGCCCGCCGCGCCTTCGCCCGGCGTGCGGACCTTCTCGACCCTGTTTCTGATCGAGACGATGGCGCGGGCCTCGACCGCCACCGTCGTGCCGTTGCAGGCTTACGACCTGCTGGCCGACGAGCGGGCGGTGAGCTTCCTCTACACCGGCGTGGGGCTGGTCGCGCTGGCTGCCAGCTTCCTGATCCCGGTGCTGATCCGCCGCTTCACCCGGCGCTGGACCTACACCATCGGGGCGGTCGCGCTGGTGCTGGCCTATGTCGCGCTGTGGACGCAGACGCTGGGCGGCCAGGGCACGGGCATGCTGCTCAGGGTGTTCGGGACCTCGTGCCTCAACATCACGCTCAGCCTCTACGTGATGGAGTTCATCCCGAGGCACGACTTCGTGCGAAACGACGCGACCCGTATGGCGATCTCGATGATCGGCTGGGCCACGGCGCCGACGGTCGGCGTCTGGCTCTACACCGGTATCGGGCCGGGGGCGGTCTATGGCTGGAGCATCGCCTGGGCGACAATCCTCGCCGCCGTGTTCTGGTATTTCCGCCTGACCGAGAACAAGGCCATCGTGCCGGGCCGGATCGCGCCCGCCAATCCCCTGCGCAACATCCGGCGCTTCGCCCAGCAGCCGCGGCTCAGGCTGGCCTGGACCATCGCCTTCGGGCGATCCTGCTTCTGGGTGACGTTCTTCGTCTATGTCCCGATCACCATGGTCGCCGCGGGCCAGGGAAAGGAGGCCGGCGCCTATGTCATCTCGGCGGGCAACGCGCTTCTGGTGACGGCGCTGCTGTGGCACCGGATCAGTGGTCGGATCGGGGTGCGCCTGTCGATCGGGGCGTGCTTTGCGATCCTCGCGGTCTCGGTGTTCTGCGCGGGGCTCGCGGGGGTCGACGCGCCATGGTGGGCGGCGGGGTTCCTGCTGGTGGGGGCCTTCGCGGCCTCGGGGCTCGACGCGCTGGGGGCGGTGCCGTTCTACCGCGCCGTCCATGTCCACGAGCGGCCCGAGATGACGGCCGTCTACCGCACCTACATGGATATCAGCGAACTGGCGCCGCTGTTCGTCTATGGCGTGCTGCTCACCTGGTTCGGGCTGGGCGTCGTCTACATCGCGCTTTCGGGGCTGATGGCGCTCTGCTGCCTGATCGGCCTGCGCTACCTGCCGCGGCGCCTCTGAGCGACCGCGGGGCGCCCCTTGCCACCGCGCCGGGCAGCCTTTAAATCACGGGGCGCGACCCCTTCCGACACGGAGCCCCGGATGCCCGTCGAAGCCGCCCAGATCGAGCGCCTGCTGCGCGACGCCTTCCCCGGCGCGCAGATCGAGATCCGCGATCTTGCCGGCGACGGCAACCACTACGCGGCGACCGTGGTGGCCGAGGAGTTCCGCGGCAAGAACCGCGTGCAGCAGCAGCGCATGGTCAACCAGGCGCTGCGCAGCATCCTCGAAGGCCAGAACGCGCCCCTTCACGCGCTCGCCCTCCAGACGAGCGCCCCCGACTGAGCCCTGCCAGGAGCCTTTCGCCATGAGCGACATGAACGCCCAGATTCAGCAGACCGTCGAGCAGAACGATGTCGTCCTGTTCATGAAGGGCACCAAGTCGATGCCCCAGTGCGGCTTCTCCAGCCGCGTGGCGCAGATCCTCACCTTCATGGAAGTGCCGTTCAAGGACGTGAACGTGCTGGAATCGGCCGAACTGCGCGACGCGATCAAGACGTTCTCGGACTGGCCGACCATCCCGCAGCTCTACATCAAGGGCGAATTCGTGGGCGGCTGCGACATCGTCACCGAGATGACGCTGTCGGGCGAGCTGGACAAGGCGCTGGCCGAGGCGGGCGTGACCTTCTCGAAGGACGCCGCCGACAAGATCCGCGAGCACAACGCCTGAGCGGCACGCGGGCCGCGAAACGGGGGCGCGCGGTGATGCTGCGCGCCCCTCGTCATTTCGGGGAACGGGCATGAAGCTCTTCGTCGGCCTCGGCAATCCCGGCGCGCAATATGCGGGGCACCGGCACAACATCGGCTTCATGGCGGTCGACGCCATCGCCGCGGCGCATGGCTTCGGCCCGTGGCGCGCGCGCTTCCAAGGCGAGGTGGCCGAAGGACGCCTGGGCGGCGAGAAGGTGCTGCTGCTCAAGCCCACGACCTTCATGAACCTGTCGGGCCAGTCGGTGGGCGAGGCGGTGCGGTTCTTCAAGCTGGAACCCGCCGACGTGGTGGTATTCCATGACGAACTCGACCTCGCGCCCGCGAAATGCCGGGTGAAGACCGGCGGCGGCCATGCCGGGCACAACGGGCTGCGCTCGATCCACCAGCATATCGGCGAGGAGTATCACCGGGTGCGCCTCGGCATCGGCCATCCCGGCCACAAGGACCGGGTGGCAGGCTATGTGCTGCACGACTTCGCCAAGACCGATGCGGAATGGCTCGACGACCTGATGCGCGGCATCGCGGACGGCGCGCCGAAGCTCGCGGATGGTGATTTCCCAGGCTTTCAGAACGCCGTGGCGCTACGCCTTCAACCGCCACGCAAGGCCGGGGCCGAACCCGCCACCGGCGCGCCGCGGCAGGCGCGAATGGCCGGCGCGAAGACCGCCGAGGCCCGCAAGCGCGTCGAGGCCGCGAAGGCCGCGGCCCCGGACGGCCCGCTCGCGCAACTTCTGGCGAGGTTCTCGCGCAAGGAGTGAGGGACTATCCCGGCGGCGCAGGCTGCTCCGCCCCGGGCTCAACCCGGGGCCTCGCGGAATATCGGACCGCCGCGAACTGGCGATCTGTCACAGACGCCCCGGGTCGAGCCCGGGGCAGCGGCGGTATGTCCCCGCCCGCACCCGACATCATGTCATTGCGGCCCCGGCTCAGGGCCGGGGCAGCGAACGCCTCACGCCGCCGCGCGGGTCTCCGCCAGCTTCGCGTCCACCAGCCGCACGGTTTCGTCCACGACAGGGTGGTGCATCCCCTTCTGCGCGGCCAGCCGCTGCACCAGCCGGTCGACCCGCTCGATCGCCGGCGCCCCGGCATAGAGCGCGCGCGCAGCCGAGGATGGCTTGGCCAGCCCCTTGGCGGCATTGGCATATTTCTCGAAGGGCACCAGATCCTCGCGGGCCGCGCCCAGCGCCTCGCAGACCTTGCAGACCCATTCATAGACCTCGGCCGACTGCGCGAGGTCGGAATGCACCGCGTCGCGGATCGCCCGCGGCCCCTCAGCCGTCACGCAGCGATAGTTGCCGGTCAAAAGCATCGCCCATTTCGCCAGCGGCACGAACACCGAGTCGTGGACGCGCAGCTTCACGGGCAGCTCGACCTCGCCCTCGGGCGTGGGGAAGCGAATGGCGTCGATATCGGCCTCGAGCCCGCGCAGCATCGCGGTCGCCTCGTCGGAGGCGAAGCGCGCCACCTTGAAGTTGGTGGGCAGGCTGACCTGCAGGACGTTCACCCTCTCCTCAGGCGGGCGGAAGGCCTGCGGATCGGGGCTCGCCAGCGTGATGGTGGCGGGGTCGAAGCTGTCCCACACGGTCGGGTCGGCATAGCAGTCGCGGATGGTCGAGACATCGACCCCCGGCAACCGCGCGATATAGGGCAGCGGCGGCATGTTCATGATCGACATCGCCGGCACGCGCGAGCGCGCCACCCGATCGAGCAGTTCCCGCACGCCCGCCGAGCGGTATTGCGGCTCCTGCATCGCGAGGCCCACGAGGTCGAAGTTGACCGGATTCACCTCGGCCGGCCCGGCGGCGCGCAGCCGGCCGGGCGCTTTCCGCGAGTCGAGCTCGACCAGCCCCTCGCGGCCTTTGACGGGGATGCGCACCTGCGCGCCCTCGAAGTTGATCAGTTCGGCCTCGGCCGGCAGGCAGACCAGCGTGACGTCATGCCCGGCGAGCACGAGTTTCATCCCCAGAAGCGACCCATAGGAGGCCCCGAGGATCAGAATCTTCCGCTTCTCGCTCATTATGCTCGTCCCCTTCCCAGATTATGCGGGTTGTTGCGGGTCTCCGCCGCGGCGTCGCCCGATGCAGACGGGATAGGATCGAGGGTGCCGCAGGTCCACCCTGCGGAATTCCGTCTCATGAAAAGGACAGATTGTTTCGCTCCGATTCCGCCTTGCCGCGCCGCGCCTTGACCTTTGCCCCGGCGCGTGCCACAGGCCCCGCGACGGCGGGCAAAGGGGCGAAACAGATGGGCTTCAGATGCGGCATCGTGGGGCTTCCGAATGTCGGAAAGTCCACGCTCTTCAACGCGCTGACGCGCACGGCGGCGGCGCAGGCGGCGAATTTCCCGTTCTGCACGATCGAGCCCAATGTCGGCGAGGTCGCGGTGCCGGACGAGCGGCTCGACCGGCTCGCGGCCATCGCCAAGTCGGCGCAGGTGATCCCGACGCGGCTCACCTTCGTGGACATCGCCGGGCTGGTGAAGGGCGCCTCGCAGGGCGAGGGGCTGGGCAACCAGTTCCTTGCCAACATCCGCGAGGTGGACGCCATCGCCCATGTCGTGCGCTGCTTCGAGGACGACGACGTGACCCATGTGGCGGGCGGGGTGGACCCGCTCGCGGACATCGACACGATCGAGACGGAACTCATGCTGGCCGATCTCGACTCGGCCGAGCGGCGGCTCCAGAACCTCTCGCGCAAGGTGCGCGGCGGCGACAAGGAGGCGGTCGAGCAGGAGCGCCTGCTGATCCGCGCGCGGCAGGCGCTGGAAGCCGGCCGCCCTGCCCGCACCGTGCCCGTCGCTGCGGACGAGGCGAAGGCGTGGAAGATGCTCCAGCTCCTCACCGCCAAGCCCGTGCTCTATGTCTGCAACGTCGAGGAGGCGAGTGCCGCCACCGGCAACGCGCTGTCCGAGCGGGTCGCCGCCTTCGCCGCCGAGCAGGGCGCGGCGGCAGTCGTCATCTCGGCGAAAATCGAGGAGGAGATAGCCCAGCTCCCCGACGCCGAGCGGGCCGAGTTCCTCGAGGCCATGGGGCTGGAGGAGGCCGGCCTCGACCGGCTGATCCGCGCAGGCTACCGCCTGCTGGGCCTCATCACCTACTTCACCGTCGGCCCCAAGGAGGCCCGCGCCTGGACGATCCGCGAGGGCACTTTGGCGCCGAAGGCCGCGGGCGAGATCCACGGCGATTTCGAGCGCGGCTTCATTCGGGCCGAGACCATCGCCTATGACGACTTCGTCGCCTGCGGCGGCGAGGCGGGCGCCCGCGACGCTGGCAAGCTGCGCGTCGAGGGCAAGGGCTACCGCGTCGCGGACGGCGACGTGCTGCACTTCCTGTTCAACGCTTAGGCAACACTCGCCCCTGAAAATTCGCGCCCACGGCGTCACAGGGTGGTGACTGCCCGTGACCCACTGTACACGTGACAGTCATGTTTGCGTCGAGGCGGGGGGATTGGATGATGAGGCGAGATGCAATGCGTGGCGCCGTGCTGCGGCGGACCACGGCTGTTTTCGTTGCCGGAGCCGGCGCGTTCGGCACGCTCGGCGCGGCGCAGGCGATGCCACTTGAGGTGCAGCGGGCGCTGACCACCACCGGCATGAACGAACAGACGACAAGCTACGAGAACGCCGTGGGCGGCGCCGTGGCCGAGCGCTTCGCGCCCTTCTCCGCCGCAACCTCGGGCGAGCCGCGCAACACCCGCGTCTGGTGGCAGAACGACTTGCGCCATCTCGACTTCTCGGGGACGTCGGTCTACGGCACGTCGGGCTCGATCCTGGTCGGCGTCGACCTGCTTGCGAGCGAAGACGCGGCCATCGGATTCTTCGGCGGCTACAGCGAGACCGACAGCGACAGCGACGTGCTCGGCCTCTACGGCCAGTTCGAGGCCCAGAGCTTCGGCGGTGGCTTCTATGCCGGCTACCGCCTCGCCCCGGGCGTCGCGGTCGATGCCTTCGTGGCATACACCTACACGGACACCGACTACATCCAGGGCCGGCAGACGGGATCGGGCGACTCGGACCGGCTCACGGCGGGCGTCGGCCTTTCGGCGGCCTACATGCTGGGCGGCATCACCTTCGCCCCGCGCGCCAGCGTGTCGATCACGCAGGACTGGCACGAAGGCTATTCCGACCAGTTCGGCACGCCGATCGGCAGCAACGACTCGACGCTGTTCCGCGGCTATCTGGGCGGGCGTGCCGGCACCACCTTCGACCTCGGCGGCACCGGGATGGACGGCTGGCTCGCCGCGGGCGTCGAATTCACCGCCGACGACGCGGGCGCGGTCTCTCGGGTCGATGACGGCGCGTCGGGCCGCTTCGGGCTTGGCCTCTCGGTCCCGCTCGGTGCTGCGCGCTTCAGCCTCGAGGCGAACACCTCGGGCATCGGCGCGAACGACTATGTCGATTTCGGCGGCACGATGACGCTGAGCTACGCCTTCAACTGAGCACGGCCCACCCCTCCCCGAGGCGGGTTGACAGCCCGCGCAGGCAAGGCTATGTCCCGCTCCACCGCGCGGCCTGCGGCCTGCGTGACTGTCCCGCTGGGGGATAGTTTAACGGTAGAACAGCGGACTCTGACTCCGTTAGTCCAGGTTCGAATCCTGGTCCCCCAGCCAGAAAATCCCTTGAAATCCAGATCCTTCAGGGTGGCTCGGCGCAACCGGACGGATGGCGCGGGGCGCGGCCCCGCATCGGGGAACCTGCGCGACGCGGCCAATGACGGGCACCGCCCCCTGCCCGGCCGCGCGCCTGCCGCCGGAGCCCGGGCATCACCCCGCGGTCGAGCCCTGCCCGAGCCGCCGCAGGAAGCGGTAATGCGAGCGCAGCATCCCCGCAAAGCTCGTCACGTTGTAGGGCATGGAGTGGCGTGCGGCTTCCTCGCGGATGATGCGCGTGATCTCGGGGTAATGGACATGCGCGACGTTCGGGAACAGGTGGTGCGCGGCATGCGCGTTCGCACCGCCCGCGATCGCGTTGGCAAGACGGCTCTCGGGGTTCCAGTCGAGCGAGGTGGCCAGCGCGTGCCAGGCCCAGCCAAGCGGGATCACGCCGCTCTCGTCCACCACGGGGAAGACCGTCTCCTCGGCGAAATGCGTGCCGATCAGCAGAGCGATGAACGCCACCGACATCACGAACGAGATCGCGGGCCACGCGAGGGCGATCCACCACCACGGATAGGGCAGCACCGCCATCGGGATGCCCAGCCAGATCGCGAAGTAGCCGACCTTCGAGGCGATGAAGAGCGGATACGCATACCAGGGGTGGCGGATGTCGCGCATGTTCGCGAGGTCGCGTTTGAACAGGTAGACGGCGTCCTGGTAGAAGGTCGTGTGGATGTTCGTGAGCCAGAAGATCAGCGGCGCATAGAGATGCTGGAAGCGGTGATGCGGCAGGTGCGGCTGGTTCGGTGACAGCCGGATCCACCAGTAATCGTCGATGTCGATGTCGCAGTCGTTGACGTTCGGAAAGACGTGGTGCGACTTCACGTGCCGCAGGCGCCACAGATAGGCGTCGGCGCCGATCAGCGTGAAGATCACGGTCTGGAGCGTCAGGTTCAGCCAGCGGTGCCGGGTCAGGCAGTTGTGCGCCCCGTCATGGCCGACATTGAGCCCCAGCATCAGGCAGCCCAGGCCGAACACGAGCCCCGCCGCGAAGCTGCCCCAGGGTGGCAGCCCGCCCCAAAGCGCCACGAGATAGGCGCCAAGCGTGATCGTGCCGTAGACCGCGCCTTTCAGCGCGATGCGGCCGTCGTCGTAACGGCCGTGCCCAGTCTGGCGCAGGTGCAGGGCCACGCGGCGGCGGACATCGGCGAAGAACGCGTCCGAGGCGTCGCTTGCAAATCGGGCGCGCAGATGCGTCGGACGCGGCGTCGCGGCATGTGCGCCGCGGCGTGCGGGGGCGTTGGCGGTGATCGTCATGGCGCGGGCCCTTTCATCGCATGACCCGTCGGGCGCCGGCCCGGCCGGGTTCGGGGTTCAGTCGCCGAGGAGCGTGCGCAGGCGCCGTTCGGACACCGGCATCTTCGCGCCCGCCCGGAAGGCCTCCCACAGCCCGGCGCGCGGGGTGCCGCGATATGCCTCGGGCATCGCGTCCAGCGCCCGGTCGCGCGGCCACGCGGTGCGCGCGTAGCGCTCGGCCAGTTCGGCCACGCGCTTGGCGCGCGCGTAGACCGAGAGGTGGGAGAAATGCTCGTGCACCAGCGCGCGCAGCGCCTCGTCGCGCCGGCGGATCGCGCGCTCGCGCCACCAGGGCACGCCGCCACGACCATGGATCACGCCGAAGGCCTCGTTGAGCGTCTCGCAGCGCTGCTCGAGATAGCGGCTCAGGGCGCCCGCGAGCCAGTCGCGCATCTCGGGCGTCAGCGGCTGGTCCGCAGTGCAGCGGCGGTGGATCGCGTGAAGCGTGTCGATGTTTCCCAGCATCCGAATGGCCCTTTCCGTCGAAGGAGGACTGGCTCGATGCTGCCGGATCCGCCGTCATGAAACTGTCGCGCGCCGTCATCAACGCCGTCATTTCAGGGTCCGAATACCGTCAATCCGGCGTCATTCGAGCGCGAACGCGAAATATCGGGCGGCAATCCAGGCCGGTTTGAACGGCCGGTGTTCGGGGGTATCCTGCTGCATCGACAGTGAAGGGAGCCGCGATCATGGCATCCGCCGCCGGCCTGCCGATCTGGCGCTTCATGGGCGTGGTCTCGATCCCGGGCCCCGAAGGCGACGCCGCGCACCGCTTGGGCCGCAAGGCGATCGGCCTTCTCGCGGCGCTGGCGCTGACGCCCGGCGGGCTGCGGCGCGACGCGCTCGCGGCGCTGCTCTGGCCCGGCATGGACCCCTCGCGCGCGCCACAACCTGCGGCAATGCCTGCTGGGCCTGCGCCGGGCGCCGGGCGGCGGGCTCGACGCCGCGATCGACACGCCGGGCGATCTTCTGGTGCTGCGCGAGACGGTCGGGACGGACGTGGGCGCCCTCCTCGCCATCGAGTCGGGGCGGCCGACCACGGCGGACGAGCTGCTCGACCTCTGCCGCGGGCCGCTGCTCGACGGGTTCCGCACCGGCGCCGCTCCCTTCGACGCCTGGATCGAGCAGCGGCGCGCGCGGCTGGCGACAGCCGCGACGCGCGCCCTGATCGGCGCGCGCGTCTCGGGCCGCCGCAGCGGACGGGACGCGGACAGGGCGGCCGCGATCGACGCGGCGCTGGCCGCGCTCGGCCCCGTGCCGCTCGCCCCGACCCCCGGTGCGCCGCCCCTGCGGGTCCGCGCCGCCCGGCCGGGGCGCCTGCGCTGGCTGCGCCCGGCGCACATCGCGAGCGGCGGCGCGGCGCTGATCGTCGCGGCCGTGCTGGGCACCTACCTGGCCGTCCCGCGATTCCATCATGTCGTCGACAGCCTGGTGATGCGGGAGGCGGCGTCGCCCGCGCGCATCGCCGTGCATCAGTTCACCACCGTGAACGGGACCGAGAAGGAGGCCGATCTCGCCGGCGGCGTGACGTTGGGGGTGAACTACGCGCTCTACGCCGTCACCGCGCGCGAGCTGTTCGTCGTCACCTCGCCGGTGCGGGCCACGGACGACACCCATGACGCGCTGATGGAGGTCGCGCGCGAGTTGCGCGTGCGCTACCTGATCTCGGGCGCCGTCGAGGTGCTGGGCCCGACCGTGCGGGTGCTCGCGCAATGCCTCGATGCCGAGACCGGCGCGGTGGTCTGGCGCCGGCAGTTCGAGAAGCCGGTGTCCGACGCCTTCCGGTTGCAGGACGAGATCACGCTCCAGATCCTCGCCGGGCTCGAGATCGACCTCAGCACCGCCGAGCGCAACCGCCTGCAATATCTCGACGACACCGGCAACCTCTATGCCTGGCTGGCGGCGGCCAATGGCGTGCGCCACCTGATCCGGGTGAAGCGGCGCGATGTCGAGACCGCCGAGCAGTATTACCGCAAGGCGCTCGAGCACGACCCGAACTATCTCAGCGCGATGCGCGGGCTCGCCTGGGTGCGATTCCTGAAGGTCCGGCTGGGCTGGGCCGAGGACCCGCAGGCCGCGATCCTCGAGGCGAGCGACACGCTGCAGGCCATCCTGCGCAGGCGCACCGAGGCGGGCCCGGACGTCGCGCCCGAGGATGGGCTGACCCTCAGCCTGCAGGGCGCCGTCATGCTGCTTGCAGGCGATTACGACAACGCCGTGCGGTCCGGCGAGCGGGCGCTCGAGCTCCTGCCCGGCTCGGCCGACGTCACCGCCGTGCTTGCCCACACGCTGACCTATGTCGGCGAGCACGAGCGCGCGCTCGCGCTGATCGAGCGGGCAATGGAGCTGAGCCCGCTGCACCCCCCATGGTATCGCTGGACGCGGGGACGCGCGCTGCGGATGGCCGGCCGGGTCGAGGAGTCGGTCGCGGAACTGGAGCGCGACATCGACCGCGAGGACCGCGCGATCGTGCATCTCGTCGAGCTCGTCGCCTCGTATTCGGCGGCGGGGATGATGAGCAAGGCACGGCGCATCGCGGGGCTGATCCGGGCGATGGACCCGCATTTCTCGGCCTCGATCTGGCTGCGCCATCCCCCGATCCGCGCCCCCGACCGGCAGAGCATCGAGTTCGAGTATCTCGCCCGCGCCGGCCTCTGAGACCCGCCCCGCCCACGCAAGGCGTGGCGCGGCAGCCCGGGTATCCGCACGTCCCTCGCCCGCGGGCCTCGTGGAAGGGCGAGATTGCCTTTCACACGGCAGAGATGCGAAACTGGAGCCTGGGCGGGTGTCTGCTCCGGCCGGGATGCCCGCGCAAGATTCGAGAACCCGCATCATTGCCCGACCCTGATCCGGAATTGACCGGTGGCGTTCGTGACTGGGGGCGCTCGCGTGACTGATGAGCCATTCGTCCGCCTCCTCACCGGGAGCGACATCGTGATCGAGGGCGCACCGGGCGTTGCCTGGAAGGGCCGCACCACGCGGGCGTTGTTTGCGCTGCTCGCCCTCCACGCCGGGCGCCCGGTCAGCCGCGAGCGCCTCGCGGCCCTCATCTGGTCGGACAGCGACGACAGCGCGACGCGCGGCAGCCTTCGCATGGCGCTGCTGGCGCTGCGGCGAACGCTGGGCGCGGCGGGGCTCGACCTGATCACGGCGACCAACGAGACGGTGACGCTCGGGCTCGACCCGCTGCGGACCGATGTCGGCGTGATGCAGGCGCTTGCCGCCGCGCCCGACCTCGCGTCGCGACGCCTGGCCTTCGAGCAGCATCGGGGCGACCTCCTCGAAGGGCTGTCGCTGCCCGCCGAGGCGGCCGAGCTTGCCGCGTTCCTGCGCGACGAGCGCGAACGGCTGCGCGGCGTGGCGCTCGACCTCGGTGCGGACCTTGCCGGCGAGCTCGAGCGCGCGGGCGACGAGGCGGCGGCAGGCGCCGTGCTGCGCGCCCTCCTCGCCATCGACCCGGCCTGCGAGACGGCGCACCGCGCCATCATCCGCGCGCATCTGCGCCGCGGCGACCGGGCCGGAGCGCTGCGCCAGTTCGAGACCTGCACCGCGGCACTGCGCGACAGCTATGGCGTCGCGCCCTCGGCCGAGACGCAGGCCCTGCGCGAGGCGATCGCGCCCGAAGCCCCGGAGGCCCGGCCCGTGGCGCAGGCTTCCGCCGCCCCATGGGACATCGACGAGATCCTCCGCCAGCTCAGCATCGAGGCACCAGCCCTCAACCGCATCTGGAAGCGGCACCCCGCGCGCGTGGCCCTGGCCGCGGCGCTGATCGTCGCGGGCCTCGGCTGGCTCGGCGCGCTCGCGGTCGGGCGGCTCGGCGGCGGCGCGCCGCCCGGGGTCTGGGTCGCGCTGCCCGCCATCGACGCCGAGCTCTCGGGCTGCGCGTTCCCGGCCCTCGAGCGCGATATCCGGCACGAGATCGAGCAGGCCCTCCTCGCCATGCCGGGCGTCGTCGTGGTCCTGCCGAACCGGCGGGCCGACGCGGACGCGCCATCGGGCGGCGAGCATGTGCTGGAGGCGGGGCTCAGATGCGTCGGCCGCGAGTTCCGCGTGACCCTCGCCGCGCACCGGGCCGGCTCGCCCTCGGCCGAGTGGATGGGGCAGTACGACAGCGCCGGCCGCACGCCGCGCGAGCTGCGGGACGAGCTCGCCGCAGGGATCGCCGAGGCGTTCGCCCGCAGCCGCTGAGCCCGGCCCGGCGCGCGCCGAATCCGGATGACCATCGCCCGCCCGTCCGGCGTGCCCCGCTCGCGGCGATCTGTCCGCGCCCCGGGGCCTTCGGCCGACGCGCGGGCATGACACCGATCAATGTCCCGCGCGGCACGATGATGCAGGATCGCGGCCGGATGGTGTCGGAGGCAGGCCGGGGGACCGAATGATCGAGACAGGCACACGCCGCGCGGGCCCGCGCCACCCCCTGCCCGGCTCGAGGCGGGCCGCGGGCCGCGGCATGGCGCACGGGGGCACCGCCACGGCAGGGCGGAGGCGCAGGTGAGCAGGCTTCCCTCCGCATCCTGCGTCGTCCTCGGCGCGGCCGGGCTCTGCCTGCTCGCGCCCTTCATGCTGCCGGCGCCCGAGGGGCTCGATGCCGCCGGCTGGCGGGTGGTGGGCGTGGGGCTCGGGATGGCGCTCCTGTGGCTGACGGGCGCCCTGCCGCTGGTCGCCACGGCGATGATCCCGCTCGCGGCCTTCCCGCTGTCGGGCGTGCAGGGGATGGCGAGCGTCTCGGCCGCCTATGCCCACCCGCTGATCATCCTCTTTCTCGGCGGCTTCCTGCTCGCCCGGGCGATCGAGACGCACGGGCTGCACCGCTGGATCGCGCTGGGCCTCATGCGCGCCATCGGCTGCCGGCCGAGCGGCGTGATCGCGGGCGTGATGCTTGCCACCGCCTTCCTCAGCCTCTGGATCTCGAACACCGCGGCAGCGATGATCATGGCCCCCATCGGCGCCGCCATCGCGGCGTCGCGCGCCGAGGACGAAGGGCTTGCCGCCGCACTGATGCTGGGGATCGCCTTCTCGGCGACCATCGGCGGCATGGGCTCGCTGATCGGCACGCCGCCGAATGCGCTGTTCGCGGCCTATATGGCGGACGCGCATGGCCGGCCGATCGGCTTCGCCGAGTGGGCAGCGATGGGCCTGCCGACGGCGGCGATCCTGCTGCCGCTGACCTGGGTGATGCTGGCGCGCCTGGCCTTCCGGGTCGATCCGCGCCCGCTCGGGATCTCGTCGGCCGGGGTGGTGCGCCTCGATCGCGCCGGGCGCCGGGTGCTGTGGATCGCGGCGCTGGCGGCGCTGGGCTGGATGACGCGGCCGCTGCTGGCGCGGCTGCTGCCGGGGGCCGAGATCACCGATGGCGGCATCGCCATGCTGGCCGCGCTGGCGCTGTTTGCCGGGCCGGACGGGCGCGGCGGGCGGCTGCTGGACTGGGACAGCGCGAAGGCCTTGCGCTGGGACGTGCTGATCCTGTTCGGCGGCGGCCTCGCGCTGGCGCAGGCGCTCGACGCGACGGGCGTCGCCGGTTGGATGGCGGGCGGGATGACGGCACTGGCGGGCCTGCCGCTGGTTGTGACCGTCGCTGCGCTGGCCTGCGTGATCGTTCTGGTGGGCGAGCTTGCCTCGAACACGGCGATGGCGGCGATCTTCCTGCCGGTCGCGGGGGCCACCGCCATCGGCCTCGGGGCCGACCCGGCGCTGGTCGCGGCACCGGTGGCGCTGGCCGCGTCGGTCGGATTCATGCTGCCGATCGCGACGCCGCCGAACGCCATCGTGTTCGCCCATCCCGCGGTGACGCGCGGGCGGATGCTGCGGGCAGGCGCGCCGCTCGACCTGATCGGTGCCGCGGTGGCGGTGGGGGTGGGCTGGCTGATCGCGCCGCTGGTCCTGGGGTGAGACCGCGCGGGCGCGCGGCCCGCCTCAGGGCGCGCCGCCGCCCCGCCCGACCAGCGCGTCGAGCACGACGGCCTCAAACTGCCGCCGCACCGGCGGGAAGGAGCCGCAGGCCGCCAGCGCCTCGCGCGCCGGCAGGCCGGGGCCGAGCCGCTTCCAGAGGCACGGGCTCGAATAGGGCTGGCGCATCCGCCACGAAAAGCCCATCAGCAGCCCAGACAGCCAGCCTCGCGTCCCGCGATGCAGCGGCGCGAGGATCGTCTCGGATATCCCGCCCCGGCTCAGCCGCCCCCGCTCGACAAGGAAAAGCGTCCCCTCGTGCATCGAGGCAAGCCCGACATAGCGCGCCCGGCTGATCTGCCCGGTCTCGGCATGGGGCGTACGCTCGATGGTGCGCGACAGGAACTGCCCGTCGCGCTCTTCGATCGACACGAGCGCGCGGATGATCCGCTCCGGCTGCGACGGCGAGCGGTAATGCGCGTGATAGAAACCCGTCCACGCCCGCAGCGCACGGGCGTCGCCCGGAAAGGCGTCGAGCAGCGCATCCCCCGCGCGCAGCCCCAGCGCGCGCCGCCCGCGCGCGACGAACAGGCGGTGCGGCAGGCGGATCTCGTCCTCGCCCACGCCGAAATGCGCGCAGATCCGGCGCAGGTTGTGCGGCGAGGGCGTGGCCGTGCCGCCCAGATACCGGGCGAATTGCTGGCGGTTGATGCCGATCCGCCGGCAGGCCTGCGAGACCGACCGCTCGCCCGCGCAGAGATGCCGCAGGTTCGCGGCCAGATCGCCCGCCTCGTCGGTCACCACACCCACCCCCGCGCAGGATCGCACCGGCGCGCCCGGTAAGCCGAGTGCGCGAAAACTCGCGAAAGATCGCACAATGTCGCGAAATTGTCATCGCGCCTGCGAGCGCAGAGAGTGGAGAAAAACCGGCCCTGCCCCGCCATCCCGGCGCGGAGGGCCACGCAACCGAAACGGGAGGTAACAAGACATGGCCAGCAGCAATGACGGCAGGCCGGCAGCGCCGGGCCTGTGGATGCCCGACCGGCGGCGTTTCCTTGGCGGCACGGCGGCGCTCGGTCTCGCCGCGGGGCTGGGCGGCCTGGCGCTGCCGCTGCCGGGGCACGCGGCCGAGCCGAAGAAGGGCGGGCGGATGCGCGTCGGCATGGCGCATGGCTCGACCACGGACAGCCTCGACCCCGCGACCTACACCGACACCTTCATGCTGTCGGTCGGCTTCGCGACGCACGGCACGCTGACCGAGATCACGCCCGAGGGCGAACTGGTCGGCGACCTCGCCGAAAGCTGGGAGGCCTCGCCGGACGCGAAGGTCTGGACCTTCCGCATGCGAAAGGGTGTCGAGTTCTCGAACGGCAAGACGCTCGACGCCGACGACGTTATCGCCTCGATCAACCACCATCGCGGCGAGGATTCGAAATCGGCCGCGAAGGCCAACGTCGATCCCATCGCCGAGCTGCGCAAGGTGGACGATCTCACCATCGCGTTCGATCTGAAGGCCGGCAATGCCGACTTCCCCTTCCTGATGGCGGACTACCACCTGCTGATGATGCCCGCCGTCGACGGCAAGGCCGACTGGCAGAGCTATATCGGCACCGGCGGCTACACGATGGCCGAGTTCGAGCCCGGCGTTCGCGTATTCCTCAAGCGCAACCCCAATTACTGGAAGCCCGGCCGCGCCCATGTCGACGAGGTCGAGATGATCGTGATGGCCGACGCGGCCGCCCGGCAGAACGCGCTCGTCACCGGCGAGGTCGACCTGATCAACCGCTGCGACCTCAAGACCGTGCACCTGCTGGCGCGCCAGCCGGGCGTGCGCGTCGAGGAGGCAACTGGCTACCTGCACTACACCGCCCCGATGATCACGACGAACTCGCCCTACGACAACAACGAGCTGCGCCTTGCCATCAAGCACGGCATCGACCGCGACGAGCTTCTCCAGAAGATCCTGCGCGGCCACGGCACCATCGCGAACGACCATCCGATCGCGCCCTCGGTGCCGTTCTGGGCCGATCTCGAACAGCGCAGCTACGATCCCGACAAGGCGCGATTCCACCTCAAGAAGTCTGGCTACGAGAATGTTACGCTTGACCTTTCGGCCGCAGACGCGGCCTACGAGGGGGCCGTCGACGCCTCGGTCCTGATGCAGGAGCAGCTTGGCCGCGCCGGCATCTCGGTCAACGTGGTGCGCGAGCCGAACGACGGCTACTGGTCGAACGTCTGGATGAAGAAGAGCTGGTGCGCCTGCTACTGGGGCGGCCGCCCGACCTGCGACTGGATGTTCGCGACCGCCTACGAGCGCGGCGCCAACTGGAACGACACGTTCTGGGACAACGAGCGGTTCAACCAGCTCCTGCTCGAGGGGCGGTCCGAGCTCGACAACGGCAAGCGCGCCGACATCTACCGCGAGATGCAGCAGATCATCCGCGACGATGGTGGCGCCGTGGTCTGGGCCTTCGCGAACTATGTCGACGCGCTGGGCGAGCGGATCCAGCACGGCGAGAAGGTCGCGGCGAACTGGGAGCTGGACGGCGGGCGGTTCATGGAGCGCTGGTGGATGGCCTGACCGGGCCGGACCTCTCCGGCGGGGGCGGCGGCACCGCCGCTCTCGCTCCCGCCGGGACCTGACTGAACACGGGCAAGCGAAAGGCTTGCCGGTCCGCGGCCCCACCGGGCGCGCGACCGGGGGAGGAAGACATGTCCGCAACGACGAGCATCACCGAGATCCCGACCGCGTGGATCCCCCTGCCCGACGGCACCCGCCTCGCGGCGCGGATCTGGCTGCCCGAGGGCGCCGAGGCACGGCCCGCGCCCGCCGTGCTCGAATTCCTGCCCTACCGCCGCCGCGACGTCACTGCGCCGCGCGACGAGAGCACCTATCCCGCCCTCGCCGCCATGGGGATCGCGGGTGTCCGGGTCGACATGCGCGGCACCGGCGATTCGGACGGCATCTTCGACGACGAGTACTCGCCCCGCGAGCTTGCCGACGCCGAGGCCGCGATCGCCTGGATCGCCGCTCAGCCCTGGTGCTCGGGCAAGGTGGGCATGATGGGGATCTCGTGGGGCGGCTTCAACGCGCTGCAGGTGGCGGCGCGGCGCCCGCCGGCGCTGAAGGCGGTGATCTCGATCGCCTCGACCGTCGACCGCTTCGCCGACGACATCCACTACAAGGGTGGCTGCCACCTCTCGGCGCAGCTCTACTGGGCGACGACGATGCTGGGCAACATCGCGCGCCCGCCCGATTCGGCGGTGGTCGGGGCGGACTGGCGCGCCATGTGGCTGGCGCGGCTCGAGCGCATCGAGCCGCTGATCTTCCCCTGGCTCTCGCGCCAACGGCGCGACGGCTACTGGCGGCACGGCTCGATCTGCGAGGATTTCGGCGCGGTCGAGGCCCCGGCGCTGGTGATCGCCGGCTGGGCCGACGGCTACCGCAACGCGCCGCACGAGGCGCTGGCGGGGCTCGGCCACCGCGCGCGGTCGGTGACGGGGCCGTGGATCCACAAGTATCCCCACTTCGCCTTTCCCCATCCCCGCCTCGACTTCCACGCCGAGGCGCGCCGCTGGTTCGGCCGCTGGCTGATGGACGAGGCCACGGGGGCCGAGGACCTCCCCCCGCACCGGCTCTACCGCCTCGAGGGGGTTCGCCCCGGCGGGCGGCGCGACCGCGACCCGGGGCGCTGGATCGCCATCGGGTCGGGCGGGCCCGAGCACGGCACGCGGCTCCATCTTTTGGCGTCGGGGCGTCTGGACGCGCTGCCGGGCGAGCCGGGGACAGCGACGATCCGCACGCCGCTCGACTGCGGCACGGGCGGGGGCGAGTATTTCACCGGCAACCGCGGCGCCGACCTGCCGGACGACCAGCGCGCCGACGACGGGATGTCGCTGTGCTTCGAGACGGCGCCGCTCCCCGTTCCCCTCGACGTGATCGGCCGCCCGGTGCTGCGGCTGCCGGTGGCGGCGGACGCCCCCGTCGCCAACCTCGTCGCGCGGCTGGTCGACGTCCATCCCGACGGCACGGCGCATCGTGTGTCGATCGGGCTCCTGAACCTGTGCCACCGCCACGGCAGCGCCGCGCCGCAGCCGATGACACCGGGCGTGGCCGAGACGGTCGAGATCCGCCTCGATTCCACCGCCTACCGCTTCCTGCCGGGGCACCGGCTGCGGCTCGCGCTTTCCTCGGCGTATTTTCCGCTGATCCTGCCGCCGCCGACCGACGCGACTCTGACCGCCACCCTCGGCGCCGAGGCGGTGATCGACCTTCCCTGCCCCGAGTGGCGAGAGATCGACCTGCCCGAGCCGGCCGATCCCGCCCCCCTGCCCGCATATCCGTCGAAGGGCGCCGGCGCCGAGACCCGGCGCGTCACCCGCAACCGCCCCGACGGGCGCACGACGGTGACCGTGGAGGCCGACACCGGCGAGTTGCGCCACCCGGCGAACGGCATGGAATGGCGCGAGCAGCGCCTGTCCGAATGGTCGCTGACCGGCGGCGAGCCGCTGAGCGTCGAGGGCCGCGAGCGCATGACGGCGCTGCGGCGGCGCGACGGGACCGAGACCATCGGCACGGCGACCGGCCGCCTGACCGCGACGGCCACCCACTGGGTGGTGGAGGCGGGCCTTGACGTGACCGAGGACGGCCGCAACGTGTTCTCGCGCCGCTGGTCGGGCCGAATCCCGCGCGACCACATGTGAGCGGCGCGCTGCGGCGCGCCCCGCGCCCGGCCACGATGCCGCGCGCGGTCACGGAGCCTGTCACGTTTTGCCATTGTTATGTCCCATTCCGGGATGATACGTTACCTTAGGTTAGGGGAGAAACCCCAAGTCTGCGCGAGATTTTTGCGTGATTGTGCATGAGGTGAATTGCATGGAACTCCCTCCCAGCCGCGCCGAGGTCAAGAACGTCGACGACGCGGTTCTCAGCGCGTTCGAATGCGTCCGGGATTTCTCGGAGTCCGAGATCGGGCGAAAGCTCACCCCGAAGCAACTCCTCGCCGCCGTGACGATCGCGGCGGTGGAGCGCGCGAACCGGATGGGGCTGTCGGGGGAATCCGCCTCGGCCACGCTGCGCGACCTCGCGGACGGCGTCGAGTCGCTCTGACGCGGCGCCGTCAGTCCGTGAAGAACGGCAGCCCCGCCAGCGGATCGGCCTCGAGATCGACCATCTGCGCGCGCGTGGCGCCCCGGCTGAGACTGACATAGGCGTCCGGGATCTGGTCGAGCCGGGTGAACACGGTCCCGTCCGGCAGGCGCCAGCGGCAGTCATGGGCGGCGAGGCGCGCATCGCCGATCAGCTGCACGAAGTTCTCGCCATAGCCCAGCGACAGGTCGCAATGGGCGATCACGATCTCCCCGCCCTTGCCCCAGATCTTCAGCAGGTGCTGGGCGTTCCCGCCGGTCATGTGGCCCACGACCACGCGGTGCTTGGCGTCGATTAGCGCGTCGGTGACGTTGCGGAGTTCAACATCGCGCAGCATCGTCAGGGGCGCGTCGCCGCCGCGCTCCAGCGCCACGCCGTCGATGTTCCACTGCCGGTAGTTGCCACTGGGACTCTGGCCCATGTCGGCCCTCAGGCCGGCGATGTAGACCGCCGCGGCGCCCCCGATCGAGACGGCGGCGCCATACTGGTCGTAGCGCTTCCAGCCCGTCACCGACAGGTCGCGCAGAAGACTAGCCTCCTCCGAGCCCTCCGGCGCGCCGCCGCCAACGATGTTGATGCCGTATTTCACGTCCTCGATCCGCGCGCCCGACAGCGACAGCCCGCCGGTCCGGCGAAAGCCGTAGCCGTAGCGCCGGTTCGCGGCGACAAGGCCGTCCACGCGGATCTCGGCCCGCTCGTCGATGCCGCGCTCGAAGGCGGACAGGCCCTCGCCGCCTTGCGGCGCCAGCAAGCTCCCCACCGCATCGCAACCGGCAAGTCCTGCGGCCGCCAGCACAAGGCCCAGACTCCTGCGCCTCTGCGCCCGTCGCCGTGCCATGTCGTCCCCTGTTCTGCCGGTTTCCGGGGGCCCACCTTACGCGCAGAGCGGGGGCGCGGTCCACGCGGCGCGGGCGGGGCTTGCATGGCCCGGCGCCAGCGGGTTGACTGTCCGGCGACGGGCAGGCGGCGCGCGGGGACGGAATGGCGGGCGGATCGGACGGCAGGGCGGACGTCATCGTCATCGGCGGCGGCATGGCGGGCACGGGCGCGGCGGCGCGCATCGCGCCGCATGCCTCGGTGATCGTCCTCGAGACCGAGAGCGCGCCGGGCTACCACGCCACCGGCCGATCCGCCGCGGCCTTCCTGCTCAACTATGGCAACGTCACCATCCAGGCCCTGACCGCGGCCAGCGAGGCGGCGCTGGCCGTGCCCGACCCGGCGCTGGCCGACGGGCCCCTGCTCGCGCCGCGGGGCGAGCTGGTCCTCGCCCCTCCAGGCGACGAGGCCCGACTTGCCGCGCTGATGGCCGAGGCCCCCGCGCTCGCGCCGCTCGACCCCGACGAGGCGGTGCGCATGGTCCCGATCCTGCGCCGCGAGGTCATCGCCGCCGCGGCCTACGAGGAAACCGCGCGCGACATCGACGTGGACCGCCTGCTGCAGGGCTTCCTGCGCCTGGCGCGCGCGGCGTGCGGCCGGGTGGTCTGCGGCGCGCGGGTCGGCAGCCTCGCGCGCCGCGGCGCGGTCTGGCGGGCCGAGACCTCGGCCGGCGCCTTCGAGGCCCCGGTCGTGGTCAACGCCGCGGGCGCATGGGCCGACCACGTGGCGCGGCTCGCGGGCGTCGCGCCCCTGGGCCTTGCGCCCCTGCGCCGGTCGGCCGCGATCATTCCCGCGCCGGGCGGGCATGACGTGACCGGCTGGCCGCTGGTCGCCGACGCCGCCGAAACCTGGTACGCCCGCACCGATGCCGGCCGCCTGATGGTCAGCCCCGCCGACGAGGACCCATCCGAACCGATTGACACCTGGGCCGACGACATGGTGATCGCCGAGGGACTCGCGCGCTACGAGGCCGCCGTCACGGTACCCGTCACCCGCGTCGAGCGGACATGGGCGGGCCTGCGCACCTTCGCCCCCGACCGCACGCCGGTCGCGGGCTTCGATCCCGCGGCCGAGGGCTTCTTCTGGCTGGCCGGACAGGGCGGCTATGGCATCCAGACGGCGCCCGCCCTCTCGGCCCTCGCGGCGCATCTCGCGGTGGGCGCGCCGTGTCCCGAGGGCATCGCGGATGACGTGATCGCGGCGCTCTCGCCCGCGCGCCTCCGTGGGTGAGGCGGCAATGAGCCCCCCGCCGCAGCCATGCCCCCGCGCGGCGGTGGACGCGGCCGCGCCGGGCCCCATCTCGCATCTCCGGGGCCCGCACCCGCGCGCCCCGACCCGCCGGAAGGAGCCCCGATGACGTCTCGCCCGGACATCCCAACCAACCTCGCCCGCGACGCCATGGCCTTCGTGCTGGCGGGCGGGCGCGGCTCGCGGCTGAAGGAGCTGACCGACAAGCGCGCCAAGCCCGCCGTCTATTTCGGCGGCAAGGCGCGGATCATCGACTTCGCGCTGTCGAACACGGTCAATTCTGGCATCCGCCGCATCGGTGTCGCTACGCAATACAAGGCGCATTCGCTGATCCGCCACCTGCAACGCGGCTGGAACTTCTTCCGGGCGGAACGGCGCGAGATGCTCGACATCCTGCCCGCGAGCCAGCGGGTGGACGAGGGGCAATGGTATCTGGGCACCGCCGATGCCGTGACCCAGAACATCGACATCATCGAGGGCTATGCGCCCGCCTACATGGTCATCCTCGCGGGCGACCACGTCTACAAGCAGGACTACGAGCCGATGCTGCGCCAGCATGTCGAGACCGGCGCCGACGTGACCGTGGGCTGCATTGAAGTCAGCCGGGCCGAGGCCACGGGCTTCGGCGTCATGGCGGTGGACGCCACGGGCCGGATCACCGATTTCGTCGAGAAGCCGGCCGATCCCCCCGAGATGCCCGGCCGCCCCGGCATCTGCCTCGCCTCGATGGGCATCTACGTGTTTGACACGCGGTTCCTGGTCGACCTGCTGCGCGCCGACCAGGCCGACCCCGCCTCGAGCCACGATTTCGGCAAGGACCTGATCCCCGCGCTGGTCAAGGGTGGCAAGGCGGTCGCCCACCCGTTCTCGCAAAGCTGCATCATGACGGGGTCCGAGCGCGCGCCCTACTGGCGCGATGTCGGCACCATCGACGCCTTCTGGCAGGCTAATGTCGACCTCACCGACTTCGAGCCGGAACTCGACCTCTACGACACCACCTGGCCGATCTGGACCTATGCCGAGCAGACGCCCCCCGCCAAGTTCATCCATGACGAGGAAGGGCGGCGCGGCTCGGCCGTCTCGTCGATGGTGTCGGGCGGCTGCATCATCTCGGGGGCGAGCGTCACGCGCAGCCTGCTGTTCACCGGCGTTCGGGCGAATTCCTGGTCGGAGCTTTCGGGCGCCGTGGTGCTGCCCTATGCCGAGATCGGCCGCCATGCCCGCCTCAGGGACGTGGTGATCGACCGCGGCGTGAAGATCCCCGCGGGCCTCGTGGTGGGCGAGGACGAGGACGACGACGCCCGCCGCTTCCGCCGGACCGAGGGGGGTGTCTGCCTCATCACCCAGCCGATGATCGACCGGCTGGGGGGCTGAAGGGACCAGATGCACGTCCTCTTCGCCGCCTCGGAATGCGCGCCCTTCGTCAAGACGGGGGGCCTTGCCGACGTGGTGGGTGCCCTGCCCGCGGCGCTCGCCGCCGAAGGCGTCGCGGTGCGCGTGCTGCTGCCGGGCTACCCGGCGGTCATGGCGGCGTTGGAAGGGGCCGTGCACGTCGGTGAGATCGCGGCTCCGGGCGGCACGGCGCGGCTGGTGGCCGGGCGCGCGGCGGGGCTCGACCTGATCGCGCTCGACGCGCCCGCGCTCTACGGCCGCCCGGGCGGGCCCTACACCGATCCGGGCGGCAAGGACTGGCCCGACAACCACCTGCGCTTCGGTGCGCTGTCGCAGGCGTCGGCGGCGCTGGCGGCCGACGGCATCGCGGGGTGGCGCCCGGACGTGCTGCATCTGCACGACTGGCAGACCGGGCTTGCGCCGGTCTATTTGCACCAGCGCGGCGGCCCGCGCCCGGCCACGGTGCTGACGATCCACAACATCGCCTTTCAGGGCCTGTTCCCGCCCGCCGTGATCGGCCCGCTGGGGCTGGCGCGGGCAGGCTTCCGGCAGGACGGCTTCGAGTTCTGGGGCAAGGTGGGCTTCCTCAAGGGCGGGCTCTCGCTTGCCGACCGCATCACCACCGTGAGCCCCACCTATGGGCGCGAGCTGATGACGCCCGAATTCGGCATGGGCCTCGACGGGTTGATGCGCCACCGCCGCGATGCGGTGACGGGGATTCTCAACGGCATCGACACTCGCGCCTGGGACCCCGCGACCGACCCCGCCCTGCCGGTGCCCTACTCGGCCCGCGCGCCGGGTGGGAAGGCCGTGGCGCGGCGCGCGCTCGAGGCCCGTCTCGGCCTGCCGCACGACGCGGGCGCGCCGATCCTCGCCGTGATCAGCCGCCTGACGGCGCAGAAGGGCCTCGACCTGCTGATCGAGGCGCTGCCGCTGCTCCTTGCCCGCGGCGGGCGGCTCTGCGTGCTGGGAACGGGCGAGGCGGCGCTGGAAGCCGCGTTCCGCGACGCGGCCGAGGCCCATCCCGGCGCGGTTGGCGTGGTGATCGGCTTCGACGAGCCGCTGTCGCGCCTGATCTATGGCGGGGCCGACGCGATCGTCATCCCCTCGCGCTTCGAGCCCTGCGGGCTCACGCAACTCTATGGCCTGCGCTATGGCTGCCTGCCGCTGGTCGCCCGCACCGGGGGGCTTGCCGACACGGTGATCGACGCGAACCCGGCGGCGCTGGCGGTGGGGGCCGCCACGGGCTTCCAGTTCGCGCCGATCACGGCCGCGGCGCTTGGCGACGCGCTCGACCGGCTGATGGACATCTGGGCCGACCGCCCCGCCTGGCGGCGCATGATGCGTCGCGCGATGGCGCAGCCCGTGGGCTGGGAGGTCTCGGCCGCCGCCTACCGCACGCTCTACGAGGAGATCGTCAGGCCCCCCGCATGACCCCGTCCCCGCCATGCGGGCGCCCTTCCGCATTGGGGAACCCGCGCCGCCCGCACTGGAATTCGCCCCGCCGCCTCGCTAACACTCCCCGATGAGCCCGCTTCCGTCGCCCTCACCCCTGGCCATCCGCGCCGGCCGCTTCGACCGGCTGGGCGCGCATTGCACGGACGAGGGGGTCGATTTCGCGGTCTTCTCGTCCGAGGCCGAGCGCATCGAGGTCTGCCTGTTCGACGCCACGGGCCGCGAGACGGCGCGCATCCCGCTGCCCGAGCGCACTGGCGACATCTGGCATGGCGAGATCATCGGCCTCGGCCCCAGCACCCTTTATGGCCTGCGCGCCCATGGCCCCCATGCGCCCGAGCAGGGACTTCGGTTCAATCCGCACAAGCTGCTGATCGACCCCTATGCACGGGAGCTGCGCGGTGCCTTCACCGAATGCGGCGGGATCTATGGCTACGACCGCGGCGCGGCGGACGCCGACCTGAGCTTCGACACGCGCGACAGCGCCCCCTTCGTCCCGAAATGCGTCGTCGTCGCGCCCGAACCTGCGCCCGCGCCCGGCCTTCGCCGCGACTGGGACGAGACGGTGATCTGCGAGGCGCATCTCAAGGGCCTCACTCGCGAGTTCCCCGGCCTCGACCCGGCCATCGCGGGCACATGGGAGGCGCTGGCCGACCCCCGCGTGATCGACCACCTCGCGGGCCTCGGCGTCACCGCCATCGAGCTTCTGCCGATCCACGCCCGCCGGGACGAGACCCACCTCGCCCGGCGGGGGCTCACGAATTACTGGGGCTATTCGACCATCGGCTTCCTCGCCCCCGAACCGCGCTATCTGGGCCCCCTCGGCCGCGCCGGGATGCGCGCGGCCATCGCGGCGCTGCACGCGGCGGGGATCGAGGTGATCCTCGACATCGCGCTCAATCACAGCGCCGAGGGTGATCATCTGGGCCCGACGCTCGGCTTCCGCGGCCTCGACAATCGCAGCTATTACCGCCTCCAGCCCGGGCGCGAGCGGTTTCATGTGGACGACACCGGCTGCGGCAACACGCTGGATCTGTCGCACCCAATGATCGCGCGCCTCGCGCTCGACAGCCTGCGCCATTGGGCGGTGGACTGGGGCGTGGACGGCTTCCGCTTCGACCTTGCCACGACGCTGGCGCGCGAGGCGGGCGGCTTCGACCCGCTGGGCGGATTTCTCGACGCGCTGAGGCAGGACCCGGTGCTGGCGGGGGTGAAGCTGATCGCGGAACCTTGGGACCTCGGTCCCGGCGGCTATCGGCTGGGCGGATTCCCGCCTCCCTTTGCCGAGTGGAACGACCGCTTCCGCGACGATGCCCGCCGCTTCTGGCGCGGCGACGAGGGTGCGGCGCCCGCGCTGGCCGCGCGGCTGATGGGCTCGGCCGAGATCTTCGACCGCGCGGGCCGCCGGGCGTGGTCTTCGGTCAACTTCATCACCAGCCATGACGGCTTCACGCTGGCGGACCTGACCGCCTACGCCCGCCGGCACAACGAGGCGAACGGCGAGGGCAACCGCGACGGCCACGCCCAGAACTTCAGCCACAACTGCGGGGCCGAAGGGGCGACGGGCGACCCCGCCATCCTGACCCGCCGCGCCCGGCGCGCGCGCAACCTGATGGCCACGCTCTACCTCGCGCAAGGCACGCCGATGCTGCTGGCGGGCGACGAGATCGGCAATTCGCAGGGCGGCAACAACAACGCCTATTGTCAGGACAACCCCACCGCCTGGGTGAACTGGGCGGGGGCCGACGAGGCCTTGCACGGCTTCGTCCGCCGGCTCGCCGCGCTGAGGCGCGCGCATCCCGTGTTGCGGCAGACGCGCTTCCTGCATGGCGGCATCCGGGCCGAGGACGGCGCGCCGGATGTCGACTGGCACGCCCTTTCGGGCGGCGCGCCCGACTGGCACGACCCAGGGCTGCGCGCCTTCTGCCTGCATCTGCGCGGCGCGGCCGAGGCGCCACCCGGCGCCCGGACCCTCGGCGAGGCGCTGATCGCCGTCAATGGCGCAGCCGCCGAGGCAACCCTGACCCTGCCGCCCCCGCCCCCCGGCGCGCGTTGGCTGCGCGCGCTCGACACCGCCCGGCCCGAGGGCGCACCCTGCCCCGCGACCGGCCCGCACGCGCCGCTGGCAGCCGAGTCGATTGCCCTGTTCGTGCCGGAGCCCGACGCATGACCCCCGCCCACCTGCCCGACCCGATCCTCGATCTTGCGGGACTCGCCGGGATCCTGCCCGCCTGGGTCGATCTCTCGGGCCATGTCCACACCACGACGCGCGAGACCGCCACCGCGCTCCTGCGCGCCATGGGACTGATCGGCGATCCGGCCGAGGCCGCCGATGCCGCGGCCGCCGCGCGCGCGCGACTTGCCGCCCAGGTGCTGCCCGCGGCCCATGTCGCGCTCGCCTGGCGGCCCTCGGCGCTGCCGCTCCCGCGCGGGGTCGAATGGCGGCTGACCTTCGAGAGCGGCGGCATCGCCGAGGGGCGTTCCGCCGGGATGCTCGAGCTTCCCGCCCTGCCGCCCGGCCTGCACGAACTTGCGGTGGGCGCCGAGCGCTGCCTCGTCGTCTCGGCCCCGCCCGAGGCGCCCTCGGTCGCGGGCGCGACCGGGCGCGCAAGGGTCTGGGGCTTCACCGGGGCGATCCACGCGCTGCATTCAGCGCGCAATCCGGGGCCGGGCGATTACGCCGACCTGCGCGCGGCGGCGGCGGTGCTGGCGCCGCTGGGGGCCGACTTCCTCGGTGTGAACCCGCTGCACGCGCTGGGGGCGGCCTATCCCGGCTTCAGCCCCTACTCGCCCGGCCATCGCGGCTTCCTCGACACCCGTGCCATCGCACCCGACCGCGTGCCGGAGTTCACCGACGCCCCCGACGCCCGGGCGCTCTGGGCCGCCCGCCCCTCCACGCGTTCCGATGGCCTGATCGACCATGCCGCCGCGCGCGCCCACCGCGCGCCAGTGCTCGCGGCCCTGCACGCCGCCTTCCGCGAGCGCGCGACGCCCCAGCGCCGCGCCGCCTTCGCCGCCTTCCGCGAGGCGCGCGGCCGGGCGCTTGCGGACTTCGCGTTGTTCGAGGCGCTGTCCGAGCGTCACGGCACCGACTGGCGGCGCTGGCCAGAGGGGTTCGACAGCCCCGACGCCCCCGGCGCCCGCGCCTTCGCCGTCGCGCAGGGCGACGCGCTGGGCTTCCACGCCTGGCTGCAATGGCTGGCCGACGAGCAGTTGGCGCAGGCGCAGGCCGAAGCCCGCGCGGCAGGGATGGCGCTGGGGCTCTACACCGACCTCGCGGTCGGCGTGCGGCCCAACGGCGCCGAGGTCTGGGCCCGCCCCGGCGTCTTTGCCACCGGCGTCTCGCTGGGCGCGCCGCCCGACCAGTTCGCGCCGGGCGGGCAGTCCTGGGGCCTGGCGCCCTTCTCACCGCCCGGCCTCGAGGCCGTGGGCTTCCGGCCCTTCGTCGAGACGATCCGGGCGGCGATGCGCCATGCAGGGCTGGTGCGCATCGACCATATCCTCGGCTTCGACCGCACCTTCTGGGTGCCGGGCGACGGCACGCCGGGCAGCTATGTCCGGATGCCGCGCGACGTGCTGATGGCGATCGTCCGGCTGGAAGCCGCGCGCGCCGGCGCCGTGGTGATCGGCGAGGATCTCGGCGTCGTGCCCGAGGGCCTGCGCGAGCGGATGGCGCAGTCGCACATCCACGGATCGAGCGTGATGCAGTTCGAGCGCGAGCCTTCGGGCGACTTCCGCCCGCCCGCCGCCTACCCCGCCCGTGCCGCGGCTTCGGTCGGCACGCATGACACGCCGACGCTGGCAGGCTGGTGGGCCGCGCGCGACATCGACTGGGCCGAGCGGCTGGGCCGAACCGGGCACGAGGACGCCGCCCGCTGGCGCGCCGAGCGGGCTGAGGACCGCCGCCGCCTGCTGCGCCGACTTGCCGCCGAGGGGCTTCTGCCCGACGGCCTCGACCCCGAGGCGCCGCCCGCCACGCTGGCGCCCGCCCTGAACGCGGCGATCCACGCGCTGGTCGCCCGCGCGCCGTCGGCGATCCTCGCGGTGCAGATCGACGATGCGCTGGGCACCGTCGAGCAGGCCAACATCCCCGGCACCACCGATGCGCACCCGAACTGGCGCCGCCCCGCCGCACGCGCGGTCGAGGAGCTGGGGGAAGACGCCTGCCTCGCCGCCGTCGCCAGCGCCGTGGCGGCAGAACGCCCCCGCTGACCCCTTTTCCCGCGCGGACGATGCGTTAGGATCGCACCCCGAACCGGCGGCACGGCCGGGAGGGAGCAAGACGCCGGGGAAGAACCCGACAGCAGCACCGCCCGCCCCTCATGGCGCGCGGGAAGGAGCAGGAACGGATGACCTTCGACCGGACGCGCGGCCTGCGCGAGATCACGCCCGCAGAGTTGGCCGAATCCATCCGGCACCATCTCACCTATTCGATCGGCAAGACGCCGGACGCCGCGAAGCTGACCGACTGGCGGCTCGCGCTATCGCGCGCCATCCGCGACCGGCTCGTCGATCCCTGGTTCGCGACCACCCGGCAGGTCTATGCGCGCGACCTCAAGCGGGTCTGCTACCTCTCGATGGAGTTCCTCATCGGCCGGCTGCTCGAGGACGCGATCCGCAACCTCGGGCTCGAGGACGCGGCGCGCGAGGCGATGGCGGCCCTCGGCGTCGATTACGCGGCGGCGATGCTGGACGAGCCTGACGCGGCACTGGGCAATGGCGGGCTGGGGCGGCTCGCGGCCTGCTTCCTCGATTCGATGTCCACCCTCGGCATCCCGGCCCATGGCTATGGCATCCGCTACGACCATGGCCTGTTCCGCCAGAGCTTCCGCGACGGCCGGCAGGTCGAGGAGGCCGAGGACTGGCTCGCCCAAGCCCATCCCTGGGAGTTCGAGCGCACCGAGGCCCTCTGGCCGATCGGCTTCGGCGGCCGGGTGACCGAGACCGGCGGCCGCGCGCGATGGGAGCCCGAGGAGACCGTGCTCGCCGCCGCCTACGACACGCCCATCCCAGGCTGGCAGGGGCGCTGGGTGAACACGCTCAGGCTGTGGTCTGCCAAGCCCACGCGCGTCTTCGACCTCGAACCCTTCAACCGCGGCGACTTCCTCGGCGCCGCCGCCCCCGCGGTGCTGGCGCAGACCATCAGCCGCGTGCTCTACCCCGACGACACCACGCCGCAGGGCAAGGAGCTGCGCCTCAAGCAGGAATACTTCTTTACCGCGGCCAGCCTGCGCGACCTTCTGCGCCGCTTCTTCAGCGACCACGACGACCCGCGCCTGCTGCCGCAGCGCGTGGCAATCCAGCTCAACGACACGCATCCCGCGATCGCGGGACCCGAGTTGGTGCGCCTGCTGATGGACGAGCGGGGCCTTGGCTTCGACGAGGCCTTCCAGATCGCCCGCGGCACGCTCCACTACACCAACCACACCCTGATGCCCGAGGCGCTGGAGAAATGGCCGGCGGAGCTGATGGCCCGCGTCCTGCCCCGCCACATGCAGATCATCGAGCGAATCGACGCGGCCCATGCCGCCGAGACCGCACCCCGCCCGGCCGGTGTGGGCTGCCTGCGCGACGGCGAGGTGCGGATGGGGGATCTGTCGTTCATCGCCGCGCGGCGGGTGAACGGCGTCTCGGCGCTTCACACCGGGCTCATGCGCCGCACGGTGTTCCGCGAGCTCGACGCGCTGCATCCCGGCCGCATCGTCAACCAGACGAATGGCGTGACACCCCGGCGCTGGCTGAAAGGCTGCAACCCGGCGCTGTCGGCGCTGATCACCGAGGCGGTGGGCGAGGGCTGGGAGGCCGACCTCGACCGCCTTTCGGCGCTGGCGCCACTGGCCGGGGACGCGGCCTTCCGCGAGCGTGTGGCCGCCGCCAAGCGCGCGAACAAGCAGCGGCTCGCCGCGTGGATCGAGGCGGAATGCGGCGTCACGGCCGATCCCGGCGCGATCTTCGACATCCAGATCAAGCGCATCCACGAATACAAGCGCCAGCTCATGAACGTGCTGGAGGCCGCGGCGCTGTGGAACGAGCTCCGCCGCAACCCCGGCGCCCCGATCCCGCCGCGCCTGCGCATCTTCGGCGGCAAGGCCGCGCCCGGCTATGCCATGGCCAAGGCGATCATCCGGCTGATCAACGACATCGCCCGCACGATCAACGCCGACCCCGCCATGCGCGGCCGCCTCGCGCTGGTTTACCCGCCCAACTACAACGTGACGATGGCCGAGCGGCTGATCCCCGCGGCCGACCTCTCGGAACAGATTTCCACCGCCGGGATGGAGGCGTCCGGCACCGGCAACATGAAGTTCGCGATGAACGGCGCATTGACGATTGGCACGATGGACGGCGCCAATGTCGAGATCCACGAGAGCGTGGGCGACGACAACATCTTCATCTTCGGGCTCGATGCCGGGGGTGTCACACGCCTGCGCGCCGAGGGCTACGACCCCGCCGCCCATGTCGGGCGCTCCGACCGCCTGCGAGAGGTCGTCGAGCAGATCCGCGCGGGCCGCTTCTCGGACGGCGATGCCGAGCGCCACCGCGCGGTCGCGGACAACCTGACCCACCACGACTGGTTCATGGTCGCAGCCGATTTCGACGCCTACTGGGACGCCCAGCGCCGCGTCGATGCCGCCTGGGCCGATGCCGACGGCTGGGCACGGAAAGCCGTGCTCAACATCGCCCCGATGGGGCGATTCTCGTCCGACCGCACGATCCGCGGCTATGCCAGCGAGGTTTGGGAGGTCGCGCCGCAGTTCTGAGCGGGGCATGCTCTACGCCGGCCGCCCCCCTCGCGGCCGAGCAGCCCGCTGCCACGGCCGTAAGCCGGGGCCTCGCTGACGTGCAAACCCGGGAGGTCCCGGCTCAAGGCCAATGCAGCGAACGAAGGGGCCGAGATGCGCCCGGTGTCCGGGCCGTCGCGAGGCCCCGGCTCAGGGCCGGGGCAGCGCCTCGTGCGCCGTCGGTGGAACCGCCCCTCACCCCTCGCCCGGCCCCTGCCGCAGCGGATGCGGCACCGGGTCCTTCGCGCGCAGGAAGTGGCTCGCGAACACCTCGCGGTAGGAGGCATAGCGATAGCCGCGGTTCCGCCGCAGCACCTCTTCGCGTCGCGCGCGATAGAGCGCGGGCAGCCTGTACCACGCCACCCGCGGGCTCGCATGGTGCACGGCGTGGAAATTGTTGTTGAGGAACAGAAGCGCGAGCGGCCCGCGATCCTCGATCACCACGCTGCGCCCCGCCGCCTTCTCGTGCGCACGGTGCTCGAGGAAGGTGCGGATCTTCAGGAGTGACAGGCCCAGATAGGCCGCCAGCAGATACTGCCAGACCGGCATGGTTCCCAGCATCGCCAGCCACGCCACCACCGGCACCAGCCCCGCCACATGCAGCGCATAGGCCCGCCGCACGGCCGGGTCGCCCACCCGGATGGCCCGAAGGTCGCCCGCCCAGAAAGTCGCCAGCCCGATCGCCGGCCCCAGCGCCATCCGCCCCGCCAGCGTGTTGTTCGCGCGCAAGAGCGCCCGGCGCCAGCCCGGCAGCCGCGCCCAGACCGCGGGGTCGAGATAGTTCGACTCCGGGTCGTCATAGGGGTCGGTCAGGATCTCGTCGCGGTGATGCGCCAGATGCGTGTCGCGGAACCGCTCGTAGGGCACGAACAGCCCCAGCGCCGGAAAGACCAGCGCGTCCGACAGCCGCTGATCGCTGAACGGGTGGCCGTGCAGCACCTCGTGCTGCAGCGAGGAATGGAAAGCCAGCACGATGCCCATCAGCGGCACCGCGAGCCAGCCCCCCAGCGTGCTGGCATGAAGCGTCAGCAGCGCCCATGCCACATAGCACAGCCCAATAAGGGCCAGCGTAGGCCACTCGAACGGCACCGGTTTCCTGAGCGCGTCGACTGAGTCGGACATGATCACCACACGAAAGTGTGATCTTTGCTACACCAAAGCGTCATCCGCGCGAAGAGGGATCTTGAGGGCCCCAATCACCCGCGTCAGCGCCTGCGCGCGACCGCGAGCAGGCCGTCGAGATCAAGGAAGGTCTCTAGGTGATCGGCCAGCGCATCCAGCGTCTCGTCGACTTCCGACTCGTAGCCGAGCCCGGAGGCCTCGGCGCCCAGCCGCTCGAGGAACCGCGCGCGGAAGGTGTCCGCCCCGAACAGCCCGTGCAGGTAGGCCCCGGCCACCCGCCCATCCGCGCTTGCCGCCCCTTCCTCGGCGCCGCCGACCCTGAACAACGGGCGGGCGCGGTCGGGTCCTTCCGTGCGGCCGATATGGATCTCGTAGCCGGTCACGCTCAGGCCCGTGGCGATCTCCACCGCCTCGACGCGGGTGAGGGTCTTGTCGGGCGTCATCACCGTCTCGACGTCCAGCAGGCCCAGACCCTCGCTCGTACCGGGCGCGCCCTCGATGCCTTCCGGGTCGGCGATGGTCCGCCCCAGCATCTGATAGCCGCCGCAGATGCCCAGGATCCGCCCACCGCGGCGGCGATGCGCCGCAAGGTCGATGTCCCAGCCCTGCGCGCGGAGGAACGCCAGATCCCCCCGCGTCGACTTCGAACCCGGCAGGATCACGAGGTCCGTATCCCCCGGCAGCGCCTCGCCGGGGCGGACCATGACGACCGAGACGCCGGGCTCGAGCTTCAGCGGATCGAGATCGTCGAAATTCGCGATCCGCGAGAACAGCGGCACGGCGATCTTTACGCGGCCCCCGGCGCTGCCCGCGCGGATGTCCGCGGCATCCTCGGCCGGCAGGCGGTGGGCGCCGGGAAACCATGGCACGACGCCGAAGCCGCGCCAGCCCGTGGCCTCGGCGATCATCGCATAGCCGTCGTCGAACAGTGAAACATCGCCTCGGAACTTGTTAATAAGAAAACCTTTTATCCGTTCCTCATCCTCGGGTGGCAGCACCGCCTTCGTGCCCACGACCTGCGCGATCACGCCGCCCCGGTCGATGTCGCCCGCAAGGATCACCGGCACGCCTGCGGCCTCGGCAAAGCCCATGTTGGCGATGTCGCCCACGCGCAGGTTGACCTCGGCCGGGCTGCCCGCGCCCTCGACCAGCACGAGGTCGGCCTCGGCCCCGATCCGGGCAAAGCTGTCGAGCACCGCCGCCAGAAGCTGCGGCTTCAGCCGCGCATAGTCGCGCGCCATCGCGTGAGTGAGCCGCCGCCCCTGCACCACCACCTGCGCGCCCTTCTCCGACTCGGGCTTGAGCAGCACCGGGTTCATGTGGACGCTCGGCTCGACTTGGGCGGCGCGCGCCTGCAGGGCCTGCGCCCGGCCGATCTCGCCGCCATCGGCCGTGACGGCGGCGTTGTTCGACATGTTCTGGGGCTTGAACGGCCGAACCTTCAATCCACGCCGCAGGAAAGCACGGCAAAGACCCGCGACGAGGACGGATTTTCCGACATTCGAGCCGGTGCCCTGGATCATCAGCGCGGGCGGGCGCGTCATCGCGGCGTGCCCTTCAGCGTGAGCGGCAAGCCCGCCGCCACGAATTCGACATGGCCCGCGACGGCCGCGATGCGCTGGTTGAGCCGCCCTTGCTCGTCGCGGAAGGCGCGGCCCAGCTCGTTCATCGGCGCCAGCCCCATCCCGATCTCGTTCGACACCAGCACGATGCGGCCCGGCGCCAGCTCCATCGCCGCGATCAGGCGCGCCGTCTCGGCCCCCGGCTCGCGGCCGTGATGCATGACGTTCGACAGCCACAGCGTGAGACAGTCGATCAGCAGCGTCGTCCCCTCGGCCGCATGGGCGCGCACGGCGTCCGCAAGGTCCAGCGGCTCCTCGACCACAAGCCAGCTCTCGCCCCGCTCGGCCCTGTGCCGGGCGATGCGGGCCTCCATCTCGAGGTCGAGCGCCTCGGCGGTGGCGACGAACACATGCGGGGGCGTCGCCGCCAGCGACAGGGCTCGGGCCGATTTGCCCGAACGCGCCCCCCCCAGAACAAGCGATATATCAGCCATGAACGGGCGACTTCTCATGTGCGAAGGTCAGCGGCACGGCATAGGGGATCGGCTCGGCGAACACCGTCTCGAAGCCTGCGCCGGTCAGGATCATCCGCGCGGCCCGGATCGGCCCCGCATGGGTCACGAACACCGCCCCCTCGGGCGCGCGGGCCAGCACCGCCGCCACCCGGGCATGGAGCGCGGCGAAACTCTCGCCCCCCGGCGGCGCCACCCGCCAGGGGTCGGCCGCCCAGGGGTCGCTCGCGGCGCGGTCGATCGCCTCCCAGGCGCGCCCTTCCCAGGCCCCGAAGTCGAGCTCCATCAGCTCCGGCTCGGTCACCGCCGCCACGCCGTCCCGCGCGGCCAGCGCCTCGGCCAACCCCCGGCAGCGCGTGGCGGGGCTCGTCAGCACCGCCCGCGCGCGGGGTGTGGCCGCGAGCGCCGCCGCGATCTCGGCCCCGGCCCCCGGCCCCGGCCCGAGGTCGAGCCGCCCGTAACAGATGCCGGGCGCCACGTCGGGCCGGGGGTGGCGCAGGAAGATCATGCGCCCACCCATGCCGCGCAAAGGACCAGCATCGCCGCCGTCTCGGCCAGCGAGGCGATGGCACCATAGCCGTCGCCGGTCATGCCGCCGACCCGGCGCGCCATCAGCCGCACGACCAGCGCCATCGCGGCCAGCGCCGCCAGCAGCGCGCCGATGCCGGCCATCCCCCCGGCAGCGGCCACGACCAGCCCGAGCCCCAGCGCCAGCGCCATGCCGGGCGCATCGGCCCCCTGCCCCAGCATCCGGCCCAACCCGTCCGGCCGCGCAGGCGTGACCAAGGCGCTTGCCGGCACCATCACGGCGCGGGCCACGGTCGCGGCGATCACCAGCGCCACCGCCCCGTCGGCGGGCGCCACCGGTGCCAGCGCGGCCCATCGCAGGCCGACCGAAAGGCCGATAGCCAGAGCCGCATAGCTCCCGATCCTCGAGTCGCGCATGATCTCGAGCGCGCGCTCGGCGCTCGCGCCCCCGCCCAGCCCGTCGGCCACGTCGCCCAGCCCGTCCTCGTGCATCCCGCCGGTTGCCAGCAGCATGGCCGCCAGCGCCAGCCCCGCCGCCACGGCGCCCGGCAGCACGGCGCCCGAAGCCCACCAGACGCCCGCGCCTATCAGCCCCACAGCCGCCCCCGCGACGGGGAAGAACGGCAGGGCCGCGCGCAGCCGCCCCTCCTCCCAGCCCGGATCGGGCACGGGCAGGCGGGTGAGGAACTGCAGGGCACTCAGCAGGCGGGCGAGAGCGGACGGCATCTCAGCCCTCGCGCCCCGAGATGCCAGCGCTCTGGAAGGTCGCCATCTCGGCCAGCATCCGCGCGGCCGCCCGCAGGATCGGCAGCGCCAGCAACGCCCCGGTGCCCTCGCCCAGCCGCATGTCGAGGTCGAGCACGGGCTCCACCCCCAGATGCGCCAGCATCAGGCGGTGGCCGGGCTCGCGGCTGCGATGGGCAAAGATGCAGGACGCCCGCGCCTCGGGCCGCGCGGCCAGCGCGACCATCGCCGCGGCCGTCGAGATGTAGCCGTCCACCAGCACCGCCGCGCCGCCCGAGGCCGCGCCGATCACCGCCCCCGCCATCGCCGCGATCTCGAGCCCGCCGAAGGCCGCCAGCGCCTCGACCGGCCCCAGCCGCCCGGGCCGCCGCGCCGCCGCGCGCTCGAGGATCGCGACCTTGCGCGCCACCCCTTCCGCGTCGAGCCCCGCCCCCGGCCCGGCCAGCGGCGCCAGCGGCAGGCCATCGACCGCATGGGCAAGCAGCGCGGCCGACGAGGTGTTGCCGATCCCCATCTCGCCCAGCGCGATGACCCGCACGCCGCGCTCTGCCGCCTCGCGCGCGAGTCCTGCACCGAAATCGAGCGCGGCCAGCACCTCGTCACGCGTCAGCGCGTCCTCGGTCGCGGCATTGCGCGTGCCGCGGCGGATGCCCGCGCGGATCAGCCCCGGCGCGTCAGGCAGGTCCGAGGCCACGCCCGCGTCGATCACCCGCACCTCCGCTCCAGCCGCGCGGGCGAACACGTTCGCGGCCGCCCCGCCGGCGAGGAAATTCAGCACCATCTGCGCGGTGACTTCCGATGGCCAGGCCGAGACCCCCTCGGCCACGATGCCGTGGTCGGCCGCGAAGATCATCAGCTCCGCCGGATCGGCCTGCGGGTCCTCGCGCCGCTGCGCCACGCCCAACGCGACCGCGAGATCCTCGATCCTGCCCAGCGATCCGGGGGGCTTGGTCTTGGCGTCGATGCGCGTGGCGATGCGGGCGGCAAGCCCCTCGGGCACCGGCGAGCTGGCGAGGCGCTGCAGCATCTCAGTCATCGAACCGCGGCACGGCAGGCTTCGTCGCCAGTGCCGGCAGCCGCGCGATGAAATGGCCCTTCACGCCCTGCGGCCATTGCCTGAATGGCACCTGCCCGGTCTCGCTTTCGCGGTGGAGGGCTGCGTACTCGACCACCGCCTCGGCGGCCTCGCGCCCCGGCACGAACTGGCCCAGGACATAGGTGATCTTGCCGTCGGCCATCACCGCGGTGTTGCAGTGGCGCTCGCAGCCCATCAGGCACGAGGTGCGCCGCACCTCGACCCCCTCGCGTCCGGCGGCGAGGCGCTCGACCTCGGACGCGAGGATCTCGCCCCCGGTGCGGCCACAGGGCGCGGTCTTGTCCTCGACGGAATAGCGACAGGTATCGCAGACGACGATGGTGGTCTTTGGCAGGCTCATCATTTCCCCGGCATGGCGCGCCCCGTGCGGCCGGGCGCGACCTTGGGCCAGTGGCGCGCGGCCTGTAAAGCGGTTTCGCGACACCCCATGCGCCGATGTCGCCCGCCCGCCCCGATGCGGCGCTTTTTCGTTTGAGCCCCCGCCCGGCGGCGCGTAAGCAGGGGCATGAACAGCGCACCCGGCGGACGGGGGCGGAGCGGATTCGGGACCGGCGCCGACCCAAGACGGGGGTGTCACCCGGGGCTGTTCGGAGAAGGGTGCCATGCGCCCGCCCGTCCTGTCGGCCCACGTCAGGAGGGGACCCACGTGAAGAAGCTCGCCGCCATCCTTGCCGCCCTGCCCGCCACCGCCCTGGCCCATCCCGGCCATTACGCCGAGGCCGCGGGCCACAGCCACTGGCTCGCGCTGGGCACGTTGAGCCTCGCAGGCCTGATCGCCGCCATCGGCGTCTTCCGCGCCGTCCGCCGCGCCCGCAAGGACCGCCGGGCGGAGAGCCGCTGATGTCCCGCATCGGGGTGATGGTCTGTGGCCACGGCTCGCGCTCGCAGGCTGCGGTCGACGAGTTCGCCGTGGTGGCCGAGCGGCTGAGGCCGCTCCTGCCCGGCTGGCCGGTCGAATACGGGTATCTCGAATTCGCGAACCCGGTGATCCGCGACGGGCTCGACCGGCTGCGCGAGCAGGGCTGCGACCACATCCTGGCCGTGCCGGGGATGCTGTTCGCGGCGATGCACGCGAAGAACGACATCCCCTCGGTGCTCAACACCTATGCCGCGCAGCACGGCATCAGGGTGCAGTATGGCCGCGAGCTTGGCGTCGATCCCAAGATGGTGGCGGCAGCGGGCGCGCGCGTGCGCGCGGCGGTCGAGCAGGCCAACCGCGACCTTGGCGAGGTGCCGCTGTCGGACACCTGCCTCGTTGTGATCGGGCGCGGCGCGTCGGACCCGGACGCGAATTCCAACGTCTCGAAGATCACGCGCCTCCTGTGGGAGGGGATGGGCTTCGGCTGGGCCGAGACCGGCTATTCCGGCGTGACCTTCCCACTGGTCGAGCCCTGTCTGGAGCGCGCCGCGCGGCTGGGATTCCGGCGGATCGTGGTCTTCCCCTACTTCCTGTTCACCGGGATCCTGATCGACCGCATCTACGGCTTCACCGACACCGTGGCGCGGGCCTATCCCTTCATCCAGTTCGTGAAGGCAGGCTACCTCAACGACCACCCGCAGGTGATCGCGACCTTCGCCGAGCGGGTGACCGAGATCCTGGAGGGCCAGAACGCCATGAACTGCGCGATGTGCAAGTATCGCGCGCAGGTGCTGGGCTTCGAGGCCGAGGTCGGTCTGCCGCAGGAAAGCCACCACCACCATGTCGAGGGGCAAGGGGCGTCCGCGCCCGGCTCGAACGTCGCGGACTGCCCGCTGTGCGACACCTTCTGCACCGGCGCCTGCCGGCTGGCGATGGAGGATGCGGGGCATGGTCACGGGCATGGTCACGGGCATGATCACGACCATCCGCATGACCATGACCACCCGCATGATCACGGCCACGACCATGGGCACGACCATGGGCACCACCATGTCCACGACCACCACCACCCGCCCTATCCCCACGCGAAGCACCCGCTGGGACCCGAGAGCGTGCGAAAGTACCTGAAGGGCACGCGCGAGTGACGACGCGCGGCTCCATCGGGCCTCGCGCGGCGCGTCCGGCCACAGGCCATGGCGGTAAGGCTGATGCCCCGGCGCGGCAACCGGGAACTCCCGGGGTCGAGCCGGGGGATCCGACGACACCAATAAGGCCCCGGCTCGAGGCCGGGGCAGCGGCGAGGCTCGCACAGCATCTCCGCGGGCGTCCATCGGCCACGCCGGGCGCGATCGCCGAACGCCGCGACTTCGATTTCTCCACCGCTGCCCCGGGCCTGACCCGGCGCCTCGGACCAAGCGCCGCTCCTCGGGGCCCGACCCAGCGCCGCCCGCCAGCCGCCGCTGCCCCGGGCTTGACCCGGGGCCTCCCGGGCCTCGCGCCCGGCGCGCGCCGAAACGCACCCCGGCCAGCGCCATGACGCGGCTGTTCGACAGCGTGCTGATCGTCGACTGGTCGTCGGCGGCCACCCCCGCGCGGGGCGCGAACAGCATCTGGCTGGCGCTGGCGCGCGACGGCGCGCTCGTCCGCCACGAGAACCCCGCCACGCGGGCCGAGGCTGTCGAACTGATCGCGGACATCCTCGCAGCCGAGGCCGATGCGGGGCGGCGCATCCTCGCAGGCTTCGACTTTCCGCTGGGCTACCCGCGCGGCACCGCCCGTGCCGTGGCAGGGGCCGATGGCTGGCGCGCGCTGTGGGACCACCTCGCCGACGGGATCGAGGACGGCCCCGGCAATGCCAACAACCGCTTCGTGCTCGCGGCCGCGCTCAACGCGCGCTTCCCGGGCGAGGGGCCGTTCTGGGGCCGCCCGCGGACCCACGACCTGGCCGCGCTGCCCGAGCGCAAGCCGGCCCGCCACCCCGCGCACCCGCCCGAGCGCCGGGCCGTCGAGCGAGTCTGCCCGCGCACGCAACCCGTTTGGAAGCTCTACACGACGGGCGCCGTGGGCGGGCAGGTGCTGACCGGCATCCCGGCGCTTGCCCGCCTGCGCGCTGACCCGCGGCTGGCCGGGCGTTGCGCGGTCTGGCCCTTCGAGGGCGGAATGGCGGTGCCCGATGCACCCGTGGTGATCGCCGAGATATACCCCTCGCTGCTCGACCGCGAGATCCGCGCGGCGCGGCGAGCGGACGAGCCGCTCGATGCCGCGCAGACCCGTGTCACGGCGCTCGCCTATGCCGGGCTCGACCGCGCGGGGGGGCTTGCGGCCCTGTTCGCGGGCGCGCCGGGGCTCGATGCCGACACCCGCGCCGCGGCCGAGACCGAGGAGGCCTGGATCCTCGGCGTCGGTCACGAGGCCGCGTTGCGCGAGGCTGCCCGCGGGCTCGCGCCCGCGCCCGCCGTCATCCCCTTCCCCCGCCGTGCGGCGCTGCGCTACGAGCGCGACCCGCACGCCATCTACCGTCAGTCCTGGGCGACCGTCCGCGCCGAGACGCGGCTGGACCATCTGCCCGCGGACCTCCACGACGTCGCCATCCGCATGGTCCATGCCTGCGGCATGACCGATGTTCCCAGCCGGCTGGCCTGGTCGGACGATGTCGCGGCCTCGGCCCGCTCCGCGCTGGCCGCGGGTGCTCCGATCCTGTGCGACGCGGGCATGGTGGCGCAGGGCATCGTCGCCGCCCGCCTGCCGGCCAGGAACCCGGTGGTCTGCACGCTCGACGACCCCGCCGCGGCGTCGCTGGCGGCCGAGATCGGCAACACGCGCTCGGCCGCAGCCGTGCGGCTGTGGCGCGAGCGGATCGCGGGCGCGGTCGTGGCCATCGGCAACGCGCCCACGGCGCTGTTCCACCTTCTGGAACTGCTCGACGAGGGCTGGCCGCGCCCTGCCGCGATCATCGGCCTGCCGGTGGGCTTCGTGGGCGCGGCAGAATCGAAGGCCGAGCTTGCCCGCGACCCACGCGGCGTGCCGTTCCTTACGCTGCGCGGCCGGCGCGGCGGCTCGGCCATGGCGGCGGCGGCGGTCAACGCGCTGGCCGCGGGACTGGAGGCACCCCGATGACCGACCCCTGGCTCCACATCGCCGGCATCGGCGAGGACGGCATGGCGGGCCTGACCCCCGCCGCGCGCCGCGCGGTCGAGGCGGCGGAACTCATCATCGGCGGAGAGCGGCACCACCGCCTCGCGCCCGATGTTACGGCCGAGCGCATCGCCTGGCCCTCGCCCTTCGATGCGCTCATCGACCTGATCCGCGCCCATCGCGGGCGCCGCGTGGTGGTGCTGGCCACGGGCGACCCGCTGTGGTTCTCGGTCGGCGCGCGCATCGCGGGGGCGATCCCGGCGGGCGAGATCGTGTTCCACCCGCAGCTTTCCGCCTTCCAGTGGGCCGCCTGCCGGATGGGCTGGTCGCTCGCGGACGTCGAGACCCTGACCGCCCATGGCCGCCCGTCCGAACAGGTGATCCCCGCCTTCTGGCCAGGCGCGCGGCTGCTGATCCTCACCTCGGGCCCCGAGACGGCGGGCGAGATCGCGCGCCACCTGACCGCGCGGGGCTATGGCGAGTCGGCGATCAGCGTGCTCGGGAACCTCGGCGGGACCGAGGAGACGCGCCACGACGGCACCGCCCGCGACTGGGCCGCGATGGACCCCGCGCCGAACCTGCCCGCGCTCAACACGCTGGCGATCGAGTGCCGCGGCACCCCCGCCATGCTTCTGCCGCGTCTGCCTGGTCTGCCGGACGACGCATTCACGCACGACGGCAAGATGACCAAGCAGGAAGTTCGCGCGGTTACGCTTTCGCGCCTGATGCCGTCGCGTGGCGCGGTTCTGTGGGACATCGGCACCGGCTGCGGCTCGGTCGCCATCGAATGGATGCGCGCGGCCCCCGACGCGGTGGCAATGGGCTTCGATCCGCACGCCGACCGCCTCGCCATGGCCCGCGCGAATGCCGAGGCGCTGGGCGTGCCGCGCCTTGCGCTGATCGAGGGAAGGGCGCCCGAGGTGCTGGCCACCCTGCCCGCGCCCGTGGGCACCAAGCCCGACCTGCGCCGGCCCGATGCCGTCTTCATCGGCGGCGGGCTCACGCGCGATACGGTGGCGGCGGCCTGGTCGGCGCTGCGCCCCTCGGGCCGGCTGGTCGCCAACGCTGTGACGCTCGAGTCCGAGGCGCTCCTGATCGCGCTCCATGCCGAGATGGGGGGCGATCTCACCCGCCTTGCGATCTCGCGCGCCGCGCCCGTGGGCGGGCTGACCGGCTGGCGTCCGCTGATGCCGGTGACGCAGTGGAGCCTGGTGAAATGACCGCGACTGGCACCCTGTGGGGCGTGGGCGTCGGCCCCGGCGACCCTGAGCTCATGACCCTCAAGGCCCACCGCCTGATCCGGGCGGCCCGTGTCGTCGCCTATCCCGCGCCCGACTCCGGCGTGAGCTTCGCGCGCGAGATCGCCGCCGGCGCGATCGCCGAGGGGGCCGAGGAAATCCCCATGATCGTGCCCATGCGCCCCGACCGCTTCCCGGCGCAGGAGGTCTATGCCGAGGCTGCCACCCGCATCGCCGCGCGGCTGGGGACGGGCGAGGACGTGGTGTGCCTGTGCGAGGGCGACCCGTTCTTCTACGGCTCGTTCATGTACCTGTTCGCGCGCCTCGCGGACCGCTTCCCGGTCGAGGTGGTGCCCGGCGTCTCGTCGCTCGGCGCCTGCGCCGCCGCGCTAAAGCGCCCGCTGACCGCGCGCAATGACGTGCTGACGGTCCTGCCCGCGCCGCTGCCGGACGATGCCCTCCGCGCGCGGATCGAGGGCGCGCAGGCGGTCGCGATCATGAAGCTGGGGCGGCATCTGGGCCGGGTGCGGCGGCTGCTGGCCGGGATGGGCCTCGCGGCGGGAGCGGGCTATGTCGAACGCGCCTCGCTGGGCGCGCAGGCCGTGCGCCCGCTGGCCGAGGCACCCGACCCCGCCCCCTATTTCTCGATGATATTGGTCCACAAGGCGGATGACCCATGGCTGACGTGATCCCTGTCGTGGTCTGCCTCTCGCGCTCGGGCGAGGATGTGGCGCACCGTGTCGCGGCCCTTCTGGGCGCAACGGTGCATGGCCGCGAGGGGCGCGTCGCGCGGGCCGATGCCTTCTTCCCCAACGCGCTGGCGCATGTGCGCGACCTCTTTGCGGCGCGCGTGCCCGTCGTGGGTGTCTGCGCCGCCGGGATCCTCGTGCGCGCCGTGGCGCCGATGCTGGGCGACAAGCGGGCCGAGCCGCCAGTGGTCGCGGTGGCCGAGGACGGATCGAGCGTGGTGCCGCTCCTGGGCGGACATCGTGGCGCGAACCGGCTGGCGCGCCGGATCGCGGATGCGCTGGGGGGTATGGCGGCAGTCACCACCGCGGGCGACCTCGCGCTCGGCCTCGCGCTCGACGAGCCTCCCCCCGGCTGGCGGCTGGCGAATCCCGAGGATGCCAAGGCCGCGATGGCGGCCGTGCTGGCCGGCGCGCCCGTGGTGGTGGAGGGCGAAGCCGGATGGCTGTCCGAGGCGCCGCGCCCCGGCACCGGCGCGCCCCTGCGGCTGACCGCGACCGATGGCCCCACCGAAGGCGGCATGTCGCGCCTCGTCTACCACCCGCAGCGCATCGCGCTGGGCGTGGGCTGCGCGCGAAATTGCCCCGAGGACGAGCTTGCCGCGCTGGTCGATGCGGCCCTCGCCGAGGCCGGCATCGCCCCCGGCGCGGTGGCGGGAGTGTTCTCGCTCGACCTCAAGGCCGACGAGGCGGCGGTGAACGCGCTCGCCCGGCGCCTCGGCGTGCCGCTCAGGGTGTTCGACGCCGCGACGCTCGAGGCCGAGACCCCGCGGCTTGCCACCCCCTCCGAGGTGGTGTTCGCCGAGGTCGGCTGCCACGGCGTGGCCGAGGGCGCGGCGCTCGCCGCCGTCGGCCCGATGGGCGCGCTGTTCCTGCCAAAGCGCAAATCCGCGAACGCCACCGTCGCGATCGCCCGCGCGCCGGCGCCGATCACCTCCCTCCCCGGCCGGGCGAGGGGCCGGGTGGCGCTCGTCGGCATCGGCCCCGGGCAGGCCGAGTGGCGCACGCCCGAGGCCTCGCGCCTGATCGCCGAGGCCGACGAACTGGTGGGCTACGGCCTCTACATCGACCTGCTCGGGCCGCTCGCCGCCGGCAAGCCGCGCCGCGACTTCCCGCTGGGCGGCGAGGAAGACCGCTGCCGCTATGCGCTGGAACGGGCGGCGGAAGGCGTCAGCGTCGCCGTCATCTGCTCGGGCGACGCCGGGATCTACGCCATGGGGGCGCTGGTGTTCGAACTGCTCGACCGCCGGGTGCATGGCGTGTCGGACGCCGCGCGCCGGGTCGAGGTACTCTCGGCCCCCGGCGTCTCGGCACTGCAAGCCGCGGCCGCCCGGGCGGGGGCGCCGCTGGGGCATGACTTCTGCGCGATCTCGCTTTCGGACCTGCTTACGCCGCGCGAGGACATCATCCGCCGCGTGAAGGCCGCGGCCGAGGGCGATTTCGTCATCGCCTTCTACAACCCCGTCTCGCAGCGCCGCCGCACCTTGCTTTCGGAGGCCCGCGAGATCCTGCTCGCCCACCGCCCGGCCGACTGCCCGGTGCTGCTGGCAAGCTCGCTGGGCCGGCCGGAGGAGGCGATCCGCTACCGCCGGCTCTCGGAGTTGCAGGTGGACGAGGTGGACATGCTGACCGTGGTGCTGGTGGGCTCGTCGCAGTCCCGCCTCGCCCGGCTTGGCGAGGGGCCGCGGATGTTCACGCCGCGGGGCTATGCGAGGAAGATCGAGGGCGCAGCATGACCGTCCATTTTATCGGCGCGGGTCCCGGCGATCCGGACCTGATCACCGTCAAGGGGTTGCGGCTGATCCGCGCCTGCCCGGTCTGCCTCTATGCCGGCAGCCTCGTGCCCGAGGCGATCGTCGCCGAGGCACCCGAGCGCGCGAGGGTGATTGACACGGCGGCCCTGACGCTCGACCAGATCGTGGCCGAGATCGAGGCGGCGCATGCGCGCGGGCAGGACGTGGCGCGGGTCCATTCCGGCGACCCCTCGCTCTATGGCGCGATCGCCGAGCAGATCCGGCGGCTCAAGGCGCTGGGCATCCCCTACGACATCACCCCCGGCGTTTCGGCCTATGCCGCCGCGGCCGCCGCGCTGGGGCGGGAACTCACCATCCCCGAAGTCGCGCAGACCGTGATCCTCACCCGCACGGCGATGAAGTCGTCCGCCATGCCGCCGGGCGAGGATCTGGCGACGCTGGCGCGCACAGGCGCGACGCTCGCCATCCACCTCTCGATCCGCAACCTGCTCGAGATCGAGCGGACGCTTTCCCCCATCCTTGGGCCCGACTGCCCGGTGATCGTGGCCTACCGGGTCGGCTGGCCCGACCAGTGCTTCATCGAGGGGAGGTTGTCGGACATCCGCGAGAAGGTGCGCGCGGCCAAGGTCACGCGCACCGCGCTGATCCTGATCGGCCGGGCGCTGGCGGAGCAGGAGTTCCGCGACTCGGCGCTCTACGACGGCGCGCACCCGCACATCCTGCGGCCGAAGCGCAGCGCCTGAGGGGGCGGGAAGCGTGAGGGACAATCCGATGCGCCGCGCGCGGTGCGGATCGCTGCCCCGGGCTTGACCCGGGGCCTCCCGGTCCTTCGGCGACGCCCCGGGTCAAGCCCGGGGCAGCGCGGGGCGACAGGCGCGGTGCAGGGCGAAGGCTCGACGCGGCGGGGGGCTCAATCCTTCGCGTAGGGGTTCTCGCCCTTCCTCAGCGTGAAGCGGATCGGCACGCCCTCGATGCCGAAGTCGCGGCGCAGGCCGTTGACCAGATAGCGCACATAGCTCTCCGGCAGATCCTCGGCGCGCGAGCAGAAGGCGACGAAGCCGGGCGGGCGGGTGCGGACCTGCGTCATGAAGCGCAGCCGGATGCGGCGGCCCTTCGACGCCGGGGGCGGGTGGGCCTCGGTCTGCTCGATCAGCCAGCGGTTCAGGCGGTTCGTCGGCACGCGGATGTTCCACACCCGGTGCATCCGCTCCACCGCCTCGCGCAGCCGGTCGAGCCCCTTGCCGGTGAGCGCCGAGACGGTGACCAGCGGCGTGCCCTTGAGCTGCGGCAAGAGCCGCTCGGCCCGCTCGCGCAGGTCCGCAAGCGCGCGCGCCTTGTCCTCAACCAGATCCCACTTGTTGACGGCGAAGACCACCGCCCGCCCCTCGCGCTCGGCGAGGTCGGCGATGCGCAGGTCCTGCGTCTCGAAGGCATTGTCGGGGTCCATCAGCACCACGACGACCTCGGCGAAGCGCACCGCGCGGATGGCGTCGGAGGTCGAGAGCCGCTCGACCTTCTCCTGCACCTTGGCCTTCTTCCTCAGCCCCGCGGTGTCGAAGATGCGGAAGGCGCGCCCGCCCCAGTCGGTGCTGACGGCGATCGCGTCGCGGGTGATCCCGGCCTCGGGGCCGGTCAGCAGCCGGTCCTCGCCGAGTATCGCGTTCACCAGCGTCGATTTGCCGGCATTGGGCCGGCCGACGACGGCAATCTGGAGAGGCCGCCGCTCGGCCAGCGCGTCCTCCTCGGTATCCGGGTCAAACTCGACCGCCCTCGCCGCCGCCTCGAAGCGCTCGGCATAGGGCTCGAGCGCGGCGTAGAGGTCGCCCATCCCCTCGCCATGCTCTGCCGAGATCGCGAGGGGCTCGCCCAGCCCCAGCTCGAAGGCCTCGTAGAGCCCGCCCTCGCCCGCGCGCCCCTCGGCCTTGTTTGCCACCAGGATCACCTCGGTGCCGCGCTTGCGCAGGATCTCGGCGAAGATGCGGTCCACGGGCGTCACGCCCGCGCGCGCGTCGATGATGAAGAGGCACAGGTCCGCCTCGGCCACCGCGCGCTCGGTCAGCCGGCGCATGCGGGCGGGCAGGCTGTCGTCGGTCGCGTCCTCGAGCCCGGCGGTGTCGACCACCGTGAATCGCAGGTCGCCAAGCCGCCCCTCGCCCTCGCGCAGGTCGCGCGTCACCCCCGGCTGGTCGTCCACCAGCGCCAGCCGCTTGCCGACCAGGCGGTTGAACAGCGTCGACTTGCCGACATTGGGCCGGCCGATGATGGCGAGGGTGAAGGACATGGCGGCGTTCTCTACGCGCTGGCGCCGCGGGTGGCAAGCAGCCTTGCGCAGCCTGCATCCGAAAGCCTCTGGCGCGGCGCCACGGCGCGGTTCATCAAGAGCGCATGATTCAGCTTACCGACAATCTGCGCGGCGCGGCCTTCATGTCGATCAGCATGGCGGGATTCGTCGTCAACGACACCTTCGTCAAGCTCGCCTCGCCCGAGATGGGCGTCTTCCAGCTCATGTTCCTGCGCGGCCTGATGGCGAGCATGCTGATCGCGCTGATCGCCGCGCGGTCGGGGGCGTTCCGGGTCTCGCTGGGCGGGCGAGACCGCCGGGTGCTGGGCCTGCGCGTCATCGGCGAGATGGGGGCGGCCACGCTGTTCCTGACGGCGCTGTTCCAGATGCCCATCGCCAACGTGACCGCCATCCTGCAATCGGCGCCGCTCGCCATCACGCTCGCGGCCGCGCTGTTCCTGGGCGAGCCGGTGGGCTGGCGGCGGATCTCGGCCATCGTGGTGGGCTTCGTGGGCGTGCTGATGATCGTCCGGCCGGGGGCCGAGGGGTTTTCGGCCGCCTCGCTGGTCGCGCTCGCCTCGGTGGGCTTCGTCGTGCTGCGCGAGCTTTCCACCCGGCAGCTCTCGCCCGGCGTGCCGTCGCTTCTGGTGGTGTTCGCGACCTCGGCGGGGGTCACGATCATGGGCGGGGGCGTGATGCTGTTCGAGCCCTGGGCGCCGGTCTCGACGCCCACGCTGATGCTGCTCGCGGGCTCGGCCGTCACGGTCAACATCGGCTACTTCTTCGGTGTCCAGGCGATGCGGATGGGCGAGATCGGCTTCGTCGCCCCCTTTCGCTACGCGCTGATGGTCTGGGCGCTGATCCTCGGCTACGCGGTGTTCGGCGACATCCCGGACGTGCTGACCCTGACGGGCGCGGCGATGATCGTCGGCAGCGGGGTCTACAGCTTCCGCCGCGAGCAGCGCCTTGCCCGCAAGCTGGCGGCGCAGCGGGCCGAAGGCGCGCGCGGGGTCGTCTGACCCCGCGCCGCCGGCTCAGCGCAGCGCCTGCAGCGTGCCCCGGTCGGTCAGCACGAAGACGGTGCGTCCCGACACCACCGGCCCGGTGACCGAGCCGCCCGCGAGGTCGGTCCGGCCCAGCTCCTCGCCGCTCACGCCGTCGAAGGAAATCAGCTCGCCCTCAGACGAGGTGATCAGCACCCGCCCCTCGACCAGCACGGGGCCCGAGTAGGAGATCGGGTCGTCGCGGTCCTCGGGGTCGCCGAAGGCCGGCAGCTCGGTCTCCCAGATCGTCGTGCCGTCGCGCGCCGAGAGGCGCATCAGCTTCGAGTCGTCGGTGGTGACGAAGATCGTGTCCCCAGCCGCCCAGATCGGCCCCTGCGCGCCGATCGAGCGGGTCCAGACGCGCTGGCCCGAGCGGGCATCGATCGCCACCATCCGGCCCGCCTGGTTGGCGGCGACGACCAAGGGTCCGACCACGACCGGATCGCCCGTGACGTCCGAGATCGCCGCGCGCGCAAGCCCGCGCCGCCCGCCGGACAGCACCGCGCTCCAGAGCCGCCGGCCCGATCGCGCATCGACGGCGACCAGTTCGCCCGATGCGAAGGGCAGGAAGGCGAAGGCCCCCGCCAGCGCCGGGCTGGCCCCCCCCAGCACGCCCGCGTCCGAGGTGACCGAGGGCACGCGCCAGATGATCTCGCCGGTCTGTGCGCTCAGGCCGAAGCCGCGGTTGTCGCGCGTCACCGCGACGATCAGCCCGCCCGCCGCGGCCGGTGCCGCGCGCACCGGGGCGCCGAGGCTGGTGCGCCAGGCCACCTCGCCCGAGGCCGGGTCGAGTGCGACCACCTCGCCGAAGCCAGTGGCGGCGAAGAGCCGCCCGCCGTCGAAGGCGAGCCCGCCGCCGAATCCCTCGCGGCCGCTCTCGCGCTCGGGCGAGAGGCCTGTGCGCCAGCGCTCCGCCCCGCTCGAGGCGTCGAGCGCCGAGACCTCGGCGGCCGCGTCCATCGCAAAGACCACCCCACCCACCACGATCGGTGCGCCGGTGATCGCGCTGTCGGACGAATTTCCGGCCCCGATGTCGGCGCTCCAGGCGGGCGCGGGCGAGGCCGGGCCCGCGAGGTGCCCCGAATTGTGCGACGGCGCCCCGTTCGTCTGGGTCCAGTCGGCGATCTCCTGCGGCTGCGGCAGGGCGGCGCCGCCGAAGGCCCCCGGCGCGGCCGGCGCCTCGGTCCTCAGCCGGATGCGTTCGCCTTCGAGGATCTCCTCGTCGTCGAACAGGCCGCACCCGCCCAGCAGCAGGGCGGCGGCCATGAGGGCCCCAGCCGCGCGTGTCACCGAACCCACCGAACGCCGCTCACGCCTCATGCACAGTCCCTCCCCTGCGCCGCGCATCGCCCGTGCGCGGGCCGCGCGGTTTTCTCGTCCGATTGCCGCGCCACGGCCGTGGATGTCAGCTCGCCGAGCCTGCCGGGCCCAGCGTCTGCACGGCCGCCTGCACGCGGCTGCGCATCTCGCCCGTCAGGCCCGGGTCGGCCATGATCGCGTCGAAGTCGGCGCGGGCCGCATCGGTCTCGCCCGCGTTCAGCGCCAGCGCCGCGCGCAGCTCCAGCGCCAGCAGCCGATAAGGCGCACCTTCGGCCACCAGCGGGGCGAGGTCTGCGATCATCTCGGCGGGCGGCGCGCTGACCGCGCGCAGCCGGATCGCCTCGAGCCGCGCGAGATCGGCATAGGCCGCGCCCGCCTGGGCATCCGCCGCGACTGCCTCGTAGGCCGCAATCGCAGCCTCGGTCTCGCCCTTTCCGGCATGGGCGAGCGCGAGCCGCATGCCCGCGAGCGCGGCCGCGGGGCCCTCCTGCGCGGCCATCAGGGCCTCCTGCGCGGCGGGGTCGGCGGCATCGGTGGCCAGGAAGGCCTCGCCCCGCTCGGCCCGCGCGGCAAGCTCGCGGTGCTGCATCCACGACCAGAGCGCGGTCGCGCCCACGATCACCGCGATCGCGCCGATCACCAGTGCGCCGTACTTCTTCCACAACCGGAACATCCGGTCCTGCCGGACTTCCTCGCTCACTTCGCGGATGAAGCTGTCGGTCTCGCTCACACTGCCCTCGTGCCGGTTGCGCCCGCGGTTCGGGCCGCGCGCACATTATCGCCGCCGCCGCGCCAGTCAAAGGCGGAAGTGCCCGCCTCGTGTCCCGGCCCGCGCCTCATTTCGCCGCGCGCGGCGCGCGTTCGAAGAAACCGGGCGGATTGATCCAGTCGCAATAGGTCCCGGGCGCGGCATAGAAGCCCTCGAAATGCTCCTCGGGCCGCACCGCCTCGCGCGCCGCGTCGGTCAGGGCGATCAGCGTCGCGATGTCCTCGGTCCCCGCCGTGGCCAGCATGCCGGGAGCGTGCAGCGCGAATGGCCCGAAGAAGGCCAGCCGCCGGGCGATCGCGGGCGGCGCTGCGAGATCGGCGGGGGAAAGCCCGGTCGAGACCCCGCGCCCTTCGTCCCAGGCCGTGACGCGGGCCGCGCCCAGCCGCGCGAACGCCTCCCCCAGCGGGCGCTCGAGGATCGGGGGCACCACGTCCTCGCCGGGCGGCGCCAGCCGGTTCTCGGCCAGCGTGCGTGCGATGCGGTCGGCAAGGCGCAGGTCGGCGTCGCGCCGCTCGGCCATCAGGATAGTGCACCACAGCGCGAGCGCGAACACCGGGAAGGGCGGCGCGCCGACGGCGCGGCGCATCTCCTCCCACCGCACCGGGCGGGCGGCCTTCATCGCGTCGAGATCGTCGTCGCCCCGCGCGTTGAGCGCCACCGGGTGGAACGGGTGGAGCGCGACGAATACATGGGCGTACTCGTCCGCCCACCAGTCGTGCATCGCCACCTCGAGCGGGGGATAGGCGATGGCGCGCGGCGGCTTGGCGGCCGGGGCGCTCACTTCTTCTTGTAGGTGTGCTCGTCGCCGGGGAAGCTGCGCGCCTGCACCTCGGCCGCGTAGGTCCCGACGGCGTGGCGCATCATCTCCTCCATCGTGCCGTAGCGCTTGACGAAGGTCGGCACCGTGGGGAACAGGCCCACCATGTCCTCGAACACCAGGATCTGCCCGTCGCAATTGGCCGAGGCGCCGATGCCGATGGTGGGGATCGAGATCTCGCGGGTGATGCGGTCCGCCAGCGGTGCCGCCACCCCCTCGACCACCACCGAGAAGGCGCCCGCCTGCTCCACGGCCTTGGCATCGGCCACCACGGCGTCGAACTGCGCCTCGTCGCGCACCGCGCGGAAGCCGCCCGCGGTGTTCATCGCCTGCGGCATCAGCCCGATATGCGCCATCACCGGGATGCCGCGCCGGGCCAGGTACTGGATGGTCGGCGCCATGTCGCGCCCGCCCTCGAGCTTGATCGCGTGGCAGCCGGTCTCCTTCACCACGCGGCTGGCGTTGCGGAAGGCGACCTCGGGACTCTCCTCGAAGCTGCCGAAGGGCATGTCCACGACGACCAGCGCCTTCTCCGCCCCGCGCACCACCGCCTGCCCGTGCATGATCATGTGCTCGAGCGTGACGCCCAGCGTGTTCGGCATGCCGTGGATCACCATGCCCAGGCTGTCGCCCACCAGCAGCAGGTCGCAGACCTCGTCGCAGATGCGCGCCACATGCGCGGTGTAGGAGGTCAGGCACACCAGCGGCGCGCCCCCCTTGCGCGCCATGAAGGCGGGCACCGTCATGCGCCTGCGCCCGCCCGGCTTCTGGTCGGGGTCGCTGATCGCGGACTTCTTGGAAATCGTGCTGCGGGTGGACATCGCGCTCCTCCGTCGCGGGCGTGGCGGCGCAGACCATAGCCCGCCCTGCCATCGCGGTGAAGGGGGCGCGCCGGGCGGCGGTGATGTGCCAATTGAAACTGACGCAGGGGCACCCTTTCCCGTCGAAGGCATCGGGATTATCTTTTGCGGTGCAACGGAATTCCGGTCGGGCGGCGTTTGACCCGCCAGGACTTCGCACCGGCGATGGGAGAAGGATGCGCGTCGCGCCGCTGATCATGGCCCTCGGGCTCGCCGCCGGCCTTGCCTGGTGGTTCTCGCTGCACGACGCGGTGGACCCGCATGTCGACCTGTCGGCGCGCGCGCTCGACGGGGCCGAGGCGACCGGCAGCGCGCCGGCCGCCGCGGCCGAGCCGGTCCCGGTGATGGTCATCGAGATCGCGGCCCAGCCCACGACCGACCGGCTGACCCTGCGCGGCCGGACCGAGGCCAACCGCAACGTCGTCGTGCGCGCCGAGACCCCCGGCAGGGTGATCTCCGAGCCCCTGCGCGCCGGGGCGCGGATCGAGGAAGGCACGCTGCTCTGCCGGCTCGAGCCCGGCGCGCGCCCCGCCCAGCTTGCCGAGGCCGAGGCCGCGCGAGCCGAGGCCCGCGTCGAGGCCGAAGCCGCGACGCAACTGTCCGAGAAGGGCTTCACCTCCGAGACCACCCGCATCGCCCGGATGGCCGCGCTGCAGCGCGCCGAGGCCGCGCTCGACCTGATCCGGCTCGACCTCGCGCGGCTCGAGATCCGCGCCCCCTTCGCCGGCATCCTCGAAAGCGACACTGCCGAGCATGGCAGTCGCCTCGGAATCGGCGACCCCTGCGCCACGGTGATCGACCTCTCGGCGGTCAAGGTCACCGGCTATGTCTCCGAGCAGGACGTCGAGCGGCTGTCGGCCGGGCAGGCCGTGGCTGTGCGGCTCATCTCGGGCGCGCAGCATTCGGGCGTGATCGACTTCATCGGCTCGATGGCCGACGAGAGCACCCGGACCTACCGCGTCGAGGCGCGCATCGTGAACGCCGGGGGCGAGATCCGTGACGGCATGACGGCCGAGATCGGGGTCGAGCTGCCCGCCGAGCGCGCCCACCGCATCCCGCAGACGGCGCTGACGCTGGACGACGAGGGCCGCCTCGGCGTGCGCCTCGCCGAAGGCGACGCCGCCCGCTTCGTCCCAGTGCGCCTGCTGCGCGAGGACGCCGCCGGCGTCTGGGTCGCCGGCCTGCCTGACGTCGCGCGCGTCATCGTCGTGGGCCAGGAATTCGTGCGCGACGGGCGGCCCATCGTGCCGAGCCTCGTGGGCTGGGAAGACCTCGGATGACCCGGGTGGTCGACTGGCTGGCGGCGCGGGCGCGCATGACGCTGGTGTTCATCGCGGTGTCGATCGGCGCCGGGCTGCTCGCCTATACCGGCCTGCCGAAGGAGGGCGCGCCGGACATCGACATTCCGGTGCTCTATGTCTCGGTCCCCCTGCCCGGCGTCTCGGCCGCCGATTCCGAGCGCCTGCTGGTCAAGCCGCTGGAACAGGAGCTGCGCGGCCTCGAGGGGCTCAAGCAGATGACCGGCATCGCCAGCCAGGGCCATGGCGGGCTGCTGCTGGAATTCGAGTTCGGCTGGGACAAGGCCGCGACGCTCGCGGACGTGCGCGACCGCGTGGACCGCGCGCAGGCCGAGTTCCCCGCCGACGCCGAGGTCGCGGTCATCAACGAGGTCAATCTCAGCCAGTTCCCGATCCTCGTGATCTCGCTGTCGGGCGAAGTGCCCGAGCGGACGCTGCTGCGCCTCGGCAAGGACCTCCAGCGCGCGGTCGAGGCGGTGCCCGCCGTGCTCGAGGCCGAGCTCACGGGCCACCGCGACGAGATGATCGAGGTGCTGATCGACCCGCTCAAGATGGAGAGCTACGGCGTCACGGCGGCCGACCTGCTCAGCGTCGTCGATCGCAACAACCGCCTCGTGGCGGCGGGCGAGATCAGCAGCGGCACCGCCGAGTTCGCCGTCACCCTGCCCGGCGCCTTCGAGCGCCCCGCCGATGTCGGCAACCTGCCGGTGAAGGTCAACGGCGACCGCGTCGTGCGCCTCTACGACATCGGCGAGGTGCGCCGCACCTTCGAGGACGCCGAAGGGCGTGCCCGCTACAACGGCCAGCCGGCGATCTCGCTGCAGGTCTCGAAGCGCGTGGGCGAGAACATCATCGCGACCGTCGACACCGTGCGCGCCGTGATCGCCCGCGAGATGGCCGCGTGGCCGCCGGCGTTGCAATCTGCCGTGCAGGTCGATTTCTCGATGGACGAGAGCACCCGCGTCCTCGACATGGTTGGACAGCTCGAAAGTTCGGTGCTGACGGCCGTGCTTCTGGTGATGATGGTGGTGCTCGCCACGCTCGGCTTCCGCTCGGCGCTGCTGGTCGGTATCGCCATCCCCTGCTCGTTCCTGCTCACCTTCGCGCTGATGGCGGTGCTGGGCATGAGCGTGAACAACATGACCATGTTCGGCCTGATCCTGGCCGTGGGCATGCTGGTGGACGGCGCCATCGTGGTGGTGGAATACGCCGACAAGCGCATCTCGGACGGCGTGGGCCCGATGACCGCCTATACCGAGGCCGCGCGCCGCATGTTCTGGCCGATCACCGCCTCGACCGCCACCACGCTCTGCGCCTTCCTGCCGATGCTGTTCTGGCCCGGGATGCCGGGCGAGTTCATGGGGCAGTTGCCGGTCACGCTGATCTTCGTGCTCAGCGCCTCGCTGATCGTGGCGCTGTTCTACCTGCCGGTGATGGGTGGGGTGGCGGGGCGCATCTCGCGGCTTGCCGGGCGGATGGTGCCGCGTCGCGCGGCGCCCCCGCCCGCCCCGCCGCCGCCCTACCGCCGCACGTTGTTCGGGCGGCTGATGACGCCGATCGTGCTCAACCCGGTCGGGCCCTGGCTTGCGCTGGGGGCCGCCGCCGCCGCCATTGCCGGCATCTTCATGTGGTATGGCGCCGCCGGCAACGGGACCGAGTTCTTCGTGAAAACCGACCCCGAGCGCGCCATCGTCTATGTCCGCGCCCGCGGCAACCTGGGCGTCGAGACCCGCGACCGGCTGGTGCGCGCGGTCGAGGAGCGCGTGGCCGGCGTGCCGGGCGTGGCGTCGGTGTTCGCCTTCTCAGGCGCGGGCGGGCTCGCGGCGAAATCCGGCTCCGAGGGGCCGCCCGACGCCATCGGCCAGGTCCAGCTCGAGCTCGCGCCCTGGGCCGAGCGCGGCCCCGGCGAGCCGATCATCGAGGAGATCAAGCGCCGAATCGCCAACATCCCCGGCGTGATCGCCGAGCTGAGCGAGCAGAAGGACGGCCCCCAGCAGGGCAAGCCGATCCAGCTCGAGCTGCGCTCGAACGACTGGGCGGCGCTGCACCGCGCCGCCGAGGTGGCACGCGTCAGGTTCGACGCGACACCGGGCCTGATCAACATCGACGACACCCGCCCCCTTCCGGGCATCGAGTGGGAGGTCAGCGTCGACCGCGCCACCGCCGGGCGCTTCGGCGCCGACGTGGCCACGGTGGGCCCGATCGTGCAGCTCGTGACCCGCGGCGCCACGCTCGACACCTTCCGCCCCGACGACTCGGAGGACGAACTCGACATCCGGGTCCGCTTCCCCGCGGCGGACCGCAGCCTCGGCACGCTCGACACGGTCAAGGTGCCGACTGCGCAGGGCCTCGTGCCGGTGTCGAACTTCACGACGCGCGAGGCGGTTCCACGCCTTGGCGAGATCCAGCGCCGCGACGGCGAGCGCTTCTTCATGGTCCGCGCCGGCGTCGATGCCGACACCTCCGACATCGCGCGGATCGAGGAGCTGGAGCGCTGGATCGCCGAGGAGAACCCCTTCCCCGCCGCCGTCGCCGCCCGCTTCACCGGCGACCGCGAGGAGCAGCAGGAGAGCATGGTCTTCCTCGGCATGGCCTTCGCGGGCGCGCTGGGCCTGATGTTCGTGATCCTGCTCGCGCAGTTCAACTCGCTCTACAACGCCGTGCTGGTGCTGTCGGCGGTGGTGATGTCGGTGGCGGGCGTGCTGGTCGGCATGATCGTGATGGGGCAGACCTTCTCGATCATCATGACCGGCACGGGGATCGTCGCGCTCGCGGGCATCGTGGTGAACAACAACATCATCCTGATCGACACCTACCAGGAGTTCTGCCGCCGCATGCCGCCGCTCGAAGCCATCGTGCGCACCGCCGAGGCGCGCATCCGCCCGGTGCTGCTGACCACGGTCACCACCATGGCGGGGCTGGCGCCGATGATGTTCGCGGTCTCGCTCGACTTCGCGGGCGGGCGGATGGTGCAGGGCGCGCCGACCGCGATCTGGTGGGTGCAGCTTGCCACGGCGGTGGTGTGGGGCCTGGGCTTCGCGACGGTGCTGACGCTGGTGGTCACGCCAGCGGCGCTGGCCGCGCGGGTCTGGGTGACGCATGGCGCGGGCGTCGGGCTGCGACTCGGCTGGCACCTCGCGCTTGCCGCGATCCGGCCGTCGCACCGCGACCACCCCTATCTCGCCGACTGGCGCCTGCGCGCGGCGCTGGCCCGCAACGAGGGGGCCGAGATCATCTGGGACGAGCCGCCCACCCCGCCCAGCCGCCGCCTGATCCGCGCGGCCGAATAGCCGGGCCAACATCCGCCGCCCCGGCCATCCTGCGCCGCCCCGGGGCGATCCGCGCTGCTCCGGGTGATCCGCGCTGCTCCGGGCAATCCGCGCTGCTCCCCGCAAATCCGCGCTGCCCCGGGGTCTCGCAAAGACATCGCTCTCCCGAGACATCGGCGCGCCAGCCCCGGCCCCAGCATCGTGAAAGGCGCACCGGAAACCGTCACGCCACCCGCGCCCCGCTCACACCGTCTCGGCCTCGGCCTCGGCCTCCTGGCGCGCCCACATCTCGGCATAGCGTCCGCCCATCGCCACCAGGTCCTCGTGCCGCCCGCGCTCGACCACGCGGCCGGCGTCCAGCACCACGATCTCGTCGGCATCGACCACGGTCGAGAGCCGATGGGCGATCATCAGCACCGTGCGCCCCTGCCCCAGCCGCCGCAGCTCGGCCTGGATCTCGCGCTCGGTGCCGGTGTCCAGGGCCGAGGTCGCCTCGTCGAGGATCAGGATCGGCGGGTCCTTCAGGATCGTGCGCGCGATCGCCACGCGCTGCTTCTCGCCGCCCGAGAGCTTGAGCCCCCGCTCGCCCACCATGGTGTCGTAGCCGTCCGGCAGGCCGGCGATGAAGTCGTGGATCCGCGCGGCCCGCGCCGCGCGCTCGACATCCGCCCGGCTCGCCCCCTCGGCGCCATAGGCGATGTTGTAACCGATGGTGTCGTTGAACAGCACCGTGTCCTGCGGCACCACGCCGATCGCCGCCCGGATGGAGGCCTGCTGCACCTCGCGCAGGTCCTGCCCGTCGATCTCGATCGCGCCGCCCGTGACGTCGTAGAAGCGGAACAACAGCCGCGCGATGGTGGACTTGCCAGCCCCCGAGGGCCCCACCACCGCCAGCGTCTGTCCGCCCGGCACGTCGAAGTCGATGCCCCGCAGGATGGGCCGCTCGGGCCCATAGCCGAACTCGACCGCGCGAAAGCGCACGCGGCCCTCGCCGACCCGCAGCGGCCGGGCGCCGGGGCGGTCCACCACCTCGGGGGCGGTGTCGGTCAGGGCATACATCTCGCGCATGTCGATCATCGACTGCCGGATCTCGCGATAGACCGTGCCGAGGAAGTTCAGCGGCACCGTGATCTGGATGAGGAAGGCGTTGACCATGACGAAGCTGCCCACGGTCTGCGTGCCCGCCTGCACCTCGAGCGCCGACATCGCCATCACCGCCGCCAGCCCCGCCGCGATGATGGCCGCCTGCCCGGCGTTGAGGATGCCGAGCGAGGTGGCCGTCTTGATCGCCGCCTCCTGGTAGGACGCCATCGCCCGATCGTATCGCGCGCTCTCGCGCCCCTCGGCGTTGAAGTACTTCACCGTCTCGTAGTTCAGGAGGCTGTCCACGGCCTTCTGGTGCGCGTCTTGGTCGTCCTTGTTCATCTGCACCCGGATCTTCAGCCGCCACTCGGTGACGCGGAAGGTGAAGACCACATAGGCCGCGATGGTCGCCAGCAGCACGGCGAAGTAGGAAAAGCCGAACTCGGCCCAGAAGATGATGCAGACGACGATCAGCTCCAGCGCCAGCGGCACAACGTTGAACACGAGGAACCGCAGCAGGAAGTCGATCGCCTTGATGCCGCGGTCCACCACCCGGCTCAGCTCGCCCGTGCGCCGCGCGAGGTGATAGCCGAGGCTGAGGCGGTGGACATGCCGGAAGGTCCGGTTCGCCAGCCCCCGCAGCGCGTGCTGGCTGACGCGCGCGAACACCATGTCGCGCACCTGCTGCAGGACCGTGCCCGAGAGGCGCACGACACCATAGGCCAGCACCAGCACGACGGGCGCCGCCACCGCCTGCGCCGCCGTGCCCGGCCCCAGCGCATCGACCGCGGCGCGGTAGAAGAAGGGCGTCACGATGGTCGCGCCCTTCGCCGCGACCAGCAGCAGCAACGCCACGACGACGCGCAGTCGAAGGTCGGGCCGGCCGGTAGGCCAAAGGTCCGGCAGCACGCGCGACAATGTCCGGATATCCGGTGAGCCCTCGGTCAGGCTGCGCCGTCTCGATCCACGCATCAGGCTCTCCGTCAGGCGGCGGGCACGCCGGCATGAGGCGCGCGCCTCTCGCATCTATTCACCCGCCCACGGATTCCAACCGGCGGCACGAGGTCGCGGAAGGTCTGGCAGCCCGCCGTCACTCGGTGGCGACGAGCTCGGGAATCGCGAAGACCTGGCCGGGATAGATCAGGTCGGGGTCGCGGATCAGGCCGGAATTGGCGCCGAAGATGACCGAGTAGCGAATACCGGCGCCGTAATGCTGCTCGGCGATGCGCCAAAGGTTGTCGCCCCGCTGCACCACGATCCGCCGCTGGCGTGAGGCCACCGTCCCCGCCCCGTCGTCATAGGCGAAAGGCATCTCGAGCCGGCTCGTGACCTCGCCGCTGGCCGAGACCTCGTCGAAGCGCAGCAGCACCGCCGTCTCGGCAGTGGCGCGCGGCAGGGTCACCTGCCAGTCGCCCGAGGCCGAAACCGGGCTGTCCGCCACGAACTCGGCATTGGCATAGGCGCGCACCGCGTGGCCCGGGCGCGCGCGCCCCGCGGCCACCGCGTCGCCGCCCGGCGCATAGGTGATGCGGTCGAGCACCACGCGCGCGACCTCGGTCGCCGCGGGCTGCAGCAGCGCGACCTGCTCGGCCTCCGGCGCGACGATCAGCGGGGCCTCGGCGGTGGTCTCGGACGGCAGGATGACGACGGGCGCGCTGAGCCCGGCCTGCGCGGGTTCGGTCTCCGTCGCGGCGGCGCCTGCCTCGGCTGCCGCAGCCGCGCTCTCAGCGGTCGCGGCCGGCGCGTCGGCAGCAGCCTCGGGGGCCGCGGTGACCAGTTCGACCGCCTCCTCCGCCACCGCCGCAGCAGTGGCCTCGCCCGCGTGACGCAGCTGCAATGCCCGCGCCAGGTCGCTGCGGCCGAGGCTCGCGAGCACGACAAAGCTGCCATCGCCCCCGGCGATGGCGCTCGCGATCACCACGCCGTCGATCAGCAGTTCGACCTCGGCGCCCGGCTGCGCGGTTCCGGCGATCACGGCCTCGCCCTCGGGGTCGACGCGCACCAGATCGAAGGCCGGCGCCTCCGGCGAGGCCGCGGCATCGGCGGCCGCGGTCTCGGTCGCGGCCGCGTCGCCGGTCTGCCCGGCCACATCGCCCGCGACATCGGGCGTCGCAGTAGCATCGCCCGCGGCATCGGGCGTCGCGGTTGCATCGACCGTCGTCCCGGCGGCACCGGTGGTCGCGCCCGCAGGCGACGCGGCGGGTGGGGTCGCCACGGTCTCACCGCCCGCGGCGGGGGTCGCTGAGGCGTCCGTCGCGGCGCCGGGCGTGGCGGCCGTCTCTCCCGGCGCCTGTGGCGCGCTGGCGACGCTCGTGGCGCCATCGCCGGCAGTCGCGGGCGGCGCGGCAGGCTGCTGCGCCAGGCCCGGCGCCACCTCGGACGCGGGCTCGAAGCCCAGCTTCAAGCGCCAGTCGGGCAACGCGAACACCAGCCCGACCGCGACCAGGCCGATGCCAAGAGCCGCGACCAGCCAGCCTTTGAGAGACCCCTTCATCCCGAATGCCTCATCCTGCGGCCCTGCCGCAACACCCCCGTCCCCATGACTATTGCATGAACGCCACGCCATGTGGATAGTCAAGCCACGTTCACGAACAAGAGGGCAGGATGACCGGGCAGGCGGCGACGATTTGCATTTATTGTGGCTCACGCGCCGGGCGCAGGGCGGGTCATGTAAACGTTGCGCGCGCCACCGGCCGGGCGCTTGGGCGCGCGGGCTTCGCGGTGGTCTACGGCGCCGGCGACCTTGGCCTGATGGGTGAGACCGCGCGCGCCGCCCGCGCCGCCGGAGCCCGCGTGACCGGGTTCATCCCGCGCCACCTGTTCGAGCTCGAGGTCTGCAAGAGCGACATCGACGCCCTCATCGTCACCGAGACGATGCACGAGCGCAAGAAGCTGATGTTCGGCAATTCCGATGCCGTGCTCGCGCTGCCCGGCGGCCCCGGCACGCTGGACGAACTGATCGAGGTGCTGACATGGCGCCACCTGGGCCTGCACGACAAGCCCGTGGTGCTGCTGAACCCCGAGGACTACTGGGGGCCGTTGCTCGCCCTGTTCGATCACATGATCGACGAGGGGTTCGTCGGCGCGCCCTTCCGCGACTACTTCACCGTGGTCGAGACCGTGGACGAGGCCATCGCCGCCTTGCGCGAGGCGCTGTCGCCGATCCGCAGCATGGTCGAGTAACGCCGAGCCGGCCGCTCCGCGCGCGTCCGCCGGGCCGGCTGAATGGCCCGGGGCGCGCGCCTCCGCAGGCGCGCGCCCCGATGCCGATCTTTCGTCGTCCCTCCAGCGAGGGAAGCGCTGCGCCGTCAGCCGCCGGCCTTCGCCAGCCGCTCGGCCACGTTCTCCCAGTTCACCAGGTTGTCGAGGAAGTTCGAGAGATACGCCGGGCGCTTGTTGCGGTAGTCGATGTAGTAGCTGTGCTCCCACACGTCGCAGCCCAGCAGCGCGGCCTGCCCGAAGCAGAGCGGGTTCACGCCATTCTCGGTCTTGGTGACCTTCAGCGAGCCGTCGGCCTCGCGGACCAGCCAGCACCAGCCCGAGCCGAACTGGCCCGCGCCCGCCGCGGCGAAATCGTCCTTGAACTTCTGGACCGAGCCGAAGGCATCCGCGATCCGCTTCTCGAGCGCGCCGGGGATGCCGGTGCGGGTCGGGCCCATCATCTCCCAGAACTGGTTGTGGTTCCAGTGCTGCGAGGCGTTGTTGAAGATGCCCGACTGCGCGACGGCACCTTTCTGATAGGTGCCCTTGACGATGTCCTCGAGCGACTTGCCTTCCCACTCGGTGCCGGCGATCAGCTTGTTGCCGTTGTCGACATAGGCCTTGTGGTGCAGGTCGTGGTGATACTCCAGCGTCTCCTTCGACATCCCGAAGGGCGCGAGTGCGTCATGGGCATAGGGAAGGTCGGGCAGGGTGAAAGCCATGGGGGTCCCCTCTCTGTCGGGTCTCGGAAATCCTTGGGGGCGTTCGCGCCCCTCGCGGCGGAATATATGCCCTTGCCGCGCGGATGAAAGGGAATTCGGCGCAACCCGCATGCCCTTCCGCCGGTCTTCAATTGCGTTGAAGACGTCGGCGCATCGGGTCCACATGGACGCCGCGCGCCCGCTCAGCCGATGGGAAGGAGCATCGCCGCGATCCGCCTGTCCTCGGCCAGCAAGACGTTGTAGGTGCGGCAGGCCGAGGGGGTCGACATGACCTCGACACCGATCCCCGCCGCCTCGAAGGCCTCGCGCAGCGCGCGCGGCAGGGGCGCGATCTCGGGGCCCTGCCCCACCAGCACCATGTCGATCCCGGCGGCTGCCGCCAGAAGCGACGCGATCGCGGCCTCGGACAGCGCGCCTCCGGGCATCGGCAGCAGGCCGCCCGGCAGCAGGATCAGCGCGCCCTCATGCCAGACCCCGCCGACGCGGAAACCGCCGGGCCCGTAGGTGTCGATCGGGCGCTGCCCGGCGAAGGTGATCTCGTTCATGCGCATGGGCCGAGTGATGCGGCCTCGCACCGCCGAGGTCAAGGCCCGGGCCAGCCATCGCGGCACCGGGCCGTGGCCGGGCCCTCAGCCCTCGGCGCTGCCGAACTGCACGCCCGCCTTCTGCGGGTCCTCCTCGGTCCAGTCGCGCTTGACCTTGAAGAGCATCAGCAGCGCCCCCGCCACGAAGATCGACGAATAGGTGCCGACCACGATCCCCCAGATCATCGCGAAGGTGAAGCCCTGGATCACCTGCGGCCCCAGCAGGAACATCGCGATCAGCGCGACCAGCGTGGTGAGCGAGGTCATCAATGTGCGCGAAAGCGTCTCGTTGACCGAGAGGTCGAGCAGCTCCGCGATCTCCATCTTCTTGTATTTTCGCAGGTTCTCGCGCACGCGGTCATAGACCACCACGGTGTCGTTGAGCGAATATCCGACGATGGCCAGCAAGGCCGCGATGATCGAGAGGTTGAACTCGATCCCCACGAGCGCAAAGACGCCGATCGTCAGCGCCACGTCATGGACCAGCGCGACGACTGCGCCGAGGCCGAACTGCCACTCGAAGCGCAACCAGATGTAGATCAGCACCGCCGCGACCGCGAGCCCTACCGCCGAGATACCGGCCCACAGCAGCTCGCCCGAGACCTTCGGGCCCACCACCTCGACGCGCCGGATCTCGCCGCCCTCGAAGGCCGCTGTCAGGGTCTTGCCAACCGCGTCGGCGGCCGCCATGCGCTCGTCGCCATCGGTGCCCTGCGCCTCGACCCGGACGAGCACGTCGCGCTCCGAGCCGAAGCTCTGGACCTGCACGTCGCCGAGCCCCAGGCTCGAGACCTCGGACCGGATGGCGCCGAGGTCGGCCTCCTGCGCCGTGCGGAACTCGATCATCGTGCCGCCACGGAAGTCGATGCCGTAGTTGAGCCCCATGACTCCCAGCAGCACGATCGAGGCCACGACGCCCGCGATCGACACGCCGAAGCACGCCTTGCGGATTTTCATGAAGGCCAGATGCGTCTCGTCCGGCACCAGCCGGAAGCGCTCGACCGTCAGGGTCTTGGGTCGCGCGCGGTCCAGCCAGATCGAAATCATCAGCCGCGTAAGCAGAACGGCGGTGAAGACCGAGGTCACGATGCCGATGCCCAAGGTCACTGCGAAGCCCTTCACCGGCCCCGAGCCGATCGAGAACAGAATTATCGCCGCGATGAGCGTGGTGATGTTGGCGTCGATGATGGCCGAGAACGCCTCGGAATACCCCTTCTCGATGGCCCGGCTCACGCCCTTCGAGCGGCGCAGCTCCTCGCGGATTCGCTCGAAGATCAGCACGTTCGCGTCCACCGCCATGCCGATGGTGAGCACGATGCCCGCGATGCCGGGCAGCGTCAGCGTCGCCCCGATGGCCGACAGCACGCCCATGATGAGCGCCACGTTGACCACCAGCGCGATGCAGGCAAAGACGCCGAACAGCCGGTAGACAACCAGCATGAAGCCGATCACCGAGGCGAAGGCCAGCGCAGTGGCGATCTCGCCCTTGGCGATCGAATCGGCGCCGAGATCCGGTCCGACCGTGCGCTGCTCGAGCACCTTGATCGAGGCCGGCAGCGCGCCCGCGCGCAGCAGGATCGACAGCTCGGTCGCGCTCTCGACGGTGAAATTGCCCTCGATGAAGCCCGACCCGCCCAGGATCGGCGACTGGATGCGCGGGGCGGTGATCACCTCGTCATCGAGCACTATGGCGAAGAGCTGGCCGACATTCGCGGCCGTGTAGTTCCCGAAGATGCGCGCGCCGCCCGAATCGAAGCGGAAATTGACAACCGGCAGGCCGGTGTCGGGGTGGAAGCCAAGCTGGCTGTCGACGAGCTGGTCGCCGGTCAGGATGGCGCGGCGCTCCAGCAGGAGCGGCTCGCCGGTGTCCGCATCCTGCAGCACGATCTCGCCCGGCCCCGGCGTCTTCTGCGCCTCGGCGCCGACACCCTTCACCTGGTGGAAGGTCAGCTTCGCGGTGCGCCCGATCAGGCCCAGAAGCTCTTCGGCCGAGCCGATGCCCGGCACCTGGATCAGGATGCGGTCCTCACCCTGGCGCTGGATGGTGGGCTCGCGCGTGCCGCTCTCGTCGATGCGGCGGCGCACGATCTCCAGCGACTGCGCCATCGTGCGCTCGTTCATCGCCGCGATCGCGGCCTCGGTCAGCCCGATGCGCAGCGTCTGGTCGCCGGTCTCGGTCACTTCGAGGTCCGAGCCCGCCGCCATCCCCGGCAAGCCGGTGCCCAGGAAGCCCGTCACCGGCTGTGCCAGGGCCCGAAGCGCCTCGGTGGCGCGGGCCATGTCCTCGGCATTGGTGATGCGGACCGTGACATGGTCCTCGGCCGCCCTCAGCCCGGTGAAGCGGCGGACTTCCGCATCGACCAGCGCCGTGCGCACGTCGGCGCGCAGGCTCTCCATCCGCTCGGCCTCGACCTCGGCGACCTGCACCTCGACCAGCAGATGCGCGCCGCCGCGCAGGTCCAGCCCCAGGTTGACCGAATCCTTCGGCAGCCAGTCCGGCAGGGTCGCGCGCGTCTGCTCGGTCAGCAGGTTCGGCGCGGCGAACAGGATACCGAGCGCGCAAAGCCCGATGATCGCGATCTTTTTCCAGAACGGGAAGTAGAGCATTTGGCGCGGCCTTCCGGGGGCTTCGGGCTCGGGGGGCCGGACCGCGACCGGCCCCGCCTCCCGCAGGGCTCAGGCGTCGTTCGCGGGCTCGGTCTTCGACAGGACCTGCGCGATGGTCGACTTGACGACGCGGATCTTGACGCCCTCGGCAATCTCGACCTCGGCCTCGTCGTCCTCGCGCACGCGGGTGACCTTGCCGAGGATCCCGCCTGCCAGCATCACCTGGTCGCCCCGGCGCAGGGCCTCGACCATCGAGCGGTGCTCCTTGGCGCGCTTCTGCTGCGGGCGGATCAGCAGGAAGTAGAAGATCACGAAGATCAGCACGAGCGGCAGCAGCGAGGTGATGAAGCTCGCTTCTCCGCCGGCTCCGGCGGCCTGGGCGTAGGCGGGGGTCGCGAACATGCGGGCTCCTTTCGTGACAACTGGTTCTGGCGTGCCACGATGGTCGCGGCCGCAGGCAGGGGCGATATATACGCCGCCCCCCCGGCTTGCAAGCAAGCCACGGCGCGCCGGGCGCGGCGGTGCTGCAGCTTCGGCTCTGCGCCAAGGGCTTTCGCAGGCGCAGCATCTTTTCGCACTTGCAATATTTTTTGGCTTGAGGAATATTGTTGCGCAGGGGCGGCCGAGGTTGACACAAATCAATGTAAGCCGGCTCTGGCACGGTCATCGTGCTCAAGGACAACGAAAAAACGATTGCCTGGGAGAGAACGCATGCTCGATGTCATGTATTATGGCGCAGCCGCGCTGGGCATCACGCTGTATGCAGCGGTGATGGCGATCGCCTTCGTCTGACGCCGGGCCAACCGGCCCCGACGGGATCCGACTGCCGGCGCGGCGCCTTCAAGCGATCCGCGCCGGGCTTGTCACCCGCCCCGCGGGTCCCGCCGGACCCCTCGCCACGTGCTGGAAAACCTCTGCCGGATCGGCTATGCCGCGCGCGTCCGATCCCGAAGGAGCAGCCCCATGCACGACATCCGCGCCATTCGCGACAACCCGGCCGCCTTCGACGCCGCGCTCGCCCGCCGCGGGATGTCGCCCGTCTCGCCACAGATCCTCGCCATCGACGAGGCACGCCGCGCGAAGATCACCGCCGCCGAGGCCGCGCTGGCCGCGCGAAATACGGCCTCCCGGGACGTGGGCAAGGCCAGGGCCGGCGGCGACGAGGCGGAGTTCGAGCGCCTGCGCGCCCTGATGGCCGATAAGAAGGACGAGATCGCCCGCCTCGAGGCCGAAGCGAAGGCCGAGGACGACCGGCTGAACGGCCTGCTGATGACCCTCCCCAACCTGCCGCTCGACAGCGTGCCCGACGGCCCCGACGAGACCGCCAATGTCGAGCTGCGCCGCTGGGGCACCCCCCGCGCCTTCGACTTCGCACCGCGCGAGCATTACGAGCTGGGCGAGGCGATGGGGCTGATGGATTTCGAGCTTGCCGCCAAACTCTCGGGCGCCCGCTTCGTCACGCTCAAGGGCGCGCTGATCCGGCTGCACCGCGCGCTCGCGCAGTTCATGCTCGACACCCATGTCGACGAGAACGGGCTGACCGAGGTCTGGACCCCCGTGCTGGTCAAGGACGAGGCGATGATCGGCACCGGCCAGTTGCCGAAATTCGCCGAGGACAGCTACCAGACCACCAATGGCTGGTGGCTGATCCCGACCGCCGAGGTGACGCTGACCAACATCGCGGCGGGCGAGATCCTCGACGCGGCCGCCCTGCCCCTGCGCTTTACCGCCTGGACCCAGTGCTTCCGCTCCGAGGCCGGCAGCGCCGGCAAGGACACCCGCGGCATGCTGCGCCAGCACCAGTTCGAGAAGGTCGAGATGGTCTCGATCACCACGCCCGAGGACGCGCTCTCCGAGCACGAGCGCATGACCCGCTGCGCCGAGGGAATTCTCGAACGCCTCGGCCTGCCCTACCGCACCGTGGTGCTCTGCACCGGCGACATGGGCTTCGGCGCCCGGCGCACGCATGACATCGAGGTCTGGCTGCCGGGACAGAACACCTACCGCGAGATCAGCTCCTGCTCGGTCTGCGGCGACTTCCAGGCCCGGCGCATGAACGCCCGCTTCCGCCGCGAAGGCGAAAAGCGCCCCGACTTCGTGCACACCCTGAACGGCTCGGGCCTCGCGGTGGGGCGCACGCTGATCGCGGTCATGGAGAACGGCCAGCAGGCGGATGGCTCGATCGTGATCCCCGAGGTGTTGCGCCCCTACATGAAAGGCGCAAGCCGGATCGCGGCGGACGGCATGCTGAGCTGAAGGGGCAGGCTCCGCACCATCACGCAGCGTCGTCGGCGGTGCGCAATTGCTGACCCGTTACATTACGCGGTGAAATGACTGCTCATGCGTCGAGCGGGTCACGCCTGATACGACCCATCATGGTGGCATCGCAAAATCCTCCGTCCACCACGACGAAGTCCCGCATGACACCCTCTCTGACGAAGCCGTGACGCTCATAGAGCGCCACGGCCTTCGGGTTCCCCTCCCAGCAGAAGAGGCCGACACGACGCAACCGCAGCCAATTGTCGGCAACTTCAAGCATCGCGGCCATCAAGGCGTCACCCACACCACGCCCGCGAAATCTCTGATGAGTCGTGATCATGTTGATCTCGCCGGCATGCCGGTGGCGAGCCCAGTCGGGAAACGTCTGCAGTTCGGCATAGCCCGCGACCTCATCCTCGATCACCGCCACGAGCTTGAGCATCGCGGGATCATATCCGATCCGCTTCGACAGCTCCTCGGACGCCTGAAACGGGAGGCGCGTGGTACCGCGCACGACATGAGGCGACTGGAAGATCTCGCGGATGACCTCGGCATCGCGGGCCTCGACATGGCGCACCGAAACTTCACTCATGCCTCGCCCTCCAAAAGCGACCATGCCGCCCTCGCCCAGCATGCACGACGGCTCTCCAGGTCGCGGCTCTGTTGCAGGGTCGTGCAATGACGCTCTGGCGATGGCCGCGAGGTTGTTGAGTGTCACGCAGCGCGCGCACGAGTTCAACCCGTGGTGCCCTCGCCCCCTCAAATCCGCCATGGACGCCGCCCCGCCCCGCCCCTAAAACCCCGGCAGGTGCGGCGGAAGGCGGGGAAGCGGGCATGCGGATTCTCATCACCAACGACGACGGCATCAACGCGCCGGGCCTCGCGCTGGCCGAGGCCATCGCCGCCGAGGTGGCCGGCCCCTCCGGCGAGATCTGGGTCGTCGCGCCTGACAACGAGAGATCTGGGGCGAGCCACGCGATCTCCTACACCTCGCCCACGCGGATGACCCGGCTCGGGCCGCGGCGCTTTTCGGTCGATGGCTACCCGGCCGACTGCGCGCTGGTCGGCCTGCACGGCGTGATGAAGGAGGCGCCGCCCGACCTTGTGATCTCGGGCGTCAACCGCGGCCACAACGTCGCCGAGGACCTCGTCTATTCCGGCACGGTGGGCGCGGCGATGGAGGCGGCGCTGGCCGGCCGGCCCGCCATCGCCATGAGCCAGTTCTTCCGCAACTGGGAGGGCGCGCCCGATGACATCTGGGATCCTGCCCGCACCCATGGGGCCGAAGCGGTCCGCCGCGTGCTGGCCATGCCGCAGCGCCGCGGCGTGTTCTACAACGTGAACTTCCCCGCCGTGCGGCCCGAGGCGGTCAGGGGCCTCACCGTCTGCCCGCACGGGATCCGGACCGAGGCGACCTTCAACGTCGTCCCCTACACGGCACCGAACGGGCGCGAGTTCCAGTTCCTGCGCCACACCACCGCGAACGCTTCGGCGCCCGAGGGGACCGACGCGCGGCTCTGCCTCGAGGGCTGGATCACGGTGACGCCCATCCTGCCGCAGATGACCGCGCACGACCTGATCGAGGAAGCCCGCGCCACGCTGGCCGCTGACAGGCGCCCCGCTTCGGTCTAGGCTCGGGCCACGTGTCGCTTTCCCTCAACCCGGAGTTTGCGATGGAGCCGGATGCCCGGGCCGAGAGCCTGATGCGCCTGATGCTGAGCCTGCGGCAGGCGGGCGTCACCGACAAGCGCGTGCTGACCGCGATGGAGTCGGTGCCGCGGGACGTGTTCGTCGACCGCGCCTTCAAGGACCGCGCGTGGGAGGACCGGCCGTTGCCGATTGCCTGCGGGCAGACCATCTCGCAGCCCTCGATCGTCGCCGTGATGACCGAGGCGCTGAACGTCACGCCGCGCTGCAAGGTGCTCGAGATCGGCGCGGGCTCGGGCTACCAGACCGCGATCCTCGCCCGCCTCGCGCGCCGGGTCTACGCGATCGAGCGCCACCGCCCGCTGGTTCGGCTGGCGCGCGAGCGGCTCGAGACGCTGGGCATCACCAATGTCACCATCCGCACCGGCGACGGCACCCGCGGCTGGCCCGAGCAGGCGCCCTTCGACCGCATCCTGATCGCCGCCGCCGCCGATGATGCGCCGCGCATGCTGTTGGAACAATTGCGTCCCGGTGGCATAATGGTTTTGCCCGTCGGGCAGTCGGACGAGGTGCAGCAGCTGATCCGGATCGAGAAGACCGACGAAGGTCTCGACTACAAGGTCCTGACGGATGTGCTCTTCGTGCCGCTGATCGAGGGGATGCCCGAGGAGAACGGCCCCTGAGCAGGCGGGCCGCTGCGGGCGAGGCAGGGACCGGCGCCGGCTTGGGCGCGCGGCCTCTCGACGACGAGAAACGTGACGAGGCAGGAGCGGAAAGCAGCATGCGGTCGAAGAGTCTGAATGCGGGGCCCGGCTTCGCCCTCGCGGTGGCGATTGCACTGGCCGGTTGCGCGGGACGCCAGCCGGCGGACCGGGCGTCCGTCGAATATCGCGGCACCGGCGCGGCCGGTCAGCCCTCCGCCGCGGCGGCCGCGGTCCCCGGCGCACCGGTTGCGGGGCCGGGCGGCATCATTGCCTATGACGGCTACGAGGCGATCCGAGCGGGCCAGGGCGACACCGTCGCGAGCCTCGCCGATCGGGTGGGGCTCTCGGCCAGCGAACTGGGCGCCTACAACGGCCTCGCCGCCGGCCAGCCTCTGCGGCCGGGCGACGAACTGGTCCTGCCGCCGCGCCCCGGCGGCTATGGCGGCACCGCCGTCGCCGCGGCGGGCGGCAGCGTGGGCGGCGGATTCGACACCCAGCCGGCCCCGGCGCCCTCGGTGGTGACGAGCCCGATCGGCGCGGATGCCGCGGCCGGAACGGTCGCGGGCGGCACGGGCGCGACGCAGGCGGGCAGCGCCGGGGGCTGGTCGCCCGACATCGCGGCGGCCGCGATCGACCGCTCGGGCACCCCCGAGGCGCCACTCTCGCCGCCGCCATCGTCGGCCACGCCCCTGCCGCCGGAGCCCGCGCGGCCGGCCGACCTGCCGTCGCCCGACCTGGGACAGTACCAGACGCCTTCACCTACGATCCGCCCGCCGTCCGAAACGGCCGCGACCACGGCCGAGATGGAGCGCGCAGCGCGCGAGGCCGAGCGCGCGGCCGAGCAGGAACTGGCGGCGGCGCCCACCGCATCGCGCCCGGCGGGGCTCGAGAACCTGCGGCTGACCCGCCCGGTCGAGGGCCCGGTCGCCGTTGCCTACAACACCTGGGGCGCGGGCGGGACGCGCAACGAGGGCGTCGATTTCGCGGCCCCCGTCGGTGCCCCCGTGGTCGCCGCGGCGGATGGCACGGTCGCGCTGGTTTCGCCCTCGCTGGGCGGGCTCGGGACGATCGTGGTCGTCCGCCATCAGGGCGAGCTCCTCACGGTCTATGGCCGCGTCGATGGCGTGTCGGTCGGCAAGGGCGCCGCGGTGCGGCGCGGACAGACCATCGGCCGCGTCGCCGCCGCACCCGATGGTGGCGAGCCGCGCATGCATTTCGAGGTTCGCCGCGGCGCCGTCAGCGTCGACCCGATGCCGTTCTTCTGAAGAGGTCTTGCCAAGGCGGCGTCCCGCAGCGCGTGGGAGCCGCCTGCCCCAATGGCGCCGAAGGCTCCGCGCGGGATGGCGCGCTCGGCGCGGGACGCCCCGCCGGTCGGGATGAGCTCACACCACGTCTCACCGATCCGGACTCACGTGGTTCGGGGCTTGGCCCGCTCGCCGCGCTAGACCCGGGGCCTCCTGTGCTCGGCGATGCCGGCGAGGCCCCGGCTCGGGGGTCGGGGCAGCGGGGGATCTTCTGGCGGGTTCCAGTCGGTGCAGGCAGGGATCAGAGGCCGATCGCGATGCCCTCGCGCCCCGCAAGGTCCTGGATGAACTGCCACGCCACGCGGCCCGACATCGCGCCCCGCGACTGGCGCCATTCGACGGCCTCGGCGCGCAGCCGCGCATCGTCGATGGCAATGCCGAAATGGTCGCAGTAGCCGCGGATCATCGCCAGGAACTCGTCCTGCGTGCAGGGGTGGAAGCCGAGCCACAGCCCGAAGCGGTCCGACAGCGACACCTTCTCCTCGGTTGCTTCCGAGGGGTTGATCGCGGTCGATCGCTCGTTCTCGATCATGTCGCGCGGCATCAGGTGGCGCCGGTTCGAGGTCGCGTAGAACAGCACGTTCTCGGGCCGGCCCGCGATGCCGCCGTCGAGCACGGCCTTCAGCGACTTGTAATGGCTGTCGTCCTTGTCGAACGAAAGGTCGTCACAGAACACCAGGAACCGCAGCGCCTGGCCGCGCAGCAGGTCGAGCAGCCGCCCGATCGTGGGGATGTCCTCGCGGTGGATCTCGATCAGCCGCAGCGTGCCCGTCTCGGCATTTGCGCGGGCGTGCGCGGCCTTGACCAGCGACGACTTGCCCATGCCCCTTGCGCCCCACAGCAGCGCGTTGTTGGCGGGCAGGCCCCGCGCGAAGCGCCCGGTGTTCTCGATCAGCGTGTCGCGCGAGCGGTCGATGCCGACCAGAAGCTCCATCTCGACGCGGTTGACGCGCCGGACCGGGATCAGGCGGTCGGGATCGGGTGCCCAGACGAAGGCGTCGGCGGCGCCGAGATCGGGCGCCGGCGCTGGCGGGGGCGCGATGCGCTCGAGCGCCTCGGCGATCCGCGCGAGCAGCGCGGTGTCGCCGATCATGCCCCCTTCTCCGGCGACCGCGGCGCGACCTCGGTGCCGGCGGCGGCGTCCTCGTCCTCGTCCTCCCACGGCTCGGCCGCCGCGGCGCGCTTGCGCTCGTTGAGGCGGACGAGGTGGATCGAGATCTCGTAGAGCAGGTAGACCGCCGAGCCGAGGCCGAGCTGGCTGATCACGTCCGGCGGCGTCAGCACGGCCGCGACGGCCGCGATACCGACGATGGCGTATTTGCGCTTTCCCGCAAGACCGTCCGCCGTCACCAGCCCCGCGCGGCCCATCAGGGTCAGCAACACGGGCAGCTGGAAGCAGACGCCGAAGGCCAGGATGAAGGTCATCGAGAGCGAGAGATACTCGTTCACCTTTCCCAGGAACTCGATATGCGTGGTGCCCGTCCCGTCCCCCGGAACCTGGAAGTTCAGGAAGAAGTCGATCGCGAGCGGCATGATGAGGAAATAGACGAAGCTGCCGCCCATGATGAACAGGATGGGCGTGGCGACCAGGAACGGCAGGAAGGCCTTCTGCTCCGAGGTGTAGAGCCCCGGCGCGACGAAGCGCCAGAGCTGGTTCGCGATCACCGGGAAGGCGAGGCAGAAGCCGCCGAACAGCGCGAGCTTGAGATAGGTGAAGAACGCCTCGTGCAGCGCCGTGAAGATCAGGCCGCAGCGCTGGCCGCGATCCTCGAGCGCGTTGCACAGCGGCAGCGTCAGGATCGTGTAGATGTCCTCGGCGAAGATCCAGCAGATCACGAACCCGACACCGAGCCCGGCGAGCGACCACATCAGCCGGGTGCGGAGTTCGATCAGGTGCTCGATCAGCGGCGCCGAGCTCTCCTCGATATGCTTCTCGGTCATCGGGGGTCCGGTATCAGGCGTCGTCGGTGCCGGTGGGGCGCGCCGTGGCGGGCTCGGGCGTCGACGGCGCGGGGACGGCGGCCGGGGCTGGCCCGGCGCTCGCAGGCGTGGCAGCCGTGGAGCCGGAGGACGCCGCAGCCGGTGCCGCGCCAGTCGGCGAGGCGCTTGCGGGCTTCGTCCCCGTCACGCTCGCGCTGCTGCGGCGCGCCTGCTCGGCAAAGTCGATCCGGGTCATCGAGTCGAGGTCGAGCTTGGCGTCGCGCAGCTCCTTGAGGGCACCGATATCGGCCTCGCGCGCCGCCTCGTCCATCGAGCGCTGGAACTCGCGGGCGACCGAGCGCGCCTTGCCGACATACTGGCCGATCGTGCGCAACAGCCCCGGAAGCTCCTTGGGGCCGACGACGATCAGCGCCAGCATGCCGATGACGAGAAGCTCGCTCCAGCCGATGTCGAACATGGGGCGTGCTCCCCCTCCCGCGGATCAGGCGTTGTCCTTGCCCTGCTCCGCCTTGCTGGGCGTCACGTCGATGGTCTGGTCGCGGCGCTCGGCGACCTTCGGCGCCTCGTCCGGATCCTCGGCCATGCCCTTCTTGAAGCTCTTGATCCCCTTGGCCATGTCGCCCATGAGCTCGGAGATCTTCCCGCGCCCGAAAAGCAGGACCAGGAGCAGCACCACGATCAGGATTTGCCAGATGCTGAGGCCCATGAATCTCGTCTCCCTGTCACTTCCGCGCACCGCCGCGCGGTCCTGCGCGGGTCGTCGGTCCCGGACACACATATTCGCTCGGCGGCGCGGTTGAAAGACCCGATTTCGACGGTTCCCGCAATCGGGCAAGCGGGCGGCGATGCGGACCTTCGCGCCCGCGCGCGCGGCTCACTCGGCGGCGGCAGCGTAGGGCGTCGCGACCCGGCTCTGCCGCTCGCAGGGGAAGACGAAGCAGCGGTCGCGCCGCATCGACAGCCACACGGGCGTGCCGGGCTCGGGCAGCCAGGCATGGGGCACGGTCGCGCGCAGCACCTGGCCGTCATGGTCCATGGCGACTTCGATCAGGCTCTGCGCCCCGACGAAGCGGGCGCGCATGACGCGGCCGCGGGCGGCGATGCCGTCCTCGGGGCTCAGCGCGGGCTCCTGCCCCTTGTCGGCCGTCACCTTCAGGTGCTGCGGCCGGACGATGATCTCGACATCCGCGCCATCGACCAGCCCCGGCGTCAGGAACAGCCCGAAGGGCGTGTCGGTCTGGCGCGCGCGCACCACGCCATGGATCACGTTGAGGTCCGAGAAGAAGGCCGCCGCCGCCCGGTCCCTGGGATAGTTGTAGATGTGGTAGGCGGCGCCCACCTGTACGATCCGCCCCTCGCGCATCAGCGCGATGCGGTCGGACATGCGCATCGCCTCGTCCGGGTCGTGGGTGACCAGCAGCACCCCCGCCCCTTCCTCCTTCAGGATCGACAGCGACTCGTCGCGCACCTCGTCGCGCAGGCGGTTGTCGAGGCCGGAATACGGCTCGTCCATCAGCATGACGCGCGGACGCGGGGCAAGCGCGCGCGCCAGCGCCACGCGCTGCTGCTCGCCGCCCGAGAGCTGATGGGGATACTTGCGCTCGTATCCCGACAGCCCGACGCGGCGAAGGTAGTCACGCACGGTGGCGGCGCGCTCGTCCGCGCCGACGCCGCGGCGCAGGCCGAAGCCCACGTTCTCGGCCACCGTCAGGTGCGGAAACAGCGCGAAATCCTGGAACATCAGCCCGACCGAGCGCGCCTCGGGCGGCGCGTGGAGCCGGTCGTCCGACACGACGCGCCCGTCCACCAGCACGCGGCCCATGCTCTGCCGCTCGACGCCCGCGGCGACGCGCAGCGTGGTGGACTTGCCGCAGCCGGACGGCCCGAGCAGGCAGACCAGTTCGCCCGCGCCCACCTCGAGCGAGAGGTCATCGACCGCCGCCACGCCGTCGAAGCGCACGGTGATGCACTCGAGCGCCAGCCGCGGCGGCGGCTTGCCTCCCTCGACGACGCGAATGACGGGGTTCCCGGCTGGCATCCTCTTCCCGAGCAATTTTGTCAGGCTCGCTGTTTCACAGGTAACAAGCCCTCCCCAGCCTGACAAGCCCCACCCTCAGGGGCGGGACAGAGGGGCGCAGGCGGGCGGTGGCTTCGCTCTTCACCTCGGCGCGGTGCCGGGATATACGGCGCGCCATGCGTGACCATGGATCAAACGCCCCCGTCCTGCCGCTCGAGATCGCGCGGCGGCGCACCTTCGCGATCATCTCGCATCCCGATGCGGGCAAGACGACGCTGACCGAAAAGCTCCTGCTGTTCGGCGGCGCGATCCAGATGGCCGGGCAGGTGCGCGCCAAGGGCGAGGCGCGGCGCACGCGCTCGGACTTCATGAAGCTGGAACAGGAGCGGGGCATCTCGGTCTCGGCCTCGGCCATGTCGTTCGAATACGGCAAGAACTGGTTCAACCTGGTGGACACGCCGGGTCACGAGGATTTTTCCGAGGACACCTACCGCACGCTGACGGCGGTCGACGCGGCCATCATGGTGATCGACGGCGCCAAGGGCGTCGAGAGCCAGACGCGCAAGCTGTTCGAGGTCTGTCGCCTGCGCGACCTGCCGATCCTGACCTTCTGCAACAAGATGGACCGCGAGAGCCGCGACACCTTCGAGATCATCGACGAGATCCAGGAGGCGCTGGCGCTCGACGTCTCGCCGGCAAGCTGGCCGATCGGAATGGGACGCGACTTCATTGGCGCCTATGACCTGATCCACGACCGGCTGGAACTGATGGACCGCGCCGACCGCAACCGGCGCGGGCAGTCCATCGCGCTCGACGGGCTCGACGACCCGCGGATCGAGGCGCATGTGCCGCCCGACCTGCTGGTGAAGCTGCGCGAGGGGGTCGAGATGGCGCGTGAACTCTTGCCCGCCTTCGACCGGCAGGCCTTCCTCGAAGGGCACATGACGCCGATCTGGTTCGGCTCGGCGATCAATTCCTTCGGCGTGAAGGAGCTGATGGACGGCATTTCCGAGAACGCGCCCCCGCCGCAGCCCCGGCGCACCGCGACGCGGCAGGTGACCGCGGACGAGCCGAAGGTCACCGGGTTCGTCTTCAAGGTGCAGGCGAACATGGACCCCAAGCACCGCGATCGTGTCGCCTTCGTGAGGCTTTGCAGCGGCCACTTCATGCGTGGCATGAAGCTCCACCACGTCCGCGCCGGCAAGCCGATGGCGATCTCGAACCCGGTGCTGTTCCTCGCCTCCGAGCGCGAACTGGCCGAGGACGCCTGGGCCGGCGACATCATCGGCATCCCGAACCACGGCCAGCTGCGCATCGGCGACGCGCTGAGCGAGGGCGAGGATCTGCGCTTCACCGGCATCCCCGCCTTCGCACCCGAACTGTTGCAGGCGGTTCGCGCGGGCGACCCGATGAAGGCCAAGCATCTCGACAAGGCGCTGCTGCAGTTCGCCGAGGAAGGGGCGGCGAAACTCTTCAAGCCGGCGATCGGCTCGGGCTGGATCGTGGGCGTGGTGGGCGCCCTTCAATTCGACGTGCTGGCAAGCCGGATCGAGACCGAATACGGCCTGCCCGTGCGCTTCGAGCAGACCCAGTTCACCTCGGCCCGCTGGGTGTCGGGACCGGCCGACCGGATCGACGCCTTCACCAAGGCCAACCGCGGCCACATGGCGACCGACCACGACGGCGACCCCGTCTACATGACTCGCCTGCAATGGGACATCGACCGGGTGACCCGCGACTGGCCCGAGCTGAAGCTGAGCGCGACCAAGGAGATGCACGTCTGACGCCGCCAGCGGGGCCGCGGGCCGCGACGCCCGCGCCCCATCACTCCCGCCGAGGCGGCGGGGCGCGATCGCCCGTGATTATGCGTCCGGAGGTCGCGTCAGGCGCCGATTCCGGCGTGCTTCATTGACTTTTCGCGCCCGATCCGCCATCTACCGCGCATCGATGCAGGGTGCCAATCCGGGCGCCCGGGGCCGCGCGAGACGATGCGGCCACCCTGAAGCCGCAAATTCGCGAACGCGCCAGCATCAAGGAGCCCTATGAAATTCTCCGATCTCGACCTCGACCCCAAGGTTCTCCAGGCGGTCGTGGAGGCGGGTTATGAAACCCCCACCCCCATCCAGGCCCAGGCCATCCCCGAGGCACTGAAGGGCCGCGACGTGCTGGGCATCGCCCAGACCGGCACCGGCAAGACCGCCTCGTTCACCCTGCCGATGATCACGCTGCTGGCCAAGGGCCGGGCACGGGCGCGCATGCCGCGCTCGCTGATCCTGTGCCCGACGCGCGAACTCGCGGCCCAGGTGGCCGAGAACTTCGAGATCTACGGCAAGTATCACAAGCTTAGCATGGCGCTGCTGATCGGCGGCGTCAGCTTCAAGGACCAGGACAAGCTGATCGACCGCGGCGTCGATGTGCTGATCGCCACTCCGGGTCGCCTGCTCGACCATTTCGAGCGCGGCAAGCTGATGCTGACCGGCGTGCAGGTGATGGTGGTCGACGAGGCCGACCGGATGCTCGACATGGGCTTCATCCCCGACATCGAGCGGATCTTCAGCCTCACCCCGTTCACCCGCCAGACGCTGTTCTTCTCGGCCACCATGCCGCCCGAGATCACGCGCCTGACCGAGGCGTTCCTGCATAACCCCATCCGCGTCGAAGTGGCCAAGCAGGCGACCACGGCCGAGACGGTGACGCAGGGCGTGACCATGTTCCGCCCCTCGCGCAAGGACAAGGCCGACACCGAGAAGCGGGCGCTCCTGCGCGCCATGATCGACGGCGAGGGCGAGAAATTCCGCAACGCCATCATCTTCTGCAACCGCAAGCGCGACGTGGGCGTGCTCTACAAGTCGCTGCACAAGCATGGCTACAACTGCGGCGCGCTGCATGGCGATCTCGACCAGTCGGTGCGCACGGCCACGCTCAACGCCTTCCGCGACGGGACGATCAAGATCCTCGTGGCCTCGGACGTGGCGGCGCGCGGGCTCGACATCCCGAACGTCTCGCACATCTTCAACTTCGACCTGCCGATGCATGCCGAGGACTATGTCCACCGCATCGGCCGCACGGGCCGCGCCGGGCGCGAGGGCATCGCGCTGTCGATCTGCGCGCCCTACGACCAGAAGTATCTCGACAAGATCGAGGAGCTGATCGGCAAGCCGATACCGCGCCGCGACCTTCCCGCGGGCCATGTCGCGGCCCCCGAGAGCGCCGAGCCGGCGCCGCACGAGGACGAGCGCCCGCGGCGGCGCGCCGAGCGCGGCGAGCGGCGGCGCGAGGAGCGGCCCGCCGTCCCCGCACCGAAGCCCGAAGCGAAGCCCGAAGCGCAGCCCGCCGAGACGCGGGCCGAGCGCGAGACGCCGCGCGAACCCCGGCGCGAGCGCGACCGTGGCGGTCGTCGTAGCGAGGGGCGCGGCGACAAGCCGGTGATCGGCCTCGGCGACCATGTGCCCGATTTCCTGCTGCGGCCGGTTCCGATCCGTGCCACGCGAAAGACGACCGCCGGCGACGGCGAGGGCGAGGAAAGCGGCAGCGAAGCCGCGTGATCTCAGGCCGGGCGCGGGCCCCGCTGGTCGCGGCGGCTCGCCCATCGGCCCGGCGGTCGCGAGATGCGCCCCGCCCAGCCCGTTCTCGGGCGCACAATTCCGGATTGCAGACCTGCCGCCCGCACCTCCGCCGGGCGGCTTGCCGTATCAGCGGCCTGCGGGTGGCGAGACCCGACCGGCGTTGAAATTGTCCGCCCAGGCCGCGGGCGACTCGGCGGCATTCAGGTTGACCGGCTCGAAGGTCAGGTTGCAGCCGGCAAGCGCGCTGGCCGCGACGAGGGTCAGGAAGCAGGCCGCAACGCGAGATCGAGTGGTCATGGCAGCCCTCCCATCCTTCGCCCCGCGGCACGGGATGCCGCAGGGCAAGGGGAGCACGGACCGCGCGCGCAGGTCAAGCCACCAGCCCTGCCCCTAGGCGGTCCGTGCCCGGCGCCGCCCCGCGAGCGGCTGGCGTGCCGGTGCCCCTTACTCCTCCTCGAGCCGGTGCACGATCACGCTGACCACGGGCTTCTTGCCCCAGTGGCGGTTGGTGACCTTGCGCACGGCCCGCAGCGCGATGTCCTCGATGCCGGCATCGGTCTTGCGGGCCTTGCGCGGCGCGCCCTCCAGCGCGGCATCCACCTCGTCCGCGATCATCTCGGCCAGCGGCGCGGACCAGTTCGGCCCGTCCTTGGGTGCGCCCAGGCATCGCACCTCGGGATCGGCTATCAGCTCGCCCTCCTCGTCCGTCACCACCGAGACGATGACAAGACCGAGGCGCGCCATCTTCAGCCGCTCGCGGATCACGCCGTCCAGCGCGCCCACCTGCGCTGCGCCGTCGAGGTAGACGCGCCCGGTCTCGATCTCGTCGACCACGCCCGGCGCATTGCCGTCGAGCCGGGTGACCGAGCCGTTCGGCGCCACGATCGCATGAGCCGCGCCCCAGCCGGAAGCCGAGGCCGCATGCTCGACGAGGTGCCGGTGCTCGCCATGGATCGGCACCGAGACCCGCGGGCGAAGCGCCTTGTAGATCCTCTCGAGATCGCCGCGCCGGGCATGGCCCGACACGTGGATGCGCGCCATGTCGCCGTCGATCACCTTGATGCCCTGCTCGGACAGACGGTTGTAGAGCCGGTAGATGCCGCCCTCGTTGCCGGGGATCGTCTTCGACGAGAACAGCACGAGATCGCCGGCCGACAAGGACACGGTCGGGTGCGTCCCCGCCGCGATCCGCGCGAGCGCGGCACGGCCCTCGCCCTGGCTGCCGGTGACGAGGTAGAACAGGTTTTCGGCCGGGATCGAGGACGCATCCTCGTCGGGCACGACCTTGGGGAAGCGGTCGATCTGGCCGGTCTGGAGTGCAACCTCGATCATCCGCCGCATCGCGCGGCCGACGATGACGACCGAGCGGCCCGTCGCCTCGGCCGCCTCGGCCAGCGTCTTGAGGCGCGCGACGTTCGAGGCGAACGAGGTCGCGGCAACGGCCCGCGGCGCCTCGGAGATCAGGCGCGTGAGGTTGGCGACGATGTCGCCCTCGGACCCCGCCTCGCCGTCGAGAAAGACGTTCGTCGAGTCGCAGGCCAGCGCCTGCACGCCCTCGTCGCCCAGCGCCTCGAAGGGCGCGAGGTCGGCCGCCTCGCCAAGCTGCGGCGCCGGGTCGAGCTTGAAGTCGCCAGAATGCACGGCTGTCCCGGCCGCCGTGCGGATCGCGAGCATCGAGGCTTCCGGGATCGAATGCGTGACGTTGAGATATTCGACCGAGAAGGGACCGGCCTCGATGCGCTGGCCGAGGTCGATCTCGCGCACGACCGAGGGGTCGAGCCCCACATCCGTCAGCTTGCGGCGCGCGAGCTCGGCCGTGAAGGGCCGCGCATAGACCGGCACCTTCAGCTTGGGCCACAGGTGCGGCAGCGCCCCGATATGGTCCTCATGGCCATGCGTGAGGAAGATGCCGTCGATGCGGGCGCGCTCCTCGACCGCGAAAGTGATGTCGGGAAGCACCAGCTCGACGCCCGGAGCGGTGTCCATGTCGCCGAAACCGATGCCGAGATCGACGATGATCCAGCGCCGCGCGCCGCCCTCGCCCATCCCGTACATGTAACAATTCATCCCGATCTCGCCCGCGCCGCCAAGGGCGACGTAGACGAGCGGGCCAGGGTTCGTGTCTTTCATCCGTTCAGCTTGCCTGTCTTGTTGTAGTCGTGGATCAGCACCAGGCCGCGCACGGTCAGGTCGGGGTCCACTGCCTCTATCACGCTGGTGCCGCGGGCGAAGAGGGGCGAAAGGCCCCCGGTCGCGATCACCTTCATCCTGCGCTCGCGTTCCGCGGCGAGCCTCGCGCATATCCCCTCGATGAGGCCGACATAGCCCCAGTAGATGCCCGACTGCATGCAGGCCACGGTGTTGCGTCCCAACACGGTCTGCGGCTGCGTCACGTCGATGCGCGGCAGATGCGCCGCGGCCGTGTGCAGCGCGTCGAGCGAAAGATTGACGCCGGGCGCAATCACGCCGCCGACATAGGCGCCGTCATGCGCCACGACGTCGAATGTAGTGGCCGTGCCGAAATCCACAACGATCAGGTCGGGCCCGTAGCGGTGATAGGCCGCCACCGTGTTCACCAGCCGGTCGGCGCCCACCTCGTGCGGATTGTCGACGCGGACCTCGACCGGCAGGCGGCAATCGCCCTTGCCGACCACCAGCGGGCGCGTGTTGAAATACCGGTCGCACAGGACCCGCAGGTTGAACAGCGTCGCCGGTGCGACGTTCGAGATCACCACGTCCTCGACCTCGGACATGGCGTGGCCGCCATGCTCCATCAGCTGCTTGAGCCACACGAAATACTGGTCGGCGGTGCGCACGCTTTCGGTGTTGCAGCGCCACTCGCCGACCACCTCGCGGTCGCGGAACAGCGCGAAGACGGTGTTGGTGTTGCCCACGTCGATCGCCAGCAGCATGTCGGGACCCTTTCGCGCTCAGGCGGGGAAGTGGATATCGGCCGCGGTGATCACGCGCCGCCCGGAGGTCGTCGCAAGAATCAGCGCGCCGTCGGCCGTGACATCCTCGAAGATGCCGGCGACGGTCTCGGACGCAAGGCGCGCCTCGATCCGGCGGCCCAGATGGCCGGCGCGCGCGAGCCAGGCCTCGCGGACCGGCGCGAAGCCGCGCGCCGCGTCGATGGCCAGCCAGTGCGCCATGCGATCGGCCAGCAGGCCCAGCGCCTCCTCGACCGGCGGAACGCGCCCCAGCGCCGCGGCGACCGAGGTCGCGGGCCAGCGCGTCTGTTCGGGCGGCGGGAAATGCGCGAGGTTCACGCCGATCCCGATGGCAAGATTGGCCCCCGGGGCGGGCGTGGCGAAGCTCTCGAGCAGGATGCCCGACACCTTGGCCCCGGCCAGCAGCACGTCGTTCGGCCATTTCAGCGCCACAGGCGCACCCGGCGCCAGCCGCTCGACGAGTTCGGCCACGGCCAGCGCGGCGTGGAAGGAAAGCCGCGCCTTCTCTGCCGGCGGCTCGTCGCGCCGCAGCAGCAGCGTCGCCGCCAGATTGCCCTCGGGCGAGAGCCATTGGCGCCCGCTGCGCCCGCGCCCGGCGCTCTGGCGCCGCGCGGCGATCCACAGGGGCCCATGCACCTGCGCCGCACGACGCTGCGCCTCGGCATTGGTCGAGTCGACCTCGTCGAGGACGACCCGATCCGCGCTCCCCGCCCAGCCGGTCACCGGCAAGGCCCCTCGGGCGCGCTCACCGGAGCAGCGACTGCGCCGCGGCCGCCGCCATCTCGGTCAGGCCAAAGCCGTCGAAGACCGGCAGCCAGCCCGCGGCCATCGCCAGCGCCGACAACCCCAGCGCCCCCTGCCCGATCATGCTGGTCCGGATGTCGAGCGGCCGGTCCGCCGGGCTCAGATACATCACGCGCACGATGTTGAGGTAGTAGTAGGCCCCGATCACCGAGGCCACCGCCCCCGCCACCGCGAGCGCCACGAGGCCCGCATCGACTGCCGCCTTGAAGACGAAGAACTTCGCGAAGAAGCCCACCATCGGCGGGATGCCGGCCAGCGAGAACATCAGCACCGCAAGCGCCAGCGCCTGAGCCGGCCGCGTCTCGGCAAGGCCGGCGAGGTCGGACACTTGCACCACCGGCTGGCCGTCGCGCTCCATCGACAGGACGAAGGCGAAGGTGCCGATGTTCATGATGACGTAGATCACCAGGTAGGTGAGCAGCGATTCCGCCCCCGCCTGCGTGCCCGCGGCCAGGCCCACCAGCGCGAATCCCATGTGGCCGATCGACGAATAGGCGAGCAGCCGCTTGAGGTTCGTCTGCCCGATCGCGGCGATCGAGCCGAGGAACATCGAGGCGATCGAAACGAAGACGAGGATCTGCTGCCACTCGGCCACCGCGTTGCCAAAGCCGTCAAACAGTGCCCGCGCGAATAGCGCGCCGGCCGCGACCTTGGGCGCCGTGGCGAAGAACGCGGTGACCGGCGTGGGCGCCCCTTCATAGACATCGGGTGTCCACATGTGGAACGGCACCGCCGAGATCTTGAAGGCCAGCCCCGCGCAGATGAACACGAGCCCGAAGGTGAGCCCCAGAGACACGCCCTCGGCCGCGATCACCGCGCCGATGGTCGAGAAGCTGGTCGAGCCGGTGTAGCCGTAGACCAGCGACGCACCATAGAGCAGCATCCCCGACGACAGCGCCCCCAGCACGAAATACTTGAGCCCGGCTTCGGTTGAACGCGCGCTGTCGCGGTTGAAGGCGGCGATGACGTAGAGCGCGAGGGACTGGAGCTCGAGCCCCATGTAGAGCGCGATCAGCCCGCCGGCCGAGACCATCATCATCATGCCCAGCGTGGCCAGCACGATCAGCACCGGATATTCGAAGCGCAGGATGCCGCGCCGGTCGAGATAGCCCTGCCCGACCAGCAGCATCAGCGCCGAGCTCAGCAGGATCACCACCTTGGTGAAGCGCGCGAAGCCGTCGTCCACGAAGGCGCCGCCGAAGGCCGTGGCCTCGGCGCCGCCTCGCGTCGCGACGATCGCCGCCACCAGCAGCATCAGGCCCGCGGCGGCCCAGGTGACGGTGTTCCTCTGCTTCTCCTCGCCGCCGTAGACGCCGAACATCAGCAGGATCATGGCGCCCGCGGCCATCAGGATCTCGGGCAGGACCAGCGCGAATTCGCCGTTCATCGTCAGGGTCTCCCGGTCACTTCAGGGCAAGCTGGACGGCATCGGCCGCCGACTGCGCCGTGCGCACGCCCTCGAGCAGGGACTCGACGGCGGGCGAGAACAGGTCGATGGCGAGCGAGGGATAGACACCGAGCAGGATGGTGAAGAACACCAGCGGCGCCATCACGGCGATCTCGCGGCGATCCATGTCGGCGATGGTCTGCAAGCTCTGCTTGATGAGGTCCCCGAACACCACCCGCCGATAGAGCCACAGCGCATAGGCCGCCGACAGGATCACGCCGGTGGCGGCGCCGAAGGCGGCCCACGTCGAGACCTGGAAGGTGCCGGCCATGGTCAGGAACTCGCCCACGAAGCCGCTGGTCCCGGGCAGGCCGACATTGGCCATGGTGAACAGCATCATCACCGTCGCATAGACCGGCATCCGGTTGGCCAAGCCCCCATAGGCCGCGATCTCGCGCGTGTGCATCCGGTCGTAGATGACGCCGACGCAAAGGAACAGCGCGCCCGAGATGAAGCCGTGGCTGATCATCTGGAACATCGCGCCGTCGACGCCCTGCTGGTTCGCCGCGAAGATGCCCATCGTCACGAAGCCCATATGGGCGACCGACGAATAGGCGATCAACTTCTTGATGTCCTCCTGCATCAGCGCGACCAGCGAGGTGTAGACGATTGCCACCACCGACAGGAAGAACACGAAATCCTGCATGATCTCGGACGCCACCGGGAACATCGGCAGGCTGAAGCGCAGGAAGCCATAGCCGCCCATCTTCAGGAGGATCGCCGCCAGGATGACCGAGCCCGCCGTCGGCGCCTGCACATGGGCGTCGGGCAACCAGGTGTGGACCGGCCACATCGGCATCTTGACCGCGAAGGAGGCGAAGAAGGCGAGCCACATCAGCGTCTGCGCGCCGCCCACGATCTGCCAGCCCATGAGCTCGATCGTGCCGTACTCGAACTGGTGCGTCAGCAGCCGGGTGATGTCGGTCGTCTGCGCGTCGAAGTACATGTAGATCATCGCCACCAGCATCAGGAGCGAGCCCAGCAGCGTGTAAAGGAAGAACTTGAAGGCCGCGTAGATCCGCTCCTTCCCGCCCCAGATGCCGATGATCAGGAACATCGGGATCAGCCCGCCCTCGAAGAACAGGTAGAACAGCACGAGGTCGAGCGAGGTGAAGACGCCGATGATCAGCGTCTCGAGCATCAGGAACGCCGCCATGTATTCCTTCACCCGGTGCTCGACGTTCCACGAGGCGAGGATCGTCAGCGGGAAGAAGAAGGTGGTCAGCATCACGAAGGGCAGGCTCAGCCCGTCCACGCCCATCCTGTAGGTGAGCCCGGCGATCCAGGCCCCCTCCTCGACGAACTGGAAGCCGGGCGCCTCGGGGTCGAAGCCCGAGAACACGGCAAGCGAGAGCAGGAAGGTCAGCGTCGTGACCAGCAGCGCCACCCGGCGCGCGTTCAGGTCTGACGCTGCGTCGCTGCCGCGCAGGAACAACACCAGCACCAGCGCGCCCAGAAGCGGCAGGAAGGTGATGATGGAGAGCAGGTTGGACATCATTGCGCCCCTCCCGAGACGGCGAACCAGGTGATCAGGAGCGAGACGCCGATCAGCATGGCGAAGGCGTAGTGGAACACGAAGCCCGACTGCACCCGCCCGGCAAAGCGCGTCAGCCGCGGAATGATCGTGAAGGCGATGCCGTTGATGATGCCGTCGATGGTGCCGCCGTCACCGCGCTTCCACAGCGTGTGGCCAAGCCACTTGGCCGGGCGCACCAGCAGGAAGTCGTAGATCTCGTCGAAGTACCACTTGTTGAGCAGGAACCGGTAGAGCGGCTGGTGCCGCTCGGCCAGCTCGGCCGGCAGATGCGGCGCGCGGACATACATCAGCCACGCCGTGCCGAAGCCCAGCAGCATCGCGAGGAAGGGCGAGACCTTCACCCACTTCGGCACGTCGTGCGCATCGTGCAGCACGTGGTTCTCGGCCCCGTTAAAGATCGCAGGCCCCCAGAACTCGGCCTCGTGATGGCCGACGAACTCGGGATACCACCACATGCCCGCCAGCGCCGCGCCGATGGCAAGCGCGTAGAGCGGGATCATCATGACCTTCGGGCTCTCATGCGCGTGGTCGTAGGTGTGATGGTCGGCCCGCGTCTCGCCGTGGAAGGTCATGAACATCAGCCGCCACGAATAGAACGAGGTCATCAGCGCCGACACCACAAGCAGCCAGAAGGCGTACGAGCCCGCCCCCGAATGCGCCGCGAAGGTCGTCTCGATGATCACGTCCTTCGAGAGGAACCCGGCAAAACCGATCGGCGTGTCGAGGATGTAGAGGAGCGGCACGCCCACACCGGTAATCGCCAGCGTGCCGGCCATCATCATCCAGTAGGTCAGCGGGATCTTGGCCTTCAGCCCGCCCATCCTGCGCATGTCCTGCTCGTGATGCATCGCGTGGATGACCGAGCCCGCGCCGAGGAACAGCAGCGCCTTGAAGAAGGCGTGGGTGAACAGGTGGAACATCGCCGCCTCGTAGGCGCCGACGCCCGCCGCCGCGAACATGTAGCCAAGCTGCGAGCAGGTCGAATAGGCGATCACCCGCTTGATGTCGTTCTGCACGAGACCCACGGTCGCCGCGAAGAACGCGGTCGAGGCGCCCACCACCGTCACCAGCATGAGCGCGTTCGGCGCGTATTCCATCACCGGCGACATGCGGCAGACCAGGAACACGCCGGCCGTGACCATCGTGGCCGCGTGGATCAGCGCCGAGACGGGCGTCGGGCCTTCCATCGCGTCGGGCAGCCAGGTGTGCAGGAACAGCTGCGCCGACTTGCCCATCGCGCCGATGAACAGCAGCGTCGCGATGGCCTCGGCCGCGTTGACCTCCATGCCGAGGAAGCCCACCGTCATCTCGGCGAGCATCGGGGCGGCGGCGAACACCTCGTCGAGCTCGATCGAGCCGACCAGCCAGAAGGTCATGAACAGGCCCAGCAGGAAGCCGAAATCGCCCACGCGGTTGACCACGAAGGCCTTGATCGCGGCGGCATTCGCCGAGGCCTTCTTGAACCAGAAACCGATCAGCAGGTAGCTCGCGACGCCGACCCCCTCCCAACCGAAGAAGATCTGCAGCAGGTTGTCGCCGGTCACCAGCGCCAGCATCGCGAAGGTGAAGAACGAGAGATACGCGAAGAAGCGGGGCTTCGCGTCATCCTCCTCCATGTAGCCGATCGAGTAGAGGTGCACGAGCGACGACACCGAGGTCACGACCACCAGCATCACGTGGGTGAGCGTGTCGACCCGGATCCCCCAGTCGACCGCGAGGTCTCCCGACGCGATCCAGGTGAACAGGGTGACCGTGTCGCCATGCTCGCCATGGCCGCCCAGGAACGCGATCCACGACAGCCCCGCGCACAGGAACAGGATCCCCGTGGTAAGGTACATCGCGGCTTTTTCGCCGATGATGCGGTGGAAGAAGCCCGCGACGACGGCGCCAGCGAGCGGCAGGAGAAGGATTGCCGTGTACATCGCCGCTCAGCCCCTCATCATGTTGATGTCTTCGACGTCGATCGTGCCCCGGTTGCGGAAGAAGCAGACCAGGATGGCAAGACCGATCGCCGCCTCGGCTGCCGCGACGGTCAGGATGAACAGGGTGAAGACCTGCCCCACCAGGTCGCCCAGATGCGCCGAGAAGGCGACGAAGTTGATGTTGACCGCCAGAAGCATCAGCTCGATCGACATCAGGATGACGATCACGTTCTTCCGGTTGAGGAAAATGCCGAAGATGCCGGTCACGAACAGGATCGCGGCGACCGTCAGATACGCCTCGAGCCCCACGCCCGCGATCAGGGATGCGCCCCCGTTTTCCATGTTCAGACCCCCTGCCCCGGCTCGACGTCCTTTAGTTCCACGTCGCGGCCGCGATAGATCTGCGCCAGCACATCCTGGCGCTTGATGTGCGGCCGGTGGCGCAGCGTCAGCACGATGGCCCCGATCATCGCGACCAGCAGGATCAGCCCCGCCGCCTGGAACATGTAGAGATACTGGTCGTAGATGATGCGCCCCAGCGCCTCGGTGTTGGCCACGCCGCCCTCGATGGCGAAGGCCGCGGCACGCGCGTTCGGCGCTGCGTCGGCCAACGCCCAGTGCCCGAACACGAGCCCGAGCTCGACCAGCAGCACCAGCCCCACCAGCGCACCGACCGGCAGATACGCCGCCAGCCCCCGCTTGAGCTCGGCGAAATCGACGTCCAGCATCATCACCACGAACAGGAACAGCACCGCCACCGCGCCCACATAGACGATGACCAGCAGCATCGCGATGAACTCGGCCCCCAGCAGCACCATCAGCCCCGCCGACGAGAAGAAGGCGAGGATCAGCCACAGCACCGAATGCACCGGGTTGCGCGCGAGGATCACCAGCACGCCCGAGGCGACCGCGACCGACGCGAACACGTAGAATGCCAGTTGGGTCAGTCCCATCGTCCCCTCTCGATCCCGGCAGCGGCGTGCCGGTACTTCCGTTCCCGCGGGCCCGGGCCCCTGTGCCCCGCCCGCCATGCCCCCCGGACCTGATCCGGGGCCGCCCTGATCCTCGGCGCCGCAGCGCCCCCGCGCATTACCGGTAGGGCGCGTCCAGTTCCAGATTGCGCGCGATCTCGCGCTCCCACCGCTCGCCGTTCGCGAGCAGCTTTTCCTTGTTGTAGTAGAGCTCCTCGCGCGTCTCGGTCGCGAACTCGAAGTTCGGGCCCTCGACGATCGCATCGACCGGGCAGGCCTCCTGGCAGAAGCCGCAATAGATGCACTTGGTCATGTCGATGTCGTAGCGCGTGGTGCGGCGCGAGCCGTCGGCGCGGGGCTCGGCCTCGATGGTGATGGCCTGCGCCGGGCAGATCGCCTCGCACAGCTTGCAGGCGATGCAGCGCTCCTCGCCGTTCGGGTAGCGCCTGAGCGCATGCTCGCCCCGGAACCGGGGGCTCAGCGGCCCCTTCTCGAACGGGTAGTTCAGCGTGGCCTTCGGCTTGGCGAAGTACTTGAAGCCCAGCCGGAAGCCCGCCCAGATGTCGGCGAGCAGGAAGTAGCGGACGGCCTTGTCGAAGGGGATGCCCATCTCAGTTCCTCCGGTCGATCATCTGGCGGCCGAGTACATAGCTGGCCTTGACCTGCTTGAGCTGTTCCGTTTCGGCGGGCGTGAGACCCGAGGCGCGGTCGTCGAGCGCCCAGATCGCGCGGCGGATGCGCTCGTCCACCCGGTCCGAGAGCTCCGGGTAGCCGCAGAAGCTTGCCGTCGTCATCGTGCTGATCGACGCATAGATCCGGTCGAAGCCCTGGTTCTCGGCCTCGCGCTGCGCGTCGATCTCCTCGAGATGGTCGCAATAGAGCGTGCCCTCCGCCGCCACCTCAGGCGTCGCCTGCGCGCCGGCGGGCCCGGCGGCCAGCATCGTGACGAGGGCGAGCGCGACGCGCATCGGCTCAGCCCCCCACCGCGAAGCGCGCATAGCCCACCACCTCGAGCCGCGCGAGGATCGCCGCCACCACCACCCAGCCCAGCGAGAGCGGCAGGAACACCTTCCACCCCAGGCGCATGAGCTGGTCGTAGCGGTAGCGCGGCACGATCGCCTTCACCATCGCGAAGAGGAAGAAGAAGAACACCATCTTGCCGATCATCCACAGCGCTCCGTCCGGCAGCCCCGGGATGGGCGACAGCCACCCCCCGAAGAACAGGATCGAGATCAGCGCGCACATCAGCACGATGTTCATGTATTCGCCGATCATGAACAGCAGGTAGGGCGTCGAGGAGTATTCCACCTGGTAGCCCGCCACCAGTTCGGATTCCGCCTCGGGCAGGTCGAAGGGCGGGCGGTTGGTCTCGGCCAGCGCCGAGACGAAGAACAGCACCACCATCGGCAGGTGCGGCAGCCAGTACCACGAGAACAGCCCGTAGGCCCCGTCCTGCGCCCGCACGATCGCCGAGAGGTTCAGCGAGCCCGTCGAGATCAGCACGCCCACGATGATGAGGCCGATCGAGACCTCGTAGCTCACCATCTGCGCGGCCGAGCGCAGCCCGCCCAGGAAGGGATACTTCGAGTTGGACGCCCAGCCGCCCATGATGATGCCATAGACCCCGAGCGACGAGATCGCGAAGATATACAGCACCCCGACATTCAGATCCGAGATCACCCAGCCATCCGCGAAGGGGATCACGACCCAGGCGATGCAGGCCAGCACGAAGGTCAGCATCGGCGCGATCAGAAACACCGCCTTGTCGGCGCCGGCGGGGATGACGATCTCCTTCAGCACGAACTTCAGGAAGTCCGCGAAGGACTGCAGCAGGCCCCAGGGCCCCACCACGTTCGGGCCGCGCCTCAGCTGCACCGCCGCCCAGACCTTGCGGTCCATGTAGAGCAGGAAGGCGAGGCTCACCATCACCCCCACGACCACGACGAGGCACTGCGCGAGGATGATGGTGAAGATGCCCAGGGGGGTGTCGAAGAACGCCATCATCTCACTCCGCCGCCATCGCCTTGGCGCGGCGCTCGGCCGCGAGGCGGGAACATTCGGCCATCACGGCACTCGCGCGCGTCACCGCGTTCGTCAGGTAGTGGTCCGCGAGCCCGTTGCGGAACGCGCGCGGCGCGACCTCGCCCGCCTCGACCGGCTGCCACGGGCTCTCGGCGATCGCATCGACCGCCGCGAGATGCGGATGGGCTGCATAGAGGTCGCGGCGCAGCGCGTCCAGCGTGTCGAAGGGCAGCGTCACCCCCAGTTCGGCCGACAGCGCCCGCAGGATCGCCCAGTCCTCGCGCGCATCGCCCGGCGGGAAGCCAGCGCGGTTGGCGACCTGCACGCGGCCTTCGGTGTTCACGTAGGTCCCCGGCTGCTCGGTCCAGGCGGCGCCCGGCAGGATCACGTCGGCGCGGTGGGCGCCCCGGTCGCCGTGGTGGCCCTGATAGATCACGAAGGGACCGGCCGCGATGTCGATCTCGTCGGCGCCGAGGTTGAAGATCACCTTCGCGCCCTCGAGCGCTCCGGCGACCCCGCCCGGATGGGTGAAGCCGATGTCCATCCCGCCCACGCGGGCCGCGGCCGTGTGCAGGACCAGCATCCCCGCGCCGGTCTCGGCCGCCAGCGCCATCGCATGCCCGATCACCGCCGCGCCGTCGTCGCGCGCGAGCGCGCCCTGCCCGACGATGATCACGGGCGCGGCCTTGTCCTTCAGGAACGCGACCACCTTGCCACGGCCCTTGCCGGTCAGCGCCTCGGGGCCAGTTCCCAGATGCGCGGCGGGGAAGGTCAGATCCACATCCTCACCGATCACCGCCACGTCCGCGCCCCCGATCCATGCCTTGCGGATGCGGGCGTTCAGCACCGGCGCCGCGTCGCGCGGGTTCGAGCCGACGATCAGCACCGCCCCCGCCGCGTCGATGTCTGCCACCGTGGCGTTGCCGACATAGGCCGAGCGGTTGCCCGGGATCAGCCGCGCCCCGTCCTGGCGGCAGTCGTGCCAGTCCGACCCCAGCGCGGCCATCAGCCTCTTCAGCGCCCACATCGGCTCGACCGAAACGAGATCGCCCGCGACCGCCGCGACCGCGCCATCGGCGGCCTTCACCGCAGCGGCGATGGCGCCGAACGCCTCGGCCCAGCTTGCGGGCTTGAGCTTGCCCTCGCGCCGCACATAGGGCCGGTCGAGGCGCTGGCGGCGCAGCCCGTCCCAGACGTAGCGCGAGCGGTCGGCCAGCCATTCCTCGTTCACGCCGTCATGGTTGCGCGGCAGGATGCGCATCACCTCGCGCCCGCGCACGTCCACCCGGGTGTTCGAGCCCAGCGCGTCCATCACGTCTATCGACTGGAACTTGCGCAACTCCCAGGGGCGCGCTGTGAATGCATAGGGCTTGTTCGTCAGCGCCCCCACCGGGCAAAGGTCCACGATGTTGCCCTGAAGCTCGGACGACAACCCCGCCCGCAGCGTCGCGACCACAAGGTCCGGCCCGGTCTGCAACGTCGCGCTGTCGTAGGAGGTGATCTCCGAATCCTCGCCTCGCCCGGTCTGGCCCATCTCGGGCACGCCCGCGACCTCGGTCATGAAGCGCACGCAGCGGGTGCAGGAGATGCAGCGGGTCATGTGCGTCTCGACCAGCGGCCCCAGCGCGAGGTCGGTGGCCGAGCGCTTGGGCTCGCGGTAGCGCGAGAAGTCGACGCCGTAGGCCATCGCCTGGTCTTGCAGATCGCACTCCCCGCCCTGGTCGCAGATCGGGCAGTCGAGCGGGTGGTTGATCAGCAGGAATTCCATCACGCCCTCGCGCGCGCGGCGCACCATCGGCGTGTTGGTACGCACGACCGGCGGCGCGCCGTCCGGGCCGGGGCGCAGGTCCTTGACCTGCATGGCGCAGGACGCGGCTGGCTTGGGGGGGCCGCCCACGACTTCCACGAGGCACATGCGGCAGTTGCCGGCGATCGAGAGGCGCTCGTGATAGCAGAAGCGCGGGATCTCGACCCCCGCCTCCTCGCAGGCCTGCAGGAGGGTCAGGCGCGGATCGACCTCGACCTCGCGGTCGTCGATGATGATCTTGCGAAGCTCGCTCATGCTGTCTCCCTCGGGCGCAGCGCAAGGCGCGCGCCGGTCCTGCCGTCGGTGCCCGCCTGGCCGGGCCGTCCCTGTCCCATCGGTGCCGCGCGCCGCATCGCCTCAGCTCCCCACCGCGTCGGGGCAATAGGCGAAGACCACCCAGGCGCCGCGGGTGGCGCGATACATCGTCCGCGCGTCGCCATGTTCATCCTTGCGGAGCTTCATCTCTCCCTCGGTCGGGCAGATCCCGCCGTTCCGGCTGACCCTCTCGGCAATATCGAGCGCGACCTCGCGAAAGCCCTCGTCTTCGAAGGGGACGCCGGAGGGCTGCGGCCGCGCGGCCTCCATCGCCAGTTCGGGCCAGCCTTCGGGCACGGCTTCCTCGGCGCCCCGGCGCACCGCGATCACCGATTGGCCGATCATGTCGACATACTGCACGTTCACCCGGTAGGGCAGCGCGCCGTAGCGCACCAGGAAGCGCTTGTCGTCATGGCGCAGCGCCTCGCGCTCGACGATGGGCGCGGCAGCCTGCTCGTCGCGCGCGCCTTCCTCGCCGCAGCCTGACAGGCCGAGCGCGGTGAGCGCCGCGAGCGCGTAGGGGTATGCCTGCCTCGCCGGGACCATCCGCGCCGACCTATTCCGCCGCGACCGCGCCGACGCGGCCCGATCTGCGGGCGCGGATGCGGTCCTCGATCTCGTCGCGGAAATGCCGGATCAGGCCCTGGATCGGCCAGGCCGCGGCATCGCCCAGCGCGCAGATCGTGTGCCCCTCGACCCGGGTGGTGACGTCCAGCAGCGTGTCGATCTCCTCGATCTCGGCCTCGCCGGTCACCAGCCGGTCCATCACGCGCATCATCCAGCCGGTGCCCTCGCGGCAGGGCGTGCACTGGCCGCAGCTCTCGTGCTTGTAGAACTTCGCGAGCCGCCAGATCGCCTTGATGACGTCGGTCGACTGATCCATCACGATCACCGCCGCGGTGCCAAGGCCGGATTTCTGCTCGCGCAGCCAGTCGAAGTCCATGATCGCGTCGTCGCACAGATGCGACGGCAGCAGCGGCACCGACGAGCCGCCGGGGATCACCGCCTTGAGGTTCTTCCAGCCGCCCCGCACGCCGCCGCAATGGCGCTCGAGCAGCTCCTTGAGGCCGATCGACATCGATTCCTCGACCACGCAGGGCCGGTTCACATGGCCCGAGATGGCGAAGATCTTGGTGCCCGTGTTGTTCGCCCGCCCGAAGGACGCGAACCACGCCGCGCCCCGGCGCAGGATGGTCGGCGCCACCGCGATCGACTCGACGTTGTTGACCGTGGTCGGGCAGCCATAGAGGCCCACGCCCGCCGGGAAGGGCGGCTTGAGGCGCGGCATCCCCTTTTTGCCTTCCAGGCTCTCGATCAGCGCGGTTTCCTCGCCGCAGATATAGGCGCCCGCGCCGTGATGCAGGTAGAGGTCGAAATCCCAGCCCGAGCCCGCCGCGTTCTTCCCCAGAAGCCCCGCGTCATAGGCCTCGTCGATCGCGGCCTGCAGCGCCTCGCGCTCGCGGATGTATTCGCCGCGGATGTAGATGTAGGCGGCATGCGCCCCCATCGCGAAGGACGCGATCAGGCAGCCCTCGATCAGCGTGTGCGGGTCGTGCCGCATGATCTCGCGGTCCTTGCAGGTGCCGGGCTCGGACTCGTCGGCATTGACCACCAGGTAATGTGGCCGCCCGTCCGACTCCTTCGGCATGAAGGACCATTTGAGCCCCGTCGGGAAGCCCGCGCCGCCGCGGCCGCGCAGGCCCGAGTTCTTGATCTCGTTGACGATCCAGTCCCGCCCATTGGCGATCAGCCCGGCCGTGCCGTCCCAATGCCCGCGCGCCTTCGCGCCCGCCAGGCTGCGGTCATGCATGCCGTAGAGGTTGGTGAAGATGCGATCCTTGTCGTCGAGCATCACGCCCCCTCCCCGCGCGCGAGCGCCTGCGCCTGCGCGATCCAGCCCTCACGCTCGATCCGGCCCTTGAACTTCAGCCGCTCGTCCACCCAGGCGATCTCGTCGTCGGTCCAGGCGGCGATCTGGTCGAAGTGGAACACGCCCAGCTCGTTCAGCAGCGACTCGAGCTTGGGCCCCACGCCGCTGATCTTCTTGAGATCGTCGGCACCGCCCTTGCGCGGTTTCTTAAGCAGGGCGGGCTTGCTGCCGGCGACCGAGCCCTGCTCGGGCCGGCCCACGGTCTCGGCCTCGCGCAGCGCCGCGTCCGACTCGCCCGCGCCCGTGGCGCGCGCCTTCGGGGCGCCCTTCTTGCGGACCGGCATCGGCGAGGCGCCGCGCATCACGTCGGTCGCGGTCGGCTCGGTGCCGTCGATCCGCTTGACGGTATCGCCAAGCTGCGTCGCCAACGCGACCGAGGCATTGGCCTCATGCGTCTTCGCGAAGCCCTTGAGCGAGGTGAGACCGCCCAGCGGCTCGGACGCGAAGCGCCCGTTCTGCGGCCCCGGCGTCGGCACACGCCCCGCGGCCAGCTCGTCGAGAATCCAGGCGAATTTCTCCGCGGTGAGGTCCTCGTAGTAGTCCTTGCCGATCTGCACCATCGGCGCGTTCGCGCAGGCGCCGAGGCATTCGACCTCCTCCCACGAGAACTTGCCGTCGGCGCTGAGGGTATGCGGCGCCTTCGCAATCTTGTCGCGGCACACCCCGATCAGGTCCTCGGCGCCGCAGATCATGCAGGACGTGGTGCCACAGACCTGCACATGCGCCACCGACCCAACCGGGGCCATCTGGAACATGAAGTAGAACGAGGCGACCTCGAGCACCCGGATCGGCGCAAGGTCCAGCATCCTCGCCACCGTCTCGATCATCGGGCGGGTGACCCAGCCCTCCTGCTCCTGGCCCCGCCACAGCAGCGGGATGACCGCGCTTGCCTGCCGTCCCTCGGGATATTTCGCGATCTGGCCCCTGGCCCATTCGAGGTTCGCGGGCGTGAAGGCAAAGCTCTCGGGCTGGTGGTGATGGAGTCTGCGCAGCATTATTGATCAGCCTTCAGAAGTCGCCATGTACCAGTGTCCGCGAGCGTGACCGCGGGCGCGCCATCGTCCGCGGCGGCGAGCCCCAGGACCGCGTCACCCTCGGCCGCGCCGATCCGGACCGGATCACCGAAAGCCACGCGCCCGGCCAGCGCCGCGTCGACGCGGGTCATCTCCGCCACCGCCGCCGCCCGCAGGGCCTCGATCTCGTCGCCGGCGGACACCAGCGCCTCGCGGAGCGACGCGATCTCGGCCCCCGCCTCGGCCAGCGCCGTCTCGGCGGCGCTCAGGCGGGCGTCGCCGGCCTCGGCCGAGGCGCGGAGTTCCGCCACCGCGAGGTCGGGGCGCGCGTCGCGCACGGCCTTCCATGCCTCCCACTCCCCGCTCGCGAAGAACGCCGCGCCCAGCGCGACCAGCGTGATCGTCGCGACGATGCCGAGGAAGCGGAGGATCTTGTCGATCACCGGTCGATCTCCCCGAACACGATGTCGATCGAGCCCAGAATGGCCGACACGTCCGCAAGCTGGTGCCCGCGGCATATGTGGTCCATCGCGGCGAGATGCGGATAGCCCGGGGCGCGGATCTTGGCGCGGTAGGGCTTGTTGCTGCCGTCCGCGACCAGGTAGACGCCGAACTCGCCCTTGGGCGCCTCGACGGCGGCATAGACCTCGCCCTCCGGGACCCGGAAGCCCTCGGTGTAGAGCTTGAAGTGGTGGATCAGCGCCTCCATCGAGGTCTTCATCTCGCCACGCTTCGGCGGGCTGATCTTGCCCCGATGGATGACCTCGCCACCCTTGCATGCGTCAAGTTTCTCAAGCGCTTGGCGCATGATCTTCACGCTCTCGCGCATCTCCTCCATGCGGCAGAGATAGCGGTCGTAGCAGTCGCCATGCTTGCCCACCGGGATGCGGAAATCGAACTCGTTGTAGCATTCGTAGGGCTGCGCGCGCCGCAGGTCCCAGGCCCAGCCCGAGCCGCGCACCATGACGCCCGAGAAGCCCCAGGCCTGCGCTTCGGCCAGGCTGACGACGCCGATATCGACGTTGCGCTGCTTGAAGATGCGGTTGTCGGTCAGCAAGCCGTCGATGTCGTCGAGGACGGCGCCGAACTCCTCGGTCCACTGCCAGATGTCGTCGCACAGCTCGGGCGTCAGGTCCTGGTGCACGCCGCCGGGGCGGAAATAGGCGGCGTGGAGCCGCGCCCCGCAGGCGCGCTCGTAGAACACCATCAGCTTCTCGCGCTCCTCGAAGCCCCAGAGCGGCGGCGTCAGCGCGCCCACGTCCATGGCCTGCGTGGTCACGTTCAGCAGGTGGTTCAGGATGCGCCCGATTTCCGAGAACAGCACGCGGATGAGCTGCCCGCGGCGCGGCACCGGCGTGTCGGTCAGCCGCTCGATGGCGAGGCACCAGGCGTGCTCCTGGTTCATCGGCGCGACATAGTCGAGCCGGTCGAAATAGGGCAGGTTCTGGAGGTAGGTCCGGCTCTCCATCAGCTTTTCGGTGCCGCGGTGCAAGAGCCCGATATGCGGGTCCACGCGGTCCACGATCTCGCCGTCCAGTTCGAGAACCATGCGCAGAACACCATGTGCGGCAGGGTGCTGCGGGCCGAAGTTGATGTTGAAGTTGCGGATGCGCTGCTCGCCGCCGGGATGGGTTCCGTCCATCAGAGCCTCCCCTCGCCGCCCAGCTTGTCGCGGAAGGCCATCACCCACAGAAGGATGAGCGCGACCAGCGGGAAGATCGCGAGGATCGACACCCAGGACGGGATCCCGAACCTCGGCAGCAGCCGCCAGAACGGGACGACCACCAGAGCGCCGATGATCAGCATCCAGATCAGTCCGCCAACCGGCATCCCGCCCCCCATCATTCCGGGCCCATACATCTCAGGCCCCCTTCTTCTCGTCGCCCGGAAGGATGTACTCGGCCCCCTCCCACGGGCTCATGAAGTCGAACAGGCGGTATTCCTGCACCAGCTTCACCGGCTCGTAGACCACGCGCTTCTGGGTCTCGTCGTAGCGGACCTCGACATAGCCCGTGGTCGGGAAGTCCTTGCGCAGCGGATGGCCGCGGAAGCCGTAGTCGGTCAGAATCCGCCGCAGGTCCGGGTGGCCCGAGAACATCACGCCGAACATGTCGAAAACCTCTCGCTCGAACCAGTTCGCCGAGGGGTGGAGATCGACAATCGACGGAATCACCTCGTCCTCGCCGACCTCGACCTTCACGCGTACGCGCTGGTTCTGCGGCATCGAGAGGAAATGATAGACCACGTCGAAGCGCCGCTCGCGCCCCGGCCAGTCCACGCCGGTGATGTCGACCAGCGTGGTGAAAGCGCAGGCCGGGTTGTCGCGCAGATAGCCTACCAACCCCCGCAGGGCCGCAGCCGTGGCCGTCAGTGTCAGTTCCCCGCGCGCCATGGAATGCGCGACCACCGCATCGGCCTGCGCCATGGCGATCATCTCGCCCAGATCCTCGAGTGCGCTCGCCATTCCTGTCTCCTTGCCGCGCGGCCGCGCCTGCCTGCGCACGCCTCAGCGCGCGATGGTCCCGGTCCGCCTGATCTTCCGCTGGAGCTGGAGGATGCCGTAGAGCAGCGCCTCGGCCGTCGGCGGACAGCCCGGCACATAGACATCGACCGGCACCACGCGGTCGCAGCCGCGCACGACCGAGTAGCTGTAGTGGTAATAGCCCCCGCCATTGGCGCAGGAGCCCATCGAGATGACGTAGCGGGGCTCGGGCATCTGGTCGTAGACCTTCCGCAGGGCCGGAGCCATCTTGTTCGTCAGCGTCCCCGCCACGATCATCAGGTCGGACTGCCGCGGGCTCGCGCGCGGCGCGACGCCGAAGCGCTCGAGATCGTAGCGCGGCATCGCGGTCTGCATCATCTCGACCGCGCAGCAGGCCAGCCCGAAGGTCATCCACATCAGCGAGCCGGTGCGCGCCCAGTTGATGACGTCATCGACCGTGGTGAGGATAAAACCCTTGTCCGCCAACTCGTTCGAGAGGTTCGCGGCCAGCAGGTCCTTGTCGGCCCCCGCGGCGGTCGCGAGCGCGGGCGATGCGGTCATTCCCATTCCAGCGCCCCCTTCTTCCATTCATAGGCGAAACCGACGGTCAGCACGCCGAGGAACACCATCATCGACCAGAAAGCCACGTCGCTAAGCCCCCCGAAGGCCGCAGCCCAGGGGAACAGGAAGGCGATCTCGAGGTCGAAGATGATGAAGAGGATCGAGACGAGGTAGAAGCGCACGTCGAACTTCATGCGCGCATCGTCGAAGGCGTTGAAGCCGCATTCATAGGCCGAGATCTTCTCGGCATCGGGGCGGCGCACGGCCAGCACCCAGGCGGCGATCAGGAACACCAGCCCCAGCGCCACGGCAAGCCCCAGGAAGATGACGATCGGCAGATATTCTCGCAGAAGCTCGTCCACTCTCGTGATCTCCCAGCAGCTTCCGTCTCTTGTTGTGCCTCCGCTTAGCTGCCGCAGCATGTCCAGTCAATGCGGCGGCGGGACGGGGGCGACAACATCACGCGGCCGTGTGACTTTGCCTCAGGGCGGTTGCGGGACACAACCGAAACCGGGGGTCTGGAACGAGAATCGCGACTACTCGCTCGCGCCCTCGGGCGCGCTTGCGGGGTCAGGATCCAAGGGAGGAAAGTGGCGCGGTTGACGGGGCTCGAACCCGCGACCCCCGGCGTGACAGGCCGGTACTCTAACCAACTGAGCTACAACCGCGCTGGTCGCTGTGGGCGTTCCACCCTTGCGATGCCACGGCTTCTATAATTCCCGGCGAGCCGCGTCAAGCACCGATCGCGCTCGCGGGAGACGGCACGCGCAGGGCCTGAAAGGATTAAAAAACGGCATGATGCGAGGGCGATGAGCGGGCGCGACCAAGGATGCGCCGACCCGCACGCCATCCCGAAGATTCGGCGCGGCCCCTCGACCATCCGATGCATCGCGGGCGCACGCGCCGGTTCCGCACAACCGCGCCCGCGCCCGCGCCCGCCGGGGGCACGCGCGGCAAGGCCCCATCCGGCGGCCCGGCGCGCCGAGGGATTCGCGTCGTGACTGGACTTGCGCGCGACCCGCACGCGCCTGCCCGTCACCGCCAAGCGGGACTGCGGGAGGCAGGGCTGCCGGGGCATCCATGGATGCGCGCTGGGATGCGGGGAAGCGCGCGCGGCTGGTGGGCGGTGAGAGACTCGAACTCCCGACATCCTCGGTGTAAACGAGGCGCTCTACCAACTGAGCTAACCGCCCGCCCACGCCGCGGCGAGACTGGCGCTTATCGGATGCGCGGCGGCGGCGGTCAATCCCCCGGCGCCGCGCGCGCCTGGCTCATCGGGGCTTCGACATGGGCAGGCCGCGCTCGATCCAGCCGGGCCCGGCGGAGGAGCCCCTGATGCCCTCGGCCACGTCGATGGTGCGGGTGTAGCCCCGCGCCCTGAGCTCGAGCGCGGCATGCTCGCTGCGGCCGCCCGTGTTGCAGATCAGCGCGACGGGCTTGTCATGGTCGCCATCTACGAAGATGTCGACCATCTCGTAGAACATCGGGTCGTAGAAATCGACCGTCTCGGCGCCCTCGGGCACGCCGAGCGCCGCCCAGCCCTCCGCCGGGCGGATGTCGATCAGGACGATCTTGCCCTCGGCAGCCAGACGATAGGCCGCCTCGGCGCTCATCCGCTCGACGCTGAGCGACGCGGCGCCGGCATCGTCGCGGCCCTGCGCCCGGCCGGGCGCGGCAGTGGCTAGGGCGGCGATCGCCGCCCCCGCCAGCATCAGCGCCCGCAATGTCCCGCGCGGGCCCATCAGTGCGGCAGCGCGGTTGCCGTCTCGGCGCCCGGCTCCTCGGTGATCGCGCGATCCAGTTCGGTCTCGTCCCAGTCGATCGGCTCGGGCATCCGCGTGAGCGCGACCTTGAGCACCTCGGACACCGTCTCGACGGGAACGATCTCGAGCCCCTGCTTGACGTTGTCCGGGATCTCGGCAAGGTCCTTCACGTTCTCGCGCGGGATAAGCACCGTCTTGATGCCGCCCCGCAGCGCCGCGAGCAGCTTCTCCTTCAGACCGCCGATCGGCAGCACGTTGCCGCGCAGCGTGACCTCGCCGGTCATCGCCACGTCACGCCGCACCGGGATCTGCGCGAGCACCGAGACGATCGACGTCACCATCGCCACGCCGGCCGAAGGGCCGTCCTTGGGCGTCGCGCCCTCGGGGACGTGGACGTGGATGTCGATCTTCTCGAACTGCGGCGGCCTGATGCCGAAGTCGGGCGCCTTGGCGCGGACATAGCTTGCGGCCGCGTCGATCGACTCCTTCATCACGTCGCCCAGCTTGCCGGTGGTCTTCATCCGGCCCTTGCCGGGCAGGCGCAGCGCCTCGATCTGCAGGAGGTCCCCGCCGACCGAGGTGTAGGCGAGCCCGGTGGTGACGCCCACCTGGTCCTCCTTCTCGGCAAGGCCATGGCGGAAGCGCGGCACCCCGAGGAAGGATTCGAGCTTCTCCGGCGTCACCGTGACCGACTTCTCATCGCCCTTGACGATCACCGTGAGCGCCTTGCGGCACAGCTTGGCGATCTCGCGCTCGAGGTTCCGGACACCGGCCTCGCGCGTGTAGTGGCGCACGATCTCGATCAGGGCTGCGTCGGTCAGCTCGAACTCGGCCTTCCTCAGCCCGTGCTCGCGGACCTGCTTGGGCAGCAGGTGGCGGCGCGCGATCTCGATCTTCTCGTCCTCGGTGTAGCCGGCGAGGCTGATGATCTCCATGCGGTCCAGCAGCGGCTGGGGCATGTTGTAGGTGTTCGCCGTGGTGATGAACATCACGTTCGAGAGGTCGTACTCGACCTCAAGATAGTGATCCACGAAGGTCGAGTTCTGCTCGGGGTCCAGCACCTCCAGCATCGCCGAAGCCGGGTCGCCGCGGAAGTCGTGGCCCATCTTGTCGATCTCGTCGAGCAGGATCAGCGGGTTCGTCGTCTTGGCCTTCTTCATGGCCTGCACGATCTTGCCCGGCATCGAGCCGATATAGGTGCGCCGGTGGCCGCGGATCTCGGCCTCGTCGCGCACGCCGCCGAGCGAGATGCGGATGAACTCGCGCCCCGTCGCCTTCGCGACCGACTTGCCGAGGCTGGTCTTGCCCACGCCCGGGGGGCCGACGAGGCACAGGATCGGCCCCTTCAGCTTCTGGCTGCGCTGCTGCACGGCCAGGTATTCGACGATCCGCTCCTTGACCTTCTCGAGGCCGTAGTGATCGACGTCGAGCACCTCCTGCGCCTTGTTCAGATCCTTCTTGACCCGGGACTTCACGCCCCAGGGGATCGACAGCATCCAGTCGAGATAGTTGCGGACGACGGTCGATTCCGCCGACATCGGGCTCATCTGGCGCAGCTTCTTGAGTTCGGCCTGCGCCTTGTCGCGCGCCTCCTTCGAGAGCTTGGTGCGGGCGATCTTCTCGTCGTACTCGACCGCCTCGTCGCGGCCCTCCTCGCCTTCGCCCAGCTCGCGCTGGATCGCCTTCATCTGCTCGTTGAGGTAATACTCGCGCTGGGTCTTCTCCATCTGCGACTTGACCCGGCTCTTGATCTTCTTCTCGACCTGCAAGACCGAAATCTCGGCCTGGATCAGCGCGATGATCTGCTCCAGCCGCTCGGCGATGCCGGGCTGCTCCAGCAGCTTCTGCCGCTCGGCGAGCTTGACGCCCAGATGCCCGGCGATGGTGTCCGCCAGCTTGGACGCGTCCTCGATTTCACCCACGTTCGCAAGGGCTTCCTCGGGAACGTTCTTGTTCAGCTTGACATAGCGCTCGAACTGCTGCTTGAGCTGGCGGGCCAGAGCCTCGCGGGTCGCGGCATCGGCCGCGGTGTCCTCTATGACCTCGGCCTCGGCCTCGAAATAGCTCTCGTTCGCGACGAAGCGGTTGATGCGCGCGCGCGCCTTGCCCTCGACCAGGACCTTGACGGTCCCGTCCGGCAGCTTCAGCAGTTGCAGCACGTTGGCGAGCGCGCCGACGGCGTAGATGTCACCGGCCTCAGGCTCGTCCTTGCCCGCGTCCTTCTGGCTCGCGAGCAGGATCTGGCGGTCGTCCTTCATCACCGCCTCGAGCGCGCGCACCGAACGCTCGCGCCCCACGAACAGCGGCACGATCATGTGCGGGAACACCACGATGTCGCGCAGCGGCAGCACCGGGTAGGTGACGGCGGGCTTTTCGGTGTTCGTCATTGTTGTTCTCCTGCCTCGGGATCATCGGCCGGCCTGCGACTCGCGCGCTGGTCCCTGCCGTCTGATGAAGGAAAGTGGACCCCGGCACGGCCGAATTCAAGGCCGGGGCGGCTGCAACGCATGCCCATTGCGCAAGCAAGAGTTGTGCCAGCCGGGAAGTGCCGACAAAAAAGCCAACCCCGGGCCCGCGGGGCTGGCTTCGTCCGAAAGGCGCGTATCCTCTCACGACGCGGTTGCACCCGCCTCCTGCTTTTCGGCGTAGATATAGAGCGGCTTCGCCGCGCCCGAGATCACGTCGTCGTTGACCACCACCTCGCGCACGCCGTCGAGGCCCGGGAGGTCGAACATGGTCTCGAGCAGCACGTTCTCGAGGATCGAGCGCAGGCCGCGCGCGCCGGTCTTGCGCTCGATGGCCTTGCGGGCGATCTCGTGCAAGGCCTCCTGCGTGAAGCTGAGCTTCACGTCCTCCATTTCGAACAGCCGCTGATACTGCTTGACCAGCGCGTTCTTGGGCTTGGTGAGGATCGCAATCAGCGCGGGCTCATCGAGGTCGCGCAGCGTCGCGATCACCGGCAGGCGGCCAACGAATTCGGGGATCAGGCCGAACTTGAGCAGGTCCTCGGGCTCGAGTTCGGCCAGGATGTCGCCCACCCTCCGGTCGTCCTCGGCCTTGACGTCGGCGCCGAAGCCGATGCCCGAGCCCTTGCCGCGCCGGCGGATGATCTGGTCGAGGCCCGCGAAGGCGCCGCCGCAGATGAACAGGATGTTGGTCGTATCCACCTGCAGGAATTCCTGCTGCGGATGCTTGCGCCCGCCTTGAGGGGGGACACTCGCGACGGTCCCCTCCATGATCTTGAGCAGCGCCTGCTGCACCCCCTCGCCCGACACGTCGCGGGTGATCGAGGGGTTGTCCGACTTGCGGCTGATCTTGTCGACCTCGTCGATGTAGACGATGCCGCGCTGCGCGCGGTCGACGTTGTAGTCGGCAGACTGCAGCAGCTTGAGGATGATGTTCTCGACATCCTCGCCGACATAGCCGGCCTCGGTCAGCGTGGTCGCGTCCGCCATGGTGAAGGGCACGTCGAGGATGCGCGCCAGCGTCTGCGCCAGCAGCGTCTTGCCGCAGCCGGTGGGGCCGATCAGCAGGATGTTCGACTTGGCCAGTTCCACATCCGTCGACTTCCCGGCATGGGCGAGGCGCTTGTAGTGGTTGTGCACCGCCACCGACAGCACCTTCTTCGCCACCTCCTGCCCGATCACGTAGTCGTCGAGCACGCCACAGATGTCGCGCGGCGTCGGCACGCCGTCCGAGGACTTGACGAGGTTGTTCTTCGTCTCCTCGCGGATGATGTCCATGCAAAGCTCGACGCATTCATCGCAGATGAAAACGGTCGGTCCTGCGATCAGCTTGCGGACCTCATGCTGGCTCTTGCCGCAGAACGAGCAATAGAGGGTGTTCTTGCTGTCCGAGCCACTGGACTTTGTCATATCGATCCCCGCGATGGGCGCGCGGCCGAGCCTTGCACCCAGGATGTGAAAAATCCCGTAAGCGTGACGCCACGATGTACATGCACTCTACCCCCCTTGACACGGCGTGTCACGCCGGGGGTCGCGGCCTTTGTGGCACGCTGTTGCGCTTTCGTCGCGATCAGCTCTCGTCTCCCGCCGAACGGTGCTCGACGATCTTGTCGATCAGCCCCCAGTCCTTGGCCTGCGCGGGCGTCATGAAGTTGTCGCGATCGAGCGCCTTCTCGACCGTGTCGTAGTCCTGGTTCGTGTGGTGGACGTAGATCTCGTTCAGGCGGCGCTTGAGGCTCAGCACCTCCTGCGCGTGGATCGCGATGTCCGAGGCCTGCCCCTGGAAGCCGCCCGAGGGCTGATGCACCATGATCCGGCTGTTGGGCAGCGAGAAGCGCATGTCCTTCGTGCCGGCCGCCAGAAGCAGCGAGCCCATCGAGGCCGCCTGCCCGATCACCAGCGTCGAGACCGCGGGACGGATGTACTGCATCGTGTCGTAGATCGACAGCCCCGAGGTCACGACCCCGCCCGGGCTGTTGATATACATGGCGATTTCCTTCTTCGGATTCTCGGCCTCGAGGAACAGGAGCTGCGCCACCATCAGCGTCGCCATCGCGTCATGCACGGGGCCCGACACGAACATGATCCGCTCCTTCAGAAGGCGCGAATAGATGTCGTAGGACCGCTCGCCGCGCGCCGTCTGCTCGACCACGATGGGGACGAGCGTGTTCATGTAGGTGTCGATCGGGTCTCTCATGGCCTGCTGCCTCACGCTGGGGGCGCCACGGGCGGGCGCGCATCTTTGTCCTAGTCCTAATCACTCGCCGGAAACGCGGCAAGCACCGGCGGCGAGAAATCCGCCGCAGCGACGCGGGGCGGCGCGGCGGCGCGCATCAAAGAAAACGGGCGCCGGCCGGCGGCGCCCGTCGTCTGGTCCCGCAGCGGCGCTGCCGGTCACTCGGCGTCGAGGCTGTCGAGCTCGTTCTGCAGGTCGTCCTTGGTGACCTCGGCCTCGGTCACCTGCGCGCGCGACAGGATGATGTCGACGACCTTGTCCTCGAAGATCGGCGCGCGGACCTGCTCGAGCGCCGCGCGGTTCTGGCGGACGAACTCGAAGAACTGGCGCTCCTGCCCCGGATACTGGCGCGCCTGCGCCATGATCGCCTGGCCAAGCTCCTGGTCGGTGATCTCGACGCCCTCCTTCTGGCCAAGCTCGGCCAGCAGCAGGCCCAGGCGCACGCGACGCTCGGCCAGCTTGTTGTGCTCGTCGGTCGGCTCGATCGCGGGGTGGTCGTGGCCGTGGTGGTCGGGGTTTTCCTCGTGCCACAGCTGGTGCGCGATCGAGCGCGCCTCCTGCTCGACCAGCGACGGCGGCAGCTCGAAGCTGACCATCGCGTCGAGCGCGTCGAGCAGGCGGCGCTTAAGCAGCGTGCGGCTCGCGCCGGCGAATTCCTCGGCGATGCGCTCGCGGATCTGGCCCTTCAGCTCATCGAGGCTCTCGGCGCCGTACTTCTTCGCAAGTTCGTCGTCGACCTCGGCCGCCTTCGGCGCGCGGACCTCCTTGACGATCACGTCGAACACCGCGGCCTTGCCGGCAAGGTGCGCCGCCCCGTACTTCTCGGGGAAGGTCACCTCGACCGCCTTCTCCTCGCCCTCCTTGAGGCCGACGAGCTGGTCCTCGAAGCCGGGGATGAACTGGCTCGAGCCGAGCACGAGCGGGTAATCCTCGGCCGAGCCGCCCTCGAAGGGCTCGCCGTCGACCTTGCCGACGAAATCGATGACGATCTGGTCGCCGTCCTTCGCCTTCGAGCCCTTGCGGCGCGCCTCGAAGCTCTGCGCGCTCTCGGCCAGCTTGCCCAGCGCCTCGTCCACGGCGGCGTCGTCCACAGTCACGACCTTGCGCTCGAGGCTGACCGAGGAGAAGTCGAGCTCAGGAACCTCGGGGAGGCAGTCGTACTTGATCGCGACCTTGAGGTCATCGCCCTCGTCGAAGGTCTCGTTGGTTACCTGCACGTCGGGCTGCGCGGCGGGGCGGTGGCCGGTGTCGGCAAGATGCTGGCGCAGCGTCTCCTCGACCGTCTCCTGCACAACCTCGCCCAGCACCGACTTGCCGAACATCTTCTTGAGAAGCGGCAGCGGAGCTCTGCCCTTTCGGAAACCCTTCATCTGGAAATCGGCACGCACCGTCTCGAGCTTGGCGCGCGTCTTCTCTTCGAGCGCCTTGGCCGCGACCACGACAGAATACTCGCGCCGCAGGCCTTCCGATTTGGTTTCCGTCACTTGCATTGCCTGACCTTCATCCATTGTTCCGTGCCTCCGCACGGGCTGACCGTCCTCATGGCGGCGGGACGCTGCACTGGTGCGGGCGGAGGGGCTCGAACCCCCACGCCTTGCGGCACGAGAACCTAAATCTCGCGTGTCTACCAGTTCCACCACGCCCGCACGCGGAGCACGCCCGCGGGTGAACCACCCTTCGGCCGCGCGAATTCGGGTTCCCTATAACAAGGCCATTTCGGGGACGATAGAGGGAAAGCGCATCTTTGTCGCCGTTTCGCGGCTGGCACGCGCCGTGGTGCGGCGGCACGGCGGATCCGGGTGGGCGGGACCGGCATCCCGCCACGGCCGAGAGGCGGGGCCGCCCGCCTGCGACGGCAGCGCCCGGCGCGTGATATCCATTTCAAGCGCCTGAAATCATTTCGTTTCCTCGGCCCCGCGCGATGCTCCACACGGCGATTCCATCAAAGGCCCAGGTCGCGGAACACCGCGGGAATCTGCTCCGGCAGGTCCTCGGCGATCAGGCCGGGCCCGAACTTGCGTGCCGCCTCGACATGCAGCCAGGCCGCCGTCTCGGCCGCGGCCATCGGCGCGATGCCGCGGGCCAGAAGGCCGGTGACGAAGCCCGCCAGAACGTCGCCCGAACCCGCGGTGGCAAGCCAGGGCGCGGCGCGCTCGCGATGGGCGGAATTCATCGCGCAGCGGCCGCCGGGGTCGGCGATCACCGTGTCCGCGCCCTTGAACAGCACCACGCAGCCCGCCCGCCTCGCCGCCTCGCGCGTGGCGTCGACCTTCGAGAAGGCGGGGCCGCGGGTGGCGGGGGCCTTCAGCTTGTCGAGGATGTCGGGGAACAGGCGGCCGAACTCGCCCTCGTGGGGGGTGAGGACGCATTTCTCGTGCAGCCGGGCGAACAGCGCCTCCGGCTCGTCGCGGTATTCCGTCAGCGCGTCGCCGTCGAGCACGGTGCCGAGCCCGGCCGCGAGCGCCACCGCGATCAGCGCCCGGGTCCGCTCGCCAAAACCGAAGCCGGGCCCGACGCAGACAGCCTTGATCTTGCGGGCGGCCATCTCGGCCTTCAGCTCGTCGGCATCCGCCACCCGCGCAAGCATGATCGCGTCGAGCCGCGCCGCGTTCTCGATCAGCGCGGCCGGCGGCACGCCGACCGTGACCAGCCCGGCCCCGATGCGCAGCGCACCGCGCGCGGCAAGCCGGGCGGCGCCGCCGCGCCCGACCCCGCCGGCGAGGATCAGGGCGTGGCCGTGGTCGTACTTGTGCGGCTGCTTCCAGCGCCGCGTCTTGTCGACTTGTTCTCGCGTCCGCGACCTGAGCCGCGGCATCTGGATCAGGGCGTCGAGGTCCTGCACGCCGTCAGTCGCCTCGCGCTGCGCGAGCCCGATGTCCTTCACGGCGAGCTTCCTGATGTGGTCCGGCCTGTCCGAAAGATGGTGGCCCAACCTGGGGCGGTGGAACGTCACGCAGAGATCGCAAGCGAAGGCCCGCTCGCCAATGACCTTGCCGCTGTCCGAACAGAGGCCCGACGGCATGTCGATGGACACCACGGTGTGGAGCGTCAGCATCTCCTCTGCCATCTCGGCGAGTTCAGCCGCAGGCCCCTCCAGTGGGCGGGAAAGCCCGGTGCCGAACAAGGCATCCACCACCAACGTGGAGCTGTCTGACGGCAACACGCCGGTGATGCGGGGCGGAGGCTCCCGAAGCCGCTCCACCTCCCCCATCTCCCGCCACCGCCGGCAGTTCTCCGCCGCATCCGGCGGCAGCCCGGCCTCGTCGCCGTCGAGGAAGACCTCGACCTCCCAGCCCCGCTCGCGCAGCAGCCGCGCGACCACGAAACCGTCGCCGCCATTGTTGCCGGGGCCGCAGAGCACCACGGCGCGGTGAGGTGCCGTCGCAAGTTCCGGGCGCCACTCGAGGATAGCCTCGACCACGCCGCGACCCGCGCGCTCCATTAGTTCGAGCCCCGTCACCTCGCCCGAGGCGATGGCCGCCTGTTCGATCGCCCGCATCTGCGCGGCTGTGAGAAGTTCCGTCACGGCGCGCCCCACTCCCCGGCATTCGGCCCTGCGCGCATCCGAGCGGGGAAGCCTGCCGGTGGTCAAGCCCGGATCCGGCGCGCCGCCCCCCCTGCCCGGCCACCGGGCCTGGGCCCCGATCCACCAGGCGCCCCACGCTGGAACCCGCGCGGCCCCCGGTCAAGCCCGCGACAGCGAAGGGCGGTTGCGGCGAGGGAAGCCGGCCGCTGCGCCCCGACGCTGACGCGAAAACTGCCAGAAAATCTGCCTAAATTTCGCGCATCTTGCATACTGCTTCGGCAGATCGCCGGATTCGCGTCGAAATACCCACTCCGAGCCCCCTTGCGGCGCCGCACGAATCCCCGCAAGCGGAACTTGGCACGCAGCCTGCATCGCAGCCTGCATCTAAGACCGCGACGAACGAGCGGAGCCCGGGCCGGGGCCCCGGCCCCGCGGCCGGAAGCGAAAGGGAGAGCGCAGTGAAGAAGGTCGAAGCCGTCATCAAGCCGTTCAAGCTCGACGAGGTGAAGGAAGCCCTTCAGGAGATCGGCATCCAGGGCCTCAGCGTGCTCGAGGCCAAGGGGTTTGGGCGGCAGAAGGGTCACACCGAGCTCTACCGCGGCGCCGAATACGTCGTCGACTTCCTGCCGAAGGTGAAGATCGAGGTGGTGGTGGGCGACGAGATGCTCGACCAGACCATCGAGGCGATCGTCTCGGCGGCGCGCACCGGCAAGATCGGCGACGGCAAGATCTTCGTGTCGAACGTCGAGCAGGTGGTGCGCATCCGCACCGGCGAGGAAGGCCCCGACGCCCTCTGACATTTTCCCGAGTTCGGCCCCGCCTGGCCGGCGCGGGCCACGACACCCCCAAGACGCAATCGCAGAACCATACGGAGAAGGGACGCGAGAATGACCACACCAGCCGACATCGTGAAGCTGATCAAGGACGAGGAAGTCGCCTATGTCGATCTGCGCTTCACCGACCCGCGCGGCAAGATGCAGCACGTGACCGCGCTGGCCGACATCGTCGACGAGGACTGGTTCGCCGAGGGCTGGATGTTCGACGGCTCGTCGATCGCCGGCTGGAAGTCGATCGACCAGTCGGACATGAAGCTGATGCCCGACGCCGCCAGCGCCTATATCGACCCGTTCTACGCCGAGAAGACGCTCGCGCTGTTCTGCAACGTCGTCGAGCCCGACACCGGCGAGATGTATGACCGCGACCCGCGCGCGACCTCGATCAAGGCCGAGCGGTATCTCAAGGAGACCGGGATCGGCGACGTGTCCTACTGGGGCCCCGAGGCCGAGTTCTTCCTGTTCGACGACGTGCGCTTCCAGGTCGCGATCAACAAGGTGAGCTACCAGGTCGACGCCCAGGACGCCTCGTGGAACTCGGACACCGAGTACGAGATGGGCAACATGGGCCACCGCCCCGGCCTCAAGGGCGGCTACTTCCCGGTGAACCCGACCGATGCCGGGCAGGACATCCGCTCGGAAATGCTCTCGACCATGAAGCGCATCGGCATGAAGGTGGACAAGCACCACCACGAGGTGGCGTCCTGCCAGCACGAACTGGGCATCATCTTCGGCACGCTGACCGAGCAGGCCGACGCGCTGCAGAAGTACAAGTACGTGATCCACAACGTGGCGCACGCCTACGGCAAGACCGCGACCTTCATGCCGAAGCCCATCAAGGGTGACAACGGCACCGGCATGCACGTCAACCAGTCGATCTGGAAGGATGGCAAGCCGCTGTTCGCAGGCGACCAGTATGCCGACCTCTCGGAGGAGGCGCTGTGGTACATCGGCGGCGTGCTGAAGCACGCCAAGGCGCTCAACGCCTTCACCAACCCGGGCACCAACAGCTACAAGCGGCTGATCCCGGGCTTCGAGGCGCCGGTGCTGCTGGCCTACTCGGCCCGCAACCGCTCGGCCTCGGTCCGCATCCCCTGGACGGAGAGCCCCAAGGCCAAGCGCGTCGAGACCCGCTTCCCCGACCCCTCGGCCAACCCCTACCTCGCCATGGCGGCGCTTCTGATGGCCGGCCTCGACGGCATCCAGAACAAGATCCACCCTGGCGAGGCGGCGGACAAGGACCTCTACGACCTGCCGCCCGAGGAGCTTGCCGGCATCCCGACCGTATGCGGCAGCCTTCGCGAGGCGCTGGAAAGCCTCGAGGCCGACCACGAGTTCCTGCTTAAGGGCAACGTGTTCACCCGCGACCAGATCGAGGGCTACATGGAGCTCAAGTGGCAGGAGGTCTACGCCTACGAGCACACGCCGCACCCGATCGAGTATCAGATGTACTATTCCTGCTGACCGCAGGACGCGCCGCAAGACGACAGCACAGGGCCCCTTCGGGGGCCCTGAACTTTTGCTGGCGGCGCGCTCTTGACGCGCCAGTGCTGCGGCGTCCAACTCGTCCCGTGCGCGGGCGATGCGCGGGAACTAGAAGGCGGCAGGAGACAGCCATGGAGACCGGCGCCAAGCGGAACATGCGCGACGTCGACCAGGTTCACTGGTGGTTCGTCGCGCGCCGCCGGATCCTTGCCGCAGTGCTGGCGCGCGTCGCGGGCGCGGCGCCGGCTGATGTCGTCGAGGTGGGCTGCGGCGCGGGGGGGAACCTTGCGATGCTGGCCCGCTTCGGCCCGCTGCACGCCTCAGAGATCGACCCAGCGCTGCGTGACGAGGCGATCCGCCGCTCGGGTGTCGAGGTGCGGGATGGCGCACTCCCGGACGGGCTGCCCTTCGCAGCGGGAAAATTCGGCCTCGTCGCCGCGCTCGACGTGGTTGAGCATGTCGAGGCGGACGCCGCCTCGGTCGGAGCCATGGCGGCCCTGCTTGCGCCGGGCGGTCACCTGGTCGTCACGGTTCCCGCCTATCGCTGGCTCTGGTCCGAGCATGACGTGACACACGAGCACAAGCGCCGCTACACGATCGGCGAGGTCGAGGCGCTGATGCGGCGCGCCGGGCTCGAGATCGCGCGCTCGACCTATTTCAACACACTGCTCTTTCCCGCGATCGCGGCTGCGCGGCTGGTGGGCAACGCCCTCGGCCGGTCCGGCGCGAATGATGCGGCGCTTCCGCCGGCGACGGTCAACGCGGTGCTGGGCGCGATCTTCGCCGCCGAGCGGTGGCTTCTGCCATGGGTGTCGTTGCCGTTCGGGGTCTCGGTGCTCTGCATCGGCCGCCGGCCTGTCCGTGAGCCCAGGGTGACATGATGGCCGGGCGACGCGACATCGCGTTCATCGACCCCGCCCGCAGCGCGGCTGCTCCGCTCGCGGAAATGCTTGCCCTTAACGAACGCCACAAGACCCAAACCTCGCCACTCGACGCGGCACGGCTGGCCGCGCTTCTCGACGCCTCGAGCCTCGCGCGCGCGACGCCCGATGGTGCTGCCTTCCTGATCGCCTTCGACGAGGGGTCGGACTACGACAGCCCGAACTTCCTGTGGTTCCGCAACCGCCTTGAGCGGTTCCTCTATGTCGACCGGATCGTGGTGGCCGAAAGCCTGCGCGGCCGCGGGATCGCGCGCGCACTCTACGGCGAGGCCTTCGCGGCGGCGGCCCTGGCGGGGCGCGACCGGGTCGTGTGCGAGGTGAACCTGGTGCCGCCCAATCGCGGCTCGGACGCCTTTCACGCCGCGCTGGGATTTGCGGAGGTGGGGCGCGGCGCGCCCGCACCGGGCAAGGTCGTGCGCTATCTGGCGCGCGAGGTCGCGAAACGGGAGACCACGTCATGACCCACGCCCCCGCCGATCTGGTGGCCCCCTCGCTGGCAGATTTCGACCGGCTTGCGCGCGCGGCCTTCGAGGCCATGCCGGTCGCCTTCCGCGCGCGCTGCACCGACCTCGTGATCCGGGTCGAGGACCTTGCCGACGAGGAGACGCTGGACGAGATGGGCATCGAGGACCCCTTCGAGCTGACCGGGCTCTATCGCGGGATCGCGCTGACCGAGAAGTCGCTCGCCGACGTGCCCACCGGGCCCGACGAGGTGGTGCTCTACCGCCGCGCGATCCTCGACGAATGGGCCGAGCGGGGCGACGTGAGCCTCGGCGCGCTGGTCGCGCATGTGCTGGTGCACGAGATCGGCCACCATTTCGGATTGTCGGACGACGACATCGCCCGCATCGACCCGTGGTGGGAGTGAGCGCGCCTCAGCGCGTGCCCAGCGAGGCCCCGAGATCGGCCGCCTTCAGCGTCAGCGCATAGTCGACGATCCGGTCGAGTTCCTGCTGCGTCAGCTCGACCGGGTGAATGGGCGACGGGCGCTCGGGCGTGAAGGGCTCGGTCACGCCGGGGATCTGGGTGAAGGCGGGGTGGGGGCGCAGCGCATAGAAGCCGCGCATCTTGGCCTCGAACTCGGGATGGCCGCGCATGGCCGGGAAGGAGGGGGTCGAGCCGATTCCCCCCATTCGGTTGCGCGCGTCGATCACGTGGCAGCGGCCGCAGTGGAAGAGCGCGAGCTTTTCGCCCGACGCGGGATCGGCCAGCCCCGCGCGGTGCAGTCCCGTGGCCGCCACCAGCGCCAACGCCGCCATGCCTGCAACTCCCGGACGTCGCATCCCGCGTCCTCCCGCCGTTCGCACGGCAGGCTAGGCCGGGGCGCGGCGCGCCGCAACCCGCCCGCGCGTGGCCGCAACCTCGCGCGATCGTGCGGCAGTGCAACATGCGCGCGGTTGCCCGCGGCGCCGCGAGGGGCGATGCTCGCCGCCGGTAGGCTTCGGGCGGAGGTGCGGGAATGGCGGCAGTTCACGGCACGCGGCGGATCAACCTCGCGCTTCAGGGCGGGGGCGCGCATGGAGCGTTCACCTGGGGCGCGCTCGACCGGCTGCTCGAGGAGGAGCGGCTCGAGATCGAGGGGATCTCGGGCACATCCGCCGGCGCGATGAACGCGGCGATGCTCAAGACCGGCCTGCTCGGCGGCGACCCGAAGGGCGCGGGCGGGCGCGAAGGGGCACGGGCACAGCTCGACCGATTCTGGGGCGAGGTCCGGCGGCAGGCACGGCGCAACGCGCACCCGATGGTCGAGTGGCTCGCGGTCTTCTCGCCCGAAGCGGCCGACCGGCTGCACGACGCGATGCGCGCCCCGCTCGACCACGCGCGGGAGACGCTCAGCCGCTCGCTGTCGCCCTATCAGTGGAATCCGCTCAACATCAATCCGCTGGGCGACCTGCTGCGCGAGATGACCTGCTTCGAGCGGATCTGCCGGGGTTGCTTCCCGCATCTGTTCGTGTCCGCGACCAATGTGCGCACGGGCCGCATCAAGGTTTTCCGCGAGGCCGAGCTTTCGGTCGAGGTGTTTCTCGCCTCGGCCTGCCTGCCCTTCCTGTTCCAGGCGGTCGAAGTTGCGGGCGAGCACTATTGGGACGGCGGCTACATGGGGAATCCCGCACTGTTTCCGCTGTTCTACGAAACCGGGACCGACGATATCCTGATCGTGCACGTCAATCCCATCGAGCGCCCGGACGTGCCAAGGTCTGCGCCGGACATCCTCAACCGGATCAACGAGATATCATTCAATTCCTCGCTTCTGCGCGAGCTTCGGGTGGTTGCCTTCGTTGGGCGCCTGATCGAGGAGGGCAGGATCTCGAACACCGAGATGAAATCGATCCGCATCCATGCCGTCCGCGACGACGCGACGATGCGCTCGCTCGGCGTGGCGACCAAGCTCAGCCCGACGCCGCGGCTGCTCGACGACCTCAAGGCGGCCGGGCGCGCGGCGGCCGACGCCTTCCTGCGCGCGCATTGGGACAGCATCGGGCGGCGGGGAACGGTGGACATCCGCGCAATGCTGGACTGATGCGCGGCGCGCGCGCCGCGGCGGCTTGCGCGCGATGACGGGCTGGGCGATGACTGGGGCGCACATCCCGCCACCCCGGCCGCGCCCCGATGATCACGATCCTCGCCCTCTGCACCGGCAACGCGTCGCGCTCGATTCTGGCCGAGGCCATCCTGAACCGCGATGGCGGGGGGCGCGTGCGAGCCTTCTCGGCCGGATCGAACCCGGCCGGGGTGGTGGCGCGCGCAACGCTCGACTGCCTCGCCGCGCGCGGTCTGCCGGTTGGCGGGCTGCGCTCGAAGGGCTGGGCCGAGTTCGCGGGCCCCGGCGCGCCGCCGCTCGACATCGTGCTGACGCTGTGTCCGGCCGTGGCGGCCGAACTGCCGCCGACCTGGCCCGGCCGGCCGGTCGCGGTCGACTGGCCGATGGACGAGCCGCTGGCCGCGACGCCGGGCGAGCGCGCGCTGGCCTTCGCGCTGGCCTATCACCGCCTTTCGGCGCGCATCAACGCGGCGCTGGCCCTGCCCCTCGAGCGGCTCGCACGCGACGAACTGGCCGAGCGGCTGGGCGCCATCGGGCGCGGCTGAGCGGCCGGCGCCGTTCGGCGGATTGCGCCGGGCCGCGGCACGTGACAGGGTGCGGCGCACACTCACGGGAGCCGCGATGATCCCCGACGACAGCCTGTTCGACATGGGCCCGCCGCCGCCCTTCCCCGCGCGATTCAACATGGCGCGCCATGTGCTCGGCGCCGCCGGGCGGACCCCCGACAAGCTTGCGCTGAGGGTGCTGGGCGACGCCACCGGCGCGGTGGCCGAGGCCTGGAGCTACGCCGATCTCGACCGCGCGATCCGCGCGACCGCGGCCGGGCTGCGCGCGGCCGGCCTTTCGCGCGGCGATCGGGTGGCGCTCAGGGTGGGGAATCTCTCGGATTTCCCGATCCTGTTCTTCGGCACGATCGCGGCGGGGGGCGTGGCGGTGCCCACGTCCTCGCAGCTCACGGCGGGCGAGTTCGACGCGCTTCTGGGCGACATGCGGCCGCGCTTCGCCGCCGTCTCGGACGACCTCGCCGTCCGGCTGCCCGAGGGGGTGACGCCGCTGCCGCCGCCGGCATGGGACGAACTGCGCGCGACGCCGCCGGGCGACATCGAGGACACCGGCGCCGACGACCCCGCCTTCATGATCTACACCTCGGGCACCTCGGGCAAGCCGCGGGGCGTGCTGCACGCGCAGCGTTCGGCCCATGCCCGGCGGATGATGTGGCAGGGCTGGTACGGGCTGTCGGAGGCCGACACCGTGCTCCATGCCGGGGCCTTCAACTGGACCTACACGCTGGGCGCGGGCCTGACTGACCCCTGGGCGGCGGGGGCCTCGACGCTGATCTATGCCGGGCCGCGGGATGCCCATGTCTGGCCGCGGCTGGCGCGTGCGCATGGCGCCAGCATCTTCGCGGCGGTGCCGGGCGTCTACCGCCAGATGCTGCGCGGCGCCGGGGGGCTGGGCGGGGACTTCGCGGGCCTGCGCCATGGCCTCACGGCGGGCGAGCGGATGCCCGAGGCGGTGGCGGCCGAATGGCGCGCGGCGACGGGCAAGCCGCTCTACGAGGCGCTGGGGATGTCCGAGGTCTCGACCTACATCTCGTCCTCGCCCTCGGCGCCGCCGCGCCCGGGCGCCTCGGGCCGGCCGCAGGACGGGCGCCGGGTCGCGATCCTGGCCGAGGACGGGGCGGGCGACGCGCCGGTCGCGGTCGGCGAGCCGGGGCTGCTCGCGGTCTCGCGCCGCGACCCGGGACTGATGCTGGGCTACTGGAACGACCCGGCCGCCACGGCGGCGGCGATGCGGGGCGAGTGGTTCCTGACCGGCGACCGCGCCGCGATGGACGCGGATGGCTACATCACCTATCTGGGCCGCGCCGACGAAGTGATGAACGCGCTGGGCTACCGCGTCGCGCCGCAGGAGGTCGAGGAGGCCATCGCCCGGCACCCCGGCGTCGCCGACGTGGCGGTGGCCGAGCTGCCGGTGCGCGCGGACCTCGCGCTGATCGCGGCCTTCGTCGTGCCGAGGGGCCACTGGCCTGGCGACGAGGCGCTGGCGGCGCACGCGGCCGCGACGCTCGCGCCCTACAAGGCCCCGAAGCTGTGGATCGCGGTGGAGAGCCTGCCCCGCAGCCCGAACGGCAAGCTGCAGCGCCGCGCGCTGGTGGCTGCACACCGGCGCGACCGGACCTGAGCGCGCGGCGGATCACAGACCCGATCACGGAATCGTGCGCCCCTTTCGCGGCGAGGGCCAGGCGATTACCTTGGAGCCATGATTCAGCTCGACATCATCTCGGACCCGGTCTGCCCGTGGTGCTACATCGGCAAGGTGCGGCTCGACCGCGCGCTGGCGGCGGCACGTTCGAATCCCTTCCGCATCGTCTGGCGCATGTTCCGCCTCAACCCGGACATGCCGGCCGAGGGGATGGACCGCCGCGCCTATCTCGACGCGAAGTTCGGCGGTCCCGCCGGCACGGCCCGCGTCTACGGCGCGGTCGACGCCGCCGGGCGGGCCGAGGGGATCGACTGGGACCTCGACCGGATCGGCCGGGCGCCACAGACGCTGGACGCCCACCGCCTGATCCGCTGGGCCGCCGCCGAGGGCGCCGAGCAGCGCGTGGCCGACGCGATCTTCCGGGCCTATTTCCATGACGGCCAGGACATCTCGGACCACGACACGCTGGTGCAGATCGGCGCGTCCTGCGGCATGGACGCCGCGATCCTGCGCCACCTGCTGGCCGGAGACGCGGATCGCGCCGAACTGGAAGCCGAGGAAGCCGAGGCGCGGCAGATGGGCGTGACCGGCGTGCCCTGCTTCGTCATCGGCGGACGCCACGTGGTGCAGGGAGCGCAGGAGAGCGACACCTGGGGCCGGATCATCGCCGAGCTCGCCGCCCTCGATGCAAGGATGACGGAGGCCGCACGATGAAGATGCTCGTCGACACCCTCGACCAGGCCAGCAACGACCCGCTGGTCTGGGGCGCCGTGGGGCTGATCGCGCTGCACGGCATCGGCGCGACGGTGAAGTGGCTTCGCTGCCCCTATCTGTGCCGGACCGCCCAGATCACGCGCGACGAGGCCGAGGCGCGCCTGCGCAACCCTTTCATAGCCGGGCCGCGGTTCTTCGTGGTCATGCTGATGGGTATCGCGGCCCTGGTCGCGGGCCTCGTGCTGATCGACGCGGGCCGGATTCCCAACTATGCCCTGCTGCTGGTGATCGCAGGGGTCTTCGTCGTCCAGATCGAGCCAGCGCGGCTCAGGGTCAGCGAGGCCGTGGCGCGCGTCGTCGCGAGCGAGGCCGCGACCCCCGAGCAGATGACGATCGCGCACAAGCGGCTGCGCGACAGCCACCTGTGGTTCGTGGCGCTCAACTTCGTGCTGGTCATCGCCATGGTCGCGGGCCTCGCCGCCTTCTGACATCGCACCGCCCTGCCCCGCGGCGCGGTGGCGTCAGGCCGCGGGCAGCCGGTCGCGGCCGTGCGGGCTGTCGAGGTCGAGTTCCGGCCCCATCGGCACGATGCCCGTCGGGTTCACGCTGGCATGGCTGGCGTAGTAGTGGAACTTGATGTGGTCCATCCGCACCGTGCCGCAGATGCCGGGATGCTGCCAGAGATCGCGCAGATAGCCCGACAGGGCAGGATAATCGGCGATCCTGCGGATGTTGCACTTGAAGTGGCCGACATAGACCGCATCGAAGCGGATCAGCGTGGTGAACAGCCGCCAGTCGGCCTCGGTCAGCCGCTCGCCCGCGAGATAGCGGCGCGTGGCAAGTCGCGCATCGAGCGCGTCGAGCGTCTCGAACAGCGCCGACACCGCCTCGTCATAGGCGCCTTGCGTGGTCGCGAACCCGGCCTTGTAGACGCCGTTGTTGACCGTGTCGTAGATCCGTTCGTTGAGCTGGTCGATCTCGCCGCGCAGGGCCTCGGGGTAGAAGTCGAGCCGGTTGCCGGTGATCCCGTCGAAGGCCGAATTGAACATGCGGATGATCTCGGACGATTCGTTCGAGACGATCGTGGCGCGCTCGCGGTCCCATAGCACCGGCACGGTCACACGCCCCGACGCGGTGGGGTTCGCCGCCAGGTAGACGTCGCGCAGGAACCGCTTGCCCATCAGCGTGTCGCCCGTCGCGCCGTCGAAATCGGTGGCGAAGGTCCAGCCGTCCGCCTTCATCAGCGGGTGGACGACCGAGAAGCCGACATGCGCCTCGAGGTCCTTGAGCCGGCGGAAGATCAGGGTCCGGTGCGCCCACGGGCAGGCATGGCTGACATAGAGGTGATAGCGCCCGCTTTCCGCCGCGAAGCCGCCCTCGCCCGAGGGGCCGGGCGCGCCGTCGGGCGTCACCCAGTTTCGAAACTTCGCCGTGTCGCGCACGAAGCGGCCGCCCGACTTGCCGGTATCGTACCACTGGTCGCGCCATTCTCCTTCGACGAGCAGTCCCATCCTCCGTCTCCCTCCTGCCGCGCGATCCCGGTGCCGCCTGCCATCCACCTAGTCACGCCGCCGGCGTGGTGAACCCCGACGCCGGAAAAAGACCGTTGCGCGCCCGGCAATTCCCCGTCGATCCTGCGCGCCAGTCGAAGGGCCGGAAGGGGGAAGGCGATGCGCGCCTCGAAGATCATCCATGTCGTCTCGGCCCATGCCGAGGGCGAGGTCGGCGATGTCATCGTCGGCGGCGTGGCCCCGCCGCCGGGCGCGACGCTTTGGGAACAGTCGCGCTGGATCGCCCGCGACGGGCGCTTGCGCGCCTTCGTCCTGAACGAGCCGCGCGGCGGCGTGTTCCGCCATGTCAATCTGCTGGTACCGCCAAAGGACCCGCGGGCGGACGCGGCCTTCATCATCATGGAGCCCGAGGACACGCCACCGATGTCGGGCTCGAACTCGATCTGCGTGGCGACGGTGGTGCTGGAAACGGGCCTCGTTCCGATGACCGAGCCCGAGACGGTGCTGCATCTGGAAGCACCCGCGGGGCTGGTCGAGATCCGCGCCGCGTGCCGCGACGGCCGCGTCGAGCGGATCACGCTGCGCAACGTGCCGTCCTTCGCCGACCGCCTTGACGCGGCGCTCGAGGTCCCGGGCCTCGGGACGCTGACGGTGGACACGGCCTATGGCGGCGACAGCTTCGTGATCGCGGACGCGCGCGTGCTGGGCTTTTCGCTAGCGCCCGACGAGGCGCGCGAGCTGGCCGAGACCGGCATCCGCATCACCGCGGCGGCGAACGAGCAGCTTGGCTTCCGTCATCCCGAGAACCCCGAATGGGACCACATCTCGTTCTGCCAGATCACGCTCCCGGTCGAGACCGTCGATGGCGTCAGGACGGGTCGCAATACCGTGGCGATCCAGCCCGGCAAGCTCGACCGCTCGCCCACCGGCACTGGCTGCTCGGCGCGCATGGCAGTCCTGCACGCGCGTGGCGGGCTTGCCTTGGGCGAGGCGTTCCGCGGCGTCTCGATCCTCGGCTCGGAGTTCCATTGCCGCATCGAAGGGACGACGACCGTCGCGGGCAAGCCTGCGATCCTGCCCTCGGTCTCCGGGCGGGCCTGGGTGACCGGCATCCACCAGCACATGCTGGACCCCGCAGACCCGTGGCCCGCGGGCTACAGGCTTTCGGATACATGGCCGAGGATCGGAGCGGCCGGGCGTCAGGCCCGATAGTCCGCGATCGTCGCGGCGACATCTATCATCGGCTGGCGGTCTACCCTGATGAACCCCCTGCCGGGCCGGTCGAGATCGTGGATCAGCAGGATGACCGCGGCAATCATCAGCGCCATGAGCCCCGTCGACACCCTCAGCCCATGTCCCTCGACGCGGTTCGCATATCCGGTGAACCCGAACGAGACGGCGCCGATCAGGTAGATCGCGAGATAGACGACGGCCGGGATATGGGAAAAATGCGCCGCGAGCCGGGCGGTCTGGAGATCGAACATCACGTTCAGCGCGGCGATATAGGCCCCCGTCGGAACCGGGCGGTCGTCGACTTCCGCGACCGCGATCGCCTGCCGCCAAAGGCTTTCCTGCAGCGCGCCGGAGCGCGCGACCTGCTCCGCCAGATCGCTTCGCCTTGGTGTCGGGCGCGAGATCTCGACTCGCAGCGCGACATAGTCGCGAAGGAGCGCGAGGCTTTCGGCGGCATGCGGCTCGGGCAGCAGACGCGCGCGGAGCGCGGCGGTCGAGATGGCGTTCGCCTCTTCGATCGCAGACGCGCGGCGCGCCTCGTGCCGGGTCAGCGCCATGGCGAAGGTGAAGGCGATCATCAGGCCAAGCATGCCAAGGACCGCGGAATGCAGCGTTGCCACGCTCGGCACGGCTGGTCCTCCGGCCGTCGTCCGGCGACTGCAGAGCCGGCCGACGAAGGCGCCGGCAATGAAGACAACGACACTGGCAAGGTAGATCAGCCAAAGGGGCAGATCGATGAATTCGACCATGGATGTCACGCTCCAAAGGGCGTGGGAGACCTTCCCGTTGCGACCGTCGGGCGGCATCAAATCCGCCGCACCGGGTAAAACGCTAGATTACCTGTCGGTTCGGCGCCAGCGGACGCGTGAAGCGCGCTGGCGCGGGCAAGTAAAAAAACTCCATGTCAAGACGTGATCTCCCGTCACATTTGTGCATAGATCGTGACCGGCGGCGCTATCCTGTGCCGCCACTTCAGACATGGGAGGACGACATGGTCGGTTCCGACAACCGGACTCGCACATCCGCCGCCACTCCCGGGCGTGATGCAAAGACGCTCGACAGACGCAGGTCCAAGACCGAGACAACGGATGGGCGGGCTGTGCACGCCTGTCCGGCGCACCGATGGGTCGAGGAGCGCCGCGCCAACCGCGCGGCACAACCGGCGCCGCGACTTCCCGCTTTCGTCGCAAGCTGACGCGAGGCGGGCCCCGGCGCCCCGGCGCGCCTGGCGGACGTCTTTGAAGACCTTGAGAAAGGCGGCGGTCACGCCGCCTTTTTTGCGTCCGCCACGATCTTGGCGAGGTCGCGCGCGATGTTGTGGGCGCCCTTGACGCGATCGGCCTCCTCGCTCCAGTCGCGGCGGATGATCAGCTTGTTGTCCCTGATCTTGGCGAGCCCCCGCTCGGCCTGGAGGAAGGCCACCAGGCCCGCCGGGTCGGCGAAGCGGTCGTCGCGGAACTGGAGGGTCGCCCCCTTCGGCCCCGCGTCGAGCCGTGCGATGCCCGCGCGCCGGCACAGCGTCTTGACGCGCACCACGCGCAGCAGCGTCTCGACCTCGGCGGGCGGCTTGCCGAAGCGGTCGTGCAACTCGGCTGCGAAGCCCTCCATCTCGGCCCGGCTCTCGAGGTTCGAGAGGCGGCGGTAAAGCCCCAGCCGCACGTCGAGATCGGGCACGTAGTCGTCGGGGATCAGCACCGGGACGCCAAGGTTGATCGTGGGCGCCCAGGTCTCGCCGGCATCGACCGGCGCGCCCGCCTCGCCCGAGCGGATGCGGGCGATCGCCTCCTCCAGCATGTCCTGGTAGAGCTCGAAGCCGACCTCGCGGATATGGCCCGACTGCTCCTCGCCCAGCAGGTTACCCGCGCCGCGGATGTCGAGGTCGTGGCTCGCTAGCGTGAAGCCCGCGCCCAGCGTGTCGAGGCTCGAGAGCACCTTGAGGCGTCGTTCCGCCTGCGGCGTGATCGGCTTGCGCGGCTCGGTGGTGAAGTAGGCGTAGGCGCGCAGCTTGGCGCGCCCGACCCGGCCACGGATCTGGTAGAGCTGGGCAAGACCGAACATGTCGGCGCGGCTCACGATCAGCGTGTTGGCGCGCGGAATGTCGAGGCCCGACTCGACGATGGTGGTGGACAGGAGCACATCGGCCTTGCCGTCGTAGAAGGCGTTCATCCGCTCGTCCAGCTCGCCCGCCGCCATCTGGCCGTGGGCGGTGATGACCTTCACCTCCGGCACCTCGTCGCGCAGGAAGCCCTCGGCGTCGGGCAGGTCGGCGATGCGGGGGACGACGAAGAAGGACTGGCCGCCGCGATAGTGCTCGCGCAGCAGGGCCTCGCGCACGGTGACGGTGTCGAAGGGCGAGATGTAGGTGCGCACGGCGAGGCGATCGACCGGGGGTGTCGCGATGACGGAAAGCTCGCGCACCCCGGACATGGCCAGTTGCAGCGTGCGCGGGATCGGTGTCGCGGTCATCGTCAGCACATGGACGTCCGAGCGCAGTTCCTTCAACCGCTCCTTGTGGGCGACGCCGAAATGCTGCTCCTCGTCGATGATGAGGAGCCCGAGATTGCAGAACTTCACGCCCTTCGCCAGCAGCGCGTGGGTGCCGACGACGATGGCGACCTCGCCCGACTCGAGGCCCTTGCGGGTTTCGGCCGCCTCCTTCGCGCCGACGAAGCGCGAGAGCTGGCGCACGCGAAGCCCGGTGCCATGGAAGCGCTCGGCGAACTCGCGGGCGTGCTGGCGGGCGAGCAGCGTGGTGGGCGCGATCAGCGCCACCTGCATGCCGCTCGCGGCGGCGACATAGGCCGCGCGCAGCGCAACCTCGGTCTTGCCGAAGCCAACGTCGCCGCAGATCAGGCGGTCCATCGGCCGGCCGCGGCCAAGATCGGCGATCACGTCCTCGATGGCGCGCAGCTGGTCGTCGGTCTCCTGATAGGGGAAGCCCGCCGCGAACCGGGCATAGCCGCCATGCTCGGGCTCGAGCCGCTCGGCGGTCCTGAGCGCGCGCTCGGCGGCGACGCGGATGAGCTTCTCCGCCATCTCGCGGATGCGCTCCTTCATCCGCGCTTTCCGCGCCTGCCACGCCCCGCCGCCGAGGCGGTCGAGCTCGCCCGCCTCCTGCCCGTAGCGGCTGAGCAGTTCGATGTTCTCGACAGGCAGGTAGAGCTTCGAGCCGCCGGCGTATTCGAGCGCGAGGCATTCATGCGGCGCGCCCATCGCCGTGATGGTCTCGAGCCCCAGATAGCGGCCGACGCCGTGGTCGAGATGGACCACGAGATCGCCGGGCGTCAGGCTCTGCGCCTCGGTCAGGAAGTTCTCGGCCCGCCGCGCGCGGCGCGGGCGGCGCACCAGGCGGTCGCCCAGCACGTCCTGTTCCGAGATGACGGTGGCCGAGGGGGTCACGAAGCCCTGCTCGAGCCCCCAGACCATCAGGTTCAGCCCCGGCTTCACCTCGCGCCAGTCGGCTACCAGCGCCGCGTCCTTGAGGCCGTGATCCTCCAGCAGCCCGCGCAGCCGGTCGCGCGCGCCCTCGGAATAGCTGGCGACCACCACGGGACCCGAACGCATCCGGTCGCGCACATGCTCGGCCAGCACGCGGAACAGGTTGACGCCCTCCTGCTGGCGCTCGGCCGCGAAGGATCGGCCCGGCCGGCCGCCCGCGTCGATGACGCCGGGGCCGGTCGGCAGGCGATGCGGGCTGAAGATGCGCACCGGCCGGGGCGCGAGCGCGGCCTGCCACGCCGCGTCGTCGAGATAGAGAAGCTCGGGCGGGCATGGTCGGTAGGGGCTCTCGCCCCGTGGCGCGCTCTCGCCCGTCTCGACGCGGGCCTGATGGTGGTCGCGGACCATCGCGAGGCGCGCGGCGAAGGCCTCGCCCACCTGGTGGTCGAGCGTGACGGGCGCGCCGGGCAGGTAGTCGAAAAGCGTCTCCACCCGCTCGTGGAACAGCGCCACCCAGTGCTCCATGCCCTGGTGCTTGCGCCCCTCCGACACCGCCGTGTAGAGCGGGTCGTCGAGCCGCGGCGCGCCGAAGAGCTCGCGGTAGCGGGTGCGGAAGCGCTGGATCGAGGGCTCGTCCAGCACGATCTCGGCGGCCGGAGCCAGCTCGACGCGCTTGATCTTCTCGACCGTGCGCTGGGTCTCGGTGTCGAAGCGGCGCGCGCTTTCCAGCACGTCGCCGAAGAAGTCGAGCCGCACCGGGTATTCCGCCCCCGGCGGGAAGATGTCGATGATGCCGCCGCGCACGGCGAAGTCGCCATGCTCCATCACCGTGGACGCCCGGTTGAAGCCCATGCGGGCAAGCCAGGCCACCAGTCCCTCGACATCGACGCGGCGGCCCACGCCGGCGGTGAAGCTCGAGGCCGCCACCGTCTCGCGCGGGGGCACCTTCTGGCTCGCCGCACTCAGCGTCGCGATCACCACCGAGGGCGCGTCCCAGCCATGCGCCAGCGCCGCAAGCGTGGCCATCCGCGCGGCCAGGATCTCGGGGTTGGGCGAGACGCGGTCATAGGGCAGGCAGTCCCATGCCGGGAAGCTCAGCACGGCCATTCCGGGGGCGGTCAGCGCCAGCGCCTCGGCCATCGCGGCGGCGCGCGCATCGTCGCGGGCGACGTGAATGACCGGCCCCTTCGCGCGGGCGACGAGGTCCGCCACCAGCCGCGCGTCATGTCCCTCGGGCGCGCCGCCAATGGTGACGGCGCCCGGGGCGAGTTCCCCGTGCGTGCTCATGGCGCGGCAGGTAACGCGAAGCCCGCGACGCCGCAAGGGGGACGGCCGGGGTGAATCAATCCTCACATCGCGGCGAGCGCGATTCGGCCAGAATGCGCGGACAAGCCGACCGACCATCGCAGAGGAGACCTTCGAGATGCCCGCCGGATGCAGGACCGACACGCGACGCGGGTCCGCGCCCACCGAACTGCCCCGTCCGCTGTCGGACGACCTGCCGCTGCCCGCGCCCACCCGGCGCCGGCGCGGCGCTCCGCCCGTCATCGTCGCGCCCATCGGGCCGATGCGCGGCCGGAGGAGGGGCATCCTCGTCGCCGCCTGCTGCCTCGTCGCGGCCGCCCTGCTTGCCCTGCCGGCGCTGGCGCAGGGCTGCCGGCCCGAGGCACGGGCCGCGGGCGAAGGCATCCGCCTGTCCGGCGCCGGCGGCGTCGAGCGCGTCCGGCTGGAGATCGGCTATCGCCGAGGTGGCGAGGCCGGCGCGCGGTCGTCGCGCACCTGGTATCAGGTGATCTCGGCGCCCGTTCCGGCAGACGGACTGATCGACTACCGCCCGCCCGCGGCCGACACCATCGTCAGCGCCACGGTCATCGAGGCGCGCGGACCCGCCTGCAACTGACAGGCGGACGGGAGGGAGCCGCCACGGCTCCGGCGCGGGACCTCCGGGGGGATCAGGGTCCCGCGCCGTCTTCCCTCGCTGCGCGGGCGCTGCCGCAGCCACTGGGGCTCAGAGCACAAGCTCCTCCACCCCCAGCGGCGCGAAGCCCGGCGCCACATGGGCTTCGTCGGCCTCGGCCAGCGTGGCCGGCTGCCAGTTCGGCGCATTGTCCTTGTCGATGATGACCGCGCGCACGCCCTCGTAGAAATCGGGCTGGGTCATGCAGAACCGCGCGAGGCGGTATTCCAGCCGCATGCAGTCCTCGAAGTCGAGGCCCGCGCCCTCGCGGATCTGGCGATGGGCGATGCGGGTGCAGGTGGGGGACTTCGCGCGGATCGCGGCGGCCTGCGCCGTGGCCCATTCGCCGCCCTCGGCGTCGAGCGCGGACAGGATCGTCTCGACGCTTTCGCCGGCGAAGCAGCGGTCGATGGCGGGACGGGCATCCGCGATCGGGGTCTCGCCCGGCGCGGGGCGGGCGAGGGTGCCGATCGCGGGGTCCACCGCTCCGAACGAACCTGCGCCGGGCGCCACGCGCGACAGCGCCTCGATCAGCGCCGCGTGGTCGGCGCTGGGCACGTATCGGTCGCACACTCCCGCCGCGACTGCATCGGCCGTGCGGAAGCGCGCCCCGGTCAGCCCCGCGAACATCCCCGTCCGGCCCGGCATCCGCGGCAGGAAGTAAGTGCCGCCGACGTCGGGGAAAAGGCCGATCCCGGTCTCAGGCATCGCGAACAGCGTCCGGTCCCCCGCCACGCGCCGCGCGCCGTGGATCGAGACGCCGACACCGCCTCCCATCACGATCCCGTCCATCAGCGCGACATAGGGCTTGGGGTAGCGCCTGATCAGCGTGTTGAGCCGGTATTCATCGGCATAGAAGCCGAAATTCGCGCGCCCCCGCTCGCCGCCCGGGCGGCCCGCGTCATAGAGCGCCCGGATGTCGCCGCCCGCGCAGAAGGCCTTGTCGCCCGCCCCGCGGATCGCGATGGCGGCGATGGCGACGTCCTCGCGCCACGCCAGAAGCTGGCGCTCGAGCCTGAGCGCCATGTCGTGCGTCAGCGCATTCAGCGCCTGCGGGCGGTTGAGCGTGACAAGGCCGAGGCTGCCGCGCGTCTCGAACTGGATGTCTGCGTCGCTCATGCCCCTTGCCGCCCCCTCGGACCCCGTGTCAGTTTGCGGCCAAACAAATAGGAGAAACGCCCGCCATGCTGCAACCCGCACCCTTCCCCGCCGCCCGGCCGCGGCGGCTGCGACAGGCCCCGTGGATCAGGGCGATGGTGGCGGAGAACGTGCTGACGCCCGCCGATTTCATCTGGCCCTGCTTCGTGATCGAGGGCGAGGACCGGGCCGAGCCCATCGCCTCGATGCCCGGCGTCGAGCGCCTTTCCATCGACCGGCTGGTGGCGAAGGCCGCCGAGGCGCGCGACCTCGGCATCCCCGCCATCGCGATCTTTCCCTACACCGACCCCGCGCGGAAGACGCCGGGAGCCGAGGAGGCGTGGAACCCGGAGAACCTGGTGTGCCGCGCCACCCGCGCGGTCAAGGCCGAGGTGCCGGGGCTGGGCGTGATGCTGGACGTGGCGCTCGACCCCTACAACTCGGACGGCCATGACGGGATCGTGCGCGGCGGCGAGATCGTCAACGACGAGACGCTCATGGCGCTCGAGCGCCAGACGCTGGCGCAGGCCGAAGCCGGGGCGGACATCCTGGGCCCCTCGGACATGATGGACGGGCGGGTCGGCGTGATGCGCCGCGCGCTCGAGGAGCACGAGTTCCAGAACGTCACCATCATGACCTACGCGGCCAAATATGCCTCGGCCTTCTACGGCCCCTTCCGCGACGCGGTCGGCTCGGGCGGGGCACTCAAGGGCGACAAGAAGACCTACCAGATGGACCCCGCCAACACCGACGAGGCGCTTCGCGAGGTCGCCATGGACCTGGCCGAGGGCGCCGACATGGTGATGGTCAAGCCGGGGATGCCCTATCTCGACATCTGCCAGCGCGTGGCGGCCGAGTTCCGGGTGCCGACCTTCGCCTACCAGGTGTCGGGCGAATACGCGATGCTGAAGGGCGCCATGCTGAACGGCTGGCTCGACCCGCGGGTGGGAATGCTGGAAAGCCTGATGGCCTTCAAGCGGGCCGGCTGCTCGGGCGTGCTGACATATTTCGCGATGGAGGCGGCGCGCGCGCTCAGGGGCTGATCGCCGCGGCCGGGTGGCCGTCTCGCCGGTCCTTCCCTATCTCAGCCTGACAGGTTGAACGGAGGACACCCGATGATCCGCGCGCTTGCGCTCTTGCTCCTCATGGCATTTCCGGCCGCTGCCCAGACCTTCGATACCTCGGCGGGCCGGGTCGAGGTCACGCGGATGGCGGGCGGTCTCGACACGCCATGGGCGGTGGCCTTCCTGCCGGGCGGGGCCTCCTGATCACCGAGCGCGACGGGAAGCTCTTGCACTTCGACGGGGAATGGCAGCGGCGCGACGTGGCGGGCGTACCGCAGGTCTACGCCTCGGGCCAGGGCGGGCTGCTCGACCTGGTGGCGGCGCGCGACTTCGCCGCGACGCGCGAGATCTTCCTCACCTATGCCGAACCCGCCGATGGCGGCGCCCGCACCGCGGTGGCGGTGGCACGGCTGTCGGAGGATGCGCGGACGCTTGATGACCTGCGCGTGATCTTCCGCATGTCGCCCACCGTTCCGGGCGGGCGCCACTTCGGCAGCCGCGTGGTCGAGAACGCCGATGGCACGATCTTCGTGACACTGGGCGAGCGCGGGCAGGCCGATCTGGCGCAGGACGTGAGCACGCACATGGGCAAGGTCGTGCGCCTCAACCGCGACGGCTCGCTGCCCGACGGCAATCCCGATTTCGGGGTGGGCGCGGCGCCGGGGCTCTGGTCGATCGGCCACCGCAACCCGCAGGGCGCGGCGCTCGACGCGGATGGGCGGCTCTGGACCGTGGCCCACGGCGCGCGCGGGGGCGACGAGATCAACCGCCCCGAGGCGGGGAAGAACTATGGCTGGCCGGTGATCTCCTACGGCCGGGCCTATTCCGGCCTGACCATCGGCGAGGGCACGCACAAGCAGGGGATGGAGCAGCCGGTCACCTACTGGGACCCCTCGATCGCGCCCTCGGGCATGGCGATCCTGTCGGGGCGGATGTTCCCCGAATGGGAGGGAGACATCTTCGTGGGCTCGCTCAAGGACGACTATGTCTCGCGCCTCGACCGCGAGAGCGACCGGATCGTGGCCGAGGAGGGGCTCTTCCGCGGCACCTTCGCCCGCATCCGCGACGTGCGCGAGGGGCCCGACGGCGCGCTGTGGTTCCTCAGCGAAGGCGACGGCGCGCTCTACCGGGTCACGCCCGCCGAGTGAGACCGAACACCTCGCGGGCCGCTCGCGCCCGGCACGCTGGCATTCGCGCCGCGGTTGAGGCAGAGTCCCCGTCGGGGGCGCGAGGCGCGGGGGCACATTCGATCAAGTCGGAGGACCCGATGACTCTCAGACGTTTCATTATCGAGCGTGACATTCCCAAGGTCGGCAGCCTCGATCGCGGCGAACTCAAGGGCGCCGCCGCCAAGTCGAACGAGGCGCTGTCCCAACTCGCACCGAAGGTGCAGTGGCAGCACAGCTACGTCGCCGACGACAAGACATTCTGCGTCTACCTGGCCGAGAGCGAGGACGCGATCCACAAGCACGCCGAATTGAGCGGCTTCCCCGCCTCGAAGATCACGCCCATCGGCAAGGTGATCGACCCGACCACCGCGTCGGGCTGACGCGCGGCGGTCGGGGCGCACCCGTCACCACCGCGTCGGCAGGTATCCCCCGACTCGCCAAGGGCGGGCCAGGGTGCTGTCGGCGTGGAAGACGAGCGGCCCGCCGATCCGGGCAGGGTCGTGCACGCGCGCGCCCCGCGGCGCTCTCGCCTCTTGCGGGGTGGGGCCGGGCGCCGCTAGATCAGCCGTCATGACCACGCGCCCCCTCCCCCCGTTCGCCCGCATCGTCGAGGGCCTGCCCGCGACCGTGCCCTTCGTCGGTCCCGAGCAGCAGGAGCGCGACCGCGGCCGCCCCTTCGCCGCCCGCATCGGCGCGAACGAGAGCGTCTTCGGCCCCTCGCCCCGGGCCGTCGAGGCCATCGCGCGCGCGGCGCAGGACGCCTGGATGTATGGCGACCCCAGCACATACGATCTGCGCGGCGCGCTCGCCGCCGAACTGGGCGTCGAGCCCGCCAACCTGGTGATCGGCGAGGGGATCGACGGGTTGCTCGGGCTCACCGTGCGGCTGTTCGCCAATCCGGGCGACGTGGTGGTGACCTCGGCCGGGGCCTACCCGACCTTCAACTACCATGTGGCAGGCTTCGGGGCGCGGCTCGTCACCGTGCCCTATCGCGGCGACGCCGAGGACCCCGAGGCGCTGGCCGCGGCAGCGCGGGAACATGGCGCGCGGCTGGTCTATCTCGCAAACCCCGACAACCCGATGGGCTCGTGGCACGGCGCGACCGGCGTCGAGCGGCTGATCGACGCCCTCCCCGAGGGCTGCGTCCTCTGCCTCGACGAGGCCTATGTCGAGTTCGCGCCCGCGGGCACGGCGCCCGCGCTCGATGTCGCCGACCCGCGGGTGATCCGCTTCCGCACGTTTTCCAAGGCGCACGGGCTTGCGGGGCTGCGAGTGGGCTATGCCATCGCCGAGGCGCGCCTCGCCGCGGGCTTCGAGCGCATCCGCAACCATTTCGGGGTGGGTCGTGTCGCTCAGGCGGGCGCGGTGGCGGCGCTCGCCGATCGCGGCCACCTCGCCCGCGTGGTCGCCGAGGTCGAGGCGAGCCGGGCCGAAATCGCCCGCATCGCCGCCGCGAACGGCCTTGCGGTCCTGCCCTCGGCCACCAACTTCGTCGCCATCGACTGCGGCGGCGACGGCGCTCTTGCCCGCGCGGTGCTGCGGGGGCTGGTCGCGCGCGACGTGTTCGTACGGATGCCGGGCGTGGCGCCGCTCGACCGCTGCATCCGGGTCAGTTGCGGGCGGACGCACGATCTTGCGCTGCTCGAAGCGGCATTGCCCGCAGCCCTTGCCGAGGCGCGCGCGGCGTTGCGTTGATCCCCGCCGCCCCAGCCGCTAGCCTCGCGCCCGACCGAGCCCAAAGGACGACCCATGGCCCATCCCCTCAGCGGCGCTGATCTCGGCACGCTCCGGCGCGTGTTCGCGGATGGCGGGCGGCCCGACCGCTGGGGCACGGCGGCGGCGATCTGGGGCGCGGCGCTGGGGCGGCTGCCCTTCACGCTGGCCGAGCGCGCGCTGATCGGCCCGCGCCTGCCGCGGGTCGAGGACATGGCGCCGCCCGTCTTCATCCTGGGCCACTGGCGGTCGGGGACGACGCATCTCTACAACCTGATGAGCCTCGGCGCGTGGGGCTATGTGCCGCCCGTGGCGGTGGGCCTGCCGCACGACATGTTCGGCCTCGCGCGCCTCCTGCGACCGCTGCTCGAGCGGCAACTGCCCGCGACGCGCTACATCGACAACATCCCCGTGACGCCGACGAGCCCGCAGGAGGACGAGATCGCGATCGCGAACATGTCGCCGCTCTCGTTCTACCACGGCATCTACTTTCCCCGGGCCTTCGACCGGATGATCGACCGGGGCCTGTTCTTCGACGGCTGCTCGCCCGCCGAGATCGAGGAATGGGCGGGGACGTTCACCTATTTCATGCGCAAGCTCGCGCGCGATCAGGGCCGGCCGCTGCTGATCAAGAACCCGGTCTACACCGCGCGCCCGGCGATGCTGCGCCGCCTGTTCCCTGGCGCGAAGTTCATCCACATCCACCGCAATCCGCATGAAGTCTTTCTGTCGATGCGGAATTTTTATCGCAGATTGCTGAGCGTGATGGCCTTGCAGGACATTCCCCCTGAGATCGATATCGACGCCACCATCCTGCGCGTCTACGACCGCATGATGCGCGTCTTCGTGGCCGAGACCGAGGGCTGGGAGGCCCCCGAGTTCGTCGAAATCCCCTATGCCCGGCTCGACGTCGACCCCATGGGCGTGCTGGCCGAGGTCCACGAGACGCTGGACCTGCCGGGCTTCGAGCTGCTGGCGCCGCGCGCGCGCAGCTATCTCGCGGGCATCGAGGGCTACGAGAAGAACAGCTTCCGCGGGGACGCCGCCGCCATCGAGACGGTCGAGCATGCGCTTGCGCCGTGGCTCGCGCGCTGGGGCTACACCCGCCCGCCGCTGCCGGGGCGCGCGGCGTGAATCGCGTCGTGCTCGCCCTCAGTCTGCCGCTTCTCGCCGTCGTGCTGACCGCGCTGTGGCTGGGCATGCCACCCGCGGCGGTCGAGGCGCGCTTCACGGCCGCCGACTGCCGCAGGGTCGAGGTCACGGCGCAGGGCATCGGCGCGCTCGTGGGCATCGAGGACATCGCCCTTCTCCCCGACGGGCGGGCGATCCTGTCGGCGGATGACCGGCACGCCGCGGATGGCGCGCGCAGCGGCCTGTTCGTCGCCGATCTCGCGCGGCTGACGGGCGGCGGTCCGGTCGAAGCCCTCCCCCTCGCAGGGGTGGCCCAGCCGCTTCGGCCGCATGGCGTCGCCGTCGATGCCTCGGGCGGGTGGCTCGCCTATGTCAACCGGCCCGCGCCGGGGGCGGCCGAGATTGTCTGGGGGCGGCTCGGTCCCGGCGGCTTCCGGGCCGAGGGGAAACTGGGCGGAGAGGCCTATTGCCGGGCGAACGATCTCGCCTTCGTCGGCACCGATCTTGCGGTCACGATGGACCGCGGCGACTGCGGCGTGGCGATAGCCGACCTGGTGCCGGGAAGCCGGACCGGGCGGATCGTCGGCATCCGCACCGGCGCAGGCACGGCCGAGACGCTGCACGACGAACTGTCGTTCCCGAACGGCATCGTGGCCGATGGCCTCGACCTCCTGGTCGCCGAGACGCGGGGCGCGCGCGTCACCGACCTGGCCGGCGGCGTCATCAGCCTGCCGGGCGGGCCCGACAACCTGACGCCCGCCCCCGACGGCTGGATCGCCGCGGCGCTTCACCCGGACCTGCTGCAAAAGGCGCTTTATCTCTGGGGGATTGCGGGGCGGGCGCCGACACGGCTCGCGCTGATCGACCCCCCGGCGGGCACGGTCGAGGTGTTGTTCGACGACCCCGAGGGCCGGCTGTTCTCGGGCGCCACGGTCGCGGCGGTCAGCGGGGATGCGGTGATCGCAGGCTCGGCGCTGGACCGCGGCCTCATGGTCTGCGGGGCGGGTGGATGAGCGGCCCGGTCCTCGTCACCGGGGCGGGTGGCTTCGTCGGCGGCCATGTCGTCGCGCGGCTGACGGCGGCGGGGCGCGAGGTGCGAGCGCTCGACTTCGGCTTCCCCGCCGCCCTGCCCGAGGGCGTCGCACGAATCGAGGGCTCGGTGCTCGACGCCTCCTCCCTCGGGCGCGCGGCCGGCGGGGCCTCGGCCATCGTGCATGCGGCCGCGATCGCGCATCTGTGGACCCGCGCCCCGGGCGACTACGACCTGGTCAATGTCGAGGGCACCGCGCGGGTGCTGGAGGCGGCGGCACGCGAGGGCGCGCGCGTCGTCCACGTCTCGAGCTTCGTGACGTTGGTCGGGCGGGATTCATGCGACGGCACCGTGCTCGACGAGGGCGTCGAGCTTGCGCCCGGCGAGATGCTGGGCCCCTATCCACGATCCAAGCGGCTGGCCGAGCTGCGCGTGGCCGAGGCCGCGGCCAGCGGGGTGGACGCGCTGATGGTGCTGCCCTCGGCGCCCGTGGGGCCGGGCGACCATCGCCTGACGCCGCCCACCGCGATGATCCGTGACCTTGCCGCCGGTCGCACGCCCGCGCTGATCGACTGCCTGTTGAACCTGATCGACGCGCGCGCGCTGGCCGACGGCATCGTCGCTGCGCTGGAGCGCGGCGCGACGGGCCGGCGTTACCTGCTGACGGGCGAGGACCTGCCGATGCGCGAGGTCGCCGCCATGGTCACCCGCCTCGCCGGGGTCAAGCCGCCGAAGGCGAACGTGCCCATGGCACTGGCGCTGGCGGCGGGGCGCATCGAGACGGCGATCTCGCGCGTGACCGGCAGGCCCCCGAAGGCGCCGCTGACGGGCGTGCGGCTTGCCGCGCGGCGGGTGCGGTTCGACAATGCCCGCGCCCGGGCGGAACTCGGCTTTGCGCCCCCGCCCGTCGAGGCGGCGCTGAATGATGCCATCGGCTGGCTTCGGGCACAGGGGCATCTGTGAGCCGGGGCCTCACCCCGGATATGTGCGCCCCTTCCATGCCCCGCCCCGCCCGATCAGGTGTGCGAGCGCCGAATCGATCGTCATCGCCATGTAGAAAACGGCCGCGAGCGGCAGCGCGAACGCCCGCGCCTCGTCGCCGCCATAGAGCCGCAGCGTGGGCAGATACGCGACCACCGACAGCGCCCATGCGACCGCGCCCAGCGCCGCCGCGCCGCCCTCGCCGTGCAGCGGCAGCAGAAGGACCAGGAGCGGCCCCGCGAGATAGGTCACCGCCATGCCCACGGTCGCGCCCGCAAGCATCATCCAGGACCGGCCAAGCTGCACGAAGGCAGTGCGGCGCACCATCTTCCAGATCGAGCCGAGCCGCCGGTTGTCGCGCAGCGACACGACCTCGGTGTCCGCGAGTCCCAGCCAGATCGCCTTGCGCCCCGCGCCCCGCTTGACCAGCGCGGCCAGCGTGCAGTCGTCGATCAGCGCATCCATCAGCGCCCCGATGCCGCCGATCTCGGCCAGCGCCGAGCGGCGGACCAGCACGCAGCCACCCGCAGCCCCCGCGACCCGCGACGCAGGATCATTGACCAGCGGGAACGGGTAGAGCTTCTGGAAGAAGAACACGAAGGCAGGGATCAGCAGCCCGCCCCAGACCCCGCGGGCGTCGAGCCGCGCCATCAACGACACCTGCGCGAGCCCCCGCGCCTCGGCCAGCGCGACGAGGCGCGAGAGCGTGCGGGGGTCGTGCAGGATGTCGGCATCCGTCAGCAGCAGGTAATCGGTCTCGGGCTCGGCCGCGAGCGCAGCGCGCACGCCCTGTTCGAGCGCCCAGAGCTTGCCGGTCCATCCCGGCTCGAGCGGCGCGCCGGCGAGGATGCGGACCGGCCGGGCCGTGCCCTCGGCCACGCGCGCGGCGATGGCCCGGGTGCCGTCGGTCGACCCGTCATCGACCAGCGTGATCGAGAACCGGCCCGCATAGCGCGTTGCCCCATGGGCGCCGATGACGGCGCCGATCGACGCGGCCTCGTCGCGCGCCGGGATCACGGCGGCGACCACCGGCCAGGCCGCTGGCTCCGGCGCATCCGGCAGCCGCTGGTCGGCGCACCAGAAGGCCCCGCGCCCCATGAGGAGCCCGAGCCAGACCGCGACCGCGAGGATTGCGAGGGCGAGCAGCATGGCTCACAGCGATACGCGGCGGCGCGGGCGGCGGCAAGCCTCGGCCCTGCCGGGGCGGCGAGATTGCCAGCCGCCCGCCTCGCCCTTATGTTCCGGCCACCCGGGCGGGCCGCGCGGGGCAGGCGGACGAGGGCGATGGATCAGCGGACGGACAGCCGGGCGGTCGAGGCGCCTTCGGGGAAATGGGCGGAGGACGAAAACTTCCCCGTCGGCTCGCGCCTGATCGAGTCGCGGCTCAGGCCCCATGTGATGCGCTACTACACCTTCGCGCGTGGGACCGACGATATCGCCGACAGCAGCGCGCTTTCGCCCGCCGAAAAGATCGCCCGGCTCGACGCCTGCGAGGCGGGGCTCGAGCCCGGCGCCACGGGGCCCCAGATCGCCACCCGGCTGCGCGACAGCCTGTCCGCGACGGGCGTGGACGACCGGGTGGCACGCGACCTTCTGGTGGCCTTCCGGCAGGACGCCCTGAAGGCGCGCTATGCCGACTGGGACGAGTTGCTGGGGTATTGCCGCTACTCGGCCCACCCGGTCGGGCGCTACCTGCTGGAACTGCATGGCGAGGACGCGCGGACGGGTGTGCCGGGCGATGCGCTGTGCGCGGCGCTGCAGGTGCTGAACCACCTTCAGGACCTGGGAAAGGACCGCCACGACCTCGACCGGGTCTACCTGCCGCAGGACTGGATGGCCGAAGCCGGGATCGACGACACCGCGCTCGATGCGCTCGAATCCTCGGCCGGGCTGAGGCAGGTGATCGACCGTTGCCTCGACGGCTGCGACGGCCTGCTCGACCGGGCCGAGCCGCTGGCGGGCATGATCCGCTCGCGCCGGCTGGCGGCCGAGGTCGCGGTGATCCAGCGGCTGGCGCGGTGCCTTGCCGCCCGGCTGCGGCGCGAGGACCCGCTGGCCGGGCGGGTGAAGCACTCGCAGGGCGATCTCGCGCGGGGGCTGGCCGCGGGGCTCTGGCGCGCCGCCACGCACCGGGCGCCGCGATGACGGCGGGCGGCCTCGACGCGCTCGCCCCCCTGCCCTCGGACGCGCCGGATCCGGCGGCCGAGGTGGCGCGGATCACGCGCGCGGCGGGCTCGTCCTTCGGGCCGGGCATGGCGATCCTGCCGCGCGCGCGGCGCGAAGGGATGTGGGCGCTCTACGCCTTCAGCCGGGTGATCGACGACATCGCCGACGAGGACTGGCCGCTGGCCGACAAGCACCGCCTGCTCGACGCCTGGCGGGGAGAGATCGCGGCGCTCTATGCGGGGCGGCCCGTCTCGGCGATCGGGCGGGCGCTGGCGGCGCCGGTCGCGCGCTACGACCTGCCGCAGGCCGAGTTCCTCGCGCTGATCGAGGGGATGCAGATGGACGCCGACGGCCCCATCGTCGCGCCCCCGATGGCGACGCTGAGGCTTTATACCCGCCGCGTCGCGGGCGCGGTGGGGATGCTGTCGATGCGCATCTTCGGGGCCTGGCGGGGCGAGGTCTCGGAGCGATTTGCCGCGGCTCTGGGAGATGCGTTGCAGCTCACGAACATCCTGCGCGATGTCGAGGAGGACGCGGCCCTCGGGCGCCTGTATCTGCCGCGCGAGATGCTGGAGCAGCACGGGATGCCGACGACGCCCGAAGGCGTGGTGAACCACCCGGCGCTGCCCGCGCTGGGCTCGGAGCTTGGCGCGCTGGCGCGGGCCGAGTTCGACACCGCGCGGGGGCTGGTGGCGGCGCATGACCGGCTGAGGCTTGCGCCCGCGCTGATGATGATGGGGGTCTACGAGGCGTATCTGAACCGCATGGCGGCGCGAGGTTTCGCGCGTGCGCGCGTCACGATCTCGAAGCCGTCGAAGCTGCTGGCGGGGGTGAGTTGCGTCCTTTCGCCCGCCCGGTCGCGCCGCGATGCCTGAGGGCGTGGTGCATGTGGTGGGCGCGGGGCTTGCGGGCCTCTCGGCCGCGCTCAGGCTGGCCGCGGCCGGGCGGCGCGTCGCGGCCTGGGAAGCCGCGGGCCATGCCGGGGGCCGCTGCCGGTCGTTCTTCGACGCCCGATTGGGGCGGCAGATCGACAATGGCAACCACCTTGTCCTCAGCGGCAACCGCTCGGTGCGCGACTATCTGAGCCTCGCGGGCGCGCCGGGCGCGCTGACGCCCGCGCCCGAGGCGGCATTCCCATTCGCCGACCTCGAGAGCGGGGCGCGCTATACGGTGCGGCTCAACCGGGGTCCGGTGCCGTGGTGGATCGCCCTGCCCTCGCGACGGGTGCCGGGGACCGGGCTGCGCGACTACCTGGGCGCGCTCGCGCTCCTGCGCGCGGGGCCCGAGTCGACGGTGGCCGAGGCGGTGCGCGGCCGCGGCCCGCTGTGGCGCGGCTTCTGGGAGCCGCTCACGCTCGCCGCGATCAACACGACGCCCGAGCGCGCTTCGGCGCAACTGCTGGCGCGCGTGCTGGTCGAGACCTTCGGCAAGGGCGCCGACGCCTCGCGCCCGATGTTCGCACCCCACGGGCTTGGCCCGGCGCTGGTCGAGCCCGCGCTCGCGCGCCTGTCCGCGCTTGGCGTCGAGGTCGGCTTCAACCGCACGCTGCGGGCGATCGCGCGCGAGGGCGGACGGGCGACGCGGCTGGCTTTCAGCGACGGCGATGAGGCGTTGGGCCCGGCCGACCGCGTGGTGCTGGCCCTGCCGCCCTCGCGGCTGAAGCCGATCCTGCCGGAACTGGACCTGCCCAATGACGCCTGCGCGATCCTCAACGCGCATTTCGTTGTCGATGACCCCGGGCTTGCGACCGCCGCACCGCTGACCGGCGTGCTGGGCGCCACCACGCAATGGATCTTCGTGCGCGGCGACGTGGTCAGCCTGACGGTGAGTGCCGCCGACGCGCTGGGCCTGGTCGAGGCCGACCGCGAGGCGCTGACCGCCCGGCTCTGGGCCGAGACCCGCGCGGCGCTGGGACTGCGGGCAACCGATCACACCGCCGCGCGTATCATCATCGAGAAGCGGGCAACCTTTGACCAATCGCCCCAAGCTGTGGCAAAGCGGGCCAAGGCAAGAACTTCGCTGGAAAACCTATTTCTCGCGGGCGACGCGACCGATACGGACCTTCCCGCGACCATCGAGGGCGCGATCAGGTCGGGCGAGACCGCGGCCGCACTCGCGGGATGACGGGCTGAAGGCACGGACAGGCAGAACGGGACGACCGGGACGGACATGAACAACACGGTGATCTCGGCCGACAGCCTTGCGGGCGCGGCGGCACTCGGCGCGGCGCCCTCGCGTGCGGAGCGTGAGGCGGTCATCGCCGAACGCGCCGGGCGGCTGTGGGACATGCAGAAACCGGACGGGCACATCGTGTTCGAGCTGGAGGCCGACTGCACCATTCCCTCGGAATACGTGCTGCTGCGCCATTTCCTTGGCGAGATCGACCCCGAGCGCGAGGCGCGGATCGCGCGCTACATCCGCTCGGTGCAGAACGCGGACGGATCGTGGCCGCTGTTCCATGACGGGGCGGGCAACATCTCGGCCACCGTCAAGGGCTACTGGGCGCTCAAGCTGATCGGCGACGACATCGACGCGCCGCACATGACGCGCGCGCGGTCCTGGCTGCTGGGACAAGGGGGCGCCGCCAAGGCCAACGTGTTCACCCGGATCATGATGGCGCTCTACCGCCAGATCCCGTGGCACGGGATGCCCTGCATCCCGGTCGAGGCGATCCTGATGCCGGAATGGTTCCCGTTCCACATGTCGAAGATCGCCTACTGGTCGCGCACGGTGCTGACGCCGCTGCTGATCCTCTACGCCAAGCGCGCAAGCGCCGCGAACCCCACCGGGCGCGACATCCGCGAGCTGTTCGTCGTGCCGCCCGAGCAGCAGCGCAAGTGGCAGATCAACCCGACCGGCAGCCGGATCGGCGAGATGTTCCTGCTGCTCGACCGCGCGCTTCAGACCGCCGAGCCGCATTTCCCCAAGGGGCTGCGCGAGCGGGCGATCCGCAAGGCCGAGGAGTTCACCATCAGCCATCTCAACGGCGAGAGCGGGCTGGGCGCGATCTATCCCGCCATGGCGAACGCGGTGATGGCGCTGCGGGTGCTGGGCTACGCGGACGACCACCCGCACATGAGGATCGCGCGAGAAGCCATTGAAAAGTTGGTAATCGAGCGGGGTGAAGAGATCTATCTGCAACCCTGTGTCTCGCCGGTCTGGGACACCGCGCTGGCAGCCCACGCCTTCCTCGAGACCGGCGAGAAGGACGACCCGCGGCTGATCGCGGCACTCGACTGGCTCGCGGGCAAGCAGATCCTCGACCATGTGGGCGACTGGGCGGTGCGCCGGCCCGGCCTGCGGCCCGGCGGCTGGGCCTTCCAGTACGACAACCCCGATTATCCGGACGTGGACGACACCGCGGTGGTGGTGCTGGCGATGCACCGCGCCGACCCCGAGCGCTATGCCGAGAACATCGCGCGCGCCTGCGAGTGGATCGTGGGGATGCAGTCGCGCTCGGGCGGCTGGGGGGCATTCGATCCGGAGAACGAGCACTACTACCTCAACTCGATCCCCTTCGCGGACCATGGCGCGCTGCTGGATCCGCCCACGGTGGACGTGACGGCGCGCTGCGTGGGCTGCCTCGCGCAGGTCGACCGCGAGGGCTATGCGGACGTGATCCGCAAGGGCGTGGGCTTCATCCGCCGCGAGCAGGAGGCCGACGGCTCCTGGTTCGGCCGCTGGGGCGCGAACTACATCTATGGCACCTGGTCGGCACTGGTGGCGCTGAACGCCGCCGGCGAGGACATGGGCCAGCCCTATGTGCGCCGCGCGGTCGCCTGGCTGAAGGGGCGCCAGCGCGCCGATGGCGGCTGGGGCGAGGGGCTGGAGAGCTACGAGGACTGGGGAGCTGGCTTTGCGCGCACCTCGACCGCCTCGCAGACGGCCTGGGCGCTTCTGGGACTGATGTCGGCCGGCGAGACCGAGAGCGACGCGGTGACGCGCGGGATCGACTGGCTCGCCACCGCGCCGCATGACGAGGACGGGCCGCGCTGGCAGGAGGCGCACTGGACCGGAACAGGATTTCCCAAAGTTTTCTATTTGAAGTATCATGGTTACGCGGCCTTCTTCCCGCTTTGGGCGATGGGCCGCTACGAGAACGTCATGGCCTCGAACGACCGAGAGGTGCGCTGGGGCATCTGAGAGCCCCGCGATCCGGCCCACGACAACGGCCGGACACTTCGCGCGTGCCCCGCGGCCGGCGGCCGGGCGCGCCCTTCCCCGTCGTGGGGCGGGGCGAGGGTGGGGGATGGCGCCTTGCAGAGCCGAATAGACCGAGCCGGGCCCGTGCTCGGCATCATCGCCGGCATGGAGAGCGAGCTTGCCGCGCTGGGCGGGTTGCGCGCCGATGGCTGCCTCGCCACCGGCGTGTCGGGCGCGCGCCCCGATCAGGCCGAGCGCGAGGCGGTCCGGCTCGCTCGCATGGGCTGCCGGTTGCTGGTGAGTTGGGGGGTCGCGGGCGGGCTGCATCCGCGCCTCGCGCCGGGCACGCTGATTCTGGGCACCGAGGTGGTCGAGGAGAACGGCACCCGCCACGCGCTGGCGGTGCCGCCGCTGCCAGGCGTGCGGCGCGCGCGGCTGGTAGGTCTGGACCGTCCGGCGATGACCGCGCGCGACAAGGCGGCGCTGCATGCGGCGAGCGGCGCCGACGCGGTTGACATGGAAAGCCACCGCATTGCCCGGGCGGGCGAGGCGGCGGGCGTCCCCGTGATGGCGCTGCGCGCGGTGGGCGACCCCGCGGCTCGCGCCCTGCCCCGGCTGGCCGCCCACGCGCTGGGCGCGGATGGTCGGCCTCGGCTTGCGCGCGTTCTGCTGGGCCTGCTGGCCGAGCCCTGGGCGCTGCCCGCGCTCATACGGCTCAAGGGCGACACCGACGCGGCGCTGGCGGCGCTGGCGGCGGTGGCGCGGCGGCTGCCGGGGCTGGCGGGCGAGCCGTGAGCCACGGCGCCCGCCGCGTCATGGCGCGCGCGGCAGCGTCACCCCGGTGTCGACCGGGTTGACCGCGCCCAGCTGGCGGCGGTCGTCGTCCGTCCAGGCGGCGATCAGCACGAGGCGGGGATCGCCCGGCTCCTGATCCATCTCGACCGGATCGACGAACACCAGAAGCCCGTTCTGGTCCACGTAGAAGGTGTGCTCGCCGAAGGCCTGCTCAAGCTGCGCGACCGCGGGGTGCTGCGGGTCCACGGGGGATGCACCAATGGCCTCGCGGGTGGCCGCGATCTGCTCGTCCGTCAGTTTCATGGCAGTCTCGTCGCGTTCTGGTTCGGGCCGGCCCGGCCGTCGGGTCAAAGGGCTGCCCATCTGAGGTATGAACTGTGACGACGCCCTCAGCGTCTCAGCGATCACGGCCCGGCGCAACCCCCCGGGAGCGCTTTACGAGGCCGTGCCGGCAGGAAATCCGCGAGCGCCGCGCCACTTGCTCCGGCGGCGGCGCTTTGCAAAGGTCGGCGGCCCGACGGGATCTGCCCCGCCGGGCGCGCAGGCCAGAGGGGTGAGGCAAGGATGGCGGAATCTGAATCGGCCGCACTGTCGGCGATCTTGTCCGCCGCGCGCAAAGGTCGCTCGCGGGAGCTGGGCACGCTTGCGGCGCGGCTCCGTGACAGCGATCCCTTCGCGTGGTCGGCGCTGCGGGACGCGCTGGAGAGTGCCGCCGAGGCGTCCGGCGGCGGCCTCGTCGGTGCAGCACGGCGCTGGGCGGGCGCCGCCCGCGGCCCGCAGGCCGCGCGCGGCGTCATCGAGGCACGGATCGCCTCGCTCGGCCACTGGCGCCGCGAGGGGAACGAGACCATCGCCGCGATCGTGTCGGGGACGATCGACCCGGTCGCAATCAAGCCTCACGTCCGCCATGCCGCCGAGGACTACGACCGCTTCTACCGCGAGCAGGACCGCGATGCCCGGCCCCGCGCCGCAGCCCGCGCCGCGCACGCGGGCGAAGTGCCCGACGCGCGCCGCCCAGTCTGCCGGCCCGAGCGGATCGGCGCGAACCTGAACCATTCGCTGCGCAAGGGCCTTGCCACGCGGCTGGTCGAGCTGGTGTTCGGCTATGTCGAGGCGCTGGAGGCGCCGGACGAGGTGGCCTGGCTCGACATCGCCTGCGGAACCGGCCAGATCGCGAACGCGACCGACCCCACGCGCTACGGGGCGCGGGGCTGGAGCATCACAGGCGCCGATCTCCAGACCTCGCGGATTTCAGACGCGCGGGTGCGGGCTGCGCGGGGCCGGCGGTTCGAGGTCGCCGACGCCTTCGACCTGCTGGCCGCCAAGGCCGCGGCGGGCGAGCGCTTCCACATCGTCTCGATGTTCGAGTTCCTCGAGCATCTCGAGGACCCGCTGGCGCTGTTGCGCCGGGTGGCGGCCTTCGGGCCCAGCTTCGTGGTCGCGGGCTCGCCGCTCGCGCAGAAGCTCGAACGCCCCGACGACCGCGCGCCCGACCGCTCGCATCTGTGGAGCTTCAGCCGCGAGGCCTGGGAGCAGATGTTCCGCGCCGCCGGGCTCGAGCCCGTCATCTCGTCCGAGACGCGGGTCGGCAGCTATGTCGGCGGGCTCGACTGGCTGAGCATGGTGAGCGGGCCGAAATCGTTGCTCGAATCGCGCCGGCAGAGCCTTCAGGCCGGGCGCCCTGCACAGGGAACCGACGCGGACGAATGAGCGCGCGCGGGCGCGCTCATTCCGCCGCGATCTTGTCGCCGCGCAGCTTCGCCATCTCCTCGGACACGATGCGCTCGTGGTGCTCCTCGGCCGGGCGGGCCTTCGAGAGGTCGATCTCGGGCGCGAAGCCGCCTTCGGTCCTGAGCCCGGTGAAGGCGAGCTTCAGCATCTTCAGCGGGTTCGAGAAGGCTACGTTCGCCGCCGTCGGCTCGTAGCCGCAATGCGCCATGCAGTCGGCGCATTTCTCGTAATTGCCAGTGCCGTACTTCTCCCACTCGGTGGTTTCCATAAGTTCGGCATAGGTCTTCGCATAGCCCTCGCCCAGCAGGTAGCAGGGCTTCTGCCAGCCGAACACGTTGCGCGTCGGCATCCCCCAGGGGGTGCACAGCATCTCCTGGTTGCCAAGCAGGAAGTCGAGGAAGATCGGCGAGTGGCTGAGGTTCCACTTCGAGCCGCGCGTCTTGCCGATGCGCCACACGTCGCGGAAGAACTCCTTCGTGCGCCGGCGGTTCAGGAAATGCGCCTGGTCGGGCGCGCGCTCGTAGGCGAAGCCTGGGCTGATCGAGATGCCGACACCCATCTTGGTGCAGTAGTCGAGGTAGTCGGCCAGTTCCTCGGCCGGATAGCCCTCGAAGATCGTGGCGTTGACGTTGACGCGGAAGCCCTTGTCCTGCGCCGCCTTGATGGCCTTCACGGCCTTCTCGAACACGCCCCTTTGGTCGACGGCCTTGTCGTGATGCTCCTTGAGCCCGTCGAGATGGACCGAGAAGAACAGGTAAGGGCTGGGCTCGAACAGGTGCAGCTTCTTCTCGAGCAGCAGCGCGTTCGTGCAGAGCGAGACATAGAACCTCCGCTCGACCAAGCCCTTCACGATCTGTTCGATCTCTCGGTGGATCAGCGGCTCGCCGCCCGGGATCGCGACCATCGGCGCGCCGCATTCCTCGGCCGCCTGCCAGCATTCCTCGGGGCTGAGGCGGCGGTTCAGGATCAGGTCGGGATAGTCGATCTTGCCGCAGCCCGAACAGGCCAGGTTGCAGCGGAACAGCGGCTCGAGCATCAGCACCAGCGGATAGCGCCGGTTGCCCCTGAGCTTCTGGCCCAGGATGTAGCCTGCGACGCGCGCCTGCTGGCGAAGGGGGATGGACACGTCTCTCTCCTCGTCTGCCTCAGCCGGCGGCGGTCATGCGCGGGCGTGCCGCGTCGAGTTCGCGCGGCAGGCGAAAGACCACGTCCTCGCGCGTGCCGCCCGCCGCTTCAATCACAAGATGGCGCCATGCCGCAAGACGTCCAAGGGTCTCCTGCACGAGCACCTCGGGCGCCGAGGCGCCGGCGCTGACACCCACCGCCGCCACGCCGTCGAGCCAGGCGGGATCGAGCGCGTCCGGCGAGGGCACCAGATGCGCCGGCACGCCCTGCGCCCGCGCGATCTCGACCAGCCGGTTCGAGTTCGACGAGTTCGGCGCGCCGACGACCAGCACCAGGTCGACCCGGCCGCAGATGTCGATCACCGCCTGCTGGCGGTTCTGCGTGGCGTAGCAGATGTCGCGCGTGTCCTGCCCCTGCGCCTGCGGCCAGCGCGCGAGGATCGCGGCGACGATGCCCCGGGTGTCGATCACCGAGAGCGTCGTCTGCGTCACATAGGCCACGCGCTCGGCCGGCCCGAAGGGCAGTCCGGCCACGCCGGCCACGTCGGCCACGACATGCACCTCGGCCGGGATCTGGCCCAGCGTGCCCACCACCTCGGGGTGGCCGGCATGGCCGATCAGCACGACGCGGAAGCCCGCCTCGGCATAGCGGCGCCCCTCGGCATGGACCTTGGCGACCAGCGGGCAGGTCGCGTCGATCACCTCGAGCCCGCGCGAGGCGGCCTCGTCCTCGACCCGGCGTGCCACGCCATGGGCGCTGAAGATCGTCAGCGCGCCCGCGGGCACCTGGTCGAGTTCCTCGACGAAGACCGCCCCCTTGGCGCGGAGATCGTCGCAGACGCGCGCGTTGTGGACGATCTCGTGCCGGACATAGACAGGTGCGCCATAGAGCGCGAGGGCGCGCTCGACGGTCTCGATCGCCCGCTCGACGCCTGCGCAAAACCCGCGCGGATTTGCAAGCACGACCCGAAGCGGTGACCGCCCCTCGACACCCTCCATGCCTCGTCTCCGTTCTTCGACGGTTATCGGCCGCGATGTGGCCTTTCGCCTGTGCGTCCCGGAAGGATCGGGATGGCGGTTGCCGAAAGCAACCCCCTTCGACGGGCCATGCCGCATCGCAGCGCGTTTCTCAGCAAGTTGTGACAGTCCGGTCGCGCAAATGCGACGACCGGCGGCCGTCGCGCCTTGTCGGCGCGCCCCTCACACCGAGTTCGCGCGCATGTGGGCGAGAAGCCCGTCGGGCCCGCTCTTGTCCAGGATCGCCGCAAACTCGTCGCGCTTGAGGATGAGGAACGAGGCGCCGCCGACCATCACGTCGATCACAAGATGGCCGCGCTCGCCGAAGTCGCGCACCCGCCAGTCGACCGGCAGCGTGCCGCCATTGGCGCGCGGGATCGCGGCGCGCACCAGCATGTCGCGCCGGGCCGGGCGGACCTCGAGGATCTCGGGCTTTGCCTCCAGCCCCTTGCCGAACTGCTTGCGGTAGAGATCGGCGAGGAAGCCCGGAAGCAAGGCGCGGAACTCTGCCGTCTGGGCCTCGGACAGGGCCGTGGCGCGCTCGCCCAAGAGGAACTTCTCCCACACGTCGAAGGCAAATGCGGCGTCGATCGTCTGGCGCAGGGCGGCGAGGCGCTCGGCCTCGGGGCGCGCGGTGTCGGCGAGCGCGCCATGGGCGCCCTCGACCAGCCGCTCGGCCACGGCGCGCGAGGCGTCGGCATCTGCATCGGCGCGCGCGGTCGCCACGGCGGCGACGGCAAGGCAGAGGGCGGCAAGGGCGGCAAGCAGCGGGCGGGCAAGGGGCATCGGCGTCTCTCCGGCAATGGGCTCTTGCCGTTCAACGTAAGGCGCCCGGCGCTCCGGTGCGAGGGGCTTCAGCGGCGGCCCAGCCGCACCAGCCAGGGCGTGAGCGCGAAGATCATCGCGATCGACGCCGTCATCGCGATGCTGAGCATCAGCCCCATGCTCGCCGTGCCGCGATGGTCCGACAGCGCGAGCGTGCCGAAGGCCGCGATGGTGGTCAGCGCGCTCGCCAGCACCGCGCGCGGCGTCGAGGTGCTGGAAACCGCGCCCACGTTCTCGGTCCGCAGCGCCAGGTGGATGCCGGCATCGACGCCCACCCCGATCATCAGCGGCAGCACGATGACGTTGGCATAGTTGAACGGGATATCGAGCGCCGCGCTCGCCGCCATAGTGATCGCTCCGGCGAGGGCGAGCGGCAGCACAATCGCCGCCACCAGCCGCGCGCGGCGCAGCATCGCGGCCGCGAGCAGCAGCGTGCCGCCCAGCGCCAATGCGGCCGCCTGCGCCATCGCCGCCGCCACCGCGCTCGACGCGCCCTCGATCTGCGCGGGCGGCCCGCCGGCCTCGGGGGCGACCGCGGCCACCGCGGCGACGAAGGCCGCGCGCGCGGCGGGGTCGGTCATGTCGCCTTCGGGCGCGATCTCGACGCGCAGGCGCCCGTCCGGCGCGCGGAAGCGCGCGACCAGCGCGGCGGGCAGATCGGCGGCGGTGAACTCGCCGATCTCGAGCTGTGCCGCGAGGCGTGCGGTCAGCGCCGGGAAGAATCGGAACAGCGCCTCGCCCAGCGCCGCCTCGCGCGCCGGGGTGGCCCGCGCCCGCCAGGCGTCGAGCGCGACGGCGAGCGCCCTGCCCTCGGGGGTGCCGAGTGCGGCGAGCCGGGCCGAGAGCGCGCCGGGCGCGGGAGCCGCCAGCGCGATCGCCTCGCCCTCGACCGCGAATTGCAGCGAGGGCCAGGCGAGGTCGACGAGCTCGAGCTTCTCGGCCTGCGCGTGCGGCACCAGATCGCCCAGCCAGACTGCCGAGCGGACCTCGGGCAGCGCCTCGAGCGCCTCGGCCGCCGCACCCGCCGCGGCCTCGTCGCCGGCGAGCAGGCCGAGCCTGAGCGGCGCGAGTGCCGGGTCGCCGGTCAGCCAGTGATAGACGGCGACCGATGGCGCCGCGGGGTCGCGCAAGCTCATCGGATCGGCATCGAAGCGCGCGCCCGGCGCGAGCGCCAGCGACCCCAGCCCGAGCCCGAGCGCCGCGACCGTCATGAGCCCGGCCGCGCGGCGCGGCAGAACCGGCAGGGGCAGCCGGCCACGGCCGCGCGCAAGGCTGGGCCGCAGCGCCACCGCCGCCGGCACCACCGTCAGCGCCGAGAACAGCGCGATCATCACCCCGGCCCCGCCGATCAGCCCAAGCTGACCCATGCCGACGAAATCGGTGCCCATGAACGCGAGGAAGGCCACGGCGGTCGTCAGCGCCGACAGCGCCAGCGCCCCCCCGATCTCGCGCCCCGAATGGTCGAGCGCGCCCGCGGCCGACAGGCCATGCGAGGCGTCCTCGTCGAGATGGGTCATCAGGTGGATCGCGAAGTCGATGCCGAGCCCGACCATCAGCACGACGAAGGCGATCGAGATCAGGTTGAGCGCGCCCACCGCCAGCGCCGCGAACCCAGCGGTCAGCACCAGCGTCACGACCACCGAGCCGAGCGCGAGCCCGACGCGCCAGACCCGCCCGACCGCGAGGAACAGAACCCCGGCCACCAGCAGGATCGACAGCGCGAACGAGGCGCCGAGCCGGGCGGTCACGCTCTCCAGCTCCTCGGCGCGCAGCACCGGGTCGCCGGTGATGCCGATCTGGACCAGCGCCCGCAGCGCGGGATCGAGGGCCGCGACCTCGGCGCGCACCGCCTCGATCGCGGGCTTGGCCGGGCTGAGCCGCGTGTAGTCGAAGCGCGGCTCGGCCGTCACGAGGCGCGTGAGCGGCGCGTCGCGCGAGCGGTCGGAGAAGGCCGACTGCCAGTCGAGCGGACGCACGCGCCCACTTCGCTCGGCGTCCAGCACCGCCGCGGCCTCGGCGAGGAAGGGGCCGAGCGCGCCCGGGTCGATGGCCGCGCGCGAGGCCAGCGTCACCGCCTCGCCCAGCGCGGCGAAGAAGCCATCCACGCTGGGGTCGGCGCGCAGGGCCGCGATCAGGTTCGACGCCTGCGACAGCCGGGTGAGCCGCGCGTCGAGCGTCGCGAGGTCGTCGTAGAGCAGGCCGTGCGAGACGAGGAATGGGTCGGCCGAGGGCGCGAACACCCGCTCGATCACGTCGGTGCGGCGCGCGAGGGCGCCTGCGAGCGCGGCGGTCGCGGCCTCGGCCGCGTCGGCGTGGTCCGAGCGCACGACCACGACGATGGTGTTCCGGGTCGCCGGGAACGCCTCGGCCAGCGCCTGCGCCCGGGCCTGAAAGGGCAGTTCGGCCGCCAGCATCCGGCTCGAATCGGTGTCCACCCTCAGCCCGGATGCCGCCACGAGCGAAAGCGCGAGCAGAATCGCGAGTCCCGCGAGCGCCCGGCCCGGCGCGCGCGCCACAAGGCGCATCCACGCCGCGACCGCGCGCCCGGCCGCCGCCTCGAGATTCGGGCCGTGTCCGTTCTGCACCGCGTGCCCCCTTGTCGCTGTTTTGATCCGCGCCCCCGGGCCGCGGCGCTTGAGATGGTTCCGGGCGCAGGCTAGCTTAGCCACGCCTCCGCCCGCCGTGTAGGGCTGGCTTGCCGTCGCGCACGATTTCCGGCAGTTTGTAAACAGGTTGAAGCATCGGCTGCAAGCCGCTGACAAGGAAGGCCCGATGAAGTTCGTTCTGTTTTCTGTCAAGATGATTTCGGGTCTCGCTCTGACGGCGCTCGCCGCCTGCGCCTCGGCTGGCCCCGAGGCGGGTTTCGCAGCGCAGGACCCCTACGAGGACACCAACCGGGTGTTCCACGACATCAATGTGGGAATCGACCGGGCGGTGCTGCGCCCCGTCGCGCAGGGCTATGACTTTGTTACGCCCGCCACCTTCCAGCACATGATCGGCAACGGGCTGTCGCATCTCGACCTGCCCGTGGACATGGCGAACCACTTCCTGCAGGGCGAGGCGATGGCCGGGCTGCGGACGCTGGGACGCCTGACGCTCAACACGGTGCTGGGCATGGGCGGCCTGCTGGACCCTGCCACCGAGTTCGGACTGCCGCGCGAGCAGACCGACTTCGGCATTACGCTGGGGCGCTGGGGCGCGGGACAGGGGGCCTATCTCGTCATCCCGCTGATCGGGCCGAGCACGCCGCGCGACCTCGCGGGCTTCGTTGTCGACCTCGCCTTCAGCCCGCAGACCTATTTCGGCATCACCGGCTCGGACACGGTGAACGTGCTCTCGATCCCGCTGAACGTGGTCGAGCGGGTCGACACGCGCAACCGCAACGCGGACCTGATCGACGAGCTGCTCTACGAGAGCGCGGACAGCTATGTGACGCTGCGCTCGGTCTATCTCCAGCGGCGCGCGGCACAGATCGCGGGCGAGGACGCGACCGAGGCGCTGCCCGACATCTTCGACGAAGAGGCCGAGGAGGCAGCGCCGGCGACCAACTGAGCCCGGCAGCCGCCGCGCCCTTCTCCAGTGCCGCACGGCCCGGCGTCGCGTCACGGCGCAGGCCGATCCATTCCGACGAGGACGACGATGCAGATGACCGATGCCTCCTTCGCCGAATCGCTCAGCGAGGCCGCGGCGGAAGCCGAGCGCGCGCTCGATGCCTGTCTGCCTGCGGCGACCGACGCAGCACCCGGCGAGGCCGAACTGATTGCCGCGATGCGCTACGCGGTGATGGGCGGCGGCAAGCGGCTGCGCGCCTACTTGGCGATGGAGGCGGCGCGCCTCTTCGACGCCCCCGCGCCGCGCGGGGCGCGGGTGGGCGCGGCGATGGAGTGCCTGCACGCCTACAGCCTGGTGCATGATGACATGCCCTGCATGGACGACGACGACCTGCGGCGCGGCAAGCCCACGGTGCACAAGGTCTGGGACGAGGCAACGGCGGTGCTGGCGGGCGACGCCCTGCAGACCATGGCCTTCGAGATCCTGGCCGACCCTGCCACCCACCCAGACGGCGCGGTGCGGGCGCGGCTGTGCCTGCGGCTGGCGCAGGCCAGCGGCCATGCGGGCATGGTCGGCGGGCAGGCGATCGACCTCGCGGCCGAGACCGCCACCGATCCGATGGGGCCCGACATGGTGCGCAAGCTGCAGGCGATGAAGACCGGCGCGCTGATCGAGGTCTCGGCCGAGGCCGGCGCCATCGTCGGCGGCGCCGATTCGGCCCAAATCGGCCGTATCCGCGCCTATGCCCGCGCGCTGGGCGAGGCGTTCCAGATCGCCGACGACCTGCTCGACGTCACCGGCACGGTCGAGGAAGTGGGCAAGGCGGTCGGCAAGGACGCGGGCGCGGGCAAGGCGACCTTCGTCGACATCCTGGGCATCGAGGGCGCGCGGGCACGGGCGGACGAGCTCGTGGCCCAGGCCGCGGCCGAGCTTGCCCCCTTCGGCGCGCGGGCGGCGCACCTGGTGGAGGCCGCGCGCTTCGTGGTCGAGCGGCGCTCGTGATGCATGGCGGGGCCGTCCGGCGGCGGCCCGCGGGCGGAAAGGGACGGCGATGACCGCGCAGCAGGGATTTGCCGGGGTGATCCCCTACCTCGTCTCGCCGGTCGACGGGGCGGGCGAGATCGACCGCGCGGTGCTGGCGGCACTGGTCGAGCACCTGATCGGCGCGGACGTGCACGGGCTCACGCCGCTCGGCTCGACCGGAGAGTTCGCCTATCTCGACGCGCGCCGCCGCGCCGATGTCGTGCAGACCGTGGTCGAGGCCGCGCGCGGCCGCGTGCCCGTGATCGCAGGCGTCGCCGCCACCACCACCGCGGCGGCGGTCGCGCAGGCGGAGCACTACCGCGAGATGGGCGTCGCCGGCGTCATGGCGACGCTGGAGGCGTATTTCCCGATCCCCGAGGACGGGGTCGTCGCCTATTTCACCGCCATCGCCGAGGCTGCGGGGCTGCCCGTGGTCATCTACACCAATCCGAACTTCCAGCGGCAGGACCTGAGCCTTTCGGTGATCGAGCGCCTCTCGCAGGTGCCGAACATCCGCTACCTCAAGGATGCCTCGACCAACACGGGGCGGCTGCTCACCATCATGCAGCGCACCGAGGGGCGGCTGGGCATCTTCGCGGCGTCGTCGCACATCACGGCCGCGGTGATGCTGATCGGGGGCCTGGGCTGGATGGCCGGGCCGTCCTGCCTCGTGCCGCGCCAGTCGGTCGAGCTCTACGAGCTGTGCCGAGCCGGGCGCTGGGACGCGGCGATGGCCCTGCAGCGCCGGCTTTGGGCGGTGAACGAGGTGTTCGCGCGCTACAACCTCGCGGGCGCGGTCAAGGCGGGGCTGCGGTTGCAGGGGTTCGAGGTCGGCGACCCCCTGCCCCCGCAACCGGCGCTCGATGCCGCGGGCCGGGCCGAGGTGCGGCGCGCGCTGGAGGGCTGCGGCGCACTGCCGGCCTGAGACCCCGCCGGAACTGCGCCCACGGGGGCGCGGCTCAGCGCAGGACGTGGACGCAGCAGGGCGCGTGACGCACCACCCGCGCCGCGGTCGAGCCGAGGAAGTAATCCTCGAGCCCCGGCTTGTGCGAGGCGATCACGATGCAGTCGACCTTGTGATCCTCGGCATAGTCGAGGATCGTCCGACCCGAATGCCCCCAGACCACCTTGCCCTCGACATTGCCGGCCCCGCCTGCGAGTTCCCGGATGGCGTTGATGGCCGCGTCCTCGTTGCGGCGCAGCGTGCCCTCGGGCAGGTGGCTCACGGCGAATCCGGGGATCTCCTCCATCACATGCAGCAGCGTGATCTGGCCGTCGCGGTCCAGAAGCTGCTGCGCGACGGCAAGCGCCGAGCGGCCCTTCTCGGCGTGGTCGAGCGCGACGGGGACGAGAATGTTCTTGTACATGCTGAGCCCTCCTTCCTTGGGTGTTCCTGTCTTCGCCCGGCGCCGGGGCCCGCGCATTGACCAAGATCATGCCGCGCGAATTCCGCCGAGCCGCGTCGGGGCGCGGGCGCGCGCGCCCCTGGATCTGGCATGGCGTGCGCGCAGCGGCTAAAGAGGGCCCGCGACGGGCCCGTCCGCCCGCCGCGCGCCGAGCCCCGGAGTGCCGACCGCCCATGAATACCCAAGCCACCCCGACGAGACCGCGGCCGCGCCGGGCGCTGCTGGCCCTTGGGCGCCTCGTGCTTGCCGTCGGAGCGCTGGGCGGGTTGAGCGTCGCCGGAACCTTCGCCGCCGCCGAGGCGCACCGCGCCCTTGCCGCCGACCCGCCCCGGCAGGCCGCGCTGATCGTGGTGTTCGGCGGCGAGTTCGGCAACAACCCCTGTCGGGCGGACACCGATTTCCGGATGCTGCGCGCGCTCGAGGTCGCCGCGCTGATGCCCGAGGCGCTGGTCGTGCTGACGGAGACGCTGGTGCCCTATCCCGCCCTCGCCGAGGCGAACATCGCCGTACTCGCGCGGTTGAGCGGCCTGCCCGAACCCGCGCGCCTGCTGGTCGAGCCGCGCGCGACCTCGACCTTCGAGAACGTGCGCTTCACCGCCGAACTGCTGGGCGGCGCGCCCGAGGGGCGGGTGCTGCTGGTGACCGACGCCGTGCACATGGCGCGGGCGCGGGTGCTGTGGCGCCATTTCATGGGCGCCTGGCCCGATTATGCGCTGGCGCGGACGCGGGGCCGGCCGCTCAGCCGGGTGCGGCTGAGCTATCACCTGCGCGAGGCGGCGGCCTGGTGGCTCAACCTCGGCAAGGTCGCGGCCTGGGAGGGGCTGGCGCTGGCGGGCGTCGGCGAGGACGTTCGCGGGAGGCTGATCCGATGAGCCCGCGCGACACCGCCGCCGCGCCCCCTGCCCGGCCGCTGGTCGCCGCGGGCTGGATGCTGGGCGCCATCGCGTCGTTCGGCGCGATGGCGATCGCGGGGCGCGAGCTTTCGGCCGAGCTCGACACCTTCGAGATCATGGCCTACCGCTCGGCCATCGGCTTTCCGATCATCACGGCGATGCTGCTGGCCACGCACGGGGTGGCGGGAATGCGAACCTCGCAGCCCGGCGCCCATGCGACCCGCAACGTGATCCATTTCGCGGCGCAGAACTTCTGGTTCTTCGGCATCGCGACCATCCCGCTGGCGCAGCTTGTGGCCATCGAGTTCACGAGCCCGATCTGGATCGCCCTGCTCGCGCCGCTTCTGCTGGGCGAGCGGATGACGCGGGCGGGGATGATCGCCGCGGCGCTGGGCTTCGCGGGGGTGCTGATCGTGACGCGGCCGGGGCTGGCGCCGCTGGGGCCGGGTCACGCGGCGGCGCTGGCCGCGGCGATCGGCTTTGCCATCACCAACATCTGGACCAAGCGCCTGTCGCGCCGCGAAGGCACGCTCAACATCCTGTTCTGGATGACGCTGAGCCAGATGCTGATGGGCATCGCCTGCGCCCTGCCCGGCGGCATCGCGCTGCCGTCCTGGGGCCTCAGCCCCTGGGTCCTGTTCGTCGGCATCTGCGGGCTGACCGCGCATTTCAGCCTGGCGCGGGCGCTGTTCGCGGCCCCCGCCACCGTGGTCGCGCCGATGGAGTTCATGCGCCTGCCGGTGATCGCTATGGCGGCGGCGTTGATCTATGGCGAGGCGCTGGAGCTTGCCGTCTTTGCGGGAGCGGCACTGATCCTCGCCGGCAATCTGGTCAATCTGCGGGGGGCGCGGCGATGACAGGCGATCGGGCGGCGTCGGACGCGCTGGTGTTCGACCGCGAGGCGGGGATCGAGCGGCTCTTGGAGATCATGGCGCGGCTGAGGGCGCCCGACGGCTGCCCCTGGGACCGCGAGCAGACCTTCGCGAGCATCGCGCCCTACACCATCGAGGAGGCCTGCGAGGTGGCCGACGCCATCGCCGCGGGCGACATGGGCCAACTTCGCGACGAGCTGGGCGACCTGCTGCTTCAGGTCGTCTATCACGCCCGCATGGCCGAGGAGGCGGGCGCCTTCGACTTCGACGCAGTCGTGGCCGCGATCAGCGACAAGATGGTAAGCCGCCATCCGCATGTGTTCGGCGCCGGGCCCGGCGCGGCCCGCGCGAATTGGGCAAGCGCGGACTGGGAGGCGATGAAGGCCGCCGAGCGCGCGGCGAGGGGCGAGACCCGCGACAGCGTGCTGGACGGCGTGCCCGCGACGCTGTCGGCGCTGACGCGCGCGGTGAAGCTGACGACGCGCGCCGCCGCGGTCGGCTTCGACTGGACCGACCCCGAGGACGTGCTGGCGAAGATCGCCGAGGAGACGCGCGAGCTGGTGGACGAGCTGCCGGGCGGGGACGCCGGCCTGATCGAGGAGGAATACGGCGACCTGATGTTCGTGATGGCCAACCTGGCCCGGCACCTGAAGCTGGACCCCGAGGCCGCGCTGCGCCGCGCGAACGCCAAGTTCGAGCGCCGCTTCCGCGCCATCGAGGCTGGACTGCGGGCCGAGGGCAGGACGCCGCAGGACGCGACGCTGGCCGAGATGGACGCCCACTGGAACGGCGCCAAGGCGCGCGAGAAGGCCGCCGGCTGAACCTCGCGGCAGGTCGCCGCAGGTCCTTGAGAAATGACCTGACTGTTTTGATCAGATATTGATCCGACTCTTTTTGTCGGTTATCAGGGCTGCAGCCACGCAACGAGGGAGATCCCGATGTTCCGACCCCTGACCGCCGCCGCAACCGCGCTGGCAACGCTGTTCGGTGCCGCCACGGCGCTGGCCGCCGAGGTGAACGTCTACACCACGCGCCAGCCCGAGCTGATCCAGCCGATCTTCGACGCCTTCACCGCCGAGAGCGGCATCAAGGTGAACGTGCTCTATGCCGAGAAGGGCCTGATCGAGCGGATGAAGGCCGAAGGCGACCGCAGCCCGGCGGACCTCTACATGACCGCCGACGTCTCGAACGTGAAGGCGGCGACCGACGCGGGCCTCACCCAGCCGCATGGCAACGCCACCGTGGGCGACATCGTCCCGGCCGAACTGCGCGACGAGGCGGGCCACTGGTTCGCCCTGACGACCCGCGCCCGCGTGGCCTATGTTTCCAAGGAGCGCGTGGCCGAGGGCGAGGTAACGACCTTCGAGGACCTGGCCGACCCGAAGTGGAAGGGCCGCATCTGCACCCGCCCGGGCAGCCATTCCTACAATCTCGCGCTGATCTCGGCGGTGATCGCCCATCACGGCGAGGAGGCCGCAAAGACCTGGGTCGAGGGGCTGCGCGACAACCTCGCGCGCAAGCCGCAGGGCAACGACCGTGCGCAGGTCAAGGCGGTCTGGGCTGGCGAGTGCGACATCGCCATCGGCAACACTTACTACATGGGCCAGATGCTGGCCGATCCCGAGCAGGTGCCTTGGGCCGAGTCGGTGCGCGTGGTGTTCCCGACCTTCGAGGGCGGCGGCGCGCATGTGAACATTTCGGGCGCGGCGCTTACCCGCTCGGCGCCGAACAAGGCCGAGGCCGAGAAGCTGATCGACTTCCTGCTCTCGCCCGCGGCGCAGGAGCTCTATGCCGGCCTCAACCACGAATACCCGGTGCGCGCGGGCGTCCCCGCCTCGGAGCTGGTGCAGAGCTGGGGCAGCTTCACGCCCGACACGATCGGCCTGACCAAGATCGGCAGCCTGCGCGGCGAGGCGCTGAGGATCGTCGAGGAGACGCAGTTCGACCTCGGCCCGAACTCCTGACGGGCCAGGCCACGTGCCGGCAGCCTTGGCGGGCGTCCTTCGGGGCGCCCGCTGCATTTTGTCGCCCGCGCGCCCTGCCCTGCCGCCCCTGCCCTAGGCGCCGCGCGCCGCGAGGTGTAAGAGTGCCTCCGACCACGCAGAACCGCCGGCAGGGAGGCACCCCATGAGCGTCATCATCGACATCACCGCGCGCGAGATCCTGGACAGCCGGGGCAACCCGACCGTCGAGGTGGACGTGCTGCTGGAGGACGGCGCCGAGGGGCGCGCGGCCGTGCCCTCGGGCGCCTCGACCGGCGCGCACGAAGCGGTGGAGCTGCGCGACGGCGATCCCGCGCGCTACAAGGGCAAGGGCGTGCTGAAGGCCGTCGAGGCGGTGAACGGCGAGATCTTCGAGGCGCTGGCCGGCACCGACGCGCTGGCGCAGAAGTCGCTCGACCAGATGATGATCGAGCTCGACGGCACGCCCAACAAGTCGCGGCTGGGTGCCAACGCCATCCTGGGTGTGAGTCTGGCGGTGGCGAAGGCGGCGGCGGCCTCGTCCGGCCTGCCGCTCTACCGCTATGTCGGGGGCGTCTCGGCTCGCACGCTGCCGGTGCCGATGATGAACATCCTCAATGGCGGCCAACACGCCGACAACCCCATCGACATCCAGGAATTCATGGTGATGCCGGTGGCCGCGGGCTCGATCGCCGAGGCCGTGCGCTGGGGGGCCGAGATCTTCCACACGCTGAAGGCGGGGCTGAAGCAGGCCAGGCACAACACGAACGTGGGCGACGAGGGCGGATTCGCGCCCAATATCGGCTCGTCGCGCGAGGCGCTCGACTTCATCATGTCCTCGGTCGAGAAGGCGGGCTTCAAGCCGGGCGCGGAAGTGGCGCTGGCGCTCGATGCCGCCTCGACCGAGTTCTACGACGCCGAGGCCGGGCTCTACCGCATGACGGGCGAAGGGCTCGAGCTCACCTCGGGCGAGATGGCCGCCTATCTCCAGAAGCTGGTCGCCGACTACCCGATCATCTCGATCGAGGACGGCATGGCCGAGGACGACTGGGACGGCTGGTACGCCCTGACCGACATCATCGGCAAGCAGTGCCAGCTTGTGGGCGACGACCTGTTCGTCACCAATGTCGAGCGGCTCAAGCGCGGCATCGACCTTGGTTGCGCCAATTCCGTGCTGGTCAAGGTCAACCAGATCGGCTCGCTTTCGGAAACGCTCGAGGCCGTTCGCATGGCGCACCGCGCGCATTACACCGCGGTGATGTCGCACCGCTCGGGCGAGACCGAGGACGCGACCATCGCCGATCTCGCGGTCGCGACCAACTGCGGGCAGATAAAGACGGGAAGCCTCGCGCGCTCGGACAGGCTGGCTAAGTACAACCAGCTCATCCGCATCGAGGAGGAACTGGGCGAGGCCGCGCATTATGCCGGCACCTCGGTCGTCCCGCGCGGCGACCGCTGAGCGGCGGCAAGGATGACGGCCCCGGGGGCGACTCCGGGGCCGTTTTCGTTCGTCAGAGCATCAGCGCCAGATAACCGGCATAGCCCGCGATCAGCGCCACGCCGCCCGCGCGCGACATGCGGCCGCGCACGAGGATGACGAAGACCAGCGCGGCGGTCGCCGCCAGCATGGCCGGCATGTCGCGCCAGACTGCCTCGGCCGAGGGAGCGATCTCGCCCACCATCAGCGTCGCGCCGAGAACGCCGAGGATGTTGAAGACGTTCGAGCCCAGGATGTTACCGACGGCAAGCTCGGGGTGGCCACGCCGAGCCGCCATCACCGAGGTCGCAAGCTCGGGCAGCGACGTGCCCACCGCGACGATCGTGGCACCGATCACCGCCTCGGAGATGCTGAACATGCGGGCAAGCTCGACCGCGCCCTCGACGAACAGCCGCGCTCCGAGGAGCGCGGCAACGAGCCCGCCCGCCGCGATCAGGAGCGAGCGCCACAGCACCGGGCGCATCTCCACCGGCTCGTCCGAGGCCGTGCCCCCGCGCGCGAGGGCGACCAGCGCATAGACCGCGAGCGACAGCAGGAACAACGCGCCCAGCATCGGCGTGAGCGGCCCGGCGAGCATGGCGAGCCCGAGTGTCAGGGCGACGAAGACAGCCACCCACAGATCGAAGCGATAATGCTCGCGCTGAAGCGCCATCGGCGCAAGCAGCGCCGCGACCCCACCGATCAGCAGGATGTTCGCGGTGTTCGAACCGATCACGTTGCCGAGCGCGATATCGGGCGAGCCGAGCCGCGCGGCCTCGATCGAGGTCAGAAGCTCGGGCGTCGAGGTGCCGAAGCCGATCAGCAGGACACCGATGACGATGGGCGAGAGCCCCAGCCGGCGCGCGGTTCCCGCGCCTCCGGCCACGAGCGCCTCGCCACCGCCCGCAAGCAGTGCGCCGCCCAGCACGAGCGGCAAGAAGATTTCGATGATCATGGATGTGGCCCCTTGGACCCCTGTCACGCCATGCTGGCGCGCTGGCGCATGTGGGAGCGGCCCCGATCCGCCGCAAGCCCCTTGAGGGGCTTCCGCAACACATCGCGCCAAAATAGCCGGGGCGCGCGAAAAACCCGTTTCAATCCTGGGGCGGATTTCGGCATGGTGAGCTCGATGACCGCGAGAAGCGGCACCGTGGCACCAGCCGCGTAAAGGGATTGGGGTGAGATGAGTAGGCTGGAATGGGGCCAGGTGCTGGTCCCGCTGTTCTTCATCCTGATATTGCTTGCAGCCTTGGGCTTCCTTCATTCGGGGCTTCAGGGCGAGCGCGGCCTGACTGCGCTGCACGACGCCGAGCGCAGCATCGCGACGCTCGAGACCGAACTCGCGGCGCTCGAGGCCGAGAACGCCGCCCTCGAGAACCGCGTGCGCCGGCTCGACGAGAGCTATCTCGACCTCGACCTGCTGGAGGAGCGCGCGCGCAGCGTGCTGGGCTATGTGCGCGGCGACGAGATCGTGATCCGCTGATCGGCGCCGCCCATCGGCATGACGTCGGGGAACAGCGTGCAAGGAAATCAGCGCCGGCGGCCGGAATTCGCAACGAACTGATTTCAATCTCGCGTGCGAACCCCCTACACTCCCGCTAAAGTCCCGAGCCGATGCGCCGTGCCCGGGGACCTCGCATGCCCTCGTCGCGGTGGCGGCGCAGGCATGCCGGTGAGAAGAATGCGTCACACGGAGGAACCCGATGGCTAGTCCCAGAACACGGCGGAAATCGAACAGCCCCTCTCCCGAGGAGATGCTGGGCATGTATCGCGACATGCTGCTGATCCGCCGCTTCGAGGAGAAGGCGGGGCAGCTTTACGGCATGGGCCTGATCGGCGGGTTCTGCCACCTCTACATCGGGCAGGAGGCGGTCGTCGTCGGCCTGCAGGGCGCGGGCAAGAAGGGCGACCAGGTGGTCACCTCGTACCGCGACCACGGGCACATGCTGGCCGCCGGGATGGACGCCAAGGGGGTGATGGCCGAGCTCACCGGGCGCGAGGGCGGCTATTCCAAGGGCAAGGGCGGCTCGATGCACATGTTCTCGAAGGAGGCCGAGTTCTACGGCGGCCACGGGATCGTGGGCGCGCAGGTGCCGATCGGCGCGGGGCTCGCCTTCTCCAACAAGTATCGCGGCTCGGACCAGGTCTCGCTGACCTATTTCGGCGACGGCGCGGCCAACCAGGGCCAGATCTACGAGACCTTCAACATGGCCGCGCTGTGGAAGCTGCCGGTCATCTTCGTGGTCGAGAACAACCAGTACGCCATGGGCACGGCGCAGAAGCGCTCGACCTCGACCCCCGCGCTCTACACCCGTGGCGAGGCCTTCGGCATCAAGGGCGAGGAAGTCGACGGCATGGACGTGCTGGCCGTGCGAGAGGCGGGCGCGCGCGCGCTCGAGCACTGCCGTTCTGGCAAGGGGCCCTACATCCTCGAGATGAAGACCTACCGCTATCGCGGCCACTCGATGTCCGACCCGGCGAAATACCGCACCCGTGAGGAGGTCTCGAAGATGCGCGAGACGCGCGACCCGATCGAGGCGCTGCGCAAGGTGCTGCTGGAGCAGGGCGTCGCCGATGACGACAAGCTCAAGGAAATCGACAAGGACGTGAAGGCCGAGGTCAACGAGTCCGCGAAGTTCGCGCAGGAGAGCCCGGAGCCCGCGCTCGACGAACTCTGGACCGACATCTACGCCGACGCCTGAGCGGGAGGGGACACCACATGACGATCGAAGTGCTGATGCCGGCGCTCTCTCCCACGATGGAGGAGGGCAAGCTTGCCAAGTGGAACGTGAAGGAGGGCGACAGCGTCTCGTCCGGCGACATCATCGCCGAGATCGAGACCGACAAGGCCACGATGGAGGTCGAGGCGGTCGACGAGGGCGTCGTCGGCAAGCTGGTCGTCGCCGAGGGGACCGAGGGGGTCAAGGTCAACGAGGTGATCGCGATCCTGCTGGCCGATGGCGAGGACGCCTCGGCGCTCGACGGCGCCGGCAAGAGTGCGGCCGCTCCTGCGCCCGCGCCAGCCGAGGCGAAGGCGCCGGCCGAGCCGAAGGCGGCACCCGCCGCCGCACCGGTGGCCGACACCTCGCCCGACTGGCCCGAGGGCACGAAGATGACCACGCAGACCGTCCGCGAGGCCCTGCGCGACGCGATGGCCGAGGAGATGCGCCGCGACGACAGCGTCTTCGTGATGGGCGAGGAGGTCGCGGAATACCAGGGCGCCTACAAGATCACGCAAGGGTTGCTGGACGAGTTCGGCGAGCGCCGCGTGATCGACACGCCGATCACCGAGCACGGCTTCGCCGGCATCGGCGTCGGCGCGGCCTTCGGGGGGCTGAGGCCGATCGTCGAGTTCATGACCTTCAACTTCGCCATGCAGGCGATCGACCACATCATCAACTCGGCCGCCAAGACGCTCTACATGTCGGGCGGACAGATGGGCTGCCCCATCGTGTTCCGCGGCCCGAACGGGGCGGCGGCGCGCGTCGCGGCCCAGCACAGCCAGGACTATGCGGCGTGGTATGCGCAGATCCCCGGCCTCAAGGTCTGCATGCCCTACTCGGCGGCGGACGCGAAGGGGTTGCTCAAGTCGGCCATCCGCGACCCGAACCCGGTGATTTTCCTTGAGAACGAGATTCTCTACGGGAAATCCTTCGAGGTGCCCGACCTCGAGGACTTCACCATCCCGATCGGCAAGGCCAAGGTCTGGCGCGAAGGCACGGACGTCACGCTGGTGAGCTTCGGCATCGGCATGACTTATGCGCTGGAGGCCGCCGAGCGGTTGGCGGGCGAGGGCATCTCGGCCGAGGTGATCGACCTGCGCAGCCTGCGGCCGATGGACCGGGGCGCAGTGATCCGCTCGGTGATGAAGACCAACCGCTGCGTCACCATCGAGGAAGGCTGGCCCACCTGCTCGATCGGCAACCACATCTCGGCGGTGCTGATGCAGGAGGCGTTCGACCACCTCGACGCGCCGGTCATCAACCTCACCGGCAAGGACGTGCCGATGCCCTATGCGGCGAACCTCGAGAAGCTGGCGCTCGTGACCACCGACGAGGTGGTCGCGGCCGCCAAGTCCGTCTGCTACCGCTGAGGGGGCGACCATGACCATCGATATCCTGATGCCCGCCCTCTCGCCGACGATGGAAGAGGGCAAGCTCGCCAAGTGGAACGTCAAGGAGGGGGACAGCGTCGCCTCGGGCGACGTGATCGCCGAGATCGAGACCGACAAGGCGACCATGGAGGTCGAAGCCGTCGACGAGGGCGTGGTCAGCAAGATTCTCGTCGCCGAGGGCACCGAGGGCGTGAAGGTCAACGAGGTGATCGCCGTCCTGCTGGAGGAAGGCGAGGACGCGTCAAGCATCGGCGCGGGCGGCGCCCCGGCCACGACGTCCGGGGACGGCGCGGCAGCGAAGTCGAACGGCGCGGGCAAACCCGAGCCCGTGGCCCCGGCCGCCCCGGCACCCGCACCCGCACCCGCGGCGCCCGTGGCGGCGGATGGCGGGCGGATCTTCGCCTCGCCCCTTGCCCGCCGGATCGCGGCGGAGAAGGGGCTCGACCTTGCCGCCATCAAGGGCTCGGGCCCGCATGGCCGGATCGTGAAGGCCGATGTCGAGGCCGCGAAGCCTGGCGCCAAGCCTGCGGCCGAGGCGCCGAAGGCCGCGCCCGCCCCTGCACCCACGGCGATGCCCGCGGGACCGGCGGCCGAGGCGGTCAAGAAGATCTACGCCGACCGCGCCTACACGGAAGTCACGCTCGACGGCATGCGCAAGGTGATCGCCGCGCGCCTGACCGAGGCCAAGCAGACCATCCCGCATTTCTACCTGCGCCGCGACATCGAGCTTGATGCCCTGCTGAAGCTGCGCGGTCAGATGAACGCCAAGGGCGAGAAGCGCGGCATCAAGCTCTCGGTCAACGACTACGTCATCAAGGCCTGTGCGCTCGCGCTGCAGCAGGTTCCGGGCTGCAACGCAGCCTGGGCGGGTGACCGGGTGCTGCAGTTCAAGGCATCCGACGTGGCGGTCGCCGTGGCGATCGAGGGCGGGCTGTTCACGCCCATCATCCGCGATGCCGAGGCGAAATCGCTCTCGGCCATCTCGGCCGAGATGAAGGATCTCGCCGCCCGGGCGCGGGACCGCAAGCTGGCGCCGCAGGAATATCAGGGCGGGGCGTTCGCGATCTCGAATCTCGGCATGTTCGGGATCGACAATTTCGACGCGGTGATCAACCCGCCGCACGCCTCGATCCTCGCGGTCGGCGCGGGCGTCCAGAAGCCGGTGGTGAAGGATGGGGCACTGGCGGTGGCGACCGTGATGTCGGTCACCCTGTCGGTCGACCACCGGGTCATCGACGGCGCGCTGGGGGCGCAGTTCCTCGACGCGGTGAAAGCCTATCTCGAGGACCCGATGTCGATGCTGATGTGAGCATCCGCGAGGCGGGACCATGAAAAGGGCGGCCCTCGGGCCGCCCTTTTCCATTTCGTCCCGGATCGGGGTCAGGGCTTCTGCTGCATCCCGCCGCCCATGCCCATCCCCTTGCCCTTGCCCTTGCCGCCGTGACCCATGCCGCGGCCACCGGCGTCGTCCAGGCTGATCGCTCCGTCGCCGTTGCGGTCGCGCAGGATCACCATGTGGCGATAAGACTTGCCGAATTCGGCGGCGGTCACCTTGCCGTCGCCATCGTCGTCGTGGCCCTGGAAGCGGTCGACCATGTGCTCGCGCATCGCGTCAAGCCAAAGCGCCTCGTATTCCGCCAATGTCAGCATGCCGTCGCCGTCCTTGTCGAAGTACTTGAGCCGGTCGGCGCGGAACGCATCGACCTCGGCCTGGGTGACCTTGCCGTCGCCATCGGCGTCGTAGGTCTCGATCAGGTCGAGGATGCCGGACTTGCCGCCCTGCCGGCCATGCATGCCGCCATGGCCCCCGCCCCCGTCGCCGCCATGCATCATCATGCCGCCATGCTGGCGCCCCGAACCCCCGCCGCTTCCCCCCTCGGCGAGAGCCGCGAGCGGAATGATGGCGGCGACGGCGAGCGCGCCGCCCGCTGCGAGGAAGATCTTTTTCATGGTCCTGTCTCCGTTGCGGTCACATGTCAGCGTGATACGCGCGAGGCGCCCGACTCCGTTGCGGCCGGGCATCCGGGAGCACAGTCTGCGACGCGCCGCCTCAGCCGGCAAGGACCCGCTCGGCCGCCTCGACCGCGGCCTGCGCCTTCGCCCCCTCGGGACCGCCGCCTTGCGCCAAGTCGGGTCGTCCGCCGCCGCCCTTGCCACCCACCGCCTCGACTGCGGCGCGCACGAGATCGACGGCCGAGACGCGCGAGGTCAGATCCTCGGTCACGCCCGCGGCAACCGCGGCCTTGCCGTCGGTGTCGGCGACCAAGACGACCACGCCCGAGCCGAGCCGGCTCTTGTGCTCGTCGATCAGCCCGCGCAGGTCCTTGGGGTTGATGCCCGAGAGCACCTGGCCGAGGAAGCGAACGCCCCCGACCTCGCGGGCCTCGGGCCCCGCGGCGCCACCACCGCCGAGCGCGATCCGGCGCTTGAGCGCCGCGATCTCGGCCTCCATGGCGCGGCGCTCGTCGATCAGCGCACGGACACGCTCGCCAATCTCCTCCGGTCGCGCCCTGAGGGCGGATGCGGCCTCGCCAAGCCGTTGGCCCTGTGCGCTCATGTGCTCGAGCGCCGCCTCGCCGGTCAGCGCCTCGACCCGGCGGATGCCGGCGGCCGAGGCTGCCTCGGCCGTGACCACGAACATGCCGATCTCGCCGGTGCGCGCGACATGGGTGCCGCCGCAGAGCTCGAGCGAATAGGTGCGGCCGGCCGGACCCGCCTCGCCCTCGGGCCGCGCGCCCATCGAGACCACGCGCACCTCGTCGCCATACTTCTCGCCGAACAGCGCCCGGGCGCCCTGCCCGACCGCCTCGTCGGGCGTCATGATCCGGGTCACGACCTCGGCGTTCTGGCGGATATAGGCGTTGACCTCGCGCTCGACGCGGCGAATCTCGTCAGGCGCCATCGCCTTGGTGTGGGCGAAGTCGAAGCGCAGCCGGTCGGGCGCGACGAGGCTGCCGCGCTGGGCAACGTGGTCGCCAAGGGCGCCACGCAGCGCCTCGTGCAGCAGGTGGGTGGCGGAATGGTTGGCGCGGATTGCCGCGCGGCGCGCGCTGGCGACGGTGAGCTCGGCCGCCTCGCCCTGCACGATCTCGCCCGCCTCGATGACGCCGAGATGCACGAAGAGATCGCCCGCGCGCTTCTTCACGTCGGTAACGCGCACGCGCCCGGTGCGGGTCGCGATCAGGCCCGCGTCTCCCACCTGGCCGCCCGACTCGGCGTAGAACGGGGTCTGGTTCATGACGACGAGGACCGGGGTTCCCTCGCCCTGCGCGCTGGTCAGCCGCTCGGGCCGGGCGCCGCCCGAGACGATGGCGCGGACGACACCCTCGGCGCTCTCGGTGTCGTAGCCGAGGAACTCGGTCGCGCCGATCTCCTCGCGCAGGTCGAACCAGAGGCCCTCCTCCGCCGCCTCGCCCGAGCCCGCCCAGGCGGCGCGCGCCTTGGCCTTCTGCTCGGCCATCGCCTTGTCGAAGCCCGCGGTGTCGACCGTGCGGCCCTTCTCGCGCAGCGCGTCCTGCGTGAGATCGAGCGGGAAGCCGAAGGTGTCGTAGAGCTTGAAAGCCGTCTCGCCCGGCAGCGGCGCCCCCGCGGGCAGCGCGGCGAGCTCGTCCTCGAGCAGGCCGAGACCGCGGTCGAGGGTGCGGCGGAAGCGGTGCTCCTCGAGCTCGAGCGTCTCGGCGATCAGCGCCTGCGCGCGGCCGAGCTCGGGGAAGGCCTGTCCCATCTGGCGCACCAACTCCGGGACGAGGCGATGCATGACAGGGCGGTCGGCCCCCAGCAGATGCGCGTGGCGCATCGCGCGGCGCATGATCCGGCGCAGGACGTAGCCGCGCCCCTCGTTCGAGGGCAGCACGCCGTCGGCGATCAGGAACGAGGTCGAGCGCAGGTGGTCGGCAATCACCCGGTGGTGCACACGCGCGTCCGGCCGGTCGGGATCGATGCCGGTCGCATGGGCCGAGGCCTCGATCAGCGCGCGCATGAGGTCCGTGTCGTAGTTGTCGTGCTTGCCCTGCAGCACGGCGCCCACGCGCTCGAGTCCCATGCCGGTGTCAATCGAGGGTCTCGGCAGGCTCTCGCGCCGCCCGTCCTCGAACTGCTCGAACTGCATGAACACGAGGTTCCAGATCTCGATGAAGCGGTCACCGTCCTCGTCGGGACTTCCGGGAGGGCCGCCGGCGATCTGGGGGCCGTGGTCGTAGAAGATCTCGGAGCACGGGCCGCAGGGACCGGTCGGCCCCATCGACCAGAAGTTGTCCGATGTGGCTATGCGGATGATGCGCTCGTCCGGCAGCCCCGCGTATTTCTTCCAGATCCCCGCGGCCTCGTCGTCGTCGTGGTAGACGGTGACCAGCAGGCGATCCTTCGCGAGGCCGAACTCCTTGGTAATCAAGTCCCAGGCGAGCGGGATCGCCAGCTCCTTGAAGTAGTCGCCGAACGAGAAATTCCCCAGCATCTCGAAGAACGTGTGATGCCGCGCGGTGTAGCCGACATTGTCGAGATCGTTGTGCTTGCCGCCCGCGCGCACGCATTTCTGGCTGGTCACGGCGCGAACGTAATCGCGGTGCTCGAGCCCGGTGAAGACGTTCTTGAACTGCACCATCCCGGCGTTCGTGAACATCAGCGTAGGGTCGTTGCGCGGCACGAGCGGCGACGAGGCGACGATCTCGTGCCCGTGCTTCGCGAAATAGTCGAGGAAGGTCGAGCGGATCTCGTTGAGCGACGCCATGGCTGCACCAGTCTGCGAAGGGGCTTTTCAGAGGCGTTCTCTTATCGCGCGCCCGGACGGGTGTCCATGCCGCGCGGGGATCGGCCTTCCCCCGCGCGCGGCCGCACCGTGCCAAATGGAGGGAGGCTTGACGCGGCCTCGTTGGCGACATCCGCGCAACGCCCCGGGCGGGCCAGCCTGCCCGACCCGGTGGACCCGGAGCCGCGCAGGCACGCCCGCCGCGCCTGGAGCACAGCGGTGCCGCGAGCATCGTTGCGCGGCGCCGTGTGGGAGATGCGCTTGGGCGATCTCGCCGCGGGCCGGCGTCAGGAGGCTTCAGGCCTCCATCACGTCGTCCGCGGCCATGTCGAAGTCGAGGCCATGGGCGGCGCGGATCTTGTCCTCGATGGCGAGGGCGATGTCGGCGTTCTCCTTGAGGAACTGGCGGGTGTTCTCGCGTCCCTGGCCGATGCGCTGGTCGCCATAGGAGAACCACGAGCCCGACTTGTCGATCACGCCCGCCTTAACGCCGAGGTCGATCAGCTCGCCGGTCTTCGATATCCCCTCGCCATACATGATGTCGAACTCGACCTGCCGGAAGGGGGGCGCAACCTTGTTCTTGACCACCTTGACGCGCGTCTGGTTGCCCACGGTCTCGTCGCGGTCTTTGATGGCACCGATGCGGCGGATGTCGAGGCGCACGCTCGCATAGAACTTGAGCGCGTTGCCGCCCGTCGTCGTCTCGGGGCTGCCGAACATCACGCCGATCTTCATCCGGATCTGGTTGATGAAGATCACCATGCATTTCGAGCGGCTGATCGAGGCGGTCAGCTTGCGCATCGCCTGGCTCATCAGCCGGGCCTGCGCGCCCACCTGCGCGTCGCCCATGTCGCCCTCGAGCTCGGCCTTCGGCGTGAGCGCGGCGACCGAATCGACCACCACGACCGAGACGGCGCCCGAGCGGACCAGCGTGTCGGTGATCTCGAGCGCCTGCTCGCCCGCATCCGGCTGCGAGATCAGGAGCTCGTCGATGTTCACGCCCAGCTTGCGGGCATAGACCGGGTCGAGCGCGTGCTCGGCATCGACGAAGGCGCAGATGCCGCCCTTCTTCTGCTCCTCGGCGATGGTGTGGAGCGCCAGCGTGGTCTTGCCGGAGCTTTCCGGCCCGTAGATCTCGATGATCCGCCCCTTGGGCAGCCCGCCGATCCCGAGCGCGATGTCGAGCCCGATCGAGCCGGTCGAGATGGCCTCGATGTCCATCGCCGCGCCCTGCTGGCCCAGCTTCATGATCGAGCCCTTGCCGAAACTCCGCTCGATCTGCGCCAGGGCGGATTCGAGAGCCTTCTGCTTGTCCATGCCACGCCTTTCATCCAGCTTGAGGATCGACTGGTCCATTCCGGTGCACCCCTTATTCCACATCACCCCCGGGCGCGCAATTTGCCCGATGTTCTGCGGATGTTCACACAAAGACCGGGACAAAGGAAGAACAAATTCCTGTCCTGCCCGCGCCAGTTGAGGGCGGAACGGTTGACGAACCGTTAATCGCGGGGGGCATGCGGATGGGGCTCGCGAGATGGAGCAGCCCGCTCGGCAAGCACCTCCTTCACCTTCGCGGTCAGCTCGGCGATCGTGAACGGCTTGGCGAGGAAGGCGTAATCCGGGTCGTCCATCGACCTGCGAAAGGCTTCCTCGGCATAGCCGGAGATGAACAGCACCCGCAGCCCCGGCCGGATGGCCCGCGCCCCGGCTGCGAAGCTGGGGCCGTCCATGCCCGGCATCATCACGTCCGAGACCACGAGGTCGATCGGATGGTCCGGCTGGGCGACCAGCGCCAGTGCATCGCGCGCCGAATCGACCGCCGTCACGCGGTAGCCACGCAGGGTCAGCGCCCGCGCCGCCACCGAGCGGACCGAGGCCTCGTCCTCGACCAGAAGTACCGCCCCCTGCCCCGTCAGGTCAGGCTTCGCGACGGCCGGCTCGGGCGCCGGAGCCTCGGCGCCGGCATCGGCCTGCGGCAGCAGGATCCGGAAGCAGGCACCGCCCTCGGCGCGGTTCTCGGCGAAGACGAAACCGCCCGACTGCTTGACGATGCCGTAGACGGTCGAGAGGCCGAGCCCGGTCCCCTCGCCCTGGGGCTTGGTGGTGAAGAAGGGGTCGAAGACCTTGCCGATCACGCTCTCCTCGATCCCGGTGCCCTCGTCGGCGACGGCAAGTTCGACATAGGCGCCGCGGGGGATCACGGTGTCCTGACGGGCCTCGTCGAGAAAGAAATCGCGCCGCCGCGTCGAAATCGTGACCGTGCCGCCCGAAGGCATCGCGTCCCGGGCATTCACCACGAGGTTCATCAGCGCCTGTTCGACCTGCTGCCGATCGGCCCGGACATGGCAGGCATCGCCATCGCGCGCATGGTCGAGCGCAAGATGCACACGGTCGCCGATCAGGCGCACCAGCAGGTAGAGCGTGTCGGACACCACCTCGCGCAGCGAGATGAGCGCGGGATTGAGCGTCTGCTTGCGCGAGAAGGCCAGGAGCTGGCGCACCAACGCCGCCGCGCGGTTGGCGTTCTGCTTGATCTGGTTGAGATCGGCATAATCGGGCTGGCTGGCATCGCGCCCCATCAGCAGCAGGTCGCAGTGCCCGTTAATCGCGGTGAGGAGGTTGTTGAAGTCATGCGCCACCCCGCCGGCGAGCTTGCCCACCGCTTCCATCTTCTGGCTCTGGGCGAACTTGTCCTCGAGCTGGCGCAGCTCGCTCGCATCGGTCAGCACCGCGAGCAGCATCGGGGCGCCGTCGATGTCGCTGCGGATCAGCGAGATCTGCGCGAAGGTCTCCCCCTCCGGGCCGCGCAGCGCCACCATCTCGACCGTCGATTGGAGCCCGCCGATCATCGCCTCGTCGACGAGGCTCGCGAACGGGCGCCCCCGCAGCGACACGAGCCCGGCGAGGTCGCATCCGGGCGGGATGTCGCCGCCAAGCATCCGCCGTGCCGCCTCGTTGAGCCAGACGACGCGGCCTTCGGGGGTGATCTGCAGCACTGCGACGGGGATGCGCTCGAGCCCGACGCTGGAGCCCCGGCGCGCCGATTCCTCGTTGCCCAGTTCGAACAGGAAGAGGTCGGTCGGAGGAGCGATCCCGTCGGCCGAGGCACCGCCGCCCGGCGTCACGACGAAGGCGCGCATCAGCCGGTAGCTGCCATCGGCGTGCGGCAGGAGGAAGCGCCCGGCGCGCGGCAGTCCTTCGGCCATCAGGGGCGCGATCGCCCGGCGCGGGTCGGGCCCGAAGATCGCCCGGAACCGCAGGTTCGTGGCGAGGATCCGGTCGCCCTGCAGCACGGCGTGGCAGAAGGGCGCCGTCTCGTAGCGCCCCGCGATCGAGGCGGGCATGACATTCGCGAGCGTCTCGGGCGCAACCAGGGTCCAGACCACCGCGCCCGGTCCGGCACGGCTGGCGACGAGATAGCGCAGCGCCCCGCCGTCACGGGCGCGCACCTCCTCGAATGCGAAGCCGATCGAGGCCGCGCCGCGGGCGAGGCGGTAGATCATGCGCGCGTCGGTCTCGACCGCCGCGCCCAGCATCCCCTCGACCCGCCGCGCGCCGGATGGCGCGATCCGCGCCATCGCGCGATTCGCGCCGATCACCTGGCCGCCGATCTGGGCAAGCACGGCCGGCTCGTCGGTGTCCGGCAGGCCATCGGGCAGGCCCGCCGGCCGCGCCGCGAGCCCCGCGACCGCAAGGCCCACCAGCGCCGTGATGAGCCCGATCCCACCGGTCATCATCGCAAGGCGCAGGATCGGCGTGCCGCCATCGGCGCTCCAGGTCCAGCCGATCGCCCAGAGCAGCGCGATTAGCAGGATGCCAAGGCCTGCGACGCCGAGTTCCGGCTGCATGCGCAGGATGCGGAAGGGCTGTGCCATGACCTCCTCGGACGCGCTGGGAAGCGTTGCGCCCCCGAGAGTTGTCGCGCGAAAGCGCTTAATCAATCGTTATCGCGCGCGGCAGCTCAGGCGCGTCGCAGGATGGCGGCGAAGAACCCGTCACCCGCATCTTCGCCGGGCAGGAGCGCGAGCGGCGCGCCCTCGAGGGTGAAACGCTTGTCGCGCGCAAGGAAGGCCGCAACGCGCGCGGCGTTCTCCTCCACAAGGATCGAGCACGTGGCATAGACCAGCCGCCCGCCCGGGCGCACGGCCCGCGCGGCGTCGTCGAGCACCTGGTCCTGCGTCGCAATGAGCGCATCGAGACGCTGCGGCGTCAGGCGCCATTTCGCATCGGGATTGCGCCGCCACGCGCCGCTGCCCGAGCACGGCGCGTCGACGAAGACGAGATCGCAGGCACCGGCGACGGAGCCGGTGGCTCCGGGCGGGAGACACTCGACTGCCAGCCCTGCCCGCTCGGCGCGCGGCCTGAGCGCGCCCAGACGCGCGGCCGATATGTCATGGGCCACGAGCCGCCCGCGCCCCGCCATCGCGGCACCGAGCGCCAGCGTCTTGCCGCCCCCGCCGGCGCAGAAGTCCAGCACCGTCTCGCCCGGCTGCGGCGGCGAGATCGCCGCCACCGCCTGGCTCGCGGCGTCCTGGATCTCGACGAGGCCATCGAGATAGGCGCGGCTCCGCGCGACCCGGCGCGCCCCTTCGGTCACGCGCAGGCAGTCCGGGGCCAGCGGGCCGGGAACCGCGGCGATGCCCTCGGCCGCGAGCGCCGCAACCGCCGCCGGCGGATCGGCCTTGAGCCGGTTCACGCGCAGATCGAGCGGCGCGCGGTGACGCAACGCCTCGAGCGCGGCGCGCGGCACGGCTTCGAGATGCGGCATCAGCCAGTCGGGGAGGTCGAGGCGCACGGCCTCGGGCGCGGCGGCGAGATCGCGCGGCGCCTCGCAGGACGCCAGCGGCGCGGGTGCATGGCCCTCGCCGGTGAAGCGCGGCGCCGGGTCTCTGCCGTCGAGGCGCAGCGAGCCGATCAGCGCGGAACGCCCCGACGGCGTATCCGCCCCCGCGACCCAAGCGGTCGAGCGCAGCCGGCGCAGCGCGTCGTAGACAAGATCCGCGACCGCCTGCCGGTCACCCGACCCCGCGTACCGGCTCGCCCTGCCCCATGCCGCCAGCAGCCGATCGGCGCCGTCCCCGCCCGCCAGCCAGTCGTCGAGGATGGCGATCGCGGCGGCGACGCGGGCTCCGGGCGTCATCAGGAGTTGCGGTAGTTCGGACTCTCGCGCGTGATCATCACGTCGTGGACATGGCTCTCGCGCAGGCCCGCATTGGTGATCCGCACGAAACGGCACTTGCCGCGCATCGCCTCGATGCTGCGATGACCGGTATAGCCCATCGCGGCGCGCAGGCCGCCGACCAGCTGGTGCAGCACATTGCCGGCCGCGCCCTTGTAGGGTACCTGACCCTCGACGCCCTCGGGCACCAGCTTCTCGCTCGCCACTTCCTTCTGGAAGTAGCGGTCGGCCGAGCCGCGCGCCATCGCGCCCACCGAGCCCATGCCGCGATAGGACTTGTAGCTGCGGCCCTGATAGAGGAACACCTCGCCCGGCGCCTCGTCGGTGCCGGCGAGCATCGAGCCGATCATGGCGCAATGCGCGCCCGCGGCGATCGCCTTGGCGAGATCGCCCGAGAACTTGATCCCGCCATCCGCGATCACCGGCTGGCCTGTGCGCGCGGCCTCGCCCGCGCAGTCCATCACCGCCGTCATCTGCGGCACGCCCACGCCCGCGACGATGCGGGTGGTGCAGATCGAGCCCGGGCCGATGCCCACCTTCACGGCGTCGGCGCCCGCGCCGATCAGGGCGCGCGTGGCCTCGGCGGTCGCGACGTTGCCGGCGACAACCTGCACCGCGTTCGACCGCGCCTTGATGCGCTCGACTGCCCGCGCGACGGCGCCGGAATGGCCATGCGCCGTGTCGATCACGATGAGATCGACGCCCGCGTCGATCAGCGCCATCGAGCGCTCGAAGCCCGTATCGCCCACGGTCGAGGCGGCGGCGACGCGGAGCCGCCCCATCGCGTCCTTGCAGGCCATCGGGTTGAGCACGGCCTTCTGGATGTCCTTGACGGTCAGGAGCCCCGTGCATTCGCCGCGCTCGTTGACCACGAGGAGCTTCTCGATCCGGCGGGCCTGCAGCATCCGCTTGGCCTCGTCGAGATCGACCGGCTCGCGCACCACCGCGAGATCCTCGGCCGTCATCAGCGCCGAGACCGGGGTGCGCATGTCCTCGGCAAAGCGCATGTCGCGGTTGGTCAGGATGCCCGCGAGCCGCCCCTCGCCGTCAACGACAGGGAAGCCGGTGATCGAATACTGCTTTTGCAGCGCCTGCGCATCCGCCAGCGTCTGGTCGGGGCGCAGCGCGATCGGGTTGTAGACGATGCCGGACTCGAAGCGCTTGACCTGACGCACGGCAGTCGCCTGCGCCTCGATGTCGAGATTGCGATGGATCACGCCCATGCCGCCCGCTTGCGCCATCGCGATCGCCATCGGCGCCTCGGTCACCGTGTCCATCGCGGATGACAGGAGCGGAATGTTGAGCTCGATCTCGGCGGTGACGCGGGTGCGCGTATCGGCATCCGCCGGCATGACCTCGGACGCACCGGGGACCAAGAGCACATCGTCAAAGGTGAGTGCCTCACGAATCTCCATCCGGGTTCTCCTTGGGGGATGTCGGTGTTGGCGGCTCCCTATCTCACGTTGGCGACGGATTGGGAAGATGTTTCGTCCCGCGGCGCGCGCGACCCTGGCTCGGCGGCCTGCGACAACCCTCGATGTGGCACCGTGGCGCAATCCGCGCTAGAAGCCGCTCAACATGAGGGGGCAGACGGTCCATGGCGCGGGTGGCGATCGGCGTTCCGGTCCTGAATGGCGGCGACATGCTGGCGGAGGCGCTGGAGTCGCTGCGCGCGCAGACGTTCACGGACTTCACCGTGCTGATCTCGGACAACGGCTCGACCGACCGGACGCCCGAGATCGCCGCCGGGTTCGCGGCGCGCAACCCGCGCTTCGTGCATCTGCGCCAGCCGCAGACGCTGCCGGTGGTGCAGAACTTCCGCCTGCTGGTCGACCAGGCCGAGGCGCCCCTGTTCATGTGGCGCGCGCATGACGACACCTCGGCCCCCGAATTCCTCGAGACACTGGTCCGCCTGTTCGATGCCGAGCCGGGGATCCGTCTCGCCGTCTGCAGCGTCGAGAGCCGCACCGCGAGCGGCGCTCAGTGCCAGCTCTGGCCGTATCGCAGCCGCAGCGCGGGGCTCGCAGGCACGCTCCGCGAGCTTTTCACCTGCCATCCGAGCTGGGTCTACGGTCTTTGGGACCGGGGCTGCCTGATCGAGCGGCTCGACGCGGTCGCGCGCGGCTTCCCGCATGTCTGGGCCTGGGACCATGCCGTGCTGTTCCCGCTGATCCTCGACCACGCCATCCGCGGCAGCGCGGAGACGGTCTTCCACCAGACCATCCGTCCGCGCGCGCCCAGCCGGGCGGCGCGCCAGCGCGTCTCCAGCGCGGCGGAACTGACTGGCCTGCGGCGCGATTTCGCAAGATTCTGCGCCGCCGAGATCGCGGCGCGCGAGTGGAGCGTCGTCGACCGGGCGCTGCTGGCGCTTGCCATGCCATTCTATGTTGACCGGCGGGCCTATCCGCTCCGCAAGCTCATGCGCAGAAGGCTGGCCGAAGCCTTCGGAGGCCGATAGCGCCCCGCCGGCAGGGCCCGGGCACTGCCTAGATGCAGCTCGGTCACCGGCGAAGGGAAGGGGAGGCGAGACGATGCCGCGCGCGAAATCACGCCTCAGAGGGGTGCTCAATGCGCGTTTCCTGCGGTGGTGGCTGCTGTGCCGGCTGATCGCGGTCATTCCGCCACTGGGCAGGGGCCTGGGCATGTTCCCGAAGGGCATCGGGATGCTGGAGGCCGCGGACCGGGTGCTGATCGACGAGGTGCGCTCCGTGCCGGCGGCGGAAATCGAGGCCGAGCGCGAATTCCTTGCGGCCTGCCTGGCGAACGACGCGACGGCCGATGACCTCACGCTGCCCGGCGGCGTGCGAGCCGGCGCGCGGATGGAGTTCTACGAGCGGCCCTGGGTCGATGTCGCGACAGGGCTGGTGCTTTTGCCCGAGCTTGGGCGCACGGTCCTGCTGCGCGGCAGCTATGCCAACTGGAACGCGACCAGCGCGCGGATCGGGCGGCCGCGCATCCGCATCGACGGGCGGGTGACCGTGCCAATTCCGACGGACAACTATTTCCACCAGATCGTCGAGAACGGCATCCGGCTTCTCGACATGCTCGACAGGCCGGAACTGGGAGGCGAGCCGATCACCCTCGTCCATCGCAGGCCGCGATCGCGCGTCGAGCGTGCGCTGCTCGAGGGGCTCGCGGCGGCCGACGCACGTCTCACGCTGCGCGAGATGCCCGACGGGAGCCTGGCGCTTCCCGACAGCGCGGTGATCTACTTCCCCGGCAACAACCACTGGGAATGGCCCGAACTGCCGCCCGCGGCCGTGGCCCGGCTCGGGGCGCTGTTCGAAGCGCAATATGGGCCGCCCGAGCGCGCGAGCGGGCCGCGCCTGTTCCTCTCGCGGGGTGGCGCGAAGCTGAGGCGCCTGCGCAACGAGGCGGCCGTCGCCGAGATGCTGGCGCGGAACGGCTTCGAGACTCTGGTCGCCACCGATGCCAATCATGCCGCGCAGATCGCGATGTTTCGCGCCGCGCGCGTCATCGTGTCGGTGCATGGCGCGGGGCTCGCGAACCTGCTGTTCACCGCCCCGGAGGCGCGGGTGATCGAGATCTTCCCGGCGAACAAGTTGAAAAGCCCCTATTGGTGGATCTGCCGCCAGCGCAGCCTTCACCACGTCCCGGTGATTGGCGGCGCGGGCGACCGCGACGAGGCCTTCGAGGTCGATCCGGCATTGATCGAGGCGGCGCTATCCGGCTGATCCGGTCGCGGGCTCAGGCGCCACGAGCGCGCCGGACCCGCGCCATCGCCGGCGGGACGATCGGGTCGGCCGATAGCGGGCGCGGCCGCTCGAACAGCCCGACCAGCCCCTCGACCCACGCGCCGGCGTCGCGGCGCAAGGGCGCCGGCTTCAGCGCGAGGATGGACAGCCCGGCCGATGCGGCGAGCGCGCGCAGGTACCCCTCGGAATGGGCATAGCGGAGCGTCGGGCGGAGGCGCCAGCCGGGAGGCGATGCCGTATCGGCGCCGGTCTCGACGCTCAGCGCAAAGATCCCACGCAGCCCCAGCCTGCGCGCTGTCGACGCGAACAGGGCATCGAGCGCGCCGAGATAGGGCGCCATGTCGCCCGCGACGATGAGGTCGAATGGCTCGGACCCCGCGTCGAGGAAGCGCACCGCCTCGCCCTCGCTCAGCGCATCGAAAACCCCCTTCGCCCGCGCCTGTGCGAGCATTCCCGGCGCGAGATCGACGCCTTCCAGCCAGCCAGCCCGGAGGCGCAGGGCCTCGCCCGTCAGTCCCGTGCCGCAGCCAAGATCGAGCACCCGCGGCAGCGCACGGCCGGGTGCCACCTCGTCGAGCAGCGCCCGGATGGTTCCCGGTGTCGCATAGCCCAGCCGCTCGACCAGGGCGCGGTCGAAGCCGGGCGCGTAGTCGTCGAAGAGCGCGCGCACCCAGCCCTCGGGCGGCAGGTCGGGCACCGGTGCGAGGCCCGCGCGGGCCAGCCGAAGCTCGACGCCAACGCGGTCCGCGGGGTCGGCCGCGAGCGCGCGGCGCCAGGCGTCGAGGGCGGCCTTGCTGTCACCACGCTCGCTCTCGACATCGCCGAGGGCGACCCATGCCGGCGCCCAGGCGGGGACGAGGGCCGCGGTTTGCAGGAACAGGTCGGCGGCTGCCGAGAGGTCGCCGGCGGAGCGGAACATCTCGCCATACGAATAGCGGCGGTCCGCGACGGGATCGCCCGAGGTCTTGAGGTCGAGATTGCCGATCATGAAGATGCCAAGCGCGCCACCGCGATGGCCGCGGCGGCGCTCAGATGCGCTCCGCCGGGGGCGGCGTCAAGGGCCCCGTTCGGGCCCCTGTGCGAGATCCTCGTGCGCCAAGGGACAGGCACCGCCGCCCGCCGCTCAGAGCGGCGACCACTCCTCCGAGTCGGACTCGTCCCCGCCCGGATCCGCCTCATCGCGAGCGCCGGGCACAGCCTTAGATTCGCCCCGGAAGCCCGTGGCGACCACGAACATCTCGGACGAATCCTTCCGGCTCGAGGGCGGCTTGAAGTGCTGCACCTGCTCGAAGCGCTGCTTGAGGAGCGCGAGGAGCTGGTTCTCGGTCCCGCCCTGCAGGACCTTGGCCACGAAGGCGCCGCCGGGTGCCAGCACGTCGAAGGCGAAATGCGCCGCCGCCTCGGCAAGGGCCATGATCTTGAGATGGTCGGTGCGCTTGTGCCCGGAGGCCGCCGCCGCCATGTCCGAGAGCACCGCGTCCGCTGGGCCATCAAGCTGGGCGCGCACGGCCTGATCGGCGCCTTCCAAAAGGAAATCGAGCTGCATGATCTCGGCCCCGGCGATCGGCTCGACCGCCTGGAGGTCGATACCGAGCACGAAGCCCCGCGGCTTGCCGCTGCGCGCGCCGTCGGCGTTGGTCCGCGCGACAGCGACCTGGCACCATCCGCCCGGCGCGCAGCCAAGGTCCACGACCCGCGCGCCCGGATGCAGGATATGGAAGCGATCGTCGATCTCGATCAGCTTGTAGGCCGCCCGGCCGCGATAGCCCTCCTTCTTCGCACGAAGGACATAGGGATCGTTGAGCTGCCTCTGCAGCCACAGGGTCGAACTGAGCCGCCTGCCCTTCGCCGTCTTGACGCGCGTCTTCAGCGTGCGCTCGCCGCGCCCCGATTTTCCCTTGCCGTCCGTCATTCCGCGAACCCGCGCATGCGCTCGCGCAGCAGGCCGTAGAGCATGCCTTCGCGCAACCCGCGGTCGGCCACCCGCAGCCTCGCGTCGGGCCAGAGATCGAGGACCGTCATCAGGATCGCCGCGCCCGAGATCACGAGATCGGCTCTGCTGAGCCCGATTCCGGGATGGCGCGCGCGCCCCTGCGGCCCCATGGCGATAAGGCGCTCGGTCAGCGCCGCGGCACGCTCGCCCGGCAGCCACATGCCATCGACGCGCGCGCGGTCGTAGCTCCTCAGCCCCAGATGCAGCGCTCCATAGGTGGTGGCCGTGCCCGAGACGCCGATGATCTGCAGGCGCCCCGGCCGGGCGCCGCCCGGCGGCGACGCGACGGGGCGAAAGGGGGCAAGGCGCTCGCGGAAATGCGCCGACATGGCGCCGAACCGCTCGGCATCGCCGTCGATGTGCCCGAAGCGGTCCTGCAATGTCGAGACGCCCATGGGCACCGAGATCCAGTCAGTAACATGCGCGGCCGCGGCCCGCGCGGTGTCGCACTCGGCGCCGGGCCCGAGGGGCGCCAGCGCGCGGATCAGCGCTTGCCGCCGCGACGGCGGCGTGTGTGACATGTCCACCCAGATCAGCTCGGTCGAGCCGCCACCGATGTCGAATACCAGGAGTTGCTCGGCCTCGGGGTCGATCAGGGGGGCGCACCCCGCCACGGCAAGGCGTGCCTCGTCCTCGGCCGAGATGATGGCCATGGGCAGCCCCGTCTCACGCACGACGCGGCGCACGAAGGCGCGCCCATTCGTCGCCCGGCGGCAGGCCTCGGTCGCGACGACGCGCGAGGCGGCGACCCGGTGCTGCCGGATCTTTGCCGCGCAGATCCTGAGCGCCTTGATCGCGCGGTCCTGCGCCTCGGGCGAGAGTGCGTTTGAGTGCTCGACCCCCTCGCCAAGCCGGACCGGCCGGCTGAAGGCGTCGATCACCTCGAAGCCGTCGTCGCGCGGGGCGGCGACCAGCAGGCGGCAGTTGTTGGTGCCGAGATCGAGCGCGGCGATCGGGCGGGTTCGCTCGGCGCCGCGGCGGGCGAGGCGGGGTTGCGCGTCGCCCCGCCCATCAGGCGGGGCGGCATCGCCCTCTGCGCTGGTCTCACCCCTGTCCACCGTCCGCCTTCCGCCGCAAGTCCGGGCTCATGCCTCAAGCTCTATGACCAGAGGATGACCGCAGCAAGGGGCAGCGTGAAAAACCTGAACGTTCAGCCGCAGCTTGCCGCCATCCGCATCGGATGCGGCTCGACGCCCAGGGCCCGGCAGACGCGCCAGGGAAGCTCGGGCTTGTTCAGGGTGTAGAGATGCAGATGCGGCACGCCGTTCGCCAGCAAATCGTCGCACTGCTCGGCGGCGATGGCGACGGACAGAAGGTCATGCGCCTCGTCCGTCTCGGCATGGCCATAGGCGCGGTGCATCCACTCCGGCACATGGGCGCCGCAGCGCGCGGCGAAGCCTGCGGTCTTCTCGAAATCGTCGATCGGCAGAATGCCGGGCAGGATCGGCGCCGAAATGCCGGCCGCGACGCAGGCGTCGCGGAAGCGGTAGAAGGTCTCGTTCTCGAAGAAGAACTGGGTGATCGCGCCGGCAGCGCCCGCGTCGATCTTGCGCTTGAGGTGCTCGATGTCCGCGCGCGTATCCGCCGCCTCGGGATGCTTCTCGGGATAGGCGCCCACCCAGATCTCGAACTGCCCCGTCCCGGCCAGCGCCTCGACCAGTTCGACGGAACCCGCGAAGCCCCTCGGATGCGGCTGGAAGCTGCCCGCACCCGCCGGGGGGTCGCCCCGCAGCGCCACGATCCGGCGGCAGCCCAGCTTGGCATAGCCCCGCGCAACCTTGAGCACCTCGTCCCGGCTCGCGCCGACACAAGTCAGGTGCCCCGCCACCTCGAGACGCGCGCGCTCGCGGATCGCAAGGATTGCGGCCAGGGTTCGGTCGCGCGTGGTGCCGCCGGCCCCGTAGGTCACCGACACGAACGCGGGCGCGAGCGGCGCGAGGCGCTCGACCGACTCCCAAAGCTGCACCGCAGCCCGCGGGGTTTTCGGCGGAAAGAACTCGAAGCTGATTCGAGGGCTCGGGTTCGACGTTGCCATGGTCCTGCGTGCCTGCGGGTCTCCCGGTGTCGACCTGACCCGATGCAAGGCTGCAACAGGACGGCCGCGTCTCCCGGATTGCGGAATTTCTCTGGCAAGGTATTGCGCGGGATGCGACATCTCAAGATGTATTTCCGACAAGGGGTGGTCATGCCTCGGGTGACGTCGCAGAAACGACGCATCACGTCGAAATCGATCCCTCCCGCGAGGGGCCATCCGCGTATCAGGTGCGGGAGAAACCCGCTCGGACCCTGGGGTGAGAAATGCCGCTGCTCACGATCGTCTACTGGCGCGACATCCCCGCGCAGGTCATCGTCGGGCAAGGGCGCAAGGCCGCGAAGCGCCCGTTGCCCGAGCGGTTCGAGCAGGCGATTGACCGCTGCGCGATGAAGGTGGGCGCACGCGACACCGACGCCTATCTCGCCGAGTGGCGCCGTGGCGAGCCCGTCGAGACGCCGGGCGAGCCGGACGAGATCGCCTCGGCCGAGGCCGAGCGGATCGAGCGGGACTACGATGCGACCCGCCTCAAGCAGCTGATCGCGCAGGACGGCTGGGCCGCACCGCGCTGACCGTGAAGGAGAACGGCCCGATGGCGACGATTCTGAATTTCTTCGGGCGCAAGCAGCCCGCGGACGTAACGCCCCGCGGCGGGCTGCGCGAGATGCTCGACGGCTTCTCGATCGAGGTCATGCCCCGCACCGCCGAGAAGATCGAGGACTTCCGCGCGATCCTGCCGGCGGGGACACGCGTCTACATCGCCCATATCGATGGCACGCCCATCGAGGACATGGTGGCCACCGCGAAGCGCATCGCCGCCGAGGGCTTCCCGGTCATGCCGCACTTCCCGGCTCGGATCATCGCCGACGCGTCGATGCTGGCCGACTGGATCGCGCGCTATCAGGGCGAGGCAGGGGTCGACCAGGCCCTGCTGCTCGCCGGCGGCGTCGATCGGCCGCGGGGCGCGTTCCACTGCTCGATGCAGCTGATGGAGACGGGCCTCTTCGACAAGGCGGGCTTCAGACGCCTCCACGTCGCCGGCCACCCCGAGGGCAACCGCGACATCGATCCCGACGGCTCGGACCGCATGGTCATGGAGGCGCTGCGCTGGAAGCAGGCCTTCTCTGAGCGCACCGACGCCGAGATGGCCATCGCGACGCAGTTCTGCTTCGAGGCGGCGCCGGTCATCGAATGGGCCAACCGGCTTCGGGCCGAAGGAGTCGCTCTGCCCGTCCACATCGGCGTCGCGGGCCCGGCCAAGCTGCAGACGATGATCAAGTTCGCGATGACCTGCGGCGTCGGCCCGTCGATCCGCGTGCTCCAGCGCCGGGCGGCGGATCTCACGAAGCTGGTCCTGCCGTTCACGCCCGAGGAGTTCCTGTCCGAGCTTGCGGCCCATCGGGCGGCCCATCCCGACTTCGCCATCACCAATGTCCACTTCTTCCCGCTCGGCGGGATCAAGGCGACGACCGACTGGACCTCCGGGTTCGGCGCCACTCCTGCCGCCCGCGCGGCCACTGCCTGAGCTTGGGAGAGCTTTGAAGAATGACCCGCACTGTCGTTGAATCAAAGACGAAAACCGTCGTCATCGGCTTCGACGAGCCGTTCTGCGTGATCGGCGAGCGCATCAACCCGACCGGGCGCAAGAAGCTCGCGGCCGAACTCGAGGCCGGTGACTTCTCGACGGTCGAGAAGGACGCACTCGAGCAGGTCGCGGCCGGCGCGGCGGTGCTCGATGTCAATGCGGGCGTCGTCTACAACTCGAACCCCAACCCGAACGAGACCGAGCCGCCCCTCATGCGGCAGATGATCGAGCTCGTGCAGGGCCTCGTCGACGTGCCGCTCTGCATCGACAGCTCGGTCCCCGGCGCGCTCATGGCCGGGCTCGAGGCCTGCAAGGGGCGCCCCCTGCTCAACTCCGTCACGGGCGAGGAGGAGCGGCTCGAGCTCGTGCTCCCTCTGGTCAAGAAATACAACGTCCCCGTCGTCGCGATCTCGAACGACGACACCGGCATCTCCGAGGACCCCGACGTCCGCTTCGAGGTGGCGAAGAAGATCGTGCACCGCGCCGCCGACTTCGGCATCCCGGCCCATGACATCGTGGTCGACCCGCTGGTGATGCCGATCGGCGCGATGGCCACGGCCGGTCAGCAGGTCTTCGCGCTCGTCCGCCGCCTTCGCGACGAGCTCGGCGTCAACACCACCTGCGGCGCGTCGAACATCTCGTTCGGCCTGCCGAACCGGCACGGCATCAACAACGCCTTCCTGCCGATGGCGATCACCGCGGGCATGACCTCGGCGATCATGAACCCGGTGCAGGCGGCGGTGTCGCGCAAGAAGCTCGACGAGAAGATCGCCGAGCTCGCCGCCCTCGGCATCGTCATCCCCGAAGGCATCGAGCCTGAGGCGCTGGCGCAGGCGCTGGGGATGGGCTCGACCAAGGCCGTGTCCTCGAAGGAGATGGAGGCGATCCGCGCCGCCAACTTCCTGATGAACACCGACCCCAACGGCGCCGAGTGGATCCGCACCAACCGCGCCCCGACTGCCGCCGGCGAAGGCGGCGCGCGCGAGGGTCGCCGCCGCCGCCGGGCCTGACGCCTGCAACCGACGAAAAAGCCCCGCAGCACAATGGCTGCGGGGCTTTTCTTTATGTCGAGACGATCAGCAGTCGGGCAGGATATCCTCGGGAACCTCGTTCACGATCTGGTTCATGAGATGCGAGGGCCGGTCGCACCCGGCCTCGCCCACGATCTTCGCCGGCACGCCCGCAACCGTCTTGCAGGGCGGGATGTCGCGCAACACGACCGAGCCCGCCGCGATCCGCGAGCAGCTTCCGACCCGGATGTTCCCCAGCACCTTCGCGCCCGCGCCGATCAGGACGCCGTCGCCGATCTTGGGATGACGGTCGCCGCCCTCCTTCCCGGTGCCGCCCAGCGTCACGCTGTGCAGCATCGAGACATCGTCGCCCACCACCGCCGTCTCGCCGATCACGATCGAATGGGCGTGGTCGATCATGATCCCCTGTCCGACCCTGGCGCCGGGATGGATGTCGACGCCAAAGATCTCCGAGGTCCTCATCTGGACGTAGAGCGCCAGGTCCTGCCGCCCATGCGTCCAGAGGTAGTGCCCCAGCCGGTACGACTGCACGGCCAGGAATCCCTTGAAGTAGAGCAAGGGCTGCAACATCCGGTGGCAGGCGGGGTCGCGCTCGAAGACCGCGACGATATCCGCCCGCGCCGCGCGCCCGATGGCCGGGTCGTCCGAATGGGCCCGATCGGCCAGTTCCCTCAAAATCAGCGCAGGCATCTCGGGCGCCGCGAGCTTCTCGGCCACGCGATAGCTCAGCGCCGACTCGAAGCTCGAGTGGTGCAGCACGGCCGAATGCGCGACGCCGCCCATTAGCGGCTCCTGCTCGGCAAGGCGTGCGGCTTCCTGTCGGATCCTGTCCCAGACGGGATCGCAGGAGCCTAGTGCGGGCGTGATGGAAACACCGGCGGTCATCCAAGCCTCCTAAGCCTTGCGAGCGTCGCGCGAGCCTACAGCATCCGGCCCAGCCGCGCACCCCGCTCCCGCCTCCCAGATAGGCGCAGGCGCGGCACAAGGCAACGCCCGCCGGACATATCACCCTGGCGGCGTCAACTCGACCAGATGCACCGCAAGCCGTACGCGCCCGCCCGTGAAGCTGCCGCCCTCGGCGGTCAGCACAAGCGGCGTCGCGCTGAAATACGCCAGCGGCGCGCCAGTCACGCCGTGGACGAAGGATCCGGCGGATGTCCCGATCCCGCTGCCGTAGCGGTCGGGCCCACCTTCCGCGCCCAGCGACCAGCTCGCCGCCCCGCCGATGCCGTCGAGCACCCTCCCCGTCACCCCGTAGACCACCGCCTTGTCGGGAATGACCGGCACCGTGACCGAGCTCGCGCCCGGCGCCACGTCGTGGTCGATCTCGACGATCCGCGCCCTCGTCGAGGCGCCTCCCGCCGACAGGGCAACGACGTCGCGCCGCCACGCCACGCCATCGTGGACCAGCCAGCCCCGCGTCGCCGCGTCGAAGGCGCGGTAGCCTGCCCAGGGCGCGTGAAACTCCCACCCGCCGTTGACGTGGAACGCGATCCGTCCCTGCTGCCCGGCCCAGTCGCCACTCGCTTCCTCGGCGACCACGAATCGGTCACCCTCGATCGCGCCCGCCGGCGGGGCGTTCAGCGCCGCCGACAGCACCTGCCGCGACGCCAGCGCATCAAGCCGCAGCAACGCCTCGTTCACCGTCACGTGCTTTTGCGCCTGCGCGGCCTCCAAGAGGCCCAGTCCCATCATCTGCGTCTCAGTCATCGCTCGTGATCACCCTCTCTGGTCCCGGCCCGAAGACGGGCGAGATCTGGGCGACCGCCATCTCGATCGCGCTCACCCGCCCGTCGGCAACCTGCATTCCGGTCGTGTAGTCGAATTCCGGCGCCGCGAGCGTGACCTCGCGCAGCAGCGCACCGCCCTGAGAAATGCGCAGCCGGTAGCGCTCCGCCTCCTCGGCTAGCGGCACCTCCGCAAGCCCCCACGCGTCGCCGCCGACGCGCGTGCGCCGGGTCCACCGGACCGCCAGCCCGCCCGGCCCCTGCCGCGCGCGCAGCCGCGCGGGCGCATAGGGCCGCAGTCCGATGCCCTCCGCGACACCCTCGATCGCAACGAAGGCCGGGTGCGAGAAGCCCAGCCGCGCCGGCCCCACGCGATAGCTGCGCACGACGCCGACCTCGTCGACCGCGAGAGGCAGCTCGAACAGCGCCTCGTCGATCAGCACGATCCGCCGCCCCGCGGGCACCTCGGCGCCCGAAAGCGCCTCGGTCCCGCGCTGGCCACGCAGGAAGCCGCCGAGCCGGTAGCGCCCGGGCGCCTCGAGCACGGCATCCCGCGCCTGGATCAGCTCCCACTGCCCCGGCGCCGCCTCCAGCGCCATCAGGTTCGCGCCGTTGAGCACGCGCTCGGGCGGCTCGGACGAAAGCGCGTCGTCGGGCAGCGCAACCGCCACGCTCGCACGCTGCCAGCGCCCGGGCCGGCCTGGCGGCAGCGGCTCCAGCGTCAAGCCCATGCGCGCCGGGCGCGTGATCCTGCCGATCAGCTCGTGGCTCTCGCCATCGCGCGAGACATGGACGGCCATGTCGCCGGCCCATGGTTCGGCCGCGACGGCAAGAAAGGGCCGGTGGTCGCGCGCGCTCCCGTCGGCCAGCGGCAGGTTCAGGAACACCGCCTCGACCGGGCCAGGCGGGCGCACCAGCGGCGGCTCGGCCGCATTTCCGGCCGCGCGACCGAGCAGGTAGAGCCCGGGGTCGATCCTGCCTGCCTCGACCTCCAGCGTCGCGCCGCGTGTCAGCCGCTCGATCCGCCAGGCGCGGCCGCCGCCTTCCCCGCCGATGGTCACGACGTCACCCGGCTCGACCGCGAGCGCCGAGGGCGGCAGGCGAAAGCTTGCCCGCACGCGCGTGCCCTCGCCCTCCGCCAGCCACCGCTCGGCCGTCGCCTGAGCCGTCGCGCCCGGCAGGCTTATGGCCAGCGAGGTCTCCGCCACGGCCGCGTCACCTGCGCCGGGCCGGCGCGTTTCGGCCACTGCGTGGCGATAGTCGCTCTCGGCCTCGTAATGGAAGAAGCGCACGATGTCGGGCTCCTCTCCACCGCTTGCGCGCACGACCTCGAGGGCGCGACCGGCCTCGGCGCCCTCGACCAGCGCCTCGGCGTCGAGCGGGTGGTCCATGCGGCCGCTCCGCATCCGAAAGCGCAGCACGCCACCGCTCTCGAAGGCATCGAAGCCATAGACCGTCATCAGCGGCTGCAGGGCCTCGCGCACGCTCGAGGGGCGCTCGATCACGAAGCCATGGACGACACCGAACAGCCCCGCGACATCGGCCTGCGCAATCCCTCCCGCGGCGCAGATCTCGGCCACCACGTCAGCCAGCCCGCCCGACAGCACCCGCCCGCTCAGCCAGTGCCCGACCCGGTGCGCGGGGCCGTCCGCCCAGATGCTCTCGCGCACCGGGAAATCCGGCCAGGGCCGCGCGTCCCATGTCCATACGAACACGCCATCCGCCGGGATCATCGGCCCGCCATAGACGGCCGAAACCGGGTTCGACCCGGCCTCCGCCCAATACCCCAGCTTGGCCTGCAGGAAGCGGCGCTGCATCTCGTCGTCGCGCACGCCGCGCGAACCGAAGGGCAGCGCGCTTTCCGAACTCCGCCCGTCGAGGAACAGGTTCGGGGCGTTGGCACCCAGATCCACCGCCGGGCATCCCGTCTCGGTCAGCCAGACCGGCTTCGACTGCGGAACCCACGCGGTCGGCGTCGCCTCCCGCACGCCGCCGATGCGGTTGTGATGCGGATTCAGCCACCAGCCCCGGATGTCCTTGGCCCGAAAGACCCAATCCTCGCCGTGGGCTCCGTCCACGATGGGGCTGCGTATCTGCGCGGCGCGATCCTCGTCGCTCGCATAGAACCAGTCGTAGTTCTCGCCGCCCTCGACATTCCCCTTCCGATAACCCAGCGAGTAGATCGACGGCGACAGCGCCGCATCGCGATGCCCCGCCTCGTGGCGCCAGTCGCTCAGCGAGGTGTAGTCGTCGATCCCCACGAAATCGATGTTCGCATCCGCCCACAGCGGATCGAGGTGGAAGATCACGTCGCCCGAGCCGTCTCCCGGCCGATGCCCCGAATACTCGCTCCAGTCGGCGGCATACGAGATCCTCGCCCCGGGCAGGATCAGGCGCACCTCGGCGGCGAGGGCCCGCAACTGCTCGACCGCCGGATAGTCGGTGCGGGATGTGCGGATCTGCGTGAGCCCCCGCAGTTCGCTCCCGATACAGATGGCATCGACCCCGCCCGCGGCCTTCGCCAGGGTCGCCAGATGCAGCACGAAGCGCCGCCAGCCCCACTCATCCGGTCCCGAATATGCAACCCCGTCGCCTGCAACCGCGAAATCCGCGGCCCGCGCCGTGCCGAAAAAGGCCGCAACCTCCGCAGCCGCGGCCGGGGTCTGGTCGGTCGAGCCCTCGATCCCCGGCGCGCGCTCCAGCGTGATGCGCCCCCGCCAGGGAAAGGAGGACTGCTCGGCCGCGCCATAGGGGTCGGGAAGCGCATTGCCCGGCGGCACGTCCATCAGCAGGAACGGATAAAGCATGACCCGCTTCCCGCGCGCCGTCATCTCGCGGATGCCGCGGACGACCGCCGCATCCGAGGGCGCGCCGCCGAAATTTGGCCTGCCCTGCTCGTCGCGGCTGACCAGCGGCGCCGTTCCCGTGGTGAGCCCCGCCACCCACCATTCACGGGGCGCCGAGCGCCTCCCGCGCTCCTCGACCCGTGGCTCGACCCGGCACCGCGCCGCCCGCAGGTCGGTCCCAAACCACGAGACGACCAGCGAGACCGCCTCGCAGTCCGGCAACTCGGCCTCGAGCTGATCGAGCGCGACGGCCAGATCCGCCCGCCCCTCGGCGTTGTTGACATTGGCAAAACGCGCCGTCCCGTTCGGCAGCAGATACCGCGCCGGCTCGGGGTCGAGCGAGAACTCCCCGGTTCCCGGCGCCATCGCGACCCCGCGGATCAGCGCGCTCAGCGGCGCGCTCGCCTCGGCCGAGCCCGCCGCCGCCGCCGCCATCGGGTTCGAGCGGAAAACCTCGAAGCTCAGCTGCGGAATGCGGTTTCCGAACTCCCCCACAGGAAAGTCCTCGAAGACCACATAGGCCAGATCGCGATACGCCGGTGCGTTCTCGGCGCCCTCGACCGCCTCGATCTTCGGGTCGGGCAGCTGATCGGCCGAGCCGCGATGGATCCGCATCTCGAACCGCGCGGGGTCCATCGGCTGGCCGTCGGCCCAGATCCTCCCGATCCGGTCGATCGGCCCCTCGACCAGCCCGACGGCAAAGCTGATCGAGTAGGAGAACTCCCGCACCCGCTGCCCGCCGGTCGCCTTGCCGCCCGCGGTCGTCGTGCGAACCCGTTCGAGGTAGCGCGTCGACCAGATGATCTGCCCCGCAACCCGCATCCGCCCGAAGATCACCGGGATCGGCGCCCCCTCGGTCGAGCCCTGAATGCGCAGGGCCCGCGCACGCCCGACCTCGACGGCCCGGCTCCCCTGCCCCAGGATGCGCTGGTCGATCAGGCTTCCCGCCACCGCGCCCACGGCATTGCCCAGCGTCGCCGCGCCGACGCCCAGCACGCTGCCCCCGATCGCGCCGCCGATGGCCGAGCCGGCCGCGGACAAAAGAACCGTCGCCATCAGGATCTCCTCGTTTCGGCCGCGGCCGGAAAACGGAACGCCGCAACCACGCGCCGCGCCCAGGCGGGGCCCAGCCCCGTCTCGCAGACCGTGTGCCCCGAATAGGCATGGACGATGCGTGCCGCCGGGCCGAATTGCCCGGTCAGGATCGCGACATGCTTCGCCGGCCCCGCGGGGTGCATCCGCATGACCAGCACGTCGCCCGCTTCCGCCTCGGCCAGCGGCACGGGGCTCAGATGCCGCGCAGCCGCCTCCAGCAGGCGCTCGCGCCCGCTCGCCTCGGACCAGTCGGGCGTGTAGGGCGGCGGCGCCTCGGGCTCGGCGCCCATCACCTCGCGCCAGACCCCGCGCAACAGGCCCAGGCAGTCGGCGCCCGCGCCCCGCACGCTGGCCTGATGGCGATAGGGGGTGCCGATCCAGCCGCGCGCGGCCTGCACCACCGCGGCGCGCAGCCGCGCGTCAGCTCCGGAACAGCGAGCCGCCGTCATGCGAGCCTCCCTCCTGCGGATAGCCGGCTGCCCAGTCGTCCCCCGGCATGTGCGGAAAGCCACGGAAATTGAGCGCGTTGTCGAACTTCGCTCGGCAGACGCCAAAGGTCTTGTCGCAGCCCGCCTCGATCACGAAGGCATCGCCCGAGGCAATCGGGACCGGGGCCGTCAGCCACAGCTCGATCTCGGTCACGGCGCCCACCTTGCGGTGCCGCCGCACCGTCGCGCTGCCCCCTGCGTTGGCGCCCGCGCTCCAGGTCAGGGTGCCGCCATCGAACCAACCCGGCTCGAAGGCCTCGATGCCGACGGCCAGGAAGATCGCCCGCTCCGGCATGCCGACCACCAGCCCCGTGCCGTGATAGCGTGGATCGCTCAGGTCGATCCCGCAGCGCGCCTCGCCAAGCCGCAGGTGGCAGGTGCGGACATAGACCCGCCCGATCGGCTTGTTTAGCTGCTCGGAGAGGCCAACCACCTCGGCCTCGAAGCTCGCGCCGCTCCGGCGGATCTCGCCGATCCGTCCGCGGCTTAGCACGATGCGGTCCTCGGGCGCCTGCCAGTCCACGACCCAGGCCGTCACCCCGGCGCCGTCATAGAGCCCCCGCTCGATGTCCGTCTCGGTGATCGCCTCGGACCGCAGCGCCCCCGAAACGGTCTGCGTGTCAACGCGCAGGCCCGTCGTGGTCTCGAGCGCGCCCGCCTCCAGCCCCGAGGCCGCCTCGCAACGGACGCCCTCGATGGTCACGTCGGCATCGTGATCGGTGAAGCCCAGCAGCACGCCGTCGCGCCGCTCGACAATCCAGCAGCGGCACAGCGTCGTGACCCCCGAGGCGAGCTTCGCCGCCAGTCCCTCCGGTATCGCGCGCATCAGACCCTCAGCTCCACCACCGGGACCGACGGGATCTCGCCGGCCTCGAAGGCGGCGAGGTTCACCTCGATCACATCCGTGTCGAACCGCACCGGCACGTCGAACTCGAAGCCCGCGGTGATCGTGGCGCCGGGTGCGACGGGGGCGTCGAACACCAACTCGCCCGTGGCCGCGTCCAGCGTGAATCCGTCCACCGCCTCGACGCCGCCCACCGCCACGCGGACACTGCCCGCGACCGGCTTGCGGATCGCGCGCTTGAAGGCGTGCGGGCCCGGCTCGTAGGTCTTGACCAGCTGGAAGACCTGCGCCTGCCCGTCACCCTTGCCGATCACCTGGTCGCTCACCGCCGGGACCTCGCCCGGCGCGCAGGACTTGTGATCGAGCCAGTCCTTCCAGCGGAAGCCATGCAGCATCCCGCGCCTCGCCTCGAAGAAGGCCAGCACCTCGTCCAGATCTGTCAGGCTCCGCACCCCCAGCCCCGCGTCATAGCGCCGGCGCGAGGCGCCCCAGGGGGTGTTGCGCTCCTCGTGGCCGTTGACCAGCCGGACGATCTCGGTCCGCCGCTCGATTCCGCCCGATGATCCGAACGAGATCGAGGCCGGAAAGCGCACCTCGTGAAATGCCATGCCGGGCCCTCCTCACATCTGCCGCTCGCCACGCGCCACCGCGCGGGCAAGCTGGGCCGAGACCTGCGCGCGCGAGCGCCGAAAGCCTTCGACATCCGGCGTCTGGATGTTGACCGTGATCTGCGGGGCGCCCCGCGCGCCAGCCGCCGCGACCCCCAGCCGCCCGTCGGCCCCGCGCGACAGCGGCAGGATCGCCTCGGGCCCCGCCTCGCCCATCAAGCCGGTCGCTCCCCGCATCGGGAACAGCGTGGGGCCATCGACGACGCCCCCCTGCGCGAAGGCCCGCACCCGGCCCGCGCTGAATGCTCCGCCCTGCGCGAACCCGAACAGCGAGCCGATCCCGCCAGACAGCGACCCGATCGCCCCGGCGATGCCCGAGCTCACCGCCCCCTGCACCGGCCGCAGCGCGGCATCGAGCGTCGAGCCGATGATGTCCGACGCCAGCCCCCGCATCACGTCGCCCAGCTTCGCGCCGCCAAAGACCGCCTTGTCGAAGGCCTCCCTCAGCCCCGACCCCAGCGAGCGCGACAGCCTGCGCGTCTCGGCATCCATCGCCCGCAGCTCGGCCGTCGCCGCCCCCAGCTCCGCGGCAAAGCCGCCCGAGAGCCCCCTCGCCTCCCGCAGCCCGCGCGAGAACTCGCCGAAGGCCGGCAGGTCGGCCTCGTTGAAAGTCGCCATCTCAACCCTCCGTCACGTCGGGAAATCGCGCCATCAGCTCCAGCACGGCACTGCGCGAAGGCGCGGCGGGGCGGCGCACCAGCCCCGCCCCCTGCAGCGCCGCGGCGAATTCGACCGGCGTCATCGACCAGAACACCTCCGGCGCCAGCCGCAGGGCGCCCAGCCCCGCCGCCATTATCGCGGGCCACGCGATGCGGGCGGGCGCACTCACGCCCCGCCCTCAGCCCCGGCCCCGAAGCTGCGCGCCATCAGCGCCACGCCCGCCCGCAGCGCGCCCAGCGCACCGCCGCCGATCTCGGCGCGGGCAAGGGCCTCCTCGTCAACCGCCTCTCCCGCGCCGCGCAGCCCGGCCGCGAGCAGCGCGATCAGATCGACCGCCGCCACTTGCCCGCTCTCGAACCGCTCGGCCAGCGCGACCAGGCTGCCGGCCTTCAGCCGCTCCTCCAGCTCGGCCAGCGCGCCCAGCGTCAGCCGCATCCGCCGCTCGACGCCATCGACCACCAGCCCCACCTCGCCACGCGCCGGGTTGACCATGCTCACAGCTCCGCGAACACGACCTGCCCGGCCGAGGCGAGCGAAACCTCGAAGGCCGCCTCGCCGTCGTGACTGCCGGAATATTCGAGGCTCGTGACCTGGAACGCCCCGGTAACGGTGCCGAAATCGGGGATCACCAGCTGGAAGGCCGGCGCGCGACCCTCGAAGAACACCCGCAGCAAGGCCGCGTCCGACGCCTCGTCCCGGAAGATGCCCGAGCCCGAGACCGCGGCCGTCCGCAGCCCCGCCCCCGCCAGCAGCTCGCGCCACTGCCCCGGCGCCTCGGCGGTGGTCACGTCGACCGTGTCCTGGTTGAAGCTCAGCCGCGTGGCCCTCAGCCCCGCGACCGTGACGAAGGCGCCGCTGCCCCCCTCGTCGAGCTTGATGAGAAGATCCCGTCCCTTCTGGGCCGCCATGTCCGTTCTCCGCGTTGTATGGTGAAAAGGGGCCGGTCAGGCCGTGTCCTCGACCAGCACCCGAAAGCGCAGGTCGATGCGCCGCAGCGTGTCGCGCTCCTCGCGCTTGGTGCGGGCGCTGACAAAGCTCACCAGCACCGCCCGCCCGCGCTCGAGCGCCAGCGGCGCACCCAGCAGCGCGTCGCTGACCGCCCCCGCCACCGCCTTGGCTTCGCCAAAGCTGCGCCGGGGGGCGCGACGACCGAGACGCCGACCAGGTGGCCCGCCCCCGCGCGCTCGGCGCTCGACCAGTCCGACGCCTGATCGTCGCCGAGGATCAGGTAGATGCCCTCCTCGGCGCCGGGCGTGCGCTCCTGCGGCGCGCCGTCATGGATGCGCCCGCCGGTGGCGGCGGCCACCGCCGGGTCGGCCGCCAACCGCTCGTAGACCGCCTTCTGCAGCGGCCAGGCAAGGGCATAGGTCATGACGCACCTCCCTCCTCGACCCAGACGCGCAGGTAGGCGCCCTCGGGGTCGGCCTCGGCCACGCCGCGGATCGCAAAGACCCGGCTGCCAAGGCGAAACCGCTGATCCGCGGCGGGCCGGCGGGGCGAGCCCGGCGGCGCCGCGCGGACCGTCAGCTCATGCGTGACGCGCGAGACCGGCCGCTCGCCCGCCACCACCTCGCGCGCGGCGACCGGGCGCAGCGCGGCCCAGTGGCTGCCCAGCCCTACCCATTCCTCGACGATGCCGCCGCCGCCATCCGGCGTACGGGCAAGCTGCTCCAGCACCAGCTTGCGGGTCAGTCGCGGGATACCCATCGCCGCCCCCTCACAGCCGCACCGCGCGGTGGCGGTCGAGGATCGCCGCCGCCTCCGCCGGCATCCCGCCCGCCGCCCGGCCATGGCCGCCGCGGAACTCGTAGAAATGCGCGGCCATCAGCATCACCGCCTGCGCCAGATCCCCCGGCACCCCGTCCCAGCCGGATGCATGGCCCGCGGCGAAGCTCAGCTCGGCCCAATAGCCGGTCGGGATCGGGCTCAGCGCCGCACCGCCCGCGCCCGTGAGCCGCTGCCGCGTGGTGCCAGGCTCGAGCTCCCAGGACGTCGGCGGAACCTCGATGACCGCGGCGCCCGAGACCAGCGCCAGCCGCGCGATCCCCGCGACCGGCCCCACCGGCAGGACCAGGTGCCCGTCGCGGTCCCAGCGTGAGACCTTCAGCTCGAAGCCGCGCGCGATCAGTGCCTGCCCGATCTGCCGCTCGACCGCCGCCGCGGCGTTGCGCAGGCAGGTGGCGAGGATCGCATCCTCCGACCCGTCGTCGAGAAAGCCGTTCGCCAGGCGCAGATGCGCGCCGAACTCGGCCAGGGGCCACGCGATCGGGGAATTGCCGTCCGCCTCTCTCAGAATCACCGTCTTGCCTCCGCAGCGATGCCAGAACCGGTGCCGCCGGGGACCTGCCCCCGGCGGCGTCTCACGCGCCCACGAAGCGCACGCAGGGCGGGTTTCATCCCGCCGCCGCGTCTCGCGCCCGGCGCGCGCGGGATCAGGCGATCCCGAACTTCAGGGTCTTGATGGCCGCGAAGTCGGTGACATCGCCCCCCACGCGCCGGGTGGCGAAGAAGCTCACATGCGGCTTCGCCGAGAACGGGTCGCGCAGGATGCGGATGTCGGGCCGCTCGGCGATGGTGTAGCCGTGGCCGAAATCGCCGAAGGCGATGGCGAAACTGTCGGCGGCGATGTCGGGCATCTCCTCGACGATCGTCACCGGATAGCCCATCAGCCGCGCCGGATGCTCGACCGACAGCCCCTCGACCCACATGAAGCGGCCCTGGCTGTCCTTCATCTTGCGCACCTCGCCCGCGGTCTTCAAGTTCATCACGAAGGCCGCATTGGCGCGGTAATCCGCCCCCAGCGCATAGACGAGGTCGACCAGCGCGTCCGCCGGGTCGTTCGGGTCGAACCCGCCCGAGGTGCCGGTGGCGACATAGCCGATGCTGCCCCAGGCCCAGCCGTCATTGTCGATCATCGGCTTCGTGAGAAACCCCTCCGGCTTGTTCACCCCGTCGCCGCTGACGAAGGCAGCCGACTCGGCGCGCTTGAAGCGGTCGGCGATGCGCTCGGCCAGCCACGCCTCGACGTCGAAGGCCGCGTCCTCAAGGATCCGCTGCGACGCCCGCGGGCTCGCCGACAGCTCGTGCAGCGGGATCGAGATGCGCTCGAACACTGGCCCCGCGGTCTCGCCCACCGCCGTGACCTCGTCGATCCAGCCCGCCCCCAGCTCGGCGTGGTCCACCAGCACGTCGTAGGCACCCGCCTCGACCTGCACGACGCGGGCGATGGCGCGCAGCGAGCCGCCCGAGCGCAGCACGCTCTCGACCTGCGCCGCCGTGCGCGGATCGACCAGATAGCCGCCCTCGGCGGCCACCGCCGTGTTCATCCCCTTGGTGCCGAGGTCCAGCGCCCTCAGCGCCCCCCTCGTCGCCCTGCCGCACATAGGCGGCAAGGGCCTTCTGATGCGGCATCCCCTCGGCTGCGCGGGCCTCCAGCACGGGGCGGCGGGTCTCGTGCGACTTGACGCCCAGGGCGTCGATGCGGTTCGTCATCTCGGTCATGCGCTTGCTCAGATCATCCTTGAAGGTGTTGAAGCCCTTGAGAAACTCGGCAGCCGCCGCCTTCGCCTCGGCGGGTGCCGAGGACGTCTCGTCGATGGTCTCGCTCATCGTCTGATCCAGTCCTTGGAGGGAAGAAGAACCCCGACCGGGGCTCAGGAGGGTTGGCCCGCCCCGTCGGTAAGGGCTGCCGCAAGTGCCTGCACGAAGCCGGGGGACGCACTACCCCCCAGACTCGCGCGGGCCGTGGGAAGCATCGGAAACGTCACCAGCGACACCTCCCACAAATCGATCTCGATCAGGTTGCGCCCGCCCGTGTGGCGGTGCGGCTCGGCCTTCACGACGCGATAGCCGATCGACAGCCCGTCGATCGCCCCCGCCCGCATCAGTGCCAGCGCCTCGACGCCCTGCGCCACCTCGGGCAGGATGCGCCCACGCACCCAGAGGCCCCGGCTGTCCTCGCGCAATTCATGCCAGACGCCGATCACCCGCTCCGGATCGTGCTGCCACAGGAACCTTACCGTCCGCCCCGCCGCCGCGCGCCGCTCCAGCGAGCGCGCAAACGCCCCCGGCATCATCCGGTCGCCGCCCTGATCGACCTCACCGAAGACCGAGGCATAACCCGTGACCTCCCCCGCCTCGGCCCCGGCCGTCAGGTCGGTGAGGGACAGGAATTTCCGCTCGGGCGGGCGCGTCGCCCCCCGCATCGCCGCTCTCATCGCGATCCTCCGCTGTCAGGCGCCGTCGCGGGGCGCGAAGCCCAGCGCCGCGCGCTTCTCGTCGTCCGTCAGAAAGGGGGCGGCCGCGATCCGCCGCCAAAGCGCCTCGCGCTCGGCTGCAAGCGCCGGGATGGCGTCGAGATCGGGCTCCAGCATCAGCCGCGCACCGGCATTGTCGCCCAGCCACACCGCCAGCGCGCAGGCCACCTTCTTCGCCAGCGGCAGCACCGTCTGGCGATAGAAGGCGCGATTGGCCTCCTGGAAGTTCGCGTAGGTGTTGTCCCCCGGCAGTCCCAGCAGCATGGGCGGCACCCCGAAGGCAAGCGCGATGTCCCGCGCCGCGGCGTGCTTGGTCTCCAGGAACTCCATGTCCTGCGGCGAATACCCCATCGGCCGCCAGTCGAGCCCGCCCTCCAGCAGCAGGGGCCGCCCGGCATTGCGCGCGCCTTGATGGTTGTCCTCCAGCTCGCGGACCAGCCGCTGATACTGCTCGTCGGACATCTGCGCCCCATCCTTGCCGCCAAAGACGATGGCGCCCGACGGCCGCGCTGCGTTGTCGAGCAGCGCCCTCGACCACCGGCTCGCCGCGTTGTGCACGTCGATCGAGGCCGCGGCCGGCTCCAGTGGGCTCATCCCGTAGTGGTCGTCCAGCGGATGGAAGGCCCTGACATGCAGGATCGGCTTCCAGGCGCCCGAATTGTCGAAGCGGTGCTTCGCGCGGCCCACGCTGTAGTCATAGGCCGCGGGCCAGCCGTCGGGCCCCGGCACTACCGCCATCCGGTCGGGCCGCAGGCAATGCAGCTCGCGCGGATGGCCGTCCTCGCCCGGCTCGGCCGCCTCGACATAGGCATTGCCCGCCAGTTGCAGGTAGCCGTAGACGCATTCCAGAAAGCTGCGCCCGTCCTGCGCCGGGTTGGGGCGCGCCAGCAGGCCCAGCACCGGGTGCTCGACCATCCGCGCGCCGCCCTCGGCCAGCACCAGCGGCAGCGCCGCCGCGGCCTCGGCGACCATCCGCACGGCGCGGAAGGCGATCACGTTGCCCTCGAAGCCGTTGCGGGTCAGCGAGACCATGTCCCGCGGACTCCAGACCGCGCGGCCCGGCCCGTGGAACGCCATCATCGGCCCGGCCGCGGCCGACGCCTTCTCCTCGCGCGCCCGGCCAGCGGACGCACGGAACAGTCTCCATCCCATGTCTTGGTATCTCCCGTCTCTCCGGGGGTCAGAGGGCTCGAACCCTGGGGCTCCCGGCCTCAGCCGCCAGCACAAGATCCGTGATCGCCCAGACCAGCGCATCAAGCCGGTCGGGGCTTCTGCTTCCGCCGCTCGCGGCGGCGGTGAAGCTCGTCATCTGGTCCTCGAGCTCGCGAAAGGCGCCCAGATGGTGGACCCTCCCCTGCTCGTAGAGCGCGGCCACCGGCTCGGCCCTCAGCCGCTTGCCGTGGCGCGCCCGCACGGGGCGATAGCTCAGCGCCGGCGCGACCTGGCGCAGCACGCTCTCGACCATCTCGCCGCCCTGGTTGACCTCGGCCACCACCCGGTCGGCGCCGTGGGCGTCATAGGCCGCGGCCACCACGCCCGCCCATCCGGCCGGGCTCAGGCCCCGGACGCTCAGGTCGGCCAGCACATAGGCCCGCGCCTCGCCCGACCGGACGCCGCGGCGCAGGCCCGCCACCACGATGCCGCACTCGTCCGCATCCGCGCCCGAACTTACGGGCGGGTCCACCGCTACCACCACGCGGTCGAGCTCCGGCGCCTCCGCGACCCGTCCCGCCTCGATCAGCGCCCGGCTCCACAGGGCACCCGCCCGGTCGCGGATCAGCTCGCCCCCCAGTTCCTGCCGGCCCAGCGCGGTGCGGCCGTAGCGCGCCTCCAGCGCCTCGACGAAGCCGGGCGCGAGGTTCGCACGGTTCGCCCGCGTCGGCGCATGGGTGACGACCGTGCCTGCGGTCCCGAGGACCTCCACCAGCACGTCGTTGTCGCGCGGCGTCGTCGTCACGATCTGGCGCGGGTCGGAGCCCAGCCGCAGGCAGAACTGCAACATCTCCCAGGCCTCGCGGCACCGCCACCACTTGGCCAGCTCGTCCGACCAGGCACAGTCGAACTGCGGGCCGCGCAGCGCCTCGGGGTTGGCGGCCGAGGCCATCATCGCCTCGGCCCCGTTCGGCCAGACCAGCTTGCCGTGGCTCAGGTTGACCACCGGCCGCCGGTCGGGCGGCGTGACCGCCAGCAGCCCCGAGTCGCCCTCGACCATCACCGCCCGAACCTGGTCGATCGTCTCGCCCAGCAGGCAGACCCGCCGGCAGCGCCCCGACGCCAGCGGCGTCGGGCCTTCCACCTGCGCGCGCACCCATTCCGCCCCGGCGCGGGTCTTGCCCGCGCCGCGGCCTCCCATGATGACCCAGACCCGCCAGTCGCCTTCTGGCGCCAACTGGTGGTCCGGCAATGCCCACAGCTCCCACAGCCAGGGCATCGCGGCGAGCGCGTTCTCCGAGAGCCCCTCGAAGAACGCCTCCCGCGCCGCCTCAGGCAGCGAGGCGATCGAGCCTGCGGGCGATTTCCGCACGGGCGGCCTCCAGGTCGATGACGGTCCGGCCGGGCACATCCGCCTCGGCCGCCTTCATCAGCTTCACTTCGATCTCGTTGACGGTCTGCCACGCCTTCTGCGTGCGGTTGGCGAGGTCGGCGACGATCTTCAGCCGCTCCTCCGCCTTCCGGTCCGTCTCGCCGTCATCCGGCGCGCCCTCGCGCGCCCGCTTGCGGAGGCGTCTCGTCTCGGCCTCCAACTCCCTTGCCAGGCTGGCGAAGATCCTGCGTGCATGCCTCAGTGTCGACCGCACCTCAGTCGACTCGTCAGCGCATGCGCGGCACCGCCGGCCGGTGATCCCGGTCGTGTCCACGTCTGACGCCTTTATCGGTTGTGATCAGTTGTGTTGGGTGCCCCGGTGCGGGCTTTCCGCCCGTCTCCCGGGTCGTCATGGCGGCGGTTCGGCGCGGCCCGGTTGGGTCGCAGCGCCCGCCGCCGGTGGTGAGGACGCCGCAGCGTCGGCATCCTTCCTGCCGCCGCATCCGCCGCGAGGCTTCCCTCCCGGCCGACGGTTGGGCCCGGCGCCCGCCCTCGCGACTGTCCTCACCGCTGGGGATATCCGGCCCGGAAACGCCAGGGGCCACGCGGTCGACCGCGTGGCCCCTGCCTTCCAGCCCGGAAATGCGAACGGGCGCCCTGAGGGCGCCCGCTTCACACACTGTTCCCAGCTTGCCTGAATGTCTATCCCGGACCGCGCGCCCGGTCAAGAACTTTCTTCATGCAGCGCACTAATTTTTCTGCGTAGAGCCCTGATTTTGCGTCTGTTCACGCTCAATCCTCCGCCAACGTTGCACGTTGCGGTTATGCTCGTCGAGCGTCTCGGCGAAGGCATGACCCCCGCTGCCGTCCGCAACGAAATAGAGGAAATTGGTTTCATCCGGGTTAACGACGGCGATGATCGCCTCGCGCCCCGGATTGGCAATCGGGGTCGGCGGCAGGCCGTCCACCACGTAGGTGTTGTAGGGCGTGGCCTTCTCCAGCTCCGACTTGCGGATGCCGCGGCCCAGCGGCCCCTTCCCTTCGGTGAGGCCGTAGATGATCGTGGGATCGGACTGCAGCCGCATCCCGCGCTTAAGCCGGTTGACAAAGACCGAGGCCACGCGCCCGCGCTCCTCCGGAACCCCCGTCTCCTTCTCGACGATCGAGGCCAGCACCAGCACCTCATCGGGGCTCGCCAGCGGCAGCCCTTCGGCCCGCGCCGCCCAGGCCTCGTCCAGAATCGCGCGCTGGTCGGCTTGCATCCTCGCCAGCACCTCGGCGCGCGTGTCGCCGCGATGCACGAAGTAGGTGTTGGGTGCAAGCATCCCCTCGGGCGGGATCGCGTCGATCTCGCCCTCCAGCACCGCGACCTCGCGCAGCAGCTCGACCACCTGCCAGCTCGTCAGACCCTCAGCCACGGTCACCTTGTGGGTGATGGTGCGGCCCGAGGTGATCAGCGCCAGCACGTCGGCCATCGAGGAACCCGCATGCACCATGTATTCGCCGAACCGCAGCGCCTCGGACTGCCCGGTATAGCGCGCGCCCAGCCGGAAAAGCCGCTCGTCGGCGACGATCCCCTCGGCCTCGAGCCGCTCCGAGGCCTCGCGCAGCGTCATCCCGCGCTCGACCATGAACACCCGGTCCTCGGTCAGCGGACCCGCCGCGCGGAAGGCATGCTGGGCATAGAGCACGGCGCCCACCAGCACGACGCCGAGCACGATCAGGATGCTCAGCACGTTCGCCGCAAGGTGCCGCATGCGCGCCCGGTGCTCCCTTCCGGCTGCGCCGCGCTCAGGCGGCCTTGCCAAAGACCAGCGTCGCGTTGGTGCCGCCGAAGCCGAAGCTGTTCGACAGCGCGACGTTGATCTCGCGCTCGCGCTTCTCCAACGGCGCGAGGTCGATCGGCGTGTGCACCGACGGGTCCTCGAGGTTCAGCGTCGGCGGCGCCACCTGGTCGCGGATCGCCAGCACCGAGAAGATCGCCTCGACCGCGCCCGCGGCGCCCAGAAGGTGCCCGGTGGCCGATTTGGTCGACGACATGGTGACCCGGCTCGCATGGTTGCCCAGAAGCCGCGCCACCGCGCCCAGCTCGATCTCGTCGCCCAGCGGCGTCGAGGTGCCATGCGCGTTCACGTAATCGATCGCCGAGGGCTCGAGCATCGCATTCCGCAGCGCCGCCTTCATTGCGCGGAAGCCGCCATCGCCGTCCGGCGACGGCGCGGTGATGTGATAGGCGTCGCCCGACAGGCCGTAGCCGATCACCTCGGCATAGATCTTGGCGCCCCGCGCACGCGCGTGCTCCAGCTCCTCCAGCACCACGATGCCGGCGCCCTCGCCCATCACGAAGCCGTCGCGCCCCTTGTCGTAGGGCCGCGAGGCGCGTTCCGGCGTGTCGTTGTAGCCGGTCGAGAGCGCCTTGCAGGCCGAGAAGCCCGCCACCGCGATCTCGCAGATCGGGCTCTCGGCGCCGCCCGCCACCATCACGTCGGCGTCTCCCAGCATGATCAGCCGCGCAGCATCGCCGATGGCATGCGCGCCGGTCGAGCACGCCGTCACCACCGCGTGGTTCGGCCCCTTGAAGCCGTACCTGATCGACACCTGCCCCGAGCAGAGATTGATCAGCGCGCCGGGAATGAAGAAGGGCGAGATCCGCCGCGGCCCCTTCTCCTTCAGCGTCACCGCCGCCTCGGCGATCGACTCGAGCCCGCCGATGCCCGAGCCGATCAGCACGCCGGTCCTCTCGCGCTCCTCGGGGTCTTCGGGCTTCCAGCCGGCATCGGTCACCGCCTGCTCGGCGGCCGTCAGCGCGTAGGTGATGAAGCGGTCGACCTTGCGCTGTTCCTTGGGCGCCAGCCAGTCGTCGGCGTTGAACGTGCCGTCCGTTCCGTCGCCCAGCGGGATTTCGCAGGCGATCTGGCACGGCAGGTGGCTCGCGTCGAAATGCCGGATCCGGTTCGCGCCCGACTGGCCCGCCAGGATCCGCGACCAGGTCGCCTCGACGCCGCAGGCCAGCGGCGTGACCATGCCCAGTCCGGTGACCACTACCCGACGCATCCGACTTCTCCCCGAGATGTTCCTCTGATGCCGCGCGTCCCGGCCCGTCCGGCCGCGCGCCGCACTTTATCCAAGCCCCTGACGGGACTGCAACACAAAGCGGCACCCGGTCGCCCGAATGCCGCTCTCGCCCGCGTCGCAGCGGTGGTCGGTCAGGCCGACTTCTCCGTGATGAACTTGACGGCGTCGCCGAAGGTCTGGATCGACTCGGCCGCGTCGTCGGGGATCTCGATGCCGAACTCCTCCTCGAACGCCATCACGAGCTCGACCGTATCGAGACTGTCCGCGCCCAGGTCGTCGATGAAGCTCGCAGCCTCGACCACCTTGTCCTCCTCGACGCCCAGATGCTCGACGACGATCTTCCTCACGCGATCCGCGATGTCGCTCATGTTCGCTCCTTGCATTCCCTCGGGCCGACCTGGCCCCGCTTGCTCGTATCTTCCCCAAGGCGCACAGGAACAGGCCCCCCGGGTCCGGCCCGCGCGTTCCTTAGCACAAAGGCCGCGCATGGCAAATTCAGATTTCGCCCCTTGCTGGGGCGTCACGCCGGGCTCAGATCATGGCCATGCCGCCATTCACATGCAGCGTCTGGCCGGTCACATAGGCCGCCTCGTCCGACGCCAGATACACCACCGCGGCCGCGATTTCCTCGCCCGTGCCCATGCGCCCGGCGGGGATCGCGCCCATCAGCTTCTCCTTCTGCTGGTCGCCCAGCTTGTCGGTCATCGCCGTCTCGATGAAGCCCGGCGCCACGCAGTTCACCGTGACGTTGCGCGAGGCGACCTCGGCCGCGAGGCTCTTCGACATGCCGATCATGCCCGCCTTGGCGGCCGCGTAATTGCCCTGCCCCGGATTGCCGGTGACGCCGACGATCGAGGTGATGCCGATGATCCGCCCCCAGCGCTTCTTCATCATGCCGCGCAGCACGGACCGGCTCAGCCGGAAGGCCGAGGTCAGGTTCACCTCGATGACCTGCGCCCATTCCTCGTCCGACATGCGCATGAACAGGTTGTCGCGCGTGATGCCGGCATTGTTCACCAGGATGTCGATCCCGCCCATCGCCTCGGCCGCCTGCTTCGGCAGCGCCTCGACCGCCTCGGCATGGCCCAGGTTGCAGGGCAGCACATGCGCCCGCCCACCCAGGCTCGACGCAAGCTCCTCCAGCACGCCCGCGCGCGTGCCCGAGAGGCCCACCACCGCGCCCTGCGCGTGCAGCGCCCGCGCGATCGCGCCACCGATGCCGCCCGTGGCACCCGTGACCAGCGCCGTCTTCCCCGTCAGGTCGAACATTCCCGCCTCCTGCCTTGCCATCACCCGAAACCGGCGCCACGCCTGGGCCCCGCCCTGTGGCCCCGCAGCGCGTCCGGCCACCGCTGCCCCGGGCTCACCCCGGGGCCTCGCCGAAGCCGCCCCACGCCTGCCGCCCCGCGCGCCCCGGCCTCGACCCTGGGCCACTCCCGAACCTCGCCCGAGCGACGCGCGCCCCGCGTCCCGTCGAGGCCGCCCGCGGCTCAGCCCGCCACGCTCGCCGCGAACGCCCGAACCTCGTCCGGCGTGCCGACCGCGGCCGTCGCGATTTCCTTGTCGATGCGCCGCGCCATGCCGCTCAGCGCCTTGCCGGCACCGATCTCGGCCATCTCGCGCACGCCCTGTGCGGCCATCCACATCACCGACTCGCGCCAGCGGACCGAGCCGGTGACCTGCTCGACCAGCAGCCTGCGGATCGCCTCGGGCTCGCTGACCGCCTCGGCGCGGACATTCGCCACCACGGGCACCGCCGGCGCCTTGATCGCCACGCCCGCCAGCGCCTCGGCCATCCGCTCGGCCGCCGGCTGCATCAGCGCGCAGTGGAAGGGCGCCGAGACCGGCAGCATCAGCGCCCGCTTCGCGCCCTTGGCTTTCGCGATCTCGACCGCGCGCTCGACCGCCGCCCGGTGGCCCGAGACCACCACCTGCGCCGGGTCGTTGTCGTTCGCGGCCTGGCAGATCTCGCCCTGCGCGGCTTCTTCCGCAACCGCCCGCGCCGCCTCGAAGTCGAGCCCCAGCAGCGCCGCCATCGCGCCCACGCCCACCGGCACCGCCCTCTGCATCGCCTCGCCGCGGATGCGCAGGAGCCGCGCGGTGTCCGAAAGCCCCAGCGCCCCGGCCGCGCACAGCGCCGAATACTCGCCCAGCGAATGGCCGGCGACGAAGCTCGCAGAGCCGATCCCGACGCCCTCGGCCTCCAGCGCCCGCATCGCGGCGATCGAGGTCGCCATCAGCGCGGGCTGGGCGTTCGCGGTCAGCGTCAGCGTCTCGGCCGGGCCGTCCCAGATCAGCGCGCTCAGCTTCTCGCCCAGCGCCTCGTCCACCTCGTCGAAGACCGCCCGCGCCGCCGGGTAGGCATCCGCGAGGTCCCGCCCCATGCCGACCGCCTGGGCTCCCTGCCCCGGAAAGGTGAAAGCGCGCATCCGTCCCTCCACATTCTCGTTGCCGCTCTCTTTTCCGCAGGGCCGCGGCTTGTCAAGGCACCCGCGCCGCTCACCAGAAGAACGCCAGCATCACCGCCGTCGCGGCCAGGATGGCAATCCCCTGCGCCCCCGGCCGCTTGACCAGCGGCAACGCCTCGGCCTCGGCCAGTCCCGGCCGCCAGATCAGCCCCTCGCTGTGCGCCGCATCCGGCGCGGGCTCGCGCAGCGCGATGGCCACGAACACGGCGGCGCTCAGCGCCGTCATGATGCCGACATTGATGGTGAAATGCAGGTCCCACCACCCCGCCTGCCCGGCCAGGAACAGCGCGATCCCCGCGGCATGGCCCAGGATCAGCGTCCAGAACGCGGCCTGGCTCGCGCCCCGACCCCAGAAGGCGCCCAGCAGGAACACCGCCACCACCGGCGGCACCAGGATCGAGAAGGCCTGCTGCAGATAGGCGAACAGCCCGCCGAAATTCGCGATGTTGGGCGCCCAGGCGGCGGCGATCGCCATCAGGCTCAGCGTCGTGACCCGGCCCCAGAAGGCCAGCCGCCGCGGCTCGAGGACATGGCCGGGGCGCGAGACGAAGTCATGGATCACCAGCGTCGAGGCCGAGTTGAGCGTCGAGTCGATGCTCGACATGATCGCCGCGATCAGCCCCGCCAGCACCAGCCCCGCGATGCCAGCGGGCAGAAGGTCCACGACCAGCGTCGGGAATACCTGGTCGCCGTCCGGCAGGTCCGGGTAGAGCCCGATCGCCATCGCGCCGGGGATCACCATGATGAAAAGCGGCAGCAGCTTCAGCGCCCCGCCCAGGTTCGCGCCCCACTGCGCGTCGCGCAGGCTTGCCGCCCCCAGCACCCGCTGGGTGATGTACTGGTTCGTCGCCCAGTACCAGAAGCCCAGGACCGGCACGCCGACCAGCGTGCCCAGCCAGGGCAGCGCGGGGTCGTCCAGCGGACGGATCAGCGAAAGGTGCCCCTCGGGGATCGCCGCCTTCGCCGCCTGCCAGCTGTAGCCGAATTCGCCGAACACGATGACGGTCAGGAGCGTCGAGCCCAGGATCAGCACCACCGCCTGTATCACGTCCGTATAGACCACCGCGCGCAGCCCACCCGCGGCGGTGTAGAGCCCCGCGACCAGCGCCAGCCCGACGCACATCTGCCACAGCGGGATGCCGGGGAAGAACACGCCCAGCACCACCGATCCCGCATAGATGCCCCCGGCAGTGTCCACCAGGATCGAGAGCAGCACCGTGAGCCCCGAGAAGTAAAGCCGCGCCCTCCGGTCGAAGCGCAGCTCCAGGTATTCCGGCACCGTGGTGATCCGCGCGCGCAGGTAGATCGGAATGAAGAAGGCCGACATGAAGACCAGCACGACGCCGGCCATCCACTCGTAGTTCGAGACCGAGATCCCGCTCGCATAGGCCGCACCTGCCAGCCCGATCAGCGTGGTCGACGAGATGTTCGACGCGAACAGCGAACCCCCGATGACCGGCCACTGAAGCGAGCGGCCCGCCAGAAACAGATCCTCGCCGGTCTCGACCTTCCGCGCCACCATGACGCTGATCGCGACAATGACGGCAAAGTATATTGCGATGACGACGAGGTCGACGATCGCAAGATTTGCCTGTGGCAACGGACAACCCCTCCAATTTATATTTTTTTTTTTTCCGCAAGGGCCCCATACCAGACAATCGGAATCATTTTTCATACACGTGTTAGGGAATTATTCCATGATCCAGAATCGTTTTTGCGAAACGGAAAGCCCCGGCGGGTCGCCCCCCTGCCCCGTCCCGCCATCGCCCGGCCTTGCATCGGCGCCCGTCCGGCGCTATACGCGCGGCTTCTCCCGACGAGGAAAAGCGATCGCGTCGCCTCTCGTATGCGGGTTCGGGAGAAGCACGCCCGCATTTTGAAGCGCGCCCGACATGGAAGGATAGGGACGGATGCCTCTCTACGAGCACGTCTTCATCGCGCGTCAGGATCTCTCCAACGCGCAGGCCGAAGGGCTCATCGAGCAGTTCGGCCAGGTTCTCGCCGACAATGGCGGCAAGGTGGTCGGCCACGAATACTGGGGCCTGCGGACGCTTGCCTACAAGATCAACAAGAACCGCAAGGGGCATTACGCCTATCTGCGGCTCGAAGCCCCCTCCGAGGCGGTGGCCGAGATGGAGCGCCTGATGGGCATCCACGAGGACATCATGCGCACGCTGACCATCAAGGTCGACGAGCACGAGGACGGCCCCTCGGCCGTGGTGCAGGCCAAGTCCGGCCGCGACGACCGGCGCGGCGACCGGGGCGACCGCGGGGATCGCGGCGACCGGGGTGACCGTGGCGACCGCGGCGGCTTCCGCGGCGACCGTGACCGCGACGACCGTGGCCCGCGCGGCCCGCGGCGCGACTGAGAGCGAGGGAGACAGACATGGCACGCAAACCGTTTTTCCGCCGCCGCAAGACCTGCCCCTTCTCGGGCGAGGGCGCGCCGAAGATCGACTACAAGGACGTCAAGCTGCTGCAGCGCTACATCTCCGAGCGCGGCAAGATCGTGCCCAGCCGCATCACCGCGGTCTCGGCCAAGAAGCAGCGTGAGCTCGCCCGCGCTATCAAGCGCGCGCGCTTCCTCGCGCTCCTGCCCTACGCCGTGAAGTAAGGAGGGCCAGATCATGCAGGTTGTTCTGCTCGAACGCGTCGAGAAACTCGGCCAGATCGGCGAGGTGGTGAACGTGCGCGACGGCTTCGCGCGCAACTTCCTCCTGCCGCAGAAGAAGGCGCTCCGCGCCACCAAGGCGAATCTCGCCCGCTTCGAGGCCGAGCGCGCCCAGATCGAGGCCCGCAACCTCGAGCTGAAGGCCGAGGCCCAGAAGGTCGCCGAGAAGCTCGACGGCCAGGTCTACGTGGTGATCCGCTCGGCCTCCGAGGCGGGCGCACTCTACGGCTCGGTGACCGCGCGCGACGTGGCCGACGCCGCGACCGAGGCGGGCTTCACCGTCGATCGCGGCCAGGTGCGCCTCGACCGCCCGGTGAAGGAGCTTGGGCTCCACCAGGTCCGCGTGGTGTTGCACCCCGAGGTGTCGGCCACGGTCACCGTGAACGTGGCCCGCTCGGCCGAGGAAGCGACGCTCCAGGCCTCGGGCCGGTCGATCCAGGACCTGCGCGCCGAGGAGGAAGCGGCGGCCGAGTTCGAGATCTCCGAGCTGTTCGACGAGATCGGCACCGCCGCCGGCGACGAGGGCGGCGAGGCGCGCTGACGCGCCCTCCCGCGCGCTCCACGCGAAACAGCAAAGGGCCGCGCCCCACGGCGCGGCCCTTTCGCGTTCAGCCCCAGCCACTGCGCCTCAGGGGCCTCGCCGCGCACTGCCGGCCCATCCGATCCCCGAAGCCTCTCCCGCTGCCCCGGACCCGATCCGGGGCCCCGCCGCACCGGGCGTGCGCGCGCGCCACGCGCCGCAGCAACCGCGCGGCGCTCAGAGGACGATCTGCTCGCCCGGCCTCACCGGCTCCGCCAGCCGCGCCACCAGCCGCGCCGCCGCCTCGTCGATCGGCGTGAGCCGCGCCCGGTCCTCGCCCGGATAGAAGCGTGCCCGCAGCGCGGTCGGCATCGGCGGCGGCACCACCCCGGCCACCGTGATGCGCCGGGCCGCCTCCGCCGCCCAGGCCCGCGCCAGCGCCGACTGCGCGGCCTTGGTCGCGGCATAGGCGCCGTGGAACTTCTCGCCCGCCCGGTCATCCCCCGCGACCAGCGCCATGCCGGCGGGCGCAAGCCGCAGCAGCGGGTCCACCACGCGCACCAACTGCTGGAAGGCGCGCACGTTCACGGCTAGCGCCTTTTCGAAATCCTTCGTCGGGATGTGCTCGGCCGGCGACAGGGGCGGCGCCGACACGGCGGTGTGCAGCCACAGGTCCACCCGGCCCCACCGCCCGTGGATCGCCGCGCCCATCCGCGCAAGCCCCGCGTCGTCGGTGACGTCGAGCGGCACCAGCGTCGCCTCGCCGCCCCTCGCGCGGATTGCGTCGTCGAGCTCCTCGAGCCCGCCCACCGTACGCGCCAGAGCGATCACATGGGTGCCCTGCCCGGCAAGCGCACGGGCGGCCGCGAATCCGAAGCCCCGCGAGGCACCAGTGACGAGGATGATCCTTGAGCTCATGTCGGTCCTTGCGATCCCGTGATGTCCGGAAAACTCCACTCAGGCGAGGGGCGCAACCGGCCCCGGCGGCTCGGGACGGTCTATTGGCGGAACGCCAGCCCGGTGTCCAGCCCGAAACCGCCGCCGCGTCATGCGTCCCAACGGCGCTATTTTCGTGCTAACCTCTCAAAAGGGAGCGACCCACGCCTGCCGACAGGGGAGGACGTGTCATGTCCCTTCTCGCCCGGTTCCGACGCGTTCGTGCCGCCATCCGCGCATTTGGGCTCTGCCCCCTCGGGCGCGCCGTGCTCGGCGTTCTCGTCGTCATGGCGCTCACTGCCTCCGACAGTTCCGCCTGTGGGCGGGACAGCGACTGCGTGATCGGCGAGCGCAGCTATCGCATCATCCTGCCGCCCGGCGCCGGATCCGACCATCCCGTCGGCGCCATCGTCTTCGTGCACGGCTACCGCGGGAACGCTGCGGGCGTGGTGGGCAATCCGGAGCTTGCCGCACTCGCGCCCGTGCTCGGCGTCGCCCTGATCGCGGCGCAGGCGGCGGGTCCCGAGTGGAACATCCCGCATGTTCCCAGCGACGATGCCCTGCCTGGGGTCGACGAGCTGGCGTACTTCGACGCGCTCGCGGCCGATCTCGCGGACCGCTTCCACATCGATACCGGGCGCATCATGGTGACGGGATTCTCCTCGGGGGCGATGATGGTGTGGCACCTTGCCTGCCATCGCGGCGATGTTTTCGCGGGCTTCGCGCCCATGTCCGGCACGTTCTGGGTACCCCTCCCCGATTCCTGTCCCGCACCAGCCGGCACGCTCATCCATTATCATGGCCGCGACGACCCGGTGGTGCCGCTGCACGGGCGACCGATCAAGGATGGACGCCAGGGCGATGTGGGCGAGGCGCTCGCGCTCGTCTCTGGCTCCGAAGGCTTCCGAGCGGAACCCGTCGCCGCCGACGGCGATCTCGATTGCGTCCGCCACGCCGGCGAGACGACCCGCCTGATCGAGCTATGCCTGTTCACCGGCGCGCATGACCTTCGACCCGCCAACATTGCCCGCGCCGCCCGGCTGATCGGCATCGCCGCGCGCGACGACTGAGCCCGCGGGTCAACGCGCGACCAATGGACGGATCACGCCGCGCCGCGGTGCTCGAACACGCGCACAGCGCGAAACGCGCATCGGCGCTGAGTTTTGTCTATTTTTTCAGATTCTTGGATTCGGCTTTGTGCATGAGAACCGCCCGCCCTCACGCGTCCTCGGGCATCCGCATGCAGCCCCGCGCCCGGGCATCCGACGGCTCGACCGGGTATTCGCCCGAGAAGCAGGCATCGCAGAACTGGGGCGCGGCCGCGTTTCGTCCCGCGGGACTGCCGCAGGCGCGGTAAAGCCCGTCGAGCGAGATGAACTTCAGCGAATCGACGCCCAGGAAGGCCCGGATCTCGTCCTCGGTCATCCGCGCGGCCAGAAGCTTCGCCCGCTCGGGCGTGTCGACGCCGTAGAAGCAGGGCCACTTGGTGGGCGGCGAGGCGATGCGGAAATGCACCTCGCTCGCGCCGGCGTCCAGCATCATGTCCTTGATCTTGCGCGAGGTGGTGCCGCGCACCACCGAGTCGTCGACCAGCACCACCCGCTTGCCCTCGACCACCGCGCGGTTGATGTTGAGCTTGAGCCGCACGCCCATGTCGCGGATCTGCTCGGTCGGCTCGATGAAGGTGCGCCCGACATACTGGTTCTTGATGATCCCCATCGCGAAGGGGATGCCGCTGGCCTGGCTGAAGCCGATCGCGGCGGGCGTGCCGCTGTCGGGCACCGGGCATACCAGGTCCGCCTCGCCCGGGGCCTCGCGCGCCAGTTCCGCCCCGATTCGCCGGCGCGCCTCGTAGACCGATAGCCCGCCGATCACGCTGTCGGGGCGCGAGAAGTAGACATATTCGAAGACGCAGAAGCGCGGGTCGCGGTCCTCGAAGGGGCGCAGGCTCTCGACGCCCTTCTGGGTCACGATCACCATCTCGCCCGGCTCGACCTCGCGGACGAACTCGGCGCCGATGATGTCGAGCGCGCAGGTCTCGGACGACAGGATCCAGCCCTCGCCGCGCCGGCCCAGCACCAGCGGGCGCACGCCCATCGGATCGCGCACGCCGATCATCTTCGAGCGGGTCATCGCGATCACCGAGAACGCGCCCTCGACGATCCTCAGCGCGTCCTTCATCCGGTCCGAGATGGTCTTCTGGATCGAGCGCGCCATCAGGTGGACGATGCATTCGGTGTCCGAGCCCGACTGGAAGATCGAGCCGCGCTCGATCAGCTGGCTGCGCAGCGTCTCGGCATTGGTGATGTTGCCGTTGTGCGCGATCGCGCAACCGCCCATCGCGAAGTCGGCATAGAGCGGCTGCACGTCCCGCAGCGCCGTCTGCCCCTTCGAGCCGGCGGTCGAATAGCGCGTGTGCCCGATCGCCATGCGCCCGGGCAGGATGTCCATCACCGACTGCTTGGTGAAATGGTCGCGGACATAGCCGATGCGGCGCACCGTGTTGAAGCCCGTCTCGGGCGTGTAGGAGACGATCCCTGCCGCCTCCTGCCCGCGGTGCTGGAGCGCGTGCAGGCCCAGCGCCACGAAGTTCGCAGCCTCGTCGATCCCGAAGACGCCATAGACGCCGCACTCCTCGCGCAGCTTGTCATCATCGAATGGATCGGAAAGAAAAGTGGCTGCCGGGGTATCCGTCATTCGCCCGCTCCCGCGTGACCGCCATGCGCGCACTCATATAGAGCGGTCTCGCCCGCATGTCATCCCGCGTTCACGCGTCATCACGGCGACATGTGCCCGACACTGGGCCGTCGCGGGCCTGTCATGGCCCGCGGCAGATGAGCGGAGGCGTCCCGGGACCGACGCCAGACGCGCGGCTCAGCCGCCGGTCGTGGGCGGCGTCACCGTCTCGGTCCCGCCGGTGCCGGGCACGACGACCGATCCGCCCGGCGTGAGGCTGCCGGCCGGCGCCGCGCCGCCGCTGCAGGGAGCCATGAGCGCGTCGATCCGGCCCTGGAACCAGTCGGGCACCTGCGCGGGCACGTTCTCGGCCAGAAGCCGCGCGCCCTCGGCCACGACCGTCTTCGAGGCCGCGTTCTCCAGCGGCGCCCACGGCTCGCCTCCGCCCAGCGTCTGGAACAGCAGATAGGCGATCGCGATCAGCAGCAGGCCGCGCGCGATGCCGAACACGAAGCCCAGCACCCTGTCGACCGGCGCAAGCGGCGAGCCGAGCACGAGGCTCGACGCAAGCGGCGTGAAGACCGACAGGATCAGCAGCGTGAAGGCCACGATCAGCGTGAAGGCCGCGATCATCGAGAAGATGCACGACTTCTCGAGAATCGGCCCCACCACCGGCGCCTCGCGCATCAGCGGCTCGAGCATCGGCGCGAGGTAGAAGGCGGCGAGCGCCGCGATGATCCATCCCCCGATCGCGAAGATCTCGCGCGTGACGCCCCGCGAATAGGCCAGAAGCCCAGAGACAAGCGTCACGGCCGCGACGCCGCCATCGACCAAAGTGAACTCCATTCCTCGCTCCCCCGACCCCGGTGGCTCACTGCTGCGGGCCGAACACGGCGCTGATCAGACCCGGCAAATCTGCAATGCGCCGCAAGTTTATGCCAGACTCTTCCACCGGTTTCATCTGCTTTGGCACATAGGCGGCGGTAAAGCCCAGCTTCTCCGCCTCCTTCAGCCGCAGTTCCGGCTGCGCCACGGGTCGGATCGCGCCCGAGAGGCTGATCTCGCCGAACAGCACCGATCGCGGCGGCAGCGGCTGGCCCGTCATGGCCGACACCAGAGCCGCAGCCGCCGCCAGGTCCGCCGCGGGTTCCGAGACGCGCAGGCCCCCCGCGACATTGAGATACACGTCCTGCCCCGCGAGGCTCACGCCCGCCCGGGCCTCGAGCACCGCCAGCGTCATCGCAAGGCGCGAGCCGTCCCAGCCCACCACCGCCCGGCGCGGCGTGCCCAGCGTCGAGGGCGCGACCAGCGCCTGGAACTCGACGAGCACGGGCCGCGTGCCTTCCAGCCCCGCGAACACCGCCGAGCCCGACGCCCCCTCGTCGCGGTCGCCCAGGAACAGCGCCGAGGGGTTGGTGACCTCGGCAAGCCCCGCCCCGGTCATCTCGAACACGCCGATCTCGTCGGCCGGACCGAAGCGGTTCTTGACCGCGCGCAGGATGCGGAACTGGTGGCCGCGCTCGCCCTCGAAATAAAGCACCGTATCGACCATGTGTTCGACCACGCGGGGGCCGGCGATCTGGCCCTCCTTGGTGACGTGGCCCACCATGATGACCGCGCATCCGCGGCGCTTGGCGAAGCTGGTGAGCTCATGCGCCGTGGCACGCACCTGCGCGACCGAGCCGGGCGCACTTTCCACGTTGTCTGCCCACATGGTCTGGATCGAATCGATCACCACGAGGTCCGGGCGCAATTCATCCAGCGTGGTCAGGATGTCGCGCAGGTTCGTCTCGGCCGCGAGTTGCACATCCGCCGCGCCAAGGCCCAGCCGCGCCGCGCGCATCCGGACCTGTGCCATCGCCTCCTCGCCCGAGACATAGACCGTGCGCGCGCCCGCGGTGGCGAACGCAGCCGTCGCCTGCAGCAGAAGCGTCGATTTCCCGATGCCCGGATCGCCCCCGACCAGCACCGCCGAGCCCGGCACGAGCCCGCCGCCCAGCACCCGGTCCAGCTCGCCGATGCGGCTTGCGGCGCGAGGGGGGGGCGCTTCCTGGCCCGCGAGCGGCGCCAGCGCCATCCGCCGCCCGCGCGCGGCGCCCAGCGTCTTGGCTGCGGGGCCGGCGGCCGAGAGCCCCGCCTCCTCGGCCAGCGTGTTCCACTCGCCGCAGCCCTCGCACTGGCCCTGCCACTTGCGGTGGACCGTGCCGCAGGCATTGCAGACGAACTGGAGCGCAGGCTTCGCCATCTGGGTCAGGCCAGCACGGACGCGGCCGCCACCGCAAGGGCGCTCATCCCGCGCTCCGCGCCAGCCGCCGCGCCGTTGCATGCGCGATCCAGATCTGCCCCAGCACGCAGCCGGTGAACAGCCACAGCCCCCAGGCGGGCGTGACATGGCCCAGCCCCACACCCTTCACCACCACGATGTAGACCGCGACCAGAAAGACCTCGACCATAGACAGCTTGCCCAGCGCCTCGATCGCCGGCATCGCGCGTCGGCCGAGCAGGTCGAACTGCACCGCCGCCAGCGTCAGCGTCTTGGCGTAGGGAATCGCCACGGCGAACAGCGCGACGACGATAGCGAGCGCCCGGTCCACCGCCCAGAGATCGCCAAGGCCGCCGAGGATGCTCACGCGCTCGCCCTCGAACCAAGGGATCAGCCCCGCCGTCGCCAGCGGCGCAACCCAGGCGAGCGGGTAGAGCGCCAGCAGCGAAAGATTCGCGAGCCGCAGCATCAGCCATGCTCGAACCATATCGCGATGGCGCCAAGGAGCGCGGGCCCCGCCACCACCGCCGCATCCATCCAGCGCGACGCATCCGCGCGCAAGGCGGTCGCCAGCCACGCGGCGCCAAGCCCGGCCAGCAGCGCGCCCCGCCCTAAGGTTCGCACCCCGTCATGCAGCACGCCGTCGCGGACCAGCGCGACATCGGCCACCAGGACCGCAAGGCAGCCCAGCCCCGCGAGAGCCAGCAGCCGCACCCTGCCCGGTACCGTCACCGCCCGCGCCGCCAGCACCAATCCCGCCAGCACCGGCATCGCCAGCGCATACGCGATGACGAGGAGATCGAGGGGCGAGAACCGCAGCGAGATGTCCGACATCAGCGGATCGCCTCGATCGGCCCCACGGCCAGCCCGTTCACGAACTGGTGGACGTAAGGGTTGTCGGTGGTGTCGATCTCGGCCACCGGCCCCTCCCACTGGATCACCCCGTCATGCAGCATCGCCACGCGGTCGGCGATCTTGCGCACGGATGTCATGTCGTGGGTGATGGTCATGGCGGTGACGCCCATCTCGACCACGATCTCGCGGATCAGGTCGTTGATCACGTCGGCCATGATCGGGTCGAGGCCGGTCGTCGGCTCGTCGAAGAAGATGATCTCGGGCTGTGCCGCGATGGCGCGCGCCAGCCCCACCCGCTTCTGCATGCCCCCCGACAGCTCGGCCGGGTAGAGGTCGGCGGTCTCGGGCGTCAGGCCCACACGGCGCAGCTTCTCGATGGCCAGATCGCGCGCCTCGGGCCTCGGCAGCTTGCGCCGGCCCTGCAGCATGCGGAAGGCCACGTTCTCCCACACCAGCAGCGAGTCGAACAGCGCGCCGCCCTGGAACAGCATGCCGAACTTGTCGAGCATCGCCTCGCGCGCGCGTCCGCGCAGGCGGCTCACATCCTCGCCATCGACGGTGATGCGGCCCGCATCGGGCGCGATCAGGCCAAGGATGCACTTGAGCGTGACCGACTTGCCGGTGCCCGAACCGCCGATGATGACGGTCGACTGCCCCTGCGGCACGATCAGGTCGACGCCGCGCAGCACATGCTTCGAGCCGAAGCTCTTCGCGACACCCTCCAGCACGATCTTGGCGGGCGCGCTCATGCGGCGAACAGGATCTCGGTGAGGATGTAGTTCGACGCGAGGATCAGGATCGAGGCCGACACCACCGCGTTGGTGGTCGCGCGCCCGACCCCCTGCGCGCCCCGGCCCGAGTTGTAGCCGTGGTAGCAGCCCATCATCGCGATGATGAAGCCGAACACTGCCGCCTTGATCAGGCCCGAGGTCACGTCCTCGTATTCCAGGAAGTCCCAGGTGGTCTGGATATAGGTGGCCTCGTTGAAGCCGAGCCGCCCGACGCCGACCAGAAAGGCGCCCATGATGCCGATGATGTCGCCCAGGAACGCCAGCAGCGGCAGCGCGATGGTCGCCGCCACCAGGCGCGGGACCACCAGGTATTTCAGCGGGTTGGTCGAGAGCGTCGTCAGCGCGTCGATCTGCTCGGTCACGCGCATCGTGCCGATCTCGGCCGCGATCGAGGCCGAGACCCGCCCCGCCACCATCAGGCCGCCCAGCACCGGCCCCAGCTCGCGCGTCATGCCGATGGCGACGATCGAGGGGACGACCGATTCCGCATTGAAGCGGCTGCCGCCGGTGTAGATCTGCAGGGCAAGCGCCGCGCCCGTGAACAGTGCCGTGAGGCCCACCACGGGCAGCGAGAAATAGCCGATCCTCATGAACTGGCGCCACAGCTCGTGGGGGTAGAAAGGCGGGCGCAGGACGTGGCTGGTCGCGGCCCCCGCGAACAGCGTCAGGTGCCCGGTCGCCTGGCACAGCCCAAGCACTGCGGCGCCGATCGAGGCAAGAAAGCCCTGGATGAGGGAGAGAATGGCCATCGGCTCCGGTCTGGTCGCAAGCGGCAGTCAGCCCCCCGTATAGCGCCGGGAGTAGCGGCTTCCAAGGCTTGTCAGGATCTCGTAGCCGATCGTCCCCGCGGCCGCCGCCAGCTGGTCGACGCCCTGCGAGGGGCCGAGGATCTCGACCATCGTGCCCGGCCCGATTTCGGCGCATCCCGTCACGTCGAGCGTGATCAGGTCCATCGACACACGCCCGGCGCCCGGCAGCCGCCGCCCGGCATGGAAGGCGGCAAGGCCGCCCGCGCCCGCCGCGCGCAGGATGCCGTCGGCATAGCCCGCCGCGATGGTGGCGATCCGGGCGGGCCGGTCGGCGGTCCAGGTGGCGCCGTAGCCCACCGCCTCTCCGGGCGCGACGTCGCGAAGCTGGATCACCGGCACCTCCAGCGTGACGACCGGGCGGGACTCGGCAAAGGGCGCGCCGCCATAGATGCCGACGCCGGGGCGGGTGAAGTCGAAGCGGAACGCGCGCCCCAGCAGGATGCCGCCGGTGGCCGCCAGCGACCGCGGCAGGCCCAGCCCGTCGGTCAGCGCCCGGAAGTCCCCAAGCTGCCGCGCGTTCAGCGGGTGCTCGGGCTCGTCCGCGCAGGCCAGATGGCTCATGACGAAGCCGACCGAGGGCGGCAGCGGCAGCAACCCCGCAAGCTCGTCCGCCTCCATCCCCAGCCGGTTCATGCCGCTGTCGACCTGCAGCCCCGCCGGCGCACCCGGCATCGCCGCGAACCAGGCACGCGCCTGCGCCGCGGAATTCAGCACCGGCACCAGCGCGTGATCGCGAAAGACGGCAATGTCGGCGGGCGCAAAGCCGCCGAGGATGCAGATCTCGGGGCCGGGCCCCAGCACGGCGCGCAGCGCCGCTCCCTCGTCGGGCAATGCGACGAAGAAGCGGCGCGCCCCCGCCCGTGCAAGCGCGGGCGCCACGCGCGCGGCGCCCAGCCCGTAGGCATCGGCCTTGACCACCGCCGACGCGGTGCCGCCCGACAACTCGTCGAGCGCCCGCCAGTTCGCGGCCAGCGCGTCGAGATCGACAGTGACCCGGGCCGCGAGCGTGGCGTCCGGGGTCACCGGAACCCCGGATCGTCGTAGCCGCCGCCGCGCGGATCGAAGTCGCGGTCGCGCGCGAGATCCGAGAAGCGGGTCAGGCTGTCCTCGAAATGCAGCTCCGCCGTGCCGATGGGGCCGTGGCGCTGCTTGCCGATGATGACCTCGGCGCGGCCGTGCAGACGCTCGGCCTTCTGCTGCCATTCGGGAAAGCGCGGATCGTCCTCGGGGGGCTTGGCGCGGTCGTGGTAATAGGCCTCGCGGAACACGAACATCACCACGTCCGCGTCCTGCTCGATCGAGCCCGACTCGCGCAGGTCGGCAAGCTGCGGGCGCTTGTCCTCGCGCTCCTCGACCTTGCGGCTGAGCTGCGAGAGCGCGATCACGGGGATGTCGAGTTCCTTGGCGATCGCCTTGAGGCCCTGCGTGATCTCGGACACCTCCTGCACCCGTCCATCAGTGCGGCCCGAGGCCGCGCGCACCAGTTGCAGGTAGTCGATCACGAGGCAGTCGAGCCCGACCTGCCGCTTGAGCCGGCGCGCGCGCGCAGCCAGCGTCGAGATCGGCAGCGCCGGCGTGTCGTCGATGTAGAGCGGGATCTGCTCGAGCTCGCGCGCCACCTCGAGGAAGCGGCGGAACTGCCCCTCGTCGAGATCGCCCGACAGCAGAAGGTGCGACTTGATCTGCGCCTCCGACGCAAGGATGCGGTTGGCAAGCTGCTCGGACGACATCTCGAGCGAAAAGAAGCCCACCACCGCGCCGTCGTGCTGATCGGCATCCGGCCGGGCGAGGCGGCTCTTCAGCCGCGCGCGCGCCATGTTGAAGGCGATGTTCGTGGCGAGCGCGGTCTTGCCCATCGACGGCCGACCGGCAAGGATCAAGAGGTCCGAGTTGCGCAGCCCCCCAAGCCGGTAGTCGAGCGTCGCGATCCCGGTCGAGATGCCGGCAAGCCCCCCGCCCCGCTGGAAGGCGAGGTTCACCACATTCGCCGCCGCCGCCGCGGCCGAGGCGAAATCGGTGAAGCCGCCCTCGTATTTCCCGGTCTCGGCCAGCGTGTAGAGCGACTGCTCGGCCTCGGTGATCTGGCTCACCGGGTCGCTCTCGACGTCGAAGGCTGTGGCGCGGGCGGCGATCTCGTCGGCGATGCGGATCAGGTCACGGCGCAGCGCGAGGTCGCGGATCGTCTGAGCATAGTCCCGCGCCGCCAGCACCGAGATAGTCGAGGCCGCGAGCCGCGCGAGGTATTCGGGCCCGCCCAGCTCCTTCAGCCCCTCGTCGTCGGCCATGAAGCTTTTCAGCGTGACCGGCGAGGCGAGCGCGTTCTTGGCGATCAGCCGCGAAGCGGTCTTGAAGATCCGGCCATGCACGGGGTCATAGAAATGATGCGCCTGCACCAGCGCCTCGATGTGATTGAACACATCGTTGTTGAGGAGGAGCGCGCCAAGCAGTGCCTGCTCCGCCTCGATATTGTGAGGCTGCGCCGCGCTCCCCCCAACGTCCTGCCCTGCCGGTCTTGCGCCGTCTGCCATCTCACTGCCTCGTCCACCTGCGCGCCGGTGCCCCCGGTCTGTGGGGCGCGAGGATAGCGCAACCGGACTGAGTCGGGAGAACCGATTGCCCCGACCCGGCGATTTGCCCACAGCTTTCCGGTCTGTGGATAACTGCGGGGAAAGATCGGCGGCACGTCAGACCAGCGCGAAACGGTCCACGTCGAACAGGCCCAGATCGGTGATCTTGAGCGACGGAATCACCGGCAGCGGCAGGAAGGCGAGCTGGATGAACGGGTCGTCGAGCGGGCAGCCCATGGCCCGCAAGGCGTCGCGCAGGCGCCTCAGCCCCGCCTCGACCTCGGCCGCCGGGCGGTCGGAAATCAGGCCCATCAGCGGCAGCGCCAGCTCGGCCACGATCTCGCCCTCGCGGGCCGCGACGAACCCGCCGCCCAGCGCGATCAGCCGGTTCACCGCCGCCGCCATGTCCGCGTCCGACATGCCCGCCACGCAGATGTTGTGGCTGTCATGCCCGACCGAGGACGCGAGCGCCCCCTCCGCCAGCCCGAAGCCGCGCACGAAGCCGCGCCCGATATTGCCGGTCTTGCCGTGCCGCTCGATCACCGCGATCTTGGCGATGCCCTGCGCGGGGTCGGCCTCGGCCAGCCCGCCGCGCCCGGGCAGCGTGGCGTCGAGGCGCCCGGTGATGATCTTGCCGGGGATGATCTCGATCACCGGGCGCGGGCCGGGTGTCGCGGGCACTGCGAAGTCCGCCGCCGCGACCGGGCCGCGCTTCATCGAGCCCCGCCCGATCGGCGCGACCATCGCGCGCCCGCCGAAGGTCGCCTCGTCCACCGGCCGCCCGCCCAGGATCACCCGCTCGACCCGGCAGGCGTCGAGCTCGGACAGAAGCACGATATCCGCCCGCTGCCCCGGCGCGATCAGGCCACGGTCGGTCAGCCCGAAATGCCGCGCCGCCGACCAGGTCGCGGCGCGATAGGCCGCCAGCCGCTCGGCGCCATGCGCGATGGCGTGGCGGATGGCGTGGTCGATATGACCGTGCTCGGCCACCTCCAGCGGGCTGCGGTCGTCCGTGCAGAACGAGAGGTACGGCGACGCCCCCAGCGTCATCAGCGGCGCCAGCGCCGCCACGTCGCGCGCAACCGACCCCTCGCGCAGCAGGATATGCATCCCCTTCGCGAGCTTCTCGCGCCCCTCCTCGATCCGGCTGGTCTCGTGGTCGTTTCGCACGCCGGCCGCCAGATACGCGTTGAGCGCCCGGCCCGACAGCAGCGGCGCATGCCCGTCGATGTGGTGCTGGAAGGCCGCGGCCTTGGCCAGCACGCCAGGGTCGCGCGCGAGCACGCCGGGGAAGTTCATCAGCTCGGCCAGCCCGATCACCTTGGGGTGGCTCGCGAAGGGCAAGAGGTCGTCGACGCCCAGCTCGGCCCCCGACGTCTCCATCGCGGTCGCCGGCACGCAGGACGACAACTGCACTCGCAGGTCCATCGCCATCGCCTCGGCACAATCGAGGAAGTAGCGCAGCGCGGCCGTGCCCATCACGTTCGCCGCCTCGTGCGGATCGCAGATCGCGGTGGTGGTGCCGCGGGGGACCACCACGCGCTCGAACTCGAAGGGCGTGACCAGCGAGCTTTCCAGATGCACATGCCCGTCGATGAAGCCGGGGACCGCGATCAGGCCGCGGGCGTCGATCACCTCGGCGCCGTCGTAGTCCTCGACCGTGCCGACGATCCGCTCGCCCGCGATGGCGATGTCGCCCGCGCGCAGGTCGCCCGTCACGAGGTCGAGCATGCGCCCGCCCCGGATCACCCGGTCGGCCGGCGTCTCGCCCAGCGCCTGCGCGATGCGACGGGAGAGCTGTGAGGTATCGGTCAAGGTTCACCTCCTTCGCCCGGAGGACGCCCCGGAGGCGCAGTCTAGCCCGGACACTCGCCCGCCGCGAAGGGGTGCCGCAGCGGCAACACGCAAACGCGGCCGCCGTCAGCCCGGCTCGATCACATGGGCGAAGCTGCCGCTGACCCGGCCCGAGACGAGGCCCATCGGCCCCAGATCGGCCCCCGCCGCGTCGGTGGCATCATAGAGCGGCGCGCCCTCGGCCCGCAGCGTCGTGGCATAGTGGAACTCGTGCGCGACCAGCGGCCCGGACCACGACCCGCCGCGCGGGCTGAGGCGGCGATAGCCCAGATGCAGGCGCCGCTCGGCAAAGCTCGTCTCGAGCCGCAGGAACCCCAGCATCGCGTGCCGCGCGCCCCCGGCATCGACCAGCCCCTCGCCCAGCACCATGTAGCCGCCGCACTCGCCATGGATCGCGGCGCCCCGGCGCTGCGCCGCTTCCATCCCCGCGCGGAACCGTCCGGCGGCGGCGAGCAGCCCGGCGTGAAGCTCGGGATAGCCGCCGGGCAGGAACACGGCATCGGCCGCCGGGTCGGGCGCCTGATCGGCCAGCGGCGAGAATGGGACGATCTCGGCCCCCGCCGCGCGCCAGTCGGCCAGCATGTGCGGATAGGCGAAGGCGAAGGCGAAATCGCGCGCGACAGCCACGCGCTGGCCCGGCGGCGGCAGGCGGCGCGGCGGCGCGGCGGCGCCGATCGGCGACGCCAGTGCCTCGACCGCTGCCAGATCGACCCCGCCGGCAACCCATTCGGCCGCGCGCGCGATGAAATCGGCAAGATCCGCGCGCTCGCCTGCCTGCACGAGGCCCAGATGGCGCGAGGGAAGGGAAAGGTCGTCGCACCGGGTCAGCGTCCCCAGCATCGGCGCGACGGCCCCCACGGCGCGGCGCAGCATAGCGGCATGGCGGGCCGAGCCCACGCGGTTGAGGATGACGCCCGCCACCCGCACATCCGCGCGAAACCGGGCCAGCCCCGCGACGATGGCCGCGGCTCCCTGCCCCATCCGCGCCGCGTCCATGACCAGCAGCACCGGCAGGCCCAGCGCTGCCGCGACATCGGCGGTCGAACCGCGGCCCATCGCGCTGCCGTCGTCGGCGCCGTCGAACAGGCCCATCGCGCCCTCGATGACCAGAAGCCGCGCAGGGGCGTCCCCGCCAAGCCCTCCCGCAAGCGCCTCGGCCGCCCGGGCGCCAAGCTGCGCGGCGTCGGCGGCGAAGGCGTCGAGCGTCGCGCAGGGCCGCCCGCTCGCGGCGGCGAGGAAGGCGGGGTCGATGTAGTCCGGTCCCGATTTGGCCGCCTGCACCGCCACACCGCGGGCTCGCAGCGCGGCGATCAGGCCCAGCGTCACGGTGGTCTTGCCCGCCCCCGAGGCCGGCGCCGCGACCACCAGCCCTCGCGGCGTCATCCGCTGCGCCGCGCGTCCGCGTCTCCGCCCAGCGGGTCGAGGTCGCGCGGCGCGTGGCCCGCCATCTGCCCCACCCAGTCGAGCGCCCGGTGCATCAGCGCCACGCGCCCGATGCAGACGATGGCGGGCGGCTCCATGCCCGCGGCGGCGGCATCGGCGACGGCGGTGGCGAGCGTGGTTTCCAGCACCCGCTGGCCGGGCATCGTGGCCTCGGTCACGATGGCAACGGGCTCGGACGGCGCGCGCCCGGCGGCGATGAGGCGGGCCGAGATCTCGGGCAGCGTCTTCATCGCCATGTAGCACACGATCACCGGCGAGGACTTCGCCAGCGCCGCCCAGTCGATCGCGCCGGGCGCATCGCCCGAGGCATCGTGGCCGGTCACGAAGGTCACCGCCTGATTGACGTCGCGATGCGTGACCGGGATGCCGGCATAGGCCAGCCCCCCGATGCCGGCCGAGATGCCCGGCACGATGCGGATGGGAACGCCTGCCTGCACCAGCGCCTGCGCCTCCTCGCCGCCGCGGCCAAAGACGAAGGGATCGCCCCCCTTCAGCCGCAGCACGCGCCGCCCGGCGCGGGCAAGCTCGATCAGCCTCAGCGAGATATCGCGCTGCTTGGGCGAGGGCTTGCCGCCGCGCTTGCCGGCATATTCGACCTCGGCCCCCGGCCGCGCCCAGCCGAGGATGCGCCGGTCCACCAGCGCGTCATAGACGATCACCTCGGCCTGCCTCAGCGCGTTGAGCGCGTGCAGCGTCACCAGCCCCGGATCGCCCGGCCCCGCACCCACCAGCCACACCCAGCCGGGCAGAAGCTCGGGCCAGTCGGGATCGGTCGGGGGCATGTCGTGATCACGGGTCATGGGGCGCTTATACGGCGGGCGTCCGGCCTGCGTAAGCGCCCATTGCGACCGATTTCGCGGCTTTCGCGGCCCGCCGGGGGCACCTATAGTCGCGGCATGCGCAAAATCCCCCAGCAAGCCGCTGCCGCAAGACCGGAAAATGGCTCCGGTGCCGGGGATGCCTGCGGCCCCGGCGCCGGCCTGCGGACTGGCTGGACCACCGGCGCCTGCGCGACCGCCGCGGCCAAGGCGGCCGCCATCCGGCTGGCCGAGGGCGCGTTCCCGCTCGAGGTGACGATCACCCTGCCCAAGGGTAGCCGCGCGAGCTTTCACATCGCGCAGGCGACCGCAGGCGAGGGTTGGGCCGAGGCCGCGGTCGAGAAGGATGCGGGCGACGATCCCGACGTCACCCATGGCGCGCTGATCGTGGCGCGCGTGGCCCCCGCGGCACCGGGCGCGGGCGTTCGGTTCCGCGCAGGCGAAGGGGTGGGCACGGTGACCAAGCCGGGCCTGCCGATCCCGCCGGGCGAGCCCGCCATCAACCCTGTGCCCCGCGCCATGATCGCCCGCGCGCTGGCCGAGGTGATGGGCGCCGACCCCGACGCGGTAGTCACCGTCTCGGTCCCCGGCGGCACCGAGATCGCGCGCCACACCTGGAACCCGCGGCTGGGCATCGAGGGCGGCATCTCGATCCTCGGGACCACCGGGATCGTGCGGCCCTTCTCGTGCTCGGCCTGGATTGCCTCGATCCACCGCGGCATCGACGTGGCCGTCGCCACCGGCGCGAGCCATGTCGTCGGGGCCACGGGATCGAGTTCCGAGGGCACGGTGCGCCGGCTCTACCCGGAACTGCCCGAGACCGCGTTTCTCGACATGGGCGACTTCGCCGGGGGACTGCTCAAGTATCTCCGCACCCACCCGGTGCCGCGGATCACGGTCGCCGGCGGCATCGGCAAGATGGCCAAGCTCGCGCAGGGCGCGGTGGACCTGCATTCCGGGCGCAGCCAAGTCGATTTCACCGGGCTCGCCGCGCTCGCGGGCGGGGATGCGCGCGTGGCGCAGGCCAACACGGCGCTCGAGGCGCTGGGGATCGCGGGCCCCTCGCTCGCGCAGGCGGTGGCCGAGGCCGCCGCGGCACGGGTCGAGGCGATGCTCGCGCACGCCCCCATCGAGGTCGAAACCATCGTGACGGATCGCGCGGGCACCATCCACGGCCGGCGCGGATTTCCGCGATGACCCGGCGCGTGCTGCTGCTGGCCGGCACCAGCGAGGCGCGGATTCTCGCCGGGCGGCTCTGGGACATGCCGGGGCTGCGCGTCACCGCCTCGTTCGCCGGGCTGACTGACACGCCGCGGCTAACGGTGGCCGAGACGCTCATCGGCGGCTTCGGCGGGGTCGAGGGCCTCGCGCAGTATCTCGCGCGTCACGGCTTCGACGCGCTGGTCGACGCGACTCACCCCTTTGCCCGGCAGATGCCGTGGAACGCCAGCGCGGCGTGCGAGCGCGCGGGCGTCCCGCGGCTGCGCCTCATCCGCCCGGAATGGCCAGCGCGCGCCGGCTGGATCGGGGTTCCGGATCTCGGCGAGGCGGTGGCCGCCCTGCCGCAGGGGGCGCGGGCGCTGCTGACGGTCGGGCGTGGCGGCATCGCGCCCTTCCTGTGCCGCGCCGACCTGCGGATCGTCGCGCGCTCGATCGAACCGCCGGGGCCCTTGCCGCCGAACGCGATCGCGATCCGCGAGCGCCCGCCCTTCGCCCATGCCGACGAACTGGCCCTGATGTCGAGCCACCGGATCACGCATCTTGTTACCAAGAACGCCGGCGGCTCCGGGACGGCGAAGCTCGATGCCGCCGACGCGCTGGGAATCAGCACGATCATGATCGCCCGCCCCGAACAGCCGGCGGGTGGCAGCCGGGCGCAGACGGTCGGCGAGGCTGTCGCCTGGCTGCGGGATTTCGTCGGATTCAAGCCGTGAGTGCTGACAAATAGGTGTCCGGCGCCGGCTTCGCTTGACAGTCCATCCCACCTGACGGAAGGCTGGTCGTGCAAGGTTCCGCACCGCCCGCTCAGCGGGTGCGGATGAAAAGGGAATGCGGTGGCGCCCGACCCAAGGCGGGGGGCCGAAGCCGCAGCCGCCCCCGCGACTGTAAGCGGCGAGCGGACCCCGATGCGCCACTGGTGCCCCTGATCGGGCGCCGGGAAGGCCGGGGGACGCGCAGGCCCGAAGGGCCGGAAACCGCGAGCCAGGAGACCTGCCCTGCGCCGGAGCAACCTGAACGCCCGTCGGTGGGACGGGGAGGGGATGAGATGATGAACACGACGCACAACACCAGCACCATCGCGCGGTCCGAATCCGGGCTCGCCGCCATCGTCGTCGCGATGGTCATGGGTGCCGCCCTGGTCTTTACCGCGGGCTTCGCGAACTCGGCCCTGCTGCACGACGCGGCCCACGACTCGCGCCACGCGATTTCCTTCCCCTGCCACTGACCCGCCCACGGTCGTGACATGTTGAAATCGCTGACGGCCAGCGCGCTCGGCGCCGGCCTTGCCGCGGGCCTTCTGGCCGCGGGCTTGCAGCTTTTGTTGCTGTCGCCGCTGATCGGCGAGGCCGAGCTCTACGAGAGCGGCACACTCACCCATTTCGCCGCCGGTGCGCCGGCGGCTGATGATCATGCGGCCGGGCCGGCCGACCACGTCCATGCAGACGGCGAGGCCGACCACGACCACGGCGCATCGGACGCGCCGGGCCGCGCGCTCCTCACGATCCTCTCGACGGTTGCCACCTACACGGGCTTCGCGCTCATGGTCGTTGCCGGTTTCGCGCTGGCCGAAGGCGCGGGCCTCGTGCGGATCACGGCCCGGCAGGGGCTGGGCTGGGGGCTCGCGGGCTTTGCCGCGACCCAGTTCTTCCCCGCGCTTGGCCTCGCGCCCGAGCTTCCCGGCTCGGGGGCTGCGGCGCTCGAGGCGCGGCAGCTCTGGTGGCTGATGACTGTGGCATCGACGCTTGCGGGCATCGGGCTCCTGGCCGCCATCCGCTCGCCCCTGCGCTTTGCCGGGCTCGCGCTGATCGCGCTGCCGCATCTCGTCGGCGCCCCGCATCCCGAGGGCTATGCCGGCGTCACGCCGCCCGAGCTCGCGGCGCAGTTCGCGGCCCGCGCGCTGGTAGTGGGCGCGGTCGGATGGGTCGCGCTGGGCTGGATCGCGGGCCTGCTGTGGTCGCGCGAGACGGCGGGTTGAGGGGACGGCGGTGGAGTTCTCGGAGGCGTTCCGCGCGGAGTTCCACCGCCTGTGCCGGTGGCGGCGCGACGTGCGCCGCTTCCGCTCCGACCCCCTTCCCCCCGGCACGCTGTCGCGGCTGATCGAGGGCGCCGGCAGCGCGCCCTCGGTCGGACTGTCCGAGCCCTGGCGCTTCGCCATCGTCGCGAGCGCCGGGGTTCGCGCGGCCCTGATCGACAATTTCGAGACGGCGAACGCCGACGCCCTCGCCGGCTACGAGGGCGAGCGCCAGACGCTCTACGCCGGCCTCAAGCTCGCGGGCCTGCGCGAGGCGCCGGGCATCGTCGCCGCCTTCTGCGACGAGACCGACGCCAAGGGCCACGGCCTCGGGCAGCAGACCATGCCCGAGATGCGGCGCTACTCGGTCGTTTGCGCGGTCATGCAGATGTGGCTCGCCGCGCGCGCCGACGGGATCGGGATGGGCTGGGTCTCGATCATCGACCCCGACCGCGCCGCGCGTGACATGGGCGTGCCGGCGGGCTGGAGGCTTGTCGCGCTGATGTGCGTGGGCTACCCCGAGTCCGCGCAGGACGAGCCCGAACTCGAGCGCGCCGGATGGGAGCCCCGCGAGGGCACCATGGCGCGCGTCGTCACCATCTGAAAGGGAGCGGACATGCCCGCCAAGATCCCCGCCACCGTCATCACCGGCTTCCTGGGCGCCGGCAAGACCACGCTGATCCGCAACCTGCTGGCGCGCAACGAGGGCCGGCGCATCGCGCTGATCATCAACGAGTTCGGCGATGTCGGCGTCGATGGCGAAGTGCTGCGCGGCTGCGGCGACGCGGTCTGCGCCGAGGATGACATCGTCGAGCTGTCGAACGGCTGCATCTGCTGCACGGTCGCCGACGACTTCATCCCGACCATGCGCAAGCTGATCGAGCGCGCCGCGCCGCCCGATCACATCGTCATCGAGACCTCGGGCCTCGCCCTGCCGCAGCCGCTGGTGCGCGCCTTCAGCTGGCCCGAGATCCGCACCCTCGTCACCGTCGATGGCGTCATCACCGTGGTGGACGGCCCCGCGGTTCGCGACGGGCGCTTTGCCCATGACGTGGCGGCGGTGGACCGCCAGCGCGTCGCCGACGAGGGGCTCGACCACGAGACCCCGCTGTCCGAGCTGTTCGAGGACCAGCTCGCCTGCGCCGACATGGTGGTGGTCTCGAAGACCGACGCGATGGCGGGCCCCGAGGTCGAGGCGCTGATCGACGGCCTCGCGGCCGAGACGCGAGAGGGCGTGCATTTCGTGCGCTCGACCGTCGAGGGTCTGGGCGCCGACATCCTTCTTGGCATGGGCATCGGCGCCGAGGACGACCTCGACGCGCGCGCCGAGCTGCACCATCACCACCATGACGACGACGAGGACGATCATGACCACGAGCACGAGCACGGCCATGACGAGTTCGAGAGCTTCGTGATCGAACTGGGCGAGATCGCCGATCCCGCGGCGCTGACCGGCCGGCTGGCCGAGATTATCCGCGCGCATGACATCCTGCGCCTCAAGGGCTTCGTCGCGGTCGCGGGCAAGCCGATGCGGATGGTGGTGCAGGCGGTGGGCCCGCGGATCGAGACCTATTTCGATCGGCCCTTCGGCGCCGGGCCTCGCGGGACGCATCTTGTCGTGATCGGCGAGGCGGGGCTCGATCGCGCCGCCATCGAGGCGGCGATCGCCGAACGCGCCGCGGCATGATCCCGATCGCCCTCACCATCGACCGCACCGGCCCGCATCACCCGGATGCCCTGGCGATGGTGGGCGAGAGCGAGGCCGAGCTTGCCTCGATCTACCGCCCCGAGGTGCGCCACGCCTTCTCGCCCGACCAGCTGGCCGCCGCGGGGGTGCATTTCCTGGTGGCGCGCGAGGACGGGCGGCCGGTGGGCTGCGGCGGGCTTGCGCCCTGCGAGGGCTACGGCGAGCTCAAGCGCATCTTCGTCACCCGCGGCCGCCGCGGCGCCGGGATCGCGCGGCGGATCGTCGAGGCGCTCGAAGCGGAGGCGCGGGCGCTGGGGCTCGGCATCGTCCGGCTCGAGACCGGCGAACTCAGCCCAGAGGCACTCGGCCTCTATGCGAGCATGGGCTACCGGCGCCGCGGCCCGTTCGGGGCCTATCTCGAGAACGGCTCGAGCGTGTTCATGGAAAAGCGGCTGGACTGATGCACCTCCTGCTGGCGCAGCCTGGCCAGGCGGATCCGTCCGAGGCCGTCGATCTCGGCCAGAGCCCGGCCGAGGTGATCGTGATCTCGGCCGCCGACACCGAGCTTGCGGCGCTGGCCGAGGCGCGCGCCGAGCTGGGCCCCGACGCGCCGGGCCTCAGGCTCGCGTCGCTCCTGCATCTCGCGCACCCGATGTCGGTCGATCTCTACCTCGACCGCACGGCGACCCGGGCGCGGCTGGTGATCGCGCGCGTGCTGGGCGGCGAGAGCTACTGGACCTACGGGATCGAGCAGTTCACCGCGCGGCTGGCCGAGGCCGGCGTGGCCTTCGCGGCCCTGCCCGGCGACGATAAGCCGGACCCCGGCCTCTCGCGCATCTCGTCGGTCGCGGCGGCGGATTACGAGGCGCTCTGGGCCTACCTCGTCGAGGGCGGGCCCGAGAACGCCGCCAACTTCCTGCGCCACGCCCGCTGGATGCTGGACCCCGACGGGACCGAGCCGCCGCCCCCGGCCCGGCCGCTGCTGCGCGCGGGGCTCTACTGGCCGGGGGCGGGCACGACCGATCTGGCGGCCGTCCGGGCGGCCTGGCCCGATCCGGCGGCGCCGGTCGTGCCGCTGGTCTTCTACCGCGCGCTGGTCGCGGGCGCGGGCCTGCACCCGATCAATCGGCTCGTCCGCGCGCTGATGGCCGAGGGACTGAACCCGCTGCCGGTGTTCGTGGCCTCGCTCAAGGATCCGGTGAGCCAGGGGACGCTCGAGAGCCTGTTCGCCGAGGCGCCGCCCGCGGTCATCCTCAACGCCACGAGCTTCGCAGTCTCCTCGCCCCAGGCGGGCGAGCAGCAGCCCACGGTGCTGGACCGCCCGGGCGTGCCGGTTCTGCAGGTCGTCCTCTCCGGCGGCACCGAGGAACAGTGGGAGAAGGGGACGGCCGGCCTCTCGGCGCGCGACATCGCGATGAACGTGGCGCTGCCCGAGGTCGACGGCCGCATCCTGTCACGCGCCGTGAGCTTCAAGGGCGAGGCCTTCTTCGACGAGGCCACCCAGTGCCGCATCACGGCCTACCGCGCGCGCGGCGACCGGGTGAGCTTCGTCGCGCGCCTCGCCGCCGCCTGGGCGCGGCTGCGGCGCGAGCGGCCCGAGCGGCGCCGCGTGGCGGTGATCCTCGCCAACTACCCAAACCGCGACGGGCGGCTGGCAAACGGCGTGGGACTCGACACGCCCGAGAGCTGCGTGGGCGTGCTGGCGGCGCTGAAGGCCGCGGGCTATGGCGTCGAGGGGGCGCCGACCGACTCGGCCACGCTGATGGCGCGCATCCAGGCGGGGCCGACCAATTGGCTCGCGGACCGCGCGGCGCGTTCGGGCGGCGCGCGGCTCTCGCTCGCGGCCTACCAGTCCTTCTACGGCACCCTGCCCTGGGAGCTGCGCCGCAAGGTCGAGGAGCGCTGGGGGCATCCGCAGGATGATCCCTTCTTCGCCCCCGGCGATCTCGACTGCGGCGGCTTCGCGCTCTCTATCCTCGACTTCGGCCACGTCGTCGTCGGCGTCCAGCCCGCGCGCGGCTACAACATCGACCCGGTCGAAAGCTACCACGCCCCCGACCTCGTGCCGCCACACAACTACCTCGCCTTCTATGCCTGGCTGCGCGAGGAATTCGGGGCCCACGCGATCGTGCATCTGGGCAAGCACGGCAATCTCGAATGGCTGCCGGGCAAGGCGGTGGCGCTGTCGGAGAACTGCTTCCCCGAGGCAGCGCTGGGGCCGATGCCGCATCTCTATCCCTTCATCGTCAACGACCCCGGCGAGGGCACGCAGGCCAAGCGCCGGGCGCAGGCGGTGATCATCGACCACCTGACGCCGCCGCTGACGCGGGCCGAGACCTACGGGCCGCTGAGGCAGCTCGAGGCGCTGGTCGACGAATACTACGAGGCCTCGGGCGTCGATCCGCGCCGGCTCGACCATCTGCGGCGCGAGATCCGCAGCCTCGTGTCGGCCGCGCGGCTCGACCTCGATGCGGGGATCACGCCGGACATGGCCGAGGACGAGGCGCTGAACCGGCTCGATACGTATCTTTGCGAGCTGAAGGAGGCGCAGATCCGCGATGGCCTGCACGTCTTCGGCCGCGCGCCCGACGGGGGGCTGGAGCGCGACCTCGCCATCGCGCTGGTGCGCGTTCCGCGGGGCGACGGCAAGGGGGGCAACGCCTCGCTGATCCGGGCGCTGGCGCGCGATTGCGGGATCGACCCCGAAAGCTTCGACGCCCTCGACTGCGACATGGGCGCCCCCTGGGAGGGACCGCGGCACAAGTTCCTGCACGCGGTCGCGACCGACCCGTGGCGCACGCAGGGCGACACGGTCGAGCGGCTCGAGGCCCTCGCCCAGCTTGCGATCCAGTGGCCCGAGACGCCCCGCGACTTCCGCCACACCGCGCCGGTGCTCGAGGCCTTGCATGGCGAGATCCTGCCCGCCATCCGCGCCTGCGGGCAGGCCGAGATGGCGGCGCTCATGGCGGGGCTCGACGGCCGCTTCGTCCCCCCCGGCCCGTCGGGGGCGCCGACCAGGGGGCGGCCCGACGTGCTGCCGACGGGGCGCAACTTCTTCTCGGTCGACAGCCGGGCGGTGCCGACGCCCGCGGCCTTCGCGCTGGGCTGGCATTCGGCCTCCCTGCTGGTCGAGCGGCACGTGCAGGAACATGGCGACTGGCTGCGCGCGGTCGTGCTCACCGCCTGGGGCACGGCGAACATGCGCACCGGCGGCGATGACATCGCCCAGGGGCTGGCGCTGATGGGCGTGCGGCCGACATGGGACCAGGCGAGCCGGCGGGTGACGGGCTTCGAGATCGTGCCGCTTGCGCATCTCGACCGTCCCCGCGTGGACGTGACCTTGCGCGTCTCGGGTTTCTTCCGCGACGCCTTCCCGGCGCAGATGGCCCTGTTCGACGCCGCCGCGCGCGCGGTGATGGCGCTGGACGAGCCAGAGGAGATGAACCCCCTCGCCGCACGTTTCCGGGCCGATCGCGCGCGCCTCGCGGCCGGGGGGATGCCTGAGGATGACGCCGCAACGAACGCGGGATACAGGGTTTTCGGCTCGAAGCCCGGAGCCTATGGCGCGGGGCTTCAGGCGATGTTGGACGAGCACCTGTGGGAACGGCGAGCCGATCTGGCCGAGTCTTACGTCAACTGGGGCGCCTATGCCTATGCGCGCGAGGCGGACGGCGTGCGTGCACGCGACGCCTTCGAGACGCGCCTCACCGCGGCGGAGGCCGTGGTCCAGAACCAGGACAACCGCGAGCACGACCTGCTCGATTCGGACGACTACTACCAGTTCGAGGGCGGTGCCGCCGCCGCCGTCGAGCACCTTTCGGGCCGCGCGCCCGCGGTCTATCACAACGACCACTCGCGGCCCGAGCGCCCGGTGATCCGCACGCTCGAGGACGAGATAGGCCGCGTCGTGCGATCGCGCGTGGTCAACCCCAAATGGCTCGCCGGGGTGCGGCGCCATGGCTACAAGGGCGCATTCGAGATCGCCGCGACGGTCGATTACCTCTTCGCCTTCGCCGCGACGACCCATGCGGTGCGCAGCCATCATTTCGATCTTGTCCACGAGGCGGTGATCGAGGATGACGAGGTGCGCGGCTTCATCGCCGAGGCAAACCCCGCCGCGCTGAGCGAGATCGCCGCGCGCCTTTCGGAGGCGATCGATCGGGACCTGTGGCAGCCGCGCTCGAACTCGGCGCGCGCGATGCTGGCCGAGCTTCGGGGCGAAACATGAGGAAACTGGCGGAAGCCAAGGAAGAACAGGGGTCTCCCAGAAGATTCTGCGGCGCGCCTGCTCACCCCCGACCCGCGCCCCCCACCCTCGCGGAGCGCGCGGCATGACCGACGCCCCGACCGTCCCGGCAATGTCGGCCCCCATCCGGCTCGACCCCGCATGGCCGCACTGGAAGCGGCTGCGCGCCCTCATCCTCGACGCCTTCGCGAACATGGAGGGACGGATCGACCCGCCCTCGTCCGCGCACCGGCTGACCGCGGCCGGCATGGCCGAGCAGGCCCGCAGCGGCGAGGTCTGGGCGATCATGGAGGGCGACGAGCCCCTGGCCTGCATGTTCCTGACGCCGCGGGCGGACGCGCTCTATCTGGGCAAGGTCGCGGTGCGGCCCGACCGGCAGGGCCGCGGGCTGGGCCGCCGTCTGGCATGGCTCGCCGAGCAGCGGGCTCGCGCGCTGGGCCTGCCCGCGCTCGAGCTGCAATCGCGGATCGAGATGGCCGAGATCCACACGATCTACGCCCGGCTCGGCTTCGCCAGGACTGGCGAGACCGCCCACCCCGGCTATGATCGGCCGACCAGCATCACCATGCGCAAGGAGCTTGGCGCCGCCCCATGACCGACACCCCCGGAAAGCCCGACGAGCTCGCCCGCCATGCAGCCAAGATGGCGAAGAAGAAGGCCGCGCGCGACAAGATCATGGCCACGAAATCGGGCGAGAAGGGCCTGATCATCGTCCACACCGGCAAGGGAAAGGGCAAGTCGACCGCGGCTTTCGGGATGATCTTCCGCTGCATCGCGCACGGCTTCCCCTGCGCCGTGGTGCAGTTCATCAAGGGTGGCATGGAGACGGGCGAGCGCAGCCTGATCACCACCCGCTTCAGCGACCTCTGCGAGTTCCACACCATGGGCGAGGGCTTCACCTGGGAGACGCAGGACAAGGCGCGCGACATCGAGATGGCCCGCGCTGCCTGGGAAAAGGCGAAGGAGCTGATCCGCGACCCCCGCCACCGCATGGTGCTGCTCGACGAGATAAACATCGCCCTGCGCTACGACTATCTCGACACCGCCGAGGTGGTCGCCTTCCTGCGCGCGGAAAAGCCCGCGATGACCCATGTCGTGCTCACGGGGCGCAATGCGCCCGAGGCGCTGATCGAGGCGGCCGACCTCGTGACCGAGATGGAGCTGATCAAGCACCCCTTCCGCGAGCAGGGCATCAAGGCGCAGATCGGCGTCGAGTGGTAGGGGCGCGCGGCGCTCAGCCGATCAGCCGTCCCAGACCCCACCACAGCACGGCCAAGACCACCATCACCGCCCAGCCGCGCCAGATCAGCCGCACTGCCGCCCGGATGTCGTCGGGCGCCGCGTCGAGGCGCCCCTGCGGGTTGAGGTGCGGGTCGTCCGTCGGCACGCCGCCATAGACCCGCGGCCCGGCCAGCGCGACGCCGAGCGAGGCGGCCATCGCGGCCTCGGGCCAGCCGGCATTCGGGCTGCGATGCAGATCGGCGTCGCGCAGCATCACCTGGAGCGCCGCGCGCCCGCCGCCGACGAGGCAGAGGATCCCGCCCGCCATCCGCGCCGGCACCCAGTTGAGCAGATCGTCGAGCCGCGCCGCCGCCCAGCCGAACTCGCGGTAGCGGTCCGAGAGATGCCCGATCATCGAATCCGCCGTGTTCACCGCCTTGTAGGCGAGGAGGCCCGGCAGCCCCAGCAGGGCGAACCAGAAGGCGGGCGCCACCACGCCGTCCGAGAAGTTCTCGGCCGCGCTCTCGATGGCCGCGCGCGCCACGCCGGCCCGGTCCAGCGACTGCGGATCGCGCCCGACGATCATCGAGACCTGCCGCCGCCCCTCGTCGAGCGACACCGCGAGCCCCTCCGCCACCCGCGCGACATGCTGCGCGAGGCTGCGCTGCGCCAGCAGGATCGCGCCTAGGATGACCTCGATGACGCCGCCGAAGAGGTCGAGCGCCAGCAACTCGCCAAGGCCCAGGCTGCCGGCCACCAGCGCGGCGACCGCGAGCACGCCCTTCGCGCGCCGCGCCCGGCCCCGGTTGAGGCGCGCCTCGAGCCAGCCGATCGCGCGCCCCATCAGCACGGCCGGGTGAGGCACCCGGCGCCAGATCACCTCGGGCTCGCCGAGGATCGCGTCGATCAGGAGAGCTAGCGCGAGCATTCCGCCTCCAGCGCCGCCTCGAGGCGCGTCCACCCCTCGGCCGTTCCCGGCAGGCCCAGCCGCAGCCAGGGCGCGGAATAGGGAAAGATCCGGCTCCAGATCCGCGCGCGCGCCAGCCGCTGATGCGCCGCGGCGGCATCGGGCGTCTCGAAGGTCGCGAACAACCCCGCCTCGCCGACGAGCCGCCATCCGGCCGAGCGGCCAAGCGCGACCAGCCGGCGGATGTCGCGCGCCAGCCGGACTCGGGTCTGCGCATGCCAGCCGCGGTCGGCCAGCGCCGCCGCGCCCAGCGCGAGCGCGGGGCCCGACACGGCCCAGGGCCACATCAGGCCTGCGAGGCGCGCGGCGGTCCCGGGCCCCGTCACCGCGAAGCCGAGCCGCAGGCCGGCGAGCCCGTAGAACTTGCCGAAGCTGCGCAGGATCACCAGCCCCTCGGCCCCCGCATGCGGGATCAGCGAGCGTTCGGGCGTCGCGTCCATAAAGCTTTCGTCGACCACGAGGCGCGGCAGCGCCTCGGCCAGCGTCTGCAACTCGTGCGTTTCCCATCGCCTGCCGTCGGGGTTGTTGGGGTTGACGATCACCGCGGCGCGGGTGGCGGCGCCGGGGCGCGCTGCCACGCGCCAGCCCTCGGCGGTGAAGGCGGCGGCGTGCTCGTTGTAGGTCGGCGCCGGTATCGCGACCTCGCCAGCGGGATCGAGCCGTGGCAACAGGCGGATCAGCGCCGAGGTGCCGGGGGCGACCACCACCGCGGCGCCCTCGGGCACGCCCCAGAGCGCCCGCGCCAACGCCACGAGGCGGTCCGTCGCATCGCTGTCCGGCAGGCGCGCCCAGTCCTCCTGCACAAGCCCGCTCACCGGATAGGCGAGCGGGTTGATCCCGGTCGAGAGGTCGAGCCAATCGCCCGGCGTGCCGCCGAAGCGGGCACATGCCTGCGCCAGGTTGCCGCCGTGATCGCGCGCCATGCCGGGTTCCCGCTGTTCAGCCACCCGAAGCCGGGGTAAGCCGCAGGCCATGAACCAGAAGCCCGCCACGGCCGTCAATCCGAAACCCGCAGCCGCCCGGGTCGCCGGCCACCTCGGCGAGCTTGCGCAGGGGCTTGCGGCACCGGGCGGGCCGGTCGCGCTCGTCACCCTGCCCTGCCCCCTGCTGGTGACCGAGGTGCGCTACACCCCCGCGCCGGGGCCGCTCCGGTCGGACGAGGCCATCGCCGGGAAGGCGCTGGCCGCCGCGCGCGGCGCGCTCGGCTTCGTCGGACGCGGGGACTGGGGCGGCGAGATCGCGATCCGCCGCGCCTGCCCGCCCGGCCTCGGCGCCGGCACCTCGACGGCCGAGGCGCTGGGCGCGGTGCGGGCCGTTGCGGCGGCCTTCGGCGCGCGCCTCGCGCCCGAGGTCGAGGCGCGGTTGTGCCTCGCGGCGGAAGGCGCGGTCGATCCGCTGATGCATGACGAGGCGGTGCTGTTCGCCTCGCGCGAGGGCCGGGTTCTGCGCCGCCTCGCCGGCCTGCCGCCGATGGCGGTGATCGGCGGGTTCGCGGGCGGACCGCGCGAGACGGACCCGGCGGATTGCGGCTTTCCCCCGATGCAGGACATCTTCGACGACCTTGCGGATGCGCTCGCGGCGGGGGACGCGGTGCGGCTTGGGCGCGCGGCGACCGCATCGGCGGCGGCCAATCAGGCGCGCGACCCGAACCCTGCCTGGGGCGAGATCCGCACGCTCGCCCGCGCGGTCGGCGCGCTCGGCATTTGCGTCGCGCATACCGGGTCCGCGATCGCCCTTCTGCTGCCGCCCGGCGCCGATGCGCAGGGCCTGCGTCCCCGGCTCGAAGCTGCGGGGCTCAAGCGCATCCTGGCCTGGCGCATCTGAGCGCGGCGCAGGGTCAGAGCCGGACGTTCTCGGTCGAAAACACGTCGGCGCTGGTGAACCCCAGGCCGTTCAGGACGAACCATGCTGCCACGGACAGGCCGGCACCCACGATCAGCGCTGCGACGAAGGCCTTCATTGCGTCTTGCTCCCAACCTCGCTGCCGGCCCGATCCGCGCGGCCGGACTTCTGCCTCAGATAGTCGATCAGATCATCCCTGTCGCCCGCTTTCGCGATCCGCTGCACCGGCATCTTCGAGCCGGGCGTGAACACGTCGGGCCCCTCCTCGAACAGCCGCGCCACCGTCTCCTCGGTCCAGACGATGCCCGAACTGCCCAGCGCGTCCGAGTAGGCATAGCCCGGGACGCTGCCCGCCCGGCGCCCGAACAGGCGCCACAGCGTGGGGCCCGCCTTGCGCCCGCCATCGGGCGTCAGAGAATGGCAGATCGAGCATTTCCGGACGAATTGCCGCTCGCCATTGGTCATCTCGGAGGGCGGCTTGTGGAACTCGCGCGGCCCCCCGGCGAACAGCGCGTCGCCGTCGGCGTCGATGGGCCAGAGCGCGGCCTCGTCGGCGATGCCGCCCGCCAGCAGGCGCCCGCCCGAGGGCTCCCAGGCCAGCGCCCAGATCGGCCCCGACAGCGCCGCGCGGAAATCGCGCCGGATTGACCAGTCGGCGGTATCGACCACCATGACGTAGCCCTCGCCGTCGCCCACGGCGAGGAAGCGCCCCGACGGGTCCGCCGCGAGCGCGAGGATCGGGCGGCGGTCGGCCGTGAGGTCGGCGATCTGCGCGCCGCTGGCAAGGTCGATCGCCCGCACCGCCCCGTCCAGCGCGCCATAGGCAAGCCAGCCTGCCGCGGCGTTCAGCACCAGGTGATTGACGCCGAAGCCGTGGCTCACGACGATCGCCTCCTCGGCGCCCGTGGCGACGTCCCAGCGCCGGATCGTGCCGTCATACGAGGCGGTGTAGAGCTTGGTCCCGTCGGGGGTGAAGGCCGCGTCGTTGACGTTCGCCCGGTGGCCGGCAAGGAATCGCGGCTCACCGCCGCCCGAAAGCGGCCACAGGCCCACGGTCCCGTCCCAGCCCGCGCTTGCCGCCAGCGTGGCGCCGGGCCCGACCTCGACCGCGATCAGCTTGCCCTTGTGGCCCTCGAACCGCTTCAGGATGTCGCCGGTGCCGAGGTCCCACAGAATCATGTCGAAATCGTCGCCGGCCGAGAGCGCCCGGTTGCCAGGCAGGAAGGCCACCGCGTTCACCGCCGCCTCGTGGCCCTCGAGCCAGCGGATCAGGCCACCGGTCTGCGCGTCCCACAGGCCGACCGAATAGTCGAAGCTCGCGGTGAGCATCCGGCGGCCACCCTCCGAGAAGGCCACCCCCTTGACCGGCCCGCCATGCCCCTCGAGCCGCTGGTATCCGCCGGGCTCGGCGCGCACGGGTGTGGCGGGCGACAGGCAGGCAAGTCCCGCAGCCATCGCGACCGCCCGCCACAGGCCGGCAACCCTGCCGGGCGCCGGCCTGCCCCGCGGGCGGGGAGAGGGGGACGGGGAGCCTCCGGTCACGGTGCGCTTCGCAGGCGGATCACTCGGCCGGCGTCGCCGCCGTGCCGCGACCGTGGCCGCCCTTGCGTCCCTCGACCTCCTCGACCCACAGGCCGTGATGCTCGATCGCCCAGTTGCGGTCGACCATGCCGCTGCCCATTGCGTCAAAGGCCCCCTCCATGCCCAGCGAGCCGATGTAGATATGCGCCACGATGATCACGATCATCGCCAGCGCGACGATGGTGTGCCAGACCTGCGCGTACTGCATCTCCTCGAGCATGGAGAGGTCGGTCGGCAGCACGAAGCCGATCAGGGCATCGACGCCGAGTCCGTTCAGGATCACGAAGGTCTTGGCGAACATCGGGATCTCGTAGGGGAACAGCAGCGAGATCCCGGACGCCGAGACCGACACGCCCAGCAGGATCGTGCTCCAGAAGATCAGCTTCTGGCCCGCGTTGAACTTGCGCGACGGCGGATGCACGCCCTTCGAGAACAGGCCGCCGCCCTTCGCCAGCCAGATCAGGTCGATATAGCTGGGGATGTTGTGCCAGACCCACATGACGAAGACGAGCACCAGCCCCAACATGAAGGGCCACGCGACATTGTTGTGGACGAACTTCCCGCCGAGGGCGATCGTCGCGAAGGCCTCCTTGCCGATCAGCGGCATCAGAAGCTCCTTGCCGTAAAGCAGGTTGAGCCCCGTCAGCGCGAGCAGGATGAACGAGCCCGCGAGCAGCCAGTGGCCGAAGCGCTCGATCGGCTTGAACCGCTCGATCAGCTGGCCCGAGCGGCCATGCTCGATGCGGATGCGCCCGCGCAGCAGGTAGAACAGGACCAGCAGGACGAGGACGGCGCCCAGCGCATAGCCGCCCCAGACGAACAGCGGCCCCTTCTCGGAGCGCAGCCACTCCCAGGTGGTCCCGAAGCTCTGGACCAGCTGGCCTGCCTTGGCGTCCGGGATCGAGACCTGGCCCTGCACGCCGTGGCGCACCGCCGACCAGATGCTGGCATCCGAATTCGGCCCCAGCACCACCAGCGGCGTCTGCGCCTTGGCGGGGTCCATCTGGTCCACGAGATCGAGTTCGCGAGCGACCCCCGGCTCCATCGGCGCGTTGGTCTCGGCGTTCGCGGGCGGGCGGACCGAGCCGCCGGCCGAACGGATCACGCCCGCACCGGGATCCGTCGTCCCGACATTGACGCCCGCCTGCGGATCGGCCGACGACTGGGCGCCGGCCTCGCCGATCAGGACGCTCATCTGGAGCGCGGTGAAGATGAAGATCGCCAGAGCCAGCGCCAGAGCCGACGCCCCGACAATCGTGCCACGCCGTTTCGCGCGCATGACCGATACCCCCTTGTGTCCCAATGACAATCTGCGGCGTCCCGGCGCGCGGCACGGGACGCCCGGATTGCCGTTCGGCCCGGCTCCGGGCCGGACGACTGCGCGACACGCGACGAGGGGGCGGGCCGCTTCCGGCCGCCCGCCCGCACCGTCACCTCATGGGCAGCCGATCAGCTGCCCTTGCGCTCGTAGGCCGTGCCCCAACCCCAGGCGCCCGTGCCGAAGCCGCGGGCGACGACGCGCTGGCGATAGATGTCGGAGACCTGGTCCCCGTCGCCGGCCAACAGCGCCTTGGTCGAGCACATCTCGGCGCAGAGCGGCAGCTTGCCCTCGGCGAGACGGTTCCGGCCATACTTCTGGAACTCGGCTGCGGAGTGGGTCTCCTCCGGCCCGCCGTTGCAGAAGGTGCACTTGTCCATCTTGCCGCGGCTGCCGAAGTTGCCCGCCTGCGGATACTGCGGCGCGCCGAAGGGGCACGCGTAGAAGCAGTAGCCGCAGCCGATGCAGAGGTCCTTGGAGTGCAGCACCACACCATCATTGGTCTGGTAGAAGCAGTCCACCGGACAGACGGCCATGCAGGGCGCGTCCGAGCAGTGCATGCAGGCCACCGAGATCGACCGCTCGCCGGGGACGCCGTCATTGATGGTGACGACGCGGCGGCGGTTGATGCCCCAGGGAACCTCGTGCTCGTTCTTGCACGCCGTCACGCAGGCGTTGCACTCGATGCAGCGCTCGGCGTCACAGAGGAACTTTACTCGTGCCATTCAGGTGTCCTCCCCTCAGGCCTTCATGATCTTGCAGAGCGTGGCCTTGGTCTCCTGCATCTGGGTGACCGAGTCGTAGCCATAGGTCTGCGCGGTGTTGGTGGACTCGCCAAGCACGTAGGGGTCTGCCCCCTTGGGATACTTGGCCCGCCTGTCCTCGCCCTGGAAATGCCCGCCGAAGTGGAAGGGCATGAAGGCGACGCCGCGGCCGACACGTTCGGTGACCATCGCCGCCACCTTCACCTTGCCGCCCTCGGGGCCCTCGACCCAGACCTGCTCGCCGTTCCGGATGCCGAGGCCGTTCGCGTCGAAGGGATTGATCTCGACGAACATCTCCTGCTGCAGCTCGGCGAGCCACGGGTTCGACCGCGTCTCGTCGCCGCCGCCCTCGTACTCGACCAGACGGCCCGAGGTGAGAACGATCGGATAGTCCTTCGAGAAGTCCTTCTTCTGGATCGACTCGTACATCGTCGGCACGCGCCAGAACTTGCGGTCCGTGTAGGTCGGGTAGTCGGCCACCAGGTCGTAGCGCGGCGTGTAGAGCGGCTCGCGGTGGAGCGGCACGGGGTCGGGGAAGTTCCAGACCACGCAGCGCGCCTTGGCGTTGCCGAAGGGTGCCGCCTCGTGCTTGATCGCGACGCGCTGGATGCCGCCCGAGAGGTCGGTCTTCCAGTTCACCGTGCCCACCTTGTCGGGCGCGCCCGCCACCTTCTCGATCGACGCCCGCTCCTCGGCCGTCAGGTCGCCGTCCCAGCCGAGGTCGATCAGCATCTGCATCGTGAACTCGGGATAGCCGTCCTTCAGCTCCGAATTCGCCGAGTAGACGCCCTCGGCCAGCAGGTTCTGGCCGTCCCGCTCGACGCCGAAGCGTGCGCGGAAGGTCAGGCCGCCCTGGCTCACCGGGATCGACATGTCGTAGAGGTTCGCCGTCCCCGGATGCTTCATCTCGGGCGTGCCCCAGCAGGGCCACGGCATCCCGTAGAACTCGCCATCCGCCGGGCCGCCATTCGCCCTCAGCGTCGTCTTGTCGAAGGTGTGCTGGTTGGCCATGTGGAGCTTCATGCGCTCCGGCGACTGGCCGGTGTAGCCGATCGTCCACATCCCGCGGTTGAACTCGCGGGTGATGTCCTCGACGACGGGCTCGTCACCCTCGATCTTGATGTTGCGGAACATCCGGTCGGTGAAGCCGAACTTGTCCGCGAACAGCTTCATGATCTCGTGGTCGGTCTTCGATTCGAAGAGCGGGTCGAACACCTTCTCGCGCCACTGGAGCGAGCGGTTCGACGCGGTGACCGAGCCCGAGGTCTCGAACTGCGTGGTCGCGGGCAGAAGATACGCCCCGTCCTTGCGGTCGTGCAGCACGGCAGTCACGCTGGGGAACGGGTCGATCACGACGAGGAGATCGAGCTTCTCCATCGCCTTCTTCATCTCGACCATGCGGGTCTGCGAGTTCGGCGCGTGGCCCCAGAACACCATCGCCAGGGTGTTGTCGGGCTGGTCGAGGTTCTCCTTCGCCTCGAGCACGCCGTCGATCCAGCGCGAGACGGGGATGCCCTTCTCGCCCATCATCATCCGGTCCTTGCCCTCGGCGTCGGCACTCTTCATCACGGCGAAGCGCGACTTGAGCCAGTCGAGGTCTTCCTCCCAGACGCGCGCCCAGTGCGCCCAGGACCCCGCGGTCAGGCCGTAGTAGCCCGGCAGCGTGTCGGCGAGCACGCCGAGGTCGGTCGCGCCCTGCACGTTGTCATGGCCGCGGAAGATGTTGGTGCCGCCACCGGCAACGCCCATGTTACCCAGCGCAAGCTGCAGCACGCAGTAGGCGCGGGTGTTGTTGTTGCCGTTGGTGTGCTGGGTGCCGCCCATGCACCAGATCACGGTGCCGGGGCGGTTGTTCGCCAGGGTGCGCGCGACGCGCTCGAGCTGGCGGCCCGGCACGCCGGTCACGCGCTCGACCTCCTCGGGGGTCCATTTCGCGACCTCGGCACGGATCTGGTCCATGCCCCAGACGCGGGTGCGGATGAACTCGGTATCCTCCCACTTGTTCTCGAAGATGTGCCAGAGGATGCCCCAGATCAGCGCGACGTCGGTGCCCGAGCGGAAGCGGACATACTCGTCGGCATGGGCCGCGGTGCGGGTGAAGCGCGGATCGCAGACGATCAGCGGCGCGTTGTTCTCCTCCTTGGCCTTCAGGATGTGCAGGAGCGAGACCGGGTGCGCCTCGGCGGGGTTGCCGCCGATCAGGAAGATCGCCTTCGAATTGTGGATGTCGTTGTAGCTGTTCGTCATCGCGCCATAGCCCCAGGTGTTCGCGACACCTGCGACCGTGGTCGAGTGACAGATGCGGGCCTGATGGTCCACGTTGTTCGTGCCCCAGTAGGCGGCGAACTTGCGGAACAGGTAGGCCTGCTCGTTGGAATGCTTGGCCGAGCCGAGCCAGTAGACGCTGTCGGGCCCGCTGCTCTCGCGGATCTCCAGCATCTTGTCGCCGATCTCGTTGATGGCGGTCGCCCAGTCGACCCGGGTCCACTCGCCGTTCACCAGCTTCATGGGATACTTGAGCCGGCGCTCGCCATGCGCGTGCTCGCGCACCGCCGCGCCCTTGGCGCAATGCGAGCCGAGGTTGAAGGGGCTGTCCCAGCCGGGCTCCTGCCCGGTCCAGACGCCGTTCTGCACCTCGGCCAGCACGGTGCAGCCGACCGAGCAATGGGTGCAGACGGACTTCTTGATCTCGATGGCGCCGGTCCCCGGAGCCGCCGCTTCGGCCTTGCGCACGGTGCCGCCCACGGCGCCCAGCGCCGCGAGGCCGCCGATGGCCAGGCCCGAGCCGCGCAGGAAGGCGCGGCGGTCGACCGCGCTCTGCGCGATCCTCGACAGGACAGACGCTTCGCGGGGGCCTCTCGCTACCCCGTCGGTCTTCTTCCTGAGCATTCTTCAACTCCCCTTTGATCGGGCCTGGGGCCCGCTACGGGCACCGCTTCGGGGTCTGGGCATCACGCAACCGTCCCCCGTTTTTCGCCTCTTCTCAGAAGCGCGCGGTCTCGTAGAACTTCCGGACGTGCTCCGACTCGCGATACCCCTCGGTGTTCGAGGGGACCGCCGCCTCGGCAGGCGTGCCGGTGACGACCGTCACCGCCGCTGCCGGAGCCGCGAGCCCCGCGAGCCGGAGGAAGTCGCGGCGGCTGGCATTCGCCTTCTCGTCGCTCATGTGCTCCTCTCCCAGTCTTGGCGCGCCGCTGCCGGCCCGCCGGTGAAGGAGCCGCGGGCCCTGGGCCCTGGCTCCCGGAACGGATGCGGGCTCAGGCCCCCATCCGGAACCCCTCGCGCTCGACCTCCATGAAGGCGCGTCCCAGCGCACCCACGGGGGCGTAGAACACCGACCCCTGCGCGCCCTCGAGATCCTTGAAGAAATGCCCGGCCCAGGGCCCGACATGCGCGTTGAAGAAGTCGCGCTGAACCGCCAGCGTCGCCGGCGCGCCAAAGCGGCCGCGGATCAGCCCCGCCATCATCTCGCACAGCGACGCGATGTTGTCCTCAGGCTCGTAGACGTTCGGCGCGCGCGCGATTGACAGCCGCGCCATGTCGCCGCGCAGCACCGCAAGCGGGCGCTCGTGCAGGAAGCCGGTCATGTAATAGCTGGCGTAGGGCAGCAGCTCGCCGCGCCCGAGACCGATGAACAGCACGTTGAACTCGCGCTCGGCGGATTTCTCGGTGGTGGCGCGCGCCACACGCGAAAGCGCCGACACCGCGCGCCCGATCTCGCCGGCATCCCCGCTCAGCGCGGCCACGCGGGCGATCAGGTCCGCCGAGGGCGGACGGGCAAGCAGGGTGCCGAGAAGATCGTAGAGATCCGCCCGGAGCACGTCTTCCTCAGCGACCTCGACGATCGGTGCTGCGTCTCCCAAGTTGTCCTCCCGACGGCGTCTTCAACGCGCCGCTGTTGTATTTTTGTTCGCCGCGGCAGGCATAGCCTCCGCAACTCTGCGAGAGCTAAGCCCGATTCCGCCATGGGGTCAATCAGACTTACCAATCCCGGCGCGGCATTTGCCGCTTTCGGGATCACGAATCCGCCAGACGGAAACGCATGCGCGGCCTGCGGGCCGCGAGCGGCGTCTCGAGGGTCTCAGCCACGGCGGGGGCTGCACCCTCGTCCGGCTCCGGCACGGTGATCTCCGGCTCGGCCGCGCCCTCATGCGCCGCCGCCTGCGCGTCCGGCTCCGGTGCCGTCGCGGCCACCTCGTCCGCGGCCCCCGCACCGCCCTCGGGATCGTCCGCCTGCTCCGGCTCGGCGCCCGGCATGGCCGTCCCGTCCGCGCGCCCGGCCCCGGGTGGCGCGAGGTCGTCATCCGTCAGGAAGCCGCAGCCGACGCGGTAACCGGTTTCCAGCTTCTCCACCGCCAGCGCCGCGTCGGTGTAGTCGTCCGCGTAGTCCACGAGGTCGTCGAGGCAGGCGAGCACGGGGTTCGAAATCCAGAGCCGGCGCAGCGCGATGCGCCGCAGATGCTCGGGCACCGCCTTGGCCATGAAGGCCGCGAAGTCGTCGCCGGGCCCAAGCGTCTCGGGGTGCGGCAGGCCCAGCTCGGCCAGCACCTCCTCGTCCGTCTTCGGCTCGGGCTCGGGTGTGCCGCCCTGCACGGACGCTTCGGCCGGCGCCGTCGGCGCGGGGTCCTGCGGCGGCTCGGTCTCGGTGGCGCGGGCGCGCTTTAGCCGCGACCAGCGGCCGAGGAAATCGGCATCGAGCGAGGGGTCGCGGGCGCTCAATGCATGCCCTCCTTCCGGCGGCTCCCGGGACTGCGGAACACGTCGGAGGCCTGGCGGATGCGCGCATCGCCCCGGCCATCCTCGTCCCGCGCCTCGAAGGCCGGGCCGCGCTCGCGCTTGACGAAGGGCTCCTCGGCGTGGTGCCGCTCGACGAAGTCGGCCAGCCAGGCAAGCAGCGCGTGGGGCATCGGCACCGGCTCGACGATCTCCTCGCCGGAATCGAGCGCCTGCTGCGCCTCGTGCGCCGAGACCGTGACCGAATGGACGAGGTAGGGCCGGTCCCGCGAACCGTTCTCGTCCGGGTGCAGGACGACGAACACGGCGGGCTGCGCGGCCGCCAGCACGATGCGGTAGGCCTCGGTGTCGGCGCGATGTACGCTCAGCGGCAGGGTCGCGGCGTGATATTCGACCGCCTCGCCCTCGCGCCGCAGTTCGCGCCACTCGGCGGGGCCCGCGCCGGGGAGCACGGCGACCACCCGCCAGACCCATTTCGCCCAGCGCGTGACCCCCGGCTGGCGGCGGATCACCACGCCAAGGGGAATGCTCGCCGATCTCTCCTCCACACCGTCTCTCCCGGTGGCCCTGACATCAGGGCGTAACACCCGCAAACTGGTTTTGTGAAGTGACCAATTGCCGAAGGTCGATCAAAACGGGAAAATCCGAGTGAAACACTTGCCGACCGTCGGTTTTGGTTCTACGCACCGAGCAGACGGGCTGCGACGACAGGCCGTCACGAGCCCGCGCGAGACGGACACCCGGAGGAAAGATGGCAGGGACTGCGCAACGCATTCTGCTCTGCGACTGCGCCGGAAGCTTCCGGCCCGACGCCGCCGCCATCGCATCGGCGACCGGCCTCGCGGCAGGCCGGGCCCACACGCATCTGTGCGGGGCGGAGGCCGAGGCCGCCGTCGCGGCACTGTCCTCGGGCGAGGAGGTGGTCATCGCCTGCGGGCAGATGGCGGGCTTCTTCGCCGAGATCGCCGGGGAGCTTGGCGCGCAGGACCGGCTCGACTGCATCGACATCCGCGACCGGGCGGGCTGGTCGGACGAGGCGTCCGGCCCCAAGCAGGCGGCGCTGATCGCGGGAGCGCGGCTCGCCCGCCCGCCGGTGCCGCTGATCGACGTGACGTCGGGCGGCCTCTGCCTGGTCTATGGCAGCGCCAAGGTCGCGCTCCCGGTGGCGCGGCGGCTCGCGCCGGTCCTTTCGGTCACGGTGATGCTGACCGATGCCGGCGAGGTCGCCGAGACCGAGGTCGGCTTCGACATCGTGACAGGCCGGATCCGGAACCTCGCCGGTGCGCTCGGACAGTTCCGCCTGACCGCCGATCGCTTTGCCGAGCTGGGCGCGGCGGGCCGCGGCGCGCGGCGCTTTGGCCGGACGCAGGACGGGGCGCGCAGCGAGTGCGACATCTTCCTCGACCTCAGCGGCGGCCAGCCGCTGGTGCCGGCCCATCACAAGCGCGACGGCTACCTGCGCGCCGACCCGCGCGACCCGCTGGCGGTGGAGCGCGCGGTGTTCGACGCGAGCCAGCTTGTCGGCACCTTCGAGCGCGAGCTGTTCATCCGCTTCGACGAAAGCCTCTGCGCGCATTCCCGGGCGCGCCAGACCGGCTGCACGCGCTGCCTCGACGTCTGCCCGACCGGCGCGATCTCGCCGGGTGAGGAGACCGTGGTGATCGACCCCATGGTCTGCGCGGGCTGCGGGGCGTGCCATGCCGTCTGCCCCTCGGGCGCCGCGTCGAGCGACGACCCGCCGGTGCAGTTCCTGTTCCGCCAGATGCGGGTGATGGCCGAGGCCTTCCGCAAGGCCGGCGGCGGCACGCCGCGGCTCATGATCCACGACGCCGAGCACGGGGCCGAGATGATCCGCCTCGGCGCCCGCTTCGGCCGAGGCCTGCCGGGCGACGTGATCCCGCTCGAGACGCCCTCGCTCACGGCCATCGGCCATGCCGAGCAACTGGTGGCGCTGGCGATGGGCTACTCGGAGGTCACGATCCTCGCGGGACCCCGGACCGAGCGCGAGGTGATCGACGCGCAGATCGCGCTGGCCGACGCCATCGCGGCGGGCGTGGGCGTGCGGCCCGGCCGGGTCCGCGTGATCGACCCCGCCGACCCCGACGCGATGTCGGACATTCTTTATGGCGACCGACCCGAGGGGCTGGCGGTCGAGCCGATCCTCGCCCTGGGCGGGCGGCGCGACAGCCTGCGCCTCGCCGCGAAGGCGCTGGCGGGCGACACGCTGCCCGAGGCGCCGATCCCCCTGCCCCAAGGCGCGCCCTATGGCGCGGTGCTGGTCAACCAGGACGCCTGCACGCTGTGCCTCTCCTGCGCCGGGCTCTGCCCCACGGGCGCGCTCCTGGACAACGAGGACCGCCCGGAGCTGAGCTTCCGCGAGGAGGCCTGCATCCAGTGCGGCCTCTGCGCCAACATCTGCCCGGAGGACGCGATCCGGCTCGAGCCCAGGCTCGATCTCTCGGACGCTGTACTGGCGCCCAGGGTGATGAAGGAGGAGGAGCCCTTCGCCTGCATCGAGTGCGGCAAGCCCTTCGGCGTGAAATCGACCATCGAGAAGATCGTCGAGAAGCTCCAGGGCAAGCACTGGATGTTCACCAACTCGGACAACACGCGGCTGATCCAGATGTGCGACGACTGCCGCGTCAAGGCGCAGTATCACAGCGCGCATTCGCCCATGCGGATGGGCGAGCGGCCGCGCGTGCGGACGACCGACGACTACATCGCCGAAGCTGCGGCAACGAAGCGGAACGGAGACGAGCAATGACATCGGATGCCTTCAACATGTCGATGCGAAAGTTCCTCAAGCAGGTGGGCGTCACCTCGCAGCAGGAGATCGAGAAAGCCATGCGCGCCGCGAACCCGGCGGGCCCCGTGGCGGTGAAGGTGGTGCTCACCATGCCGGAACTGGGCGTCGAGCACGTCGTCGAGGGCAAGATCACGCCCGGAGGGGATGAATGAGCGTCACGCGGGAAGACGTTCTCGCGGCCCTCTCGAAGATCGTCGATCCCGGCATCGGCCGGGACATCGTCTCGGCCGACATGGCCAAGGCGGTCTCGATCTCGGGTGGACAGGTGAGCTTCGTGATCGAGGTCGACCCCGCCAAGGGGCCCGCGATGGAGCCGCTGCGGCAGGCGGCGGTGGCGGCCGTCGAGGCGTTGCCGGGCGTCGAGAAGGTCTCGGGCGTGCTTACGGCGCACTCGGCGGCCCCCTCGTCGGCGCGGGCCGAGCCGAAGGGGCCGCCGCCGGAGCTCAACCTCGGCCGGCGCAAGCCCGCCGAGCCCGCCTCGAAGAAGATCCCTGGCGTCGACCACATCATCGCCATCGCCTCGGGCAAGGGCGGGGTCGGCAAGTCGACCGTCTCGGCCAATCTCGCCATCGCGCTCACCGCGATGGGCAAGCGCGTGGGCCTGCTGGACGCCGATGTCTATGGCCCGTCGCAGCCGCGGATGCTGGGCATCTCGGGCCGCCCGTCGAGCCCTGACGGCAAGATCATCCTGCCGCTGAGGAACCATGGCGTCACCGCCATGTCGATCGGCTTCATGGTGCCCGAGGGCGAGGCCGTGGTCTGGCGCGGCCCGATGCTGATGGGCGCGCTGCAGCAGATGCTGGGCCAAGTGCAGTGGGGCCGGCTCGACGTGCTGCTGATCGACCTGCCGCCGGGCACGGGCGACGTCCAGCTCACGCTCAGCCAGAAGGCCCAGGTCACGGGCGCCATCGTGGTCTCGACGCCGCAGGACATCGCGCTGCTCGACGCGCGCAAGGCGATCAACATGTTCGAGAAGACGGGCATCCCGCTCTTGGGGATCGTCGAGAACATGTCAGCCTACATCTGCCCGAACTGCGGCCACGAGGCGCACATCTTCGGCCATGGCGGGGCGCGGGCCGAGGCCTCAAAGCTGGGCGTACCCTTCCTCGGCGAGATCCCGCTCGACCTCGCGATCCGCGAGGCGGGCGACGGCGGCGCGCCCATCGTGGCGGCGAAGCCTGCAAGCCCGCAGGCGCGCGCCTTCCTCGATGTCGCCGAGCGGCTGATCGAGAGCGGGAAGATCTGATGCGCGCGGCGCCCGGCCCGACATTTCCGCCGCTCCTGCGGGGCGAGGAGGCGCCGCACGGCATCGACCCGATGCTGCGCGCCGTGTCGGTCGCGGCGCTCGGCACCGATCCGGGCCTGATCGTCTGGCAGGCCGGGGCGGACCGGCTGGCGGCGGCGGTGGTGCTGGCGCCCGAGCAGCCGCTCGAGCAGGCGATGGGCGCGGTCTTCGCCGTCGCTCTGGGCCTTGGCGACGCCGTGGGCGCGCTGGCGCCGCCCGAGGTCGCGGTGCATTACGACTGGCCCGGCGGTTTTCGCGTCAACGGCGCGCGTTGCGGGCGGATGCGGGCGCAGGCCTCGACCACCGACCCCGCAGCCGAGCCCGACTGGCTGGTGATCGGCATCGAGATCCCCTTCCTGCCGCCGCCCGAGCACGCCGAGGCGCCGGGCCTCGTGCCCGACGAGACCAGCCTCGCCAACGAGGGCTGCCTCGAGATCACGCCGGTCCAGCTTCTGGAAAGCTGGTCGCGCCACATGCTGGTCTGGCTGAACCGGCTGGAGAGCGAGGGCTTCGCCGGCCTTCACGCCGCCTGGCGCGAGCGCGGCTGGCGGATCGGCGAGACGCTGGAGGACGGCGGCACCTTCATGGGCCTCGACGAGTTCGGCGGACAGCTGGTCCGGCGCGGCGACACGACCGAGCTGCGCCCGCTCAGCGTCATGCTGGAGGGCGGCGCATGAGGCTCGCGCGCACGCTGCGCTTCGACGCATCCGACGAGAACGTGTTCGAGCACGCGGCCCAGCCCGACGAATGGGCGATCTCGGGCGCCTTCGAGTTCTCGAACTGGACCGAGGACGACCTCAAGGGCAAGCGCCGGCAAGCCTTCGCCAATGGCTGGCTGGGGCTCGAGAGTTTCGGCCGCGCGACCTTCATCGCCACCGCCAAGATCGAGCCGCACGAATACCGCGCGCTGGTCGAGCGTCTGGCCGCGCATTTCGTCGAGGCCTGGGGCGCGCCCGACCTCGACGCCGCCCACCCGGTGGCCGAGGAGGAACTGGCCTTCATGGCGAGCCTCTGCGACGAGCACGAGGCCAACACGCTCCTGATCGTGCAGCGCGAGCTGGTGGCCTCGGGCGTGAGCGAGAGCTTCCGCGCCATCGCGCCGCAGGAGGCGACGCTGGATCTGGTCGCGGTTCACGGAACGCTGGACGACTGAGGGGAAAGCCCATGCGCCTGCGCGGAAAACGCGTTCTCGTCACCGCGGCGGCTGCGGGCATCGGCCGCGCCAGCGCCGAGGCCGCGGTCGCCGAGGGGGCGGAGGTCTTCGCCACCGACATCGACCTCGACACGCTCTCGACGCTGGGGGGCGCGGAGCTGATGCGCCTCGACGCCCGCGACGCGGACGCGATCGCCGACGTGGTCGCCCGCGCCGAGCCCGACGTGCTGGTGAACTGCGCCGGCGTCGTGCATCACGGCACCATCCTCGACGCGACCGAGGACCAGTGGCGCGCCGCCTTCGAGCTCAACGTGACCTCGATGTTCCGCACCATCCGCGCGGCCCTGCCGGGCATGCTGGCGCGCGGGCATGGCTCGATCGTCAACACCGCCTCGGTCGTCTCGTCGATCACCGGGGCGCCGAACCGGGCGGTCTATGGCGCGACCAAGGGCGCGGTGATCGGGCTGACGAAGCAGGTGGCGCGCGATTTCGTAACGCAGGGCATCCGCTGCAACGCGGTCTGCCCGGGGACGGTGGACACGCCTTCGCTCAATGCGCGGATGCAGGCGCAGGGCGACTACGAGACCGCGCGCGCGGCCTTCCTGGCCCGCCAGCCGATGGCGCGCTTCGCCTCGGCCGCCGAGGTCGCGCATCTGGTGGTCTATCTCGCGTCCGACGAAAGCGCCTTCGTAACCGGCCAGACCCATGTGATCGACGGCGGCTGGACAGGCTGATCAGGGAGGAACGGCTTTGAGACTGATGCGGGTGGGCGAGAGGGGGCGCGAGCGCCCCGCCATGATGGACGATGCGGGCACGATCCGGGACCTGTCGGGCGTGGTGGACGACATCGCGGGCGAGGTGTTGTCGCCCGCCGGGCTCGACCGGCTGCGCGGGCTCGACCCGGCCTCGCTGCCGGCGATCGACCCCTCGGTGCGGGTTGGGCCCTGCGTCGGGCGCGTGCAGAAATTCGCCTGCGTGGGGCTCAACTATGCCGACCACGCGGCCGAATCCGGCCTGCCGGTGCCGACCGAGCCGGTGCTGTTCGGCAAGGCGATCTCGGCGCTGTCGGGCCCGAACGACGACATCGAGCAGCCGGTGGGCTCGACCATGCTGGATTACGAGATCGAGCTTGCCATCGTCATCGGCACGCGCGCGAAGAACGTGAGCGAGGCCGAGGCGCCGGGCCATGTCGCGGGCTATGCCGTCTTCAACGACGTCTCGGAGCGCGATTTCCAGATCCACAAGGGGGGCCAGTGGATCAAGGGCAAGAGCCATGACAGCTTCGGCCCGCTGGGCCCGTGGCTGGTGACGGCCGACGAGATCGCCGATGTCGGGAACCTCGCGATGTTCCTCGACGTGAACGGCGAGCGGCGGCAGACCGGCTCGACCGCCACGATGATCTTCGGGGTCGGGCGTCTCGTCAGCTACATCTCGCGCTTCATGACGCTCGAGCCCGGCGACGTGATCCCGACCGGCACGCCCCCTGGCGTCGCCCTGGGCATGAAGGAGCCGCGCTGGTTGAGCCCGGGCGACGTGGTGGAGCTTGGCATCGAGGGGCTGGGTCGCCAGCGCCAGCGCGTGGTCGCAGCGCCCTGAGTTGCACCGCGCCCGCGGCGGCTGGCGCCGCCCCGGACCTGGCGCGGCAGCCCCACCCCCACCCCCGCCGCCGCCCGGCTCGCTGGAGCGGGCGGGCGGGGCGCAGATCGGAAAGGTTCGGCCCATGACCATCCGCACCGTCGCCCTGCTCGGCACCGGCATCATGGGGGCGCCGATGGCGCGCAACCTTGCGAAAGCGGGCTTCCGGGTACGGGTCTGGAACCGCACGCGCGCAAAGGCCGATGCGCTGGCGGATGTGGCCGAGGTCGCGGGCACGCCGCAGCTTGCGGTCGCCGGCGCCGACGCGGTGGTGACGATGCTCGAGAACGGCGCGGTTGTGACCGAGGTCGTGCTGGGCGGCAGGCTGGCCGAGCACGCGGCCGGGGCGCTTTTCATCGACATGTCCTCGATCCAGCCCCAGCTTGCGCGCGACCACGCGCAGGCGCTGGGCGCAGCGGGCTGCCGGCACCTCGATGCGCCGGTCTCGGGCGGCGAGGTCGGCGCGGTCGAGGCGCGGCTCGCGATCATGGCCGGCGGGTCGGCCGATGATTTCGCGGCGGCCCTGCCGCTGTTCTCGGCCATGGGCCGGGCAACCCATGTCGGCCCGAGCGGCGCCGGCCAGACCGCCAAGCTCGCGAACCAGGTGATCGTCGGCATCACCATCGGCGCGGTGTCCGAGGCGCTCACGCTGGCCGTGGCGGGCGGCTGCGACGCCGCGCAGGTGCAGGCGGCGCTGATGGGGGGCTTTGCGACCTCGCGCATCCTCGAGCTGCATGGCGGCCGGATGATCGCGGGCGACTTCCGCCCCGGCGCGATGGCGCGGGTGCAGCTCAAGGACATGGACAACGCGCTTGACGCGGCGCGTCGCGCGGGCCTGCGGCTGCCGCTGACCGAGACGGCGCGCGGCGCCTATGCCGCGCTCACCAACGAGCTGGGCATGGCCGAGAAGGACCACAGCGCCTATCACCTGTGGCTGAAGGCGCTGAACGCGGGCCGGTGAGTCACGCCCAGAAGGGTTTGACCTTCTTCAGCGCCCGCCAGCGCGCCCGGGCCTGCGCCCAGTCCTCCTCGGCCAGCACCGCGCGCGCGCCGATCACGCGCCCCGCCGCTCGCGCCGTGGCGGGGTCGGTGGCCGCCGGCCCGTCGGGCGCCATGAACAGCGCCTCGGCCATCGCCAGGTCGTTGAGATTGCCGAAGATCTCCTGCAGCGCCCTGAGCGGCTTGAGCATCGAGCCGACCCGCTTCGCCGGATAGAGCGGCCCGAGGAACTCGATCGCGTAACGCAGACCCTTGAGCGCCTTGCGCAGCTCGTGGCGGGCCTCGATGTCGAGGTGGTCGATGCCCCGCGCGCGCCTGGACGTCCGCGCCCAGATCCGGCCAAGCTCGGCGGCGGCGAGGTCCGTGGCCGGACGAGCGAGCCGCCCTGTCTGGGCGTGGTCGGCGGGATCGAGCCAGCCGCGCAGCGCGATAAACTGGGCAAGATCGAACAGGAATGCCTGCATCCGCGGACCGGCCAGCGTGGCGCGCAGGGCCGCGCGTTCGGCCTCGGCGCGCGCCCCGAGCGTGGCGAGGAGCGGTGCGAAACCGGGCTCGGCTTCGGCGCGCGCCGCCGCGGGGCGAAGCAGGTCGCAGATCGCCACGTCGAGATCGCGCAGCCGCCCGACCTCGCACCCCAGCCAGTGCGCCTCGACGCCCAGACGCCGCAGGCCCAGCCCGTCGAACGGCTCGCGCCACAGCCGGAAGGCGGTGCGCAGCCGGCGCAGTCCGACCCGCAGCTGGTGCGGCCCCTCGGGATCGTCGGAGGCGAGGATCGCCCGCGCATTCCCCGCGATCTGGTCGAGGCATTCGGCAAGCACCGCCTCGCCCGCCGTCTCGGCCGTCATCCCGCGGTCGATCGCGACCTCGGCCGCCTTGCGCGGCACCGCCGGGTCGCAGGTCTGCCCCTCGGCCGCGAGGCGGGCGCCGCGCTCGGCCTTGGACAGCGTCGAGAACACGACCCCGCCCGCGGGAATCAGCTGCCGCGCCGCGAGGAACAGCGCCGCCGGGTCGCCCGAGACGAGCTCGAACTCGGCCTCGCGATGCGGGGCGGCTCGCGCCCCCGACCGGATCTCGCCCGCGTCGATGGCAAGCTCGACCTCGCTCGCGCCGTCCGGCAGCAGGCGGAAGCGGGTGCGGCGCATCTCGGTCTCGAAGACCGGTGCGAGCGCGTCGCCGTTCACAGCGGTCTCGACCCGCTCGCGCAGATCGCCATCCGCGATGCGGCCAAGATCGAGGCGACCGCCGGGCGCGGGCGTCTCGGCCTCCCGCGCGGCGCTCAAGCCGGCCGAGTGGCGCGCCCGCACCTTCACCGTCTGCACCCATCGCCGCCCCTCGCGGCGGAGCCTGAGCGCGATCCCGGCCCGGCCGAGTGCCCCGTCGGGGGTGTCGAAATAGCGGGTCAGCAGCGTCGCGCTCCTGCCCCGGCCGGCTGCCGTCGCGGCGCGGCGCAGGCGCGCCTCGCCGGCCTCGTCGAGCAGAAGCTTCAGTTCGACCTCGTCCATGCCGCCGACTCTATGCCTCGCTCGCACCTTGGCAAGGCGCCATGCGCGCGCAGGGCGCGCGATCCGCGCAACGCATTCGCGCAGGCCGCGCGATCCGGACAAAAGGAAAATTTACATCGGCTGAAATCTGCCTTAACCCGGGGGCCATGCTGCATCCCAAGGCCCTCACCCTTAAACAGCTTCGCGCGCTGGCGGCGATCGTCGATGCGGGCTCGATCACCGCGGCGGCGGCGGTGCTGCACGTGACGCCCCCGGCGGTCTCGACGCAGCTTCGCGGGCTCGAGGAGATCGTGGGCGCGCAGGTCATCCACCGAGGGCCGGACGGCAAGGTCTCGCTCACGCCGGTCGGGAGCGAGCTGCTGGCCACGATCCGGCAGATCGACACCGCACTCGAGCAGTGCTTCGAGCGGGTCACGGCGCTGCGGAAGGGTTATGCGGGCCATGTCTCGGTTGGCGTGGTCTCGACGGGGAAATACTTCGCGCCGGGGCTGGTCGCGAGCATGAAGAAGCTCAACCCGCGGATCGAGATCGGCCTCAAGGTCGGCAACCGCGACCGGATCATCGAGATGCTGACCCGCGGCGAGATCGAGCTGGCCATCATGGGCCGGCCGCCGCAGCAGCCTGCGAACGTGGCCGACGTGCTGGGCGACCACCCTTATGTGCTGATCGCCCCGGCCGACCATCCGCTGGCGTGCAAGGACAGCGTCTCGGCCGAGGAACTCCTGTCCGAAACCTTCCTCACCCGCGAGGAGGGGTCGGGCACGCGGATCCTGACGACCCGCTACCTCGACCGGATCGGCGAGGGGCGGCCCTACCGCTCGATCGAGATGGGCACCAACGAGACGATCAAGCAGGCGGTGATCGCCGGGCTGGGGATCGCGATGATCTCGGCCCACACCGTGGTGCCCGAGCTCGAGGCCGGGCGGCTGGTGACGCTGAGGCTCGCAGGCATGCCGATCGTGCGGCAGTGGTACATGATCCGGCTGGAGGACCACGAGCTGTCACCCGCGGCGGCGGCCTTCCGGGCCTTCGTGCTGGAGCAGAAGGGCGCCTACCTGCCCCGGCTGCCGGTGTGAAGGGCGCAGGCTTTCGCGCGTGAAAGCCATTTCAGTCTCTTGAGTTAAAGTGCGTTTATGAAACGTTGCGCAAATTGGGTCGTAGACCATGCGCCGCATGCGGGCACGATTGAGTGCGGGCGCACACGACGCAGGGCGGAGCGGCGCGGGAAGCCGGGACGGGCGGTGCGGTGGAGGTCGGCGCAGTGGAAGAACGCGCCGGGCAGGACGCCCTTGGCACCACCGGCCCGGAGCGGGACACCGGGCGGCCGGGGCGCAGCGCGAACGACGGGGCGGATGCGCGCCCCCGCTCCTGCCGAGTGGAGCGGCGACGTGTTCTGGCACGCGCCTGCCCCCGCCCGCGCCCGACGGTCACCTGAGGCGGGCGGTTTCCGAGAGGCTGCCGTCGGCCCGCACGAAGCGGATGTAGTCCTCGGCGGTTTCCGGCGTGAGGCATTCGAAGGGAAAGTCGCGCGAGCCGATGACGAGATCGCGACAGAACCGTCCGTCGCGCCATTCCCAGCGGCCCTTGGCGCTCGCGGACCCGAAGGTCCCAGTGAGCGTCGAGTCCGGGTTCGCGACCAGTGAACCGCTCGGATACTCGATGCTTCTGCCCACGACCTTCTCGGCGAACTCGGCCTCGCTGGTGATCGGTGCGAAGGGCGTTTCGGGGCCTGTGGCGCAGGCAGCGAGGAGGATTGCGCCGAAAGCGGCGCGGCAGACCGGCTTGAGCATCAAGATGTCCCACGGAAAACGTTGAGCAACAAACAACCTGAGGTTGTCATGGCTCGCGTGCGCCGACAAGCGCGATCGGCGGGGCGGCGCGCGGCAGGCTGAGGGAGATTACGCGATCGTGATCTTGTGATTGCAGGCGCGCGGCGGTGGGCGTGGCATCTCCGATCCGCGATAGTGGGAGGCGTCCGCGCGCCCGGCGCCGTCAGCGCAACGCGGGCGCGGGGGCCGCGGCGCGGTCGGGTGCACCCGAGCCGCCGCCGTCCCTGAGCCGCGAGTCCTTGAGCTCGCCCGCGGCTTCCAGGATCGGATGCGCCACGGCCGTCACATGGGCCACGACCCGCTTGAGGTCGCGCAGCATGTCCAGATGCAGCGACGACGTTTCGATCGAGGCGGGCGTGCCCTCGCGAAGGCGGCGCAGGTGACTCTCGGTCGCCTGTCGCTCGGCGGTGCGCATGGCCTCCTTGGCGCGCACGAGCTCCCGCGCCATCTCGAGGTCGCGCGTCACGAAGACGGCGACCGAGAGGCGCATCTGCTCGACCGCGGTGTTGTGCATGCGCTGCAGCTCGCGCCACCCCTCGGGCGAGAAGGCGAGTTGCAGACGCTGCTTCTTCTGCGCCAGCGCCAGCAGGTTCTTGTCGATGATGTCGCCCACATGCTCGAGGTTGGTGGTGAACAGGATCAGGTCGAAGGCCTCGCGGGACTCGGCGGGCGAAAGCTCGCGCTGCATCAGGCGGGTGAGGTAGCGTACGACCGCCTCGCAGGAGGTATCGACGCCGGCATCCAGGCTGCGGATCTCCTCTCGCCGCCTGCCGTCGGCCTCCTCGAACGGGCGGATAGCCTCGCGCAGCATCAGCTCGACCGTCTCGGCGATCCTCAGCGCCTCGCGCGAGGCGCCCGACAGCGCGATCCGCGGCCGGTCGAGGGCGGCGGGGTCGAGCAGCGGCAGCCGGTTCTCGGCCATCGCCTCCTCCGGCTCGGGCATCAGCCGCTCAAGCAGCCGCGCGGCCAGCCCGGCGAGCGGCAGGAAGCCCAGCGCAAGGGCGAGGTTGAAGGCCGTGTGGGCGTTCGCAAGCTGCCGCCCCACCCCCCAGTCGAGCCCGGCGAGGACGCCCGAGACCAGCGGCAGGAAGGGCAGCACCACCAGCGCCCCCGTCAGCCGGAACACCAGATTCCCGACCAGCATCCGCCGCGCCGTGCCGCCGCTGCGCAAGGCAAGGCCCAGAGGCACAAAGCCCGCGCCGACATTGGCGCCCAGAATGAAGGTGAGCGCGAGTTCCGGCGACAGGATGCCGCCTGCCGCGAGCGAGATGAAGAACAGGATCGACGCGACCGAGGAATGCGCGAGCCATGTCAGCAGCGCGGCGATCCCCAGCGCCAGCAGCGGGTCGCTGGCCAGCCGTTGCAGCACGGTCTGCAACAGCGCGTCGTCGCGCAGCGGCTCGGACGCGGCCGAGATCATCCCGAGCGCCATCAGCATCAGCCCCAGCCCGATCAGCAGGCGCCCCATGTTGCGCAGATGCGCGGCCGCGCAGCCCATGAACAGCGCGACCCCGAGGAAGATCAGGATCGGCACGAGCCCGCCGATGTCGAAGATCAGCGCCTGCACGACGAGGCTCGAGCCCACATCGGCCCCCAGCATCACCGCCAGCGCCGGCGCGAGCGCGATCAGGCCGCGGCTGGTGAACGAGGTGAGCAGGAGCGCGGTGGCCGTCGAGCTTTGCAGCGCCGCGGCCACACCCACCCCCGTCGCGCAGGCCGCGACCCGGTTGCGCGTGGCAAGGCCGATGGCGCGGCGCAGCCGCTCGCCCAACACGCGCTCCATGCCGGTCCGCGCGAGACGCGCCGCCCACACGAGGAGGGCAACGGCGCCTGCAAGCTCGACAAGGAGCATGTGACCGGACATTGGTGGATACTCCGCAGCACCCGGTGACCCCCGCCGGGATGACACTTACATGACAGTTTCATGACATAATGCAAGGGGCGCCCCGGCGTGAGGCCCCATCGCGCGGTCGTGATGTGTGCGGCCGGTCACGCCGGCGCGGTCACGAGGGGAAGGCCTCGTCGGGCAGTTCGGTGCAGTAGAGCGTGGCCGCGCGATAGAGGCTGTGCAGCGGCGCCTCGAGGTGGTCGTTGTCCGTGAACAGCGCCATCACCTCGACGGGACCGGGCGGGGCTTCGCCGAAGGCGCGCTGGTAGTCCTCGCGCAGGTTGCGCCGCTCGGTGTGCCAGCCCTCGCCCGCGCCGCCGCTGCGCACCACGAAGCTGTAGAGCGTCCCGATGAAATAGGGGCTCTCGATCACGCTGCCCGCGGCGTTCGCGGGCGTGGACCAGACGTAGCGCAGCGTCGGCACCGGGCGCGGGTTCGACAGCGCGCCGGGATCGCCGAAGGCAAAGACCAGCGAGGCCGCAACATCGTCGGTCGCCCGGACAGCAAGGTCCGCGCCCTCCGGCAGGCGGTCCACGCGCCACGACCATTCGACGACCGGGCAGGTTTCGGTGTCGATCTGGACCCAGCGGGCCAGCGCCGTCGACGAGCCATCGACGACCGGCTCGATCGCCACGTCGTCGCCATCGGCGATCAGCCGCCATTCCGACTGCCCCCAGATGCGGATGAAGCGCCAGCTTTTCATCAGCGCGTCCGAGGCGGCAAACAGCGGATAGGGCAGCACCGGCTCGCCCGCGGCGGGCGGAGGCGGGCGCATCGCGGCGGCGCAGCCCGCGACGACGAGCGCGGCGAGGGGCCAGAGCGCCCGGCGGCGGCGCGTGCACTGTGCGTCATTACCGGGCATCGAGCTCCTCACGCAGTCTCCATGCGGTTCGATCCGGACGTCCGTGCGCGAGAGCGGGAGAGCTGCAAGCAGGCGCGGTCCGTGCCGCCCGGCGCGTCGCGGACGGCATGTATACGGCAGCGCTTCGGGCCGCCGAACGCAAGCCGCAAGTCGTTGCAGGCGGGGGACTGCGCCGGGCTCAGCCGCCGTCGCCGGTGAAGCCCGCGGCCTCGATGCCCGCAAGCGCCGCGGCCTCGTCGTTGTCCGAGGTGTCGCCGGTCACGCCCACGGCGCCGATGATGTTGCCCTTGCGGTCCTTGACCAGCACGCCCCCCGGCACCGGCAGGATGGCACCGAACACGGTGCCGAGGCCATCGGTGAAATAGGGCTGCTTCTCGGCGCGCGTCATCAGGTAGCGCGAGCCCTGCCCCACGCCCAACGCGCCGTATGCCTTGCCGTGCGCCATCTGGAAACGCAGGTTCGAGGCACCGTCCTCGCGCTCGAACGCCTTCACGTTGCCGCCCGCGTCGAGCACGATGACCGACAGGGGCTTGAGCTCCATCTCGCGGCCCTTGGCCAGCGTCCGGGCGATGATGGTGCGCGCCTTGCGCAGGGTGATCTCGGGCATCTCAGGCAGCCTCCCCTTTCAGCTCCGCCTTCTTCTTCAGGCGCCGTGCGTGCAGCACCGGCTCGGTATAGCCGCTGGGCAGGTCGGTGCCCATGAAGATGAGATCTGCCGCCGCCTGGAAGGCCTGCCCGTCGAAGCGCGGCGCCATCGGCGCGTAGGCCGGGTCGCCCGCGTTCTGGCGGTCGACCACCTCGGCCATCCGGCGCAGGGTGGCGGTGACCTGGTCGGCGGTGACGATGCCGTGCAGCAGCCAGTTAGCGATGTGCTGCGAGCTGATCCGCAGGGTCGCGCGGTCTTCCATCAGGCCGATGTCGTTGATGTCGGGCACCTTCGAGCAGCCAACCCCCTGGTCGATCCAGCGCACGACATAGCCGAGGATGCCCTGGCAGTTGTTGTCGAGCTCGGCCTGGATCTCCTCGGCCGACCAGTTCGGGCGGTCGGCCAGCGGTATGGCCAGGATGTCGCCCAGAGCGGCGCGCGGGCGGCCGCCGATCTCGGCCTGCCGCGCGGCCACATCGACCCGGTGATAATGGATCGCGTGGATCGTGGCGGCGGTTGGCGAGGGCACCCACGCGGTGTTCGCGCCGGCCATCGGGTGGACCACCTTCTGCTCGAGCATCGCCTGCATCAGGTCCGGCATCGCCCACATGCCCTTGCCGATCTGGGCGACGCCCTTGAGCCCGCATTCGAGCCCGATGTCGACGTTCCAGTCCTCGTAGGCGGCGATCCACGGGGTTTTCTTCATGTCCGCCTTGCGGATCATGGGGCCGGCCTGCATCGAGGTGTGGATCTCGTCGCCGGTGCGGTCGAGGAAGCCCGTGTTGATGAAGCATATACGCGACTTGGCGGCGCGGATGCACTCCTTGAGGTTGACGGTGGTGCGCCGCTCCTCGTCCATGATGCCGAGCTTGATGGTGTTGCGCGCCATGCCCAGCAGGTCCTCGACCGCGGCCATCAGGGCGTCGGTGGCGGCGACCTCCTCGGGGCCGTGCATCTTGGGCTTGACGATGTAGACCGAGCCCGCGCGCGAGTTGCGTGGGCCTTCGGTCTTGCGCAGGTCATGCAGCGCGATCAGCGAGGTGCAGACGGCGTCCAAGATCTCCTCGGGGATCTCGGCGCCGTCGGGCAGCAGGATCGCGGGGTTGGTCATCAGCGGGCCCACGTTGCGCACCAGCATGAGCGACCGTCCCGGCAGGGTGAAGGGCGTGCCGTCGGGCGCGAGATACTCGCGGTCGGGGTTTAGCGCCCGGGTGAAGGTCTCGCCGCCCTTCTCGACCTGCTCGGTCAGGTCGCCCTTCATCAGGCCCAGCCAGTTCGAGTAGGTCAGCACCTTGTCGGAGGCATCGACCGCGGCAACCGAATCCTCGCAGTCGCAGATCGTCGTGATCGCGGCCTCGACGATCACGTCGGCGAGGCCGAGGCTGTCATGCCGACCGATGGGGCTGTCGAGGTCGATCTTCAGTTCGACATGCAGGTTGTGGCGCCGCAGCAGGATCGCCGAGGGGTTTGCCGGGTCGCCGCGATAGCCGACGAACTGCGAGGGATCGGCAAGCCCCGCGGTCGCGGCCCGCACGCCGGTACCGTCGCGCGCGGTCAGGCCCGGGATCAGGCGGACCTGCAGCTGGCCGTTCACCACGGCGACGCCCTCGACATGACCCCAGGCGAGCCCCTTGACCGACAGCGGCGCGATGCCGGTTAGGTGCGCCTTGGTCCAGGTGACGACGCGCCCACCACGCCTGCGGTCATACCTGCCCTTCGGCGCGGGGCTGCCCAGAGCGTCGGTGCCATAGAGCGCGTCGTAGAGCGAGCCCCAGCGCCCATTGGCCGCGTTCAGCGCGTAGCGTGCGTTCATCACCGGCACCACGAGCTGCGGCCCCGCGATCGTCGAGAACTCGTCGTCCACGCCGGGCGTGTCGATGGTGAAGTCTGGCCCCTCGGGGACCAGGTAGCCGATCTCGGTCAGGAATGCCTTGTAGGCGGCCGCGTCATGCGGCTGGCCGCGCCGGGCGATGTGCCAGGCGTCGATCTTCTCCTGCAGCGCGGCGCGCTTTGCCACCAGCGCGCGGTTCCTTGGCGCGAACGCGGCGGCGATGCGGCCAAAGCCCTCCCAGAACGCGGCCTCGTCCACGCCCGTCCCGGGCAGCGCTTGCGCGTTGATGAAATCGTAGAGCTCGCGCGCGACCCGGAGGCCGCCTGCGCCGACACGCTCGGTCATGGCCGGATGTCCTGTGTTGTCCCCATTTTCGGGCGTGGATAGGGGGCGGGCGACCATGCTGCAAGGCAGCATGGATGGACTTCCGCCTGATGGAAAAGCCATGCGCGGCAGGATCGGGCCGGAATTTCGTTGCCGCGTGGCTTGCGCGGACCTACCCTCGCGGCATCGCGATTTCCGAGTGGCCGTTGCGTAAGTCATTTCAGCACCAGGGGGGAACCGACATGGCCGAGACGCCGAGAAACGTCGACGAAATCAAGAAGAACCCGAAGATGATGGCCGCATATCTTGCATATGCGAAACGCCGGGCGACGCTCAACGAGGTGATGTTCTACTTCGACAAGGGCAACGCGCAGGGCGTGTGGCCCAAGTATCTCGACCCCAAGGCCAAGCTCGCGGTGAATGTCGACGGCAAGGTCACCACCGCCGGGGGAAAGCTGGCGGCGGCGGGCGACTGGGGCAACGCGCTCTGGCCGAAGATCATCGCGCTGGGCAAGACCCAGGTCGGCGACGCGCTGAACGGCGACATAGGCACCTTCGTCGCCTCGAATGAGTACAAGGAGTACCAGGTCAAGGAGAACATGGGCGACCCGACCAAGGCCGCCAAGGTCCTGGGGATCAGCGACGTCAAGAAGCTGAAGGCTGCGATGGAGGCCCAGGCAACCGGCGACACCAAGACCGCGAAGAAGCTGTTCGAGGCCCTCGCCAAGCAGGAGAAGATGAAGGTCAAGTACGAGGATATGGTGAAGAACCTGAAATCCTCGGGCGTGATGTAGGCGGCGCCAAAACGGCAAAGGGCCGCACCTGGGCGGCCCTTCCTCATGCTCCCGCGCGGCGGCGCTCAGCTGTCGCGGTGGACCTTCTCACGCCGCTCGTGCTTTTCCTGCGCCTCGAGCGAGAGGGTCGCGATCGGGCGCGCGTCGAGGCGCTTGAGCGAGATCGGCTCGCCCGTCTCCTCGCAGTAGCCGTAGGTGCCCTCGTCGATGCGCCGAAGCGCCGCGTCGATCTTCGAGATCAGCTTGCGCTGCCGGTCGCGGGTCCGCAGCTCCAGCGCGCGGTCGGTCTCGGCCGAGGCGCGGTCGGCGAGATCGGGGATGTTCTGCGTGTCCTCCTGCATGTTGAGGACGGTCTCGCGGCTCTCCTCGAGGATCGAGTCGCGCCATGCCAGCAGCTTGCGCCGGAAGTAGTCCTTCTGCCGGTCGCACATGAAGGGCTCGTCGTCGGAGGGGCGATACTCAGGGTCGATCGGGGCTTCGATATTCATCGGAACGGTCTCTCCCACCCAAGTTCCCGCGCAGCGAGGTTGCGGTGCATATAGAGCGTCGGGGACAGATTGTCACGTCTTAAAACCAATGAAAGATTGCGCTATATGCCTCAATCGTTTGCGAAAAAATCCCCGGTGGGCGCGGAGTGGAGGAAAGCCGCCATGCGGTTTGAGGGAACGGCCGACTATGTCGCGACCGAGGATCTGATGATCGCGGTCAACGCCGCGATTCGACTGGAGCGCCCGCTGCTGGTCAAGGGCGAGCCCGGCACCGGCAAGACCGAACTCGCCCGCCAGGTGGCACAGGCGCTGGGCTTGCGGCTGATCGAATGGCACGTCAAATCCACCACCCGGGCGCAGCAGGGCCTCTATGAATACGACGCCGTCAGCCGCCTGCGGGACAGCCAGCTTGGCGACGGGCGCGTGGGCGACGTGCGCAACTACATCCGCCGCGGCAAGCTCTGGGAGGCGTTCGACGCGCCCGAAAAGGTCGTGCTGCTGATCGACGAGATCGACAAGGCCGACATCGAGTTCCCCAACGACCTGTTGCAGGAGCTCGACCGCATGGAGTTCCACGTCTACGAGACCGGCGAGACCGTGGTCGCCCGCCAGCGGCCCATCGTCATCATCACCTCGAACAACGAGAAGGAACTGCCCGACGCCTTCCTGCGCCGCTGCTTCTTCCACTTCATCGCCTTCCCCGATACCGAGACGATGACGCGCATCGTCGACGTGCACTTCCCCGGCGTGAAGCACGAGCTGGTGCGCGCCGCGCTGACGCGCTTCTACGAGCTGCGCGAGACGCCGGGGCTGAAGAAGAAGCCCTCGACATCCGAGGCGCTGGACTGGATCCGGCTGCTGATGGCCGACGACGTGGACCCCGCGACGCTGCGCGCCGACGCCAAGCACGCGATCCCGCCGCTGCACGGGGCGCTGCTCAAGAACGAGCAGGACGTGCACCTGTTCGAGCGGCTGGCCTTCATGGCGCGCCGTCAGGGCTGATCGGACGCCGTTCGGCCCGGCGGGACGCGACGGGCGGGGCTAGATGGCCCCACGCGCGCTCGGGCGGCACCCGCCAATGTCAGCCGCCGCCGATCGGGTCCGGGTTCTCGCCGGCACCCGAGCCCATCTCGGTGGTCGAGCCCGGCTCGAAATTCGTGTTGACCTCGCCGATCCCGGGGTCCGGGGAGATCGACGCGGGCAAGCCCGCCTCGTTGCCCATCCCGGGCTGCTCGATGGTCGTGTCCATGCCGGCCCCGCCGCCCGTCGGGCGAGTCCTTGTCGTCCGGCAGGGTATCGAGAAGCTCCTCCTGAGCCTCGTTCAGACCGCCGGAGGTCTGACCATGGGCAAGCCCGCCTGCGGCAAACCCGGCGATCAGCATTGCCAGCGCCGCGCGTTTCAAGATGTCTACTCCTCGCTCGTGTGCGTTCGGCGCTCCGGCAGGCGGTCTCCCGGAAGCGCCCTCGAATGCCCCACGAACGTGCCGCTCCGGAGGGGCGTTGCGACGCGATCACGGGATCGGGACCGCCGCCCCGCAAGCGGCTGGCCGTTGCGGCGGCGGCAACGCCAGTCCAGAGTCGAGGCCGACCCGCCAGACCGGAGACACCGATGACGACAGCCGAATCTCCTGCCCTGACGATCCGCCCGCTCGCGCCCAGCGACGAGCCGGAATGGCGCAGGCTCTGGACCGCATATCTCGACTTCTACGAGAGCAAGGTCGGCGAGGACGTCTACCGCACGACCTTCGCGCGGCTTCTAGGCGATGACCCGCACGACTTCCACGGGCTCGTGGCCGAACGCGACGGGCGTCTGGTCGGACTCACGCATTACCTGTTCCACCGGCACTGCTGGCGGGTCGAGAACGTGGTCTACCTGCAGGACCTCTACGTCGCGCCCGAAGCGAGGGGGACGGGCGCGGGGCGCGCGCTGATCGAGGCGGTCTATGCCGCGGCAGATGCCGCGGGCTGCCCCACGGTCTACTGGCTGACGCAGGATTTCAACGAAACCGCGCGGCGCCTCTATGACCGGGTGGCAAAGAAAACGCCCTTCATCAAGTACCAGAGGTGAAGCGCGCTGCGGCGCTCCTGTTCCTGCTCGCCGCCTGCACGGGACCGGTGCGCGAGCCCGGCGCCCGGCCCGAGGCGCCGCCGCTGGGCGCGGCGCTGCCGGCGGGCGGCACGGCGTGGTCGAACGCCGGGCTGGCCGAAGTGTTCGGGGCCCTGACGTTCGAGCTCGAATGGGGCGCCTCGCGGGCCGGGCTGGTACGGCTGCCCGAGCCGGTCACGGTCGCGCTGGACGGGCCGGGAGCGGCGGCTTACGCCGGTTTTCTGCGGCAATACCTCGGCTATCTGGCCGACGGCACGGGCATCGCGATCGCGCCCGGCGGCGCGGCCAACCTGCATGTGCGGCTGGTCGAGGGGCGGGCCTTCGCACAGGCGCTGCGGGGGGCGGCCTGCGTGGTCACGCCGGGCGATCGGGGCTGGGCGGCGTTCCGGCGCGACGGGGCGGCGCTGTCCGGAGCGGCGATGGCGGAGGTCGACACGTTGGAGGCCGCCACGATCTTCATCCCGGCCGACGCGCCGCCGCACCTGATCCGCGCCTGCCTGATCGAGGAGATCGCGCAGGCGCTGGGGCCGGCCAACGACCTCTCGGGGCTGGGGCCGTCGATCTTCAACGACGATGCCGCGCATCTGTGGCCGACGGCGGTCGATCTGATGATGCTGCGCGTGCTCTACGCGCACGAGTTGCGGCCGGGGATGGGTCGGGCCGAGGCCGAGGCGGCGGCGCGCGTGGCGCTCGACCGGCTGAACCCGGCGGGCCGCGCGGCGCCCGCCCTGCCCTTCGTGCCCGACGCCGCGCTGGGCGACTGGCGCACCATGGCGGGCCGGGTGCACGAGCGGGACCTGCCCCCTGCGCGCCGCATCGAGCGGGCGCGGGCGGCGCTGAGGCTCGCCGAGGCCCGCGCGCCGGGCAGCCCGCAGGCCTCTCGCAGCCGCACGGCGCTGGGGCGGGCACTGATCGCCGCGCACCCGGCCGAGGCGGCCGAGGCGCTGGCCGGCGCGCGGGCGCTCTGCGCCGCCGTGCATGGCGCGCAGGACATCCGCGTCGCGCGGCTGCGGGTTGACGAGGGTGCGGCGAGGCTTGCGGCTGGTGACCCGGCCGGCGCGCTCGCGGCGACCGACGCGGCCGAGGGGCCGCTCGCCGCCCATGCGCAGGACGAGCGGCTGGCCGCACTTTACGCCGTGCGCGCCCGTGCCTATCGTGCGACCGGCGAGCATGCGCGGGCCGAGGCCACGCATCGTCTTGCCGCCGCCTGGGGCGCTTATGCCCTGGGCGCGGACGAGGGCCCCGCGCCGGGGCCGTGATGCCCGAGAGACCGAGGACCCGATGCCAGTCGCCGTTGCCTTCTTCGTAATCGCCTTCGCCATCGGCTGGGCGCGCGCCGTCAACCGCAACGGGACACTGGCGGACAAGCTGCAATGGGGCATCGCCCATGGCATCCCGGCGGGTCTGGTGGGCCTCGTGCTCGCCATCCTGCTGTCGCGCGCGGGGGTCTGAGGGGCGGTGTTCCTCAAGCTGTTCTTCGGTCTCAAGGCGGCGCGCGTGCCGGTGAGCCTGCGCGAGCACCTCATGCTGGTCGAGGCGGTGCGGGCCGACCTGGTGACCTGGGACGTCGAGGGCTTCTACTATCTCGCCCGCGCGGCGCTGGTGAAGGACGAGCGCCATCTCGACCGCTTCGACCGGGTGTTCGCCGAGGCGTTCCGGGGCGTCGAGAGCGTTGGCGGCGCCGGGCCCGAGACGATCGACCTGCCCGAGGAATGGCTGCGCCGGCTGGCCGAGAAGCACCTCACCGACGAGGAAAAGGCGCTGGTCGAGTCGCTGGGCGGCTTCGAGAAGCTGATGGAGACCCTGCGCCAGCGGCTCGAGGAGCAGAAGGGGCGCCACCAGGGCGGGTCGAAATGGATCGGCACGGCCGGCACCTCGCCCTTCGGCGCCTATGGCTACAACCCCGAGGGCGTGCGCATCGGGCAGGCGGAAAGCCGCAACCGGCGCGCCGTCAAGGTCTGGGACAGGCGCGAGTTCCGCAACCTCGACGGCGATGTCGAGATCGGCACCCGCACCATCAAGCTGGCGCTGCGGCGCCTCAGGCGCTGGGCGCGCGAGGGGGCGGCGGAGGAGTTGGACCTCGACGGCACGATCCGCGCGACCGCCGAGGCCGGCTGGCTGGACGTGAAGCTGCGGCCCGAGCGGCACAACGCGGTCAAGGTGCTGCTGCTGATGGACGTGGGCGGCTCGATGGACGACCACGTCCGGGTGGCGCAGGAGCTGTTCTCGGCCGCGCGGTCGGAATTCAAGCATCTCGAGTACCGCTACTTCCACAACTGCCTCTACGAGGGCGTCTGGCGCGACAACCGCCGCCGCTGGACCGAGCAGACGCCGACCGCCGAACTGCTCAACACCTTCGGCCCCGACTGGAAGCTGGTGATCGTGGGCGATGCCTCGATGAGCCCCTACGAGATCCTCTATCCCGGCGGCGCGAGCGAGCACTGGAACGCCGAGCCGGGCGAGGTCTGGCTGAGGCGCGCGCTGGCGAAATGGCCCTCGGCCGCCTGGATCAACCCGGTGCCCGAGCGGCACTGGGGCTACACCCAGTCGATCGGCATCGTCCGCGGGATCATGGAGGGCCGAATGTTCCCCATGACGCTCGCGGGGCTCGAAGCCGCGACGCGCGAGCTGAGCCGCTGAGGGGCGCGAAGCCCGCGCGGCCCCCGAATTGAGGCCGGATCGCGGCAATCGGCACGCCCGGCACGCAAGAAATCCCGAAAATGCCCAGATTCAGGGCAATGCGACCCGATTTCCGCCGGATCGCGGGGTTAGCCTCTTCTCAAGGTCGGGGTTCGGACCGTTGGCGTGAAGGGATCATCAGATGTTCGACGTTGCTCTACCCGAGTACGACGACGCGGCGTTCTACACCGCCGAGGAGCAGGGCGCGGCGCGGCGCACGGCGCTGCTGACCGAGCGGCTGGCCTCGCGCATGGTGATCGACCCGAGGCTCTCGCTCGCGGTGTTCGCGCTGGCGCTGGGCTTCGCGGCGTCGGGGACGGCGCTCCTGATGTCCTTCGCGGCCTTCGCGGCGCTGGTGCTGGGCGTGGTGATGCGGCCGCGGCCGCAGGAAGCACGCTACGGCGCCTTCAACGCGGTCGAGCTCGGCTTCCTCGTCTGGTGCTGCGACCCGCGCGGCCCCCTCGCCTCGGCGGCCAGCATCCGCGCGACGGCGGCCTTCGCAGTTTTCGGCCTCGGCACGCTGGCGACGCTGGGCGCCGGGATTGCGGGGCTTGCTCCGCAGGTGGTGCTTTGCGGTGCGGTCGCCTTCGCGGCACTGATCACCACGCGCCTCGCGCTCGCGGACCTCGTGCGCGGCTGAACGTCGCCGGACATCCCTGATCGGCGCGGCGCCGGGCGACAGGCCCGGCGCTTTTCGTTCGTCGCAGCGGCATGCCCGGGCTCAGCGGCAGGCGATCAGCTCGGCGAGGTCGAGCCGGGCATTGACCATGGCGAGCTTGCCGTCGGCATCGACCGGCCACTCCTCGCGCGGCCGGTCTCGGTAGAGCTCGACGCCGTTGCCGTCGGGGTCGCGCAGGTAGACCGCCTCCGAGACCCCATGGTCGGCCGCGCCCTCGATCCGGTGCCCCGCGGCGATGACGCGCCGCACGGCATCGGCGAGATCGGCGCGCGTCGGGTAGAGGAAGGCGGTGTGATAGAGCCCGGTATGCCCCGGCGGCGGCGGGGTGCCGCCACGGCTTTCCCACACGTTGAGGCCGAGATGATGGTGATACCCGCCCGCCGACAGGAACGCCGCGCCGGACGGGACCACCTGCATCACGTCGAAGCCGAGCACGCCGCAGTAGAAGGCGATGGCGCGGTCGAGATCGGCCACCCTGAGATGGACATGGCCGATGCGCGCGGCAGGCGCGACCGGTCGCGGGGCGGGTGTGAGGGGCGTCATCGCGGCGTCTCCATCCGTTGAGGGCGAGTTGCGCGCAAGGTATCCGTGCGCGATCCGCACGGCGAGAGGCGGCCGGGCAAATGACTCTTGAGCGCAGGCGAAGAATGGCGCGGACGGGCCGCGCGCGTGGCGCCGATGCGCCCCCCTCGCGCAGGTGACCGGCGCGGGCGGCGCACCTATATTCGGGACGCATGATCAAGCTGCTGCCGATCCTTCTGCTCATCGTCGCGGTGCTCGCGATCTTCCGCTATAACGTGTGGCGGATGGGCCGGGCGCTGCGCCGCCAGTCGCGCCCGCTGCATCACGACCAGCTCGACAAGATGCTGGGCCGGCTGGCCGAGGCAGCCGGGATCGACGGCATCGAGGTACGCCTGCTCGAGAACCCCATGCCGAACGGGCTGGCGACGCCCGAGGGCGAGATCTACCTGACAAGTGGGCTGTTCCGGCACTTCCAGTCCGGGCGGCTCGGGGTGCACGAGGTCGCATCGGTCATCGCGCACGAGCTGGGGCATCTCGCGCTGGGGCACACGCGGCGGAGGATGATCGACATGGCCGGGGCGCAGACGGCGCAAATCATCCTCGGCGGCATCCTCGCGCGATTCATCGGCATCCTTGGGTGGTATGCCTCGCAGTTCCTGGTCTCGCTGTTCATCGCCCGCATCAGCCGGGGCGACGAGTTCGAGGCCGATGCCTATGCCACGGCGCTGATGATGCGGGCGGGGCTGGGTGCCGAGCCGCAGGCGCGGATGCTCGAGAAGCTCGAGCAGATCCTGCCGCAGAACCTCATGGCGCAGCAGACGAGCTGGCTCGCATCGCACCCGCCGGTGGCCGAGCGGACGGCGGCGATCCGTGCCAACGCCGCGCGCTGGGGCGAGCGTGCGCATGGCTGAGCGCGACGCCGGGGCGCGGCTGCTCGAGGCCGGGTCGAGCCATCTCTACCCGGGCGCGCGGCTGCGGGTCGAGGCGCCGAGCGCGGGCGACTGCCTGGTGGCCTTCGCCGACGGGGCGCGGGCGGGTGGGCGGCTGGCGGCGCTGGACGCGGGCGGATGGCGGCTCGATCTCGGTACCTACCGCACGGCACGGGGGCGCGCGATCGGGCCGAAGGCCTGGCGGCTCGCGGCGGCAGAGGGCGGCGGACTGCGCGTGACCGCCCGGCTGGACTGAGGCGGCGGCGTCAGGGGGGGGGGCGATGCAGGGGATCGAGGGGTATCGGCGCTACGCCGTCTACTGGGCGCCACCAGCCGGGTCGGAACTGGCGCAGGCGGGCGCCCGGTGGCTGGGCTGGGATGCCGAGGCCCGTCGCGCGGCGGCGCCGGAGGGCGGACCGCTTGCCGCCGTGCCGGGGCGCTACGGCTTCCATGCGACCCTGAAGGCCCCCTTCCGCCTGCGTGAGGGGATGCCCGCGAGCGCACTCGACACGGCGGTCGCGGCGCTGGCCGGGCGGCTCGCGCCGGCCGCGGCGCCGGGGCTCGCGGCGGATGCGGGGCTGGGTTTCGTGGCGCTGCGCCCGACCGGCCCCTGCCCGACGCTCGACGCTGTGGCGGCATCCTGCGTGACCGGGCTCGACCGCTTTCGCGCGCCGCCCGGGCCTGCCGAGATGGCACGGCGCCGGGCCGAGGGGCTCGACGCACGGGGCGAGGCGCTGCTGGCGCGCTGGGGATACCCGCGGGTGCTCGACGGCTTCCAGTTCCACGTGACGCTGACCGGCCCGGTCGCCGGGGCCGAGGCGGAGCTGGCGGTCGCGCGCGCGCAGGCCCGCTTCGCGCCGCTCCTCGCGCCACGCTTCGTGCTCGACGCCCTCTGCCTGTTCGGCGAGCCCGGCGCTGGACAGCCCTTCCACCTGCTGCGGCGCCACGCCCTCGGCGGCGACGCGGGCGCGCCGCTCAGCCCTTGCCGAGCCGAAGGAGCGCCGCGCCGCAGATCGTGACCATGGTCGAGGCCACCTTCGCGAGGTCGAGCCGCTCGCGCAGCACGACGACGCCAATCACCAGGGCAAACACGACGCTGGTCTCGCGCAGCGCGGTCACCAGCGCAATCGGGGCCTGCGTAAAGGCCCAGACCACCAGCGCGTAGGCGGTGAACGAGGCGCCACCGCCCAACACGAAGACCCGCCGCGCCTGCAGGAGGCCGCGCAGCCGCGCCGGTCGCCAGAACCCCAGCATCGCGGCGAAGATGGCCGAATTGACCACCGCGACCACGCCATAGAAGCCGAGCGGGCTGCCCGCCGCCCGCGCGCCAAGCCCGTCGACCAGCGAATAGCCGGCGATGAAGCACCCCGTCGTCACCGCGAGGAAGGCCGCGCGCCCGTTACGCAGGCCGTCGGCCTGACGGACGAGGCTGAGGCTCATGATGCCGGCGCCGATCACCACGACGCCCGCGATCTCGGCCGGGCCCAACTCGACGCCGAGGAATCCGACCGAAACCGCGGCGACCAGCAGCGGCGCCGTCCCCCGCGCGATTGGGTAGACCTGCGTGAGATCGCCGATCCGGTAGGAGCGCGTCAGGAACACCTGGTAGCCGACATGCAGCAGCACCGAGGCCGCGATGTAGGGCCAGCTCTCGACGGCGGGCAGCGGCGCCACGGCGAGCGCGAGGAGCGCGAATAACCCCTGCCCGAGAACCACCGCGGCCATCGCGAGCGTCTTGTCATCGCCGCGCTTGACCTGCGCGTTCCACAGCGCGTGCAGGAAGGCGGCGGCGATGACGACCAGAAAGACCGTGGCGCTCATGCCCGGGCCGCCCGATCGGTGGCGCCGTTACCGCGCCGGGACCGCGCCGCGGGCTCGACGGTGTGCGGACCAGCGACGCCGTTGCCCTGGCCGGGGACGCGGATCGGCCAGGCCTCGCCAACCGCTCGCGGGCGTGTCGCTGAGGGCCCGGCGCAGGCGGTGCGGACGAGGCGGGCGCGGGGCCCGCGATCGCCCCCATCGGAGGCGACCTGGTTTCGCCCGGACGATGACAGGCCAGCGCCCCGGAGGATCGCGCCCCGTCCGCCCGCGATGCGAGAGCCGCGCGCGGGCGGGAGCAAGGGCTTGCGTCCCGCACCGCCACCGGTCGGCCCGATACCGCGGCCGCTCCGGGCCTTGGCCGTCATGACGTCGAGGGCGTGCTTCATGACCGCGAGGAGGGGCCGAGCGCCGCGCACGGTGCGCCGCCGCCCTGGTGGCACGCCTGCCCCCTCTCGCGGCCAGCCGGGCGCGCATGGGCGCGGGAAGTCACGGGCATGTCGGAGGCCTCTCTGCCGGTCGCGCGGGACCACAGCCCTAGCCGAGTCGCGCGGCCGAGGCGAGGGCCGAGATGGCCGGCTGCCACCGCGCGACGACCCCAGAGGCGCGCGCGCCGCCCGCCCTCGACCCGCCGCGGTTTTCCTGAGACGATGCCCGCAGGCGCAGCGCGCAACACGGTCAAGGAGACACGCAATGACCATGACCTCCGTTCCCGAGGACCTGACCGACGCAGGCTGGCAGATCTCGAGCGATGGCACCGCGATCACCAGGACGTTTCGTTTCAAGGGCTTCCGAGACGCCATGGCGTGGATGACGCGGGCTGCCTTCGACGCCGAGCATCTGAACCATCACCCGGAATGGTCGAACGTCTACAACCGGATCGAGGTGCGGCTCACCACCCACGACACCGGCGGCCTGACCGAGCGGGATATCGAGCTCGCACGGCGCATGGAGCGCATCGCCGTGGCCCCCAAGGCGGCCTGAGCCGTGCGCCCGGAACACTCTGCGCGACCCATCGGCCTGAGTCGCGCGCGGCGCCTTCGGCGTCGCCCATCGGCCTGAGCCGCGCGCGTGGCATTCGGCGCGCCCCTCCTAAGCGGCCCATCGCACCGGCCGGGCCCGCGTCGCAGCCGCGACGCCGACCAGCTCGCGACTCTCGTGGGCCGGTGCCCGGTGGACGAACGCTCACGGTGTCCCGGGCGCGGCATGGCGCGCGTCGCCCCGGGACTCGACCGGCGCTATCGGCGCGGTGGCGGCCGAAAGGACCTCGATCAGCGCGCTGCGGCGCAGGGGCTTGGCGAGGTGGGCATCCATCCCCGCCGCGAGGCAGCGATCGCGGTCGCCCGCCATCGCGCTCGCGGTCAGGGCGACGATATGCGCCGGCGGCTGGCCGCGGGCACGCTCGAACCCGCGGATGGCATGGGTCGCCTCGAAGCCGTCCATCTCGGGCATCGAGATGTCCATCAGCACAAGGCCGGGCGTGAGTTCGCGGAAAAGCTCGACGGCGCGGCGGCCATGCTCGGCAAAGACGGGGGCGAAACGGGTGCCGGCCAGCATCCCCTCCACCACCAGCCGGTTGGTGGCGTTGTCCTCGGCGACCAGCACGGTGACGGGATCGGCGCAAGGCAGCGCATGCTGCGGCGTGGCCATCAGGGTGCAACCCTGATGCAGCAGCCCGGCGCGGGCGCCGGAGAGGCCGGGGACAGCCGCGACGGCATCGGAAACCGCCGCCGGATCGCGCCGGGACGCGGCAGGGCCGGGCAGCGCCGCGGGCGGCGGTTCGGCGTTCGCCTCAGCCGCGGGCGCAGGGCACGGCGCGAGCGGCAGCCGAACGGTGAAGATCGTCCCGCCACCGGCGTTGGGCTCGGCCCGGATGTCGCCATCCATCAGCCGCGCGAGCCGGCGCGAGATCGCGAGCCCGAGCCCGGTCCCCTGGAACCTGCGCGAGGCCCGCTGGTCCACCTGCACGAAATCCCCGAAGATCTGCGACAGCCGGTCGGGCGGGATGCCGATCCCCGTGTCGGCGACCCCAAGCTGCACCATCGCCCCATCCGCGCCGGGCGTGCAGTCGACCGCGACCCGCACCTCGCCCGCGTCGGTGAACTTCACCGCGTTGCCGATCAGGTTGAGCAGGATCTGCCGCACCCGCCCGGCGTCGCCCGCGAAGCGCCGCGGCAGGCCGGGCGCGTAGTCGACCTGCAGCGCCAGTCCCTTGCCCGCCGCGCGGGGCAGAACGAGGCTCAGAACCTCGCCGATCACAACCTCGAGGTCGAAGGGGGCGCGGTCGAGCACGAGCTGGCCCGCCTCGACCTTCGAGAAGTCGAGGATGTCGTTCAGGATCACCATCAGCGCCTCGCCCGAGTTGCGGATGGTCTCGACATAGCGGCATTGCTGCGGCGTCAGCTCGGTGGCGCAGAGCAGCTCGGTCACGCCGATCACGCCGTTCATGGGCGTCCGGATCTCGTGGCTCATCGACGCGAGGAAGGCCGATTTCGCCCGGCTCGCGGCCTCCGCCCGGTTGGCAAGCTCGATGGCGCGGGCCTCGCTTTCGGCCAGCCGCTCCTGGATCTGGCGGCGGGCGCTGATGTCGCGCTGGGTGCAGATGTAGCGACGGCCGCCGCCCGCTGGATCGCGGATCGGGCTGATCGCGACATCGGCCCAGTAGGCGCTGCGGTCGGCGCGGTAGAGCTGGACCTCGCAGGCAAAGGGGCTGTCGCCCGACAGCGCGGCGCGGATGCGCTGGGCGGTCTCGGGCTCGGTCAGCGGGCCGAACTGGAGGTCCGGCGACCGGCCCAGCACCTGGTCGATGCCGAAACCGGTGCCTTCGAGGAAGGCGCGGTTGGCCCAGGTCACCTGACCCGCGCCATCGGTCATCAGCACGAGGTCGCGGGTCTGCTGGGCGATCAGCGCCAGCTCCTCGGCCCGCGTGGCCGAGGCATGGGCCGCGCGCTCGGCCGCCAGCAGCCGTGCGGCCTGCCGCCGCTGGCTGCTGACATCCGCGAAGGACAGCACGGCGCCGCCCCGCGCGCGCATCGACACCGAAATCGCGAAGGTTCGCCCATCGGGCGTCTCGAAGATCGCGCCGTCGAGCGCGAGCGGCGAGGCCGACTGTGCACTGCCGGGCGGCTGGGCGCCCGGCCGCAATGTCAGCGCGCCACACGCGATGAGGTCGGCATGGAGCGCCGCGAAGGCCTGGCCCAAGGGATTGCGCATCCCGAGGTCGCGGACCAGAGCCGAGAAGCGCGGGTTCGCGCGCGCGCACTTGCCGTTCCCGCAGGTGATCAGGACCGCCTGCGACATGACGGCGAAGATCTCGTCGAGCTCGCCGGCGGAATCGGCCAGCGAGCGTTGCAGCGGCCGCAACGCCCAGTGATAGAGCCCGGCAACCCCGAGCAGGCTGAAGCCCAGCACGAACCAGCCCGCGGCACCGAGAAGCCGGCGCGAGGCCTCCACGGCATCGAGCCGCGCGGCCAGCGCTGCCTCGGCCGAGGGGAGCCCGCGCTCGCGCAGCAACCGGGCAAGCGCGGCCGCGGGCGTGGCGCCGTCCGCCTCGGCCGCAAGTCCCGGCAGCAGAGCGCTGATGGACTGGGCGAGATCCCGCTTAGCCGTGGTCCCCGAGGCGGCGACGGCGCCGCCGCGGCGGTGCGCCTGCTGCGCCGCCAGCCGTGCGGCGAGGCGGTCCCCAAGCATTGCCAGCCGCTGCCGCATCGCGGGCTCGCCGCTCGCCGCGGCCAGCGATTCGGCAAGATGGAGCACCCGGCCCATGTCGGCGGCGAGGCCGCGCGCCTCGGCCAGCGCGGCCTCGCTGCGCTGCTGGTGCAAAAGCGCCGCCGCTGGCGGCAGCAGGGTTGCCACCGTCATGACCGCGAACAGTACGACGAGCGTTCCGCGCACGGCCCCTGCGCGCCGCGCCATGGGTCGCGCGCTCAGGCCCGGCAGGCGCATGGTGGCAGCACCTTCTCGAGAAACAACCGGTTCCAGCCCTGATGGCGGTGGCGGTGGACGCGATCGACCGAAGCCGCAATCAGCAGGAGGCCCCAGCCGCCCTCGGGCAGCGCTTCGATCGGGCATCCCTCGGAGAGCGGCGCATCCGCCAACGACGCCGAGGCGGCGCCGAGGTCGTCGGGCGCCGGCGGCCCGCTGTCCTCGATGCAGACCGTCAGCGCCGACCCGTCGAGCCATAGCAGGAGCCGGACAAGCGGCGAGACGGCCGGGCCGCCGCCATGTTCGACCACGTTGTTCAGCGCCTCGGTCAGGGCAAGGCGCAGGGCGTCGGCGGCGTCGGCGAGCGTCTCCGCCTCGCCACCCCCGCAGCCCGCGCTCGGCGCCGCCGCGGCAAGGCCCGCGAGGCCGCCCGCGGCGAGCACCCGCTCGACCGTCGCGGCGACCGCGCGGATGTCGTTCGGCATCGCCAGCTCGAGCCTGGGCGGGCGCGAGGCGACGCAGGGAATGGCGCCGTCACAGGGCGGGGACGGCATCGTGGATCGTGAAGACGCGGTCCATCCGCGTGAGGGTGAACACCTTGCCCACCGCGGGCCGCAGGCAGCAGATCTTGAGCCTGCCTCGGGGACCGAGGTGCTTGTAGGCGCCGACGACCGCGCCGAGCCCCGAGGAGTCGATGAACTCGACCGCGCTGAAGTCGAGCAGGATCGCGGCCGCGCCGGTGTCGATCAGCTCGACGAGTTCGCGCTTGAACTCTGCCGCCACCGCGGCGTCGAGGCGCGGCCCCGGAATGCCCACCACGCACCGCTGGCCGCTGCGTGACACTGCAAGCTGCACGTCCGCCTCCCTCGTCCAGACCCGGTCCATCGAGCCTTAACCGCTGCTCCTTAACGAAGTCCGAACGGCGTCCGCGGTGTCGCCCGGCGGCGTTCAGCCATGGTTAACCCGGATCCGCCATGGTCGGCGCCAGCGTAAATTTTGCGAGATGGTGTCGTGCGGCCTGAGATCGCGGAGCGGAGCCGGGGCGGGCATGCCGGCGAGCCGGAGCCCGAAGGCGCGGGGCGCCTGCTGCTGGTCGACGACAGCGCCACGCAGCGCATTCTGCTGGCGTCGCGGCTGCGTCGATGGGGTTACGATGTGACCGAGGCCGCGGACGGCGCCGAGGCGCTCGCGCGGATCGAGCGCGAGGGGTTCCGGCTGGTCCTCAGCGACTGGGTCATGCCGGGCCTGAGCGGGCCCGAACTGTGCCGCGCCATCCGCCGGCGCGAGACCGACCAGCACGCTTATGTGATCCTGCTGACCTCACGGCAGGAAAAGTCGGACGTGTCCGAGGGACTGGGCGCGGGCGCCGACGATTTCCTGTCGAAGCCGGTCGACGAGGGCGAGCTGGCCGCGCGCCTCACCGCGGGCCGGCGGGTGCTCGCGCTGCAGGAGCGGCTGATCGGCCAGCGCGAGGAGATGACGCGCGCTTATCGCGCGCTGCGGGCGCTGCACGACCGGCTCGACCGCGACCTCGCGGTGGCGGCAGGGCTGCAACGCGCGGTGTTGCCGCCCGCCTTCGCGCAGGTGGCGGGCTTCCGGGTCGGGGCGCTCTGCCGGCCGCAGGGGCATGTGGGGGGCGATCATGTGGGCTATTTCGCCGCCGGCGAGGGGACGCTGGGCGCCTACTCGATCGACGTGTCGGGCCATGGGGTCGCCTCGGCGCTGCTGGCGATCCGGCTCGCCCAGCATTTCGACCCGGGCAGCCCGGACGGCAATCTCGCCTTCGAGCACGCGCCGGGCGAGGCGCCTCGCCTGCGGCCGCCCGCCGAGGTGATGGCCGAGCTGAACGAACGCTTCCTGTCGGGTCGGCGGCACGACCTCTACTTCACCATGGCCTACGCGGTGGCCGAGCATGGCAGCGGCTGGGTGCGGATGTGCCAGGCGGGCCACCCCGCGGCAGCCGTGGTGGCGCCCGACGGCCGGGTGCGCTTCGCTGGCGATGGCGGCCCGCCGGTCGGCCTGCTGCCGGGGATGACCTTCACCGAGACTCGGCTCCGGCTGGCGCCGGGCGATCGGCTGGTGCTGCATTCCGACGGGATCACCGAGGCGCGGGCAGCCGATGGCAGCCTGCTCGAGACCGATGGCCTCGCGCACCTGCTGGGCGCGGGCGCGGCGCTGCCGGCGGAGGCCGTGCTGCCCGACCTCCTCGCCCGGCTCGAGGCGCGTGGCGGGCCGGAGGGGTTCGAGGACGACCTCTCGGCCGTGCTGATCGAGCGCCCGGCCGGGTAAGCCGCGCGGGCCCATGCGCGCGGCACCAAGGCGCGCACGCCCGCTGCCGCCGGCATCAGCGATCAGGCACGTGCCCGCGTATGTCTTGCATCCACGCCCGGCACGGCGCACGCGCCAGCGCGTCAGGTGCGGCAGGTGCGGCACAGGCCGGAGACGCGCGGCGCCAGTGCCCGCCACGGCAGGCATGCACCTCGCCTCAACCGCCGCTCGGCACTCCCAGCGCCGCGAGCAGATCGAGGCCGCGGCTCACCTCGGCGCGCAGGGTCGCGGCGATCGCGGCCCCGTGGCGGTGGCCGGCCCGCGCCTCGCACTCGAGACGCTCGCACAATCCGGCGAGGCGGCCGAGGGCAAGATAGAGCGCGCTCCCCTTGATGAAATGGAACTGCCGCTCGGCCACGGCGGCGTCGCCCCGGGCGAGCGCGTCGTCGAGCGCGTCGAGCGCCTTCGCCGACTCCGCCCGGAAGCTCGCCGCGACATCGGCAAGCAGCGCCGGCCCGAACTCGGCGCCGAGGGCATCGAGAACCGCCGTATCGAGGGTGCCGTCGTCGGGGTCCAACCCTGCCCGCCGCATCGCGGCCTCGGCTCCGTCCGAAAACATCGATCCTCCGCGCTGGTGTCGCGCCATTGTTGGGGCCCGAAGGTTAACGGCACGTGTCGCGGCCCTGGGCGCGGCGGACTGCGCCGTTCAAATCGGGCTGCGCGTCGCCGTTGCCCAGCAGCTAGCGGCTTGCGGCGGGGCGGTCAAATGGCGTGTCGCGTCAAGCCGCCTGCCGCCAGCCATCGCCCCCGGCGATCCATTTGCCAGACGACCCGCGATGCGGCACCATCCGCCCAGCGACACACCCGCCGAACGGAGACTGCGATGACCGCCACGCCCCTGCCCCGCCGCGAGACCAACATCGCCCACTGGGCGGAACGCTGCGACCTCGCGGCCGCCTTCCGCTGGACGGCGCGGCTGGGCATGCACGAATCGGTCGCGAACCACTTCTCGCTGGCGGTAAACGAGGACGGCACGCGCTTTCTCATCAACCCCAACCAGCGCCATTTCAGCCGGATCACCGCGTCCTCGCTGCTCGAGATCGACGCAAACGACCCCGCGACGATGGAGCGCCCCGACGCCCCCGACCCCACCGCCTGGGGCCTGCACGGCGCGGTGCACCGGCTGTGCCCGCATGCGCGCTGCGCGATGCATGTGCATTCGATCCACGCGACGGTGCTCGCCTGCCTCGAGGACCCGAGCCTGCCGCCGCTCGACCAGAACGCGGCGATGTTCTTCGGCAAGGTCGCGATCGACCAGCATTACGGCGGGCTTGCTCTGGGGGAGGAGGCAGAGCGGGCCTGCGAGGCGCTGGCCGACCCCGCCAAGACCGTCCTGATCATGGGCAACCACGGCGTGATGGTAGTTGGCGACACGGTCGCGCAGGCGTTCAACCGGCTCTACTACTTCGAGCGTGCGGCCGAGACCTACATCAAGGCCCTGTGGACCGGGCGGCCGCTGCGCGTCCTGAGCGACGAGGTCGCGGCCCGCACCGCCGCCGAGATGGACGACTACGACCCCTTCGCGAACAATCACCTGGCCGAGCTGCGCGCCATCCTGGACCGCGAGGCGCCTGATTACGCGACCTGAGCCCCCTTCAGCCCGGCGCGAACTCGGCCCGGATCGCCTGCCCGTGCTGGTCGAGCGCGGGCACATCGGCCTCGGCCAGCCAGTCGGCCCGCGCGCCGGGCATGGGCAGGGCGACCGAGCCCGCCTCGTGCCCCGCCTGCCAGCGGTCGAGCTGAGGGTGGCGCGACAGCCCCGCCACGTCGTTGAGCGCGCCGAAGGCGATGCGCGCGGCCGACAACCTCGCCTCGGCCTCGGCGCGAGTGACGCCGGCGAACCACGCCCCCACCTCGGCGTCCGTGCGGGCGCGGTCGGCCACGCGCTGGTTGTTGGTGGCGAGCGCGGGGTCGGCGGCGAGGTCGGCGCGGCCCATCACCTCGCCCGCCAGCACGCGCCATTCGCGGTCGGACTGGATCGAGATCAGGACCGTGCCGCCATCCGCAGTCCGGAACGCGCCATAGGGCGCGATCGAGGGATGCGCGAGCCCCGCCTGACCCGGCGCGCGGCCCAGATAGTCGTGATGCAACAGCGGCACGGTCATCCACTCGGCCATCGAGTCGAACAGCGAGACCTCGAGCGACGCCCCCTCGCCGGTGCGGAAGCGGCGCACCAGCGCTGTGGCGATGGCCCCGGCCGCGTTGATGCCGGTGCCGATGTCCGCAAGCGATACCCCGATCCGCCCGTAGGCCCCCGGCGCGCCGGAAACCGCGATGATGCCCGATTCCGCCTGGATCAGAAGGTCGTAGGCCTTGGCCTCGGCATAGGGCCCCACCGGGCCATAGCCCGACATGTCGCAGACCACCATCTCGGGCCGCGCGGCTAGCAGGCTCGCGGCGTCGAGTCCCATCCGCGCGGTCGCGCCATGGGCGAGGTTCTGGATGAACACGTCCGCCCGCGCCAGCATCGCCCGCATCACCGCCATGTCGGCCGGGTCCTTGAGGTCGAGCGCCACCGATTCCTTCCCGCGGTTGAGCCAGGCGAAATAGCTGGAGATGCCCCCCGCCGCGGTGTCGTAGCCACGGGCGAAATCGCCCTCGGGCCGTTCGACCTTGATGACCCTCGCGCCCGCCTCGGCCAGCCGCTGCGAGGCCATCGGCGCCGCCACCGCCTGCTCCAGCGAAACGACGAGAACCCCCTCGAACGGCCGGCTGCTCATGGTCGGAAGCCCCCTAAGGCTGCGATATCGGTCGCTTCCAGATAGGCGCGCTTCTGCTCGGCCGAGGCGCTCCCCGCAATGGTCAGCACCACATAGTCGGCGACGAGGGCCTGGAGGTCTCCGAGGGGCGTCACCACGAACTGCTCGCCCTCGATCTCCTCGACCCAGCCGAGGCCGCTCTCCTCGGCCGCGCGCCACTGCATTTCCAGTCGATCACGCATGTCTGGCTTCGGGTCCGCCCAGAGCGTGATCGAGACGAGAGGCACCCGCTCCATAAGTCGCGTCAGCTCGTCCCGCGGGTCGTCGGGACTGGTTGCCCAATAGGTCGCGCTCGCCGAAACGATCCCGAACATCGCGGCGGTCGCGAGCGAGGCCGAATCGACGGTTCGCGTCCATCCATCGAGCGCCGGGGGAAGCAGACCACCAAGCCGCTCGCTCCGCGCCCGGGCCTCCTCGTCCATCGCCATGAGCGGTTTTGCGCCACCAGTCTCCTGACCGGCCGCGACGGTCCCCGGCGGCAGCGCCGCAAGAAAGAGGGCGAGGCTCAGGCTGGCTGGCAGCGATTTCATCATCGGCCCTTCCGGCTGAGGGGGACACGCGACCGCGCAACGGCGGCATCTTGTCTCAGAAGTCTTTGAGCCCGTCGATGTCGATAACGCGAAAATAGTCGAGCTTGGTCTCGGCCGGCGCCGAGCCCGAGATCTGCACGAGGATCCGGTTGTCGAGCAGGGTCTGCACCTCGCCCGCGTTGGTCACGACCACCATCTGGCGGTCGATGCGCTCGACCTTGCCCATCTGCGCCATCATCTGCGGGTTCGACAGCATCGCGCCCATCGCGGCCACCATCTGGTTGTCGGCCATCAGCTGGATCGCGACCGTCTCGCGGTCCCTCTGGTATTCAGCCGTCGCCATCAGCCCGCCGCCGAACATGCCGGCGGCGCCAGCGTTCGAGCTGGTCTCGAGGCGAGTCCAGCCTTCGAGCGGCTCGGGCAGGAAGGCCTCGAGCCCCGCCGCCTTCTGCTGCGCGATCAGGGTCGCGGCGAAGTCGATCTCCTCCTTCGCGACAGCAAGGTCGCCCGCGCGGTAGGCTTCGAGCGCGGCGGCGAGCGCGTCCTCGATCTCGTCGGCGGCGGCGGGCCCTGCGCCCAGCAGCGCCGCGAGCGCGAGCGGCCCCATGAAACGAAATGCCTGCATCGGAAATCTCCTTGCCCTGCCGCGACGCGACCGTGCCGCGACACCCCCTTGCCGTTGCTTAGACGCGCCACCGCGGCCGATCAATCGCCAACCGCCGCCCGCCGATGGCGCCAGACCACTGGCGAAGCGCCGGCAGCCGCCTTAGGTTGGCCCGAACGAGGAGCACGCGCGCATGTTCACGCCGGACCGGCCCTACATCTTTCACATCGAGCTGACCGACAAGTGCAATGCCGGCTGCCCGATGTGCCCGCGCACCGACGCGATGAACTTCTGCAAGCCGGATCGCAGCAAGGTGTTCAACGTCGAGCTGGGACTCGCTGACTTCCAGACGCATTTCACCGACGCTTTCTGCGCGCGCACCGACGAGATCGTGTTCGGCGGCGCCTATGGCGACCCGCTGGCGGCCTCGCAGCTTCTGGAGATCGTCGAGCACCTGACGGATCGAGGCGTGCGGCTGGCGGTCTCGACCAATGGCGGCCTGCGCCCGCCCGCTTGGTGGAGCCGGCTGGGGCGGGCGATGAAGCGCACCGGCTCGCGGCTCGAGCTGCATCTCGACGGGTTGGCCGACACCAACCACCTCTACCGCGTCAACACGCGGTGGGAGCGGATCATGGAGAACGCGCGCGCTTACATCGCGACCGGCGCGCGGGCCGAGTGGCACTTCATCATCTTCCGCCACAACCAGCACCAGATCGAGGACGCCTACCGGCTGTCGCGCGAGATGGGCTTCGAGGAATTCACGCTGATCGACACGATCCGCTTCTCGGGCGGCCCGCAATATCCCTACGTCATGCCGGGTGGCGAGCAGCGGGTGCTGGAACTGCCAGACGTCAAGGCCGCGCAGTTCCGAGCGGGCGAGGACGGCGGCGTGGCGGTGCTGGAGCGCCCGCAGGCCGCGGCCGAAGCCCCGCGCACGGGCGTCAACGGCATCGACTGCAAGTCTGCCGCCTTCAACCGGCCCTACATCTCGGCGCACGGGCAGGTCTCGGCCTGCTGCTGGGTGACGGGGTCGGACGAGGAAGCCGCCTTCTTCGCCGCAAACGGGCTGGGGCCGGATCGCTACAACATCCGCAACCGTCCGCTCGAGGACATCCTTCTGGACGAGCCATTCGCGACCCTCTACGCCCGCGCCTGGACGGCAGACACCCTCAAGAATTGCCGTCACAAATGCGGGAAGATGCTGCGCAACAGGCGCAACACGCTCTGAGAGCCCGGGGGGGACGCATGGACGGCGAGTGGGACTACGTCATCGTCGGCGCGGGCACGGCGGGCTGCCTGCTCGCGAACCGGCTCAGCGCCGACCCCGCCAGCCGCGTGCTGCTGCTCGAGGCCGGGGGCGACGACAGCTACATCTGGATCAACATCCCCGTCGGCTATCTCTACTGCATCGGCAACCCGCGCACCGACTGGGGGTTCCGGACGCGCGAGGAGCCTGGGCTGGGCGGGCGCGCCATCCTCTACCCTCGCGGGCGGGTGCTGGGGGGATGCTCGTCCATCAACGGCATGATCTACATGCGCGGGCAGGCGCGCGACTATGACCAGTGGCGCCAGCTTGGCAATCCGGGCTGGGGCTGGGACGACGTCCTGCCGCTGTTCAAGCGCCACGAGGACTACTACGCCGGGGCCGACGAAATGCACGGCGCGGGCGGCGAGTGGCGGGTGGAACAACAGCGCCTGCGGTGGGAGATCCTCGACGCCTTCGCGGACGCCTGCGTCGCCGCCGGCATCCCCAAGACCGACGACTTCAACCGCGGCGACAATTTTGGCGTCAGCTACTTCCGCGTGAACCAGAAATCGGGCTGGCGCTGGAACACCGCCCGGGGCTTCCTGCGCCCCGCGCAGGGCCGCCCGAACCTGCGGGTCGAGACCAGCGCGCAGGCGCGGCGCATCCTGCTGCGCGAGGGGCGAGCGGCGGGCGTGGTCTACCGCAAGGGCGGCCGCGAGGTCGAGGCCATGGCCCGGGGCGAGGTGATCCTCGCCGCAGGCGCCATCGGCTCGCCTCACCTGATGCAGGTGTCCGGCATCGGACCCGGCGAGGTGCTGCGCGCGAACGGCGTCGAGGTGGCCCACGACCTGCCCGGCGTGGGCGAGAACCTTCAGGACCACTTGCAACTGCGCTGCGCCTTCAAGGTCGAGGGGGTGCCCACGCTGAACCAGCGCGCCCGCAGCCTGTGGGGCAAGGCGGGAATCGCGCTGGAATACGCGCTCACGCGCTCGGGCCCGATGTCAATGGCGCCCTCGCAGCTTGGCGTGTTCGCGAAATCGTCCGAGGCCGTCGAGACCGCCGATCTCGAGTACCACGTCCAGCCCCTGTCGCTGGAAAAGTTCGGCGAGCCCCTGCACCCCTTCCCCGCCTTCACCGCCAGCGTGTGCAACCTGCGCCCCACCAGCCGCGGCACGGTGCGCCTGCAAGGCCCCGACCCCGAGGCCGCGCCCGGGATCGCGACGAACTACCTCGCGACCGAGGGCGACCGGCAGGTGGCGGCGAACGCGATCCGCCTGACCCGCCGGATCGCGGCACAGGCGCCGCTCGCGCGCTTCCGCCCGCAGGAGTTCAAGCCGGGGCCCGAGTTCGGCGACGACGACGCGGCGCTTGCCCGCGCGGCGGGGCAGATCGGCACGACGATCTTCCACCCCGTCGGCACGGCGAGAATGGGCACGGACCCGATGGCCGTGGTCGACGCCCGGCTGCGGGTGCACGGCATTCCGGGCCTTCGGGTGATCGACGCCTCGGTGATGCCGACCATCACCTCGGGCAACACCAACGCGCCCGTGCTGATGATCGCCGAGAAGGGCGCGGAGATGCTGCGCGAGGACGCGCGCTAGGCCCGCGCGGCGGCGGCCACCGCCTCCGTCATCTCGCGCATCAGAAGGCCGATGTCCTCGACGCCGACCGAGACGCGGATGAAGCCCTCGGTGATGCCCAGCGCCCCGCGACCCGCTTCCGTCAGCCCCCGGTGCGACGATGTGGCCGGGTGCGACAGCGTTGTGCCCACGTCGCCGAGCGTCGGCGCGAACGCGATGTTTTCCGCCGCGCGCAGGAAGGCGTTGACCTGTGCCCGCCCGCCCTTGAGGCGGAACGACAGCATGTTGCCGCCCCGCCCGCCCAGCACCGCCTGCGCCCGGTTGTGGTCGGGGTGATCGGCGCGGCCGGGATAGAGCACCGCCTCGACCCCGGGCAGTCCCGCCAGCACCTCGGCCAATGCGGCCGCGTTCGCCTCGGCCCGGTCATAGCGCAGGTCGAAGGTCGTGAGCCCCCGCTCGGCCAGCCAGCAGTCGAAGGGGCTGGGCGTGAGGCCCCAGGTCACCACCGCATCGTAGATCGCCTTGTTGCGCGCGGGCGTGTCGGCGGCGATCCAGCCCAGCGTCACGTCGGAATGGCCCGCCAGCAGCTTGGTCAGCGAGTGGATCACCACGTTCGCGCCATGCTCGAAGGGGCGGTAGGCGCGTGGCGTGGTGAAGGTGTTGTCCACCGCCAGCATGACGCCGCGCCGCCGCGCGATCTCGGCAATCGCTTCCATATCGGCCACCCGAAGCGTGGGGTTCGAGACCACCTCGACCAGGATCAGCCGGGTTTCCGGCCGGATCGCCGCCTCGATGGCGGCGGCATCGGTGGGATCGGCCAGCGTCGCCGAAATCCCCAGGCGCGGCAGGTCCTGAGTCAGCAGCCTGAGCGAGCGGCCATAAAGCTGATCGCCCGCCACGATATGGTCCCCCGCCCGGCAGAGCCCCAGGAACAGGCTCGACACCGCCCCCATGCCCGAGCCGGTCACCACGCCCTGCCCCATCGCGGGCGTCACCCCCTCCAGCCAGTCGATCTTCTGGCCGATGATGGTGGCATTCGGATGCCCCTCGCGCGCATAGGTGTAGCCTCGCACCTGCCCCATGTATTGCGCATCCAGCTCGTCCGCGTCGGTCGAACGGTAGACGACCGAGGGGAAGATCGGACTCACCACCGGGCGCGAGACCGAGGGCGGCACCGGCGTGCGGCGGACGAGCGAGCGGGGATCGTGGGTCATGGCGGCGGCACCCGATTGAGAAAGGACGGGAGCCACAACCATCACAGACGCGGGCGTGGCGCAACGCCCCTGATGTTCGATGGACGGGGGCTCAGCCGGGTGCTGGAACCTCGGCATCGCCTGCCGCATCGCGCAGCGCGTCGGGCGGCAGCCCGCCCTTCCGAAGCCCCTCGACGAGGTGGGCGCGATGGCACGGGTCGCCATAGGGGAACACCACCTGCCAGTAACGCCCTGCATCCGCGGGGGTCGTGGCCTCGATCTCGGGCAACAGCGCCGCGGCCTCCGCCGTCGCGCCGGTCTGGCCGAGGCAGGCGAGCAGGATCGCAAGCGTCGGGTGGACGCGGCGGCTCGCGCTGGCCGCCCGGGCGCAGTCGAGCGCCTCGGCGTAGTGTCCGAGCCCGTAATGCGCCAGCGCCATGCGGCCCATGAAGTGGAAGGTCAGCGGCTCGTGCGGGCTCAGGCGCATGCCCGTCCGCAGGGGCTCCAGCGCCTCGGCGAAGCGGCCCATCGCCACCCTCACCCAGCCCAGCCCGAAATGGCCGAAGGCGAAGTTCGGGTTGAGGTCGATCGCCTTCTGCGCCGCTGCCAGCGCTTCGTCGAGCCTGAGCGCGACAAGACGCGCCGTGAAGACCGCGTAATGGCAATACGGGTCGCGGCCGTCGAGCGCGAGGGCGCGCTCGGCCTCGGCGGTCAGCTCCGCCGCATCCGCCGCGACATCGCCGCTGAAGCCGAACACGATACGCGAGGCCAGCGCGCGGGTGAGCGCCATGTGGGCGCGGGAAAAGTCGGGGTCCAGCGCGATCGCCCGGCGCTGCCAGCAGATGCCCTCGTCGATGTGGTCGGCCGAGATCTGGTAGTGGTGCCACATCCCCCGCATGCAGCATTCATAGGCGTCGAGCCGCTCGGTCGGGCGGTGCGACGCACGCCTGCCCTCGCCCATCAGGATCTCGGGCTCGATGGCGGCGACCACCGCCTGCGTCAGCTCGTCCTGAATGGCGAAGATGTCGGAATAGTCGCGGTCGTAGCGCTGCGCCCAAAGATGCACACCGGTGCCCGCCTCGATCAGCTGGCCGGTCACGCGCACCCGCCCGCCCGCCTTGCGCACGCTGCCCTCCAGCACATAGCGCACGCCCAGTTCCCGGGCGATCTGCGTCACGTCGATGGCGCGGCCCTTGTAGGTGAAGCACGAATTGCGCGCGATCACGAAGAACCATCGGTAGTGCGACAGCGCGGTGATGATGTCCTCGGTCAGGCCGTCGGCGAAGAATTCCTGCTCGGGGTCGCCCGACATGTTCACGAAGGGCAGAACGGCAATCGATGGCTTGTCCGGCAGCGCGGGCTGCGAATACGGCCCTTGGCGCGCGGCGCCGTCCTCGCGCCGCCAGTCCACGTGGCAAACCTGCGCCGAACGGGGAATGTTCCTGAGCCTGCGCTCGCCCGCCGCCGTCAGCGGGAAGCCGAGCTTGCCCTCGATCTGGTCCCGCACGGCCGCCGAGATGCAGATTCCCCCGGGCTCGGCGATCTCCTGCAACCGCGCCGCCACGTTGACGCCGTCGCCCAGCAGGTCGCCGTCCTCGACCACCACGTCGCCAAGATTGACGCCGATGCGGAACTCGGCGCGCCGGTCGGGGGCGAGGTCGGCATTACGGCGGTGCATCGCCCGCTGGATCGCGACCGCGGCGCGCACACCCTGAACCGCGCTTGCGAACTCGGCGATCAGGCTGTCGCCGGCCGAGCCGAAGATTCGCCCGCCATGCTCTCGCACCAGCTCGGCAATCGTCGCGCGGCAGGTGGCAAGGAACGCGAGCGTCCCTTCCTCGTCCTGCGCCACGAGGCGGCTGAATCCGGCGACGTCGGCCGCAAGGATGACGGCGAGCTTGCGTTCCACGGGTCAGGCGCCCCCCGGCGCGGGTTGACCGATGGAGAAGCCTAGTCCCGCCGCGTGGCCCCGCAAAGCCTCATATGCGATCGGGGGACCTGCGCCCGTGGCTCAGTCCAGCTCCAGCACCACCTTGTTCGCCTCGCCCCGCGCCACCGCCTCGAAGCCCTTGGCATAGTCCTCGAAGGCAAGGCGGTGCGAGATCACCGCGCTCACGTCGAGGCCGGATTCCAGCATCGCCAGCATCTTGTGCCAGGTCTCGTACATCTTGCGGCCATAGATGCCCTCGAAGGTCAGCCCCTTGAAGATCGCGGCGTTGAGGTCGATCGCGGGCCGCCCGGGGAACAGGCCCAGCAGGGCCACCTTGCCGCCGGTGATCATCGCCCCGATCATCGCGTCGAGCGCGGCCTCGGCCCCCGACATCTCAAGGCCGACATCGAAGCCCTCGCGCATGCCGAGGTCCCTCATCACGTCCGAAAGCTTCTCGCGGTCCGCCCGCACACCGCGCGTGGCGCCCATCTGCTCGGCCAGCCGCAGGCGCGCGTCGTTGATGTCGGTGACCACCACGTGATGCGCGCCGACATGGCGGCAGACGGCCGCCGCCATGCAGCCGATGGGACCCGCGCCGGTGATCAGCACGTCCTCGCCCACCAGGTCGAAGGCAAGCGCGGTGTGCACGGCGTTGCCCAAAGGGTCGAGGATCGACGCGATCTCGTCCGAGACACTGTCGGGCAGCGGGCGCAGGTTCGCCTCGGGGATCACCACCCATTCGGCAAAGGCACCCTGCCGGTTGACGCCGATGCCCTTGGTCTGGGCGCAGATATGCGCACGGCCCGACAGGCAGTTGCGGCAGTGCCCGCAGGGGATGTGCCCCTCGCCCGAGACGCGCGCGCCGATGGGCGCATTGGCGCCGGGGCCGTTCGCCTCGACCACGCCCATGTATTCGTGACCCACGACCATCGGCACCGGCACGGTCTTGCGTGCCCAGTCGTCCCATTTCCAGATGTGCATGTCGGTGCCGCAGATCGAGGCGCGCCTGACCCGGATCAGCACCTCGCCCGGGCCGGGCACGGGCTTGTCGACCTCGCGCAGTTCCAGCCCCGGCGCGTCGGCGGCCTTGACCAGTGCCTTCATGACACGACTCCCAGACGGCGGCCGACCTCGGTAAAGGCGGCGATGGCGTGGACGATATCGGCGGTGCTGTGCGCGGCCGACATCTGGGTCCGGATGCGCGCTTGCCCGCGCGGCACGACGGGGAAGGAGAAGGCCGTGACATAGACCCCCTCCTTCATCATCTCGGCCGCGAAGTCCTGCGCGAGCCGCGCGTCCCCCAGCATGACGGGAATGATCGGATGCTCGCCGGGAACCAGCGTGAAGCCCGCGACCGTCATCCCCGCGCGGAAGCGCCGGGCATTCTCGGCGAGGCGCTCGCGCAGGCTCGCATCCTCGGTGACCATGTCGAGCGCCTCGAGCGTGGCTGCGACGATCATCGGCGGCACGGCGTTCGAGAACAGGTAGGGCCGCGCGCGCTGGCGCAGCATCTCGACCAGCGGGCCGGGCCCTGCGATGTAGCCGCCAGCCGCGCCTCCCAGCGCCTTGCCGAAGGTGCCGGACAGAAGCTGCACGCGCTCGCGCACGCCCCAGTGGTCGGGCGTCCCCGCCCCGTGCGGGCCGACAAAGCCCACCGCGTGGCTGTCGTCGACCATCACGGTGGCGCCGTGCTTTTCCGCGAGGTCGCAGATCGCGGGCAGGTTGGCGATGATCCCGTCCATCGAGAACACGCCGTCGGTGACGATCAGCCGGTGGCGCGCGTCGGCGGCCTCGACCAGCCGCGCCTCGAGTTCCGCCATGTCGTTGTTGGCGTAGCGCAAGCGGCGCGCCTTGCACAACCGCACCCCGTCGATGATCGAGGCATGGTTGAGCGCGTCCGAGATGATCGCGTCCTCGGGCCCCAAGAGCGCCTCGAAGATGCCGGCATTGGCGTCGAAGCACGAGGCGAACAGGATCGCGTCCTCGGTGCCCAGGAACGCCGCCAGCCGCCGTTCCAGCCGGTGGTGCAGGTCCTGCGTCCCGCAGATGAAGCGCACCGACGCCATGCCGAAGCCGTGGCTGTCGATCGCCGCCTTTGCCGCCGCCTTGAGGCGCGGATGGTCGGCCAGCCCCAGATAGTTGTTGGCGCAGAAGTTCAGGAACTCGCCGCCCGCGACCTTCACATGCGCCGATTGCGCCGAGGTGATCTCGCGCTCGTGCTTGGTCAGCCCTTCGGCCTCGATCTGCGCGAGGACTGCGGCGGTGTCGGCGACGAGTGAGGTGGGCATGACATATTCCCTTATCCCGGACAAATTCCCGTATATCGAATTTTCAGACTCCGTCTAGCCGATTCGCGCACCGCTCTGCCCGCTCATGTCCACCACCAGCAGGGCGCGCGCCGGCGCCTCGCCACTGTTGCGGATCGCGTGCGGGCGGTCGGCGCGATAGCGCAGCGTGTCGCCCGCCACGGCCGTCGTCGTGGCGTCGCCCGCCTCGACGGTGAGCCGCCCCGCGAGGCAGGTCAGATGCTCGACCGTCCCCGCCTGGTGCCCCTGCGAGATCAGCGCCCCGCCCGGCTCGGCGGTGAAATCGTACCATTCGATCGCCAGCGCCGTCTGCAGGGGATTGAGCGCGCGCAATCGGCACTTTCCGTCCGCACTGCCCATGCTAGGGATGGCGTAGCCCGGGATCCGCTCGATTCCCGCTCCCGCCTCGCTCGCGCCCTCGATCGTCGCGAGTTCGATCCCCAACGCGCGGGTGATATTCCAGACCGTGGTGAAGGTGGGGTTGACCGCGCCGCGCTCGATCTGGCTCAGCATGCTCTTCGACACGCCGCAGAGCGCCGAGAGCCCCTCGAGCGTCAACCCCTGCCGCTTGCGGGCACGGCGCACCATCTCCGCGAGCGCGGGGGGCGGGGCGAGGTCGCTGGGCATGGCGGGCACTCCGTATCCTGCACGTCGTCCAATATATAGGAAATCGGGCGCGCCGCAATCACGGCAGCCCCGCGCCCAGCATCCAGTCGCGCACCCTGAGGGCGGCACTTCCAGGCTCGGACCGAGCCGGCCAGACCACGTGGAACCCCGACCCGGTCGCCAGCGCCTGCCGCGAGACGCGCACCAGCAGCCCGTCCCGCAGCATCGGCTCGACCAGGTGGCGCCAGCCCAGCGCGATCCCCTGCCCGGCCAGCACCGCTTGCACGACCAGCACATAGTCGTTGATCAGCAGCCCGCTCGAGCGCGACGGCGGCGCCACGCCGATCGAGCGGAACCAGTCGGCCCAGTCGGGGCATGGGCGGAACGGCTCCTCGAGGTGGATCAGGCGGTGGCGCGCGATCTCGGCGTCGGTAGCGGGCGTCCCGTGCGCGTCGAGATAGGCGGGGGAGGCAATGGCGACGATCTCCTCGCGCGCCAGCAGCGCGCTTTCGCAGCCCGGCCAGTCGCCGGGCTGACCGCCGCGCAGGGCTAGCGGCAGGCGCTCGGCCAGGATGTCGAGATCGCGCTCGGAGGTCTGGATGCGCAGGTCGATCCCTGGCATCGCCTCGCGAAAGCGCGGCAGACGCGGCAGCATCCAGAAGCTGGCAAAGGCCGTCGAGGCCGACAGCGTCACATGCCGGTCCGTGCCCAGCGCCGCGATCTCGGACAGCCCCTTGCGGATATGCCCCAGCCCCAGCGCCACGTCGGCGTGCAGCCGGCGCCCGGCTTCGGTCAGCTCGACCGCCCGGTGGCGCCGCGTGAACAGCGGCACGCCGTGGTGATCTTCCAGCGCACGCACGGCAAGGCTCACGGCCGCCTGCGTCATGCCAAGCTCCACCGCCGCACGGGTGAAGCTGAGATGCCGCGCCGCCGCCTCGAACACGATCAGCGGGCGCGCGACGGGCAGGATCTGGCGGAGCGGCTGCATAAGCCCAGCTTATCTGACGGGCCAGCATTTTCCAGCGTCACGTTGGCCATTGCGCGGCGTAGCTTCGCGGATGGCAATGAAACCGGGAGAGGCCGCGATGACAGCAGCAGCGGAGACGGCCGGACGCGAGGGGCGCAGCACCTCGGCCCGCGCGCGGCGGCGCGAGAGCCGGGCGACCGGACCCACGGGCCCCGCCTACATCACCCGCGGGATCCCCACCTACGACATCGCGCCCGAGGAGTCGCTCGTCAGGATCGAGCGAACCGCCGAGCGCATCCTCGCCGAGATCGGCATCGACTTCCGCGGCGGCGACACGCGGGCCATCGAGCTGTGGCGCAAGGCGGGGGCCGAAGTTACGGGCGAGCGCATCCGCTTCCCGCCGGGGCTGGTTACCGAGGTCCTGCGCACCGCGCCGCGCGAGTTCGTGCAGCACGCCCGCAACCCCGCCCGCTCGGTGGTGATCGGCGGGCGGCACACGGTGATGGCGCCCTCCTACGGCTCGCCCTTCGTGATGGATCTCGATCGCGGGCGGCGCTACGGCACGATCGAGGATTTCCGGAACTTCGTGAAGCTTGGCCAGTCCTCGCCTTGGCTGCACCACTCGGGCGGCACGGTCTGCGAGCCCACTGACGTGCCGGTGAACAAGCGGCATCTCGACATGGTGATGGCGCATCTGACGCTGTCGGACCGCGCCTTCCTGGGCTCGGTCACCGCCGAGGAGCGGGTCGAGGACTCGGTCGAGATGGCGCGGATCGTGTTCGGGGCCGACTTCACGGACGCCAACTGCGTGGTGATGGGCAATTTCAACGTCAACTCGCCGCTGGTGTGGGACGCCACCATGACCACGGGGATGCGCGCCTATGCCCGTGCCAACCAGGGCACGGTGATCGTGCCCTTCATCCTGGGCGGCGCGATGGGGCCGGTGACGATGGCGGGCGCGATCGCCCAGGCCCATGCCGAGACGCTGGTGGGCTGCGCGCTGAGTCAGCTCGACCGCCCCGGGGCGCCGACGATCTACGGCAACTTCCTGTCCTCGATGTCGCTGCGCTCGGGCTCGCCCACCTTCGGCACGCCCGAGCCCGCCATCGGCTCGATGATCGTGGGCCAGCTTGCGCGCCGGGCGGGGCTGCCGCTGAGGTGCGCGGGGAACTTCACCAACTCGAAGCTTCCGGACGCGCAGGCGATGGGCGAGAGCACCATGTCGATGCTGTCGGCGATCCATTGCGGGGCGAATTTCCTGTTGCACTCGGCCGGCTTTCTCGATGGGCTTCTGTCGATGTCCTACGAGAAGTTCATCCTCGACGCCGACCTCTGCGGCGCGCTGCACAGCTACATGGCGGGCGTGGTGGTGGATGACGACACGCTGGCGATGGACGCGTTCCGCGAGGTCGGGCCGGGGTCGCATTTCCTGGGCTGCGTCCACACCATGCGCCATTACCAGACCGCCTTCTGGGACAGCCAGACCGCCGACAACGAGCCGTGGGAGACATGGTCCGAGAATGGCGGCACCGACGCCATGACCCGCGCGAACCGCCGCTGGAAGCAGGTGCTGGCCGACTACGAGGCGCCGCCTATGGACGAGGCCACGCGCGAGGCGCTGGAGGATTTCGTGGCGCGGCGCAAGGCCTCGATGGAAGACGCCTGGCACTGAGGAGCGACGATGCGCGACGATCCCCTGCTGAGCCCCTACCAGTTGCGCCACCTGACCCTGCGCAACCGGATCATGTCGACGGCTCACGAGCCCGCCTATTCCGAGGGGGGCATGCCGAAGGATCGCTACCGGCTCTACCATGTCGAGAAGGCCAAGGGGGGAATTGCGCTGACGATGACCGCGGGCTCGGCGGTGGTCTCGCCCGACAGCCCGCAGGCCTTCGGCAACCTGCATGCCTATGATGACGAGATCGTGGGCTGGCTGAGGCGGCTCGCGGACGACTGCCACGAGCACGGCGCGGCGGTGATGATCCAGATCACGCATCTCGGGCGGCGCACCGGCTGGAACAAGGGCGACTGGCTGCCGGTGCTCGCGCCCTCGCCGGTCCGCGAGCCCGCGCACCGCGCCTTCCCCAAGGAGGCGGAGCTGTGGGACATCGACCGGATCGTGTCCGACTACGCCGATGCCGCCGAGCGGATGCAGGCGGCGGGGCTCGACGGGATCGAGCTGGAAGCCTATGGCCACCTGATGGACGGCTTCTGGTCGCCCGCCACCAACCGGCGCGAGGACGAGTACGGCGGCACTCTCGACAACCGGCTGCGCTTCACCCACCGCGTGCTGGACGCCATCCGCGCCCGCGTGGGCCCCGACTTCCTGGTCGGCGTGCGCATGGTGGCGGACGAGGACTGGGACAAGGGGCTCACCCGCGCCGAAGGGGTCGAGATCGCCCGGCGGATCGTGGCCTCGGCGCGGGTCGATTTCCTAAACCTCATTCGCGGGCATATCGAGACCGACGCGGCGCTGGCAGACGTAATCCCGATTCAGGGGATGCGCTCGGCCCCCCATCTCGATTTTGCGGGCGAGGTGCGGGCGGCCGTCAAGTTCCCCGTCTTCCACGCGGCGCGAATCCCCGACGTGGCCACCGCGCGGCACGCCATCGCGGCGGGCAAGCTCGACATGGTGGGGATGACGCGGGCGCATCTCGCGGACCCCCACATCGCGCGCAAGGTGGCAGCCGGGGCCGAGCACCGCATCCGCCCCTGCGTGGGCGCGACCTACTGCCTCGACCGCATCTATGAGGGGGGCGAGGCGCTCTGCATCCACAACGCCGCCACGGGCCGCGAGGCGGCGATGCCGCACGAGATTGCGCGCGCCGCCACCCCGCGCCGGGTGGTGGTGGTGGGCGCCGGCCCCGCGGGGCTCGAGGCGGCGCGGGTCGCGGGCGAACGCGGGCACCATGTCACGCTGATCGAGGCGGCGGCGCAGGCGGGCGGGCAGATCCGGCTCGCCGCCATGAACCCGCGCCGGGCCGAGTTGATCGGCATCGTGGATTGGCGGATGGAGGAGTTGGAGCGCCTCGGCGTCGAGACCCGCTTCAACACCTTCGGCGAGGCCGATGAGATCATGGCAGAAAACCCCGACGTGGTGATCCTTGCCACCGGCGGCCTGCCGAACACCGGATGCGTCGAGTCCGGCGAGGATCTGGTCACCTCGTCCTGGGACATCCTGTCGGGCGAGGCGAAACCCGGCTCGGACGTGCTGGTCTATGACGACAATGGCGGGCACCCGGGCATGTCGGCGGCCGAGATGATCGCCCGCGCTGGCGCCACGGTGGAGGTCATCAGCCCCGAGCGCTTCTTCGCACCCGAGATGGGGGGCCTGAACCACGTCCCCTACGCCCGTGTCTTTGCCGAGAAGGGCGTGCGGGTGACGATCAACACCCGCATCAGGGGCGTCGCGCGCGAGGGGAACAAGCTGCGGGTGACGATGGGCTCGGACTATGCCGAGACGACGGGCACCCGATTGGTGGACCAGGTGGTGGTCGAGCACGGCACCCTGCCGGACCCTGAGCTCTACGAGGCGCTGAAGCCGCATTCCGTCAATGGCGGCGCGGTCGATTACGCGGCGCTGATCGCGGGGCGCGCGCAGGCGGTGGTCACGAACCCCGAGGGGCGGTTCCGGCTGATCCGCATCGGCGACGCCGTGGCCTCGCGCAACATCCATGCCGCCATCTATGACGGGCTCAGATACGTCAAGGACCTCTGAATGACCGCCTTCCCGCGCCTGATGTCGCCCGTGAACCTGCGCGGGCATGTCCTTCGCAACAGGATCGTGTTCGGCGCGCATACCGCCAACATGGCCGAGAACGGTCTGCCGACTGAGCGCCACGCCGCCTATTACCGCGAGCGCGCCATCGGGGGCGCCGCGATGGTGGTGGTCGAGCCCATACCGGTCCATGCGGCGGCCGTGCTGACGCGGGGCAATTTTCGCCATTCCTCGGACGCCGTGATCCCGCATTTCCGCCGTGTGACCGAGGCGATCAAGGGCCACGGTGCGGTCGCCATCCAGCAGCTTTACCATGTGGGCCAGCACGGCGACTCGGACCTGTCGTTCCACCCGCACTGGTCGCCTTCGGGCATGCCGTCCTACCACGACTCGGATGGCAGCCACGCCATGACCGAAGGAGAGATCGAGGAGACGATCGAGGGCTTCGTTCAGGCCGCGCGGCGCTGCCGCGAGGCGGGGTTTGATGGGGTCGAGGTCTGGGCCGCCTATCACGGGCTGGTCGATCAGTTCTGGACGCCATGGTCGAACCGGCGCGACGACAAGTGGGGCGGGAGCCTGGAAAACCGCACGAGATTCTCGCGCGAGATCATTCACCGCATTAGAAAAGCCTGCGGCGAGGATTTCGTGATCGGCCTCGCCGTCAACGACGAGCCTGACGTCGAGGTGGCGCTGGGGCGCGAGGCCCTCGCCGAGATCGTCGAGCGCCACGACCGCGACGCGCTGGTCGATTACGTCACCTGCGGCAGCGGCAGCTACTTCGACTTCTACAAACTGATGCCGACCTTCCTCTACCCCGAGAAGCTGGGAACGGGGCTGTCGGCGGTGCTGAAGGGCGTGGTGAAGCACGCCCTCGTCACCGCCGAGAGCCATATCCGCACGCCGCAGAACGGCGAGGACGTGATCCGGGCTGGCGAGGCGGATCTCGTGTCCATCGTGCGGGGCCAGATCGCCGACCCGCACCTGGCGCGCAAGGCCGCGGAGGGGCGGCCCGAGGACGTGCGCGGGTGCCTCTCGTGCAACCAGATGTGCTGGGGGCGGCGATCGCGCGACTACTGGATCTCCTGCGTCGTGAACCCGTCCGTGGGCCGCGAATGGGAATGGGGCGGCGACCGCTTCACCCGCGCGCCCCATCCGCGCCGGGTGCTGGTGGCGGGCGGCGGCGTGGCGGGGCTCGAGGCCGCGCGGGTGGCGGCCGAGCGCGGGCACCGGGTGGTGCTGGCCGAGGCCGCGGATCGGCTGGGCGGGCAGTTCCGGCTTGCCGGGTTGCAGCCGCGGCGCGCGCAGATCATCGACCTGATCGAATGGTACGAGCGCCAGCTTGCGCGGCTGCAGGTCGAGGTGCGGCTCAACACTTACCTCGAACCCGATGACGTGGGAGGATTTTCCCCCAATCTTGTGCTCGTGGCCACGGGCTCGCAGCCCGACGGCGCCGCTTTCCAGAAGGCCCTGCCGCATCTGCCGCACCTGCCGGGGATCGAGCGCGGCCGCGTCTGGTCGGCCGAGGACGTGATGGGAAAGGTCGCTCGGCCCGGCCCCCGCGTTATCGTGCTAGACGAGGGTGGCAACTGGCGCGGCGCGGGGACCGCATGGCATCTGGCCGAGGCCGGGCACCAGGTCACCTTGGTCACGCCCGACGCGCTGGTCGGCAAGGAGTTGCAGCGCACGGCGGCCGATTTCCCCTTGCGCCAGCGCCTCGCGCAGCTTGGAGTGGAATTCATGTGCGAGAGCGGCATCCTCGAATGGACCGGCCGGGGCGCGCGGGTGGTGAGCTTCCTCACCGGCGCCGAGCGCGCGATCGAGGCGGACGACCTCGTGATGGCCGTGCCGAACCGGGCCGAGGACGGGCTGTTCCGCGAGCTTGCAGGGCGCGGCGTCGAGGTCCGTCTGATCGGCGATGCGGCGGCGCCGCGGCAGGCGGCTTACGCGATCCATGACGGGCGGAAGGCAGCGCTGGAGATCTGAGATGGCCGAGACCCTGAGCCTCGCGGACGCGCGCGACCTGCTCGCCCGCGCGGCGATGGGCGCGGGCGCGCGCGGGACGGTCGCACGCTCGATCGCGAAGGCCGCGGTGGCAGCCGAGGCCGAGGGGATGCCGACGGTCGGGGTCTCGCATTTCCTCGACTACCTCGCGAGCATCGAGGCGGGCCGGATCGACGGGCAGGCCGAGCCCACGATCACCCGCTCCTCGCCCGTGGTGCTGCGCTCGGACGCGGGCGGGGGTGTCGCGCATCTGGGCTTCGACCGGGTCTTCGAGGAACTGGTCGAGATGGCCCGCGCCTTCGGCGTCGCGGTCTTCGCGCAGAAGGGAGCCTATACCTGCGGGCAGCTTGGCCATTTCCCCAACCGGCTGGCCGAGCGGGGGCTGGTGGCGCTGGCGGCAACCAACGGACCCGCCTTGCTCGCGGCCTCGGGCACCACGCAGCCGGTGTTCTGCACCAACCCGGTGGCGCTGGCCGCGCCACGGGGCAAGGGGACGCTGGTGATCGACCAGTCCTCGAGCCAGACGGCCTTCGTGAACATCCGCCGCGCCGCTGAGGAGGGGCGCGAGATCCCTGAGGGCTGGGCGCTCGACGCCGGGGGACAGCCCACCACCGACCCGGTGGCGGCAATGGCGGGGGCGCTCCTGCCCTATGGCGGGGCGCGCGGGGCCAACATGGCGCTGATGGTCGAGGTGCTCGCGGCGGCGCTGACGGGCGCGAACTGGTCACTCGACGCGCCCTCGATCGTCGCGGGGAACGCGAGCCCGATGACCGGGCTCGTGGTCATCGCCATCGCGCCGGAGACCACGGGGGGCGCGGGCCTCACCCGGCGGCTCGACGATTGGGCCCGACGGGTCGAGGCGATGGGCGGGCACATTCCTGGCCAGCGCCGCCTGGCCGCGCTGGCGCGCGCCGAGGCCGATGGGATCGCGATCGGGGATGACGTGCTGGCGCGGCTGCGCGGGTATGCGGAGCGGGCGGGGTAAGCCCCCCGGCGCGGGAAGCGCGCAGGGGGCATGGCGCGCCACCGGCTCCGGCGAGGCCCCGGGGTGAGCCCGGGGCAGCGGCGGGTGTCGGGCGCGGGCGCGAGGCTCTGGGTCGAGCCCGGGACAGCGCAGAACCGAGAGCCGGGAGGATGCGCGGGTTACCGCGGCCGAACCTTGCTGCCCCGGGCTCGACCCGGGGCCTCGCGCCGTTCGCCTCGCGCATCCCGCGCCGTCAACGGCACCGCGCCGCGCTCAAACCCCCAGCCAGCGGTCGGTGATCTCGGGGCTCATTTCCGAGGGCGGGCCGGTCCAGACATCTGCGCCCCTCTCGAGGATCACGCAGCGGTCGGCCAGAGCGCTGAGTTCGCGCAGGCTCTTGTCGACGATCAGGATCGCCTGCCCCTCGGCCTTGAGCGCGCGGATCGCGGCCCAGATCTCGGCGCGCACCACGGGCGCGAGCCCCTCGGTCGCCTCGTCGAGGATCAGGAGGCGCGGGTTGGTCATCAGCGCGCGCCCGATCGCCAGCATCTGCTGCTCGCCACCCGAGAGCGTGGCCGCCCGCTGGCCCGCGCGTTCGGCGAGGCGCGGGAACAACGCACCCACGCGGGCCGTATCCCAGGGGCCGGGGCGGGCGGTCGCCATCAGGTTCTCGGCCACCGTCAGCGTGGCAAAGCAGCGCCGCCCCTCGGGCACCAGCCCCAGACCCAGCCGGGCGACGCGGTGCGGCGGCAGGCCCGCGAGATTGCGGCCATCGAGGCGCACCCGGCCCGCGCGCGGCGGCGTCAGGCGGCAGATGGCGCGGATCGTGGTGGTCTTGCCCATGCCGTTGCGGCCCATCAGCGCCACGACCTCGCCCGCGCCAACGCTCAGCGAGACGCCGAAGAGGGCCTGGGCCGCGCCATAGAAGGCGGTGATGCCCTCGACGGCCAGCATCACGCCTCCTCGCCCAGGTAAGCCTCGCGCACCGCCTGCGAGGCGCGGATCTCGTCGGGCGTGCCGGTCAGGATCACCCGGCCATAGACCAGTACGCTGATGCGGTCCGCGAGGCGGAAGACCGCGTCCATGTCGTGCTCGACCAGCAGGATCGGCGCCTCGTGGCGCAGGTCCGCCAGCAGGTCGGTGAGCCGCGCCGTCCCCTCGCCCCCAAGGCCCGCCATCGGCTCGTCTAGCAGGAAGGCACGGGGGGCGAGCGCCAGCGCGCAAGCCATCTCGGCCAGCCGCCGCTCGCCATGGCTCAGCTCCGCCACGGGAATGTCGGCGCGCGCAGACAGGCCCACACGAACCAGCGCCGCATCGGCGGCCGCCGCCAGCGCCGCATCCCTCGCCGCAGACCCCCACAGCCGATACGACCCCCCTGCACGGCCCTGTGCGGCGAGTCGGACATTGACCCGCGCCGGGATCTCCATGGCGAGCGAGGAGACCTGGAAGCTGCGCGCAAGCCCCGCCCGTGCGCGGGCGGCGACCGAATGCCCGGTGATCTCGCGCCCCGCAAGCCAGACCTCGCCCGCATCCGCGCGGATCGTGCCCGCGATCTGGCCGATCAGGGTGGACTTGCCCGCGCCATTCGGGCCGATCAGGGCGTGGATCTCGCCCGCCCGGAGGTCCAGCGACACGTCGTCGGTGGCCTTGAGCGCCCCGAAGGACTTCGACAGGCCGCGCAGCGACAGCACCGGCTCAGCCATGCCGCGCCCTCCCCGCCAGCATCCCCATCAGCCCGCCGCGCGCGAAGAGGACGACGCCCAGCAGCACCAGCCCGAGGAACAGTTGCCAGCGGTCGGTGAGCCCACCCAGCAAGGTTTCCAGCGCCACGAACAGCATCGCCCCCGCGAGCGGCCCGCACAGACGCCCCACGCCGCCCAGGATAACCAGCACCATGATCTCGCCCGACCGATGCCAGCTCAGCATCGAGGGGCCGGCAAAGCCGTTCAAGTCGGCGAACAGGGCGCCCGCAAGGGCCACGACCATGCCTGACAGCACGAAGCCCACCAGCCGCACCGGGTAGGGCGAGATACCGGACGCCGCCAGCCGCGCCTCGTTCATCCGCGCCATGGCGAGCGCCTGCCCGAAGCGCGAACGCGCCACCTGCCAGACCAGCGCAACGCCCGCCAGCAGGCAGGCATAGGCGAGCGCGAAGAACTGCATCCCGTCGCCGGTGTCGAGGCCGGGAAACTGGTTGCGCAGGTAGATGGGCAGACCGTCCTCGCCGCCATAGGTCTTCCACGAGACGCCGAGGTAATAGACCATCTGCGCGAAGGCGAGCGTGATCATGATGAAGTGCACACCCTGCGTGCGCAGCGAGACCGCGCCGATCGCCGCCGCCGCCAGCCCCGCCGCCAGCACCCCCGCAAGCCAGATCAGCGGCATCTGGTCGGTGGCCTCGAGCGTGACGGGCCAGCCGATCACCGGCGTCCCGGCAAAGACGTGATGCGCCGCGATCCCGGCCGCATAGCCGCCGATCCCGAAGAAGGCGGCATGCCCGAGGCTGACCATGCCCCCCACCCCCAGCGCGAGGTTGAGGCCCACGCCCGCCAGCGCGAGGATCGCGGCCTTGGCGGCCAGCGTGACCACATAGGTCTCGCCCGCCGCCTGCGCACCCAGCGCGACCAGCGGCAGAAGCGCGATAAGCGCGAAATTGACCAGCGCCTCACGCATCGGCTGGGAACAGGCCCTTGGGCTTGAGCGCCAAAACCAGCGCCATCACGAGATAAATCAGCATCGAGGCGAGCGCCGAGCCGGTGGCGGTTGCCTCGGCCGGGGCCATGAACAGGCCGAACGTGGCGGGCAGGAACACGCGCCCCATGGTGTCGATCACCCCCACCAGCACCGCCCCCGCCAGCGCGCCCTTCACCGAGCCGATGCCGCCGATCACGATGACGACGAAGGCGAGGATCAGCACCGGCTCGCCCATCCCCACCTGCACCGACTGCAGCGCGCCGACCAGCGCCCCCGCGAGCCCCGCAAGCCCCGCGCCAAGCGCGAACACCAGCGTGTAGAGCCTACGGATATCGACGCCCAGCGCCGCGATCATCTCGCGGTCGGCCTCGCCCGCCCGGATCTGCATGCCGATGCGCGTGCGGTTGATGAGCCACCACAGGCCCCCCGCCAGCCCCAGCCCGATGCCGATGATCGCGAGCCGGTAGAGCGGATATTGCGCGCCCCCCGGCAGCGCCAGCGTGCCCGACAGCGCCGCGGGGATATCCAACCACAACGGCCGGTCGCCGAAGATTAGCCGCGCGCCTTCGGAAAAGATCAGGATCAGCGCGAATGTCGCCAGCACCTGGTCGAGATGGTCGCGCGCATAGAGCCTGCGGATCACCGCGACCTCGACCACCGCGCCAGCCGCAGCCGCCGCGAGCGCCCCCGCGCCAAGGCCGATCCAGAACGACCCCGTGGCCCCCGCGACCGTCGCGCAGACGAACGCCCCGGTCATGTAGAGCGCGCCATGCGCGAGGTTGATGAGCCCCATGACACCGAACACCAGCGTCAGCCCCGCCGCCATCAGGAACAGCGTGAGCCCGAGCTGCACCCCGTTCAGGAGCTGTTCGAGAAAGAGCGCGAGGGTCATGCGCCGCGCATAGCGCGGCGCGGCGCAAGTGTCGAGCCCGGCGGCCGATTTCAGCCGTTGCGGTAGGTATAGGCGTAGCCGTTGAGCGCGGGCGCGCCGCCCAGATGCGCGTAGAGCACCTTCGAGCCCTCGGGGATCGCGCCCTTCCGGATCAGGTCGATCATGCCTTGCATGGATTTCCCCTCGTAGACCGGGTCGGTGATCATCGCCTCGGTCCGCGCGGCGAGGCGGATGGCGTCGCTCGTCTCCCGGCTGGGCACGCCATAGGCGGGATAGGCGTAGTCGGGCAGGATCACGATGTCGTCCTCGCTGATCGGCTCTGCCAGCCCAACGAGGTCGGCGGTGTTCCGCGCGATGGATGCCACCTGCGCCCGGCACTGCTCGGGCGTGCCCGAAGCGTCGATGCCGATCACCCGGCCTGCGCGGCCATCCGCCTTAAAGCCCACGATCATCCCCGCCTGTGTCGAGCCGGTGACGACGCAGACGATGATGTAGTCGAAGCGAAGGCCCATCTCGGCCTCCTGCGCGCGGACCTCCTCGGCGAAGCGCACATAGCCGAGCCCACCCAGCGGGTGGACCGAGGCGCCGGCCGGGATGCCATAGGGCTTGCCGCCCGCGTCGCGGACCGACTGGATCGCGTCCTCCCAACTGCGGCGGATGCCGATGTCGAAGCCGTCCTCGACGATGCGGCTGTCGGCGCCCATCAGCCGCGTGAGCAGGATGTTGCCGACCCGGTCGTAGACCGCGTCCTCGTGCGGCACCCAGGCCTCCTGCACGACGACGCATTTCATGCCGATCTTGGCCGCGGTCGCGGCCACCATGCGGGTATGGTTCGACTGCACGCCGCCGATCGAGACCAGCGTGTCGGCGCCCGCGGCGATGGCGTCAGGGACGATGTATTCGAGCTTGCGCAACTTGTTGCCGCCGAAGGCGAGGCCCGAATTGCAGTCGTCGCGCTTGGCGTAGATTTCGACGCGGCCGCCCAGCGCCGCCGAGAGGCGGTCGAGCCGCTCGATCGGCGTGGGGCCGGGGAAGGTGAGGGGGTAGCGAGGGAATTTCTCGAGCATCGCGGGCCTCCGTGGCTGGGATCGGGCCGCAGAGTAGCCGAGGGCGGGTGAGGGGTGCTTCGAAAGAAGGGGGTGACAATGTGTCTATTTCATTCTATCGAGGCGCCATATGCACCGATCCTTCCGCCTGACGGGTTAGAAATGAGCGATCCTTCCAGCCCCGCCCTCGACCGAATCGACCTGCGCCTGATGCGGCTGCTGCAAGCCGATGGAAGGCTGTCGAACGCCGATCTCGCGCGAAAGGTGAACCTCAGCCCCGCGACCTGCCACCGCCGGGTGCAGCGGCTGTTCGACGAGGGGTATCTGGCCGGCGTCCATGCCCGCGTGGCGCCCGAGCGCGTGAACCGCGGCGCGCTGGTGATCGTGGGCGTGGTGCTCGACCGCTCGACGCCCGAGAGCTTCGCCGCCTTCGAGGGAGCGGTGCGCGGCCTCGGCTTCATCCTCGACTGCCACCTGGTGGCAGGGGATTTCGACTATTTCCTGAAGATCCGGGTCCGCGACATGGCCGATTTCAACCGGCTGCATGGGACCGAGCTGATCGCCCTGCCCGGCGTGCGCCAGACCCGCACCTTTTTCGTAATGAAGGAAGTCGTCGACAACGCGCCCCTGCAGTTCTGAACGGCGTCATCCGGCGCGACGCAGCCGCGGGGCAGGCTCCCTCCCCCGCAGCGGGGGAGGGATGGGGAGGGGGTCCGTGCCGTCAGGCGCGTCGCCTCACATCTTGCACTCGGCCGCGTAGGCGTCGGCGTGGTCCTTCAGCGCGACACCCACCAGCCTGTTCGTGGGCTTGCCGTCCGCCCCCGCGACCACCTCGCGGACATAGATGTCCTGAATGGGATGATGGTTCGGGCCGAAGCGGAACGCGCCACGGACCGACGCGAACTCGGCAGCCCGCAGCGCCGCGCGGAAGGCGTCCTTGTCCGCGACCTCGGCCTTGCCCAGCGCCGAGAGGATAAGGTTCGCCGCATCGAAGCCCTGGCTCGCATAGAGCGTCGGCGTGCGGCCGTATTCCGCCCGGAAGCTCTCGACGAAAGCCTTGTTGGCCGGGTTGTCGAGGTCATAGGCCCACTGCGAGGTGTTCTTGACGCCAAGCGCCGCGTCCCCCACTGCGCCGAGGATGATCTCGTCGAACGAGAAGGCGGGGCCGAATACGGGCGTGCCGACATTGGCCGCCGCATACTGCTTCATGAATGCGATGCCCATGCCGCCCGGAAGGAAGAAGAACACCGAATCGGCGCCCGAGGCGCGGATCTGCGCGATCTCGGCGGCATAGTCGGTCTGGCCGAGCTGGGTGTAGACCTCGCCCGCCAGCCCTTCCGAGCCGTAGAACCGCTTGAACCCGTTGAGCGCGTCGGTCCCCGCCGGGTAGTTCGGCGCGAGGATGAAGGGCTTCTTGAGCCCCGCACCCTTCATGTGGGCGCCCATCGCCTCGTGCAGATTATCGTTCTGCCAGGCAACGTTAAAGTAGTTGGGGTTGCACAGCTTCCCGGCCAGCGCGCTCGGCCCCGCATTGGGGCTGATGTAGAACACGTCGCGCACCGCGCCCGGCACCACGGCCATGGCGAGGTTCGAGAAGATGATGCCGGTCAGGATGTCGACCTTTTCTGACTGGATCAGCTCGTCCGACAGGCTTTTCGCCACGTCGGGCTTGTTCGCGTCGTCGCGCACGACCAGCTCGACATCCGAGCGGCCCGACTGCTTGAGCGCGAGCGCGAAGCCGTCGCGCACGTCGATGCCCAGATGCGAGCCGCCGCCCGACAGCGTGGTGATCATGCCGACCTTGGTCCCGGCCGATGCCGGGGCCGAGATCAGCGCCATGGCCGCAACCCCGGCCGCCAGAAGCCTTCTCATGCGCATGCGCCCTCCCGTTCCACTACGCCGGCGCCGTTCGGCGGCGCCAATCGCGGACCTTCATGCCACGGGATTTGCGAGACGGCCACACCAGTTTTGCGGCCGGCGCAACGCCCGGCCTTGGCAGCCTGAGACGAGGCTTTCCGGCGCGTCCCGAACGCGACCTACCAGAGCCCAGCCTTCTTGAGATGGTTGACCATGTCGCGCCGCCCCTTGTCCTGGTCGGACAGGGTTCGCAGCAGCGAACTCTCGGTTCCATCGAGAGACGCGCACATCCTGATGCACATCTTCCGCAGTTTCTTGGCGACACCGGTTTCGAATTCCGCCTTCAGCTCCTTCGCGGTCATGAAGCTTTCCAGCGCGGCACGCAGCTCGCGGCATGATTTCAGAAGATTTTCACAGTGCCTGATGTCACCGCCGGGCGTCACGAAGGTCGACTTCGACCACGAGTTGTAATCTTTTTTGTATTTCTCGAGGTGTTTTCCAACCTTCGCATCGGCCTTCCGCATGAACCCCGAGTCCGAAACTCCGGCTTCTTTCTTGAGAAATTTCCAGCCTTTCTTGTCGATCGCGCCGGGGTCGGAGACCTTTTTCATGACATCTTTTACATTTTTCTCCCGATCTTTCCTGTAGGAGTCGAGATCGATGAAATCCATGTTCACGCCATTGGGGTCCGTCTTCTTGTTCTGCTTTATCAACTTGGAATGCGCGCGTTCGACGTCCTTGAACGTCGCGCCGCCATTCGTGTAGGCCCTCGCGACCTTCTCGAATTCTTCGCGTGCATCCGCCATCGGAAAATCCCCCTGAAATTGCGCTGATCTTTGTGAAAAGATCACAAAAGATCGCCGTCGGGTCAAACGGAAGAACCTGCCGGGAGGCGCAGAAATGGCGTGCCGCGCGGCCCGCGCCGCGCTAGCGTGGCGTGCACACGCTTGCCGGGTTTGCTTCACCGATGCCCCTGCCCCTCCCATGCGCCGACCGGATGGCGCCTTCCTGCGAGCCGTCATGCTGAGCGAGCGCCACCGCGTCGTCCTCGCGCTGGGCAGCGCGCAGACACTGGCCTGGGGCTCGACCTTCTATCTGCCCGCGATCCTCGCCGGGCCGATGGCGCGCGACCTGGGCGTGCCGACGGGGGCCGTCTTCGGCGCCTTCTCGGCGGCGCTTGTCGTCTCGGCGGTGCTGGGGCCGCGGGCGGGGCGGCGGATCGACCGCTTCGGCGGGCGCGAGGTGCTGGCGGTGTCGAACCTCGTCTTCGCGGCGGGGCTGGTGCTGCTGGGCGTGGCGCCGCATGTCGCGGTGCTGACGCTGGGCTGGCTGGTGCTGGGCGTCGGCATGTCGATGGGGCTCTACGAGTCGGCCTTCGCGGCGCTGGCCTCGGCCTATGGGCGCAATGCGCGGGGCGCGATCACCGGGGTCACGCTGCTGGCGGGGCTTGCGAGCACGATCTGCTGGCCGATCTCGGCCTGGCTCGACGCCGAGATCGGCTGGCGCGCGACCTGCCTCGTCTGGGCCGCGGCGCATCTGGCGATCGGCCTGCCGCTCAACCTGTTTTGCCTGCCCCGCACGGGCAGCGTGCGGGCAGCCGCCGCGGGGCCGATTGCGCCCACCGCGCCACCGGTGGCAGTCCCCGCCCCGCTGCCCCCGGCGGCGCAGGGCCGCAGCATGGCGCTGCTGGGCGCCGTCTTCACACTCACCTGGATCGTGAGCACCGGCATGGCGGCGCATCTGCCACGTCTGCTGCAGGACATCGGCATCGCCCCCGCGGCAGCGATCGCGGCCGCGGCGCTGGTGGGCCCCGCGCAGGTCGCGGGCCGGGTGCTGGAGTTCGGCGTGCTGCGCCGCTTCAGCCCGTTGGTGTCGGCGCGGCTCGCGACGGTCTGCCATCCCCTCGCGGCGCTGGGCCTCCTCAGCCTCGGCGCGCCCTTCGCGGCCGGCTTCGCGATCCTGCACGGGGCGGGCAACGGCATCCTCACCATCGCCAAGGGCACGCTGCCGCTCGCGCTGTTCGGGCCGGAGGGCTATGGTCACCGGCAGGGCGTGCTGACCATCCCCGCGCGCTTCGGGCAGGCGGCGGCGCCCTTCGTCTTCGCACTGCTGATCGAGCGGATCGGCGCTGCGGCGCTGATGGTCTCGGCCGGGCTGGGGCTTGCCGCCCTCGCCTGTCTCATGGCGATCCCGTCGGGCAGCATCCAGGCGCAGGCAAGCGACTGAGCGCCGCCGCGCGGCCCGAAAAGAAAACGGGAGGGGCAAGGCAGCCCCTCCCAGTCCGGCATCAGGTCCGACAGTCTTTTTTCTCTGCCCGAGCGGTTCTCGCCTGCGGCCTGATTCCATTCCCGAATGACGAGGCGGCAGCGGACGGAGGCGAGGGACCAGCCCCCGCCCGCGCCCCTCGTCAACTCACGAGCACCCCGAGGTCGCGCCGCAGGTGTTGCACTTCATGCAGGTGCCGTTCCGGACCAGCGTGAAGTTGCCGCAATCCCCGCAGGCATCGCCCTCGTAGCCCTTCATCTTCGCCTCGGCGCGGCGGTCCATCACCGCGGTCGCGACCGCGCCGATCGCGGTGGCGGTTGCCGTCGAGGCGCCGAAGGTCTCGACCGCGACCCCCGTCACGCCCGCCTCGGCAAAGCCGGTCGCCCCGCCCGCGCCGCCGTTCACCACGACGAACTGGTGGCCCGAGGGCACCCGGTTGCGCAGGTAGCCAGTCGAGGCGACCTGGCGGACCAGCTCGATGGCGGGCTGGGCGACCTCGCGGTCGGCCTCGCGGAAGTTGCGCTTGCCCTCCTCCTCGCCGCGGCCCAGCTCGTCGAAGCGCGCGCCCTCGGGCTGCACATGCGCGAGGTCGGTGCGGTCGAGATAGCTGATCGCCAGCTCGCGGAAGATGTAGTCGAGGATCGAGGTCGCGTTCTTGATGGCCTCGTTGCCCGACACGATGCCCGCGGGCTCGAAGCGGGTGAAGGTGAAGGCCTCGACGAACTCATCGAGCGGCACGCCGTACTGGAGGCCGACGGACACCGCGATGGCGAAGTTGTTCATCATCGCGCGGAAGGCGGCGCCTTCCTTGTGCATGTCGATGAAGATCTCGCCCAGCTTGCCGTCTTCGAACTCGCCGGTCCTCAGATACACCTTGTGGCCGCCGACCATGGCTTTCTGGGTGTAGCCGCGCCGCCGGTCGGGCAGCTTGTGGCGCTTGCCGCGGTTCTGGATCTCCTTGACGATGACCTTCTCGACGATCTTCTCGGCCAGGATCTGGGCGCGCTCGGCCGGGGCGGCCTCGATCAGCTCCTCCTCGGTCTCCTCGTCGATCAGGCTCGCGGACAGCGGCTGGCTGAGCTTCGAGCCGTCACGGTAGAGCGCGTTCGCCTTCACGCCGAGCCGCCACGACAGCAGATACGCCTCCTTGCAGTCCTCGACGCTTGCGTCGTTCGGCATGTTGATGGTCTTCGAGATCGCCCCCGAGATGAACGGCTGGGCGGCCGCCATCATGCGGATGTGGCTGTCGACGCTCAGATACCGCTTGCCGATCTTGCCGCAGGGGTTGGCGCAGTCGAACACCGCGAGGTGCTCGGCCTTGAGCCCCGGCGCGCCTTCCAGCGTCATGGTCCCGCAGACATGGGTGTTCGCGGCCTCGATCTCGCGGGCGTTGAAGCCCAGGTGGCGGAGCAGGTCGAAGCCAGGGTCGCCCAGATTTTCCTTCGAGACGCCAAGCACTTCCTCGCAGAACTTCGCGCCCAGCGTCCACTGGTTGAAGACGAACCGGATGTCGAATGCCGAGGCGAGCGCCCCTTCCACCTTCTCGATCTCGTCCGGGCCGAAGCCCAGATGGATCAGCTTCTCGTGGTCGATGCCGGGCGCGCCCGACAGCGTGCCATGGCCGACCGCGTAGCCGATGATCCCCTCGATCGTCGCGTCGTCATACCCGAGGCGCGACAGCGCCCGCGGCACCGCGCGGTTGATGATCTTGAAGTAGCCGCCGCCCGCCAGCTTCTTGAACTTCACCAGCGCGAAATCGGGCTCGATTCCGGTGGTGTCGCAGTCCATCACGAGGCCGATGGTCCCGGTGGGCGCGATCACGCTGGCCTGCGCGTTGCGGTAGCCGTGCTTCTCGCCCAGCCCCAGCGCCGCGTCCCACGAGGCCCGGGCGCGCGCCACAAGACGCGCGTCCGGGCAGTTGGCCGCATCGAGCGGCACAGGGAGGGTACGCAACGCCTCGTAACCGGTGCTCTCGGAATACGCCGCCCGCCGGTGGTTGCGGATGACGCGCAGCATGTGCTCGGCGTTCTTCGCATAGCCCGGGAAGGCACCCAACTCGGCCGCCATCTCGGCCGAGGTGGCATAGGCCACGCCCGTCAGGATCGCCGAGAGCGCCCCGCAAATGGCGCGGCCCTGATCCGAGTCATAGCCATGGCCCAGCGTCATCAACAGCCCGCCGATATTGGCGTAGCCGAGGCCGAGCGTGCGGTACTCATACGAGAGCTGCGCGATCTCCTTCGACGGAAACTGCGCCATCGTCACCGAGATTTCGAGCGTCACGGTCCACAGCCGCGTCGCGTGCTCGTAGGCCGCGACGTCGAAGCCATCCTCGCCCAGGAACTGCAGCAGGTTCAGCGAGGCGAGGTTGCAGGCCGTGTCGTCGAGGAACATGTATTCCGAGCATGGGTTCGAGGCGCGGATCGGCCCCGAGGCCGGGCAGGTGTGCCAGTCGTTGATGGTGTCGTGATACTGGATGCCGGGATCGGCGCAGGCCCAGGCGGCGTGGCCGATCTTCTCCCACAGGTCGCGCGCCTTGACGGTCTTCGACACCTTGCCGTCGGTGCGGCGGGTCAGCTTCCAGTCCTGGTCCTTCGCCACCGCGTCGAGGAAGGCGTCGGTCACGCGCACCGAGTTGTTCGAGTTCTGGCCCGAGACGGTGAGATACGCCTCCGAATCCCAGTCGGTGTCGTAGATCGGGAAGTCCTCGGGGTCGATGCCGTTGCCGATCTGCTGAAGCGCGCGGCGCACGTAGTTCTCGGGGATCGCGGCCTTGCGGGCCTCGCGGATCGCGGATTTCAGCGCCGCGTTCTTCTTGGGGTCGATGGCGTCATCCTCGGCGCCGTCCCAGCCCCGCACCGCGTCGGCGATCAGGCCGAGGCAGCGCTTGTGCGCCTTCGAGCCCGCCACCAGCGAGGCGACCTTCTGCTCCTCCTTCACCTTCCAGTCGATGAAGGCCTCGATGTCCGGGTGATCCATGTCGCAGATCACCATCTTGGCCGCGCGGCGCGTGGTGCCGCCCGACTTGATCGCGCCGGCCGCGCGGTCGCCGATCTTGAGGAAGCTCATCAGGCCCGACGACTTGCCTCCGCCGCCCAGCTTCTCGTTCTCGCCGCGCAGGTAGCTGAAGTTGGTGCCGGTCCCCGAGCCGTACTTGAACAGCCGCGCCTCACGCGTCCAGAGGTCCATGATGCCGCCCTCGTTCACGAGGTCGTCGGCGACCGACTGGATGAAGCAGGCATGCGGCTGCGGATGCTCGTAGGCGGAGTCGGATTTGGTCAGCTCGCCGGTCTTGAAATCGACGTAGTAATGGCCCTGGCTGGGGCCGTCGATGCCATAGGCCCAGTGCAGGCCGGTGTTGAACCACTGCGGGCTGTTGGGCGCCGCCATCTGGCGCGCCAGCATGTAGCACATCTCGTCGAAATAGGCCTGCGCGTCGGCCTCGGTGCTGAAATAGCCGGCCTTCCATCCCCAGTAGGTCCAGGCGCCTGCCAGCCGGTCGAAGACCTGCGCCGCGCTGGTCTCGCCGCCGAAGCGCTCGTCCTCGGGCAGCTCGGCCAGCGCCTTCTCGTCGGGCACCGAGCGCCACAGGAACGACGGCACGCCCTTCTCCTTCACCTTCTTCAGCCGGCGCGCGACGCCCGCCTTGCGGAAATACTTCTGTGCCAGCACGTCGGCGGCCACCTGGCTCCATGCCGCGGGCACGTCGAAGGACTCGAGCCGGAAGACGGTCGAGCCGTCCGGGTTGCGGATCTCGGAGGATGCCTGCCGGAAGGCGATGGCCTCGTAGGGCGACTTGCCGGCTTCGGTGAACTTACGCTCGATCTTCATTATCCCTCTCCCCCGCCCTGACGGCGACGCCTGTTCTGTCCGGCGGATTGGCTCCGCCGGTTGCCGGCCCACCCCAAGGGGCCGGCGACACCTGACTCGGTTAGTTGCGAGGCCCCGCGAATGTGGCCCCATGATGCCGATTGTGACACCACATGTTGTGGTTTTCCGCTCGACAGCCCCCACCATCATGAAGGTTCAGAGTCGGGTCAATCCGATTTTTTGGCGCCCTTCCCACATTTTGTGGATTGACGCCGCGGCTCCACTACGCATGGTGTAAACAAATCAGGAACATCTTCGGCTGACCGGCCTGCACATAGCGCCCGCCCGCCCGGGCGCATCGGTTGGGCGCCGTATTCGCGCGGACAGCGTTGCACGTAAACCGCACTTGACCGCCTCCCGCCCGATCCGCATTGTCCCGCCGCAATCGGGCGCCGGGCCTTCCGCGCGGCGCGACGGCATCCCGGCGGGGCCGATTCCGGCCCGCCTCCACCTGCACGGGGACCAGGCGTGGACATCAAGGCGATGAAGGCGGCCGAGCCGCGGCTCTTCGGTATGGCGACGGCGCTGCGCGTCCTCGCAATGGACGCGGTCGAGGCCGCCAATTCCGGCCACCCCGGCATGCCGATGGGCATGGCCGACGTGGCGGCGGTGCTGTTCGACCGGCACCTGCGATTCGATCCCAAGGCGCCCGACTGGGCCGACCGCGACCGCTTCGTGCTGTCGGCGGGGCATGGCTCGATGCTGCTCTACGGGCTTTTGCACCTGACCGGTTATCCGGGCATGACGCTCGACGAGCTGAAGAACTTCCGCCAGCTGGGCGCCAAGACCGCCGGGCACCCGGAATACGGACACGCCGCGGGGATCGAGACCACCACCGGCCCGCTGGGCCAAGGGCTCGGCAACGTCGTCGGCATGGCGATGGCCGAGGAATCCTTGCGCGCCCGCTTCGGCCGCAAGGTGATCGACCACCGCACCTGGGTGATCGCGAGCGACGGCTGCCTGATGGAGGGCATCAGCCAGGAGGCGATCGCCTTTGCCGGGCGCCAGCAGCTCTCGCGCCTGATCGTGCTTTGGGACGACAACGGCATCTCGATCGACGGCAAGCTGGACCTGTCGGACCGCACAGACCAGCTCGCGCGCTTTGCCGCCTCGGGCTGGGAGGTTCGCCGGATCGACGGCCATGACTATGCCCAGATCGACGCGGCGGTGGCCTGGGCGAAGGGCAACGCGCGTCCGACCCTGATCGCCTGCCGCACCCATATCGGCTTCGGCGCGCCCGGCAAGCAGGACAGCGCCAAGGCGCATGGCTCGCCGCTGGGCGCCAAGGACATCGAGGGCGCGCGCGCGGCCTATGGCTGGACGCATGGCGCCTTCGAGATCCCCGAGTCGATCCGCAAGGACTGGCAGGCCGCCGCCGCCCGCGGCGCCGAGGCCCGCAAGGCATGGGAGGCGGCGCTGGCCGCGCTGAGCCCAGCCCGCCAGAAGGAATTCGCCCGCGTCATGGCGGGCGAGGCCCCTGCCCGGCTCGGCCGCGCCGTGGCGGCGCTGAAGAAGGACGTGAGCGAGAAAGCCCCCAAGGTTGCCACCCGCAAGGCGTCGGAGATGGCGCTGGCCGCCATCAACCCGGTGATGCCCGAGACGATCGGGGGTTCCGCCGACCTCACCGGCTCGAACAACACGCTGACCGACGGGCTTGGCACCTTCGACGAGACCAACCGCAAGGGCCGCTACGTCTATTACGGCATCCGCGAGCACGGCATGGCGGCGGCGATGAACGGCATGGCGCTGCATGGCGGCGTGGTGCCCTATGGCGGCACGTTCCTGGTGTTCTCGGACTATGCGCGCCCGTCGATGCGGCTCTCGGCCTTGATGGGCAAGCGGGTGATCTACGTGATGACCCATGATTCGATCGGCCTGGGCGAGGACGGGCCGACGCATCAGCCGGTCGAGCATCTCGCGGCGCTGCGGGCGATCCCCAACATGCTGGTCTTCCGCCCAGCCGACGCAGTGGAGACCGCCGAGGCGTGGGAGATCGCGCTGACCACCCCCGGCACCCCCTCGGTGCTGGCGCTGACGCGGCAGAACCTGCCCACGGTGAGGACTCGCCATACGGTGAAGAACCTGACCGCGCAGGGCGCCTATGTGCTGGCCGAGGCCGACCACAAGCGGCAGGCGATCCTGCTCGCCACGGGCTCGGAGGTCGAGATCGCGCTGGCCGCGCGCGAGCTGCTGGAGAAGGAAGGCATCGGCACCCGCGTCGTCTCGGCCCCGTCCTTCGAGCTCTTCGCAGCCCAGCCCGAGGCCTATCGCAAGCGCGTCCTGCCCGCGGGGCCGGTGCGCGTGGGCGTCGAGGCCGCGGTGCGGCAGGGCTGGGACCGCTGGCTTGCGGGCGAGCGCGGGCGCGACGCGAAGGCAGCCTTCGTCGGCATGGAGGGATTCGGCGCCTCGGCGCCCTATGAGAAACTCTACCAGCACTTTGGCATCACGCCGCAGGCCATTGCCGAGAAGGCGAAATCCCTGATCTGAACCCGCAAGGGGCGCCTTCACGGCACTGTGATGGCGCCCCGCCCGCGGGCCCGCTAGCCTCCGCCGCTCACCCAAGCGACCGATCGACGGAGGACCCGATGACCCAGCGCATTCCCGCCCTGACCGATGACGAGCTGAGCGCCGAGCAGTGCGCCGCGATGGACCAGATGCGCGGCGTCTGGGGCACGCCCTGGAACATTGGCCGCACGATGGCCAACAATCCGCAGATCGTGCGCGGCTTCCTGGGCTTCTGGCAGGCCATCGACGGCTCGGGGCTCCAGCCGATGGACCGCGAGGTGATCTGCTTCGAGATGGCCGCCGCGAACGGCTGCCACTACTGCATCCCGGCGCACCGGGCGGTGGCGAAGTCGCGCGGGCTCGACCTCGCGCCCCTCGAGCGGATCGCGGCGGGCGAGGCGCTGGAGGGCGACGACCGGCCAGCGATCCTGCAGCGCCTGGTGCGCCGGCTGGTGGCGACGAAGGGCGCGCTCGACGATGCCGAACTCGACGCCGCGCGGCAGACCTTCACCAATGCCGAACTGATCGCCATCGTGGCCGAGATCGCGCATTGCGTGTTCACCAACAGCCTCAACCGGCTGGCGCAGACCGAGATCGACCCCTTCCTGCCACGCCAGCCTATCGCCTGAGCGCAGGCCCCTGCCCGCCCCTGCCGTCCCGCGCGTCATATCGCGGCACGCGCGGGCGGGCTGATTGATTCCCCTGTCAGGCCGGGTATAAGCGCGTCGAAATCACGACGCGCGCGCCCGCAGGCCCGCGCGTCCGGGCCACGAAGGGGAATTGAACATGGCGGTGAAGGTCGCGATCAACGGGTTCGGGCGGATCGGGCGCAACGTGCTGCGCGCAATCGTCGAGTCGGGCCGCACCGACATCGAGGTGGTGGCGATCAACGACCTCGGCCCGGTCGAGACGAACGCGCATCTGCTGCGCTACGATTCGGTCCATGGCCGCTTCCCGGCCAAGGTCACCGTCAGCGGCGACACCATCCACGTGGGCCGCGGCCCGATCCGGGTGACCGCGATCCGCAACCCCGAGGAACTGCCCTGGGGCGACGTCGATGTCGCGCTGGAATGCACCGGCATCTTCACCGACAAGGCGAAGGCCGAGGTCCACCTCAAGAACGGCTCGAAGCGGGTGCTGGTCTCGGCGCCCTCGTCGGGCGCGGACAAGACCATCGTCTACGGCGTGAACCACGGCGTGCTCACCGGCGCCGACAAGGTCGTGTCGAACGCGTCCTGCACCACGAACTGCCTCGCCCCCGTGGCCTACGTGCTTCACCGCGCCATCGGGATCGAGAAGGGCTTCATGACCACGATCCACAGCTACACCGGCGACCAGCCGACGCTCGACACGATGCACAAGGACCTCTACCGCGCCCGCGCCGCCGCGATGTCGATGATCCCGACCTCGACGGGTGCCGCCAAGGCCGTGGGCCTCGTGCTGCCCGAGCTGAACGGCAAGCTCGACGGCGTGGCGATCCGGGTGCCGACGCCGAACGTCTCGGTCGTCGATTTCAAGTTCATCGCCAAGCGTGCGACCTCGGTCGATGAGATCAACGCCGCCATCGAGGCCGCGGCGGGGCAGGAGCTGAAGGGCATCCTCGGCTTCACCTCCGAGCCGCTGGTGTCCATGGACTTCAACCACGACAGCCACTCGTCGGTCTTCCACATGGACCAGACCAAGGTGATGGACGGCACGCTTTGCCGCATCCTCACCTGGTACGACAACGAGTGGGGATTCTCGAACCGCATGAGCGACACCGCGGTCGCGATGGCCGCGAAGATCTGACGACGCCGGGGGCCGCGCCGCAGGGTGCGGCCCCCTTCGCATCCGCCGACCCGCCGGGACCCCGCCATGAGCTTCCGCACCCTCGACGATCTCGACCTCAAGGGCAGGCGCGTGCTGATCCGCGTCGACATCAACGTGCCGGTCCGCGATGGGCGCGTGACCGACGACACCCGCATCCGCGCCGTACTGCCCACCATCCGCGACGTGATGGCGAAGGGGGGCCTGCCCATCCTGCTCGCCCATTTCGGGCGCCCCAAGGGCAAGCCGTTGCCCGAGATGTCGCTGGGCCAGGTGGTGGATGCGCTGCACGACGCGCTGGGCGGCGAGGCGGGCCCCGCGGTGCTGTTCGCCCCCGACTGCGTGGGCCCGCATGCCGAGGAAGCAGCCGAGCGTCTCGGCCCCGGCCAGGTCCTCCTGCTCGAGAACACCCGCTTCCATGCGGGCGAGGAGGCAAACGACCCCGCCTTCGTCGAAGCGCTGGCCCGCGTGGGCGAGGTCTATGTGAACGACGCCTTCTCGGCGGCCCACCGGGCGCACGCCTCGACCGAGGGGCTGGCGCACCGCCTGCCCGCGGCGGCCGGGCGGCTGATGGAGGCCGAGCTGCGCGCGCTTGAGAAGGCGCTCGCGAGCCCCGAGCGGCCGGTGATCGCGGTGGTCGGCGGCGCCAAGGTCTCGACCAAGCTCGAACTTCTGGGCAACCTGATCGGCAAGGCGGACCAGATCGTGATCGGCGGTGGCATGGCGAATACCTTCCTCGCGGCACAGGGCAAGGACGTGGGCAAGTCGCTCTGCGAGCACGACCTCGCGCCCACAGCCCGCGAAATCCTGGGCCGGGCCACGGCGGCGGGCTGCGAGATCGTGCTGCCCGCGGACGTCGTGGTGGCGCGCGAGTTCAAGGCGGGCGCCCCGTCCGAAGTGGTGCCGGCCGACGCCTGCCCGCCCGACGCCATGATCCTCGACGCGGGCCCCGAGGCGGTGCGCGACATCGTCCGCCGCTTCGAGGGCGCGAAGACGGTGGTCTGGAACGGCCCGCTCGGCGCCTTCGAGATCGAGCCCTTCAACCGCGCGACCGACGAGGCCGCGAGCGCCGCCGCACGCCTCACCGAGGAAGGCCGCCTGCTGACCGTCGCGGGCGGCGGCGACACGGTGGCCGCGCTCAACGCCTCGGGCGCGGCTGCGAAGTTCACTTACGTCTCGACGGCCGGAGGGGCTTTCCTCGAGTGGCTCGAGGGCAAGACCCTGCCCGGCGTCGCCGCGCTCACGACCTGACGAGGGGCGCAGGCGCGCGCCCCGCCGCGGCCGCACGGCCCGCAACACGAGAGAGGAACCCATGAAGGCAACCCGCACCGTCCAGAAGATCCTCGCGAACTACGAGGGCGAGACCCCCGGCGTGAAGGCGAACCTGTGCCGCATGCTGATGAACGGCAAGCTCGGCGGCACCGGCAAGATGATCATCCTGCCGGTCGACCAGGGCTTCGAGCACGGGCCGGCGCGCAGCTTCGCCCCGAACCCTGCCGCCTATGACCCGCATTACCACTACCAGCTTGCGATCAACGCGGGGCTCAACGCCTATGCCGCGCCGCTCGGCATGATCGAGGCCGGGGCGGACACCTTCGCCGGGCAGATCCCGACGATCCTCAAGTGCAACTCGGCGAACTCGCTGATGTCGGACACGGCCGGCAAGAACCAGGCGGTGACGGCTTCGGTGGGCGATGCGCTGCGGCTTGGCTGCTCGGCCATCGGCTTCACGATCTACCCCGGCTCGGACATGGCGCTCGACATGTTCGAGGAGATCCGCGAGATGCGCGAGGAGGCAGCCGCCGCCGGCATCGCCACGGTGATCTGGTCCTATCCGCGCGGCGAGGCGATCTCGAAGGACGGCGAGACGGCGATCGACATCGCCGCCTATGCCGCGCAGATCGCGGCGCTTCTGGGCGCGCATGTCATCAAGATCAAGCTCTCGACCGACCATCTGGAACTGGGCGAGGCCAAGAAGGTCTACCAGGCGCAGAAGATCGACATCGCGACCCAGGCGGCGCGCGTCGCCCATTGCATGCAGGCGGCGTTCAACGGCCGGCGCATCGTGGTGTTCTCGGGCGGCGCCAAGAAGGGCGAGGACTCGGTCTACGACGACGCCCGCGCGATCCGCGACGGCGGCGGCAACGGCTCGATCATCGGCCGCAACACCTTCCAGCGCCCGCGCGAGGACGCGCTGGCGATGCTCAACACGCTGATCGACATCTACAAGGGCAAGGCCTGACCGGCGGTCCGGGGGCGGCGCGCCGCCGCCCCTGGCCACCCCGCCGCCCGGCACGGCACGCCCGCGGGAGCGCCGCATGACCGACCCCCGCCGCCTGATCGAGAGCCTCGGCCTCGCGCCCCATCCCGAGGGCGGCTGGTATCGCGAGACATGGCGCGCCGACGCGGGCGCGGGCGGACGAGCGGCGGGGACCGCGATCTATTACCTGCTTGAGGCCGGCGAGGTCAGCCACTGGCACCGGGTAGACGCGGCCGAGATCTGGCACTGGTATGCCGGCGCGGCGCTCGGGCTCAGCCTCTCGCCGGACGGGCGGGGCGCCGAGACCATGATCCTCGGCCCCGGCATCGAGGCGGGCGCGCGCCCGCAGCGCCTCGTCCCCGCCGGATGGTGGCAATCCGCCCGCTCGCTGGGCGCCTACACGCTGGTGGGCTGCACCGTCGCGCCGGGCTTCGAGTTCGCAGGATTCGAGATGGCGCCCCCCGGCTGGAGCCCCGACACCACCGACTGACGCCCTCCCGCGCTCACGGCACCGCACGCCGGCTCCCGAGGTGTTGAACGCCCGCCGTCATGCGTCCGTGGCCGTTCGCAGGTATGGTGAATCCCGAACGCCACGCCGAGCGAGACGATGTACGCACCCGCGATCCGCTGCCCCATCGGCTATTGCCTAACCGACCCGGAGGGCGGTTTCGCCTTCCAGCCGCCGCGCACCGTCTTCTCGACACGCGCCCGACCGCTGGGGATGCGGGCAATCCAGAACTGCCCCGCCGTCAACGGCATCGAGCGGCAACTGGTCGAGATCCCCTCGCCCGTCGGCCTGCGGCTGCGGCTCGCCAAGGGGCCGCAGGGCGGCTTCGGCATCCAGGTTGTCGAGCAGGGCACCTTCATGCAACCCGACAAGCTCCAGTCGATGCTGGTGGTCCAGCCGCCGGCGCGCTGGCGCCACCCGAAGCGGCCGGTGATGCGGCTGCGCCTGCCGTTTTTCCTCGTGACCGACGAGCCCTGCATCGCGTCGCAACTTCCGCCCTTCCTCGGCCCCTCGATCCGGCGCTGGCCGGGCACGGTGGTGGCGGGGCGCTGGCCGCTCACGCTTTGGCCGCAAGACCTCGCCTGGGCCTTCGAGTGGGACGACCCCGCGCAGGACCTAGTGCTGAAGCAGGGCGAGCCGCTCTGCCTCATGCTGTTCGAGTTCAACTCGCCCGAGAAGCGGCCCGAGATGGTCGAGGCGGCGCTCACGCCCGAACTCGAGGAATATCGCCTCGGGATGCAGGGCATCCACCACATCACCGACCGGATCGAGGAGGTCTGGGAGATGGCGCACGCCCGCAGGCCCGGGCGCCTGCTCGTGCCCGTGGCCGAGACGCTGGATGCCTGAGCCCGTCGCCGTGCCGGTCGGCTGGCGCAACTCGTCCCCGCAGGCGTCTCTCGCTTTCTTCCCGCCCCGGCCGCTGGGCGAGGCGGCGGCGGGGGTGGCGCTGCCCGGCCTGCCGGCCGAGGGGCTGGGGAGGCGCCTCGTGCGCATCCGCGCGCCCTACGACCTGCGGCTGCGCCTCTCGCCCCCCGCGGTCCGGCCGGTGCAGGTGGGCCGCGTGCCGAAGGACAGCACGCTCAGCGAGGACGGCTTCCGCGGGCTGGTGACGCCCATCAAGCCCTCGGCGCAGCGCGACCCGGACACGGTGGCGGTGCAGGTCGCGCTGAACCTGTTCTTCGTCTGCGACGAGGACTGCACACTGCACCTGATGCCGCCGTTCCTCAGTCCGAACTTCCGCCACTGGCCGGGCCCCATCGTCTGCGGCCGCTTCCCGCTGAAAAGCTGGCCGCGCCCGCTCAACGCGGTGCTGGAATGGCAGGATCGCAGCCGCGACTGGGTGATCCGCCGCGGCGACGACCTCGCCTATGTGCTGTTCGCCTTCGACGACCCCACCAAGGTTCCCGCGCTGACCGAAGCCGCGCTCACCCCCGCCCTGCGCCGCCACGTCGCGCAGGTTGACAATGTGAGTTCCTTCGGACGCAATGTCGGCCCGATGTTCGCCGAGGCCGAACGCCGCCGTCCCGCGCGCCTCCTGGTCCCGAAGCGCATCGGCCACACCGACTGAAACCCCGGGCCGGCCGCCTTTCCCGCGCCGGCCTTCGACGCGCCGAAGATCAGGACCCCATGACCCAGGAAGCGGAGGCCGCGCGCCTCTACCTCGTCACCCCCGCCAGCTTGGACCCCGAAACCCACCTCGCCGCACTCGCACCGATGCTCGCGACCGGCGCCGTCGCCTGCCTGCGGCTCGACCTCGGCGAAGGCCCCGGCGAGGACGCCTGGATCCGGGCGGCGAACCACCTGATCGGCCCCTGCCACCAGGCCGACGTGGCCCTCGTCATCGCCGAGCATCACCGGCTGGTGCGACCGCTCGGGCTCGACGGCGTGCATCTCGGTCGCAGCCGCGCGACGATCCGCGAGCTGCGCAAGACGCTGGGCCGCGACGCGATCATCGGCGCCTTCGGCGGCGCCGAGCGCCACCGCGCGATGTCGCTGGCCGAGGCCGGGGCGGATTACGTCTCGCTCGGCCCGGTCCGGGTGCGCGGCGCGCTGGGCGACGGCGCCGCGGCGGGGGACGAGCTGTTCGACTGGTGGTCCGAGATGATCGAGACCCCCTGCGTCGCGGAAGGGGGCGTCACCCTCGACGACGCGCGTCGCCTCGGCGCGCGCGCCGACTTCGTCGTGCCCGACCCCGCGCTGATCTGGGACAGCCCCGACCCGGCCGCCGCGCTGCGCGGCTTCGCGGACGCCCTGCGCGGGGCTTGATCGGCACGACCGCCCGCCTCGGCGCGAGGGTGCCGCGCCCTGCCCCGCCCTGGCGCGCCTCGCACGGCCCGACCTGAGCGTGCGCCGACCGGGGAACACAGGCGCGCCCCTCCTCGGGGCCTCGGCGTGCAGGCGTGTGCGACAGGGCTCCGGGCCGCGCGATCGGGCTCAGCCCGCCACGCCGGCAATGGCGCGCGTACCGGCGGCGCAGCCGGCGGCGGCGTGGCGCGGGCTCGATGCCCGCGCCGCGACGGCTCTGGGGCTCAGACGTTCAGCAGCAGGTGCTCGCGCTCCCACGGGCTGATCACGCGCATGAACTCCTCGAATTCATGCACCTTCACGGCGGCGTAGAGGTCCGAGAAGCCCTTGCCCAGAACGTCGCGCAACGGCTCGCAGCGCCGGAACTCCTCGACCGCGTCCAGAAGGCCATAGGGCAGCTCGCGCGGGCGCTCGTAGCTGTCCGAGACGATCTCGCCGCGCGGCTCGACCCGCTGCACGAGGCCCAAATACCCCGCCGCCAGCGTCCCCGCGATGGCGAGGTAGGGGTTCGCGTCTGCGCCCACCACCCGGTTCTCGACCCGCCGCGCCGCGGGGGGCGAGATCGGCACCCTCAGCCCGGTGGTGCGGTTGTCGCGTCCCCAGTCGAGGTTGATCGGCGCCGTGATCCCCGGCACGAGGCGGCGATAGCTGTTCACATAGGGCGCCATCAGGCAGCAGGCGGCCTTGAGATACGCCTGCTGGCCGCCGATGAAGTGGTGGAAGGCGTCCGACGGGCTGCCATCCTCGTTCGAGAACAGGTTGTCGCCGGTCGCGCGCACCACCACGCTCTGGTGGATGTGCATGGCCGAGCCCGGCTGCTCCTCCATCGGCTTGGCCATGAAGGTGGCATAGCAGCCGCAGCGCAGCGCCGCCTCGCGGATCAGCCGCTTGAACAGGAACACCTGATCCGCCAGTTCCAGCGGGTCGCCGTGCCGCAGGTTGACCTCGAGCTGCGCCGCCCCCGCCTCCTGGATGATCGTGTCGATCTCGAGCCCCAGCGCCTCGGCATAGTCGTAGATATGCTCGATCACCGAGTCGTATTCATCGACCGCCGAGATCGAGTAGGCTTGGCTCTTCTGCGCCCGGCGGCCCGAGCGGCCCAGCGGCGGCTCCAGCGGATAATCGGGGTCGGTGTTGGGCTTGGTCAGGTAGAACTCGATCTCGGGCGCCACCACCGGCTGCCAGCCCTGCGCGTGATAGAGCCCCAGCACCCGGCGCAGCACCGAGCGGGGCGCGAACTCGACCAGCCGCCCCTCGCGGTCGGACACGTCGTGGATCACCTGCACCGAGCGGTCATTCGCCCATGGCACCGCGCGCATGGTCCCGTAGTCGGGCTTCAGCATCAGGTCGGCGTCGGTGTCGTAGGCCGCGAAATTCGCAATGTCCGGGTATCCCCCGGTGATCGTGAGGAAGAACAGCGAGGTCGGCAGGAAGGTCGGGTTGTCGCGGATGAACTTGGACGACGGCATCACCTTGCCGCGCCCGATGCCGGCGAAATCGGGGGTGACGCACTCGACCTCCTCGACCGCGTGATTACGCAGCCAGGCCGCGAGCTCGAGCGGCTCGGTCATGTCTGAGGGCGGCGAGACGCCAAGGCTGATCTCGGGCGAGGAAGGACCGCGCCGCGGAAGCTGCGACGTGCTGAAACTGTCGCTCATGGAAAACCTGCAAGGTTGTGAAAACTGCGCGACATTAGCACTGCCCCCCGGTGGGCTGGCAAGCGGGGCTTGAACCGGGCGCCGCGCCCTCCGGCTGCGAGGGGCCGACCGCGCCCGTCAGGCGGCGGGCGCCGGCGGCCCGCCCGCATGCCCTGCCACGACGATGCGCCCGGCATGCTCGGCCAGCGCCTTGCGGTCGGCGAAGTCGCCCGGGCGCACCGCGTCGTGGAAGATCACCTCGACCCGCCCCCGGCGCGAGCGGGCCATGACCTGCCAGACATGACCCTCGAAGCTCATGTCGCCCCACCAGCCGTAGAAGCTGGGCGGCACGCTGTCGCGCGGGTCGGGCAGGTAGCGGATCGTCACCGGCTGCACCCAGAGCTCGGCGCCGTGCCCATCGAGGAAGAACACCGAGAAGAGCGAGCTTTTGAACGGCAGCACCCGCAGCCCGTCGGTCGAGGTGCCCTCGGGGAAGAAGGCGAGGAGCTGCTTCGCCGCGATGCGCTCGCGCAGGATCTCCTCCTGCCGCTTGGCGTGGCTGCGGCGGCGCTCGATGAACACCGTGCCGGTCACGCGGGTGATGAAGCCAACCAGCGGCCAGTCGCGCACTTCCGATTTCGCCACGAAATAGATCAGCGTGACCGCCCTCAGCGCGAGGATGTCGATCCACGAGCAGTGGTTCGCCACCAGCGCGCCCGCCGTCACCGGCCGCCCCTCGACCCTCAGCTGCAGGCCCGTGAGCCACAGGCCACCCCGCGCCCATAGCCGCGCCAGCGCGAAGTGGAAGGTCACCCACCGCCCCAGCACGGCCCGCATCGCGCGCCCGACCAGGAACAGGCCGAGGATCGTGGCCGTCAGCGTCACCATCGCCACCAGGCGCAGGCCGGCGCGTAGCGTCTCGACGCCGGTCAGGGGCGCTAGGTGCTCGGGCTCGGCTCCCCTCCAGGTGCTCGACATGTCGCGCTCGCGCCCCGGCCCCGTGCCCGCTCAGTCCGCGACGGGGGCCGCGCTGCCGGGCTTCTTCTCCTGCGAATAGAAGGTGCGGTAGCGCTGCACCATGCGCGCCGTGTCCATGATAAGGCAGACGTCGATGGTGTTGAAATCCCAGTCGATATAGGCGCCCTCGCCGACGAAGCCGCCAAGCCTGAGATAGGCCTTGATGAGCGCGGGGATCTGGCGCAGCGCCTCGATCCGGTCGACCTCGCCGGGCGGCAGGATGTTCATCGGCGTGGAGTGCGTGGGCACGGCGCGCACCCGCAGATCCTCGGGCGCGAGGTGGTTGTAGTGCAGGTAGCTCAGCGCCTGCGCGATCGCGCCCGTGTCGGTGCCGTGGAAGCTCGCAACCCCGAACAGGATCGAGACGTCGTGCTCGGCCACGTAATGCCCCAGCCCCGTCCACAGCAGGTGCATTCCGGTCCCGCCCCGATATGCCGAATCGACGCAGGAGCGTCCAAGTTCAAGGGTTTCCCGCGGATAGTGCAGAAACAGGTCGAGGTCGTATTCCTGCGCGCCATAGAAGCCGATGCCCCCGCGCGCCACCGAGCCGCGCATGACCCGGTAGACCCCCACCACGCCGCGCTCGAGATCGGGATCCGCGCATTCGCGATCGATCAGCAGCAGATGGTCGAAATAGGGGTCGAAGCGGTCGCGCTCGCGCCGGCCGGCGGCATCCTCGGGCGCGGCGGTGGCGCCCATCTCCTCGACGAAGACGCGGTATCGCAGGCGCTGTGCCGCGGCGACGTCCTCGTCGCAGTCCGCCAGTCGAACGACGAAGCGGCCGGCATCGACATACATCCGCGGTGATCTCCCAGGTCGTCCGACACTCTCCCGTCGGCCGTCTTGTCGCGCCGCCGTCCGGTTGGCGGACACTATGGGCAATGTGACGGCTGTGCAACCGTCACGCATGGCGCCCCCGGGCGGCCGCCAGCGCGCTTAACGCTTCGTTCAGCTTTTGCGGCGACCCCGATCAGGCGCGGTCGGGCTCGACAAGGTCGAGCGGCAGATCCGCGCCTTGCAGGACCACCTTGCCGCGGTTCTCGAAATTGACGGTGACGCGCTGGCCGATGATCGATTGCACCTGGCCGATGCCCCAATCGGGCTCGGCGGCATGGCGGACGAGGGCGCCCACTTCTATGAATGGATCGAGCATGAGGTCCATGTAGCGCGGACCGCACCGCGCCGCCAGCACCGCGCGCCGGAGGCCGGCATCCGCGCCGGCAGAGGCCGCGGGAACGAGGGGAGCAACGCGATGAACGAGAGCGCGCTGGCGGAGATCGTTGCCGCCCGGATCTGTCACGATCTCGTGAGCCCGGTGGGGGCGATCGGCAACGCCGCCGACCTGATCGACGAACTGTCACACGCCGACATCGGCGAGGAACTAAGCCTGATCCGCGATTCCTCGGCGCGGGCGGCGTCGATGCTGCGGCTGCACCGGCTGGCCTTCGGGACAGCCGGCGATGGCGGCGGCATGGCGCGCGACGCGCTGCAACGGACCGTGGGCGCGGTGCTCGAGGATGCGCGCGTGACCATGCGCTGGACCGGGCTCGAGGGCCCGCCGCTGCGGCTCGCCGCCGCACGCGGCGTCGCGCTGATGGCGCTGGCGGGGCGCTGCCTGCTGGGGATGCGCGGCCGGATCTCGGTGACCATGGCGCTCGACACAGCCTGGCCGGTGGGCGTGGCAGCCGAGGGCGAGGGCGCGGCGCTCGATGCCGACGCCGAGGCCTGGCTCGCCGGCCTGCCCATGCAGCGCCTGCCCGAGCCGCGGCGGGTCGAGCTTGCCCTGCTGGCGCCCGTGCTGCGCGGGGCGGGCGCGCGCCTGGCCGTGCGAAGCGCGCCCGGCCTCGTGCTTGTCACCGCGCTGCCGAACTGACGCCCGCGCCTCAGAGCGTGCCGAAGCCGTCGAGATAGCGCCGGATGCGCCGCCGGTAGACCGCGGCCGCCTCGCGCAGCCCCTCGATCGCTGCGGCGTCGAGCGTGCGGACCACCCGGGCGGGCTGGCCCAGCACCATCGAATGGTCGGGGATCTCCTTGCCCTCGGTCACCAGCGCGTTCGCCCCGATCAGGCAGCCGCGGCCAATTCGCGCGCCGTTCAGCACCACCGCGCCCATGCCGATCAGCGAGCCGTCGCCGATGGTGCAGCCATGCAGGATCGCACCATGCCCGACGGTCACCTCGGCGCCGATGGTCAGCGGAAAGCCGGGATCGGTGTGGCAGACCGCGCCGTCCTGGATGTTCGTCCCCTCGCCGACCACGATGGGCTCGTTGTCGCCGCGCAGGACAGCGTTGAACCAGACGCTCGAGCCCTCGTGGAGCGTCACCTGGCCGATCAGCCGAGCGCCCGGCGCGAGGTAGATCTCGCCCGAGGCGGGAAGGACGGGGCTGTGGCCGTCGAGGGAATAGAGGGTCATCCGAAGAGCTCCTGAAACTCACGATTCAGTGAGTCGATATGTCCGACGAGAGCGCGCTGGCGGGGGCGGCGCAAGCGTTCGGCCGCAACGATTGTTTCAATCTGAGAATAGCACAGATCCAGATCGTCATTGATCAGGACGTAGTCGTACTCGGCCCAATGGCTGATCTCGGCCTGCGACTTGGCCATGCGGCGCGCGATCACCGCGTCGTCGTCCTGACCGCGGTGGCGCAGGCGGCGCTCGAGCTCGGCGATCGAGGGCGGAAGGATGAAGACGCTGACCACCGCGAAGCCCAGCGCCGAGTCGCGCAGCTGCTGGGTGCCCTGCCAGTCGACGTCGAACAACACGTCGCGCCCGGCGGCGATGGCCGCCTCGACCGGCGCGCGCGGGGTGCCGTAGTGATGGTCGAAGACCCGCGCGTGCTCGAGCATCCCGCCGGCCTCGGCCATCGCGCGAAAGCGAGCGAGATCAACGAAATGGTAATCCTTTCCGTCGATCTCGCCCGGCCGCATGGGGCGCGTCGTCGCCGAGATCGACAGCACGAAGGACGCATCCCCCGCCAGCAGCCGGCGCGACAGGGTCGACTTGCCGGCACCCGACGGCGAGGAAAGGACGAAGAGCAGTCCCTGGCGCTCGGGGTCGGGCGTGGCAGGCATTCGCGGGTCTCGCTCGCTGGAAGGAACCGGGGGAGTGGCCGCCGTGGCCCGTGGACCCCGGCGGCGCGGAGATTGCGCGCAGCCGCCGCCCGGGTCAACACCCGCGCGCCCGCGAGGGGCCCGCATGGCCATCCGTGCCCGGCGCTCGCGGCCGGCGGCATTGTCTCGATTTGAGGCATCGCCCGCGCTTGGACTCGTGGTTGCAAAAGAGTAAAGTCGTCGCGAGGGTGGTGTACGCTTTTTCGAACGTTCAAGACGGTTGCGTGAGTTTCATGGGATACCTGACCCGGAATAATTCGTCGATTCTGCACCCCGAGATCCGTGCGCTTGAGGCGTACTGGCAGGACCTGCGGGCGGGACGCGCATGCCCGTACCGCGCCGAGGTCGATCCGCGCGACATTCCGTCGAAGATCGGCCACCTGTTCATTCTCGAGGATGTGGGGCTTGGCAATATGCGGTTCCGCATCTGCGGGACGGCGCTGGCGGACTCGTTCGGCATGGAGCTGCGAGGGATGCCCGTCGGCGCCATCATGGACATCGGCGCGCGCCAGAGTCTGATCGAACTGCTCCGCGAGACGCTGGCGGAACCGGGCGTGGGCCATGCCCGCATGCGCCGCGCGGACGGGCGCCACGAGGCGTGGGAGATCGTCTTCCTCCCGCTCCGCAGCGACAACGGCCGGGTCGACCGCGTGATCGGGGCGCTCCACTGCCTCGAGGACGGCGCCGCGCGCTCGGGCAACCAGCCGCTGCGCTTCACCATCGACGCGATGTCGGTGGCCCCCGTCGAGATCACCGTCGAGGCGCGCGAGAACACGGCCTATGGTGGCGGCTTCACCGAAGGCGGCGCGACCTTCGCGGCCCGTCCGGGCGTCATGCCGCGCGGCGCGGCGAGGCGCGGGCTGGTCGCGATCGCGGGCGGGCTCGAGGCCGGAACCGCGGGCGGGGGCGACGGCCCCGAACGGCCACGGCCGCGGTTGCGGCTCGTCTCCGACACCTGAAAAATGCGCGCGCGGGGCGCGCTCAGCCCCGCATCGCGGCCGCGACGAAGGCCGCAAGATCGCCATATCCCGTGACCCGTTTCTCGAGCCCGAGCCCGAGGCGCAGGGCCGCCTCGCGCGCCCGCGCCTCAAGCGCAGGGTCATCGGTCTGCGCGAGATAGACGACGCGGTCGTAATTCCCGAAATAGAGATCGCGCAGTTCCGGGTGCCGGTCGAGCCCGAGGCCCCGCCACACCAGCGCATCGAACTGGCGGGCAAGGAAGTCGGTCAGGTAGAAGGCGCCGATCTCGGCGTCCGCGCGCGCGGCGAAGGCGTCGTTCCCGTCGAAGAAGCTGTAGCAGTGGGGGCCTGCGATGCGCTCGACCCCCTCCTCAGCGCAGACGCGGTCGAGAAGCCCGCCCGTCCCGCAATCGGCGTAGACGACGTGGATGGCCTCGTAGCCCTCGGCGCGGGCCCGGCGGATGCGGGCGCGGACGGCCTCGGGGATCACGGCGGGCGTGTTGTGGAGCCTCGCGGGCAGGCAGGCGAGGTCGAGATGCGTCCAGCGGTTGGCGCGGCCGACTGCCAGGATCTCGCGCGCCAGTGCGCCGCAGGCGATCAGCAGCACGCGGCCCCTGCCCCGCAGCTCGAGGCCGGCCTCGGTCAGGGTCTCGTCGTCGGGCAGCGGCTGCGTCATCACCGGACCTCGTCCCGCGCGCGCCCCTGGCGCCCCCGCCGCGCGCGGGCGCCCTCGCGGCTCGCCCGCGGGCCTCAGCCCGCGGCGATGGCGCGGTTGTGCTTGCGGGCCATGAAGCTCTTGGCCGTCTCGACCGCCACCGCGGCGTCGCGGCAATAGGCGTCAGCGCCGATCGCCTTGCCGAACTCCTCGTTCAGCGGCGCCCCGCCGACCAGCACGACATAATCGTCGCGGATGCCCTTTTCCTTCATGGTGTCGATCACGACCTTCATGTAGGGCATGGTCGTCGTCAGCAGCGCCGACATGCCAAGGATGTCGGGCTGGTGCTTCTCGATCGCCTCGAGATAGTTCTCGACCGGGTTGTTGATGCCGAGGTCGTAGACCTCGAAGCCCGCGCCCTCCATCATCATCGACACGAGGTTCTTGCCGATGTCGTGGATGTCGCCCTTGACGGTACCGATCACCATGGTGCCAAGCCGCGGCGCCCCGGTTTCGGCCAGCAGGGGTTTCAGCACGCCCATGCCCGCCTTCATGGCGTTGGCGGCCAGCAGGACCTCCGGGACGAACAGGATGCCGTCGCGGAAGTCGATGCCGACGATCCGCATCCCCTCGACCAGCGCCTTGGTGAGCACGTCGTAGGGCGTCCAGCCACGCCCGAGCAGGATGTTCACGCCCTCGACGATCTCGTCCTTGAGGCCGTCATAGAGGTCGTCGTGCATCTGCTGGACAAGCTCCTCGTCGTCCAGTTCGCTCAGGATGATGTCGTCTTCCTCGGCCAAGGCTCGATCTCCCCGGGATGAATCCTCGCACGCCGCGGCGCGCTTCCTGCTGCCTTATGCGGTATATGCCCCGCGCGCGGCTCCGAGAAAACCGTCATTCGCCGGTGACAAACCGACAGACTGCGACGCGGCGTGTCGCGCGCGCCGCACGGCAGTGGCCTTGCGGGCCCGGTCCGGCGGGTCGGCGCGGCCGCGGCGCCCGGGCTCAGCCGCGGCGGCGCCGGCGGCGGCCCTCGGCGCCCTCGCCCGTCGCCTCGGTCCCGTCGCTGGCCGAGCTGAACTCGCCAAGCCGGGCGCGGATCTCGTCGAGGCTCGGCCGCCCGTCCCGCTCGTGGCCCTCGAGTGCCGCGCGCATCGCGCGCAGGTGCTCGGCCTTGGTGCCGCAGCAGCCGCCGATCAGCCGCGCGCCCGCGTCGCGCGCCAGCCGCGCGTAATCGGCCATCAGCTCGGGCGTGCCGTCGTAATGGATGTGGCCATCGACGTATTTCGGGATGCCGGCATTGGCCTTGGCGATGACGATGGCATCGGGCGCGGCCTCGGTGATGCCCAGCACGGTGCGCAGAAGGTCCGACGCCCCGGTGCCGCAGTTCGCGCCGATCGCGATTGGCCGCGCCGCCAGATCCGGCGCGATCTCGGCATAGTGCCGGCTGGTCACGCCCATCATGGTGCGGCCCGCGGTGTCGAAGCTCAGCGTCGCGCAGAGCGGCGCGCCCTTGTTGGCGGCGGCCTCGGCCAGCGCGCGCAACTCCTCCTCGGACGAGATCGTCTCGCCCCAGATCACGTCGGCGCCGCCGGCCATAAGGCCCTCGATCTGCTCCTCGAAGGCCGCGACCGCGTCGGCGTGGCTCAGCGAGCCCACGGGCTCGAGGATCTCGCCCGTCGGCCCGACCGAGCCCGCGACGATCACCTTGCGGCCCGCCTTGTCGGCGACCTCGCGGGCCAGTTCGGCGGCGCGCTTGTTGAGTTCGAAGACCCGGTCCTCGGCATGGTGCAGCTTGAGCCGGTAGCGCGAGCCGCCGAAGGAATTGGTCAGGATCACGTCGGCGCCGGCATCGACGAAGCCCTGGTGCAGCGCCTTGATCTTCCCCGGCTCGGTGACGTTCCACAGTTCGGGCGCGTCGCCCGACATCAGGCCCATCTCGAACAGGTTGGTCCCCGTGGCGCCGTCCAGCAGCAGCCACTCGCGCGTGGCAAGAAGATCGGTGAGAGCGTTGGTCATGGGCGTCGGGCCTCGCAGGCGCGTGATTCGGGGGGTGGGGACTATAGCGTCCTCCTCTCCAGGCCCAAGGGCAAGGATCGGGTTCGGCCGCAGCGGCGGGCGGGTCAGGCGGCGGCGCGGGTCAGATCACCGATGCGCCCGATCATCGCCTTGAGCCCGTTCGAGCGCTGGGTCGAGAGATGCTGCTCGAGCCCGAGGCGCGCAAGCTCGCGCGGCGCATCGACCGCCGCCGCCTCGCGCAGCGGCAGGCCCGAATAGAGCGCGTGCAGGATCGCGATCAGGCCGCGCACGATCATCGCGTCCGAATCGCCCCGGAAGTCGAGCCGCGCCACACCGTCCGGCCCCTCGGTCACCGAGGGCACCAGCCACACCTGGCTCGCGCAGCCCTCGACCTTGTGGGCCGGGATCTTCTGCGCGTCGTCGAGCGGCGCCATCTCGCGGCCAAGCTCGATGACATAGCGGTAGCGGTCCTCCCAATCGTCGAAAAGCTCGAAGTTCTCGGCGATTTCCTCGAACCGGGGCTGGGCGGTCATGCGTCGTCTCCGTGGCTCTGGCCCTTCATCTAGCGATGCCCGCCCCTCGCGTCCAGTGCAGCCCCCCGGCGCGCCGGCCGCTGCCGTGCCCAGCCCGCCATCTGGGAATTCCCTTTCCGCGCGGCGCCACTTATGGTCCATCGCGATGCCGTAAAGTCACTGGAGGCAAGGCCCGCATGCGTCTGCGTCGATTCCCGTCTCTCCTCGCCGCGGCGGCGCTTGGCGCCATGGTCGGCGGCTGCAGCCTGTTCGGCGGCGACGAGCCCGAAGCCGAGGCGCAGGCGGCCCTTGCCGCGCGCCAGCCGGTGCCGGTCCAGGCGCTGCGCAACATCGAGATCGGACGCACCCGCGACGGCTATGCGATCAGCGCCTTCGGCACCGCGCCGACCACCGGCTATGGCGGCGCCAGCCTGCGCGCCCGGCGCGAGGGGCAGCCGGCGCCCGACGGCTATCTCGATTTCGACTTCGTCGCGATCCCGCCCGACCCCGCGCTCAACATGCCGCAGGGCACCATCGACGCGCGCGCCATCCGAGCCGACGCCCAGCTTCCGGCGTCGCGGCTGCGCGGCGTGGCGGGGCTGAGGGTCCACAGCCTGACGAACTCGGGACAGGTGGATTTCTGAGCGGCGCGGGCCGCGGGGACGCATCCCGCCGGTCCGCCGGGCGCTCAGCCGAACTCGAACACCTCGACCCCGCCGGGCCGGGCCACCAGGCCAAGCTGCCCGGCGACGAGCCGCAGCGCGTCCTCGCCGAACACCTCGCGCCGCCAGCCCCGCAGAAGCGGCAGGTCGGGGTTGTCCTCGCCCGCCAGCGCGTCGAGGTCCGAGGTCGAGGCGATCAGCTTCGCGGCAATCCCCAGCGCGTCGGCGCGCGCCTTGAGGAACACCCGCAGAAGGTCGGCCACCGCCGCCGAGCCCTCGCGCCGCCGGGGCGGCGGCGGCAAGGTCGGGCGCCGGTCGGCCGGGCAGGCGATCCCCTCGGCCACCGCGCCCAGGATCGCGGCGGCGAAATCGGGCTTGCGCGCCTCGCGCTGCACCAGCCGCAGCTTGCCGAGGTCGTCGGGTGTGCGCGGGCGGGCGACCGCGATCTCGAGCAGCGCGTCGTCCTTCAGGAGCCGCTGGCGCGGCACGTCGCGGGCCTGCGCCTCACGTTCTCGCCACGCCGCCAGCGCGGCCACCACGGCAAGGAAGGCCGGGCTGTTCGAGCGCGCCTTGACGCGCTTCCAGGCGTCCTCGGGCCGGGTGATGTAGGTCTCGGGGTCGGTGAGGATCGCCATCTCCTCGGCCACCCAGTGCGCTCGGCCCGACTTCTCCAGCCGCGTCGAAAGCGCCTCGTAGATCGTGCGCAGATGCGTCACGTCCCCCAGCGCGTAGGCAAGCTGCTTGTCGCTGAGCGGGCGCCGCGCCCAGTCGGTGAAGCGCGAGGACTTGTCGAGCTCGGCCTTGGCGACGCGGCGCACCAGGGTCTCGTAGCCCACCTGCTCGCCGAACCCCAGCACCATGGCCGCGACCTGGCTGTCGAACATCGGCTGCGGGATGACGCCGCCCAGATGGTGGAAGATCTCGATGTCCTGCCGCGCCGCGTGGAACACCTTGACCACGCCCTGATCGGCCATCAGCGCGAACAGCGGCGCGAGCTCGATCTTCTGGGCCAGCGGGTCGATCAGCGCCGCGACCTCCGGGTCGTCGCCGCTCGCGGGCGCGGCAAGCTGCACCAGGCATAGCTGCGACCAGAAGGTGCGCTCGCGCATGAACTCGGTATCGACCGTCACATAGGGGCCGCGGGCGCAGCGGGCGCAGAGCGCGGCGAGATCGTCTGTCGTGGTAATCACCTGCATGGGCGCGATGATTAACGCGCCGCGCGGGCGCTGTCGCGGGTTTCTTTCGCGGTGCCTTCCATTCGCCGCGGGGTCGGCTAGGCTTGGGGCAATTCTGTCACAAGACCCTTTCCCGCGCGCCGGGAGCCAGCCGCACAAAGGGGGGCGCCGATGCAGACGGTGCTGATCGCGAACCGCAAGGGCGGTGTCGGCAAGACGCTGGTCGCGGTGACGCTGGCAAGCGCGCTCGCGGCCCGGGGCGCGCGGGTGACGCTGGCCGATGCCGACCGCCAGCAGTCCGCGATGGGCTGGCTCGCGCGCCGCCCCGCCACCGCCCCCGCGATCCGCGGCGTGAGCTGGGAGAAGGCGGGCGACATCGGCGAGACGCCGAAGAAGACCGACTGGCTGGTGATCGACGCGCCGGGCGCGCTCAGGGGCAACCGCGCCGAGGCGCTGATCGCCGAGGCCCGCGCGGTCGTCGTGCCAGTGCAGCCCGGGGTCTTCGACCTCGAGTCGACGACCCGCTTCCTCGACGAGATCGACGAGATCAAGCGGGTGCGCAAGGGCAAGGTAGCACTGCACCTCCTCGTCAACCGCGTCCGCGCGCAGAGCCGCGCGGGGCGCGAGCTCGAGGCCGCGCTGGCCGGCATGGGGCGCGCAGCCCTCGCCTGGATCCCCGAGCGCACGGCTCATGCCGAGTTGGCGGCGCAGGGTCTCGGCGCGTTCGACGCGAGGAACCGCCGACGGAGCCGGGCGTTGGAAGCGTTGCAGGCACAGTGGGCACCGCTTCTGGCGGCGCTCGGCGAGCCCGTATAGAGTTCACCGTGACCGCGGGGGGCCGCCAGCGGCGCGGCCCCGCATCGCGTGCATCCAAGCTGGAGAGGGAGCTTCCCCGAATGAAAAAGACCCTGATTGCCCTGACCTGCTGCACCGCCCTCGTCGCCTGCGAGACGGTCGACCAGAACCCGCGCACAGCCGCGGGAGCCGCGGGCGGCGCGCTCGCCGGTGCCGCGCTGGGCACGCTGGTGGGCGGCAACGACTACCGCAACGCGCTGGTGGGCGCGGGCATCGGCCTTCTTGCCGGCGCCGCGGTGGGCCAGTATCTCGACAGCCAGAAGCGCGAGCTCGAGCGCGACCTCCAGGGGACCGGCGCCGACGTCTACCAGCAGGGCGATGCGCTCTATGTCAGCCTGCCCGAGAACGTGACCTTCCGCACAGGCTCGGCCGAGCTGCAGCCCGGCTTCTACCCGATCATCTCGGACGTCGCGCGCACCCTCCAGCGCTATCCGCAGAGCTATGTGGACGTGATCGGCCACACCGACTCGGTGGGGTCGGACGCGTCGAACCAGGCCCTGTCGGACCGGCGCGCCAACACCGTGGCGACCGAACTGCGCGCGCGCGGCATCACGCCCTCGCGCATCTCGGCCTATGGCGTCGGCGAAAGCCAGCCGATCGCCTCGAACGAGACGCCCGAGGGCCGCGCCCAGAACCGCCGCGTCGAGATCCGCATCACGCCCGCGACCGAGCGGAGCTGAGGCCAGGGACGCACCGGGGACCAGAGGGGCGCCCCCGCGGGCGCCCCTTCGCGTTCCGGCCCGCCGCGCGCAATCGCGCGACCGCGCCCGCGACGCGCGCAGGCGGCTTGAAGCGGCAGGGGCGCCGGGACATATCCACCGGCATGAGCGAGGTCCTCACGTCCAGCGCCGCGGCGGCGGCACCCACACCCGCGCGGCGCGCCCGCCTCTGGGCCGAGTTCCTCGCGCTCTTCGTCGGCACACCGCTCCTGATGGTCGCGTTCTTCGGCCAGTATCCGCTGTTCCCGGTGCTGATCGGGCTTTCCGGGGCATCGGTGATCCTGCTCGCCTTCACGCCCGGCTTCCGTTTCCGCGAGCTGATCGAGGGGCCGGTGCTCTACGAGTGGCGCCTCATCCTCGGCTTCTCGGTGCTGGTCGCGCTGGCCTGCGCCGCCGTCGCGCTGATCATGGTGCCCGAGCGCTTCCTCGAACTGCCGCGCCACCGGCCCGAGCTGTGGCTGGCGATCATGCTGGCCTATCCCATCGCCTCGGTCCTGCCGCAGGAGCTGATCTTCCGCCCCCTGTTCTTCCGCCGCTATGGCGTGCTGTTTCCCAATGTCGGCACGGCGGTGGTGGCGAACGCGGCGGCCTTCGGGCTGGGGCACCTGTTCTTCCTCAACTGGATCACCATTTCGATGACCGCCATCGGCGGCGCGGTGTTCGCCTGGGCCTACATGCGGCACCGCTCGTTCCTGCTCGCCTGCCTTCTGCACGCGGTGGCGGGGCAGATCGTGTTCACCACCGGGCTGGGGATCTTCTTCTACCACGGGGCGATCATGCGCTGAGGCGGTCCCCGCGCGCCCCTTGACAGCCCGGCCCCGAACGCGGTCTATCGCGCCCCGACCCCTGCCCGCTCGGCACGCCCCGGAGGACGATGAGATGCACGCCTATCGCAGCCATACCTGCGCCGCGCTGAACAAGGCGCATGTCGGTGACGAGGTGCGCCTCTCCGGCTGGGTACACCGGGTGCGCGACCATGGCGGCGTGCTGTTCATCGACCTGCGCGACCATTACGGCATCACGCAGGTGATCGCCGACCCCGACAGCCCCGCCTTCGCCGCGGCCGAGAAGGTCCGCAGCGAGTGGGTGATCCGCGTCGATGGCGTGGTCAAGGCCCGCGGAGCCGAGCTGGTGAACCCCAAGATCACGACTGGCGAGATCGAGGTCTATGCCCGCGAGCTCGAGGTCCTGAGCGCCGCCGAGGAGTTGCCGCTGCCGGTGTTCGGGGAGGTGGACTACCCCGAGGAAACCCGCCTGCGCTACCGCTTCCTCGACCTGCGCCGCGAGAAGCTGCACCAGAACATCATGCTGCGCGCGGGCGTGATCGCCTCGATCCGCCGGCGCATGACCGAGCAGGGCTTCACCGAGTTCCAGACGCCGATCCTGACCGCCTCGTCGCCCGAGGGCGCGCGCGACTTCCTCGTGCCCTCGCGCCTGCACCCCGGCAAGTTCTACGCGCTGCCGCAGGCGCCGCAGCAGTTCAAGCAGCTCTGCATGATCGCGGGCTTCGACCGCTATTTCCAGATCGCCCCCTGCTTCCGCGACGAGGACCCCCGCGCCGACCGCTCGCCCGGCGAGTTCTACCAGCTCGACATGGAGATGAGCTTCGTCGAGCAGGAGGACGTCTTCCAGGCCATCGAGCCGGTGATGCGCGGCATCTTCGAGGAATTTGGCGGCGGCCGCCCGGTGACGAAGGTGTTCCCTCGCATCCCTTACGCCGAGGCGATGCTGAAATACGGCTCGGACAAGCCCGACCTGCGCAACCCGATCGAGATGCAGGTGGTGTCGGAACACTTCGCGGGGTCGGGCTTCAAGATCTTCGCGCAGATGCTCGAGAGCCCCGGGAACGAGGTCCGCGCGATCCCCGCCCCCAAGGGCGGCAGCCGCGCCTTCTGCGACCGCATGAACGCCTGGGCGCAGAAACAGGGCCTGCCGGGGATGGGCTATATCTTCTGGCGTGAGGAAGGCGGCGCCGTCGTCGGCGCGGGCCCCGTGGCCAAGAACATCGGCGACGAGCGGACCGAGGCGATCCGCACCCAGCTCGGCCTCGGCGCGGGCGATGCCGCCTTCTTCCTCGCCGGCAAGCCCGCGTCGTTCCTCGACGTGGCGGGCCGCGCGCGCAACGTGATCTGGGCCGAGACCCAGCCCAACGACGACTGGAAGGCCGAGTTCAAGTTCTGCTGGATCGTCGATTTCCCGATGTACGAGTGGGACGAGGAGACCAGGACTCTCGACTTCTCGCACAACCCGTTCTCGATGCCGCAAGGCGGGCTCGAAGCGCTGGAAAAGCTCGACCCGCTCGACATCAAGGGCTTCCAGTACGACATCGTCTGCAACGGGGTGGAACTCTCGTCCGGCGCGATCCGGAACCACAAGCCCGAGATCATGTACAAGGCCTTCGAGATCGTGGGCCATGACCGCGCCTTCGTGGACAGCCATTTCGGCGGCATGATCAGCGCCTTCAAGTTCGGCGCCCCCCCGCATGGCGGTATCGCGCCCGGCATCGACCGGATCGTGATGCTGCTGGCGGACGCCGAGAACATCCGAGAGGTCATCATGTTCCCGATGAACCAGCGCGCCGAGGACCTTATGATGGGCGCCCCGTCGGAGGTCACCGCCCAGCAGTTGCGGGAGCTTGGCCTGCGCCTGATGCCGCGCGAGTGAGGCGGAGCGCGGCGCGTCCGGCGCCGCTCGCAGGGCGCACCGCGCCCTCCCGTCGCGCGCTGCCCCGGCCTCGGGTGCCGGGGCAGCGCGGGGATACCTGCGGGGCCGCGCAGGAAATCTGCGGCGGGCACATCGGACCGGCACGCGCGGCATCGGCGCGCAGCGCCGCCGGCTCGCAGGCCGGCGACCGCTTCGCCCCCGGCTCGCATTCCCGCAGGGGCTGGACCTTCCCGACCGCCTCGCCATAGTGACGGGGTCCGAATCCGGAGGTGCCAACCCGTGACCGCCACGCAGCAACCGACCGGCGCGCCCCTGCCCGGCTGGACCCCGCCTCTCGCGCCCGGGCGGCGCGTCATGCAGGGCCGGCTGGTGCGGCTCGAGCCGCTGACGGTGGACCATGCGGCCGCCCTCCACGCCGCCAATACCTCGGCCGAGAACTGGACCTACCTGCCCTACGGCCCCTTCGCCACGCTCGCGGCCTACGAGGACTGGGTGAGCGAGATGAGCCGCCACCCCGATCCCCTGTTCTACGCCATCGTCGACAATGCCGAGGGCCCCTTGGGCGTCGCCTCATACCTGCGCATCGCGCCCGCCTCGGGCTCGATCGAGGTCGGGCACATCAACTTCTCGCCCCGCCTTCAGGGCCGCCCCGGTGCCACCGAGGCGATGTTCCTGATGATGGCCTGGGCCTTCGAGGCGGGCTATCGGCGCTACGAGTGGAAATGCGACGCGCTGAACGCCCCTTCGCGCCGGGCGGCGCTGCGGCTTGGCCTGTCCTACGAGGGGGTCTTCCGGCAGGCCACAGTGGTCAAGGGCCGCAACCGTGACACCGCCTGGTATGCCTCGATCGACGCCGAATGGCCCGTGCTGAAGGCCGCCTTCGAGACCTGGCTCGACCCCGCCAATTTTGACGCCGAGGGCCGCCAGCGCCGGCGGCTGTCGGACCTCACCCGCCCGATCCTCGTCGCCACCGGCTGACCGGAGAGACCATGCCCGAGCCCACCCGCCTGCACGCGCGCCCCGAGGTGCTCGACTTCCTGCTGACCCGCCGCTCGCGGCCCGCGAAGACGCTGGCGGACGAGGGACCGGGGCGCGAGGTACTCGTCACCCTGCTCACCGCGGCCGCGCGCTGCCCCGATCACGGCAAGCTCGAGCCCTGGCGCTTCGTGGTGATCGCGGGCGATGCGCGCGCGCGGGTGGCGCAGGCCGCGCGCGACCGGGCCGGAGCGCTGGGCCTCGACACGGCGGCCGTGGACAAGACCGCCGCCGCCTTCGCGCAAGGCGCGGTGATCGTGGCCGTCATCGCCTCGCCCAAGGCTTCCGACAAGATCCCTGACTGGGAGCAGACGATGTCCGCCGGCGCCGTGTGCCTCTCGCTGCTGAACGCGGCGCTCGCGGCGGGCTGGGGGGCGAACTGGCTGACCGGGCCGCTGGCGCGCGACGCGGCCTTCCTGGGCGCCACGCTGGGCGCCGCACCCGGCGAGTGGGTCGCGGGCTTCGTCCATATTGGCCGCGAGACCCTCGTGCCGGCCGACCGGCCCCGCCCGGACACCGAGGCACTGACCACATGGCTCTGATCGGCGATTTCCTCAAGGCGCTGGCGCAGCTGGGGGACCGGCGGTTCCTCGGCGTGCTGGGGATGTCGCTGGGGCTGACGCTTGGGCTGCTGGTGCTGTTCGCCGCCGGGGCGGGCTGGGTCGCGGGCTTCCTGCCCCAGACGCTGCATCTGCCGCTGGTGGGCGAGGTCGGCCTGCCGGTCGCGGGGTTGCAGGGGCTCGCGGCGGGGGCGGTGCTGTTTGCCTCGTCCTTCCTGATGATCCCGGTCGCGGCGGCCTTCGTGAACCTGTTCCTCGACCGCATCGCCGACGCGGTCGAGCGCAAGCACTACCCCGAGCTTGCCGACACGCCGGGCGCGGGGATCCTTGCCAGCGCCCTCTCGGCACTGCGCTTCACCGCGGTGGTGGTGGCGGTGAACATCGCGGGCCTCGTGGTCTATCTGCTCTCGGGACCGCTTGCGCCCTTCGTCTTCGTCGCGGTCAACGGCTACCTGCTGGGGCGCGAGTATTTCCAGCTCGTCGCCGAGCGCCACATGCAGCCGCGCGAGGCCGAGGCGCTGCGCCGCCGCCACTGGCTGCGGGCATGGATCGCGGGGACGCTGATGACCGTGCCGCTGACGGTGCCGGTGCTGAACCTGATCGTGCCGGTGCTGGGCGTCGCCACATTCACCCATCAAGTCCACCGCCTGCGGATGCGCGGCTGAGGGGGAGCGGGCGGGATGGCGACGCCGCAGGAGCCCGCCGTCGTCGAGATCCGGCTCCGCACGCTGGGCCAGCTCTTCGAGTCGCTCGACCCCTCGCCCTTTCACGAGCGCGACCTCGACCGGCAGGCCGAGGCCTACGTCATGGGCTGGGCGCGCGAACTGCCACGCCACGCGCCGCTGGTGCTGCGCATCCACCTGCCGCCGCCCGAGGCGGCCGAGGCCCGGGCCGCCGACCTGGGCACCGCCGTCGCCAACCATTTCACCACCGTCGCCGCGAGCGCCGAGGCCGAGCGGCGCGATCTGTTCCGGCTGGGCTGGCGCTATCTCGCGATCAGCCTGCCGCTTCTCGCCGTCTGCCTCGTGCTCGCCCGCGTCGCCACGGCCGTGATGGGCGACGGGCCGATGGCCGAGTTCGTCTCGACCGGACTCGCGATCCTCGGCTGGGTTGTCTGCTGGAAGCCGCTCGAAACCCTGCTGTTCGACTGGCTGCCCGTCAGCCGCCGCCGCGACCTCGCGCGCCGCGTCGCCACCGCATCGGTCGAGATCGTCGAGAGCGCCCCGCCAGCGGGACTCAGGGCCGCGCCGGAGGCTCGATCCAGCTCAGATCGTCCAGCGTGACCACCTGGTATTCGATCACCCAGTAGATGAGCCCGAACAGCGCGGCTGCGACGATCGTGGTGATGATCGCCTTCTTGCGGAGCATGGGGTCGACGGGCGCGCTTTCGGGCGTGCCGGGCACGATCTCGCCCGCCTCGCGCTGGCTCACCTGCCACAGCGGGTTGACCATGTAGAACACCAGCGCCCAGACGATGGCGAAGAGCACGATGGCCGAGGTGATCGACATCTCAGACCTGCTCCAGCTCGACCAGCGTGCCGGTGAAGTCCTTGGGGTGCAGGAACAGCACCGGCTTGCCATGCGCGCCGATCTTCGGCTCGCCCGTCCCCAGCACGCGCGCGCCCGCGGCCGTCAGCCGGTCGCGCGCGGCGATGATGTCCTCGACCTCGTAGCAGATGTGATGGATGCCGCCCGACGGGTTCTTCTCGAGGAACCCCTTGATCGGCGAGTTCTCGCCCAGCGGATGCAGAAGCTCGATCTTGGTGTTGGGGAGCTCGATGAACACCACCGTCACGCCATGATCGGGCTCGTCCTGCGGCGCGCCGACCCTGGCGCCCAGCGTGTCGCGATACTGCGCCGCCGCCGCGTCGAGGTCGGGCACCGCGATCGCCACGTGGTTGAGCCTGCCGATCATCGCGTCCCTCCGAAACCGCCGACCGCGGGTGTCTGCGCCGTCACCTAAGGCGCGACGGGCGCGGTGGCAAGCGCAGGCTTGCGGCCCGCGACACCATGCGCGCCCGCGGGCTCAGTCGCGCCGGGGCGGCCGGGCGACCGTGTCCCAGAACACATCCTCGGCGCTGCGCCGGGCGGGCGGCGCGGGTTGCCCACCATCCGCTTGATTGCGCGCCTTGTCCTCGGCGATCGAGCGGCGGACGACGCGCAGCTGCCACAGGCAGAAGGCCAGGATGCCGCCGAAGAACACCACGATCTCGATCAGCCCGTAGATCGTTGCATCCATCTCGCCTGCCTCGCCTCAGCTCTCGAACCGCGTCTCGCCCCGGCGGTGCACGTCGATGGGAAGCTCGAGGTGCACCGGCTGGTGCGCTCGCTGGGCGCAGTGCTGACGCGGGCAGAGCCGGCAGTTGATGCCGATCGGCGTGAACAGCCCCGGGTCCCCCATCTGGAACGACGCCGCGTAGGTCAGCTTCGCGGCATGCTCGATGGCGCAGCCAAGGGTCACGGCCAGCCGGTTGTCCTGCGTCTGCCGCGCGAGCACCGGGCGGTCCACCGTGCGGTTGATGGTGAAGTAGCGCGACCCGTCGGGCATTTCCACGAATTGCGGGATGACGCGCCCCGGCGTGCGGAACGACACGTGGATGTCGAGCCGCGGGCAGGCGCCGCCATATTGCGCCAGGTGGAAGGCGGTGGCGTTGAACCGCTTGGTGACGTTCCCGGCCTTGTCGATGCGCATGAAGAAGAACGGCACGCCCGCGCGCCCCTCGCGCCCCAGCGTCGTCAACCGGTGGCAGACCTGCTCGAAGCTCACGCCGAAGCGCGCGGCGATCTGGTCGATGTCGTAGCCGGTGCGATCGGCCTCGCGCAGCACGCGGTCATAGGGCATCAGCACGGCGGCGGCGAAGTAGTTCGCAAGCTCGACCCGGCAGCGAGCCTGCTCGCGCGCGCCCTTGATCCCGGCGCCCTCGATCAGCCTGTCCATCGCGTCGCGATGCTCGATCAGGCCCAGCATGTGGGTGAGCTGGAACACCCGGTTCGGGTAGTCGAGGCCCTGGCTCAGCAGGATGCGCCGCTCGGTCTCGTCGTAATAGCGCAGCGCGTTGGGCATGGCGGCCACTGGCACCACTTGCGAGGTGATGCCGTGCTTCCGGTCGAGCCGGCGCTTGAGGTAGACGTAGAACTCGTCCAGCTCGACCTCCTCGCCCTCGCGGAAATCGTCGGCGGCGTCCTCCAGCGGCTCGAAATGGTTGCGGTGCTGGCGGAACAGGTCGTGCACCACCGTCTCGGGGTTGGTGCCCAGAAGGCGCCGGGCGGTGTCCTTGTCGCCCTCGGTGACCGAGAGCAGCCGCTCGGTCAGCTGGCGATAGCTCTTGTGCAGGGTGATAAAGGAGTGCGCCAGCCGCGGCGCGTGGTCGAGCGCCGCGCGCAGCTCCTCGATGTCGGGGCGGGTCTGCGAGAACAGCGGGTCCTGCACCACGTTGCGCAAGTCCGCCAGTTGCGTCGGCCCGTCGTCCTTGACGATGTCGCGCCAGTCGACGCCATAGACCTCGGAGAGCTTCATCAGCACCTGTACCGAGACCGAGCGCTGGTTGTTCTCGAGAAGGTTCACATAGGCCGAACTCAGCCCCAGCGCGCGGGCCATTTCGGCCTGCGTCTGGCGATGCTCGCGCCTCAGCTGACGCAGCCGCGGCCCGATGAAATTCTTCTGTGCCTTCATGGCTTGCGCCCCTCTGTCAGCAGCCGGCCGGCTGCGGCGAAATGGCCGCGCGGAGGCCGGTGTTCTTCCACTTTGCGGAAGGACGGTTACAAGATTTACACATGTCAAGTTTGTAAGCAACACTTACAACTTGCCAACCCTGTTTCACTGGCCGCAGCGGGCTGCCGTTGCTAATTGGCATACCAGCAGGAGCGGCCAAGGCGCCGCGACCGGCCAACGACAGATCAATGGGAAATAGGGGAAGACGCCATGAAGACCGGTTTTGCGCATCTCTTCATCCCGGGGCCGACCAACATCCCCGAGGATGTCCGACAGGCGATGAACGTGCCCATGCAGGACATGCGCGCGCCCGACTTCGGCGACCTGACCAAGCCCCTCTTCGCGGGCCTCAAGCGCGTCTTCAAGACCGAGACCGGGCGCATCTTCATGTATCCCTCGTCGGGCACCGGCGCCTGGGAGGCGGCGATCACCAACACGCTGAACCCCGGCGACAAGGTGCTGATGAGCCGCTTCGGCCAGTTCAGCCACCTTTGGGTCGACATGGCCGAGCGCCTCGGCCTCGACGTCCACGTGATCGACTGCGAGTGGGGCACAGGCGTGCCGCTCGACGCCTACGCGCGGGTGCTCGAGGCCGACAGGACGCACGCCATCAAGGCCGTGTTCGCCACGCAGAACGAGACCGCGACGGGCGTGACCTCGGACGTGGCGGCGGTGCGGCGCGTGCTCGACGCGGCCGGCCACCCGGCGATGCTGTTCGTCGATGGCGTGTCCTCGATCGGCTCGATCGACTTCCGCATGGACGAGTGGGGCGTCGACCTCGCCGTGGCGGGCTCGCAGAAGGGCTTCATGCTGCCGGCGGGCCTGTCGATGCTGGGCGTCTCGCAGCGCGCGCTCGAGGCCTCCAAGACCGCGACCATGAAGCGGTGCTACTTCGACTTCGTCGACATGATGAAGGTGAACGATGATGGCTATTTCCCCTACACGCCGCCGACCCAGCTGTTCCATGGGCTGAAGGCCTCGCTCGCCCGGATCGAGCGCGAAGGGCTCGAGAACGTCTTTGCCCGCCACTACCGCCTGGCCGAGGGCGTGCGCCGCGCGGTCGATGCCTGGGGTCTCAGGCTCTGCGCCAAGGGGCCGGAGTGGCAGTCGGACACCGTGTCGGCCATCATGGTCCCCGAGGGGATCGACGCGCGCAACGTGATCAGGGCGGGCTATGCCAAGTATTCGATCTCGTTTGGCACCGGCCTTTCCAAGGTCATGGGCAAGGTCTTCCGCATCGGCCATCTGGGCGATCTGAACGAGGGTATGTGCCTCACGGCCCTTTCGCTCGCCGAGATGTCGCTGAGGGATGCGGGCTGCCGGGTCGATCTCGGCTCGGGCGTCGGGGCCGCGCAGGCCTGGTATCTCGAGGCGCAGGAAACGGCAGCCGCGCGCCAGGCCGCCGAGTAACCCTCGGCGCGAACAGTCTCCCAGGCGGCGCCGGTCAAGTCCCCGATCGGCGCCTTATCCTAAACCCCGGGCTTGTCCCGGGGTTCTTTTTTTGTGCCATGGTTTTGTGCCATGGGCCCGTTTTCCCGCGCCGCCCCCGGCCTGACCCGGGGCCTCGCCGAGCACCGCATCGTCACCCCAGGGGGGGACACGGAGACCCCGGCTCGACGGCCGGGGCAGCGCAAGCGCCGGGCGGGCGGCCCGTCGCGGCCCGTCGAAACCCTCAGCCCCGCACGATCCGGATGGCCCCCGAGTCCGGCCCACGCGTGCGGCGCCCCTGCTCGAGCAGCATCTCGATGGTCCACATCACCCGCCCCACGCTGCGTGGGCGCGCGGCCCAGACCGGCTGCGGCTCGACCGCCTCCACCAGGAATCGCGTCTCGTCGAGCGGCGCGAGGCCGCGTGCGCCGGCCACCGGCAGCCGTGCGCCGAGGCTCGCTGCTGCCAGCAGTCCGAGCTTGCGCCCCCGCCCCACCACCGCCCGCGAGGCGACGGAATCGAAGCCCCGCGCCGCCACCTCGCGCCCGATCTCGCGGTAGATCAGCCGCGCCGCCGCGATCGCCGGACGGCAGTCGGCCGGCAGCATCGCGATGCCGGGGGCGGCGCGGTCATAGAGCCGCTCGGCCTCGGCCAGCAGCCGCGACACCACCTGCCCCAGCGCCGGGGCGAAGGTCGGCGCGGCGAGGAAGCGATCGGCGTCGATCCCGGCCTCGCGCAGCCACGCGCGCGGCAGGTAGAGCCGCCCGGCGCGGGCATCCTCGCCCACGTCGCGCGCGATGTTGGAAAGCTGCATGGCGCAGCCGAGATCGCAAGCCCGCGCCAGCGCCGCGCGGTCTCGCACTCCCATCAGCAGCGTCATCATCGCGCCCACCGTGCCCGCGACACGGGCGGAATAGGCGTGGAGGTCCGCAAGCGTCTCGTATCGCCGCCCGCCCGCGAGATCCCAGGCGAGCCCTTCGATCAGCGCCTCGGGCAACGCGCGGGGGATGGCGTGGCGGGCCACGGTGTCGGCAAAGGCGCGGTCCACCGGGTGCGGCTCGGGCGCCCCCGCATAGACCCGCGCCAGCCGCTCGGACAGCCGCGCCACCGCGTCCGCCCGGCCGCCCAGGTCGACCGCATCATCCGCCGCGCGGCAGAAGGCATAGAGCGCATAGGCCGGCTGGCGCACCCGGCGCGGCAGGACCAGCGAGGCCGCGTGGAACGACTTCGAGCCATGCCGGATCATCGCGCGGCAGGCCGCGTGATCCCCGGCCGAGGCGAGGGCGAGCTCAGACCAGGCTTTGCGCATCGGGCACCATTTCGTCGACGATCTGCGCCGAGGTCAGCACGCCCGGCACGCCCGCGCCGGGATGCGTGCCGGCGCCCACCAGATACAGCCGCTCGATCCCCTCGGCCCGGTTGTGCGGGCGGAACCACGCGGACTGGAACAGCGTGGGCTCGAGGCTGAAGCCCGCGCCCTTGAGCGACAGAAGCTCGTCATGGAAGTAGTTCGGCGTCACCACCCGCTGGCTGACGACATGCGCGCCCAGCCCCGGCAGCACGGTCTCCTCGAGCCGGGCCTGAATGCGCGCGCGGTAGCCCTCGGCCTCGGCCTGCCAGTCCACGCCGCCGTCGAGATGCGGCACCGGCGACAGGGCATAGTAGGTGTCGCAGCCCGGCGGCGCGAGCGAGGGATCGGTCGCGGTCGGGCGGTGCAGGTAGAGGCTGAAATCCTGTGCCAGCCGCTTGCGGCGGAAGATGTCGTCCAAGAGGCCCTTGTAGCGCGGCCCCAGCACCAGCGTGTGGTGGTGCACGTCCTCCCACCGCCGGTCGGTGCCGAAATACCAGACGAACAGGCCCATCGAGTAGTCGGCTGCCTCGATCTTTCGGTCGGTCCACCGCCTGCGGTGCTCGGGCCGGATCAGGTGGCGCCAGGTCCAGCCCGCATCGGCGTTCGAGACCACGATGTCGGCCGGGATCTCCTCGCCCGTCGCCAGCCGCACGCCGGTCGCCCGGCCCCGGTTGACGAGGATCTCGGCCACGTCCGCGCCCAGGCGAACCCGGTTGCCCTGCCCCTCGACCAGCCGAACCATGCCGGCGATCAATGCCCCCGTGCCACCCATCGCGAAATGCACGCCCCAGCGGCGTTCCAGCGCGAGGATCAGCAGATAGATGGCTGTCGTGCCATGCGGATTGCCACCGATCAGCAGCGGGTGGTAGCTGAACGCCACCTGCAGGCGCGGATCCCGCAGATACAGCTTGACCCCCTGCGCCACGGTCCGGTGCCCGCCGCGCGCGAGGATGCCCGGCAGCGCCCTCAGCATCGTGCGGATGCGCGAGAACTCCATCGTGCCGAGCTTGAGGAAGCCGTATCTGAACTTCTCCTCGGACGAGACCAGCAGCCGCTCGTAGCCCGCGACATCGCCGGGCGACAGGCGCGCGACCTCGGCCCGCATCTTCTCGGGATCGCCCGAGCAGTCGATATGGCTGCCGTCGTCGAAGCGGATGCGGTAGAAGGGGTCCATCGCCCGCAATTCCACGTCGTCGGAAAGGCGCTTGCCCGCCAGCGCCCACAGCTCCTCCAGCAGGTGGGGCAGGGTGATGATCGTGGGCCCGGCGTCGAAGGTGAAGCCGTCCTGCCGGAACACCCGCGCCCGACCGCCGGGGGTGTCGAGGCGCTCCAGCACGGTGACGCGATAGCCCCGCGCGCCCAGCCGGATGGCGGTGGCAAGCCCGCCGAAGCCCGAGCCGATCACCACCGCGTGGGGCTGCCTGCGCCTCAGCGCGTCGTTGGGGAGGGAGCGGTCGATGGCCGTCATTGGCGTGCCTTCTCGTTGGTGTCCGCGTCCTCGCGGGCATCCGGGCCGCCGCCGCCTTGCGGTCGCGTCGTGCCCGCTGCGGCCTCGGCGATCAGGGCGAGGGCGCGCGCGGGGTCTTCCTCGTGCGCGAGATGCCCAAGGCCCGGCAGCGCCACCACCCGCGCGCCGGGCACCCGGGCCGCGATCTCGCGCGCCTCGGCAGGGTCGACGGCACGGTCGGCCGTGCCCACCGCCAGCGTCAGCGGCGGGCCGAGGCGCGGCAGGTCCGCGACGAGGGGCGCGAGGTCCCAGCTCGCCATCATCCGCAGCGCCGCCGCGACATGGCCCGGTGCCCGGATCAGCCGGCGGTAGAGCGCGAGGCCCGCGGGGTCGAGCCGCGAGCCGGTGCCGAGGATCAGCCGCTCGATCGAGGCAGGGTCGGTCACCGCTCCCAGCGCGAAGAAGCGCGGCGCGATCGGGTTGAGCACCAGGAGCCGCGCGAGCGGCGGGAACACCTGCCCCGCCATCCCCTTGAACGGCAGGAAGGCGCCGTTGAAGGCAACAACGGCGCCCGGCGCGATGCGGCCGTCCAGCGCCATGCGGCAGAGGATCGCCGCCCCCGCGGAATGCCCCACCGCCAGCGCAGGCGAAGCACCCAGCGCGCCCAGCAGCTCGCCGAGGAGCCGCGACATGCCCGGCAGCGACAGCCCGCCTACCGGCGGCGTCTGCGTGAAGCCATGCCCCGGCAGGTCGGGCACGATCACCCGGAAGCGGCGCGAGAGCGGCCCGAACAGGTCGCGCCAGCTCATGCCCGCGGCGCCCGTGCCGTGCGCCATGAGCAGGTCCGGCCCCTCGCCCGCCACCTGCACGTGCCACTCGAGCCCGCCCGCGCGAATGAAACGGCTGGCGTCCGAATGCGGCCAGCGGCTGCGCTCGCGGGTCCAGTCGGGCTTGCCGGGCGAGAACATCATCGCGCGCCCCTCATCCGGCCGGCGAGGCGGCGCGAACGGCGTCGCTGAGCCGCCGGGCGTCGGCCCGCGGCAGGGCAAGATAGCTCGCGCCCATCGCCCCCGCGATGGCGCGGGCCTCCGGCGCCGGGCGGGGCGAGGTGTCGATCAGGATCGAGCTCACGCCATCGGCCCTGAGGCGCCGGGCCGCGGCCTGCGCCTCCTCGGCCGCGCGGGAACGCCCGCCCGCCCCGTCGCGCGCAACATTGGCCTTGCCGTCGGTCAGCACCACCACCACCGGCGTCTGCCCGCGCCGCGCCACCGCCCCCGCCACCTCGGCCGCCGCGTCGAGCGCCGCGGCGAGCGGCGTGCCGCCGCCGCCCGGCAGGCCCGCGAGGCTGCGCTTGGCACGCAAGAGCGAGCGGGTCGGCGGCAGGACCAGCTCGGCCCCCTGCCCCCGGAAGCTGATCAGCGCCACGTGGTCGCGCCGCCGGTAGGCCTCGGCCAGCATCAGCTCCACCGCCCCCTTGGCCTCGGCGAGCCGCGCGAGCGCCGAAGAGCCCGAGGCGTCCACCACGAACAGCGTCGTCGTCTCGGCCCGCTCGCGGAAGCGGCGGATGCGGAAGTCGTCGCGTCGCACCTCGATGAGCGCGCCGCCCGCGCGCTGGCGCAGCGGCTGCCAGGGCGCCGCCGCCCGCAGCGTGTCGATGAGCGCGAGCCGCGCGCCGCCCCTCGGCTCGCCCCGCCGGGCGCCGAGCGGCCGGCCCCGCAGGACCGAGGAACGCACCTGCCCCGCCTTGCCCTGCCCGCCGCCCGGCCGCGCCGCACCGGCGCGCAGCCGGTCGAGCACCCCCTCGGGCAGCGCCGCCTCGACGGCCGCGAGCAGGATCTCGTCGAGCGGCGGCAGGGGGCGCGCGTCGTCCTCGGTGGCCGCTTCGGGCGGGCTCTCGGGCTCGGGCGCCTCGTCGGGCGGCGGCGCGGTCTCCTCCGGCGCGGGCAGGCACGTGGCGCGCGGCGCGAGCACCAGCTGCACGGCGAGCGCAAGGTCCGTCTCCTCCACCGCCGCGCGACCGTCGAGCGCGGCGAGCGCACGGGCCGCGCGCAGCGCCATCTGCGGCGCGCGCAGCGATCCGATGCCCAGCACCGCCGCGGTGGCGCAGAGCGCCTCGACCATCCCCTCGCCCGCCGCGACCGACGCGAGACGCGCGCGCGCGGCATCGATCTCGGCCCGGCCATGCTCGGGCGGCGCGAGATCGCGGATCGAGACGGCCCCGAGATCGAGCCAGAAGCCCAGCCGGTCGGTCAGCGCAGCGGCCGGCGCCTCGTCCGCCGCGATCCCCTCGTCGAGCGCCACGACCCCCAGCCGCGCTGCATGGCGTGCGCGCAGCCCCTCGCGCTCGATGCGGATCGCCCCCTCGTCGAGCGCGGCGGCAAGATGCGCCACCACGCTGCGCGGCAACCGCTCGGCGCCCGGCAGGATCAGGAGCCCGCCATCAGCCTCGGCGATCAGCCCGGCCTGCCCCACCGGCCGCCCCGCCGCCAGCGTCGCCGCGAGATCGAGCCCACCGAGCAGCCGGTCCTCGCCCACTCCCAGCGGAACCCGCCGCCAGGGCGCGCCCTCGGGGCAGAGGCGCCGCAGGTGGTCGAGGAAGGCATCGCGCGCAGGGCCCGGCAGCGCGCGCAGCCGCACGCCGCCCAGTCCGTGGGGATCGACCGCGAGCACCGTGGCGGCGAGGATCGCGAAGCCCCAGGCGGCGGCTCCGCCGCCGTCCCCGGGCTCGCCTGCCGCCATGTCGCGCATCGCGCCCTGCCCCTCTCAGGCGCCGAGCAGGTCGGCCACCGCGCGCTCGACCCGCACCGTCGAGCCGGTGTCGTCGAGCGGGTTGCGCCGCAGCCGGTGCCTCAGCGCCATCGGCGCCACGCGGCGCAGGTGGCTGTCGGTCACGCGCCCGGCCCCTTCGAGCGCCGCGAGCGCCCGTGCCGCCCGGATCAGCGTGAGTTCCCCCCGCAGCCCGTCGGTGCCAAGACCGATGCAAAGCTCGGCCGACCGCTCGCGCATCGGATCGGGCACCTCGACCCCACCCAGCCGGGCCCGCGCGGACAGGATGCGTCGGCCGCATTCCGCGTCCTCGCCCGCCCAGCGGGCGGTGAACCCCTCGGGGTCACGCTCGAAGGCATCGCGGCGGCGGACCACCTCGATCCGCGTGGGCACGTCGCCGGGTGTGCGCACCTCGACCGCGAGGCCGAAGCGGTCGAGCAACTGCGGGCGAAGTTCGCCTTCCTCGGGGTTGCCCGAGCCGACCAGCACGAATCGCGCCGGGTGCCGCACGGAAAGACCCTCCCGCTCGACCACGTTCTCGCCCGAGGCCGCGACGTCGAGCAGCAGGTCCACCAGGTGATCTTCCAGCAGGTTCACCTCGTCGATATACAGAAACCCGCGATGCGCGCGCGCCAGCAGCCCCGGCTCGAACGCCTTCTCGCCCGTCGTCAGGGCGCGCTCGAGGTCCAGCGCACCCACCACGCGGTCCTCGGTCGCCCCCAGCGGCAGGTCGACCACCGGCACCGGGACGTCCACCGCTTCCGCCGCGCCCCCGGCACAGGCGGGACAGAACGACGTGGGCGCGTCCGGGTCGCAGTTGAAGCGGCAGCCCCTGATCGCGCGCATTGGCGGCAACAGCGCCGCGAGCGCCCGAATCGTGGTCGATTTGCCGGTGCCGCGATCGCCGAAGGCCAGCACGCCGCCGATCGCGGGCTCGACCGCGGCGATCAGCAGCGCGTCCTTCATCTCCTGCTGTCCCACGATGGCCGAGAATGGGAAGAGTGCAGGCATATCGGACCCCCGTCCTCTGCGCCGGCCAGCCGCCCGCGCGAAGCGTCAACTTGAATTGACAGTCTAGCATTCAATTTTTCCAGACAACAAGTGCCGCGATCCTGTCACCCGCGGCGAGGGTGCAATCCGTCTCACATCAAGATTTCGTGTGCGCCCGTCCCCGCAACTGCGGGCTTGCCGCGCGACGCCCCCTCGATTACGTCCCGCGAGGTTCGAGAGGCGGCGAGAGAGGGAAGCCCGATGTCGATCCCGCAGCAGGGTGGCGGTCCCGTCGAGGGTGTCGAGGATCTCGTCGGCTGGATGGCCGCGGGCTGCAAGCCGCGGGATGCCTGGCGCATCGGCACCGAGCACGAGAAGTTCGGCTATGACAAGGCGGCCCTGAAACCCCTGCCCTACGAGGGCGCGTGTTCGGTCAGGGCGATGCTCGAAGGCTTGCGCGACCGCTTCGGCTGGGCGCCGGTGCTCGAGCAGGGCAACATCATCGGCCTGACCAAGGACGGCGCGAACGTGTCCCTGGAACCAGGCGGCCAGTTGGAGCTGTCGGGCGCGCCGCTCGAGACGATCCACCAGACCTGCGACGAGGTGAACGCGCATCTGGCCGAGGTGAAGGCCGTGGCCGACGCGATCGGCGCGGGCTTCATCGGGCTCGGCGCCGCGCCCATCTGGCGGCACGAGGACATGGACCGGATGCCCAAGGGGCGCTACCGGCTGATGACCGCCTACATGGGCCGGGTCGGCACGCATGGCACGCAGATGATGTATCGCACCTGCACCGTGCAGGTGAACCTCGACTTCGCCTCGGAAGCCGACATGGTCAAGAAGCTGCGCGTCTCGCTGGCGCTCCAGCCGCTCGCGACCGCGCTGTTCGCCAATTCGCCGTTCTTCGAGGGCAAGCCCAACGGGTTCCTCAGCTGGCGCTCGCGCATCTGGCGCGACCTCGACCCGGCGCGGACCGGCACGCTGCCCTTCGCCTTCGAGGACGGCATGGGCTTCGAGCGCTATGTGGACTACGCGCTCGATGTGCCGATGTATTTCGTCTACCGCGACGGCAAGTACATCGACGCGCTGGGCCAGTCGTTCCGCGACTTCATGGCCGGTCGCCTGCCCGCCCTGCCGGGCGAGAAGCCCACGCTGGGCGACTGGGCCGACCACCTGACGACGCTGTTCCCCGAGGCGCGCGTCAAGCGCTTCATCGAGATGCGCGGCGCCGATGGTGGCCCGTGGCGCAGGCTGTGCGCGCTGCCGGCGCTGTGGGTCGGGCTGCTCTACGACGACACCGCGCTCGACGCCGCGTGGCAGATGGCGAAGGACTGGACGGCCGAGGAGCGCGAGCAGCTTCGCATCGACGCCTCGCGCCAGGGGCTGAAGGCCACGATCCGCGGGCGCAGCCTGCAGGACATCGCGAAGGAAGCGCTGGGCATCGCGCGGGCCGGCCTCGCCGCACGGGCCCGCGCGCAGGGCTTCGACCGGGACGAGACGCACTTCCTCAACGCGCTGCACGAGATCGCCGACAGCGGCGTGACCCCGGCCGAGGAACTGCTCGCCCGCTACCATGGCGACTGGAAGGGCGATCTGAGCCGCATCTACGCGGAATATTCCTACTGAGCGCCACCGGGCAGGCCCCGGGGCGCGCCAGCCCGGGGCCCGGCCCGATCGCGCCGCGCCGCGGCGATCAGATCCCGCGCCGCCCCAGCGCCTGTACCTCCTCCAGCCAACGCGCCCGCTGTTCGGGCGTCGAGATGTCCACCATGCCGAAATAGGTGCGCCGCACCGGCCCGATCCCGGCATGTTCGAGGATCTGCTTCGAGAAGGTCCGCGCCGAGCGCGCGCCGGCAACGAAGCGATAGACCATCACCGGCATCTGCATCGTCACGATCACCCGGGCCGAGCGCCCCGTCAGCAGCGGACGATACCAGGGCGGCCCGTCGATCTTCTCGGCCGCCCAGCCCATCTGGAACACGCGCTCGATGAAGCCCTTCATCAGCGCGGGAGCCGAGCCGAACCACATCGGCCAGACCCAGACCGAATGCTGCGCCGCCCCGATCGCCGCCTGCGCGGCCATCAGGTCAGGCTCGAGCGGCTGGTCGCCCTTGAAGCCGCCATGCAGGATCGGGTCGAAGCCGAGATCGGCCAACCGGATGACCTCGACCTCGTGCCCGGCCTCGCGCGCGCCTTGGGCGTAGCTGTCGCCCAGCGCCTCGCAGAAGCTGCGCGGCCGCGGATGGCCGACGATGACGGCGATCTTCATGGGGCCCCTCCTGTCCGGTCGGGGGCACCATGGGGGGAATCAGCCCGCGCGCGCCTTGCGCCGGATCAAGTCAGTAGATCCCGGCCTCTGCATTCGGCGCGCCCCCCTCCATTCGCATGATGCCGAGCGCGGAGAGGTCGAGCGTGCGATAGCCGCCATCCATGATCAGCTCGGCAATCCCCCGCCCCACCGCCGGCGCCTGCTGCAAGCCATGGCCCGAGAAGCCATTGGCGAAGATCAGGTTCGCGCAAGCATCGTGCAACCCGATCACGGCGTTCTGGTCGAGCGTGTTCCAGGCGTAATGGCCTGCCCAGACGCCGGTCAGCCGGATCGCCTCGAAGGCGGGCGAGCGGGCGGCCAGCAGCGGCCAGACGGTCTCCTCGAACTCGGCATAGCGCGGCTCGAAGTCGTCGTGATCGACGGCGGGGTCGGGATCGGGGCCTATGCCCGCAATGAAGCCCTCGCCTTCGGGCCGGCACCACAGGCGCGAGGCGTCGATCATCAGCGGCAGCCGCCCCGCGGGCGGCGTCTGGCAGGTGAAATGGAAGACCGTGCGCTTCCTCGGCTCGACCGCGAGGTCGATTCCCGCCCAGCCCGCGACCAGCGCGGCCCGGGTGCCCGCGGCGTTCACGACATGGCCGCAGGCGATCTCGGCCCCCGAAGCGAGCCGGACCGCCGCCACCCGGTCGCCCGCCATCTTGACCCCCACCGCCTCGTCGCGCCGCCACTCGGCCCCCGCGGCCTGCGAGCCCACGCGAAGGCCGCGCAGCAAGGCCATGTTGTCGAACCATCCCTCGCCCGACAGGCCCAGCGAGCCGAGCGCCAGACCCTCGACGTTCAGATGCGGAAATCGCGCCGCGATCTCCGGCGGCGCGAGCAGCGCCACATCCGCCCCGCAGGCCCGTTGCAGCGCATGGTTGCGCCGCAGCGCCGCCGCGCCCGCCTCGTCGCCCGCGAGGATCAGGTACCCGTTCTCGCGGAAGCTCAGTCCCTCGCAATCCGGTCCGCGAAATTCCCGAATGAAATCTGTCCCGTATTGCGAGATCCTGATGTTCGTCTCGTTCGAGAACTGGTGTCGGATGCCCGAAGCCGCCAGCGCCGTCGAGGCCTTGGCATAGGCCGGGTCGCGCTCGAGCACCACCACCCGCCCCCAGAACCGCCGGGCAGCCTTGAGGTGCCAGGCGACCGAGGCCCCCGTGACCGCGCCGCCGATGACGACGACATCCGCCGTCTCCATCTCAGCGCGCGCCGCCCGCGCGGATCTGGCTCAGCGTCTGGCCGGGTGTGAGGCTCTCGGTCGCGATCACCAGCTCCAGCAGCGCCCCGGTGGGCGAGGCCAGCGCGCGCCCGAAGGCCGCCTCGAACTGCGCGGTCGCCTCGACCTTCTCGGCATGCATGCCATAGGCCCGGCCGATGGCGACGAAATCGGGGTTCACGATGTCGGTGCCCGAGACTCGGCCGGGATAGTTCCTCTCCTGATGCATGCGGATCGTGCCGTAACTGCTGTTGTTCACGACCAGAACCACCGGTCGGGCATCGGCCTGCATTGCCGTTCCCAGCTCCTGCATCGTCATCTGGAAATCGCCGTCGCCAGCGAAGCACACCACCGTGCGATGCGGCGCCACAACCTTCGCCGCCACCGCCGCCGGGATGCCGTAGCCCATCGCGCCCGACTGCGGCGCAAGCAGGCGGTGGCCGGGGCGATAGACGAAGAAGCGCCCCGACCAGATGGCGAAATTGCCCGCCCCGTTTGTGATGATCCCGTCGGCGGGCATCTTCGCGCGCACGACCTTCATCACTTCGCCCATGTCGAGGTCGCCGGGCTGCTTCGGGGCCGTCAGCGCCTTCTCGCAGCCCCCGCGCCCCTCTGCCCGCCAGCCCTCCCAATCGCCCTTCGGCGGCGGCAGGGCGCTCAGCGCGCGCAGGAAGTTCGCGGGGCCCGCAACCCAGGCATGCGGAGTCTGGTAGATCTTGCCCAGCTCGTCGGCCGAGGAGTGGACATGGATCAGCGTCTTGCCGCTCTCGGGCACCTGAAGCAGCGTGTAGCCGTCCGTCGTGTTCTCGCCGAAGCGGATGTTGATGGCGAGAAGCAGGTCGCACTCGCGCAGCATCCGCCGCACCTGCGCCGGCATCCCCACGCCCGCGTCACCGACATAGGACGGCGAGGCGTTGTCGAACAGGTCCGGGCAGCGGAACGTCACCGCCAGCGGCAGGCCCGCCGCCTCGACCCATTCGCGGAAGCCCGCCAGCGCCTCGCGCCCACGGCAGTTCACGGCGTCCCAGCCCGCGCCGCCCAGCAGGATCAGCGGGCGCTTCGCGGCCTCCAGCATCCGCACCGTCTCGACCGCCCAGGCGGGATCGCAGGCAGGCTCGGCGGGCTCGATGCGGTCCGCGAGCGGCGCGGCCTGGGTCTCGTCCACCAGCATGTCCTCGGGCAGCGCGATCACCACGGGGCCCGGACGGCCCGACAGGGCGACCCGCCAGGCGCGGCCGACGATTTCCGGGATGCGGGCGGCGTCGTCGATCTCGACCGCCCATTTCGCCACGGTCCCGAACATCGCGCGGTAGTCGACCTCCTGGAACGCTTCGCGCCCGCGCATGTCACGCCCGATCTGGCCCACGAACAGGATCATCGGCGTCGAGTTCTGCCGTGCCGTATGCACCCCGATCGAGGCGTTCGTCGCCCCCGGCCCGCGCGTGACGAAGCACAGGCCCGGCCGACCGGTCAGCTTGCCATAAGCCTCGGCCATGAAGGCCGCGCCCCCCTCCTGCCGGCACAGCACGAAGCGGATACGGCTGTCGTGGAGCGCGTCGAGCACCGCGAGATAGCTCTCGCCCGGCACGCCGAAGGCCGTGTCGGCGCCCTGCGAGGCCAGGCAGTCCACCAGAAGCTGCGCGCCGGTGCGGGTCATATTGCTCTCCCAAGGATTTGGTGCCGGGGCCATCTCGATCCGACCGGCGCCGTCCTGTCAACCGCAGCTTGGCGATTGACCGGACGCGGGCGGCACCCGATCCTGTGCTCCCGCGTGTGCAAGGGAGCGCCCATGATCGACCGCCCGTCGCTGACCATCGGCATCGAGGAGGAATACCTCATCGTCGATCGCGAGAGCCGCGACCTGGTGCGCGAGCCCTGCCCCGCGTTCCACGAGCGGCTCGAGGCCCTGCTGGGCCAGCGGGCGACGCGCGAATACCTGCAATGCCAGGTCGAGGTCGGCACCGGAATCCACCGCTCGGTCCCCGCCGCGCGGGGCGAGCTCGCCGAGCTGCGCGCGGGCGTGGCCGCCGCGGCGGCCGAGTTCGGCTACGCGCCAATCGCCGCCTCGACCCACCCCTTCGCCCGCTGGCGCGAGCAGACCCATACCCGCAAGCCGCGCTATGACGAGCTGCGTGCGGATCTGGGCCTTGCCGTGCGGCGGCTTCTGATCTGCGGCTGCCATGTCCATGTCGGCATCGAGGACGAGGACCTGCGCATCGACCTGATGAACCAGGCGGCCTATTTCCTGCCGCACCTGCTGGCACTGTCCTCGTCGTCGCCCTACTGGGAGGGCGAGGACACCCAGCTTGCCAGCTACCGCCTGACAGTGTTCGACGCGCTGCCGCGCACCGGGCTGCCCGACCCGCTGGCGTCCTTTGGCGAATACCGCCGGCTGGTCGATCAGCTGGTCGGCGCGGGCTGCATCGAGGATGCGACCAAGATCTGGTGGGACATCCGCCCCTCGGCCAAGTTCCCCACGCTGGAGCAGCGCGTCACGGACGTCTGCTCGCGGCTCGAGGATGCGGCCACCATCGCCGCGCTGTTCCAGTCGCTGATGGGCTTCCTGTTCCGCCTGCGCAGCCGCAACCAGCGCTGGCGCATCTATCCCGCGACGCTGATCCGCGAGAACCGCTGGCGCGCGCAGCGCTACGGGGTGGGCGGCAAGCTGGTCGATCACGGGCGGGCCGTGCTGGCCCCCCTGCCCGACCTGATCGAGGAGCTGATCGACCTTTTGTCCGAGGAGGCCGAGGTGCTGGGCTGCCACGCGGAACTGACGCATGCGCGCCGCATCGCCGCGGGCGGCACCTCGGCCGACCGCCAGCGCGCCGCCCATGCCGAGGCAGTTGCTGCGGGCGCAGGGCCCGAGGCCGCGCTCCGTGCCGTCGTGGACCGACTGATCGAGGAATTCACCGCAATCTGAAGGAGGCATCCATGGCCGTCTACCTGATCGTCGACACCAAGATCAGCGACCCCGCCATCTACGAGGACTACAAGGCCCGCGCCCGCCCGCTGATCGAGAAGCATGGCGGCGAGTATCTCGCGCGCGGCGGGGCGCTCGAGGTGTTCGAGGCCGACCTGTGGCACCCCACCCGCCTTGTGATCATCCGCTTCCCGAACATCGAGGCCGCCCGCGCCTGGCGCGACGACCCCGCCTACGCCGAATGTCGCGCAATCCGCCAGTCGGTTGCCAAGTCCACGCTCGCGGTGGTCGAGGGCCTCTGACCCCGACCCGTCGGCCTGCTCACCCCTGCGGGGCCGCGCCATCGGCCGCCGCGCTGGCCTCGGGCACGAGGTCGGGCAGGGCGCGGCGGCGGAAGCGCAGCTTGGTGTCCTCCATCTCGCCCGCGCCATAGCTTTGCTGCGGCAGGACGACCACGGCATCCTCGGGCCGGAAATGCGGCTCCCACGCGGTGTTGGTCACCACGCAGCGCGCCTGCGTGCCGGTCATGTCGTCGCGGAACGCCGCGCGCCGCATGAAGGTGAAACCCTGCACCACGTTGCGGCCGTCCATCTGGATCACGCCCGCCTGGGCAAACAGGTGATGCGTGCCGCTCGCCATGGTCGATTCGCCTCGCACCGTCCAGACGCCGCAGGCCGCCACCTTGCCCTTGTGCTCGAAGACCCGGGCGAGCGCGATGATCTCGTCGCCCCATTGCAGCCGCCCGCCGCCCGAGACGTAGCGCGCATCGACCCCCTCCGAGGCCATGCCGGTCTTGATGGTGCCGCTGCAGGCGCCAATCAGGATGGCCGCGCAAAGCGCGGCCCAGTTCGTCACGGTCATCATGCATCCTCCGCCCTGGTGCCTCGTGTCCCGAGGCTAGGACGAAGCGGCGGCGCGGGGCACGACACGCTGGTGCAAACCGGTGTGAGAAAGATTTCGGCCGGGTCGCGCGCCCGGAGGGCGGTCCGTGCCCGGTCAGGGCCGGTCGATCACATCTGGAACGGGCCCGCCGCGAAAGACCGTGTCTGGTCGTCCGAAGTCGTCGCCGCCCAGCGGCATCCGGCCGAAGCGCGCGATCGCGGCCGCGCCCTCGAAACGCGGCTCCCAGGGCCGCTCGGTCAGGAAGCAGGCCGCCGAGACCCCGGTCATGTCGCGCGCGAGCGGGTAGTCCGGGAAGCGCCGGACGCCCTGCATGATGTTCGCGCCGGCAAGCTGGATCACGCCCGTCCCCTCGACGAAGTGGTTGTAGGGCAGGCTCATGGCGCTCTCGCGCGTGCGGGTTCTGGCGCCGCAGACGACCACCCGGCCATCGCGCTCATGCGCCCGCAGCATCACGATCAGCTCGCCCCCCGTCGAATACGAGCCGCCCGAGACCGCATAGCGCGCATCGACCGGCTCGGCGCCCGAGGGCAGCGCCCGCGGCGCAACGCAGCCGCCAGAAAGCCCCGCCAGTACCACGAGCCCCGCCAGCCCCGCCGTCCGGATCATCGCGCCTCTCCCCTCTGCCGCGGCCGCAGAGTATCGCCCCGGCCGGCAAAAGAAAACGGCCGCCCCCGTCGGGGACGGCCGCCGAATTCCCGCGCCCGCGAGGGGCGCGCGCGCGTCGTCACTCGATGATTTTCGACACGACGCCTGCGCCGACGGTGCGGCCGCCCTCGCGGATGGCGAAGCGGAGCTTCTCCTCCATCGCGATCGGGGCGATCAGCTGCACGGTGAACTTCAGGTTGTCGCCCGGCATCACCATCTCGGTGCCCTCCGGCAGCTCCACCGTCCCCGTCACGTCGGTCGTGCGGAAGTAGAACTGCGGCCGGTAGTTGGTGAAGAACGGCGTGTGACGGCCGCCCTCCTCCTTCGTCAGGATGTAGGCCTCAGCCTCGAAGCGCTTGTGCGGCTTCACCGAGCCCGGCTTGCACAGCACCTGCCCGCGCTCCACGCCCTCGCGGTCCACGCCGCGCAGAAGCGCGCCGATGTTGTCGCCCGCCTCGCCGCGGTCCAGCAGCTTGCGGAACATCTCGACGCCCGTCACCGTGGTCTTGCGGGTCGGGCGGATGCCGACGATCTCGACCTCCTCGCCCACCGTCACGATGCCGCGCTCGACGCGCCCCGTCACCACCGTGCCGCGGCCCGAGATCGAAAAGACGTCCTCGATCGGCATCAGGAAGGGCTGGTCGATCGGGCGGTCCGGCGTCGGGATGTACTCGTCCACCGCCGCCATCAGCTCGCGCACCTTCTGCTCGCCGATCTCGGGGTTGCGGTCCTCCAGCGCCGCCAGCGCCGAGCCGGCAACGATCGGGATGTCGTCGCCCGGGAAGTCATACGAGCTCAGAAGCTCGCGCACCTCCATCTCGACGAGCTCCAGAAGCTCCGGGTCGTCCACCTGGTCGACCTTGTTCAGGAACACCACCAGCGCCGGCACGCCCACCTGACGCGCCAGCAGGATGTGCTCGCGCGTCTGCGGCATCGGGCCGTCCGCGGCCGAGCACACCAGGATCGCGCCGTCCATCTGCGCGGCACCCGTGATCATGTTCTTCACGTAGTCCGCATGGCCCGGGCAGTCGACATGCGCGTAGTGCCGCGCCGCCGTCTCGTACTCCACATGCGCCGTCGAGATCGTGATCCCGCGCGCCTTCTCCTCCGGCGCCGCGTCGATCTGGTCGTACGCCTTGTACTCCCCGAAATACTTCGTGATCGCAGCCGTCAGCGACGTCTTCCCGTGGTCGACGTGACCGATCGTCCCGATGTTCACATGCGGCTTCGTCCGCTCGAACTTTGCCTTACCCATGATCTCAGCCCTCGTTTTCCGGTGGTGCGGCCATGCCGATCCGGGCGCCCGGATACTGTTTCTGGCCCCGGCGTTCAAGTCGGAATCGCCCGCCCCCCGATGCCGCGTGGCGGAACTGCTCGGAGTATGGTCGCCATCGGCCTTGATTTCGCGGCCGGGGGGTGCTTGATCGCTCCCCGACCCGCAGCGCCCGCGAGAGGAGAGGTCCGATGCCGAGCCGCGCCCTGACGACTGCCGCAGCCATCCTGGCCACCGCGATCCTGCCCCCCTCCGCGCCGGCCCGCGCGGCGGAGGCCAATCTCAGCTTCGCGCATTTCATGCCGGCGACAAGCTGGCAGAACACCGGGCTGTTCGAGGCCTGGGCCGCCGAGGTCGAGGCCGCCTCGGGGCAGCGCATCGACGTCACGGTCTTTCCGGCGCAGACGCTGGGCAAGGCGCCGCAGGGCTACGACAATGCCCGCGACGGCATCGCCGACATCGCGTGGACGGTGCAGGGCTACACCGCCGGGCGCTTCCCGCTGAGCCAGATCGTCGAGCTGCCGGGCCTGTTCGAAACCGCCGAGATTGGCTCCTGCGCCTTCCAGAAACTCTACGACTCGGGCGCGCTTGACGCGGAATACGCCGAGACGCACGTGCTGTTCGTGCACACCCACGGGCCCGGCCACCTGCACACCCGCACGCAGCCCGTGACCACCCTTGCCGACCTCAAGGGGCTCCAGATCCGGCATCCCACCGCGGTGATCGGCAGGCTGCTGGAGCAATTGGGCGCGGTGCCCGTCGGCATGCCCGCGCCGCGCATCTACGAGGCGGCCGAGCGCGGTACGATCGACGGCTTCATGCTGCCCTGGGAGGCGGTCGCGGGCTTCCGCGCCGACGAGGTGTCCGATCACCACACCGAGTTCGGCTTCTACGCGCTCGCCTTCGTCGCCACCATGAACAAGGGCGCCTACGAGCGCCTGCCCGACGACCTGAGAGCGGTGGTGGACGCGAACTCGGGAATGAAATGGACGCTCGCGGCGGGGCGGGGCTATGACGCGGGCGACGTGACGGGGCGCGAGCAGACGCTCGCCTCGGGCACGCTGCACCAGATCGAGGGGGCCGAGCGCGCCGCCTGGCAGGCCGCAGCCGACCGCGCGGCGGCCGCCTACATCGCCGAGCTCGACGCGCAGGGCCTGCCGGGCAGCGCGACCTACGAGGCGGTGAAGGGTTACGTCGCCGCGTGCAAGACCGAGCTGGGCGGCTGAGCCCGGCATGGCCGCGCTGCTTGCCGGGCTGCTGCGCGTCACCGATGCGCTTGCGCGGCTCGGCCTCGTGGCGCTGCTGGGGGTGGTGGCCTGGACGGTGCTGGGCCGCGCGGTGTTCGGCGCGACCGGGGGCGCGGTCGACCCGATCCTGCCGGGCGGGATCGAGCTTGCGAGCCACGCGCTGATGGTCACCATCCTGTGCGCGCTGCCGCGTGCCGCGGTGGGCGGACTCGTGCGGGTCGAGATCCTCGCGGCCCGCCTGCCCCGCCGCCTCGCTCGGGGGCTCGAGCGGCTCTGGGCCGCGGGCTTCGGCCTCTTCGCCGCGACGGTCGCCGTGCTCCTGGGCGGCGAGGCGCGGCTGCAACTGGCGCGGGGCGACGCGACGCAGGACCTCGCGCTGCCGCTCGGCTATGTCACCGGGGGCGCGGCGGTCGCGGCGGGGCTGATCGCGCTGGCCGCGCTCGTCCACGCCGCGCGGGGCGGCGGCGCCCGGCCCGGGCCGGCGCCATGACGCCCGAGGCGGCCGGCCTCGCCGGCATGGGCGCACTGGTCGCGCTGATCGCGCTCGGCTGCCCCGTCGGGCTCGCGATGATCGCGGTCGGCGCGGGCGGCTTCGCGGCCGTGGTCGGCATCGAGCCGGCACTGCGCATCCTCGAGCGCGGCACGCTCGAGACGGTGACCAACTATTCCTTCACGGTCATCCCGCTGTTCATCCTGATGGGGGCGCTGGTCGCGCGCGCGGGGCTCTCGCGCGACCTGTTCCTCGCGGCGCGGCGGCTGACCTGGCGCATCCGCGGCGGCCTCGCGGTCGCGGGCCTCGGCGCGAGCGCGGCCTTCGCCGCCGTCTCGGGCTCGTCGCTCGCCACCGCCTCGACGATGACGCGCGTGGCCTACCCCGAGATGCGGGCGCATGGCTACGACGCGCGCCTCGCGGCGGGGTCGCTGGCGGCGGGGGGAACGCTCGGGATCATGATCCCGCCTTCGGTGGCGCTGCTGCTCTACGCGCTCATCACCGAGCAGTCGGTGGGGACGATGTTCCTCGCGGGCGTTGGGCCGGGCCTCGTGGGCTTCCTGCTCTATGCCGCGGCGGCGATGCTGGCGGCGCGGGCCTGGCGCACCGGGTCCGAGGCGCGGCCCGAGGGCGGGCTCGGCCTTGCGCTGTGGCGCCTCGCCCCCGTGGCGCTGCTGTTCGGGCTGGTGATGGGCGGGCTTTATGGCGGCGTCTTCACGCCGACCGAAGCCGGCGGCGCGGGCGCGGCGCTCGCACTCGGCTTCGCGGTCCTGCGCGGGCTTGGGCGGGAGGGCTTCAATGCCGCCCTGGCCGAGACGGTGGCGCTCAGCGCCAGCCTCTTCGTCATCCTGATCGGGGCCGAGGTGTTCGGCTTCTTCGTCTCGGTCAGCCGCATCTCCTTCGCCATGGCCGAGGCGGTCTCGGCGGCGGGGCTCACGCCGCTCGAGGTGGTGCTCGCGATCCTCGTGTTCTACCTCGTGCTCGGCTGCTTCATGGAGAGCCTCGCCATGATCCTGCTGAGCGTGCCGGTGTTCTTCCCACTGGTCGAGGCGGCGGGGCTCGATCCGGTCTGGTTCGGCATCCTCGCGGTCACCACAGTCGAGGTCGGGCTGATCACGCCGCCGGTGGGAATGAACCTGTTCGTCGTGAACGCCGCGGCGGGCGACCTCAGCCTCGGGCAGATATGGCGCGGCATCCTGCCTTTCGTCGCCGCCGACATCCTGCGCCTGGGCCTCCTGCTCGCCTTCCCGGCGATCGCGCTCTGGCTGCCCGCGGCGCTGGGCGGCTGACCTCAGCCGCCCGACAGGCGGCGCACCCGCTCGATGATCGCGGGGTCCGAGACGCCAAGCTCGTAGGCCCGCATGAAGTCGGCATTCGCCGCCTCGCGCCGCCCTGCGGCGTCGTGCCATGCCCCGCGGGCGGCGTAGGCCGCGCCCCATTCGGGGGCGAGCGCGATGGCGCGGTCGAAGTCGGTGCCGGCGCCCGCGGCCGCGGCCCCGCCCTGCGCGCGCCTTGCCTGCGCGCGGTTCAGCAGCGCCGCCACGTCCTGCGCGTTCGCGACCAGCACCGCCGAGAACTCGGCCACCGCCTCGCCATTCCGCCCCAGCGCGTAGAGCGCCGCGCCGCGTTCGAAATGCGCGGCCGGCCAGTCGCGCCGCAGCGCCAGCGCCTGGTCGAGGTCGCGCAGCGCGTCGCCCGGCCGCCCGGCCTTGCGCAGCAGCACGCCGCGGCCGAACCAGGGCTCGGGCGCGCGGGGGTCGGCGGTGATCGCCGCGCCGTAGTCGACCAGCGCCGCGCGGGTGTCGCCCAGCGCCTCATGCGCCTGCGCCCGGCCGACCAGCGCGCCCGCGAGCCCCGGGTCCAGCGCCAGCGCCTCGGAATGCGCCGCCAGCGCCTCGCGCTCGCGCCCCAGCGCCTGCAGCGCGATGCCGATGTTCATCTGCACCCGCGCCCGCTGACCCGCGTCGAGGCGCCGGTCCTCGAGCGCGCGGCGGCAGAAGCGCAGCGCGTCGGCGGGCGGGCTCGCGGGGTCGGAACAGATGCGAAGGTATTCCGGCGTCATCTGCCGTGCGCCGCCAGCCGTGCCGCCGCAGGCCGCGAGGCCGGCCAGCGCAAGCGTGGCAAAGAAGACGTGCCGCATCATCCCGATCCCACCCGACCAGCCAGAGCCCGTCATCCAGCAATACCCGCGCGCGCGGCGCAACGGAACCCGTGAACGCGACCCGATCCGGCGGCCCCGCCACGGGGCGCGCGCGGCGTGCCGGGCCGCGCTTGCGCCGCGGCGCGTTCCGGCCGATGGTGGCGCGCGAACGGAGCAGACCCACCCATGACCTTCCGCCTTCCCCACCTTTCCGGCAATGCCGAAGGGGCCCTGTGGGCCCTCGCCTCGGTACTGGGCGCCACGGCGATGACGCTTGCCGTGCGGTTCCTCGCGGCCGAGATCCACACGACGATGCTGGCCTTCCTGCGCTCGGCGCTGGCGCTTCTGACGGTGCTGCCGTTCCTGTGGGGAGGCGCGCGGACGCGGCGGCGGGTGCGGATCACGGCGTGGAAGCTGCACATCGCGCGGGGCCTCCTGCTCGCGCTCACGCTCAACACCGGATTCTACGCGATCTGGAAGCTGCCGCTCGCGACCTCGACCATCCTGTTCTTCCTTGCGCCAGTGTTTGCCACGGTGCTTGCCGGGCCGGTGTTGGGCGAGCATGTCGGCCCGCGGCGCTGGGGCGCGACGGCGGCGGGGTTTCTCGGCACCCTGATCATCCTGCGCCCCGGCTTCGGCGCGTTTGACCCGGCGATGATCGTCGCCATCGTCTCGTCCATGGCCTTCGCCTGCGCGCTGATGCTGGGGCGCATCGTCGCCGACCGCGACGGGACGGACGCGGTGTTCGTGTCCTCCTCGCTGATCGTCGCCATCGCGACGCTGCCGCCCGCGCTCATGCACTGGAACATCCCGCTCGCGGCCTGGCAGTGGCTGGCGATCGCGGCGCTGGTGACGGGCTCGTCGCTGCGCACCTATGCCGACATCAAGGCCTATGCGGTGGGCGATGCCGGTTTCGTCGCACCCTTCAGCTACCTGCGTCTCGTGACCGTGGGCGGCGCGGGCTACGTCCTCTTTGCCGAAGCCATCGACGGGCCGACGGTCGCGGGGGGCGCCATCATCATCGCCTCGACCCTCTACATCGCGATCCGCGAGCGCCAGCGCCGGGGCCGCCCGCGCCCGGTGCAGACGCCCTGAGGCCCGCGCCGTTTTGCTTGCATGACGGTGCCGCGCGTCGGAAAAGCGGAGATCGAGCGTTGACCTGACGGCGGTCTCCGGGCACCGCCGGCCTTGCCATGCCCGAAGGAGTTCGATGCGTCCGATCCTGAGCCTTGCAGTCCTTGCGATCTTCGGCGTGCTCACCTGGCACGCGCTCGCCGTCCTCGGGCCGGGGATCGAGCGCCGGATCGACGCGGCCGCCGAGGCAGTCGCGGCACAGCAGAGCCCCCATCCGATCAGCGTCGCGACCCGTGGCAGGTCGGTCAGCGTCTCGGGCCTCGCCGACAGCGAGGCGGCGCGCGACGCCCTGCTGGTCCGGCTGGCCGCGCTGCCCGGAGTGAGCACCGTCGATCACCGCATCCGCGTCCTGCCGCTGCACGAGCCCTTTCGCTTCGCCGCCCGCCGCAACCCCGGCGAGCCGCTCCGCATCGAGGGGGCGGCGCAGAGCGCCGCGGCCGAGCGGCTGATCCTCGACGAGGCGCGCACCATCGCCACCGGCACCATGCTGCAAAGCGCGCTGGTCCTGGCCGCCGGGGCGCCGCATCCGGATTGGACCGCGGCCGTCGGCCGCGCGCTCCGGGCCCTCGGCGCGCTGGCCGAGGGCGAGATCGAGATCTCGGGCCGCGACGGGCACCTCGCGGGCTGGGCAGCGACCGCGCAGGTCCGCGAGGCGGTGCTGGCGGACCTCGCCGCCGACCCGGTGCTGCGATGGGAGGTCGAGGTCGACATCATCCTGCCACGCGCCGAGCCCTACCGCTTCCGCGCCGAGACCGGGCCGGGCGGCGCGAACTTCAGCGGCCACGCGCCGACCGAGGCCGTGCGCGCCCGCCTCGCCGCCGCCGCCGGGCGCCTTGGCGCTGGCGGCGCGACGGGCGAGATCACCCTGGCCGAGGGAATGCCCGGCCGTGGCTGGCCGCTGATGGTCACCCGCGGCATCGACGCGCTCGCCCTGCTCGAGCGCGGGGTGCTCGACGTCGAGGGCTCGACCGCGCGCCTCGCGGGCCGCGCCCCGACGCCCGAAGCCGCGGCCGAGATCGATCGCCTCGCGGGCACCGACATCGCCACCGATCTGGTGATCAGCGACCCCATGCCCGCAGCCCGGCTCGCGGTCGAGATCCCCGCCTCGGGCGAGGGGCCGCGCCTCGCAGAGGGGCGGCTGCCGCAGGGGCTCGACCGTGACGCGCTCGCCCGCGCCCTGCCCGAACTCGACCTCGCGGGCGCCACGCTCGAGACCGGCGGGCGCGGCACCGGCGACGACTGGCAGGGCGCCATCGCCGCGCTCGCGATCGCGCTTCCGCGCCTCGAGACCGGGCGCGCCGACGTGGCTGGCGACCGCCTGCACATCATGGGCCGCCTGCGGGCGGGCTTCAGCGCCGCCAGCACCCGCACGGCGCTGCGCGCGGCGGCGGGCTCGGGCTGGACGCTTGATCTCGCACTCGACGAGGCGCCACAGCCGGCCGAGGTCGCGGTCGCGCTGGACAGCGGGGGCGTCGTCGCCGCCTCGGGCATCCTGCCGGACGGGATCGGGCCCGAGGTCGCGCTGGTGCGGCTGCGCGGCGCGCGCAACGACGGGCTAACCTCGGGCGGCGCGGGCGACCCGCTCGAATGGCGCGGCGCGCTCGATGCATTGGCGGCGGTGATGCCCGCCTTCGCCACCCTCGACGCGCGCATCTCGGAGGGCACGATCGGCATCGACGGAACCCTCGCGCCGGGCGAGACCGCCGGGACCGTGGCCCGGACGCTGGAGGCCGGGCTCCCCGCGACATGGCGGGCGGATCTCGCAGCCCGCGCGCCTCAGTCCCCCGCCCCGGCCGCGGCGAATCCGCCGCCCGATACCGAACCGGCACCCGGGGGCGCCGCGACAACGGGCGGCGGGGACGCCACGGTGGCGCCCCCGCCCGCATCCGCCCCCGCGCCGCCGCCGCGGCCCCGCGCCCGGGCAACCGACAGGCCAGGCGACGCCGCGCGCGCGTCGCAGACGGAGATCAGCCGGTGACATACCTTGCAGGAGAGATGCTCGCGCACCTGATCGGTGCCTTCCTCGCCGGCCTCGCGCTCGGCTGGGTGATCTGGGGTCTGGGACGGTCCGGCAGCGGTCGCAGGGACGGCACCGGCGGCGGGGCCGAGCGGTGAGCGCGCAGCCGCCCACGCCGCGCGAGATCGCCGACCGCCAGCTCGCCGCCTACAACGCGCGCGACCTCGACGCCTACATGGCGCTGTTCGATCCCGCGGCCGAGCTGGTGGATCTGCCCTCGGGGACCGTGCTGGCCAGCGGGGCGCAGGCCATCCGCGCGCTCTATGCCGCGCGCTTCGCGACGCCGGGGCTGGAATGCCGGGTCCATGCCCGGATCGACATCGCCGATCATGCGATCGACCGCGAGACCGTCTACGGCCTTCCCGGCGGCCCGGTCGAGATCCTCGCGCTCTACCGCGTCCGGGCGGGGCTGATCGTCTGGGTGGGGTTCATCCGCGAGCCGGGCCACCGCCCCGGCTGACCGCGCCGGCGCCCCGCCGCGTCACGATGCGTCGCGCGTCGCGTCGTGACCATAGAGCCAGTCGAGCCGCCCGGCCGCGACCTGAGGCGCAAGGCGCGTGACCGCGCCCAGCGCGCCATGGCGCAGAGCCCGCGACAGTCCGCCCGCGTGGAACAGCGCGGCGTTTGTCCGGCTCACGCCCTGAACCCGCGTGGCTCGGGGCCGGCGCCGGGCCTCGTAGGCCGCGAGCGCCTGCGGCACCGGCGCCGCGTCGAGACAGGCGGCCAGCACCACCGCGTCCTCGAGCGCCATCGCCGCGCCCTGCGCCATGAAGGGCAGCATCGGGTGGCAGGCATCGCCCAGCAGCACCGCGCGCCCCTTCGACCACGAAGGGGGCGGCGGGCGGTCGAACAGCCCCCAGCGCAGCGGCGCCTCGACCAGATCGAGCACCCGGCTCACGGCGCCATGCCAGCCTCCGAAGATGCCCCTCAGGCGCGACGCATCGCCGGGCACCGACCAGCCCTCCTCGGTCCAGCCCGAGGACTCCTCGACCGCCACGACGTTGATCAGCGCGCCCCCGCGCAGGTAGTAGGTCACGACATGCCGCCCCCAGCCGGCCCAGACCGTCGCGTCGGGCGGGAGCAGCCCGCCCGGCACCGCGCTGGTCGGGATCACCGCGCGCCAGGCGACCTGCCCGGTGAAGCGCACCGGCGCCGGGCCATGCATCACCTCGCGCAGGGCCGTGCGGACGCCGTCGGCGGCGACCACGAGATCCGCGCTCTCGGTCGTGCCATCGGCCAGCCGCACGGCGACGCCCGCCGCGTCCTCCTGCCAGCCGGTGACCTCGGCGCCCAGCCGCAGCCCGACGCCCGCGGCGGTGGCGGCACCCGCCAGCGCGGCAAGGAGATCGGCGCGGTGGACATGGAGATAGGGCGCGCCCCAGCGCGCCTCGGCGGCCGCGCCCAGCGGCGCCGCGAAAACCTCGCGCCCCGTGACGCCATCGCGCAGCACCGCGCGGCGCGGCCGGAAGGCGTTGGCATCGACCGCGCCGAGCACCCCCAGCGCGCCGAGGCAGCGCGCGGCGTTCGGGCTCATCTGCAGGCCTGCGCCGACCTCGCCAAGCTCGGTCGCGCGCTCGGCAAGGGTGACCTGCCAGCCGCGCCGCGCCAGCGCGAGCGCAGCCGCCGTGCCGCCGATCCCGGCCCCCGCCACGACGGCGCGCCGAGCCGGCGCCTCCTCCTTCACGTGCACGGCATTCCGCCCGGCCGCATGCTCACCCCGTCCTCAGCGGCGCGGGCACCGTGAGCTCGATGACCTTGAGGCCGCGCCGCACCCGGCTCTCGCCCAGCCGGACGCGCGCGCTGAGGCCGGGCACCGGCGTCACGAGCTGCCCGTCGGCGACCGAGCCGCGCCTGTCGATCAGCAGGCTCGCGGTCGCGAAGGCAAGCGCCAGCGCCTCCGACTCGGGCCGGATCGAGGGGCGCACCTCGATCTCGCGGCCGATGAAGGGGGCGAGCCCCCGCGTGATCACGCCGGGCCGCTCGCCGTCCTCGGGCCGCACGAAGAACCAGCGCATCCAGAGCTCGAGCGGCGCGTGTCCCGCCAGCACCCGGGCAAGCTGGTCGCGGAACGCGGCGGGCGCCAGCGCGCCCCGCGCCGGCAGCCACAGGAGCGCGAGCGGCATCGCCCCGCGCACCACCGCGGCGGCGGCGGCGGTCACGGCGACAGCGCGGTTGAAGGCCGCGTCCTCGGGTGTCATGCGCTCGCGCCCGACCATCCCGAGATCGCAGATCTCGACATGCGCGCGGTGCCCGGCCAGCGCCTCGCGGCCGCCCGGCCATGCCTCGGGATTGACGAAGCGGCCCACCTCCTCGACGTCGCCGATCGGCGTGTCGCGGAACGCGATCCAGAGCGCGACGCCCGAGACGACGAAGAACAGGTCCCCCGCCGGCACCTCGGGCGCGCGCGCGCCGATCAGGCGCCCCAGCGCGCCGCCGCGCGGCTCGGGTGCGTTGCCCCGCATCAGGGGATGCAGCTCGACCGTCGCCCCGGCATGGGCGACGACGGTGCGCAGATGGTCACGGAATTCGCGCGCGTCCGGGGCGGCCACCGGCTCGGGCATCGGCATCAGCAGCGAGAAATGCTCGCGCTGCGCCAGTTCCTTGCGAAGTCTGTGCTCGAGCCCGCCGCCGAACATGCCCCGCTAGCCTCCGCCCGCGGCCGCAGGCCCCCGCCGCGCGCAGGCGAGTGGGTCGGCGCGCCGCCCGCCCGTGGCCATTCCGGCCGCAGCGGCGGCGCGTCCGTCCCGGATCGCGGGCAAGACGCTGCCAGCCATGTGCAAGACTGTCCCCACTCGTAATCCCGGTACGACCGGAACGCACCCGCGCGCGGCCCCCGTCGCCTCACGGCAAATCGGGCCCGTCGCGCACTCCACCCGAAATCCAACCCACGAACGCGACTTTGGTTCCGCGCCCGCCGCCCGGAACCGGGGCGGCGGGCGCCGCAATCAGTTGTCGAGGAACGAGCGCAGCTTGCGCGAGCGCGAGGGATGCTTGAGCTTGCGCAGCGCCTTGGCCTCGATCTGGCGGATGCGCTCGCGGGTCACGCTGAACTGCTGGCCCACTTCCTCGAGCGTGTGGTCGGTGTTCATGCCGATGCCGAAGCGCATGCGCAGCACCCGCTCCTCGCGAGGCGTCAGGCTGGCCAGCACCCGCGTGGTGGTGTCCTTGAGGTTCGCCTGGATCGCGCTGTCGAGCGGCAGCACCGCGTTCTTGTCCTCGATGAAATCGCCGAGCTGGCTGTCCTCCTCGTCGCCGATGGGCGTCTCGAGGCTGATCGGCTCCTTTGCGATCTTCATCACCTTGCGGACCTTTTCCAGCGGCATCTGCAGCTTGGCGGCCAGTTCCTCGGGCGTCGGCTCGCGGCCGATCTCGTGCAGCATCTGCCGGCCCGTGCGCACCAGCTTGTTGATCGTCTCGATCATGTGCACGGGGATGCGGATCGTGCGCGCCTGGTCGGCGATCGAGCGCGTGATCGCCTGCCGGATCCACCACGTCGCGTAGGTCGAGAACTTGTAGCCCCGCCGATACTCGAACTTGTCCACCGCCTTCATCAGGCCGATGTTGCCTTCCTGAATGAGATCAAGGAACTGCAGGCCGCGGTTCGTGTATTTCTTGGCAATCGAGATGACGAGGCGCAGGTTCGCCTCGACCATCTCGGTCTTGGCCTGCCGGGCCTCCTTCTCGCCCTTCTGCACGGTGTGGACGATGCGGCGGAACTCGGGGATATCGACGCCGACGAGCTGGCCGATCTCGCCGATCTCGTTGCGCACCGACTCGAGCGCCGGGCGCTCGCGCTCGACCAGCCTTGCCCAGCCCTTGCCGGGCAGCCGGCCGATCCGGTCGATCCAGGTAGGGTCGAGCTCGGCGCCCCGGTACTCCTCGATGAACTCGCGCCGGTTGACCTGGTAGCGGTCGGCGAGCTTCGCAAGCGAGCCCTCCAGCGTCATGAGCCGCCGGTTGATGCCATAGAGCTGGTCGACCAGCGTCTCGATGCGGTTGGGATGCAGGTGCAGCGAGTTGACGAGCTCGACGATCTCCTTGCGCAGGCGCTGGTATTCCAGCTCCTGGTTGGCCGAGAAGCGCTCGGTCTCGGACAGCGCCGCGCCGATGCGGTTGTCCTGCATGTCGCGCAGCCGCGCATAGTCCGAGGCGATGCGGTCGAGCGTCTCGAGCACGCGCGGCTTCAGCGCCGCCTCCATCGCCGCGAGCGACAGGTTCGCCTGCGCCTCGTCGTCGTCGAGGTCGATCTCGGGCTCGGCGGCGCGGCCTTCCTCGGCCTCGGCGTCGCCCTCCTCGCGGTCGCGCCCATTCGGGCGCGAGGCGGCGGCGGCGGGTGCCTCCTCGGGCGCGGCGCGCTCGGGCGTCACCTCCTCGATGTCGGAGTCGTCGGTCGCGGCGCCGAAGGTCGTCTCGAGGTCGATGACGTCGCGCAGCAGGATCTTCTCGTCGTTCAGCTCCTGCAGCCAGACGGTGATCGCCTGGAAGGTCAGCGGGCTCTCGCACAGGCCCCCGATCATCGTGGCGCGGCCCGCCTCGATGCGCTTGGCAATGGCGATCTCGCCCTCGCGGCTGAGCAGCTCGACCGTGCCCATCTCGCGCAGGTACATGCGCACGGGGTCGTCGGTGCGGTCGACCTCGCCGCCCTGCGCCTGTGCCGCGACCAGCTCCTTGCCCTGCGCCTTGGCCTTGTTGGGGTCGTCCTCGCCCTCGGACTCCTCGTCCTCCTCGACGACGTTGACGCCCATCTCCGACAGGAGCGACATCACGTCCTCGATCTGCTCGGAGGAGAACTGGTCCGACGGCAGGACCCGGTTCAGTTCGTCATAGGTGATGTAACCCTTGGCCTTGGCCTTGGCGACCATCCGCTTGATGTCCGCCTGGCTCATGTCGAGCATCGGGCCCTGGACCTCGGTCTCCGGGGTCTCGGTCTGCTCTTCGTCCTTGGAAGCCATTCATACCTCGCTGTGCGGGCCTGCTGCGGCGCAGGCCCTCCCGGAGAAGCCGAGCTGGACAGCCGCGATCAGTCAGGACGGGCGGGCGCCTCGCTGGGCGCAGACCTGACGGGCCGGGATCCGCTGATTCGCCGTATGCTGCTGATTCGGGAATGTAGGCAAGAGCGCAGCGAACTCAAAGGGCGCGATCAGCGTTTTTTCGACCTGTAGACCTCGCGATCCAGCATTTCCTGGATCGGGCTGCGGCGCTCGGCGTCGCCGGGCGCGTCGCTGCCCAGAACCCCGCGCTCCAGCCGCTCGATCTCGGCGCCCGCGCGGCGCAGCCGGTGCGTCCAGCCCTCGTCCTCGGCGCCCAAGAGGTCGCGGCAGGCATCGGCGCGCTCGGCCTCGAAGGCCAGCGCCGCGGCGTGCCGGCCGATCGCCTCGGCCAGCACATCGCGCACGCGCTCGGCCGGCTGGCCGGGACGGGCCAGCGGATGCGCCCGCGCCTGCGGCACCCGCGCGAGCTGCGCGATCGGGTCGAAGCCGCAGCGCGCGGCGATGTCCGCGACCGTGGCAGCGCCATCCCGCGCGGCCAGCGCCTCCAGCAGCGCCTCGCGGATCGGCACATGGTCGGGTGTCGTCACCGCCATGGTCTCGAGCGCGCCCTCGACCTCGGCCAGCGCCTCGGCATTGTGGCAGGCGATCAGCAGGATCGCGGCCTCGCGGATGCGCGCGCCAAGCTGCCCGGCCTCGGCCCCCGCCCGCGCGAGGTCGGAATTCCGCGTGCCGGGCTGCGGCCCGCCGATATCCGGGATCGGGCCCCGCCCCCGCCGCGGCGCGCCGTTCTGCCAGCCGCCCTTGCCCCGCGCCGGCGCGGCCGGGCGCTGCGGGCGGAACAGCTCGGCCCGGCGCTGCCTGACCTCTGCGCGGTAGTGCTCGCGCACGCCCTGGTCCGAGATCCGCCCCAGCGCGGCCCTCAGCCGCCCGTCGAAGCCCGCCCGCGCCTCGGGCGTGTCGAGCGGCGCGTCGCCAAGCTCGTGGCGCCACAGCATATCGACCATCGGCAGCGCCGCGTCCAGCACCGCCTGCATCGCCCCCGACCCGCCCTCGCGGATCAGCTCGTCCGGGTCGCGCCCCGGCGGCATCAGGCAGAACCTGAGCGAGCGCCCTGGCGCGAGGTGCGGCAACGCCATCTCCATCACGCGGTGCGCGGCCCTCAGCCCCGCCGCGTCGCCGTCGAGCGCGAGCACCGGCTCGGGCGCGATCTTCCACAGGAGCTGCAACTGCTCCTCGGTGATCGCCGTGCCGAGCGGCGCGACCGCGTGCCCGAAGCCCGCGGCGACGAGGGCGACCACGTCCATGTAGCCCTCGGCCACGATCAGCCGGCCGGATTTTCCCGCGGCTTCGCGCGCGGGGCCGATGTTGAACAGGGTCCGACCCTTGTGGAACAGCTCGGTCTCGGGGCTGTTGAGATACTTGGCTTGCTGGTTCGGCATCAGCGCCCGCCCGCCGAAGGCGATGCAGCGCCCGCGCGCGTCGCGGATCGGGAACATCAGCCGCCCCCGGAAGCGGTCGAACGGCTCGCCCCCGTCGTCGGGCGCGATCACCAGCCCCGCCTCGACGGCCTCGGCCAGCTGCCCGCGCTCGCGCATCGCGCGGGTCAGGTAATGGCGGGCGTCGGGCGCATAGCCGATCTCGAAGCGCTTCAGCGTCTCGGCCGACAGCCCCCGCCGCTCGGCATAGTCGCGCGCCACCTGCCCCATGCCGGCGCGGAAGGCGAGGCCGTAGAGCCGCACCGCCTCCTCCATCGCCTCGAGCATGCGGCCCGCCCGATCGCGCCGCTCGGCCGCGCGCGGGTCGGCCTCGCGCTTCGGCATCTCCAACCCGGCCTCGGCGGCGAGACGCTCGACGGCCTCGATGAAGTCGAGGTTCTCGCTCTCCTTGACGAAGGTGATGAGGTCGCCCTTCGCCTGGCAGCCGAAGCAGTAATAGAAGCCCTTGCGGTCATCGACATGGAACGAAGGCGTCTTTTCCTGGTGGAACGGGCACGGCGCCCAGAAATCGCCCTTGCCGGGATTGGACTTGCGCCGGTCCCACGTCACCTTGCGGCCGACGATGTCCGACAGCGTCAGCCGGGCGCGCAGCTCGTCGAGGAAGGATGGCGGGAGCGACATGGGGCGCAGAGTATCCTCAGCGATGCGACGAGTCAGCCGAGTCGCGCAGCGATCGCCTCACTCGCCCGCCAGCAGCGGCCCGATCCCGGCCAGCGCCTCGTCCCAGCCCGGCGCGGTCAGATGCGCCTCGGGGCAATCGGGCATCACCCCGCGGATGTAGGGCGAGCCGGTGAAATAGACCCGCCCGACCTCGGGAGCGTGTTTGGCGGCCGAAGCAAGCTGGAGCGTTGAGTCGTCCACGAACACCACCGGCGCGGCGGCCTTGCGGCTGAGCCACGCCAGCGCGCGCCCCTTGCCGCCGGAATTGACCACCAGCGGCGCCTCGACGCCGATGCGCGCGAGGTTCGCCAGGCGATCCTCCCGCGCATGGCGCGGCACGTTGGTCAGCACCACGACCTGCGCGCTTTCGCCCAGCGCGCGGGCGGCCTCGACCGCGCCGGGCAGCGCGGCCTGGCGGTGTGCCTCCTCGGTGAAGAAGCGGTCGATCAGGTCGAGACAGTCGTCGAAGGGCAGCGGCACATCCTCGCCCGCCCGGAAGATCGAGCCCTCGAGCCGGTAGGCCCGCAGCCGCATCTCGTAGCCCAGCGGCACCAGCCAGCGCGCGAGGTGGCCCGAGAACTCGACCAGCACCTCGTCGCAGTCGAGCGCCACCAGCGGCTGCCCGCGCCGGATGTCGAGCGCGCCGAGTTCCTCCAGCGTCTGCGGGTCGATCCCCGATTCGATGGCGTCGAGGCTCATGCGCTCAGGTCCATTCCGGCACGGCGCCGCCGGGCAGCGCGGCGCGGGCGCGCAAGGGTTCGTCGGGCCGCAGCCCGCCAGCGGCGCAAAAGGCGATCAGCGCGACCTCGTCCGACAGCAGGTGGTCGAGCACGAAGCCGAGGAACTCGGGATCATTGATCCGCGCGCGCAGATCGCTCACCCCCGCCCCAGTCTGGCCGAGGAAGGCCATCAGCCGCTCCTCGTCCGCGGCGAGCCAGGCCAGTGCCCCGGCGGCCAGCGCCTCGGCCCTGCCGCGATCCATGATGCCGGAACCCATCCGCCGCTCCCCGCCGCGTCGCCTCGTCCCTCACATGCATCGGCACGCGGCGCGAGGCAAGCCCGCATCGGCCGCGGCGGGACGCGAGACCGCAGGGCGGCCGCGCAGCCGCTCCCTAGCGGCCGGCGCGCCGGTCGGCCCAGCGCCGCGCCGCTTCCTCGATCCGGTCGGCCATCTCGGCGCGCTCCGCGGGGGTCAGTCCGGTCGCGATCGTCACGAACTGGGCGTGAACGATGCCGTTCAACCGGCCGGAGGCCTCGCGCCGCTCGCCCAGCGCGGCGCTCAGCCGCTCAGGCGTGAAGTCGGGGGCACGGATCACCGCGACGATCTCGCGCTGCGCCGCCTCGATGCTGGCGCGCTCGGCCGCCATCGCGTCGCGCCCAGCCAGCATCATCGCGCGCGCCTCGTCCTGCCGGGCCTCGGGCAGCGCACGCAACAGGCGCGCCTGCCGCGGGTCCAGTCCGTCGCGGTCGCGATCGTGCCAGTGATGGTCGCGCATCGACCAGCCGCCGACCAGGCCCAGCACCGCGAGGTTCCCGGCCAGCGAGACCACCAGCAGTGCCCGCAGCCAGAGCGGGCAGCCGGGGCGCCCGGCGGGCGTTGCGACGTTCGTGTCTGCACTCATCCACATCTCTCCCGGACCCGGAGCGCGCCCTCGGGCAACGTCAGGGCCGCACTCAGAACGGCTGTTCTACGTCGAACAGGGCAAGCCCCGCGTCGGACACCACGATCACCTCGTCCTCGGCCGCCATGGCAACCGACACCATCTCGGGCTCGGGCCCGGCAAAGCCCGCGACGAAACCGAACACCAGCCCGGCGGCCAGCGCCGCCGCCGCGCCCATGCCTCCCATCGACCACCGCGCCTGCGCCCGTGGGCGCAAGGCCGCGGCGCGCCCGGCGCGCATCGCCCCCGAATGCGGCAGCGCCACGGTGGCGGGACGGCTGGCCGCGGCATCCGCCAGCACGCGCGCGACCAGCGCGTCGGACGGACCGGGGGCCGCGGCAGCCTCGGCCGCAGCGAGCCGGGCGATGGCGTGCTCGATGGCGGCCTCGTCGCCTGCGTTCATGCCGGGTTTCTCGTTACTCATGTCATCACTCCGGCCGATAGGGCGCGAGATCCTTCTGCAACTGGCGGCGTGCCCGCGCGAGCAGGCTCTCCACCGCCTCGACCGAGCAGTCGAGCCGCTCGGCGATATCGGGGTTCGACGCCCCCTCGAAATGCCGCAGCACCAGTGCGTCGCGCTGGCGGTCGGGCAGCGCCATGATGGCGCGCGCCAGCCTGCGCATGTCCTCGCCCGCCGCCAGCCGCTCCAGCGCGCCGGGCGTCGGGTCGGCGGGCTCGGGCAAGTCGTCCACGTTCGCGGTCGCCCGCCGCCGCCGGATGCGGTCGATGCACAGGTTCTGCGTGACCCGGTAGAGCCATGTCGACACCCGCGCCTCGCCCGCGCGCCAGGACGGCGCCTGCCGCCACAGCCTCAGCATCGCCTCCTGCGCGATCTCCTCGGCCTCGGCCTCGCTGCCCAGCACCCGCCATGCCTGACGCAGCACCAGCGGCAGGAACCGCTGGGTCAACTCGCGGGCCGCCGCCTGATCGCCCGCCGCATAGCGCGCGAGCAAGGCGGCCTCCTCCTCCGTCTCGCTCAGATCGAACATGCCGGCCATCCGGACGATCCGCACCCCCTGCCCTCGCCGCGGCCATGCTCCGCAGCCGTCGCGGATGAGAATGGTCGCGGGTCACTTGCGTCCACGGCCCGGTCCCGCCGCGCGCATCTCCTCGCGCGAGACCGCACCGTCGCCGTCGGCGTCGAGCCGCTCGAACCGGCGCTCTCCCCGGCTCGAGAACTCGGCGGCGTCGATGCGACCATCCCCGTTCGTGTCGAGCCGCGCAAACCTTTTCGCGACGCGCCGGGCGATGCGCGCCTCCTGCGGCGCGCGCATCTCGGCCTCGCTCAGCGTGCCGTCGCCGTCGGTGTCGAGGCGCTTGTGCCATGCGGCCTGGCCGCTCTCCATCTCGGCGCGCCCGATGCGGCCGTCGCCGTCGGTGTCGAGCCGCTCGAACATCCGCTCGGCCCGCGCTTCGCGACGCTCGGCGGCGGTCGGCTTGCCTTCGGCCGCCGCGGCGCCGGCGATGGCGACACAGGCGAGCGCGGCGAGCGACGCGGTCAGCGTGCGCGCCCGCGGCAGTGCAGACATCCAGCCCGGTTGCGATGACATCCTGGACATGATCCGACCCCTTGTATCTGTGGCGCCCCGCCGGTCCGGCGGCCGGCGCGTCCCGACCTGTCGATGCAAACGGCGCGGGCCGCGCATTCCGTCGCGGCACGCGCGCAACTTCAGGCCGGGTGGGGCCGGCGGATGGCGACACGGTGCCGCAATCGCCATGCGAGGGGGTGCGCGCGCCGGGCCGAGGCGCTAGATGCTTTCCATGCAACACGATCCCAACAGCTTCCTGCACGGATCCCAGCCGCTTGGCCGCCCGCTGGTGCCTGCGCTGCTGCGCGGCTGGCGCAAGCGCTGCCCCAACTGCGGCGGCGGTCCGATCTTCGCGGGCTATCTGTCCGTCCGCCCGACCTGCGCCGCCTGCGGCGAGGCGCTGCACCATCACCGCGCGGACGACCTGCCGGCCTGGGCCACGATCCTGATTGTCGGCCACCTGGTCGGCAGCCTGATGCTGTCGGTCGAGTTCTCGCTCGAGCCGCCGATGTGGGTGCATTTCGCGGTCTGGCCCACCCTCGCGCTTGGCCTCACGCTGTGGCTGCTGCCCCGGATCAAGGGTATGGTCGTGGCGATGCAGTGGGCCTGGCGGATGCACGGCTTCGAGGACGGCGGCAGCTGACCGCCGCACGCGTCTGGACAGGCGCCGCCCCCGCGCCATAGTCTCGACACGCGCCCGGATTTCGCCGGGCGCGGCATTCTGACAGGATTATTCGACATGGCCGAACCGGCGAAGGACACGCTGCGCGACGCGGCGACGGTGATCCTGATCCGCCGCGACGGCCCTGGCCCGGCGCGCGTGCTGATGGGGCAGCGCGGCGAGGCGGCGGCCTTCATGCCATCGAAATTCGTCTTTCCCGGCGGCGCGGTCGATGCGGCCGACCACGCGCTCGCGGCCCGCTTCGCGCCGCCCGCGGCGCTGGGCGCCCGGCTCGATATCCGCGCGCCCGCGGGCATCGGCGGCGCGCTGGCTCTGGCTGCGATCCGCGAGTTGTGGGAGGAGGCGGGGCTCGTCCTCGCCCGGCCCGGCGACGCCGACGCGCGGGCCGCCGCCGCCACGGCGCCGGGGCCCTGGCGCGACTTCCTCGGGCGCGGCTGGCGTCCGGCGACCGAGGCGCTCGACTTCGTGTTCCGCGCGATCACGCCGCCGGGGCGGCCGCGCCGCTTCGATGCCCGCTTCTTCATGGCCGACGCGGCAGGGCTCGCCACCGGCCCCGAGGCGTTCGAGGACATCGACCACGAGTTGTCGCATCTGAGCTGGCTGACCCTGCCCGAGGCTCGCGCGCTCGACCTGCCCTTCATCACCGAGGTGGTGCTGGCCGAGGTCGAGGCCCGGCTCGATGCGCCCTCGGGGCCGCGGCCCGCGCCCTTCTTCCGCCACGACGGCGGGAGGTCGTTCTTCGAAGCGATCTGAGGCCCGCGCGATGACGCGGAGCGCCACCAGAATCGGCGGACGGATCGGCGCCTGGAAGGGCCAGATCGCCCCCATCGCGGCGATCTCGCTGTTCGGGCTGTCGATGACCATGAGCTACCCGCTTTTCGCGCTGCTGCTGGAGCGGGCGGGGGCGAGCGGCGCCACGATCGGTCTCAACACCATGGCCGCGGCGGTGTCGATGGTGCTCACGGCGCCGATGATGCCGCGGCTGCTGCGTGCCGTCGGGATCGGCCGGCTGATGATCGGCTCGGCGCTGGTGATGGCCGCGATCTTCGCCGCCGTCCCGCTCCACGAGGGCATCGGCTGGTGGATGGCGCTGCGCTTCGCCTATGGCTTTGCCGGAACGGCGCTGTTCTTCGCCTCGGAGTTCTGGATCGTCGGCGCCGCCCCCGAGGCGAGCCGCGGGCGGATCATCGCGATCTATGGCATCTCGCTGTCGACCAGCTTCATGACCGGGCCGCTGCTGCTGACCGTCACCGGGCTCGAGGGCTGGCCGCCCTTCCTCGTCGCCGCCGCGATCCCGCTCGCGGGGCTCGTGCCCATCGTCTGGGGTCTCGCGAGCGCCCCGCCGATGGAGGACGAGGAACTGCCGCGCCTCGCCGACACGCTTCGCTATTTCGTCACCGATCCGGCGATGGTCTGGGCGGTCGTCCTCTTCGCCACCGTCGAATACGGCACGCTCGCGCTGCTGTCGGTCTGGGGCGTTCGCTCGGACCTGCCCGAGGCCGAGGCGGTGCTGCTGCTGTCGGCCTTCCCGCTCGGGGCGATCCTGATGCAGCTGCCGCTTGGCTGGGCGGCCGACCGGTTCGACCGGCGGCGGCTGCTCCTGCTCATCGCCGCGGTGATGATCGCGGCCCCCGTGGCGATCACCGGCCTCGAGCGCGCGCTGGGGCCGCTGGTGCCGGTGACGATGGTCTGGGGCGGGCTGGCCTCGGGTCTCTACCTGGTCGCGCTCACCGGGCTTGGCGCGCGCTATTCGGGTCAGCGGCTGGCGCAGGCCAATGCCGCCGTGGTGCTTGCCTATGGCGTCGGCGCGCTGGTCTCTCCCCTCGCACTCGGGGCGGCGATGGACGCGGCCGACCCCGACGGGCTGCTGCTGGGCAGCAGCGGTTTTGCCGCCGCCTTCCTCGCGCTGGTGCTGGCGCGGATGGCGCGGGCGCGCAAAACCCCTTGACTCGGGCGCGCCGACGGGTAGGAACGGCACTCGACTTCGCGGGCGCTCGATCCCGCGGCCAGGAACATGTGCGGGCGGCGGCGCCCGGAGCGAATGGGCGACGCGCGGCGCGCGGCCCGCAGAGGAGTGACGACGATGGCGAAGCCCACCACGGTGAAGATCCGCCTCAACTCGACCGCCGGCACCGGCTTCTTCTACGTGACCAAGAAGAACTCGCGCACCATGACCGAGAAGATGACCGTGCGGAAGTACGACCCGGTCGCGCGCAAGCATGTCGAGTTCAAGGAAGGCAAGATCAAGTAAGAACCCGACACGCGAGACAATCGCGGGGGACAGTCGGGCGGCCCATCGCGGCCGCCCGTTCGCGTTTCCGGGGCAGTCGCGCGCCGGCCCTGACGGCGGCGGGACAACGAGAAAGGGCCGGGGGTCGCCCCCCGGCCCTTCTCCGTTCCGGCCCTGCGGCCTGCGTCACTCGCGGTTCCCGAGGAACTGCAGCAGGAACATGAACATGTTGATGAAGTCGAGATAGAGGCGCAGCGCCCCCATGATCGCGCCCTTCTCGAGCCACGCCTCGCCGCCCGGCGTCGCGCGCATGCCGAGATACTCGTTCTTGATCGACTGCGTGTCATAGGCCGTCAGCCCCGCGAACAGCAGCACGCCGATCAGCGAGATCGCCCACTGCAGGCCCGAGCTGGCAAGGAAGATGTTCACGATCGAGGCCACGATCAGGCCGATCACGCCCATGATGAGGAAGGAGCCCCAGCCGGACAGGTCCTTTCTGGTCGTGTAGCCCCAGATCGACAGGCCGCCAAAGGCGATCGCGGTGATGAAGAAGGTCCGCGCGATCGACTCGCCGGTGAACACTGCGAAGATCCAGGCCATCGACAGGCCCATCACCGCGCCGAAGGCCCAGAACGTCATCTGCGCGGCCGAGGCGCTCATCCGGTTGATCATCGCCGCGAAGCCGAACACGAAGGCCAGCGGCGCGAACATGATCACCCACTTCAGCGGGCTGCCGTAGAGCGTGGCGATCGCGCCCGGCCCCAGGATGTAGGGCGCGGCGTCGCCGCCCTGCGATGCGACGATGGCCTCGCGGAAATCATGGCCGATCACCCAGGCGACGAGGCCCGTGATGACCATCGCACCCGCCATCAGCGCGTAGACCTTGTTCATATAGGCGCGCAGGCCCTCGTCGATTTCCGCGACGCGCGCACCGGTCGCAACGCGGCCTGTAGCGTAGTTCGGGTTCACCATGTCTCTGACCCTATGCTCCTGTTGCACTAAGAGAGGCGGCCGGCGGCCGCCCCTTCGTTATCCCGAGTGATGATATCGGAAACCGTGAGCGATGTTTCAAGGATTTCCGGCATCGTTACCCGGCCGCCATCCGCAGCACCCGCGCCGGCCGCAGGCGCAGCGGCCGAGCGGAAAATGTAAGCCCCGCCAGCAGGTTGAGTGCCGCACCCCCCAGCACCACCGCCAGGGCAGGCCCGATCCGCAGGGTGAAATCGGCATCCAGAACGAAATGTGTCACCGCCCAGGCGGCCAGCGTCCCCCAGATCAGCGCGACGAGTCCCGCCACCGCCCCCAGTGCCAGCGCCCTCAGCGCGAAACTGCCTAGGATGCGCCGGCGCGGCGCGCCAAGCACCTTCATCACCGCGGCCTCGCTCACCTGCCGCTCGGCCGCGGCGCCCGCTGCGCCGACCAGCACCGCGAGCCCCGTCAGCAGCACCGCCAGCGCCCCCCATCGCGTCGCCGCCCCAAGCGTCGCGAGTCCGTCCGAGACGCGCTCGATCTGGTCGCGCACCCGGATCGCGGTGACATTTGGGAAATCCCGTCCCGTTTCGCGCATCAGCGTGGCCTCGGCCCCCGGCGCGGCATGGACCGTGGCGATGTGCGTGTGCGGCGCCCCGGCCAGCGCGTCGGGCGACAGCACCATCAGGAATGAGATGCCCAGCGAGCGCCAGTCCACCTCGCGCAGGTTGGCGACCCGCGCCGTCACCGGCCGCCCGAGGATGTTGACGGTGACCGTCGAGCCCACGCCCAACCCCAGCTCGCGCGCCTCCTCGGCCGCGAAGCTGACCTGCGGCTCGCCGGCATGGGCCTCGGACCACCAGGCGCCCTCGACGATCCGGGCGCCGGGCGGGGGCGTGGCGGCATAGCTCACGCCCCGGTCGCCGCGCAGCACCCAGGCGCCGGCGGGGTCGATCGGCGCCTCGGCCGCCGGGATGCCGTTCAGATGCGTCACCACGCCGCGCAGCATCGGCGCAGTGGCGATGCGGCTCACGCCGTCGGTGCCCTCGACCATCGCGCGGAAGGGGGCGAGCTGGTCGGGCTGGATGTCGACGAAGAAGAAGGCGGGCGCGTCCTGCGGCAGTTCCGAGCGGATCAACCGCTGCATGTTCGCGTCGATCTGCCCGATGGCCGCGAGCACGCCCAGCCCCAGGCCCAGCGCCATCACCACGTTCGCGGCGCCCCCGCCCGGCGCGCCGATGGCCCCCAGCGCCAGCCGCAGCCCCGGCCGGTTGCGCGCGATCGGCCCATGCGCCAGCCGCCGCGCCCCGCGCGCCGCAAGCCACCCCGCGCCGCGCAGCACCGCCATGGCGCCGGCGATCGCCCCGATGACCCCCAGCGCCAGCTTGGGCGCGCCCGAGAGCGCCACGACCAGCGCGGCGAGCCCAAGCCCCAGCCCGCCCACCACCACCAGCGCCGCCCGATGCGGCCAGGCATCGATGCCGCCGCGCCCGCGCACGGCCACCCGCGCCGCCGCGCGATAAAGCGCTGCGGGCCGGATCTCGCGCAGCCACATCAGGGGCCCCAGCGCGAACAGCGCCGCGATCCCAGCGCCATAGACCGCCGCCAGCGCGAGCGGCGCGGGATAAAGCGCGAAGCGGGCTGGCAGCGGCAGCGTTCCGGCCATCCATGGGCCCGCCAGCGCCACCAGCCCGCCGCCCAGCGCCACGCCGAGACCGATCCCCAGCGCCGAGATGGCGCCGATCTGCATCAGATATGCCGCGAACACGGTGTCCGCCGAGGCCCCAAGCGTCCTGAGCGTCGCAATCGCCCCCAGCTTGCGAGCCAGATAGCCGCGCACCGCGGCGCCCACGCCGACGCCGCCCACCACCAGCGCGGCCAGCCCCACCAGCGTCAGGAACGCCCCCGCCCGCGTGACGAACCGCGCGATCCCCGGCGCTGCCTCGGTGCGGTCGCGCCAGCGCGCGCCCGAGTAGGGGAAGGCCGCCTCGAACGACGCGCGCAAGTCCACCAGGTCGATGCCTTCGGCCACGCGAAGGCGGTAGATCGTCTCGTAGAGCGTGCCGGGCCCCAAGAGCCCCGCGGCCCGCAGGCCTTCGCTTGCCACGATGACCCGCGGCCCGAGGGCGAAGCCACCCGACAGCCGGTCGGGCTCGGCCAGCAGCGCGCCGCGATACTCGAACTCGCCCGCCCCCAGCCGCACCCGCTGGCCGGGGGTCAGGCCCAGCCGCTCGGCCAGCACCGGCTCGGCCACCAGCCCCCAGGCGCCATCGCGCTGGGCCAGCGCGCCCGTGAGGTCCGTGCCCTCGATCTCGACAGCGCCGTAAAGCGGATAGGCTCCATCGACGCCCTTCACCTGCGCCAGCGCCCGCTCACCCTCGGTCGTGCCCAGCATCGAGCGCAGGTCGAACACCTCGGCCACCGGGCCCGCGCCCTCGATCCAGGCGCGCTCGGCCTCGTCGGCCGCGCGATAGGTGAAGGTGATGGCGACATCGCCGCCAAGGATCGCCTGCCCCTCGGCCGCCAGCCCCGCGCGGATCGCGGCCGTCACCGACCCCACCGCCGCGATCCCCGCGACGCCCAGCGCGAGGCATAGGAGGAAAATGCGGAACCCCGCCAGCCCCCCGCGCAGCTCGCGCCGGGCGAGCCGCGAGGCGAACCCCATCCGGGCCGCGAAGGCAGGCCGCGTCATGCCGCGGCCTCGCGCCGCTCCTCGCCCGCGATGCGCCCGTCGCGCATCGTCACGACGCGCGAGCAGCGCCGCGCCAGCGCCGTCTCGTGCGTCACCAGAACCAGCGTCGCCCCTTCCTCGGCGGCGAGGCCGAACAGGAGCTCGATCACCGCCTCGCCGGTGCGCCCGTCGAGATTGCCGGTGGGCTCGTCCGCCAGCAGAAGCCGCGGCCGCGGTGCCAGCGCGCGTGCCAGCGCCACGCGCTGCTGCTCGCCGCCCGACATCTCGGCAGGGTAATGCGTCAGCCGGTGCCCCAGCCCGACGCGCTCCAGCATGGCACCCGCACGCTCGAAGGCGTCGCGCGCGCCCGCGATCTCCAGGGGCGTCGCCACGTTCTCCAGCGCCGTCATGGTCGGGATCAGGTGGAAGGACTGGAAGACGATGCCGATGCTCTGCCCGCGCAGCCGCGCCAGCGCGTCCTCGCCTAGCGCGCTCAGATCCGCGCCCAGCACCTGCACCTCGCCCGAGGTGGCGCGCTCGAGCCCGCCCAGCACCATCAGGAGCGACGACTTGCCCGAGCCCGAGGGCCCAACGATGCCCAGCCGCTCGCCCCGCGCGACCTCGAGGTCGATGCCGCGCAGCACCTCGACATCGCCGGCCATGCTTGGCAAGGTCAGCCCCACGCTGCGAAGGCCGATCACCGTGTCCGTCATGCTCACCATCCCACGCCGCCTCTGGGGCTCATATGGACCGCGCGGCGCGTGGCGCAAGCGAATTGCCTGCCTCGCCATCCTGCTGGCCGCGGCGCTCGGCCCCGCCGCGGCTGCCGCCGCCCCCCGGATCGTCGCGATCGGCGACAGCCTCACCGCGGGCTACGGCCTGCCGCAGGGCGAGGGATTCGTGCCCCAGCTCGACGCTTGGCTAGCCGCCCAGGGCCAGCCCGAGGCCGAGGTCGTCAACATGGGCGTCTCGGGCGACACCACGGCGGGCGGGCGGGCCCGGCTCGAATGGGCGCTGGCCGACGGCGCGGATGCGGTGATCATCGCGCTCGGCGGCAACGACCTGCTGCGCGGGATCGAGCCCGCCGCAAGCCGCGCCAATCTCGACGCCATGCTGAGCGCGCTCGACGCCCGCGGCCTGCCGGTCCTGCTGGTGGGGATGCAGGCGCCGCTCAACTACGGCCCCGACTACAAGGCCGAGTTCGACGCGATCTTTCACGATCTCGCGGCGACGCACGGCGCGATCCTGCACCCCTTCTTCCTCGAGGGGCTGGTGGGACAGCCGGGCCTGCTCCAGGACGACGGGCTGCACCCGAACGCCGCGGGCGTCGCGCGCATGGTCGAGGCCATCGGCCCCCGCGTGCTCGAGCTGATCGGCCGGGCCGCGCCATGATCCGCGCCTTCGTCGGCATCCGGCCCCCGGGCGCCGTGGCGGCCTGCCTTGCCGCCGCCCAGGCGGGATTGCCGGTCGGCCGCGCGGTCGAAGCCGAGAACTTCCACCTCACCCTCGCCTTCCTCGGCGAGCAGCCCGAGCCGGTGATCGAGGACATGCACCACGCGCTCGACGACATTCGCGCGCCGCGGTTCGTCCTGCGGGTCGATGGGGTGGACCTGTTCGGCGGCGAGCAGCCCACCATCCTGCACGCACGCATCGCCCCCGAGCCGGGGCTTTCGCATCTGCGGGCGAAAGTGGCGCAGGCCGCCCGCGCCGTGGGCATCGCGCTGAAGGGCGGGCGATTCACGCCGCATGTGACGCTTGCGCGCCTCGGGCAAGGGCTCAGACCCGACGAGATCGCCGAGCTTCACCGCTTTGCCGCCATGCGCGCGGGGCTCGCCTGCCAGCCCTTCGAGGTGGAGGAATTCGTCCTCGTTCGCTCGCGCCTCGGCAAGGCGGGCCCGAGCTACGAGGACCTCGCGGCCTACCCCCTCGGCTGAGCGCGTCAGCCGGGGAGGCGAGCCGGGGCGTCAGCGGGCGTCCGTGTCCCAGAAGGGCCGCGCGGCTTCCGCCATCGCGTCGGCCCGGCTGAGGCCGATGTCCTTGAGCACGTGATCGGGCAGCGCCGCCAGCCGGCGCCGCTCGGCGGCAACGGTGAGCCAGCGCTCGATCGACGGCAGCGGCAGGCGAGCCTGCCGGAACGCGCGCGGGGCGAACAGGAGCGTCAGGGCGTTCATGGCGAACCTCATTCGTTTCACTGATCCAAAGCTGGACCGCCATCAGGATGAGTGATATATAGATGGGAGCGTTGCATAATCAAAATGAATGTTTGTTGGCAAAATCATCACGGATGGCGATGATGATCCGCAATCTCGACCTGACCGCGCTGCGCAGTTTCGTGACCGTAGCCGACACCGGCGGGGTGACGCGCGCGGCGACGCAACTGAACCTCACGCAGTCGGCCGTCTCGATGCAGCTCAAGCGGCTCGAGGAATCGCTCGGGCAGCCGCTGCTCGACCGCTCGGGCCGGGGGGTCGCGCTGACGCCGCAGGGCGAGCAGCTGCTCAGCTATGGGCGGCGGCTGCTCGGCCTTAACGACGAGGTCATCGCCCGCATGACCGACAAGGCCTTCGAGGGCGAGATCCGCTTCGGCGTGCCCACGGATATCGTCTATCCGCATGTCCCCCACATCCTGAAGCGCTTCGACCGCGAATACCCCCGGATGAAGATCAACCTGATGTCCTCCTACACCCGCAAGCTCAAGGAGATGCTGGACGCGGGCAAGGCCGACCTGATCCTGACGACCGAAGACGACTGCGACGCCGACGGCGAGACGCTCGCGACGCAGCGCCTCGTCTGGGTGGGCGCGCATGGCGGGATCGCCTGGCGCCAGCGCCCGCTGCGCCTCGCGTTCGAGCGGACGTGCCTGTTCAAGCCCTGGGCGCTGCGTGCGCTCGACGACGCCGGCATCCCGTGGGAGATGGCGGTAGACACCGGCTCGACCCGCACGGTCGAGGCGTCGGTCTCGGCCGACCTCGCGGTGCATGCGATGATCGAGGGCGCGGTGACCGACCGGATGGAGCCGATCGCCCATGGCGGCGCCCTGCCGGAACTGCCGACCACGCAGATCAACATGTACCAGACGCATGCCATCTCGATGCTGCCGCTCGACGCGCTCGCGGCGATGGTGCGGCAGGCCTATGGCGCGCAGGCGCTCCAGACCGCGGCGGAGTGAGCCGGCGGGCGAACCGCGCCCGCCCGCGATTGCCCCGCACGCCACACCCGCGCTGCCCCGCCCCCCCGGGCCGGGGCCTTCCTGCCCGACCCACGTCGCCCCTACCCCGCCTTCCGCGCCGCCAGCAGCAGGTTCGTCTCGGTGAGCCCGATCCCGTCCACCTCGCGCACGCGCCGCAGCAGCGCGTCGAAGGCCGGCAGGTCGCGGGTCTCGATCTCGGCCACCAGGTCCCAACGCCCGTTGGTGGCATAGAGCGCCCGGATCTCCGGGAACCCCCGCAGCCGGCGCACCACCGCCTCGGTGCCCTTGCCCTCGACCGCGACCAGCATCACCGCGCGCACGGCGTCCGCCTCGGGGGCGGCGAGCACCACGGTGAAGCCCTGCACCACGCCGTCCGCCACCAGCCGGTCGAGCCGCGCCTTCACGGTCGCACGCGACACCCCCAGCGCGGCGGCAAGGCTCGCCACCGGCGCGCGGCCGTCCGAGCGCAACAGCGCGATCAGATCACGGTCGAGCGTATCGAGCATCCTGCTCAGTCATCCTTGTCATTTTGGTAGATGCGTCGCTCAATCTGGCACATTCTCCGGCTTTTCGCCAACATCCCGATCCCGGATCATCCCCGCAAGCCCGAAACAGGGGGATTCGATGCAGCATATGGGACTGGAACTGATCGGCGTGCCGCTGGCGGCGGGCGGTGCCGGCGACGGCGCGGCGCTCGGCCCGGCGGGGTTGCGCCTTGCGGGGCTTGGCTCCGCGCTCGCGGCGCTCGGCCACGACGTACGGGACGCGGGCGACGTTGCCCCCCTCCCCCACGCCGCCGAGGCCGCGGGCCGGAACGGGGCCGAGGTCGCGGGCTGGGTCGGCGCGGTCACGCAGGCCGGGCTCTGCGCGGAGACCGCCGGGCGCCTGCCGGTCTACATGGGCGGCGACCACTCGCTGTCGGCGGGCTCGGTCAACGCGTCAGCCCTGAGGGCCGAGGCCGCGGGCAAGCCGCTGATCGTGCTCTGGCTCGACGCCCACACCGATTTCAACACGCCCGACACCTCGCCCTCGGGCAACATCCACGGCATGCCGGTGGCCGCGCTGACCGGCGAGGACGGCCTCGGCTTCCTCTATCGCGGCAGCCCGCGCGCCATCCTGCGGCCCGACCAGTTCTGCCTGCTCGGCATCCGCTCGGTCGACCGCGAGGAGGCCCGCCGCCTGCGCGCCCATGGCGTCGAGATCATGGACATGCGCCGGGTGGACGAGCACGGCATGGCCCGCCTGATCGGCCAGGTGATCGCCCGTGCCGAGGCCGAGGACGCGCTGATCCATGTCAGCCTCGACATGGACTTCATCGACCCCGCGCTCGCCCCCGGCGTCTCGACCCCTGTGCCGGGCGGCGCGAACCTGCGCGAGGCGCATCTCGCTATGGAAATGCTGTGCGACTGCGGCCGGGTCGCCGCCCTCGACATCGTGGAGCTGAACCTCTTCGAGGACGAGCGCGCCCGCACCGCGCGACTTGCCGTGGACCTTGCCGCCTCGCTCTTCGGCCGCCGTATCGTGGCCAACTGACATGGGAGACCGTTCGATGATCATGCACCCCGCCGATTTCCTGGCCGTCGAGGACCAGCTTGGCGCGCACAACTACAAGCCCATCGACGTGATCCTCAGCCGCGGCCGCGGCGTCTGGGTCTGGGATGTCGAGGGCAAGCAGTATCTCGACTGCCTCTCGGCCTATTCCGCCGTCAACCAGGGGCATTGCCACCCCAAGATCCTGCGCGCGATGACCGAGCAGGCCGGCAAGCTCACGCTGACCAGCCGCGCCTTCCGGAACGACCAGTTGGCGTTGTTCTACGAGGAGATCGCGGCGCTGACCGGCAGCCACAAGGTGCTGCCGATGAACTCGGGCGCCGAGGCCGTGGAAAGCGCGGTCAAGGCGGTGCGCAAGTGGGGCTACGAGGTCAAGGGCGTGCCGCAGGGCCAGGCCGAGATCATCGTCTGCCGCCAGAACTTCCACGGCCGCACGCTGGGCGTGGTGGGCTTTTCGACCGACCCCGACGCGCGCGGCGGCTTCGGGCCCTTCGCGCCGGGCTTCGTGGTCGTGCCCTTCGGCGACGCGGACGCCTTCGAGGCCGCGATCACGCCCAACACCGTGGCCTTCCTGGTCGAGCCGATTCAGGGCGAGGCCGGCGTCATGATCCCGCCCGCCGGTTACTTCCCCCGCGTGCGCGAGCTTTGCACCGCGCACAACGTGACGCTGATCCTCGACGAGATCCAGACCGGGCTGGGGCGCACCGGCAAGCTGCTGGCCGAGCAGCATGAAGGGATCGAGGCGGATGTCACACTGGTCGGCAAGGCGCTGTCGGGCGGGTTCTACCCGGTCTCGGCGGTGCTCTCGAACTCGGATGTGCTGGGCGTGCTCAAGCCCGGCCAGCACGGCTCGACCTTCGGCGGCAACCCGCTCGCCTGCGCCATCGCGCGCGCGGCGCTGCGCGTGCTGACCGAAGAGGGGATGATCGAGAACGCGGAGAAGATGGGCGACCGCTTCAAGGCGGGGCTCGAGTCGATCCGCTCGAACGCGGTGCGCGAGGTGCGCGGGCGCGGCCTGATGCTGGCGGTCGAACTCCACCCCGAGGCCGGCGGCGCGCGGCGCTATTGCGAGGCGCTCAAGGGCCGCGGCGTGCTGGCCAAGGACACGCACGGCCATTCGATCCGCATCGCGCCGCCGCTGGTCATCACCGAGGAGGAGGTGGACTGGGCGCTCGAGCAGTTCGACGCCGTGCTCACCGGGCGCGATCTCTGACACGCCTCATGCAAAATATTTGCTCTCGCGTGGAACCAACTGCGCGGGCGCACGTTTTCGCCTTGCTCGTATCTGCGAGCAGGCAGGCTGCAGGCGGGGCGCCGTAGGGGAGCCGCGCGCACGGGGGTGGGCAGCCAGCGCCCCCTGCGGCGTCACCGCAGCCGCAGCCAGCCAAAGCGCGAGGGCCGATGGCGGCTCATCTTGGATCAGCGGCGCAGCCGCTGATTTTCTCTTTATATCAATGTACTGTCCCCACCTTTGCGCGTGAGGTCTCGGCCCGTTACGGCGTCACCACGACCTTCCCGGTCGCCCGGCGCCCTGCCAGCAGCTCCAGCGCCTCGCCCGCCCGCTCCAGCTCCAGCACGTTCGAGACATGCGGCCGGATGCGGCCCTCGGCATACCACCCCAGGATGCGGCGGAAACTTTCGGCGAGGACCCGCGGCGCGAAGCGGTAATAGGCGCCCCAGTAGACCCCCAGCACGTCGAGGTTCTTGACCAGCAGGATGTTTGCCGGGATCTGCGGCACCTCGCCGCTCGCGAAGCCGATCGGGATCAGCCGGGCCTCGGGGTTCGCGGCCCTCAGCGCCGCCTTCCACTGCTCGCCGCCCACCGGATCATAGACCACGTCGGCGCCGCCCAGCGCCAGCACGGCCTCGCGCAGGTCGGTGCTCTCGGGGTCGATCAGGTGGTCGGCGCCCTTCTCGCGCGCGGTCTCGAGTCGGGCCGCGCCACGGGCGCAGGCGATCACCTCGGCCCCCATCAGCTTGCCGATCTCGACCGCGGTGAGCCCCACGCCCCCCGCGGCGCCCAGCACCAGCAGCCGCTCGCCGGCCTTCAGCCGGGCGCGGTGGCCGAGCGCAAGCTCCGAGGTCCCGTAGGCGACCTGAAGCGCCGCCGCGTCCGTGTCGGGCATCGCGTCGGGGATCGGCACGCAGGCCGCCGCCGGGGCGCAGACGAACTCGGCGAAGCCGCCCGCGCCGCACATCGCCGCGACCCGCGTGCCGGACGCCGGACCGTCGGCGCCGGGCCCCAGCGCCGCGACCGTGCCCGCCACCTCCATCCCCGGCGCAAACGGCAGCGCGGGCTTTTCCTGATACTGCCCCTTCATCATCAGCGTGTCGGCGAAGTTCACCCCGCAGGCCGCGACGCGGATCAGCACCTCGCCCGGCCCGGGCTGGGGAGGCGGCACCTCGTCGAGCCTCAGCGCGCCCCCGATCTCGTGCAGCCGCATTGCCCGCATTGCTCGCCCCTCTCGCTGTCTCGTGCCTCCCTCTGCTATAGCGTCGGGGAGGCTTCGAGACGAGGGGTCGATCATGCGGCACCGCCTTGACGACACGCGACGGGGCATCGCCCGATGAGCGCGGGCACGCCCGCCCCGCTTGCGGCCGGGCAGGACCCGGCGGCCATTGCCGGCCAGGGCGACGTGATCTTCGACGGCAGCGGCGGCAGAGGCGAGCGCGCCTATCACTGGCGCCACCTCAAGGGCGGCACGCAGAGCGAGCGCGCGCTGCTTGCCGACGCCGACATCCCGCAGAGCTTCGCCTGGGCGATGCTCGAGCGCGACACCCAGCCCCGCGTCGTCCGCGAAGGCCCGGCCACGCTCCTGATCCTGCGCGGCATCAACAAGGCCGCGAACGCCGAGCCCGAGGACATGATCTCGCTGCGGCTGGTGGTCTCGGGCACGCGGATCGTCTCGCTCGAGATCCGCCGCCTTCACTTCATCGACCGGCTGATCGCCGAGTTCCGCGCGGGCGCGGCGCCGGCCAGCGTGAGCGCCTTCGTCCTCAAGCTGGTCGAGGTCCTGCGCGAGGACGCCGAGATGGTGCTGGATGCGCTCGAGGACGACATCGCCCGGCTCGAGCAGAAGTCGTTGCGGCTCGCGGGCCAGCTCGACGGGCGCGACCGCGCCGAACTGGTGGACGCGCGGCAGGACGCGATCATGCTCCACCGCTTCATCGCGCCGCAGGCCACCGCGCTCGAGGCGCTGGGGCGGGTCCCGCCCGCATGGCTCGAGGACGCGGCCGCCCTGCGCGAGGAGGGCGAGGCCTTCCGTCGCATCAGCGCCGACCTCGACGCCCTGCGCGGCCGGGCGCAGGTCATCGCCGAGGAGATCAACATCGCGATGACCGAGCGCACCAACCGGATCATGCTCACGCTGTCGACCGTGTCGGTCGTGTTCCTGCCGCTCACCTTCATGACCGGGCTTCTGGGCGTGAACCTCGCGGGCATCCCGTTTGCCGAGCATCCGCTGGCCTTCTGGTGCTTTGCAGGCGTGCTCGTCGTCGTGACCGCGCTCGCGGTCTGGCTCGCGCGCCACCTCCTGCGCTGAGGCCCGCCGCCGCGCGGGCTTGCCCCCGGAGCCGATTTGCGCCACATGAGCGCCAACTCTCCGGAACATCGCGCGCGGGCCGCAGGCAGCCCCGGCGCGCCGCATCAAGGACGCGCCCCCAATGGATCTGCGCAACATCGCGATCATCGCCCATGTCGACCATGGCAAGACCACGCTGGTCGACCAGCTTCTGAAACAGTCCGGCGCCTTCCGCGAGAACCAGGCGGTGGCCGAGCGGGCGATGGACAGCAACGACCTCGAGCGCGAGCGGGGCATCACCATCCTTGCGAAATGCACCTCGGTCGAGTGGAAGGGGGTGCGGGTCAACATCGTCGACACGCCCGGCCACGCCGATTTCGGCGGCGAGGTCGAGCGCATCCTGTCGATGGTCGATGGCGTGGTGCTGCTGGTCGATGCCGCCGAGGGGCCGATGCCGCAGACCAAGTTCGTGACCTCGAAGGCGCTGCGCCTCGGCCTGCGCCCGATCGTGGTGCTGAACAAGGTCGACCGCCCCGACGCCGAGCCCGACCGCGCGCACGAGGAGGTGTTCGACCTCTTCGCGGCGCTGGGCGCGACCGAGGAGCAGCTCGACTTCCCCCTGCTCTACGCCTCGGGCCGGTCGGGTTGGGCGGCCGATCACCTCGACGACCCGCGCGAGGGACTGGGGCCGCTGTTCGACCGGATCGTGGCGCATGTGCCCGCGCCGGCGCAGGTGGTTCGCGCAGACGAACCCTTCGCGATGCTAGCCACCACGCTCGAGGCCGACCCGTTCCTGGGCCGGCTGCTCACGGGCCGCATCGAGTCGGGCCGCGTCCGGCAGGGCCAGACCATCAAGGCGCTGTCGCGCGAGGGGGCCGAGGTCGAGCGCTTCCGCGTCTCGAAGGTGCTGGCCTTCCGCGGCCTCTCGCGCACCGGCGTCGAGGAGGCCGGGGCGGGCGACATCGTCGCGCTCGCGGGCATGACGAAGGCGACCGTCGCCGACACGCTGTGCGACACCGGGGTGAGCGCGGCGATCCCGGCGCAGCCGATCGACCCGCCCACCATCACGGTGACCTTCGGCATCAACGACAGCCCGCTCGCCGGCCGCGAGGGCTCGAAGGTGCAGAGCCGCGTGATCCGCGAGCGGTTGATGCGCGAGGCGGAATCGAACGTCGCGATCCGCGTGGCCGACACGCCGGGCGGCGAGGCCTTCGAGGTCTCTGGCCGGGGCGAGCTGCAGATGGGCGTGCTGATCGAGAACATGCGCCGCGAGGGCTTCGAGCTGTCGGTCTCGCGCCCGCGCGTCATCATCCGCGAGGACGGCGGCCAGCGGCTCGAACCCATCGAGGAGGTGACAGTCGACGTGGACGACGCCTATTCGGGCGTGGTGGTCGACAAGCTGGCGCAGCGCAAGGGCGAGCTGGCCGAGATGCGCGCCGCGGGCGAGGGCAAGACCCGGATCGTCGCCCATGTGCCCAGCCGCGGCCTGATCGGCTATCACGGCGAGTTCCTGACCGACACCCGCGGCACCGGCGTGCTGAACCGCGTGTTCCACGACTGGGCGCCATGGCGCGGCCCGATCCCCGGCCGGCGGCAGGGCGTGCTGATCTCGATGGAGGGCGGCGACTCGGTCGCCTATGCGCTGTGGAACCTCGAGGAGCGCGGGCGGCTGTTCATCGGCCCCGGCGAGAAGGTTTACGAGGGCATGATCATCGGCGAGCACAGCCGCGACAACGACCTCGAGGTCAACCCGCTCAAGGGCAAGCAGCTCACCAACATCCGCGCCGCTGGCAAGGACGAGGCGGTGAAGCTCACGCCGCCCGTGCGGCTGACCCTGGAGCAGGCGATCGCCTATATCGACGACGACGAGCTGGTCGAGGTGACGCCCGGATCGATTCGCCTGCGCAAGCGCCTGCTGGACCCGCATGAGCGCAAGCGCGCCGCCCGCCAGGCCGGGTGACGAAACAGTGTATTGAAATCGGAGATGCAATCTGCAATTGTGTAAGCGTTGAGGAGGCCACAAAAGCACCCAGCTAGAGGTTGCAGGCGATCACAGTGTCTTGAGAACGGCATTGTGGAAGAATCGAGCGGTCCATGTCCGGTTTACAATCCAAGATGGAACGATTCCCGCGTCACGGGAATTGTGACGAATGGGTTCGCGTTCCGGGCAAAAAATCGCCCAGATTGCCGAGCACAACCATAAGCACAGTGGAAGATCGGAGAGGCGAGGAATGAAACACCCAGTAGATGTGCATGTCGGGCAGCGCGTGCGCCAGCGTCGCTGGATGATCGGGATGACGCAGCAGCAGCTCGCGAACAAGGTCGGGATCAAGTTCCAGCAGATCCAGAAATACGAGACCGGCGCCAACCGCGTCTCGGCATCGCGGCTTTGGGACATCGCGGATGCCCTGGACGTGCCGGTGGCATTCTTCTTCGAAGGCATCGACGAGGCCGTCGGCGAGGACGCGAAGGTCGCGGGCGACATGCTGATGGACAAGGAGGCGCTCGAACTGGTCCGGGCCTACTACTCGATGCCCGAGACGCAGCGCCGCCGGCTGTTCGATCTTGCGCGCGTGATGGGCGACGTCGCCTGACGCGCCCCAGGAACTGTTCCCTGACACGGACCCACTGCCACCGGCGCGGGTCCGTCTCACCTGCTCGATCCGCCCTTCGGGCCCTTCGGACATGACCGACGATCCCACTCTCGACGAGCTCGCGCGGCTCGCGCGCAGGCTTGCGGATGCCGCTGCGGCGGTGACGCTGCCGCGTTTCCGTGCGGCTGACCTCGCCGCAGAGGACAAGGGCGCGGCGGGCCTGTTCGATCCGGTCACCGCCGCCGACCGCGAGGCCGAGGCGGCGATCCGAGAGATCCTGGCGCGCGAGCGGCCCGAGGATGCGATCCTCGGCGAGGAACATGTCGCGCAGGCGGGGCGCAGCGGCCTCACCTGGGTGGTTGACCCGATCGACGGCACGCGGGCCTTCATCTCGGGCCTGCCGGTCTGGGGCACGCTGATCGCGCTCGACGACGGGGCGCGGGGGATCATCGGCATCGTCGACCAGCCCTTCACCGGCGAGCGCTTCGTCGGTCTCAACCGCGCCGATGGCGGGCGGGCGGTGCTGGAGCACCGCGGCATTGCGCGGCCGATCGCGACGCGGGCGGGGCGCGATCTTGCCGAGGCCACGCTGTTCACCACGGCGCCCGAGCTTTTCACGGCCCCCGAGCGCGCGGGCTTCGAAGCGATGCGCGGCGCCGCGCGGCTCACCCGCTACGGGACCGACTGCTACGCCTATGCGCTGCTGGCGATGGGACATGTGGACCTGGTCATCGAGGCCGGCCTCAAGGCCTATGACATCGCCGCGCCCAAGGCGCTGATCGAGGCCGCCGGCGGTATCGTCACCGGCTGGCGCGGCGAGGACTGCCGCTGCGGCGGGCGGGTGGTCGCGGCAGCGCATCCCGCGCTTCACGCGCAGGCCCTCGCGATCCTCGGTCAGGTCGAGCCCGGCTGAGAGGCGCGCCGCGCTCAGATGCCGTGACGGTCGAGGAAGGCGTCGATCGCCTGCCACGCGGCGGCGCGGACCGGGGCGGCCTCGAGGAAGATCTCGTGCCGGGCGCCCGCGATCTCGCCGATGTCGAGGCCAAGCCGCGGCGCGGTGCGGCGCAGCGCGGCAGGGTCGACGACCCGCTCCTCGCTGCCGATCAGTGCCAGCGCCGGCAGGCCGAGCGGGCGCGCGGCGCGCGCGATCCAGCGCATCTCGGCGGACGCGGCGTCGAGCCAGCCCAGCGTCGGCGCCTGTCCCAGCCGCAGCGCGGGCTCGCGCCGCAGCACCTCGACGATCCAGTCGAACAGGGCGCGGTCGCCCGTCAGCACGTTGCCGTCGAAGCCCTGCAGCACATAGGGCCTCGCGGGTTCGGGCAGCGGCGCCCATAGATGGTGCTGACCCAACCGCATCCCCAGCGTCACAACCACCGCGCTCGCCGCCCGAAGCGCGGGATTGAGCGAGATCCCCAGCATCGGCGCCGAGAGGATCGCGGCATCGGCCGCAAGCTCGCCCCTCAGCAGCGCGCCCAGCGCGATGCAGCCCCCCATCGAATGCGCGACGAGCACGCGCGGCCGCGGCAGGTCCGCGACTTCGGGCTGCGCGAGCAGGGCGGCGAGGTCTGCGCGATACTCGGCGAAATCGCCGACGTGGCCCTTCAGCGCGTCCGGCAGAACGCGGTCGCTGAGCCCTTGTCCTCGCCAGTCGAGTCCGGCCACCGCGAAGCCGCGCGCCGCCAGCGCGGCGGCGGGGATAGACAGCTTCTCGAGGAACTCGGTCCGGCCGGGCAGCAGGACCACGTGGCCGCGCCCGCCCGACGGGTTCCAAACCCCGCCGCGCAGGCCCACGCCGTCCGCCGCCGCGAACCGCAGCGGCCGGTCCCAGGCCGCGCCGCCCGGGGGCACGGCGGCGCCCGGGCCGTCCATCGTCAGAGGATTTGGCTCAGCTTCATCGCGGCGCCCATGTCGCCGTCGATGCGGATCCTGCCGGTCATGTAGGCGGCGGTGGGCGAGAGATCGCCCTCGAACATGGCGCGGAAGGTGTCGAGGCTGGCCGCGATGGTCACGTCGGCCTCGCCGTCGCCGGTGCTGACCTCGCCGTCGCGCACCAGGATGACGCCTTCGCCCTCGACGTCGAATTTCACCGAGCCCGCGAAGCCGGACCCCGCAAACTTCTCGCGGAGGGCGGCTGCGGCGGCATCGAGGTCCTTGCTCATCTCTCTCCCCTTCGTGATCCGGCGGCCGGTGCCGCGCCGCTTGCACAGGTAAGCTGCGAGGCTATCATTGGCAATCATGAGAGCGGTCCCGAGAGTTCCTGTCGTCGCGTCACTCGCGCTTGCGGTCGCGCTCGCCGCCCCGTGGCCGGCGCAGGCGCAGACGGAACTGCCCGAAGGCGGCGCCGATGCCGCGCTGCCAGAAGCCCCCGCCCTGCCCGAGGGCCTGATGCCCGCCCTGCCCGAGGCGCGCGAGGCGGCGCGGCAGGCCCAGCTCGATGCGCTGTTCGATCAACTGGCGGACGAGACGAACCCGAACTGGGAGCTGGTGCAGGCGCAGATCTTCCGGCAGTGGCGCCAGTCCGGCTCGGCCTCGATGGACCTCCTGATGAACCGCGCGCTCGCGGCCATCGAGGAGGACGACTATGACACCGCGCTGGTGTTCCTGAACGACCTCGTCCGGCTCGCGCCCGATTTCGCCGAAGCCTGGAACCAGCGCGCAACGGTGCATTTCCTGCGCCGCGACTACGGCCGCTCGGTCGCCGACATCGAGCGGGTGCTGAGCCTCGAGCCTAGGCATTTCGGGGCATTGTCGGGCCTCGGCATAATCATGGACCGGCTGGGCAACGAGGCGGCCGCGCTCAAGGCGTTCCGTCGGGTGCTCGAGATCAACCCGCAGATGCCCGGCGCGCGCGAGGGCGTGAAGCGCCTCGCGCCCGAGGTCGAGGGCCGCCCGATCTGACGGCGCCCTTGTGGCCGCGCCCGGCCCGGACTAGGTAGCCGCTGCGGCACGCGGCAGTCCCGCGCGTGCGAGGAGCGGGCGGATGAACCAGATCGGGCGCGAGCCGGAGGGCCGGACGGTCACGGCCATCCTCGGCCCCACCAACACCGGCAAGACCCATTACGCCATCGAGCGGATGCTCGGGCGCACCGATGGCGTGATCGGCCTGCCGCTGCGCCTCCTGGCGCGCGAGGTCTACGACCGGATCGTCGCGCTGCGCGGGCCCGGCGCCGTGGCCCTGCTGACCGGCGAGGAGAAGATCGTCCCGCCGAACGCGCGTTATCACGTCTGCACGGTCGAGGCGATGCCGCTCGATCTCGGCACCGATTTCGTGGCGGTGGACGAGATCCAGCTCTGCGCCGACCCCGACCGCGGCCATGTCTTCACCGACCGGCTGATGCGCGCCCGCGGGCGCTACGAGACGCTGTTCCTTGGGTCCGAGACGATGCGGGCGCGCATTGCCGGGCTGGTGCCGGGCGTGCGCTTCATGGGGCGCGAGCGCTTCTCGACGCTGAGCTATGCGGGGCCGCGCAAGATCTCGCGCCTCAGGCCGCGCACGGCGGTGGTCGCGTTCTCGGCCGACCAGGTCTATGCGATCGCGGAACTGATCCGGCGCCAGCGCGGCGGTGCCGCGGTGGTGCTGGGAGCGCTGAGCCCGCGCACCAGGAACGCGCAGGTCGCGCTCTACCAGAACGGCGATGTCGACTACCTGGTCGCGACGGACGCGATCGGGATGGGGCTCAACATGGATGTCGACCATGTGGCCTTCGCGGGCCTCGCGAAGTTCGACGGCCACCGCCACCGCTCGCTCGCGCCGGACGAGCTTGCCCAGATCGCCGGCCGCGCCGGGCGGCACATGGCGGACGGCACCTTCGGCGTCACCGGAGAGGCGCATGGCCTCGACGCCGAGACGGTCGAGGCGATCGAGAACCACGCCTTCCGCCCCGTGACGCGGCTGATGTGGCGCAACCACGCGCCCGATTTCGGCTCGGTCGCGCGGCTGATCGCGAGCCTCGAGGCGAACCCCGGCCGGCCCGACCTGATGCGCGCGCGGGAGGCGGACGACCTCGCCGCCCTGAAGGCGATCGACACCGACCCCGAGCTCGCCCGCCTGGCCGACCGGCCCGACCGGGTGCGGCTGTTGTGGGACGCCTGCCAGATCCCCGACTTCCGCAAGACGGGCGCGGGCGACCATGCCGGGCTGATCGGGCGGATTTACCGGTTCCTGCTGTCCGAGAGAGGCGTTATACCCTCGGACTGGATTTCGGGTCAGGTGCGGCGCATCGACCGGGTGGACGGGGATATCGACGCGCTCTCCAAGAGACTGGCGTTCATCCGCACCTGGACGTATGTGGCGAACCGTGGCCGCTGGCTCGATGATCCGGCCGAATGGCGCGAGGCGACGCGCGAGGTGGAGGACCGCCTCTCGGACGCCCTGCACCAGCGGCTGACGCAGCGATTCGTGGACCGGCGCACCTCGGTGCTGATGCGCCGGCTGAAGCAGAAGGAGCGGCTCGTGGCCGAGGTGAACGACAAGGGCGAAGTCACGGTCGAGGGCGAGTTCATCGGCCGCCTCGACGGGTTCCGCTTCACCGTGGATCAAACGGCCACGGGGGACGAGCTCAAGACCCTGCAATCGACCTCGGTCGCGGCGCTGCAGAGCGAGTTCGCCCGCCGCGCCGACAAGCTCTATCTGAGCCCCGACACCGAGATCGATGTGACCGAGCAGGGCGGCCTGATGTGGGGCGACCAGGCGATCGGCCGCGTCGAGAAGGGCGACACGATCCTCGCGCCCAGGGTGCGGGTGTTCATCGACGACATCGTCGAGCCCACGGTGGCCGAGAAGATCGAGCGGCGGCTGACCCACTGGCTGGCCCGCCGGATCGCCGCGCTGTTCGAGCCGCTGGTGGCGATGCAGGCGGACGAGGCGGTGACGGGCCTCGCGCGCGGCGTGGCCTTCCGGCTGGGCGAGGGCCTCGGCATCCAGCCGCGCCGCGCGATGGCCGACGACATCCGCGCGCTGGGCCAGGAGGAGCGCGCGAGCCTGCGCAAGCATGGCGTGCGCTTCGGCCAGCACAACGTGTTCATGCCGGCGCTGCTGAAGCCCGCACCGACACGGATGCGGCTGATCCTTTGGAGCCTGTGGGAAGGGCTCGAGGACTTCCCCTCGGCGCCGCCGGCTGGCCATGTCACGGTGCCGGTCGCGCCGGGAATGCCGCAGGGCTACTACGAGAAGGCGGGCTATCGTGTCTGCGGACCCCGCGCCGTGCGCATCGATATGCTCGAGCGGCTCGCCGACATGATCCGCCCGCTGGACGTCCGCGGCGGCTTCGAGGCGACCGCTGACATGCTGTCGATCACCGGCTGCACGCTCGACCAGTTCGCCGAGATCATGAAGGGCCTGGGCTTCATGGCCGAGCGGGGCGAGCGGCCCAAGGCGGCGCGTCCGGCGGCGGAGCCGGCGGCGCCAGCGCGAAGCGCGCCGGACGAAGTGGACGGCGCCGGGGCGGTGGCCGAGGCCGCTGCGGCCCCGGAGGCTGCCGGGCAGGCCGAAGCCCTCGTTGCAGAAGCCGCGGTGGCGCCCGAGGAAACCGCTGGCGGGACAGCAGACGCCGAGGCCGCGACCGCCCTGGCGGCGGAGCCCGCGCCGGAGACTGAGGCCAAGCCCGCGCCGGTAGCCGAGCCAGCGCCGGCGGCAGAGGCCGAGCCGGTGGCAGAGGCCAAGCCGGTAGCCGAGCCCGCGCAGATGGCCGAGGCCGCGCCGGCGGCCGAGGTACAGCCGGAGGCGCCGGGTGAAGCTCCCCTGCCCGTTGAGGGCGCGGCGCCCGCCGAGCCCCCGGCAGGCAGCGAGAGCGCGGTCGAGATCGAGGCCTTCTTCACCTTCACCCTGCGTCCGCGCCCGCGTCCAGGCCGCGGGCAGGCGCGCGAGCAGGAGCGCTCCGGGCAGGAGCGCGCCGGGCACGGGCATCGCGAGCGGCGCGGTGGCGCCAAGAAGGATGCCGATGGGGCCGGGGGCGGCGATGGCGAGCGTCCCGGCAAGCCGCGCGGCACCGGACCCGGAAAGGGCCGCAAGGGCAAGCCCGGCTTCGAGCACGGCGGCAAGCGCCCGCCGCGCGGCGACGAGGTTCGCGCCAGCGCCGCCCCGCCGCGACCCCGGCGCGAGGACAAGCCGGTCGATCCCGACAGCCCCTTCGCCATCCTCCAGCAGCTCAAGAAGCCCTGAGGGATGGCTGCGCCCGCCACGCCGGATGAAGGCGCGGCCCGCCTACGTGTGGACAAGTGGCTGTGGCAGGCGCGCTTCGTCCGCTCGCGCGGCCTCGCGGCGGAACTCGCGGGATCGGGGCGGCTCAGGGTCAATGGCATGCATTGCACGAAGCCGGCGCAGCCGATCCGCCCCGGCGACGTGCTGACCTTTCCGCAGGGCGGGCGGATCCGCGTGATCCGGATCGAAGCCCTGGGCACCCGGCGCGGTCCGGCGACCGAGGCGGCGACGCTCTACACCGATCTCGACCCGCCCGCCGCCAGCCCGGCGGGCGACGAGGCGACAGACGCCGCGCAGGGGCAGCGCGACCGCGGCGCCGGCCGTCCGAGCAAGCGCGAGCGTCGGGAAATCGACATGCTGCGACGCGACAGACCTTGAAGCCCATGCGGCGCGGGCCTAGAACGCAAGCGAAAGACTCGGACATATAACGGCCGCCTGACGGTCTCGCGAGTCAACCGAGCCACACAGGAGCCGACCTCGATGACGTATGTGGTCACCGACAACTGCATCAAGTGCAAGTATACCGACTGCGTCGAGGTCTGCCCGGTCGACTGCTTCTACGAAGGCGAGAACATGCTCGTCATCCATCCCGACGAGTGCATCGACTGCGGCGTCTGCGAACCGGAATGCCCCGCCGACGCGATCCGCCCCGATACCGAGTCGGGTCTCGAGAAATGGCTCGAGGTCAACAAGAAGTACGCCGATGCGTGGCCCAACATCACCCAGAAGAAGGACCCGCTTCCCGAGGCCGAGGAGTTCGACGGCGAATCGGGCAAGTTCGAGAAGTTCTTCTCCGAGGCTCCCGGCAGCGGCGATTGACATCGACTCGGCCCCATCGGGCCGGATTTCGTGTCAAATGATGAATTGTGACTCGCCCCTCGCACGGAGTTGATAGCTGATTCATGGCTTGTTCTGGGTCGTTGCATGATTTGCAGGGCCGCCATGCAACTGGGGGCTGGAAAATCCCAGCCTTTCGTGTTACATAATTGTCGCAGAGGCAAGGGTGCACCTGCTGTCGATGAGATCGTCGGTGCCATTGCCTCTTTGACTTTTCGCACCACCCTGGGGAGTGACCTGGTGGCGCCCTTCTTTTGCCCTGATGCGTCCCCCCCCCGCATCTCGGCTCCATGAAGACCGGAGATCCCATGTCCAAGAAGTCCAGCGACACCGCGAACGTCTTTCGCGCGAACGACTACGTCGTCTACCCCGCGCATGGCGTCGGCAGGATCCTGTCCATCGAGGAGCAGGAAATCGCAGGGATGCGGCTCGAGCTCTTCGTCATCTCGTTCGAGAAGGACAAGATGACCCTGCGGGTGCCGACGGCCAAGGCCGCTTCGATCGGCATGCGTTCGCTCTCGAGCCCTAATCTCGTGGCGAAGGCGCTCGCGACCCTCAAGGGCCGCGCCAAGATCAAGCGCGCGATGTGGTCGCGCCGGGCGCAGGAATACGAGCAGAAGATCAACTCGGGCGATCTCATCTCGATCGCCGAGGTGGTCCGCGACCTCTATCGCGCGGGCGACCAGCCCGAGCAGTCCTACTCCGAGCGCCAGCTCTACGAGGCCGCGCTCGAGCGGCTCACGCGCGAGGTCGCGGCGGTAGAGCGGCTCGACCATGCGAACGCCGCCGCCAGGGTCGACGCGATGCTCGAGGCCAAGGCCGCCTGACGCGCGCCACCCCCCGAAATCCGCGCCGCCGGTCGTCCGCGACCGGCGGCGTTTTCATGCCGAGGTGCGGGATCCGCCACTCAGCCCTTGTCGAAGAAGCGGCGCAGGATCTCGAGATAGAGGTCCGAGAGCCGCGAGATGTCCGCCACCGAAACGCGCTCGTCGACCTGGTGCATGGTGTCGCCGACGAGGCCGAACTCCATCACCGGGCAGATCGCCTTGATAAAGCGCGCATCCGAGGTGCCGCCGCCGGTGGTCAGCGCCGGGCGCTCGAGCGTCGCGCGGGTGATGACCTCGGTCACGAGATCGACCGCGCCGCCGGGCTCGGTCAGGAAGCTCTCGCCCGACACCTTCCACTCGATCTCGGCCTCGGTGCCGGTGCCTCGGATCTCGTCGTTCACGATCTCCTCGACCCAGACCTTCACGCTGTCGCTGCTGTGGAGGTCGTTGAAGCGGATGTTGAACACCGCCCGCCCCTCGGCCGGGATCACGTTGCTGGCGGGGTTGCCCACGTCGATCGAGGCGAGCGCGAGCGTCGATTGCTGGAAATGCGCCGAGCCGAAATCGAGCGGCGTGTCCGCGAGCCGGGCGCAGACCCGGGCCAGAACCGGCAGGGGGTTGAGCGCGCGCTCGGGATAGGCGGTGTGCCCCTGTCTGCCGGAAATGCGGAGGTTGCCGGTCATGGATCCCCGCCGGCCGATCTTGACCACATCTCCGAGACGCGCGACCGAGGTGGGCTCGCCGACGATGCAGAAATCGGCGCCCTCGCCCGCCCCGGCCATCCAGTCGAGGATCGCGACCGTCCCGTCGGTGGCGTCGCCCTCCTCGTCCCCGGCAATCAGGAGCGCGATGGAGCCATCCGGCGGGGTCTCGATCACCATGCGCGCCGCGGCGGCGACGAAGGCGGCGACGCCCGATTTCATGTCGACGGCACCGCGGCCGTAGAGCACGCCGCCGCGGATCTCGGCGCCGAAGGGCTCCGCGCTCCATGCGGCGCGATCGCCGACGGGCACGACATCGGTATGCCCCGCGAAGGCGAAGACCGGCGCGGCACGGCCCCAGCGGGCGTGGAGGTTCTCGACCCCGCCGCGGCTGATCCGGGTGCAGACGAAGCCGAGCGGCGCGAGGGTGCGCTCGATCAGCGCGATCGCCCCGCCCTCGGCCGGCGTAACGGATGGGCAGCGGACCAGCGCCGAGGTCAGCTCGACCGGGTCGGGAAGTGATTTCATCTGCTCGCTCTCCTGCCCCGCCACGGCATCGGCCGGCGGGCTGGGCACCGGGACGGCCGTCGCGTCATGGTTTTGCCTCACTGATCGCTTTTAAGTAAGGCGCCGGCAGGTGAAAAGTGTCAGGCAGCACGATATGGCCGAGCAGCTCACACGCAGGATGACGGACAGCCCCCTCCGAGAGCGCTACCGGATCGAGGCCGGCGGCTTGGCCGTGATCCGTGCCATGGCGCTGCCGGGGCTGATCGTGCTCGTCTACGGCATCATCGCGCATGTCGGGCTCGGCAAGGTGGTGGGCGAGCTTGGCGTGCGCAGCGGCAGCCTCGTCACCATCGTTCAGGTGATGATCCCGCTGTTTCTGGTCGCCGCCTCGATCTACGGCACGATCTACCTTGCACTGACGGACACGGGCGAACGCCCGTTCCGGCGCATCATGTCCTGGGCAAGCTCGACCCCCTTCGGCGAGATCATCATTTGGCGCTTCCTGCCGGCGATGGGGCTGTTCGTTATGTTCCAGCCGCTGTTCCTGGCGGTGAAGCAGAGCATCCCCGAGATCGCGCCCTTCACCTGGGACCCGCTGCTGGCCGAGATCGACCGGCTCCTTTTCCTCGGCACCGATCCATGGGTGATCAGCCACGGCCTGTTGCCCGGCGCCATCGCCACGCGGACGTTCGACATCTTCTATGCCGCCTGGTTCTTCATCATGCTGATCAGCTACATCACCGCGAGCGTGATGCGGCTTTCCAGCACGACGCGGCTGACCTTCCTGACCGCGTTCTACCTCAACTGGATCCTCGCCGGCTCGCTCGCCGCGCTGGTCTTCGCCTCGGCGGGACCGGTCTACATGGAGCGGCTGTTCGGGATCACCGACTTCGCGCCGCTGATGGAGCGTCTCTCGGCGCAGAGCGAGGTGCTGACCATCGCGGCCCTCGACGTCCAGGAAAAGCTCTGGCGCGGCTATGCCGATCCCGATTATCCGGCGACGGGGATCTCGGCCTTCCCGTCGATGCATCTGTGCATCTCGATGACGGTGACGCTGTTCTGCTTCGCGCTCGCCCGCTGGCTCGGCGTCGCCATGGCACTGTTCACGACGGTGATGCTGGTGGCCTCGGTGCACCTGGGATGGCACTACCTCGTGGACGGGCTCGCCGGGATCGCGCTGTCGGTCGCCATCTGGCGCATGAGCGCGACGCTGGCGCGCCGCTGGCTCGCGCGCTGGCCCGAGACCGCGTGAGGCGGCCGGGGGGGGGCGTCCTCTCAGTCGCTGAAGGTCGTGACCTGCGCCACGATCACGGCGTTCTCGGCCAGCGCGCGGTCCATCAGCGCCAATTCCTCCGGCCCCGGCGCGACGCCTTCGGGGGCGTCGCGGGTGCCGTAGCCTTCGACCTCGAGCGGCGCGAGACCCGCCTCCTTCAGCACGCGCACCGTCTCGTCGACGGCGTGCTTCTCGGTGCGGCCCGAGGCGTAGCACATCAGCGCCGCGCCGGTCGCGCCGTCCGGGAGCCCGTCGCCGGGCAGGCGACCCACCTCGACCACGAGGATGAAGACCTGCTCGGCCGCGCGAGGCTTCGCCGGCTTCGCAGGGCCGCTCCCCTCAGTCACGCAGAAGCTCGTTGATCGAGGTCTTGGAGCGCGTGCGCTCGTCGACCCGCTTCACGATCACGGCGCAGTAGAGGCCGGGTCCGGGCGTCCCGTCGGGCATCGGCTTGCCGGGCATCGTGCCGGGGACGACCACCGAATAGGGCGGCACCTCGCCGATGAATGTCTCGCCCGTTGCGCGGTCGATGATCTTGGTCGAGGCGCCGAGGAACACGCCCATCGAGAGCACCGAACCCTCGCGGACGATCACGCCCTCTGCGACCTCGGATCGCGCGCCGACGAAGCAGTTGTCCTCGATGATCACCGGGCCGGCCTGCAGGGGCTCGAGCACGCCGCCGATGCCGGCGCCGCCCGAGATGTGGCAATGCTTGCCGATCTGCGCGCAGGACCCCACGGTCGCCCAGGTGTCGACCATCGTGCCCTCGTCCACATAGGCGCCGACATTGACGAAGGACGGCATCAGCACCACCCCCGGCGCGATGTAGGCCGAGCGCCGCACCACGCAGTTCGGCACGGCGCGGAAGCCCGCGGCCCGCCACTGGTTGTCGCCCCAGCCGGCGAATTTCGAGGGCACCTTGTCCCACCAGGTGGCCCCGCCGGGACCGCCCTCGATCGGCGTCATGTCGTTGAGGCGGAAGCTGAGGAGCACCGCCTTCTTGGCCCACTGGTTGACCTCCCAGTGGCCGCGGGCATGGCGCTGGGCGACGCGCAGCGCGCCGCGGTCCATCAGGTCCAGCGCGCTCTCGACCGCGTCGCGCACCGGCCCCGTCGTGGCTGGCGTCACCTCGGCGCGCGCCTCCCAGGCGGCGTCGATGGTGGCTTCGAGGTCGGCATGGCTCATTGTCGTCTCCTTTATGGCGGCGGGCGCGGTCCGGGAGAGGCTATAGGCAAGACACCGGGCCCGGGCAATGGCATTCCGGCGCCGCCCTGCGCCGTGCCGCCACCGGAAGGGGATGCGGGCGGCACGGGAAGCGTCTAGAAGTGGGCGAACCGGCCACGCGCTCATGGCGGCCGGACCAGCGAGGCAAGGCAGGCATCGAGACATGACGACCAGGTCCAATCCCCCGCGCGTCTTTCCGTCGGCCGACGAGGACAAGAGCCGCGCCGGCCATGTCGCCGAGACGCCGCAGGCACTATCCCCGGCGTTCCGCCTGGCCTTCGCGGACCCCGACTTCCTGGGGCGCGACGAACTGCGCCCCGTGCGGCTGCAGCTCGAGCTTCTCAAGCCCGAACTGGCAATGGGCGATCTCGGCATCACCTCGACCGTCGTGCTGTTCGGCGGCGCGCGGGTGCCGCGGCCGGGCGATGCCGTCCCGCCGCAGCGCGAATGGCTCAAGCATTTCTACCAGGAAGCCCGCGAGTTCGCGCGGCTGGTGGGCCATGAATGCGTCCGCCGCGGTGGCGGCGAGCTGGTGGTGGTGACCGGTGGCGGGCCGGGCGTGATGGAGGCGGGAAACCGCGGCGCGCACGAGGCCGGCGCCCCCAGCATGGGCTTCAACATCGTCCTGCCCCACGAACAGGCGCCGAACCATTACGTCACGCCGGAGCTGAGCTTCAACTTCCACTATTTCGGCATCCGCAAGATGCATTTCCTGATGCGCGCGCGCGCCATCGCGGTGTTCCCGGGCGGCTTCGGGACACTGGACGAGCTGTTCGAGACGCTCACGCTGATCCAGACCGAGCGGATGCGCCCATTGCCGGTCCTGCTGTTCGGCTCGAACTTCTGGCGCGATATCGTGAATTGGCATGCGCTGGTCGAGGCGGGAACGATCGCGCCCGAGGACCTCGACCTGTTCCATTTCGTCGACACCGCCGAGGAAGGCTGGGCGCATGTCCGCGCGGCGCTGGGGATCGATGCCTGAGGGGGCGCACTGCCCCCGCATGCCGGTCCCGCGTCAGGGCGTCACTTCGAAATCCAGGAGCAGGGTGCGCTGAAGCGGGTTGAAGTTGTCGTCCGACATCAGCCACAGCCGCAGGCGTCCCTGCGCGTCGCGCCACAGGGCGATGGCCTCCATGTTGTCGATGCCGCTGGAATGCGCGAAGGCCGCGAGCGTCTCGCCCGGCCCCTCGACGGGGAGGGGCGGACTGCCCGCAAGCGCGTGGCGGCGCACGCGGATGCTGACGCCGCGCAGAATCGAGAAGTCCCGCAGGACCACGTAGAGCCGGCCATCCGGTCCGACCGCCGCATCGGTGACGACATGCGGGGCTGGCGTCGCGAGCCGACCGGTCCCGAGCAGTTCGCCGTCGGGAGAGAGGGCGAGCGCCGCCGTCTTGTCGTCCTGCGGCGTCTCGGGGAAGGCGAGAAGCACGCGGCCCGCACCGGCAAGCCCCTCGATCCCGCCATTCGAGGGCAGGCTCTCGAAGGCGCGCTGCGTGACGCTTGGCCCGAGGGTCCCGTCGCGCCCGAGCGGGGCAATGCGGTGGTCACGCTCGAAGGCCACGAACAGCTGGCTATCGAGGCGGGTCAGCGCCTCGGCGTCGCCCCCTTCGCCGCGGAGGCGGCTGCCATCGGTCTCAATCAGTCGGCGGAGCGTTGCGTCGGAGAAGGTGAGAGCTCCGGCCGTCTCGGCGAATTGCGCGCTCAGCAGCAGCCCCCGGTCGCTCACCGCGGTCAGGCGGCCACCCTCGACGACCATCCCCGAGAAGCCGCCGAACCGGCCCGCCTCGCTCGAAAGCTCCCATGCGCCCAGCTGCCTCAGGCCGCTCAGGGTGTCGGCGACGACGCGGACCGGCTCGGCGCGGATCTCGACCGGCCCGGCGGCGGCCGCGGGCGCGAGCGGCAGGTTCAGCCCTGCAAGGGCGGCGGCGAGCAGCATGGCGCGCAGGCATCTGCGCGATTGCGCGAGTCTTGCCGCGTTCGGATTGGTCATGGCCGCCCGTCGCCTCGCCGCGGCCTCCGATCGGTGGCGGGCAGGCTCAAGGCGCGACGCACCGGCATCACCGCGACAGCACGGCGCGGCACGCCGCCGGCAGATCGGCAAGCGTGATCTCGCGCGGCCGCGTGGGCTTCCCGGATGGTTTGGGGTTCAGCGCCTCGTCCGAGAACCACCAGTCGAGATCGGCGCCGCAACCATCGCCCGCCGGGATCGGCTCTTGCGGCTGGCAGTCCCCGGCCCCCGCGGGACAGGAGAGGCGCACATGGAAATGCGCGTCATGCCCCCACCACGGACGGATACGCGCCAGCCACGCGCGATCGGCGCCCTGCGGCTCGGCCTCGCAGAGCGCGCGCTTGATCGCGGCATTGACGAAGATGCGGGCGATTGCGGGATCGCTGGCGGCCGCGCGCAGGATGGCGTGATGCGCTGGCGTCCAGTCGGCGGTGACGCCGCGCCGGTCGGCGCGCACCACGCTGACGGACGAGACGCTCTCGCGATCCGCCCGGCTGAGGTCGAGCGATGACGGCGGCCGCAGCCAGATGTCGATGTCGAGCCCGATCTGGTGCGAACGATGCCCGGTCCGCATCGGCCCGCCGCGCGGCTGGCTGATGTCGCCGATGTTGAGGCCCTGCCAGCCCGCCTCCCGGGCCGCGCCGGCAAGCCGTTCGATGAAGGCGATCGCGTCGGGGTGGCCCCAGTTGCGGTTGCGGCTGAGCCGCATCGCCTGCCAGCCGGGGCCGGTCTCGGGCAGTTCGACCGCGCCGCCGATGCAGCCTGCCGCATAGCCTCCGATGGGTGCCGGCGGCTCGGCGCTTGGCCGGGACATGGCGCCGAAGAGTTCCTTGGCGGGTTCGGCCATGGAAGGGGTTGCGACCAGGGCCGAGCACAGGATCAGCACCGCGCCCATGGCCGCCGCACCGCGCCGTCCGATCCCCGCCATGATCCTCGCCCCGCCCGAAGCCTCTCGCCCGCCTCAGTATGCCCGTGGCGCCAATGTCCGGGAAGGCCCGTCCTGCGCGCGGCGGTTACCGCGTCACTCCGCCGCCCGCGAGGCCGAGATGGCGCGCTGCAACGGGGCCATGAAGCGCGGGTCGGGGGGATCGGCGAGGCGGATCGCCTTCTGCCGCTCACGCGCGCCCAGCTTGCCCGTGCTCAGCGTCACCGGCCCCTCGTTCGTCATCACCCGCAGTTCGACCCGGTCGAGCGCGTTGGGCGGAAGCTCGAGCAGCATCCCCTGCCGGAAGCGGTTGATCTCGGCCACCGAGAGGCGCCCGAGCCCGATCGTCCCCGACACCTTCAGCGGCATCTCAAGCACCTGCGCGAGCATGTGGCCGGCCCAGAGCCCATGGTTCGAATCGCCGCCGCGCTGCGCCGAGATCAGCTGGCGCTTGAGCGGCTCGAGCGTCGAAACGGGCACGACGAAATCCAGACCGGCGCCGCGCTTGTCGTCGCCGACATGGTAATTGAGCTTGATGACGAAGATTTCCGACGCGTCCGGGGCGATCCGCACCATCCCCGGCAACTGCTCGAAGCGCGTCCGGCGCGCGAGCCCGATGGCCGAGGCGCCGCACAGCTCGTGCAGCGCCTCGTCGAAGCAGCGGGCGACGAGATCGACGAACCGGCCGTAGATCGCCAGATCGATCGAGGTCAGGCCGCGGGCGAAGTTCGATTCCTCGAAGCTGCCGTCGCCGCCTAAATAGATGTCGAGCACCTTCCCCAGCAGCCGCGGATGCGCCTTGATGAGCCCCGTGCCCTGCGTCGTGGGAAATGACAGGAGGTAGATCGCCGAAGGCGCCCGCAGGCTGCGCAGGTAGTCGCCGTGGCGCAGCACCTCGTAGCCATAGACGGTGACGTCGATGCCAGGCCGCAGTTCCGCCCGCGTCCGGGTCGCCGCGATCGAGGCGAAGGTGTAGCAGAGCGGGTCCATCGGCGGAAATCCGCTGAGCCGCATCTTCGGCCCGCGCAGCTTGCGGGCCAGAACGCTTGCCTCGTCCTCGCTTCGTCCCGTCATTCTCGGTCCATGCTCCCGGTCCGCCTCAACCATCCCGCGCGCCCCGGGTCTTGCATGGCGATGCTTGCGAGCCGGTTAACCCTGCGGGCTAACCCGACGCTAAGGGAGCGCGCCCAGACTCGGCTTCGGGCGGTCGGAGAGGACATGATGGCAAATCGCGACGCGGCGGCGCCGCTCATCATCCGCAGGGTGACGAAGGTCGAGGGCGGCCACCATGGCGGCGCCTGGAAGGTGGCCTATGCCGACTTCGTCACGGCGATGATGGCCTTCTTCCTGCTGATGTGGCTTCTCAACGCGACCTCGGAGGAACAGCGCAAGGGCATCGCCGACTATTTCGACCCCGCGCTGCCGGTCAGCCGAACCTCGGCGGGCGGGACAGGGATGCTTTCGGGCGAGAGCATCTTCAGTCGCGACCGCCTCGCCGCGATGCACGATTCGGGACACAAGCGGCGCGTCGACGACCCGCCACCCGACGAGACGGCGACGTCGGACGAAAGGCGCGCGCCGAGCGACCCGCCGACCGGCACCGCCGACACGCCTGCACCCGATGCGGAGGCGGACGCGGCTCGCGCGGCCGCGCAGGCCGAAGCCGACCTCGAGCGGCGGATCGCCGCCGCGCTGTCGGCAATGGACGACGCGACCGTCCGTCGGCACTTCCGGCTGCGCGTGACGCCCGAAGGGCTGGTGATCGAGATTGTCGACCTCTCCGAGCGACCGCTTTTCGACGCGGGCTCGGCCGAGCCGAGCGCCGTCCTGCATACGCTTCTGGGCATTCTGGTCCCGCTGATCGCAGACACCGCGAATGACATCGCGCTGGTGGGGCATACCGATGCCCTGCCCTTCGGCAGCGGCGCGCCCTTCACCAACTGGGAGCTGAGCGCCGATCGTGCCAACGCGGCGCGGCGGCTCGTCACCGCGCAGGGGCTTCCCGCCGCGCGGATCGTGCGCGTGAGCGGCCTCGCCGACACCGACCCGTTCGACGCCGACCCCAAGGCACCGCAGAACCGGCGGATCGCGGTCGTCATGCTGCGCGAGGGCCGGCGTTAGGGCGTTCTCAACCCTCGGCGGGCTAAGGGCAAGGCAAGACGACCCGATCAGAACGACCTGCGAGGTAGAATCATGAGCCTTTCGTCCTCCCTCGGTGCCGCCGTCGCCGGGCTACAGGCAAACTCGACGCGGCTGGCGGTGATCTCCGACAATATCGCGAATTCCTCGACACCCGGATTTCGCCGCGCCGATGTTGACTTTGCCTCGCTGGTCGTTCCGGGCTCGCGCAGCGCCTTCTCGGCAGGCGGCGTGCAGGCGGCGGCCTACCGGGACGTCGCGACCGCGGGCGCGCCGATCGGCACCAGCAGCGCGACGGACATCGCGATCACTGGGCGCGGCATGCTCCCGGTCACACTGGCGGCCACGGCCGACCAGCCGGCCGGCCAGCGCCCGTTCCAGCTCACCGGTACCGGCTCGTTCTCGCTGAACGCGAACGGTGTGCTGGTGACGCGCTCGGGCCTCGCCCTGCTCGGCCTCCCGACGGACAGCTCGGGCCAGATCGCGGCCGGCGTGGTGCGCGACGGCCCCACAAGCCTCGAGCCCATCCGAGTCGACGGCGCGCAGATCGCGGCCGAGCCCACCACGCGGATCGAGCTTGGCGCCAACCTGCCGGCCACCGCCACCGACGCCACCGCGAGCGGTGCCCCCTTCACCTCGACCATCGCCTATTTCGATGGCATCGGGCGCGAGAACCGGCTCACCGTGACCTTCACGCCCACGGTTCCCGCCACCGGCAGCAGCAACACCTGGACCGTCACCTTCGACGACAGCGCCCCGGGCGCGACGAACCCGATCGCCGAACTCGAGGTCGCCTTCGACGACTCGGTCGCCGGGCGCGGCACTATCAGCACAGTCACGGCCACCAGCGGGGCGACCTACTCGGCGACCGACGGGGTCGCGACGATCACGGCCGGCAGCGGCCCGATCGATGCGATGATCGGCGGCGCCGGGCTCGCGGGCGGCCTCACGCAGCTCGCCGCGGGCTTCACGCCCACCGGCATCAACGCGAACGGCGCGCGGGCAGGCAACTTCACGGGCCTCGAGCTCGAAGCGGACGGCACGCTTCTCGGCGTCTACGACACCGGACAGCGGCTCGCGCTCTACCGCATCCCGGTGGTGGACGTGCCGAACCCGAACGGGCTGACGGCCGTTGACAACCAGGCCTTCGCGATCTCGTCGGCCTCGGGGCAGCCGTTCCTTTGGGACGCCAACACGGGTCCGGTGGGCGGCATCAATGGGTTCTCGGTCCAGCAGAGCAGCGTCGACATCGCCAGGGAGCTGACCAGCCTGATCCAGACGCAGCGCGCCTATTCGTCGAACGCCACCACGATCCGGACGGTCGACGAGATGCTGCAGGAAACCACCAACCTCAAGCGCTGAGGCGCTGACCGGTGCGAGGGAAGCCATGTCGATCTCGTCCGCATTGCAGAGCGCCGTCAGCGGCCTCGGTGCGAACTCCCGAATGCTCGAGGTGGTCTCCGGAAACCTCGCGAACCAGCTCACGGAGGGCTACGCCGCGCGCTCGGTTTCGCTCGGCTCGATGGCCGGCGGGCTGGGCGGTGGCGTGCGGGTGCTGTCGGTCGACCGCGCGGTCGACACCGAGCTGACCGCGCTCCGCCGCCGCGCCGACGCCGAGGCCGCGCGGGGCGGCATCATGTCCGACGCCGCCACGGCGATTGCCTCGGCCCTTGGCGAGACCGGCGAGCCCGGCAGCCTGATCGACCGGCTGCGCCGCTTCGAGACCGCCCTCGGCGCGCTGGCGGACACACCTGAATCTGCGCCGCGGCAGGAGGCCGCGGTCGCCGCCGCCATCGACCTTGCTGCGGGCTTCGTCGCGATGTCGGAGGAAACCGTCCGCCTGCGCGAGGGCGCCGACGGGGCCATCGCGCGCGAGGTCGAGGCGATCAACACGGCGCCCGGCGAGGTTGCGCGGCTGAACCGGCAGATCCAGGTCTTCACGGCGACCGGCCGCGATACCAGCGCGCTCGAGGACGCGCGCGAGCGGCATGTCGACCGGATCGCGGCGGCGATCCCGCTGCGAGAGACCCGCACCGACGACGGGCGGATCGAGCTGCGGACCGAGCAGGGGCTCACCCTTGTCGACAGCAGCGTGCGGCGGCTCGACTTCACGCCGACGCCGGTGATCACGGCGCCGATGTCCTATGCCGGCGGCACCGGCGCGCTTTCGGGCCTGCGGCTCGGCGATGTCGACATCGCGCCAGGCAGTGGCAGGGCGCAAGCGCTCACCGACGGCGCGCTTGCGGGCCTGTTCGAGATCCGAGACGAGACGCTCCCCCGGTTCCAGGCGCAGATCGACGCGCTCGCCGCCGACCTGATCGCCCGCGGCGATCCGGGCACTGCGGACCCATCCCTTGGCGCCGGGGATCCGGGGCTCTTCACCGACGCGGGCGCGGCCCTCGACCCCGCCACGCTGGTTGGCCTCGCGGGCCGCATCGCGGTCAACCCTTCCATCGATCCGGCGGCCGGCGGCTTCCCTTCCCGATTGCGGGACGGGCTCGCGGCCGCCACGCCCGGCCCGGTGGGGCGCGATACACTGCTTCGCGTGCTGGGCGACGCCTTTGCCGCGCGTACGGACGCCACCTCGGTCCCGGGACTTTCGGGCGAGCTCAGCCTCGACGGACGCATCGCCGGCGTCATGGAGCTGGTCGCCACCGCGCGCGTGGCGCGCGAGGTGGATCTGGGCGTGCTGACCGGGGCACGCGCGGTGCTCGCCGGAGAAGAGGGGCGGCTTCGCGCGGTCGATGAGGATGCCGAGCTCGCCAAGTTGATCCGCCTCGAACAGGCCTTCGCGGCGAACACGCAGGTCATCCAGGCCGCGGCCCGGATGCTGGACGAACTGACGGGGATCTGAGCGATGAATCGACTCGAGACGGGCTTTACCCTCCAGCCCCGCATGGCAACGCTGACGCGCATGGCGGCCGAGCTGCGCGCGCGTGGCGACGCCGCCCAGACCGAGGCGGTGACCGGCCGACCCGCCGACCTCGCCGAACGCCTTTCGGGCCGCGTGGCGGAAACCGTGCGCCTCGGCGGCGCGCTCGACCGCCTAGCGGGGCATGCCGAGGCAATCGTCCTGGCCGAGACGCGCGTGAATGTCGTCGCCAGCGGCCTCGGCGAGCTTCGGCAGCTCGCGAGCGACCTGGCCAACGACGCCGATATCGCCATCGCCGGCAACCTGCCCCAGGGGCGTTCGGCCATCGCGGCGTCTGCACGCGCTGCGCTCGAACGCGCGGTCGCGGTGCTGAATCTCTCGGTCGGCGGACGCAGCCTGTTCGCAGGCGACGCGACCGATGGCCCGGCCCTCACCGGAGCGGCCGCGGTGCTTGGCGCGGGCGACGCACTGATCGCGACCGGAACATCGGGCGCGAGCGCCCACGACGCGCTGGTCGCGGGCTTTGCCGACACCGCGGGGGTCTTCGGAGGCACGATCTACATCGGAGGGGCGGGCCCGGCGCCGCGTGCCGAAATCGCACCGGGCGAGACAGTCGCACTTGGAGTTCGCGCCGACGACCCGGAAGCTCGGGCATTGCTGGCGCAGCTTGTCGTGCTCACCCGCGCCTTCGACGGCAGTACGGCACTCGATTCCCAAGAAAGCGATCGCCTCGCCCGACGCGCCGTTGCAGGCCTGCGCGAGAGCGCCGACGAGCTCGCGGGCACGATGGGCCGCGTCGGCGTCGTGCAGGAACGCATCTCACTTGTGAAAGCACGCAACATGGCCGAACAGGCGGGTCTCGCGATCGCCGTCAACGAGCTTTCGGGCGGCGATCAGACCGCGGCCGCGCTGCGCTTCAATGCGATCGAGGGGCAGATCGGAACGCTCTTTGCGACGACCGCGCGGCTGTCGGGCCTGTCGCTCGGTGCCTTCCTGCGCTGACCGGGGGAGGAGCCCGATGCGTCTTGGTCTTCTGGTGATGCTTGCGGCCGCACTGGTACCGCTGGTGGCCGTTGCCGGTCCACGCATCAAGGATCTCGTCGAGATCGAGGGTGTCCGGGGCAACGACCTGGTGGGCTATGGCTTGATCGTCGGCCTCAACGGCACGGGCGACAGCATCCGCAACGCCCCCTTCACCGAGGAGGCCCTGCAGAACCTGCTGGAACGCCTCGGGGTGAATGTCAGCGGCGAGGACTTCCGCTCGCGCAACGTCGCCGCGGTGATCGCGACCGCCACCCTGCCCGCCTTCGCCCGCGCCGGCGCCCGCATCGACGTCGCGGTCTCGGCCATCGGGGATGCCAAGAGCCTGCTTGGCGGCACGCTGGTGATGACCCCTCTCAACGCCGCGGACGGCGAGATCTACGCGGTGGCACAGGGACCGATCCTTGCGGGCGGCGTCTCGGCCGAGGGTCAGGGGGCCTCGGCGCAGATCGGCGTTCCGACGGCGGGCTCGCTGCCGGGCGGCGCCCGGGTGGAGCGCGAGGTGGATTTCGTGTTCGGCGCGATGCAGCGGGGGCGCCTCGCGCTCCGCGAGCCCGATTTCACCACGGCCAGTCGGATCGAAGCCGCCATCAACGGTCGATTGCGGGGCAACATCGCGCGGATGAGCGACAGCGGCACCGTCGACGTGGACGTGGTCGCAGCAGGTGTTCCGCCGGCGCAACTGATGAGCATGATCGAGGGCTTGCCCATCAGCCCGTCGCGCAAGGCCCGGGTCGTGATCGATCAGCGCTCGGGAACCATCGTGCTCGGCGCGGACGTTCGCATAAGCCAGGTGGCCGTGGCCCAGGGCAACCTCACGATCCGCGTCACCGAGTCGCCGGTCGCCCTTCAACCCAATCCGTTCGCGGCGGGCGAAACCGTGGTGCTGCCCCGCACCGACCTCGAGATCGACGAGGAGGCAGGCAACCGGCTGGGCGTGGTGGACGAGAACGTGACGCTGGCCGATCTGGTCGATGGCCTGAATGCGCTCGGCGTGGGGCCGCGCGATATGATCGATATCCTCAAGTCGATCCACGCCGCCGGAGCGCTCCATGCCGAGCTGGTGATCCACTGATGGCACGCGCGGGGTCTGGGGCCCGCGAGAATATCCCGGGCCGACAGGTGCTCGTCGGGCCGGTGTCGCAGCGCGCCGGGCGCTAGGCCACGGCCCCAGCGCCGCCCGGCCGATCATGCCGTCCGCGCTGGCACTGGCGTCGCTGCGCGCCGCCCGGCGCCATCACATGCCGCCCGACACCTCGATGCCACCAGGGCTTCTCGCCGCTCCGTGAGCCCGCCTCGGACACTCGTCCATCATCTGGGCCCGTCATATGGCGCCCGCGCGCCAGGCCGGCACCGCAGGCGCGGCGCTCAATCGGGGAAGATGGGCTCCGGCAGGTCATCGGGATTCCAGCCGAAGAAATCCCAGCTGCGCGCCATGTGCTCCGGCAGCGGCGCGCTAAACTCGATCCGCTTCCCGCTGATCGGATGGGGCAGAACCAGCCGCGCCGCGTGAAGATGGAGCTTGCGGCTGAGAGCGCCCCCGAGGCCAGCACCCCATCCCTCGCCGCGATTCTCCTGCCGGCTGCCGCCATATTTGCCGTCGCCCGCGATCGGGTGCCCGATCGCCGCCATGTGCGCGCGAAGCTGGTGTGTGCGCCCAGTGACGGGGCGCAGCGCCACCCAGGCCGCGCGGCTTCCGGCGTGGTCGATCACGCGATAGTCGGTGACGGCGTGGCGCGCGCCCTCGACCTCCTCGGCGTCATCGGGATGCAGGGTCTGCATCCGCGACGCCGTCCCGCCCGACGCGGACTTCGCCAGCGCCAACCGGATCGTGCCCATCCGGGGCGACGGCACGCCGGCGACCAACGCCACGTAGATCTTCTCGACCGCGCGCGAGCGGAATGCGCGCGCGAGGGCAACGGCCGCCTGCCCCGTCCGCGCCAGAACAAGGAGCCCCGACGTGTCGCGATCGAGCCGATGCACCAGCCGCGGATCATCCTCGCGGCCGAAGCGAAGGGCATCCAGCATCGCGCCGAGATGCAGCCGCTGCCCCGTGCCGCCCTGGACGGCAAGGCCGGCCGGCTTGTTCAGCACGATCATGTGGTCGTCGCGAAAGACCACCGCGCGGCGGATCGCGTCGCGCTCGGCCTCGCCGATCTGCGGCACGGCCATCGGGACCTCGGCCGGCGCGGTTGCGGGATCGGGCAGCGGCGGCACGCGCACCACCTGCCCCGGCGCCACGCGGCTCGACGGCTTCGCCCGTGCGCCGTCGATGCGCAGCTCGCCCTTGCGGCACATCTTCTCGATGCGTCCCTGCGCAAGCTGCGGAAACTGCCGGCGCAACCAGCGGTCGAGCCGCTGCTCCGCCTCGTCCGGTCCGACCGTCATGTGCTGCACGCCGCTCATCGCACTCCCCTCAGGCTATCAGCGCGCGGGCGATCGCAAGACCCAGCGCGAGTCCGAGGATGGACAGGATCACCGACGACGACACGTATCCGGCCGCCGCAAGCCAGCGCCCGCGCTCGACGAGCTGAATCGCGTCGAGCGAGAAGGCCGAAAAGGTCGTGAAACCGCCCAGCACGCCGGTCATCAGCAGCGGTGCGAGACGGGCCCCGCCCCCGGGCAGCCGCTCGATCAGAAGGACCACCAGCACCCCCATCGCGATCGAGCCCGCCACGTTCACGATCACCGTGCCCCAGGGAAAGCCCGGGCCGAGCAGGCGGATCGCGCCCGTCACGGCCAGGAAGCGCGCACTTGCCCCGACGGCGCCGCCGAGCGCGACCAGCATCAGCTTTTCGATCACGCGCCACCCCTTTCCCGCCTCAGCCGCGCAAACCAATCGATGCGCTTCATCATCTCGCGCTCGAAGCCTCGCTCGACGGGGTGGTAGAACTCGGGCCGCGCCATGCCGGCGGGGAAGTAGTTCTGCCCCGAGAACGCGTCCGGCGCGTCGTGGTCATAGGCGTAATCGCGGCCGAAGCCCATCTCCTTCATCATCCGCGTGGGCGCGTTCAGGATATGGTCGGGCGGCGGAGCGGCGCCGCTTTCGGCCGCTGCGCGGCGCGCGGCCTTGTAGGCCATGTAGGCCGCGTTCGACTTGGGCGCGAGCGCGAGGTAGATCACCGCCTGCGCCAGCGCAAGCTCGCCCTCGGGCGAGCCGAGCCGCTCGTAGATGTCCCACGCCGCGAGGCAGTGATGCGCCGCATCGGGATCGGCAAGGCCGATGTCCTCGATCGCCATCCGCGTGAGGCGCCGGGCGAGGAAGCGGGGATCCTCGCCGGCCTCGAGCATCCGCGCGAGCCAGTAGAGCGAGGCGTCGGGGTCCGACCCGCGCACCGATTTGTGCAGGGCCGAGATCAGGCCATAATGCCCGTCGCCAGTCTTGTCGTAGAGCGCGGCGCGCCGGTTGAGGCGCCGGGCAACGGCCGCCGCGTCATGCGGGCCGCCCGCCAGCCGGTAGGCCTGCTCGGCGAGGTTGAGGAGCGCGCGCCCGTCCCCCTCAGCCATGCCGATCAGGGCCGCGCGTGCCTCGGGCGTCAGGGGCAGCGGACCCTCGGCGGCCTCGGCACGGTCGAGGAGCGCGCCAAGCGCCCGGTCGTCGAGCGCGGCAAGGCGGAGCACCTGCGCGCGCGACAGCAGGGCCGCATTGAGCTCGAAGGACGGGTTCTCGGTCGTCGCGCCGACCAGCGTGATGATGCCCGCCTCCATCAACGGCAGGAAGGCATCCTGCTGGGCCTTGTTGAAGCGGTGGATCTCGTCGACGAACAGCACCGTGCCCTGCCCCGCCGCATGCCGCGTGCGGGCCGTGTCGAACACCTTTCGCAGGTCGGCGACCCCGGCGAAGATCGCGCTGATCTGCACGAAGGCGAGCCGCGTCTCGGCCGCCAGCAGGCACGCGATCGTCGTCTTGCCCACCCCCGGCGGCCCCCAGAGGATCAGCGAGCCCAGCTCGCCCGCCGCCAGCATCGCCCCGAGCGGCCCCTCGGGCCCCAACAGGTGATCCTGACCGATGACATCCTCCAGCCGCGCCGGCCGCAACCGGTCGGCCAACGGGCGCGGCCCGTCGCCCACCGGCGCGGACGCCGCGGCCGGCGCCTCGTCGCCGCCGAAGAGGTCGAGCGAGCCGCTCACCCCCGCACCGTGATGTTGCCGCGGCGGCCGCCGCGAAGCACCTCCAGCACGATCTCGCCCCGCGCATTGCCGAGCGCCGCGCCGAGGTCCGCTGTGCCGGCGATCTCGCGCCCATTGACGGCGCGGATGACATCGCCGCGCCGCAACCCGGCGCGGCCGGACGGGCCGGCGGCGTCCATGACCAGCACGCCCGACGCCATGAGGGGCAGGCGGGCCTCGGCGATGACGCCGGGGTTGACGGTGACGACATCGAGCCCGGTGAGCCGCCCGGCGCGCTCGAGGACCATCCGTTCGCGCGGCGGCGTCTCCGGCGCGGCCGCAAGGCGCAGGCGCGCCTCCCGCTCGACGCCGCGGCTGAGATAGCTGATCGTGACGCTCTGCCCGATGCCCAGCGTCGCGGTCCGGAAATCGAGCTCGCCCGGCGAGTTGACCGCGACGCCGTCGATACCGAGGATCACGTCGCCCGGGATCAGCCCAAGTTCCGCGAGCGGGCTTTCCGGGTGGATCTGCTCGACCAGGACGCCCGATGGCACGCCGAGCCCGAGCGCCTCGGCGAGGTCGCCGGTCACCTCGCGCCCGGCGATGCCGAGCCACGGCCGGGCCAGGCCCTCGGCCCCGCTCAGCGCCGCGTCGATCACCCGGGCCACCAGGTTCGCCGGCACCGCGAAGCCGATGCCGATCGACCCGCCGGTGCGGCTGAGAATGGCCGTGTTGACCCCGACCAGGCGCCCCTTCATGTCGACGAGCGCCCCGCCCGAGTTCCCCGGGTTGATCGCCGCATCGGTCTGAATGAAATATCCCTGCCGCGTCGCCGCCCTGCCCGCCGAGCGGGCGAGGCCCGAGATGATGCCGCTGGTCACCGTCTGCCCGACACCGAAGGGGTTGCCGATGGCGAGCACGAGGTCGCCTACCTCCAGCGTGTCGGAATCGCGCAGCTCGAGCGTCGGCAGATCCTCAGCGCCGTCGAGCTCGAGCACGGCGAGATCGGCCGCCTCGTCCGTGAAGATCACCCGCGCCTCGAATTCCCGCCGGTCATGCAGGATCACCGTGATCTCGTCGGCGTCGCCCACGACATGGTGATTGGAAACGACGATCCCTTCCGCATCGACGATGACACCCGAGCCCAGCGAGTTCTCGATCCGCCGCCGTTCGGGCACCTGCTGACCGAAGAAATCCCCGAAGAATCGCTCGAAGAACGGATCGCCCGCAAAACGGCCGGGCCGCTGGGTGACCACCTTGCGCGTGTAGATGTTGACGACGGCGGGCGCCGCCTTGCGCACGACCGGCGCGAAGGACAGCGTGATCTCCTCGCGCGTCTGGGGCACCTGCTGGGCGGCCGCGGGCGGGACGAGCGCGGTAAGCGAGGCCGCAAGCACAATCGCCTTTCCGATTTCCCGGGCACGCATGATCCGCCTCATCAGCATCGAGGTCCTGTCCCGGCAATCTATGGGGGGCCGACGGTCGCGCCAAGGGGTGGCTCGCCGCCGCCCGGCCGCAGGCTGCGCCGGCCGCCGAAACGCGAAAGGCGGCCCCGCGGGGGCCGCCCTGATGCAGCGCGCTGCAAGCCGCCGGGGCCGCGTGGCCCCCCGCCTCACTCCTCGGCCGCGGCCTCCTCGGCCGCCACGCGGGCGCGGTCGCCCGCACCCTTGGCGTCGGCGTCGCGGTCCACGAGTTCGATGATCGCCATCGGCGCCATGTCGCCATAGCGGAAGCCCGCCTTCAGCACGCGCGCATAGCCGCCATTGCGGTCCTTGTAGCGCGCGCCCAGGACGTCGAACAGCTTCTTCACCGCCTCGTCCTGCTTGATCTTCGACGCCGCGAGACGGCGCGCATGAAGGTCGCCGCGCTTGGCCAGCGTGATCAGCTTCTCGACGATCGGGCGCAGTTCCTTGGCCTTGGGAAGCGTGGTCTTGATCTGCTCATGCTCGATCAGCGAGCAGGCCATGTTGGCGAACATCGCCTTGCGATGCTCGGCCGTGCGATTGAGCTTGCGGTGTCCGCTACCGTGACGCATGTCGTCTCTCCTTGGTCCTTATGCTTTGTCCGGCCGCCGTTGCGTGGAAGCGGCCTCCTTGGGGCACCATGCCCGGGTCGTGACGCGGGGGCGCTGACGCCCCCGCGGGTCGCAGGATCAGAACTGATCCTCGAACTTCTTGGCCATGTCCTCGATATTTTCCGGCGGCCAGTCGGGCACGTCCATGCCGAGGTGCAGGCCCATCGTCGAGAGCACTTCCTTGATCTCGTTCAGAGACTTGCGGCCGAAGTTCGGGGTGCGCAGCATCTCGGCTTCGGTCTTCTGGATCAGGTCGCCGATATAGACGATGTTGTCGTTCTTGAGGCAGTTGGCCGAACGAACCGAGAGTTCCAGCTCGTCCACCTTCTTGAGGAGGAGCGGGTTGAACTCGAGCGACTCCTCGCCCTCCTCGCGGCCCGCTTCCTTCGGCTCCTCGAAGTTGATGAAGATCTGGAGCTGGTCCTGCAGGATGCGCGCCGCATAGGCGATCGCATCCTCGGGGCTCAGCGAGCCGTCGGTCTCCACCGTGATCGAGAGCTTGTCATAGTCGAGCACCTGGCCCTCGCGGGTCGGGTCTACCTTGTAGCTCACGCGCTTGACGGGCGAGTAGATCGCATCGACCGGGATCAGGCCGATCGGCGCGTCCTCGGGCCGGTTCTTGTCTGCCGAGACATAGCCCTTGCCGGTCCCGACCGTCAGCTCCATGTGCAGAGACGCGCCATCGTCGAGATGGCAGATCACGTGCCCCTTGTTGATGATGTCGACGCCCGCGACCTCGGTGATGTCGCCGGCGGTCACGACGCCCGGGCCCGTCGCCGTGAGCTGCAGGCGCTTGTTGCCCTCGGCGTCCATGCGCACCGCGATACCCTTCACGTTGAGCACGACGTCGGTGACGTCCTCGCGCACGCCGGGGATCGAGGAGAACTCGTGCAGCACGCCGTCGATCTGCACCGACGTGACCGCCGCGCCCTGCAGCGACGACAGGAGCACGCGGCGAAGGGCGTTGCCCAGCGTCAGACCGAAGCCCCGCTCGAGCGGCTCGGCCACCGCGGTGGCGACGCGCTCGCTGTCGGCACCCGGGGTAATCACCAGGCCATGCGGCTTGATCAGCTCAAGCCAGTTCTTGTGGATCGTCATGGTGTCTCCTCCATTCTCGCGCGCGGACCGACCCTGAGTCCGTGCACACTCGAGGAAAAGCCTGCGGACCTGCCCCAGATCGGGAAGCAGGCCCGCCTGCTCGACAAATTCCGGCGGTCAGACCCGGCGGCGCTTGGGCGGGCGGCAGCCGTTGTGCGCGATCGGCGTCACGTCGCGAATGGCGGTCACCTGGAAACCGATCGACTGCAGCGCACGCAGCGCCGACTCGCGGCCCGAGCCCGGCCCCTGCACCTCGACCTCGAGGGTGCGTACGCCATGCTCCTGGGCCTTCTTGCCGGCATCCTCGGCGGCGACCTGCGCCGCGTAGGGGGTCGACTTGCGCGAGCCCTTGAAGCCCATCGACCCGGCCGACGACCAGGAGATGGTGTTCCCCTGCGCGTCGGCGATGGTGATGAGGGTGTTGTTGAACGAGGCGTTCACATGCGCGACGCCAGCCGAGATGTTCTTGCGCTCCTTGCGCTTGGGCGCAACGCGACGATCACGAGCCATCTGCCCTGCTCCTTACTTCTTCTTGCCGGCGATCGGCTTCGCGGGGCCCTTGCGGGTGCGCGCGTTGGTGTGCGTGCGCTGGCCGCGCACGGGCAGGCCGCGGCGGTGACGCAGGCCGCGGTAGCAGCCGAGGTCCATCAGCCGCTTGATGTTCACGGCAACCTCGCGCCGCAGGTCGCCCTCGACCTGGTGGTTCGCGTCGATGTGCTCGCGGATCGCCAGCACCTCGGCATCCGAGAGCTCGTTCACCCGGCGTGCGTCAGCGATGCCGACGGCCTCGCAGATCTGGCGCGCCGCGGCCTGGCCGATGCCATGGATATAGGTGAGTGCGATATGCACCCGCTTGTTCGTCGGAATGTTAACGCCAGCGATGCGCGCCACTTCTCCAGCTCCGTCCTTCGCCCCCCGCGTCCGGGCGGCCCAAAATCCAAGGGACCAGTCCTCGCGACCGGCCCCGTCTCATCCCGAGAGTTTTCCGCCACATCCCGTGCCGTCGAGAGGTGAAGTCGACGGCGGCGACTCTCATTCCGTGAATGGAAGCGCGAACTATAAGCACGCGCCCCGATGCGTCAACCCCGATTTCGGGGCCAGCCCGGCTTGCCAGGCACTTCAGGCCAGCGCCGCACCGATCTGCGCCGTGACCTCGTCGATCTCGGCCATCCCGTCCACCGTCCGCAGCTTGCCCTGCGCGCGGTAGAAATCGATCAGCGGGGCGGTCTCGGCATGGTAGGCGTTGAGCCGCTCGCGCACCGTCTCGGCGTTGTCGTCGGCGCGGCGCTTGAACTCGGTCCCGCCGCACTTGTCGCAGACGCCTTCGACGGCCGGCCGCTTGTGCGTGTCGTGGTAGCCCTCGCCGCACCCTGCACAAGTGAAGCGGCCCGATACCCGGTCCACCAGCGCCTCGTCATCGACCTCCATGCTGACGACCGCGTCGAGGCTCATCCCCTTGTCGGCCAGCAGGGCATCGAGCGCCTCGGCCTGCGCGACGGTGCGCGGGAAGCCGTCGAAGATCACGCCCTGCCGGACGTCGGGCGCGTCGAGCCGCTCGGAGACCACGCCGATCACGATCTCGTCCGAGACCAGCTGCCCGGCCTCCATCACCGCCCTGGCCTTGCGCCCGACCTCGCTACCTGCCGCCACGGCGGCGCGCAGCATGTCGCCGGTCGAGAGCTGCACCATGCCCTTGCGCTCCATCAGGATGCGCGCCTGGGTGCCCTTGCCGGCCCCCGGCGGGCCCAAGAGGATGATGTTCACGTCCGCGTTCCCCTTCCGGTTCTTCAGTCTGGCAGGAGGGGGCACCTGTTACCGGCGCCGCCCCCGGATCTTCGATTTCTCGATCAGACCCTGATACTGATGCGCAAGCAGATGGCTCTGCACCTGCGTCATGGTGTCCATCGTCACCGAGACGACAATCAGGAGCGACGTGCCGCCGAAGTAGAAGGGCACCGCCAGCTCGGCGATCATGATCTCGGGCAAAAGGCAGACGACCACGAGGTAGATCGCCCCCACCACGCTGAGCCGCGTCAGCACGTAGTCGAGATACTCCGCCGTCTTCTTGCCCGGCCGGATCCCGAGCACGAAGCCGCCATGCTTCTTGAGATTGTCGGCCACGTCGTCCGGGTTAAACACCACGGCCGTATAGAAGAACACGAAGAACACGATCAGCGCGGCATAGAAAACCAGGAACAGCGGCTGCCCGTGCCCCAGCATCGCGGCGACCGAGCCCAGCCAGCCCACATCGCCGCTCTGCGCGCCGAAGCTTGCGATCGTGGTCGGAAGCAGCAGCAGCGACGAGGCGAAGATCGGAGGGATGACGCCCGCGGTGTTGAGCTTGAGCGGCAGGTGCGAACTCTCGCCGCCATACATCTTGTTGCCGACCTGGCGTTTCGGATACTGGATCAGGATCCGGCGCTGGGCACGCTCGACGAAGACCACGGCATAGATCACGCCGCCCGCGAGGATCATGATCCCGAGGATCGCGATCGTCGAAAGCTGCCCGGTGCGGCCCAGCTCGAAGAACTGCGCCAGCGCGCCGGGAAGCTCGGCGACGATGCCCACGAAGATGATCAGCGAGATTCCGTTGCCGATGCCGCGCGCCGTGATCTGCTCGCCGAGCCACATCAGGAACATCGTGCCGCCCACCAGCGTGATCACCGCCGAGGCGCGGAAGAAGGCGCCGGGCTCGAGCGCGAGGCCCTGCCCCTCGAGGCCGACCGCGATGCCATAGGCCTGCACGGTCGCGAGCAGCACGGTGCCGTAGCGGGTGTATTGGTTGATCTTCTTGCGCCCGCTCTCGCCCTCCTTCTTGAGCTGCTCGAGCGAGGGGACCATCGAGGTCATCAGCTGCATGATGATCGAGGCCGAGATATAGGGCATGATGCCCAGCGCAAAGATCGCCATGCGCCCGACGGCACCGCCCGCAAACATGTTGAAGACGCCGATAATCCCGCCGCGCGTCTGCTCCATGAACTGGGCAAGCTGCACCGTGTCGATCCCGGGCATCGGGATGAAGGTGCCGAGGCGGTAGACGATCAGGAGCCCGATGGCGAAGAGGATGCGGCTCTGCAGGTCCTTGGCCTTGCCGAAGGACCTCCAACTCATGTTCGCGGCCAGCTGCTCGGCGGTGGAAGCCATGATGCCTCTCTTGTCAGGTCAAAGGCCGCCACGGGGAAAGCCCCGCGGCGGCCGTTCATCCGTTCCGGTGCGCGCCTCGGCCAGGGGCGCGCGCGCGTGCCGTCACTCGGCGCCGGCCTCGGCGGCCGCGGCCTTCACGCTGAGGCTCCCGCCCGCCGCCTCGACCGCCGCGACGGCCGCCTTCGAGGCGCCGGTCACGTCGATCTTCAGGCCCTTCGAGGTCAGCGCGCCCTTGGCCAGCACCCGGATGCCGTCGAGCTTGCGCCGCACCAGGCCCGAATTGACCAGCACCGCCTCGTCGATCACCGCGCCGGCGTCGATCTTCTCGTCGTCGATGAAGCGCTGGATGGCGCACAGGTTCACCACGGCGAAGTTCTTCGTGAACATCTTGTTGGTGAAGCCGCGCTTCGGCAGGCGGCGGTGGAGCGGCATCTGGCCACCCTCGAAGCCCTTGATCGCCACGCCCGAGCGCGACTTCTGGCCCTTGATGCCGCGGCCCGCGGTCTTGCCCTTGCCCGAGCCCGGGCCGCGCGCCACGCGCTTCTTGGTCTTCGCCGCGCCGGGATTGTCGCGCAGTTCGTGCAGTTTCATGACGCATCTCCTCTCTCACCGGACCGCACGGGGCAATGCGTCAGTCCCCGCCGCCACGGTTTCAATGAAGCGCCGGCCTCGGGACGAACCAAGGATGGGACCGGCGCCGGCGCGGCCCCTGTGGAAGGGGCGCGGAAGGGGGACGCGCCTGGCGCCCCCCGGGGAACGGGCCTCAGCCCTTCTCCTCGACGATGACCGCAAGATGCGGGATCGAGTTCACCATCCCTCGCACCGCGGGCGTGTCCTCGAGCTCGCGGGTGCGATGCATCTTGTTCAGCCCCAGCCCCTTCAGCGTCTCGCGCTGCTTGGCCGGGCGGCGGATCGGGCTGCCGATCTGCTTGACGACGATGGTCTTGGCCATGGGTCAGACCTCCTCAGGCGTCCGCGGTCTCGGCCGGCTGGCCCTCGCGGGCCGGCAGGATGTCCGAAACCTTCTTGCCGCGGCGCGCCGCGACCTGGCGGGGCGAGAACTCGTTCCGCAGGCCGTCGAAGGTCGCGCGGACCATGTTGTAGGGGTTCTGGCTGCCGGTCGACTTGGCGACAACGTCCTGGACGCCCAGCATCTCGAACACGGCGCGGCAGGGGCCGCCCGCGATGATGCCGGTGCCCGCGGGCGCCGAGCGCATGACGATCTTGCCCGCGCCCCAGCGGCCCAGAACGTCGTGATGCAGCGTCCGGCCCTCGCGGAGCGGAACGCGGATCATCGAGCGCTTGGCCTCCTCGGTGGCCTTGCGGATGGCCTCGGGGACCTCCTTGGCCTTGCCGCTGCCGAAGCCGACGCGACCCTTCTGGTCGCCGACCACGACGAGCGCCGCGAAGCCGAAGCGCTTGCCGCCCTTCACCGTCTTCGAGACGCGGTTGATCGCGACGAGACGATCGGCGAATTCCGGCTCGCGATCCTCCTCGCGGCGGTCGCGGCGCTCGCGGCGCCCTTCACGTTCTGCCATCTCTCTCGCCTCCTCAGAACTTCAACCCGCCCTCGCGGGCGGCATCGGCCAGGGCCTTGATCTTGCCGTGGAACAGGAACCCGCCCCGGTCGAAATAAACGTCCTCGACGCCGGCCGCCCTGGCACGCTCGGCGACGGTCGCGCCGATCTTCTTAGCGGCCTCGACGTTGTTCTTGCCGACGACGCCCAGCGCGGGCTCGAGCGACGAGGCCGATGCGACCGTGCGCCCCGCCACGTCGTCGATGATCTGCACCGAGATGTTCTTCGAGGACCGGTGCACGCTCATGCGCAGCCTGTCGCCCGCCATCTTCCGAAGCTTGTTGCGGACGCGCAGGCGGCGCCGCAGGAAAAGCTCACGCTTGCTGTTGGCCATGTCCTTGCGTCCTTACTTCTTCTTGCCTTCCTTGCGGAAGATGAACTCGCCCTTGTAGCGGATGCCCTTGCCCTTGTAGGGCTCGGGCCGGCGCCAATCGCGGATCTTGGCGGCGGTCTCGCCGACAAGCTGCTGGTCGATGCCGCTCACCACGATCTCGGTGGGCTTGGGGCAGACCACGTCGATCCCCTCGGGGATCGCGAAGTCGACGTCGTGGCTGTAGCCCAGCGCCAGCTTCAGGGTCCGGCCCTGCACCTGGGCGCGATAGCCGACGCCCTGGATCTCGAGCTGCTTGGTAAAGCCCTCGGTCACGCCCTGCGCGAGGTTAGCGATCTGCGTGCGGGCCATGCCCCACTGCTGACGCGCGCGCTTCGAGGTGCCACGCGGCTTCACGGTGACGACATTGCCCTCGACCACGATGTCGACATCGTCGGTGGCGGTGAAGCTGCGGACGCCCTTGGGCCCCTTGCACTCCACGGTCTGGCCGGCGACCTTGAACTCGGCGCCCTTGGGGGCCTGGACCGGTTTCTTTCCGATACGCGACATGATCGCCTCCTCAGAAAACGGTGCAGAGCACTTCGCCGCCCACGTTCTCCGCCCGCGCGCGTGCGTCGGTCATGACGCCGCGGCTGGTCGAGACGATGGCGACGCCGAGCCCGTTGCGGACATGCGGCAGCCCCTTCGAGGCCGAGTAGGCGCGCCGACCGGGGGTCGAGATGCGCCTGAGCTCGCGGATCGCGGGCTGGCCGTCGAAATACTTGAGACTGATCTCGAATTCGGGATGGCCGCCCTGGCCGTCCACCTTCTCGTAGCCGCGGATGAAGCCCTCGTCCTTCAGGACGTCGAGCACCCAGCCGCGCAGCTTGGACGCAGGCGTGCGGACCGTCGAGCGGTTGCGCAGGCTCGCGTTGCGGATGCGGGCGAGCATATCGCCGAGAGGATCGTTCATCGACATACCTGTCCCCTCCTCACCAGCTCGACTTGACCATGCCCGGGATCTCGCCACGCGAGGCGAGGTCACGGAGCGCGATGCGGCTCATCTTGAGCTTGCGGTAGTAGGCGCGCGGACGGCCCGACACCTCGCAGCGGTTGCGGATGCGGCTCGGGGCCGAGTTCCGCGGCAGCTTCGCGAGTTTCAGACGCGCCTTGAAGCGCTCTTCCATCGACTTCGACTCGTCGCTCGCAATCGCCTTCAGCGCGGCGCGCTTCTCGGCATACTGCGCGGCAAGGCGGATGCGCTTCTTGTCGCGCTCGACCATGCTCTTCTTTGCCATGTCTCTCTTCCTCCCGCGCTCAGGTCCGGAACGGCATGTTGAAGGCCGCAAGAAGCGCCTTCGCCTCGGCATCCGTGCCTGCCGTGGTGCTGATCACGATCTCCAGGCCCTTGACCGCGTCGACCTTGTCGTAGTCGATCTCGGGGAACACGATGTGCTCCTTCACGCCCATCGCGAAGTTCCCGCGGCCGTCGAAGCTCTTGCCCGGCACGCCGCGGAAGTCGCGGATGCGCGGCATCGCCACGGTGATCAGGCGGTCGAGGAAGTCGTACATCCGGTCGCGGCGCAGCGTGACCTTGACGCCGATCGGCATGCCCTCGCGCAGCTTGAAGCCGGCGATCGACTTCTTGGCCTTGGTGACGACCGGCCTCTGGGCGGCGATCTTCATCAGCTCGTCCTGAGCCGACTTGATCTTCTTCGAGTCGCTCACCGCCTCGCCGACGCCCATGTTCAGGACGATCTTGTCGAGGCGCGGGATCATCATGTCGTTCTTGTAGCCGAACTGCTCCTTCAGAGCCTGGCGGATCTGGCTCTGGTAGAGAGCGCGGAGACGGGGCACATATGCGGAGCCGTCAGCCATCGATGACCTCCCCCGACTTCTTTGCAAAGCGGACCTTGGTGCCGTCCTCGAGGATGCGGAAGCCGACACGGGTCGGGCCGCCCTCCTTCGGGTCGACGAGCGCGATGTTCGACAGGTCGATCGCCGCTTCCTTCTGGATGCGGCCGCCCTGGCTGGTCTGGGTCTGGCGCTGGTGACGGGTCACCATGTTGACGCCCGCGACGACCGCGCGGCCGTCCTTGGGGATCACCCGGAGGATCTCCCCCTCCTTGCCCTTGTCGCGGCCGGTCAGGACCACGACCTTGTCGCCCTTCTTGAGCTTCGCGGCCATCACAGCACCTCCGGCGCGAGCGAAATGATCTTCATGAAGTTCTTGGCGCGCAGCTCGCGCACGACCGGCCCGAAGATGCGGGTGCCGACCGGCTCGAGGTTGTTGTTGAGGATGACCGCGGCGTTGCGGTCGAACCGGATGGTGGTGCCATCCTCGCGCCGGACTTCCTTGGCGGTGCGAACGACGACGGCCTTGCGCACGTCGCCCTTCTTCACGCGGCCGCGGGGGATCGCCTCCTTCACCGAGACGACGATGATGTCGCCGACGCCCGCGTATTTACGCTTCGCGCCGCCAAGCACCTTGATGCACTGCACCCGACGCGCGCCGGAGTTGTCGGCGACGTCCAGATTGGTCTGCATCTGGATCATGCTTTGCTCTCCCGACCTGCGGGGACCCCTTCATGGCCCCGCGGTTTCGATCAGCTGGGATGTCGGACCGGATCAGACCCGGCCGACGACCTCCCAGCGCTTGCTTTTCGAGATCGGCGCGCATTCCTGAATGCGCACGGTCTCGCCGACCTTGAACTCGTTGGCCGCGTCATGGGCGCGGTACTTCTTCGAGCTGCGGACGGTCTTCTTCAGAACCGGGTGCGTGAAGCGCCGCTCGACCAGGACCGTGACGGTCTGCTCGTTCTTGTCGCTCACGACGGTGCCCTGCAGGATTCGCTTCGGCATCTCTCTCACTCCGCCCCGGCCGCGGCGCGGGCCTTCTCGATCAGGATGGTGTTCACCCGCGCGATGTCGCGGCGGACGGCGCGCTTTCTCGCCGTGTTCTCAAGCTGGCCGGTCGCGGCCTGGAAGCGGAGGTTGAAGGCCTCCTTCTTCAGGACCTCGAGATCCTGGCGCAGCTGATCCGGCGTCTTGTCGCGCAGCTCAGTGGCCTTCATGGCACGTCTCCTTTGACAGATATGCGGGGGCGCAGCCGCAGGGCCCGCGCCACCGCATCATTCATCAAAAATCGATCCGCCCCCTCGCCCGCAAGGCGGGGGCGGACCCGAAATTTCTCACCAGTCCTCGCGGACGACGACCCGGCTCTTGATCGGCAGCTTCATGGCCGCGAGACGGAGGGCCTCCCTTGCCACAGGTTCGGGCACGCCGTCAATCTCGAACATGATACGGCCGGGCTTGACCTTGGCCGCCCAGTACTCGACCGAACCCTTGCCCTTGCCCATGCGGACCTCGGTCGGCTTCTGCGTGACCGGGACATCGGGGAAGATGCGGATCCAGATGCGGCCCTGACGCTTCATCTGGCGGGTCATCGCGCGGCGTGCCGCCTCGATCTGACGCGCCGTGATGCGCTCGGGCTCGACCGCCTTGAGCCCGAAGGTGCCGAAGTTCAGGTCGAAGCCGCCCTTGGCCTCGCCGTGGATCCGGCCCTTGTGCTGCTTGCGGAACTTGGTTCGTTTCGGCGAAAGCATTGCTCGTCTCCCTGCCCTGCGTCAGCGGTCGCGGTCGCCGCGATGGTCGCGGTCGCGGCCGGGGCGCCCGGCGCCGCCTTCCTGCATTTCCTGCTGGCGGCGGTCACGGGCCGAGGGATCGTGCTCCATCACCTCGCCCTTGAAGATCCAGACCTTGATCCCGATGATGCCGTATGCGGTCTTCGCCTCGGCCAGCGCGTAGTCGATGTCCGCACGCAGCGTGTGCAGCGGCACGCGGCCCTCGCGATACCACTCGGTGCGCGCGATCTCGGCGCCGCCAAGGCGGCCCGCGCAGTTGATGCGGATGCCCAGCGCGCCCATGCGCATGGCGTTCTGCACCGCCCGCTTCATCGCCCGGCGGAACGAGACGCGGCGCTCGAGCTGCTGGGCGATGTTCTCGGCCACCAGCTGCGCGTCGAGCTCGGGGCGGCGGATCTCGACGATGTTGAGATGCAGCTCGCTCGCCGTGAGCGCGGCCAGCTTCGAGCGCAGCTTCTCGATGTCCGCGCCCTTCTTGCCGATGATCACGCCCGGACGCGCGGTGTGGACCGTCACCCGGCACTTCTTGTGCGGGCGCTCGATCACGACGCGGCTGACGCCGGCCTGCGCGGCCTCCTTGCGGATGAAGTCGCGGATCCGCAGGTCCTCGTGCAGCAGCTGGCCGTATTCCTTGCGGTCGGCGTACCAGCGGCTGTCCCAGGTACGGTTGATGCCGACACGAAGGCCGATCGGATTAACCTTGTGACCCATCAGGCCTGCTCCTCTACCTGCCGGACCTTGATCGTGAGCTGGCTGAACGGCTTCATGATCCGCCCATAGCGGCCACGCGCACGCGGGCGGCCACGCTTCAACACAAGGTTCTTGCCGACGAAGGCCTCGGACACGACCAGCGCGTCGACGTCGAGGCCGTGGTTGTTCTCGGCGTTCGCGATCGCCGACTGCAGCGTCTTCTTCACGTCCTCGGCGATGCGCTTCTTCGAGAAGGTCAGCATCGCCAGCGCCTGGTCGGCGGACTTGCCGCGGATCATCTGCGCCACGAGGTTGAGCTTCTGCGGGCTGACCCGCAGCATCCGGTTCACGGCCATCGCCTCGTTGTCGGCGACGCGGCGGGGGTTCTTTTCCTGACCCATGGTCTTACCTCCGCTTCGCTTTCTTGTCGGCCGCGTGGCCGTAATAGGTGCGGGTCGGCGAGAACTCGCCGAACTTGTGGCCGATCATCTCCTCGGTGACGCTCACCGGGATGTGCTTCTGGCCGTTATAGACACCGAAGGTCAGCCCGACGAACTGCGGCAGGATGGTCGAGCGGCGCGACCAGATCTTGATGACCTCGTTGCGACCCGACTCGCGCGACTTCGCGGCCTTCTTCAGCACGTAGGAGTCGACGAACGGACCCTTCCAGACGGAACGTGGCATGTTCTCGCCTCCTTACTTCGACTTGCGCGCGTGGCGCGAGCGCAGGATGTACTTCGCGGTCGCCTTGTTGGAGCGCGTCTTGCGCCCCTTCGTGGGCTTGCCCCAGGGGGTGACCGGGTGACGGCCGCCCGAGGTGCGGCCCTCGCCGCCGCCATGCGGGTGGTCGATCGGGTTCATCGCGACGCCGCGGACGGCGGGGCGCTTGCCCTGGTGGCGGGTGCGGCCGGCCTTGCCGAAGTTCTGGTTCGAGTTGTCGGGGTTCGACACCGCGCCGACCGTCGCCATGCACTCCTGCCGAACGATGCGCAGCTCGCCCGAGCTGAGACGCAGCTGGGCATAACCGCCGTCACGGCCGACGAACTGGGCATAGGTGCCCGCCGCCCGCGCGATCTGGCCGCCCTTGCCGGGCTTCATCTCGACATTGTGGACGATCGTGCCGATCGGCATGCCGGTGAACGGCATCGCGTTGCCGGGCTTCACGTCGACCTTGCGGCCCGAGACGACCTTGTCGCCGACGCCCAGGCGCTGCGGCGCCAGGATGTAGGCAAGCTCGCCGTCCTCGTACCGGATGAGCGCGATGAACGCCGTGCGGTTCGGGTCATACTCGATCCGCTCGACGGTCGCCGGCACATCGGCCTTGGTCCGCTTGAAGTCCACGATGCGGTAGAGCCGCTTCGCGCCGCCGCCGCGCCGACGCGCGGTGATCCGTCCGGTATTGTTCCGGCCGCCGTTGCCCGTGAGCCCCTCGATGAGGGTCTTCTCGGGACGGCCCTTCCAGAGCCCGGAACGGTCGATCAGAACCAGCCCGCGCTGGCCCGGCGTCGTCGGCTTATAGGTTTTCAACGCCATCTTGCTGTCTTCCGTTTGCTCGTTTCAGTCCGTGCCCAGATCTCAGAGACCGGTGGTCACGTCGATCGCGTTCCCCTCCTCGAGGGTCACATAGGCCTTCTTGACATCGCTGCGCCGCCCCGGCTTGCCGCGGAAGCGCTTCACCTTGCCCTTGGTGACGGTCGTGTTGACGGCCTTCACCTTCACGTTGAACAGGGCCTCGACCGCCTCCTTGATCAGGGGCTTGGTCGAGTCCATCGCGACCTCGAACACCACCGCGTTCGACTCCGAGACCATCGTCGCCTTCTCGGTGATGATGGGACGGCGGATCACGTCGTAGAGGGCTGCCTTGTCGGTCATCGTCACGCCTCCTTCGCCGCGAGCCGCGCTTCCAGCGCCGCGAGACCCGCCTTCGTCACCACCAGGGTGTCCTTGCGCAGGATGTCGTAGACATTCGCGCCCTGGCCCGGCAGCACGTGCACCGCGTCGAGGTTCTGGGCGGCGCGCGCGAAGTTCGCGTCGAGCTCGGCTCCGTCGATCACCAGCGCCTTGCTCCAGCCCAGCTTCGCGACCTTGTCGGCCAGCGCCTTGGTCTTGGGCGCATCCAGCCGCGCCTCGTCGACGACGATGAGCTGGCCGTCCTTCGCCTTGGCCGAGAGCGCCATCTTCAGGCCCAGCGCACGGACCTTCTTGGGCAGGTCGTGCGCGTGGCTGCGGACCACCGGGCCCTTGGCGTTGCCGCCGTGCCGGAACTGCGTGACGCCCTTGTCGCCGTGACGGGCACCGCCGGTGCCCTTCTGGCGGTAGATCTTCTTGGTCGAGTAGCTCACCTCGCCACGCGACTTGGTCTTGTGGGTGCCGGCCTGGCGCTTGGCCAGCTGCCAGCGTACCACGCGCTGCAGGATGTCGGCGCGCGGCTCGACGCCGAAGATCTCGTCCGAGACCTCGACCTCGCCCGCCGCGGCGGCATCGAGATTGATCACTGCGAGTTTCATTCCTCACCCCCTTCGGCCGAGGCCTCGGCAACCGCCGCAGCCTCCGCCGCGCGGATCGCGGCCGGCATCGGCACGCCGTCATGCGCCGGGCGCTTCACCGCGTCGCGGACCGTGACCCAACCGCCGCGCGAGCCGGGAACCGCGCCCTTGATCATGAGCAGGCCGCGCTCGGCATCGGTGCGCACCACCTCGAGGTTCTGCACGGTCACCCGTGCGTCGCCCATGTGGCCCGCCATCTTCTTGCCCTTGAACACCTTGCCGGGGTCCTGGCACTGGCCGGTCGAGCCGTGGCTGCGGTGGCTGATCGACACGCCGTGCGAGGCGCGCAGGCCACCAAAGTTGTGCCGCTTCATCGCACCCGCGAAGCCCTTGCCGATCGACGTGCCGGCAACGTCCACGAGCTGGCCGCTCACGAAGTGGTCGGCGGTGATCTCCGCCCCCACGTCGATCAGGTTCTCGGGCGCCACGCGGAACTCGACGAGGCGGCGCTTCGGCGCGACATTCGCCTTGGCGAAATGGCCGCGCATCGGCTGCGTGGTGTTCTTGGCCTTGGCCTCGCCCGCGCCGAGCTGGACGGCCGTATAGCCGTCGCGGTCGGCCGTGCGCTGGGCGACGACCTGGACATTCTCCATCTGGAGCACGGTGACCGGCACCTGCCGTCCGTCCTCCATGAACAGCCGGGTCATGCCCAGCTTCTTTGCGATCACGCCGGAGCGCATGGACGTCGCCTCCTCAGATCTTGATCTCGACATCGACGCCAGCCGCGAGGTCGAGCTTCATCAGCGCGTCCACGGTCTGGGGCGTCGGGTCCACAATGTCGAGAAGACGCTTGTGGGTGCGGATCTCGAACTGCTCGCGGCTCTTCTTGTCGATATGAGGGCCGCGCAGCACGGTGAATTTCTCGATCTTGTTCGGCAGCGGGATCGGGCCGCGCACCTGCGCGCCGGTCCGCTTGGCCGTGTTCACGATCTCGGCCGTGCTGGCATCGAGCACGCGGTGATCGAAGGCCTTGAGCCGGATTCTGATGTTCTGACCTTGCATCTTCGCCTCGCAGGGAAATCGGACGGCCGGGGGTCAGGCCCCCGGCCGGGTCCTCAAGCCTTCATTCACTCGATGATTTTCGACACGACGCCTGCGCCGACGGTGCGGCCGCCCTCGCGGATGGCGAAGCGGAGCTTCTCCTCCATCGCGATCGGGGCGATCAGCTGCACGGTGAACTTCAGGTTGTCGCCCGGCATCACCATCTCGGTGCCCTCCGGCAGCTCCACCGTCCCCGTCACGTCGGTCGTGCGGAAGTAGAACTGCGGCCGGTAGTTGGTGAAGAACGGCGTGTGACGGCCGCCCTCCTCCTTCGTCAGGATGTAGGCCTCAGCCTCGAAGCGCTTGTGCGGCTTCACCGAGCCCGGCTTGCACAGCACCTGCCCGCGCTCCACGCCCTCGCGGTCCACGCCGCGCAGAAGCGCGCCGATGTTGTCGCCCGCCTCGCCGCGGTCCAGCAGCTTGCGGAACATCTCGACGCCCGTCACCGTGGTCTTGCGGGTCGGGCGGATGCCGACGATCTCGACCTCCTCGCCCACCGTCACGATGCCGCGCTCGACGCGCCCCGTCACCACCGTGCCGCGGCCCGAGATCGAAAAGACGTCCTCGATCGGCATCAGGAAGGGCTGGTCGATCGGGCGGTCCGGCGTCGGGATGTACTCGTCCACCGCCGCCATCAGCTCGCGCACCTTCTGCTCGCCGATCTCGGGGTTGCGGTCCTCCAGCGCCGCCAGCGCCGAGCCGGCAACGATCGGGATGTCGTCGCCCGGGAAGTCATACGAGCTCAGAAGCTCGCGCACCTCCATCTCGACGAGCTCCAGAAGCTCCGGGTCGTCCACCTGGTCGACCTTGTTCAGGAACACCACCAGCGCCGGCACGCCCACCTGACGCGCCAGCAGGATGTGCTCGCGCGTCTGCGGCATCGGGCCGTCCGCGGCCGAGCACACCAGGATCGCGCCGTCCATCTGCGCGGCACCCGTGATCATGTTCTTCACGTAGTCCGCATGGCCCGGGCAGTCGACATGCGCGTAGTGCCGCGCCGCCGTCTCGTACTCCACATGCGCCGTCGAGATCGTGATCCCGCGCGCCTTCTCCTCCGGCGCCGCGTCGATCTGGTCGTACGCCTTGTACTCCCCGAAATACTTCGTGATCGCAGCCGTCAGCGACGTCTTCCCGTGGTCGACGTGACCGATCGTCCCGATGTTCACATGCGGCTTCGTCCGCTCGAACTTTGCCTTACCCATTGTTCTTTCCTCCTGGTGGGGCGTCAGATGCTGCGGCTGCTTCGGGCAGCCGGATCACGCATACTTCGCCTGGATTTCCTCAGAGATGTTCGACGGAACCGGCTCGTAATGGTCGAACTGCATCGTGAACTGCGCGCGGCCCGAGGACATCGAGCGCAGGTTGTTGATGTAGCCGAACATGTTGGCGAGCGGCACGAAGGCGTTGATGACATTCGCGTTCCCGCGGGTGTCCTGGCCCTGCACCTGGCCGCGGCGGCTGGTCAGGTCGCCGATGATGCCGCCGGTATATTCCTCCGGGGTCACGACCTCGACCTTCATGATCGGCTCGAGCAGCTTGGCGCCCGCCTTCTTCAGGCCCTCGCGCATCGCCGCGCGGGACGCGATCTCGAAGGCGAGAACCGACGAGTCGACGTCGTGATACGCGCCGTCGATGAGGGCGACCTTGAAGTCGATCACCGGGAAGCCGGCAAGCGGCCCCGAGTCCATCACCGACTTGATGCCCTTCTCGACGCCGGGGATGTACTCCTTCGGCACCGCGCCGCCGACGATCTTCGACTCGAACGAGTAGCCCTCGCCCGGCTCGGTCGGCTCGATCACCAGCTTGATGCGGGCGAACTGGCCGGTGCCGCCGGTCTGCTTCTTGTGCGTGTAGTCGATCTCGGCCTTGCGCGAGATCGTCTCGCGATAGGCGACCTGAGGCGCGCCGATGTTCGCCTCGACCTTGAACTCGCGCTTCATGCGGTCGACGAGGATGTCGAGGTGAAGCTCGCCCATGCCCTTCATGATCGTCTGGCCCGACTCGAGATCGGTCTCGACGCGGAAGGACGGGTCCTCGGCCGCGAGGCGCGCGAGCGCCGCAGACATCTTCTCCTGGTCGGCCTTCGACTTCGGCTCGACGGCGATCTCGATCACCGGCTCGGGGAAGGTCATGGTCTCGAGGACGACCGGGTTCGACGGGTCGCACAGCGTGTCGCCCGTGGTGGTCTCCTTGAGGCCCGCGAGCGCGATGATGTCGCCGGCGAAGGCCTCGTCGATCTCCTCGCGGTTGTTCGAGTGCATCATCATCATGCGCCCGACGCGCTCGCGCTTGCCCTTGGTCGAGTTCATGAGCGCGTCGCCCTTCCGGATCTGGCCCGAATAGATCCGGGTGAAGGTCAGCGAGCCCACGAAGGGGTCGTTCATGATCTTGAAAGCGAGGCCCGAGAAGGGCTGCGCGTCATCGGCCTTGCGCTCGATGTTGCGGGTTTCGGTCTCGTCGCCCGGCTTGAAGCCCTTGTAGGCAGGAACGTCGAGCGGGCCCGGCAGGAAGTCGATCACGGCGTTCAGCATCGGCTGCACGCCCTTGTTCTTGAAGGCCGAGCCGCAGAGCACGGGCACGAACGACATCGACAGCGTGCCCTTGCGGATCAGCGAGAGCAGCGTCTTGTAGTCGGGCTCGTTGCCCTCGAGATAGGCTTCCATCGCCTCGTCGTCCTGCTCGACGGCAAGCTCGACCAGCGCGGCGCGCATCTCCTCGGCCTTGTCCTTCAGCTCGGCGCGGATCTCCTGCACCAGCCAGCTCGCGCCGAGGTCCTCGCCCTTCCAGACCCACTCCTTCATGGTCAGGAGGTCGATCAGGCCCTCGAACTCGTTTTCGGCCCCGATCGGACACTGGATCGGCAGCGGCTGCGCGCCGGTGCGGTCCTTGATCATGCGGACGCAGTTGAAGAAGTCCGCGCCGATCTTGTCCATCTTGTTGACGAACACGACGCGGGGCACCTCGTAGCGGTCGGCCTGGCGCCAGACCGTCTCGGTCTGGGGCTCGACGCCCGCATTCGCGTCCAGCACGCAGACCGCGCCGTCGAGCACGGCGAGCGAGCGCTCGACCTCGATGGTGAAGTCGACGTGGCCGGGCGTGTCGATGATGTTGAAGCGGAAGCGCGCCTCGTCCGGCGTGTCGCCGTAGAGGCCGGTCGGGTTCTTGCCGTCCTCGGTGCGGAACCAGAAGGTCGTGGTCGCGGCCGAGGTGATGGTGATCCCGCGCTCCTGCTCCTGCTCCATCCAGTCCATGGTCGCGGCGCCGTCATGCACCTCGCCCAGCTTGTGCGACTTTCCGGTGTAGTAGAGGATGCGCTCGGTCGTCGTGGTCTTGCCAGCATCGATGTGGGCCATGATGCCGAAGTTGCGATAACGGCTGAGCGGGAATGCGCGGGCCATAGTTCAAATTCCTCGGGTTACCAGCGGTAGTGGCTGAACGCCTTGTTGGCATCCGCCATCTTGTGCGTGTCTTCGCGTTTCTTGACCGCCGTGCCGCGGTTCTGCACCGCGTCCATCAGCTCGGCGGCAAGGCGCTCTTCCATGGTGTTCTCGTTGCGCTTGCGCGAGGCGTCGATCAGCCAGCGGATCGCCAGCGCCTCGCGGCGCTCGGGGCGCACGTCGACCGGAACCTGGTAGGTGGCACCGCCGACGCGGCGCGAGCGGACCTCGACCGAGGGCTTCACGTTGTCGAGCGCCTCGTGGAACACCTCGACCGGCTCGCGCTTGAGCCGGGCGTGGATGCGGTCGAACGCGCCGTAGACGATGCTCTCGGCGGCCGACTTCTTGCCGTCATACATCAGGTTGTTCATGAACTTGGTGACGACGCGGTCGCCGAACTTGGCGTCCGGCAGGACTTCGCGCTTCTCGGCGCTGTGACGACGGGACATGTCGCGGTCTCCTTACTTCGGACGCTTGGCGCCGTATTTCGAGCGGCGCTGCTTGCGGTCCTTCACGCCCTGCGTGTCGAGCACGCCGCGCAGGATGTGGTAGCGCACGCCCGGAAGGTCCTTGACGCGGCCGCCGCGGATCAGGACCACCGAATGCTCCTGAAGGTTGTGGCCCTCGCCGGGGATGTAGCTGATCACCTCGAAGCCGTTGGTGAGCCGGACCTTCGCCACCTTGCGGAGCGCCGAGTTCGGCTTCTTCGGCGTCGTGGTGTAGACGCGCGTGCAGACGCCGCGCTTCTGAGGGCAGGCCTGCAGGTGCTGGGCCTTCTGTCGCTTGACTCTGGGCTGCCGGGGCTTCCGGATCAGCTGCTGGATCGTCGGCATGGGTCGCGTTGCCCTTCTCGTTCTTCCATCCGTTCCCTGCGGTCCCCCGTCTGGCCACACGGGCCGTGCGGGAACGCACGAAAAGCCGCAAACGATGCGAGGATCGCATCCCTGCGGCAGAATTTCAGAGGACCGGGCCGAAGCCGGGTCATGCATGCCATTCTTTAGGCAGTTCTGAACCTCGCGCGAGAGTCCCCGCGCGAAAGTCCGCGGAACATACTCGTGCCCCCCGGGGCGGTCAAGGGCGATTTTTCACCCCCGGCCCCGGGACGAAGGCCCGCTAAAGCTCGGTGAAATCGCGAAATTCCGCCAGTGCCACGCGCCACCAGTCGAACAGCGCGTCGAGGTTTTGCCGGGTCACCCCGCCGGCGAGAGTCGCGTTCAGCTCGAGGATCAGCTCGCCCCGCGCCTCGCCCGCGCTCGCCTTGCCGAAGCGGTGCTCCAGATTCCACCGGTTAGCCTTCCAGACCAGCGCCTGGCGCGAGGCCGGGCGGTCGGGCGCCTCGGCGTCCATCACCGTCGCCCGCGTCACGAACCGCAGGTCGGTGCAGCCGCGGCCCACGTCGCAGCCATAGAACTCGATCGCGTAGGCGAGGCCACCCATCTCGGCCTCGATCCGCGGGTCTCCCACCGCATCGGTCTTCCACGGCGCCGGCCCATAGCGCCAGGCGACTTCCGAGATCGGCTGCGGATCGGTCGCGTCCACCAGCCCCTCGGGCGTCGGCAGCGGCTGCTCAGGGCGCTCGAAGCCCGCGGGGGCCGTCGTGCACGCTGCGAGCGCGCCGGCAAGGGCGATCGCGGCGTGCGGTCGTGGGCAGCAGGTGGGACGGCGGCGGGGCTCCATGGCGCCGGACCCTGCCGTGCTCCCGCCGCGCGCGCAATGGGGAAACGCAGGCGATCACGCGGGTCTGAGAAAATGGAAAGCCCGGCCGCGGGGGCCGGGCTTCCGTCGTTGTCGCGAGGGGCGCGCGCGCGCCGGTCAGAGGATCTCGCCGAAGCCTCCGCCCGGGGACGGCTCGGGATCGACCGACTCGTCGGCGACGTCGATCACCTCCAGGGCCGCCGCGGCATCGCGCGCCGCTGCCTCGCGCTCCGCGACGATGCGCTTGTCGCGCCGCTGCGCCTCGAGCTTGAGGCGCATCGTGGCCCCGCCCGTGCCCGCCGGGATCAGGCGCCCGACGATCACGTTCTCCTTGAGACCCACCAGCTTGTCGCGCTTGCCCTGGACGGCGGCCTCGGTCAGCACCCGGGTCGTCTCCTGGAACGAGGCGGCCGAGATGAACGAGCGCGTCTGCAGGCTCGCCTTGGTGATGCCCAGCAGAACCGGCCCGCCCTGGGCGGGACGCTTGCCCTGCGCGTCCATCTTGGCGTTGATCTCGTCGAACTCGAAGCGGTCGATCTGCTCGCCCGGCAGCAGCGTCGTGTCGCCCGAGGCCGTGATCTCGATCTTCTGCAGCATCTGGCGGACGATCACCTCGATGTGCTTGTCGTTGATCTTCACGCCCTGCAGCCGATAGACGTCCTGCACCTCGTTGATCAGGTACTCGGCCAGCGCCTCGATGCCCATGATCGCGAGGATGTCATGGGGGGCGGGATTGCCGTCCATGATGTACTCGCCCTTCTGGATCACGTCGCCTTCCTGCACGGTGATGTGCTTGCCCTTCGGGATCAGGTATTCCCGGGGCTCGAGGCTCTCGTCGCGCGGCTCCAGCACGATGCGGCGCTTGTTCTTGTAGTCCTTGGCGAAGTGCACCGTGCCGTCGATCTCGGCGATGATCGCGTGGTCCTTCGGACGCCGGGCCTCGAACAGCTCGGCCACGCGCGGCAGGCCGCCAGTGATGTCCTTGGTCCGGGCGCCCTCGCGCGGGATGCGCGCGATCACGCCGCCGGCCTTGATCTCCTGCCCGTCCTCGACCGACAGGATCGCGTCGACCGACATGAAGTAATGGGCCGGGTTGCCGTTATCCAGCTTGACCATTTCGCCGTTCGCATCGACCAGCGTGATCGCCGGGCGAAGCTCGTTGCCCTTGGGGGCCGAGCGCCAGTCCGACACGATCCGCTGCGCGATGCCCGTCGCCTCGTCCGTCTCCTCTCGCACCGAGATGCCGGCGTAGAGGTCGACGAACTTCGCGATGCCCGCCTTCTCGGCGATGATCGGCAGGGTGTAGGGGTCCCACTCGGCCAGCCGATCGCCGCGCTTGACCTCGATCCCTTCGGCCGCCAGCAGCTTGGTGCCGTAGGTGACCTTGTAGGCCGCCCGCTCGCGGCCCTGCTCGTCGACGATGGCAAGCTGCATGTTGCGCGCCATCACGATCACCTCGCCATCGGCGCTGGTCAGCGTGTTGGCGTTGCGGAACTCCAGCTTGCCTTCCTGCGTCGACTCGAGGAACGACTGGTTCGAGACGTTCGCCGCGCCGCCGATGTGGAAGGTCCGCATCGTCAGCTGGGTGCCCGGCTCGCCGATCGACTGCGCGGCGATGATGCCCACCGCCTCGCCGACGTTCACGCGGGTACCGCGGGCAAGGTCGCGCCCGTAGCACTGGGCGCAGATCCCGTCCTCGGCCTCACAAGTCAGCGGCGAGCGGACATAGATCTCCTGCACCTTGGCCTCGTCGATGGCCGTGGCGTGGCGCTCCTCGATCAGCTCGTTCGCGGGGTGGATCACCTCGCCCGTCGCCGGGTCGAGCACATCCTCGAGAGGCACGCGGCCCAGCACCTGCTCGCCGATCGAGGCGATCACGTTGCCGCCGTCGATCACCGCGCGCGCGGTGATGCCCTGCGAGGTGCCGCAATCCTCGAGCTTGATGATGCAGTCCTGCGCCACGTCCACGAGGCGCCGCGTCAGGTAGCCCGAGTTCGCGGTCTTGAGGGCCGTGTCGGCCAGGCCCTTGCGTGCGCCGTGAGTCGAGTTGAAGTACTCGAGCACGGTGAGGCCTTCCTTGAAGTTCGACACGATCGGCGTCTCGATGATCTCGCCCGAAGGCTTGGCCATCAGGCCGCGCATGGCGGCGAGCTGGCGCATCTGGGTGGGCGAGCCGCGCGCACCCGAGTGGCTCATCATGTAGACCGAGTTCGGCTCGCGCTCGCGGCCGGTCTCCTGGTCGATCTGGACCGACGAGATCTCCTTCATCATGGCGTCGGCCACCTTGTCGGTGCACTTCGCCCAGGCGTCGACGACCTTGTTGTACTTCTCGCCCTGGGTGATCAGGCCGTCCATGTACTGCTGCTCGAACTCCTTCACGAGCTCGCGCGTCTCGTTGACGATGTCCCACTTCGAGTCCGGGATCACCATGTCGTCCTTGCCGAACGAGATGCCGGCCTTGCAGGCTTCCTTGAAGCCCAGCGACATGATCCGGTCGCAGAAGATCACCGACTCCTTCTGCCCGCAGTGGCGGTAGACGGTGTCGATCACCTCGCCGACCTCGCGCTTCCTCAGCACGCGGTTGACGATGTCGAAGGGCACCTTCGGGTTCCGCGGCAGCAGGTTCGCGATCATCATGCGCCCCGCAGTCGTCTCGACGCGCTGGACGATGCTGTCACCGTTCTCGTCAACCGTCCGGAAGCGGGTGACGATACGGGTGTGCAGGTTGATCAGGCCCGAGGCGAGGGCGTGCTCGATCTCGGCCATGTCCGCGAAGGCCTTGCCCTCGTTCGGCTCGCCCGACTTCTCGAGCGAGAGGTAGTAGAGCCCGAGGATCATGTCCTGCGACGGCACGATGATCGGCTTGCCGTTCGCGGGGCTCAGCACGTTGTTCGTCGACATCATCAGGACGCGCGCTTCCAGCTGGGCCTCGAGGCTCAGCGGAACGTGCACGGCCATCTGGTCGCCGTCGAAGTCGGCGTTGAAGGCGGCGCAGACCAGCGGATGAAGCTGGATCGCCTTGCCCTCGATCAGCACGGGCTCGAAGGCCTGGATGCCGAGGCGGTGCAGCGTCGGCGCGCGGTTGAGCAGCACCGGGTGCTCGCGGATCACCTCGTCGAGGATGTCCCAGACCTCCGGGCGCTCCTTCTCGACCAGCTTCTTCGCCTGCTTCACGGTTGCCGAATAGCCCTTAGCGTCGAGCCGCGAGTAGATGAACGGCTTGAACAGCTCCAGCGCCATCTTCTTCGGCAGGCCGCACTGGTGCAGCTTGAGCTCGGGCCCCGTCACGATGACCGAGCGGCCCGAGAAGTCCACGCGCTTGCCCAGCAGGTTCTGGCGGAACCGACCCTGCTTGCCCTTGAGCATGTCCGAGAGCGACTTGAGCGGCCGCTTGTTCGCGCCCGTGATGACGCGGCCGCGCCGGCCGTTGTCGAAGAGGGCGTCGACCGCCTCCTGCAGCATCCGCTTCTCGTTGCGGATGATGATGTCGGGCGCGCGCAGCTCGATCAGCCGCTTCAGGCGGTTGTTACGGTTGATGACGCGGCGGTAGAGGTCGTTGAGGTCCGAGGTGGCAAAGCGCCCACCATCCAGCGGCACCAGCGGGCGCAGCTCGGGCGGGATCACCGGGACCACGGTCAGCACCATCCACTCGGGCCGGTTGCCCGACTCGAGGAAGCTTTCGACCAGCTTCAGGCGCTTGATGATCTTCTTGGGCTTGAGCTCACCGGTGGCCTCGGAGAGATCGACGCGCAGACGGTCGGCCTCCTCCTCGAGGTCGATGGCGGCCAGCATCTCGCGGATCGCCTCGGCGCCGATGCCGGCGCGGAAGGCATCCTCGCCATACTGGTCCTGCGCGTCGAGATACTCCTCCTCGGTCAGCATCTGGCCCGGCGTCAGGTCGGTCATGCCGGCCTCGATCACCACGTACTGCTCGAAGTAGAGGATGCGCTCGAGGTCGCGCAGCGTCATGTCCAGCATCAGGCCGATGCGGGAGGGCAGCGACTTGAGGAACCAGATGTGGGCGACCGGCGCCGCAAGCTGGATATGGCCCATGCGCTCGCGCCGGACCTTCTGCAGCGTGACCTCGACGCCGCATTTCTCGCAGGTCACCCCGCGATACTTCATGCGCTTGTACTTGCCGCACAGGCACTCGTAATCCTTGATCGGCCCGAAAATGCGCGCGCAGAACAGGCCGTCGCGCTCGGGCTTGAAGGTGCGGTAGTTGATCGTCTCGGGCTTCTTGATCTCGCCGAACGACCACGACAGGATGCGCTCCGGGCTCGCCAGCGAGATCTTGATCTCGTCGAACGATTTCGGCGCATCATGCGTGTGGAACAGATTGGTGAGTTCCTGGTTCATCTCAAACTCTCCGTCATCTCCCCCATCAACGATGGGAGCCCCCTGAGGCGCCGCGCGGGGGATGCTGCGCGACGCCCTTGGGGCAATTCCGGTCAGGCCGCGTCGTCTTCGCTGTCCTGCAGCTCGACATTGAGGCCCAGCGAGCGGATCTCCTTCACGAGGACGTTGAACGATTCCGGGATGCCGGCCTCGAAGTTGTCCTCGCCCTTGACGATCGACTCATAGACCTTGGTGCGGCCGGCCACGTCGTCCGACTTCACGGTCAGCATTTCCTGCAGCGTGTAGGCGGCGCCGTAGGCTTCCAGCGCCCAGACCTCCATCTCGCCGAAGCGCTGACCGCCGAACTGCGCCTTGCCGCCCAGCGGCTGCTGGGTCACCAGGCTGTAGGGGCCGGTCGAGCGCGCGTGGATCTTGTCGTCCACCAGGTGATGCAGCTTCAAGAGGTACTTGTAGCCCACCGTCACCTTGCGCGCAAAAGGCTCGCCGGTCCGCCCGTCATAGAGCGTCACCTGCCCCGACTCGTCCAGCCCCGCCATCCGCAGATGCTCGTTGACATCGGCCTCCTTCGCGCCGTCGAAGACCGGGGTCGCGATCGGCACGCCGTTGCGGATGTTGCCCGCCGCCTCGACCAGTTCCGACTCCGACATGTCCGAGGTCGCGTCCGCGAAGATCTCGTCGCCATAGACGATCTTCATCGCGTCCCTGACCGGCGTCAGGTCCCCCGAGCGGCGGTAGGCATCCAGCGCCTCGCCGACCTGCCGGCCAAGGTTCGCCGCGGCCCAACCCATGTGGGTCTCGAGGATCTGGCCCACATTCATGCGCGACGGCACACCCAGCGGGTTCAGCACGAGATCCACGGGACGCCCGTCCTCTAGGAACGGCATGTCCTCCTCGGGCACGACGCGGCTGATGACGCCCTTGTTGCCGTGGCGGCCGGCCATCTTGTCGCCGGGCTGCAGCTTGCGCTTCACCGCGACGAACACCTTGACCATCTTCATGCCGCCCGGCGGCAGGTCGTCACCGCGCCGGACCTTTTCGACCTTGTCCTCGAAGCGGGCGTCCAGCACGCGCTTGGCGGCGTCGAACTGCTTGTTCAGCGCCTCGACCGCGGCCGCGTCCTGCTCCTCGGGCAGCGCAAGCTGCCACCACTGCCCGCGCGACAGTTCGCCGAGCAGGTCCTCGGTCACCACGCTGCCCGACTTGACGCCCTTCGGGCCCTTCACGATCGTCTTGCCGAGGATCAGGTCCTTCAGGCGCGCATAGATGTTGCGCTCGAGGATTGCCAGCTCGTCGTCCCGGTCACGGGCCAGCCGCTCGATCTCCTCGCGCTCGATCTGCAGCGCGCGCTCGTCCTTGTCGACGCCGTGACGGTTGAAGACCCGCACCTCGACCACCGTGCCGAAGTCGCCCGGCGGCATGCGCAAGCTGGTGTCGCGCACGTCCGAGGCCTTCTCGCCGAAGATGGCGCGCAGCAGCTTCTCCTCCGGCGTCATCGGGCTCTCGCCCTTCGGCGTGATCTTGCCCACCAGGATGTCGCCCGGACCCACCTCGGCGCCGATATAGACGATCCCCGCCTCGTCGAGGTTGCGCAGGGCCTCCTCGCCGACATTGGGGATATCGCGGGTGATCTCCTCCGGCCCCAGCTTGGTGTCCCGGGCCATGACCTCGTATTCCTCGATATGGATCGAGGTGAACACGTCGTCCTTGGCGATCCGCTCCGAGATCAGGATCGAGTCCTCGAAGTTGTAGCCGTTCCACGGCATGAACGCGACCAGCACGTTCTTGCCGAGCGCGAGCTCGCCCAGGTCGGTCGAGGGCCCGTCGGCCACCACGTCGCCCGCCTTCACGATGTCGCCCACCTTCACAAGCGGACGCTGGTTGATGCAGGTGTTCTGGTTCGAGCGCTGGAACTTGCGCAGCCGGTAGATGTCGACGCCGGGATCACCCATCGCCATATCGTCGGTCACGCGCACGACGATGCGGGTGGCGTCCACCTGGTCGATGACGCCGCCGCGCCGCGCCGTGATCGCGGCGCCCGAGTCGCGCGCGACCTTCGCCTCGATGCCGGTGCCCACGAAGGGCGCCTCGGCCCTAAGCAGCGGCACCGCCTGGCGCTGCATGTTCGAGCCCATCAGCGCGCGGTTGGCGTCGTCGTTCTCGAGGAACGGGATCAGCGCCGCAGCGACCGACACGAGCTGCTTGGGGCTCACGTCGATCAGGTCCACGACCTCGCGCGGACTCAGCGTGAACTCGCCGCCCTTGCGGGTCGAGACGAACTCGTTCTGGAAGGTGCCGTCCGCGTTCAGTCGCGCGTTCGCCTGGGCGACAGTGTGGCGCATCTCCTCGGTGGCGCTCAGATACACCACCTCGTCTGTCACCTTGCCGTCCACCACCTTACGGTAGGGCGTCTCGATGAAGCCGTACTTGTTCACCCGCGCAAAGCTCGCGAGCGAGTTGATCAGGCCGATGTTCGGCCCTTCCGGCGTCTCGATCGGGCACATCCGGCCGTAATGGGTGGGATGCACGTCGCGGACCTCGAAGCCCGCGCGCTCGCGCGTCAGGCCCCCCGGCCCCAGCGCCGAAAGCCGCCGCTTGTGCGTGACTTCCGAGAGCGGGTTCGTCTGGTCCATGAACTGCGAGAGCTGGCTCGAGCCGAAGAACTCGCGCACCGCCGCCGCCGCGGGCTTGGCGTTGATCAGGTCCTGCGGCATCACCGTGTCGATCTCGACCGAGCTCATGCGCTCGCGGATCGCGCGCTCCATGCGCAACAGGCCCACGCGGTACTGGTTCTCCATCAGCTCGCCGACCGAGCGCACGCGCCGATTGCCGAGATGGTCGATGTCGTCCACCTCGCCGCGCCCGTCGCGCAGGTCCACCAGCGCCTTGATGACCGCGAGCATGTCCTCCTTGCGCAGCGTGCGCTGCGTGTCGGGCACGTCGAGCTCGAGGCGCATGTTCATCTTCACGCGGCCGACGGCCGAGAGGTCATACCGCTCCGAGTCGAAGAACAGCGACTGGAACATCGTCTCGGCGGCGTCGAGCGTCGGCGGCTCGCCCGGGCGCATCACGCGATAGATGTCGAGCAGCGCGCCCTCGCGGCCGACGTTCTTGTCCACCGCCATCGTGTTGCGGATGTAGCCGCCGACGGTCACGCCATCGATGTCGAGGGTCGCGATCTCGTTGAATCCGGCCTCCTCCAGCGTCTTGACGTTCTCCTCGTCGAGCTCGTCGCCCGCCTCGACATGGATCGCGCCAGTCTGCTCGTTGATCATGTCGACCGCGGCATAGCGGCCGATGATCGCCTCGTAGGGAACCAGCACGTCCTTCACGCCGTTCTGGGCAAGGTCACGCAGCTTCTTGGGCGTGAGCTTCTGCCCCGCCGAGGCCACGACCTCGCCCGTCGCCGCGTCCACCAGATCGAAGACGGGCGTCGAACCGCGCAGCCGGTCGACGTTCAGCGGCGTGGCCCAGCCATCGCCCTGGCGGCGGTAGACGACGCGGTCGTAGAAATAGTCGCAGATCGCTTCCTGATCGAGGCCGAGCGCATAGAGCAGCGTCGACACCGGCAGCTTGCGGCGCCGGTCGATACGGGCATAGACGACATCCTTCGCGTCGAACTCGAAATCGAGCCACGAGCCGCGATAGGGGATCACGCGGGCGGCGAACAGGAGCTTGCCCGACGAATGGGTCTTGCCCTTGTCGTGGTCGAAGAACACGCCCGGCGAGCGGTGCATCTGGCTCACGATCACGCGCTCGGTGCCGTTCACGACGAAGGTGCCGTTCGACGTCATGAGCGGCATGTCGCCCATGTAGACGTCCTGCTCCTTGATGTCCTTGACCGAGCGGGCGCCGGTGTCCTCGTCGACATCGAACACGATCAGGCGCAGGGTCACCTTCAGCGGCGCGGAATAGGTCATGTCGCGCTGCTGGCACTCGTCCACGTCGTATTTCGGCGCCTCGAGCTCGTACTTCACGAACTCGAGCACCGCCGTCTCGTTGAAGTCCTTGATCGGGAAGACCGACTGGAACACGCCCTGCAGGCCCTCGCCGTCCGTCGGCTTCGGCCCGTCGCCGGAGTCCAGGAAGAGATCGTAAGAACTTTTCTGAACCTCGATCAGGTTCGGCATTTCCGCGACTTCGCGGATCTTGCCAAAATGCTTGCGAATACGTTTCCGGCCGGAGAACATCTCGCCCATCTGTACCTCGGGTCCTGCATCCGCGCGCGTCGGCTCAGGGGCGGCCGCCGCGCGCTGGTTCTGGTGCGGTCTGGGGTCCCATCCATCCGGCCGGCGCCCCCGCCGACCGTTCCCGGACCCCGTCCGCGCCGTCTCAGGGCCTGCGCCGGGATACCCCCGCACCTCAGGCCCTGAGACGACGCGGGCCGGACCCGCCAAGCCGGCGGATCCAGCCGTTTTCCCTCAATCCCGCGTGGCGCGTGCCACGCGCGGGATCACTTGAGCTCGACCTTGGCGCCAGCCTCTTCGAGCTTCTTCTTGATCTCCTCGGCCTCGGCCTTCGGAGCCTGCTCCTTCACGGCCTTGCCGCCGGCCTCGACCAGATCCTTCGCCTCCTTGAGGCCCAGGCCGGTGATGGCGCGGACTTCCTTGATGACGTTGATCTTCTTGTCGCCGGCATCGACCAGGATGACGTCGAACTCGGTCTTCTCTTCCTCGACCGGGGCGGCCGCGGCGGCACCCGGCATCGCGGCGACGGCCACGGCGCCGGCCGCGGGCTCGATGCCGTACTTGTCCTTGAGGATGTTCTTGAGCTCCGCCGCTTCCAGCAGCGTGAGGCCGACGAGCTCCTCGGCCAGTTTCGCGAGATCAGCCATGTCTCTCTTCCATTCCGTTCATGTCATGTGTGGGTCTGGGGCGCAGTTTCGCGTGTTCCCCGGTCCACGGTTTCGCGTCGATGTCAGGCCGCTTCCCTCGACTCGAGGGTTTCGCAGATCGCTGCGAGCTGGCTGCCAGGCGCGGTGATCGCCGCCACGAGGTTTCCGGCCGGCGACATCAGCATCCCGACGATCGAGGAGATGAGCTCCTCGCGCGAAGGCATGCCGGCCACCGCCTTGACCCCCTCGGGGTCGAGAACCTCGCCGCCCATCGCGCCGCCAACGATCAGGAACTTGTCCTTCTTTTTGGCGAACGCATCCGCGATCTTTGCCGCGGCGACGGGGTCCTCGGAATAGGCGAGCACCGTCTGCCCCTTCAGGAACTGGCCCATGCCTTCGCAGGGCTTGCCTTCCAGGGCGATCTTGGCGAGCCGATTCTTGGCGACCCGGACCCCGCCACCCACTTCACGCATCTGGGCACGGAAATCCGACATCTCGGCGACCGTGAGACCGGCGTAGTGCGCAACCACCACGACGCCAGAGTCCGCAAAGATCCGGCCGAGTTCCTCGACCGCCTGTGCTTTTTGGGCTCTATCCACAGTCGTCTCCAAGTTTGGCAGGGGCGACGCCCCCGCCGGCTCAGTTCCGCCGGGGCGGGGATGCCGCCACGGCTCTCAGGCTCCCGTCCGGGGTCCCGACCAAGATCGCCGGCGCCGCGCTGCGGCTATGGCTGATCCGTTCGTTCCCCGTCTATGGCAGGACTTCCGCCCCCGAAGGGGCCGCCCGCCGTCTCGGACAGGTGGGGGCGCCGCCGCCCCCTTCACTCCCGGCCAGGGCCGGGAATTCCGTCACGCGGCGCGAACCCCGCGCCGCAATTCTTCACGCGCTCAGGCTGTCGAGCGCGACCGACACGCCCGCGCCCATGGTCGAGCTGACCGAGAGCTTCTTCAGATACGTGCCCTTGGCGCCCGTCGGCTTCGCCCGGTTGACCGCATCCACCAGCGCGCGGATGTTCTCGGCCAGCTTGGCGTCGTCGAAGCTCACCTTGCCCACGCCCGCGTGGATGATGCCGGCCTTCTCGACGCGGAACTGCACCTGGCCACCCTTGGCGTCGGTCACCGCCTGCGCCACGTCCATCGTCACCGTGCCGACCTTTGGGTTCGGCATCAGGCCGCGCGGCCCGAGGATCTTCCCCAGACGGCCGACGATCGGCATCATGTCCGGGGTCGCGATGCAGCGGTCGAACTCGATCTTGCCCGACTGCACGGTCTCCATCAGGTCCTCGGCGCCGACCACGTCCGCACCCGCCTTGCGGGCCTCGTCCGCCTTGGCGCCGCGGGCGAACACGCCCACACGCACCGACTTGCCGGTGCCGTTCGGCAGGTTGACCGAGCCGCGGACCATCTGGTCGGCGTGCCGCGGATCTACGCCCAGGTTCAGCGCGATCTCGACGGTCTCGTCGAACTTGGCCTTGGCGTTCTCCTTGATCAGCGCGATCGCCTGCGCGAGCGGCAGGTTGGCCTTGCCCTCGGTGGCGGCGCGGATCGCCTTCATGCGCTTGCCGGTGTTCGCCATCACTTCACCTCGATGCCCATGGACTTCGCCGAACCGACGATGATCTGCATCGCGGCCTCGATGGTGTTCGCGTTGAGGTCCTTCATCTTGACCTCGGCGATCTCGCGCACCTGCTTGAGCGTGATCGAGCCCTTGACCTCGCGGCCCGGCTTGGACGAGCCGCCCGGGACCTTGGCCGCCTTCTTGATCAGGAAGGACGCCGGCGGCGTCTTGATCTCGAAAGTGAAGGACTTGTCCTGGTAGTAGGTGATCACGGTCGGGCACGGCGCGCCCGGCTCGATGTCCTGCGTCTTGGCGTTGAACTCCTTGCAGAACGCCATGATGTTGATGCCACGCTGGCCAAGCGCCGGGCCGATGGGGGGCGAGGGGTTCGCCTTGCCCGCCGCAACCTGCAGCTTGAGCGTGCCGATGACCTTCTTTGCCATCGCTCTTCCTCTTCTCTCCGGCCCCGCGACGCGTCACGGGGCGCCATTGAAAGCGTGGTGCGGTCCGGACGGCGCGCCGCCCTCGCCTCCCACGGGGTGCAACCCGTCAGGCCGGTTTCGAGACCTGCGAGTATTCCAGATCGACCGGAGTGGCCCGGCCGAAGATCGAGACGCTGACCTTCAGGCGCGCATTCGACTCGTCCACATCCTCGACGAGCCCGGTAAAGCCCTCGAAGGGCCCGTCGGTGACATTGACCTGCTCGCCGATCTCGAAGGTGATCGAGGGACGCGGCCGCTCCAGCCCTTCCTCGACCTGGTTCAGGATGCGCGCGACCTCCGAGTCGCGCAGCGGCGTCGGGCGGCCCTGGGGGCCGAGGAAGCCGGTGACGCGCGGGATGTCGTTGATCGCGTGGTAGGCGCGGTCGGTCATCTCCATCTTGACTAGCACGTAGCCCGGCATGAAGCGCCGCTCGACATTCACCTTCTGGCCGCGGCGGACCTCGACGACCTCCTCGGTCGGCACCATCACGTCCTCGATCTCGTCATCGAGGCCCTGCTGACGCACCGCGTCGCGGATCGCTTCGGCGACCTTCTTCTCGAAGTTCGAGAGGACATGGACCGAATACCAGCGCTTCGCCATCGTGTCGTGCCGCCTTTTTTCGTTCGGGCCGGGGCGTTGCCTGCCCGCCCGCGACCGCCTGCCCGTTGCCGCACCGGAATGCTCCGGCCGGCGAAAACCCTGCCTGTTCAAGCCCTTGCGGTGCTTGCTTCAACCGCAAAGGCGCGCGAACGCGAATCGCCGCGCGCCGGGACGGTTTATGAAGCCTGCCGGGACTATCCCTCTACCCCGCCGAAATCAAGCCCCGAATGGGGGTTCAGAGCGAAAGCAGCAGGCCGACGCCAAGGCTCAGAAGCTGATCGACGGTGAAGAAGAAGATCGCCACCAGCGTGGCCATGACGAACACCATCACCGTGGTGAGCCCCGCCTCCTTGCGCGACGGCCAGACGACCTTCGCCGCTTCCGAGCGGACCTGCGCGACGAATTGCGCGGGGTTCATCATGTTCCTCTCCCTCCGAAGGCCCCGCCGGCGCGCATGGCGCCACCCGGCGGGATGGTGGCAGGGGCAGCAGGACTCGAACCCGCGACCCTCGGTTTTGGAGACCGATGCTCTACCAGCTGAGCTATACCCCTAGGCCGAGGCTGCATTTACGGGCAAACGTCCGGCTATGCAAGGGGGCGCGGCGCTACTCGCCGGCCTCGACCGGACCCAGCCGCCAGGCCCGCATCTGCTCGTAATAAGGCAAGCAGGCCTCGACGATCGGCTCGAGCTCGGCCGGCACCGGTCCCGGCTCGCGATAGGGCGCGAATCCGGTCGACGCCTCGACCCGGCGGTACCAGTGCGCGGCCCAGACCCCGTCGCTTGGGCGGCGCCCGGCGGGCCAGCTCAGCATCGCCGGGTCGAAGCCCACGCCCAGCGCGCCGCACAGCGCCGGCAGCATCGCCTCGGGCCGCTCCAGCACGTCGCGCGCCTCGACGACCGGGGGCGCCATCCCGGTGATCTGGCAGACATGGTCGAACAGCTCGGCCTGCTGGCGATAGCCGAGGTCCTCGGCCCCCATGCCCTCCCAGCCGCGCTTGAACGAGGACGCCACCGCCTGCGGCGGCCGGATCAGGAAGGCGTGCCGCACCGCGCGCATCCAGCCCCGCGGCGAGCCGGGGATCATGTGCTGGCACATGTGCTTCTGATAGACGATCGGCGCCCCGGCCGCGGTCGCGCAGGTCTCGGCGATCTCGTCCCAGTCGACCGCATGGTGGGCGAGCACCTCGGCTCGCATCGGGTGATCGAGCCCGGTGTCCTTCAGGTATGCGCCGTAGAAAGGTTCGTCCATCACGGACGTGTCTGCCCGGTTCTCCCAGGCGCGCATCATCGCGGTCGAGATGTTGCGCGGGCCGGACCACATCGCGATCCGAATGGTGCAGGGCATCTGCCTCACGTCCTTGCCTGTTACGCCTACCGTGGCCTCCCCGCCCGGTCCGCCGCGCCTTCTCCCCGCAGCGCGGGAGGGCCCGGTCATCGCGTCTGGCCTGCCTCGGCGCCGGGCAGCTCTCGCCAGCCGCCGCCTCGCATCCGGTCTCAAGCCTGCCCGAGGAAAGTGGGGATGTTGAGGCACGATTTATCACCGATTCGTCACAAATGTCACAGGCTGCGGCAGATTTTCGACACGACCCCGATGTCGCGCCGCGCAGCTCCCCGCGCGCTTGTGAGCCGCCGCGGCCCGGTGCTATAGCGCCGCCCCATGCGTAAACCCGGACCCGCCCCCGATGCCAGCCCCCCCTCGGCCGCCAACGCGCCCGAGCCCGGCCCCGCGACGGCGCCCGAGGCCGAGCCGGACTGCTGGTATCTCAAGCACCGCGCGCGGATCGAGCGATGGCAGCGCCCGCTGGCGACGCCCTGGGACCGGCTGCGCGCCTGGACCAACATGCTGCTGGTCGACCACGGCATCCTGCGGCTGGTCTGGTCGAACACCTGGCGGGTCACGCCCGCGCTCTGGCGCTCGGCCCAGCCTGCGCCGCACAACCTGCGCCGCTTCCGCGCGGCGGGCGGGCGCACGGTGGTGACGCTGCGCGGCGGCCTCACCTTCGGCTCGCTGCCCATCGAGCGCGAGGCCTGCGCCCGCCTCGGTCTCGATTTCCGCAGCTTCACCTTGCGCTCGCGCGGGCTGCCCGGCCGCGATGAGCTGGCAGCCCTCGACCGCTTCTTCCACGACATCGAGCGCCCGGTGCTGCTGCACTGCAAGTCCGGCGCCGACCGGGCCGGGTTTGCCGCGGCGCTGTGGCTGATGCTGGTCGAGGGCGCGCCGGTCGCGGTCGCGCGGCGCCAGCTCTCGCTGCGCTTCGGCCATGTCCGTCAGTCGAAGACCGGGGTGCTCGACGCCTTCTTCGACGCCTATGCCCGCGAGGGCGAGGCGCGGGGCATGTCGCTGCGCGACTGGATCGTGACCGCCTATGACCCCGATTGCATCACCCGCGCGTTCCACGCCCGCGGCTGGGCCAGCCTGCTGATCGACGACATCCTGAAGCGCGAGTGACGCGCTCCGATCACGCGGCGTGATCGACCGCATCAAGATTTGCGCCTTGCCTTGCGCCGGGCGCAGCCTAGCCTTGACGCACTCCGCCCGGCGACCTCGACCGGGCGGCCCCATCCATGAGGACCGCATGACCCTCGCCGACACCCGCCTCGCCACCCGCACGCACGCGGCGACACCGCCCAGCCTGCGCCACGGGATCCATTTCCTTTCGATCCCCGGCCCCTCGGTGACGCCGCAGCGGGTGCTTGCGGCGATGGCTCGCGCGATGCCCAACATCTACGAGGGCGACCTCGTCGCGCGCTCCGAGGGGATCCTCGCCGAACTCCCCTCGATCGCGCGGACCAGCGGCATCCCCTTCATAGCGGTCGCCAACGGCCACGGGGCGTGGGAGATGGCGCTGACCAACACGCTCTCGCGCGGCGACAAGGTGCTGGTGCTGGAAAGCGGCCGCTTCGCCGTGGGCTGGGGTGAGATGGCCAAGGTTCTCGGCATCGAGGTCGAGATCCTCAACGCCCGCCCCCGCCGCGCCGTCGACCCCGCGGCCGTCGAAGCCCGCCTGCGCGCCGACCGGGCACACGAGATCAAGGCGGTGATGGTCGTGCAGATCGACACGGCCTCGTCGGTCTGGAACGACATCGCGGCGATCCGCAAGGCGATCGATGCGGCTGGCCACCCGGCGCTCTACATGGTCGACTGCATCGCGTCGCTGGGCTGCGTGCCCTACGAGATGGACGCCTGGGGCGTCGATGTCACCGTGGCGGGCAGCCAGAAGGGCCTGATGGTGCCGCCCGGCCTCGGCTTCTGCTGGGCGGGCCCGCGGGCGATGGAGGCGTGCCGCCGCGCCGATCTTCGCACCGGCTACTGGGACTGGCTCGCCCGCTCGACCGAGGGCATGCACTACCTGCGCTATTGCGGCACGCCGCCGGTGTCGCACCTCTTCGCGCTGCGCGAGGCGCTCGACATGATCGCCGAGGAAGGGCTCGAGAATGTCTGGGCCCGCCACACGGCCCTTGCCCGCGCCGTGCGGGCGGCGGTGGCGGTCTGGTCTACGCCGGGCGGGCTCGAGTTCAACGTCGAGGAGGCCGCCGAACGCTCCAACGCCGTCACCACGGTGCTGACCGGGGGCATCGACGCCGCGCGGCTCAGGACGGTCTGCGAGGAGCGCGCGGGACTGACCCTCGGCATCGGCCTCGGCACCTTCGAGGGCCGCGCCTTCCGGATCGGCCACATGGGGCACCTGAACCCGCCGATGATCCTTGGCACGCTCGCCACCATCGAGGCGGCGCTGATCGGCATGGGTGCGCCGATCGGCGGCTCGGGCATCGCCGCGGCGGCCATCTCGATTGCGGCCGATCTGGGGACGCAGGCGATCGGCACCGGGCAGGTCCACGGCTTCAACCCCTGATCGCCCGGCCCCGCGCCCCGCACCGCGCAGGGTTGCGGCTTCCCGGCGAGGCCGCAACCACCTAGACTTGGCCCCCGGGGAGCGGGGCGTCCGGCCTCGCGGCGCAGCGACGGGAAGGATGACGGGATGATCGCGTACACGATGGTCGGCACCAACGATCTCGACAGGGCCACCGCTTTCTACGACGCATTGCTTGCCGAGATCGGCGGCAAGCGCGCGATGGATCTGGACGGGGCCATCCTCTACGCCGGGGCCGAGGGCGCGCCGATCTTCTGCATCTGCACCCCCGCCGATGGAAACCCGGCGAGCGTCGGCAACGGCTCGATGATCGCCTTTGCCGCGAAGGACCCTGCCGAGGTAGACCGCCTCTACGCCCGGGCCATCGAGCTTGGCGCCACCGACGCGGGCAAGCCCGGCGCGCGCAGCCGCAGCGGCTTCGACTTCTACGCCGCCTATTTCCGCGATCCCGACGGGAACAAGTTCAACTTCATCAGCATGTGACCGCGGGGCTGGCGGCGACGCCTAGTCGTCGGCGTCCGGGCCCTGCCGCAGCGCCTTGACCTGGCCGCGCGCCTTCTTGGCCGCGACGCGCCGGCGCTGCGAGCCCTTGGTGGGCTTGGTCGGGATGCGCGGCTTGGGCGGGACGGCGGCGCGGGCGATCAGGTCGACCAGCCGGGCCAGCGCCTCCTCGCGGTTGCGCGCCTGGCTGCGGTGGGTGTCGGCGTGGATGACCAGCGCCCCGTCCTCGGTCCAGCGCCGCCCGGCAAGGCGCCTGAGCCGCGCCTTGACCTCGGGCGCGAGGTTCGGCGAGCGCGCCGCCTCGAACCGCAGCACGACCGCCGTCTCGACCTTGTTCACGTTCTGCCCGCCGGGGCCCGAGGCGCGCGCGAAGCTCTCGCTCAGTTCCCAGGGCTCGAGCGTGATCCGCTCGGTGACCCGAACCGGGCCGTCAGGCACCGCGGGGCCGTCCCCTCACGCCCGGCCCGGCCAGCGCGATCGCCGCCCGGAACGGCACCAGCGCCAGCAGGGCAAGCGCCAGCTTCACCCCGAAATCGCCGACCGCGAGGCTGACCCACAGCGCCACCGGCGCGCCCATGCCCAGGAGCGGCACCGGCGCCAGCGCCCAGTCCTCGTTCGCGCCGAGGAAGCCGAAGGCGGGCGCGAAGGCCATCGAGAAGAACAGGGCGGTATCGAGCGCCGAGCCGAAGAAGCTCGACACCAGCGGCGCGCGCCACCACGAGCCCGCCCGCAGCCGGTCGAACACAGCCACATCCAGCAACTGCGCGCAGAGGAACGCCGTCCCCGAGGCCACCGCGATGCGCGGCGTCGCCAGCCACACCGACAGCGCCACCGCCAGCACGAAGCCCGCCAGCACCACTCGCCGCGCGCCCGCCGCACCCAGATAGCGGTTAGACAGGTCGGTCACCAGGAAGGCCATCGGGTAGGTAAAGGCGCCCCAGGTCAGCCAGTCGTTGAACGGATACTGCACCAGCACGTTCGAGGCGGTGACGATCACCATCATCGCCACCACGCCGGTCAGAATGCCCCTTGCCTGCGCGCCCATATCCATCGCCTCCGCGTCGCCGGCGCTGGGAACGCGCCGGAAGGCCGGTTCTCTACGCCCCCTCGGCCCGCAAATGCAAGCGCCCCGTGTGGCGGCCCGCGTTGCCGCTGACTCGTCCCGGGGTCTCCCTGCCACCTTTGCCGGTGCCCCGGCCTTGAGCCGGGGCCTCGCCGCCATCCGCACCACGCCCCGCCCGCGAGGCCCCTACGCGGGGCGCGGGGACAGCGTCCACACCGCTCCGTCTCTCCCGGCCCAGCGGTCCGTTCTCAGACGCTCTCGCCCGCCATCAGGAGGTGCAGCTCATCTCCCTCATAGGGATGCGCCCGCGCGACTTCCTCGTCGAGCTCGATCCCCAGCCCCGGCCCCTGGGGTGGCAGGACGTGGCCGTCCTCCCAGCGGATCGGTTTCCTGAGCAGCTTCGCGTGGAAACCCTCCCACCGCTCGATCGATTCGAGGATCAGGAAGTTCGGGATGCACAGCGAGAGCTGAATGTTCGCCGCCCCCCCGACCGGCCCGCAATAGAGATGCGGCGCCAGTTGCACATATTTCGCCTCGGCCATCGCTGCGATCTTCTTGCCCTCGAGAATGCCACCCACCCGGCCAAGCTGCGGCTGCAGGATCCGCGCGGCCCCGGTCTCGAGCACCCGCGCGAATTCCCACTTGGTCGAGAGCCGCTCGCCCGTCGCCACCGGGACGCTGGTGGAACGCTGCACCTCGGCCATCGCCTCGGGCATGTCGGGCGGCACCGGCTCCTCGAACCACAAGGGGTCATAGGGCTCGATCCGGCGCGCGAGGCGCTTCGCGCCCGAGACGGTGAACTGCCCATGCGTGCCGAACAGCAGGTCCGCGCGCGTCCCCACCGCCTCGCGCAGCACCCGGCAGAACCGCTCGGAGCGGTCCAGGTCCTCGAGGCTCGGCTCGTGCCCGTCGAACACCGTGTAGGGCCCGGCCGGGTCGAACTTGAGCGCGGTGAAGCCCAGCGACAGGTAATGCGCCGCCCGCTCGGCCGCGATGTCTGGGTCGTTGTAGGCGTTGGGCAGGTTGGGGTCGGGGTAGGTGTCGCCCTCGGCCGGGTAGATATAGGTGTAGCTGCGCAGCCGGTCGCGGCAGCGCCCGCCCAAGAGGTCGCAGATCGGCTTGTCCGCCGACTTGCCCACGATGTCCCAGCACGCGACCTCGAGCCCCGACAGCACCCCGGTCAGCGTGGGGTCCGGCCGCAGGCTGTAGCCCGAGCCATATGTGAGCCGCCACAGATGCTCGATCCGGTGCGGATCGGCGCCCTCGAAATGGCGGGCGAACACGTCCTCGACCATCGCCTTCACGACCTTCGGCCCGAAGGCATGGGCATAGACCTCGCCGATGCCCGTGACCCCGCAGGCGGTGGTGAGCTTGACGACGATGAAATACCGCCCGCCCTTGCGCGGCGGCGGGTTGCCGATGATGAAAACCTCGCAGTCGCTGAGTTTCATGTCGCCCTGCCCTTCGCTCTCGCACGTTCGCGCATATGGGCTGAGAGTGACGGCGCGAGCCCCGATGCGCGCCGCGAAAAACGACAGGCCGGGTCGGAAATCGGGCGCATGACGGACGCACCCGGAAAATGCGAAGGGCGCCGCAGCCCTGCGGCCGCGGCGCCCCAGCAATCGGTCGAGAGGGCCTCAGCCCTTCATGGTCTTGGCGACCTCGGCCGCGAAGTCTTCCTCTTCCTTCTCGATCCCCTCGCCCACGGCGAGGCGGACGAAGGCCTTGACCTTCGCGCCGGGCGCAGCCTCGGCCACTGCCTTCTCGACGGTGAGGTCCGGGTTGATGACGAAGCTCTGCTTCAGGAGGCAGACCTCCTGGTAGAACTTGTTCATCCGGCCCACGATCATCTTCTCGATGACGTTGTCCGGCTTGCCCGACTCGCGGGCCTGCTCGGTCAGGACGGCCTTCTCGCGCTCGACCAGCGCGGGGTCGAGGTCGGCCACGTCGAGCGAGGCGGGCGAGGTCGCGGCGACATGCATCGCCACCTGCTTGCCCACGGCCGCGGCCTTGTCGGCATCGCCGCCCTCGATGGCGACCAGCACGCCGATCTTGCCCATGCCCTCGGCGGTCGCGTTGTGCACATAGGCCGCCACCGTCGAGCCCTCGACCGACGCCATCCTGCGCAGCGACAGGTTCTCGCCGATGGTCGCGATCTTGTCGGTCACGATCTCGCCCACGGTCTTGCCGCCCATCGGGGCCGCGCGCAGCGCATCGACGTCGGCCACGCCCAGCGCGACAGTGGCGATCTCGCCAACCATCTGCTGGAAGTCGGCATTGCGGCCGACGAAGTCGGTCTCCGAGTTCACCTCGACCACGACGCCGCGGCCACCCTTGACGGCGACGGCGACGAGGCCCTCGGCCGCGGTGCGCCCGGCCTTCTTGTCGGCCTTGGCGATGCCCTTGGCGCGCAGCCAGTCGACCGCGGCCTCCATGTCACCCCCGGTCTCGGTCAGCGCCTTCTTGGCATCCATCATGCCGGCGCCGGTCTTGTCGCGCAGCGCCTTCACCATGCTCGCGGTGATCGTCATCTCACTGTCTCCATTCTCGTTGCCGGCGCGGCCTCCGCGCCTCGCCGGGCGCGGCCGCGGCCGCGTCGCATATCGCAGCTTCGTGACGGCGCCGCGACGGCGCGCGTGGCGCCGCCGCCCTGCCCCGCCATCGGCGCGTCACTCGGCGGTCGCACCCTCGGCGGCCGCGGCGTCGAGGTCCTCGACCGGCAGGTCCTCGAGCTCGCCGAGGTCGAAGCCGGCAGCGTCGAGCTGGCTCGCCATGCCGTCGATCACCGCGCGCGCCGCGAGGTCGCAGTAGAGCGAGATCGCACGGCTCGCGTCGTCATTGCCGGGGATCGGGTAGGTTACGCCCTCGGGGTCGCAGTTCGAGTCGAGGATCGCGACCACCGGAATGCCAAGCTTCTTGGCCTCGAGGATCGCCAGCGCCTCCTTGTTCGTGTCGATCACGAACAGCATGTCCGGCAGCCCGCCCAGCTCTCGGATGCCGCCCAGCGAGGCGGTGAGCTTCGCGCGCTCGCGCTCGAGGTTCAGGCGCTCCTTCTTGGTGAAGCCCTGCGCGCCGCCGTCCAGCATCTCGTCGAGCGCCCGCAGCCGGTTGATCGAGTTCGACACGGTCTTCCAGTTGGTCAGCGTGCCGCCCAGCCAGCGGTGGTTCATGAAATACTGCGCCGAGCGCCGCGCGGCGTCGGCCAGCGGCTGCTGCGCCTGGCGCTTGGTGCCGACGAACAGGATCCGCCCGCCCTTCGACACGCAGTCGCGCATCGCCTTGAGCGCGGCATCGAGCATCGGCACGGTCTGGGTGAGGTCGAGGATGTGGATCCCGTTGCGGTCGCCATAGATGTAGGGCGCCATGCGGGGGTTCCAGCGATGCGTCTGGTGGCCGAAGTGGACACCCGCCTCGAGAAGCTGACGCAACGAAAAATCAGGCAGAGCCATCTGCGTTTTTCCTTTCCGGTTTCGCCGCGGCAGGGGTGAGAGCGTGAGCCCAACCGGTGGACCTCCGGGGATGTCTCCCCCATCGGCCCGAACCCTGCCTGTGGATTTCGTGGCGCGCGTATAGCCGGGATCGCGAACCGGCGCAAGACCGGGCGGGTTCGGGAGCCGGCGGACCTGACGGCAGCCCGGCGCCATGCTATGGCAGCGCCATGACCGCCGCCCCCGTCCTCGTCGCCGGGCCCACAGCCTCGGGCAAGTCCTCCCTCGCGCTCGCGCTGGCCGGGGCGCTGGGCGGCGTTGTGATCAACGCCGACAGCCAGCAGGTCTATGGCGGCTGGCGGATCCTGACCGCCCGCCCCTCGCAGCCCGAGGAGGCGCGCGCGCCGCACCGCCTCTACGGGCATGTGCCGCTGGGGGCGCCCTATTCGGTCGGCGAGTGGCTGCGCGATCTCGGCCCGGTGCTGGCCGAGGCGCGGGCGGCGGGGCTGCGACCGATCATCGTCGGCGGCACCGGGCTCTACTTCCGCGCGCTGACCGCAGGGCTCGCGGTGATCCCCCCGATTCCCGCGGCGGTGCGGGCGCGCGGCGAGGCGGCGCTCGAGCGCGACGGGCTTGGCGCCTTCGCCGCCGCGCTGGCGGCGCGCGATGCGGCCACCGCTGCGCGCATCGACCTCGCCAACCCCGCCCGCGTCCTGCGCGCGTGGGAGGTGCTGGAAGCCACCGGCCGGCCGCTCGCCGCGTGGCAGGACGACACGCCCGCGCCGCTCCTGCCGCTGGCCGGGACCGTTCCCCTCGCGCTCCTGCCGCCGCGCGAGGTGCTCGCGGCGCGCTGCGACGCGCGGCTCGACGCTATGCTGGCAGAAGGGGTGCTCGACGAGGTGCGCGCGGTGATGGCGCTTGGCCTCGCGCCGGACGCGCCGGGGATGAAGGCCGTGGGCGCGCCAGAGTTCATGGCGCATCTGCGCGGCGAGACCACGCTCGATACCGCGCTCGCTGCCGCGAAGCTCGCGACCCGGCGCTACGCCAAGCGCCAACTCACCTGGATCCGCGGCCAGATGGAAGGCTGGACCGTGCTGGAAACGCCCGAGCCCTATCGGGCGCTCGCGCGCGTCGCTGAAGCGGACGCGCAGGCCCGCGTCACCGGCTGAGGCGCGGGCCGGGGATCGTTCCGGCGGTGCGACCCGTCACCGGGCGCGATCACTCATCGTCGTCGCCGAACAGGCCCAGCATGCCGTCCACGACATCCTGCACTGCGGCGGTGACCGCCTTGTTCGCCGCGTCCTCGAGCAGGCCGAAGCTCACCTCGGGGTCTTCCTCGTTCACCACGCTCTCGCGGTAGGCGGCGATCTTGCCGACGCGCGAGGTCGGCGCGGCATTCGCCAGCGCGTTCTCGTTGGCATGCGCGGCATTCAGCGCGCCAAGCTGCGACGCCGTCGCCCCGTGCGCGCCATGCGCGTGGTCCGGATCGTGGCCGTAGCCGCGCCCTCGGCCGAAGCCGCGGCCGGTGTCGCCGTGATCGCTAGAGGCGGCACCATGCCCGCGCCCGTGGCCCCCACCGCCCTCGGCGCCGGCGGAGTCCGCGCCGCCACGGCCACCGCCGTTGCCGCCGCCATTTCCTCCGCCGCCGCCTCCGCCGCCACCGCCGCCCTTGGCATGGGCGATCGGCGCGCCGCCGGTCGGGCCGCCGACCGGCGCGGCAGCGAATGCAAGGCCGAGCGCGATCGCTGCGGCGACCGACGCAACCTGGCCTTTGGTTCCGAATTTCGACATTAGGAATTCCCCCGCACTGTACGCCGCACAAGACCCGGGTGCGGATGCCGTGCCGTCGCGGGTCCTCAGGCCTGGATGACCGGCAGTTCCCGCCGCCACGACGCGATCTTGCCACAAAACGCCACCTCGTGCCGCTTCGTTCCGCTGCACCGTCCGCGGATCGTTCCTTTTTTGCTCCCGTCGCGCTTGACGCGGCCGCGAAATCGGTTCATGTGTCCGTCCGACACTCAGGAGAGATGCCCATGGGGCGGATTCTTGTAATCGCGGCGCGCGGGGAACGGATGGGCTGAGCCCAAGCCGACCTTTGCGCGCATCTGGCCCCTCGACGGGGCTTTTTTTATGCCCGGATGTCAGGCAGAAACCCGGGATCACGGCGAGGAGAAGATCGATGACGACCGAGATGACCGGCGCGGAAATCGTCGTTCAGGCGCTCAAGGACCAGGGCGTCGAGGTGGTGTTCGGCTATCCCGGCGGCGCGGTGCTTCCGATCTACGACGAGATCTTCAAGCAGAACGAGATCCGCCACATCCTGGTTCGCCACGAGCAGGGCGCGGCGCATGCGGCCGAAGGCTATGCCCGCTCGACCGGCAAGCCCGGCGTCGTCCTCGTGACCTCGGGCCCCGGTGCCACGAACGCCGTCACCGGCATGACCGACGCGCTGATGGACTCGATTCCGCTGGTCGTCCTGACCGGGCAGGTCCCCACCTTCATGATCGGCAACGACGCCTTCCAGGAGGCCGACACGGTCGGCATCACCCGGCCCTGCACCAAGCACAACTGGCTGGTGAAGGACACCGACCGGCTGGCCGACACGATCCACCGAGCCTTCCATGTCGCCACCCGCGGCCGCCCTGGCCCGGTCCTGGTCGACATCCCCAAGGACGTGCAGTTCGCCACCGGCACCTATGTGCCGCCGGAGGCCGCCCAGACCCACACCTACGCCCCCCGCACGCGCGGCGACCGCGCCGCGATCGAGGCCGCGGTGGACCTGCTGGAGCAGGCCGAGCGGCCGATCCTCTACACCGGCGGCGGTGTCATCAACTCGGGCCCGCGCGCCTCGAAGCTGCTGCGCGAACTGGCGGCCGAGACCGGCTTCCCGCTCACCTCGACGCTGATGGGGCTCGGTGCCTACCCGGCCTCGGGCCCCGCCTGGATCGGCATGCTGGGCATGCACGGCACTTACGAGGCCAACATGGCGATGCATGGCTGCGACGCCATGTTCTGCATCGGCGCACGCTTCGACGACCGCATCACCGGCAAGCTCGACGCCTTCTCGCCCGGCTCGCGCAAGGTGCACATCGACATCGACCCCTCGTCGATCAACAAGAACATCCGGGTCGAGGTCCCCATCGTCGGCGACATCGCCGAGGTGCTGGAGGAGATGCTGGAGATCTGGCGCGCCCGCGGCTCCGCGAGACGCGACACCGCCGCGTGGTGGAAGCAGATCGAGGCCTGGCGCGCGGTCAAGTGCCTGACCTACAAGCCCTCGAAGACCTCGATCAAGCCGCAATACGCGCTCGAGCGGCTCGAGGCGCTGACCAAGGGATACGACCGCTACATCTGCACCGAGGTCGGCCAGCACCAGATGTGGGCCGCCCAGTTCATGGGCTTCGACGAGCCGAACCGGTGGATGACCTCCGGCGGCCTCGGCACCATGGGCTACGGCACCCCGGCATCCATCGGCGTGCAGATCGCCCACCCCGGCGCGCTGGTGATCAACGTCGCGGGCGAGGCGTCCTGGCTGATGAACATGCAGGAGATGGGCACGGCGGTGCAGTATCGCCTGCCGGTCAAGCAGTTCATCCTCAACAACGAGCGCCTGGGCATGGTGCGCCAGTGGCAGCAGCTCTTGCATGGCGAGCGCTACTCGCATTCCTGGTCCGAGGCCCTGCCCGACTTCGTGAAGCTGGCCGAGGCCTTCGGCTGCAAGGGCATCAAGTGCGACGACCCGGCCGAGCTGGACGACGCGATCGCCGAGATGCTGGCCTATGACGGCCCGGTGATCTTCGACTGCCTGGTCGAGAAGCACGAGAACTGCTTCCCGATGATCCCCTCGGGCAAGGCGCACAACGAGATGCTGCTGGGCGACGCCTCGACCGAGGGCGCCATCGAGGCAGGCGGCGCGGTCCTGGTCTGAGGGCCGCCCGCGCGGCCGATTTCGACGGAGAGCAGTGGCGAGCGATGGCCGACGAGACGCTGACAACCGGGCTTGCCGCGCCCGCGCTTCGCAAGCGGGCGCTGCCGGTGCTCTATTTCAGCTACGGCATGACCAAGTGCGGGTCGACGCTGGCCTTCGAGATGGTGCGCACCATCCTCGCGCAGGCGGGCTTCGCGCAGCCCCGGCTCAGCGCCGAGGCGGTCGCAGACTGGTCCGCGATCAACTTCGCCGAAGGGCTCGCCCCCGAACGTGTTGCCGCCCTGCGCCGCGAGGCGGAGGCTCTCGGCCACCCGGTCGTCGTCAAGCTGCATGGCGGCTGCACCCGTGCCGCGGCCGAACTGCTGCGCGAGGGCGTGGCGCAGGCGCACGCAGTCTACCGCGACCCCCGCGACATGGCGCTCTCGCTCATGGATGCGGGCGCGCGGGCGCGCGAGAACGGGCGCCCCGCCTTTTCCGAGATCGCGACGCTCGACGACGCGCTCGTGGCGATGCGCCGCCAGCACCGGACACTCTGCACCTGGCTGCGGCGCCCGATGGTCGCGCCGCTGTGCTACGACGACGTGGCCTTTGACCCGGTGCGGACGATCCGGCGGCTCGCGCGCCAGATCGGCGTGCCGGCCGAGCCCGCCCATGTGCTCGAGACGATCGAGCGCGAGCGCTTCACCCAGCGCAACAAGGCGGTGCGCGCGCGGCACGAGACCGAGCTCGCGCCGCAGGACAGCGCGCGCATCGCCGCCGCCTTCGCGCCGCTGACCAGCATCTCGATCGACGCCCGCGTACCGCGCTTCGCGGGCCAGCCCGCCCGCTATCAGGACTGGCGGCGGGCGCTCGCGGCCGCGGCCCGCGATCATCTCGAAGCCCCGGCATGACCGGGCGCCGCCGGCCGCGGCACGCGAGACCGGCCGGACCAAAGGCACACGCCGCCCGCGGGGCGGCCAAGGACGGAGCGAACGGCACATGAGCCCGATGACCCTGAAGCCCGGATCGAGCGCGCAGAGCGCCTACAACCTGCGCTCGACCCTGCCCGAGAGCCACGAGCGCCACACGCTGAGCGTGCTGGTGGACAACGAGCCGGGCGTCCTCGCCCGCGTGATCGGCCTCTTTTCCGGCCGCGGCTACAACATCGAGAGCCTGACGGTGGCCGAGACCGACCACGCCTCGCACCTCTCGCGCATCACCATAGTCACCAGCGGCACGCCGCAGGTGATCGACCAGATCCACGCCCAGCTCGAGCGCATGGTGCCGGTCCATGCCGTCACCGACCTCACCGTGCTGGGCGCCCATATCGAGCGCGAGCTGGCGCTGGTGAAGGTCGCCTCGACCGGCGAGAAGCGGGTCGAGGCGCTGCGCATGGCCGACCTGATGCAGGCGCGCTGCGTCGATGTCACGCTCGAGAGCTTCGTCTTCGAGATCGCCCAGACCTCGGACCAGATCGACGCCTTCATCGAATTGATGCGCCCGCTCGGCCTCGTCGAGGTGGCGCGCACTGGCGTCGCCGCCGTGATGCGCGGCAGGGAGCCGATGGAATGATCCCCCGCGCGGCGCTCCTCGCGCTCGCCCTCGCCGCCCTCGCGGGCTGCGCGGCGGGCGACGGGCAGGACGCCGGCACCGCGGCCGGAGCCGATGCCGCCGCGCCCGCGACAGCCGAGCCGGGCGACGCCGCGGCAGCCCCCGCGTCCCCCGGCGCCGCGCTGCCGCGTCCCGGCGGCGCCCTGCCCGACCCCCAGCCGGGCGCCCCGGCAGGCGAGGGCGCAGGCCTGCGCGAGGTCGATCCCGCCGACATCCGCGACATCTACCTCGCCTTCGAAGGAAAGCCGGGCGGGGTCATGTCGGTCATCTTCGCCATCGACGCGAACGCGAACGCCAACCCCTCGGACGAGCCCGCGCTGCGCCTCAGCCCCGAGAACGGCGCCTGCAACCCGCAGGAGCTTTCCGCCTACCGCTTCCGCGAGGGCGCCTCGCGCGTCTTCAGCATCGACGAGGCCCGGCGCGGCGTGACGCCCGACACCCTGCCCCGTTTCCTCGCCGCCGCCGTGACCGAGGCGATGCTGCGCGACGGCCTCGCCGCCCAGCGCGAGGAGACGCTTCCCCAGAACGTCTGCACCCGCAAGCTTTGGGAGGTGCTGGTCGCCAACCAGCGTGCGCGCGCTCAGGCCGCTGGACAACTCTAGACCCATCCACTAACCAGCCGCCGGGACGGAAACCGGCGGCGGCCCCAGCCGGCAATGGCGCCACGGGCCAGTCAGACCGAGACCACGAGGAAAGGACGAGACGGACATGCGCGTCTATTACGATCGCGATTGCGACATCAACCTGATCAAGGACAAGAAGGTGGCCATCGTCGGCTATGGCAGCCAGGGCCACGCCCACGCGCTGAACCTGCGCGACTCGGGCGCGAAGCATCTCGCCGTCGCGCTGCGCCCGGGCTCGGCCTCGGCGCGCAAGGCCGAGGCCGAGGGTCTCACGGTGATGTCGATCGCCGACGCCGCGAAGTGGGCCGACCTGATCATGATGTGCATGCCCGACGAGCTGCAGGCCGAGACCTACTACGCCCATATCCACGACAACCTGCGCGAGGGCGCGGCGATCGCCTTCGCCCACGGCCTCAACATCCACTTCCGGCTGATCGAGCCGAAGAAGGGCGTCGACGTGCTGATGATGGCGCCGAAGGGCCCCGGCCACACCGTGCGCGGCGAGTTCGTCAAAGGCGGCGGGGTGCCCTGCCTCGTGGCGGTCGACAACGACGCCTCGGGCCGCGCGCTGGAGTTGGGCCTCAGCTACTGCTCGGCGATCGGCGGCGGCCGCTCGGGCATCATCGAGACGAACTTCAAGGAAGAATGCGAGACCGACCTGTTCGGTGAGCAGGCCGTGCTCTGCGGCGGCCTCGTGGAACTCATCCGCATGGGCTTCGAGACCCTGGTCGAGGCCGGCTACGCCCCCGAGATGGCCTACTTCGAGTGCCTGCACGAGGTGAAGCTGATCGTCGACCTGATCTACGAGGGCGGCATCGCCAACATGAACTACTCGATCTCGAACACCGCCGAATATGGCGAGTATGTCTCGGGCCCGCGCATCCTGCCCTATGCCGAGACCAAGGCCCGCATGAAGGCCGTGCTCGACGACATCCAGCAGGGCCGCTTCGTGCGCGACTGGATGCTCGAGTGCAAGGCCGGCCAGCCCTCGTTCAAGGCGATCCGCCGCAACAACGACGCCCACCAGATCGAGCAGATCGGCGAGAAGCTGCGCGGCATGATGCCGTGGATCGCCGCGAACCGCATGGTGGACAAGTCGAAGAACTGAGCCGGCGGCGCCGGGGACGGCCGGGCATGGAGGGAGCCGCCGCACTCGACGGCCTGCGCCTCTGGCTCGGCGTCGCCGGCACCGTCGCCTTCGCCGTCACGGCGGTCATTGCAGTCGCGCCGAAGGGGGTCGACCTCTTCGGCGTCGTCGTTCTGGGGGTCATCACCGCGGTCGGCGGCGGCACGATTCGCGACCTCATCATCGGCGTGCCGGTGTTTTGGACCCTCGACCAGACGCTCCTGTGGGTGGCGCTTGGCGCAAGCCTCGCGGCCTTCGCCGCCCAGCCGCTGTTCCAGCGCCGCGCGCTGGTCGTGGCGCTTCTCTACCTCGACGGGCTGGGCGCGGCGGTGTTCGGCATCCAGGCGGTCACCAAGGTCTGGGCGCTCGACATCGGTCGGCCGCTCGCGCCGATCCTGCTGGGAGTGGTGACCGCCGTCGGCGGCGGCATCCTGCGCGACGTGCTGGCCGGGCGGCCCACGCTCCTGATGACGCGCGAGCTCTATGCCGTGCCGGTTCTGACCGGCTGCACGCTCTATGCCGCGGCGCTGGCGCTGTGGCCCCGGCACGGGAGCGAAGCGGCGGTGGTCGCCGCCTGCCTCATCTTCGCGATCCGGGCGGCCGCGATCCGGTGGAAGCTGGTGATGCCCCGGATGCTCGTGACGCACGCGAGCTCCGACGGCTGAGCCCGGGCGGCCCCCCGCGGCGGCGCCCGCTCAGAACCGCGCAGCCCGCCCCAGCCTCAGCGCCATCACCAGCATGCCCCAGAACAGCGCCCCCTGCCCATGCGCCGCCAGCGTCGCGGGGCCGCGGAAGGTGACCAGCGCCAGCAGCCGTTCGGGCCCCGGGGGCAGGCCGATCTCGAGCACCCAGGGCGGTCCGCCGGCCAGCACCTCGAACCAGAGCGCCACCGCCTGAGGCGCGACCCAGGCGAAAAGCCAGAAGCCGAGGATGGCAACCGCCGCGCGTCCCGCGATGCCACGCCCGCGCCCGACGCGCCGCACGGCCACGAGCGCCGCCAGCGTGAACACCGCCAGCACCGCCAGAAGTCCCGCCGCTGTCAGGAAATCGAGCTGGAAGAAAGGATCGCCGCGATACATGCCCGTCTGATAGCCTAGGCCCCGCGGCCGCGCCAGTGCCGCCCGCTCACGCCGCCGCGAGCACCGCACGGCCCATCTCGGCCCATATTGGCCCGGCGCCCCCGCCCTGCTATGCACGCGGCATGACGCCCGACCCGCTCGCCCTCGCCTCGCGGTCCGGCCTGCCCGAGGACCTGCGCTTCCTGCTCGGCAGCATCCCGCGGCCGGACTGGCACGCGCATCCGAATTTCGGGCCGCTCACCCGCTTCTATCTCGACCGGCACGCCATGTTTCGCGAGCTTTCGGACCTCATGGCGGCGGATCTTCGCGCGCGCCTCGACGGCGCGGACGGGCGAGGGCGGCATCACGGCCGCTTCCTCAGCCTCGCCGGGCTCTTCCTGCGCGAGCTTCACACGCACCACATGGTCGAGGACCACCATTATTTCCCGGCGCTGATGCGGCTCGAGGCCCGGCTCGGCCGCGGCTTCGCGATCCTCGAGCGCGACCACGCGGCACTGGACGCGCGGCTCCACGGATTCGCCGCTGACGTGCGCGCCCTTGCCGCGGCTCCTCCCGGCGACCAGCGCGCGGCGCGCGCCATGCTCGCCGGGATCGAGGCGCTGGCGCCGCTCATCGCCCGCCACCTCGACGACGAGGAGGAGATCGTCATCCCCCTCATGCTCGACCGCGGCGAGGCGGCGCTGGGCGTCTGAGCCCGCCCGCGCGGTTGACACCGATCAACCCCCGCGCGGCGCGCGGCGTGCTATCGTGGATACAAGGGAGATCGGGAGGGCCACGGATGCTGGGATTCGGAGAGCACACCTACCGGCTGCTCGCGCCGGAGGACATTTCGGCCGCGCGCGCGCATCTCGAGGCCTTCGACACCGAGGACCTCTTCCAGCACTTCCACCAGTTCATGGAGGCGGACGATTTCGACGACTGGGCCGAGCGTGCGCTGGGCCACGACCTCGTCGGCTGCTTCGAGCATGGCCGCCTCGTCGGCCTCGCCGAGATCGCCTATGACGAGGCCGAATGCGAGATCGCGCTGAGCGTCGACCCCGACCGGCGCGGGCGCGGCATCGGCACCCGGCTGTTCGAGCGCGCCTGCGCCCGCGCCATCGAGCGCGGCGCGCTGCGCGCGGCGGTGCTGGTCTCGCGCGGCGACCGGCCGATGATCGACCTCGCCGTTCGTCACGAGGGCTATACCGCCTACAAGCGCGGCGAGTCGCTGATCATGCCGGGCGCACCGCATTCGCTGCTCACCTGGCTCATCTTCGACCTCGAGCACATGCCGCCGACCGACCTGTTCGGCAAGGCGGTGCGCAGCGTGCGCGTGGCGCTGGGCCTCGAGACCGAGCGCAGCACCGCCAACCTGCGCAGCCGCGATTGACGCGCCCGCCCCGCCCTGCTCACCTGCACATCCGGCGCGGCGCGGCAGAGGCGAGGACACGGGCATGGCGACAGGCATCGGCGAGATCGCGGGGCAGTCGGTCCTGGTGATCGGCGGCACCTCGGGCATCGGCCTTGCGGCGGCGCGCGCCTTCGACGCGGCAGGCGCCAGGGTCACGATCGCCGGCCGCTCGGCCGAGCGGGGTGTCGCCGCCTGTGCCGGCCTCGGCACCGACGCCGTGTTCCGGCGCTGCGACGCCTCGGAACCCGCCGATCTCGAGCTGCTGGTCGCCGACACGCTCGCCGCCCGCGGCCGGATCGACACGCTGATGGTCTCGCCCGGCACGACGCGGCTGCCGGAACTGCTGTTCCGCCAGAGCCTCGAGGATATCCGGACCAGCTTGACGCGCGACCTCGCCCCGGTGCTGCTCGCCTGCCGCGCGGTGCTGCCGGTGATGATGGCCCAGGGCGCGGGCTGCATCATCAACGTGGCCTCCGACGCGGGCAAGATCGCCACGCCGGGCGAGAGCGTCATCGGCGCCGGCATGGCGGCGATCATCCAGTTCACCCGCGGCCTCGCCATCGAGGGCAAGCGCAACGGCATCCGCGCCAACGTCATCACGCCCTCGCTGGTCGAGGGCACGCCCCTGACCGACCGGCTGATGGTCGAGGGCACCTTCCCCGCGAAGCTGTTCGCCAAGGCGCGCCAGCTCGCGCATCTGGGCCCCACCACGCCCGAGGACCTCGCGGCGCTGGCTCTGTTCCTCGCGGGACCGGGGGCTGCGCGCATCACCGGGCAGGCGATATCGGTCAATGGCGGCATCAGCGCGGCCTGAACCCTGCCCGCCGTGGATCGCTTTTCCAATCGACACCGCGCGTCCGAGGGGCTAGAACCGCGCCCGATCGAGGGCGGCCCGCGACGGCACGCCCCCTGAAGATTTGGACGGAGACTGCGCCGCCATGGAGAATGTCGTTCTCGTCATCCACCTGATCCTCGCGATCTGCCTGATCGCGGTGGTGCTGCTGCAGCGCTCCGAAGGGGGCGCGCTGGGCATCGGCGGCGGCGGGGGCGGGCTGGTGTCGGCGCGCGGCGCGACCACGGCGCTCTCGAAGATCACCTGGTTCCTCGCCATCGGGTTCATCACGACCTCGATCTCGCTCACCGTGCTCTCGGGCGGCGGGCGCGACACCGGATCGGTGCTCGACCAGTTCATCCAGGAGGGCGAGGGCCAGATCCCGCTGCCCGACCTGCCCGCGCCGGCCGACGACGGCGCCGCCCTGCTGCCGCCCGCCGCCGGGACAGCGGCGCCTGCCGAGGGCGCGCCGGCCGAAGGCGCGCCGCAGACGCCGCCGGCGGCTCAGTGACGGAAGCTCCGCCGTCCGGTCCCAGCGCCGGGCGCGCGGAGGCGGGCGGGACGCCGCCGCCCGCGACCTTCCTCGACCGGCTCGACCGCGCGCTCGCGCGCCTGCTCGACCGCGCCGCGGTCTCGCCCTTTCGTGCCGCGCTGATCGTGGCGCTGGTCGCGCTTGCGGTCACGCTGCCGGGGCTCGCGGCGCTGCCCGTCACCGACCGCGACGAGGCGCGCTTCGTGCAGGCCACGAAGCAGATGCTGGAGACCGGCGAACTCGTCGACATCCGCTTCCAGGACGAGCCGCGCTGGAAGAAGCCCGTCGGCATCTACTGGCTCCAGGCGGCTGCGACCTCGGCCTTCGGCGGCACCGAGGCGCCGGTCTGGGCCTACCGCATCCCCTCGGCGCTGGCGGTGGTGCTCGGCGCGCTTGCGACGCTCTGGGCGGCATGGCCGCTCGCTGGCCCGCGCGCGGCCCTGATCGCCGGCATCGCCCTTCCCACCGCCATCCTCGCAACCGTCGAGGCACACATCGCCAAGACCGACGCGACGCTGATGCTCTGCGCCGTCGTCGCGCTCGGCGCGCTCGGGCGCGCGCTGGCGGGGCGGTCGGGGCGGCACACCTGGCTCGCCTTCTGGCTCGCGCTCGCGGTCTCGATCCTCGTCAAGGGGCCGGTTGTCCCGACAATCGTGGCGCTGGCCGGCGTGGGGGTCTGGCTCGGCCTCCTGCGGCTGCCGCGCCTCGGCGCCCTGCGGCCGCTTGCGGGCCTCCTGCTGACCGCGCTCATCGTCGCGCCCTGGCTGGTCGCGATCTGGGTGATCTCGGAGGGCCGCTTCTTCGCCGAGTCGGTGGGCGAGGACCTGATCGCCAAGGTGCGCGAGGGGCAGGAATCGCATGGCGCGCCGCCGGGGGTCTATCTCGCGCTGGTCTGGCTCACCTTCTGGCCCTGGGCGGCGTTCCTGCCGCTGGCGGCGCGGCGGCTCTGGGCGGGGCGGCGCGAGGTCGGGGCGGTGCTGGTGCTCGCCTGGGTGGTGCCGTTCTGGCTGCTGCTCGAGGCCGTGCCGACCAAGCTGCCGCACTACGTCCTGCCGCTCTACCCGGCGCTCGCCATCGCCGTGGGCGCGGCGCTCGCCGGTCCGCCCGCCGCCCCGCCCGGGCGCTGGCCGGGGCGGCTCGCGGCGGTCCTGATGGCGCTGCCCGCCGTCGGCCTGGGGCTCGCCGTAATCGCGCTGCCGCTCGCGGTCGAGGGCGTGCTGGTCTGGCAGGCGGCGCTTCTGGGCATCGCGGGCGCGGGCCTCGGGCTTGTGGCGGCCCGGGCCGCGCGGCGCGGCCTGCGGCTCGCTCAGGCGGCGAGCGGCGTGCTGGCGGCGCTTGCGCTCTATCCGGCCGCGCTCCATTTCGCCCTGCCGGCCATGGCCACCGCCTTCCCCTCGCCCCGCATGGCGGCGCTGGCCGAGCAGTTCGCGCCCTGCGCCTCGGGGCCGCTGATGTCGCTCGGCTACCGCGAGCCGAGCCTCGTCTTCCTGACCGAGACCGCCACCGTCCTAGGCCCGCCCGACGCGATCGCGGCGCGGCTGGTGGCCGATCCCGGCGCGATGGCGCTGGTCGAGAGCCGCTGGCGGCCCATCCTCGACGACCTCCTCGGCCCCGAGGCCCCGCCGCTGATCGAGCGCGCGGCTCTGAGCTACTTCAACTACAACCGCGGCAAGTCCGAGACCGCGCATCTCCTGACCCGCGACGATCCGCGCTGGGCCGCATGCACGCCGCCGCAATAGCCCGCTTGGCCCGCCCGCGCGCATCCACTATGGTCGCGCCCGCCCGGGGGAGAGACGCGAGGGAGGGGGGATGACCGGAACGCCACGCTTCACCGTCGTCGCCCCGATGCTCAACGAGGCCGAAAACGTCGCGCAGATGGCGCGCGAGATCGCCGAGGCCTGCGCGCCCCTCGCCCCCTTCGAGGCGATCTTCGTCAATGACGGCTCGACCGACGCTACGCCTGCGCGCATCGCGGCCCTGCGCGCCGAGTTCCCCTGGCTGCGCGAGGTGCGCCACGCCGCGCCCTGCGGCCAGTCGGCGGCGGTGCGCTCGGGCGTCATCGCCGCGCGCGCGCCGATCGTCTGCACCATCGACGGCGACGGCCAGAACCCGCCGTCGGAAATCCCGCGCCTTGTCGCGCCGCTCCTCGCCGGCCGCCCCCGCCTCGGACTGGTGGCGGGCGAGCGGGTCGCGCGCCAGGATTCGAAGCGCAAGCGCTTCGGCTCGATCCTCGCGAACCGCCTGCGCGCTCGCGTGCTGAGGGACGACACCCGCGACACCGGCTGCGGGCTCAAGGCCTTCCCGCGCGAGGTGTTCCTGAGCCTGCCCTTCTTCGACCACATGCACCGCTACCTGCCCGCGCTGGTCAAGCGCGAGGGCTGGGAGATCGAGCGCATCGACGTGAGCCACCGCGCCCGCGCCGCGGGCCGCTCGAAATACACCAATCTCGGGCGGCTCATGGTCAGCGTCATGGACCTCGTCGGCGTCTGGTGGCTGATCCACCGCCGCCGCCTGCCGGTCGTCACCCACGAGGACCCCTGATGCAGATCCTCATGTCGGCGCTGGGCGCGCAGACGCGGGCCGAGCTGATCTGGATCCTCGTGGGCCTGGGCGGGCAGGCGCTGTTCATGATGCGCTTCCTGATCCAGTGGATCGCCTCCGAGAAGGCGCGCCGCTCGGTCGTGCCGGTCGCGTTCTGGTGGTTCTCGATCGGGGGGGCGGCGATCCTGCTCGCCTACGCGATCTATCGCGCCGACCCGGTGTTCATCCTCGGCCAGTCGCTGGGGTTCTTCATCTACACGCGAAACCTCTGGTTGATCCACGCCGAGCGCCGCCGCGACCGGCTGCCGTGACGGGCCGGGCGGCGAATTCATCCACATGAAATCGCCCCCGCCACGGCCTTCCGCACCTTGCCGCCCCGGCCGGAATCCCGTATACGTCAAATCCCGTAATACGACATAAGGGGCCGCGGCACGCGCCCCATACAACATCTACGGGGTTCCGGGCATGGCGCGATTCATCTTCATCACCGGCGGCGTGGTTTCGTCGCTCGGCAAGGGCCTCGCGTCGGCGGCGCTCGGGGCGCTGTTGCAGGCGCGTGGCTACACGGTGCGGCTGCGCAAGCTCGACCCCTATCTGAACGTCGACCCCGGCACGATGTCGCCCTTCGAGCATGGCGAGGTCTTCGTCACCGATGACGGGGCCGAGACCGACCTCGACCTCGGCCATTACGAGCGCTTCACCGGCGTGGCCGCCCGGCGCACCGATTCCATCTCGTCGGGCCGGATCTACCAGAACGTGCTCGACAAGGAGCGTCGCGGCGACTACCTCGGCAAGACCATCCAGGTGATCCCCCACGTCACGAACGAGATCAAGGACTTCCTCCGCATCGGCGAGGATGGGACCGATTTCATGCTGTGCGAGATCGGCGGCACGGTGGGCGACATCGAGGGGCTGCCCTTCTTCGAGGCCATCCGCCAGTTCGCGCAGGAAAAACCCCGCGGCCAGTGCATCTTCATGCACCTGACGCTGCTGCCCTACCTCGCCGCCTCGGGCGAGCTGAAAACGAAACCCACCCAGCACTCGGTCAAGGAACTGCGCGCCATCGGCATCGCGCCCGACGTGCTGGTCTGCCGCACCGAGCACCCGATCCCCGAGACCGAGCGCGCCAAGATCGCGCTGTTCTGCAACGTGCGGCCCGAGGCGGTGATCCCCGCCATGGACCTCGCCTCGATCTACGAAGCACCACTGGCCTACCACGCCGTGGGCCTCGACCAGGCGGTGCTCGACGCCTTCGCGATCCAACCCGCGCCGCGCCCCAACCTTGCCGTCTGGCAGGACGTGGTCGAGCGCATCCACCACCCCGACGGCGAGGTGCGCATCGCGGTGGTGGGCAAGTACACCCGGCTCGAGGACGCCTACAAGTCGATCGCCGAGGCGCTGACCCATGGCGGCATCGCCAACCGCGTCAAGGTCCGCGCCGAGTGGATCGACAGCGAGATCTTCGAGCGCGAGGACCCCACCCCCTGGCTCGAAGGCTTCCACGGCATCCTCGTCCCCGGCGGCTTCGGCGAGCGCGGGACCGAGGGCAAGATCCGCGCGGCCCAATTCGCGCGCGAGCGCAGCGTGCCATACCTCGGCATCTGCCTCGGCATGCAGATGGCGGTGATCGAGGCGGCGCGAAACCTCGCGGGGCTCAAGACCGCGGGCTCCGAGGAGTTCGACCACGAAGCCGGCGCGCGCCGCTTCGAGCCGGTGGTCTACCACCTCAAGGAATGGGTCGAGGGCAACCGCACCATCAAGCGCGAGGTGAGCGACCAGAAGGGCGGCACCATGCGCCTCGGCGCCTACAACGCCACGCTGTCCGAGGGCTCGAAGGTCGCGGAGATCTACGGCTCCCGCGCCATCTCGGAACGCCACCGCCACCGCTACGAGGTCGACATCAAGTACCGCGAGAAGCTGGAGGAAGCGGGGCTGAAGTTCTGCGGCATGTCGCCCGATGGGAGGCTGCCCGAGATCGTGGAGTTCGAGGGGCATCCGTGGTTTATTGGGGTCCAGTTCCACCCGGAGCTGAAGTCGAAACCCTTCCAGCCGCACCCGCTGTTTGCGGATTTCGTGCGGGCAGCGGTGGAGCAGTCGAGGCTGGTTTGAGTGGAGATAAATTTGATGAGCTATCTCGCAATAGCGCGGTGAATTTTACGCGGGATGCGTGTTCGGCTGCACGCCGTCAGGAATGGATAGTGACGGAGGCGATCACAGTCCTGACAAGTTTCTCGAACGAGGAGAGTGCCGATCCGCCTCTCTCCGGAATCCACCCATCAATGAGACTTACCTGTACGAGCACAATTACAATCGCCGCCTTTGGATCGACCTCGCGCTTTCTGAACCAGACGGCGCAATGAAGCGCGCGGCTCTGGGCGTGCAGATTTAGCCCTGCCGCGAGATGTTCCTCATAGACGAAATGTGAGTCAGTACAAAAGATCATTTGATCGTCCTTGGGAGTTGGCAATGGAAGCTCATGGCGATTCCAGTTGAAGAGCTTCACGCTCAGAGATTCTTCCGCGCGCCGTTGTCGGTTCAGAGACCACATATGCGAACGGAGAATCTCCTGCGCATGCCACTCGGCGGCAAAGCTATCCGGCTTGTCGTCCGCGCGCGGGAAATGGTGGTCCTTCTCGTAGACCTCGATCTGTATCGTGTGACCGGATGACAACGTCTTGAGAAAGCGTGCCGCGCGTTCTCCACGTCCGAGCGCTGGGTCGCGTTGAAGGACGAAGCCGGAAGGAAGGTCGATCCCGATGTGACGTGGCCCCTCGGCAGCCGCACCCTCCGTCGAATTTGCATGGCCGCCCATCGCCGTCGCGGACAATGCCATCGCCACGATGAATACTGCGATGATCGAGATCCTGCTCGACTGTCGCGTGACAAAAATCATTTAAAGCCTGGATTTCCGAACTCCGTTCATCCCCCTTGATGAAGCCGCCGTGTAGAGCGGAAGTCAAGCCAGTGAACGCCGGTGCCGCGTGTGGTTCAACGCCCGCGGGGTGTGTCGTGCCGCGCGCGCCTGCGGGTTGATCTACAATGATGCACCCCTCTTGCCGCTCGACCGGGCTGCCCCGCCATGGCAACCCACCTTCGGCGATACCACCCACCCCACGGCGCGGCGCCGCCGCCAGCTCCCGGGCCTCCCGCCGCGCCCCCGTCAAACCTCCCGCTTGGTCACTTCCTTCGGCCCATGCCGCCCGAGGATCTCCCGCACCTCGTGCTCGATGTCGTTCGGGGTGATCACCTTGAGCGCGGTATCGTCGTTGCCGAGGAACATCGTCTCGCGCGCGAAGCCTGCGTTGATCAGGTCGTCCAGCGCGTTGCGCGCTGTGTCGGCGGACCCGAAATGTCCGGTGAGGGTCTTGGCCATCTTCGCCTCCCATTGACGGCCAATTCGTCGTGGCGGCGAGCGACTCCCGGTCGGCAGCATAGCATATCGGCGCCGCCCGTGGGGCGCGGGGTTCGGACCGCGATGCGCCCTCTCACGGGAGCAGGTCGTGGCACCGCTGTTTCGCGTAGTCCCATGCCGAGAACTCCGGCGCGCGCTCGGGCCCGCTGATCCAGGGGTCGTCGCCGAACAGCACGTAGCTCTCGAAAAGCTCCGCCGCCGTCTTCGCGGCCTCGGGGTCGAGGCAGCGATCGACGATCTGCTTGCACGCCGCAACCGCGGCCTCGTAGCTGTCGAAGCGGCCATGGGTGTAGCGCTCGTCCTCGTCCATGTAGTGGAAGTTGTCGTCGACATGGACCGTCCACTGCTCAGTCATCGCGCAACTCCGCCTCCAGCACCCTCTCCACCTCCGCCGCCGCCGCGTCGAACTCGGCCTCGAGCCAAGCATTCGTGCCGCGCAGCCCCGCCACCACGCGGCGCGCCCAGTCGAGATAGGCGGCCTTCGTCGCAAGGTCCCAGTCCGCCGGTGGCGAGGCCGCCAGCGCCCGCAGGTTCGAGGTCTTGTCCGCCAGCTTGATCGCCTTGGCGCGGTCCGACTTCTTCGGCGCCATCTCGACCTGAAGCGCCTTGCGGACATGCTTGTCCAGCGCCTTGTCGTCGGTCACCTCGGCCACCAGGTCGGCCACGTCGGGGTTGAAGTGGTCCGCGATCTCGGCATGCGTGACCCCGGCATCCTCGATCGCGTCGTGCAGCATCGCCGCCGCGATCAGGTTGGGGTCGCTGCCCCCGGTCGCCTCGGCCACCAGAGCCGCGACTTCCGCCAGGTGGTTGACATAGGGCTCGGCCGCCACGCCCTTGCGGCGCTGTCCGGCGTGCCATTGCGCCGCGCGGTGACAGGCGCGGGTGACGAGCAGGATCGTGGTCACGGGAGAGGGTCTCCTTCCTCGTGGCCCCAAGCCCTGCGCCGGGCCGGGGGCCGTTGCAGGTTCGCGATGTTCGGGAACACCTCCAGTATGGGCATGCGGGCCGCCGGCCGCAACCCCTTGCGTGGACGCGCCGCAGCGGAGTTCGGATTTCCGCCGGATAACAGACGCCTGGCCATGCTTTCACGCGCGAAGGCGCCGCCGGCCGGGCGCTACGCCCCGGGGCCATTCTGGGCTATACTGCACATGTCCGTGCCCCCGGGCCAAGGGAGGAGACGACCGATGACCACCCGCTACATGGTCGGCACCAGCGAGGCCAATCGCAGCCTCAGCGTCACCGTCGAGGCCGAGGACGCGCTCATCGCCGCGCTCAAGGTCAAGCACGAGCACCCCGGCGCGATGATCACCTATGTCCGCAAGGCCAACGCCCGCGGCGACCGGCGCAACCCGCATCCCGACATGGCCGAAGCCGACGGCTGACCGCACGCAAAGGCCCGGCGGTTTCCCGCCGGGCCCCAGGCTGGCGAGCCGTTCACGCGTGGATCAGTCGATGCCCAGCAGGTCCGCGAGCGCGTCCGCGATCGAGGGTGTCGCATCCTTCACCGCGCTTTCCAGCGCCGTCTGCTCGCTGGCGACAGCGACCGCGGCCTCGTCCTCGGCCGCAGCGACGGCGGCCTGGGCCTCGGCCACATCCGTGCTGGCGTCGAGGGCCGAGCTCACCGCGTCGGCAAGGTCGGCCTCGGCGGCGCCGAGGGCCGCGGCGGCATCGGCCACGGCGGCCTCCGCCTCGGCGATGTCGGCCTCGTCCGCGGCGGGGTCGGACGAGATGGCCGCAAGATCGGCTTCGGCGGCCGCGAGGTCGGCCTCGGCGTCCGCGACCGCCGCCGCCTCGGCGTCCGCGAGTTCTGCTTCGGCGGCCGCGAGGTCGGCCTCGGCCTGTGCTGCGGCCTCGCGTGCGGCGCCATAGGCCACGGCCGTGCCGACGGCCGAGTGAGGCGCTGCATTCTCGCGCGCCGGCTGGGCCGCGTGCGCCGCGTTGCCTCGACCAAGGCCCGAGGCCGTCGCGCCGCGTCCGTTTGTCGACTTCTCGCCGCTCTTCCCCCGGCCGTGCCCCCTGCCGGGGCCGCCGTCCGAATCCGCGGCGTCAGCCCCGCTCGCATCTGCGCCACCGGCATTGCCGTTGCCGTTCCCGCCGCCGTTCCCGCCGCCGTTGCCGCCGCCGTTCCCGCCACCATTGCCGCCCGCGGCGGCATGCGCCGTGGCGGCCGAGATCGACGGGCCATTCTCGCTCGGCGCGATCTCGAGCGGCAGCAGCGCGGCCGCGAGCGCCACGGCGCTTGCGGTCGCGACGAGCTTCTTGGTGCGGGTCATGACTGACATCCCTCTCTCCCGGATTTGCATCTTCGTCGCCGATGAACGCAATGTCGGGCGGCAGGGAAAGCCACGCCCCCCGAGGGGTCGGGGAGCTCGCGGCACGGCAGCAAGCAGGTGCCGTCGCGGGATAACCGCGCAGGGTGGGAAAGGTTCCCGGGCGCGCACGCACGCGGGCGAGGCGTGCCGCTCAGGTGCGCTCGAGCGCCATTTCCCGCAAGGCGTCGAGCGGCACGATCTCGAGCGCGCGCCGGTGCGTCGCCCGTAGCGAGACCCGCGGCGCGTGGCCCGCGGCATGGGCTTCGAGAAACCGCGCCGCGCACAGGCACCACCGATCCCCCGGCCTGAGGCCGGGAAAGCCGTATTCCGGACGCGGCGTCGAGAGGTCGTTGCCCTGCGCCTTCGAGAAGGCGAGGAATTCGGCCGTCATCACCGCGCAGACGGTGTGCGAGCCCCGGTCGGCGTCCGACGTGTCGCAGCAGCCATTGCGGAAGAAACCCGTCATCGGCCGCGTCGAGCAGGGCTCGAGCGGTTCGCCGAGGATGTTGACCGATGCGTCGATGTCCAAGACCGCCATCGTTCTGCCCTCCGCGCCGCGCCGCTTTTTGCGACCGCCCTCGCTCCTTCGTGCCGCCGCAAAGGTATCGCTCAGCCCGCCGCGCGCAAGCCCGCGTCTTGTTCGCGACCCCATGCGGACGCATATTTGCCCGACGCATGCTTGCAGATGAAGGGAGCGACAGCCATGCACCTCACCCGACGCCCCGTCCTTGCCATGCTCGGCGCCCTGACGATGGCCGCGACCGCCCTGCCCGCCCAAGCCGAGGACGCGGCGGTGATCGACGCACGGGTCAACATCGCGCTCGAGAAGCTGTTCGCCGACGTACCCGGCACCCGCGAGCTGTCGCAGCGCGCGGTGGGCATCCTGGTAATGCCGGACGTCGTCAAGGGCGGCTTCATCCTCGGCGGCTCGTATGGCGAGGGTGCGCTGCGGCTCAACGACGGGTCGGGCTTCCGCAACACGGCCGAGTACTACTCGGTCGGCGCAGCCTCGCTGGGGCTGCAGGCCGGGATCCAGTCGAGCAGCCACGCGCTGTTCTTTCTGACAGACAGCGCGCTCCGGAAATTCCGCCGCGCCGATGGCTGGGAGGCCGGCGTCGACGCCGAGGTCACCTTCCCCGAGAAGGGCATGAATGTCGGCGCCGACACGACGACCGCCCAGAAGCCGATCGTGGCCTTCGTGTTCGCGCAGGACGGGCTCCTGCTCGGCGCGAGCCTCGAGGGCGCCAAGTACTCGCGCATCGTCCGCTGAACCGCGCGCGCGGCGGCGGGCCTCGCCGCCCCCGGGCGCGGGGTCAGAGCGCCGCCTCGGCCGCCTCGCGGATCGCATGGATGTTGCGGCCGTAGACCGATGGGTCGGCGACCGATCCGCCCTTGAAGACGCCCGAGCCCGCGACCAGCACGTCGGCACCCAGCGCCGCGCAGTTCCCCGCGTTGGCGGGGACGACGCCGCCGTCGATCTCGATATGGATGTCTCGCTCGGCCGTCATCTCCGAGAGGCGCGCAATCTTGGGCAGCACCGCCTCGATGAAGGCCTGCCCGCCGAAGCCGGGGTTGACCGTCATGACGCAGATCAGGTCGATCTGGTCGAGCACATGCTCGATCGCCTCGGCCGGCGTCGCGGGGTTGAGCGCCACGCCCGCCTTGCAGCCCAGCGCCCGGATCGCCTGGAGGCTGCGGTGCAGGTGCGGCCCGGCCTCGGCATGGACCGTCAGGATGTCCGCGCCGGCCCTGGCGAAGGCCTCGAGATAGGCGTCGCAGGGCGCGATCATCAGGTGGACATCCATCACCCCCCGGATATGCGGGCGCAGCGCCGCGCAGACATTCGGACCGATGGTGATGTTGGGCACGAAATGGCCGTCCATCACGTCGACATGCACCCAGTCGGCCCCCTCGGCCTCGATGGCGCGGCATTCGGCGCCGAGATTGGCGAAGTCCGCCGACAGGATCGAGGGCGCGATCTTGATGCGGCGGTCGAAGGACTCGTAGGCCATGGGGTGCTGCTCCTGCGGCTCGGGGCGTCGGCGCCTGATTAACGGATGGCCGCGCGGGGCGAAAGCCCCGTTCCGGCGCGCTCAGGCGTGCTCGGCCAGCGCCCGGAACAGCCGCGCGTCGCGGCGCGAGAGCAGCAGGTATTCCGGGTGCCACTGCACGCCGATGACGAGGCGCGGCCCCTCCTCGCCCTCGATCGCCTGCACCACTCCGGCCTCGTCCCAGGCGACGGGCGCGAGCCCCGCGCCCAGCCGGTCCACGGACTGGCGGTGCAGGGCGTTCACGCGGCTCGGCTCCGCTCCCAGGATATGCGCGAGCCGCGAGCCGGGCGCGATGCGCACCAGCTTGCGCGGCAGCGGCGTGTTGAGCCGGCGCGCGCCGGGATAGCTGTCATAGATGTCCTCGTGCAGCGTGCCGCCGCGCGCGACATTGATGAGCTGCGCGCCGCGGCAGACGCCGAGGATCGGCAAGCGGAGGTTCTCGGCCTCCTCGATCAGGCCAAGCTCGAGCCGGTCGCGCGCCACGTCGAAACGCGAATGCGGCATGAGCTCGCCGCCATAGAGCTCGATGCCCACATCGTCGCCGCCGCCGATGATGAGCCCGTCGAGCCCCTTGAGGTTGCCGCGCGCGCGCCCCGTCTCGATCCGCACCGCCACCGCGCCGGCGCGGTGCAGCCCCCAGCGGAAGAACGGAAAGACGCGCCAGCCGGTGCGCGTCGAGACCGAGACGCCGATATGGGGATGGCGGCTCATCGCCCGACCACCCGGTCATGGCGCGGCCCGATGGAATCCCGCCGCGGATGCCCCCGCGACGGGATGCGTGCCGCGCCGTGCGGATGCGCTCTCAGTGCTTGAGCCGACGCAGCAGCGACGAGGTGTCCCACCGGCCACCGCCCATGTCCTGCACCTCGCCATAGAACTGGTCGACCAGCGCGGTCACCGGCAGGCGCGCGCCATTGCGCTTGGCTTCGTCGAGGCAGATGCCAAGGTCCTTGCGCATCCAGTCGACCGCGAAGCCGAAGTCGAACTTGTCGTCCAGCATCGTCTCATAGCGGTTCGACATCTGCCACGACCCGGCCGCGCCCTTCGAGATCACGTCGACTACCGCGCGCCCGTCGAGCCCCGCCTTCTGCGCGAAGTTCAGCCCCTCGGCCAACCCCTGCACCAGCCCCGCGATGCAGATCTGGTTGACCATCTTGGTGAGCTGCCCCGCCCCCGGTCCGCCCAGCAGGCGGCAGGCGCGGGCATAGGCCATGATCACCGGCTCGGCCCGGGCATAGGGCGCCTCCTCGCCGCCGCACATCACGGTCAGCACGCCGTTCTCGGCGCCGGCCTGCCCGCCCGAGACGGGGGCGTCTACGAACGCGATCCCCGATTTCGCGGCCTCGGCGTGGAGTTCGCGCGCGACATTCGCGCTCGCCGTCGTGTGGTCCACCAGCACCGCGCCCTTCGCCATCCCGGCAAGCGCGCCATCGGGGCCGAGCACGACCGAGCGCAGGTCGTCGTCGTTGCCGACGCAGACCATCACGAATTCGGCCCCCTCGACCGCCTCGCGCGGGGTTGCGGCCCAGGACCCGCCATGCTTGCCGGCCCAGGCCTGCGCCTTCGCCGCGGTGCGGTTGTAGACCGTCACCGCGTGCCCCTTCGCGGCCAGGTGCCCGGCCATCGGGAAGCCCATCACGCCCAGTCCCAGGAAACTCACCTTCGCCACTGTCTTTCTCCCCCGGCCTCGCAGACCGTGCTGTCGCCGCCTTGCTGTTGAACCTGCGCGATGCATCTGAAAGAAGGATCGCGCGCGCGGGGCGCAGGTTGGTCCGAGGCCGGGCCCCCGTCAAGGGCAACCGCCCGGGGGATTTCGGCAGGTGGTCAGGCGGAAGGACGGGCAGGCGAGATGAATGCGATCCTGCGATGGCTGCTGCGCGGGCTCGCGCTCCTTGCCGCGCTCGTCGCGCTCGGGGCCACGCTCGCATCCTATCTGGTCACGCGATCGCTGCCGGATCCGAACGCCACCGTGACGCTGGCGGGCCTCGACGCCCCGGTCCGCGTGATCCGCGACGCCAACGCCGTGCCCCATATCCGCGCCGCCAGCGCGCGCGACGCGGCATTCGCGCTGGGCGTCGTGCACGCGCAGGACCGGCTGTGGCAGATGGAAGTGGCGCGCCGGGCGGCACAGGGACGGCTCTCCGCGATCCTGGGCGAGCGCACGGTCGCGCTCGACCGGCTGGTCAAGACGCTCGACATCTACGGCCATGCCCGGCGCTCGGTCGAGGAGCAGACGCCGCAGACGCAAGCCGCGCTCGGCGCCTATGCCGAGGGCGTCAACGCCTGGATCCGCCATGTCGACCGCGAGGCGCTGGGCCGCGGCGCGCCCGAGTTCTTCCTGTTCGGCGACGAGGGCCTGGCGCCCTGGACCGAGGCCGATTCGCTCGCGATCCTCAAGATGATGGCCCTTCGGCTGTCGGCGGCGGCGCGATCCGAGGTGCGGCGCGGCCGCTTCCTCCTCAGCCTGCCGCCCGAGCGGGTGCGCGACATCCTGCCCGACTATCCCGGGCCCGCGGTCACGACGCCGCCGCGCTTTGCCGGTCTGTTCCCCGGCGCACGCTTCGCGGGTCCGTCCGAGGCGGCGGCGGCCGACCCGCTGCTCGCCCTGCTAGGCCCCGTGCAGCGGCCGGAAAGCGCCGGTGCCTCGAATGCCTGGGCGGTGGACGGCAGCCGGTCGGCCACCGGCAAGCCGCTGTTGGCGACCGACCCGCATCTGTGGCTGTCGGCGCCGTCGCTCTGGTATCTGGCGGACGTGCAGGGCGGCGATCTGGCGGTGATCGGCGGCACCCTGCCCGGCACGCCGCTGGTGCTGATCGGGCGCAACCGCACGCTGGGCTGGGGGCTTGCGACCACCACCGCGGACGACCAGGACCTGTTCATCGAGCGGATGAACCCCGACAACCCCGACCTCTACCTGACACCCGATGGCTGGCAGCCCTTCGAGACGCGGCGCATCCGCATCGACGTGCGCGGCGGCGAGCCGATCATCGAGACGGTGCGCGCCACCCGCAACGGGCCGGTGCTGGCGCATGACATGCTGGGCGTGGACGCGATCACGCCCGAGGGGCACGCGGCCGCGCTGCGCTGGACCGCGCTCGACGCGCCCGACCACACGATGAGCGCGATGCTGGCGCTGATGCGCGCGGCCAGCGCCGACGACGTGGCGGCGGCCGCGGCGATGGCGCTCGCGCCCGCGCAGAACGTCGTCTTCTCGGACGGGCGCGACATCGGCATGGTGGTGGCAGGCGCCCTGCCGGTGCGCCGCGCCGACAGCCCCAGCCAGGGCCGCGTCCCCTCGCCCGGCTGGCTTGCCGAAACCGCCTGGCAGGGCATCCGGCCGGCGGCGGAGAACCCGCGCGCCCTCTCCCCCGCCACGGGGGCGGTGGCAAATGCCAACAACCGCATCACCGACGCGCCCTTCCCCGACCATGTCGGCTTCGACTGGGACGCCCCCTACCGCATCCGGCGGATCGAGAAGGAGCTGTCGGCGCGCGACTTCCACTCGCGCGACAGCTTCGTCGCGCTCCAGAACGACGCGGTGTCGGAAATGGCGCGCGCGGTGCTGCCCCTGATCGCGCGCGACTTGTGGTGGCGCGGCCAGACCGAGCCCGACACCCCCGCGGGCGAGCCGGCCCGGCGAGCGCGGGCGCTGCGGCTCCTTGCCGCCTGGAGCGGCGACATGGACCGCCACGCGCCCGAGCCGCTGATCTTCTCGGAATGGATGCGCCAGCTCACCCGGCGGCTTGCGGCGGACGAGCTGGGCCCCCTGTTCGGCGAGATCGAGGGGCCGCGGCCGCTCTTCGTCGAGCGCGTGTTTCTCGACATCGACGGCGCCGGCGCCTGGTGCGACGTCGACAAGACCCCGCAGACCGAGACCTGCGCCGAGATTGCGGCGCTGGCCTTCGACGACGCGATGGCGAGCCTGACCCGGGATTACGGCACCAACATCGACGGCTGGCGCTGGGGTGCGGCGCATGTCGCCGAGCAGAAGCACACGCCGCTGGGCTTCCTGGGGCCGCTTGGGCTCCTGTTCTCGGTCACGCACGAAACGTCGGGTGGCGACTACACGATCCTTCGCGGGCAGACGGCCGGCAAGGGACCCGAGCCCTTCGCCAACATCCATGCCTCGGGCCTGCGCGCTGTCTACGATTTCGCCGATCTCGACCGCTCGGTGATGATCGTCTCGACCGGCCAGAGCGGGCATCCCTTCTCGCGCCACTACGACGATCTGGGCGACCTATGGGCGCGCGGCGACATGATCCCGATGTCGATGCAGGACGACGAGGCGCGGGCCGGGGGAATAGGCACCATGACGCTGGTGCCGGCGAACGTATCGGGGCGTTGACGGCCGCCCTCTCGCGGCTCGCCGTCCGATCACAAGGGCCGGACGCCAGGCCTCAAGCCCGATCGGGCCAGCGACGCAGCCCGCAGGATCGTCGCGTCCTGGGTCAGTCGCGCTCCGAGCCGCGGCCGCCCATCGCTTCGCCAGCCACGATCATCGCGGCACGCATGGGGGCCGACATCATGGTCGCCATCATGGCGAAGCCCTGCATGAAGGCCTGAGCCTGGCTGAAGCTGAACGGGTCGATCCCCATGTCGTCGGCCGGGGTCTTGACCCCCGGTGTCGTAGGTCCACACGGCATTTTCTTGTCCTGCCCCGGTTATCCATCACGCGCGGGAAGATTCTGCCCGCCGGAAGTCAAGGTAATGTCACACTGGGGCGGCGTCGAGCATTGTGAAACAGGGTTTCGAAATTTCACTGATTTGTGCGGCCGCGAAACGACAGTTTCTTGCGTGCGACCGCCCTCGGGTCAGCCGAAGAGTTCGTGGCACAGCTCGAGCGCCTCGACTAGCCGGTCCACCTCCTCGGGGGTGTTGTAGAGCGCGAAGGAGGCCCGGCAGGTCGCCGTGACGCCCAGATGCGCCATCAGCGGCTGCGCGCAGTGATGCCCGGCGCGCACGGCGACGCCCTTGCGGTCCACCACCGTCGAGATGTCGTGCGGATGCGCGCCCCCGCGCATGGTGAACGAGAAGATCGCCCCCTTGCCCGCCGAGCGCCCCTGCAGGTCGAGCCAGTTGAGCCCCCCCAGCCGCTCGCGCGCATGGTCGCGCAGGATGCGCTCGTGGGCCGCGATGTTCTCCATCCCCAGCCCGGTGAGATAGTCGATCGCCGCGCCCAACCCGATCTGCTGCACGATCCCCGGCGTGCCCGCCTCGAACTTCATCGGTCCGTCGGCATAGGAGACATGCTCGCGCGTCACCTCGCGGATCATGTCGCCGCCGCCCATGAAGGGGCGCATCTCGGCCTGCCGCTCGCGCCGCGCGAAGAGCGCCCCCGAGGCCGATGGGCCATAGAGCTTGTGCCCGGTGATCGCATAGAAATCGCAGCCGATCTCGGCCATGTTGACCGGCATGTGTACCGCGGCCTGGCTGCCGTCGATCACGCTCGCGATCCCCCGCTCGCGCGCGGCGCGGCAGATCGTGGCGACATCGACGATCGTGCCCAGCACGTTCGACATGTGCGTGACCGCGACGATCCTGGTGCGCGGCCCGAAGGCGTCGATCACGGCCTGGGGGTCGAGATCGCCGTTCGCGTCCGTCTCGACCCATTTCAGCACCGCGCCGTGGCGCTCGCGCAGGAAATGCCACGGCACGATGTTGGCGTGGTGCTCCATGACCGAGAGCACGATCTCGTCGCCCGGCTCGATCCTCGGCTCGGCCCAGCCATAGGACACGAGGTTGAGGCCCATGGTCGAGCCGGTGGTGAAGATGATCTCGTCCTCGCCCGCGCCGATGAAGCGGGCGATCTTGCCGCGCACCGCCTCGTAGTTCTCGGTCGCGAGGTTCGAGAGGTAATGCAGGCCCCGGTGGACGTTGGCGTATTCCTGTTCGTAGGCGCGGGTCACCGCGTCGATCACCGCGCGCGGCTTCTGCGCCGAGGCGCCGTTGTCGAGATAGACCAGATCGACCCCGTTCACCTTGCGCGACAGGATCGGGAAGTCCTCGCGGACCCGTGCGACGTCGTACATCAGGATGCCTCCGCCAGCCTCAGGGGGCCGGCATCATGTTCATGAAGAGCGCCGAGACGAGGAGAAGCGCGCCCGTGATCACGCCCATCACCGCCCAGACACTGCCAAAGCCGTGCAGCACCGCGGTGTAGACCGCCAGCACCCAGAGCCAGACGATCCCCGCCGCCACCATCAGCCCCAGCATCGCCGGCGAGACCCCGCTCCCGGCTGCGATCTGCGCCATTCCCAGCAGGAAGGGCGGCGCCAGAAGCGTCGTCACCAGCGTGTGCCAGCCGACGATCACGAAGGCCTGCAGCCGCGATCCGGTCCCGCCGAACAACCTCCCGACGGCGAAGATCATAAACGACATCATGCCCGCCAGCAGGACCTGCAGGAGCAGGTTGAGCAGGTGCATGGCAAGTGGCAGGCCCTCGAACCCTTCGGGCAGTGTCCGCGCGCCGGGCAGCAGGATCTGGATGACCGCCTGCAGCGAATAGGCCAGCACGATGAACAGCAGCGCCGTGTCGATCCCGTGATTGGCCGAAAGGACCCAGTGCGCCGAGCGGCGCGGCTGGAACAGGCCCTCGACAAGCCGGGCCAGAAGATCGCGGATCACTCGGCCTCCCGCTGCTGCTCAGCGTCCGTAGTTGGCGTAGACATAGATACCAAGCACGAGCAGCGCCACCGTCAGCAGCGAGAACGCGATGAATACGGGCGAGGTGTTCCGGAAGCGGTGCGCCTCCGCCACCGACGCCGAGACGAAGAAGACGAAGAAGACCATCCCGATCAGATGCGCGGGCAGCGTGATCGCGGGCTCGGCCAAGATCGGCGCATATGGCTCGAGATGCGCGAACAGGGCCACGATCAGCGCCCCGATCACCCCGATCGGCGCCGCCACAAGCGAGGCCCAGAACACCCCGGTCCGCGTGTCGCGCCACGAGCCCTCGCCGCCGCACATGCGGCAAGCGAAGGCGATGGCCCCCGAAAAGAGATAGAGCGTGAGCGTCCGCAGGAACAGCGCCGCGACCAGCCACAACCCGATCTCGAGCGGCAGCTTCTCCGACGCGCCCGATCCCGGCGAGATCACCAGGGACACGCCCCGGTTGAGAAAGAAGATCACGTCCGAGAGCAGCACGAAGAACAGCAGCCGCGCCTCGCTGGGATTCTCGCCAATCAGCTGGCGCGTCGCCGCGCGCATGTCGATGTAACTGAGCTTCATCCGCGCCCAGAGCGACATGCCCTGGAAGCTGTCCTCGTCGCCCCGGATGTCCGAAAGCCGCACATCCGGCAGATCCGACACGAATGTGCCGTCCAGTCTGCGTTCTCCGATCGCCATCGCAAGCAACCTCCCTCGCTCCCCAGCGGAGTGCCCGACGCGGTAACGCACGCATGAACAACGCGGGCATCTCAGACACTGCCCGCGACGCCGATCGCCGCCACCGCCCCGATGGCTGCGAGGCTCACGCCAAGGAACACGAGGCCGGCGCGCCGGAACCCGTGCGCCTCAGCCAGACACCATGAAAGTGCGACCGCAAGGGCCACCGGCGCAAGACTTTGGATGAAGATTGCGGCCCATCCCTCGCCATTCGGGCCGAATCCATCCGCCAGTGTGGCCGCGAAGCCGACCGGTGCGGCCGCAAGGGCCGACCAGAACACCGCCGCGCGACTCGCCCGCCAGTCGCCGTGCCCGCCCGCGGCCCGCGCCGCAAGCCCCGCGATCCCCGCAAGTCCATAGAGCGCGAGAGTGCGAAAGAACACCGCGCCGACGAAGTTCGCGGCCACCCGCGCCGTCAACTCGTCCGGCGGGATGCGCGCCGCGGCCGGGTCGAGCCAGAGGCCCGCGACGCCGGAGAGGAACGCCACGAGCCCCGAGAGCATGGCGAGGAACAGGAGCCGCCCCTCGCTCGGCGCCTCGGCCAGGAGCCCCCGCATCGAGCCGCGCATGTCGGCCCAGAAGGTGAGAACCCGCAGCGCGAGCGCCTGTCCGCCGATGGCCGCCGCGTCCGCCATGACCCGCCGACGATCCTCCCTTCCGCCATGGCCCGCCGGGGTCCGCTCAGGCCCGGCCGGCCATCCAGTCCGCAACCAGAGCGCGAACCCGATCCTGAAGCCCCTGGTCCGCGATCTCGGCCACCGCCTCGTCCACGAAAGCCTCGACCAGCATCGCCTCGGCCACCCGCTTCGGTACCCCGCGCGAGCGCAGGTAGAAAAGGGCAGTCGCATCCAGCGCCCCGGTGGTCGAGCCATGACTGCACTTCACGTCGTCGGCATAGATCTCGAGTTCGGGCTTGGCGAGGAACTGCGCGCCCTCGTCCAGCAGCACCGACTGGCTGATCTGGTAGCCGTCGGTCTTCTGCGCGCCCTTCCGCACGAAGATCTTTCCCTGGAAGATGCCGCGGGACCGCCCGGCCAGGACGTTCTTGAACACCTGCCGGCTCTCGCCATGCTCGGCCGAATGGGTCACGAACACCGTGTTGTCGGCATGTGCCTCGCCCTGCCCCAGCACGGCGCCCGCGACATGGCCCGAGGCGTGGTCGCCCGCAAGGTCGATCACCACCTCGTTGCGGGTGAGTGCGCCATCCGCAGTCAGGGTGAAGGTCTTGAACTCGGCCCCCTCGCCGATCCGGGCGAACAGGTGGGTCGCCGCCGGGGCGCGCTCGCCGGTCTGGACGCGCACGTGGTGGAAGCGCCCGCCAGGGGCGACATCGACCTCCATCACGCTGTTCGTCGGCACGCCGGCCTCGAGCACGGTGAGCGAGGCGCCCGCCTCGACCCGGACCACATGGCGCACGAGGCTCGCGCCCTCGCCGATCCGATCATGCGCGATCAGCACCGGCAGCGCCACCGCGCCATGGGCCTGCATCGCCAGCCCCTCGGTCGCGGCTGCGGTGTTTAGGATGGCGAGCGGGCGGCTCACCTTCTCCTGCCCGGCCGCCTCGAGGCGCCCGAAAATCTCGCGCGCGATGCTGATGTCCTGCCGCAGCACGGCGCCGAGCGGCGCGATCGCAAGACCCGCCTGCTCCATCGGGTCCGACAGGTCCGGCCGCAGCCGCCCGTTGACCATCCGCACGCGCACCGCGTCGATGCCGGCAAAGGCGGCCGCCGCCTGCGCCGGAGCGTCGCCAGCCCCCGCCAGCGCCAGCGGCGCGGTCAGCCGTGCGGGGTCGGTGAAGCGCCAGTATTCGTCGCGGCGCATGGGCGCGCCTGCCTCGAACAGCCGCGTCCGCGCGGCGGCGCGGCGCTCGCGCACCCAGCCGGCCTCGCCCTCGGGCAGCGCCAGCGCGTGCAACAGCGCCTCGGCCGCCTTCCTCGTCGCGTCGGTTGCCATGGTCGCCATCCTCACGCCGACTTCGCGAGATCGGCGTAGCCCTCGGTCTCGACCCGCAGGGCAAGCTCGGGGCCGCCGGTCTCGACGATCCGACCACCCGACATGATGTGCACGACATCCGGTTTGATGTGGTCGAGCAGGCGCTGGTAATGCGTGATCACCAAGAAGCCGCGGTCGGGGCTACGCAGCGCGTTCACGCCGTCCGCCACCAGCCGCATCGCATCGACGTCGAGCCCCGAGTCGGTCTCGTCGAGGATGCACATCTTCGGCTCGAGCATCGCCATCTGCAGGATCTCGTTGCGCTTCTTCTCGCCGCCCGAGAAGCCGACATTGACCGCGCGCTTCAGCATCTCGTTGTCGATGTTGAGCGTCTTCGCCTTCTCGCGCACCAGCTTGAGGAACTCGGGCGCCGAGATCTCGTCCTCGCCGCGCGCCTTGCGCTGGGCGTTCATCGCCGTGCGCAGGAAGGTCATGTTGCCGACGCCAGGCAGCTCGACCGGGTACTGGAAGGCGAGGAACATGCCAGCCGCCGCCCGCTCCTCGGCCTCCATGGCCAGCACGTCGCGGCCTTCCAGCGTCACGCTGCCCGCCGTCACCTCGTAGCCCTCGCGCCCGGCTAGCACATAGGACAGCGTCGACTTGCCCGAACCGTTCGGACCCATGATCGCATGCACCTTGCCCGCCTCGACCGTCAGGTCGACACCCTTGAGGATCTCCTTGCCCTCTTCCTCGAGGGTCACCCTCAGGCCCTTTATCTCCAGCATTCCGTCACCCTTCTCGCCTGCGGCCCCGGCCGCCATCTTCCGTGGCGCGATCGCGCCTCATTCCGTGCCATCGCCCGCGCCATGCGCGGGGAACTCCGTGCCTTGCGGCTGCGCGCGCGACGCCCGCGCGCCGTCCGTCACCTGTCGCCTGGCGTCTCGATGCGCTCGCGCCGCAGCCTCTCGACCAGCCTGACCCAGCCCACCGTGAGGCAGCCCCAGGCCACGAACAGCAGGAAGCTGAACGCGATCTCCATGGGGAACAGCAGCCGCTCGGGCAGGTTCGCCGCCGCCAGCGCCATGCCCACGAATTCCTCGTCGTTGAGCGCCAGCGCAAAGACGAGGAGATGCCCCAGCACCAGCCAGCGCACCCCGGCATCGCTGCGCAGGCGGCCGGAATGGCCGATCCCGAGCGAGAGGCCCCGCCGAGCCGGGCCTTGCGGCTCATGCCCTGGGATCACCATCGCCGTCTCCCCCTGCCCTGCGCCGCCTTCAGCGCGGCGCCCTGGTCGAATGCGCGACCACGCGCTCGATCATCTTGAGGAACATGTCCTCGCTGCCGATGCCGGTCAGCGTCTCGCCGTTCGAGCGCACCATCTCCCAGCTCTCGCGCCCCAGCGCCTGCACGCGCACGATGCGCGCGCCGTCCTCGGCGGGGAACACGTCGAAGGCGGTCATGTCCTCGTTCGCCGCCACGCTCACCGCGTGGCCGTGCTCGCGCAGGTGCTTCTCGGCGGCCTCGGCCAGGCTCAGCAGCACGGCGCCCTCTTTCACATTCGTCAGCATGTTGTTCTTCCTTTCGTTCCGCGGGCCGGATCGGGGACGCCCGCAAACCCCGTTCGGCCGCGGACATGACGCCCGCGCCGGTAATCGCACGCGGTGACCGCGCGCGGGTGTCGGATCAGCCGACCGAGCCCTCCAGCGAGATCGCGACGAGCTTCTGCGCCTCGACCGCGAACTCCATGGGGAGCGCCTGCAAAACCTCCTTGCAGAAGCCGTTCACCACCAGCGCGACCGCCTCCTCCTCGTCCATGCCGCGCGAGCGGCAGTAGAAGAGCTGGTCCTCGGCGATCTTCGAGGTGGTGGCCTCGTGCTCGCAGCGCGCCGTCGGGTTCCTGACCTCGATATAGGGCACCGTGTGCGCGCCGCAGTCCGATCCGATCAGCAGGCTGTCGCATTGCGTGTAGTTGCGTGCATTGGCCGCGCGCGGATGCATCGAGACGAGCCCGCGATAGGTGTTCTGCGCGCGCCCCGCCGAGATGCCCTTCGACACGATCCGGCTTTTCGTGTTGCGCCCCAGATGCACCATCTTGGTGCCGGTGTCGGCCTGCTGGGCGTTGTTGGTGATGGCGATCGAGTAGAACTCGCCCTGGCTGTCGTCGCCCCGCAGGATGCAGGACGGATACTTCCACGTGATCGCCGAGCCCGTCTCGACCTGCGTCCACATCACCTTCGAGCGCGCGCCGCGGCAATCCGCCCGCTTGGTCACGAAGTTGTAAATGCCGCCCTTGCCTTCCTCGTCGCCCGGATACCAGTTCTGCACGGTCGAGTACTTGATCTCGGCATCCTCCAGCGCCACCAGTTCGACCACCGCGGCGTGAAGCTGGTTCTCGTCGCGCTGCGGCGCCGTGCAGCCCTCGAGGTAGCTCACATACGCCCCCTTGTCGGCGATGATCAGCGTGCGCTCGAACTGGCCCGTGTTCTCGGCATTGATGCGGAAATAGGTGCTCAGCTCCATCGGGCAGCGCACCCCTTCCGGCACGTAGACGAACGAGCCGTCCGAGAACACCGCAGAATTCAGCGTCGCGAAGTAGTTGTCCGTGTTCGGCACGACCGAGCCGAGATACTTCTTCACCAGCTCGGGATGCTCGCGCACTGCCTCCGAGATCGAGCAGAAGATGACGCCCGCCCGGCCCAGTTCCTCCTTGAAGGTCGTGACCACCGAGACGGAGTCGAACACCGCATCGACCGCCACCTTGCGCCCCTCGGCCGGGGCCGCCTCGGCGCCCTCGACGCCCGCGAGGATCATCTGCTCCTTCAGCGGAATGCCAAGCTTCTCATAGGTGCGCAGCAGTTCCGGATCGACCTCGTTCAGCGATTTGGGCTTCTCGCGGAAGCTGCGGGGCTGGGCGTAGTAGTACTGCTCCTGATAGTCGATCGGCGCGATGTTGAGCATCGCCCAGTCGGGCTCGCGCATCTGCGTCCAGCGGCGGAAGCTGTCGAGGCGCCATTCCAGCAGCCACTCCGGCTCCTCCTTCTTGGCCGAGATGAGCCGCACGATGTCTTCGTTCAGCCCCTTCGGCGCATAGTCCATCTCGATGTCGGAGGCCCAGCCGTACTTGTACTTGCCCATCGAGTGGACCGTCTCGATCGTCTCGCGATCGACGCCATCCTTCACGTTCGTGTCCAGCGCGGTCATCTCGCCTCCGTTCCCATCTTCCACGCGGCACATGGCCGCGATCAGTCTCTCAAGCCCCCCGCCGGGGGCATCAGCTGCCCCGGGTCAAGCCCGGGGCCTCGGCCAGTCTCACGCGGCCCGGCTGACCCGCCGCCGGTACAGCCCTTCCCAGGCATCGGCGAAGGCCATCACCTCGGCCTCGGTCGTCGCAGGGCCCATCGAGACGCGGATCGCGCTCGATGCCGTCGTCTCGTCGAAGCCCATGGCCAGCAGCACCCGGCTCGCCCGCTTCACCTTGCCCGAGCTGCAGGCCGAGCCCGCGCTCACGGCAAATCCGGCAAGATCCAGCCCCATCACCTGCGTCTCGCCCGCCCAGCCGGGCACGGCGAGGCAGGTGGTGTTCGGCAGCCGAGGCCCGGCGCGGCCGGGGATGACGAGGTCGGACGCCGCCGCCTCCAGGCGCGCCTCCAGCGCGTCGCGCATCCGCGCAATCCGCTCCCAGACCCCGGCCTCGAGCTCGCGCCGCGCCGCCTCGGCGGCCGCGCCGAAGCCCGCGATCCCGATCACGTTCTCGGTGCCCGCCCGGCGGCCGCGCTCCTGCCCGCCGCCCTGCATCAACGGGCTGAACGAGCAGCGGTCCCGCAGGATCAGCGCGCCGCATCCCGTCGGCCCGCCCAGCTTGCCCGAGGACAGGATCACCATGTCAGACCAGGGCGCGGCGGCATCGACGGGCAGCTTCCCGGCGGCCTGCGCGGCATCCCGCAGCAGGATCGCGCGGTGGTCGAGGCACTGGCGCCACAGCATCCCGCTCTCGACCGCGCCCGTCTCGCCACACGCCCAGGACACGCAGACCAGCGATCCGGGCTCGACCACGGTCTCGAGGCGCTCGCGCGCCACCCGGCCATCGCCGCCCACCGGCAGCGCCGCCGCCCGCCCGCCATCGATCAGCGCCACGAGGCATTCATGCGCCGTCGGCGCGACATGCAGGTCGCCCCGATGCGCGGCCACGGCGGTCGCAGCCGCCTCGGTCGCGCCGCTGGTGAAGACGACCTCGCCCGGTTCGCAGCCGACCAGGGCCGCCACCTGCCCCCGCGCCTTCTCGACCACCGCCCGCGCCGCCCGCCCTTCGGCATGGACGCTCGAGGGGTTCCCCACGGCGTCCATCGCGGCCAGCATCGCCGCCTTCGCCTCCGGCCTCAGGGGCGCCGTGGCGTTCCAGTCGAGATAGACGCGGTGGTCCGTCGCTGTCACGCCGGCGCCTCCTCGTCCACCAGGAACGCCGAGAAATCAGGCACCGCCGGGCAGGGCGTCAGCCGATCCTTGATCACGTCGGCGATCGTGACCTTCGAGAGGAACACATGCACATGCGCCGATAGCTGCTCCCACAGATTGTGGGTCAGGCAGGCCTCGCGCGACTTGCCGCAGCCCATGCCCTCCTCGAACTTGCCGCCACAGCCCATGGCGTTGAGCCGCTCGTCCACCGCGACCATGATGTCCGAGATCCGCGTCTCGTTCGGGGCCCTTGCCAGCAGGTAGCCCCCGCCGGGACCGCGAACCGATTCGACCAGCCCCGCGCGCCGCAGCCGCACGAAGAGCTGCTCGAGATAAGCGAGGCTGATGTCCTGGCGCTCCGAGATCTCGGCCAGCGTCACCGGAGACGGGCCGCCATTCAGCGCAATATCCGCCATCGCCGTCACCGCGTAGCGCCCCTTGGTGCTGAGCTTCATCCTTCCGTCCGCCCCGATCCTTCGGCGGCCAGAGACGCCGCAAGGCGCATGGCCGGTGCTGACATGCCCGCGCACCGCCCGCCGGATGCATCCGGCGGTTGACCGCGGGCGTTCCAATCCCTAACTCGATGTGGCGCCCGTGAGCATCGTGCCACGGCGTCTTTAGAATGTTTCTAGGTTTCCCGACAGAAGAAGTCAAGCAATCGGGAACTTCGCTCGCGAGGTTGAGAGCAGGCATGCCAGAGGTGATCTTCCCGGGGCCGGAAGGCCGTCTCGAGGGACGCTACCATCCGCAGGCGGCGAAGGACGCGCCGATCGCGCTGATCCTTCACCCCCACCCGCAGTATGGGGGCACGATGAACAACCAGGTGACCTATCACCTGCATTATGCCTTCAAGGATCTGGGCTTCACCGTCCTGCGCTTCAACTTCCGGGGCGTCGGCCGCAGCCAGGGCGAGTTCGACCAGGGCGTGGGTGAGCTTTCCGACGCGGCCTCGGCGCTCGACTACCTGCAGGCGCTGAACCCGAACTCCAAGGGCTGCTGGGTCGCGGGCTTCTCGTTCGGCGCATGGATCGGGATGCAGCTCCTGATGCGGCGGCCCGAGATCTCGGGCTTCGTGTCGGTCGCGCCGCCCGCCAACATGTACGACTTCTCCTTCCTCGCCCCCTGCCCGTCCTCGGGCCTCATCATCAACGGCGAGGCCGACCGCATCGTGCCGATGCCCGAGGTCGAGAAGCTCTCGGCCAAGCTCAAGGCGCAGAAGGGGATCACCATCACCCACACCACGGTGCCCGAGGCCAACCACTTCTTCGAGAAGGGGATGGAGGAGATGATCGACATCGTGAAGGGCTATGTCCACGCCCGCCTCGTCGAGGGCGGCCGCTGAGGACGGCGGTTCGCATCCCGCGACGACCATGTTAGCCTGACGCGGGGCAGCGAGGGTGGCGCCGCGAAAGGGCTCCACCATGGGCGAGAGCGTCTACAAGATCATCGAACTCGTCGGCACCAGCACCGAATCCTGGGAGAAGGCCGCCCGCGCGGCGGTCGAACGCGCCGCCAACACCCTGCGCGACCTGCGCGTGGCCGAGGTGAGCGAGCAGGACCTCGTCATCAAGGACGGCAAGGTCGAGGCCTATCGCTGCAAGGTGAAGGTCTCGTTCAAGTTCGAGGGAAGCTGACGGCCGGCGCGGCCCCGCTCAGGGCCGCGCGATCCGCCCGCCCGACACCGGCGCCCGGCACCCCGTGGTCGAGGGCGCCGAGGTCGGCAGCCCCCGCAGCACCCGCACCGCGAGCCACGCGAAGGCCTGCGCCTCGAGCAGGTCGCCGTCGAGCCCCGCGGCCTCCACGGGGTCGACCGGCGCGTCCAGCCGCTCGGCCAGCCATGCCATCATTGTCGCGTTCTTCCGCCCGCCGCCGCAGACCAGCCAGCGCGCGGGCGGCGCGGGCATGTGCCCGAGCCCCGCAGCCACCGTCTCGACCGTCAGCGCCGTCAGCGTCGCCGCCCCGTCCTCGACCGAGGCCCCGCCAAGCCGCTCCAGCGCCAGCGCGAACTCGTTGCGGTCGAGAGACTTGGGCGGGCGGCGCGCGAGATAGGCGCCTGCCGCGTTGCTTGCCACGAGGCCGCGATCCACCCGGCCAGTCGCCGCCGCCCTGCCGCCCTCGTCCAGCGCCCGGCCCGTTCGCCGCTCCATCCAGTCGTTGAGCAGCGCGTTGCCGGGCCCGGTGTCGAAGGCCACCAGCGCCCCCGGCGCCTCGGGCGCGGGGGCGGCGGGGTTCACCCAGGTCACGTTCGCGACGCCCCCGATGTTGAGGAAGGCGATGGGCCGCTCCGCCCCGATGTGGCGCGCCAGCGCGAAGTGGAAAAACGGCGCCAGCGGCGCCCCCTCGCCTCCCGCGGCCATGTCGTCCGAACGGAAATCCCACACCACGGTGCGGTTCAGCACCCGCGCCAGCCGCTCGCCGTCGCCAAGCTGCCATGTCCAACCCTCGGCGGGCGCATGCGCCACGGTCTGCCCGTGAAAGCCTATGACTTCCGGCACCTCGTGGGCGCGCGCCAGAAGCCGCACCACGGCGGCCGCGTGGTTCGCCACCACCTCGGCCCCCGCCTCGGCCAGCCGCGCGGCGTGCGCCGGATCGCGCGGCGGGCGAAAGGCGCGCCAGTCGCGGAACACCGCCACCGTGGCCTCCGTCTCGCCAGGGCCATAGGGCAGCGCCTGCGACGGGCCGAAGGCCTCGATCCCCTCGCCGTCGGTCAGCACCATGGCCGCGTCCACCCCGTCCATCGAGGTGCCGCTCATCAGCCCCAGCACCCAGACCGCCCCCGCGCGCGCCATCCCCTTCCCTTTCCCGCCCCTTGGGCTATAGACAGCGGCCGAGAATAGGAGTGGCCGCGATGACCTACCAGCCGAAATCCGAGTTCCTGCGCGCGATGACCGAACGCGGGTTCATCCAGGACGTGACCGACCTCCAGGGCCTCGACGAGGCGCTGACGGCGGGGCCGCTCACCGCCTATATCGGCTTCGACTGCACGGCGCCCTCGCTCCATGTCGGGCACCTGACCGGCATCATGATGCTGCGCTGGTTCCAGCGGACCGGCCACAACCCCATCGTGCTGATGGGTGGCGGCACCACCAAGATCGGCGACCCCTCCGGCAAGGACGAGGCGCGCCAGCTTCTCACCGCCGAGGCGATCGGCGCCAACATGGCCTCGATCCGGCGCGTCTTCACAAGCTACCTCGACTTCCGGGAGGCCGGCGGCAGCGCTGTGATGATCGACAATGCCGACTGGCTCGACGAGCTGCGCTACATCCCCTTCCTGCGCGACTTCGGCCGGCACTTCACCATCAACCGGATGCTGACCTTTGATTCGGTGAAGCTGAGGCTCGAGCGCGAGCAGCCGCTGACCTTCCTCGAGTTCAACTACATGCTGCTGCAGGCCTACGACTTCCTCGAGCTTTTCAAGCGCACCGGCTGCCGGCTGCAGATGGGCGGCTCGGACCAGTGGGGCAACATCGTCAACGGCGTCGACCTCACCCGCCGCGTCGAGGGGGTCGAGGTTTTCGGCCTGACCGCGCCGCTCCTGACCACCGCCGACGGCAAGAAGATGGGCAAGACCGCCGGTGGCGCGGTCTGGCTCAACGCCGACCAGCTCAGCCCCTGGGATTTCTGGCAATACTGGCGCAACGTCGCGGACGCCGATGTCGGCAAGCTGCTGCGCCGCTTCACGGAACTGCCGATCGACGAGATCGCCCGGCTCGAGGCCCTGCGCGATCAGGAGATCAACGACGCGAAGAAGATCCTCGCGACCGAGGTGACCGCGCTCTGCCACGGCCGCGAGGCCGCCGAGGCGGCCGAGCGCACCGCGCGCGAGACCTTCGAGGCGGGAGGCCTCGGCGCCGATCTGCCCGAAGTCGCGCTGTCGCCCGCCGACTTCGCGGACGGCGGCCTCTCAGTCGTGCAGCTCTTCCTGCGGGCAGGTCTCGCGAAATCGGGCAAGGACGCCAAGCGCCTGATCGCCGAGGGCGGCGCGCGCATCGACGACCGGCCGGTGACCGACGCGACCCTGATGCTGGACCCGGGCGCCTTCGCCGCCCCCGTCAAGCTCAGCGCCGGCAAGAAGCGCCACGCCGTCGCCCGGATGGGCTGAGCGGGACGCCCGCTGCCCCGGCCGGCAGGCGGGGGCCTCCCGCCACCCGCGCCCAGCCCCGCGAGCCCCCGGGTCAAGCCCGGGGCAGCGCAACCCTTCAACTCTGGCGCGCTGGCCGGGGCAGCGGCAATCGGATCACGCGCGCGCTTTGCCTGAAAACGCTGCCCCGGGCTTGACCCGCGGCCTCCTCGGGCGCCCCGCCACGCCGCCTCAGCGGACCGGCATCGCGGTCTCGACCAGCTTCGCCCAGTAGGAGCACCCCACCGGAATCACCTCGTCGTTGAAGTCGTAGGCCGGATGATGCACCCCCGCCGTGTCGCCATTGCCGGTGAAGATCATCGCCCCGGGCCTTGATTCCAGCATGAACGAGAAATCCTCGGCCCCCATCAGCGGCGCCACGTCGCGGTCCACCCGGCCGGCGCCCGCGATGCTCTCGGCCACGTCGGCGGCGAAGGCCGCCTCGGCGCCGGTGTTCACCGTGACAGGGTAGTTCCGGCGATACTTCAGCACCGCCTTGGCCCCGAAGGCCTGCGCGGTGTGCTCGACGATGGCGGCGATCCGCCCCTCGACCAGGTCCTGGACCTGCCGCGACAGCGTGCGCACCGTCCCCTTCAGCGTCACCGTCTGCGGGATCACGTTGAACGCGTCGCCCGCGGTGTGCAGCGAGCAGATCGAGACCACCGCCGACTCGATCGGATCGACCGTCCGCGCCACCACCGACTGCAGCGCCGTCATCATGTGCGCGGCCACCAGCGTCGTGTCGATGCAGCAATGCGGCCGCGCGGCATGACCGCCCAAGCCCTCGATCTCGATCTCGACATGATCGGCCGCGGCCATCATCGGACCGGGGCGGATGGCGAACTGGCCCACGGGCAGGCCGGGCATGTTGTGCATTCCGAATACCTGCTGCACGCCGAAGCGGTCCATCATGCCGTCATTGACCATCTCGCGCCCGCCGCCGCCGCCCTCCTCGGCCGGCTGGAAGATCACCGCCACCGCGCCGTCGAAATTGCGCGTCTCGGCCAGGTATTTCGCGGCGCCCAGCAGCATCGCGGTGTGCCCGTCATGGCCGCAGGCATGCATCCTGCCCGGCACGGTCGAGGCATGCGGCAGCCCGGTCGCCTCGAGGATCGGCAGCGCGTCCATGTCGGCGCGCAGGCCCACGACACGGCCCGAGCCGGTCTCGCGCCCGCGGATCAGGCCGACGACGCCGGTACGCCCGATGCCTTCGACCACCTCGTCGCAACCGAACTCGCGCAGCTTCGCCGCCACGATTCCGGCCGTGCGCTGCACGTCGAACATCAGTTCGGGATGCGCGTGGATGTCGCGCCGCCACGCAGTGATCTCGGGGTGCAGGTCGGCGAAGCGGTTGATGGTGGGCATGGGTCTCTCCTGTCAGGCGGCGAGGCGGTCGATCAGGCGACGCATGAAGGCCTCGCCGGCGTGGAACTGCTGAAGCGTGATGTATTCGTCCGGCTGGTGGGCCTGCGCGATCGAGCCGGGCCCGACGATGCAGGCCGAATAGCCGCCCTCCTGGAACTGCCCGGCCTCGGTCCCGTAGGAGACGACATGCTCGGCATTGTCACCGGTCAGCGCACGCGCCAGCGCCTCGGCCGCTCCGCCATCCTCGCGCCGGCAGCCGGGAACATGGTGCTTGCGGACGATCTCGACGCCGGTACCCGGGCGGATCGCCCGCATCTCGGCCGAGACCTCGGCGGCCAACGCCTCGTAGCGCGCCATCCAGTCTTCCGCGCTCTCGCCCGGCAGCACGCGGAAGTCGCTGACGAAGCGGCATTCCCGCGCCGTAATGTTGCGCGCGGTCCCGCCCGCGACCATGCCGACATGCAGCGTCGTGAAGTTCGGCACGAACAGGCTTTCGGGGTCCGCGGCGGCGGCGTTGGCGGCGCTCTGCTCGGCATGCCAGGCGATCAGGCGGGCCGCGAACATCACCGCCGAGACGCCGGTATGCGCGAGGCTCGAGTGCACCTCGAAGCCATGCACCGTGGTGTCGAGCCCGACGCTGCCCTTGTGCTGGGTCACGACCTGCATCTCGGTGGGCTCGCCCACCAGGACGGCCGCGGCGGGCGGCATCACGCGCGCCATGCTCTCGACCATCAGGGGCGCGCCGAGGCACCCCACCTCCTCGTCATAGGACAGCGCGATCTGGATGGGGCGCTTCAGCCCCGCCGCCAGCATGTCGGGCACCAGCGCAAGCGCCAGCGCGTCGAACCCCTTCATGTCGACGGCGCCTCGCCCGTAAAGCCGGCCATCCGCCTCGGTCAGCGTAAAGGGGTCGGTCGACCAGGCCTGCCCGTCGACGGGAACGACATCGGTGTGCCCTGACAGCACGACGCCCCCGGCCACCGAGGGGCCGACCAGCGCGTAGAGGTTCGCCTTGGTGCCGTCCGGGCTCGGCACGATGTGGCTCTCGACCCCGTGGCCCGCGAGGTAGTCGCGCACGAAGTCGATCAGCGGCAGGTTGCTGTCGCGCGAGACGGTGGGAAAGGCGACCAGCCGCGCCAGCATCTTCTTCGGTGTCATCCGCTCGCCCATTCCGCTCCCCGCCGCCATGCCCGATGCGCCGCCTATTCCTGCGGGCGCGGCGGCGCGCGTCAAGATGCGGGTTGCGGACTGCCGCAACGAAACTGTTGCACTTGGGCGAATCGACGGCTCAACTCTCACCGGGACGACAGCGGCGACAGGAGCGGCCGAGCAGATGAATTCCGCCCCGGTTCTCGAGGTGCAGGGCCTCAAGACGGTGTTCGGCACCCGTGATTTCGCGGTTCACGCCGTCAATGACGTGAGCTTCTCGCTCCGCGAGGGCGAGCTTCTCGGGGTCGTGGGCGAAAGCGGCTCGGGCAAATCGGTCACGATGATGTCATTGCTGCGGCTGTTGCCCAGCCCGCCGGCCCGGATCGAATCCGGCCGGGTGATGTTCGAGGGGCAAGACCTCGTGCGGCTCGACGACGCCAGCCTGCGCGAGGTGCGCGGCCGGGGTATCGGCTTCGTCTTCCAGGACCCGATGACCTCGCTGAACCCGGTGTTCACCGTGGGCTTCCAGCTGATGGAGCCCCTGCGCACCCATCTCGGCTTCGACCGCAAGGCGGCGCGCAGGCGGGCAGCCGAATTGCTGGCGCTGGTCGGCATCCCCTCGCCCGAAGCGCGGCTCGACGACTATCCGCACCAGTTCTCGGGTGGCATGCGCCAACGCGTGATGATCGCGATCGCGCTGGCCTGCAACCCAAAGGTGCTGATCGCGGACGAGCCCACCACCGCACTCGACGTGACCATCCAGGCGCAGATCCTCGAGCTGGTGAAGGACCTTCGCCACAAGCTGGGCATGGCGGTGGTTTGGATCACCCACGACCTCGGCGTGGTCGCGGGCATCGCCGACCGGGTGATGGTGATGTATGGCGGCCAGGTGGTCGAGAGCGCAGGCGTCGACGCGCTCTACGAGAACCCGACCCACCCCTACACGCGCGCGTTGATGGCGACGTTGCCCAGCCTCGACGGCACCCGCCGCGACCGGCTGATGACCATCGCGGGACAGCCGCCGCTGCTGACCGCGCCGCCCGCCGCCTGCCCCTTCGCGCCGCGCTGCGCCCATGTCCACGACCGCTGCCGCATGGCAAATCCGCCGCTGATCGAGGTCGCGCCCGGCCATGCCGCCGCGTGCTGGCTCGCGGCCCCCGGGGAAGGTGTGCAGAATGGCGTTTGACAGCCCGAAAGCCGGCGAGACGCTGGTCCGCGTGGCCGATCTCAAGGTGCATTTCCCGATCCATGCGGGCCTGATCCGCCGGCAGGTGGGCACCGTGCGGGCGGTCGACGGCGTGAGCTTCGACGTCGCGCGCGGCGAGACGCTGGGGCTGGTGGGCGAATCCGGCTGCGGCAAGTCCACCACCGGCCGCGCGGTCCTGCGGCTGGTCGATGCCACCGCGGGCCGCATCGAGATGGCGGGGACGGACATCGCCAGCCTCGGCTCCGAGGCGCTGCGCCGGATGCGGCCGCGGATGCAGATGATCTTCCAGGACCCCCACGCCTCGCTCAACCCGCGCATGACCGTGGGCTCGATCGTGGCGGAGCCGCTGTCCGAGCACGGCACGCTGAGGGGCAGCGCCCGCCAGCGCCGGGTCGAGGAACTGCTCGACGCCGTGGGCCTAAACCCCAGCTTCGCCAACCGGTACCCGCACGAGTTCTCGGGCGGCCAGCGCCAGCGCATCGGCATCGCCCGGGCGCTCGCGCTCGACCCCGACTTCATCGTCTGCGACGAGCCGATCGCGGCACTCGACGTCTCGATTCAGGCGCAGGTGGTGAACCTGCTCGAGGAGCTGCAGGAGCGCCTCGGCCTCACTTACCTCTTCATCAGCCACGACCTCAGCATGGTGCGCCACATCGCCGACCGGGTAGCGGTGATGTATCTGGGCAAGATCGTCGAGCTGGCCGACCGCGAGGCGCTCTACGGCGCGCCGAAGCACCCCTACACGCAGGCGCTGTTGTCCGCCGTGCCGATCCCGAACCCGAAGGTCGAGGCCACGCGGCGCCACATCATCCTCAAGGGCGACGTGCCGAGCCCGGCGAACCCGCCCTCGGGATGCCGCTTCCGCACCCGCTGCCCCATCGCCGAGGCGCGCTGCGCGGCCGAAGAACCTGCCTGGCGCAAGCTCGACGACGGGCGCCACGTCGCCTGCCATTTCGCGACGTGACGCCCCGGCCCGCATCAGAAACCGCTTCACAGGGAGGAAGACCGCCGCATAGCATCATCGCAAGTGCCGGCTACGAGCACGAAAAGACCACGACAACCAACAGGGAATAAAGATCATGACACCGCTTCGACGCCTTCTGGTGGCCAGCGTCGCCTGTGCCGCCATGACTGCGACCGCAGCCCAGGCCCAGCGCGGCGCGGACGGCCAGCTCAACATCATCTACTGGCAGGCCCCCTCGACGATGAACCCGTTCCTCTCGGGCGGCACCAAGGAGGTCGAGGCCTCATCGATGGTGATCGAGCCGCTCGCGAGCTATGACAACGACGGCAACATCGTGCCGCGCCTCGCGGTCGAGCTGCCCACGGTCGAGAACGGTGGCGTCTCGGCCGACCTGACCTCGATCACCTGGAAGCTGAAGCCCGGCGTGAAGTGGTCGGACGGCAGCGACTTCACCGCCGAGGACGCGGTCTTCACCTGGAAATACTGCACCGCGCCCGATGGCGGCTGCGCCCAGTCGTCCTATTTCGAGGGCGTCGCCAACATGGAGGCGGTCGATCCGCTGACCCTGAAGATCACCTTCGCCGAGCCCAAGCCCTTCCCCTACACCGCGCTGGTGGGCGCCGAGTCGCCGATCATCCAGAAGAAGCAGTTCGAGAACTGCATGGGCGCCAAGGCGCCGGAATGCACCCAGCAGAACTTCAACCCGATCGGCACCGGGCCTTTCGTGGTCAAGGAGTTCCGGGCGAACGACGTCATCACGCTCGAGGCGAACCCCAACTACCGCGAGGCCGACAAGCCGCGCTTCCAGACCGTGCTGTTCAAAGGCGGCGGCGATGCGGCCTCGGCCGCGCGCTCGGTGCTCGAGACCGGCGAGTTCGACTATGCCTGGAACCTGCAGATCGAGCCCGAGGTGCTCGAGCGAATGGAGGGCGCGGGCAAGGGCAAGCTGGTGAGCGCCTTCGCCACCTCGGTCGAGCGCATCCTGATCAACTTCACGAACCCCGACCCTGCGCTGGGGCCGGACGCGCGCTCGGTCTATAAGGACGACGGCTCGAACGCGCACCCGATCCTGAACGACATCCGCGTGCGCAAGGCGCTGTCGCTCGCCATCGACCGGCCGCTGCTCAACGACCTGGGCTATGGCAAGACCGGCCGGCCGGTCTGCAACGTGCTGCCCGGGCCCGACATCTACGCCTCGACCGCCAATGACGCCTGCCTGGTGCAGGACATCGAGGCCGCGAAGGCGCTGCTCGACGAGGCCGGCTGGGCGCCAGGATCGGACGGCGTGCGGGTGAAGGACGGGCGGCGGCTCTCGCTCCTCTACCAGACCTCGACCAACTCGGTGCGCCAGTCGTTCCAGTCGCTGATCAAGCAGTGGTGGGCCGAGATCGGCGTCGAGACCGAGCTGCGCAACATCTCGGCCAGCGTGTTCTTCGGCGGCGATCCGGCGAGCCCCGACACCTTCCAGAAGTTCTATGCCGACGTCGAGATGTACACCAACAACTTCTCGGGCGTGGACCCCGAGGCCTACATGGCCGACTGGCGCTGCGACGCCATTCCGGGGCCGGCGACGCAGTGGCAGGGCTCGAACATCAACCGCTACTGCAACCCGGACTATGACGCTCTCAGCAAGAAGATGGCCTCCACGGCCGCGCTCGCGGACCGGGCGGAACTCGCCAAGGCGATGAACGACATGCTGATGCAGGACTATGTCCTGCTGCCCCTCATCCACCGCTCGGGCACCTCGGCGCACAGCGTCACCCTGGCCGGCGTGAAGATGAACGACTGGGACAGCGAGCTCTGGAACATCGCCGACTGGCATCGCGCGAAGTGACCATCCCCGGCGGCCCCCGCGGGGGCCGCCACTCTCATCCCGGGAACCGCCGATGGCACGTTATGCGCTGCGCCGTCTCCTGATCGCGATTCCGACGCTGCTTGCGATCAGCTTCATCATCTTCGCGCTTCTCGACCTCGCACCCAGCGATCCGACGGCGAACCTGCCGCTGACGATCCCGCCCGAGGTGCGCGAGAAGATCCGCCTCTCGCTCGGCCTCGGCGAGCCCTTCGTGGTGCGCTATTTCAAGTGGCTCGAGCAGTTCATGATCAACGAGCCGCTCAACGTGCTCGAGCAATGGACCGGCTGGACGATCGGCGACAGCGAGAACCGGCTGCGCGTGCTGTCCTGGGCCACCCGCTCGCCGGTGACCGACCTGATCGTCGAGCGCCTGCCCCAGACACTCTGGGTTGTCGGCATGTCCTATGTGATCGCCGTGCTGATCGCCGTGCCGATCGGCGTGATCTCGGCCTACCGGCAGTATTCGCTGTTCGACCAGATCGGCACCTTCATCTCGATGCTGGGCTTCTCGATCCCGACCTTCTTCACAGGGCTCCTGCTGATCGTCATCTTCTCGGTCTGGCTCGGCTGGCTGCCGTCGATCTACGACACCACCCATGTGGTGCGCGACTGGGACAGCTTCGTCTTCCAGGTCAAGCAGATGCTCATGCCGACCATGGTGCTGGCGCTGGCCAATGCCAGCCAGATCAGCCGCTTCATGCGCGCATCCATGCTCGACAACCTCAACCAGGACTATGTCCGCACCGCCCGCGCCAAGGGGCTGCGCGAGCGCGTTGTGGTGCTGGTCCACGTCCTGCGCAACAGTCTCATTCCCGTCGTCACCGTGATCGCGCTCGGGGTGCCCACGATCTTCGGCGGCGCCATCATCACCGAGCAGATCTTCCGGGTGAACGGCATCGGCCAGCTTCTGATCATCGGCATCGAGGGCGCCGACATCCCGCTGGTGCAGACGCTGACCTTCATCTTCGCGATCCTGATCGTCGTCTTCAACCTGATCGCCGACCTCATCTACGGCATGCTCGACCCGAGGATCCGCTATGACTGACGCAAGCCTCGCAGCCCAGGGCATGACGGCGCACCGCTCGCTCTGGGGCGACGTGTGGCGCCAGTTCCGCGCCCACCGCGGCGCCATGGTCGGCAGCGCGGTGTTCCTGTTCATCGTGCTCGGCGTGACAGTCGGGCCCTACATCCACACGGTCGACCCGCAATACCTGAACATGCGGGCGAGAAATGCCGGGATCAGCTGGGACCACCCCTTCGGCACCGACAATGTGGGGCGCGACATGCTCGCGCAGGTCATGGCCGGGGGGCGTGTGTCGCTCGCCGTGGGCTTCGCGGCGATGGGCGTCTCGATCGTGATCGGCGCGCTGGTGGGCGTTCTTGCGGGTTATATCCGGCGGCTCGACGGGCCGCTGATGCGGCTGACCGACCTCTTTCTCGCGCTGCCGATCCTGCCGCTGCTGCTGGTGATCCTGCTGCTGTTTCGCGACACCTTGCGGACTCTCTTCGGGCCCGAGGCGGGGATCTTCCTGCTGATCGTGTTCGTGATCGGCATCACGTCCTGGATGCAGACCGCCCGCATCGTGCGCGGCGAGGTGCTGGCGCTGAAGGAGCGCGAATTCGTGCTCGCCGCGAAGAGCATCGGCACCCGCGGCCATCGCATTATCACCCGGCACCTGCTGCCCAACGTGCTCTCGCCGATCATGGTCTCGGCCACCATCGGCATCGCGAACGCGATCATCACGGAAAGCGCGCTGTCGTTCCTCGGTCTCGGCTTTCCGCCCGACTTCCCGACCTGGGGGCGGCTGCTGTTCGACGGCAAGGACTTCATGACGCTCACGCCCGAGCGGGTGATCTGGCCGGGGCTGGCGATCTCGCTCACCGTTCTCAGCGTCAACTTCATCGGCGACGGGCTGCGCGACGCCCTTGACCCGCGCATTCGCGGGCGGTGACAGGGGCCGCCGCCCCCGTCCACGCCGCCATCCTTCGACCCGCTGCCCCGGGCTCGACCCGGGGCCTCGTGGCGCCGCTTCCAACACAGGTAAAGAATATAACAATTACATGTGCTTGACATCATTCTCACGCACGAGGGCCCCAATTGCGGCCGCTACGAAAACGGCCGCCCCGAGGGGCGGCCGCTGCCGGTCACGTGCGTGGCGGCACCGGCCCGAAGGCCGGCGCCGGCAATCTCACTTCTGCCAGCTCTTGATCAGCTCGTCGTAGTTCACCGTCACCGCCTGCGGCTTCTCGTCCGCGAGCTTGGGCTTCGGCGCGCCGGGGCGTTCCAGCCAGACGCTCGGGTCCTCCTCGGGGTTCAGCTTGGGCCCGATATCGCCCTGCACGCCGGCCCGCTCGAGCCGCGAAAGCACCTGCTCCTGCGCGGCACAAAGGGCATCGAGCGCCTCCTGCGCCGACTTGGCGCCCGAGGACGCGTCGCCGATGTTCTGCCACCAGAGCTGCGCGAGCTTGGGGTAGTCCGGCACGTTCGTACCCGTCGGCGACCAGCGCACGCGGGCGGGCGAGCGGTAGAACTCGACGAGGCCGCCCAGCTTCGGCGCGCGCTCGCTGAAGCTCTCGTGGTTGATGGTCGACTCGCGGATGAAGGTGAGCCCGGTGTGTGCCTTCTTCAGGTCCACGGTCTTCGACACCGTGAACTGCGCGTAGAGCCACGCGGCCTTGGCGCGGTCCTCGGGCGTCGACTTCATCAGGGTCCACGAACCCGCGTCCTGATAGCCGACCTTCATGCCCTCTTCCCAGTAAGCGCCGTGCGGCGAGGGGGCCATGCGCCACTTGGGCGTGCCGTCCTCGTTCACCACCGGCAGGCCGTCCTTGACCATGTCGGCGGTGAAGGCTGTGTACCAGAACATCTGCTGGGCGATCTGGCCCTGCGCAGGGACCGGGCCGGCCTCGCCGAACACCATGCCGGCCGCCGAGGGCGGCGCGTACTGCTTCAGCCAGTCGACATACTTCTGGACCGCGTAGACCGCCGCCGGCGAGTTGGTGGCACCGCCGCGCGCGACGCACGAGCCCGTGGGCCGCGAGTTCTCGTCCACCCGGATGCCCCACTCGTCGACCGGCAGGCCGTTCGGCTCGCCCTTGTCGCCCATGCCGGCCATCGACATCCAAGCATCGGTGAAGCGCCAGCCGAGCGAGGGGTCCTTCTTACCGTAATCCATGTGGCCATAGACCGGACCCGAGACGCCCATGTGGCTGAGATCCCGGCCGGTGAAGAACTCGGCGATGTCCTCATAGGCCGACCAGTTGTCGGGGACGCCAAGGTCATAGCCGTACTTGGCCTTGAAGTCGGCCTTGTTCTTCTCGTCGTTGAACCAGTCGTAGCGGAACCAGTAGAGGTTCGCGAACTGCTGGTCGGGAAGCTGGTAGAGCTTGCCGTCGGGCCCCGTCGTGAAGCTCGTGCCGATGAAGTCCTCGATGTCGAGCGTCGGCAGGGTGACGTCCTTGCCCTCGTTCGCCATCCAGTCCGTGAGGTTGCGCACCTGCTGGTAGCGCCAGTGGGTGCCGATCAGGTCCGAGTCGTTGATGTAGGCGTCGTAGATGTTCTGCCCCGACTGCATCTGCGTCTGCAGCTTCTCGACCACGTCGCCCTCGCCGATCAGGTCATGCGTGACCTTGATGCCGGTGAGCGCGGTGAAAGCGGGGGCGAGCACCTTCGACTCGTATTCATGGGTCGTGATGGTCTCCGAGACCACCTTGATCTCCATGCCGCGGAACGGCTCGGCGGCCTTGATGAACCATTCGAGCTCGGCGCGCTGGTCGGCCTCCGAGATCGCCGCGGGCTGGAACTCCGCAAGCAGGCGGTCGATCGCCCCCGCCTCCTGCGCGAGAGCGTGCCCCCCCGCGAAGAGGGCGACGGCCGCAACCGTTCCCAGGATGTTCAGTCTCATGTCGTGATGTCCTCCCTTGCCGGACTTACCCGTTGACGTGGACGAAACGGGGGGCGTGCCGAATATCCCGCCCCCCGGCAGTGGCGTCACACCCAGCGGAACACCGCCGCGGCGTAGACGAGCGAAAGGGCGAGCGCGAACCACAGCGGCGGCCCCATCAGGCCCAGCCAGCCGAGGTTGATGAAGGCGCTGCCCAGAAGCGAGATGAAGAGGCGGTCCCCCGGTGTCGTCTCGATGCCGAGGATGCCGGTCCGCGGCACTTGCGGACGGAATGCCTGCCATAACGTCATCGCGACCAGGAGGCAGGCGATGACGCCGAAGAACGTGGCTCCCGCCCGGGTCCACGCCATCCAGTGCCCCGGCGCGATCGGCAGCGTGAGATCGACCCCGCCGAACACGGCACCAAGCAGCCCCGTGCCATAGGCCGCCCCGAGCGCAAGTCCCAGCGCCACCAGGGCGGCCGAAATCTCGGGGTTGCGCGCGATCCGGTTCATCACACCCTCCCCAGGGCGAAGCCCTTGGCGATGTAGTTGCGCACGAAATAGATGACCAGGGCGCCCGGGATGATCGTCAGCACCCCCGCCGCCGCCAGCACGCCCCAGTCGAGCCCCGAGGCCGAGACCGTGCGCGTCATCGTCGCCGCGATCGACTTCGCGTCGACCGAGGCGAGCGTGCGGCTCAGGAGAAGTTCGACCCAACTGAACATGAAGCAGAAGAACGCCGCGACCCCGATGCCCGACGCGATCAGCGGCATGAAGATCTTCACGAAGAAGCGCGGCCAGGAATAGCCGTCGATGAACGCCGTCTCGTCGATCTCGCGCGGCACGCCGCGCATGAAGCCCTCGAGGATCCACACCGCCAGCGGCACGTTGAACAGGCAATGCGCGAGCGCGATGGCGATGTGGGTGTCGAAGAGGCCGATCGCCGAGTAGAGCTGGAAGAAGGGCAGCGCGAACACCGCCGGCGGCGCCATCCGGTTCGTCAGCAGCCAGAAGAACAGGTGCTTGTCGCCGAGGAAGCGGTAGCGCGAGAAGGCATATGCAGCCGGAAGCGCCACGGTGATCGAGATCACCGTGTTCATCACCACGTAGATGATGGAATTGACATAGCCCATGTACCAGCTGGGGTCGGTGAAGATCACCGCGTAGTTCCTGAGCGTGGGCTCGGCCGGCCAGAGCGTGAACGAGGACAGGATCTCCTCGTTCGTCTTGAAGCTCATGTTCACCAGCCAGTAGATCGGCAGCATCAGGAACAGGATGTAGAGCGCGCACACCACCGCGCTGCGGCTGACGCGCAGCCCCGGAAGCGCCACCGAGGGGCGGGCGGCCACGGCCTCGGTCATTGCTTGGCCTCCTTCGCGTCCTCGGCGGTCATCACCGTGTAGAAGACCCAGCTCAACAGCAGGATGATCAGGAAGTAGACGATCGAGAACGCCGCCGCCGGCCCGAGGTCGAACTGACCGATCGCCATCTTGACGAGGTCGATCGACAGAAGCGTGGTTGAGTTGCCGGGACCGCCGCCGGTCACGACGAAGGGCTCGGTGTAGATCATGAAGCTGTCCATGAAGCGCAGCAGGATCGCGATCAGCAGCACGCCCTTCATCTTGGGCAGCTCGATGTAGCGGAACACCGCCCAGCGGCTCGCCTGATCGATCTTCGCGGCCTGGTAATAGGCGTCCGGGATCGAGCGCAGCCCCGCATAGGCCAAAAGCGCCACCAGCGAGGTCCAGTGCCAGACATCCATCACGATGATCGTGACCCAGGCGTCGATCGGGTTCTGCGTGTAGTTGTAGTCGATCCCGAGCGACGCCAGCGTCTTGCCCAGAAGCCCGATGTCGACCCGCCCGAAGATCTGCCAGATCGTGCCCACAACGTTCCACGGGATCAGCAGCGGCAGGGCCATCAGGATCAGGCAGACCGACGCCCAGACGCCCTTCTTGGGCATGTGCAGCGCGATATAGACGCCCAGCGGCACCTGGATGATCAACACGATGCCCGAGAACAGGATCTGCCGCAGGAATGCATTGTGGATGCGCGGGTCGCTCAGGATCTGCTCGAACCAGTCGGTGCCGGCCCAGAAGAACTGGTTGTTCCCGAAGGTGTCCTGCACCGAGTAGTTGACCACCGTCATCAGCGGCAGCACGGCCGAGAAGGCCACCAGCGCCACCACCGGCAGCACCATGAACCAGGCGCGGTGATTGACGGGCTTCTCGCTCATCAGGCGGCCTCCCTCTCGCGCGGCGTGCCCTCGACCAGCCAGCCGTCGGCATAGACGTTGACCGCGCCGGGCTCGAAGCGGACGCGCGGCTCGGCGGGGATGGCGGCGCCCTCGGGCGCGACGATGTCGAGCGCGCGCCCCGCCAGCGCCGCCCGCACGATCTTGTGGCGCCCCACGTCCTCGACGCGGCGGATCTCGACCGGCAGGCCCTCGGACCCCAGCCGCACGAATTCGGGCCGCACACCGATCTCGACCTGGCCCGACAGCGCTGGATAGGCGCGGGTAAGTGCGACCTCGCCGCCCTCGAGGCGCGCGCGGCTGCCTTCGACCGTCGCGGGCAAGAGGTTCATGCCGGGCGAGCCGATGAAGTAGCCGACGAAGGTGTGCGCCGGGCGCTCGAACAGCTCGGCCGGCGTGCCGATCTGCACGACCTCGCCCTCGGTCATCACCACCACCTTGTCGGCGAAGGTCAGTGCCTCGGTCTGGTCGTGGGTGACATAGATCATCGTGTGACCGAACTGGCGGTGCAGCGCCTTGAGCTGGGTGCGCAATTCCCACTTCATGTGCGGGTCGATCACGGTCAGCGGCTCGTCGAACAGGATGGCGTTCACGTCCTCGCGCACCATGCCGCGGCCGAGGCTGATCTTCTGCTTGGCGTCCGCCGTCAGGCCCCGCGCCTTCTGGTCCAGCCGGTCCTCCATGCCGATCATGCGGGCAATCTCGCGCACCCGCGCATCGGCCGCGGGCCCCTTCAGGCCGCGGTTGCGCAGCGGGAAGGCGAGGTTCTCGTAGACCGTCATGGTGTCGTAGACGACCGGGAACTGGAACACCTGCGCGATGTTGCGCTCGGCCGTGGCCATGTCGGTGACGTCCGTGGCCCCGAACAAGATGCGCCCCTCGGACGGGCGCAGGAGGCCCGAGATGATGTTCAGGAGCGTGGTCTTGCCGCAGCCCGAGGGGCCCAGCAGCGCATAGGCGGCGCCGTCCTCCCATTCGTGATCGATGCGCTTCAGCGCATAGTCCTGCGGCACCTTCGGACGTGGCAGATAGGAGTGGGCGAGACCCGACAGCGTGATCCGTGCCATGGCGCCCCCCTCAGGCCGCTTGCGCGTAGGACGCCGCGGCCACCAGCCGGTCGTCCTCGCCGAACACATAGACATGGGCGGGGTCGAGATAGACCGCCTGCTCGGACCCAACGGGCAGCTCGCGCACGCCATGCACCAGCGCGACCCAGCGCTGCCCGGCATGGTCGAGATGGACATAGCTCTCGGAGCCCGTGATCTCCGTGATCGCGATGCGGGCGCCGAACTCCATCAGATGCCCGCCGCCCGGCTCGATGCCGAGATGGTTGGGCCGGAAGCCGGCCAGATACCGCCCGTCGGGCAGGCCCGCGAGCGCGCCCCTGGCCTCGACCCCCTGCCCCTCGCCAAAGCCGAGCCGGGGACCGCGCTTCTCGATCCGCAGGAAATTCATCGGCGGGTCGGAAAAGACGCGCGCGGTGATCGCGTCGGCGGGCCGCCGATAGACCTCCGCCGTGGGGCCGAACTGCGTCACCCGCCCCTCCCACAGGCAGGCGGTGTTGCCGCCCAGCAGCAGCGCCTCGTGCGGCTCGGTGGTGGCATAGACGAAGATCGCGCCCGACTCCTCGAAGATCGCCGGGATCTCGGCGCGCAACTCCTCGCGCAGCTTGTAGTCGAGATTTGCCAGCGGCTCGTCCAGCAGCACCAGCCCCGCGTTCTTGACCAGCGCGCGCGCCAGCGCGCAACGCTGCTGCTGCCCGCCCGACAGCTCGAGCGGCTTGCGCCCCAGCATCGGCGTGAGCTTCATCAGCGCGGCGGCCTTGGCCACCCGCGCCTCGACCTCGGCGCGCGGCAGGCCCGCGATCCTGAGCGGCGAGGCGATGTTCTCGTAGACCGTCATCGAGGGGTAGTTGATGAACTGCTGATAAACCATCGCGACGCCGCGGTCCTGCACCCGCTGGCCGGTGACGTCGCGCCCCTCCCACAGCACGCGGCCGGTAGCGGGCTGGTCGAGCCCCGCCATCAGCCGCATCAGCGAGGTCTTGCCGCTCAACGTCGGCCCCAGAAGCACGTTCATCGTGCCCCGGCTCAGCGTGAGCGTGACGGGGTGGATATGGGTCTCGCCCCCCACGACCTTCGAGACGCCTTCGAGCGTCAGGCTCATCCCTTCCGTCTCCTCCCCATGCCGCGCCGTTGCCCGGCGCCGTTCCGTCCCGCCGGTCGCCCGGCGGCGTCGGGCGGCTAGGCCGCCGTCGCCGTGCCGCAGAGCCCGCGATGCTCGACCATCCAGGCATCGAGCGCCGCCGCCTCGTCTGGCGTCAGCCGCAGCCCCAGCTTGCTCCGCCGCCAGAGCACGTCGTCGGCGGTGCGTGCCCATTCATGCGTCATCATCCAGCGGACTTCCGCCTCGGTCAGATCGTGGCCGAACGCCCGCCCGAGGTCACGCGCCTCGGCCGCCTCGCCCAGCACCGCCCGCGCCTCGGTGCCATAGGCGCGCACCAGGCGCAGCGCCCAGGCCCGGTTGAGGAATCGGTAGGTCGCACAGAGCGAGGCCACCAGCGCATCGCGCGCGTCCACCGCGAAATCCCCGCCGGGCATCGGCACCCGCGCGGTCCAGTCCTTGCCCATCGCGGGGAAGAACGGGGCGAGCCGGGCCAGCGCCGCCTCGGCGAGCCGCCGGTAGGTGGTGATCTTGCCGCCGAAGATGTTGAGCAGCGGCGCCTCGCCCTCGCGCCCCTCGACCTTCAGCACATAGTCGCGCGTCGCCGCCGTCGCCGAGGTCGCACCGTCGTCGTAAAGCGGGCGCACCCCGGAATAGGTCCAGACCACGTCGTCCGCGGTCACCGGGCGCGCGAAATACTCCGACGCCGCGGCGCAGAGGTACTCGCGCTCCTCGTCGGTGCAGCGCGCCTCGCCCGGGCCGCCCTGATGGTCGCGATCGGTGGTGCCGATCAGGGTGAAATCGGTCTCGTAGGGGATGGCGAAGACGATCCGGCCATCGGCGTTCTGGAAGATGTAGGCCCGGTCGTGGTCGAACAGGCGCCGCGTCACGATGTGGCTGCCCCGCACCAGCCGGATGCGGTCCGAGACGTTCTCGCGCACGCGGTTGCGGATCACCTCGTCGACCCACGGGCCGCCGGCGTTGACCAGCGCCCGCGCCCGGATCTCGCGCGTGGCGCCGGTGCTGCGGTCCTCGAGCGCCACGCGCCACAGATCGCCCTCGCGCGTCGCCGCGACACAGCGCGTGCGCGTAAGGATCGTCGCGCCCCGCGCCGCGGCGTCGCGGGCGTTCAGCACCACGAGGCGCGAATCCTCGACCCAGCAGTCGGAATACTCGAAGCCCCTGGCGAAGCCGGGCTTCAGCGGCGCGCCCGCGGGGTCCGTGCGCAGATCCAGCGTCCGCGTCGGCGGCAGGATCTTCCGGCCGCCCAGGTGGTCGTAGATGAACAGGCCCAGCCGCAGCAGCCAGGCGGGACGCAGGCCCCTGTGGTGCGGCAGCACGAAACGCAGCGGCCACGAGATATGCGGCATGGCGACCAGCAGGGTCTCGCGCTCGATCAGCGCCTCGCGCACCAACCGGAACTCGTAATACTCCAGATACCGCAGACCCCCGTGGAACAGCTTGGTCGAGGCCGACGAAGTCGCCCCCGCCAGATCGTCCTGCTCGCAGAGGATGACACCAAGCCCCCGGCCCGCCGCGTCGCGCGCGATCCCGGTGCCGTTCACACCGCCCCCGATGATCGCGAGGTCGTGGATGTCGGGCTCGGGCAGGGTCGCATCGGGCACGGCTGGGCTCCGCATCGGCAGTCCGGGACGGCACGCAAGGATGATCGACACTGCGCGGAGCAAGTCAACGATATTTTCGTTTTTGCGCAAAAATCTTCGCTTTCGCGCGAAGTCGAACATTGCGAATCCCGGTAGATTCCGTCTACAGAGATGATATCATTTGATTTTCACCTGCAAGCTCTTGCTTTCACCCGCGCGATCGCAGTCTTGATCGCGCCCGCGCATCGTGCAAATCTTTCCGCCATCCGAAAATGAAGATGGCCCGCGCATGACCCTTTCCTTCCGGCAGCACGAGATCGTCGAGCTTGCGCGACTGCATGGCCGTGTCGTGGTCGAGGAACTGGCCGAGCGCTTCGCCGTCAGCCCGCAGACGATTCGCCGCGACCTGACCGAGTTGTGCGACGCCGGCGCACTCCAGCGAGTGCATGGCGGCGCGGTACTTGGCTCGGGCGTGGCCAATCTCGGCTACGACGCGCGGCGCGCCCTCGCCAGCGCGCAGAAGGAGGCGATCGGTCGCCTCTGCGCCGCCGCGATCCCCGAGAACGCCTCGCTGTTCATCAACATCGGCACGACGACCGAGGCGGTAGCGCGCGCCCTCGCCGGCCACCGCGACCTGATGGCGATCACCAACAACCTCAACGTCGCGAACATCATGGCCGCGAACGCGCAGGCCGAGGTGATCGTCGCCGGCGGGGTGCTGCGCCGCTCGGACGGCGGCCTGATCGGCGAGGCGACGACGGACTTCGTCCGCCAGTTCAAGGTGGACTTCGCCATCATCGGCGCCTCGGCGCTCGACGAGGAGGGATGGCTGCTCGATTTCGACTACCGCGAGGTGCGGGTGAGCCGCGCGATCATCGAGAACGCGCGCGAGGTCTTCCTGGTCGCCGACGGCTCGAAGTTCGCGCGCTCCGCCCCTGTCCGGATCGCCGAGATCTCGGCGGTCACGGCGTTCTTCACCGACCGGCCGCCGCCCCCGGCCTTTGCCGCGCGCTGCGCCGAGACGGGCGTGCGCATCGAGATCGCGCCGGCCCTGCTCGAGGCCGCGGTATAGCGGCGCGCAGGCCGCCCGGCCCGTTCAGACGACGGCGAGGTCGAGCTCCCCTACCCCCTCGATCGAGGCATGCATCCGGTCGCCGCGCTGCACCGGGCCAACCCCGGCTGGCGTCCCGGAAAAGATCAGGTCGCCGGGCGCCAGCACGAACAGGCGCGAGAGACAGGCGATCATCTCGGGCACCTTCCAGATCATCTGCGCGATGTCGCCCTCCTGCCGCCGCGCGCCGTTGACATCGAGCGAGATGATCCCGCGCTCGGGGTGGCCGATCTCGAACACCGGCTCGATCGGGCCGATCGGCGCGGAATGCTCGAAGGCCTTCCCCACCTCCCAGGGGCGGCCCATCCTCTTCGCCTCGCCCTGCAGGTCGCGCCGCGTCATGTCGAGCCCGACCGCGTAGCCCCAGACATGATCGAGCGCGCGCTCGGCGGGAATGTCCGCGCCGCCCTGCCCCAGCGCCACCACGAGTTCGACCTCGAACTGCACGTCGGCGCTCATCGGCGGATACGGGAAGTCAGTGCCATAGAGCAGGTTGTCGGGGTTCTTCTGGAAGAAGAAGGGCGGCTCGCGGTCCGGGTCGTGACCCATCTCGATCGAGTGCTCGGCATAGTTGCGGCCGACGCAATAGACCCGGTGGATCGGGAAGAGGCCGCCGCCACGCACAGGCACCGTCACCGCCGGCGGCGGCGCGAACACGTAGGGCTCGGCGCCCGGGGCCTCGTCCTCGGTCATGCGGCTCATCTCCTCGACTGCACCGGGCGCCCGCGGCGACTCGGTCACCCGGCGCGCCGCAGTGTTCCACGGCGCGGCGCCGCCGCCTATCCCCGCACGACGCGACCGGGCATGGCATCGCCCACGAATGCGGCAGGGCGAGCGGGGTTTCCCGGCCATCCGCGCCCGCTTCCCCTGCGTCATGGCGCCGGTTCCATTTGACACATCCGACAAGGCTGGTCAGCTATACGCACCGATGGCGGAGCGCCCCGAACGCAGCGACCGCCCGAAATGACAGGGAGAACGACATGAAACGGCTCGTGACAGCCATGATGCTCGGGACCGCGGCCCTCGCCCTCGCCGCGCCCGCCAGCGCCGAGACCCTGCGCTGGGCTGCCGCCGGGGACAGCCTCACGCTCGATCCCCACGCGCAGAACGAAGGCCCCACCCACACCATGTCGCACCAGGTCTACGAGACCCTGCTGCACCGCGACATGGCGGGCAAGATCGTGCCCTCGCTCGCGACCGAATGGGCGCCGACGGACGATCCCAACAAGTGGGAGTTCAAGCTGCGCCCCGGCGTAAAGTTCCACGACGGCGCGGACTTCACCGCCTCGGACGTGGTTTTCTCGCTCAAGCGCGCGATGCTGCCAGACAGCGACATGAAGGAGCTGCTGGCGTCCGTCTCCGACGTCGTCGCGGTCGATGACCTCACGGTGCAGATCGTCACCAACGGGCCGAACCCGATCCTGCCCTCGAACCTCACGAACCTGTTCATCCTCGACGAGGGCTGGGCCAAGGCGAACGGGGTCGAGAAGCCGCAGGACTTCGAGGGCGGCGAGGAAACCTTCGCCGTGCGCAACGCCAACGGCACCGGCGCCTTCATGCTGGTCGAGCGCGCGCCCGATTCGAAGACCGTGCTCAAGCGGAACCCGAACCACTGGGGCAAGGACCAGTTCTCGCAGGACGTGACCGAGATCGTCTTCACGCCCATCCAGAACGCCGCGACCCGCGTGGCGGCGCTGCTCTCGGGCGAGGTCGATTTCATCCAGGACGTGCCCGTCCAGGACCTCGGTCGCGTCGAGGCCGCCGACGGGCTGGTGGTGCGCACCGCGCCGCAGAACCGCGTGATCTTCTTCGGCATGAACGTGGGCGATGCCGACCTCAAGACCGACAACATCGAGGGCAAGAACCCCTTCGCGGACCCGCGCGTGCGCGAGGCGATGAACATGGCGATCAACCGCGACGCCATCCGCCAGGTGGTGATGCGCGGCCAGTCGCAGCCGGCGGGTGTGATCATGCCGCCCTTCGTGAACGGCTGGACACCCGAGCTCGACGCCGTGCCCGCGACCGATGTCGCCAAGGCCAAGGCCCTGATGGCCGAGGCCGGATATGGCGACGGCTTCTCGGTCACGCTCAACTGCCCGAACGACCGCTACATCAACGACGAGGCGATCTGCCAGGCGGCCGTCGGCATGATGGGCCAGATCGGCATCAAGGTGGCGCTCGACGCCAAGCCCAAGGCGCAGCACTTCCCGCTGATCGGCGGCTACGAGACCGACTTCTACATGCTGGGTTGGGGCGTGCCGACCTTCGACTCGGAATACATCTTCAACTTCCTCGTCCACACAAAGGGCGAGAAGTACGGCTCGTGGAACGGCACCCGCTACTCGAACCCCGAGCTCGATGCCAAGATCGAGTCGCTTGCGTCCGAGACCGACCTCGCCAAGCGCGACGCCACGATCGCCGAGATCTGGCAGGTCGTGCAGGCCGAGACGATCTACCTGCCGATCCATCACCAGGTGCTGAACTGGGGCATGAAGTCCGCGATCGACTTCCCCGTCCAGCCCGAGGACCAGCCGCACTTCAAGTATCTCACCTTCAAGAAGTGATCCCGAAACGTCCGGGGGCGCGCGCCGCCCCCGGGCACCATTCGGGGAGGTCCGATGCTCGCCTTCGTCATCCGCCGCGTATTCCAGTCGGTGATCGTGCTCCTTGTCGTGGGGCTCGTGGCCTTCTCGCTGTTCCGCTTCGTCGGAGACCCGGTCGAGAACATGCTGGGGCAGGAGCGCACGCAGGCCGACATCGACCGGCTGCGCGCCCAGCTCGGCCTCGACCAGCCCTTCCCGGTCCAGTACTGGCGCTTCCTGCAGAATGCCGCCGACGGCAATTTCGGCATGAGCTATCGCCAGGGTCGCCCGGTCACCGACCTTCTGATCGAGCGCGCGCCGGCGACGCTCGAGCTGGCCTTCGTCTCGGGCCTGTTCGCGCTGGCGGGTGGCATCGTGCTGGGCATCTACACGGCGATCCGCAAACGCGGTTGGCTTGCGAACTTCATCATGACCGCCTCGCTGATCGGCGTATCGCTGCCCACCTTTCTCATAGGTATCCTGCTGATCTGGATCTTTGCCGTCGAGCTTGGCTGGCTGCCCAGCTTCGGGCGGGGCGAGACGGTCAGGATCGGCTGGTGGACCACCGGGTTCCTGACGGAAAGCGGCCTCAAGGCCCTGATCCTGCCGTCCATCACGCTCGGGCTCTACCAGATGACGCTGATCATGCGCCTCGTGCGCTCCGAGATGCTCGAGGTGCTGCGCCAGGACTATATCCGCTTCGCCCGGGCCCGCGGCCTGTCGGAGCGCGCGGTCAACTTCGGGCATGCGCTCAAGAACACGCTGGTGCCGGTCATCACGGTCACGGGCCTGCAACTCGGCTCGATCATCGCCTTTGCCATCATCACCGAGACCGTGTTCCAGTGGCCGGGGGTGGGCCTTCTGTTCATCAACGCCGTCCAGTTCGTCGATATTCCCGTCATGGCGGCGTATCTCATGCTCATCTCGGTCATGTTCGTCGGCATCAACCTGATCGTCGATCTTCTCTATGTCGCGATCGACCCGCGGCTGCGCGCCGACCGCGCGGCGGCGGCGAAGTGAGGGGCGGGCATGAACGCCATCCGCCGCGCACTCGACAGCGATCTGGGGCATTCGTTCCGGCACAGCCCGGTCACGATCGTGGCCGCGTTCTTCGTCGTCGTGCTGTTCGCGGGCGCCATCTTCGCGCCGCTGATCGCGCCCTACAGCCCCTTCGACCCGGCGACGCTGAACCTGATGAACGGCTTCACGCCGCCGATGGAGCCCAACGCCTTCACCGGCGAAACCTTCTGGCTCGGCACGGACGACCAGGGGCGCGACGTGTTCTCGGCCATCCTCTACGGGATGCGGATCTCGCTGTTCGTGGGCTTCGCGGCCGTGTTGCTCGCACTGATCCTCGGCGTCGTCGCAGGGCTGGTGGCAGGCTATGTCGGCGGCTGGTTCGACACGGTGATCATGCGCGTGGCCGACGTGCAGCTCACCTTCCCCTCGATCCTCGTGGCCATGCTGATCTTCGGCATCGCCAAGGGGCTGACGCCGCCCGACATGCGCGACCAGATGGCGATCTGGGTGCTGATCGTCTCGATCGGGCTCAGCGACTGGGTGCAGTTCGCCCGCGTCGTGCGCGGCGCCACGCTGGTCGAGCGCGGCAAGGAATACGTTCAGGCCGCCCGCCTGATCGGCCGCAGCCCGGGCGCCATCATGTTCCGCCACGTGCTCCCCAACGTCATGTCGCCGGTGCTGGTGATCGCAACCATCGGGCTGGCGCTCGCCATCATCGCCGAGGCCACGCTCAGCTTCCTCGGCGTGGGCGCGCCGCCGACGCAGCCCTCGCTCGGCACGCTGATCCGCATCGGGCAGGGGTATCTGTTCTCGGGCGAGTGGTGGATCCTGTTCTTCCCCGCCATGACGCTTCTGGTGCTCGCGCTCTCGGTCAACCTGCTGGGCGACTGGTTGCGCGAGGCGCTGAACCCTAGGCTGCGCTGAATGACCCACCCCATCCTCTCGGTCCGCGATCTCGTCGTCGAGATCCCCACCCGCCGCGGCGTGCTGCGCCCGGTCGACCGCGTGAGCTTCGACATCGCCCGCGGCGAGGTGCTGGGCGTGGTGGGCGAGTCCGGCGCGGGCAAGTCGATGACCGGCACCGCCGTGATCGGCCTGATCGACCCCCCCGGCCACATCGCGGGGGGCGAGGTCGTGCTGGGTGGCGAGCGCATCGACCACCTGCCGCCCGAGCGGATGCGGCGCATCCGCGGCAAGCGCATCGGCATGGTGTTCCAGGACCCGCTGACCTCGCTCAATCCGCTCCTGCGGATCGGCGATCAACTCACCGAGACGATCCTGACGCATCTGGGCGTGACCGAGGCGCAGGCCCGCGCCCGCGCGGTGGCCGCGCTCGAGGAGGTCGGCATCCCCGCCGCCGCGCGCCGGATCGGCAGCTATCCGCACGAGTTCTCGGGCGGCATGCGCCAGCGCGTGGTGATCGCGCTGGCGCTGGCGGCCGAGCCAGACCTCGTGATCGCCGACGAGCCCACCACCGCGCTCGACGTCAGCGTGCAGGCGCAGATCATCGCGCTTCTCAAGCGCCTCTGCCGCGAGCGCGGCACCGCGGTGATGCTCATCACCCACGACATGGGCGTGATCGCCGAAGCCGCCGACCGCGTGGCCGTGATGTATGCTGGCCGGCTGGCCGAGATCGGCCCCGTGGCCGAGGTCATCGCCCGGCCGCAGCACCCCTACACCCGGGGACTGATGGCCGCGACCCCGATGGCGACAGCGCCGGGGGCGCGGCTCAACCAGATCCCCGGCGCAATGCCCCGGCTCGACGCGATCCCGCCCGGCTGCGCCTTCCACCCGCGCTGCCCACTGGCCGAGGCGCAGTGCAAGACCGGCGCGCCGCCCACCGTCGCCGGCTGCGGCGGTCGCGCCTCCTGCTGGGTGGTGGCCCGCGAGGCGGGCATCGTTGCGCAGGGAGCCCACGCATGACGGCGCTGGTCCGCATCGCCCACCTCGTGCGCCGCTTCGACGTCTCGAAGCCCTGGCTCAACCGCGTGCTGGAGCGCCAGCCGCGCCAGATCCTCACGGCGGTGGCCGATGTGAGCCTCGAGATCCCCGAGCGCGGCGTCTACGCGCTGGTGGGCGAGTCGGGTTCCGGCAAGTCCACCATCGGCAAGATCGCGGTCGGCCTGCTCGCGCCGACCGAGGGCGCGGTCGAGATCGGCGGCGTCGACCTGCACCGCGAGCGCGACCCCGCCCGCCGCACCGAGACGCGCGCCCATATCCAGATGATCTTCCAGGACCCCTACGCCTCGCTCAACCCGCGCTGGCGCGTGCGCGATATCATCGAGGAGCCGGTGCGCGCCCGCGGCGAGAAGGCGAACGGTCTTGCCGGGCGGCTGCTGGAACAGGTGGGCCTCTCGGCCCGCGATGCCTACAAGTTCCCGCACGAATTCTCGGGCGGCCAGCGCCAGCGCATTTGCGTGGCCCGGGCGCTGGCGTCGGAGCCACGCTTCATCGTCTGCGACGAGCCCACCTCGGCGCTCGACGTGAGCGTTCAGGCGCAGGTGCTGAACCTGATGAAGGACCTGCAGGAGCGGCTGGGCCTCACCTACCTGTTCATCAGCCACGACCTCTCGGTGGTGCGCTACATGGCCGACCGGATCGGCGTGCTCTACCTGGGCCGGCTGGTCGAGGAGGCGCGGCGCGACCGGCTGTTCTCGGCGCCGCTCCACCCCTACACCCGGATGCTGCTGGATGCCGCCCCCCGCATCGACGCCTTCGGCCGCGAGGTCGAGCCGCCGAAGGGCGAGATCCCCGACCCGATCAACCCGCCACCGGGCTGCGCCTACCACCCGCGCTGCCCCTTCGCGAACGACCGCTGCAAGCGCGAGCGCCCCGAGATGCTCGACTTCGACGGCAGCCGCGTTGCCTGCCACGGCGTCGAGGAAGGCCGCATCTGAGCCTTTGGGCTGACCCTCTGATCCGCCGGCGCGCCTCGCTCCGTCCCGCAAGAGCTGCCCCCGATGCCGCGACGGGGCCGTGACACAAATCAGGACCCATGGGGCGGGTCCGCCCCCTACCCGGCCCTGCGCCATCGCGCGCTGCGGCGCGCCGCCCTGTCGTTCTCCGGCGCGATGGCATCCGGGGCGGACACGAGACTCCGGACCATCGAGGACCCCAGCACCTCGACATTGCCGGCACCCGCGCGCCGCGCGCGCGCAATGGCCTGCCGCGCCGCGCGCGCGCAATGGCCTGCCGCGCCGCGCCCGCCGCCTGTGCCGCCAGCATCCGCCCGCCCGTCGCCGCAGCCGCGCCGACCGTCGCGCCGAGATCGAGGGACCGGCCGCCCACCACCACCGGCTCGGACAGGCGCGCCGCGACCTGCCGGGCGCGCTGCTCGAGCTCCGCGTCGTCGAGCACATCGGTGAAGACGGCCGCGAACGCCGCCCCGTCGAGCCGCGCCACGATGTCGTCGCCCTGCCGCATCGCCGCCAGCCGCGCCGCGCATTCGCGCAGCGCCGCCTGCCCCGCGTCGTGATCGAGCGCGCCGGTCTCGTGCTCGAAGCGCATGAGCTGCACCTCGACGAGGCCAAGGATCTGGCCATCGAGCCCCGGATCGCCCAGCGCAAGATCGAGCTGCAACATCAGGCTGTCTCGGTTCGGCAGGCCCGTCGCCGGATCGTGGAACGCCGCGTGCTGCACGGCGTCGTGCGCCGCGATCAGGCGGCGCATCTGCGAGACGACGGCCAGCACTATGGGCCGCACCAGCCCCAGCATGATCCCGGCCAGCGACACGAGGAAGGCCACCGCGAAAGCCGCGTCGAGCCGGTCGCGCAGCCGGGCGATTCCCGCCGCGCCGGCGCTCTGGCGCTCATGCGCCATCGCCAGCGCGCCCATCATCGCGCGCTTCGCGGCCGGGTCGGCACCGGGGGCGCGCTCGAACTTCGCCATGGCCTGCGCAAGATGGTGCGGCGCGCGGAACAGTATCGCCGCGACCTCGTCCGTGCCCGGCCGAACGAGGCCGCGCGCGGCATCGCCTTCGCTCAGGGCATGGCGATTCGCGGCGAACCGCCGAAGCGCCCCGCTGGCCGCGTCGCCGTAGGCCCCCGCCTGCAGGACCTGCCCCGCGAGCGCCTGCTGTTCCAGCAGCAGCGCCGCCACCTGCGCCTCGCGCGCGGCCAAAGTGCCCGCCCAGCGCGTCACCACGAAATCGGTAAACGCGATCGTCACGAGGATCGCGGCGGATGCCCCAAGCACCGCGCCCATGCGCCGCTGCAAGGCCCGAGGCTCGGCCTCGAGCCTCTCTGCCACGCCCTTCTGCCCGCCCATGTCGCTCACCCAGCCCACGCCACCCTCGCATCCGGCCACGGGCACCATGCTGCGCCCGGCCGGAAAGGATCGGTTTGCGACGCCGCCTGTCGCGCGTCCGGGTAGACAGCGCCGCGCCCCCCTGTTCTGACTGCGGCAAGCCACAGGGAGCCGGACCATGAAAAGCCATGCGCGTGTCGTCGTGATCGGGGGCGGCGTCGTCGGCTGCTCGGTGCTCTATCACCTGACCAAGCTCGGCTGGACCGACGTGATGCTGATCGAGCGGTCTGAACTGACCAGCGGGTCCACATGGCACGCCGCGGGCGGCTTCCACACGCTCAATGCCGACACCAACATGGCGGCGTTGCAGGGCTACACGATCCGGCTCTACCGCGAGCTCGAGGCGATCACCGGCATGTCCTGCGGGCTGCACCATGTGGGCGGCCTGACGCTGGCCTGCGACCGCGACCGGCTGGACTTCCTCAAGGCCGAGCATGCCAAGCACGCCTATATGGGCCTCGAGACCCGGATCGTGGGACCGGAGGAGATCCGCGAACTCTCGCCCATCACCAACACCGAGGGCGTCCTCGCGGCGCTCTACGATCCGCTCGACGGCCATCTCGACCCCTCGGGCACGACTCACGCCTATGCCAAGGCCGCGCGCATGGCCGGGGCCGAGATCGTGCTGCGAACGCCGGTCCTCGCCACCCGCCCGCGCCCCGGCGGCGGCTGGGACGTGGTGACCGAGGCGGGCACCGTGACCTGCGAGCACATCGTCAACGCAGCCGGCCTCTGGGCGCGCGAGGTCGGGGCGCTCGCGGGGATCTACCTGCCGCTGCACCCGGTCGAGCACCAGTATCTGGTCACCGAGGAGACGCCCGAGGTCTATGACCTGCCCTCGGAGCTGCCTCACGTGATGGACCCCGCCGGCGAGAGCTATCTGCGCCAGGAGGGCCGCGGCCTCGTCATCGGCTTCTACGAGCAGGCGATGGACCTCTGGGCCGAGGGCGGCACGCCGTCGGGCTTCGGCCATGAACTCCTGCCGGACCAGCTCGACCGCATCGGCGAGAGCCTCGAGTTCGCCTTCCGCCGGTTCCCGGTGCTGGAGCGCGCGGGCATCAAGCGCGTGATCAACGGCCCCTTCACCTTCGCGCCCGACGGCAACCCGCTGGTGGGCCCCGTGCCGGGCCTGCCGGGCTATTGGACCGCCTGCGCGGTGATGGCGGGCTTCAGCCAGGGCGGCGGCGTGGGGCTCGCGCTCGCGCAATGGATGGTCGAGGGCGAGCCCGAGCGCGACTGCTTCGCCATGGATGTCGCCCGCTTCGGCGACTGGATCACGCCCGGCTATACCCGCGCCTGCGTGCGCCAGAACTACCAACGCCGGTTCTCGATCTCCTATCCCAACGAGGATCTGCCGGCCGGGCGCCCACACCACTGCACCCCCGCCTGGGGCATCTGGGACGCCCAGCGCGCGGTCTGGGGGCACGGCTATGGCCTCGAGCACGTCAACTACTTCGCCCCCGAGGGCGAGCCGCGGGCCGAGACGCCCAGCTTCCGCCGCTCGAACGCCCACGCCATCGTGGCCGAGGAATGCCGCGCCGTGCGCGAGGCTGTGGGGATCAACGAGATCCACAACTTCGGCAAGTACGAGGTGACGGGGCCGCGCGCCGAAGCCTGGCTCGACCGGACCATGGCGGGCCGGATGCCGAAGGCGGGCCGCCTGACGCTCACGCCAATGCTCAGTCCCAAGGGCAAGATCATCGGCGACTTCACCGTGACGAAGCTGGCCGAAGGGCGCTTCCAGCTCACCGCCTCGTTCGGCGCACGCGCCTTCCACATGCGCTGGTTCCTCGCCCATCTCGAGGATGGCGTCGAAATCCGCGACGTCTCGCTCGAGCGCATCGGCTTCCAGATCGCGGGGCCGAACGCGCGCGAGCTGCTGGGGCGCGTCGCGCGAGGCGATGTCTCGACCGCGGCCTTTCCCTTCATGGCGGTGCGCGAGTTCGAGATCGGCACCTCGCGCGCCATTGTGCAGCGCGTCAGCTACACCGGCGATCTCGGCTACGAGATCTACGTCCCCGCGGCCGAACAGGTCGCGCTCTACCACCGCCTTGCCGACGCGGGGCGGGACCTCGGCCTCAAGCCCTTCGGCATGCGCGCGATGATGAGCCTGCGGCTGGAAAAGGGCTTTGGCAGCTGGATGCGCGAGTTCCGCCCCGACTACATGCCGGCCGAAACCGGGCTCGACCGCTTCACGGCGTACAACAAGCCCGCCGACTTCATCGGCAAGGCCGCGGCCCTGCGCGAGAAGGCCGAGCGGCCGGAGCGCCGGCTCTGCGTCATGGTGGTCGACGCGCTGGACGCCGACGTGGTTGCGGACGAGCCCATCCGGGTGGACGGCACCCTCGCCGGCTTCTGCACCTCGGGCGGCTACGCGCATTACGTGGGCAAGTCGGTCGCCAACGGCTTCCTTCCTGCCGGGTTGATCGAGGAGGGCCGCGCCGTCGAGATCGACATTCTTGGCGAGCGCCGCCCGGCCCGCGTCATCACCCGCCCGCTGTTCGACCCCGAAGGCGCACGCATGCGCGGCTGAGCGGTCCGCTTTTCGCCCACATGATCGCGGCTCGCCCAAGCCAGTGAGCGGAGACCCCGTTGGCCGCGCTGGGATGCGGGCGAGGCGGTCACGGCCGTCACGCCGGCCCTGTCAGGCTTACGCCGCGCGAAACGCGAGCTCCCAGGGGCGTCCACTTCCGGGACATGGTTGCTCCATTATCAACCTATAGTTGAGTATCTATCCGTCACATATTGCTACGGTTGTCAAATTGTGGTAATAATAAGGCTGAATTGATCGAGCAGATTGCTGTTCGCGCATGGCGGGGCCGCTACGCCCCCCCAACGAGAAACTCGACAGGCTTCGAGATTGTCGTCTCCGCCGCAATGGTTTGCGGGAGAGTGAGCATCTGCGTGCCGCTGTTCCGGCCTTCGACGGAGGCTCCCGGCCTCGTTCCCACGAGCGCCACCGGAACATGAGAGGCGGTCATCATGAATAACCTCTCCAATGCTATCGTAAAGATAGTCAGATCTCCAATTGTTCTACAATACTATCTTAATTTAATTGAGACTTTTAATATCATCAAGCCGCCAATGAACCGAGATTCGCCGTCATTTTCGGCAAAAGAAATCGGATTTTTATTCGTATCAACCGTCAGATCGTGATGATCGATGGCAACCACTCTGACTTTGTCAGAGCAAGTGATGGATGGATGACATGGCCACCTTCGAATTCACCGATCTGTCGAACACGAAGATCGTCCTGGACGAAAGCTCCGGCGAAACCGATGACGATATCTTGAAAGTCAATTTCGCAGCAGCATTCCCGGCCTTCGACACTCTCCTGTTCACCACGCTCGGCCTCGACCCGAACTTCGCATCCGGCGGCCGGATTGCTGGCGAGACCAATTTCATGACCGTCAGCTTCGAGGGCTCGCTGACCGATCTCTCGCTCACGGGCTGGAACAGCGGCACCGGCACGGCGGTCGCGCTCACGAACTACGACCCCGGAGTGACCGACCCGACGACCGGCCATCTGACGACCATCGTCACGACCGATGGCGAGCAGGCCGTCTACCTGTTCGGCGACTACGACGGCATGGCGGGGGCGCTCGAGGGTCAGGTCGTCTTTGGCGTCGATGCTGGCGGCGATCTCGCCTTCGCGGCCTACATGAAGGTCGCCGACGCCGATGCCACGGATGGCGAGAAGGAACTCAGCTTCGCGATCGTCACCTTCCAGGCGATCCGGGACACCCTGGCCTCGTCCGACGATCCGGACAACACGATCAGCTTCGACAACTTCATCGGCATCAGCGCCTCGGAAGTCAGCGGCTTCAACTTCGGCGACAACCCGGCCACGAATGTCCTGTTCCAGGCGGCTCCCGCGTTCAGCGGCGGCGAAGTGCTGCTGATCACCGGACTTTATGAACTCAACAAGCTCAACTCCTCGAAGACAGATCCCACCGCCTTCGGCTGGGCGAACCAGCAGGCCGATCCGGGCGAGACGCTCGTCGCGACCTTCGTGGCGAACTGGACGGGCAGCTTCCTTCTTCCCGACGACCTGACCAACCAGCAGGCCAAGGACATCAACAACATCGCCTACAGCGCGCTGGACAACATCGACGAGGCGACGTTCAAGATCGCCCAGGACTTCGGCACGATGAGCGTGCTCATCGCGGCGGCAGCCGCTGGTCTCGGTCCTGCGGAGGATGGCGGGGCCGACTTCTTCTCGACCGAGCTCCAGAACGACGTGGCCGTCCAGATCGTGAGCGTGACCGTCGACCTCGCGGGCGGCGGCTCGATCACCTTCGACAGGGCCGATGCGAACGCAATAACCGGGCTTCTCACCTACACCGACTTCGGCCGCACGATCACCGTCGATTTCACCCCGAGCAACTGGGGCGCGACAACTCCCAACGAGGCCAATGGCGGCGTCGAGGTGATGGGCCTGCTGAAGGACGACTTCACAACCGTCGGCACCGGCCTCAACACGTTCTCGCGGATGTACACCACGGTGACCTCCAGGGTCGACCCGGACGCGGGCGGTGGCAACAAGGGCGACATCGGCGGCTTCACGACAAGCGATTCCAACGACACCGCGCAGCCGCTCAACATCTTCCAGCTCGACGATGCGGGCCCGACCCTGACGCTGAGCGCGAACGGCAACTCGCTCACGGGGCTCGAGCTCGACGAGACCATCGGGGCAGACCTGCCCGGCGTGGGCGAGGACATCGATGACCGCTACGCCGACGCGGCCGAGGCCGCGGCTGGCGACGACAATGCAGACGACGACGAAGGGGGCGTCCTGCCCGCAGGTGCCATCGGCCAGGTCACGTCCAACGAGACGGTGGGATCGCTGTTCAACACCACGTCGACCTTCGACACCGACCTCAATGGCGCACCGACGAACGCGGCCGGACAGTCGCCCTCGGACACCGTGCAACTGGTCCTGATCGACGGCTCCGGCACGCCGGTGACGGAACTGGCGACGGATCTCAGCGTCTCGGATGCCGCCGGTGCGTTCACCGACGACAGCATCGATCTCGTGCTGTCGGGCGGCAAGGTATACGGCATGGTCGATGGCGAGACCGACACGACGGTCACGGCGAATATCGCCTTCATCATCGAGCTGACCAGCTCCGACCCCGCGACCGCCTATGTCAAGGTCACGCATAACCTGCCGATCCTGCATGGCAACAACGCGCTGCATGACGAGAACCTCGTCCTGTCGATCACCGAGACCGACGCCTACCTGGGCGTGCAGCGCGACAAGACGATCGTGGACGGCGACGACGACAGCGAAAGCAAGACCGCGATCGCCGACATCACGAATGACATCTCGTTCGACGACGACGGCCCGCATCAGGTCGTGTCCGCATCCGCGGTCGACGTTGACACGGCGCTCGGCGTCAATCTTGACGAGACCATCGGAACGGATCGCTACAATCCGCTGCACACCAACGGCGCACCCGTCACGGCGGACGACCCTGACCAGCAGGACAACAACGGCGCCTTCGACGACACGGTGACCGACTTCAATGGTCTCACCCCGATCGGCCAGCTCGACACCACGGCGGCGGGCGGCATCGGCTCGCTGTTCAGCCTGTCCGGCTCGTACGGCTCGGACGGCTCGGGCGGGGCCCTCGACTACCTCTTCGAGTTCGACTTCACCGAGGTCGGCGGCAACGGTATCGCGACCAACCTGACCACGACGGTGAATGGCGAAACCGTGGTGCTGTTCCTGGAGGGCGGGGAGATCATCGGGCGCGAGACGAATGCAACCGGCGACATCGCGCTGAGGATCGCGATCCTCGACCCGACCGACCCGACGTCGCAGATCCGGGTGCAGCAGTTCCTCGCCTATGACAACGGCGGGACCGAGAACCCGTCGGTCTTCGACGAGCAGATCACGCTCGCGACCCTGCTGGGAGACGAGAAGGTCGAGCTGAAGCTGACGGTAACGCGGACCGATTTCGAGGGCGACACCGATGCGGACAGCGCCTCGCGCGATCTGATCACGCAGTCCGGCTCGCCCTTCGACTTCGACGACGACGGGCCTTTGGTGGACGTTGAGGCGGTGGAGGCGGACGATCCCGAACTCGCCGACATCGCGCTCAACCTCGACGAGTCGACCAACACTGATGGTGACAACCTTCGCGATGGCGCCGATCTCTACAATGCGCCGCCGCACACCAACGGCGCACCCGTCACCGACGACGATCCGGACCAGCAGGACGACAACGGCGACCTCGATGACGTCATCATCGCGGGCGTCACCAACGAGACCGCCGCGACGCCGTCCGAGACGCCTGCGGCCAACGACGCGATCGGCGTGCTGTCGACAGCGGCGGGCGAGATCGCCGACCTCTTCGGCGTCACCGCCAGCGACTTCGGAACGGACGAGGAAGGCGGGACCAACCCGGGCGACGGGCGTTCGGACCAGCTCAGCCTCGTGCTGTCGAGCGATCCGGTCGAGACCAACCTCGTCGTGACCGCGCTCGACATCCCCGAGCTTTCGGGGCTCACCGAAGCGCAGCGGACGATCTGGCTGGTCTCCGACGCGACCAACCCCGACACTGTCGTCCACGGCGTGATTGAGGGCACGACGGCGGGGCTCGGCAACGACGACAACGAGTATGTCGCCTTCACGATCGAGATCGAGAACGCCACCGACCTTGAGAACGCGACGCTCAAGACCACCCACTGGCTGCCGATCGACCATGACGGCAGCGAGGACCCATCGGTCTTCGACGAGGAGCTGGTGATGACGCTCGCCACCGGCGAGACGCTGTCGCTGCGCCTCGAGACCACGGTGACAGACGGCGACGGCGACGTGAACTCGGATGCCGACCAGGTGGTGATCGGCGACGACGCCGGAAGCTTCCTGTCCTTCGACGACGACGGCGTGGTGGCTGCGATCCGCGAGACCGGCGTCACGGTGCTGCATGACGAGACGACCGGCGTCGACACCGGATCGGACGATCAGGCGCTGGGCAGCCTGCCGGCCGCCTTCGCCGCGCTCGCGCTCGCAGCAGGCGCAACCGTTCAGGGATGGGCCCAGAGCGACGGCGGCGTCGTCGAGGTCGACACGCTGCTCACGGGCGAGGGCACCCCCGCAGACCCGGACGACGACGTGAACGACTTCGGCACCGACGGGCCCGCCCTGACGGATGCGACCGTGTTCTCGCTCGCGATCCCGACTCAGGGCCAGCCTTCCAACCTGACGGCGATCATCAGCGACACCACGGGCGAGACGCGCGAGGTCTCGCTGTTCGCCGAGACCTGGGACGGCGTCGACATGATCGTCGGTCGCTACGACGATGACGACGGCACGGCCAACCAGTTGAATGGTGTCGTCTTCGCGGTGATGATCGACGGCGAGACGGGCGTGCTCAGCACCGCCCAGATGCTGCCGATCTTCAACCCGGTCGTCGGCGGCGTGAACATTGACCAGGCCATCGCGGACGACGCGTTGCAGGCGGTCCTCACCAGCACCGATGGCGACGGCGATTTCGACACCGACGCCGTGAACATCGGCAGCGCCGTGATCTTCCGCGACGACGCGCTGAGCGCTGGCCCCGGTCAGGTCCGGAACATCGAGGAGGACGACATCGACAATCTACAGTCGGTGGGCCTCAACGAGGACGACTCGGTCAATGCGCATACCGACCAGATCAACCTCTCGCCCTCGATCACCGGCGGCTACGATGACCCGTTCACCTTCTCGCTGAAGGCCGCCGACGCGGCCGAGAAGGCAGCGACCGAGGCGGCCCTCGCCGCGGCGAATACGGGGCTCACGTCGCAGGGCGAGACGGTGCTGTTCGACGTGAATGGCGGGACGAACACGGTCACGCTCTATGTCGAGAACACGATCTCGAATGACGGCGTGCTGGGCCTGGACGACCGGATCGTCGGGACCTGGACAGTGACGGCTGCGGGTCTCGCGACCTACACCGCCATCGACCAGCTCGACCAGGCCACCGCCGAGGTCCGCGACGAGAGCAACTCGGACGACGACGACCAGGAGGAAACCGTCGTCATCACGCTCACGGCGGCCCTGAGGGTCCTAGATGCGGACGGGACCGAGGTCGACTTCTCGGCCGAGCCCGACTTCATCCAGTATGCAGTCGCGGACGACATGCCCGACATCGGCGATGCGGGCGCCGACGACGTCGCCGCCGGGGACGAGGACAAGATCGCCTTCGCGGTCATCGACTTCGCCGAGCCGGGCACGGCGGGCGAGGTCAGTAGCGCGACCCGGAATCTCGAGGCGGTGATCGGCACCGACGAGAATGTCGGCGGCGGCGGCGTGCGGATCACGTCGTGGGATTCCGAGATCCTCTACGGCACCCAGCCGACGCCCGACCTGCGCCTCATCGCCGTCCCCGACGACGACACCGAGGCCAACGTCAAGTCGGTCAGCTACTTCCGCGACGTCAACAACGACGGCGAGATTGACGGGGACGACGAGGTCGGCGGCAGCCTGGTCGAGTATTTCCGTCTGAGCATCGACGACACCGACGCCGATTCGACCAACTGGACCTACACGTGGCAAGCGTTCGAGTCGCCCCCGCCGACCGAGGAGCCCGTCGACTTCAATGCCATCAAATCGGGCGGACCGCAGGAGATCCTGAGCCCGCCGGTGGGCGGTGACGGGCTGGTCGTCGACTTCGACGGCCTGCTGTTCGACGCGACGGAGTTCAGCCAGTTCATAGCCAACGACTGGAGCCCCGACGCAACGGCCCCGATCGACCCCACGCAGGATCAGTCGCATGACGGCATCGACGATCGCGGCTTGACCGACGATGCCGACGACGGCAACCCGGATGCCGAGGGCTTCGGCATCAAGGACGGCCAGGCCTCGCAGTTCAACCACAACGAGGGTTTCTACGCCGTCCTGCGGGACACCAATGGCACGATGAGCACGGCCGACGACACGTTCGTCGAGATGTCGTCTCTCTCCTTCGCGGTCGAGGGCATCGGCAAGGAGGGTCTCGAGTATCACATCGACTGGCAGATCATAGATGATGACGCGGTGGTCGATACGGGAACCGCGACCCGGTTCACCCTCGGCGGCAATGCCGAGGATCCGTTCGACGAAATCCATCTCGATGACGGCTCGTCCTTCGATGCGGTCTATGTCCGCGTCTGGCTCAGCGAGGGCGATGCGAACAAGGGCATCCGGCTGCTCGACTTCTCGATCGGCCTTCCGCAGCCGGTGGACGACCAGTCGCTCGACTGGACGGTCGAGATTGCCGACCACGACGGGGACACCGATACCGCGACCTTCAGCACCGGGATCGACGGCACGCTCGACAACGACGACGACACGGTCACTATCGACGGGACGGACTACTTCGTCCTGTGAGCATGACGACGCCGGCCGCGGCGCTGCCGCGGCCGGCGTCACATCCGGCGCCCGCCCCGCCCGGCGCCATCACGCCAGCACGAAATCCCCCTGACCGAGCGACGACACGCCCTCCAGAACGACGCTGTCGGCGCCATGCGAAAGGATGGTGTCGCCACCCGAGGAGGTGATCGTCAGATCCCCAAAGCCGAGACCGGCCAGCGAGAAGTCGAGCAGGTCCTCGCCGCGCGTGAAGTCGGCGATCACGTCGTCGCCCCAGTTTGCCGCGAACTGGAACGTGTCGGCACCGCCGTTTCCGGTCAGCCGGTTCGCCGACTCGTTGCCCGTGATCAGGTCGGCGTAGGCACCGCCGATCGCATCCTCGATCACCGTTCCGAAGGCGATTGCCAGCGTGTCCTGGCCACGGCTCGCCACGCTGCTGAAGGCTCCCTCGCGCAGGTCGATGGAGACGCCGAACGTCGCCGCCGACAGGTCGATGGTGTCATGGCCGCCGCCGTCCCAGATCGTCATCAGCGTCGTATTGAGCTCGGCGAAGCCGTAGACATCGTTGCCGGTCGCAGTATCCGTGTTCGTGCCGTAGATGTATTGCAACGTCGCGATGTCGTAGAGCATGTAGGTCTGCGGCTCGACGCTCAGCGATATCGGCTTGTTGGCCGACATCACGCTGTGCTGCCGGTTGTTCTCGTCGCTCGGCAACTCGGTGCTCGAGATATGGTCCATGCCAAGGACGTGACCAGTCTCGTGCAGCAGGGTCGAGTAGATCCAGCTTCCGGCGACGAAGGTGTCTCCCGCAGCAGTGGCGTCGAGCCAGATGTCGTTCGACTGGGTGCCGATCCCGTCGGACGACGGCGACAGCGCCCATGCGCCCCCGCCCAGATCGGCCAGCCCGAAGGTGATGTCCGCCTCCTCGGGGTTGGTCACCTCGATGAAAGTGATGTTGGCGAAGCCGGTGATCGACTCCAGCACGGCGCGCGTCGCCTCCTGCTGCTGCTCGGAGAAGGCCTGGAATCCGTTCTCCGCCCAGCTGCCAGTGCCATAATAGGCGGGTACTTCGGTCAGAAAGGCGAAGGTCACCGTGTCGGCGGTGCCGTAGGCGTCCGGATAGTTCATCCGGTAGGTGTCTTCGAGGAGCGCCGCGACATAGTAGGGCATCTCCTCCGGCGCGGGCGCGGGCGCGGGCGCGGGCTCCTCTGGCGCGGGCGCGGGTTCCGCCGACGCGACCGAGACGCTGACCGTCGCGCTTGCCGTGCCGCCATTGCCGTCCGAGACGGTGTAGGTAAAGCTGTCGCTCCCCGAAAAGGAGGCGCTCGCCGTGTAGGTGATGCGCCCGTCCGCCCCGATCGAGAGGGTACCCCCCGCCGCGCCGCCCGCATCGAGCACGGCGAGCCCGTCCCCGTCCGGGTCGGAATCGTTCGCCAGCACGCCGATGGTGACCGACTGTCCCGCGACCACCTGCGCCGCGTCGTCGGCCGCGATGGGCGCGTCGTTCACGGCGGCCACGGTCACAGTGAGCGTGGCGCTCGCGCGCTGGCCCGTGGCGTCGACGACCTCGTAGGTCAGCGTGTCGGTCCCCCAGGCGTCGGCATCCGGACGGTAGGCGATCGTACCGTCGGCATTCACGCTGGCCGTCCCCATTGTGCCGCCGGACACCGAGACGAGCGTGAGCCCCGTGCCGTCGTCATTGCCAAGCACGTCGAACACCGCCGCGCGGTCCTCGAGCGTCGCGCCCGTGTCGTCGCGCGCCACCAGCGGCTGGCCGGTCAGCGCGTCGGGCGCGAAGCTGCCGTCGGCAAAGACGAGGCGCTCGATGCCGATCAGCCTGTCGGTCTCGCCGGTTGCAGCATGGACCACCTGAACGCTGCCATCCGCCAGCAGCGCGATGCGGTAGTCGGAGGAAAGGCCCTCGAACAGCGCCCAGTCCTCGCCGTCGCCACCGTCGATGAGGTCATCCCCCGCGCCGCCCGACAGGGTATCCGCCCCTCCCAGCCCGGTCAGCGTGTTCGCCCCGGAATTGCCGGTGATCACGTTGTCGTCGCCATTGCCCGTGCCATCGATGTCGGCCGCCCCGGTGAGCACCAAGTTCTCGACATTGTTGGGAAGGGTGTATGTGATCGAGGCCTCGACCGTGTCGGTGCCTCGGTTGCGCCGCTCGACGACCGCGTCGCCCTCGTCGTCGATGCGATAGAGGTCGTTGCCGTCCTGTCCTTCCAGCCGGAAGGACCCTCCGAACCCCTCCAGCGTGTCGTCCCCGTCCGTGCCGGAAAGCACCGTCGTGCCGGCGCCCGACCCGGCCCTCGCGCCCTTTTCCTGCTTCGGCATGTCCGCTCTCTCTCCGTCCTTGCATGTTCGACCCAGGAGGAGAGGCAGTCGTCGGGCGCACCGGCCGGTGCATCGCACCAGACCGGTTGCGGCCGGCAGGGTGCCGGCACGGTCGCGACATCACAGGCATGCGCCCGAACGGGCACATGCATCACGTCATCTTGCGAGAAGACGCCTGTCGACTGCCTCTCGACCGCCGCGACTGTTCTTGAACTCCAATGGGCCGCTCGGGGCCCTTCCGGAGTGACGCGAGAACGACGCTGCACACTGCCGCGGTTTGGTCACTGCTCATTCTGCCGGGGGAAGCCTACTTGCCACTCTCGCTCCCGGCTCTCTCTAGAACGCCTCGAGCGAGTGCCGGTTCCCGGCGGAACACGGAATCATTTCCAAAACGAAACTAACATCCCAGCATCGCCGGCGCGAGGCATTTCACCCACATTTCGCGGAGCGATGCTTCGGCGGAACAACATGTCGTGCGGCGACCGGCGCGGATCACCCCCGCGCGACCGTCGCCCCCGGCGTGCTGAGCTCCCGGCCAATCTCGACCAGCCTTGGCCCGTGGCGCCCGATCAGCGCCTCCACCGGAGTCGAGAAGGACGGCCCGCCGCAGTTCAGCCCGTAGATGCGCTGCCCGTCGGGTGCCACCACCGGCACGCCAACGGCGTTCACGTCCGCCATCCAGTCGCCGAACGAGGTGCAGAATCCCTGCGTCTCGATCTCGCGGATGGCCCGGGCAACCCCCTTCTCGATGGCGGGGAACTCATCGGGCATCCGCTCGCGCGCGGCGCGCATCAGGTAGTCGCGCTCGCCCGCCGGCAACACCGCCAGGATTGCGCGCCCCATCGCGGTGGTCGCCAGCGGGATGCGCGACCCCGCCTCGAGCGACAGCGTGACCGTCGCCGGCCCCCGGTAGCAATCGAGATAGACCACCGACAGCCGATCCCGCGCGCCCAGCGCCACCGAACAGGCCGCCTCGTTGGCCAGCGCCTGAAGCATCGGCCGCGCCCGCTCGCGGATCTCCAGCCCCGCCAGCATCGCATAGCCCAACGCCAGCACGCCGGGACCAAGCGAGTACGAGCCCATCCGCCCGTGATCGACCAAGTAGCCCAGCTCGCGCAGCGTGTTGGTCAGCCGCGAGACGGTTGGCTTGGGCAGGCCGGTGCGCTCGGCCAGCTCCTGGTTGCCCAGCGCGACCTCGCCGGGCCGGAAGGCGCGCAGGATCGACAGCCCCCGCGCAAGCGCGGTGACGAACTGGCGGTCCTTGCCGTCCTCGCCCTCGGTCTCGGGGGTGCGGGTGGTGTCGGTGCGGGTCATGCGGCGGCCTCGCGATGGCGCGACCGGGCATAAAGGATCGGACCCACCGCGAGCAAGAGCCCGATGCCGCTCAACTCCCAGTGGCCGAGCCCGATCATCTCCGACCCCGGCGCAGCGAAGAAGAGGCCCGCGGCCCCCAGCAGAAGCCGCAGCATATAGCCCGCGGCGCTGCGCCCGAAGCCGCCGATCAGGCTCAGATGCCCCTGCAGCGCCGAGCCGATGAACCAGACGCCGATGATGGCGGTGGCCATCACCGCCACCACCTCGCCCGCCGGCGCCTGCCCCACCAGCGCGGGGTTCAGCACGAAGAAGAATGGCACGACATAGAGGATTCCGCCCAGCCGCATCGCCTCCCAACCCGCGCGGAAGGGCGTGGTCCCCGCAAGCGTCGCCGCCGCGAAGGCGCCCAGCGCCACCGGCGGCGTGATGAAGCTGACCATCCCCCAGTAGATGATGAACAGGTGCACCGCGAGCTGGTTGAGCCCGGCCTGCTCCAGCGCCGGCGCCAGCACCACGGCAAGGAAGATGTAGACCGCCGTCACCGTCATCCCCATGCCAAACACGAAGGCGGTGAGCGCCCCCATGAGCAACAGCGCCAGCGTCGAGTCGCCCGCCATGAACACCAGATCGTTGACCAGCGTCCCCGCGAGCCCGGTGGCCGAGAAGGCGCCGACGATCAGCCCCACCCCCAGCAGCACCGCCGTCAACTCGGCCAGCGCGCGCCCCACCCCGACGACAAGATCTCCGGCCGAGCGCCAGGTGAAGCGATGCCCCTTGATCGCCTGGTTGATCAGCAGCAGCAGCGCGGTCGCGTAGAACGGCGCCAGCGTCTCGATCCGCCAGCCGACCATCATGAAGATCAGGACCGCAAAGACCGCGATGTAGACCCAGCCCTCGGCCAGCGCCGCGCGCATCGAGGGCAGCTCGTCCCGCGTCATCCCCCGCAGCCCCCGCCGCGCCGCGTAGGCATCGACCTGCACGAACAGCGCGAGGTAGTAGAGCAGCGACGGGATCGCCGCCGCCAGCGCGATCTCGACATAGGGCCGCGACAGGAAGGACGCCATCACGAAGGCCGTGGCCCCCATGATCGGCGGCATCAGAACGCCGCCGGTCGAGGCGCAGGCCTCGGTCGCCGCGGCATAGCGCGGCTCGAAGCCGGTCTTCTTCATCGCCGGGATCGAGACCGCGCCCGTCGTCAGCACGTTCGAGATCACCGAGCCCGACATCGACCCCATGAATCCGCTCGCGAAGATCGCGACCTTCGCCGCCCCCCCGCGGTAGCGGCCGACCAGCGCCAGCGCGAGGTCGTTGAAGAACTTGCCGCCCCCCGTCTTCTGCAGCACCGCGCCGAACAGGATGAAGCCGATCACGAGGTTGCCGAAGGCCTTCATCGGGATGCCGAACGAGCTCTCGGCCGACAGGATGTGATAGGGGATCGCGTCCCAGAAGGGCTGCGAGAACCCGTTGAGCGGGTCCGGCACGCGATCCGCGAAGGTCGGATAGAGCGAGACCAGCACCACGATCGCGAACAGCGCCGTTCCCCCCGCGCGCCGCGTCGCCTCGAGGATCAGCGCCCAGACCAGCACCGACAGCCACTGCGCCGTCTCGGGCGGCGCGTATTCCCATCCCGACTCGAGGCTCGTCTCGGCCGTCCAGGCGAACCAACCGACCGCGGCACCCGCCGCCACCGCCAGCGCCCAATCGTGCCAGCGCGCCCCAGCGCGGCGGTCGAGCGGAAAGACCAGGAAGGCCATGGCAAGGAAGATGCCGCCCAGCAGGTAGAGATAGCGACCCTCGATCAGCACCACCCCTGCGATCCGCAGGTTGAAAAGCTGATGGATCGCCAGCCCCACGGCCGCCAGCGTGGCGAGGATGACCACCGCGCGCGCGGGGCCGCTCAGGGCGGCGGGGGCGGTATCGGCTGCATTCTCGGACATGGGGGCTCGCTCAGGGCTCGGCGCGCCTGCTCCGCCCGAGGCGGGGGCGGGCGGGGCACATTCATCCGCGCAGCGCGCGGCCGGCGGTCGCGCGCGCGCCCCACAGCCCTCGCGGGCTGTGGGGCGCGCGGGGACATCGGCTCAGAACACCACCTCGAAGCCGCCCGCCGCCAGCGCCTCGCGCCGGCGCGCGTCCCAGGCGGCCGCCCAGTCGGCCGGCTTCTCGGCCGCCAGCGCGTCCCACGCGGCCTTGAGCGCGGTCTGGCGCGCCACCAGCCGGTCGTTGTGCGCCTGCGCCGCGTCGGTCCACTTGCCGATCTCGCGGAAGTAGCGGATCGCCCCCTCGTGATAGGGCACCACCCACTCGAAATCCTGGCTGTCGATCGACCAGCCGCCGATCCCCGGCGCGTTGCCGTCGTATTCGGGGAACAGCTCCACCATCGCCCTGGTCATCTGGTAGACAAGCTCGGCGTCCTGCGTGTCCATGGCGATCAGCACCGGGTAGGCATAGCCGGCGGTCGGCGTGCCGGGGCCGCCGTCGATGTTGGCGCCCACGGTGGCGGTCATCGGCGCGAAGAAGGGCGCGATCTCCTTCATCCGCTTCAGCCCTTCCTCGTTCGCCGGATCGATCGGGGGCCAGACCAGCCCACGGGGCGTCGTCGCCTGCTCGTAGACCAGACCCGAATTGGTCGAGGCGAAGGCCGCGTCAACCTGGTCCGCGCCCATGCCCTTCCAGGCATCGCCGAAGCCGCCGAACTCGACACGCTCGACATCGTCCCAGGTCAGCCCGCCATAGGCGAGATATGCCGTGTTGTTGACGTTGAGCGCGGGCGCGCCCTTCACCCAAGCGATCCGCATCCCCTTGAGGTCGGAATACTGGAACCCCTCGCAGCCCGGCTTGCCGACCTTCTCGCAGACATCGGCCGCCACGCCCATCGCAAGGCCCACGGCTCCGCCATTGTTCGCCACCAGGACCCGCACCGGCTGCGGGCCCCAGCCCTCGGCGCCGAACTCGAACACGCCCTCCTGCGCCATGAACGAACCTCCGACGCCCGTGGCCGAGAAATCGACCTTGCCCTGCCGCAGAGGCTCGGAGCGCGCGACGTCGTTCTTGCCCGGCAGCACGCGCAGGTTGGTGCCTGTCGCGTTCTTCAGCGCGGCCCCGATCGCCACCGCCTGGTTGTAGCCGGCCGAGCCGGTGTCATATGCGGTCCAGGCCAGTTGCCCCGGCAGCGTCAGCTCGGCCGCGCCCGCTGGAGCGGCCGCGATGATGGCCGCCGCGCAGGCGCCCGCGAGGACGGATCCGATCCGTGTCATGGCATCTTCCTCCCTGTGTTGCCCCGGCCTTCGCGCCGGGCCGCCCGCATCTCCGGACTTGCGAAACAGGATTTCGCATTTGAGAGTGAGCGTCAAACAGGAATGACGCCGGGGGGAGACGATGCGCGCAGCCGACCTGATGGTGGAATGCCTCGCGGCGCAGGGCGCCGACCGCATCTTCTGCGTGCCGGGCGAGAGCTACCTCGCGCTTCTGGACGCGCTGCGCGACGACGCGCGCATCGACCTCGTGGTCTGCCGGCACGAGGGCGGCGCGGGACTGATGGCGGTGGCGGACGCGAAGCTCACCGGCCGCCCCGGCGTGGTGGCGGCAAGCCGCGGGCCCGGCGCCACCAATGCGTCCATCGCAATCCACCTCGCCCAGCAGGACGCGGTGCCACTGGTCGCGCTGATCGGCCAGGTCGCGCGGCAAGAGCGTGGCCGCGGCGCCTTCCAGGAGGTCGACTATTCCGCGATGTTCGGCACCATCGCCAAGGCGGTCTGGGAGATTTCGGACGCCGACCGCCTGCCCGAGGCCATCGCCCGCGCCTGGCAGACCGCGCTCGCCGGCACGCCCGGCCCGGTGGTGCTGGCGCTGCCCGAGGACATGCTGGGGGACGCGGCCTCCGCCCCCGTGGTCCCGCCCCTGCCGCTCCCCTCGGCCCGCCCCGCGGCCGACGAGGTGGCGCGCGCCGCGGCTCTGCTGGCGCGCGCCGAGCGCCCGCTCCTGATCGCGGGCGGCGCGCTGTCGCACGGCATCGGGCGGGCGGCGCTGGCGCGGGCGGCGGCGGCGCATCACGTCCCCGTGGCGCTCACCTTCAAGCATCAGGAGATCTTCGACAACGCCTCGCCCCTCTTTGCCGGGCATCTCGGTTTCAAGATTCCGAAAGCCCAGGTCGAGGCGCTGGCCCGCGCCGATCTCGTGCTGGCCGTGGGCACGCGGCTGGGCGATACGCCGACGCAGGGCTACACCTTCCCCCGCGCGCCAGTCCCCGACCAGCCGCTGATCCATGTCTATCCCGACCCCGCCGTGCCGGGGCGGCTGCACCGGGCCGAGATCGCGCTCGCCTGCGACCCCGCGGCCTTCCTCGAGGCGCTGGCAGCCCATCCCGCCACGATCACCGACGCCCGCCGCGCATGGACGGCCGAGACAGGCGCGAAGGGCGCGGCCACCAAGCGCTACCAGCCGCGCGCGCACCCCGATGGCGTGGATCTGGGCGCCGTGGTCGCGGCCCTTGCGCGCCTCGCGCCGCCCGACACGGTGATCACGACCGATGCGGGCAATTTCTCGAGCTGGGTGCACCGCATCTGGCCCTGGGACGGCGGCAGCCTCGCCATCGGCGCGGTGGGTGGCGCCATGGGGCTTGGCATCCCCGGCGCGATCGCCGCCTGCCTGCGCCTGCCGGGGCGCCGAGTGATCGCCTTCGCTGGCGACGGCGGCGCGCTGATGACCGGCAGCGAGCTCGCGACCGCCCGCGCCACCGGCATCAGGCCCATCGTCGTGATCGCGAACAACGGCAGTTACGGCACCATCCGCCAGCACCAGGAGCGCGCCTTCCCCCACCGCAGCGCGGGCACCGACCTCGCCAATCCCGACTTCGCCCAATGGGGCGCATCATTCGGCGCGCTGGGCCTGACCGTCGCCCGCGACGAGGACGCGCCCGATACGGCCGCCCGCGCCATGGCCCATGACGGCCCCGTGGTGATCGACGTCCGCACCTCGCTCGAGGCGATCTCGGCCAACGCCACCCTCACCGCGCTGCGGGGCGGCTGAGGCGCTCAGGCGCGCTGCACCACGAGGTTGGCGCCAAGCCCGATCAGCACCGTGCCACCCACCCAGCGCGCCACCCGCTCGGCCCGGCGCGAGCGGCGCAAGCCCTCGCTCACCGCGCCCGCGAGCCACACGCAGACCAGATCGGCCGAGGTGAAGGTGAGGTTCACGACCGTCCCCAGCACGACCAGTTGCGCCCAGACCGGCAGGCTTGCGGCGGGATCGACGAACTGCGGCAGGAATGCCAGGAAGAACAGCGCGGCCTTGGGGTTCAGCACCTCGACCGTGACGCTCTCGACGAAGGCGCGGCGGCCCGTCCGGACCGCGACCACCGGCTGCGAGTGCGCCCCCTCGCCCGCCATCCGGCTGCGGATGATCTGCACGCCCAGCCAGGCGAGATAGATCGCCCCCGCCGTCTTGAGCGCGACATAGGCCGCCGGCACGGCATGAAAGACCGCCGACAGCCCGGCCGCGGCCGCGACGACGTGGAAGTATCCGCCCGCATGGATGCCCAGCGCCGCCATCAGTCCGGCCCGGCGCCCGCGGGCCAGCGTCTGCGCCGCGGTGTAGAGCATTGCGGGCCCCGGCATGTAGGCGAAGATCAGGGTCGCGACGGCAAAGGCGGCGAGCAGGTCGGCTGAGGGCATGGCGCATGGCTCCGGCTGGATGGCGCGATCATGCGCCGCCGCGCGCACGGTGTCACGCGGGCGCGCGCAGGCCGTATCCCGGCGCGATGCCCTCGGCCCGGACGCCGCCGCGTTCCGGATCGGCCGCGTGGCGCGGCCGACGCGCGGGGTCGCGCGATCCTGACGGCGCACGGCACCGGAAGACGGTTGCAATCGCCACTGTCGAGGTCAGCCGCCCCGCGGCGACCGCGCGCCCGCGCGGTGCGCCCTCAGATCGGGTAGCGCAGGATCGCTGCCAGGCTGCCCCCGCCTGGAATGTCGCCCCGGCGCGCGGCGACCAGCGTGGCGCCCGAGCGCAGCGCGCGGCTCGCGATCTCGTCGACCACGCCATAGGTCCCGGCGCAGGGGCCATCGGCGAAGCTCACGGCGCCGCTCTCGTCATCGACCGTGCCATGCACCACCTCGTCGATGTCGAAGATCAGCGTGTGGACCGCTCCGAAGGTCGCGGCGCGGGCGGCATGGACGACATCGGTCGTGGCCCGCTCCTGAATCTTTCGCGTCTCGAACAGGGCTCCCAGAGTCGAGATCTGCGCCGCATAGATCGCGTCGAGGATGCCGCGCCCTGCGGCCGCGATCTCGTGGTCGCGGGTGTGATCGGCGCTGCCCGCGATCACCTGCGCCGCGGTGTGCGGATAGGTCGAGACCGAGCGGTAGATCGACGCCAAAGGCTCGCTCGCCGCCACGATCAGCGGCCGCTCGTGCCCGGCCAGGAACGGCCGGAGCGCCTTGTCCACGACCCGCGAATAGCGGTTGAACAGCGCGCTTTCGCTCATCGCCTCGCTGCCGCCCATCGCGCCCTTCTCGACATGGCTGCTCTTGCCGGTCGCGTCGTTGAAGTCGCGCGGCAGGCCGGGCACCCTGACCTCGCGCGGCGGCAGGTCGGCGGAAAGCTCGATCAGCCGGCAATGACCCACGCTGATCGCCAGCACATAGGCGTTGTGCGGGAAGGTCACGGCGCGCAGCAGGGGCTTGAGATGCGCACGATCCGAGACCTCGACCATGCTCTCGAGCCTGTTAGGAAGGCGGAAGGTCCGGATCCGGTCGGACGATGCGAAGATCGCCAGGCTGTTCGCCTGGTCCACCCAGAACCCGTCGTCCGCGACCAGGGCCGAGATCGCCTCCTCGATGGGCCAGATGCTGCGCTTGGGCGTGCCTGCGGTCTCCATCTGCCCGACCGCCGCCTTTAGCAGGTTCTTCAGCTCCAGCCGGTCGCGCGGGGCGTCCTGCGTCAGCGGCGTCGTCGGCAGGTAGATCGACACTGTCGGCTGGCTGCGATGCGCCGCGAGGTCGGCGATATCTGCGCGGGTCGGCAGGTCGATGTGCAGCATGGATGGATCCCTTCGGGTTCGGATGGGCTCAAGATACGCGCGGGTCCGTCGAGATCAAACGATGGCGAGACGCCGCAGCACAATGGCGGCGCTGCCGCTCAGACCCGCCACGCCGGCGGCCACAGCGGCCAGCGGGTGGCGCTGAAGCGCCGCCGGATCGCCGGGCTCAGCCCGGCCAGCACCAACCCGATCGAGAACAGGCACCAGATCGCCGGCATCTCGTTTGGGTTGTCGGTCAGCAGGCGCGCCAGAAGCGGACCTGCCAGCAGATGGAACAGCACGAAGCGCCAGGCGCCGTAGAGGAGCGGCATCACGAAGACCGCAAGCATGTAGCTGGGGAACCCCGGCGACGTGCCCAGCGCCGTCTCGAGCGGCACGAGAAGACCGTTGTAGGGAATGTCCCAGGCGATGTGCCACTCGCCCGAGACGAGGCAAAGCCGCTCGGCGCACAGCAGAGCCCCTGGCGCGCAGGCCCCCGCCCAGTCGAACGGCGCAAGCTGCGCCAGCATCACCGCGGCCGAGGCGGCGCAGACTGCAAAGACCGCCCGCCGCATCCGCGCCTTCACCGGGGCGGGCACCAGCTCCATCATGAAGGCGTTGATGACGAAGGGCTGGAAAACGATGTGCAGGAAAGAGAGCAGCGTGATCGCCTGGTTCGCCGCCGTGCCGCATTCGTCGACGACCTGGTAGCCCGCGAATTGCAGGGCCTCCATGAGCGTGAAGTAGCCGAGCGCAAAGGGTATCGCCGGCGGCTCGCGGCGCATCACCGTCACCCCGGTTGCGACAGTGCCCAGCCCCACCATCCCCAGCGAGGCCGCCTCGCTCCAGCACATTGCGCCAACCCTCCGCCGCCGCTCGCCATCCCGGCGCCGACAGGTTAACGCGCGTGCATCCCGGATCGCGAGGGCTTTCTCCGGCGCGCCCCTACTCGCCCCGGAAGTCCGGCCGGCGCTTCTCGATGAAGGCCGCCATGCCCTCGCTGCGGTCGGCGGTGGCGAACAGGAGCTGGAACGACTTGCGCTCGAGCGCGAGCGCGGCCTCCAGCGAGGCGTCGGCCCCCTTCACCACCGCCTCCTTGATCGCTTGCACGGCGAGCGGCGGCATGCGCGAGATGCTGCCCGCGATCTTCAGCGCGGTGTCCAGAACCTCGGCGTCCGGCACGCAATCGCAGGCAAGCCCCATCCGCAGCGCCTCGGGGCCGGTGATGGGCTTGCCGGTCAGGCACATCTTCATCGCGTTGAACTTGCCCACCGCCCGCGTCAGGCGCTGGGTGCCGCCCGCGCCCGGCATGATGCCCACCCGCACTTCGGGCTGGCCGAGGCTCGCGGTTTCGCCCACCACGATCAGGTCGCAGGCCATGGCCAGCTCCAGCCCTCCGCCCAGCGCGTGGCCGCGGATGGCGGCAATCACCGGCTGGGGCGTGGCGGCCACGGTGTTCCAGTAGCGCTCGGCCCGGCGCTGCATGATCTCGACCGGCGTGGCGGTCGCGAACTCCTTGAGATCCGCCCCGGCGGCGAAGGCCCGCTCGTCGCCGGTCAGCACGATCGCCCTGACGCCTGCGTCGTCATGCAGCGCCGCGAAGGCCGCGGCCAGCGCCTTGCGCGTCGCCATGTTCAGCGCGTTCATCGCCTCGGGCCGGTTGAGGCGCACCAGCGCCACGCCCGGCTCGGGCCGCTCGGTGATCACGGGCTGGTCCGACATGCTGCCTCCTTTTCGTTTTGTCTGGCAAAACACTATTCCATGAAAGCGCGGCTCTGCTAGTCTCCCCTCAAAACGGGCCGGGAGGACGCGCGATGAAATCGCCGCACGCCACAGACTACGTCCTCGGCATCGCGGGCGCGGGCGCCATGGGGCAAGGCATCGCGCAGGTCGCGGCGCAGGGGGGCATGAGGGTGCTCCTGCTCGACGCGCGCGAGGGCGCGGCCGAGGCGGCGAAGGCCACCGTCGCGGGCCACCTGCGGCGCCTCGCCGAGAAGGGGCGCATCAGTGCCGCCGACGCCGAAGCCGCCGCCGCGCGGATCGAGCCGGTCGCCACCGCCGCCGCCCTCGCCCCCTGCGACGCGGTGGTCGAGGCGGTGTTCGAGGACCTGGAGGTCAAGCGCGCCCTGTTCGCCGAACTCGAGGCGGTGGTCGGTCCCGACTGCATCCTTGCCTCGAACACCTCGTCCATCCCCATCGCGCTTATCGCCCGAGCCTGCCAGCGCCGCCACCGCGTCGCGGGGCTCCACTTCTTCAACCCCGTGCCGCTGATGAAGCTGGTCGAGGTGATCCGCGCGGCCGAGACCGGCGCGGAGGTGGTCACGGCCCTCACCGCGCTGGGCCAGCGCATGACCCGCGTGCCCGTCGTGGTCAAGGACAGCCCCGGCTTCCTCGTCAATATGGGCGGGCGTGCCTTCACGACCGAGGGGCTTCGGATCGCGCACGAGGGCGTCGCCACCCCCGCCCAGATCGACGCCATCATGCGCGACTGCCGGGGCTTCCGCATGGGACCGTTCGAACTGATGGACCTCACCGGCATCGACGTGAACTACCCCGTCAGCCAGATCGTGTGGGAGGGCTACCAGCAGGACCGCCGGCTTGCGACCTCGGCCAACCACAAGGCGATGTTCGACGCGGGGCTCCTGGGCCGCAAGACCGGCGCGGGCTGGTATCGCTACGCGGGGGCCGAGCAGATCGACCCGCCCTCGCCCGATCACGCGACCGACGCCGATCCCGCGGCGACCGTCAGCCTCGCCGAACCCGACGAGGCGCTGGCGGCCTTCGTCGAATCGCTGGGGCTGCGCATCGCGCCGGACGATGGCGCCTCCCCCATCCTCGCCGCCCCCATAGGCGACGATGCGACCCACTTGGCGCTGGCGACGGGGGCCGATTTCCGCCGCCTCGTCTGCCTCGACCTCACCGGCGATACCTCGCGCCGGGTGACGATCATGACCGCGCCAGGCGCCGAGCCCGCCGCCCGCGACGCCCTGGCCGCCGCCATCGCCGCGACCGGGCGCAAGGTCACAGCGATCCAGGACAGCCCCGGCTTCGTCGCACAGCGCATCGCGGCGATGATCGCCAATCTCGGCTGCTACATGGCCGAGATCGGGCTTGCGACGCCCGCCGACATCGAGACCGCGATGCGCCTCGGCCTCAACTATCCGCTCGGGCCGATGGGGCTTGCGGACGACCTCGGCCATTCCACCTGCCTGCGCATCCTCGAGCGGTTGCAGGCCATCACCGGCGACGACCGCTACCGGCCGACGCTCTGGCTCAAGCGTCGGGCGCTCCTGGGTCTTCCGATCGACGCGGGGGCCTGAGATGGGACGCGAGCATGTCCTCGTCACCGGCGTCAGCCGCGGCATCGGGCGCGCCATCGCCACGCGCATGTCGGACGACGGCTACACCGTCATCGGCATCTCGCGCCGCCCCATCACGGGCTTTCGCGGCATTCACCGCGCGGTCGATCTCGCGGCCCCCGAGGCGCGCGAGGGGCTGGCCGCCATCGCCGCCGAATTCGCCCCCCTGCGCCTGATTGCGAACGCGGGCGTGGTCGAGGCCGCTCCCCTCGACGGCGTGACCTCCGACCAGTTCGCCCACGCCATGCGCGTGAACGTCGAATCCGTCATCTGGGCGATGCAGGCGCTGGCCCCCGCGATGCGGGCGGCCCGCTTCGGGCGGATCGTGACGCTCGGCAGCCGCGCGGCTTTGGGCAAGGCGGAGCGCGCGGTCTATTCCGCGTCGAAGGCCGGGGTCGCGGGCCTCACCCGCTCGATGGCCCTCGAACTCGCCCCCCATGGCATTACGGTGAACTGCGTGGCGCCCGGCCCCATCGACACCGAGATGTTCGCCGAGAACCAGCCCGAAGGCTCGCCCGCCCGCACGGCACTGGTCTCCCGCGTGCCGCTGGGCCGCATGGGACGGCCTGAGGAGGTCGCCGCCGCCGTGGCCTTACTCGCCTCGGACGAGGCCGCCTACGTCACCGGCCAGACCCTCTATGTCTGCGGCGGCTACAGCGTCGGGGGGGCCGGGTGACCACGCTCGACGACCTGCTCGCGCCCCGCTCCATCGCCATCGTCGGCGCCTCGGACGATGCCCGCCGCATCGGTGGGCGGCCGCTCCGGCACATGATCGAGCAGCGCTTCGAAGGCGCGGTCTACCCGGTCAACCCCAACCGCGACCGGGTGCAGGGCCTGCAAGCCTATCCCGCGCTTGCCGACATCCCCGGGGAGGTCGATTTCGTCCTCGTCGCCATCCCGGCCGCGGGCGTGGCCGAGGTCGTGCGCCAGGCCGCCGCGAAACGCGCGAGGACGGTGCTGATCTTCTCATCCGGCTTTGCCGAGATGGGCGGCGAGGGCATCGCCATGCAGGCCGAAATCACCCGGCTTGCGCGCGAAACCGGCGTGCGGGTGATCGGCCCCAACTGCCTCGGCGCCTTCAACTCGGCGATCAGGTTCTACCCCACCTTCACCTCGACCATCGACCGCGCGACGCCCACGCCCGGCGGCATCTCGATCGCCTCGCAGTCCGGCGCCTATGGCAGCCACATCTACATGGTCAGCCACCTTCGGGGGCTCGGCATCCGCTACTGGCTCACCACGGGGAACGAGGCCGACCTGCACATCGCCGAATGCATCCGCCTGCTGGCCGAGGACGACGAGGTCCACACCATCATGGCCTATGCCGAGTCGGTGAAGGACGGCCCCATGCTGTCCGAGGCGCTGGAGACCGCCCGCGCCGCCCGCAAGCCCGTGATCTTCATGAAGGTCGGCCGCTCGGCCGTGGGGGCGGCGGCGGCGTCCTCGCACACCGCCTCGCTCGCGGGCGAGGATGCGGTTTATGACGCGGTTCTGCGCCAGCACGGCGCGTGGCGGGCGCGCTCGACCGAGGAGATGCTCGACATCGCCTATGCCTGCCGCCCGCGCATCTACCCCGCCGGGCGCCGGCTGGGGCTGGTGACGATCTCGGGCGGCGCGGGCGTGCTGATGGCCGACGCCGCCGAGGATGCGGGGCTCGACGTGGCACCGATGCCCGCCGATGCGCAGGCCGAGATCAAGGCGGTGGTTCCCTTCGCCTCGGCCCTCAATCCGGTCGATGTGACGGCGCAGTTCTTCAACGATCTCAGCCTCGTGCCACGCTTTACCAAGGCGATGCTGGAACGTGGCGGGTATGACGGGCTGATCGGCTTCTGGACCTCGGTCGCGGGCTCGCCCATCCTCGCGGCGCCGCTCCTCAGGTCCCTGACCGAAGCCATGGCGGGCCGCGAGAACCAGATCTTCCTGCAATCCGTCATCGCGCCCGACGAGATCCGCCGCGCCTACGAGGATGCGGGCTTCCCCTGCTTCGAGGACCCCACCCGCGCGGTGAACGCCATGGCGGCGCTGATGGCCTTCGGGCGGGCCTTCGCCAAGGGCCGCGCCGCGGTGCCCCATACCCCCGCCCTGCCGCCCCTGCCCGCGGGCCCGCTGGGCGAGCGCGAGGCGAAGGAAATCCTCGCCGCCGCGGGGCTGCCGATGGTGCCCGACCGGCTGGTGACCACCGCTGTCGAGGCCGAGGACGCCGCCCGCGCCTTCGGCCCATCGGCCTTCAAGATCGCCTCGCCCGACATCCTTCACAAGACCGAGGCCGGGGGCGTACATCTCGGCGTCACCGCCGCGGACGCCGGGCCCACCTTCGACGCCATCATGGCCGCGGCCCGCCATCACGCGCCCGCCGCCCGGCTCGACGGCGTGCTGGTCTCGCCCATGGTCTCGGGCGGGGTCGAGATGATCCTCGGCGCCCGCATCGACCCCGTGTTCGGCCCGGTGGTGATGGCGGGCCTTGGCGGCGTGTTCACCGAGGTGTTCCGCGACGTGAGCTTCCGCCGCGCGCCAATTTCGCCCGATACCGCGCTGGAAATGCTCGACGAACTGAAGGGCGCGGCATTGCTGCGCGGCGCCCGCGGCCAGCCCCCGGCTGACGCGAGGTCATTGGCCGAAGCCCTCTCGCGACTCTCGATTTTCGCGGCCGCCCATGCCACGACGCTGGAAAGCGTCGAGATGAACCCCGTCCGCGCCCTGCCCGATGGCGCGGTCGCGCTCGACGCCCTGATCCTAGTGCGAAGGGACCGCGCGTCATGAGCCTGCCCCCCGCCCTCTCCCGCCTGCGGCTGCCGGTGATCGGCGCGCCCCTGTTCATCATCTCGAACCCCGACCTCGTGATCGCGCAATGCAAGGCGGGCATCGTCGGCGCCTTCCCCGCGCTCAACGCCCGCGAGGCACCGGGCGAGCCGGTGGAGCTCGAGACGTGGCTCAGGCGGATCACCGAGGAGTTGGACCGACACAACCAGGCGAACCCGGACGCGCCCGCAGCCCCCTTCGCCGTCAACCAGATCGTCCACCGTTCGAACGCCCGGCTCGAGCGCGACATCGAGATCTGCCACCGCTGGCGGGTGCCCGTCTGGATCACCTCGCTCGGCGCCCGGCCCGAGGTGAACGCCGCCGCCCATGACTGCGGCGCCATCGTGCTGCACGACGTGATCGACGACCGCTTTGCCCGCAAGGCGATCGAGAAGGGCGCCGACGGGCTCATCGCGGTCGCCGCGGGCGCGGGCGGGCACGCGGGCACGACCTCGCCCTTCGCGCTGGTGCAGGAGATCAGGGCCTGGTTCGACGGGCCGCTGGCGCTGTCGGGTGCCATCGCCACGGGGGGCGCGGTGCTGGCGGCGCAGGCAATGGGGGCGGATCTCGCCTATATCGGCTCGGCCTTCATCGCCACCCACGAGGCCCGCGCAGTCGAGGCCTACAAGCGCATGATCGTCGAGAGCACCTCGGCCGACATCGTCTATTCCAGCCTCTTCACCGGCGTGCACGGGAACTACCTCAAGGGCTCGATCCGTGCCGCCGGCATGGACCCCGACAACCTGCCCGAGAGCGACCCCTCGAAGATGGATTTCGCCTCGGGCTCGTCGAAGCCGAAAAGCTGGAAGGAGATCTGGGGCGCCGGCCAGGGCATCGGCGCGGTGCGCGAGATCGTGCCTGCTGCCGACCTGATCGCCCGGCTGGCCCGCGAATACGATGAAGCCCGCGCCCGGCTGGGGCTTGCACGCGCCGCAGCGGCCGAGCGAGGCCCCGCGCCCGCGGCGGTGCGTGGACGGTAGAGAACGCGCCATCCCCGGGCTTGACCCGGGACCTCGCGGGACGGTGTGCCATCGAGGCCCCGGCTCGAGGCCGGGGCAGCGTGAAGATGGCGAGCGGTAGCCCCGGCTCGACGCCGGGGCGGCGGGAACTGACGAACCGGCCGCGCCCCTCGGGGCGCGCGACGAGCGGGAGGAGAGCGATGCAGGACGGATATTTCGACGGCCCCGGCCCCGAGGCCCGCTTCAAGGCCTTCCTCGCCGAGGGCCGCTTCATGATCCAGCGCTCGCGCGCGACCGGCGCCCATGTCTTCTACCCCCGCGTCGCCGCCCCCGGCACCGGCGAGACCGATCTCGATTGGGTCGCGCCCTCGGGCCTCGGCACGGTCTACGCCACCACCGTCACCCGCCAGCGGCCCGAGCAGGGTGGCGACTACAACATCGCGCTCATCGACCTCGACGAGGGGCCGCGCCTGATGGCCCGAGTAGACGGCATCGCGCCCGAAGCCGTCGCCATCGGCCTGCGGGTGCGCGCCAGCGTGGGCGAGATCAAGGGCGAGCCCGCCGTCATCTTCCATCCGGTGGAGGGCTGAGCGATGACCCTGCGAGGAAAAGCTGCCTGCGTGGGCCTCGCCACCGCCGGCTGCGGCGAGGCGCCCGGCCGGAACGCGATGGAACTGATGGCCGAGGCGGTGGTGAGGGCGCTCGCCGATGCCCAGATCCCGCTGGCGAAGGTCGATGGCCTCTTCGCCGCCACCGCGTTCCACTCCATGGCCGCGATGTCGCTGGCCGAGCATCTGGGCATCCGCCCCGCCTTCTCCGATGGGTCGAACATCGGGGGCTCGTCCTTCATGGCGCACGCGCTGATGGCCGCCATGGCGCTCGACGCGGGGCTGATCAACGTCGCCGTCATCGCCTACGGCTCGAACCAGCGCACCGCGGGGGGCTTCAAGTCGATCTCGGAACCCATGCCCTTCGAGGCGATCTACGGCCCCCGCAACCCGATCACCGCCTATGCGCTGGCGACCAGCCGCTACATGCACGAGTTCGGCGCCACCCGCGAGGATCTCGCCGAGGTCGCCGTCGCCGCGCGGGGGTGGGCGAACCTCAACCCCGAAGCCTTCGCCCGCGGCCCGCTGACGGTGGCCGACGTGACCGGCGCGCGGATGATCTCGGATCCCTTGGGCAAGCTCGACTGCTGCCTCGTAACCGACGGGGCGGCGGCGATCGTGCTGACGCGCCCCGACCGCGCCAAGGACGGGCCGCGCACGCCCGTATATCTTCTGGGCGCCGCGATGGAGCACCACCACCGCATGATCTCGGCCATGCCGTCGCTGACGACGACCGCCGCCGCGGCCTCGGGCCCACGCGCCTTCGCGATGGCGGGCTGCGGCCCGCGGGACATGGACACGGTGCAGCTCTACGACGCCTTCACCATCAACACGCTACTTTTCCTCGAGGATCTGGGCTTCTGCGCCAAGGGCGAGGCGGCGGCCTTCATCAAGGGTGGCCGCATCGCGCCGGGCGGCGCACTGCCGGTCAACACCAATGGCGGTGGCCTCTCCTGCGTCCATCCCGGCATGTATGGCCTCTTCGTGACCATCGAGGCGATCCGACAGATCCGCGCCGGCGCGGGCGACGACGAGGGGCCGCGCGAAGCCGGCGGCTGGATCCCCGGCGCGAAGCTCAGCCTCGCCCACGGCAATGGCGGCGTGCTGTCGAGCCAGGTGACGAGCGTCTGGGGCCACGGCGACACGCTCTGAAGGAGGGCCGCGATGGAACTCACCTACACCCCCGAGGAACAGGAATTCCGCACCGAGGCCCGCGCCTTCATCGCTGAAAACCTGCCCCCCGCCCTCGCCGCCAAGGTGAAGGGCGGCAAGCGCCTCTCCAAGGCCGACTACGAGCTGTGGCACGCGCGCCTCCAGACCCGGAACTGGCTCGCCTGGCACTGGCCGGTCGAATACGGCGGCCCCGGCTGGACGCCCGTCCAGAAGCATATCTTCGACGAGGAGATGATCGCCGCCGGCGCCCCCCGGATCATCCCCTTCGGCGTCAACATGCTGGGCCCGGTGCTGATCCGCTTCGGCACGCCCGAGCAGAAGGCACACTGGCTGCCCCGCATCCTCAGTGGCGAGGACTGGTGGTGCCAGGGCTATTCCGAGCCCGGCTCGGGTTCGGACCTCGCCTCGCTCAGGACCCGCGCGGTGAGGCACGGCGGCCACTACATCGTCAACGGCCAGAAGACATGGACGACGCTGGGCCACCACGCGAACATGATGTTCTGCCTGGTCAGAACCGACCCGGACGCAAAGCCGCAGGAGGGGATCAGCTTCCTGCTGATCGACATGACCTCGCCCGGCATCGAGGTTCGCCCAATCGTCACGCTCGACGGCGAGCACGAGGTCAACGAGGTATTTCTCACCGACGTGCGCGTCCCCGTGGAAAACCTGGTGGGCGAGGAGAACAAGGGCTGGACCTGCGCGAAATACCTGCTGGGCTTCGAGCGCACCGGCATCGCGGGCGTGGCCTTCTCGAAAGCCGCCTTCTCGCATCTGAAACGGGTCGCGCGCGAGACCCGCAAGGATGGACGCCCGCTCGCGGACGACCCGCTTTTCGCCGCCCGCATGGCGCGGCTCGAAATCGACCTCATGGCGATGGACATCTTCAACCTGCGCATGATCGCGGCCGCCGCCCAGGGCCATGCGCCGGGGCCCGAGGCGTCGCTCCTGAAGATCAAGGGCACCGAGGTCCGGCAGGAAGCCTCGGACCTCATCCGCCGCGCGCTTGGCCCCTACGCCATGCCGTTCCTGCCCGAGGCGCTCGACGAGGGCTGGAACGGCGAGCCCGTTGGCCCCGGTTACGCCAACCCCGCCGCCAGCCAGTATTTCAACCTGCGCAAGTCCTCGATCTATGGCGGCTCGAACGAGATCCAGAAGAACATCTACGCCAAGCTCGCGCTCGGGCTCTGAGGGGGACCATGGACTTCACGCTCTCCGAGGAACGCCGGATGCTGGCGGACACCGCCGCCCGCTTCCTCGCCGACCGCTACGACATCGCCACCCGCCATCGCGCGGCCGCGGCGCCCGAGGGGTTCGACCGCAAGCTCTGGGCCGAGATGGCCGACCTCGGCCTGATCGGCGCGCTCGTGCCGCCCGAGGCCGGCGGCTTCGGCGGCGCTGGCGAGGACGTGGCGCTGGTCTTCGAGCATCTGGGCCGGGCGCTGGTGGTGGAGCCCTTCCTCGCCAGCGGCATCCTCGGGTTGTGGCCGTTGGTACGCGCGGGCGAGAGCGATCTGGTCGAGGCCGTGATCGCGGGTCGCACGCTCGTCGCGCTCGCGCATGGCGAGCCCGAATCGCGATACGCGGTCCACGAGGTCGCGACCCGCGCCAATGAGGGCGACGGCTGGCGCCTCACGGGGCGCAAGTCGGTGGTCATCAATGGCGACAGCGCAGACCTTCTCGTCGTCTCGGCCCGCGTCTCGGGCGACTTGGACGCTCCAGAGGGGCTGGCCCTGTTCCTGGTGGACCCCGCCGCGCCCGGCGTCACCCGCCGCGGCTATGGCACGGTCGAAGGGGGCCGGGCGGCCGAGATCACCTTGGATTCCGCCCCCGCCCGCCCGCTGGGCGAGCCAGGCCAAGCCTTCGCCCTGATCGAGGAGGCCATCGGCCGCGGCACCCTCGCCCTCGCCGCCGAGGCCGTGGGGTTGATGGAGGTCTGCAAGGACACCACCCTCGACTACCTCAAGACCCGCAAGCAGTTCGGCAAGCCGCTCGGCGCCTTCCAGGCCCTGCAACACCGCATGGTCGAGATGGTGCTCGAGATCGAGCAGGCCCGCTCCGCCGTCATGCTCGCCGCCGGCACCCACCAGGCCGACCGCCTGACCCGCGAGCGCAACGTCGCCGCTGCCAAGCACCTGACCGGCCGCGTCGGGCGCCGCGTGGCCGAGGAGGCGATCCAGCTTCATGGCGGCATCGCCATGACCTGGGAATACCCGATGTCGCATTACGCCAAGCGGCTCGTCATGCTCGACCACTTGCTGGGCGACACCGACCACCATCTCGACCGTTTCATCCGCCTCGGGCGCGAGGGGGGCGCGGCATGACCGACGGCCGCATCGGGCTCGCGCGCAAGGGCGCGGTGCTCACCGTCACCAACAACGACCCCGCGACGCGCAACGCGCTGGGCTGGGAGTTCTACGACGGCTTCCGCGAGATCGTCGAGGAGGCGGCCGACGACCCCCGCACGCGCGCCATCGTGCTCACGGGCGCGGGCGGCTTCTTCTGCTCGGGCGGCAATGTCGCGGTGCTGGCGGAACGGGCGAAGGCCAGCCACGCCGTGCGCCGCGCCTCGGTGGAAAAGCTCCACGGCATGATCCGCGCGATGCGGGCGTGCCCCAAGCCCATTGTCGCCGCCATCGAAGGGGGGGCTGCCGGCGCGGGGGTCTCGATGGCGCTGGCCTGCGACCTGATCGTGGCGGCGCGCGACGCGTATCTCTCGGTCGCCTATGTCCGCATCGGCCTCACGCCGGACGGCGGCGCGACGGCGATGCTCGCCCGCGCCCTGCCCCGCGCGCTGGTCGCCGAGATGGTGATGACCGGCGATCGGGTGAGCGTCGAGCGGCTCCACCCCCTCGGCCTCGTCAACCGCCTCACCAACCCCGGCGCGGCGCTGGCCGAGGCCGAGGCGCTGGCAGCGCGCCTCGCCGACGGCCCGCCCGAAGCGCTGGCCGCCGGCAAGTCCCTGATCTCAGAGGCCGCCGAGGCGCCCTTCGACACACAGCTCAACAGCGAGGCCGCCGCAATCGCCGAGGCGCTGGGCGGGGCCGAGGCCGCCGAGGGGATCGCCGCGTTCCTCGAGAAGCGCAAGCCGAGGTGGTAAGCCCGTGCCCTTCCGGGCATGTTGCAGACGATCGACCGGATGCCGGCGCGCAAGGCGGGAGGCCGTGGACGAGGTCATGCAAGGCTCATCATTTCAGATCGAAATCAATGCGTTGCCTCCGTTCTCATGCATAATTTCCCCGACAGGGGCGCGGATCGACCCGTCGCCCGAAACACACCGTCAGGACCGCCATGCCCCCGCGCGCTAGGCTCGCGGCCGTGGCCGCCCTGCTCTTCGGCGCCGGGGCCGCCGCACTCCTGGCCCTGCGCGCGGGTGGACACGATCCGGTTGCCCTGACCGATCCGTCCGACCCTGCCCGCGTGGCCGAGGGGGCCCCGCTCTACGCCCGCCATTGCGCGGAATGTCACGGCGCGGGTCTCGAAGGACGGGCCGGCTGGGACACGGCGCCCGCCCCCGCCCCCCCGCACGACGCGACCGGCCACACCTGGCACCATGGCGACAGGATGCTGTTCGACTATGTGAAGAGGGGCGGCGCGGCGGTGGTCGCCGATCTCGGCATCGCGGGGTTCGAGAGCGGGATGCCGGGTTTTGCTGGCACGCTGACCGACGCCGAAATCGGCGCCGTCCTCGCCTACATCAAGTCGAAATGGCCCCCGCGCCTCGCCGCCTATCAGCGCGAGGTGACCGCCGCCGAGGCGGACTGACCCGAACCCCGCTCCCGCCGGTTGCGCCCCGCACGGCCCCGCGCCATGATCGCTGCCCGCTCACAGCCGGACCCGCCCGATGCGCCTGCGCCTCAAGATCTGCTGCATCGCCTCACCCGACGAGGCCCGGCTCGCGGCCCGCATGGGGGCGGACCTCTTGGGGCTGGTCGGGCCCATGCCGACGGGCCCGGGGGTGATCGACCTCGCCTCCGCCCGCGCGATCGCGGTGGCCGCGCCGCCCTGGGCGCGCCCAGTGCTACTGTCCTCGGAGCCCCGCACCGAGGGCATCGCGCGCGATGCCGCCGCGGCGGGCGTCGATGCCGTGCAGATCGTGCGCCACGTCGAGCCGTCCGAGCACGACCGGCTCGCCCGCCTCGCGCCGCGCCTCGCCCGGATCCAGGTGATCCATGTCGAGGACCGCGCGGCGCTCGACCTGATCCCCGCCTATGCCGGGCGCGCCGCCGCCTTCCTGCTCGATTCCGGCCGGCCCGGCGCGGCGGAACTGGGCGGGACGGGCCGGGTGCATGACTGGGAGATCTCGGCCGAGTTCGTCCGCCGCTCGCCCCTGCCGGTGTTCCTCGCGGGCGGGCTGGGGCCGGCAAACGCTGCCGAAGCGGTGGCGCGCGTGCGACCCTTCGGGCTCGACATCTGCTCGGGCGTCCGCACGGATGGCGCGCTCGACGCGGGCAAGCTGGCCGCGTTCATCGCGGCAGCGCAGGGGGTGGCATGACCATCGTCAATCTGGGCTCGATCAACATCGACCATGTCCATCGCGTGCCGCACTTCCCCGCGCCTGGCGAGACGCTGGCCGACACCGGCTATGCCGCGGGGCTGGGGGGAAAGGGGCTCAACCAGTCGCTCGCCGCCGCGGCGGCGGGCGCGCGGGTGATCCACGCGGGCGCCGTGGGGGCGGAAGGAGGCTGGGCGGTCGAGCGGCTGAACGCCTCCGGGATCGACACCGCCTCGGTCGCCACGGTGGCGCAGGCAACGGGGCACGCCGTGATCCTCGTCGATCCCGCGGGCGAGAACCAGATCGTCATCCATGCCGGCGCCAACCGGGCGATCCCCGAGACCGCGATCCGCGCGGCGCTGGCCCGCGCCCGGCCGGGCGACTGGCTGCTCACCCAGAACGAGACCAATGGCACGGTCGAGGCGGCGCGCGCGGCGAAGGTGCTGGGCCTGCGCGTGGCCCATGCCGCCGCCCCCTTCGACGCGGCCGCCTGCGCCGCCATGCTGCCCCATGCCGACCTGATCGCGGTCAACGAAGGCGAGGCGGCGGCGTTGAGCGCTCATCTCGGTCACGCGCCGGCAGGCGTTGCGATGCTGGTCACCCTGGGCGCCCGAGGCGCGCGGTATCAGGGAGCCGAGGGGCGGGCCGAGACCCCGGCCTTCCCGGTCACGCCCGTGGACACCACCGGCGCGGGCGACTGCTTCACCGGCTTCTTCCTCGCCGGGATCGACACAGGGCTTACCGTCGCGCGCGCCCTGCGCCGGGCGGCGGCGGCGGCCGCGATCAGCGTCACCCGCTCCGGCGCCGCCGACGCGATCCCCACGGGCGCCGAGGTCGACCGCTTCCTCGCCGCCCATGCCCCGGAGGCCCCATGACCCCCCACCGCATCATCATCGACACCGATCCCGGCATCGACGACGCGATGGCGATCCTGCTGGCCATGGCCGATCCGCGGATCGAGCTGATGGGACTGACCACGATCTTCGGCAACGTCTCGACCGCGCGGGCCACCCGCAACGCGCTGTGGCTGACCGAGCTGGCGCACCACCCCTGCCCCGTGGCCGCCGGGGCGCGCCACCCGCTGATGCGCCCGCCCCAGCCGCATCCCGACTTCGTCCACGGCGTCGAGGGTTTCGGCGCCGAGCCCGCGCCCGCGCCCGCGGCCGCGCCCGACCCGCGCGGCGCCGCGCGCTTCCTGTGCGAGACCGTGGCAGCCCACCCGGGCGAGATCACCATCATCGCCGTGGGCCCGCTGACCAACCTCGCCGAGGCGCTGGCGCTCGACCCCGCCATCGCGCGCGGCGTAAAGGGGGTTATCGTGATGGGGGGCGCGCTTCGCGTGCCCGGCAACGTCACGCCTCACGCCGAGGCCAACATCTGGCACGACCCCGAAGCCGCTGCCGCCGTGTTCTCCGCCACATGGCCGATGACGCTGGTCGGCCTCGACGTCACCGAGGCGGTGACCGGCACCGCGGCCGACTTCGCCGCCATCGCCCGCGCCGCCCCGCGGGCGGGCGGCTTCCTCGACCGGGCGGTGCAGTTCTACTTCGCCTTCCACCAGCAGGCGCACGACCTCGAGGGGTGCCACATGCACGACCCCACCGCCGTGATCGCCCTCACCGACCCCGCCCTTTTCCGGATGCACGAGACCGCCGTCGAGGTGCGGACCGAGGGGGCCGAGATCGGCCGCACGGTCGAGGGCGGCCGCGGCCCGCGGCTCCGCGCCTGCATCGGCGTCGATTCCGACGCGGTCATGCAGGTTTACGTGGCGACACTCTCCAATGGCCGCTTGCCGTAGGCCGGCCTGCGGATAAACTGTCGCACCCCGATGCCCTGCCGCGAGCGCCGATGTTCCAGATCCGCACCGTCTCCTACACCGACCCCGAGGCGCCCGCCGCCTTCGCGCGATCCTTGCGCGAGACCGGATTCGCGGTCCTCACCGACCATCCGATCACGCCCGACCGGATCGAGGCCGCCTATGCCGCCTGGGGGCGCTTCTTCGCCTCGGACGAGAAGTTCGCCTACAAGGTGAACCCGGACCGGCAGGATGGCTATTTCCCCTTCAAGTCGGAAAACGCCAAGGACAGCCCGGTCAAGGACCTCAAGGAGTTCTACCATGTCTATCCCGACGGCCGGGTGCCGCCCGAACTCGAGGCGCTGACGCGGGCGTTCTACGACGATCTCGCCGCGATCGGGCGCACGCTGCTGGGCTGGATCGAGGACAACACGCCCCCTGAGGTGCGCGCCCGCTTCTCGGAGCCGTTGCCGAAGATGCTCGAGGGCTCGCGCCAGAACCTCCTGCGCATCCTCCACTACCCGCCCTTGACCGAGGCGCCCGAGCCCGGCGCCGTGCGGGCGGCGGCGCATGGCGACATCAACCTGATTACGCTGCTGGTGGCGGGCTCGGAGCCCGGGCTTCAGGCGCGCGACACCGCGGGCAACTGGCACGACGTGCCCTGCGACCCGGGCATGATGGCGATCAACGCGGGCGACATGCTCGAGATGGCCTCGGGCGGCTATTACCCCTCAACCGTGCACCGCGTGGTGAACCCTCCGGCGGCGCGCAACGTCGCGCGATTCTCAATGCCGATGTTCTGCCACCCGCGCCCCGAGGTGGTGCTGAAGCCCGGCACCACGGCGGACGACTTCCTCACGCAGCGCCTGCGCGAGATCGGCCTCAAGGCATAATCAACCCGCGCGATGCCGCGGGATCACACAGGGAGCCTTCACATGCGTCTGATCAGCCTTCTCGCGGGTGCAGCCCTCGCCGCCCTCGCCACCGCCGCCTCGGCCGCCGAGTTCAAGCCAGCGGTCGTCTTCGACATGGGCGGCAAGTTCGACAAGTCGTTCAACGAGGGCGTCTGGGCCGGCGTCAAGCAGTTCATGGACGAGACCGGCGTCGAGGTCATGGAGTTCGAGGTCACCAACGAGACCCAGCGCGAGCAGGCCATGCGCCGCATGGTCAGCCGCGGCGCCACCATCGTGCTGGGCGTGGGATTCGCGCAAGCCGACGCCATCGACAAGGTGGCGGCCGACAACCCGAACGTGCAGTTCGCCATCATCGACGTGAGCTGGCTCGACCGCCCGAACCTGCGCCAGTACGCCTTCAAGGAGCACGAGGGCAGCTATCTGGTGGGCGTCGCCGCCGCGAAGAAGTCGGCCACGCAGAAGGTCGGCTTCGTCGGCGGCATGGACATCCCGCTGATCCGCAAGTTCGCCTGCGGCTATGTGCAGGGCGCCAAGGAAGCCATCGCGGGCACCGAGGTGCTGCAGAACATGACTGGCACGACGCCGACTGCCTGGAACGACCCGACCAAGGGCGCCGAACTCGCGCAGAGCCAGATCGACCGCGGCGCGGACGTGATCTACCACGCCGCCGGCGGCACCGGCATGGGCGTGATCCGGGCGGCGGCCGATGCCGGCAAGCTCGCGATCGGCGTCGACTCGAACCAGAACGGGCTCGCGCCGGGGCATGTGCTGACCTCGATGGTCAAGCGCGTGGACGTGGCAGCCTACGAGACCTTCAAGGACGCGATGGCGGGCAGCTTCACGCCCGGCGTGCGAAATCTGGGGCTGGCCGAGAACGGCGTGGATTGGGCGCTCGACGAGAACAATGCGGGCCTGATCACCGACGAGATCAAGGCTGCGGTCGAGGCCGCGCGCGCGGGCATCGTGGCGGGCACGATCAAGGTGCACAACTACGAGGACACCGGCTCCTGCCCATTCTGAGATCGGCATGACCGAGCCTGACCGCGAGGGACCGCCCCCGGCGGTCCGGCTCGCCGGCATCTCGAAGCGCTTCGGCGCGGTTCAGGCCAACCGCGACGTGGCGCTCGAGGTGGCGGCGGGTTCGATCCATGGCATCATCGGCGAGAACGGGGCGGGGAAATCGACCCTCGTCTCGATTCTCTATGGCTTCTACGAGGCTGACGAGGGGCGGATCGAGATCGCCGGGCAAAAGGCCGTGATCCGATCCTCGGCCGACGCCATCGGACATGGCATCGGCATGGTGCATCAGCATTTCATGCTGGTGCCTACCTTCACCGTTCTGGAAAATGTCATGCTGGGCGCCGAGGGGGGCGCGCTGCTCGCCAGGGGCCGGGCCGAGACGCGGGCCGAACTGCTGCGCCTCTCGGCCACCTACGGGCTCGAGGTCGATCCCGACGCGCTGGTGGGCGACCTGCCCGTGGGCTTGCAGCAGCGGGTCGAGATCCTCAAGGCGCTGAGGCGCGGCGCGAGGATCCTGATCCTCGACGAGCCCACAGGGGTGCTCACACCCGACGAGACCGACCGGCTGTTCGAGATCCTGCGCGGCCTCAGGCGCGAGGGCGTCACGGTGCTGCTGATCACCCACAAGCTGCGCGAGATCATGGCGGTGACCGACCGCGTCTCGGTCATGCGCCGGGGCGAGATGGTGGCCCACCGCGAGACGGCCGCCACGACGCGCGAGGACCTGGCGGAACTGATGGTCGGCCGCAAGGTGCTGCTCGAGGTGCCCCGCGTCGAGACTGCGCCGGGGGCCGTTGCGCTCAGGGCCGATGGGCTGACCTGGCGCGATGCGCGGGGCGTGGCGCGGCTCAAGGAGGTCTCGCTCGAACTGCGCGAGGGCGAGATCCTGGGCGTCGCCGGCGTCTCGGGCAATGGGCAGTCGGAACTCCTCGACCTGCTCTCGGGAATCGAGGGCGTGCAGGAGGGGCGGATCGCCATTGGCCCCCGGGCGATCGACCGCGCCCATCCGGCCGATCCGTCCGAGATGCGGGCGATGGGAGTGGCCCATGTTCCCGAGGACCGCCACCGCCGCGGCCTTGTCCTGCCCTTCGAGGCGCAGGAGAACGCGGTGCTGGGGTATCACCACGGCCCGGCGACGGGGTCGGGGCAGCTTCTGGACCTCGGCGCGCTCGGCGCCCATTGCGCGACCCTGATGCGACGCTTCGACGTGCGCCCCGCCAATCCGCGCCTGCGCGCATCCGGCTTCTCGGGCGGAAACCAGCAGAAGCTGGTGCTGGCGCGCGAGATCGAGCAGGCGCCCCGTATCCTCCTGGTGGGCCAGCCCACGCGCGGCGTGGACATCGGCGCGATCGAGTTCATCCACACCCGGCTTCTCGAGATGAAGAAGGCGGGGGCGGCGATCCTGCTGGTTTCCGTCGAACTCGACGAGATCATGGCGCTTTCGGACCGCATCGCGGTGATGAACGCGGGCCGCATCGAAGGGGTCCTGACCCGCGCCGAGGCCACGCCGCACCGCCTGAGCCTCCTGATGGCGGGCGTCCGTGAGGGGGAGGCAGCGTGACGCCGCTTCCTCGCTGGGTCGAGTTGGGGCTCCTGCCCCTCGCCAACATCTCGCTCGCCTTCCTGGTGGCGGGCGCGGTGGTCGCGCTGATCGGCGAGAGCCCGGTCGAGGCGATGGCGGTGATGCTGAAGGGCGCCTTCGTCTATGATGGCGCGCTGGGCTACACGCTTTATTACACGACGAATTTCATGTTCACGGGCCTCGCCGTCTCGGTCGCCTTCCACGCCATGCTGTTCAACATCGGGGCCGAGGGGGAGGCGGCGATGGGAGGCCTCGGCGCCGCGCTGGTGTGCATCGCGCTCGATGCCGTCCTGCCGGGGCTGATGGTGATCCCGATCGCCATCGCCGGGGCTGCGGCGTTCGGCGCGGCGTGGGCGGTGGTGCCGGGCTGGCTTCAGGCGCGGCGCGGCAGCCACATCGTCATCACCACGATCATGTTCAACTTCATCGCCGCCGGTGTGCTGGTCTCGCTCCTGTCGGGGCCGCTGATGCGCGCGGGGCAAAGCTCGCCGCAAACCCGCGACTTCGCCGAGGCCGCGCGTCTGCCGTTCCTGCACGACATCGCGCGGGCGCTGGGCTTCCCGGCGACCGCCACGCCTCTCAACCTCAGCTTCCTGATCGCGCTGCTCGCGGCCTTCGGCGTCTGGGTGCTGATCTGGCGCACGCGCTGGGGCTATGCGCTGCGCGCGGTCGGGCATTCGGAAGGCGCTGCGCGCTATGCCGGCATCCCGGTGCCGCGCATGGTGGTGGTGGCGATGGCGGTGTCGGGGGCGCTTGCGGGCTGCATGGCGCTGAACGAGATCCTGGGCGCGCAGGGGCGGCTCGTCCTCAACTTCACCTCGGGCTACGGCTTCACCGGCATCGCGGTCGCGCTGATGGGGCGCAACCATCCGGTGGGGATCTTCTTCGCGGCGCTGCTGTTCGGCGCGCTCTACCAGGGCGGGGCCGAGCTCGATTTCGAGTTCCAGACCATCACGCGCGAGATGGTGGTGCTGATCCAGGGGCTGATCATCCTGTTCTCGGGGGCGCTGGCGCTGATGTTCGTCCCGGCGCTTGCGCGCATCTTCCGGGCGAGGGCGCAATGACCGAGCTGTGGATTGACGCGCTCCGCATCCTCGACGGCTCGCTGCGGCTGGCCACGCCCCTGATCCTCTGCGCCATGGCGGGACTGGTGTCGGAGCGCGCAGGCGTGATCGACATCGGGCTCGAGGGTAAGATGCTGGCCGCGGCGTTCGCGGCCGCCGCGGTCGCAAGCCTGACCGGCAGCCCCTGGGCGGGGATGGCGGCGGCCTTGGGCGTGGCGGTGGCGCTCGCGCTTCTGCACGGCTTTGCCTGCATCACCCACCGGGGCGAGCAGATCATCTCGGGCGTTGCCATCAACATCCTCGCCTCGGGGGGCACGGTGGTGGCGGGCATCGCCCTGTTCCGGCAGGGCGGCCAGACCCCGCCCCTGATGGCGGGCGAGCGGTTCCGCCCGATCCGACTGCCGGGGGCAGAGGCGCTGGCCGACATCCCGGTACTCGGCCCGCTCTATGCCGAGTTGGTCTCGGGCCATACCCTGCCGGTCTACCTCGCGGTGCTCAGCGTGCCGCTGATCGCCTGGCTGCTGGGGCGCACCACCTTCGGGCTGAGGCTGCGCGCGACCGGCGAGATGCCGCTGGCGGTGGACAGCGCGGGCCTCTCGGTCGCCGTCATCCGCTACCGCGCGGTCGTGATCGCGGGGCTCCTATGCGGGCTCGCGGGGGTGTTCCTGTCCACCGCCCATGGCGCGGGCTTCGTGCGCGAGATGTCGGCGGGCAAGGGCTTCATCGCGCTCGCGGCCATGATCTTCGGCAAGTGGCGGCCCTGGCCGGTGTTCGGCGCGTGCCTGCTGTTCGGCTTCCTCGAGACGGCGGCCGCGCGGCTGCAGGGCGTCACCCTGCCGCTGATCGGCCCCGCGCCGGTCGAGCTGATCCTGCTGCTGCCCTACATCGCGACCGTGGTGCTGCTGGCGGGCTTCTTCGGCCGTGCCGTGCCGCCCAGGGCGCTGGGCGTGCCCTACCGCAAGGAGCGGTGAGCGCGCGCCCTCGGGCCGGCAGGGGCCCCGCCCATCCCGTGCTGGACGCAGGCGCGCTGCTGGGATGACCGGCACCCGAGGCGCGGAGCGGAGCGGCAAGGGATGCGCAAGGCGATCAAACGGTTCATGGCTCGGCGCGCCTCGGGCTGGCGCTCGACGCGCCACCTCGAGGCGCGGCTGCGCTTTCCCGGGATGACCGTTCACGAGGCGCTGATCCGCGTCACCCACAAGCGCATCTTCGGCGTCTGGCCCGATCTCGACACCCCACGCACCATCTCGGAGAAGATATGCTGGCTCAAGCTCCATGACCGGCTCGCGGTCTGCGGCGAGATCACCGACAAGTTCCGCATGCGCAGCTATGTCGAACGCCATGGCCTCGGGCACCTGCTGAACGACCTCCACGCCGTCTTGAACAGTGCCGAGGCGGTGGATTTCCGCGCCCTGCCCGACGCCTACGCGCTGAAGGTCACGAACGGAAGTGCCTGGAACGTCATCAAGCGCCCCGGCGTCCCGATCGACGAGAATGCCGCGCGCCGCCGGCTCGACGGCTGGATCAGGACCAACATGGCCGACCACAAGGGCGAGTGGTAGTATGCCGCCTCGCCCTCGCGCATCATCGCCAAGCATGACCTATACAACGGCGGCGACATCCCGGACTACAAGCTGTTCGTGTTGAACGGCGCGACGCGCTTCATCCAGTATTGCGAGGGCTGCTGCCAGAATCTGCGCAGCATCCTCATGAGCCCGGACTGGGAGTCCGCTGCCCTTCTTATACAAGATATTCAAACCCTTCGGCCCGCCGCCGCCCCGGCCGGAGCAGCTTGGCGAGATGATCGCGGCCTCGCGGGTCCTGACGCAGGGCTTTCCCTTGGTGCGCGCCGATTTCTATGTCCACCGCGGGCGGCTGCTGCTGGGCGAGCTCTCGCTCAACCCGGTGGGCGGCTACACGGTCTTCCGGCCCGAGGAGTGGAACCGAAGGATCGGCGATTGGCTTGAGCTGCCCGACAAGGCCGCGCTGGCGGGCTGAGGCACGAGGCGCCGGCCTCAGACGAGGCCGGGGCGCTCCTCGACCAGTTCGGCATGGGCCTCGGCCTCGCGCTGGGCTGCGGCTTCGGCGGCACGGCTTCGCCGGATCCGCTTCTTCAGGAGCCGCCGGCCGATCACCATGAACAGCGCGAAGTAGACGACGTGGAACCCCAGCATGCCGAGGCCGATGGCAACCAGACCCATCGGGCCGAGCAGCGGCAGCGCGATCGCGACGAACACCGCGGTGGCGATGAGCTGGATCACCAGAAGGGTGCCCGCCTTGTTGGCCGAGAGGAACGCGGGCTCGAGCGCGAAGCCGAGAACCCGCAGGAGCGATCCCGCGATCAGCAGGTTGAACAGCCAGATCTCGTCCACCAGCTCGCGGCCGAACAGGAACTCGACGGCGAAGGGCAGCACAGCGAACAGGACAGCGGCAAAGACGGCCAGCGCCATGCCCGTCAGCGCGAGCTGCTTCTTCAAGATGCGGCGGATGCTCACCCAGTCGTCGCGCGCGGCGAGGCGCGAGAACTCCGGAAACAGCAGCGGCCCCAGGAGCCGCGTCGGCCGCGACAGCGCCGCCGCGAACTGGCGCGCGATGTCGAAGATGGCGGCCGAGGCCGCGCCAAGCTGCGCGCCCACCACCAGGACCGTGCCGTAATTGACCACCAGCGGCGCCGCGCTGGCGAGGTTCGACATCCACAAGTAGCGCCAGACGCCGGGGAACTCGGCCGCGTCGCGCCGCCAGCGCAGCGTCAGGCGGGGCATCAGGCGGCGGCGGCGAAGCTCGGCGATCGTGGCGGTGTAGACGAACACCCCGCTCAGGACCGACGCCACGAACCAGGCAATGACGATCTCGAGCACGCCGCCGCCCATCGCCCAGGCGATAACGACCCCAAGGAAGCGCAGCACCGCGTTCGAGGCGAATTGCAGGGCCACCACGTCCACCCGGTCGAACAGCCGCAGCACCCCGTTCGGCGTCGCATGGGTGATGAAGATGATCGACAGCATGTAGAGGGGCGCGAGCGCCGCGACCTCGGGCGGCCAGTCGAACCAGTCCTGCGCCCAGGGAATGAAGGCGATGGCACCGCCGATCGCGATGGCGAAGCTCACGAGGTCGATCGAGAGGGTAAAGCCGATCAGCCGCCGGAAACCCGGCCAGTCGGCCTTCTCCTCGAGGATCGCGCCAAAGCGCAGCACCGCCTGCCAGGACTGGAACTTGACGATTTCCGAGAACAGCCGCGCATAGCTCTGCAGCAGCAACACGACACCCAGCTCGCCCAGCCCAAAGGCGCGCGCGACCAGCACGTTGGTGCCGAGGTTCAGCAGCCCGAAGATCACCCGGCTGCCGATGATCATCCCGGCATTCTTCAGAAAGCGCCGGTAGAGCTCGCCCAGATCCACCCGTGCCCCCTCAGCTTGCCCCGTCCCGTCCGCGGCCGGGCTCGCGGCCCCGTCGCTCATTCCAGGGGCGAGGGACTCGACGCGTCGAAGGTCGTGCGCCGCTTGCCGAAGGTGCCCTTCTCGTCGCAGGCGAGGCGCCACTCGATGCCGGGATAGCGGCGCGCGGCCAGCGCCATCTGCGTGTGCCACCAGTAGGGCGGCTGCTGCGTCGTGTGCGCGTTGCGCCCGTCCGGCAAGATCTTCTCGGCCGGGTAGCAGGCGGCGACGATGAAGACGAAGCGCCGCGCGCGGGCGAACATCTGGTCGATCACCCAAGGGACATCGAAGCTCGCCAGATGCTCGACGACGTCGGTCGAGATCACGCCGTCGAACTGCTCGTCGGGCAGCGTGGCAAAGGGTGGGTGGCCGGGATCGTAGCAGCGCACGCGCACGCCCGGCCAGACGGACACCTGACGCCAGGCGCTGTCGTGGGGCTCGCCCTCGATGCGCGAATATTCCTTGCCCTTGCCCGCGCCATAGTCGAGCAGCGTCTCCGCGCCGGTCTTGCGGACCAACTCGGCGACGCTGTCGACATGCTTGCCGAGGCGGTGGCCGGCAAAGGTCTCGGGCGTCTCGTGCATCTGCTGGTAGAGCGCGACGAGCGCCGAGAACTCGCGGCTCGGGTGGTCGGCAGTGAACATCAGGTATCCCGCCGCGTCCGCCGCCTTCTCCATGTCGTGCCACAGGTAGCCCAGCGCGTTCTCGCCATAGCGCAGCATCTCGGGGAAGGGCTTCCAGGGCTGGGTGTGCAGCGTGGTGTAGTGCAGGCACTTGATCTGCGGCACCGGATGCTCGCCGTCGCGCGAGTTCCAGACGCCGGGCAGTTCGCCGTAGAGGCCGTTCTCGGACATCACGCCCTTGGAATGGGCATGCCCCTTGCCGGCCTTCACGGCCTCGAGCGTCCAGAGCGGCGCCATCACCTCGCAGTCGATCAGCATCACCGAGTTCTCCTTCTCGGTGATCGCGAGCACGCCCTTGCCCTGCATGTCGAGGTCGAACATCTCGGCCGGATCGGCAAGGTAGATCTGATCGACATCGTTGTAGATCGCCCGGCCCGTGTTCCCGGCAAGGTGCGGGATTGCGTAGCGGTAGTTGGTGAAGCCGGTCTTCCAGCCCTCGCGCGGGATGCCGTCGAGGTCCGACATCAGCGTGATCTCGTAGGCGCGCGCGGGGTCGCGGTTCTGCATCACCGACCAGATGAAGACGCGGGTGCCGCGATACTGCCGCGGCTCGGTGCCCAGGAAGATGCGCACGGGGGGCTTGGGCGACGGCTGGTGGCCGGGGACGGGGTCGAGGCGGATCACCTCGGGCGTCGCGTTGCTTCCCACCGGACGGTGCGGGTCGCGGTCCAGCCAGAACTGCGGCTGACGGTGATACCAGTGGGTCTTGTAGGGATTTGCCATGTCGCGGCCCTCTCTCGGCTGGGCGATGTTGTAGTGACGCACGGGGCAGCCGCGCAAGATGCGCGACGGCCGCCCCTGCGCGGCAGATGCGCGCTGCGCGCCGCGGGGGGTCAGGCAGGGGCCGCGCATGCCTCGATCCCGACCAGCCGGAAGCGCGCCCCCGGAACGCCGCGGGCCAGGTCGGCGAAGGCCGGGCTCAAGGTCGCGATCTCGCCCTCGTAAGACGCAAGGCAGCCGCGGATGAAGGCCACATCGGTCTCGTGATCGTGGCTCGGGGTATAGGCGTTCTCGGCCGCGCCGCCGCCCGGATAGGCGCCCGAGGGGTGGCTGAACATGTCCATGCCGGCGATCACGATCCGCCGCGGGCGCAGCGCCACCGCGGCGGCGATCATGTAGGCCCCCGTGGTGGGCCGCAGCGGCCCCTGGACGGCGGGCAGCACGGGGCCGGCGATCTCCTCGACCACGGCATAGGTGATGGGCCCGTGCCAGAACTCGACCAGCCGGGCGGCGAGCAGCGCGCGTTCCTTGCGCGGGGTGGCGACGCCCAGCGGGATCCGGCCAGCCGCGCGCATCGAGCGCTTGACGCCCGCGAAGATCATGTCCGGCCGGGCAAGGAACCCGCGCGCCTTCCACTGGTGGTTCACCCGGAACAACGCATCGCGCGGCAGTGCCGCCAGCGCGGGATCCTCGCTGGTCGGCCCGTTGCCGAGGCAGAGGATCGTCCCCGGTCGGCCCAGCCGCTCGGCCAGCGCCCCCGCCGTCTCGATCCGCGCGCAGAACCGCCCCAGAAGGCGCCGCATCCCGCGCGTCGCGAGGCCCCGTTGCAGCCGCCCGGCCAGCGCGTCGAGGAGCGGCCCCTGCCCGCGCTCGATCCCGGCCGAGCGCACGAAATGCCGGGCGAGCTCATCGAGATCCGCATTGGCCCTTGGCATCGCCTCGGCCGCCGTCGCGGACAGCGCCACCACCTCGCCCGAGCCCTGCGCCAGGCCCGCGGGATCGACCGCGAAGACCGGCAGGCCTCGCCTGCGCGCACCCGCGACGAGACGGCGGAGCGATGCCGGCAGGGTCCCCGGCGCCCCGGCCACGACCATCGCGCGCGCCCTCAACCCGGCCAGAGCCGCGCGCACGGGGACCATGGGCGGGATGCGCGGCACGCGCGTGAGCAGCCGCGGCAGCGTGCCTGCCGCCGGCAGCGCCACCGCGAGCGCCGCGTCCGGCAGCGCCGCGACGATGTCCAGCCGATAGGCCCCGCCGGCCAGCCGCGCGAGCAGGCCACCCGCCGCCCTCGCCGCAGCCGCGTCCGGCAGCACGACGACCAGCGCTTCCTCGCCCGGCTTCGGGCCGCCCGCCAGCCGCCGCAGGATCGCCTTCAGCGCCATTCCGGCCCCAGCCCCCCGGTCTCGAGGAACTCAGCAATCGCCCGCGCGCCGCGCGCCGAGGCGGGCTCGGGCTCGCGCAGGAAGGCGTGATCGCGCGCCGCTTCCTGCGCCGGGCGGAACGCCGTCTCGAACCGCGCGCGGGCCTCGGCAAGCGCGGGGCCCAGATCGGCCGCCCGCTCGACCACCGGGCCGAAGCGCCACGAGCGGAAGGCGGGATTGCCCTGCCAGTCGAAGCCGTGCGCGTTGAGGAACACGCAGGGACGCGGCCAGTTGATGAACTCGTAGATCTGGCTCGACAGGTCGCCCAGATAGATATCCGCGGCCATCAGATAGGTGAGATCGACCGATGCCCGGCTGCCCAGGTCGATGAGCATCCGCGGCCCGCCGCGATAGCGCCGCGGCAGCCGCGCGCCACGGCTCAGCGCGCGCTTGAACAGCAGCACATGCGGCGCGAAGATCAGATTGTAGTCGTCTGATTGCGCGAAGAAATCCAGAATATCGGTTCCGAACTTCCGCCACGAGGTCGCGGCCGGTGTCTGGGTCGGGTTGTAGAGCACCACGGGCCGGTCGTCGGCGAACAGGCGCGGGCGGCCCGCCCCCATCTCGCCAATCTCGAATTTCGTATATCCGGCAACAGCATAAAGCGTGTCCTTGAACCTGCCCAGCGCGTTCAGCTCCTCGGCGATCCGGCGACCCTGCAGCAGCACCATGTCGAAGCGCTCGATGCGCGGGTCGAACATGCCGACAGTGCTGTTGTAGCCATCCCCCGCGCCATGCCCGGTGAAGATGAGCTTGACATGCGAAAGCCTTGAATCCTCGTGCAATCCAAGACTCGTCAGCTCCGGCACGATCAGCGCATCGAACCCGGCGAACAGCCCGACATTCGCCCGTTGCACCGCGAGCTTGCGGGTGAATGCCACGTGCCGCGCGATGGGGTCGATCGCCTCGGCCCAGAGCGGCGCGCGGATGCGCTCGATGCGCGCGGCATGGCCGGGATAGCGCGCGCCGATCTCGGCCGCGAACTCGGCCTCGGCGCGGGTCGAGCACAGGATGCGCACCCGCCAGTCGGGCCTCAGGCGCGACAGCGCGAAGCCGTAGGGCACGACATGCGGCACCTGGTGCGGCTCGTAATGGTTGAGGAGAACCCCGATCTGCATGGCCCTGCCGCGCGGCGTCGCGCGCCCATCCTGCCGTCGCGCGCGGCCCGGCCGTGCGCCGGCGGAGGCCTAAAGCAATTCCGGCCGCATGGCAATCGCGGGCAGGCGCGCCGGGCTTGCAGCGTCGCGCAGGTCTGATATGAGGACGCCGCGAACGACTCCCGCGCCCGGCGAGGCTGCGGGTTTTCTTGTCGTTGCAGCCTCGGAGCAAAAGGTCGAGCGGCGGATGAAGGCAGTGGCACGGCAGATCGGAGACGGTCCGACGCATCGGCGCGGGGATTTCCCCACGCTGACGGCCGCGCTCGACTACGCCGCGCTGAGCGTGGGCAGCATGCGCTTCCACGGGCCGCGCGGCGAGCTGGTCGAGGATCTGGCCTATGCGAGGCTTGCGCGCGAGGCGCGCGAGGCGGGCGGGCGGCTGCTCGGCCTCGGGCTCGAGCCCGGCGACCGCGTCGGCCTGATCGCCGAGACCGACGCCGACTTCATGCGCGCGTTCATGGGCTGCCTCTATGCCGGCCTCGTCCCGGCGCCGATGCCGCTGCCGGCGGCCTTCGGCTCGCGCGAGGCCTATGCCGAGCAGATCCGCCGGATCGGCGCGGTCGCGGCGGTGCGCGCCGTGCTCACGCCCGAGGTGATCCGCGACTGGGTGGCCGAGGCCTTCGCCGATGCCGGGCTGGTGCATGCCGGAACGCTTGGCGAGATCGGCCGGGCCGCCGAAGCGCTGCCCGAGGCGGAGCCAGATCTGGGCGCTACGGCCTACCTGCAGTTCTCGTCCGGCACGACCAGCCTGCCCAAGGGCATCGCCGTCAGCCACCGGGCGATGATGGCGAACATCCGCGCCATGGCCGAGCATGGCCTGGGCATCGGACCGGACGACCGCGGCGTGAGCTGGCTGCCGCTCTACCACGACATGGGTCTCGTCGGCTGCATGTTCCTGCCGGTCGCCACGCAGATGCCGATCAGCTACTACGCGACGCGCGACTTCGTGCGCCGTCCCGGATTGTGGCTCAAGCTGATCTCGGACACTCGGGCGACGCTCTCCTACGCACCGTCCTTCGGCTACGACCTCGCGGCGCGGCGCGCGAAGATCGAGGGCCTGGACCTCTCGTCGTGGCGCATCGCCGGGATCGGCGGCGACATGATCAAGACCGGCACGCTCGCCGCCTTCGCCAATGCCTTCGCGCCGGCCGGGTTCGACGCGCGCGCCTTCCTGCCCAGCTATGGCATGGCCGAGGCGACGCTTGGCCTGACCTTCGCCCCGCTGGGTCAGGGCTTCCGTACGGTCAGCGTCGATCTCGCCGCCCTCGATCGGGGCGAGGTGGTGCCCGCCGATCCGGGCAGCCCCGGCGCGCGCAGCTTCGCCGTCTGCGGCCCCATCCTGCCGGGCCACGAGATCATGCTGGCCGACGCCGGCGGCGCGCCGCTGCCGCCGGACCGGGTCGGGCGCATCCTTGCCCGCGGCCCCAGCCTCATGACCGGCTATTTCGGCGACGCGGACGCCACGCGCCTCGCCCTGTCGCCGGACGGGTGGCTCGACACCGGCGATCTGGGCTTCATGGATGCGGGCGAACTGGTCGTGACCGGCCGGGCCAAGGACCTGATCATCATCAACGGCCGCAACATCTGGCCGCAGGACATCGAGTGGGCGATCGAGAGCGGCACGGACGGCATCCGCTCGGGGGGCGTCGCGGCCTTCGGCATTGCCACCTCGGACGGCAACGGTGGACTGGCCGAGGAGGCCGTGATCGTCATCGGCGAATGCCGCGTGGCGGGCGAGGAAGGCCGCGCCGCGCTGCGCGACGAAATCCACGCGCTGGTCCGCGAGCGCATCGGCATCGAGGTCGCCGTGGTCCTGACCGGCACGGGCGCGCTGCCGCGCACCTCGTCGGGCAAGCTCAGTCGCGCCCGCGCGCGCGAGATGTTCCTCACGGGCGTCTTCGGCGCGTGAGCGCGCCCGCCCAGCACGGCACGGCCACGCGCGGCGTTGCCGCCGTGACCGGAGCGACCGGGTTCCTTGGACCGCACGTCCTGAGCGCGCTCGCCGGGCGCGGCTGGCGGCTGCGCATGCTGGCCCGGCGCGCACCCGCGATCGAGGCCGGGCCCGAGCCGGTCGAGGTTGTTCCCGGCGACCTTGCCGACCCCGCGATGCTGCGCCGGCTGGTCGAGGGCGCGGACGCGATCATCCACCTTGCTGGGACCGTCCGGGCGCGCCGCCCCGCCGATTTCGATGCTGCCAATACCGAAGGGACCGCGCGGCTGGCGGAGACCTGGCGGCAGGTGGCACCCGGGGCGCATTTCGTGCTGATCTCGTCCATGGCGGCGCGCGAGCCGCACCTCTCGCCCTATGCCGCCTCGAAGCGGGCGGGCGAGGCGCGCCTCGCGGCGATCGCGGGCGAGGCGGGCGGCTACACCATCCTGCGCCCCGCCGCGGTCTATGGCCCAGGCGACCGCGAGACGCTGGCCGTGTTCCGCGCCGCCGACATGGCGGTCCAGCCGTTGATGAACGGCCCCGCGGCCCGCCTCTGCCTGATCCACGCCGCCGATGTCGGCGCGGCGATCGCCGCCGCCGCCGCCTCCCCTCCCGGGGGCGCCGTGTTCGAACTGAGCGACGCGCGCCACGAGGGCTACGGCTGGGCCGAGATCGCGGCCGTGGCGGCCGCGGCACTGGGCCGTACTGCGCGCCCGTTGCGCGTCCCGCCGGCCGTGCTCGCCGCACTTGGCCTCGCGGGCGATGCGGCGACCGCGCTCGGGCTCGGCACGGGCATGCTGACCAGCGCAAAACGGCGCGAGATGCAGCATCCCGACTGGTCCTCGCGCCCAGCCGCGCAGCCGCCGGCAGACCTCTGGCGCCCGGTCGTCCCGCTCGCCGAGGGCTTCCGCCAGACCGTTTCATGGTATAGGGCGCATGGCTGGCTGTGAGTGCCGCGCGCCGTCGGCGCCGCCCTCGGATTGCGTCATCGCCGCATGATCACGCGCTTCATGTCAATTCGCGAACAAACCGGACGCCTTTTGTGAAGTATCGCGTGGAGTTTGTGACTTGAGCGTCGTTCCGCGGTAACTATTCTGTCGTGAAATCGGTGGGAGATCGGCTTCTCCATGACAAATGCTGTGATCTTGAGCGCCGGGCAAGGCAAGCGTCTCGCCCCGCTTACGGATATGCGTCCCAAATGCCTGGTGAAGGTCGGCGGGCAGCCGGTCCTCTACTGGCAGCTTCGGGCGCTTGCCGCGGCGGGGATCGAGGACGTGACGATCGTCACCGGCTTCGGCGCCGAGATGGTCGAGACGGCGGTCCGGACCATGGACCTGCCGCGCCTCCCGGAATGCCTCTACAACCCGTTCTACGCGGTCGCGGACAACATCGGCTCGTGCTGGATGGCGCGCGAGCGGTTTGGCAGCGACACCGTGCTGCTGAACGGCGATACGGTCATCGACCCGCGCATCCTGCGCCGCGTGCTGGCGGATGCCGAAGCCCCGATCACGGTCACCATCGACCAGAAGCCGGGGTATGACGACGACGACATGAAGATCCGGCGCGACGGCCGCCGCCTCACCGCGATCGGAAAGACGCTGAGCGCGCCGGTCGACGGCGAGTCGATCGGCCTCCTTCGCTTTCTCGGCGATGGCGGCGAGCGCTTCGTCGCGGCGATGCGCGCGGTGCTGGCGGATCAGGCCGCGCTCAAGCGCTGGTATCTCTCGATCATCGACCAGATCGCCCAGACCGGGGCTGTCGGCGTCGTCGAGATCGCAGGGTTGCCCTGGACCGAGATCGACTTTCCCCGCGACCTCCCGATCGCCGAGAGCCGCGTCACCCATTTCGACTGGAGCGGCGCGCAGACCGGCACCGGGCTCGCGGCCAGCATCGGCGCGCCCCAGGGGGGCGCCTGATCTGGACAGCAGGCTCGCGGCAGGGTATCGGCGGCGCTTCGCCACGAGCAGGATTCCCGGCCGGGGCGGCCGGTGAACAGGTTGCACGCGCGCGGCGAGATGGAATGAACACGCTGCCATCGCGGCGCACGAGCAGGAAGACGACGAACATGGCCACGGCCGACGACATCGAGGCGCGCATCCTCGCCCTGCTCACCGCCAAGGTGAAGCAGGACGTTGCGGTCACGCGCGACACGAACATCGTGGCGGATACGGGGCTCGACTCGGTCAGCGTGATGGACTTCGTGCTGGAGCTCGAGGACGAGTTCGACATCAACATCCCGCTGGACCGGATCGCCGAGGTCAAGACCGTCGCCGATCTGGCCGCCGCGGTGCAGGATCTGGGCGGATCGAGCTGAGGACGGCATAACCCCGGGCAGCGACCCGAAGAGGGGAAGGAACGAGACGATGGGCATCAAGGACAGGATCGCCGCGGTCGAGGCGACGTACGGGCGGCTGAGGGCGCTTGGCCGCGACCCCAGCAGGCTGGAGTTCCAGAATGTCTGGTCGCCGACCGAGGCGACGCTGGAAGGCCGCCCGATGATGCTCTTCGGGACCAACAACTATCTCGGGATGACCTTCGACCCCGAGGTGCTGGAGGCCGGAACCGCCGCCACCCGCGCGCTCGGCTCCGGCACCACCGGCTCGCGCATCGCCAATGGCAGCTATGGCGGCCACAAGGCGCTCGAGGCCGAGATCACGCGCTTCTACGCCAAGCAGCACTGCATCGTGTTCTCGACGGGCTATGTCGCCAATGTCGGCATGATCACGGCGCTGGGCGGCAAGGACGACGTGCTGCTGATCGACGCCGACAGCCACGCCTCGATCTATGACGGCTGCAAGATGGCGGATGCCGAGACGATCCGCTTCCGCCACAACGGCCCCGAGGACCTCGCCAGGAAGCTCAAGCGCCTGGAGGGGCATCCCGGCGACAAGATCATCATCGTCGAGGGCATCTACTCGATGCTGGGCGACACTGCGCCGCTCGCCGAGTTCGCCGCCGTCAAGCGCGAGGCGGGCGAAGGCGTCTACCTCATGGTCGACGAGGCCCATTCGCTGGGCGTGCTGGGCGAGTCGGGCCGCGGCCAGTGCCAGGCCACGCATGTCGAGGACGACTGCGACTTCATCGTCGGCACCTTCTCGAAGAGCGTGGGCACGATCGGCGGTTATTGCGTCTCGAACCTCGCGGGCTTCGACGCGATCCGCTCGTTCTGCCGGCCCTACATGTTCACCGCGTCGATGACGCCGGGCACCGTCTCGACCGCGCGAGCCGCCTTCCGGCGAATGGCCGAGCGGCCCGAGCTGCGGGCGCGGCTCTGGTCGAACTGCTCGGCGCTCTATCGCGGCCTCGGCGATCTCGGCTTCGAGACCGGGCCCGAAGTGAGCCCCGTCGTCGCCGTCAAGCTCCGGGCGCCCGAGATCGCGGTGGCGCTGTGGAACAGGCTGATCGACGAGGGCGTCTACACCAACATCGCGATCCCGCCGGCCACCCCGAACGCGCTGTCGCTGCTGCGCGTGTCGGTCTCGGCCGCGCACACCGAGACGCAGATCGAGCGGGCGCTGAACATCTTCGCGTCGGTCGGCGCCGAACTCGGCATCATCGAGCCCGGCGCAGGCCGCGCCGAGCGGTTCCACGTGATCACCGGAGGCGCCGCTGCCAAAGCAGGCGGGCGAACACGACCGGCGCCGCAAGGGCCGGCCAGCGCCGCTGCCACGACCTGAGTTCGACGGGGCGGCCAGTGTGCCGCTCGACCTTCGAGAGCGCGTAGGCGAGGCCGCCGCGGAATGTCGCGGCGGCCTTCGTCAGTCGCGCGGCATTGAGAAGCTTGCCGACCCTCCGCCGCCGCGCCCACATCCGGGCCGCCCGCGCGCGCGCCGCTGCATCCGGCGCCGGGCTGGGCGCGATGAGCGCGGCGTGGAGCCCCCCGAAATGGGCCGGGTGCGCGTCGAGAATGGCGCCCGCGCGCCCCGCCCCCTCGACCCGCAACTCGGCGCCATAGGTCCGGGCATAGAGCGCGCCCCAGGCGCCGCGCCAGTCCGCCCCGTCGGGCGCGACATGCGCGGCCCACCAGGCCGCCGCCTCCGCCGCCGCCGCCAGCGCGTCGAGCACGGCCGCGCGCGCCGCGGCGTCGCTTGCATGGGCCAGCACCACCGGCTGCGAGAACCGCGCCCATAGAGTCGTGTCCCAGCTTTCCGCCCGCATCCGCGCGCGGAAGGCGTCGAGCCGCATCACCGCCACCTTGGCGTGAATCGCACCCGCCTGCCCCGCAAGCTCGACATGATAGACGTTCGGCGGCATCAGCCGCCCCGCCAGCGCCGCAAGCCCCGGCCCGGACCAGTCGGCGTCGCGCGCCGTGAGGCAATAGAAGTCGAGCAGCCCTGCGGCCCCCACGTCGCGCAGCATGTTGCCGTAGAACAGGACCGCGAGCACGCCCGGCCGCGTGGCCAGATGCGCGGCCATCGCCGCAGCGTCGCCCGAAAGCGGCCGGTCCGCCGCCGCCTCGATCAGCGCGCCAACCTCCGGGCAGCGGGCCTGCCCGGCAGTGCTCACTTGCGCTCGCTCATGCTTTCGAGGATCTGGTCGGCGCGCCGGGTCGCGGCCTCGAAGCGGTCCTCGAAATCCTCGATGTTCTTCTTCGGCTCCTTGTAGAAGGCCGTGAACTTCATCGCCCGGATGAAGAGCCCGGTCAGCAGCCGCGCCGGCCAGCGCATCGGCCGGTCGAAGTCGAACAGCAGGATCACCCGCTCCTCGTCGGTCTCGTTCCAGACCTCGTGTTCGTAGGTGTCGTCGAGCACGAAGACGCGGCCCGCCTCCCAGGCCCGGATCTCGTCGCCGACGCGGATGCGGCACTTCTCGCGCTCGGCGGGGATGATCAGGCCCAGATGCGCGCGCAGGATGCCCTTGGTCACGCCCGTATGCGCCGGGATGTGGTAGCCGGGCGCGAGGATCGAGAACCACGCGGTCTGGATGTTCGGCACCCGGCTCAGGATCTCGGCCGTGACCGGCGCCTGCCGGCAATTGCGCTCGAGCCTCAGCCCGAAGCCATAGAGGATGAAGGTGCGCCAGTTCTTGGCGGTCGCGATGCGGTATTGATCCGGCGAGATTTCCTGGAAGGCCGGGATTGCCTCGCGGAATTTGAGGATCTCGCGCGCCTCGGCCTCGATCTCGCGCCAGCGGGTCTCGAATTCGGCGAGGAAGGGGAAATGCCCGTTGCCGACGAACGGCGTCGTCGGCACGAGGCTCTGGCTCGCCTGGAAGGACGCCATCCAGCGCGTGAGCCGCTTGCCGAGGCGCTTGACGCGCTTGCGGATCGGGTGCTTCAGGGTGGCCGGTTTGGCCGCCGGCACGGGCGCGGGCTGGATCTGGTTCATGGCGCCGTCATAATCGCGGACGCCCGAAAAGTCGAGAAGCGGGGTTCAGGCGCTCGCGAACGTGAGAACCCCGCCCGCGGCGAGGCTCAGCCGGCCCTCCGGCCCCGCATCGAACCGCTCGCCATCGACCACGATATCGCCCGAAAGCCGTAGCTCGATCCGCGCCGCCCGGCCGGAACGGTAGCCCGCGCCGACCATCCAGCTGAGCGGCCGGCCCATGAGCGCGAAGGGCGCCGCAAGCGCCAGACGGCGGGCGGGCGCCGCCACGTCGAGCCAGCGCAGCGCGCCCTCTCCCCCGCCCCAGAACGGCTCGAGCCCCATCACCAGCGGCCCCGGCAAGGTGGTCACGAGCCCGGCGAAGCGGGCGCCCGCCGGCAGGGCCGTGCCATCGACCGCCAGCGCGGCCTCGACGCCGCGCCGGATCGCCTGCGCCTCGCGGCCCATCAGCGCGCGGCGCAGCATCGAGGCGACCGCCAGCGCCACCTGCCCGCCACCGCGCGCCGCGATCTCCTCGGCCGCGAGCCGCGTACCGGTCTCGTAGACGCCCCAGCCGGCGATGAAGCCGCGCAATGTGGCCGCGCCCGCGCGCTCGATGTCGAGCACCGGCAGGTGCCGCTCGGCCAGCCGCCCGGCGCGCGCGCCCTCGACCAGCCGCGAAAGCCCCTCGGCCCCGCGCGCCGCGCCGGTCTTGCGCGCGATGAGGTTGGTATTGCCATGCGCCAGCACCGCAAGCCGCGGCGGCGTCTCGCCCCAGAGGCTGGGCAGGCGCGTCACCACCTCGCGCACCGTGCCGTCGCCGCCATCGAGGATCATGAGGTCCACCCCGGCCGCCCGGAACTCGGCCAGCGCCGCGGACAGCGCGTCGAGATCGGCCGTCTCGCGCAGGATCACGCCCTGCGGCGGCGCGCCGGCCGTCACGCGGCGGTTGCGCGTGCTGGTGCGGTTGCGAATGAGGCCGATCGTCAGGCTCACGCGGCGGTCATCCATGACGCAAGCGGCCCCTTGCGCCGCGCGATCTCGGCCTGCGCCACGCGCACGAGGTGCACGGCAAAGCAGATCGCCGTCCACCATGCCACCGCGATCAGCCCCTCGCGCGGCGCGCCCGCCAGCGCAAAGCCCATGAGGATCAGCAGGTTCGGGTTGCGTCGCGCGGTGATCTCGCGGAACAGGCTGTCGAAGGGCCGCCAGATGTGCATCTCGATGCCATAGCGGGCGATGAACCAGCCTTCCTCAAGCCGCTGCGCGACATAGCCGCCGACGATCACGCCCATCACCAGCGCGAAATCCTCGACGGGCGTGCCTACGGCCGCGCAGCCCACTGCCCAGGCCCACCACCAGAAGGGCGGATGGATCAGGTCGATGCCATGGTCCAGCACGTCGCCCAGCTTCGAGGACGCGACCGTGACGCGCGCAAGCTTGCCGTCCACCGTATCAAGGAAGGTCATCGCCCAGGCCGCCACGAGGCCCGGCCCGAACTGCCCGATCCAGAACAGCCAGAAGGTCAGGATGACCAGAGCGAGGCTCGCCCAGGTCACCTGGTTCGGCGTGATCCCCTTCAGCGCGCAGAACCGCGTGACCGCCAGCGCCGGGCGCGGCCAGACATGCTTGGTCACGAGGTCGGTGACGCCCTTGTAGGATGCCCCGAACAGCGCGCGCTCCACCGCCACGCGATCAGAGGCCGGCATCACCAGCGGGTCGGCGCGCTTGCGCAGCTTCTGGTCGTAGCGCCCGGCCAGCCCCACGCCCGTCAGCGCCACCGCGCCCTCGGGCAGGTCCGTCGCCGCACCATGGCCCTCGACAAGCGGCAGCGCCCAGCCACGGCTTGCCCCGTCGATGCGCGCGCCGACCGCCCGGCCCTCGGCGTCCGTCAGCACGGTCCCCGGCGCGGCCGCCGCCAGCGCCGACAGCACGCTGCCGCCATAGACGTGATCGGCCCGCAGAACCACCCCGGCGTCCGTCGACGCGCCCGGCCTCAGCCCCGCGCGGGGCGCCTGCCGCGCCAGCCGCTCGCGCCCGCTCAGCCCGAAGGCCGCCTGCCCGTCGGGGCCCAGAAATGCCGCGATACCCTCTGCCAAGGCTGCCGTTCCCTGCCCGTTCGTCCTTGCACGGCGCCGCTGGCGCGCCTATGGCAGGCACGGGCGGGCGGCGCATGGACCGGCTCTTAAACCCTGCGCGCCGCCCGTGAAAGGCGGAGATTGTCCCATGGACGGCGAAATCGTCCTCGCGCATCTGACCGACCCGCATCTCGACTTCGGCGCACCCCGTGGCCGCGAGTTCCTTTCGAAGCGGGCGCTGAGCTGGCTCAACTGGCGCCTCAAGCGCCGGGCGATCCAGCGTGCGGATCTCTGCGCGATGATCGTGGCCGACATCCATGCCCATGCCCCCGACCTTATCGCGATGACGGGCGACCTCGTGAACTTCGCCGTGGCCGAGGAGTTCCGCCGCGCCCGCGCCTGGCTCGACCGTCTCGGCCCGCCCGAGCGCGTGGCCGCGGTGCCCGGCAATCACGAGGCCATCGCGCCCGGCATGACGCGCGCGCTCCATGCCGCGTGGGGACCGTATCTGACCGGGCCCGACGGGCGGCCGGGCTACCCGTGGCGGCGCGACGTGGGTCCCGTCTCGATCGTCGGGGTCTCGACCGCGGCGGCCAGCCTGCCCTTCCTCGCCACAGGCGTCGTCGGCCCCGGCCAGCGCGAGCGGCTCGACGCCATGCTCGGCGCCATCACGGCCGAGGGGCGGCTTGCGGTCATCCTGATCCACCACCCGCCCACGCCGATCACGAACCGCCGCAAGGGGCTTACCGACGGCGCGCTGGTCTGCGAGGTGATCGCGCGCCGCGGCGCGGGGCTGGTCCTGCACGGCCACACCCACAGGGCCGAGCTGTCCTGGATCGACGGCCCGGCGGGCCGCATCCCGGTCCTCGGCGCCCCCTCCGCGAGCTGGGAGCCCGGCCCCGGCCGCGCCGGCGCCGCCTGGCGCCGCCTGCGCCTGAGGTCCGCCTTGGACGCCTGGCACCTGACGCTGGAGGAGCGCTGCGCCACCCCGGGCGGGATCGTCGCGCGCACCCCGCTTGCCTTCCGCCTGCCGCTGCCCGGTGCCGCGGCGCCGGCGCCCCTTGTGAGCGGCACCTCAGCGGCTAGAATGCCGCCCGACGCCGCGGGCGGGACAGCCTAGGGCGCCGCCGGCCACGCAGCCGATCGAGGCGGAGAGACGAGATGCCGAACCAGACCATCCGCAGCTTCGGCTGGCCCGATACCCACATCGCCGAAACCGATCACTGGATGGTGCTGCTGCGCCCGGCGCAGCCGACGCTGGGCGCGCTGGTGCTGGCGGCGAAGTCCGAGGCCACCGCCTGGGGCGACCTGCCGCCGCCCGCCCATGCCGATCTCGGACGCGCGGTGCCGGCGGTCGAGACCATGCTGCGCAGCGCCGTGGGCTACGAGAAGATCAACTATCTCATGCTGATGATGGTCGATCCTCACGTGCATTTTCACGTCCTGCCGCGCTATCCCGGCAGCCGAGAGGCCGAAGGGGTCGAGGTCGCCGACGCCGGCTGGCCCGGCCCGCCCGCACTGGGGCAGGCGGTCACGCCCGAGGCGGTGGAGCGCGACCGGCTGGTGGCGCGGCTTGCCGCAGCCTGGCCCGGCTGAGGCGCCGGCTTGTCGCCCCTCTTCTCCCGCCGGCTGATCGACGGCTACCTGCTGAGGCTGATGCTGCCGCGCATGGGGGCGGCGCTGGTGGTGACGCTGGTCGCGCTGCTGCTCGAGCGGATGCTGCGGCTGTTCGACCTCGTGACCGGACAGGGCGCGACCATCGGCCCGGCTCTGGGCATGGCGATCAGCCTGGTGCCGCATTACATCGGCCTCGCGCTGCCGGCGGCCTTCTGCATCGGCGTGCTGACCTGCCTCGCCACGCTGAGCCAACAGAACGAGGTCGATGCGCTCGAGGCCGCGGGATGGTCGCTGCGCCGGATCGGCGTGCCCTTCATCCTGTGCGCGCTGGTGCTGATGGTGCTGAGCGTGGCGCTGTTCGGCGTGATCCAGCCCTACAGCCGCTATGCCTATTACGAGATCCGCCACTCGGTCCTGACCTCGGCCTGGAACGGACGGATCGAGCAGGGCGTGTTCGTCGAGGCGGGCGCGGATCTCACGCTGTCGGCCGCGGCGATCGACCCCACGGGGCGGGTGCTCGACCGCGTCTTCGCGGTGCAGAAGGACCTCAAGGGCGAGGTCGTGCTGACGGCGCGGCGCGGCATCGTCGTGCCCGAGGACGATGGCAAGACCGTGCGCCTGCTGCTGCGCGAAGGCGTGGCGATGACGGCCGACGGCAGCCGGCTCGACTTCGACGAGCTGACGCTCGAACGCCGTTTTCCCGCCGACGCCAATCCCTTCCGCCCGCGCGGCGATTCCGAGCGCGAGCTGACGCTGGCCGAGCTCTACACCCTCTCGCGCGGCGAAGGCGTGCTGCCGCCCGAGCCGCGCTATGCGGCCGAACTGCACGCCCGGCTGATCCGCGCCGTGTCGCTGATCGGGGTGGCGCTGCTCGCGGTGCCGCTGGGCGTCGCGCGGAAACGCTCGCCGGTCTGGCCACGCATCGCCATCGCGATCGGCGTGCTGGCTGCCTATGACAACCTCATCAAGATGGTCGAGAGCATGGCGGACTTGGGCCGCGTCGATCCGGTCCTGGGGCTGTGGGGACTGTGCGGGGCGTTCCTCGCGCTCACCGGCCTGATCTTCGTGCTGACGCCCGGACAGGGCGCACTCTCGCCGGTGCGCAGCCTGCTGCGGATGATCGACCTTGCGACCGGCGACCTGCGGCGGATGCTGGGGCGCATCGGGCGGCGCGGGGGAGACGGCGACAAGGGCGGGGCGCCGGGATGAGGCTCGGGCTCTACCTCTCGCGGCAGGTCGGGCTCGCGGTCGCGGGGACGGGCGGGGTCCTGATGGTGCTCGCGCTGGGGCTCGACCTGCTGGACACGGCGACGGACCTGCTCGACCTCGGGGGCTTCGCCGCGCTCGCGCGCTACTCGGCGCTGCGGCTGCCGCTGATCGGCGTCACTGTGCTCCCGATCGCGGTGCTGACCGGCGGCGCGATCGCCTTCTTCGCGCTCGCCGCCCGCAGCGAACTGGTGGTGATGCGCGCGGCCGGCCTCAACACGCTGCGCCTGTTGCTGATGCTCGCGCCACTCTCGGTGCTGATCGGGATCGGCTACGGTTTCCTGTCCGACGCCATTGCCGCGCGCGCCGAGCGGGCGCTGGTGCGCAGCTTCCCCGAACTCGTCGGCAACCCCACCGCCCGCCTCGTCTGGGCCCGCGCGCCGGACGAGATCGTGCGCATCGGCTCGGCCGAGGCCTCGGGCGGCGTGCTGTCCGACGTGTCGATCTTTGCGCTCGACGAGGGAGGCCTGATCCTCAGCCGCACCGATGCCGGGGGCGCCGTCTATCGCCGCGACGGCTGGGAGCTCACCGGCACGGTCACGGTCACCGGCATCGGTGCCGGGCACAGCGAGGCCGCCGGGCGGGTCTGGACCACCCGGCTCAGGCCCGCCGATGTCCGCACGCTGGCCGCGCGGCCCGAATTCGTCGGCGCCGACCGCGCGGCGCAGGTGCTGGCGGGCATCGCCTATGGCGCGCGCGGGGCGGCCTTCTACCAGACCCGCCTCTGGCGCGGCTGGATCGCCGCGGCGGTGCCCACGATCATGCTGCTGTTCGCGGCGGCGGCGGGCTTTGGCCTCACGCGCTCGGGCGGGCGGGGCTGGCTGGCCGCCGGAGGGGTCGCCACCGGCTTCCTGTTCATCGCGACCGACGGATTCCTGATCTCGCTGGGGGCGAGCGGGGCGATGGACCCGTTGCTCGCGGTGGTCAGCGCGCCCGCGCTGTTCGCGGGGCTGGGGCTCTGGTCCATCATCCTGCTCGAGGAATAGCGGCCTTGGCGCGGTGCGCGGCGGTCTGCTATCGCTGCGCAACACCGCAGCGAGAGCCCTCCCGGACATGCAAGCCGAGATCGAGATCCGCCCCGTCGCGACCCGCGCCGATCGCGAGGCGTTCATCCGCCTGCCGGGGCGGCTGATGGCGGGCGATCCGAACTGGGTCGAGCCCCTGCTCATCGAGCGCCGCCAGCACATCGACCCCGCGCGCAACCCCTTCTTCCGCCACGCCGAGGTGGCCCTGTGGCTGGCCCGCGAGGACGGCCGGCCGGTGGGCCGCATCAGCGCACAGCTCGACCGCCTCGCGCCCGCGGTCGAGGGGCGACGCGTCGGCTTCTGGGGGATGCCGGCGGCCCGCGACGCGGCGGTGCTGGCGCGCCTTCTCGCCACGGCCGAGGACTGGCTGCAGGCCCGCGGCGCGAGCCTCGGGCGCGGCCCCTTCTCGCTCTCGGTCAACGAGACCTCGGGCCTGCTGATCGAGGGCTTCGACACGCCGCCCTATCTGATGATGGCACATGACCCCGCCTGGATGGGCGCCGCGGTCGAGGCCTGCGGCTGGGCCAAGGGCCGCGACCTCGTGGCCTACGAGATGGACGTCTCGCGCGGGCTGCCCGACCGGCCCCGCCGGATCGCCGAGCGCGCGCTGGCCGAAGGCGTTCGCCTGCGCCCGCTGGACCGGCGCCGCTTCGCCGACGAGATCCGCATGGTCACCGCCATCTTCAATGACGCCTGGGCCGGCAACTGGGGCTTCGTGCCGCTGACAGAGGCCGAGATCGACGCCATGGCAGCCGAGTTGAAGCCGATCCTGGACCCGGAACTCGTCCGCATCGCCGAGATCGGCGGGCAGGCCGCGGGCTTCATCGTGCTGCTGCCGAACATCAACGAGGCGATCCGCGACCTCGGTGGCCGGCTCCTCCCCTTCGGCTGGGCGAAGCTCCTGTGGCGGCTGAAGGTGCGCGGCCTGCGAACCGGCCGGGTGCCGCTGATGGGCATCACCCGCGCAGCGGCGGGCACGGTGCTGGGCAAGGCGCTGCCGCTCCTCCTGATCTATTCGCTCGAGGAACGGGCGCGGGCACGTGGCATCGACCGGCTGGAACTCTCGTGGCTGCTGGAGGACAACTGGCCGGTGCGCCGGCTGATCGAGTCGCTGGAAGGACGCCTGACCAAGACCTGGCGCGTCTACGAGAAGGTGCTGGCATGAGCTGGACCGCGCTTATCCTCGCGGGCTCGCGCGGGCCCGCCGACCCGGTGGCGCAGGCGGCGGGTGTCAGTCACAAGGCCTTCGCCGAGGTCGCCGGCCGCAGCATGATCGGGCGCGTGGCCGAGGCCCTGGCCGCCGCCGGGATAGGCCGCATCCTCGTCTCGATCGAGCCGGGCGCGCCCGCTCTCCCCGCGGGGCTCGAACGGCTCGACGCCGCGCCCTCACCCGCGCGCTCGGTCGGGGCGGCGCTGGCGGCGGCGCCGACGCCGCTTCTGGTCACCACCGCCGACCACCCGCTGCTCACGTCCGCGATGGTCGCCGACTTCCTCGCCGGTGCCGGGGCGGCGGGTGCCGATGTCTGCGCCGGCGTCGCGGTCCGCGCCGTGGTCGAGGCCGCGGGCAATCCCGCGCGCCGCACCTACCTGCGCTTTCGCGACGCCGAGGTCAGCGGCTGCAACCTGTTCGCGCTGAACACGCCCCGCGCCGCGCAGGCGGTGGCGTTCTGGAAGCGGCTGGAAGCCGAACGCAAGCGGCCATGGAAGATGGCGCTCGCCATCGGCCCGGCGACGCTTGCCGCCTATGCGGCGGGGTGGCTCACGATGGCGGGGGCGGCGCGGGCGCTGGGTCGGGCGGCGGGCTGCACCGCCGCGCTGGTCACGCTCGACCACGCCGAGGCGGCGCATGACGTCGACAAGCCCGCCGACCTCGCCTTCGCCGAGGCGCGCCTGCGCGCCCACGCGGGCGGCTAGATGCCGCTGCCGTCGTCCGGCTCGCAGCCGGGCAGGCTGCCCTCGGGCCGCGTCCAGGTCTCGGTCTTGCCCAGCAGCTTGATGCCCAGATAGGCGCGCACCTTCAGCGTGCCGTCGCCGTTCTCGTGCAGTTCGAGGTCGAAGCTCTTGCCGTCCTTGGGGTAGTAGAAGCTGCCCTCCTCCCATCCCCTGCCGTTCCGCTGGAGGCCGCTGATGACCTCGATGCCGCACCACGGCCGGTCGCGCAGCGCGGGGTCGGGGTTGTGCTCGTCGCGCTTCAGCGTGCCCTCGCTCCAGCGCGGCTTTTCGAGCCACACAATCTTGCCGCAGAGCTGCGCGCCGCAGCGGTAGAGCTCGACGCCGACCTGCTTCTTCCCGGTCAGCCAGACGCCCTCGACGCCCGCCGCGGGCGCGGTCCCGGCGCCGAGTGCGAGGGCAAGGGTGGCGATGGCGAAAAGGCGGGTCATGGTGTCCTGTCTCCCGTAGTGGCGCGGCCGGCGCACGGCGCAAAGCTGAGGGCGCTGCGGCTGCGGTTCAAGGGATGCAACGGTGCGGCGCCACGCCTCCGTCGCCGCTTGACGGCACCGCGGGGCCTTGCGACGCTCGGCCATCGTCATCCCGGAGGGGCCGCCATGGCACGAACCGCACTCGCCGCCGCCGTCGCGCTGGCCGGCCTCGCCACGCCCGCGTTTGCCGACTACACGCTCACGATCCTGCACACCAATGACTTCCACAGCCGGATCGAGCCGATCAACAAGTACGACTCGGCCTGCGGCGAGAAGGACGCGGCCGAGGGAGCGTGTTTTGGCGGCTCGGCGCGGCTCGTGACCGCGATCCGCGAGCGGCGCGCGGCGCTTCCCAACTCGATCCTCGTGGACGGCGGCGACCAGTTCCAGGGCTCGCTGTTCTACACCACCTACAAGGGCCGCGCGGCAGCCGAGCTGATGAACGCGCTGGGCTACGAGGCGATGACCGTGGGCAACCACGAGTTCGACGACGGCCCCGAGGTGCTGCGCGGCTTCATGGCGGCGGTCGAGTTCCCTGTCCTGCTGGCCAATGCCGATGTCGGTGCCGAGCCCGCGCTGGCCGATGTCCTGCGCCCCTCGGTGGTGATCGAGAAGGCGGGCCAGCGGATTGGTCTGATCGGCCTCACGCCGGTCGAGACCGCCGAGCTCGCCTCGCCCGGCCCGAATGTCCGCTTCACCGACCCGATCCCGGCGCTCGAGGCCGAGGTGGCGCGCCTCACCGCCGACGGCATCGACAAGATCGTCGTGCTGAGCCATTCCGGCTACCGCCGCGACCTCGAGATCGCGGCCGCCGTGCCCGGTGTCGACGTGATCGTGGGCGGCCATTCCCACACGCTCCTGTCGAACGTCAGCGACAAGGCCGAGGGCCCCTACCCCACCTGGGTGGACGGCCCCGGCGGAGCCCGCGTGCCGATCGTTCAGGCCTATGCCTATGGCAAGTTTCTGGGTGAACTCACGGTCACCTGGGACGATGCGGGCCGCGTCACCGCCGCGTCGGGCGAGCCGATCCTGATGGACGGGCAAATCGCCGAGGACGGGCCGCTCAAGGCGCGCATCGCCGAGCTTGCCACGGCCTTCGACGAGATCCGCAACGAGGTCGTGGCCGAGGCCGCGGCGCCGATCGACGGCGAGCGCACCACCTGCCGCGCGGCCGAGTGCCAGATGGGCAATCTCGTGGCCGACGCGATGCTCGACCGGGTGAAGGGCCAGGGCATCCGCATCGCCATCGCCAATGGTGGCGGCCTGCGCGCCTCGATCGACGCGGGGCCCGTGACGATGGGCGAGATCCTGACCGTCCTGCCCTTCCAGAACACGCTTGCGACCTTCGCGCTCACCGGCGCCGACGTGATCGCCGCGCTCGAGAACGGCGTGAGCCAGGCCGAGCAGGGCGCGGGCCGCTTCCCTCAGGTTGCGGGCATCCGCTACACGTGGCGGCGATCGGCGCCGCCGGGTGCGCGCATCGTCGGCGTCGAGATCCGCGACGGCGACGGCTGGGTCCCGCTCGACCCTGCCGCGATCTATGGCGTCGTCTCGAACGACTATGTGCGGCGGGGCGGCGACGGCTATGCGGTCTTCGCCGAGCGTGCGATCGACGCCTACGATTTCGGCCCAGCGCTCGAGCAGGTGCTGGCCGACTACATGATCGCGGGCGGTGCCTACACGCCGGTGATCGAGGGGCGGATCACCGCGGTCGACTGATCCGACCGCCGCCGCTCGGCGGGCGCCGCCGCGGGCGCCATCAGGCGCTGCGCCCCGGGCTTGACCCGGGGCCTCGCATGCAGGGGCGTGACTTTGGCGAGGCTCCCGGCGAACCCCGGGGCCCATCGGCATGTTTCAAACCGCCTGCGTGCCTCGCCAGGCGCACGCGACGCGCCCAGGGCAAGACGGGGGGAGTCCATTGCCGCGCGCCCAGGGCAAGGCTGGGTGTCGCTCCCCGTGCGCTGCCCGCTCGCGGCGCGCAACGCCCCGGCGGGGGCGCCTAGGCTTGCCGCGCTCCGTCCCTCGAAAGCGTCCGCGGCGACGGCGGCCGCGCCTGCCCCACCGGCATGCCGGGCCGCGCCGCCGCCGCGGACGCCGAGACGGTCGCGGCGGAGCGAGCCACACGACAAAGGACCCCTGCCATGACCGGACACCGCCACCCCGCCTTGCGCGCGCTCCGCCCCGCCCGTCTCGCCTGCGTTGCGGCGGCGCTCGCGCTCGGCGGCTGCGCCACGCTCGCCCCCACGCTGCAGACCGCGGCCGAGGGCGCGCGCGTCACCGCCATGACCGCAGCCGGCGGCGACGACCGCACGGCGGCCGCGCGCATCGCGCAGGGCATCGCCGCCGGTCAGGCCGCCGTCACCATCGGTTGCGCCATGATCGGCGACACGGCCGAGGTCGCCCTGTTCGAGGGCCTTCGCCGCTACTGCGCCTTCCGCCGCTGACGGGATGGCCCTACCCGCCGCCGCGCCGCCAGGGCTCGAGCAGCGCCTCCGCCGCGCGGCGGCCCTCGTCGGTCAGGCTCAGCGCCTCGCCCTCGCGCCGCACCAAGCCCGCGGCGACGCCTTCGCCCAGCACCGCGCGCGCCCGCGCCTCGCTCCAGTCGAGATGGAGCCGCAGCGCCGCAGCGACGTTCTCCTCGCGCCGCTCAGCGCTGTCCTCATGTGTGGCCAGATGCACGACCAGCGCCCGGGTCGCGTTCTGGCGCGCCGCCCTCGCCCGGCGCATGAGCCCCGCCACCACCCCGTGGCGCGGCCCCGCCAGCACCGCGAGGCCCAGGCAGATCCCGGTCATCACCGCCATCATGCCCGAGATCGACACGTCCCAGCGCATCGCCAGCCAGTAGCCCGCGACGCTTGCGACGCCCGCGATGGTAATCCCGATCGGCACCATCCGCTCCAGCCGGTCGGTGAGCAGGTAGGCGGCCGCGGGCGGCATCACCACGAACGCGATGAACAGGATCGCCCCCACCGCGTCGAAGGCCGCCACCGCCGTGCCCGAGGTGAGGAACAGGAGCACGTAGAACAGCGCCCGCGGCGCCAGGCCCATCGCATGCGCCAGCACCGGGTCGAAGGTCGCGACCTTCAGCTCCTTCCAAAGCGCCACCACGAACACCGCGTTCACCGCCGCGACCGCCGCCATCCAGACCAGCGCCCGCGGCGCCGTCAGCCCCGCCACCTCGACCGTGTCAAGCCAGACGAAGCCGATCTCGCCCAACAGCACCGTGTGGGTGTCGATATGCACGTCCGAGGCATAGAGGTTCAGCAGCAAGACCCCCGCCGCGAACAGCGCCGGGAATACCAGCCCGATGGCCGCGTCGTTCTTCACCCGGCCGGTGGCGGCGACCAGCTCGACCAGCACCACCGTGAGCACCCCCGCGAGCGCCGCGCCCAGGATCTGCACCGGCCCCGAGATCGCGCCCGTCAGCATCCAGACCGCGACGATGCCGAACACGATCGAATGGCTGATCGCGTCCGACAGCATCGCCGCGCGCCGAAGGATCAGAAACGGCCCCAGCAGAGCCGCGGCGGCGCCGACCAGGAACCCCGTCGCCATGATCGAGAAGGCCGGATCGTCCAGCAGCGCCTGCATCATCGCGCGGCCCCCCGCGCGTCCGATCCGCCCTCGTCGGCACCCGGTCTCGCGTCCTTCGCGGCACCCGCGTCGCCGGGCATCTCCTGACCTCCGACCCCGCCTGTGCCTCGACCCGCGACTCGATCCTCGCCTGCACCGCGATCCTCGCCGGCGCCTGGCCCCGCCATCAGCGCCTCGGCCTCGGCGCGGCCCTCGGCAGTGATCACCCAGTGCGCCCCCTCGCCCGGCATGTGGGCCGCGCGCCGCACCGCGCCCCGCGCCGCCAGCCGCGAAAGCGCGGGCGCGGTGCCGCTGCCGAAATAGGCGTCTAGCATCCCCTGCTCGGCGGGATAGTCGGGGTCGCCATGCTCGGCCGCCAGCGCTTGCATCGCGGCCAGAACCCGCCGCCCGCGCAGCGCGCGGCGCTCGGCCCGGCGCGTCATCCATTCCCACACCACGCCTCGCCCCGGCGCCAGCAGGATCGAGACCAGCACCGCGAGCGATGCCGCCAGCACCACCAGCGGCCCGGTCGCGAGCCCACGGCCAAGGGCGCTGATCACCGCCCCCGCGACGCCCGAGGCCATGCCGATGACCGCCGCCAGCACTACCATCGGCCCCAGCCGCGCCACCCATTGCCGTGCCGCGACCGCGGGCGCAACGATCATGGCGGCCATGAGCACGACGCCCACCATCTGAAGGCCGATCACCACCGCGACCGCGACCATCACCGTCAGCGCCGCCTCGAGCGCCACGACCGGCAGGCCCAGCGTGCGGGCGAAGACGGGGTCGAAGGTGACCAGCTTGAACTCCTTCCAGAACAGCCAGACCAAGCCCAGCGCCGCCGCCGCGAGGCCCGCCATCACCTGCACATCGCCCCGCAGCATCGCGGCCGCCTGCCCGAACAGGAAGGCCTCGAGCCCCGCCTGCCCCGCCCCGGCCCGGCGCTGGATCAGCGTCAGCAGCACGATGCCGGCCGCGAAGAAGAGGCTCAGCACCGCCCCCAGCGCCGCGTCGGTCTTGAGTCGGGTGAGCCGGGTCAGCAGCATGACGCTCAGCGCCGCAAGCGCGCCCGCGGCCAGCGCGCCCCCGAGGATCGCGCCCATGTCGCGGCTGCCCGCCCACAGGAAGCCCAGGCAGATCCCCGGCAGCGCCGCGTGGCTCAGCGTGTCGCCCATCAGCGACTGCTGGCGCAGAACGGCGAACGAGCCCAGCACGCCGGACACAACGCCCAGCACCGCAGCGCCCATCGCGACGGTCATCAGCGTGTGGTCGGAGAGGAGGGCGAGCGCGCTCATCGCCTCATCCAGCCGCCGCGGGGCCCTCGGCCGGCGTCTCGATCAGCGCGATCTGCCCGCCATAGGCGCGGCGCAGGTTGGCGGCGGTGTGCACCTCGGCTACCGGGCCCTGCGCGATGACGCGCACGTTCAGGATCACCATCCAGTCGTAGTAGCGCCGCACGGTCTGCAGGTCGTGATGCACCACGATCACCGTCCGCCCCCGGTCGCGCAGCCCCTGCAACAGCGCCACGATCGCGCGTTCGGTGGTGGCATCGACGCCGGCCATCGGCTCGTCCAGCAGGTAGAGGTCGGCCTCCTGCACCAGCGCGCGGGCCAGGAACACGCGCTGCTGCTGCCCGCCCGACAGCTGGCTGATCTGCCGCTCCGCCAGGTCGTCTATCCCCATCTGCCGCAGGGCCGCCATCGCCCGCTCGCGCGTGTCGCGCCCCGGCCGGCGCAACCAGCCCAGATGGCCGTAGCGCCCCATCATCACGACGTCGAGCGCCGTGGTCGGAAAGTCCCAATCGACCGAGCTGCGCTGCGGCACGTAGGCGACCCGCCGACGGGTCCGCGCATAGGGCTGGCCGAAGACCCGCACATGCCCCGCGGTCTTGGGCACGAGCTCGAGCACCGCCTTGATCAGGGTCGATTTGCCCGCTCCGTTCGGCCCCACGATCGCGGCCATCACTCCGGGCGGCACGTCGAGGTCGATGTCCCACAGCACCGGGCGGGCGTGGTAGCTGACCGTCAGGTCCTCGACATGCAAGGCAAGCCCCGGCTCGTGCAGCCGCGCGTCGCTCCCGCTCTCGCGCCGGAAGAACATCGCGTGCCTCAGCCCCCCACGCCCCAGCGCGCAGCCCAGGTGTCCAGCTCGGGCGGCAGCGCCGGGGGCGTGCCGCCCAGCGCGCCCGCGATCGCGCGAACATTGGCATGGATCATGCCGATATAGGTGCCGTCCGCCGTGCCCGCCGCACCCATCGCGTCGGCATAGAGCTCGGCCCCCACCCGAACCTCGTGCCCCTCGCCACGCGCGGCCTCGATCACCGCCTCGACGGTGCGCGGGCTGATCGTCGATTCGACGAACAGTGCGGGGATGCCGCGCGCGACCACGAGATCGACCACCGCCCGGATGTCGCCGATCCCGGCCTCGCTCTCGGTCGAGACGCCCTGGATGCCGACCACCTCGATGCCGTAGGCGCGGCCGAAATAGGCGAAGGCGTCATGCGCCGTCACCAGCACGCGCGCCCCCTCTGGGATCGAGGCCACCGCCTCGCGCGTCCAGACGTCAAGCGCCAGCAGCGCCGTCTCGAGCGCCCCCGCCCGCGCCGCCATCTCGGCCGCGCAGCCGGGCGCAAGCCCGCCCAGCGCCCCGGCGACCACCCCCGGCACGCGTGCCCACAAGGCCGCGTCCATCCAGACATGGGGGTCCACGCCATAGCCCTCGCCGGTCAGGATGCGATCGCCCTCGGGCACCGCGCGCTCGGCCACCGCGACGGTGGCGACGCGGCCCGAAAGCCGTTCGAGCACCTCGCCCAACTGCCCCTCGAGGTAGAGTCCGCTGTAGAGGATCGCGTCCGCCTGCGAGAGCCGGCCCACATCGCCCGCGCTGGGCTTGTAGAGATGCGGGTCGATTCCCGGCCCCATCATCACCGTGACCTCGGCGCAGGCGCCCGCCACCTCGGCGGCAAGGTCGCCGATCATGCCGGTCGTCGCCACCACCTTGAGCGGCTCGGCGGCGGCGGCCATGGGCCCGCCCGCGACGGCCATAGACAGGAGGGCCGCGCCTGCGGCCCGTCGCAACATCGGGAAGTGGTCCTCAGTGGACATGGTGATCTCGTCTCTCCCATCGGGCTCCCACGGTCCGCCAAGAGCTAGGCACCGGCTCAAATTTCGTCAACTGGCTTTTATTTTCAGCTTGACCTAAATTTTGTCAGGGTTCAATGCATCCGGCAGAGACCGGAGAGCGCCATGCCCGAATCCCGCCCCCGCCCGCCTGTGCTGCGCGAGGCGACCCGACAGGCCCGCAGCTTCGAGCGGGTGCGCGAGGCCCACCAGCGCGAGGTGGCCGAGGATTACGTGGAACTGATCGCCGACCTGATCGACGTGACCGGCGAAGCTCGCGCCGTCGACCTCGCGGCGCGCCTCGGCGTGACGAATGCGACGGTGAACGCGGCGCTGAACCGCCTCGCCCGCGAGGGGCTGCTGACGCGCCAGCGCTACCGCTCGATCTTCCTGACGGCGGAGGGGCGCCGGCTGGCCGAGGAAGCCCGCGCCCGCCACCGCATCGTGCGCGACGCGCTGGTCAAGCTGGGCGTGGATCCCGAGACCGCCGAGATCGACGCCGAGGGCATCGAACACCACATCAGCGCGCGCACGCTGGCGGCGCTGAGGCGGTTGCTCGAGGGGTAGCGGGTGCCGTCCGGCACGGGCCCCCGGCAGGTCACAAGCCTGGGAGACGCCTCACTCGGGCAGCGTCACCTCGAACCGGATCGAGGCATACCAGGCCGCGAGGTCCGAGATGTCCTCGTCGCTCAGGTCCTTGGCGATCACACTCATGATCTCGTGCTCGCGCTTGCCGGACCGGAAGGCCTTGAGCTGCGTCTCGAGATAGACCGAGCTCTCGCCCGCTATGTGCGGCGCGATCGGGATCTTGGCGACCCCGTCGATGCCGTGGCAGACGGCGCATTGCTTCGCCTTGACCTTGCCGGCGGCGGCATCGGCCGCAGCGGCGGGCTCGGCAAGGGCGGCAAGCGCAATCACGGCCATGCCGGCCGGCAGAAGGCGGGTCAGGATCATCGTCTCTCTCGTCGGGATGCGAATCGGCGGGATCGCGGTCAGCCGGGAGCGCGAGGGGTCCGCCGGTCCCCTCGGCGCCGGAACCCTCCCGCGCGCGGGCGCGGGAGGGCGGGATGCGGGCCTCAGCCGCCCGTGTAGGCGATGCGGTAGAGCGCGCCCGCCAGGTCGTCCGACACGATGATCGACCCGTCGGGAAGCTGCGCCACGTCCACGGGGCGGCCCAGATACTCGCCGTCCCCGGTCAGCCAGCCTTCCGCGAAGGGCTCCATCGTGGCCGATCCGTCCTCGCCGATGAAGGTCACCATGACCCGCGCGCCGACCGGCTGGGTGCGGTTCCACGAGCCGTGCTGGGCCGAGAAGATCGCGTTCTTGTACTTCGCCGGGAACTGCTTGCCGGTGTAGAACATCATGCCCAGATCGGCCGCATGGGCCACGGTCTCGACCGCGGGCATCACCACGTCGAAGGGCACTTCCTGGCCCTCGTATTCCTTGGTCCGCACCGAGCCGCCACCATACCACGGATGCCCGAAATGCTGGCCCATCGCAGTCTGGTGGTTCAGCTCGCCGGGCGGGATGTCATCGCCCATGCCGTCGACCTGGTTGTCGGTCCACCACAGCTCGCCGGTCTCGGGATGGAAGTCCTGGCCGACCGAGTTGCGCACGCCATAGGTATACACCTCGCGGCCCGTGCCGTCGGTGTTGAGCCGGATGATGCCGCCGATCCCGACCTCGCGGTAGAGGTCGAGCTTCTCGGGCGGCGCCACGTTGAAGGGCTGGCCCAGCGAGATGTAGAGCTTGCCGTCCGGCCCCACGTCGCAGACCCGGGCGGTGTGGTTGTAGCTCGCCTCGTCGGGCGGGATCAGGTTGCCCTCGGCGACCACGTTGAAGGCGGCGACGTCGGGGCTCTCGTAGAAGAACTCTGCCGCCGGGAACACCAGCACGCGGTTCTGCTCGGCGATGTAGAGGAAGCCGTCCTTCGAGAAGCAGGGCCCGTTCGGGATGGTGAAGTCGAGCGAGGGGGCGAAGTCCTTCACCTCGTCGGCCACGCGGTCCTTGTCGCGGTCGGTGACGGCCCAGACCTTGGTCTTGCGGGTGCCGACGAAGGTGACGATGCCCTGCGGCCCCACCGCGATGTGCCGAGCGTCGGGCACCAGCGCGTAGAGCGAGATCTCGAAGCCCGCGGGCAGCTTGATCGACTTGAGCGTCTCGCGAATCTGTTCGGCCTGCGGGCCGCCCTGGTCGATATAGGTGAACTCGGTCACGCCGGTGGACTTGAACTGGCCAAGCTTCTCGAGGTTCGACTGCGCGGCGGCCGGCACGGTGGCGAGCGCGGCAAGCGCGGTCGCCGCTAGCAACGATCTCAGCATCATCTTCCTCCCCTGATCCGCGGGCAGACCCGTGGCCGCCCGTCGCGCGACACTAAAACGCAGAATCAGCGGTCAGTAAAGCAGACCAATCGCGCCAATTGAGCGGCCCTGGGGCCGCGAGGCATCTCGGGCCGCGAAAGCGGAAGGCCCGCCCCGTGGGGACGGGCCGGAGGGGGCCTCGCAAGCCCGCAATGGCTCAGAAAACGAAGGCATCCTCGCCCAGTTCCAGCATCGGGCGGCCCGCAAGCGTGATCGAGTTCCCGAAGCCGTCGCTGATGACGGTCGCGCCATGTGCGTGGGTGATCGTGAGATCCCCGATCCCGTCGACGCCGCCATGCCCCGAGAAGTCGAGCACATCGCCCCCCTGCGGTCGGAAATCCTCGATCACGTCATGACCGAAGCCGTCGCCGAAGACGAAACGATCGCCGCCGACGCCGCCGCTCAGGAGGTCGTTGCCGGCACCGCCCTCGATCACGTCGCGCCCGCCGAAGCCGCGCAGCACGTCGTCACCCGCGCCGCCCGACAGCACGTCGTTGCCCTGATTGCCGTGCAGCCGATCGTCGCCCTCGCCGCCCCAGAGGACGTCGTCGCCCCTGCCGCCGATCACGAGATCGTCACCGTCGCCCGCGAACACCACCTGATCGCCGCGCAGCCCAAGCAACTTGTCGCCGCCGGTGGTGCCGACCAGAACATCGCCGTCCTGCCCGCCGCGCAGCGGCAGCCCACCCTCCCCGGCGAACAGGAAGCGCTGGCCGTCGACGTCGATCTCGCCCGGCAGATCGGCCGGGATCAGCACGCCGTCGATGACGTGCACGATGCCGTTCGACGCCTGGATGTCGGTGGCGACAAGCCCCGGGTCCGCGAGGTCGGGCTCGTTGTCGATCAGCGTGCCCGTCCCGGCATCGACCCCGAAGCTCGCCCCCAGAAGCGTCGTGACCTCGCCCTGCGCCACGACCTGCGACAGCTGCTGCGCGCCGGCCGAGACATGGTAGAGCAGCACGTCCGTCAGCAGCCCCACCGCGTCGCCGCCGTTCAGCGCCCCCAGCACGGTCAGGATGTAGCTGAGGGCCCCCGCCTCGTCCGACCCGCCATAGCCGAGGTCGCCCGCCAGCGCGACGAAGGCGCCATCGGTCGGCGCAAAGACGGTGAGGTCGGCGCCCGGGTCATCCAGCGCGCCCACGAGGCCCGCCGCCTTCACCGCCGCCAGCAGCATGTCGAAGTCGCCGGCGTCCGTGTCGAAGCCCTCGCCGCTCTGCGCCACGATCCCGGCGATGCTGGGCGCGTCATTGCCCGGCAGGTCCACCGGCAGCAGCACCCGGTCGATCACGTGCACGATGCCGTTCGTCGCCGCCATGTCGGTGGCGATCAGCGAGGGGTCCGCGAGATCCGGCTCGAGATCCTGCAGGACCGGCAGGTCGATCGTGATCGCCTCGCCCGCCAGGGTGTCGATGCTGGCGAGCGCCGAGACCGCCGCCGCATCCTTCGCACCGGCCGAGACGTGATAGAGCAGCACCTGCTCCAGCACCGCCGCATCGACATTGGCGAGCAGGAAGCCGAGCGCCCCCGCCTCGTCGGTGCCGGCGAAGCCGAGATCCTGAGCCAGCTGCACGAACGCCGCATCCGTGGGCGCAAAGACGGTGAAATCCCCCGCTGGGTCGTCGAGAACCGCGTCGAGGCCGAAGGCCGCGAGCGCCTGGGCCAGAAGCTCGAAATCCGCCGAGCTCTCGGCGATTCCGGTGATCGTGTCCGATGCCATGTGCCGAACTCTCCCGAAAATGCCGGGCAATGCCCCCGGCCATCCCGGCGCGAGTTAGCGGCGACGGCGCCGCCGCACAGCGCAGGCACGAGCTTTTCCTGGATTTTTCTCTCTGTGGTTGCCGCTTCCAAAGCCCCGAACGGCTCAGGCCTTGAGGCCGTAATCCGCGAAGGCGGCCAGCGCCTCGTCGATCTCGGCGCGGCCCAGGATCACCGGCTGTCCGATGGTCCGGGCGATCCAGTACTGCCGCGCCAGCGCCTCGAGCTCGACCGCGCGCCACATGGCGCGCGCCAGCGTGTCGCCCAGCACGATCATGCCGTGATTGGCCAGCAGGCAGGCGGTGCGCCCCGCCATCGCTGCGACCGCGAGGTCGGCGAGCTCAGCCGAGCCGAAGCGGGCATAGCCCGCGCAGCGCACGTTCTCGCCCCCGAAAGCTGCGACCATGTAGTGGCAGGCCGGAATCTCGTGCCGCAGGATCGCAAGCGCCGTGCAATGCGCGGGATGCGCGTGCACCACGGCCTGCGCATCGGGCCGAGCGTTCAGCAGCCGCTGGTGGAAACGCCATTCGGTCGAGGGCCTGAGCGGCCCCTCCCATGCCCCCTCGGGGTCGTCGAGCGCGACCGAGGCGATCATGCCCGGCTCCATCGTCTCGTAGGGCACGCCCGAAGGGGTGATCATCATCCGGTCGCCCAGGCGCGCCGATATGTTGCCCGAGGTACCCTGGTTGATGCCGGCCGCGTTCATCTCGCGGGCCCGCGCCACGATCTCGCGCCTCAGCGCATCTTCCGCCTTGCCCATGGCCTGCCTCCCGCCTTGCCCGGCGCGCAGGGTGCGCCGGGGGCGCCCGGCGGGCAAGGGGGGTCAGGCGGCGATGGCGGCACCGCTGCCGATCATCGCCTCGATCTCGGCCGGGGCATAGCCCGCCTCGGCAAGGATCTCACGCGTGTGCTGGCCCAAAAGCGGCGCGGGCCGGGTCGACCCCCCCGGCGTGGCCGAGAATTTCACCGGCAGCCCGATCGCCTCGACCCGGCCCGCCACGGGATGGTCGGTCGCCACCACCATGTCGCGCGCCCGGGTCTGCGGGTCGGCATGCATCTGGCGCACGTCCAGCACCGGGCCTGCCGGCAGGCCGCCCGCGTCAAACTCGGCCAGCCACGCGGCGGTGGGGCGGGTGCGCAGGATGGCGTTGAGCGCGGCCTCGAGCTCGACACGGTGCGCCATCCGCTCGGCATTGGTCGCAAACCGCGGGTCGGCCGCAAGCCCGGGCGCGCCCAGGATCGCCACCAGCCGCTCCCAGTTGCGCTGGTTGGCGGCGCCGACATTGACCCAGCCGTCTGCCGTCTCGAAGGCCTGGTAGGGCGCGTTTAGGGGATGCGCCGAGCCCATCGGCCCCGGCGCCTCGCCGGTCGCGAACGCGATGGCCGACTGCCAGTAGGTGTGCGTGATCGCGGCCTCGAACAGCGAGGTGTCCACCACCTGTCCCTGCCCGGTCCGCAGCTTGTGGGCGTAGGCTGCCGACACGCCCATCGCGGCGAGGATGCCGGCGGTGATGTCCGACACCGGCGCGCCCACCTTCACCGGCGGGCGTCCCGTACCTTCGCCGGTGATCGACATCAGCCCCGACATGCCCTGCGCGATCAGATCGAAGCCGCCGCGGTCGGCATAGGGCCCCGAGCGCCCGAAGCCGGAGATCGAGACGTATATGAGGCCCGGGTTTTCCGCCCTGAGGCTCTCGTAGCCGAGCCCCAGCTTCTCCATCGTGCCGGCGCGGTAGTTCTCGATCACCACGTCCGCCCCGCGCAGCAGGCGGCGCAGCGCGTCCGCAGCCTCCGGCGCCTTGAGGTCCAGCGCCAGCCCCCGCTTGCCGCGGTTCATCATCATGTAGGCGGCGCTCTCGCCATTGATCTGCGGCGGCACCATGCGGCGGGTGTCGTCGCCGTTCGGCTTTTCCAGCTTGATGACGTCCGCGCCCATGTCCGCGAGCATCAGGCCGCAGACCGGCCCCGCCATGACATGCGCAAGCTCGACGACGCGGCAGCCCACCAGCGGCCCCATCTCAGCGCCCCTTCCAGTCCGGCGCGCGCTTGGCGAGGAACGCCTCCATCCCCTCGCGGAAATCGGCGGACATGTAGGTCATCAGGATCAGGTCTGCGTCCTCGGCCTCGGGCCCGTGGTAGAAGGCGCGCCTCAGCCCCTCCTTGGTCGCGCGCAGGGTCAGCGGCGCGTGGGTGGCCAAGAGGGCGGCAAGCTCGCGCGCCCGCGCGGCCAAGGCGTCGGCATCCGTCAGCACCTCGCTCACCAGCCCGATGGCCTTCGCCTCCTCGGCCTCGATCAGGCGCGCTGTCAGCAGGATCTCGCGCGTCCGCGCGGGGCCGAGAAGTGCCGCAAGCCGCGCGAGATTGCCGACCGACAGGCAGTTGCCCAGCGTCCGCGCGATGGGGAAGCCGAACTTGAGGCGCTGATCCGAAATGCGCAGGTCGCAGCAAGCGGCAATCGCCGCACCGCCCCCGGTGCAGGCGCCGGTGATCGCGGCGATGGTGGGCAGCGGGCAGGCCTCGATGGCCTTGAGCACGCCGTCCATCTTCTTCTCGTAGCCCAGCGCGTCCTCGTCGGTCGCGAAGCCCCGGAACTGCGTCATGTCGGTCCCGGCGGCGAAGGCCCTGCCGCCCGCCCCCTGCACGATGATCGCCTTGACCGAGCCGTCGGTCGGCGCCTCGGCGCAGATCCGCGCGAGCCCTTCGTACATCGCGAAGGTCAGCGCGTTGCGGCTCTCGGGCCGGTTGAAGGTGACGGTCGCGATGCCGTCCTCGAGAGTGTGGATCAACTCGTCGGTCATCTCGCCTCCGGCATGGGTCTGGCGCCGCCCTCCCCCCTTCTGGGGGAGGGATGGGCAGCGGGCCTCGGCCCGCCCCTCAGCGGTAGAAATACTCCACCAGGAACATCGGGATCGCCGGGATGTAGGTGCACATCATCAGCACCAGCAGCAGCACCAGGATGAACCAGATGTTGACCTTCGACACGTCCCAGATGTTCGCCCGGGCGATCGAGCAGGCGGTGATCAGCACCGAGGCGACGGGCGGCGTCTGCTGCCCAATGGCCAGGTTCAGCGTCACCACCAGCCCGAAATGGATCGGGTCGATCCCCGCTGCCTGAATCAGCGGGATGACGATCGGCACCACCAGGATGATCGCCGCCGCCGAGTGCAGGAAGAACCCGATGATCAGGAAGAAGATGTTGAGGATGAACAGGATCATCCACTTGTTCGAGGTGAGGTCTAGGATGCCCTGCGCCAGTTCCTGCGGCAGCTGCGCCCGCGTCAGGAACCCGCCCATCACGACGGATGCGGCAACCAGCAGCATCACCACCGCCGTCTGCATGCCCCCGTCCAGCATCGCGCGCTTCAGGTGCCGGAAGTCGATCTGGTTGTACCAGAGGCCCACCATCAAGGCCGCCAGCACCGCCAGCCCCGCGGCTTCGGTCGCCGTGACGAAGCCGCCGAAGATGCCGCCGAGGATGATGATGGGCAGCGAGAAGGCCGGCAGCGCGTCGACGAAGGTCTCGCGCAAGCGGGGCATGTTGAAGGCTTCCTCGGTCGGCAGGTTGTAGCGCCGCGCGAAGACGTAGGCCACGAACATCAACCCCGCCGCGCCCAGAAGACCGGGAACGAAGCCCGCCACGAAAAGCTGCTCGACCGACGTTCCCGCCGAGGTGGCATAGAGGATCATCGGGATCGAGGGTGGAATGATGATGGCGAGCGACGCCGAGGACGAGGTGACGGCGGCCGCCAGCGGCCCGGAATAGCCGCGCTTCTTCATCTGCGGAATAAGCACCGAGCCCATCGCCGCGACATCCGCCACCGCCGAGCCCGAGATCTCGGCAAAGAACAGCGACACGCCGATATTGACCATCGCGAGCCCGCCGCGAACGAAGCCGATCAACGCGGTGACGAAGTTGATCAGCCGGTCGGTGACGCCTCCCGCGTTCATGATCGCGCCCGCCAGCACGAACATCGGGATGGCGATCAGCGAGAACTTGGTCGAGCCGTCGTACATGTCGAGCGCGATGGTCACCAGGCTGCCCCAGCCCTCGTAGGCCAGGAGCCCGAAGATGCCACCCACTGCCAGCGCCACCGCGATCGGCACGTTGAGGCAGATCATCGCGACGATGGCGATCACGATCCCCAGCATCAGCATGTCAGTTGGCCCCCGCCTTCTTCATCTCGGTTGCGACCTCTTCCTCGATCTCGGCATGCTCGAGCGAGACCCCACGGATGGTCATGCTCCAGTAGTGCGGCAGGCTCAGAAGCTCCGCGACGATGAACAGCACCGCTCCGATCGGGATCACCGACTGGGTGAACTGCACCGGCACCCATCGCAGCGAGATCAGCCGGTCGCCTTCCAGCACCGCCAGCACCTCCATGCCCGCCCAGGCGAGCGCGGCGAAGAAGCCGATCACGATGATCTCGGCCATCACCACCGCCACCATCCGGGTGCGGCGCGACAGCGACAGCAGCACCGTGTCGAAGCCGATATGCCGCCGCTTCAACGCCGCGAGCGCCGAGCCGTAATAGGTGATCCAGGCCAACATGATCGCCGCCACCTCGTCGTACCAGGAGAAGGACGAGCCGGCGATCCGGTAGAGCACGGCGACGACAACGACCAACGTGAGGGCGATCATCAGGAAGATGACCACCCATTCGAGCAGCCATTCCAGTGTGCGCGAGACGGCAGAGAGCATGTTCGTGGCTTTCGGAAAGGGTCGGGCGGAGAAGCTCGGGACGCCAAGGCGCCTGCAAGTCCGGTCGGGCCGCGCGCGGCCCTGCAGTCATGCCCTCCTCCGCGCGGCGCGGAGGAGGGGCTTCTTCGGGCCGGCGTCAGCGGCGAGCGCCGTGCCGGGCCCGGCGCGTCACGAGCCGGCCGCGAGCGAGCGGATCTTCTCGACCAGCTCCGGGCCGCCATCGACCGTGGCCGCGAACTCGTCGTAGATCGGCTTCGAGGCGGCGACGAAGGCCGCATTGTCGGCCTCGTTCACCGCGACGCCCGCGTCCTTGATGACCTGCAGCAGGTCGGTCTCGAACTGTGCCGCGATCTCGTAGACCTTGTCGCGGGTCGACTGGCCGCAATTCAGGAGCGCTGTCTGCACATCCTCGGGCAGCGCCGAGAAATGCTTGTCCGACACCAGCACATAGCCCGGCGTGTAGACGTGGCCGGTGATCGAGAGATACTTCTGCACCTCCTGGAACTTGGCCGAGGCGATCTGGGCGTAGGGGTTCTCCTGCCCGTCCATCACGCCGGTCTGCAGCGCCGTGAACACCTCCGAGAAGGCAAGCGGCGTGGGGTTCGCACCGTAGAGCTGGAACATCTTCACCCGCCACGCGCCCGAGGGCGTGCGCAGCTTGATGCCCTTGAGATCGTCCGGCACGTTGATCGGCCGGACGTTGTTGGTGATGTGGCGGAAGCCGTTCTCCATCAGGCCGATGATGCGGTAGCCGTTCTTCTGCGCCGCCGCCTGGAAGGTGGGCTCCATCTCGGCCCAGACGCGCTTCATGTGCTCGCGGTCCTTGATGATGTAGGGCATCTCGAAGACACCGAAGGTGTCATCGACCGAGGACATGATCGACGAGGGCAGCGCGAACTGCACCTGGCCGAGCTTGAGCTTCTGCAGAAGCTCCTTGTCGTTGCCGAGCTGCGACGAGCCGAACACCACCACCTCGGCCTTGTCGCCCAGCGCCGCGTTCGAGCACGAGGCGAAGGCCTCGGCGCTCGCCTGGAACAGCGAGCCCGGCTCGCCGACATGGCCGAACTTGAGCTCTTGCGCGGACGCCGCGGTGCCGAGCCCCGCCGCAAGCGCCACGCCGGCCAGAAGCGTCGAAATCTTCATGCTTGTCTCCTCCCTTTCAGGGACGGGCCGCGCCCATCCGGTTCCCTTCGGCCCGGGGTCTTGTGAACGCGCCCCGGTGTCCTTCCCTCGTCCGACTTCAGGCCGCCGCGTTCGCGCCGGCCGCGCCGTTTCCGGTCAGATGGCGCATTGCCGCCATCACGCCCCCCTTCTGGTGGGGGACGCCCGCCAGTTCCAGGCCCATCTCGACGCCCGAAAGCGTGCCCATGAGCATGAGATCGTTGAAATCGCCCAGGTGTCCGATGCGGAACACCTTGTCCGCGACCTTCGACAGCCCGTTGCCCAGCGACATGTCGAAGGCGTCGAGCGTGACGCGCCGGAAGCGGTCGGCCGAATGGCCCTCTGGCATCATCACGGCCGTCAGCACGTTCGAGCGGTGCCGCGGCTCGGCGCAGAGGATCTCGAGCCCCCAGTGCTCGACCGCCGCGCGCGCCGCGCCTGCAAGCCGTGCGTGACGGGCAAAGACATTGTCGAGCCCCTCCGTGAGCAGCATGTCGATGGCCTCGTTCAAGCCATAGAGCATCAGCGAGGCGGGGGTATAGGGGAAATAGCCCTTCTCGTTCGGGCCCCTCATGTCCTCCCAGTCCCAGTAGGAGCGCGGCAGGGTCGCGCGCTTGCGCGCCTCCCACGCCTTCGCGCCGACGGCGTTGAAGCTGAGGCCGGGGGGCAGCATCAGCCCCTTCTGGCTGCCCGTGACCGCGACATCGATGCCCCACTCGTCGAAGCGGAAGTCGATCGAGGCAAGCCCGGAGATCGTGTCAACCATCAGGAGCGCGGGGTGTCCGGCCTCGTCGATCGCCTTCCGGATCTCGGGGATCTGGGTGACCGAGCCCGTCGAGGTCTCGTTGTGCACGACGCAGACCGCCCTGATCTCGTGCGCCTTGTCGGCGCGCAGGCGCTCGGCGATGGCCACGGGGTCGGCGCCGTGGCGCCAGTCGCCGACGATCGCCTCGGGCCGCAGGCCCAGCTTGCGCGCCATGTTGGTCCAGAGGAACGCGAAATGCCCGGTCTCGTACATCAGCACCCGGTCGCCGGGCGAGCAGGTGTTTGCCAGCGCCGCCTCCCACGCCCCGGTGCCCGAGGCGGGATAGATCACCACGTCCTGCTTCGTCTTGAAGATCTTCTTCATGCCATCGAGCGCCTTGGCGCCGATGTCACCGAAGCCCGGCCCGCGATGGTCCGGCACCGGCTGGTCCATGGCGCGCAGGATCCGGTCGGGCGTGTTCGAGGGTCCCGGGATCTGGAGGAAATGTCTGCCGGCCATGGCCTGTCCCCTTGGTAAGGTCGATCTGCACCCTTGCCCGTCTGCCGCGGGCTCGGTAAGGATTTGTATACAGAATACAGATCGGGACAGCCTGTCAATGACTCGTATCACGGTTTCGGAAGATGTTGCGCTGCCCCGCAAGCTGCGCGCGGCGGTGACGGGCGAGGTGATGGGCGACGCCTTCTCGCGCGGACGCTATGCGACAGATGCCTCGATCTACCAGATGATGCCGAAGGCCGTCGTCGTGCCGCGCAGCATGGACGACGTGATCGCGACGATGCAGGTGGCGCGCGAGGCGGGCGTGCCGGTCCTGCCACGCGGCGGCGGCACCTCGCAATGCGGGCAGACGGTGAACGAGGCGGTAGTGCTCGACCTCTCGAAGCACCTCAACCGAATCGTGTCGGTGGACCCCGAACGCCGCGAGGCGGTGGTCGAGCCGGGACTGGTGCTCGATCATCTCAACGCCGCGCTGAAATCCCATGGGCTGTGGTATCCGGTCGATGTCTCGACCTCGTCCCGCGCGACGCTGGGGGGGATGACGGCCAACAACTCCTGCGGCTCGCGCTCGCTGCGCTATGGCACCTCGCGCGACAACGTGGCGTCCATCGACGCGATCCTCGCCGACGGCACCCGCGCGACCTTCGGCGAGCTGCAGCCGGGCGCGAACACGGGCGCAACCGGGGGCCGGGTCCCGGACCTGATCCGGGACCTCCTTGCCCTGGGCGAGCGCGAAGCGGCCGAGATCGCCGCGCGCTTCCCCGATGTCTATCGGCGCGTCGGCGGCTACAACCTCGACGCGCTGGTCCCGAACGGGAGGCCGGTGAACCTCGCGCACCTGCTGGTTGGGTCGGAGGGGACTCTGGCATTCTCCGAGCGCATCACGCTCAAGCTCTCGCCCCTGCCGCGGAACAAGGTGCTGGGGGTCTGCCATTTCCCCAGCTTCTACAAGGCGATGGACGCGGCCCAGCATCTCGTCAAGCTCGACCCCACTGCGATCGAGCTGGTCGATGCCACCATGATCGCGCTGGCACGTGACATCCCGATCTTCCGCCCCGTGGTCGAGGAATTCGTCCGCGGCGAGCCAGCGGCGCTGCTGATCGTCGAGTTCGCCGAGGATGACCAGGCCGAGAACCTTCGCCGCCTCGCGGCGCTCCACGACCTGATGGCCGATCTGGGCTTCCGCTGGGACGACCCCGGCAAGCAGCCCGGCGGCGTGGTCGAAGCCATCGACCCCGCCTTCCAGTCGCGCATCATCGAGGTCCGCAAGCAGGGCCTCAACATCATGATGAGCATGAAATCCGAGGGGAAGCCCGTGAGCTTCGTCGAGGACTGCTGCGTGCGCCTGCCCGACCTCGCCGACTACACCGACCGCCTGACTGCGATCTTCCGCAAGCACGGCACCGACGGCACCTGGTATGCCCATGCCTCGGTCGGCACGCTGCATGTGCGCCCGGTGCTGAACCTGAAACAGGACCTCGGCGTGCGCACGATGCGCGCCATCGCCGAGGAAGCCTTCGCGATGGTCCGCGAATACAAGGGCAGCCATTCGGGCGAACATGGCGACGGCATCGTTCGGTCCGAGTTCCACCGCCAGATGTTCGGCGAGCGCATCGTCGCGGCCTTCGAGGAGGTCAAGGACCGCTTCGACCCCGCGGGGCTGATGAATCCCGGCAAGATCGTGCGCCCGCCCCTCATGGACGACCGCAGCCTGATGCGCTTCGACCCCGACTACGCGGTGCCCGAGCTTGCCACCGTGTTCCGCTGGGAGGGCCACCACGGCGCCGGCCGCGGCTTTCAGGGCGCGGTCGAGATGTGCAACAACAACGGCGCCTGCCGAAAGACGCTCGACGGCGCGATGTGTCCAAGTTACCGCGTAACTTTCAACGAGCGCGACCTGACCCGAGGGCGGGCGAACACCCTGCGCCTCGCCATCTCGGGCCAGCTTGGCCCCGACGCCTTCACCGCGCCCGAGATGGCCGAGACCATGAAGCTCTGCGTCTCGTGCAAGGCGTGCCGGCGCGAGTGCCCCACCGGCGTCGACATGGCGAAGATGAAGATCGAGGTGCAAAGCGCCCGCGCCCGCCGCCACGGCGTCCCATTGCGCGAGCGGCTGATCGCCGAGATGCCGCGCTACGCCCGCCTCGCCGCGGCGCTCGCGCCGCTCGCGAACCTGCGCAACCGCGTGCCCGTGCTGCGCCGCCTGATGGAGCGAACAACTGGCCTCGCCGCCGAGCGCGACCTGCCGGAATGGCGGCGCGACTGGTTCCGCACGACAAGCACGGCCTCCGAGATGGCGGCGGCGGATGTCGTCCTCTTCGCCGACTGCTTTAACCGCCACTTCGAGCCCGGGAACCTGCGCGCGGCCGAGACCGTGCTGAAACGCGCGGGGCTCAGGGTCGCCCATGCCACCGCCCCGGACGGCGCTCGCCCGCTCTGCTGCGGCCGCACCTATCTCGCGGCCGGGATGGCGGCCGAGGCCAAGGCCGAAATGGCCCGCACTGCGGCGGCCCTGCGCCCGGCGCTGGCGAACGGCGCGGCCGTGGTGGGGCTCGAGCCCTCGTGCCTCCTGACCTTCCGCGACGAGGCGCCGGCGCTTCTGGACGACTGGAGCGCCGAGGACGGCGCCCGCATCATGCTGTTCGAAGAATTCCTAGCCGCCCGCGCGGCCGAGGGGCGGCTCGACCTGCCCCTCGCGCCGCTCCCGGCCCGGATCGCGCTGCTGCACGGACATTGCCACCAGAAGGCGTTCAACGTCATGGGGCCGGTGCAGAAGGTCCTGGGCCTGATCCCCGGCCTCAAGGTCGAGCTGATCGCGTCATCGTGTTGCGGCATGGCCGGCGCCTTCGGCTATCAGGCGGAAACGCTGGCCGCCAGCCGCGCCATGGCGGAGCTGAGCCTGCTGCCGAAGGTGCGCGCGGCGGCCGATGACGCTATCGTCGTGGCCGATGGCACCTCGTGCCGCCACCAGATCGCCGAAGGCGCGGGCCGGCAGGCGCTGCATGTGGCGCGGGTGCTGGCCGAAAGCTCGGAAAGGGCGCTGACGTGAACGAGACCTTCACCCCGATCCAGCGACTCTTGCCCGACGCGCTCAGCGACCGGCTGCGCGAGATGATCGTCGAGGGCGCGCTCGTGCCGGGCGCCAAGATAAACGAGCGCGAGCTTTGCGAGGCCTTCGGCGTCTCGCGCACGCCACTGCGCGAGGCAGTGCAGGCGCTGGCCAAGGAGGGCCTGATCCAGATCACGCCGCGGCGCGGCGCGCGGGTAGCGCCGATGACGGTGGCCGACCTCGACGAGGTGTTCCCGATCATGGGCGCGCTCGAGGCGCTTGCGGGCGAGCTTGCCTGCGCACGGATCGCGCCAAACCAGGTGGCCGAGATCCGGGTGCTCCACGATGCCATGGTCGCGGCCTACCGGCGCGGCGATCGCCACAGCTATTTCCAGCTGAACGAGGAGATCCACGACCGCATCTTCAAGGCCGCGGGCAACCAGACGCTGATCCAGATGCGCCGCAGCCTCGCGGCCCGGGTGCGGCGCGCGCGCTTCCGCGCGAACCTCTCGCCCCAGCGCTGGGAGAAGGCGGTGGCCGAGCACGAACAGATCGTCGCGGCGCTGGAGGCCGCGGACGGGCCCCGCCTTGGGCGCCTTCTGCGCGATCACCTTGCCGGCAAACTGGAGACGGTTCGCGCGGCGATCCTTGCCGAGGCCGCCGAGGCCGAGGACTGACCCCGCCTCAGGCGCAGTTGCGGCAGCGCGGCGCGTGGGGGACGAGGTCGAGGCGCTCCTCGGCGATCTCCTCGCCGCAGTTGACGCAGATGCCATAGGCGCCGTCCTCGACGCGCTTGAGCGCGGCCTCGATCATGCGGATCTCGGCCATCCCGGCCTGGCCCAGCCCTTCCAGCACCTCGTCGCCCTCGCGCTCGGTGGCGCGCTCCTCGAAATCCGCGGGCGCGGGCGCGTCGAGCTGCGCCTCGACCCCGGTGACGCGGGCCGTAAGTTCGGCAAGGCGCGCCCTCAGGCGTGCTTCGTAGTGGCTGACATCCTTCACGCGGCGCTCCTCTCCCTCGCTCGGGGTGCGCGGGCGGGGCCGCGCGGCACGGTCCACAGCCTAAGCCGAACCTCGCCACCGAAGGAAGCCCCAAGCGGATGCGGCCCGCGCGGCAGGCCCCGCTTCCGCAGCCGCCACGATGGTGTAAGACTGCCCCCCGAGCCGCCCGGCGGGCGGCGGCGAGGGAGCAGGACATGACATTCTCGATCGTTGCGCGCGACCCGGCATCGGGCCATCTCGGCGTGGCCGTGGCCAGCCGCTTCTTCGCCGTGGGGGCGCTGGTGCCCCATATCCGGCCGGGCCGCGCGGCGGTGGCGACGCAGGCCTTCATCAGCCCGCTCTGGGGTATCGAGGCGGCCGACCGGCTGGCGGCGGGCGAGGCGTCGGACGCCGTGATCGCCGATCTGACCGCGCGCGATGCGGGGGCCGCGAACCGCCAGATCCACATGATCGACGGCACGGGCCGGATCGCCGCCTTCACCGGGGGCAAATGCGTGGACTGGGCCGGGCATGGCGCGGGCGAGAACGTCTCGGTCGCGGGCAACATGCTGGCGGGGCCGCAGGTGCTCGAGGCGGTGCTGGCGGCGTGGCAGGACGCGGGCGCCCTGCCCTTCCCGGAACGCTTCATGACGGCGATGGAGGCGGGCGAGGCCGCGGGCGGCGACAAGCGCGGCACGCAGGCTGCGGCGCTGCGGATCCACCGGGGCGAGGTCTATCCCTGGATCGACCTGCGGGCCGACGACCATCCCGACCCTCTGGCCGAGCTGCGCCGCCTCTGGGACGTGGCGCATGAGCGCTTCCTGCACTTCGCCGAGAACATGCCGACGGAAGCGAACATCTCGGGCACCACCGACCGGACGGAACTCGATGCCCGCATCCTCGCCGAGGAACGCCGCCGCGCCGCGGCCGGCATCCCGTCGCGCTCCTTCGCCACCCCCTTGATCTGACGGAGGGGGCGGCTGCGCGCCCCGCGCGACTCGCCCCGATGCCCCGGCCGCCGAGACGGGGCCTCGCCAGCACCGCCCGCCCTCCGTCTCGGCCCCGGCCTCCGAGCCGGGGCCTCCCTGTCGCGCTTCACGGCGAGAACACCGTGGCGTTGCGCTGCCGCAGCCCCGAGCCGGGTTTCGCCACACCACCCGCCCCCCTCGCTGCCCCGGGTTCGACCCGGGGCCTCGTCAACATCACGCGCGGCGCGAGGCCTCGGCTCGGAGGCCGGGGAAGCGCGGCGTTGCGCACCGGGCGCGATCGGCCGGCCGCGCGCCGCGCGCAACGCCGGTGTCAGCCCCCCGCCGCGCGCCCCGCCGCATAGGCGTCGAGTCGCCGCCCCAGCGCGCCCACGCCGGCATGGAGCGCGACCGTCATCAGCGCCAGCACGATCAGCGCCGCGAACATGAGGTCCGTCTTGGCGCGCCCGTTCGCCAGCAGCATCAGGTACCCGAGCCCCTGCGAGGCCCCCACCCATTCCCCGATCACTGCGCCGATCGGCGCATAGACCGCCGCCAGCCGCAGCCCCGAGGCGAAGGCCGGCAGCGCCGCGGGAAGGCGCAGAAACAGCAGCGTCCGGGCGCGCCCGGCCCCCATGGTGCGGGCGAGATCGAGCAGGCCCGGGTCCGTGCGCCTCAACCCGTCGAGAAAGGCCGAGGCGACCGGGAAATAGATGATGAGCAGCGTCATCGCGATCTTCGACCAGATCCCGTAGCCCAGCCACAGCGTGAGCAGCGGCGCGAGCGCGAAGACCGGCACCGCCTGCGTGAACACCAGCACCGGCATCACCGCGCGGGCAAGCCGGGGCGCCGCCATCAGCTGCACCGCCGTCAGCGCCCCCAGCGCCGAGCCCAGCACGATGCCCGCCAGCACCTCGGCCGCCGTCACCGTGAAATGCTGCGCCAGCAGCAGGCGCGCGTCCCACAGCGCCACGGCCACCCGCCCCGGTCCCGGCAGGATGAAGGGCGGCACGCCCGTGGCCCAGACCAGCGCTTGCCACAGCGCGATGGCGACCGCCGCGACGCCGAGGATACCCGCGACCCGGCTCACCGCGCGGCCTCCGCCGCCACGCCATCGGGCGCGCGCAGCGCCGCCAGAAGGGCTGCCTGCGTCTCCAGCGTCTCGCGCGCCCCCGGCTCGCGGATCGGCGGGCTCGCGGGCGCGGGGAACGGGCGCAGGCCCGCTTCGGTCATCACATGGATCGCGTGGCCCAGCCGCGCCGCCTCGGCGGGGTCGTGGGTGACCATCAGCACCGTGCGCCCGGCCAGCACGCGGAACGCAAGCTCCTGCATCTCGGCCCGCGTGCGCGCGTCGAGCGCCGAGAAGGGCTCGTCCAGCAGCGCCACGGGCCGGTCCTCCATCAGCGTGCGCGCGAGCGCCACGCGCTGGCGCATCCCCCCCGACAGCGCCGCCGGGCGCTTCTCGCGGTGGCCGGCGAGGCCCACCTCGCCGATAAGGCGCTCGACCCGCGCGGGATCTGCCCGCTCGCCCCTCAGCCGCGCGCCGAGGCCGATATTGCCCGCCACATCCAGCCACGGCGCCAGCAGGTCGGTCTGCCCCATCCAGGCGATCCGCCCCGCCAGCGGCGCGCCATCCGTGGTCGTGATAGCGCCGTCGAGCCGCCCGCCCGCGTCGAGCCCGGCGATGAGGCGCAAGAGCGTCGATTTCCCCACGCCCGATGGGCCCAGCAGGCAGGTCCAGCGCCCGGCCTCCACCGCAAGGTCGATTCCGTCGATGGCATAGCCGCCGCCGAAATCGAGCCTGCCCGCGATGCGGATGCCGGGCGCGGGGGTCACGGATGCCCCCGCAACCCCATGTCCCAGAAGCCCACTTCCAGCCGCGTCGCCGTGGCGAAGCGCCGGCACAGCGCGGGCCAGCGGGGCGAGGCCTCGGGCGCCGCGCCCAGCCGCGCGGCGGCGGCGGCGTCGATCAGCCCGCCCACCTCGGCGCAGACTGACTGATACTCCTCCCCACCATAGGTGCCGATCCAGTCGGCATAGGCGTCCGACGTGGCCTCGCGCGCCAGCCGCGCGCCGATCTCGCCATAGCCCAGCACGCAGGGCGCAAGCGCCGCCATCAGGTCGAGGAAATCGCCCGAAAGCCCCGCGTCGATCACGAAGCGGGTGTAGGCGAGGTTCTCGGGCGCCTCCTCGGCCGCGAACAGCGCATCCTCGGTGATCCCGGCCTTGGCGCAGGTCTCGACATGCAGCCGCATCTCGTGATTGACCAGCGCATCCACGGTGGCCGCGGCGGTGCGCATCTCGGCAAGGCTGCCCGCCTTCACCACCGCCAGCGCCCAGGCGCGCGAGAAATGCACCAGGAACACGTAGTCCTGCACCAGGTAATGCATGAAGGCCGCGCGCGGCAGGGCGCCGGTGCGCAACCCCTCGACAAAGGCGTGGCGGGTGTACGCCGCCCAGTCGGGCGTGGCCTCGCGCCAGCCTGCGAAGACCCCGCTGTCGAAATCGGGGGCCGTCATTTCGCCCCCACGTCGATGGCGATCTCGCCGACCGGCTTGACCTCCGAAATCAGCCCGCCGTCCTTCAGGAACGCCTCGAAGCGCGCATAGCGCCCGGCGTCGAGCGCCGCGGGCCGCAGCGCGAAGCGCGGGATCGTGTCCACCCACGCCCGGCGGTTCAGCTCGTCGTCGAGTTCCGCCGCCGTGCCCCTGAAGATCTCCCACGATTCCTCGGGATTGTTGACGATGAACTGCGTCGCAAGCTCGGTCGCGGCGAGGAAGCGGGCGATCAGGTTGCTGTCCAGCCCCTCGGCGCGGGCGACGTAGATCAGCTCGTCATAGGCGGGGACGCCCTCCTCCTCGATGAAGAAGCAGCGGCCCTTCACGCCCTCGATGTCCATCTGGTTCAGCTCGAAATTGCGGTAGGCGCCGATCACCGCATCCACCTGCCCCGACATGAGCGAGGGCGAGAGAGACCAGTTGACGTTCACCAGCTCGATATCCGCCAGCGTCATGCCGTGGCGCTCGAGGATCGCGCCCAAGAGCGCCTCCTCGACGCCCCCCACGGAAAAGCCGAGCTTGCCGCCCTTCAGATCCGCAATCGACTTGATCGGCCCGTCCGCCAGCACCAGAAGGCAGCTGAGGGGCGTCGCCACCAGCGTGCCCACGCGCACCAGCCCCAGCCCCTCATGCACCTGAAGATGGAGCTGCGGCTGATATGACACCGCCAGGTCCGCCTTGCCCGCTGCCACCAGCTTCGGCGGGTCCGAGGGGTCGGCGGGCGGGATGATCTCGACCTCCAACCCCTGCGCCGCGAAATACCCCTTCTCCTGCGCCACGATGATGGGGCCATGGTCGGGATTGATGAACCAGTCGAGGATCAGCGTCAGCTTGTCGGCCGCCGCCGCGGGCGTGGCGATCAGAAGGGCGGCGAGAAGGGCGATCAGGCGCATCGGTCACTCCGTCATGCGTTGGGGCGAACAGTCGGGCGGGTGGCGGCAACCCATTGCCGGGTGCGCGCCTCGGGGGCGGGGTTGAGCAGGATGTCGGTGACGACCGAGAGCACGTCGGCCCCCGCCGCCAGCACGGGGGCCGCGCGCTCGACCGTCAGCCCGCCGATGGCGACGAGCGGGATCTCCCCCACCCGGCGCTTCCAGCCAGTGACGCGGTCGAGCCCCTGCGGCGCCCATTTCATCTGCTTGAGGATCGTGGGATAGACCGGCCCAAGTGCGACGTAATCGGGCTCGAGGCTCAGCGCGCGGTCGAGTTCGGCATCGTCATGGGTCGAGACCCCCAGCCGGATGCCGGCGCGGCGGATCGCGGGCACGTCCGCCGCATCCAGATCCTCCTGCCCCAGATGCACGAAGTCGCAGCCCGTCTCGATGGCAAGCTGCCAGTAATCATTGACCACCAGCACCGCCCCCGCGGCGCGGCACAGGTCGCGCGCCGCCACGATCTGCGCGCGCAGCGCATCCTCGGGCCGGTCCTTCACGCGCAACTGCACCAGCTTCACCCCCTGCGGCAGCAGGCGGGGCAGCCAGGCGGCATCATCGACGATCGGGTAGAACGGATCGAGCGTCATCCCAGGAACGCCTTTCCCATCACCGGGGTCGAGGGGGCGGCCATGTCGCGCGGCTCCATCGGGTCGGCCTCGCAGGCCAGCCGCCCCGCCTCGACTGCGCGCGCAAACGCCCGCGCCATCGCCACCGGGTCGCCCGCCTTGGCGACCGCGGTGTTCAGCAGCACTGCGTCGAACCCCATCTCCATGGCGCGGGCGGCATGCGAGGGCAGCCCGATCCCGGCATCGATCACCAGCGTCACATCGGGGAAATGCGCCCGCATCGTGCGCAGCCCGTAGGGGTTCACCAGCCCCTGCCCCGAGCCGATGGGCGCGCCCCAAGGCATCAGCACCTCGCAGCCCGCATCGACCAGACGGCGCGCGGCCACGAGGTCCTCGGTCGTGTAGGGGAACACCTTGAAGCCGTCGGCGATCAGGATTCGCGCGGCCTCGACCAGCCCGAACAGGTCGGGTTGCAGCGTGTCCTCCTCGCCGATCACCTCGAGCTTGATCCAGTCGGTGCCGAACACCTCGCGCGCCATCTGCGCGGTGGTCACCGCCTCGCGCACGCTGTGGCACCCCGCGGTGTTGGGCAGGACGCGCACGCCAAGGGCGCGGATCATCTCCCAGAACGCCTGCCCCGCCCGCGCCTCGGCCGCCTCGCGCCTCAGCGACACGGTGACGATGCCCGCGCCCGATGCCCGCACCGCCTCGGCCAGGATGGCAGGCGAGGGGTATAGCGCCGTGCCCAGCATCAGGCGGCTTTCCACCGCGGTGCCGTAGAAGGTTGCCATGCCTCAGCCTCCCTGCAGGGGTGCAAGAACTTCCAGCCGGTCGCCCTCGCGCAGCGCGACGCCCGCGCGCGCGTCGCGGGGCACGAAGTCGCCGTTCACGGCGGTCGCGACATGCGCGCCGCCATAGCCGAGCTCGGCCAGCGCCGCCTCGAGCGTCGCGGCCGCGACCGCGCGCGGCTCACCGTTGAGGATGATCGTCATGCAGCCACTCCGATGGATGATTGGCCCCCAGCGCCACGGCGGCGGCCTCGGCGGCGACGGAGGGCCCCAGCAGGAAGCCATGGCGGTAGAGCCCGTTGACATGCAGCCGCCCGCCCGCGCGCACCACGCGCGGCAGGTTGTCGGGGAAGGCCGGGCGGGCATCGACGCCGATCTCGAGGATCTCGGCCTCGGCGAAGGCCGGGTGCAGCGCATAGGCCGCGCCCAGCAGTTCCAGCATCGAGCGCGCGGTGATGCGGTGCCGGTCGCCGCTCTCGATCATCGTGGCGCCCAGCATGTAGACGCCCTCGCCGCGCGGGACGATGTAGATGGGCCAGCGCGGGTGCAACAGGCGCACCGGGCGAGTGAGCGCCACCTCGGGGCTGCGGATCACCAGCATCTCGCCCTTGACGCCGCGCAGGTCCGCCAGTCGGTCGGCGGCGGCGAGGCCGCGGCAGTCGATCACCTGATCCGCGGGCGGGGCGTCGGCCATGTCGGTGCCCCAGCGGATCTCGGCGCCCGCCTCGGCCAGCCGGGTCAGCAGCGCCGCCGTCGCCTTGCGCGGGTCGAGATGGGCCTCTTCGACGAAGAACAGCCCGCGCGCGAAGCGGCCCGCGAGGTCGGGCTCGAGTTCCGCGATGCGCGCCCCGTCCACCGCCTCGTGCCCCGAGGTGCGCCGCGCGAAGCGGGCAAGCTCGCCCTGATCGCGCCCCGGCGCCACGACCAGCGTGCCCGCGCGGGTGATGCCGCTGGCATGGCGCTCCCACCAGTCGGCGGCGCGGCGGCCATGGGTAAGCACGGGTTCCTCGGCACTCTCGCGCTCGCAGAAGGGCGCGAGCATTCCGCCCGCCCACCACGAACAGGACGCGGCTCCCGGCCCCGGCGCGCGGTCGATCACGGTCACCCGCGCGCCGCGCGCCGCGAGTTCTGTGGCGGTGCACAGCCCCGCGACGCCCGCGCCGATCACCAGCACGTGGGGCCGCCCGGCCCCGCCGCCGTCCGCGATGTCGTCCAGTCGCGCCAAACGCGCCTCCGCCCTGCGCGACCGGCGCGGGGGAGACGGGCAGCGTCCTTGAGCCTGAAGGCGATACCCGTTCCCTACGCCGGTCTTACCCGGATCAGGTTCGATGGGTTCGCGCGGTCCCGCGCGTCTCAGCCGAAGCACCCCAACGGTGCGCCCCGCATATCATCGCGGGGTGGTGGGACGCAAGGGCAAGCGGGGGTGGAGAAGCGTCGGGGTGGCGGGAGGGGATCGGGGCGGGTTCCCCGAGGTCGTTGGGCGAGCGGCTCCGGCGAGGCCCCGGCTTGGAGGCCGGGGCAGCGCGTCTTCGAGAAGTCACAGCGATTGCCGAGCCCGTGAAAGTGCGACACCCGCCGCCCCTCGCTGTCCCGGCCTCCAAGCCGGGGCCTCGCGATGTCAGGCGCCCCCGCCGACAAGAGGGTCCACGTTCACGCCGCCTGTGCCCGGAATGGGCCCCGTGCCCGACCCGGGACCGCCTGCTGCCACAGCACGTCCGCTCAATGCGCCGCGCGCGCCTCGGCCCGCTCGGCGCTGACTTTCTCTGCCTCCTTGCCGTAGAGCTCCTGATAGTGGTCGAAGGCGTGGTCGAAATGCCCAACGCCCTGCGTCACCGACCGCAACTGCCCCGCCAGGTCCCCCAGCGCCGAGCCCGGCAGGAGCGCCCGGAATACGTCCCAGCCCTTGGCCTCGGGGTCGCGGTCGAAGCCCAGCACCTGCCCCTTCAGCGCCGAGACCACCGGCACCAGTGCGCCCGAGAACACCGAAGGGACGTGGAAGCGCACCTCGTGATAGGGCTGCAGCAGCACCGACACGCCTTGCGCCAGCCCCTCGGCCACGCCCGCGCGCCCGGCGATACGGAAGGCCATGTCCGAGCTGTCGACCGAATGGTGCTGCCCGTCGGTCAGCGTCACCCGCACATCGACGACCGGAAACCCCAGCGGCCCGCGCGCCGTCGCATCCTCGGCCCCCGCCCCGACCGCGGGGATGTAGTTGCGCGGCACCGCGCCCCCTTTCACCACCTCGTCGAACACGAAGCCCGCGCCGCGGCCGTTCGGCTCGACGGTCAGCTTGACGTCGGCGAACTGCCCGGCGCCGCCGGTCTGCTTGCGGTGGCGGTGATGCACCTCGGCCCGGCGGGTGATGGTCTCGCGGTAGACCGGGGGGACCGGCTGCTCGACCGTCTCGACACCGAACACGCCCGCCAGCGTCTCGCGCAGGCAGCGCAGGTGGATGGGCCCCTGCGTCTCGACCCGCTGGCCGCCGGTCTCGGGGTCCTGGCTCACATGCACCGAGCGATCGTCCGCAGCGATTCGCGCCAGCGCGGTCGACAGTTTCACGTCGTCGCGCTCGTTCACCGGCGCGAGGATGCAGGCGATCTGACCCGCCGCGGGCGCCGACCAGTCGGGCGGCGGCAGCGCGGCGTCGCGGGTCAGCAGGCCCGCCCCCGGCAGATGGTCGGACTTGACCGCAGCGGCGAGTCCGCCAGCGGGCACCTCGGACACCGCGCCCGCGCGGTCGCTGCCGGCATCGACCAGCGAGCCGAGGCTCGCGCCCCCCAGCATCACCGAGGGCCTGACCCCCTCGGCCAGCGCCCGCAGCCAGATCGTGCGCCCGACATGACGGCGGTGGCGGGCGTGGAAGGTTGCCGCCATCAGGGGGGCCTTCGTCCCCGCGCCCTCTGCCAGCCGCGCCGCCAGCGCCTCGACCTGCGGCGCCTCGTGGCGCAGCGCCTTGGCGAGCCGCACGATCCCGTTGCCATGCCCGGCCGAGCCGATGAGGCAGGGGATCACCCGGTTCTCGGCCAGCACCCGCGCGGCGATGCCGAAGACCGGTCCGCCCTCGGGTTCGCGGTCCTCGATAATCTGCTCCAGCAGCCAGTCGTCGAAATCGGCCAGGTGCTCCAGCAGTTCGACGCGCGCCTCGTGCTCGCGCTCCTCGATCTCGGGCGGCAGCGCGATCAGCGCCGATGGCTCGCCCTCGCGGTATTTCCAGGCGCGCTCGGAGATCAGGTCGACCGCGCCCACCACCTTGTCGCCCTCGCGGATCGGCACCTGCCGCAGGCAGATCACGTGGTTCGCGTAGTCCTGCAACCCCGCCACGATGTCGCGCACCCGGGCGGTCGCCTCATCCATGCGGTTGATGAACAGGATCGCGGGCACGCCCGCCGCCTCGACCGCGCGCAGGTAGGGCGCCGCCAGCACCGCCTGCGCAGGGTCGGGCGAGACGCAGAGGATCACGGCATCGGCCACCGTCAACGCGTTCACGCTCTCCTGCAGGAACTCGATCGAGCCGGGGCAGTCGATCGCCCACCAGGGCTCACCCGACCAGTTGAAGCCGACGACACGAGGGTCGGCCGGGGTGGGCGCGGCGCCGGGCGGGCTCTGGCCCTCGAGCCGGCAAAAGCGATCGACCAAGGCCGACTTGCCGGTGCCGGGCGCACCGATGACCGCCACGCATCGCGCCATGACATCTCTCCCCTGTTTTCTGTTCTGTCTGCCGTCCCGTATCCCGTTCGCATCCCCTTCCGCGCGCCGCGCAAGCGCCCGGTCGGGCATCCAGTAAAGCGCGCGGCGCGGCGGTTGAACACCCCCCATGGCGGCGCGCGCGGCTTGATCCGGGGGGCGTGCCGGGGCTATGGACTGGTGGAACAGCGGGCGCGTCCGACCTGACGGCCCGCGGCCTGCCGCGCGCATCCGATCGGCGCCCGACAGGGAAGCACCGAGCCACCCGGCCCGCCACCGCCTGACCCGACGAGGAGACCCATCATGCTGGACCGCACCGATCTCAAGCAGTCGCTCGGCGACCCGTCGCTCCTGACCGACAAGGCCTTCGTCGCAGGCGAATGGGTGGGCGCGGGCTCGGGGCCGACCCTCCCCGTGACCAACCCCTCGACCGGCGCGAAGATCGTCGACCTGCCCGACCTCGGCGTTGCCGAGACGCGGCGCGCCATCGACGCGGCCGAAGCCGCGCAGAAGGACTGGGCCGCCCGCACCGGCAAGGAGCGCGCCGCCGTCCTGCGCAAGTGGTACGACCTGATGATCGCGAATGCCGACGACCTCGCCGCGATCCTGACCGCCGAGATGGGCAAGCCCTTCGCCGAGGCCAAGGGCGAGATCATGTATGGCGCAAGCTTCATCGAGTGGTTCGCCGAGGAGGCCAAGCGCGTCTATGGCGACATCATCCCCGGCCATCAGCGCGACAAGCGCCTCGTCGTGCTCAAGCAGCCGGTGGGCGTCGTCGCCTCGATCACGCCGTGGAACTTCCCCAACGCCATGATCGCCCGCAAGGTTGGCCCCGCGCTCGCCGTGGGCTGCACCTTCATCTCGAAGCCCGCCAAGCAGACGCCGCTCTCGGCGCTCGCCATGGCCGTGCTGGCGGAACGCGCGGGCGTGCCGAAGGGCGTTCTCTCGGTCGTCACCTCGGCCTCGTCCTCGAAGATCGGCGAGGAGTTCTGCGCGAATCCCAAGGTGCGCAAGCTCACCTTCACCGGCTCGACCGAGGTGGGCCGCATCCTGATGCGCCAGGCCGCCGACCAGATCATGAAGACCTCGATGGAGCTGGGCGGCAACGCGCCCTTCATCGTGTTCGACGACGCCGATCTCGACGCCGCGGTCGAGGGCGCAATGATGTCCAAGTACCGCAACAACGGCCAGACCTGCGTCTGCGCCAACCGCATCTACGTGCAGGCCGGCGTCTATGACGCCTTCGCCGAGAAGCTGGTCGCGGCAGTCCGCAAGATGAAGGTCGGCGACGGATTCGAGGAGGGCGTGACCACCGGCCCGCTGATCGACATGGCGGCCGTGGCAAAGGTCGAGGAGCACATTGCCGACGCAGTCTCGAAGGGCGCGAAGATCGCCACGGGCGGCAAGCGCCATGAACTCGGCGGCTCGTTCTTCCAGCCCACGGTGCTCACCGGCGTCACACCCGACATGGCGGTGACGCGGGAGGAAACCTTCGGCCCCGTGGCGCCCCTTTTCCGCTTCGAGAACGAGGCGGACGTGATCGCCCAGGCCAACGACACGATCTTCGGCCTCGCCTCCTACTTCTACGCCCGCGATCTCGGTCGCGTCTGGCGCGTGGCCGAGGCGCTGGAATACGGCATCGTCGGCATCAACACCGGCATCATCTCGACCGAGGTCGCCCCCTTCGGCGGCGTCAAGCAGTCCGGCACGGGGCGCGAGGGCTCGAAATACGGCTGCGACGACTATCTCGAGATCAAGTACATGTGCATGGGCATCTGAGCCCGGCCTGCACTGATCGCATCCCAGTGCCGGGCGCCGCGCCGCCCCGGCCAGAGAACACCGCCGCCCCGGCCTCCGAGCCGGGGCATCGCGGTGCTCGCACGGTCCATGAGCGCCGTGGCCCGGCCCGAACGCAGCGCTTCCCCGGGTCGCGCAGCCACGCAGCCCTGACGGCCGAGCCGGGACCTCGCTGGCCCCGCTTCGCCCGACGCGCCGCCGCAATCGCCAGCGCATCCTTCTCGATGCCCACCAAGCTGTCGCCCCCGGCGCCCCGCGGGGGCGACGTCCGGTTCGACGGGGGCTCGATGCCCTGGCCGAACCGATCCCGGAGCACGGGACCGCCGCACCGTCCCGGCGTCACAGCCGTGGCGCCACCGCATAGCCCGCGCGCAGGACCGCCACGCTCGGCGCCGGGGTCAGAACCTCGGCCAAACCCCGCGGCAGGGCGCGGGCGGGCCCATAGCCACCCGCCGCGCGCCAAGGCAGCAAGGCGCCGCGCCAGGTCAGCGCGGGGCCATCCTCGGCGCGCAGGAACACCCCATCCGGCAGAAAGGCGGCCTCGACCCGGTGCGTTACCTGCCGCCGGTCGCGCGTCACCCGGGCCCGATGCAGCACCCGGTCGCGCTCCGCCGGCCCCATGCCCGGCAGCCCCGCCGCCTCCCAGGCCGCCATGAAGCGGCGGTAGTCGGCATGGCGGCACTCGCCGCAGGGACGGTGCCCGGCCGCGAGCGCCACCGCCTCGTCCCAGAAGAACAGCGCGGTCCAGCGCCCCGGCGGCATGATCGGCCGGTGGCGGCCGCGGAAATCGGTGAGACAGCAGACCCAGTTCGGGTGCCGCCACCGCGCCACGCCCAATCGCTCTTCGTCATCGTGCAGGCAGCCGCGATTGCCGGTGAACCCACCGCGCCAGGGGGCCGCTAAGATCTCGCCGGTCGGGATGACGCGATTTTGGTGTGGCATGCCCTGCCTCACGCGAAGGCCGGTATCAGCGGCAAGGACTGCGATCAGCCCGGCGAATGGGCGTGGCTTCGGTGCAGGCCGGCCTCGACCAGTCGGCGGACGAAGGGCGCCATGCCCTCGGGCCCCGAGGCGCGGTCCTTGACGAAAATGCACAGGTCCGGCCGCCGCCGCGCGATCACGCCGATCAGCTCGCCCCGGATCGCGTCGTCGAGCCCCGCGCCCATGATGACGCTCTCGATGCGCGGCTCGGCCTCGAGCTGGCGGATCACTTCCTCGCGGTTATGGGCACCAAGCCATTGCACCGGCAGATGCTCGAGCTCCCGCGCGACATTGGCGACGATGTTGGGCAGGCGCCCCACAAGAAGCACGATGGATTTCATTTCGCCCTCCCTTGCGGTCGATGCGAAGGCAACAGTAGCACATTGCCCGGGTCCCGGCCTCACATCGCGCCGCCGTTGCCGGTGCGGCTCGGGGCGAGGGACCCGCCGGGCGTCAGCCCAGGCCTGCCTCGGCCGCGATGGCCGCGCGCGACTTCCTCGCCCGCTCGGTCGCCGACTTGAGCTGCCCGCAGGCCGCGAGGATGTCCTCGCCCCGCGGCGTGCGCACCGGGCTCGCATAGCCCGCGCGGTTGACGATCTCGGCAAACGCCTCGATCCGCGCCCAGTCCGAGCGTTCGTAAGAAGCGCCCGGCCAGGGGTTGAAGGGGATCAGGTTGATCTTCGCGGGGATGCCCGCGATCAGCTTGACCAGACGCTTCGCGTCCGCGTCTGAATCGTTCACGCCCTTGAGCATCACATACTCGAAGGTGATCCGCTCGGCGTTCGACAGGCGCGGATAGGCTCGGCAGGCCGCGAGCAGCTCCTTGATCGGCCACTTCTTGTTGATCGGCACCAGCACGTCGCGCACCTCGTCGGTGGTGGCGTGCAGGCTGATGGCGAGCAGCGTCCCCGCCTCGCCCCCCCAGCGCGGGATCTCGGGCACCACGCCCGAGGTGGACAGCGTGATCCGCCGGCGCGACAGGCTCAGCCCCTCGCCGTCCATCGCGATCAGCATGGCGTCGCGGACGTTGTCGGCGTTGTAGAGCGGCTCGCCCATCCCCATCAGCACGATGTTGGAAATCAGCCGCCGCTCGGGCGGGCGCTCGCCAGCCTTGGGCCATTCGCCCAGGTCGTCGCGCGCCACCAGGATCTGGCCGACGATCTCGGCCGCCGTGAGGTTGCGCACTAGCTTTTGCGTCCCCGTGTGGCAGAAGGTGCAGGTCAGCGTGCAGCCCACCTGAGACGAGACGCATAGCGTTCCGCGATCCTCCTCGGGGATGTAGACCGCCTCGACCTCGTGGCCGCCGGCGATGCGCAGCAGGTATTTGCGCGTACCGTCGCGGCTCAGCTGGCGGGTCACGATCTCGGGCCGATCGACCGTGAAGGCCGCCGCCAGATCGGCACGGAACCCCTTGGCGAGGTTCGTCATCGCCTCGAAGTCCGACACCCCGCGCTGGTAGATCCACTGCCACAGCTGGCCCGCGCGCATCTTCGCCTGGCCCACGTCGACCCCCGCCTCGACCAGCGCCGCCCGCAGCGCGGGCCGGGTGAGGCCAACCAGGTTGACGCGCCCATCGCCCACCGTGCGCCGCGGCAGGGTGGCGAAGTCCGGCTGGATCGCCGTGGCTTTCGGTCGTTCGGTGGCGGTGCCGGTCATCTCGCGTCAGTCCCGTCAGGCGCGGACATCGGCGTCCCGCGCGCGCAACAGATAGTGGCCCTTCCCCGTCGGAGAAAGGCCGGTCGTCCTGCCGCGGGCCCGCGGGCGCGGGCCCATCCTCAGCCGCAGCGGGCCTGCGCCGCCTCCAGCGCCGCCGTGAAGCCCAGCAGCGAGAAGGTGTCGACCGTGGTGGTCCCGCGCGACGACGTGCCGCGCAGCTCGATCTGCGAGCCCGCCCGGAACACGCCGATCGCCCTCGCATCCTCGTCGGGCGACTTGAACCAGGCGTTCTCGCCGTCGGTGAACATCGTCAGCGTCGACGAGCCCACCTTGGCCTCGACGTTCGAGCCGGGGCGGAAGGGATAGCCCGCGATGTAGGACACCTCGTTCTTCACCCCGTCGGCCGGACGCACGGCCACCATCAGGAAGATGTCGCCGCGCCTCACCTCGACCTGCTGCCCGCCCCGCAGCGCCACCGTCTTGAGGGGCTGCGACACGATCCAGCACACCTTGGCGCCCTCGCCCGCCGCCTCGAAGACCGACCAGTCGCGCTTGGCATCGACACGGGTGTGGGTCTGAGCTTCCGCGGGCGAGACGTACGCCAGCCCGCACACCGCCAGCGCCAGCACTCCCGCCTTCAGGAAATTCATCATGCTCGCCTCGTAGCTGTCTTTCTCGTGGGGTCTTTTCCGCCCCATCGAGGGTAAGTTTCGGATCAGTGTTTGTTCCGCAGAGGGTTTCACCATACTCTAGGAGCGGTGCAGAATTCCACCCCGAGGTCGAGACTGGCTGCACTTCGCGTCGAGCACCGGCGACGCTCAGACCGGAACCGCGCCACTGCGGCCTCGGCCGACGACCCTGAGAGGCGGGCGCGTGTGAGCGACGACGCGGCGACTGCGGGAAGCACGAATGGCGGCCGGAGCCCCGGCGGCCCCGCAACCCCGCTTGCCGGCGCCCCCGACGAGGCGCTGATCCTCGCAATCGCCGCACACCGCTCGCGCGAGGCCTTCGCCGCGCTGTTCGGGCGCTATGCGGGCCGGGTCAAGGCGTTCCTGCTGCGCTCCGGCGCCAGTCACGACGAGGCCGAGGACGGCGCGCAGGAGGTCATGGTCACCCTCTGGCGCCGGGCCGAGACCTTCGACCCCGCGCTCGCCGGCGCCGCGACATGGATCTTCACCATCGCCCGCAACAAGCGCATTGACATGATGCGCCGCGCCCGGCGTCCCGCGCCCGACCCCGAGGACCCGCATTTCCGCCCCGACGACGAGGCAGGCGCCGAGACCCGCCTGTCGGGCCGCGAGCGCGACGCCCGCGTGCGCGCCGCCCTTGCCCGGCTCTCCGAGGACCAGCTCACCGTGGTGCGTCTTGCCTTCTTCGCGGGTCTCAGCCATGCCGAGATCGCCGAGCGGCTCGAAACTCCGCTCGGCACCGTGAAGTCGCGCCTGCGCCTGTCGTTCCGGCGGCTGCGCGACGAGCTGGGCGAGAGCTTTGCCGAGGAACTGCGCGATGACTGAGAACGCCACTCACCTGCTGCACCGCCCCGGCGGGCTGCACGACCACCGCGCCACGGGGATGGAGGCCTCGCCCGTGCTGGCCGAGGTCTGGCGCGGCCCCGTGCTGGAATGCGTCCACCGCGGCGCCGTCGCCATCTGCCGCCCCGACGGCGAACTGGTCGAGGCCTGGGGCGAGCCTCGCCGCGTGATCCTGCCGCGCTCGGCCTGCAAGATGATCCAGGGCCTGCCGCTGGTCGAATCGGGCGCGGCCGATCGCTGGGGCCTGACGGCCGAGCACCTCGCGCTGGCCTGCGCCTCGCACGCTGGCGCGGCGGTGCACACCGCGCTCGCCCGCGACTGGCTGGCGACGCTGGGGCTTTCTGACGACGACCTGCGCTGCGGCGCACACGCGCCCTATGACACCGTCGCCCGACACGGCTTGCGCGAGCGGCACCAGCGCCCCTGCCAGGTGCACAACAACTGCTCGGGCAAGCATTGCGGCTTCCTGACCGTCAACGCCCATCTGGGCGGCGACCCCGAATACGTGGACCCCGACCACCCGGTGCAGCGCGCCGTTCGCGCCGCGACCGAGGAGGTCTGCGACGAGACCGTAACGGCCTTCGCCATCGACGGCTGCTCGGCTCCCAACTTCGCCGTGACGCTGAAGGGCCTCGCGACCGCCATGGCCCGCTTTGCCCGGCCGGCCGAGGGTTTCCGCGGTATCCGCGCCGAGGCCGCGACGCGCCTGCGCGACGCCATGGCCGCGCACCCCGTCCTCGTGTCGGGCGAGGGGCGCCCCACCACCACGCTGATCCGCGCCATGGGCGGCCGCAGCGTGATCAAGTCGGGCGCCGAGGCCGTGTTCGTGGGCATCCTGCCAGAACAGGGCCTCGGTATCGCGCTCAAGATCGACGACGGCGGAACCCGCGGCGCCGAGGCAGCGATCGCCGCCCTCCTCGTCCGCCACGGCGCGCTGGATGCACACGACCCGGCCTTCCGCCTTTACGCCGACCACCCCATCGAGAACCGCCGCGGCATCGTCCACGGGCATCTGAGGGCGGCCGAAACGCTGTTCGACTGACCCGCGCGCGCCCCGCGGCCTACCGCCTGACCGGGCCCCGGGCCTGACCCGGGGCCGCCTCGCCCCCAACTCCTTTCACGCCAAGTGATTCCATAAACAGATTAAATTCAATAATTTACGCCATGGCCACGCGCGAAAGCCTCACCCCGGCCCGCCCTCCCGCGCCGCCCGCGCCGCGACCTTCGCCCGCTCCATCGCCACCCATTCGCGCCAGATCGCGTAAAGCCCGGCGCCGACGATCATCGCCATGCCGATCAGCGCCACCGGGTCGAACGGCTCGCCGAACAGCGTCCAGCCCATCGCCGTCGCGAACACCATCTGCAGATAGATGAAGGGCTGGATGCGCACCGCCTCGGTCGCGTCCAGTGCCCGGATCAGGCAGTAGTGCCCGGCCATCCCGGTGACGCACAGCACGCCGAGCCACGCCCAGTCGGCAGGCAGCATCGGAGTCCAGAAGAACGGCCCCACCGCCGTCACCGCCACCGCGCCTGCGACGCCCGTGTAGAAGAACGCCGGCCGGGCCGAGCCATCGGCCTTCGCCACCATCCGCGTCAGCACCGAATAGAAGCCGAACAGGAACGACGAGCCGACCGCGATCAGGGCGTAGGGGTCGAACACCCCCGCGCCGGGCCGCAGGATCACAAGGATCCCCAGGAACCCCACGCCCACCGCCGCTAGGCGCCGCCAGCCCACCATCTCGCCCAAGAGCGGGATCGCCATGAGCGTCGCCACCAGCGGATGCAGCGCGAAGATCGCATGCGTGGGTCCCAGCCCGATCAGGTCGAAGCTGGTCACGATCACCCAGATCTGGAACACCAGCAGCACGCCCCGGAACACCTGCGTGAGCGGCATCTTGGTGCGCCACGCCCCCCGGATACCGCCCGGGCTGCGCACGGCCATCGCGATCACGAAGGCCGCGAAGAACCAGTAGCGGATCATCACGAAGAATGGCACCGGGTAGGACTGCGCGAGGTGCTTCGAGATGCCGTCCTGCACCGCGAAGAGTGCCACCGCCATGAGGACGAACCGGATGCCCCGCGCGGGGTCCGAGACGCCGCTCACGAGGCGCCCCGCTCCGCCGCGTCCAGTTCCGCGCGGACCTCGGCATCGTGCTGGCCCAGTCCCGGCGCCGCGCGCTCGAGCGCGAGGCCGCTGTCCGAGAAGGCCATCGGGCTGCGCACCCCCGGCACGCCCTCGACCTCGATCCGCATGCCGCGGTGCAGGATCTGCGGGTCGGCGAACACGTCCTCGAGCCGGTTGATCGGCCCCGCGGGCACGCCCGCCGCCTCGAGCCCGGCCAGCATCTGGTCGCGCGGGCGGGTGCGCGTCGCGGCCTCGATCAGCGGCACGATCTCGGCCCGGGCCGCCACGCGCAGCGCGTTCGACGCGAAGCGCGGGTCGGGGGCAAGTTTCTCGAGCCCCAGCACCGCGCACATCCGCCGGAACTGCCCCTCGTTGCCGACCGCGATGATGATGTGCCCGTCCGACGCCGGGAACACCTGGTAAGGCACGATGTTCGGATGCGCGTTGCCCAGCCGGCGCGGGCTGATGCCCGTGGCGAGGTAGTTCATCGCCTGGTTCGCAAGCACCCCGGTCATCGCGTCCATCAGGCTCATGTCGATGTGCTGGCCGCGCCCCGTTTGCTCGCGCACCCTCAGCGCCGCCTGGATCGCGATGACGCCATAAAGCCCGGTGAAGATGTCGGCAAACGCCACCCCGATCTTCTGCGGCGCCCCGTCCGGCTCGCCGGTCAGGTCCATGATCCCGCCCATGCCCTGGATCATGAAGTCATAGCCCGCCTGGTGCGCCCGCGGCCCGTCCTGCCCGAAGCCCGTGACCGAACAGTAGATCAGCCGCGGATTGACCGCCGAGAGCGCCGCGTAATCGAGCCCGTATTTCGTCAGGCCCCCGACCTTGAAGTTCTCGATCAGCACGTCCGCCCGCGCGACCAGCCGGCGCACGAACCCGGCCCCCTGCTCGGTGCGGAAATCCGCTGTGACCGACCGCTTGCCACGGTTGGCCGAGTGGAAATAGGCGGCCGAGCGGTCCACCCGCCCGTCGGGCAGGGTGCGCTCGATGAAGGGCGGGCCCCAGCCGCGGGTGTCGTCACCCTCCGGCGCCTCGACCTTGATCACGTCAGCGCCAAGATCCGCCAGCGTCTGCCCGATCCACGGCCCCGCGAGGATGCGCGCAAGCTCGACCACCCTCAACCCCCGCAGGGGCGCCGTTCCCGTCATGCCCGTCCCCTTCATTCCGGCAACGCCACGGGCCCGCGCTCGGCCCACAGATCTCCCGGCCCCGGATTGCCCGGGACGCTGTCGCCGCCCATGTGCCGCACCACGCCCCAGACCGCGTTGAGCGCGGTCTGCACCGCGCCCTCGACCCAGGCCGGCGTCCACGAGATGTCGTCCCCCGCGAGGAACAGCCCCCGCTCGTCGGGCGGCAGGGCGCCTTGCACGAAATGCCCGAACATGCGGTGGTTGTAGCGGTAATGCCCCGGCAGCGCGCCCTTGAAGGCGCCCAGGAAATGCGGGTCGGCCTCCCAGCTCACGGTGATCGGGTCGCCGACGATGTGGCCGCGGATGTCGACGCCGGGGTAGATCTTCTCGAGCGCCGAGAGCGCCAGCTCCACCCGCCGCTCGACCGGCAGGGGCAGCATCTTCAGCGCGTCCGACATCCACGAATAGGTGAGGCAGATCACGCCCGGCTGGTCCGGCCCGGTCTCGAACAGATAGGTCCCCCGCGTCATCCGGTCGGTCAGCGTCATCGACATGACCTCGCGCCCGGTCTCGGGGTCGCGGTCGCGCCAGAACGGGCGGTCGACCATGACGAAGGTCTTCGAGGACTGCATGTAGCGCGTCCGGTCAAGCGCCATCCACATCTTATGGCTGAACAGCCGCTCCTCGGTCTCGATGGCGGTGGTGAGCAACCAGCTCTGGCAGGTCGCCACCACCGCGTCGAAGCGGTCCAGCCGCCCCCAGCGGTCGCTCACCTCGATCCGCCCGTCGTCCGCCCGCGCCAACCGCACCACGCCCGGCCGCGGCGCACCGGCGTGGAGGCCCGCCAGCGACACCTCGCCCCAGTGCCGCGCCGCCACGCGGCGGGTCCACAGCCCCCGCGGCACCTGCTCGACCCCGCCCACGAAGAACCTCTGGTTCTCGTCGCAGCCGGTGACGTTGACGCGCAGGATTTCCAGCATCGAGTTCGGGAAGTCCGAATCCCATCCCCCGGTGCCGAAGCCGACCTGCCCGAACACCTCGCGGTGGCGGAAGCTCAGCCGCTGGAAGGCGCGGGAATGGGTCACGAAGTCGTAGAAGGTCCGCTCGTCCCAGTCGCGCACGATCGGGTCCCAGATCGCCTTGATCCGCACCCAGTCGCGTGCCCGGATCGCGGCCTGAAGGTCGGAAAACCGCGCCCCCTGCTCCAGGGCCGCGTTATAGGCTTCAGCCACCTCGCGAAACAGCGGCGGCAGGTCGGAGAGCGTCTGCGCGTAGTGCTTCTCGCCCTCCAGCTCGATCACCGTCGAGCCCGCGGCCGGCGTCAGCGGGTTGGGGAAGGGCCGCGTTTCCAAGCCCAGCATGTCGGCGTAATGCCAGAAGCCGGCGGACGACTCCGGGAAGCGCATGCCGCCCAGCTCCGCCACCACGTCCCCCGCGCCCTCGAAGGGCTGCGAGCGCAGCCGCCCGCCAAGCTGCGAGGCCTCGTAGACCACCGGCCGCAGCCCGAGGCGCATCAACTCGAAGGCCACGACCATCCCGGCCATGCCTGCGCCGATGATCGCGACGGGCCGACCCATCGCCTCGCCCGGCACTTGCCCCAGCCCCCGCGGCGAGGAAAGCCAGTCGTCATAGGCAAAGGGAAAATCCGGCCCGAACATCGTCAGGCGCGGCGCATCCGTGGGGCTCATGAAGTGCTCCGGTAGAGCGCGGGTCGCAACTCGCCGAGATAGTCGATCGCCGCCCGGCGCCGCACGATGGCGAGGCGGTCGAGATCGGCCACCACCAGCGCCTCGCCCTCGCCCGCGCGGGCCAGGTCCTCGCCATCCGGCCCCGCCACGCAGGACCGTGCGCAGTAGCGGATCGCGCCCTCGGCACCGGTGTAGTTGGCATAGGCGACGTAGATGCCGTTCTCCTCGGCCCGTGCCGGCACGAGGCGCAGGGGCACCGAGCGGTAGGGCTCCATGTTGGCCGTCGGCACGAGGATCAGCTCCGCCCCGGCCCGCGCCAACGCCCGCGCGACTTCCGGGAACTCGATGTCGAAGCAGATCGCCAGCCCCACCCGCCAGCCCTCGAGCTCGACGATTGGCGAGAGCGCATCACCCGCCAGGAACTGCGCCCGGTCGATCTCGTCGAACAGATGCGTCTTGGCGTAATCCGCCAGCGTGTCGCCATTGGCCGAGATGAGCGCCGCAGAATTGCGCGCGCCGCCACCAGCCGCCTCGGGGTAGCCGAAGGCGATGGCAAGCCCTGCCTCGCGCGCGATGGCGGCAACCGCCTTGTGGTATTCGCCGCCGCGCGGCCGGGCGAGCCGCGCGCAGGCCTCGCACCCGATGGCATAGCCGGTCAGCGCCATCTCGGGCGTCACCAAGAGCGCCGCGCCCTGCCCCGCCGCATCATGCGCCACGGCACGCAGCCGTGCGAGCCCCTCGCCCGCGTCCGCCGCGACCGGCACCGTCTGCCAAAGCGCAATCCGCATGAGTGTCGCCCCCCGACGGCGAAGCCGGCGGCGGTCCGGGCGGGGCTCGATGCCCCGCCCGGACCGGCCCGCTCAGAAGAACGCCTGAAGGCCCGTCTGCGCGCGGCCCAGGATCAGCGCGTGGATGTCGTGCGTGCCCTCGTAGGTGTTTACCGTCTCGAGGTTCATCATGTGCCGGATCACCTGGAAATCCTGGCTGATGCCGTTGCCGCCATGCATGTCGCGGGCGTGGCGCGCGATCTCCAGCGCCTTGCCGCAGTTGTTGCGCTTGACGATCGAGATCATCTCCGGCGCCTCGCGGTGCTCGTCCATCAGCCGGCCGACGCGCAAGGACCCCTGCAGGCCCAGCGCGATCTCGGTCTGCATGTCCGCGAGCTTCTTCTGGAACAGCTGCGTCTGTGCCAGCGGCTTGCCGAACTGCTTGCGGTCGAGCCCGTATTGCCGCGCCGCATGCCAGCAGAACTCGGCCGCCCCCATCACGCCCCAGGAAATGCCGTAGCGCGCGCGGTTGAGGCATCCGAAGGGACCCTTCAGCCCCTGCACGTTGGGCAGCAGCGCGTCCTCGCCCACCTCGACGTCCTGCATCACGATCTCACCGGTGATCGAGGCGCGAAGCGACAGCTTCCCCTCGATCTTGGGCGCCGAGAGACCCTTCATGCCCTTCTCCAGCACGAAGCCGCGGATCTCGCCGCCATGCGCCTCTGACTTCGCCCAGACGACGAAGACGTCCGCGATCGGCGCGTTCGAGATCCACATCTTGGACCCGTTCAGCACATAGCCGCCCTGAACCTGCGTCGCGACCGTCTTCATGCCGCCGGGGTCCGAGCCCGCATCCGGCTCGGTCAGCCCGAAGCAGCCGATGAACTCGCCCGAGGCGAGCTTGGGCAGGTATTTCTTCCGCTGCTCCTCCGACCCGTAGGCATGGATCGGGAACATTACCAGCGAGGACTGCACCGACATCATCGACCGATAGCCCGAATCGATGCGCTCGACCTCGCGCGCGATCAGGCCGTAGGAGACGTATCCCACTCCCGCGCCGCCGTATTCCTCGGGGATGGTGGGGCCTAGAAGGCCCAGCTCGCCCATCTCGCGGAAGATGCCCGCGTCGCTCTGCTCCTTCGCGTAGGCCTCGATTACCCGGGGCGCCAGCTTCTCCTCGGCATAGGCGCGGGCGGTGTCGCGCACCATCCGCTCCTCCTCGGTCAACTGGTCCTCCAGCAGGAACGGGTCGTCCCAGACGAATCTCTGCCGCGCGGCGGGCCGGATCGGCGCCTCGGTGTTCATGGCGTCCTCCATGTGTTCGTTGGCCGCGACACTACCGCCGCGGCCCGCGCGGGGCAACGCGCAAGGGGGAGGCCCATGTCGTACCCCGCCATGCGCGAATAGCGATTGCCCGCGGCGCCCGCGCCCGGCTAGTGTCCCCCGCCATGACCGCTCCGCGCCCCTCCCTCTGGCCCGACGACATCCCACGCTGGCCGCGCCTTCTCCTGGCCATGCTGATCGCGCCCGCGATCCTCGTGGCGCTGGGGGCGGGGCTCAGCTTCGTGATCGCCGGCGCGAGCGAGGAGACGCGCGAAGGCACGATGGCGGTCACGCGCAATGCCACCATCACCTTCGCCGTTCTGGCCGGGCTTCTGCTGCTGCTCGCGGGACTGCCGGGGGTCGCCACCCTCTGGGCGCTGGGCGAGCGGCGGGTGTTCGCGTGGTCGGTGGCGGGGGCGGTGCTGGGGGCTGCGGCCTCGGCCCTGCTGGGTCTCGCGCAACATGGTCAGGTGACGCCGGCAGGGCTCGCCGTGGGCACCGTGTTCTGCTGGCTCATGTTCCTACTGATCCGCGCCATCGCCGGGATCAGAACGCGCTGAGCGCCGGTGCGCCGCGGGCGCCGGGCCGGCTCCAGACGGCGTAGCGCCCTGGCGCCTCGCGCCGCAGCGCGGCCGCCGCGGCAAGCTCGCTGAAGCCCGGCAGCGCGGCGAAGGCGCCGATCAGCCCCTCGGCCCCCTTCGCCGCGGCGGGGATCACCATGACCCGCCCGTCCTCGACCGTGAGCCGCCACAGCGTGCCCACGCCGCGCGCCGGCACGAACACCTCGACCCGCGCGATCAGGTCGAGATCGGCTACCCCGCCCGCCAGTGGCCCGAAATAGCGGATCTCGCGCTCGCGGATCTCGACCAGCCCCGGCGCCTCGCCCGCCCGCGCGCTCAGGCCCCGCGCGACGGCCGAGCGCAGCCACAGCGCCGCCAGCACCGCACCGAGGGCCGCGAACCAGCCCAGCACGTCGCCCCGCCCGATCAGCCGCGCCGCCTCGACGGCGGCGATGACGGCAAGCGCCCCCGCCACCGCGCTTTCCGCCCAGCGGACGATCACCGCGCGCGCCGCGGGCCGTATGAAGCTCACCGCCAGTCCCCCAGCACGGCCTGCCAGATCGCAAGCGCCGCCACCGCGGCCGTGTCGGCCCGCAGGATGCGCGGCCCAAGGCTTGCCGCATGGGCAAAGGGCAGCCCGCGCAGCCGCTCGGCCTCCTCGGGCGCGAAGCCGCCTTCCGGCCCTGTCAGCACGGCCCAGGGCCCCTGCCCCGCCGCGCGCAGCACCTCGGCCGCCGGGGCGCCCGTGCCGGTCTCGTCGCAGAACAGGATGCGCCGCGCCCCGTCCCAGCCGTCGAGGAGCCGCGACAGCGCCACCGGCTCGGCCACCTCGGGCACGCTCAGCAAACCGCACTGCTCGGCCGCCTCGACCGCGTGCGCGCGAAGGCGCTCGAGGTTGACGCGCTCGGAGTTGGTGAAGCGGGTGAAGACCGGCACGAGGCGGCGGCAGCCCATCTCGCAGGCCTTCTCGGCGATGAAGTCGGTGCGCGCCTTTTTGACCGGCGCGAACATCAGCCACAGGTCGGGCGGCGCGTCCTGCGCCCGCACGCGCCCGACCATCTGCAGAGCGCCGCCGCGCCGGCCCGCCTCGGTCACCTCGGCCAGCCACTCGCCGTCGCGGCCGTTGAACGCGAGGATGCGCGCGCCCTGCCCCTGCCGCATCACCGCAAAGAGGTAATGCGCCTGCTCGCGCGACAGCTCGGCCCTGACGCCCGCGGCCAGCGGCGCGTCGAGATAGAGCCTGATTTTCGCGCCGTCCTGTGCCATAGCTCGCCCCATGGATGAGGCATCAGCTAACACCCCGCGCAGCGCCGCGCAAACGGTCGCGGATGCGGTCAGCGGCAACTGGGTCGACACCCTCGCGCCCGAGGGCTGGCGGCCCTATCTGCGGCTGAGCCGCGCCGACAGGCCGATCGGGACGTGGCTGCTCTACATCCCCTGCCTCTGGGCCGTGGCGCTGGCGGCGGGAGCCACTGGCTGGCGGCTCGTGGATCTCTGGCTCATCGCAGGGTCGGGCATCGGCGCGTTCCTCATGCGCGGCGCCGGCTGCACCTGGAACGACATCCAGGATCGCGACTTCGACGCCAAGGTCACGCGCACCCGCTCGCGCCCCATCCCCTCGGGCGCGGTGACGGTGACTCGCGCCGTGGCGTGGATGGTGGCGCAGGCACTGGCGGCCTTCCTGATCCTGCTTACCTTCAACTGGACCGCGATCGGCTGGGGCATCGCGTCGCTGGTGTTCGTGGCGATCTACCCCTTCGCCAAGCGCTTCACCTGGTGGCCGCAGGTCTTTCTTGGCCTCGCCTTCAACTGGGGGGCGCTGCTGCTCTGGGTCGCGCATACCGGCTCGATCGGACTGCCGGCGGTGCTGCTGTATCTGGCGGGCATTGCCTGGACGCTGCATTACGACACGATCTATGCCCATCAGGACCGCGAGGACGACGCGCTGATCGGCGTGAAGTCCACCGCGCGGCTGTTCGGCGCGGCGACCCCCGGCTGGCTGTGGGGCTTCGCCAATGCCGCCATCGTGCTGGCGGCGGCCGCGGTCCTGACGGCGGGGGGCGGGCCGCTCGGCTTCCTCGGCGTCGCCGCGTTCGGTGCGCACATGGCGTGGCAGATCCTGCGCCTCAGGATGGACGACCCGGCGCGCTGCCTCGCGCTGTTCCGGGCGACCCGCTGGGGCGGGCTTGCGCTGTTCGCGGGTCTGGTGGCCGACAGCCTGATGTAAGCGCGTCAGTGGTGGCGGGTGATGCGCTTGCGGACGCGCCGCACCGACCATGCGACCGCCGCGATGACCGGCAGTGCCGCAACCGCGATCAGCGTGGTCTTGTCGATGCCCGCAAGCTTGGCCGCGGGTGCGAGGATGTAGCCGAGCAGGCTCACCGCGTAATAGCTGATGGCGACGACCGACAGGCCCTCGACCGTCTCCTGCAGCCGCAGCGCCATGTCGGCCCGCGCGTCCATCGAGGCGAGCAGCTTCTGATTCTGCGACTCGACCGCGACATCGACGCGGGTGCGCAGCAGGTCCGCGATCCGGCTCGCCCGCGTCGCAAGATCCGCAAGCCGCCCCGCGGTGGCATGGCAGGTCCGCATCGCCGGGTCGTAGCGGCGCATCATGAACTCCGAGAACAGCTGCCGGCCCATCAGCCGTTCCTCGCGCAGGTTCTCGATGCGCTGGTGCACGATTGCCTCGTAGGCGCGCGCCGCGCCGAAGCGGAAGGCGGTGGCAGCCGACAGCGCCTCGATCTCGGCCGAGAGCGCGGTCAGCTGGTCGAGGATCGCCTGCTCGGGGGCCGAGCGGTCGCTCGATGCCACCAGCCGGATCAGGTCGGTCAGCTCGCGGTCGATCTGGTTGAGCCGCCGCGCCGCGTCGCGCGCGATCGGCAGGGCGAGCATCGACAGGATGCGGTAGTTCTCGATCTCGATCAGCCGCTGCACCGCGCGGCCGATGCGGCGGTCGCCCACCTCGCCATGCAGGACAAGCGCGAAGCGGGTGAAGCCGCCCTCGTGGATGCGGAAGTCGCCGATCGCGAGCCCCGCCCCGTCCAGCACCCGCGCCGCCACCATGCTCTCGCGCGAGAAGGCGCGGGCCAGTGGGCCATCGAGTGCCGCCACCGCCGCGTCGAAGTCGGCCACGCTCAGGAGCTCGATCTCGACGGCCGCGACCACCTTGCCGGGCGCCTGCGCCAGCCAGTCCGAGGGCAGGTGCTCGATCAGGGCGGGGGCGAACAGCGTCTCGGCGGGACCGCTCTCGAACAGCGTGTAGCTCACGAACTCGGTGTGCCGCTCCCATTTCAGGCGGAAGCGACCCAGATCAGCGAAGTAGTGGTTTGCGTCGGGCGCGGGATGGGGCGCGCCGTGCCGGTCGATCAGCGCCGTCAGATGCGCGCGGTCGGCGGCGGGATCGCGCTCGGCGGCGTTCTCGGTCTGCTTGAAGGCGATCATCAGCACCCGCCCGGGCGCGTCCGTGGGCGTGAAAGGCCGGGCGTGCAGCTCGTTCGTCAGCGCGAAGCGCCGCGGATGGTTGTCGAGCACGCTCTTCATCGTCCCACCTCCGGCGGCGCAGGGCCATACGACCGCGGCACACCATAGCGGCACGCCGGCGCCGCGCCAGCACCCTTCTGCCGCACCCCGCCTGCCGGGCCGTTCATGCCGGGCAGCATTGCCGCCGCAGCCCGAGGTGCGCCGCCGTCGCGGGCCTCGCCCGGGACCACCTTCACGCCCGACGCGGGCTCGCCGCACGCCGCGCGCGACGTTCCCGAATCATGCGGATTGGTATCGTCCGGCCTTCGGGCGGCTGTCCCGAAGGACCCAGCGCGCGCGGCGCCGGCAGGGGCCGCCATCGCCCGCGGGGCCTCTCAGCCCTCCAGGCGCGCGATCACCAGGTGGCCGGGCACCGGCACACCTTCCTCGTAGCGCACGGTGATGGGCTCGATGCTCTCGATGGCGAACCCCGCCCCGGCCAGCGCCGCGCGCAGGTAGCCCTCGGAATGGGCGAAGCGGTGCCGCGGGCCGACCGTCCAGGGCTGCCCTGCGAACGCCGCCTCCGCCAGCGTCTCGGTCGAGAAGGCGAACAGCCCGCCGGGCTCGAGGTTCTTGGCGGCGCCCGCGAGCAGCGCCTCGACCCCGCCCAGATAGGGCAGGACGTCGGCGGCGACGATCAGGTCGAAAGGCGCATTGTCCTCCTCGTCCTCGGCGGCGAGGAACTCGGCCACGTCGCCCACATAGAGATCGTCGTAGAGCCCCTTGTCCTCGGCAACGCCCAGCATCCCTTCGGACAGGTCCACCCCCGCGATGTAGCCCGCGGCCGCCCCCAGCGCCTCGGCCACCAGCCCGGTGCCGCAGCCGAGGTCGAGCACGCGCGCGAAGCGCAGCCCGGCGAGACGCGCCGCGATCAGCCCCGGCACGCCATAGCCGAGGCGGTCCACGAGGATGCCCTCGAAGGCCTCGGCCTGCTGGTCGAACAGGGTCGCGACATAGGCCGCCGGCGCCCCGTCCGGCGCCGCGCCCCGCCCAAGCGCCGCCAGCCGCACCGCGGCACCCCCATGGTCGGCGGGGTCGAGCGCCAGCACCTCGCGGTAGGCCGCTGCCGCCTCGTCGTGCCGGCCCGCCTTCTCGAGCGCGAGCGCGCGGTTGTAGGCGCGGGCAAGGGGCGTGTCGTCGTCGCTGGTCATGGTCCGTCGCCTCGGAGGGGGCACCGCCCGGCAGCCGGGGGCAGGTTCGGCCGCAGAGATCCCGCAGCGCCGCGGCGGCGTCAAGCGGCGCGCGTGCCGAAAGAACAAAGTGGCCTCGGGTCAAGCCCGGGGCCCGACCGATTGGCGGCGGTTCGCCTCACATGTTCGGATAGTTCGGCCCGTCACCGCCCTGCGGCACCGTCCAGACGATGTTCTGGGCAGGGTCCTTGATGTCGCAGGTCTTGCAGTGCACGCAGTTCTGGAAGTTGATCTGGAACCGCGGGTTCGAGCCGTCGTCGTCGCGCACCACCTCGTAGACCCCGGCGGGGCAGTAGCGTTGCGCGGGCTCGGCATATTTCGGCAGATTGTCGGAGATCGGGATCTCGGGGTCCACCAGCTTCAGATGCGCGGGCTGGCTTTCCTCGTGGTTGGTGAAGCTGAACGCCACGTTCGTGAGACGGTCGAAGCTGAGCACCCCGTCGGGCTTGGGGTAGTCGATCGGCGCGAACCGCTTGGCCCGGCCCGTGGCTTCCGCGTCCGTCTTGCCATGCGCGAGCGTGCCAAGCGGGTTGAGCCCGCTGAGCCGGGGGCCCAAACCCAGCTTCGCGCTGAGGTTCGCCGCCCACATGTCGAACCCGCCAAGCGCCAGCGACGCCGCCATCCCGTATTTCGACCACAGGGGCTTCACGTTCCGGACCGGGCGCAGGTCGGCCATGATCGGGCCGGTCCTGACCGACTCCTCGTAGGCCGCAAGCTCGTCCGAGGCCCGTCCCGCCTGCAATGCCTCCCACGCTGCTTCCGCCGCCGCCTTGCCCGACAGCATCGCGTTGTGGTTGCCCTTGATGCGCGGCACGTTGACCATGCCGGCCGAGCAGCCCAGCAGCGCGCCGCCAGGGAAGGTCAGCTTCGGCAACGACTGCCAGCCGCCCTCCGAGATCGCCCGCGCGCCATAGGCCACGCGCTTGCCCCCCTCCAGCACCCTGGCCACCAGCGGATGGTGCTTGAAGCGCTGGAACTCCATGTAGGGGTAGAGATGCGGGTTCTCGTAGTTCAGGTGGACGACGAAGCCGACATAGACCTGGTTGTTCTCGAGGTGGTACATGAACGAGCCGCCGCCAGCATTCCCGCCCAGCGGCCAGCCCATGGTGTGGGTGACCTGGCCGGGGCGATGATGCTCGGGCTTCACCTCCCACAGCTCCTTAATGCCGAGGCCGTATTTCTGGACGTCACAGTCCTTCGCGAGGCCGTATTTCGCGATGATCTGCTTGGCGAGGCTGCCGCGCACGCCCTCGGCGATCATCACGTACTTGCCGTGAAGCTCCATGCCGGGCTCGTAGTTCGGGCCCGGCTTGCCGTCCTTGCCGAGGCCGAACTCACCCGCGACGACGCCCCTGACCTCGCCATTGTCGCCGGTCACCAGCGCCGAGGCGGCCATGCCGGGGAAGATCTCGACGCCCAGCGCCTCGGCCTGTTCCGCGAGCCAGCGGCAGACACTGCCCATCGACACGATGTATGTGCCGTGGTTCGACATCAGCGGCGGCATCAGGAAGTTGGGCAGGCGAAGCTGCCCGGCCTCGCCCAGCACGTAGAAACGATCCTCGCTCACGGGCGTGTTGAGCGGCGCGCCCTTGGCCTTCCAGTCCGGAATCAGCGCGTCGAGGCCCGAGGGGTCGAGCACCGCGCCCGACAGGATATGCGCCCCGACCTCGGAGCCCTTCTCCAGCACCACGACCGACACATCGTCGCCGCCAAGCTGCTTGAGCCGGATCGCAGCACTCAGCCCGGCCGGGCCCGCGCCCACGATCACGACGTCATATTCGACGGATTCGCGTGTCATCTCGGTCATGGGGCGGTCCACTCTCTTGCGGCATGGGTGAGGTGAGGGCGTCCCGAGTCGGGATAGCCGCCCCTCCCCGGCAGGTCAATCCGATCCGGGGCGCGCCGAGCCGGGCGGGCACGAGTCATCGCCCTGATGCCAGTGGCCGCGGCAACCGATCCATGCCATGGTGCGCCCCGGCCGCAAGGGGAGATACGATGACTGCCGACCGCTGCCGCGTGCTCATGATCCACGCCTGGTTCGCCGACGACAGTTTCTGGAACTACCGCGCGACCTGCGGGCTGGTGGGGGCGAAGTATCCCGCGCCCCCGCTCAACCTCATCACCGTGGCCGCGATGCTGCCGCAGGAATGGGAGTTCCGGCTGATCGACGAGAATGTCGAGGAACTCACTGACGAGGCGCTCGACTGGGCCGACCTCGTGCTGTGTGGGGGCATGCTGCCGCAGCGCCCGCGCACGCTGCGCGCGATCGAGCGGGCGCAGGCCCGGGCCAAGCCCGTCCTGATCGGCGGGCCCGACACGACCTCGAGCCCGGCCGTCTACGCCCATTGCGAGTTCCAGCTGATCGGCGAGGCCGAGGGCACGCTCGACCGCTTCGTCGCCGACTGGCGCGCGGGCCTGCGCCGCGGCGTCTACGAGGCGCCGAAGTTCGCGGCCGACATCACCACGACGCCGGTGCCGCGCTACGACCTGCTGCGCAAGGGCGCCTATATCGAGCTGAGCCTGCAATTCTCGCGCGGCTGCCCGTTCCTCTGCGAGTTCTGCGACATCATCGAGCTGTATGGCCGCAAGCCGCGGACCAAGACGGCGGCGCAGGTGCTGGCCGAGCTCGACGCAATCCACGCCACCGGCCATCGCGGCATCGTCGATTTCGTCGACGACAACCTGATCGGCAACAAGAAGGCGGTGAAGGCGGTCCTGCCCGAGGTCATCGCCTGGCAGAAGGCGCGCGGCTATCCCTTCCAGTTCACCACCGAGGCCTCGCTCAATCTCGCCGACGACGCCGAGTTCCTCGAACTGATGCGCGCGGCCAAGTTCATGGCGATCTTCGTCGGCATCGAGAGCCCCGACCCCGACGTGCTGGCGGCCATGCAGAAGAAGCAGAACACCCGCCGCAACATCGCCGAGAGCATCCACCGCATCTACGCCGCGGGGATCGCCGTGGTAGGCGGCTTCATCGTGGGTTTCGACAACGAGAAACGGAGCGTCGCGGACGACCTCGTCGAGCTGATCGAGGAGGCCGCGATCTCGGTGGCGATGATCGGCCTCCTCGTCGCGCTGCCAAGCACCCAGCTCGAGCGCCGGCTCGCGCGAGAGGGGCGGCTCCATACCCTCGACCACACCGAGATCGAGGAGGAGTTCCTGCAGGGCGACCAGTGCACGCAGGGGCTCAACTTCGACACGCTGCGCCCGCGCGAGGAGGTGCTGGCCGACTACCGCTCGGTGGTCGCGCGCGCCTATGCGCCCGAGGCGTTCTTCGGCCGGATGCGCCGGATGGTCGACCTTCTCGACATGTCGGGCCCGAACGGCAGGCTGCACCGCGCGAGCGTCGTCCACGAGACGCGGCAGTTCCTCGCACTGATGTGGAACGTCACCTGGAAGCGACCCGACATGCGCCGGCACCTGTGGGGCCTGCTGGCCTACACGCTGAGGACCAATCCCGGCGCGGTGACACCGGTGATGTCGCTCGCGTCCATGTATGCCCATCTCGGCCCGTTCTCGCGCCATGTCGTCGAGACGATCGGCACGCGCATCGCCAGGGAGGCGGGCAATGACGGGCGGTCCGAGCGCGAGCGCGAGCTCCAGCGCCGGATGCTGACACAGAGCCGGGTTGCCGCGGGCTGAGCCACGCAGTACCGCTGGTCGCCGGGAACCTGCCGGCAGCCCGACGCCGGCGGCAGCGCGGCGGGGAGGACTGCGACTTGCACGAACTGATCAAGGCCACGGCGCGCGAGGTGCTGGCCCGGCTGAACGCGGGCGAGGTGAGCCATGGCGAGCTCATCGACGTGCTCGAGGCCCGCGTGGCCGAGGTGGACGGCGCGGTCAACGCCTTGCCGACGCTATGCTTCGAGCGGGCGCGCGAGCGGGCCACCGCGATTGCCCGCCGCCCGGTGGCCGAACGCGGCGTGCTCGGAGGCCTGCCCGTGCCGATCAAGGATCTTGCGAACGTGGCGGGCGTGCGCTCGACGCAGGGCTCCCCGATCTATGCCGACCATGTGCCCGCGCAGTCGGACCACATCGTCGAGCGGATCGAGGCGGCGGACGGGGTCGTTTATGCGAAGTCGAACACGCCCGAGTTCGGCGCGGGCGGCTCGACCTTCAACGAGGTGTTCGGGCGGACCTGCAACCCTTGGAACCTGTCGCGCTCGGCCGCCGGGTCGTCGGGGGGCGCGGCGGCGGCGCTCGCCTCGGGCACGGCCTGGGTCGCGCAGGGCTCGGACATGGGCGGCTCGCTGAGGAACCCCGCGAGCTTCTGCGGCGTCGCGGGGCTGCGCCCCTCGCCGGGCCGGGTGCCAAAGGGGCCGGCCGCGGACATGTTCGGCTCGCTCTCGGTCGAGGGGCCGATGGCACGCAACCTGGGCGACCTTGGCCTGCTGCTCGACGCCATGGCGGGCGCCGACCCGCGCGAGCCGCTCGCGCAGCCCGCGCCCGAGGTGAGCTTCCGCCGCGCGGCCGAGACGCCCACGGTGCCGCGCCGGGTGGCCTTCACCCCGGACCTGGGCGGGCTCACGCCGGTCGATCCCGAGGTTGCCGCCATCTGCGAGGCGGCCGCGCGGCGATACGAGGCGCTGGGGGCCGAGGTGGTCGAGGCCTCGCCCGACTTCACCGGCGCGCACGAGGCGTTCCAGACGCTGCGGGCGGTGGCCTTCGCCACCGGGCACGCGGCGCACTACGCGGAAAAGCGCGACCTGCTGAAACCCGACGTGATCTGGAACATCGAGAAGGGACACGCGCTCACGGGCGCCGATGTCGCGCGGGCGAACATCCTGCGCACCCAGATCACCTCGCGGCTGGTCGCGTTCCTGCGCGAGTTCGACCTGCTGCTGTGCCCAGCGACCTGCGTCGCCCCCTTCCCGGTCGGCGAGCGCACGGTGATGGACTGCGCGGGCGTGCGGTTCGAGACCTATATCGACTGGCTCGCCATCGCCTACGCGATCACCCTGACCTCGGCCCCGGCGTTGTCGCTGCCCTGCGGCTTCACCGCGTCCGGCCTGCCGGTGGGGCTGCAGGTTGTCGGGCCGCTGCGGTCCGAGGCCCGGCTCCTGTCACTCGCGGCCTCGCTCGAGCGGGAACTGGGGGTCGAGACCGGCCCGATCGACCCGCGGGCCAGGGCGTGACGCAACCAGGGCCGCGCGTCGGGCGTCGCGACGGCGGAACCCGCGCGCCCGCGCGGCATGACGGGTGGCGGTGCCTGTGGCGGGAAGACCTCGACCGGCGCCGCGCGGGGGCTTAGGGTCGCGCCATGACCGCGCGCGAGTCCCTAGAGGAGAGCCTGCTGGCCGCCCTCGCCTGGCAGATCGAGCTGGGCGCGGACGAGGCCATTCTCGATGCACCCCAAGACCGCTTCGCGGCCCCCGCCCCGGCGGAGTCGCGAGCGCCGGTGCCGCCCGTGGCGCCTGCAACTCGCGGCACGCCGGCAGTGCCGCGCGGGCACGCGGGTGCCGCCGCCGCGACGCCAGACGCGCGGCCCGCGTCCCCGCGCGACGCGCCCGAGGGCGCCGCCGCCGCCATCGCCGCCGCGGCCGGGACGCTCGAGGAGCTGGCCGAGGCCATGCGGCGCTTCGAGGGGTCCGATCTGCGGCTGGGCGCGAAGAACCTCGTCTTCGCGGACGGGCGGCCGGGCGCGCGGGTCATGGTGATCGGCGAGGCCCCGGGCGCCGAGGAGGACCGGCTGGGCCGGCCCTTCGTCGGCCGCGCGGGGCAGTTGCTCGACCGGATGCTTGCAGCGATCGGTCTCTCGCGTGAGGCGCCCGACCCCGGCGAGGCCGCCTACATCACCAACGTGCTGCCCTGGCGCCCGCCCGGCAACCGAACGCCGTCCTCGGCCGAGGCCGCGCTGTTCCTGCCCTTCCTCGTGCGGCACATCGAGCTGGCGGCGCCCGACTTCATCCTCGCGCTGGGCAACACGCCGGTGCAGGCGCTCACCGCCACCGCGACGGGCATTACCCGGATGCGGGGGCGCTGGCAGCGCCACGCGGCCACCGGATGCCCGATCCTGCCGAGCTTCCATCCCGCCTACCTGCTGCGCAGCCCCGAGAAGAAGCGCGAGTCGTGGCGGGACCTACTGGCGCTGCGCGCGGCACTTGACGGCGCCCCGGTCGCGCCCGAGTAAGGGCGGGCGAGACCCCGCGAGGATCCCATGAGCCGCATCGACGAGAGCCGCCCCTTCATCCCGGTCAACATCGCCGTCCTGACCGTCTCGGACAGCCGCACTGCGGCGGACGACCGCTCGGGCAACGTGCTGGTCGAGCGCCTCCAGGCGGCGGGCCACCGCCTCGCCGCCCGCGCCATCGTCACGGACGACCGCGAGAAGATCGAGGCCCAGCTCAACGCCTGGATCGCGGATCCCGGCGTGGACGTCGTGATCTCGACCGGCGGCACCGGGCTGACCGGGCGCGACGTGACGGTCGAGGCCCACCGCGCCGTCTACGAGAAGGAGATCGACGCCTTCGGGGTGGTGTTCACCCATGTCTCGATGGCAAAGATCGGCACCTCGGCGGTGCAGAGCCGGGCCTGCGGCGGCGTCGCGCACGGCACCTACCTGTTTGCCCTGCCCGGCTCGCCCGGCGCCTGCAAGGATGGCTGGGACGAGATCCTGAAGCTGCAGCTCGATTACCGCCACATGCCCTGCAACTTCGTCGAGATCATGCCCCGGCTCGAGGAGCACCGCCGCCGCAAGTGACGGCGCCGCGGGCCGCGCGGCGGGAATGTGGCGCAACGCGTCCCCTCGGCCGCTTTCTCGGCACAATTCAGCCGCGAATCGGCGTCACTCTCAGCCTCAGGTGGTGAAAAGGGACGCGAGATCGCCCAATGCGCTTTAGACGGGCGACCTCGCGGGAGGAGCGGGGTTTCGCATGGCACGTCCTGGGCCAGAGGCGGCGCCGCAGCGGGCGCTGGTGGACGCGGGCTATCTCGACCGGCTGGAGCTCGCGATCGGCGGCGAGGTGCTGGCGGAACTGCTGTCGGACGGCGCGATCGAGCTCGCGGACCGGCTCGGGCGACTCGAGCATGTCGCGCGGGAAGGTGACAGGCCTGCGGTCGCGGCGCTTGCCCACGACATCGTGGCCGTCGCGGGACACATGGGTCTGGGAGCCCTCTCGGCCGCCGCGGTCGAGCTTTGCCGCGCCCTGCGCGAGGACGACGATGACCCGGCGGCAGGCCGGCTGGCCCTGCTCGCCAGCTCCGTGATCGCGCTGGGCATCCCCTCGATCGACGCGCTCGAGAAGCGCTGCAACGGCGGCGTCGCGAGCGCCTGAGCCGCCGCCGCGGCCCGTGCCGCACGGCCTCCGCAGCCGCATTTCCTTGCCCGACGCCGGCGCGCGACCGGCTCGCATCGCCTTGCGGCGTTCTCACGCCCCGTTCGCCGGAAAGCCGCCAGCGCCGTGTCCTCGCGCCTCACGCCGCTTGCCGGGTGGCGCCTCCTGCACATAGGCTCGCGGCGGCGCGTCGGGACGGGCGCGGAACGAGGCGCGAGGAGAGAGCGGCATGAGCGAACGGGCAGGAGACGGCGCGGCCGGCGCAGACGCGGCGGAGGCGGCGGCGCGCGCGCCCGTGCCGATCGACCTCGTGGACGCGGACCGGCTGGACGAGCACCTGGCCACCCTGCCCGCGGCCGATGCGGCCTGGGCCCGCGCCAACGGCTTCCGCGCCGCGCTGGGCACGACGCTGGCGCTTCCCGGCGCGGATGGCGCCATCGCGCGCGTGCTGTTCGGCTGGGGCACGGCCGTCGAGCGGCGGCGCACGCGCTTTGCGCTCGGCCGTTTCGCCGAGACGGCGCCGGCGGGTGTCTACCGGCTCGCCACGCGGCTCGACCCGGCCGAGGCCGAGGAGGCAGCACTGGGCTGGCTGCTCGCGCGTTACCGCTTCGAGCGCTACCGCTCGGCGCCGGAACGCGGCGAGGCGCATCTGGCGGTGCCCGAGGGGGTGGACGGCGCGCGGCTTGGCAAGATCGCCGAGGGCGTCTTCCTCGCCCGCGACCTGATCAACACCCCGGCGAACGAGATGGGGCCCGCCGCGCTGGAGGCGGCTGCCCGCAAGCTGGCCGAGCGGCACGGCGCGCGTGTCGACGTGACAACGGGGGACGCGCTGCTGGACGCGAATTTCCCGCTGATCCACGCGGTGGGCCGGGCGAGCGCAGAGGCCCCGCGGCTGATCGACATGACCTGGGGCGCGGCCGACGGGCCGCTGGTGACGCTGGTCGGCAAGGGCGTGTGCTTCGACACCGGCGGGCTCGATCTCAAGCCGTCGTCCTCGATGGCGCTGATGAAGAAGGACATGGGGGGGGCGGCGACCGTGCTGGGGCTCGCCCACATGGTGATGTCGCTGGGGCTGAGGCTGCGGCTCAGGGTGCTGATCCCGGCGGTCGAGAACGCGGTCTCGGGCGCGAGCTTCCGGCCGGGCGACATCCTGCGCTCGCGCAAGGGATTGACGGTCGAGATCAACAACACCGACGCCGAGGGGCGGCTGGTGCTGGCCGACGCGCTGACACTGGCCTCGGAGGAGGCGCCGGGGCTGATCGTCGACATGGCGACCCTGACCGGGGCCGCGCGCGTGGCGCTGGGGCCCGAGGTCGTGCCCTTCTACACCGACGACGATGGGCTGGCCGCCGATCTCGCGCAGGCCGCGGCGCGGGTGTCGGACCCGCTGTGGCGGATGCCGCTGTGGCCGGGCTACGAGGCGGACATCGAGCCGGGGATCGCCGATCTCGACAACGCGCCTTCGGGCGGCATGGCGGGGTCTATCACCGCGGCGCTGTTCCTGCGGCGCTTCGTCGACCAGACGGCCTGGGCGCATTTCGACATCTACGCCTGGACGCCCAAGCCGAAACCCGGCCGGCCTAAGGGGGCCGAGGCGCAGGCCGCGCGCGCGCTCCTCGCGGTGCTGGAGCGCAGGTACGGCAGGCCATGAGCGACGCGGCTGGAACCCGGCTGGAACTGAGCGGCGCGCCGGCGGCGCAGCATCCGGCGCTGGGGCCGATGCGGGTGATCGCGCCCACGGCGCCGGTGATGCGCGAGCCGGGCGGCGGGCGGCGCGGGCTCGACACCGAACTCCTGCTCGGCGAGCGCTTCGACGTGATCGAGCACAGCGGCGGCTGGTGCCGGGGCCACGCCGCGCTCGACGGCTATGCGGGGCATGTCCCGGCCGAAGCGCTCGCGCCCCTCGGCCCCGAACCCACCCACCGCGTCGCGCATCTGATGACGCATCTTTATGCCGAGCCCGACATCAAGACGCGGCCGCAGGCGGTGCTGTCCTATGGCGCGCGGCTCGCGGTCGTGGGCACGTGCGGGGCGGCGGGCACGCGCGCGCCGATGGCGCGGCTGGCGCGCGGCGGGCATGTCATGGCCGAGCATCTCGAGTCGCTGGCGCGGCCCGCGCCCGACTGGGTGGCCGAGGCCGAGCGGCTCGTGGGCGTGCCCTACCTCTGGGGCGGGCGCAGCAGCTTCGGGATCGACTGCTCGGGGCTCGTGCAGGTCGCGCGACAGGCGGCGGGCCATGCATGCCCGCGCGATTCCGGCGTTCAGGCGACGGCGCTGGGCGCGACGCTGCCGCCCGGTGCGGCACCCCGCCGGGGCGACCTGTTCTTCTGGCGCGGCCATGTCGGGGTCATGCTGGATGGCACGCGCCTCTTGCACGCGAACGCCCACCACATGGCGGTGGCGATCGAGCCGCTTGCCGAGGCAGTGGGCCGGATCGAGACGGCGGGGGGCGGGCCGGTGACACGGCATGCGCGGCTCGACGCGGGCGGCGGCGGCGGCTAGAGTTCTGCGAAAATCCCGATGGCAGGGAGCAGACGGCATGACACGCATCCGGCGCGGCCTCAGGGTCGTGGCGATCCTTGTTGCGGGCGCAGTCTCGGCGGGTTGCGCGGCGCAGGCCAACACCTCGGCCGCGCCGACACCGCGGGCCAAGCCCGTGGCGCCTGAGATCGCCCCCGCCCCGCAGGTGAGCTTCGCCGAATGGCGCGCGGCGTTCCGCGGCCGGGCGCTGGCGGAAGGGATCCGGGCGGGGGTGTTCGACGCGGCCTTTGCCGGCGTCGAGCCCAACGCGCGCGTGATCGAACTCGACCGCTTCCAGCCGGAATTCGCCCGCCCGATCTGGGAGTATCTGGACAGCGCGGTGTCGGACTCGCGGATCGCAACGGGGCGCCGGATGGCCGTCGAGAAGGCGGCGCTGCTCGACGCCATCGAGGCGCGCCACGGTGTCGACCGCGAGGTGGTGCTGGCGATCTGGGGGCTGGAGAGCGCCTATGGCGCGAGTTACGGCTCGATCCCGGTGATCGAGAGCCTGGCCACGCTGGCGCATGACGGCCGGCGGCGCGATTTCGCCGAGGCACAGCTTCTCGCCGCGCTGCGGATCCTGCAATCGGGCGATGTCGCGCCGGGGAGGATGGTGGGGTCCTGGGCGGGCGCGATGGGGCATACGCAGTTCATCCCGACGAGCTTCCTCGACTACGCCGTCGATTTCACCGGCGACGGGCGGCGCGACGTCTGGGCGCCCGACGCCGCGGACGCGCTGGCCTCGACCGCAAACTACCTCGCGGCCTTCGGCTGGACGCGCGGGGCGCCGGTCGCGGTCGAGGCGCGCCTGCCCGCCGGCTTCGACTTCATGGCGGCGGACGAATCGACCCGCCGCCCCGCCGCCGAGTGGTCGGCGATGGGCGTGACCACCGCCAGCGCCGCCGCCCTGCCGCCGGGCGAGGGCGTGTCGATCCTGCTGCCCGCGGGCGCGGCCGGGCCGGCCTTCGCGGTCTACCCGAATTTCGGCGTCATCCGGCGCTACAACAACGCCACCTCTTACGCGCTCGCGGTGAGCCACCTGGCCGAGCGCATCGGCGGCGCCGGTCCCTACATGACCGCCTGGCCGCGCGGCGAGCGGCCGCTGTCACGGAGCGAGACGGTGGAGCTTCAGGAGCGCCTGACCGCGATGGGCCTCGACACCCAGGGCGTCGACGGGATCGTCGGCCCCAACACCCGCGCGGCGATCCGGGCCTTCCAGCTGCGCGAGGGTCTGACACCGGACGGCTATCTCTCCTCCGCCCTGCTTGCGCGCGTGCGCGCGGGCGGCAGCTGACGAGGCGGCCGGGCATGGCAAGCACGCTGCCGCAGGGGGATGCGGCTTCGCACCGGCTGAACCGGATCGCGGGGGCGACGGCGATCCTGACCGCGCTCGTGCTGGTCGCGATCAAGGGCTGGGCGTGGCTGGCCACGGGCTCGCTGTCGGTGGCGACCAGCGTCGTCGATTCGGCGCTGGACCTGCTGACCTCGGCTGCGAACTTCGCGGCGATCATCTATGCCGCCCGCCCGCCCGACGCCGAGCACCAGTTCGGCCATGACGCCATCGAGGACGTGGCCGCCCTGGGACAGGCGCTTATCGTCGCGGGCTCGGCGCTCGCGATCGGCTGGAACGCCATGGCCAGGCTGATCGAGCCGGTGGCGCTTGCCTCGGAAAGCGCGGGCATCGCGGTCATGGTCGTCTCGCTTGGCATCACGGCGGCGCTGGTGCTGTTCCAGCGCTATGTCGCGCGGCGCACCGGCTCGCGCGTCATTGCCGCGGATGCGCTGCATTACCTCTCGGACGCCCTGCCCGCCGGCGCGGCCATCTTGGCGCTGGGCGCCTCGGGCTGGCTCGGGATCGCCTGGCTCGACCCGGTGCTGTCGATCTTCGCGGCCTGCGTGCTGATGCGCGGGGCGTGGGGCATCGCCGCCGAGGCCTTCGCCGGCCTGCTCGACCGCGAGCTCGACCCTCGGCAGATCGAGCGCATCGCCGCCATCGCCCGCGCGACGCCGGGGCTCGCGGGGTTTCACGACCTCAAGACGCGGCGCTCGGGCTCGCGGGTTTACATCCAGATCCATGTCGAAATCGACGGCACCCGCAGCCTGCACGAGGCGCACGCGATCGGGGCCACGCTGCGCCACCACCTGCTGGCCGAGTTCCCGCGCGCCGAGGTGATCGTCCACAAGGACCCGGTCTGATACCGGCTTGCACCGACTGAAATCCATCGGCGAAGACCCCGCGGCCCCGGCCCCTAGCCGGGGCAGCGATGGGATCGCCGACGATACGAGGCCCCGGGTCGAGCCCGGGACGCAGCCCTGCTTGAGCCGCGTGCGTCCGGATCGGCGCGAATGGTCCGAGGCGCGGCGCTGCAACCCCCCTCGCACTTCGCGCGTTCTATCACTAGCTTGTTCCAGCGCGCGCCGGCCAGGGACGCCCGGGCGCGCGCGACGCGCGCGGCGCACGGCACATGCCGGGCGGGCCATGCGCACCGGACCGAAAGGGAGAGTTCGATGAAACACCTGCTTTTCCGCTCAATTGCCACCGCGGCCCTCGCCGCCGGACTCCTCGCCGGCCCCGGCGCGGCGGCAGCGCAGAACACGCTCGAGCAGCGCCTCACCGTCGATGCGGCGGCCGAGCGGGCCGCGCAGGAGCGCGAGATCGTCTCGATCGTCGAGGCGGCCTTCGGCCGGACCGCGGTCGTGAACACCGGCACCGGGCTCGCACCCGAGATCGACGACCAGATCTATCCCGGCAACACCCTGCCTGCGAACGCGCCGGTCCGCCCGGTGCCCGAGCAGATCGCCGGCAAGCTGCCCCAGATCACGCCCGGCGCGCGCTGGGTGGGCGTCGGCAGGCATCTGGTCGAGCTCGGCCCCTCGGATCGCATCGAGGTGGTGATCTACCACTCGCTCCCCTGACGCCGGCACAAGACCTGCCCGCGCTCCCGGCAAGGCGCGCGGGCACAGCCGGCACGACGCGGCGGAGGTCGGAAACCCATCGCGCCGCGTCGCATCCCCCCAAGCCCGCGCCGCGCCGATCCGCCATGGTCGCGCCTGAATTCGCGTCGGCCGGGAGGGACAGGCGATGAGAACGCATGCGCGTGCAGTGGTGGTCGGCGGCGGGGCCGTCGGCTGTTCGATCGCCTATCACCTGGCCAAGGCCGGCTGGACCGACACCGTGCTGCTGGAGCGCGACGAGCTGACTTCGGGCTCGACCTGGCATGCCGCGGGCCTGCTGCCGCTGTTCAACATGAGCTTCGCGACCACGCATATCCACGACTATTCGGTGAAGTTCTACAAGACGCTCGAGGCCGAGACCGGGCTGAACGCGGGGTTCAGCGTCGTCGGCAACCTGCGCATGGCGCAGACGCAGGCGCGCATGGACGAATACATGCTCTATGCGTCCACCGCCGAGACCGTGGGCATCCCGTTCGAGTGGCTCACCCCCGCCCAGATCGCCGACCGCTGGCCGCTGGTGCGCACCGATGATCTCAAGGGCGCGATCTACCACCCGACCGACGGCTACATAAACCCCGCGGACGTGACGCAGGCGATGGCCAAGGGCGCCCGCCAGCGCGGCGTCGAGATCGTGCGCAAGGCGCAGGTCGACAGCTTCCACCGCGAGGGGGGCGAATGGGTCGTCCGCGGCCGCATCATGGGCGAGAAGGGCGGCAACCTGGTGCCGACCGACGAGCCCTTCGAGATCCGCTGCGAGCATGTCGTCACCGCCACCGGCAACCATGCCCAGCGCACGGCGGCGATGATTGGCTGTTACATCCCCGCCATGCCGGTCGAGCACCAGTACATCGTGACCGAGCCCGACCCCGCACTGGTCGAGTGGCGCAAGACCCATGGCGAACACCCGGTGCTGCGCGACGCCGACGCCAAGTGGTATGTCCGCGAAGAGCGCGGCGGCTGGATCCTCGGCCCCTACGAGCACGGCGCCCCCGCCTGCTTCAAGTTCGGCGTGCCCGACAGCTTCCGCGCCGATCTGTTCCCGCTCGACCTCGAGCGGATCGAGGCGGAATACATGTCGATGCTCCACCGCATCCCGTCCTCCGAGAGCGTGGGGCTGAAGGACGACTTCAACGGTCCCATCTGCTACACGCCAGACGGCAACCCGCTGGTCGGCCCAGCGCCGGGGGTGGACAATTTCTGGTTCGCGGAAGGTTTCTCGTTCGGCATCACCGCGGCGGGCGGCACCGGCCACTACCTCGCGCAACTGATGACCGAGGGCGAGGCCGAGATCGACATGTGGGCGCTCGACCCGCGCCGCTACGGCAAGTGGGTCAACCGCGAGTATGCGCAGAAGAAGAACGAGGAGTGCTACGCCCACGTCTTCATCCTGCACCACCCCGACGAGGAGCGCGAGGCCGCTCGCCCGCTGCGCACCGCGCCGTGCTACGACCGGATGGTAGCGCGCAATGCCCGCTTCGGGCAGGTGAACGGCTGGGAGCGGCCAATCTACTTCGCCGACGGCCCCGATTTCGACGACCACGCCTCGCGCAGCTTCCGCCGTGGCGGCTGGTGGAAGTTCGCCGAAGCCGAGGCGCGCGCCGTGCGCGAGGGGGTGGGCCTGTTCGACGCGACCGCCTTCACCAAGCACATGATCAGGGGGCCGGGCGCGACCGCCTTCCTCGACTGGCTCACCTGCAACCGGCTGCCCAAGGTCGGGCGCATCAACCTCACCTACGCGCTGACCGATGCCGGGACCGTGCGGACCGAGCTGACCATCGTGCGGCTGGCCGAGGACGAGTACTACTGCGTCACCGCCGGCGCGGCGCAGGCCTACGACCACGACTACCTGGTCAAGGAAGCAGCGAGGAAGCGCGGCGAATTCGGCTGGATCGAGGTCCAGGACGTCTCGACCCAGTGGGGCGTCTTCGCCATCGCGGGGCCGAGGGCGCGCGAGGTGCTGCGCCCCCTGGTGGTCGATGCCGACCCCGCGACCGCGCTCTCGAACAAGCGCTTCCCGTGGCTGTCGGCCAAGACCATCGACCTCGGCATGTGCCCGACGATGGCGATCCGGGTCGCCTATGTCGGCGAGCTCGGCTGGGAGCTGCATCACCCGATCGAGATGCAGAACTACCTGTTCGACCGGCTGATGGAGGCGGGCGAGCCGCATGGGCTGAAGCTCTGCGGCGCGCGCGCGATGAACTGGCTGCGGCACGAGAAGTCCTACCGCGCCTTCGGCTCGGACCTCGGGCGCGACGCCACGCCGCTAGAATCGGGACTCCACCGCTTCGTCGACATGGACAAGGACTTCCGCGGCAAGGCGGCGATGGAGAATACCGGCATCCGCGCGGCCTGCGTCACCGTGCTGATCGACGGCCCCGCCGACACCGACCCCTGGGGGAAGGAGGCGCTGCTGGCCGACGGGCGCAAGGTCGGGCGGCTCACCTCGGGCGGCTATTCCGTCCATTTCGGCAAGCAGATCGGCATCGGCTATGTCGAGCCCGGCTTCGCCACCGTGGGCCAGAAGCTCAAGGTGCGGATGCTGAACGAGCTTTGGGACGCCGAGGTGGTCGAGGAAAGCCCCTACGACCCCACCAACGCCACGATCCGCAGGGACGGCTGACGCAGCGCCCCCTCGCCCCGCGTGCCCGGCCGGGTTAGTCTGGCCGGGCATGGGACGGGGATGAGCGCAATGGATCCGGAGAGCGGCGGCTTGCATCGGGACGACGTGGCCCGCCCGCGGCGGCGCGGGCGCGGCCTGCGACGGCTCGTGGCGGGCGCCGCGATGGCGGCGGCGATGGCGGGGACGGCACCGGCGGGGGTGACCGAGATCACCGGCACGGTGAACTGGGACAGCGGCACGCGCCTGCCGCGAGGCACGCTGGTCACGGTCCGGCTGATCGACGCCGGGCAACCGGATGGTGCGGTCGAGCTCGCCTCGATCGTGATGCGGCCGGGCGAGGAAGGGCCGCTGGTCTTCCGCCTGCTCTACGACGACGCGCTGATCGCGCCGCAGGGCAGCTACCGGCTGACCGCGCGGATGACGGTGGGCAAGCTCGCCCTGATGGAGAGCCTGCGCGCGACACCGGTCCTGACCAGCGGCGGCACGGCGGATCCCGAGATCCTGCTCGAGCGCATCTCGATCGCCGCGGGCCAGGCGGGGGCAAGCCCGGTCGGGCGCGACTGGGCGGTCGTCTCGATCCTCGACGAGCCGCTGCGCGGCCCTGTCCGGGCGACGCTGCGGCTGGACGAGGGCGGCACGGCGCGCGGCTCGTCGGGCTGCAACGACTTTCGCGCGACCTACGAGGCCTCGCCCGAGGTGCTCGACTTCGGCGCCTTCGCGCTGACCAAGCGCGGCTGCCAGACCCCGGTGATGCGCGTCGAGCGCCAGCTGCTGAAAGCGCTGGAAGACGTTCGCGGCTGGCGCATCAACGCGGGCGAACTGTTGCTCCTCGACGCCGCTGGCGGGGTGATGCTGCGCCTCGAGGAAGGCCGCTGAGTCCAGGCGGCGCGGCACCAGGCGCGCGGGCGACTCAGACCGGCGTCCCCGCCTCGGCAAGTTCCAGCGGCGGCACCCCGGCCAGGGTCGAGGCGTCGGGCACCAGCGCGGTCTGCGCGATCATCCAGCCGCCATAGCTGTGCATGAGCACATTGAGACTCAGCCCCGTGTCGCGGACGATCCGCCCGTCCGGCTCGCGCAGATCGGCCGACCAGCGCAGCACCGCATAGCCCATCTCGCCGCGCGCCCCGGCCTCGACCACGTCGAGCCGCTTGTTCGTCTCGCCGTCGTCGAACCAATCGTAATGCGCCGCCGCGATGGCGTCGCGCCCGACGATCGGCGGGCCGAAGGGGGTGATGATCCGTGCCCGCTCGGCAAAGACGGCGCTCGCCGCGCGCGCGTCGCGCGCCGCATAAGCGTCGAGATATTGCGCGATCAGCGCCTTCAGCGCGGGTTGAAACGCCATCTGCCGTCTCCCGAGGCGGAATTACAACCTTAGCGCGATAATGGCAGAAATCTTCACAACTATAAACCCCCACTCCGCGTGGCGCAGCAAAGCCCGCCAGTGCGGGCCTGCAGCCGACAGCGCTCCGCGTGAAACGAAGAATGCCCCGGCCGAGGCCGGGGCATCTCCATGTCGGTCGCAGGCTGGGCGCGGGGCGCTCAGCCCTCGCTCTGCGCGTCCTCGCGGACGATCTCCTTGCCTGTCTCCTGGTCGACGACCTTCATCGACAGGCGGGTCTTGCCGCGGTCGTCGAAGCCCATCAGCTTGACCTTCACGGACTGGCCTTCCTTGACGATGTCCTTGGGGTTCACGCCGCGCTCGTTGCTCATCTGGCTGACATGAACGAGGCCGTCGCGCTTGCCGAAGTAGTTCACGAAGGCGCCGAAATCCATGATCTTGACCACCTTGCCGGTGTAGATCCTGCCGACCTCGGGCTCGGCCACGATCGAGTTGATCAGGTCGCGTGCCTTCTCGATGCAGGCGGCATCGGGCGAGGCGATCTTGATCACGCCGTCGTCGTTGATGTCGACCTTGGCGCCCGACTCCTCGACGATGCCGCGGATGACCTTGCCGCCCGAGCCGATCACTTCGCGGATCTTCTCGGGGTTGATCTGCATGGTCTCGATGCGCGGGGCGTGGACCGAGAACTCCTGCCGTCCCTCGGTCAGCGCCTTGGCCATCTCGCCCAGGATGTGCATCCGCGCGTCCTTGGCCTGCGCCAGTGCCTGCTTCATGATCGCGGGGGTGATACCCGCGACCTTGATGTCCATCTGCAGCGAGGTGACGCCCTGCGACGTGCCCGCGACCTTGAAGTCCATGTCGCCGAGGTGATCCTCGTCGCCCAGGATGTCGGTCAGCACCGCGAAGCGGCCATCATCCTCCAGCACCAGCCCCATGGCAACGCCCGCGACCGGAGCCTTCAGCGGCACGCCCGCGTCCATCATCGAAAGCGACGAGCCGCAGACCGTGGCCATCGAGGACGAACCGTTCGATTCCGTGATCTCCGACACGATGCGGATGGTGTAGGGGAAGTCCGTGGGCGCCGGCAGAACCGCCTGCAGCGCACGCCACGCAAGCTTGCCGTGCCCGACCTCGCGCCGTCCCGGAGGACCCATGCGCCCCGCCTCGCCGACCGAGTAGGGCGGGAAGTTGTAGTGCAGCAGGAAGCGCTCGCGCCAGTCGCCTTCCAGGCTGTCGATGATCTGCTCGTCGTCGCCGGTGCCGAGGGTGGTGACCACCAGCCCCTGCGTCTCGCCGCGGGTGAACAGCGCCGAGCCGTGGGTGCGCGGCAGGATGCCGACCTCGCAGCGGATCGGGCGCACGGTGTAGAGGTCGCGGCCGTCGATGCGCACGCCCTTCTCGACCAGATCGCCCCGCAGCACCGAGGCCTCGAGCTTCTTGAAGGCGCTGCCGACCGCGTTCTCGTCGGCCAGTTCCTCCTCGCTCAGGCCGGCCAGCACCACCTCCTTGGCGGCGCCGATGGCGGCATGGCGGTCCTGCTTGTCCTTGACGGCGTAGGCCGCGCGAACGCCCGCCTCGCCCAGCGCCTTGACCCTGGCGTAGAGCGCCGAGTTGTCCTCGGGCTGGAAGTCGAAGGGCTCCTTCGCGGCAGCCTCGGCGAGGTCGACGATCAGGTCGATCACCGGCTGCATCTGCTCGTGGCCGAACTGCACGGCGCCCAGCATCTCGTCCTCGGAGAGCTCGTAGGCCTCCGACTCGACCATCATCACCGCGTCCTTGGTGCCGGCAACGACCAGGTTGAGGCGCTGATCGGGGTTCTCGCACAGCTTCTGCATGTCCTCGACCCTGGGGTTGAGGACGTACTTGCCATCGGCGAAGCCCACGCGCGCAGCCCCGATCGGGCCACGGAAGGGCACGCCCGACAGCGTCAGCGCGGCCGAGGCCGCGATCATGCCGAGGACGTCGGGGTCGTTCTCGAGGTCGTGGCTCAGGACCGTGACGATGACCTGCGTCTCGTTCTTGAAGCCGGGCACGAACAGCGGCCGGATCGGCCGGTCGATGAGGCGCGAGGTCAGCACCTCCTTCTCGGTGGGCTTGGCCTCGCGCTTGAAGAAGCCACCAGGGATCTTGCCGGCGGCGTAGTAGCGCTCCTGGTAGTGGACGGTGAGGGGGAAGAAGTCGAGGCCGACCTTCGGCTTCTTCTCGTAGACGACGGTGGCCAGCACCGTGGTCTCGCCGAGCGTCGCGACCACCGCGCCGTCGGCCTGGCGGGCCATCTTGCCCGTCTCGAGGACGAGCGTCTCGCCGCCCCACTGCATTTCCTTGCGAACGATATCGAACATGCGTTTTCCTGTTCCCGGCCGGCACCCGGATGGCCCGGCCCGTCTGTCGCGCCCAAGCGGCGCGGCCCCTTTCGCTTCATCCTGACGCTGCCCGCCGGGGCGTGACGGGGGCGTCGTCGGACGTGAATGCCCGCGTTTCGGGACGGGCACGCGGCCCTCTGCGTCCCCGGGCGGCGGACCCGCCCGTCTTGCCGTCCAGGCCCCGGCCGCAGCGCGCGGCCCTGCCCTGAAATGGTGCGGCGCGGCCCGTGGCGGGCCGCGCCGGATCGTCGCGGGGCGCGTCAGCGGCGGATGCCGAGACGCCCGATGAGGTCGCGGTAGCGTGCCTCGTCCTTGCCCTTCACGTAGTCGAGGAGCTTGCGCCGCTGGCTTACGAGCTTCAGGAGGCCACGCCGCGAATGCTTGTCCTTGGCGTGGGTCTTGAAGTGCTCGGTGAGGTTCGAGATGCGTTCCGTGAGGATCGCGACCTGCACCTCGGGCGAGCCGGTGTCGCCTTCCTTCGCCGCGTATTCCTTGATGAGCGCTTCCTTGCGCCCGGGCGTGATCGACATCGGGTGACTCCCTTCGGGTCTATCAGAGGTTGAACACCCGGTCCGGATGCAGAACGCCCGCCCGGAAAACACCGATGGCGACGGGCTGCCCTTGGCATTCCGCCCATGCGATGTCCCCGTCGGCGAGCGATGAGCCCGGAACCGGAACGGCCTGCCCCTTGCGGAGCAGCGCCGCGATCGCCTCGGGCACGGCCAAGGCCGGGATGTCGTCCAGCCCGGTCGCCACCTCTAGCAGATCCACGGTGGCGCCCTCATGCCCGATTTCGTCGAGCATTTCAAAGGGAATCGCATCTGCGAGCCGGAACGGGCCGCTCGCGAGCCGCCTGAGCGCCGTCACATGGCCGTGGCAGCCCAGCCGCTCGCCCAGGTCGCGGGCGATGGAGCGGACATAGCCGCCCTTGCCGCAGGTCATCTCGATCTCGGCGTGGTCGGGGTCGGGCCGGGCCACAAGCTCGATGCGATGGACGCGCAGCGGGCGGGACTTCAGGTCGAACGTACCGCCCTCGCGCGCCAGGTCATAGGCCCGCTCTCCCGCGACCTTGACGGCCGAGAAGCGCGGCGGGATCTGCTCGATATCGCCCTCGAAGCCGCGCAGCGCCGCCCGGATCTCGTCGTCGGTGGGGCGCGCGTCGCTCTCGGCGATCACCGCCCCCTCGGCGTCGTCCGTGGCGGTCGCCTGCCCCAGCCGCACCGTGAACCGGTAGGTCTTGGCCCCCTCCTGCGCCAGCGCGACCGTCTTAGTGGCCTCGCCGAAGGCCACGGCAAGCACGCCGGTCGCCAGCGGGTCGAGCGTGCCCGAATGGCCCGCCTTCTGCGCCTTGAGCGCCCAGCGCGCCTTGTTGACGACCGCCGCCGAGGTGATGCCCAGCGGCTTGTCGATCACCAGCCAGCCATGGACCGGATTGCCCTTGCGCCGCCGTGCCATGCCTGCCTGCCGTCCTTTGATCGTTCCCGGGCGGCCCTCCTAGCGCGGCGCGCGGTCCGGGGAAACCCCTCGACCGGCACCGCGGCAGCAGCGCCGCTCGGGCGCAACCGGCGCGACGCCTGACGCGCGGCCCTCAGCGGCCTTCGCGCCGCCACGCCCCGAGGAACAGGAGGCCCGTCATCAGGGCCGCGAGCCACACCGGCAAGAGCGGGCTCAGCCGCACGCCGCTCACCCGGTAGGCGTCGCGGTCGGTCATGCCGACCCAGGACCGGCCCTGCGCGCGGCGCCCCTCGGCGACGAGGCGCAGCTCCGGCACGCCGTCCGCGAGCCAGCGGACGCTGCCGCCCGTGGCCTCGGCCAGCGGCTCGAGCAGGGCGTCGGTCGCCAGCGGCATCTCGTATTCCTTCGGGCTCGGCGGCCCCACGGCCGCGACGGCGCGCCGTGTGCCGTCGGTGAAGCGCCAGAGGCCCTCCTCGGCGTCCTCGACGGCGGCGCGCCAGCGGCCCGGCCCCGCCGGGCGCAGCGTGATCTCGGCGGGCGCGCCCGAGGGCGTCACCGCCTGTACCGTCTCGGGCGGCGTCTCGGCCAGCGTGCGGCGCTCGATCAGGATGCGCGTGCCCTCGGTGCGCGCGAACAGCGCCTCCTCCTCCAGCTCCGGCTCGCGCATCAGCCAGTGCGCGGTGCGCCGCAGCAGGTCGGCCTGCGGCCCGCCGCCCTCGTAGCCGCGGCTCCACAGCCAGGCATGATCCGAGGCGAGCAGCGCCACGCGCCCCTCGCCCACGCGGTCGAGGATCAGCAGCGGCCGGCCCTCGACGCCTTCCATAACGGCGTCGCCCCGGCTCTGCGCGACATCGACATGGCGCAGCCAGCGCCCCCAGCGCGGGTCGCCATCCTCGGCCAGCCCGGCCGCGGCTTCCAGCCCCGCGGTGACCGGGTGGCGCTGGCCCAGCGCGCTGACCCGCGGCAGGAAGGGACGCTCGAACACCTCCATCGTGGGGTCGGCGGGCAGCACCTCCCCCAGCGGCGTGCGCGCGAGGCTCTGCGGTCCCGAGAAGGCCGCGCCGGACGAGACCATCACCGCGCCGCCCTCGCGGACGTAGCGCGCGATGTTGGCCAGGTAGGCGCTGGCCAGCACGCCGCGCCAGCGGTAGCGGTCGAACACGATCAGGTCGAAGTTCGAGATCTTCTCGAGGAACAGCTCCCGCGTCGGGAAGGCGATCAGCGACAGCTCGGACACCGGCGTGCCGTCCTGCTTGGCGGGCGGGCGCAGGATGGTGAAGTGGATCAGGTCCACCGTGGGGTCGGACTTCAGCAGGTCGCGCCATGTGCGCCCGCCGGGATGCGGCTCGCCCGAGACCAGAAGCACCCTCAGCCGGTCGCGCACGCCGCTGACGGTCGCGATGAGGCGGTTGTTGCGGTCGGTCAGCTCCTCGGTCAGCACCGGCAGCTGGATGTCCACCACGGTGGGGCCGCCATGCTCGATGGCGATCTCGACCTCGGTTTCCTCGCCCAGCATCATCCTGAGCGGCCGCGCCGGCCCGCCATCGACCGAGACCTGGGCGGTGACCGCCGAGCCGAGGCCCGCGGGCCTCTCGCCCAGCGCGACCGCGCGAAGCCGGAAGGTCACGCTCTCGCCGACGATGCCGAAGGCCGGGCCGTTGGTCAGTTCGAGCCTGAGGTCGAAGCCGTCGCGCCCGCCCGCGATCAGCGCATGGACCGGCGCGGGGAAGGCGTCGAGCCGGCCCTCGTCATGGACCTGGCCGTCGGTCACCAGCACCGCGCCCGCGATGCGGTCGGCCGAAACGCGCGCCGCCGCCTCGTCGAGCGCCGAGAGAAGCCGCGTGCCGCGGTTCCGGCCGGTGCCGTCGGGGCCCACCTCGACCACCCGCAGGTCGAGGCCGCCACCGCGCTCGGCAAGCGCCTCGGCATCCGAGGTGAGCCGGGCCACCGCGGCCGCGATCTGGTCGCCACGATCCTCGAGCGTCGTGCTCTCGCTGCGATCGACGACCAGGAAGCCGACATTGCCCAGCCCCTCGCGCTCCTCGCGCTTGAGCTGCGGGCCGGTCAGCGCCGCGATCAGCACGCCGAGGGCGAGCGCCCGCAGCCACCACCCGGCAAGCCCGCGCCACATCGCCGCGCCGACCGAAAAGACGGCAAGCCCCGCCGCCAGCGCGATCAGCGGCCAGGGCAGCAGCGGGTCGAAGGCGATCGTCGTCTGCACCGCGCCCTCCTACTGGCCCAGCCGTTCCAGCACCGCCGGGGCATGCACCTGATCGGACTTGTAGTTCCCTGTCAGCGCATACATCACCAGGTTGATGCCGAAGCGGTAGGCCATCTCGCGCTGCCGGTCGCCCGCACGCCCCACCGGCACGACCGGGCGCCCGGTCTCGTCCACTGCCCAGGCCGCCGCCCAGTCGGCCGATCCCACGACCACCGGCGAGACATCGTCGTCGACCCGGTCGAACTGCGGCAGGTCGTTCTCTTCGCCCGCGGCACCGGCACCCGGCCTCGGCGCCTCGGCCCAGACGCGCCCGCCGCGCCAGCGGCCGGGAAAGTCGTTGAGCAGGTAGAAGGTGCGGCTCAGCACATGGTCGCCATCGACCTGCGCCAGCGGCGGCAGGTTCAGCGCCCGGGCGATCTGGCGCATCTCGGCGGCAGGCGTCGCGCCGAAGCCGGCCGCGCCGTTCTGCGTGTCGATCAGCAGCATGCCGCCATGGGCAATGTAATGGGCGAGCCGCTCGAGCGCGAGTTCAGTCGGTGCCGCCGCCTCGGTCAGCGGCCAGTAGATGACCGGGATCAGGCTCAGCTCGTCGGTCTCGGGATCGAGGCCGCGCGGCGGCCCGGGCTCGACCGCGGTGCGGCGCAGCAACTGATCGCCAAGGCCGATCATCGCCTGCCGCGACAGGCGGTCGACCTGGGGGACTCCGGTGACGACATAGCCGAGCGTCGTCTCGGCCGCCGTCGAGACATCGGTGGCGCTGCCGCCACCTGGTGGGTCGCCGGTCACCTGCGCGCGCGCGCCACCCTCGGGCAGGCCCGCCGCTGCCAGCCACGCCGCGGCCGCCAGCGCCGCCGCGGACACGCCGCGCCGGGCCGATGCCCCGAAGCCCGGTAGCCGGCCCGAGAGCCACAGCGTGGCCAGCGTGTCGAGCGCCGCGAGCGCGATCGCGAGCATCAGGAAGGCGGGCGCGAGATGGCGCGTCTCCGCTCCGCCCAGCGTTTCGGCCACCGCGCCGCCGGGCGCCGGCGGCATCGGGGCCAGGCTGTCGCCCGCGCGGTGCAGGTTGAGCGCCAGCGTCTCGGCAGCCCCGGCCGCGCGCGGCGCCGCGTCGGCGCGCGCGTAGAGACCGGGCGGCAGGCCCGCGCCGGCGCGGCCCGCGGCCAGCGCCTCGCCCGGCACCGGGTCGATGCCGTCGGGGGCGGCGAGCGGCTCGCCCTCGGGGCCGATCACCCGCTCGAGCCGCCACTGCGTGCCCTGCAATTCGTCCGTCGAGGGGACCGCGGCGGCCTGCCCCGGCGCCAGCGCCACCAGACGACCCAGCATCTCGACGAACAGGCCCGAGAGCGGCAGCGAGGACCAGTCGGGATCGGCCGACACGTGGAACAGCACCACCCGGCCCTCGCCGCGGCTGGCTGAGGTCACCAGCGGCGTGCCGTCGTCGAGCGTGGCCCAGACGCGGCCCGCGAGGTCGGGGCCGGGCTCGGCCAGCACCTGCGTGCGGACATCGACCTCGGAAGGGATCGCGAGGCGGCGGAACGGGCCCTGCGCGTCGAACGGCCCCAAGGTGCGCGGCGCGCCCCAGGCCAGCGCGCCGCCCAGCACGCGTCCGCCGCGCCTCAGCGCCACCGGCAGCAGCGGGTCCTCGCCCGGGACGCCGCCGGCCACCGGCTCGCCGATCGCCGCCGCAAGCCGCGGCCCGGCAAAGCGAACCAGCAGGCCGCCCGCCTCGACCCACGCGGTCAGCGCCTCGCGCTCGGCGGGCGCGAAGGCGCCCTGGTCGGCCAGAAAGATCGCCGCCGGGTCGCGCGCCAGCGCCTCGGCCAGCGGCGCCTCGGCCACGTCGGCCCAGGGCACCAGCCCCTCGGCCAGATAGCGGCGGGCCGAAGTCAGCGTCGCCACCTCGCCCTCGGTCGCCGGATCGATCACCACGACCGGCACGCGGCGGATCGCGGCGTCGGCCAGCGCCGCGCCCCCGGCCGAGGCCCGCTCGGCCAGCACCACGCGGGTGACCTGCCCGATCAGTTCGGGCGGCAGGTCGAACGCGGCGCGCGCACTACCCTCGCCCGCGTCGAACGCCGCCTCGCCGATGGCGATGCGCCGCTCTGGCCCGTCGGGTGCCGCGGCCATCGCCACGACCGCGGCCTGCCCCGGCTCGCGGTCGGCGCGCAACACCTCGACCACCATCCGCCCGTCGGCCAGCGCGGGGGGCGTGAGCGCGCGGGCGGGCTCGGCCGGTCCGATCAGGCGCAGCGGCGCCCGCGCGGCGAGCGCGCGGGCGAGCTCGGCCGTCGCGTCGTCATAGGCGAGGCCATCATGGAGCCAGAGGATCTGCGCGACCCCCGCGGGATCGGCCGCGGCAAGGGCTTCGAGCACGGCCGCATGCGCCGTCGCCACCGGCTGCGGCCGCGCGCCATCGAGCACGCGCCGCGCCGCGGCTGGCGCGACGGGTGGCGGCACCTCGCCCGGCGCCTCGGCCGCGAGCCACAGGCGGACCTGCCGGCCGGACTGCGCCGCCTCGTCGAGCGTGGCGCCCGCCAGCGCGATGCGGTCGCTCCAGTCGGGCGCGCTGGCCCAGCCCTGATCGATCAGGATCAGCACCGCGCCCTCGCCCGCCTGCCCCAGCCGCGCCGAAGGGTTGAGCACGGGCTGTGCGAAGCCGACGATCACCGCCGCGACCATCACCGCGCGCAGCAGAAGCAGCCACCACGGTGTCTTGGCCGCCTGCCGCTCGGGGTCCTCGAGCCCCAGCAGCAGCCGGACGCCGGGGAAGATCTCGACCTTGGGACTGGGCGGGATCGCGCGCAGGAGCCACCACAGCACCGGGATCGCCGCGAGCCCCGCCAGCACCCAGGGGCTGAGGAAGCCGATCGCGCCAAGGCCGATCATCGCGCCCCCCCGAGGAAGGCATGGAGGCGCAGCAACGCCTTGCGCGGGCTCTCGTCGGTGCGATGGAGCAGAAGCTGCCAGCCCGCGGCGCGGGCAGCCGCGGCCAGCTCGTCGCGCCGCTCGGCCAGGCGGTGGCGGTAGCGCTCGCGCAAGGCCGCGGCCTGGTCGGTCTCGTGCCGCACGCCGCGACCCACGCTCTCGAACCGGGTGCGGCCGATGAAGGGAAACTCCTCCTCCACGGGGTCGAGGATCTGGACATAGACGCCGCCGATCCCATGCCCCGCGGCGCGCTGCAACGCCGGCAGGACCTGCTCGCGGGGGCCCATGAAGTCCGAGAGGAAGATCACCCGCCCTGAGCGCGGCAGCGGAAACGCGGCCGGCGCGCCGTAGTCGGGCGCGTCCGCGGCGGGCGGCGCGGTCAGGATCGCGGCCATGCGCTGCAACTGCCGCTCGCCGGTGCGCGGCTGCTCGGCCTCGGTGCCGATCAGGCCGAACCGCTCGCCGCCGCGCGACAGCAGCACGGCGACCGCGAGCGCGAGCAGCGCCGCGCGCTCGGCCTTGGTGCGGGGGACCGTCTCCGAGCGGAACTGCATCGAGCGGGCCCGATCCGCCCAGAGCAGAACGGTCTCGGCCGCCTCCCACTCCATCTCGCGGATATAAAGCCGGTCCGAGCGCGCCGAGCGGCGCCAGTCGATCTGGGTGAGCGCGTCGCCCGGCTGGGCCGCGCGATATTGCCAGAAGGTCTCGCCCGGCCCCGCCTGCCGCCGGCCATGCACGCCGGTCGCGACCGACGCCACCAGCCGCTCGGCCTCGACCAGCAGCGCCGGCAAGCTGCCCGAGATGCGCTCGGCGTCCCGGCGCAGCCAACCCGCCCGGTCGCGGCTGGCGCGCGAGGCGGGCTCGGCCATCAGGCCGCCTCCTCGAGCCTTAGCCCGGCCATGATCTCGCCGATCACGCCGCGGATGGTCGCGCCCTCGGCGCGGGCGGCAAAGGTCAGCGCCATGCGATGGGTCAGCGCGGGCACCGCAAGGGCCTCGACGTCCGAGAGCGAAGGCGCAAGCCGCCCCTGGATCAGCGCGCGCGCGCGCACCGCCAGCATCAGCGCCTGCGCCGCGCGCGGCCCGGGTCCCCAGGCCAGCCGCGAGTTCGCGGCCACCGCGGCCTCGACCCCCTCGGGACGGGCGGCGCGCACCAGCGTCAGGATCGCCTCGACCACCCGCTCGCCGACCGGCATGGCGCGCACCAGCCGCTGCAGCGCGATGAGCCCCGCGGCATCGAGCACCTGCGCGGCCTGCGCGTCCTCGACGCCCGTGGTCGCGAGCAGGATCTCTCGCTCCTCGTCGCGGCTGGGGTAGTCCACGTCGATCTGCAAAAGGAATCGGTCGAGTTGCGCTTCGGGCAGCGGATACGTGCCCTCCTGCTCGATCGGATTCTGGGTGGCGAGCACATGGAAGGGCCGCGCGAGCTTGCGGTGCTGGCCCGCGACCGTCACCTCGCCCTCCTGCATCGCCTGCAACAGCGCCGACTGGGTGCGGGGGCTCGCGCGGTTGATCTCGTCCGCGAGCAGGAGCTGCGTGAAGATCGGTCCCTCGATGAACTTGAAGAGGCGCGAGCCGTCCTTGCCCTCCTCCAGCACCTCCGAGCCGAGAATGTCGGCCGGCATCAGGTCCGGCGTGAACTGGATGCGGTTCGCGTCGAGCCCCAGCACGGTGCCGAAGGTCGAGACGAGCCGCGTCTTGGCGAGGCCCGGCACGCCGACCAGCAGCGCGTGCCCGCCCGACAGGATCGCGGTGAGCGCAAGCTCGACCACATCCGCCTGCCCGACGATGCGCTTGCCGATCTCGGCGCGCGCACGCGCCAGCGTCCTGCCGGCTTCCTCGATCTCGAGCACGGGGTCGGTCATCCGCACGGTCTCCCGGTGGCTTTGGGTTGTGGTCGGCTTTCTCTACCATAAGGTATGCGGCGGGGGTGAAAGGCAACAGGGGTTCAAGCGATGGTTTCCGACCCGACGACCGATCCGGGCAAGGCCGACAGCCTGGCCAAGGCGGTGAGCGCGGCGACGAAGGGGCGCAAGGGGCCGCCGCCGGTGCACCTGTGGAACCCGCCCTATTGCGGCGATCTCGACATCCGCATCGCGCGGAACGGGCAGTGGTGGTATCTCGGCACCCCCATCGGGCGGGTGGAGCTGGTGCGCCTGTTTGCCTCGGTGCTCAAGCTCGAGAACGGACGCCACTACCTTGTCACGCCGGTCGAGAAGATCGGCATCACGGTCGATGACGCGCCCTTCGTCGCGGTCGATTTCCGGGTTGAGAACCCCGGCCCCGATCAGGTCGTGGTTTTCGAGACCAATGTCGGCGACGAGACCGCGGCCGGCCCCGAGAACCCGATCCGCGTCGTGCGCGACCCCGAAACCGGCGAGCCCGCGCCTTATGTCCATGTCCGCCGCGGGCTCGAGGCGCTGATCGACCGCAAGAGCTTCTACCGCCTCGTCGAGATCGGCGAGCATGACCGCGTCGAGGGCACGCGCTGGTTCGGCCTGCGCTCGGGCGGGAAGTTCTTCCCGGTCATTCCGTCGGCCGAGATGGAGGCGTGAGCACTCCCGCCCCGTCCCGCCATCGCCGCAGCGGGGCGATCATTCGCGGGATCAGGCCATTCCGGGCGATCCACGCGGCATAGGCGGCGTAGGCGGGATCTTCCATCAGGTGCCATTCCTCGGTGCGCGCCCGCAGCCAGTAGAGCGCGGTCACGCAGGCCAGGAGGAAGCTCGCCTGCGCGGCCTGCCCCGGCGTCGCGGCCGTCAGGAAAGGCAGTTGCGCAAGCCACCAGTAGAGCGTCTTGGCAAGATAGGCCGGGTGCTTGAAATAGCGGTAGGGGCCGTTCGTGATGATGCCGCGATGCGTCAGGTTGGAAAAGCGCACGCCGAAGATGACCGTGGCCCAGGCGTAGAGGACCGCAAGGCTCAGAAGCAGGCCGCACCACGCGATGGCAGGCACGCCGCTCTCGCCGAAGACCTGCGTCCAACTCCCCGACAGCGCCCGGTGGTCGAGCGGCCCGCCTGCCGCCATCACCGCGAAGGGCGGATAGCACGCCAGCGCCGCGACCCAGGCCATCAGGTGCGGATTGGGCGAGCGCAGATGCGCGTCGAGCACCCGCAGCGGTAGCAGGTAGCCCATCGCCGCGAACATCGCGTCGGCAAGGAAGCAGAGGGTCACGAGAAACAGTCCCAGCCGCACCGGCTCCGCCAGCAGCGCGGCGAGGTCGGCGCTCGAGACCCGCGCGACGACCGGGGGCAGAATCGAGAACATGAAGGCCGTGAAGAACCCCTTGATTGCCCAGCCCAGCAGGTGCTTGCGCAGCATCTGCGCGTCGCTGCCGCCGCGGCCGAGCACGAACTGCCCGAAATGCCACAGCTCGTCCCGCGGCTCGACCATCACCCGGTCGACGACGACGACATAGAGCGCCCAGAGCGGCATCAGCGCGCCGAGCGCGATGAGCGCGAGATGGAAGAAGCGGAACGTCTCGCCCGAATAATACGGAATGAGCGCGTAGCCCGCGCCAAGCGCGGCCAGCGTGACGCCCAGCCCCGCCAGCTTGGTCGCGCTGGTGCGCCAGACCTGCGCCCAGGGCCGCGGCGCGCCCCAGTCGAGCCCGGTCGAGGACCGCGCCCAGACCCGCTCGGCCAGCACCAGCCACAGGATCATCGGCCCATGCGTCCCCAGAAGGATGAGCGCCGTGGCCCCGACCACGCCGATGCCCAGCGTCCAGCAAGCGGCAATCGACGCGATCATCCCGGCGAGCCCGATCAGCCCGGTCGCCTCGGACACGCAGGAGCGTGGCCGCGCGTCGACGGGCTTCCCGGCCGCAGGAGCGGCGCCGTGCTTCATCGTGATCCCTCGGAGCCCTTGCAGTCCGAGCGTAAACTGCGCCACGATATTGATGAAACTGTGGCTTTCCACCACATGCAGGCCCATGCCCCTCGCACTCGCGGACATCCACGCGGCGCTCGCGCTTCCCCCGCTGGGACACAGGTCGGATTTCGACCTGAACCCCGAGGTACGCGCGGCGCTGATGCCGCGGCTCACGCAGCGCCCGGCCGCAATCCTGTGCCCGCTGGTCGAGCGCCCCGGCGGCCTGCACGTGGTCCTGACGCGCCGCGCCGCGCATCTCAAGCACCACGCGGGGCAGGTCAGCTTCCCGGGCGGCAAGGTGGATGCCGACGACGCCTCGCCGCTTGCAACCGCGCTGCGCGAGGCACGCGAGGAGATCGGCATCCTTGCCGACCAGGTCGAGGTGCTGGGCACGCTCGACCCCTACCTCACCTCGACCGGCTTTCGCGTGACGCCGTTCGTGGGGCTGGTCGCGCCCGCCTGGCGACCGCTGGCCGATCCGAACGAGGTGGACGAGGTGTTCGAGGCGCCGCTCGACTTCCTGATGGACCCCGCGAACCGCCAGCGCCACCACCGCGAATGGCAGGGGACGCGGCGCTACTTCTACGCCATGCCGTGGGAGGGGCATTACATCTGGGGCGCGACGGCGGGCATGCTCAAGGGCCTCGCGGACCGGCTCGCGATGCTGGCGGAACAGGGCGCGGCATGAACCCCGACCTTGCCGGCGGCGTCGACCCCGACTGGCGCAGCGACCGGATCATCGAGGGCGCCTGGCTGCACGACCCCGACCTCGGGGCGGTGCTGACCGCGCTGAGGGGCGACGCCTTCCTGGTGGGCGGCTGCGTGCGCAACGCGCTGATCGGCGAGGAGCCCGGCGACATCGACCTTGCCACGCCGCTTACTCCCGACGAAGTCACCGCGCGGCTGACGGCGGCGGGGCTGGGCGCGGTGCCGACCGGAATCGAGCACGGCACGGTGACCGCGGTGTCGGGCCACAAGGGTTTCGAGATCACCACCTTCCGCGCCGATGTCGAGACGCATGGGCGCCACGCCACCGTCGCCTTCTCGACCGACATGAGCACCGATGCGGAGCGGCGCGACCTCACGATCAACGCGCTCTATGCCGATGGCGGCGGGCGGGTGATCGACCCGCTGGGCGGGCTCGCGGATCTGGATGCGCGGCGGGTGCGCTTCATCGGCGACCCGCATGACCGTATCCGCGAGGACTACCTGCGCATCCTGCGCTTTTTCCGCTTCACCGCCTGGTACGGCACAAACGGCATCGAGGCCGAGGGCCTCGCCGCCTGCGCCGAGCTCGCCGAGGGGATCGAGCGGCTGGCGCGCGAGCGCATCGGCACCGAGATGCGCAAGCTCCTGGCCGCGGCCGACCCCGCGCCCGCCACCGCCGCGATGCAGGCGGCGGGCGTGCTGGCACGCTGCCTGCCGGGGGCGGATGCGCGGCTTCTCGCGCCGCTGGTCCATGCCGAGGGCGAGGCACGCCGCGCGCCCGACTGGCTGGTGCGCCTCGCCGCGCTGGGCGCAGTCGACGAGGCCGGGGCGCTGCGAATGTCGGGCGCGGACGCGAAGGCGCTGGCGGCCATCCGGACCGCGGCGGGCGAGGCGGGGCCCATCGAAGCGACCGCCCACCGCCTCGGCGCGCGGGCGGCCTGGGGGCGGCTCCTGCTCGCGGCCGCCGCGGGCGCGCCTCCGCCGGACTGGGCCGCCGCGGGGCGCGAGGTCGAGCGCGGCGCCACGGCCAGCCTGCCGCTCGCCGCGCGCGACCTGATCGCCGCCGGGATGATCCCCGGCCCAGCGGTCGGCGTCGCGCTCGCCCGCGCCGAGAATGCCTGGATCGCCAGCGGATTCGCGCTGGACAAGGTCGCGCTGCTGCGGCAGGTTCTCGATAAAGGTCATGAAGGCTGACCAAATACCGGGGGATGCCATGGGATGGGAGACCATCGCGGCGCTGGCGGGTTTCGCCCTCGCCTCGACCTGGACGCCCGGGCCAAATAACATGATGCTGGCCGCCTCGGGCGCGACCTTCGGCTTTCGCCGCACGCTGCCGCACGCGATGGGCGTGGCGCTGGGCTTTCCGGTGATGCTGTTCCTGATCGCGCTGGGGCTGGGCGAGGTGTTCCAGCGCGAGCCCGCGCTCGGCACCGCGCTGGCATGGGCGGGCTGCGCGGTGATGCTGTGGCTCGCCTGGCGGATCGCGACGGCCGGCGCCGCCGGGTCGAAGGTCCGTCCTCGCCCGCTCAACTTCGTTGAAGCGTCGGCCTTCCAGTGGGTCAATCCGAAGGCCTGGGTGATGAGCATCGGCGTGTCGGCCACCTTCGCCACCGGCGCGCGCCCGCTGCTCGAGGCCGCGATCGCCGCCGGCATCTTCGTGCTCTCGGGCCTCTCCTCGGCCAATGGCTGGGCGGCCTTCGGCGCCGGCATCGGGCGCGCGCTGGGCAGCGGCTGGCGGCTCAGGACCTTCAACATGGCGATGGGCGGCCTGCTTGCCGCCTCGGCGCTGTGGCTGGTGCTGGAGGGCTGAGGATGCGCACTCAGCCCGGCGCGGCCCCCGCCCCGGTGGCGGACGAGAAGCCGGCCACGCGCGCCGCCTCGGCCCGCCACCACGGATCGGTGGCAAGGTGGCGCCGCAGCGGAGTGTCGGTCTCGGCCGGCGCGCTCTCGATGTAGCGCACGGCCTCGTCGAGGTTCTCGCCCGCCAGCCCTCTCAGGTAGGACAAGGCGCGCGGGACTGAGAAGGGCTCGCCCAGATGCTCGGCGAAGTTCGACGGCAGGTCGGTCCAGACGGCGCCGCGCCGGCCGGTCGCGCGGCACCAGGCGGCTACCGCGTCGATCACCTCGGCCGACGCCCCCGCAGCGGCGTCGGTCGCGAGGCACACGCGCCCGATATGTCGGTCGGCCGCCCGCTCGCGCGCCGCGAGATCGGCCGCGACCTCCTCGATCCGATCGCGGCGCGATGCGATGGCATGGGTCGCGCAGCCGACCCCGTGACGGGCGTCGAGACAGACGACGAGGCCCATGCGCCGCTTGGGGCTGACGCGCGTGAACTCCATGGGCAGGACGGGGCCGGCGCGCCTCTGCCAGGCGCCGGCGACATGCGGCGCGAGGTTCTCGAGGTCCCAGAGCAGCGAGCCCCAGCCCAACACAAAAAATTGTGACACGTTTGCGTCCCCTTCCCCTGCCTCACGGACTTGCCGTTGCGAGACCCCGCCGACATCTTGTTGCCACAGAACAAATCCACTGTCCCGCACTGACCCAAGTTCCGTAGCTGCCGGCCCATAGATGTCCGATATCGAAACCGAAGCCGTGATCGAGGCCAACGAATCGTTCTACCGCGCGATGCGCGGGTGCGACCTGCGTGCGATGGATGCGGTCTGGTCCCGCGTCCGGCGCGTGAGCTGCTCCCATCCGGGCGGCCCCAGCCTGTTCGGCCGCGAAGCCGTGATGGAAAGCTGGCGCGGGATCTTCTCGCGCTCGCGCGCGCTCGCGATCGAGGCGCTGGAGCCGCATGCCATCGTCGCCGGGCAGACCGCGATGATCCTGTGCCGCGAGGAGATCGGGCGCCTGCGGCTGATCGCCTCGAACGTGTTCGTCCGCGAGCGCGACGGCTGGCGCATGGTCAACCACCAAGTGGCGCCGATCCGCGACGACGCCGCCTGACGCATTGCGCGCCCGGCGGGCTCAGAGAACCGCGAGGCTGTCCTCGGGCGCCTGGGCGCGGTCGTGCAGGCCGTAGTCCCGGATCACGCCCGCAACCCGCAGCCGGTAGCCGGCGAACAGTCCCGACCGCCCCGCCGCCTGGCTGCAGCGGTGATCGGCCTGGTTGCGCCAGCGGGCCACTGCCTCCTCGTCGCGCCAGAAGCTCAGCGACACGAGCTTGCCGGGGTTGGTGATGCTCTCGAAGCGCTCGACCGAGATGAAGCCGTCGATCTTCTCGAGATGCGGCCTGAGGCGCGCTGCATGCTCGAGATAATGCTCCATCGCGCCCGGGGCGGGTTCGACCTCGAAGATGATGGCGATCATGGCGTGGCTCCGGCTGGGTTGCGTCTGGCCACTCTCCTAGCAGCAGCCATGCCCCCGGCGAAAGGGCGCGCCGCGTGCCGGCCTCGCCCTATAAACCCAGAGCCGCGAGCAGCGTCCGGGCCGCCATGAAGATCAGGATCAGCGAGCCCACGGTCCAGAAGGTGGCGCGCACCTCGTGCGTCTGTGCCGTGTAGTAGGCCACGAAATGCAGCAGCCGCGAGACGACGTGGCCATAGAGCAAAGCCTGCGCGAGCAGCGGCGGCGGTCCGGTGAGGACGGAGAGAAAGCCCGCGACGAGGAAGAACGGCAGGTTCTCGAGGCCGTTCATCTGGATGCGCCGGATCCGCTCGACCCGCTCGTTCGGCGCAAGCTGGCGAGGGTCGGGCTCGGTGTTGAGCGGGGCCTTCCTCAGGTCCTCGGGCGAACGGAAGCCGCCCCTTTCCTGCATCATCCGCACCACGGTAAGCCACGACATGGCCACCGCCTTGAGGATCATCAGCGACGCCGCGATGACGCAGGCGCCGAAAACCGGGTCCTCGAGCCCGAGATCACTCTTGCCGCGAGATCTCCGCGCCGCGTCTCGCGACGGCGCCGCACTGTGCTCCCTGCATCACCTTCTGCCGCCGGGGCGGGAAGGGCAAGCCCCATGACCGCAGGGCGGGCGCCAATCGCCTTTCGCGACTCCTCGCAGTCGCTGACGGTCGGTCGCTGCCCGGCGCGATGCGCGACTGTCGCGCCATGGCGACAGGCATGGTCGAGAAGGGCGCCGCCGCGCGCGGCATGGGCGAGGAGGCGCGTGGCCTTCTGCTGGTGGGGCTTGCCGCGCTGGTCTGGAGCTTCGGCGGCGCCATCGCCCGCGCCATCGGCGTGGCCGACGACTGGACGGTGGTGTTCTGGCGCGCGGTCTGGGCGGGGGCGTTCCTCCTGGGCTTCCTGCTGTGGCGCGACGGGGCGCGGGGGACGCTGCGGCTGGTAGCGGGGATCCGGCTGCCGGGTCTGGGGGTCGCGCTGTGCTTCACCACGGCCTCGACCTCGTTCATCCTCGCGCTTGCCCACACTACGGTCGCCAACATCCTGCTGATGCAGGCGGGCGTGCCGCTGTTTGCCGCGCTGATCGGCTGGGTGCTGTTCCGCGAGCGCGTGGCCGGCCCCACCTGGATCGCCATCGCCGCGGTCATCGCGGGGGTCACGGTGATGGTGTCCGATTCGCTCACCGGCAAGGTCTCGCCCGTGGGCGACGGGCTTGCGCTGCTCATCGCCGTGGCGCTCGCCTCGGCCACGGTCATCACGCGGCGCCACGCGCATGTGCGGATGGTACCGGCGGTGTTCCTGGGCACGCTGATCTCGGCCGCCGTAGCGGGGTCGCTCGCGGGCGGCTTCGCGGTTGGTGCGCGTGACATGGGGCTGCTCGCGGTATTTGGGGCGCTCAATCTCGGTCTGGGGCTTGCCCTCTTCGTCACCGGCGCGCGGCTTGCACCCGCGGCGCTGACGGCATTGGTGGGCACGCTCGAGCCGGTGCTGGGCCCGGTCTGGGTCTGGCTCGCGCATGCCGAGGTTCCATCGGCGCGCACCGTCGCTGGTGGCGCAATCATCCTCGCCGCCCTGCTCGCGCATCTCGGCTGGCAGGCGATGCGGCGGCGGCGCCAGGCTGTCGTCGCGCCCGTCAAATGACGGCGCGCAGACGGGTATCCTGCGGGCGGACTACGCGTCCAGCGGATCGAAGAACACGCCGCCGAAGGTCTGCTCGGTGGGCTGCAGTTCGATCGCGCTCACGTTCACATGCGCCGGGGCCGATACCGCGTAGAGGATCGCCGCCGCCACGTCTCCGGGCGCAAGCTCGCGGATCGCGGTGCGTTTGAGGCGGTCGCGCGTCGCGGCGTCATCCGGGATCGCGGCGTCGTAGAACTCGGTCGCGACGCGGCCTGGCTGGATCTCGGTCACCCGGATACCGGTGCCGCGCAATTCCAGCCGCAGGTTGCGCGAGAGCTGGCGCACCGCCCCCTTCGAGGCACCATAGATCGCCGACTGGTTCGGGTAGAGCCCGGCGACCGAGCCGATGTTGACCACATGGCCCCGCCGCCGCGCCCGCATCCCCGGCAGGAAGACCCGCAGCAGCTGCAACAGCGCCGTCACGTTCACCCCGATGGTTCGCGCCACGTCCTCCTCGGACGCGCCCGCGAGCCCCGCGATGCCTGCGCCAATCCCGGCATTGTTGACCAGAAGATCCGGCGCGACCGCGACCGCCAGCCGCTCGAGCGCCATGGTGTCGGTGATGTCGAGCGCATGCGCCACCGCGCCCACCTCGGCCGCGAGCTCGGCCAGCCGGTCGGCGCGCCGCGCGACGGCATGGACCTGCCATCCGGCGCCGGCGAGCGCGCGAACCGTCGCCGCACCGATCCCGGACGACGCCCCGGTGACAAGTGCGATCCGGTCCGTCACGGCCATTTGGCGACCGGCGGCAGGCTCATCAGCACGGCCTCGGGGTTGTGGCCGGTCTGCAGACCGAACTGTGTGCCGCGGTCGTAGACAAGGTTGAACTCGGCATAACGGCCGCGCTTGACCAGCTGCCACTCGCGGTCGGCCTCGGTCCATGGCTCGTGCAGGTGGCGCTCGGTCAGCGGCACGAAGGCGTCGAGGAAGGCGCGGCCCACGTCCCTCGTGAAGGCGAAATCGGCCTCCCAGTCGCCGGTGTTCAGGTCGTCGTAGAAGATGCCGCCGACGCCCCGCGCCTCGCCCCAGTGGCGGATCATGAAATAGTCGTCCGCCCAGGCCTTGAAGCGGGGGTAGTAATCGGGGTCGTGCCGGTCGCAGGCCGCTTGCAGGACGCCATGGAAGAAGGCCGTGTCCTCGGGCACCTCGACCATCGGGTTGAGGTCCGAGCCCCCTCCGAACCACCAGGTCTGGGGCGTCCAGAACATGCGCGTGTTCATGTGCACCGCCGGGGTCTTGGGCGAGCGCATGTGTGCCACGAGGCTGATGCCCGCGGCCCAGAAGCGCGGATCCTCGGCCAGCCCCGGGATCTCCTTCCTCGCGGTCAGCGAGCGTTGCGCGCGATCCTCCAGCAGCCCGTGGACGGTGGAGATGTTGACGCCCACCTTCTCGAACACGCGCCCGCGCATCACGCTCATCTCGCCGCCGCCGCCGTCCGAGCCGTCGGACGCCACGCGCCGCGTCGCCTTGCGCTCGAAGCGCCCCGCTGGCATACCTGCGTGCGGCCCGTCGGCCAGCTGGTCCTCCAGCCGCTCGAAGGCCGCGCAGATCATGTCGCGCAACTCGGTGAACCACGCGCTGGCGCGCGCTTTGCGGGCATCGAAGCTGTCATTCATTCTTGCCGTCTCCCGGTGTCGTCCCAGAGTTAGGCTTGGCCGCGGGCACGCCGCAAGGCCGAAACGGAAACGATCGAGATGCTGTCCCGCCTGATGCACCGCGCCGAGCGGCTGATAGACCCCTATCAGCCTTATGACGAGGACGCCGAGTTTCCCGGCCGGCTGATCCCGTTCATGTGGACGATGCTGCGCCCGGCGCGCTGGGTGCTGGCGGGCTCGATGGCGCTGGGGCTGGTGTTCGCGCTGACCGAGGCCGCGCTCGCGCGCTATGCGGGCCGGATCGTCGACATCCTGCGCGAGGCCGAGCCCGCGACGCTCTGGGCCGAGCACTGGCCCGAGTTCCTGGTCATGGCGCTGGTGGTGGCCTTCCTGCGCCCGGCCTCGCTCATCCTCGAGTCGATCATCTCGGGGCAAGGCTTCTACGCGCCGATGGGCGCGCTGATCCGCTGGCGCACGCACCGCAAGATGCTGCGCCAGTCGCTTGGCTTCTTCGCCGACGACTTCGCCGGACGCATCGCCAACAAGCAGATCCAGCTTGCCCCCGCGATCAACGACTCGGTCCACCAGATCACGTCGGAGCTCTGGCATGCCTCGATCTTCCTGCTGGGCGCGGCCGCCATCCTCGCCGAGACCGACGCCCGCCTGCTGATCCCGCTGGCGCTGTGGTTCGCGGGCTTCGTGGGCATCGCCATCTGGTTCGTGCCGCGCATCACCGAGAACGGCAAGCGCGTGGCCGAGGCCCGCTCGCGCCTCGCCGGGCGCATCGTGGACAGCTACTCGAACATTCAGACCGTCAAGCTGTTCGCCCATGCCGAGCGCGAGGAGAGCTATGCCCGCGACGCGCTCGAGGACTTCCGCTGGACCTTTGCGCGCCAGACCCGGCTCTACACATGGTTGCAGGTGGCGCTGGGCGGGCTCTCGACCGTGCTGGTCGGCGGTGTCATCGGCTATGCGATCCTGTTGTGGCAGGTGGGCGCGATCACGGTCGGCACCATCGCCGCCGCCTCGGCCCTGGTGCTCAGGCTCAACGGCATGGTCGACTGGATCATGAACATGCTCTCGGTCCTGTTCCAGAACATCGGCACGGTCTACGAGGGCATGGAGACCGTGAGCCAGCCCCTGCGCCTCAGGGACCACGACGGCGCCCAGCCCTTGCGCCTGACGGCGGGCGAGGTGCGCTTCGAGCATGTCGCCCACCACTACGGCCGCCATGGCGGGGGGATCGAGGACATCCAGCTCACCATCCGCGGCGGCGAGCGCGTGGGCCTCGTCGGCCGCTCGGGCGCGGGGAAATCGACGCTCGTCAACCTTGTGCTGCGGTTCTTCGACCCCGACAGGGGGCGGGTGCTGATCGACGGGCAGGACCTCGCGCACTGCACGCAGGACTCGATCCGCGCGCAGATCGCGATGGTCACGCAGGACACTGCCCTCCTGCACCGCTCGATCCGCGACAACCTCCGCTACGGGCGGCCCGAGGCCACCGACGACCAGATCATGGCGGCCGCGGCGCAGGTCCATGCGGACGTGTTCATCCCCGATCTTGTCGACCAGCAAGGGCGGCGCGGGCTCGACGCCTTCGTGGGCGAGCGGGGCGTCAAGCTCTCGGGCGGGCAGCGCCAGCGCATCGCGTTTGCCCGTGCCGTGCTCAAGGACGCGCCGATCCTGATCCTCGACGAGGCGACCTCGGCGCTGGATTCCGAGGTCGAGGCCGCGATCCAGCAGTCGCTGGGCGAGCTGATGGAGGGCAAGACCGTGATCGCCATCGCGCACCGCCTATCGACCATCCAGCGGATGGACCGCATCGTGGTGCTCGACCGCGGCCGGGTGGTCGAGGACGGCAGCCACGCGGAACTGATCGCCAGGGGCGGACTCTATGCCAGGCTCTGGGCGCGGCAGTCGGGCGGCTTCATCGACGCGGCCGTCGAGACGGCCGAGGAGGCGGCGGAATGAGCTTCTTCGAGCGCCTCATCGATCCCTTCGCCCGCGCGGGCGGCCCGCCACCCCGAAGCGCCGGGGCCTTCGCGCGCTGGATGCTGAGGGGGACGGGCGCGCCCCTTGGCTGGTTCACGCTGGTCGCGGTGCTGCTGGGCGCAGCCGAGGCAGTGGCGGCGCTTCTCGTCGCGTGGCTCGTGGACCGCGCCGCGCTCGGGCCGGGGACGACGTTCCTGGCCGAGCACTGGCCCGAGACGGCGCTGATCCTGCTGTTCTTCCTCGGCGTGCGCCCCGCGCTCATGAGCCTCTCGAGCGGCTTCGTCAGCCGCGCGCTGGGGCCGGGGCTGTTCCTGCTCGGGACGCAGCGGCTGCACCACCACACGCTTGGCCAGAGCATGGAGTTCTTCAACGACGATTTCGCCGGGCGCATCGTGCAGAAGGAGGTGCAGACCGGCCTCGCCCTATCGGACGCCGTGACCGAGAGCATCAACGCCGTGACCTACGGCATCGCCGCGGTGATCGGCTCGGCGCTGGTGCTGATCGGCACCGACTGGCGCCTCTTCGTGCCGCTCGCCATCTGGGCGGTGGCCTATGGCTGGCTGGTGCGGCGCTACCTGCCGCGCATCCGGCGCCTGTCCCGTGCTAAGGCCGAGACCCGCGCCGGGATCACCGGGCAGTTCGTCGACAGCATCTCGCACATGCAGACCGTGAAGCTGTTCGCCCATGCCGAGCGCGAGGAGGCCGCCGCCGAGGCCGCGATGGCGCGGCACTGGCAGACCGCGCTGGGCTTTGGCCGGGTTGTCTGGCAGTTCCGCACGCTGCTCGCGATCCTCGCCGGCATCCTGCCCGCTGCGATGATCGGCATGGCGATCTGGCTCTGGACCATCGGGGCCACGGGGCCGGGCGCCATCGCGCTGGCCGGGCTGATCTCGACCCGGCTCAGCCAGATGAGCGGCTGGATCTCGTTCACCGCCATGGGCATCTTCGCCAATGCGGGCGTGGTCGAGGACGGCATGCGCACCCTTTCGCCGCCCCACGCCGTCACCGACCGCGACGGCGCGCTCGACCCCGACCGGATCGAGGGCGCGATCGCCTTCGAGGGCGTGAGCTTCGGCTATGGCCGGCCCGAGGGCGGCGGGGTGAGCGGGCTCGATCTCCATGTCGCGCCGGGCGAGAAGGTGGCACTCGTCGGCCCATCCGGCGCGGGCAAGTCCACGACCATCGCGCTGCTGCTGCGGCTCTATGACGTCGAATCGGGCCGCATTACCATCGACGGGCACGACATCCGCGACCTCACGCAGAACGGGCTGAGGCGCCACATCGCGACCGTGACGCAGGAGGCGGCGATCTTCAACCGCTCGGCGCTCGACAACATCCTCTACGGGCGGCCCGACGCGGGGCGCGAAGCGGCCATCGAGGCGGCGCGGAGGGTGCGCGCGCACGACTTCATCCTCGGCCTCGGCGACGGCCGGGGTCGCCGCGGCTACGAGGCGCATCTGGGCGAGGACGGCGTGAAGCTCTCGGGCGGGCAGCGCCAGCGCATCGCGCTCGCCCGCGCCGTGCTGAAGGACGCGCCGATCCTGGTGTTCGACGAGGCGACCTCGTCGCTCGATTCGGAGGTCGAGGCCGAGATCCAGGCCGCGCTCGAGGTGGTGATGGAGGGCAAGACGGTGATTGCCATCGCGCACCGCCTCTCGACCATCCAGCGCATGGACCGCATCATTGTGCTCGACGGTGGCCGCGTCGTCGAGAGCGGGACCCATGCCGACCTGCTCGCGGCCCAGGGGCTCTACGCCCGACTCTGGGCGCGGCAATCGGGCGGGTTCATCGACGCAGGGGACGCCATGGCGACGGAGGCGGCGGAATGACGGACACGGCAAGGATCACGGGGCTCAGGGCGCGCGCCGTGGCGGCCCCGCTCGCCGCCCCGCACGTGACCGCCTCCGGCACGCTGGAGGTGGCGCCGCTGGTGCTGGTGGATATCGCCACCGATGCGGGTGTCACTGGCATCGCCTATGCCTTCGCCTACACGCCCCTCGCGGCGAAGCCTCTCTCCGCACTGGTGCAGACGCTCGAACCCCTGCTGGCCGGCCAGCCGGTGGCGCCGCGCGCGGTGGGCGCGATGCTGGCCGCGCGCTTTCGGCTCGCCGGCGTGCAGGGGATGGTGGCGCAGGCCCTCGCCACGGTGGACATCGCGCTCTGGGACGCATCGGCAAAGCTCGCGGGGCTGCCGCTCGCGCGCTTCCTCGGCGGTCAGCCGCGCCCCCTGCCCGCCTATGACGGCATCGGCATGGTGGACCCCGGGGGTGTCGCGCGCGACACCGAGGCCTCGCTCGCCCGCGGCTTCCGCGCCTTCAAGCTGCGCGCCGGGCGCCCGGAGGCGCGCGAGGACCTCGCCGCCATCCACGCGGCCCGCGGCGCCGCCGGGGCGGATGCCTGGGTCGCGCTCGACTTCAACCAGGCCTTCACCGCGCCCGAGGCCGTGCGTCGGATGCGGCTGCTCGACGAGGCCGCGCCCGCCTGGATCGAGGAGCCGGTGCTGGCCCAGGACCACCGCGGCCACGCCGAGGTCCGCGCCGCCATCGCGACGCCGGTTCAGACCGGCGAGAACTGGTGGGGCCTTCCGGACATGCGCGCCTCGCTCGACGCAGGCGCGTCCGATCTCATCATGCCCGACGCGATCAAGATCGGCGGCGTCAGCGGATTTCTCGACGCCGCGGCGCTGGCGGCGGCCGAGGGGCGGCCGATGTCGAGCCACCTCTACATCGAGGTCTCGGCCCACCTGCTGGCGCTCACGCCAACCGCGCAAATGCTGGAATGGTTCGACATCGCGGGCCCGGTGCTGGCCGAGCCCGCGACGATCCGCGACGGCCATGTCACCGCGCCCGAGCGCCCCGGTCACGGCATGGCGTGGGACGAGGCCGCCATCGCGCGCTTCAGCCTCTGACCGCCTCGCCGGGCGCGGGCGCAAGCCCGCCCGTCTGGCGCAGCGCCTCGAAGGCCGCGATGGCCGCCGCCATCCCCACATTGAGCGACCGTGCGCCGGGATGCATCGGGATGACGACCCGCGCATCCGCCGCCGCCAGAACCTGTGGTGCGAGGCCCGCGCTCTCGCGGCCCAGCAGCAGGCAGTCGCCCGGCGCGAAGCGGAACGCTCCCAGCGGCACCGCCCCGCCCGTCGTCAGCGCGATCAGCCGGCCCGGCGGCCGCGCGGCCATAAAGGCGGCCCACGAGTCGTGCCGCGCGATGACGGCCAGATCGGCGTAGTCCATCGCCTGCCGCCGCCAGGCCCGCGGGCTGAACGGAAAGCCGCAGGGCTCGACGACATCGACCGGCACGCCGAGGCAAGCGCCCAGCCTGAGGATCGCGCCGACATTGGGCGCCATGTCGGGCTCGACCAGCACGATCCGGGGCGCAATGCGCGGCGCATCGGTTTCACACGACAAAATTACCCCCTCAAACCGCACGCTGCGGCATTCTGCGTCGCGATCTTCGCTGGACCGGCCCTCGCAGTCTGGCTAGTTAGTGGCCCATCCTAGCGGGCGCATGCGCGTCGCGCATCCGCGCGCCCCGTATAAGAGACCTGCCCCGCGCCCAGCGGGGTGCGCGCACGCAGCGAAGAAGGAGAGGCAGACGTGTCTCACGCAGAACACCACGAGGAAGGCACCCGGCGCGACTTTCTCTACGTCGCGACCGCCGCGACCGGTGCCGTCGTCACCGGCGCCGCGGTCTGGCCGCTGATCGACCAGATGAACCCCTCGGCGGACGTGCTCGCGCTCGCATCGATCGAGGTCGACATCTCGGGCATCTCGGAAGGCACCCAGCTCACGGTGAAGTGGCGCGGCAAGCCCGTGTTCATCCGCCACCGCACCGCCGAGGAGATCGAGGCCGCCCGCGCAGTAAGCCTGAGCGACCTGAAGGACCAGAGCGCGCAGAATGCGAACATACCCGGCACCGTCCCGGCGACGGACGAGAACCGCGCGCTGGACGAGGAGGGCAAGTTCCTCGTGATGATGGGCGTCTGCACCCATCTGGGCTGCGTGCCACTGGGCGATGGCGCCGGCGACTTCGGCGGGTGGTTCTGTCCCTGCCACGGCTCGCACTACGACACCTCGGGCCGCATCCGCAAAGGGCCGGCGCCCGAGAACCTCTACGTGCCGCAGGCCGCGTTCCTCGATGACACGACCATCAAGCTGGGCTGAGGAGAGCACGATGGGACATATTCCTCAGGACCACTACGAGCCGAAGACCGGCATCGAGAAGTGGCTCCACACCCGCCTGCCCGCCGTGGCGCTGGCGATCGACTTCCTGAACTTCCCGACACCCAAGAACCTCAACTGGATGTGGATCTGGGGTGTCGTGCTCACCGTCTGCCTGGTGATCCAGATCGTCACGGGCATCGTGCTGGTGATGCACTACACGCCGCATGTCGACCTGGCCTTCGCCAGCGTCGAGCACATCATGCGCGACGTGAACGGTGGCTGGCTGCTGCGCTACGTCCACTCGAACGGCGCCTCGATGTTCTTCATCGCGGTCTACGCGCATATCTTCCGCGGGCTCTACTACGGCTCCTACAAGGCCCCGCGCGAGATCACCTGGATCATCGGCATCCTGATCTACCTCGCGATGATGGCGACTGCCTTCATGGGCTACGTGTTGCCCTGGGGCCAGATGTCGTTCTGGGGCGCCACGGTCATCACCAACCTGTTCTCGGCGCTGCCGCTGGTCGGCCAGCCGATCGTCGAATGGCTGTGGGGCGGCTTCGCGGTGGACAACCCGACGCTCAACCGCTTCTTCTCGCTGCACTACCTGCTGCCCTTCGTCATCGTTGGGCTGGTGGCGGTCCACATCTGGGCCTTCCACACCACCGGCAACAACAACCCCACCGGCGTCGAGGTGCGGCGCAAGGACCTCGCGACGGCGAAGAAGGACACGGTGCCCTTCCATCCCTTCTACACGGTCAAGGACCTCTACGCGCTGGTGGTGTTTCTGATCCTGTTCGCGGTGTTCGTGTTCTTCATGCCGAACTACCTGGGCCACCCCGACAACTACATCGAGGCGAACCCGCTGGTGACGCCCGCGCATATCGTGCCGGAATGGTACTTCCTTCCCTTCTACGCGATCCTGCGCGCCATCACCTTCGACATCCTGTTCATCGACTCGAAGCTGGGCGGTGTGCTCGCCATGTTCGGCTCGATCGCGGTGATGGCGCTGGTTCCGTGGCTCGACACCAGCCGCGTGCGCTCGGGCCGCTTCCGGCCGCAGTTCAAGTGGTACTTCTGGCTCTTCGTCGCGAACTTCTTCGTGCTGATGTGGTGCGGCGGCCAGCCCGCCGAGGGCCTGGTCCCGACCATCTCGCTGATCGGCACGATCTACTGGTTCGCCTATTTCCTGGTGATCCTGCCGCTGCTCGGCCTGACCGAGAAGCCGCAGGCCGAGCCCGCGACCATCGAGGACGCCTTCGACGCCGAGCATCCGTCGGCCAAGGCGGCCGCGACGCCGGCCGAGTAAGCGAGAGGCGAGGAGACAACGAGAATGCTCAAGACCCGCATCATCCCCGCCATGCTCGCAGCGAGCCTCGCCCTTCCGGGCGTGGCGCTCGCGGCCGGCGCCGAGACCCATGTCGAGGACGTGGCCTTCAGCTTCGAGGGCCCGTTCGGCAAGTTCGACCAGCACCAGCTGCAGCGCGGCTTCCAGGTCTTCAACGAGGTCTGCGCCGCCTGCCACGGGCTGAAATACGTGGCCTTCCGTGACCTGATGTCGGAGACCGGCCCCGCCTTCCCCGAGGAGCAGGCCAAGGCCTTTGCCGAGAACTACGAGGTCTTCGACCGCGAGCTCGACGACACCCGCGCCGCGCGGCTCTCGGACAAGTTCCCGCCGAACACCGCGGCGGGCGCGCCTGACCTGAGCCTGATGGCCAAGGCCCGCGCGGGCTTCCACGGGCCGTTCGGACTCGGCCTCAACCAGCTCTTCAAGGGCACGGGCGGGCCGGAATACATCTACTCGCTGCTCACCGGCTATTCCGGCGAGGAGGTCGAGCAGGCCGGCACGATCCTCTACGAGAACCACGCCTTCCCCGGCGGGCTGATCTCGATGGCCCCGCCGCTGTCCGAGGGGCTGATCGAGTATGCGGCCCACAGAGCCGGCGAGGGCGACGACCATGGCGGCGGCTCGGGCTATGTCGCGCCCGAGGCGACGGTCGAGCAGATGGCGGAGGACGTCTCGGCCTTCCTGATGTGGGCGGCCGAGCCGAAGCTGGTCGAGCGCAAGGAGGCGGGCTTCCGCAACGTGCTCATGCTGATCGTGCTCGCGGTCCTGCTCTACTACACCAACCGCAAGATCTGGGCGCCGGTGAAGGGCAAGGACCACTGAGCCACGGCCCGCGGCGACACGAGCAGCCCCGCCCCTCACCGGGCGGGGTTTTTCTTTTCCGCCGGATCGGCTATCGCCAGCGGGACACCGGAGACCGCGCGGCCTTTCCCCTTGCCGGGGGAGCGAGCCGAGCACCGGATTCCGAACGCCTGCCATGGGTCGAGACCGCATGAACACCTACGGCCACATCTTCCGCGTCACCACCTGGGGCGAGAGCCACGGGCCGGCGCTGGGCGCCACCGTCGACGGCTGCCCGCCGGGTATTCCCGTCTCGGCCGAGGCGATCCAGCACTGGCTCGACCGCCGCAAGCCGGGCCAGAGCCGCTACACCACCCAGCGCCGCGAGCCCGACGAGGTCGAGATCCTGTCGGGCGTCTTCGAGGGCCTCAGCACCGGCCACCCCATCCAGCTGATGATTCGCAACACCGACCAGCGCTCGAAGGACTACTCCGAGATCGCGGCCAAGTTCCGCCCTGGCCATGCCGACTACACCTACTGGGTGAAATACGGGCTGCGCGACTATCGCGGCGGCGGGCGGTCCTCGGCGCGCGAGACGGCGGCGCGGGTGGCGGCGGGCGGCATCGCGCGGGCGGCGCTGGAGGCGCTCGCGCCCGGCCTCACCATCACCGGGGCAATGGTCCAGATGGGTCCCCATGCCGTCGACCGCGCGAACTGGGACTGGGACGAGATCGGGCGCAACCCGTTCTGGACCCCGGACGCCAAGGCGGCTGCCGACTGGGCCGGCTATCTCGACAGTCTGCGCAAGTCCGGCAACTCGGTCGGCGCGGTCGTCGAGGTCGTCGCCCGCAATGTCCCCGCCGGCCTCGGCGCGCCGGTCTATGGCAAGCTCGACACCGACCTCGCGGCGGCGATGATGTCGATCAACGCGGTCAAGGGCGTCGAGATCGGCGACGGCTTCGCGGCGGCGGCCCTCACCGGCGAGGAGAACGCCGACGAGATCGTGATGGGCAATGATGGTCCGCGGTTCCTGTCGAACCACGCGGGCGGCATCCTCGGCGGCATCTCGACCGGGCAGGACGTGGTGGTGCGCTTCGCAGTCAAGCCCACCTCGTCGATCCTCAAGCCCCGCCGCACTGTCACCATCGCGGGCGAGGAGACCGAGATCGTGACCAAGGGCCGGCACGACCCCTGCGTCGGCATCCGCGCCGTGCCGGTCGGAGAGGCGATGATGGCCTGCGTGCTCGTCGACCACGTCCTGCTGCATCGCGGGCAGATCGGCACGAACCGCGGCCGGATCGGATGACGCTTTTCCCCCTTCCGCCGGGCCGATATGCTCGGGCGGTCAGGGAGGCTCGCCCATGCAGATCGAGAACCGCGCGCTCGTGCTCGACCTCGTCGAATGGCTCGCGCCGGGGCCGAGGCCCTATGCCGAGGTGATGGCCGCCTGGCGCACCTCCTGCCCGCGCCTGACGGTGTGGGAGGACGCGCTCGACTATGGCCTGATCGCGCGCCACGCCGCCGATGGCACGGTGGAGGCAACCGAGGCGGGCCGCGCGCTGCTGCGCGCCGAAGGGCGGATGCAGTGATCCGTGCCGCGATCTTCGACGTGTTCGGCACCGTCGTGGACTGGCGCGAGGGCGTGGCGGCGGCCGCGCGCGACGCCTTCGCGGCGAAGGGGCTCGACACCGACCCGCATGCCTTCGCCGATGCCTGGCGCGCGGAATACCAACCGGCGATGCAGACCGTGCGCTCGGGCGCGCGGGGTTACGTTGCCCTCGACCAGTTGCATTTCGAGAATCTGGGCCGCGTGCTCGCCCGGCTCGGGATCGCGGATGCGTTCACCGAGGCCGAGGCATGGGCGCTCAACGCGGCCTGGGAGAAGCTGCCGCCCTGGCCCGACAGCGTGGCGGGGATCGCGGCGATCCGGCGGCAGATGATCGTCGCCCCCTGCTCGAACGGCTCGATCGCGCTGATGACGCGCCTTGCCCGCTTTGGCGGACTGCCCTGGGACTGTATCCTCGGCGCCGATGTCGCGCGCGCCTACAAGCCCGATCCGCTGGCCTACCGCCGCTCGGTGGCGGCGCTCAGGCTCGCCCCACCCGAGCTGCTGATGGTCGCGGCCCACAACGACGACCTCGCCGCCGCCCGGACCGAGGGGCTGGGGACCGCTTTCGTGCCCCGCCCCGCCGAGCACGGGCCCGGGCAGGTGCGCGATCTTGCCCCCACTGCGGATTGGGACTTCGTGGCGCCCGACATGATCGCCCTGGCCAGTATGCTGGCCGAGTGATCTGCCGGACGGCGCGGACGGGCCGACGTCCGGGACACGGAGCCGCAGACTGGTCCCGGCCCGATTCGGCCCCCTGCAGGCAGTGCGCCGCCCGTGTCACGAGACACCCCGGATCGCGCCCGCGGCACAGCGGCGTCCCGGGATGCGCCCTTACTCGCCCGTCGCCTTTTCGAGGATGCGGCCAAGCCGCCGCCCGCCCAGCACGTGGACGTGATAGTGCGGCACCTCCTGCACCCCGTCCGCGCCGGTGTTCGAGATCAGCCGGTAGCCCTGCCCGCCGGCCGCGCCGGCAACCCCGGTCATGCGTGCCACCTGCGCCACCGCGCGGGCGAAGTCGGCAAGCTCGGCATCGCTCGCCTCGGCGCCGAAATGGTCGGCATTGACGTAAGGCCCCTTCGGGATCACCAGCACATGCACCGGCGTCTTGGGCGCGATGTCCTTGAACGCGAGCGAGTGCTCGGTCTCGAGCACCTTCGCGCAGGGGATCTCGCCCCGCAGGATCCTCGCGAAGACGTTCTGGTCGTCGTAGTGGTAGCTCATCGCACTCTCCGAAAGGCCGCTCGCGGGCGCCGGCGTCGCCCGGCCGGGCGCGACTTTCACCTCCCGGCCGGGCGCGACTTTCACCGCCCCGCCGGCCGATTGCAAGGGGAAGCCGTCACGCCGGCGACCGCGCCCGCGTGAGTTCGAGGAACACCTGCTCGAGGCTCGGCTCCTCGGTGGCGAGGTCGACGATCTCGTGGCCAGCCGCCTGCACCGCCCCGATCAGATCGATCGCGCGCGCAACGTGGCGATTGTAGCGCAGGGCCAGCAGGTCGGGCGCCCTTAGCGTCGTGCTCACGCCCTCGGGCATCGGCGGCAGTACCGCCGGCGCCACGGCGAGCCGAACGACCAGCGTCTTGACGTCGATGCGTCCCAGCAGCGCGGGCGTGTCCTCGCAGGCCACCAGCTCGCCATGGTTGATGATGGCGATGCGGTCGCACATCGTCTCGGCCTCCTCGAGGTAGTGCGTCGTCAGGATCACCGTGGTTCCGGCGGCGTTGAGCTCGCGCACATGGTCCCACAGCATCTGCCTGAGCTCGATGTCGACCCCGGCCGTCGGCTCGTCCAGCACCAGCACATGCGGTGCGTGGACCATCGCCTTGGCGACCAAGAGCCGCCGCCGCATGCCACCCGACAGCGTGCGCGGATAGGCGCGCGCCTTGTCCGCGAGGCCGACGCGCGTCAGGATCTCCATGCTGTGGCGGCGCGACTTCGGCACGCCGTAGAGCCCGGCCTGCACCTCGAGCAGGTCGATGGGCGTGAAGAACGGGTCGATGTTGAGCTCCTGCGGCACGACGCCGATGGCGGCGCGCGACTGGCGCGGGTTCACATCCTGGTCGAACCCCCAGATCCGCACGCTGCCCGAGGTCTTGGTCACCAGCCCCGCAAGGATGTTGATGAAGGTCGACTTGCCCGCCCCGTTCGGCCCCAGGAGCCCGAAGATCGATCCCGCCGGGATGTCGAGATCGACGCCCCTGAGCGCGGTCTTGGCCGGCTCGCGGCCCGACGCCGCATAGGTCTTGACCAGCGCGCGCACCTCGATCGCGTTTCTCGGCATGCAACGATCTCCGGCAGGGCGGACGGGACCGGCGCGGCTTGCCGCCCGGCCCGGGATCGCTATCATGCCGCCGCGGACCGGGTCAAACCGGCCACGGGTTCAGGGAGCAGGCAGGCGATGAAGAACGAGGCCCCCGAGGTCGAGATCGTGAAGACCACCAAGGTGCATTGCGACGGCAAGGAGGGACCGCTCGGCCATCCGCGCGTCTACCTCACCATCGGGCTGGAGGGCTTCGTCGAATGCCCCTATTGCGACAAGCGTTTCGTGCTAGCCGAGGGCGCCGAGGCCCACTGAGCGCGGCCCGCCCGCCCGAGGCATCCCGCGGCATCCCCGGAACGACCGGCACGGCCCGGCAGCAGAGAGGACGCGCATGACGCTCGGCAAGGGCTCGCATGTCTACCTGATCGACGGCTCGGGCTACATCTTCCGTGCCTACCACGCGCTGCCGCCGCTGACGCGCAAGTCCGATGACCTGCCGGTGGGCGCGGTCGCGGGGTTCTGCGCCATGCTGCACAAGATGCTGATGGGCTTCGGCAATTCCGGGCCCACGCATCTCGCGGTGATCTTCGATCATTCCTCGAAGAGCTTCCGCAATGACCTCTACCCGGACTACAAGGCACAGCGCCCGCCCCCGCCCGAGGACCTGCGCCCGCAATTCCCGCTGATCCGCGAGGCCACGCGCGCCTTCGGGGTTCCGGCGATCGAGATGAAGGGCTTCGAGGCCGACGACCTGATTGCGACCTATGCGCGGCAGGCCGCCGATGCGGGGGCCGAGGTGACCATCGTCTCGTCGGACAAGGACCTGATGCAGCTGGTGGGTCCGGGAATCACCATGCTCGACCCGATGAAGAACGTGACCATCGGCCCCGACGCGGTGCGCGAGAAGTTCGGCGTGCCGCCCGAGCGGGTGATCGACGTGCAGGCGCTGGCGGGGGATTCGGTCGACAACATCCCCGGCGCGCCGGGCATCGGCATCAAGACCGCGGCGCAGCTGATCGAGGAATACGGCGACCTCGACACCCTGCTGGCCCGGGCCGACGAGATCAAGCAGCCCAAGCGCCGCGAGACGCTGACCGGGAAGGCCGACCAGATCCGCCTCTCGCGCGAGCTGGTGACGCTGAAGCAGGACGTACCAGTCGAGATCGCCGTCGACGACTTCCCCGTCGAGAAGCCGGATGCCGACAAGCTGCTCGGCTTCCTTGCCGAGATGGAGTTCCGCACGCTGTCCACCCGCATCGCTCAGGCTCTGGGGGTCGAGGCGCCGGTGATCGAGGCGAAGCCGCGCCCCGAGGCCGCCCCCGCCGGGGCATCGAGCCCCGCCGCGGGCGTCGGCGGCGCTGCCGCCGAGGGGCCCGGCGCCGTCCGCGCGATGCCCCCGATCGACCGTGGCGGCTATGCGATCCTGCGCGACGCCGCCGCGCTCGGCGACTGGCTCGCCGAGGCGCGCGAGAGCGGGATCCTGTGCATCGACCTCGAGACCACCTCGCTCGACGAGATGAAGGCCGAGATCGTCGGCATCGCGCTGTCGCCCGCCCCCGGCCGCGCGGCCTATGTGCCCGTGGGCCACTTCACCGGCGAGGGCGACCTGCTGGGCGCTGCCGAGCGAGCGCCGGGGCAGATGGGGCTCGAGGAGGCGTTAACGCTTCTGAAACCCATCCTGTGCGACGATGCGATCCTCAAGGTCGGGCAGAACCTGAAATACGACCTCAAGGTGCTGCGCCGGCATGGGCTCGACGCGCGCCCCTTCGACGACACCATGCTGATCTCCTACGCGCTCGACAGCGGGCTGGGCGGGCATGGAATGGACGAGCTGTCGGAGCGACACCTGGGTCACCGCCCGGTGCCGATCAAGGAGCTCATCGGCTCGGGCAAGACGGCGATCACCTTCGACCGGGTGGACCTCGGCAAGGCGGCCGAATACGCGGCTGAGGACGCGGACATCACGCTGAGGCTTTGGCACCGGCTACGACCCCGCCTCGCCGCCGAGCGGGTTTCGACGGTCTATCACACGCTGGAACGCCCGCTCGTCCCGGTGCTCGCGGACATGGAGCTTGCGGGCATGCGGGTGGACCGCGACGTGCTCTCGCGCCTCTCGAACGGCTTCGCACAGAAGATGGCGGCGCTGGAGGACGAGATCCAGAAGCTCGCGGGCCGGCCCTTCAACGTGGGCTCGCCCAAGCAGTTGGGCGAGATCCTGTTCGAGGACATGGGGCTCGAGGGCGGCGTCAAGGGCAAGGCCGGGGCTTGGGGCACGGGGGCGGACGTGCTGGAGACGCTGGCGGCGCAGGGGCACGACCTGCCGGCGCGGGTGCTGGACTGGCGGGGGCTGTCGAAGCTGAAATCGACCTACACCGACGCCCTGCCCGCCCATATCAACCCCGAGACGGGGCGCGTCCACACCTCGTTCAGCCTTGCCGCCACCTCGACCGGGCGGCTCGCCTCGACCGACCCGAACCTGCAGAACATCCCCGTCCGCACCGAGGAGGGGCGCCAGATCCGCACCGCCTTCGTGGCGGAGGAGGGCAACGTCATCCTCTCGCTCGACTATTCCCAGATCGAGCTTCGCATCCTCGCCCACATCGCCGGGATCGAGGCGCTGAAGAAGGCGTTCCGCGACGGGCTCGACATCCACGCGATGACGGCGTCCGAGGTGTTCGGCGTGCCGATCGAGGGGATGGACCCGATGGTGCGCCGCCGCGCCAAGGCGATCAATTTCGGGGTGATCTACGGGATCTCGCCCTTCGGCCTCGCCAACAACCTGCGCATCCCGCAAGCCGAGGCCAAGGCCTTCATCGACGCCTATTTCGAGAAGTTCCCCGGCATCCGCGACTACATGGAGCGCACCAAGGCCGAGGCGCGCGAGAAGGGCTTCGTCACTACGCTGTTCGGACGCCGGATCCACACGCCGGGGATCAACCAGAAGGGCCCCGGCCGCGGCTTTGCCGAGCGCGCGGCTATCAACGCGCCGATCCAGGGGACGGCCGCCGACGTGATCCGCCGGGCGATGATCCGCATCCCCGAGGCGTTAACGAGTCATAAACTCTCGGGCCGGATGCTGCTGCAGGTGCATGACGAGCTGCTGTTCGAGGTCCCGAAGGCCGAGGCCGAGGCGACCGAGAAGGTCGTCAAGCGCGTGATGGAAGGGGCGGCGGCCCCGGCGGTGGAGATTTCGGTGCCTCTTGTCGTGGATGCAGGGACGGGGCAGAGTTGGGCTGAGGCGCATTGACGTTTAGCGGCTCTGACTTGCCTTCGGGAGGATTCATTGAGCAGAATTCCTACAATTCAGCACGCCAACTTTTATCCTGAAATGAAATCTTTTTATATTACACGCCTTGATAAAGATGGATTATTAATATCAAGAGCGACGGCATTTGGAATAAAGGAATCAGATGGATACTATTTATACACTTGCTGGCATGTCATAACTGGCGTTGACCCAAGACAAATACCTCCAATTTATTCAATTACTAGAAAATCTATACGCATCCACGCCAGAGAATATACCGAGAGAGCTCCCGGCGTCGCAGCAATCGGAGGAGAACAAGCTCACGATTTCGATTTATACGATCCACATGGAGCGCCAAAATGGCAACAAGAAATCAACCATGATAACGAACCAGGAAATATCGTGATTCCTAAATTATACGATGTTGTGCGATTGAGGATTAAAAGTTTTCCAGGAATTGATCATATGTTTTATATTGAGGAAGATATTTCTATGGACATGGCGAGCATCGGAGAGGACGTTTATATTGCAGGATTTCCATTTGGATTTTCAGGATCGAATTATGGTCCGGCGCCCATCTTTCTAAAGCGTTCAATCGCGTCGCTATCATACGAAGGTCACCGAGCTCTCATTGACGGCGCAGGGGTAATTGGAATGTCAGGGTCTCCCGTTTTAATTAGGCGGGATAGCAAATGGTCGATCATTGGCATCTATGGCGGTGATGTATATCCTGAGCATAAATACTATAGTGATAGAATTGGTGAGCAATTTGGAAGTAAACTTCCTCTCGGATATTTTTTCAATCTTTACGCCGCAAGATCTTTCATGGGGATAAAAGATCGAAGATGGTCAAAAAATTTATAAAAACGATAATTAATATAGTTTATTAAAAGAATTAAATAAAGACGATTGGACAGCAAAAAATTATATAATGTTTTCGCATCACCCCACCCCAAACCGCTTCACCTTTTTCCCAATCATCTCCAGCGCCATGTCCACGAACTCGCGGTGGATGTGGTTGACGTGATACCGCCCGTGGCTGCCGCGCGTCAGGTACCCCTGCCGGGCCATGCGCTGGCAGGTTTTCGAGACATAGCCCGGCAGGGCCTCGTAGCCCTCGCGTTCCAGGAAGTTCTGCACCTCCATCGTGGTGAAGTGGTCGAAGCCGCTCTCGACGATCCAGTGCTTGATGGCGCCGAGGCGGCCGGTGGGGTCGGGGCGCGCGGCGGCTTCCTCGCGGGTGTCGTCGTGGCGGCGCTCGGCCCAGGCGGCCTTGACCAGCCAGCCGCGCTGCTGCTCGCGCGGCAGGAGGCGGACCACCTTCTCGATGGCGGCGGCGTGGGCGCTGTACTGGGCGCGCAGGCGCCTGAGCTTGTCGCGCGTCCGGTGCTCCTCGGCCAGCACGGCGTCGAGCCGGTCGATGAGGTCGGACAGGGCGCGGTCATAGGGCCCCTCGGGCGGGTCGTCGTCGGCGGGTGTCGGGGGCATGGTCGGTCCGGGCGCTGGCGAGGGGGTGGGCCGTCAGTGTCGCACGGGGGCATTTCGGCGAGGTTAACGGGCGGGCAGGCCGGGGCATCGGCGGGGCCGCGCCGGGGGCATTCCGGGGGGGTTGCGAAACGGTGACCGGGGCGGGGCATTTCGGGGCATGGGGATGCCCTGTCCGCCGGGGTGCGGCGAGGCCCCGGCTCGGGGGCCGGGGCTGCGGAGAAAGGGGTGGGTGGGGGTGAGGCCCCGGCTCGGGGCCGGGGCAGCGGGTTGGTGGCGGTGCGGCGGAGCGGCGTCAGGGCGCGCGCGCGTCAGGCGATCAGGCCCACCCGGCGGCGGATGCCCTCGTCGCGCAGGCTCACCTCCGTGCCCGCGAACTCGGCGCCCTCCGGGCCGCAGAGCCAGGCGATGCAGCGCGCGGGCCAGTCGGGCGGGATGTGGTCGGACCACTCCAGCCGGCTCACCGGGTTGACGCCGGATCGCTTGATGACCCGCTGCATCTCGGTCGCCACCGTCCCCGGCGAGAGGCCCACCACCCGGATGCCGCGCCCGGCGCATTCGAGGTGGGCGGCCCGGGTCAGCATCGCCGCCCCCGCCTTGGCGGCGCAGTAGGCGCTCCACCCCTCCAGCGGGTTGTGGGCGGCGCCGGACGAGATGTTGACGATCACGCCCCCCTGCCCCATTGCCGGGAGCGCCGCGCGCAAGCCGTGATAGGTGCCCTTGAGGTTCACGTCGATCGCCTGCCCCCAGGCGGCGGGGTCCGAGGCCGCCAGAGGCGCGATGGGCTCGATCTGGCCCGCGTTGTTCACCAGGATGTCGAGCCCGCCGAAGCGGTCACGCGCCATGGCAACGGCGGCCTCGAGATCGGCGTAGCGCGCGACGTCGCAGGCCAGCGCCTCGGCCCGGTGGCCGGCGGCCCGCAGGTCGGCCGCGAGCGCCCCGGTCTCGGCCGTCGAGCGGGCGGCGAGGATGACGGCGGCGCCTGCCTCGGCAAACAGCCGCGCGGTGGCGGCGCCGATGCCGCGGCTCGCGCCGGTGACGATGGCGGTCCTGTCTGCGAGGTGGGTCATCGCGCGTCCTCCGTCGCTGCTCCGGGCGGGGTTTCCTCGATCTGGGGGGCGCGGGCGGCCAGCATGGCGCGCATCTCGTCGGCGGCGCGGGCGAGCGCGCCGGGATCGGTGCCGCGCAGGATGATGGTGGCCCCCGCGGTCAGGCGGAAGAACGGGTAGCAGCCGATCGAGATGTCGGGGTGGGCGGCGGCGACGCGGCCCAGCGGCTCGGCCAGTTCGCCCTCGGGCAGCATGACGCGGAAGCTGTGCGACAGGATCGGCGGGCCGCCCACGAGCCGCGGCGCCAGCCCCTCGAGCATCACCGCGAAGATCGAGGGCACCCCCGCCATGACGTGGCAGTTGCCGATCACGAAGCCCGGCGCGTGGCTGAGCGGGTTGTCGATGAGGGTCGCGCCTTCGGGGATGCGGGCCATGCGCAGGCGCGCCTCGTTCAGCTCGCCGGGCTTGTAGTAGGCCTCGAGGATCGCGCGGGCGTCGTCCCGCACGCCGATGGGGGCGCCGAAGGCCTCGGCCACCGCGTCGGCCGTGATGTCGTCATGCGTGGGCCCGATGCCGCCCGAGGTGAAGAGGTAGGTCACGCGGGCCGAAAGCTCGCGCACCGATGCGACGATGGTCGCGCGGATGTCGGGGATCACGCGGATCTCGACCAGGCGGATGCCGAGGCCGGTCATCCGTTGCGCGAGCAGGTGGGCATTGGCGTCGCGCGTGCGGCCCGAGAGGATCTCGTCCCCGATCACGAGCATGGCGGCGGTGGGCTGGGTCATCGTGCTCCCTCTTGGCGGCGGCGGCGCGGGGGCCTAGGGTCGCGCCATGCGCTTCGACAGAGCCCTGATCCCCGGCACCCTGATCCGGCGGTATAAACGCTTTCTCGCCGATATCGAGATCGATGGCGAGACGGTGGTGGCCCATTGCGCCAATCCGGGCAGCATGATCGGGCTGGCCGAGCCGGGGATGCGCGTCTGGGTCGAGCCCAACGACGACCCCGCCCGCAAGCTGCGCTATGGCTGGCGGCTGGTCGAACTGGGCGGGCACTGGGCGGGGATCGACACGGGCGTGCCGAACCGCGTGGTCGGCGAGGCGCTGCGAGCGGGCCGGGTGCCGGGGCTGACGGGCTATTCGCAGGTCCGTGCCGAGGTGCGCTACGGCACGCGCAGCCGGGTCGACTTCCTGCTGTCGGGCGAGGGGCCCGATGCGTATGTCGAGGTCAAGAATGTCCATCTGATGCGCCGCGCGGGGCTCGCGGAATTTCCCGACTCGGTGACCGCTCGGGGCGCGAAGCACCTGGGCGAGCTTGCGCGCGTGGTCGCGGATGGCGGGCGGGCGGTGATGCTCTACTGCGTGCAGCGCACCGACTGCGAGCGGATGGCGCTGGCGGGCGACATCGACCCGGCCTATGCGGCGGCCTTCGCCGAGGCGCGGGCGGCGGGGGTCGAGGCGATGGCGCTGGCCTGCGCGATCTCGCCCGGCGAGATCGTCCTTGATCGCGCCATCCCGATCGTGGAGTAAGGGGAAGGCGAGGACGGCAATGGACAGATCAGTGCGAACCCACGGCGCCGAGAAACGCACGCGCGAGGGAATCCGGCTTTACGATGCGTCGGATTTCGAGGGGATGCGCGCGGCCGGGCGGCTGGCGGCCGAGTGCCTCGACCTGATCGGCCCCTATGTGCAGCCCGGCGTGCGCACCGAGGAGCTGGACGAGATCTGCCACGACTTCATCGTGAGCAATGGCGCCAAGCCCGCGCCGCTGGGCTACCGGGGGTTCCCCAAGTCGATCTGCACTTCGATCAACCATGTCGTCTGCCATGGCATCCCGGGGCCGAAGGCGCTGAAGGACGGCGATGTGCTGAACATCGACGTGACCGTGATCCTCGACGGCTGGTATGGCGACACCTCGCGGATGTTCTCGGCAGGCCAGCCCTCGCGCCGGGCGGCGCGGCTGATCGAGGTCACGCACGAGGCGCTGATGCTGGGCATCGCCGAGGTCCGCCCCGGCAACCATTTCGGCGACATCGGCGCGGCAATCCAGACCTACGCCGAGGGCGAGCGCTGCTCGGTCGTGCGCGACTTCTGCGGCCACGGGCTGGGGCGGGTGTTCCACGACGCGCCGAACGTGCTGCATTACGGCCGCCGCGGCGAAGGGGCCGAGCTGGCGCCGGGGATGTTCTTCACCATCGAGCCGATGATCAACCTGGGCGCGCCGCAGACCAAGACGCTGGCGGACAACTGGACGGCGGTGACGCGCGACCGCTCGCTCTCGGCGCAGTTCGAGCATTCGATCGGCGTGACAGAGGAAGGGTGCGAGATCTTCACGCTCTCGCCCAAGGGGCTGTTCTTTCCCAAGCTGTGAGCCGGGCTTTCCCGCGTGGCAGCATATCCGGCGCCCTGATCCGAGGCATGGCATCACGTCGCGCCGATCCGGACTCACGCAGTCCAGTCGGGGCTGCGCCCCGGGCGTGACCCAGGGCCTTCGGGCCTCGGCGATCCCATCGAGGGCCCGGCTCGGGGGCCGGGGCAGCGGGGTCTTTCCTGAAGAGTTTGAGCCCGCGCAAGCTGGCATCAGCCCCGGGGTCGGTCCCGGGGCGCGCTGTGGTCGGCGGCGGCGAGGTCCGGCGGCAAGCCGGACTCAGAAAAGCCCATCCTTCTTGCAGATCTGGAGGGTCTTCTGCGCGGTGACGTGGCAGAGCTTGACCACCTTGTCGAGCGTATCCTGCGCCACGCCGGTCCCGAGGTTGTTGATCGTGTCGTCGATCGGCTTCCAGAGCTTCACGAGGTCCTTAGGGTCGTAATGCTTGACCGTGGTCGCGGCGGCGAGCATGCCGCGCACCGGGCCCTGGCGGTATTTCTGGAGCGTGCCGAGATCGGTCCCCGGCTTAAGCTTGCCGCTGATGTCGAGGAGCGACGCGACCCGGCCGCCGAACGCCTGGGTCTCGCCGCCCATGGTCTGGAATTCCTCCTTCGACTTCACCGCGGCGTCGACGTAATCCTTCCGGAAGGCGTCCTTGAACGCCTTGGGGTTCTTCGCGGCGTTGTCGGGAAACTTGGCGAGATACTTGGTCAGTTCGCTGGCGCAGGTATCGGCAGCCTTGGCGTTCGCCGCCATGTCGCGGCCATAGACCTTGTGGAAGGCGTCGAGCGCCTTGCCCACGTTGACGGAACTCACGGCGTTCGATTCGACGCCGTGGGCCTTCTTGAACTTCTTCCAGTTGTCGTGAGTCGGAATGCTTGCCGGCATGATGGCGGTCCCCCTCGCCCGGCGCGAAATGACGCCGGGTGAGCGGAAGTGTCGATCCGTGGGACGAGAACTGCAAGCGGGTTTCGGGCGAGCTTTCGGAGTCCCGGGCCGAGATGTATCAATTATTGGTTTCCGGAAAATCATGAGAGATCGCAGAATGGCCGATCGTCCGAAGCGCGTTACCGGGGGATGCCACTGCGGCGCGGTGCGCTACGAGGCCGAGGCGTTCCTCGCGAGTGCATACTACTGCCACTGCACGGATTGCCAGAAGACCAGCGGGCAGCCCGCGGAGATCGGGGTGCCGATCAAGGCGGGTACCCTGAGATTCACGCTGGAGCCGCCGAAATTCTACGCATCGTCCGCGAAGGCCGAGCGCGGTTTCTGTGGACATAGCGGGTCGCGCATCGTGTGGCGGCCGCGGGACGGCAGGAACGAGTGGGCCATCAACGTCGATGTCTGCTCGCTGGACCACCCGGAAGAGGTGACGCCGAGCGAGCACATCTACGTGGACAGCCAGCTTCCCTGGTTCAGGGTCGATGACGCGCTGCCCCGGCGACGTTCGGAAGAGATGCCGGAGGTGTCGGCAGCCTGGAAGAAGGCGCGGCCGCGACGCTCTGATCGCGGGCATGACGCCCTGCGACCCGCTCCTTGCGTGGTGCGGGCGCCTCAGGCGGTGCGCGCCGTCTTGATGTCGTGTCGCGGGACGGACCGGCGCAAGCGCCGGGGAACCGGGCGCGCTGACGCCCGCACGGCACGGGGACTGGAATCGGCCCCTACCCCGCCGCCGCCTCGGCATCCTCCACCGCCACCACCGACACCGTGTCGCCGGGCTGCACCAGCCCCGGGAAGTGTCGCGCGGCCAGCACGCCGTCGAGCCCGGCCATGCAGGGCTCGGGCGCGGCGCCGGAGCGGTCCACCGGCCAGATGCGGGCGATCGTCTGGCCGCGGCGCACCGGTTGGCCGAGATCGACCAGCATTTCGAGGAGCCCCGCCTCGCGCGCGAAGGTGAAACAGTCGAGCGAGGGCATGTCGAGGAACCGCGACGGACCCACCTGCGGCGGCTCGTCGAGGATGCCGGCGTGGATCAGGACGTTCCTCAGCCCCTTGCGGGCGACGCCCACGCTTTCGGCGGTCGAGGTGCCGCCGCCGCGCAGCTCGGTGGTGACGAACGTCTTGCCAAGGGATTCCACCGCCGTGTCCATCATCCCGACATTGTCGATTTCCAGCATCTTGACCGTGTAGGGCGCGTTGAAGGCGCGCGCGGCAGCCGAGCAGCGGGCGTCGTGGTCGGGGTCGCCCAGCACGTGGCTGGCCGCGAAGGGCAGGAAGTCGAGCGTCCTGCCGCCCGAGTGGTAGTCGAGCACGATGTCGGCGCGCGAGACGAGGGCACGGAACACGAAATCCGCGATCTGGCGGGTGATCGACTGGTCGGGCCCTCCGGGGAAGCAGCGGTTCATGTTCACGCCATCGATGGGCGAGACCCGCGTGCCCGCACGGAAGGCGGGGTAGTTCATGAACGGCAGAAGGATGACGCGGCCCGTCACCTCCTCGGGCCGCAGGGCCTGGGCGAGGTCGAGGATGGCGAGCGGGCCCTCGTACTCGTCGCCGTGATTGGCGCCGGTGATCAGCGCCGTGGGGCCCGGGCCACCCACCACAACGCTGATCGGGATCATCAGGTTGCCCCAGGCGCTGTCGTTGCGGCTCCAGGGCAGGCGCAGGTGGCCGTGGCGCGCGCCCGGGGCCTCGATGTCGATGGTGGGCTGCACGGGGCTGGGCGGCGTGAGGCCCATCACGGGCTGGTGCATCGGCTCAGTCCTTGACGAAGAGCTTGCGGGGGACGTTCGCGAGGCATTCGGGCCCGGTCTCGCCGATCACGATGCTCTCGGTGATCTCGAGGCCCCAGTCCTCCATCCAGAGGCCGGTCATGAAGTGGAAGGTCATGCCCGCCTCCAGCACGGTGCGGTCGCCGGCGCGCAGGCTCATGGTGCGCTCGCCCCAGTCGGGCGGGTAGGACAGGCCGATGGGATAGCCGGTGCGGTTGTCCTTGACGATACCGTGCCGCGCAAGCACGCGGAAGAAGGCGAGGGCGATGTCCTCGCAGGTGTTGCCGGCGCGGGCCTTCTCGAGCCCCGCCTCCATGCCCTCGAGCACCGCGGCCTCGGCGTCGAGGAAGGTCTGGGTCGGGCGGCCGAGGAAGATGGTGCGCGACAGCGGGCAGTGATAGCGGCGCGAGCAGCCGGCGATCTCGAAGAAGGTGGCCTCGCCCAGCCGCATCGGCCGGTCGTCCCAGGTGAGATGCGGGGCCGAGGCGTCCACCCCCGAGGGCAGGAGCGGCACGATGGCGGGGTAGTCGCCGCCCACCCCGTCGGCGCCCCGGATGCCGGCGTGGTAGATCTCGGCCACCAGGTCGCATTTGCGCATGCCGACCTCGGCCTTGTCGAGGATGCGGGCGTGCATCGCCTCGACGATCCGGGCGGCCTCGCGCATGTAGCCCAGTTCCGCGCGGGATTTCACCGCGCGCTGCCAGTTCACGAGCGCGGTCACGTCGGTGAAGCGGGCGTCGGGAAGCCCCGCCGTCAGTTGCGCGAAGGCCTTGGCCGAGAAGTAGTAGTTCTCCATCTCGACGCCGATGCGGCGCGCGCCCCATCCGTTGTCGCGGATGAGGCCCGCGAGGTGGTCCATCGGGTGGCGCTCGGTCGACATGACGTAGTGGTCGGGGTAGCCGATCAGCCGCTCGTCGCGCATCCAGCAGGTGAGCTTTGCGCCGTTCGCGTCCTGACCGCGGCCCCACCACACGGGGTCGTCGTCGATGGGGACGATCACGCCCTGGTGGACGTAGAACGACCAGCCGTCATAGCCGGTCAGCCAGTTCATGTTGGAGGGGTCGGTGACGAACAGGAGGTCGATCCCGGCCTTCTCCATCGCCTTGCGGGTCCTGGCGAGACGGGCGTCGAACTCGGGCTGGTCGAAACGGAGCGTGGCGCGCATGGTCGGGTCCTTGGCTGGAGGTCAGGCGTCGAAGTCGGTGCCCGCGCCCTCGCTGGCGAGGCGGGCCATGGCGTAGGTGGCGATGGCGGTGTCCTGCGCGCCGGTGCCGGTGAGGTCGCAGACGGTGAGCTGCTCCGGCGCGGTGCGGCCGGCGGTCTGGCCGGTCACGATGCGGCCAAGCTCGGCCAGCCCCGCCTCGTCGGCGACGGTGCCGCCGGCCAGCGCGTGGTGGAGTTCTCCCAGCCGGCGGGTCTGGGCGAGGCTGTCGGCCACGTAGAGGTCGGCGCGCGCGATGGCGGCGGGGTCGAGCTCGTTCTTGTGCTCGGCGTCCGAGCCCATGGCGGTGAGGTGCTGGCCGGGGCGCAGCCAGTCGGCCAACACGAGGGGCCGGGTCGAGGGGGTGGTGGTGACCACGATGTCGGCGGCAGCGACGGCGGCGCGGGGGTCGGCGGCGGCGGTGACCTCGATCCGCAGGCGGGCGGCGAGCCCGGCGGCCGCCGCCTGCGCCTTCGCCGGATCGCGGGCCCAGATGGTGGCGCGCGAGATGGGGCGGACCAGCGTGAGGGCTTCTAGCTGCAGACCCGCCTGCACGCCCGCGCCGATGATGCAGGCGGAGGTCGCATCCGCGCGGGCGAGGTGGCGTGCGGCCACCGCGCCCGCGGCGGCGGTGCGCACGTCCGTCAGATAGCCGTTGTCGAGCATCACGGCTTCCAGCAGCCCGGTGGTCGCGCTGAACAGGGTCATCAGCCCGTTCACGCTGGGCAGGCCGAGCTTGGGGTTGTCGAAGAAGCCGGGGCTGATCTTGATGGAGAAGCTGGGCACGCCGGGGAGGTAGGCGGTCTTCACGTCCACCTCGCCGTTCGCGGCCGGGATGTCGAGGCGCAGGATCGGCGGCATCACCACGCCGCCCTTCGCCAGCGCCGCGAAGGCGCTCTCGACGCAGTCGACGGCCTCGGCGTCGAGGCGGACAGCGGCGCGCAGGTCGGCCTCGGTCGCGATGCGGATGCGCGGCATGCTCAGCCCTCCCATGGCGTGTCGGAGCAGACGATCCGGCGGTGCAGCTCCATGTCGATGTTGCGCCCCGACAGGAGCGCGACGGTGGGGCCGCGGGGCGCCGCCTTGCCCGCGAGGAGGGCCGCGATGCCAACGGCGGCCGCGCCCTCGATCACCTCGCCCTCGACCCGGTATGCCCAGCGGATCCCTTCGGCGATCGCGGGTTCGTCGAGCTCGATCACGTCGTCCACGAGATCGCGGACCATCGGGAAGGTCACGCGGTTCCCAACCCCGATGCCGCCGCCGAGGCTGTCGGCGAGCGTGGCCTCCTCGCGCACCTCGACGGGGTGGCCCGCGCGCAGGCTTGCGGCCATCGCCGCGCCGCGTGCCATCGAGACGCCCACGACACGCGCGGCGGGCCGCGCCGTCTTGACGGCAAGGGCCACGCCCGCGATCAGCCCGCCGCCCGAGAGGGGGACCAGCACGGTGCCGAGGTCGGGCAGGTCCTCGACGATCTCGAGCCCGCAGGTGCCCTGCCCCGCCACCACGTCCGGGTGGTCGAAGGGGGGGATCAGGGTCATGCCGTCCTCGGCCACCAGGCGGCGGGCCTCGACCATCGCCTCGTCCTGGCTCTCCCCGATCACGCGGGCCTCGGCGCCCATCGCCTCGACGCCCGCGACCTTGTTGGGCGGCGCGAGGCGCGAGAGGCAGACGACCGCGCGAACGCCCGACGCGCGGGCGGCGCAGGCGAGCGCGCGGCCGTGGTTGCCGGTCGAGGCGGTGGTCACGCCCGCCGCGCGGCGCTCGGCCGGCAGGGCGAGGAGCGCGTTCGTGGCGCCCCTGAGCTTGAAGGCGCCCGTGGTCTGCCGGTGCTCGTGCTTGAGGAACACCTCCGCCCCCAGCCGGGCCGAGAGCGTGTCCGAGCGCCCGAGCGGCGTGCGCAGGACATGGGGCGCGATGCGGCGACGAGCGGCGAGGATGTCGGCGAAGTCGGGCGCGTTCATCCGCACCGCCCCGCCGCGCCGATCGGCCCGCCGCAGATGTCGGAAAAGCGAGCCCGCATGGTCGCCGCGCCCTTTGATGATTCCACCCGGGAACTATGCGTGGATGGCAGTATTGGCCGCAATCTGGTTCAAATAGCGGGTTCTTCCATTCTCGGGCCGCAGACGGGAAATTCATCCCGTATTCGGCGGAAAAACAGAAAACCTCTCGCTTCACCGGGGGCGCCCGCTCGGCAATGCTTTGGGGAACAAGCAAGACCGGGCTGGCGGCCGGTCGCGGCGGGGGTCGCGACGGGTTCCGCACTTGGTGAATCACAGGGAGAACGAGAATGACCAGACTGACCCGTGCATTGATGTGCGGCGCGGCGGCGGCCGCGCTGAGCGCCGCGGCCGCGCAGGCCGCCGAGTGGAAGTTCGCGCTCGAGGAGGCGATCCACGAGGTGCAGGGCGTCTACGCCACCAAGTTCAAGGAACATGTCGAGGCGAATTCCGACCATACGGTCGCGATCTTCCCGTTCGGCACGCTGGGCGAGTCGGCCGACATCACCGAGCTCACGCAGCTTGGCGCGGTGCAGTTCGCCAATGCCTCGCCCGGCTTCATGGGGTCGGAGATCCCCGAGCTCAACGTCTTCCTGATGCCCTATGTCCTGCCCGAGGACCCGGCGGTGCTGGCCGACTTCTTCGCGACCTCGCCCACCATCAACGAGACGCTGGCGGGCAAGTATCCCGACCAGGGCCTCGAGCTGGTGGACATGTATCCCGAGGGCGAGGTGGTGATGACCACCAAGGAGCCGGTGACGAGCCCCGCCGACCTCGACGGCGTGAAATTCCGGGTGATGACCTCGCCGCTGCTGGTCGAGACCTACAACGCCTTCGGCGCGACGGCCACGCCGCTGCCCTGGGGCGAGGTGTTCGGCGCGCTGCAGCTGGGCATGATCCAGGGGCAGGAGAACCCGGTGTTCTTCGTCGAGTCGACCAAGATGTACGAGGTGACCGACCACATCACCTATGCCGGCCACAACAGCTTCACCACCGCCGTGATCGCCAACAAGGCGTTCATGGACGGGCTGTCGGACGCCGACCGCGCCGTGGTCGAGGCCGCGGCGGATGCCGCCTACACCTTCATCATCGAGTATCAGCAGGGCCTCACGGAAAGCGCTCAGGCCAAGATCCTCGAGGCCAAGCCCTCGATGACAGTGACCGTGCTGACCGACGAGCAGCGCGCGCCCTTCCGCGCGGCCGCCGAGAAGGTCCGAGCGAAGTACATCGAGATGGTGGGCGACAGCGGCAAGGCCGTGCTCGAGGGCTTCGAGGCCGACATCGAGGCCTCGCAGGAGCGCGTGGGCGGAAGCTGAGCTCCCCGGAGCGCCGCGGACGGCCCGGCGAACGGGCCGCCCGTTCCCTCCCCGACGGGTCGAGCAGGATCGCGCATGAGCGAGAGCGGAACGCAGGATCAGGACGAGCGCACCGCCGTCCCCGCAAGGGGCTGGCTGAAGCCGCTTGCAGCGCTCGACGGGCTGATCGCGCGGCTCGAGGCGGCGGTGCTGGCGGCGGGGGTCATCCTGATGGCGGTGCTGTCGGTCGCCAACGTCGTCGGGCGCTTCCTGTTCGGCCAGAGCATCTTCTTTGCCGAGGAGCTCAACCAGTTCCTGATCGTGCTGATCACCTTCTTCGGCATCGGCTATGCCGCGCGCCAGGGCCGGCACATCCGCATGAGCGCCTTCTACGACGCCATGCCCGACCGCGCGCGCAAGGCGCTGATGGTGGTGATCGCGCTGGTCACCGCGGCCGCGATGTTCGTGCTGGCCTGGTACGCTCTGGCCTATGTCCAGAGCGTCCACGAGACCGGACGCGTGGCCCCCGCCCTGCGCGTGCCGATCTGGCTGACGCTGGTCTGGGCGCCCGTGGGCTTCGTGGTGACCGGCATCCAGTACGTGATGACGGCCGTCGTGAACGTCACCCGCAGCGACGTCTATGTCAGCAGTTCGGTCGTCGACAGCTATGACGACAGCCCGACCGAGGTCTGAGCCCGCAGGAGGAGCACAGCCATGACCGCCGCGATGCTGGGCGTGATGATCGTCCTCCTGCTCTTGGGCTTTCCGATGATGGTGCCGCTGATCGCCGGCAGTTTCGTCGCCTTCTTCATCTACATGCCGATCCCGCCCGAGATCATGGTGCAGCAGATGCTGGCCGGCATCCGCCCCTCGGCGCTGGTGGCGGTGCCGATGTTCATCCTTGCCGCCGACATCATCACCAAGGGCCATTCCGCCGATCGGCTGATCGACCTGGTGATGCGCTTCGTGGGCCACCTGCGTGGGGGACTGGGCGTGACGGCGGCCACCAGTTGCGCGCTGTTCGGCGCGGTTTCGGGCTCGACGCAGGCCACCGTCGTCGCGATCGGCGGGCCCTTGCGGCCGAGGATGCTCGAGGCGGGCTACAAGGACAGCTTCACCCTGGCGCTGATCGTCAATGCCTCCGACATCGCCATGCTTATCCCGCCCTCGATCGCCATGATCATCTATGGCGTGATCTCGGGCACCTCGATCTCGGAACTGTTCATCGCGGGCGTCGGGCCGGGGCTGCTGATCCTGCTGCTGTTCTCGGTCTACTGCGTGATCTATGCGCGGCGCCACGACATCCCGGTCATGGCGCGCGCGAGCCGGGCCGAGCGGGTCGAGGCGGTCAAGGGCGCGCTGTGGCCGCTGGGCTTCCCGGTGATCGTGGTGGGCGGTATCTATGGCGGCATCTTCAGCCCCACCGAGGCAGCGTCGGTCTGCGTCGTCTATGCCTTCATCCTGGAGTTCATCGTCTTCCGGTCTCTCAAGCTGGCGGAGCTGGTCGAGATCGCGAAATCGACGGGCCTGATCACGGCGGTGGTGTTCATCCTGGTGGCTGCGGGGGCGGCGTTTTCCTGGGCGATCTCGTTCAACCAGATCCCGCAGCAGATCATCGGCGCGCTGGGGCTGGCGGATGCGGGGCCCGTGATGGTGCTGGTGGCGATCTCGATCGCCTTCTTCGTGGGCTGCATGTTCGTCGATCCGATCGTCGTGATCCTGGTGCTGACGCCGATCTTCGCGCCGCTGGTCGCGAATGCCGGCATCGACCCGGTGCTGGTGGGCGTGATCATCACGCTGCAGGTGGCGATCGGCTCGGCCACGCCGCCCTTCGGCTGCGACATCTTCACGGCGATCGCGATCTTCCGCCGCCCCTATGTCGACGTGGTGCGCGGCACGCCGCCCTTCGTCGTGATGCTGGTGGGGGTGAGCGCGGCGCTGATCTTCTTCCCGCAGATCGCGCTGTTCCTGCGCGATCTGGCGTTCCGCTGAGGGAGGTGGGCATGTTCGAGCGGATCCTCGTCCCGGTGGACGGGTCGGAGCAGTCCTTCCGGGCGATCGACACGGCGGCGGGGCTGGCGGCCAAGTTCGGGGGAGCGATCACCCTGATCTGCGTCTATCGCCATCACTCCCCGCTGGAGGCCTCGCTGTCGATGGTGCGCGCGCGCGGGGGCGAGACGCCCGACAGCGCGTTGAAGGAGCACGCGGCCGAGGTGCTGCGCGCCGCCAAGGCCCGGGCGGCGGAGGCGGGCGCGCCGCGCGTCGAGGCCTTCGCCCAGCGCGGCCAGCCGGCGCGCGAGATCGTGGCATTTGCCGAGAACATGAAGGCCGACGCCATCGTGATGGGCTCGCGGGGGCTCGGTGACGTGGAGGGATTCCTGCTGGGCTCGGTCTCGCACAAGGTGGGCAGCCTCTCGCCGGTGACATGCGTGCTGGTGAAATGATCCCTTCCGGCGCGCGCGCCGCGCTCAACCCGCTTGGAGTGGCGGGGACAGTTGCGCTAGCCTCGCAGTCTGGCCGGGACGGACGCGGCAAGGGGCTGCGTGCGCCCTCGGTGCAGCGCGCGGAGACCGATGGGCGGATGCCAGGGCGCACGATCAAGCTGGACGACCGGGACCTCAAGATCCTCGCCATCCTGCAGCGCGAGGGGCGCATCACGAAATCCGAGCTGGCGCGCCGGGTGAACCTGTCGGCCACGCCCTGCTGGGCGCGCCTGCAGCGGCTGGAAGACGCGGGCGTGATCGAGGGCTATGGCGCGCGCATCGCCTTCAACTTCTTCGCCCCGCGCACCTACGCCTTCGTGACCATCGAGCTCGACAGTCACCGGAGCGAGGATTTCGACCGCTTCGAGGCGCTGGTCGCGGCCATCCCCGAGATCTTCGAGTGCTTCGCCGTGGGCGGCGGCATCGACTATGTCATCAAGATCGCGGCGCCCGACGTGGACGCCTACCAGCGCCTGCTCGACGGCATCCTGCATGCCGATGCCGGGGTGAAGCGGTACTATACCTACTTCGTGACCAAGGACGTGAAGCACACGCCCCCGCCGCTGGAGCTGGGCGAGACGCCTGGCATCTAGAGAAATCTTCCGCGACCCCGCGGGCGGGCGGAGTGATCTTTTGCGCCCCGCCCCAAGATCAGAACCACCTTCCACCAGCCTCCCGGTAATCTTGGGGAAATGCCGCGCCGGTCGCGGCGGACAATCCATGCACGGAGGCGAGAGATGGGCTCAGGGCCAAGGCTGAACGATGCCGCGCTGATTCGCGGGCAGGCCTTTGTCGGCGGCCGCTGGATCGCGGCGGCGGACGGCGCGCGGATTGCGGTGACCGACCCCTTCGACGGGGCGACGCTGGGCCATGTGCCCGCGCTGTCCGAGGCCGAGAGCACCACTGCCGCCGAGGCCGCGCATGCCGCCTGGGGCGGCTGGGCCGGCCTGCTGCCGCAGGAACGCGCGCGCCTGATCCGCCGCTGGTTCGAGCTGATCGTGGCGGCGCGCGAGGACCTCGCGCGGATCATGACGGCCGAGCAGGGCAAGCCGATCTCGGAGGCGCGGGGCGAGATCGACTATGCGGCGTCCTTCGTCGAGTTCTACGCCGAGGAGGCGAAGCGCCCGAACATCGAGAGCGTGACCTCGCACCTTCCGGACGCCGAGGTCGAGCTGTGGCGCGAGCCGGTGGGCGTGGCGGCGCTGGTGACGCCCTGGAACTTCCCCTGCGCGATGATCACCCGCAAGGCCGCCGCGGCCCTGGCCGCCGGCTGCCCGGTGCTAGTGCATCCGTCGTCCGAGACGCCCTTCTCGGCGCTCGCGCTCGCGGTGCTGGCCGAGCGCGCGGGGTTGCCCGCGGGGGTGTTCAACGTCGTGACAGGCCGGCCCGAGACGGTGGTCGGCCCCTGGACGCGCGAGCCGCGGGTGCGGGCCCTGAGCTTCACCGGCTCGACGGAGGTGGGACGGCTGCTCTACGGCCAGTGCGCCGGCACGATCAAGCGCCTCACCATGGAGCTGGGCGGGCACGCGCCCTTCGTCGTCTTCGCCGATGCCGATCTGGGCCAGGCGGTCGAGGAAGGGATCAAGGCGAAGTTCGCGACCTCGGGGCAGGATTGCCTCGCCGCCAACCGGATCATGGTCGAGCGGCCGGTCCATGCCGAGTTCTGCGCACGTTTCGCCGAGGCGACCGCCCGGCTGAGCGTGGGCCGCGGCATCGACGACCCCGACATCGGCCCCCTGATGAACGCCCGCGCGCTGGAGAAACAGCGCGCCCATGTCGAGGACGCGGTGGCGCGCGGCGCGCGCGTGCTGACGGGCGGGGCCGCGCATCCCGCGGGCCCCTTGTGCTTCGCGCCCACGGTGCTGGCGGACGTTCCCCCCGAGGCGCTGATCTGGCGCGAGGAGACGTTCGGGCCGGTGGCCGCGATCGCCTCCTTCGACACCGAGGACGAGGCCGTCGCGCGCGCCAACGAGGGCGAATACGGGCTGGTCGCCTATGTCCACACGCAGGACCCGCGGCGCATCTACCGCGTCAGCCGGGCGCTGAGGTTCGGCATGGTCGCGGTCAACCGCACCAAGGTCACCGGCGCGCCGATCCCGTTCGGCGGATTCAAGCAGTCGGGGCTTGGGCGCGAGGGCTCGCGCCTCGGGCTCGAGGCCTTCACCGAGGTCAAGTACGTCTGCCGCGACTGGGCATGACGGGAACGCGCCCGCGGCGCGAAAGGAGACGGACATGCTGACGAACGACACGCTGGCCAAGTGGGACCGCGAGACCTTCTTCCATCCCTCGACGCACCTGGCGCAGCACGCGCGGGGCGAGACCCCCTCGCGCATCATCACCGGGGGCGAGGGCTGCCACATCACCGATCGCGACGGGACGAGGCTGCTCGACGCCTTTGCCGGGCTCTATTGCGTGAACGTGGGCTATGGCCGGCGCGAGATCGCGGATGCCATCGCCGGACAGGCGCATGAGCTGAGCTACTACCATGCCTATGTCGGCCACGGCACCGAGGCGTCGATCCGGCTGGCGAAGATGATCCTCGACCGGGCGCCCGAGGGGATGAGCAAGGTCTATTTCGGGCTGGGCGGGTCGGATGCGAACGAGACCAACGTCAAGCTGGTCTGGTACATGAACAACATCCTCGGGCGGCCCGGGAAGAAAAAGATCATCTCGCGCTGGCGCGGCTATCACGGCTCGGGGCTGATGACGGGTTCGCTCACGGGGCTCGACCTGTTCCACAAGAAGTTCGACCTGCCGCTGGCGCAGGTGAAGCACACCGAGGCGCCCTATTTCTTCCGCCGCCCGGACCCCGCCATGAGCGAGGCCGAGTTCGTGGCGCACTGCGCGGGCAGGCTGGAGGAGCTGATCCTCGCGGAAGGCCCCGAGACGGTCGCGGCCTTCATCGGCGAGCCGGCGCTCGGCACCGGCGGGCTGGTGCCGCCGCCCGCGGGCTATTGGGAGGCGATCCAGAAGGTTCTGGCGAAATACGACGTGCTGCTGATCGCCGACGAGGTGGTCACGGGCTTCGGGCGGCTGGGCGCGATGTGGGGGTCGGACTTCTACGGGATGCGCCCCGACATCATCACCATCGCCAAGGGGCTCACCTCGGCCTATGCGCCGCTGTCGGGCTCGATCGTGTCGGACCGCGTCTGGAAGGTGCTGGAGCAGGGCACCGATGAGTTCGGCGCGATCGGCCATGGCTGGACCTATTCGGCCCATCCGATCGGCGCGGCGGCGGGGGTGGCGAACCTGCGGCTGATCGACGACCTCGACCTGATCGGCAATGTCCGCCGGGTGGCGCCGGTGTTGCAGCAGGGATTGCGCGAGGCGCTGGGCGGGCATGTCAATGTCGGCGACATCCGCGGCGAGGGCCTGTTGCAGGCGGTGGAATTCGTCGAGGACCGCGAGGCGCGGCGCTTCTTCGACCCCGCGCGCAAGGTGGGGCCGCAGGTCGCCGCCGCCATGCTGCGCCGGGGCGTGATCGCCCGCGCCATGCCGCAGGGCGACATCATCGGCTTCGCGCCGCCCTTCTGCCTCACCGAGGACGAGGCCGGGCGCATCGTCGAGGCGACCGCCGGCGCCGTGCGCGACGTGCTGGGCTGAGGGGCGGCGCGCCGCCCGGCTCAGGCCGCGCGGGCGGCGGGCGGCGCGTCGGCGGCGACCCAGCCCGCCTCGCCCGCATGGCGCCAGGCGAGGCGGCCGGCGTCGTCCATCGCGAGAAGGTGCAGCCAGCGGTTCGCGACCAGCGACGCCAGCCCCTCGTGCCGGGCGAGGACGGCCGAGATCGCCTCGCGCGGGGCCTCGACGGCGACCGTCAGGCGCAGGGCCTCGTGCACCAGCCGCTCGCCGTCATGCACCGACTGCCAGGCGAGCCCCGCGCGCAGCGGCCCGCCATTGCCCTCGAGCACGCCGATCCCGCCCACCACGTTGTGCAGGAGCTTGTTGCCCGAGCCGAACACGGCCGGCGCAACCGCCGAGCCGTAGTATTGCAGCGCGATCCAGCTCGCGACCACCACGGGCGCGGTCAGGATCAGCTCGAGCACGCCGAAGCCCTGGTCCTTCCGCCAGTCGTAATCGTGCAGGAACACCTGCCCGCCGAGGTCGCGCCCCGCCGTGCGCGCGCGGGGTGCGGCGATGAAGGCGCGGCAGCCGGCGAGGCCCCATTCCGGGCGCGGCTCGGCCCAGTCGCGGCCGCGCCGCACGAGGTCGCGGCCCTCGCGCGCGCCGGGCAGCCGCAGCGCCCGGGCGCTGCGGGCCATCACGCCGGCAGCGGCGAGGGCGCGGCCCAGCCGGGCGATCCGGTCGCAATGCGCGGGCGCGGGGTGGTCGGAGTCGAACAGTGTCACGCTGTCGGAGACGGTGTCGTGCAGCCCCGCGAGGAAATGGGTCCCGGCCGGGATCTCGATCCCCTCGGACACGAGGCCCGCGCGGACCTCACCGTCGTTCAGGAGGCCCGCGAGCAGCCGGGCGTTCACCTCGCCCGAATGGCCGCCGCAGGCGCCGCATTGCAGCGCGCTGGCCTGCGGGTTGTTCGCCACCGCCGCGCCATGGCCCGCGATCAGCACCAGCGGCGCGAAATCGCGGGTGAGCGACATCGCCCGCAGCACCCGTGCGGCCATCGCCACGCGGCTCGCATGTTCGGGCTGCGGATCGAGCCGCGGCGCGGGGTCGGCGGCGGCAGGACCGCCCAGCGCCAGCGCGTCGCGCATCAGCCGCGCGGCATAGACGGGCCCCGCGACCTCGACGAAGGCGAAGGACGAGACGGCGGCGAGCTTGAAGCGCCCCCAGGCGCGGCGCGCGCGGGCCCGGATGCGGGCGTCGGCCTCGACCGCGGTGCCGGGCGCGCCCGCGCGGCTGGCGGCGCCGGGGGCGAGCAGAACCGGCAGGCGATGCTCGGCGGTGTCGGAGGCGAAGCCGCGATGGGCGACGCCGAGGCCAAAGAACCCGGCGAAACCCAGCGTGGCGATGCCGGGGTCGGCGGCCTCGAGCGCGCGGCGGAAGGGTTCGGATCGCACGTCGATGCAGAAGGCGGCCTGGATCGCGGGCGCCTGCGCGGCGCCGGCGGCGGGCGCGGCGAGCGCGTCCGACAGGCGGCGCTGGGCCGCACGCTCGGCCGCCTCCTGCAGGATCGCGTCGATGGCCTGATCGGGCGTCGGCGCGAGGGGCGCGGCATGGGCCTCGCGGGCCGCGCGCCAACCCTCGGCGATGGCGGCGCCGTGGCGGTCGAACAGCGCCTCCTCCCAGACCAGCCGGATCGCGAGAAGGTCGCGCAGGGTGGTGTCGGCACCGCCCTCCATCGCGGCCTGCCACATCAGGTAGCGGGCATGCTGCGCCCAGCCGCCCAGCGTCATCAGCAGGCGGTGAAAACAGCCGTCGAGCGCGGTCCCGGAAAGGCCCAGCCGCCGCACGGCGCGGGCGATGGCGGCGTCGGCGGCGGCGGGGCTTGCCGCGACATGGGCCGAGAAGCCCGGCAGGCCGAGGATGCCGGGCGTGAGGTCGTGGATCGCCGCCGCGCGCCAGTCGGCATAGGCGCCCCCCTCGCGCGGCGCGGCCCACAGCGCCTGCCCCGCGTCGAAGCGCGCGCCCGCCCAGGCGGTGATCCGGTCGGCGATGATGCCGGGCCAGTCGGTGCCGGTCGCCTCGGCCGCGAGGTCGGCCACGGTCGGGATGGCCCGGGGCGGCACCGCCGGGTTACGGGCGGCGGCGACCAGCGCCGCGACATCCGCTGGGCGGTGCCGGGCGGGTGCCGAGGCCAGCGCGCCGGCGAGGTCGGCCGCCGTGATCTCGCCCGCCTCGATGCGCGCGAGGATCGCCGCGCGCGGCTGGGTGAGCGGGATGCCCGCGGCGCGACCCAGCCGGGCCGCGGCCTGCGCAAGTCCCTCGCCCGCCTGCCCGAGGAACGGGTTCACCGCGACGGTGGCGGCAAGCGGCCAGGCGGGCGGGATCGCCTCGAGCGCCCGCTGGGTGGCGGCCCAGATCGCGGCGTCGTCCGGGCCGCGCCCGGCCGCGGGGCTGAAATCGGTTTCGTGGCGCATGTCGGTCCCCTTCTCACACGGGCTTGCGGGCGGACCAGCCGCCGGTCAGCCGGTCGAACACGGCATTGGCATAGAGGCCGTTCGCGAGATGCACGCGCAGCGGCGCCACCGCCGGATGCCCCGCCCACAGCGGCAGCGTCGCCTGCGCCAGCGCCACCGCGCCGAAGCCCAGCACCGTCAGCGCCATGACCAGCCATTCCAGCGGCCCCGGCGCGGGCACGGGTGGCAGCGTGCCCCCGGCCACCAGCCCCGCAAGCTCGTGCAGCGCGAAGTATCCCAGCGTCGCGGCCAGCGCGCGCATCGTGACCCGCTGCGTGAGCGCCCGGGGCGCCGCGTCCGCGAGGCCCTGCGCGAAGAGATAGGCCACGCCCAGGATCAGGATGGCGCCGAGCGCGATCGCCTGCGGCGGCTTGCCGAGGAGCCCGAAGGCCGCGCCCGCGACCGCGTAGAGCCCCAGCGCCGCGAGGAAGGCGCGGCCCACCGCCGCCCGTCCCGGCACCGCCACCGGACCGGGGCGGCGCAGCGCCGCCACCGCCTCGACCGCATGGCCCGAGGCCAGGAAGGCATGCGCCTTGTAGAGCGAATGCGCCACGATGTGCAGCAGCGCGAGCCCGAACAGCCCAAGCCCGCATTGCAGGATCATGAAGCCCATCTGCGCCACCGTGGACCAGGCGAGCGAGGTCTTGACCGCAGGCTGCGTCAGCATCACCAGCCCGCCCAGCAGCGCCGTGAAACCGCCGATGAGCGCGAGCCCCGCCAGCACGCCGGGCGCGAGCAGCATCACCTCGGCGAAGCGGATCAGCAGGAAGCCGCCCGCGTTCACCACCCCGGCATGCAGCAGCGCCGAGGCGGGGGTGGGAGATTCCATCATCTCGGTCAGCCAGCCATGGGTCGGGAACTGCGCCGATTTCACCAGCGCGGCGAGCCCCAAGAGCCCCGCCGCCGCCACCGCGTGGGGCGCCGGGCCGCCCGCCCGCGCGGCGTCGAGGATCGCCGCGATGTCGCCCGTGCCATATCCCGCCGCCAGGATCGCGCAGCCCGCGAGCAGCGCCGCGTCACCCGCGCGGGCCATCACGAACTTCTTGCGCGCGGCGCGCCGGGCCGCCGGGCGCGCGGGATAGAACAGCAGCAGCCGGTGCAGGCAAAGGCTGGTCGCTACCCAGGCGGCGGCAAGCTGCACGAGGTTGCCCGACTGCACCAGCATGAGCGCGGCCGCGACGGTGGCGCAGATCCATCCGGTGAAGGCGCCCTGCCGGGCCTCGCCGTCGAGGTAGCGGCGGGTGTAGCGCAGCACCGCCCAGCCGACCAGCGAGACGGTGAGCGCGAGCGTGACGCTGACCGCGTCGAGCCGGAGCGAGAAGCCGAAGCCCCACGCCCCCAGCGTCGCGCCGGTCGCGGGCCCGCCGAGCGCGAGCCCCACCGCCGCGGCGGCCGAGGCGAGGGCCGCCACGAGCCCGGCCAGTTCGGCCGCAGCGGGCACGAGGCGCGGCCGAGACCCCGGCCGGGTGGCGGCGATCAGCGCCGCGGCGATGAGCGCGGCAGGTGCGGGCAGCAGCAGAAGATCGGTCGGCACGCCATCCCTCCGTTCGGCAATGCGATCTGCGGCGGGAGGTAGCTCGGTGATCGATTTAAGTAAAATTCATTGTTTTTGGGATTTCATTCGATATTTTAGAACGAATGCATGGACTGAATCTCCACCACCTGCGCTATTTCCGGGCCGTCGCGCATGACGGGAACCTCACGCGCGCGGCCGAGCGGATGAACCTCTCGCAATCGGCGCTGTCGGTGCAGATCCGCAGGCTCGAGGAGTTCCTGGGCCATGCGCTGTTCGAGCGACGGGGACGGCGGCTGGTGCTGACCGAGGCGGGGCGGATCGCGCTCGACCATGCCGACGCGATCCACGCGGCGGGCGAGGAGCTGATCGGCACCCTGCGCGAGACCGGGCGCTCGCGCCAGGCGCTGCGGGTGGGCGCGCTCGCCACGCTCTCCCGCAACTTCCAGGCGGCCTTCCTGCGGCCGGTGCTGGGGCGGGCGGATGTCGAGGTGATCCTGCGCTCGGCCAGTCAGGCCGAGCTGATGCGCGGGCTGGGGACGCTGGCGCTCGACGTCGCGCTGATGACCCGCCCGCCCCAGCCCGACGCCGCGATGCCGGTCGTCGCCCACCGCCTGGCCGAGCAGCAGGCGAGTTTGGTGGGTACGCCCACGCGGCGGATCGAGGGGGCGCGGCTGGCCGACCTTCTGGCCGCGCATCCGATGATCCTGCCGACGCCCGAGAGCGGACTGCGGCCCGAACTCGACGCCCTGTTCGCGCGCCTCGGCATCCGGCCGCAGATCGCCGCCGAGGTGGACGACATGGCGATGATCCGCCTGATGGCGCGCGAGGATGCGGGGCTTGCGGTGGTGCCGCCGATCGTGGTGCGCGACGAGCTGGCGAGCGGGCGCCTGGTCGAGCTGAGCCGCCTGCCCGGGATCGCCGAGAGCTTCTACGCCGTCACGCCCGAGCGGCGCTTCCCGCACCCGCTGCTGCCGCTCCTGCTGGAGTTCCGGGCCGAGGCGGCGCAGGACGCCACCGCCTGACCCGCGCCCGTGCCGCCCCCGGCGGCGCGAGCCCTTGACAGGCCCGGCGCCGCGCTTAGCGTCGTGAGCGGCCGGCATCCGGCCGATCCCGCGCGGCGCAGGACCCGCCGGGGCAGCGAGGGGAACCCCGACGATGCCGACGACGCGCGCCGCAGGAACGCCGACCGAGCCTGCCGCCGCTGGCCACGGCCGATGAGCGGCGCCGCGGCGGGGACCGGCGCCACGCAGGGCGCCGCGGTGCCCTACCCCAGCCTGCGCGAGGCGACGGCGGTCTGGGCGCGGATCGCGCTCCTGTCGTTCGGCGGGCCGGCGGGCCAGATCGCGGTGATGCACCGCATCCTGGTCGAGGAGAAGCGCTGGATCGGCGAGGAGCGGTTCCTGCACGCGCTGAACTTCTGCATGCTGCTGCCGGGGCCCGAGGCGCAGCAGCTTTGCATCTATATCGGCTGGCTCATGCACCGGACGCTGGGCGGGCTGATCGCCGGCATCCTGTTCGTGCTGCCGGGCGTCGTATCGATCATGGCGCTGAGCTGGATCTACGCGATCCACGGCAACAGCGGGATCGTCGCGGCGCTGTTCTTCGGGCTCAAGGCCGCGGTGCTGGCGATCGTGCTGCAGGCGGTCGTGCGAATCGGCGGGCGCGCCCTGCGCAACCGCGCGATGGTGGCGCTGGCCGCGGCCTCGTTCATCGCGATCTATGGCTTCGACCTGCCCTTTCCGCTGATCATCTCGGCGGCCGCACTGACCGGGTTCGCCGGCGCGCGCGCGGGCTGGCGGGCCTTCGCCACCCGGGGCGGGCACACGGCGGCGGGCGGGCGCCCCGTCCCGGACGCCGAGAGCGCGCTGGGCGAGGACCTGCCCGCCCATGCCCGGCCCGGCGCGGGGCAGGCGCTGCGGGTCGCGGCGATCTGCCTGTTCCTGTGGCTCGCGCCGGTCGCGGCGCTGCTTGCGGCGCTGGGGCCGGAGCACGTGTTCAGCGAGATCGCGCTGTTCTTCTCGGGCCTCGCCGTGGTGACCTTCGGGGGCGCCTACGCCGTGCTGGCCTGGGTGGCGCAGGAGGCCGTGGGCACCTATGGCTGGCTCGCGCCCGGCGAGATGCTGGACGGGCTGGGCATGGCCGAGACGACGCCGGGACCGCTGATCATGGTCACGCAGTTCGTGGGCTTCATGGCCGCCTTCCGCGATCCGGGCGCGCTCGGGCCCCTGTGGGCCGGGACGCTGGGGGGGCTCCTGACCACCTGGGTGACCTTCGCGCCCTGCTTCCTGTGGATCTTCCTCGGCGCGCCGCATGTCGAGCGGCTGCGGCGCAACGCGGCGCTGGCGGGAGCGCTGTCGGCGATCACGGCGGCGGTGGTGGGGGTGATCCTCAACCTCGCGCTCTGGTTCGGGCTGCATGTGCTGTTCGGCGAGGTCCGGGTGTTCGAGGGCGCGGGTCTCAGCATCGACCTGCCGGTGCCGGACACGCTCGACCCGCTCGCGGCCCTTCTGGTCGCAGCGGCGCTGGTCGCGGTGTTCCGCCTGCGGCTGGGCCTGTTCGCAGTGCTGGGCGGCTGCGCGGCGGCCGGGATGGCGCTGCACCTCGCGGGGTTCGCCGCCGGCTGAGGCCGGGCCGGTCAGAGCTGCGCGGCCACCGCGATCGCGACCACCGCCAGCATCGCCGCGGCCATCGCCATGTTGATCGCCCGCTGCACCGGGGGCGCGAGGTCGAGCCGGCGCAGCAACACGCCCGCGGCGAGCCAGGCGAGGTGGATCGGCACCCAGATCGCGTTCATGATGAGCAGCTTGAGCGCCGTCTCGGACGCCAGCGCCCCCGGCATGAAGGCGAAGCCCGAGAAGAAGGCGGTGTTGACCGCATAGGCCTTTGGGTTGATCGGCTGCAGCGCGAGGCCGTTCCAGAAACCGGGCGCGCGCTCGGGATGGATGAAGGCGATCCGCGCGCCCGCGAAGGCGATCTTGACGCCGAGCCACATGAGGTAGCCCGCCGAGGCGAAGAGCAGCACTGGCCGAAGCCACGGCACGGCCAGCGCCGCCGCGGCAATGCCCGAGATCACGAGACCCGCGACGAGGTTGTTCCCCGCCCACAGCCCCGCGACATAGGCAAGCCCCGCCCGGTAGCCGAAGGCCGAGCCCACCCCGGCGGTCGAGAGGACCCCCGGGCCGGGCGTGACGATGAGAAAGAAGACGGCGGCGGCGAACTCGAGCATCGACGCTGCCTAGCAAGCGGCGGCGAGGCTGGCAACGCCGATCGGTCCGCCTCCGCGCCGGCGCGCCGCCATGCGGCCGCGCGCGGACCGTGCCGGGAAAGCCGGGCGGGCGCCGCGTGTCCGCCGCCATTTCGGTAGCGTCGCGCGCCGTGGCGGGCTAGGCTTTCCTGCGGTTGTGTTGTTCGGTCCGCTTTCATCGGGTGCGCGAGTCGTGAGAGTCGAGATTTCCGCCGGTGCGCGCGGATGGGAGCTGCTGGCCGACCCGGCCTTCCGTGCGGCATGGGACCGGCTGGCCGCCGCGGACCCGAAACTCACCCTCCTGCAGGAACGGCCCTTCGTGACGGCCTGGTTCCGCGCCTATGGCGCCGGGCACGAGCCGGTGATGGTGACGGCGCGCGACGCGGCGGGCGCGCCGGTCGCGCTGATGCCGCTGGCGCGCCGGGTCCGCGACGGCAGGCTGATGCATGCGGGCGGCGAGCAGGCCGAGTATCACGGCTGGATCGCCCTGCCCGAGGCCGAGGCGGGGTTCCTGCCGCGCGCCCTGCCCGAGCTTGCCCGCGCCCTGCCCTTCGCAAGCTGGGCGTGGCGCTGGGCGCCGCCGGGCACGCCGATGGACTGGACGGCGGATCCCGAGCTGGCGCGCGCGGGCCTGCACGTGACGGTCGAGCGCCGCATGTCGCCCGTGCTGGACCTGCGCGACGGCGAGAAGATGAAGAAGCTGGTCGCCAACAAGTCGCTGCGCGCCAAGATGAACCGCTACCGCCGCGCCGGCGGGTATTCCTTCGAGCGGATCCGCGACCCGGCCCGGACGCGCGCGCTGATGGCGGAACTGGCGCGCCAGTGCGACTTTCGGCAGGAGGTGATCAACGGCGTGCGGCCCTTCGCGGACGATCCGTGCAAGGCTGCCTTCTTCGTCGAGCGGCAGGCCGAGCCGGAGGCCGTGCACTTCTCGGTGCTGTGGAACGGCGACCGGCCCATCGCCTTCCATTTCGGCGGCTGCGACGGACGGACCTGCCTGCTGGGCCTCAGTGCCTTCGCGCCCGACGAGAGCCGCAACTCGCCCGGCAGCCTGCTGCTGGTCGAGCTGGCGCAGGCGCTGAGCGAGGCGGGGTACGAGCGGCTCGACCTCACCCCCGGGACCGACCCCTACAAGCAGCGCTTCGCGACCGGCGAGCAGGAACTCGCGCGGCTGACGATCCACGGCTCGCGCATGGCCGCGCTCCGCGCGCGTGCGGCGGGGCGCGTGCGGCACGCCGTGCAGGCGCTGTGGGCAAAGCAGGACCTGGCGGTGCAGGACCGCCTCGCGCGATGGCGGCGCGGGCTGGGAGCGGCTCGGCAGGCGCTGCGCGAGGAGGGGCTGGGCGCGCTAGGCGCGGCCATCGGCGGCGGGGCGGGGCGAGGATGCATCTGGCTCGCGCGTCCCGCCGGCACGCCGCGTGAGAACCCGCCGCGCGGCGCGCCGCCCGTGCGCCGCCAGCCCTGGGCCGAGATGATGGCGGCGAAGGCACAGACCCCGGCGTCGCGCCGCCGGGCGGCAATGTCGACCGCCCTGGGGCGCTTCCAGGACGGAGAGGTACTCTATGCCGCGGGCGACGGCGAGGGGCCGGCCCTGCTCGCGTGGCGCGCCGACAAGCCCGGCGAGGCGGCGGCGCGGGCGATGGAGACGGCGGGGCTCGTCCCCAGCGGCTGCGTGCTGATCCACGGCATCGACTGGTGCGGCGCAGAGCCGGACGGCGCTCGGCTGCAAGCCTGCCTCGCGGCCATCCTCGCCGATGTCGCCGAGGGCGGCGAGCGGGACGTGGCGCTCTGCCTCGGCGCGGACGACCGCGCAAGCCTGGCCGCGGCGCGGCGCATGGGCTTCGCTCCCATCGGCACCCCGCAAGCGGGTTGATCCGCAGCGGGCGTCGGCGCCCGCTGGCTGCTGGAAACCCGTGATGGCGGGGATGCGGCGGCGAGCCCGCCCCCCATTCCGGTCCCGGCGGCCCCGACGGCTGCGCGGGCGCCACCCCCTTTTTGACCCCTACGCCGCCGCCCCGGCCGCAGACCCGGCGCGCCGGGCCCGTGCTGCGCGTGGCCGGGGGCTCACGCGCTGATCACGAGAAGTTCGAAAGACGCGATCACGGCCCGGTGCTACGCCGCCGGGACGGGGGGAAGAGACTGATTCAAAATGGTTAATTCTGCTTCCGGGAGCGTGTAATGACTGACTTTCACCCGTCGAACTTCACATCGCCCGTGACCGGCGGTGGTGGCGTGCGCGCTGCCGCCGCGCTACCGCACGGAAGGGCCGGGCGCGCGCTGCGCCTTGGCGCCTCGGGCCTCGCGATCGCGGTCGCGATGGCCGCGGGCCATGGTCCTGCCCATGCAGCAAACGAATGCGGTGGCGCGGCACCGGGCGCGACCGTCACCTGCACGCCCGCGGGCAATCCCTTTGCCGACGGGATCCAGTACGGCAATGTCGGGCTGCCGGTCGCGGACCTGACGGTGGTGATCGAAAGCGGCGTTGTCATCGACACCGATGCAACCGCCGAGGCGGGCCTGCGGCTGTTCGGCTCGGGCGACACCACCGTCGACGCGCGCGCGGGCGCCACGATCTCGACCGCCGGGACTGGCGCGGAGGGCATCTGGGCGCGCAGCTACGACGGGGCCGTGACGATCGTCTCGGGCGCGGCGGTCACCACCACCGGCGACTCATCGCGCGGCATCTATGGCAGCAGCTTCGGCACGACACCCGGTGCCGATGTCGTGATCACCGCCACCGGGCCGGTCGACACCGGCGGGGATCATTCCAACGCGGTTCAGGCGATCTCGCGCGCCGGGTTCATCACCGTCGATGCAAGCGGCGACCTGACCACGCGGGGCTATCTGTCCTACGGCATCCGCACGGAAGGGGATGGCGGGGTCAGCATCACCTCGACCGGCACGATCACCACCTCGGGCCGTTTCGGCGACGGCGTGCTCGCGAACAGCTTCGGCGGCACGATGGACATCACCGTCAACGACATCGTCGCGACCGGCGATGGCGGGCGGGGCATCTTCGCGCGCAACTTCGGCGCCGGCGCGGGCAACACCATCGATGTGACCGTGACCGGGTCGGTCTCGACCGCGACCGATTTCGCGTCCGGCGTTCAGGCCCGCAGCTATGGCGGGGCGGTGACGATGGACATCGCCGATGTCTCGACGGTCGGAGCGGGTGCGACGGCCGTGTTCGCCAGCACGTCCCCGTACGGAACGCCGCTGGCGGCGATCTCGATCACGGTGTCGGGCGATGTTTCGGCGCTTGGCGCGGGCTCGACCGGCATCCGGGCGATCGGCACGTCGAGCACGATCGTGATCACCGAGACCGGCTCGGTCTCGTCGACGCAGGCCAGCTCGATCCTGTCGAGCGGCACATCGGTCGACACCCTCGAGGTGCATGGTCGGCTGAGCGGCGCGACGCGGTTGAACGCCGGCGACGACACTGTCAGCTTCTTCTCGACCGCCGACATCTCGGGCCTCAGCCTGGTCGATGCGGGGGACGGGGTGGACGCGCTCGCGCTCGACGGGCTCGCGGGCGCGCTCGACCCGACCGTGTTTGCGAACTTCGAGACGATCACGCTCGACAACGGCGCCGACCTCGTCGCGGCCCCCGCGGGCGCGTCGGTGCTGAGCGCGTCGCAGGGCCTTTTCCTGCGGAACGGCTCGGGCCTGAGGCTCGGCGATCTCGATGACATCCTCGGCACGGTCTCGATCGACGCGACCTCGCGGCTGGTGGCGCGCGGCGACAGCCCGGGAACGAACGCGATTACCGGCGATCTGGCGCTGGCCGGGCGGCTGGACCTCACCGACGGCGCGGCAGACGACCGCACCGACGTCAGCGGCAGCCTGATCGGCCAGGGCGGCACCATCGCGCTCGACGTGCTGTTCGGCGGCGGGCGGGTCGCGGCATCGGACCTCGTGACCTTCGGGGCCGACGTGACCGGCACGGCCTTCATCGAGGTCAACCCGCTGCTGGGCGGCGCGCCGGGCGGCACCTCGGCGCCGTTGATCACCTTCGCGGGTGACAATCTGGCGGATATCCGGCTGGCGCAGCCGGTCGAGTTCGGCGGCGTGATCTTAGACCTCGAGCAGGTCGGCAACAGCTTCACGCTGGCGCTGGTCGAGCAGGGGCTGGCGGGCGATGTTGCGGGCGGGGTGGCGCTGGGCGCGGTCTTCGCGCCGATGCTGCGCGACCTGTTCGGCGACCTCGGCGCGCGCATCGGCACCGGCGACGCGCTGCGCCGGCCGGGGCTGGACGGCTCGGCGCCGGGCCTGTGGGGCCGGATCGGGGGCGCCTATCACGACGGCGAGGCGGGCAGCGGCGGGCGCACGGTGGAGCTCGATCTCAGCCATGTCGTGACGCAGCTTGGCGTCGACCTGCCCCGCGTCGATCTGGGCGGGGGCTCGGTCGTCGGCTCGGTGATGGCGCAGTACGGGCGCGCGAACGGCGATGCCGGGCAGCCGGGCGTGGTGTCGGCATCCTTCGATGCCACGAGCTACGGCGCGGGCCTCGGGCTCACCTGGTATGCCGGCGACGGCGACACCTATGCGGATCTCACGGGCATGGTGAACTGGCACGACCTGGGCGTGCCGGGCCCCGATGGCGAGGCGGTCTCCTACACGCTGGGCGCCGAGGCGGGCACGCGGGTCGCGCTGGCCGACAACCTCTCGCTCGCGCCGCTGGGACAGGTGGTCTACTTCAACGCCGACATCGACAGCCTGGCGCGGCCGACGGCGCTGGACCCGGCCGGGCGGGTCGCGTTCGACCGTGCCGAAAGCCTCGAGGCGCGGGCCAACCTGATGCTGGAATACGCGACCAGCACCACCTCGTCGGTGCAATTCGGCGGCGGGCTCGCCTACGAGTTCCTGGGCACCAGCGCCACGCGCTTCGGCTTCGGCTCGGAGGTCGAGAGCGATCTCGGCGGCATGAGCGGCGAGCTGGCAGCGCGCGGGCAGGTGCGCCTTGCCGAGACCGTCACGCTGTTCGGCGACCTGCGCGGCCGCAAGGCCTTCCAGTCGGACGGCATCGACAGCCTGTTCGGGCAGGTCGGTCTGACCATCGACTTCTGAGATGCGTGCCTGTCCCCGGGCGCGGTCCCGGGGGCAGGTTTCCCCATGATGCCGCACGGAGCCGGGAGCCGGCATGAGCGACGACGGCCTTCCCTCCGCCGCCCCCGACCGCGGGGCGCCAGAACCGGGGCCCGGCGACGGCACGGCGGGGATCACCTGCTCGGCCGGGCTCGCGGGCTGGCTGGCGCGGCATCGCGTGAGCCTCGCCTTCAGTTCGTACCAGAGCGGTCAGCTCTTCCTCGTCGGGCATCACGAGAACGGACAGGTCTCGTTCCACCAGCACGGCTTCGGCCGGGCGATGGGCCTGTGGGCGACGCCCGAGCGGCTCTACATGGCGACCTCGGCTCAGATCTGGCGGCTCGAGAACGTGCTTGCCCCCGGCCAGCGGGCGAACGGGCGCTTCGACCGCCTGTTCGTGCCGCGCAACGCGCAGACGGTGGGCGAGACCGACATCCACGAGATCGCGGTCGAGCCGTCGGGGCGCATCCTGTTCGTCAACACGCTGCATTCCTGCCTCGCCACGGTCTCGACGGTGCATGGCTTCCGGCCGGTCTGGAAGCCGCCCTTTATCTCGCGCCTCGCCGCCGAGGACCGCTGCCACCTCAACGGGCTGGCGATGGAGGACGGGCGGGCGCGCTATGTCACCGCCGCCTGCCGCTCCGACGTGATCGGCGGCTGGCGCGACAGGCGTGTCGGGGGCGGGCTGGTCATCGACCTCGCGGCGGGCGACCGGATCCTCGCGGAAGGGCTGTCGATGCCCCATTCGCCGCGAGTCCGGGGCGGCGAGCTCTACGTGCTCGACAGCGGGCGCGGGCAACTGTGCCGGGTCGATCGCCGCACGGGGGCCGTCGAGCCCATCGCCTTCCTGCCCGGCTTCCTGCGTGGGCTGGCCTTCGTCGGCAACCACGCGGTGATCACCCTGTCGCTGCCGCGCGAGGCCTCGTTCAGAGGCCTGCCGCTCGACGAGGCGCTGAGGACCCGCGATGCCGAGCCCTGGTGCGGCGTGCAGGTGATCGACCTCGCGAGCGGCGACGTCGTGCAATGGATCCGCCTGCGCGGGCCGATCCGCGAGCTGTTCGACGTGGCGGTGCTGCCGGGCGCCGCCGCGCCGATGTCGGTGGGCGGCACCGACGGCGCTGGCGCGCATGTGAACTGGGAGCCGGACTACGCACCGCTCCATCCCGCCTGAGGGGCGCGAGGGGTCAGGTGCCGGTGGCGGATGCAGGGCCGGGCGCGCCCTGCTGGCGGCGCAGCGCCTCGGCCGACTGGCGCACGACCTCCGCAACCTGGAGAAGCTGCCGGGCGAGCGGGCTGGTGCGGCGCCACACCATGCCGATGGTGCGCGACGGCCGGGGGTGCCCGAAGCGGGCGATCGAAACCGCGGCCGAGCGCGTCTCGACCGGCAACGCCATCTCGGGGATCAGGGTCACGCCGATGCCGGCACCGACCATCTGGACCAGCGTCGAGAGCGAGCTGCCGTCCAGCATCTCGCGCGGGGGCGCCGCCTGCAGATTGCAGAACGACAGCGCCTGATCGCGGAAGCAGTGCCCCTCCTCGAGCAGCAAGAGCCGCATCTCGCGCAGGGCCTCGCGGTCCGGCACCGGCTTGCCCTCGTCCTCGGCGGGGCGGACCAGCACGAACTCCTCGGCGAACAGCGCCGCCTCGGTCAGCGCGGGCTCGGACACCGGAAGTGCGACGATGGCGGTGTCGAGCCGTCCCTCGGCCAGCTCCTGCAACAGCTTGGGCGTCACCGTCTCGCGCACATGGATGTCGAGGCCGTCATGCTGGCGCGCGAGATTGCCGATGATCGCGGGCAGCAGGTAAGGCGCGACCGTCGGGATCACGCCGATCCTGAGCCGGCCTGCCAGCCGGTCGGTGAAGGCGCGCGCAAGGTCGCCCAGTTCGTCCACCGCGCGCAGGATCTCGCGCACCCGGAGCGCGAAGTCCTCGCCGAGGCCGGTGAGCCGCACCTGCCGGGCGCTCCGCTCGAACAGGGTGGTGCCGAGCGACTCCTCCAGCTCCTTGATCTGAAGCGACAGGGCGGGCTGCGAGATCGCGCAAGCATCGGCCGCGCGGCCGAAATGGCCGTGCCGCGCCAGCGCGTCGAAGTAGCGAAGCTGCCTGAGGGTCAGGTTTCTCATAAGTTCGGCTTATTACGGCAATCAGAATATTAAACTTAAACAAATGGCGCGACTTCGCTAGACCTGAGACGGAGAAAAAGGGCGGAGTCGCCGGCCCGTCGCCGCCGGGATGTGCCGATGCCCTGCCGGAGGCAGGGAGTGCCCGGCCCCGCCAGGGAAGGTGCGGTGTCACACCGCCTGTCGGGCAGAGCAGTTTTCCGCGAGGCTGTCGGCGGCCCGCATGCCGGACGGATTCTACGCAACGCAGCCACGATCGGAGAGAGATATGGACGGAAACGACAGCCCGAGCACCGGCAAGTGCCCGGTGGTCCATGGCGCCACGAATTTCGGGATCAGGTCGAACCGGGACTGGTGGCCGAACCAGCTCAACCTGCGGATCCTGCACCAGAACCCGCCCGCCGGGAACCCGATGGGCAAGGGCTTCGACTATGCCAAGGCGTTCAGGTCGCTCGACCTTCAGGCGCTGAAGAAGGACCTGACCGCGCTGATGACCGACAGCCAGGACTGGTGGCCAGCGGACTACGGGCATTACGGCGGCCTGTTCATCCGCATGGCCTGGCACTCGGCCGGCACCTACCGCACGGCTGACGGGCGCGGCGGCGCGGGCAGTGGGTCGCAGCGCTTCGCGCCGCTCAACTCGTGGCCCGACAACGGCAACCTCGACAAGGCGCGGCGGCTGTTGTGGCCGATCAAGCGGAAATACGGCAACGCGATCTCGTGGGCCGACCTGATGATCCTGGCGGGCAACGTCGCCATCGAATCGATGGGCGGCAAGACCTTCGGCTTTGGCGGCGGGCGCGAGGACATCTGGGAGCCCGAGGAGGACATCTACTGGGGCGCCGAGTCGGAGTGGCTGGCCACCAGCGACAAGCCGAACAGCCGCTATTCGGGCGAGCGCGAGCTGGAGAACCCGCTGGCCGCCGTGCAGATGGGCCTCATCTACGTCAACCCGGAGGGCCCCGACGGCAAGCCCGACCCGCTGGCCTCGGCCCATGACATCCGCGAGACCTTCGCGCGCATGGCGATGAACGACTACGAGACCGTGGCGCTGACCGCGGGCGGGCACACCTTCGGCAAGATGCACGGCGCGGGCCCGGCGAGCCATGTCGGCCCCGAGCCGGAAGCCGCGCCCATCGAGGCGATGGGGCTGGGGTGGCTCTCGTCCTACGGCAGTGGCAAGGGGCGCGACACCATCACCTCGGGGCTCGAGGGCGCCTGGACCCCGAACCCGATCCGGTGGGACATGGGCTACTTCGACGTCCTGTTCAAATACGACTGGGAGTTGGTGAAAAGTCCGGCCGGCGCCTGGGTCTGGACGCCGAAGGACATCGCGCCCGAGGACATGGCGCCGGATGCGGCCGACCCCTCGAAGCGCGTGCCGATCTTCATGTCCACCGCCGACATGGCGATGCGCATGGACCCCGACTACGAGAAGGTCTCGCGTCACTTCCACGCGAACCCCGACGAGTTCGCCGACGCCTTCGCGCGCGCCTGGTTCAAGCTGACGCATCGTGACATGGGCCCGAAGGCGCGCTACCTGGGCGCCGAGGTGCCGGCCGAGGACCTGATCTGGCAGGACCCGGTGCCGGCCGTCGACCATCCGCTGATCGACGCCGCCGACATCGCCGCGCTCAAGGCGAAGATCCTCGGCTCGGGTCTCTCGGTGGCGGAGCTCGTCTCGACGGCCTGGGCCTCGGCCTCGACCTTCCGCGGCTCGGACAAGCGCGGCGGGGCGAACGGCTCGCGCATCCGGCTCGCCCCCCAGAAGGACTGGGAGGTCAACGAGCCCGCGCGGCTTGCCAAGGTGCTGGAGACCCTCGAAGGCATCCAGTCGGCGTTCAACGGCGCGGCCGGCGGCGGCAGACGGGTCTCGCTCGCCGACCTGATCGTGCTGGGCGGCTGCGCCGCGATCGAGCAGGCGGCGAAGGCGGCGGGCCACACGGTCGAGGTGCCCTTTACGCCCGGCCGCACCGATGCCTCGCAGGACCAGACCGATGTCGAGAGCTTCGACGTGCTCGAGCCCGCGGCCGATGGCTTCCGCAACTACCAGCGGGCGGCCTTCAGCGTCTCGGCCGAGGAGATGCTGGTCGACCGGGCGCAACTTCTGACCCTGACCGCGCCCGAGATGACGGCGCTGGTGGGCGGGCTGCGGGTGCTGGGGGCCAACCATGGCGGGTCGGCGCATGGCGTCTTCACCAGCCGGCCGGGGCAGCTCAGCGCGGACTTCTTCGTCAACCTGCTCGACATGGGCACCGTGTGGACGCCGGTCTCGGACGCGCATGACGTGTTCGAGGGCCGCGACCGCGGGACCGGCGCGGTGAAGTGGACCGGCACGCGGGTGGACCTGGTGTTCGGGTCGAACTCGCAGCTCCGGGCGCTGGCCGAGGTCTACGCGCAGGACGACAACGGCGCGAAGTTCGTCGGCGACTTCGTGGCCGCGTGGAACAAGGTGATGAACGCGGACCGCTTCGACATCGCCTGATTACGGCGCGAATGGCGCCCGGGGGGCGGCCGGTTGCCGGTCCCCGGGCGGTGCGGCCTCGCGCGCGGAGATCGGCGCTCGCCGCATGCCGGCACGCTCGCCGATTGCCCGAATTTCCCAGCCCGGGCATCTTCGGCTACGCTGTCTGGACAACATCCAGCCGGTGAGGAGATCAGCGATGAAAGCCGGGGTTCATGCGATTTTTTGTAGTCTGGCGATTGCCACCCCGTGCCTTGCCGAGCAGGCGGCGCCACCTGCGGGCGCGGAGGACTACATCGAGCACTGTGCCGTCTGTCATGGCGAGCGTGCGACCGGCGACGGGCCGTTGTCCTGGCTCCTGAAGGTCGCGCCGCCCGACCTGACGACCCTCGCAAAGCGCAATGGCGGCACCTTTCCATTCGAGCATGCATACAGGGTGATCGACGGGCGCGTCGAGGTTGCCGCCCATGGCACGCGGGCGATGCCCGTCTGGGGCTCCCGCTTCAAGTCGGAAGCGCAGCACGCCACCGATCCGCAACGCCGGCCACTCGCAGCCGAGGACGTGGTGACCGACCGCATCCTCACCCTCATCCGCTACCTCGAACGCGTGCAGAAGTGACCCCGGCGCGACGCTCGCGCCCATCCCGCGACCGGCCCGCCTTGCCCGGAGCACCGCTTCACGACGCGATCGCGGCGCCGGTGAGCGCGAGGGTATGGCGGGCGATCATCAGCTCCTCGTCGGTGGGGATGACGTAGAGGGCGACGCGGCTCTCGCGGGTCGAGATGACGGTCTGCCCGGCCTCGTTCGCGGCGGCGTCGAGCCCGGCGCCGAGCCAGCCGAGGCGCTCGGCGATGCGGGCGCGGATCCGGGGCGCATTCTCGCCCACCCCCGCCGTGAAGACGAAGGCGTCGAGACCGCCGAGCGCGGCCGCGAGCATGCCCGCGTTGAGCCCGACGCGGTGCACGAAATGGTCGATCGCGAGCCGCGCCCCCGGCTCGGCGCTGGCCATGAGGTCGCGCATGTCGCTCGAGACGCCCGAGAGACCCTTGAGCCCCGCGCCGCGGTAGAGCAGATCGTTGACCGCGCCGGGCGCCATGCCGCGCTGCATCACCAGGTGCAGCACCACGCCCGGGTCGAGCTGGCCCGGCCGGGTGCCCATCGGCAGCCCGTCGAGCGCGGTGAAGCCCATCGTGCTCTCGACGCTGCGCCCGTCGGCGAGCGCGCACATCGAGGCGCCGCTGCCCAGATGCGCGACGATCACCCGGCCCCGCGCGGCTTCGGGCGCGATCTCGCGCAGCCGCCCGGCGATGTATTCGTAGGAGAGCCCGTGGAAGCCGTAGCGCCGGATGCCCTGGTCGTAGAACGCCCGGGGCAGCGCATAGACATCCGCATGCAGCGCGTGGCCGCGGTGGAAGGCCGTGTCGAAGCAGGCGACCTGCGGCAGCGAGGGCTCGATCTCCATCGCCAGCCGGATCGGCGCGAGGTTGTTCGGCTGGTGCAGCGGCGCGAGGTCCTGATACTGCGCGAGCCGCTCGAGCACGGCAGCGTCGATCAGCACGGGGCACGCATGGTCCGGCCCGCCATGCACCACCCGGTGGCCGACCGCGCGCAGCCGGAACCCGCCACGCGCGCCGAGCCAGCCGCGCATCTCGGCGATGGCCGCGGGCAGGTCCGGGATGGCGGCCGCATCGAAGCCGCGCTCGGCCAGCACGCCGCCTTGCGCGTCGGTGACCCGCAGGCGCGGGCGCAAGCCGATGCCCTCGACCTCGCCGCGCAGGTGGCGCGCGAGGGCGCCGTCGACGAGGCCGAAGACCTGGAACTTGAGGCTCGACGAGCCGGCATTGATGACGAGGATCGCCTCCACGCTCATTCCGCCTGCACCGCCGCCACCTTCCGCCGCGACGCCGCGTAGAGCGTCGCCACCGCGCAGGACGCAAGCCGCGAGCGCACGCTGTCGGCCCGCGAGGTCAGCACGATCGGCACCCGCGCGCCCATCACGATGCCGGCCGCGTCGGCATGGGCGAGGAAGGTCAGGTTCTTCGCCAGCATGTTGCCGGCCTCGAGGTCGGGCACGACGAGGATCTGGGCATGCCCCGCGACCGGCCCCGCGATGCCCTTGATGCGCGCGGCCTCCGGGTCCACGGCGTTGTCGAAGGCGAGCGGGCCCTCGAGGAGGCCGCCGGTGATCTGCCCGCGCTCGGCCATCTTGCACAGCGCCGCCGCCTCGATGGTCGAGGGGATCTTGGTCGTCACCGTCTCGACCGCCGAGAGGATCGCGACCTTCGGCTCGCCCAGCCCGATGCCGCGCCAGAGGTCGATCGCGTTCTGCACGATGTCGCGCTTGGCGTCGAGGTCGGGGAAGATGTTGACCGCGGCGTCGGTGATGAACAGCGTCTCCGCGTGGCCGGGGACGTCCATCACGAAGACATGGCTGATGCGCCGCTCGGTCCTGAGCCCGGTGGCCGAGGCGGCGACCTCGTGCATCAGTTCGTCGGTGTGCAGGCTGCCCTTCATCACGAGCTCGCCCCGGCCCTCGCGGACCATCGCCACGGCCCGCGCGGCGGCGGCGTGGCTGTGCGGCGCGTCGACGATCTCGTGGCCGTCGAGGTCGATCCCATGCTCGCCCGCGACCGCCCGGATGCGGGCCTCGGGCCCCACCAGGATCGGCCGGATCAGGCCAAGCCCCGCGGCCTCGACCGCGCCCCGCAGCGAGGGCTCGTCGCAGGGATGCACCACCACGGTGAGCGCGGGCGTGGCCGCGCGGGCCGAGGCGATCAGGCGATCGTATTTCGACCGCGGCGTCGCGGCGATGGCGTCGTTCGTCATGGCGGTCGCGTGTCCTCTCGGCTGGCCTCTCGGACGGATCAAACCGGGCGCCCCTGCCCCGCCCGGCCGAGCGCCGCACGCGGCGGATGCGATCGCCCGCGACCGCGCGCCCGGCGGGCAGTCTAGCGGCCTGCGCGCGGAGCGACTTGATCTTTCTCAACCGGCCGAGGGCGAGCCGCCCGCCGGGTCGCCGGCCGTCCCTGCCGCGGCATCGCGCGGGACGGCGACATCGGCGATCCAGACGCGGAACATCTCGTAGAACACCGCGAGGATGACGGGGCCGATGAAGAGGCCGGTCAGTCCCGAGCTGAGCGTGCCGCCGATGACGCCGATCAGGATGACGATCATCGGCGTGGCCAGCCCCCGCGCCATCAGGATCGGCTTGAGGAAGTTGTCGCTCAGCATCACCGGAACCATGTAGGCGGTGTAGAGCGCCGCGGGCAGCGTGGGCTCGGCCGTCCAGACATAGATGATGGTCGGCAGGATCGCGAGCGCGGGCAGCTGGACGACCGCGGCGGCGATGGCGATCGCCGCCACCAGCCCCGCGAATGGGAGGCCGATCGCGATCATGCCGCCGGCGGCCAGTCCCCCCTGGATGATCGCGACGCCGATCACCCCGCGCGAGACGTTGCGGATCGTCGCCTTGGCGGTATCGAGGAACATCCGGCCGCGGCCCGAGGCGACCCGCTCGGCCATCCGGCCGCTGATGTCGCCAAGGCCGCCCGCATAGCCGAGCGCCACCGCCGCGAGCACGACCGAGACCGCGAACTCCAGCACGCCGCGCGCGAGCCCCGCCCCCACCCCGAGCAGGAAGGTCGCGAACTCGCGGATCTGCGGCGCGAAATGCTCGGCCGTCGAGGAAAGGTCGGCATGGGCGGACGACCAGAAGCCGAAGACCATGTTGCCGACGATCGGCCAGTCGCGGACCGACGGGTCCGGCGGCGGCACGTCGAGCGTCTCGCCGCGGAGCCGTTCGGCCAGCTCGATGGTCGAGCCGATGATCGAGTCGGCGATGACGACCGTCGGGCCGATCAGCAGCACGAGGCCGAGCACCGCCAGCGCCGTGGCCGCCAGCCCGCTGCGGCCGCCCATCCGGTCCTTGATCCAGACGAAGGCGGGATAGAGCGCCACCGCCAGGATCATCGACCACACGAGGATCGAGACGAAGGGCGCCACCACCTTCGCCGAGAGCCAGACGAAAAGCGTGATCAGCCCCAGCGTCACGTAGATGTCGACCGCGTCGCGGACCACGCGTCGATGCCTTCCGATCTCGTCCTGCACCTGCACGCTCCCCTTGCGTTCGGCGGCCGGCTGGCGGCCGGTCCCGTCAGCGCGACCCAACTCCTCCCGCCGCCGCGTCGGCCGCGCCCGCCGCGGCGAGGTCGGCCGGCGACGCGCCGGCACCGGCCGGCCCGCCATCGGCCGAGCGCACGACGACCTCGCGGCCGCCGAAGGCAATGCCCTCGCGCTCGAACAGCTCGTTGATCTTCTGGTAGACCACCTTGCGCACGGCGAACTGGTCGCCGGGCCGCGTCTTGAACTTGACGCGCATGACGATGCCATACTCGTCCATCTGGTAGACGCCCTGGGATTTCAGCGGCTCGACGAACTTCGCGCCGATGACGGGATCGGCCAGCAGCTCCTGCCCCAGCTTCTTGACCAGCTTGCGCACCCGCTCGGTGTCGGTGCCGAAGCGCACGCGGATCGGCAGCTTCATGATCACCCAGTCGCGCGAGAAGTTGGTGAGTTGGTGGATCTCGCCGAACGGGATGGTGTGCAGCGGCCCGGTGTGGTGGCGAAGCTGCATCGAGCGGATCGAGATGCGCTCGACTGTCCCCTTGGCGCCGCCCGTGTCGATGTATTCGCCGACGCGGAAGGCGTCGTCGATCAGGAAGAACACGCCCGAGAAGATGTCCCGCACCAGCGTCTGCGCCCCGAAGCCCACGGCGATGCCGACGAGCCCCGCCCCCGCGAACAGCGGCGCCACGTCGACACCCACCGCCGACAGCATGACCATCGCCGCGATGACGCCGATGGCGATCAGGATGGCGTTGCGGAACAGCGGCAGGATCGTCTCGATCCGCGTGCCTCCCGCGCCACCCTCGTCGGCATCCTCGTTCACCGGTCCGGCGGCCGCTCGCTCGAGCGCGAGGCGCCGGTCGAATGCGGTGCGGATCGCGGACCAGCCGATCCAGGCCACCACCAGCACGATGAGGATGGTAAATACGGGACGCAGCTGCCCGTCCGCCTCGAAGGGGCCAGCGCCCCAGGCGTCGAGGAGGATTCCGGCCGCCGTCATCCCGGCGAGCGCGAGGACCGAGCGCTCGGCCCACACCCGGAACGAGGGCAGCGCCGCGTCCTCGGCTGTTGGCGGGAAGGCGCGGTCGACGACGAGGAGCGAGAGGGAATAGAGCAGCGCCGCCAGCATCGCCGCCGAGATGGGCGCAATGATCAGCCCCTCGGTGCGCACCCCGGAGAGCCGGCCGCCCACGGTCGCGGCGACGGCGACGATCAGGTAGAGGACAGCAAGCTGCGGCCAGGACCGCGCGAGCCAAGGGATCAGCGGCGCACGGCCGGGCACCGCCTCGACATGCCTGAGCCGCCAGGCCGCGCGACCCAGGACCAGCGCGGCCATCGCCGACACCACCGTCGCCGCGAGGTCGGCGAGACCGCCAGGCGCCTCGATCCGGTCGAGCCAGGCGGAGACCACGGCCAGCATGCCCGTGCCGACCGCGCCGAGGACGACACCCCGGTATGCCCTCAAGGCAAGGCCGTCCTCCACCGCCAGCAGCCGGGCGGCCGGCTCGTATGGGGCGAGCGTGACGCGGAAGAACAGGAGGGTCGCGCGGATCAGGATCGCGACTTCGAAGGCCGACATCACGATCTGCACCTGTGCCGGCGCGTGGCGCACGGCGATCGCGGCGAGGAGGAAGGCGGCGCCGAGCCCCGCCACCGCCGCCCCGGCGAGGATCGCCGCGCGCCCCAGCGCGAAGCGCAGGCGCGCGCTGCGCCCGGCATCGCCCGCAGGGGGATCGCCCAGCAGCGCGGGCATGAGACGCGCGGCGGCGAGGCGCTCGATCAGAATCCCGGCGAGCAGGGTCACGGCGACGACGGCCAACGCCCGCCAGACCCAGTCCGCGCCGGGCTCGCCCGAGAGGCGCGCGAGCAGGGCGGGCATCGTCTCGGGCGCATCGGCGAGGTCCTCGGCATCGCGCTCGAGTCGGTCGCCGATCGCCTTGGAGAGACGCGCGGCGCGCTCGGCCAGCCCCACGGGCGGCGGCTCGGCGGCCGGTGCGGGCGGCGGCGCGCCGACAACCACCAGCGGCACGCCCGCGTCCTGCGCCGCCGCGACGATCCGGGCGATGGCGTCGGGGGTCGGGGCTTGCGTCCCCTCCCCGCGGGCTGCGGCGGGAGCGCCGGCGAGCACCGCGGCGAGCAGGAGCGCGACGCCCGCCACGACGCCGCGCAGCCGGGCCCGGATCCCCACCGCCCGGGTCACGAGCCGCCGGCGCCCGAGGGAGGCGCGGGCCACGGCGCGAAATCGGGTGGTGCCGGCGACCAGCGGTCACCCGCGCGCCCGTAGTCGCGGCCCAGGTCGTAGAGCGCCTTCATGTAGACCGGATCGAAGGGCTCGTCCGGCTCGCGGTCGAACTCCGGGGGGATGGCGAGCACGTTGAGGTCGATCCCGTCGCGCACGGCGATCGCGAAGATCTTGTAGATATCGCCCGTCCCCGCGCCGCCGAGCAGGCTCGATACCGCCGTCCCGGCGATCGGGATGAGGCGCGGGCGCACCGGGTCATAGGGCTTCCTCAGCTTGTTGTTGATCACGACGTAGAGCGTGCGCTCGAAGGGCACGCCCACCGCCGCGTCGATCTGGCGCATCGGCACCTTGGGGCTGAAGAACATCACCTGCTGGGTGGCGCCTCCGTCGACATGCATCTCGTCATAGCGGCGGCCGTCGCTGCCCTCGACCGGGATCAGCACCGGAGGGAACGCGGCGGGGATCGCCGACGACGCCTGGATGACGTCGTGGATCAGCCGCTTCGCGTTCGGGTCCCCGGTCGCGGCAATGCCCGCAATGTTCCAGATCACCGGTCGTGCGGCGTCGAGATTGGTCGTGCCGATCAGCAGCACGCGGCCGCGCCGCGCCTCGGCGCCAAGGTGGGCGACCACATCGTCGTCAACATAGCGCTCGATCAGCGCCCGGTAGCCGCGCGTGTCGGTGAGCGCGGTGCCGCCCGTGAGGCCGGCGAAGATCGTCCGCCGCAGCAGGTCGCTCGTCTGGTAGGTCGTGTAGATCTCGGTCAACTCGTCATCGTAGTCGGGGCCAAGGAAGGCGAAGAGCGCGATGATCGCCCCGGTCGAGATTCCCGTCACCACGGTGAACTCGGGCCGGTCGCCGCGTTCGGTCCAGCCTTTCAGAAGCCCCGCCCCGAAGGCGCCGTCGGGCCCGCCGCCCGACAGGGCGAGGCTCACCTCGCGGATTGGGCCGCCCCGGGCGATCTCGTCGGCATACTTGACGCGGGCGAGTTCGGCCCAGCGCGCGACGATGCGATTGCCAGACCCCGGCACGAGGTCGTCGCCCCAGTCGCGCAGGATCCTGCCGCCCGCGTCGATGCCGTATGGCGCGGCGATCGTCGTCTCGTCCTCGGGGACGGGGTTGCGCGCCAGCACGGTGGTGCAGGCGCCCAGTAACAACGCCAGGATCAGCAGGAGCGGCCGGACCGGCCCCCCGCCCCACCCGCCTATGTGGCGCGCGGCTGTCTGCATCTGGGCCTCCACCTCTGGATGCGCTGCGGCGCGTTGCGTCCTGCCGGACTTCGGGCCGCGAGCGCCCCACGGCGCCTCACTCGGCGGTTGCATGGGCAGCCTCCTCGCGATGTGTCGCGGGTTTAGGCCTCGCGCCGGGCCTGACGCGTTCGCGCAGCCACTGGAAGGTGACGTAGAGCGGCGGGATCGCGAAGATGCCGACGACCGAAGCGAGGATCATGCCGCCGAACACCGGCGTGCCGACGGCGCGGCGGGCAAGCTCGGAGGCGCCCTCGGCCACGACAAGTGGCAGGAGGCCGAGGACGAAGGCGAGCGAGGTCATCATCACCGGCCGGAAGCGCAGCCGCGCGCCCTCGGCCGCGGCCTCGAGGAGGGCCACGCCGCGCTCGCGCTGCTCCTTGGCGAACTCGACGATCAGGATGCCGTTCTTGGCCGCGAGCGCGATCAGCACCACGAGGCCGATCTGCCCGTAGAGGTCGAGCGGCAGCCGGGTGACGAGGAGTGCGCCGATCGAGCCCAGCACGCCGATCGACACCGACAGCATCACCGGGATCGGGATCGTCCAGCTCTCGTAGAGCGCGACTAGGAACAGGAAGGCGAAGAGCACGGCAAGCCCGAGGATGATCGGCAGCGCCCCCTCGGCCCGCTTCTCCTGGAAGGCGGTGTCGGTCCACTCGCCGGCAAAGCCGTCGGGCAGGGTCTCGGCCGCCACCGCCTCCATCGCCGCCAGCGCCCCGCCCGACGAGATCCCCGGCGCCGGCGCGCCCAGGATCGTCACCGCGCGGGTGTTGTTGTAGCGGATCAGCGCCGGCGGCCCGACCACGACGCGCGCCTCTACGAGGCTGCGCAGCGGGATCATCTGGCCGTCGCGGTTGCGCACGTTGATGCGGTAGATGTCGTCGAGCCCCGAGCGGTCGGCGGCCTCGGCCTGCACCTGCACCTGCCAGGTGCGGCCGAACAGGTTCGTGTCGTTGACGTAGTAGCCACCCAGCGAGGCCTGCAGCGCCTGGAAGAGGTCGCCGATGCCGACGCCCAGGATCTCGGCCTTGTCGCGGTCGATTTCGAGGTGAATCGACGGGTTGGTGGCCGAGAAGGTGCTGAACACGCGGTCGAGGTCGGGGTTCTGGTTTGCCGCGACCAGGAGGCCGCGCAGCGTCTGCGCCATCTCGGCCGAGTCGCGGCCGCGCAGGTCCTTCAGCATGTAGGTAAAGCCGCCGCCGGTGCCGAGGCCGATGATCGGCGGCGGCGCGAGCGGGGCGACATTGGCCCCCCGGATCTCGCGGAAGCGCGGCGCGACGCGGGCCATGATGTCCTGCACGCCCTGCCCGCCCTCGAGACGCTCGGCGAAGGGCGCGAGCGTGACCACCGAGAAGGCCGAACTCGCCTCGGAGTAGCTGTCGATGAAGTTGAGGCCCACCACCGTGGTGACACGGGCGACCGCCTCCTCCTGGTCGAGGATCGCCTGCACCTCGGCCATCACCTCGGCGGTGCGCGAGACCGAGGCCCCGTCGGGCAGCTTGGCGACGACGAAGAACGCGCCCTGGTCGTCCTCCGGCAGGAAGCCCGTGGGCGTGACCTTCAGCATTCCCCAGGTTCCGACGCTGGCGGCGGCGACCATCACGAGGCCGATGATCGAAATCCGCACCAGCCGCGCCACCACCGCGCCATAGGCGTCGCGCACCCGGTCGATCGAGCGCATCACCCATCCGACCGGCCCCTTGCGCGGGCCGTGGTGGCGGCTGAGCATCACCGCGCAAAGCGCCGGCGACAGCGTCAGCGCGTTGATCGCCGAGAGCACCATCGCCGCCGAGACGGTGACGGCGAACTGGCGGAACAGCTCGCCCGAGATGCCGGGGATGAAGGCGATCGGCACGAACACCGACAGCAGCACCAGCGTGATCGCGATGATCGGCGCGGTGATCTCGCGCATCGCGAGCTTGGTCGCGTCGGGGAGCGAGAGCTCGGGCCGCTCCTCCATCACGCGCTCGACGTTCTCGACCACGACGATGGCGTCGTCGACCACGATGCCGATGGCGAGCACCACCGCCAGAAGCGAGACCGAGTTGGCCGAATACCCCATCGCGTTCAGCACGATGAAGGCGCCGATCAGGCTCACCGGCACCGCGATGGTCGGGATGAGCGTGGCCCGGAGCGAACCGAGGAACAGGAACACCACGAGAACGACGAGGATGAAGGCCTCGACCAGCGTCTTCTGCACCTCGTGGATGGTCTCGGTGACGAAGACCGTGGGGTCGTAGGTGATCTCCCACGCGAGATCCTCGGGGAAGCGGGTGGCCGCCTCGGCCATCTTCGCCTTGACGGCGTCGAGCGTCGCCAGAGCGTTGTCGCCGGGGTTCTGGTAGAGCGCAATCGCCGCCGCGGGCTTGCCGTCGAGCAGCGTGTCGCGGTCGAGATTGGCCGCGCCCAGTTCCACCCGGCCGACATCGCCGAGCCTGAGCACCGAGCCGTCGGGGTTGGCGCGCAGGACCACGTTCTCGAACTCATCGACCGAGGTCAGGCGCCCCTTGGTCTGGAGATTGAGCTGCAGGCGCTGGTCGTCCGAGATCGGCCGCGCGCCGATCCGCCCCACTGCCGCCTGCACGTTCTGCGACTGCAGCGCCGCGATCAGGTCGCCCGTGGTCAGCCCGAGCCCGGTCAGCCGGTCGGTCGCGACCCACACCCGCATGGCGTAGTCCTGCGCCGCCCACAGGTTCGCGTCGCCCACGCCAGGCGTCGAGCGGATCGCGTCGAGCAGGTTGATGGTGGCGTAGTTCGAGATGAACAGCGGATCGTACCTGCCGTTCGGCGAGGACAGCGCGACCACGCCCAGGAGCGCCGAGGACTTCTTCTTCACCGTCACGCCGTTGCGACGGACCTCCTCGGGCAGCTTGGAGAGCGCGACCTGCACGCGGTTGTTGACGTTGACCGCGTTGATGTCCGGATCGGTGCCGAGCTCGAACGAGACCGTCAGCGTGTAGCTGCCGTCGTCGCCCGAGACGCTCTTCATGTAGATCGACTTGTCGACGCCGACGACCTGCGCCTCGATCGGCTGGGCGACGGTCGCCTCGACGACCGCCGCCGAGGCGCCCGGATAGGTCGTCGTGACCGAGACCTGCGGCGGGATGATGTCGGGATACTGCGCCACCGGAATCGAGACGAGCGCAAGCCACCCCGCGACCGTCGTGACGATGGCGATGACGATGGCGAAGCGCGGGCGGTCGACGAAGATCGAGGACAGCATGGCTCAGTCCGCCCGTTCCGAGACCGCGGGCGCGGCCTGCACCGGCACGCCCGGGCGCAGGCGCTCTATGCCCTGCACGATGACCTGCTCGCCCGCGCTCAGCCCCTCGTCGATGGCGATCTCGGCGCCGATGGTCTTGCCGGTCCGCACGCGCCGGACCGCCGCCTTGCCGTCCTCGACGATGAAGACATAGACCCCGCCCTGGTCGGCGAGCAGGGCGGCCTGCGGCACCACCGCCTTCTCGACCGGGTTCGCGGCCTCGAGATCGACGGTCACGAGCTGCCCGTCGATCAGCGCCCGGTCGGGGTTCGCGATTGTCGAGCGCGCCAGCACCGTGTCAGTCGTCTGGTCGACCGAAACGTCGACGAAGTCGATCCGTCCCTCATGCGCATGGTAGGTGCCGTCGAGGAGCCGAAGCCTGACGCGGACCTGCGAGGGTTCGACGCGGTCGGCCGTGTCCTCCCGCAGGAACAGGCGCGCGCTCACCGGGAAGGCCACGTGCATCGGGTCCTCGCTCACCACCACGGCGAGCACCCCCGAGTCGGGCCCGACGACCGCCCCCTTGGTCACCGCCGTGCGGCCGATCCGCCCGGCGACGGGGGCGAGAATGCTGGTGTAGCCGAGATTTATCCGGGCCGTCGCGAGGGCCGCCTCGGCCTGCGCCACCGCGCCCGAGGCGCGGTCGGCGCCCGCTTTGGCGATGTCGCGCTGCTGCTCGGTCCCGACCTCGCGGGCGAGCAACTGCTCGGCGCGCTCCAGCTCGATGTCGGCCAGCGTCTTGGCCGCCCGGGCCTGCGCCAGCACGCCCTCGGCCTGGCGCACATCCGCCTCGAACAGGTCGCGCTCGATGCGGTAGAGCATGTCGCCCTCGCGCACCGTCTGCCCTTCCGTGAAGGCGACCTCGTCGAGGAAGCCATGCACCCGCGCCCGGATCTCGACCCGGTCGATCGCCTCGACCCGACCCGTCACCGAAATTGCCCGCGACACGGGCTTGAGCGAGACCGCCGACGTCACGACCGGAACAGCCGCCGGCGGAAGAGCCGTCTGCGCCAGCGCCGCATGTCCCAGCAGCGTGGTGGCGATGAGCCATGCGGCAAGCGCCGTTGCGCGGTGGCAGATCTCCATCAGAAGGCTCCCCTCGATATGCCTGCCCATCAAATTCCCCCGCAGGCCACGACTCTTCAACTCAAAGGCGTCTAGGCCCTTCATACTTCCATTTCAGGCCTCCGTTCCACAGTCGTCTTGCACCGGAATGCCGCCGGCCGAACGGCCGGGGCGTCGGCCAGGCCACGCCCATCGGCGTGCCATGCCCCAAGGGCGCCACGGTCAAGACGCGCCGTCGCGACGGACCGGCGCCGGGGAGCGGAACCGCCACCTCGCGCGCGACGCCTTCCGCGAATCGCAAAAGCAGCGTGAAGTCGGACGACGCGTGCAGGACATCGGCACGGCCTGCGGCACGGTGATCGGCCGAACGTGGAAAGGGGGGAGCCGATGGGGAAGAAGCGCAACGACCGGGCGACGCGGGAGCGTTCCGATCCGCAGGATGCCGCGCCGCCGGGAGAACCGCTCGGCTACCGGCGCGAACTCGAAGCACTGCAGGTCGAGCTAGCCCATCTGCAGGCCTGGGTGAAGAAGACGGGCGCGCGCGTCGTCGTGATCTTCGAGGGTCGCGACGCCGCCGGAAAGGGCGGCATCATCAAGCGGCTCACCGAGCGCGTCAGCCCGCGCGTGTTCCGCGTCGTCGCCCTGCCAGCGCCGAGCGATCGCGAGAAGAGCCAGATCTACATGCAGCGCTACATCGCGCATCTTCCGGCCGCCGGCGAGATCGTCATCTTCGACCGCAGCTGGTACAACCGCCCCGGCGTCGAGCGGGTGATGGGCTATTGCACCGAGCGTCAGGCGACGCGCTTCCTGGAACTGATTCCGCGGTTCGAGGCCGCGATCGTCGAGGCGGGCATCATCCTGCTGAAATATTTCCTCTTGGTCAGCGAGGAGGAGCAGGAGCGCCGGTTCCGGCAGCGCATCGAGGACCCCCTGCGGCAGTGGAAGCTGAGCCCGATGGACCTCGAATCCTATCGCCGCTGGTGGGACTATACCGCCGCCTATGACGAGATGATCGCGATGAGCCATTCCGACCACGCACCATGGTGGATCGTCCCGTCCGACGACAAGAAGCGGGCGCGGCTCAACTGCATCTCGCACCTCCTCGACTCGATCCCTTACGAGAGGGTCGACTTCGAGAAGCCCCGACTCGGCAAGCGCCAGAAGCGGCCCAAGGGCATGGGCGAGCACAGCTTCAAGGGCAGCACGATTCCCCAGCGTTTCTGAGCAGGCCGAGCCCCGGGCAGCCGGCATCGGCGAGGTCGGCCCGGCGGGCGTCAGAAATGCTCGGGCGCCCAGCTCAGGAACAGGCCGACATCGCCGGGCACGTCGTCCGGGAAATTGATCACCATCGCCTTCAGCCGGTAGCCCTGCGGCTTCACGGCGTTCTCGTAGCGATCGTAGAGCTCCCTCGCCTTGCCCTGAAGGGTTTCGGGCCATTCGCGGTCGCCGTTGTTGATCGCGCGTCCCCCGTCGGTGCAGAGCCGCGCGGGGAAGCTGTAGACCATCGCCTCCATCTTGCCGTCCTTGACGGCATTCATCACGAGGCGGCGGATCAGGGCGCGCTCATCCTCGGTCACGTGCTCGGTCATGAACTTCGAGATGAACTCGGCCCGCTTCTTCTCCTCGGCGACGCGCGCCTTGTCGCGGCGGTTCATCTCCTCGAGCTCCTTCTCGAGAAGGATCCGACGCAGATCGTCGGCGCTCGGGACGGTGCCCTGAGGCCGGTTGGTCTTGTCGTTGCTGGTGGTGGCGGCTCCTTCGCTCGCGCGCCCGTCCGGTTCCCGAAGGCCCCGCGACACTGAATAGCCACGTCGCCTCAGCCTAGCCGGCCCTCCGCGCGGACCAGGGTATTGATGCACGTCCGGCATCGGCTGACAACGCCTCGCATCGACCCGACTGCCCGCCGGCACCCGTCGCGGTTGTCGCAGCGCCGCCTTTCTGCTTCAATCCGTCGCAGGCTGGCGGCACGGCGGATCGCGCCGCCCGAGCGGCGCAAGAGGGGCCATGCGCAGGGATCGGGCATTGGCGGCACTGCGGGGCGAGCTGCTGGCCTATGCCCAGAGCCTGACGCTGGACGCGACCGCGGCCGAGGATCTGGTGCAGGATGCGATGCTGCGCGCGCTGCAATCGCCACATGTGCCGGCTGCGCGCTCGGAGTTGCGGCCCTGGGCCTTCCGCGTCGTGAAGAACCTCTTCCTCGACGACCTCAGAAAACTAAGGGTCCGAATGGAATACCGCCGCGAGCAGGCGCGTTTATCCCGGGAGAGCCCGCCACGGCCGGCCGACGCCGTCGAGGCGCTGGTGGTGCGGCAGGCCTTCGAGAAGCTGAACCCGCGCGAGCGTGAGATCCTGTGTCTCATTGACGTGCTGGGCCTGAGCTATGCAGAAGCGGCGATGGTGATCGGCGTCCCGCCCGGCACGGTGATGAGCCGCGTGAGCCGTGCGCGCCGGTCGATGGCCGAGAAGCTGGGCGAGTCGAACATCCGGCCGCTCCGCAGACGAGAGTAGACGAGCCCGCGTGATGGCGACGCCCGACGAGTGCGATTGGGAACTGATCAACGGCTACGCCGACGGCGCGCTGAGCCCGGTCGAGCGCGAGCGCGTGGCGCGGCGCCTCACCACCGAGCCCGCCCTCGCGGCGGCGCTGACCGAGGTGCAGAAGGTCAAGGCCGGGCTCTCGCTGCTCGCGCCGCGGCCCGTGGCGGCCGAGCCCGAGGTGCCCGCCAGGCGGCCGGGGCGGCGGGCGCTGCCTGCGCTGGCTGCGGCATGCGTGGCGCTGGTGATCGGCGCGGCGATCGGCGCGGCGGTGATCGGGGGGGCCGGCGACGCCAACGCCCCGATGACGGGCGAGATGGCAGGCGACGCGGCAAGCACGCTCGCACAGATCCATGCTGGCTTCTCGGCCCGCGCCTATGCGCTGCGGCGGGCCGAGCCCGTGGGGACGATCTCGACGGGCAGCATGGGCGACCTCGAGGCCTTCGACCTTGCGCCCTCGCGCCTCACGCTGGTGGACGTGCGCGACATGCGGGCGAACGGGCGCGACCTCGTGGCGATGCATTACCGCGGCCCGAACGGCTGCCGGCTGACCATCGCCGCCGCGCTGGGGGACGCGATCGCCACCGGCGCGACCGAGGCCGGGCTGACCGCGCGATGGACCTCGGGGCGCATCGGCTTCCACGTCATCGCCACAGGCATGGACGCCGCCCGCTTCGCCGCGATCGCAGACTATCTGAGATCCGAGAGCCTGCACCCGGCCGAGAGCGCGCCGCAGCGCCTCGCCCTCGCCAGCGCGACCGAGACCGCGCGCCCCTGCGTCTGAGCGCAGACCCCCCGCGCGGGTTCACTTCAGGGGGTAGTTCGGGCGGTCGGTGTTGTAGTGGGTCGAGAGGTAATCGAGGATCGTCTCGCGCTCGTCGGGGTCGAGTTCGGACATCCCCTGCTCCTCGATCATCCAGTCGATCAGCGCGTCCCACCGCTCGCGCGTGAGGCCCTGCTGGACCACCAGAAGCTCGGAATGGCAGGCGGTGCAAGCGTAGAACGTCTCCTCCGCGCCCTCGCCATCGACGAAGGCGCCGAACTCGCCGGCGGCGGCGGCGGAGGCAAGGAGGCAAACGCCGGCAAGCGCGGCGGCGGTCGTTCGGATCATGGCATCTTCCGGTCGGGATGGATGGCAGGGGCGGCGCGCGGACGCCCCCGGCTCGGTTCAGCCAACGCGCACGGCGACGCGGTGCATCATGTTGTTGGCGTAGCCCTTGGGGTTCCAGTCGATGCGGAAGGGCTGCATCACGCCCTCGCTGTCGGTCGCGCGCGCCCAGATCTCGTAGTAGCCCGCCTGCGGGAAGCCGACACTGGCCCGCCAGTTCTGCCAAGCGCCCGAATTCACCGGCGCGTCGAGATTGGCCTTCTGCCACGTCGCCCCGAAGTCGATCGAGATGTCGAGCGCTTCGATGGTCCGGTCGCCGACCCAGGCGTGGCCGCGCACCTCGGTTTCCGCCCCGACAGTCGCGTTGTTCTCGGGGAAGGTGATGACCGACTTGACCGGCATCCGCTCGAGGATCACGTAGTCCTCCTTCGCGACCTCCTCGCCCGGCGCCACGGGCCGGTTCGGCAGGCGGTAGGACGAGCCGCCCATCTTCTCGCCGTCATGCACCTTGTCGCGCACCCAGACGCGGGTGAGCCATTTCTGCGAGCACGAGCCGGGCCAGCCGGGCACCACGAGCCGGAGCGGCGCGCCGTTCATCGGGTGGATCGCGTCGCCATTCATCTCGAAGGCGATCAGCACGTTGTCGGTCATCGCCTTGTCGATGGGCACGCCGCGCGAGATGGGAGCCTTGGACGCATCGCCCGAAAGATGCGTGTCGGCCCCCTCGTGCCCTGTGTAGACGGCGCTCGACTTGAGGCCCGCCTTGGTCAGCACGTCCTTCAGCCGCACGCCGGTCCAGTTGGCGCAGCCGACGGCGCCGACCGTCCACTGGTTGCCCGAGGCGGGCGGGTCGAAGAAGGCGCGCCCGTTGCCGCCGCATTCGATCACCAGCGCCATGGTGACGACCTCGAACTGGTTCCTGAGATCGTCGATGCTCAGGGTCATCGGGTTCTCGACCTCGCCGTCGATGGTCACCTGCCAGGCGGCGGGGTCCATCTCGGCGGGAAGCGCGCCATTATTGCGGATGAAGTGCCGCGCGGTCGGCGTGATCGCGTCATCCAGCAGGTGCGCCGGGGTCTCGGCGTTCACTGGCCGGTCGTTGAACAGGGTGAGGCCGTCCTTGCCCATCAGCACGTTCTCGGAGGCGAAGGCCGCCGGCACCAGCCCCGCCGGCATGTTGCGGTGGAACGGGATGTTCGCGCCCACCATGGCCGCCATCGTCGCGAGCCCCGCGCCGCGCAGGAAGCCGCGCCGGTCCGCGTGGGCCACGCGTCCGAAGAAGGCGCGGTCGGCGCCCTCGGGGTCTCGCTCGAAGAAGTCGTGGAGGCCGTCCCCGGCGCGATCCTGATCCCTAGGCATGAACTCCTCCCCTTTCTGGTTTTTCATGCCGTCAACGTGCCGGCGCGCCGGTCTATTCCATCGCGCGCGCCGCGCAGCAAGCCGCGCCGGGATCAGGCGATGCACTCGCCCCCGTCGATCACCAGCGCGTGGCCGGTCATGAAGGACGAGCGGTCCGAGGCGAGGAACAGGATCGCCTCGGCGATCTCGTCCGCCGTGGCCCATCGGCCCATCGGGATCCTGTCTCGCACATGGGCCTCGAGCGCCGCGCGCCCGCCCATCTGGCGCATGAAGGGGGCGTTGAAGGGGGTGTCCACCCAGCCCGGGCAGAGCGCGTTGAAGCGGATGCCCTCGCGCGCATAGTCCAGCGCCATCTGCCGCACCATCGCGACCACCGCGTGCTTGGTGGTGGCGTAGGCGATCATCTCGCGGTCGTAGAAGACGCCCGAGTTAGACGAGGTCACGATCACCGAGCCACCGCCTTGCCGGCGCATGTGCGGCAGCACGGCACGCGCGGCGGTGAAATGCGAGCGCACGTTGAGCCGCCACGAGGCGTCCATCCCCTGGGGCGCGACCTGCTCGAGCGTGCCTTCCACCTGGATGCCGGCATGGCTGTGGAGGATGTCGATCCGGCCGAAGCGGGCTGCGGCCTGCGCGACCAGCGCCTCGATCTGCGCATCGTCGGCGCAGTCGGTGGCAATGGGTTCGGCCACGCCGCCGGCCGCGCGGATCGCCGCCGCCGTCGCCTCGCCCGAAGCGGCGTCGCGGTCGGCGGTCACCACCGCAGCCCCCTCGCCCGCGAGCTTTAGCGCCCCTGCCCGGCCGATGCCCGATCCCGCCCCGGTCACGATGGCGACGCGTCTCGCAAGGATCATGGCGCGGCACCCCCGCCGCCCGCGCCGCGGGCGCGGCGGCGCATCAGCACCTGCGCCGCGATCAGGAGCGTCAGCGAGAAGCCAAGGACCACCGTCGCGATCACGTTCGTCTCGGGCGTGATGCCGCGCCGGATCGACGAAAAGATGTAGATCGGCAGCGTCGTCTTCGAGCCCGCGACGAAGAAGGCGATGATGAAGTCGTCGAAGCTGAAGGTGAACGAGAGCAGGAACCCCGCCAGCACCGCGGGCAGGATCTGCGGGAAGGTCACCTGCCGGAAGGTGCCCCAGGGCGTGGCGTAGAGATCGGCCGAGGCCTCGATCAGCGACTGGTCCATGCCCTGGATGCGTGCGCGCACGATCACGATGACCAGCGCCATGGTGAACAGCGTGTGCGCCGCGATCACCGAGCCATAGCCAAGGTTGAGCCGCGGCGCGCCCTCGGGCCCGCCGGGCCAGAGCGCGGCGATCAGCGGGTTCAGCGCATCGAAGGCCGCGACCAGCGCCACCAGCGTGGCGATGCCGATAACGATGCCAGGGATGATGATCGCGATGTAGGTGAGCACGTCGAACGCCACGCGCACCGGCCCGCGCACCCGTTGCAGCGCCAGCGCCGCCATGGTGCCCATCACGGTCGCCAGCGTGGCAACCGTGCCCGCGACGATCAGGCTGTTGGTCAGCGCCTCGATGAGAAACGTGTTCTGGAAGGTCCGCGGATACCAGGCGGTCGAGCAGCACTCGAAGCTGGCCGCATGGCGCCCGGCATTGAAGCTGAACAGCACGATCAGCGCGATTGGCGCGTAGAGGAAGAGGTAGATGAAGGCGGCGTAGAGGCGCATCTCTCCCTCAGATCAGCGACGCGTCGCTGCGCGTGCGCTCGCGGCCCACGAGCGCGAGATAGGCCGCGATGGCGACCAGCATGATGACGACGAGGGCGATGGCCACGGCCGAGCCGAACGGCCAGTTGCGCGATTGCAGGAACAGGTCGACCAGCGCGTTGCCGACGAAGAACACCTTGCCCCCGCCCAGCAGCGCCGGGATCAGGTATTCGCCCATCAACAGGATGAACACGAGCAGCGAGCCGGTCACCAGCCCCGGCATCGACAGCGGCAGCGTCACCTGCAGGAAGGTCCGCAAGGGCGTGGCACCGAGATCGTCCGAGGCTTCGAGCAGCCGCTTGTCGAGCTTCTCGAGGCTCACATAGATCGGGAACACCATCAGCGGCAGATAGCCGTAGACGATGCCGATCAGGACGGCGGTGGGCGTGTTGATCAGCCGCAGATCCTCGATGCCCACCATGTCCAAAAGGCGCGGGATGCCGCGCCCGCCCAGGATGTAGATCCACGCATAGGTGCGGATCAGGAAGCTCGTCCAGAACGGCACGATCACCAGCACCAGCAGCATCAGCTTGACCCGCGCGCCCGCCCTGACCGCGAGGTAGTAAGCCAGCGGATAGGCGATGATGACGCAGAGAGCCGTGCCCAGCGGCGCCAGCGTCAGCGTGTTGGTGAAGGCGGTGAGCCGCGCCGGCAGGTTGGCGTATTGCTCGAGCGTGAAGGCGGCCTCATAGCCGCCCGCGGGCGCCCGCTCGCCGAAGCTGAAGACGAGGACGACGGCCAGCGGCATGACGAGGAGCAAGAGGAACCAGAGCGTGGTGGGCAACAGCAGCATCGCTGTCACCCGGCTCTGGCGCCGCTCGATCGCCGTGCCGTCCGCCATCGCCCCCGCCCCCCGTCAGGCCGCCTTGAAGCGGGCCATGATCTCGGCCCTGAGCGGGTCGGTCAGCGTCACCGCCGCGCCGAACTCGAGCGGGTCGAGCAACTCCTTCGCCGGATACATGATGGGGTTCGACGTCATCTCGGCGGGCAGGAGCGCGGTGGTGCGGGTGTCGGGCACCGGGTAGCCATGCGCCTCGACCTCGCGGGCGTTCACCTCGGGGTCGAGCAGGAAGTCGATGAAGGCATAAGCCGCGTCGAGATGCGGGGCTTCCTTGGGGATGGCGTAGAAGTCGCTCCAGAGCTCGCCGCCTTCCTTGCCCAGCACGTAGTCGATCTCGGGCATGTCGCGGTTGAGCTGCAGCCCGTCGCCGGTCCATGCGATCGACATCCACGCGTCCGTCGAGCGCATCGAGGGCTGGTAGTCCGAGTTGATGGCAAAGAGATGCGGCTTCGACTCGATCAGCAGCTTCTCGGCCTCGGCCAGCTCCTTCGGGTCAACGGAATTGAAGGAATAGCCAAAATACTTCAACGCGTTGCCGATGGTGGTGAGCTGGTAGTCATGCACCATCACCCGGCCCGACGCCTCGGCGCGGGTCACGTCCCAGAACGCCTTCCAGGTGTCGAGCGGCATCTTGAGCTTGTCGCGGTTCACCACGAAGCCGGTGGTGCCCCAGTTCTTCGGCACGGCATAGACCTGGCCGTTGACCGAGCCCGGCTCGATGAACCGCGCCTCGTAGGCGCTCTCCACGAAGTTCGGGATGCGCGAAAGGTCCAGCGGCTGGATCAGGTCGAGATCGACATAGGTGGTGATCGTGTAGTTCGTGGGCACGAACACGTCCCAGCCGGTGCCGCCCGCCTGAAGCTTGGCCAGCATCTCCTCGTTCGAGCCGAAGACGCTGACCTGCACCTCGGCGCCCGTCATCTCGGTGAACTTCGCGTAGTTGTCGGGGTTGAAGTAGTTGGGCCAGGTGGCGACCGAGACGCGGTCGCCGATCTTGCCCTGTGCCCAGGCCCTGCCGCGCAGGCCGGGCACCGCGCTCGCCATCACGGCAGTCGCGAGCCCGAGGCCGGTCACCCCCAGGAAATGGCGGCGGCTGACCGAGCCCTTCTGGTAGCGGCGAAGCTGGCGGAGGAACTCGTCCGCGCCGATCGGATCCGGAAACTTCCTCGTCATCGTGTGGATCTCCCTGTTCCTGATCTCTCCACGTCCGGCCCGCAGGCGCGCGCGCGCCCCGGCCCTCAGTCGTCCCCCAGCACGAGAGCCGACCGGTCGTTCCAGGCGATGGTGACCGCCTGACCTTCCCCGAAGCTGCCACGCTCTTCCTCGGCGAGCTTCGGGACCAGTGCGAGCATGTCGCCGATACCCTCGACGGCGACCAGATATTCGGTGTGCTCGCCGAGGAAGATCCGGTTACGGATCCGCCCGGCCAGCGCAACGTCGAAGCCGCCGGAGGCAGCGCCGTCGGGCAGGATGGCGACGGTCTCGGGCCGCACCGCCAGCACGGCCTTCTCGCCCTCGCCCAGCGCCCGGCCGCCCGCCGGGCGGCGCCCGCCGAAGCCGCGGCCATGCGGGTCGCGCAGGCCGCCCCCGGCGCGCGCGGTGCCGGCGATGAAATTCGACTTGCCGACGAAATCGGCGACATAGGCGTTCGCCGGCTCGTCGTAGAGCTCGCGCGCGCCGCCCATCTGCACGATGCGCCCGTCGCGCATGATGCAGATGGTGTCGGACATCGACAGGGCCTCCTCCTGGTCGTGCGTCACCAGCACGAAGGTGATGCCGACATCGCGCTGCAGGGTCTGGAGCTCGATCTGCATGTCGCGCCTGAGCTTGCGGTCCAGCGCCGCCAGCGGCTCGTCCAGCAGCAGCACCGTGGGCCGGTTGACCAGCGCGCGGGCCAGCGCCACGCGCTGCTGCTGCCCGCCCGAGAGCTCCCAGCTGCGGCGCCCCTCGAACCCCGAGAGCCGCACGAGCTCGAGCGCCTCGCCGACCTGCCGGCGGATCGTGTCGCGGTCGGGCCGCGGCCGGCGCTGCCGCAGCCCGTATGCCACGTTGTCGAAGACGTCGAGATGCGGGAACAGCGCGTAGTGCTGGAACACCATGTTGACCGGGCGCCGGTGCGCGGGCGTGCCGACGACCGAGCGCCCCTCGATCAGCACGTCGCCCTCGCTCGGCTGCTCGAAGCCCGCGATCATCCTGAGCGAGGTGGTCTTGCCGCAGCCCGAGGGGCCGAGGAAGCTGAAGAACCCGCCGCGGGCCACTTGCAGGTCCATCGACTGCACGGCGGTGACCGCACCGAAACGCTTGGTCACGCCGCGGAATTCGATATCGAAGTCGGACGTGGCCTGCGTCTGCACGTCTATGCCCCGTTCCCCGGTCTGCCCCATCGAATGCGTGAAGCGGGGTCTATATCCCCCGCGGCCAGTGATGCTCCCAGAAACGGTTTCGCATTGATATACCTCCGGAGGAGTATTTCCCGGCGCGCCGCCCCGTCGCAGGCTTGCCGCGCAGGGCGACCGAGCGGGACGGACGGTGGCGATGACGGCGCAGGCGCGCGAATGGCACGAGGGGACCGGGCGGGTGGTCGCGGCGCTGAGGACGCCCGACTTCGCGCCCCGCCTCGTCGAGGCGCTGGGCACACTGGTCGCGTTCGACCACTCGGTGATGTTCGCCTATCGCGGCGACGCCCGGCCGCTCGACCTCTTCGACAATTTCGGCATGAAGCGGCGCGAGGTGTTCGTCTCCATCTACCAGGACGGGCCCTATCTGCTCGACCCCTTCTTCCAGGCCTGCCGCAACAGGGTTGCGCCGGGGCTCTACCGGATCCGCGAGCTGGCGCCGGACCGGTTCTATCAGAGCGAATACTTCCGCTCGTATTACGTGAGCACGGGGCTTGCCGAGGAGATCGGCTTCATCGTCGCCCTGCCCTCGGAGGTCCGCGTGGTCATCTCGCTGATGCGGGCGGGCAATCGTCCCGCCTTCAGCGAGCGCGAGATGCGCCGGCTGCGCGAGGTCGAGCCCTTCGTGCTGGCCGCCGCCGCCGCCAACTGGGAGAGCCTCGCAAGCCGCTTCGAGGGCGGCGAGGACGCGCGCAAGAGCGACATCCTCGGGCGTTATCTGGACGACGCGTTCCGCAACTTCGGCCGCTCGGTCCTGACCCCGCGCGAGTCCGAGGTGGTGAGCCTGGTGCTGCGCGGCCACTCGTCCGAGTCGATCGCCCGCGTGCTCGACATCGCGCCGGGGACGGTCAAGATCCACCGGCGCAACATCTATGCCAAGCTTGGCATCTCCTCGCAGGCCAACCTGTTCTCGCTGTTCATCTCGGGCCTGAGCGGCGAGCGCTGAGACCGGGCCGCGTGGGGTGAAATCCTGCCCGGGCGGTGGCATGATCGCGCGATGACCGAGCCGGCCCACGAATGCCCGCACCCCTCGACCGCGCCGCGCGCGGGGCTCGCGGCCGACCAGATCGCCGACCGGCTGGAGGAAGCCGCCGATCTCCTCGAGGCACAGGACGCCAACCGCTTTCGCGTCATGGCCTACCGGCGGGCCGCCGGAACCCTGCGGGGGCTGGACCGCGACCCCGCGGCCATCCTTGCGGAGCGGGGCCTCGACGGCCTCGTCGCGCTGCCGGGCATCGGCGCGAGCCTTGCGCGCGCGATCGACGAGATGGTCGAGACGGGCCGGTGGGCGCAGCTCGAACGCCTGCGCGGCGAGAGCGAGCCGGAGGAGCTGTTCCGCGTTCTGTCCGGCATCGGCCCCGACCTTGCGAAGCGCATCCACGACCAGCTGCATGTCGACACGCTCGAGGCCCTCGAGATCGCGGCGCATGACGGGCGGCTCGAGACGGTTCCGGGGATCGGGCCGCGCCGCGCGGCCTCGATCCGCGCATCGCTCGGCGCCACGCTGGCCAGACGCCGCCGCAAGTCGCCCGAGGATCACGGCGAGCCGCCCGTCGCGCAAGTGCTGGCGGTCGATGCCGACTACCGGCGGCGCGCCGCCGAGGGGCGCCTGCGGCGGATCGCACCGAAGCGCTTCAACCCCGAGGGCGAGGCCTGGCTGCCGGTGATGCATGACGAGCGCGACGGGTGGTCCTTCACGGCGCTCTTCTCGAACACCGCGCTCGCCCACCAGCTTGGCCGGACGCGCGACTGGGTGGTGATCTATTTCAGCCGCGACGGCGGAGCCGAGGGGCAGCGGACCGTCGTCACCGAGACGCGCGGCCCACTGGAGGGACAGCGCGTCGTGCGCGGGCGGGAGGCCGAGTGCCGGCGGCATTACCTCGCGGGATAGCGCCGCGCCGCCCGCGCGACCTGCGCGGCGGCGGTCAGTGTCCCGGCTCGCTGGCGGCGCTGAGCGAGCTGCGGGTCCAGGTGTCGGGCCGTTTCAGGAAGTCGTGCAGGGTCTTGCCGCGCTCGGCCCGAAAGCGATCGCCGGTGACCGAGAAGTCCGTGATCCGGTCCAGCCGGAAAGTGCGGAAATCGTCCCGCAACTCGCACCACGCGGCGAGGATCCAGACCGGGCCGAAGAAGGCGAGCGACAGCGGCCGCACGGTGCGCTGGCTGGCCTGGCCGATCACGTCGCGATAGCCGAAATGCACCTTGATCTGGTGGCGCAGGGCCCGGCGCAGCTCGGCGAGGTCGAACTCGACCGGCTCCATGTGCCAGGACGAGGGGGCGAGGAGCGCGGTGCCCTCCATGTAGTTGCGCAGGCGCTCGGGGATCGCCGCCTCGATCCTTGCGATGGCGTTACCGGCGGCCTCGGCAAGCTCGGCGTCGCCCCAGCTCTCGACGATGCGCGCGCCGAGCACCAGCGCCTCGATCTCCTGCTCGGCGAACATCAGGGGCGGCAGGTCGTAGCCGGGCCTGAGGACATAGCCGACCCCGGCCTCGCCCTCGATCGGCACGCCGCTGGCCATCAGGTCGCGGATGTCGCGGTAGATCGTGCGCTCGGACACCTCCAGCGCCTCGCCGAGATCGCGGGCGCGGATCGTCGGCTTGCGGCGCATGAGCTGGATGATCTCGAAAAGCCGGTCGGCGCGGCGCATCGCACCTCCTCCAAGCCGTGACGGTCGCGCGCCCGACGCGCCCGCCGGCGGTAGCGTCACCAGGGGCGGGTGTTCGACAGGGCGGCCGCGAGGCCGATCTCCCCGCAGGCCGCCGCGGAGCCGAACGCGCCCCGTGCTTCTCCCGCCCTGTGGACGGTCGGAGCCGGAGCGTCGTTGCGCCCCAGGGAGCAGCCGATCCGGGCACTGGTTTCCATGAGCTGACACTCCGGGCTTTCGTCCCAAGGCGACCGGACGACCTATCCAACCGCGTTTCACCGCGAAATTCAAGGAACCGGCCTGGCGCGCATGACGTGCCGCCGGACGGCCCGGGGCGCGGGAAACCCGCGGGGGAAAAGGCCTTTTCGGGCTCACTGCGCAGGACGGCGAGGACCCGCCGCCGATCCCGCCGGAAGGCTGCTGACAGCACGCTGTCAGGAGGGACGCGGCGCTGCTGCCACAAGGCTGTCAGCAGGCATCGCGGATGATGCATCCGACGCGGCGCCACCGATCCGCCGCCACCCCGACAGAAGGAAGACCGACATGACCAGGCCTGCACCGATTCCCTCCCTGCCCCTCGCCGGCACCCGCGCGCTGGTCCGCGCGGCGGCGGGCTTGCGCGCCGCCTTCGTCGCGATCGACGAGGCGCGGCGGGTCCGCAGGACGATCCGGATGCTGCAGGGCTTGAGCGATCACGCCCTGCACGACATCGGCGTCGCACGCGGCGAGATCGAGGCCGTGGCGCGCGGCCGGTCCGGGCATCCCCGGCGCCGGAACTGATGCCCTGCACCACGACCGCGGGGCGCGCGCTCCCGACCGGCGGGCGCGCGTGCCTCGTCTCAACCAGCGTCATCAGGCAGCAGGAAGCTGCGCGGCACGTGGACATAGTCAAGCCGCCGCAGGTCCGCGGGCGCGGGCCCCGGCGTGTCCACCGCGACGATGGCGCCACAAAGCGGTCCGAAGGCCGCGTGGAAGTGGTTTTTCGCCTTGGCCATGAACACCGCGACCGAGGCGGGATCGATGCCGTGCAGGTCGCACCAGCCGGGATCGTTCGCGCTCTGGCAGGTCTCGGCGATGACCACCTTCAGGGGGCCATCCTCCAGCACCGCGGTGCGGCCGAGATCGACCGCCATGCCGCGCTCCATCGGCCCGGTGTTGACGAAGCGGCCCGCGGTCAGCCGGGCAACGCGGCCACGGAAGGGGATGGGCGGGCCGAATTCGGGCGCCACCCGGCCGCCCAGCATGCAGTCGATGGCCGCCCCTTCGCCCGCCGCGTGCGCACGGGCAACCAGCGCGGGGTCGTGGAAGAAGCAGAACACCGCCGGAAGCGCGCTCCCTGCGTCAAGCCAGGCCCGCAGCAGCGCGGTCGTGTCGCCGATTCCGCCCGAGAGCGGGTTGTCCGCAGGCTCGACCACCGCGACGGGCCAGCGCGCGCCCGCGGCAATCGCCCGAAGCGCCGCGCCGATGCCGCCCGCGGCGTCGGGAAGGTCCGGGCGGAACCGCTCGCGCCTTGCAAGCACCGCGTCGGCGAGCCGCCGGGCGATCGCGCCCGCGTCGGCCCCGGCCTCGTGGCAGATCGCGACCGTGGCATGCGCGTTCGGCGTGTCGGCATAGGCGAAGCCGCCGAACACGGTCACGTCATGGATGCCCGGCGCGCGCTCCTCCTCCGCCGCCAGCGCCACAAGCTCCGCCATCGGGCCCGCATCGGTGCGCATGAGATGGCTCGCCGGCAACATCGGCACCGGCGCGAGCGTGACCCGCGGCCTGATCTCGCCCGCCACGGCACGCTCGAGAAGCATGAGCGCGCGCATCGCCGTCGCGAACATGTCGACATGGGGATAGGTCCGGTAGCCGGTCAGGATCTGCACGCTGTCGGCGATGCCGGGCGCGAGGCAGCCATGCATGTCGAAGCTCACGGCCAGCGGCACATCGGGGCCCAGGGCGGCGCGCATCCGCGCGAGCAGCGTCCGGTCGGGGGCGAGATCCCCGGTCCCGATCAGCGCGCCGTGGAGCGAGAGATAGACCGCGTCCCAGTCGCGGCCCGCAAGGCCGCCCACGATCTCGTCGCAGATGACCTCGAGATCGGCCTGCAGAACCGGCCCGCCGGGCGGCGCCGAGGTGCAGCGCAGGACCTCGGCCCGCCAGCGCGGCCGCTCGCGCAGGAACTCGGCAACGGCGCCAAGCTCGGTGGCCGTGTCTGCGCAGCGCGCGAGGGCCTCGGGGCCCTTCGCCCACTCGCGGGCGCGAAAGGCGTCGAGCCGCGCCGGGATCGGGTTGAAGCTGTTCCCCTCGTACCACAGACGCCCGACCGCGAACCGGACCTCGCCCGCCACCTCGCCCTCCCGCCCACGCGCGGCCGCGAGCCGCCCCCCGGCGGCATTGCCACACTGCCAGCCTATGCAGCCGGACTCGCGCCGGTCAACGGGGCGCGCCGGGCGATGCGCTTCGACGCCGGGCTCAGCCCCTCTGCCCCGCCTCGTCGCGCGCGGTTTGCGGGCCCGGGGCCGCATCCTTGGCCGCGGAGGTCGACACAGGCGCCCGGAAATGCTTCGGCCGTCCGCCGCCCTCCGGCACAGCCCCCTGGCGGGCCTTCAATTCCTCGCCGACCGCGGCGATCGCCTCGATGGCGGGCACGAGACGCCTGCCGAGATCGTTCAGGCTGTACTCGACCGACGGCGGCGAGGTCGGCATCACGCGGCGCTCGACCACGCCGCAGTCCTCGAGCTCGCGCAGGCGCGTCGTGAGCACCTTGGGCGAGATCCGCGGGATGTCCGTGCGCAACTCGCTGAACCGCCTCGGGCCGCCCCGCAGATACCAGAGGATGTTCGGCGTCCACGCCCCGCCGATGATCGCCATGCATTCCAGCAGGGGGCACTGCTCGGGCGGGGGCGGGCTCTGATTCTTGCGGACCTTCAGGGGCATGGGGAAAGGCTGGTTACCTCGTGGAAACTCCGGAATTCGGTATCACATGAAAAGCAGGTTTACAAAGGATACCGCCATCGGCAGGGTTCCCGGCGACGATCGGGACAGCCGGTCGGGCCAGAGGAAGGATCCCATGAAGCTCTATTACAGCCCCGGAACGTGCTCGCAGTCGGTGCACATCGCCCTTCACGAGGCGGGCGTCGAGCACGACATCGTGCGCGTCGATCTCGCGGCCAGGACCACCGAGGATGGCGGCGACTACGCCCGGATCAACCCGCTGGGCTATGTTCCGGCGCTCGAGCTCGACGGCGGCGAAGTGCTGCTCGAGGCGCCCGCGATCCTGCAGTTCGTCGCCGATCTCAGGCCCGAGGCGGGCCTCGCACCCGCGAACGGCACGTTCGAGCGCGTCCGGCTGCAGGAGCAGCTGAACTTCACGGCCTCGGAACTCCACAAGTCGTTCGGCCCCTTCTTCGCGCCGGTCAAACCCGAGGGCGCCCTGCGCGCGCAGGCGCTCGCCAAGCTGGGCAAGCGCTTCGATGCCCTCGAGGCGCGGCTCTCGGACGGGCGGGCCCATGTCATGGGCGAGAGCTTCACCGTCGCCGACGCCTACACCTTCGTGGTCGCCTCATGGGCGGGGCTGATCGGCTTCGACCTCGCGCAGCATCCGCGCGTGCGCGACTACGTGGCGCGCGTGGCCCGGCGGCCGCATGTGCGCGAGGTGCTCGCACGGGAAGGCCTTGCGGCATGACCGGGCGGGAGGGCGAAGCCGGACCGGCTTCGCCACGTCCAACGCGGCGCGGTGCGACAGACATGCGATCCGGGATCGAAGCGCAGATGGCGCTCTATTTCGACGGGCTCTATCACGGCGACGTGGCGCGCCTGCGGCAGGTGTTCCACCCCCTGGCGCGCTACGTCTGCGCCACGGACCCGGAGGACCTCGTCCATCTCGACATGCCGGGCTACTTCGCCCTCGTCGCGGCGCGGGAGGCGCCCGCGACGAGGGCCGAGCTCCGGCGCGACGAGATCGTCTCGATCACCTTCGCTGGGTCGAGAACGGCGCTGGTGCAGGCGCGCTGCGCCATCGGGCCGAGATACTTCACCGATTTCCTGAGCTTCATCGCGACCGCCGACGGGTGGCGCATCATCGCCAAGGTCTTTCACTACGATCTCACCCGGCCCTGAGCGAGCGGCGCCACGTGGCCAAGAGCGCGTGATCGGAAGGCCCTTGCGGAGCGATGCGATTGCCCTTCCGCGGTCGATCGAATCCTGCCAGCGTCACGACGCTTCTCTCTCAAGGCCGGGGCGCGCCAGATGTCGAGACTCCCACCGACGGCCTGTCTGTTCGGCGCACGCGCGCTTCGCGATTTTGGCGACGGCTTCGTGGCGGTGCTGCTGCCGGTCTATCTCCTGACGCTCGGATGGACGCCCGTCGAGGTCGGCGTCGTCGCGACCGTGTCGCTCCTTGGCTCCGCGCTCATGACCATCGGGATCGGGATGCTTGGCGCCCGATGCGACCGGCGCCTGCTCCTTGTCTTTGCGGCGGGCCTGATGGTGGCGACCGGTCTTGCCTTCTCGGCGTCCAGCGACTACGCCGCGCTCCTCGTCATCGCCTTCGTCGGCACGATCAACCCGTCGGCGGGCAGCGTCAGCCTGTTCGTGCCGATCGAGCATGCGGCGCTGGCACGGGAGGCCGGTGATGCCGAACGCACGCGGATGTTCGCGCGCTACAGCCTGGTCGGCGCGCTCGCCGCGGCCGCCGGCGCCTTCGCGGCCGGACTGCCCGAGGCGATGGCCCATCTGGGCCTCGACCGGCTGAGCGCATTGCGGCTCATGTTCGTGCTCTATGCGCTGCTGGGCGCGGCAGGCGGTCTGCTCTATTTCCGCCTCCCGCGCCGCGCGCCGAGATCGCCGTCGGGCGAGGCATCCGTGCTGGGCCCGTCGCGCCGCATCGTCTTCCGGCTTGCCGCGCTTTTCAGCCTCGACGCCTTCGCAGGGGGCTTCGTCGTGCAGTCGCTGCTCGTGCTGTGGCTGTTCGAGCGGTTCGGGATGTCGCTGCCGGCGGCGGGCGCGTTCTTCTTCGCCTCTGGCGTCCTCTCGGCCTTCTCGTTCCCGGTCGCCGCCTGGCTGTCGCGCCGGATCGGGCTGGTCAACACCATGGTCTTCACGCATATCCCGTCGAGCGCCGCGCTGATGCTGGCCGCCGTGGCACCCACGCTGCCGGTGGCGCTGGCGCTGCTGCTCCTGCGTGCCGCGCTGTCGCAGATGGACGTGCCGACGCGGGCGTCCTACGTGATGGCCGTCGTGACCGAGGCGGAGCGGCCGGCGGCGGCGAGCTTCACCTCGGTGCCCCGCAGCCTTGCGGCAGCGGCGAGCCCCGCGCTTGCGGGCGCCCTCTTCGCCGCAGGCCACCAGGCCCTGCCACTGCTGATCTGCGGTGTCCTCAAGATCACCTATGACCTCCTGCTGCTGCTCCAGTTTCGCGATGTGAAGCCGCCGGAGGAGAGGTGAGGCGCGATTGGCTGAGCCGGCGGAGGCAAGCCGCAGCGTAGCCCGAACGGCAAGCCGCGCCGAATGAACTGTCTGCCGTCAGCGCCTATGGGCCGAATTGACGTGATTGGGTAAGGGAGGGTTTCTGGCTCATCGTAACCACCATGGAGTGGAGATGAGACAGCAATCCGGGACACCGAAGGCGACGGCTGAACAGGTCGTGAAGGACATCCGCGGCAGGACGCGGAAGCACCATTCAGCCGAAGAGAAGATCAGGATCGTGCTGGAGGGGTTGCGGGGCGAGGCGAGCATCGCCGAGCTGTGCCGGCGCGAAGGCATTGCTCAGAGCCTGTATTACTCGTGGTCGAAGGAGTTTCTCGAAGCCGGCAAGCGGCGCCTGGCCGGCGACACCGCACGCCAGGCGACGAGCCCCGAGGTGAAGGAGCTGCGCGCCAAGACCGCTGCTCTGAAGGAGGCGGTGGCCGATCTCACGCTCGAGAACTACTATCTCCCGGGTGCCCTCGAGCAGGCCATCGAGGCCTTCGTCGAGCATTACAACCACCGCCGATACCACGAGAGCCTCGGCAAGCTCACCCCGGCCGACGTCTCCTTCGGCCGCGGCGACAACATTCTCAGCGAAAGGAGGAGGATCAAGGAACAGACCCTGAAGCAGCGCCCCTTGCTCAACCAGAGACAGGCTGCATAGAGTTGAACCAGATGAGCCAGATCCTCCAAAGGCGCATCACGTCACGACGCCCATTTCATCTGACGACGGACACTCCTCGATGGTCGCGTCCGGCGTCGCCTCGAGGAGCGAGAGGATCAGCGGCGCCTGCGCCTCGATCCGGCCCGAGCGGCGATCCCCGCCCAGGGGACCCGGGCGCGCGTCCCCCTTCGTCCGCGCCAGCGCCCGCCAGCGGCTCACGCTCGCCGCGCTGACACCGAACCGAGCCGCCGCCGCCCGGTGCGATGCGCCTTCCGCCACCGCAGCCAGAACCCGAACCCGAAGATCGAGAGAAAGAGCCTTCGACATGTCCGCCGGCCTCCTCCTCCCGGCAAACATCTTGAATCAGAACACGCGCCCCTTGGGAATCCCCTTCGATTCAATCAGATGGGCTTCCGCCCTAAAACGTGCGAACCTGGACCTGATCCCTTGCATGACCGCGGCGGTGCTCAGGGGGGAGCTCGATATCGGCAAGGCGGCGACTACCCTCGAGGTCGCGCTGGAGGAGCAAGGGCTGTGAGTGGCGATGCGCAGGGTGCATCCGCAGGTTCCGTGTCGGCGCGGTTTCCCCCGGTTCTCGAGCCCAACGGTTCCTGCCGTCGCGCGCGAGGCTCTTTCGTGGGCGGTTCCTCGCCGGGGTCGGCCCGCTCGACTCGATCCGTCGATCGCGGCGAGGGTCGGGGTGCGGGGGGCCGTCTCGCAGTTGTCTTCCCTTAGGCGGGGAGCAGCCGTTCGCTGCTCTCGAAACGAAGGCCTGCTCAGCGGACGAAGCCGACCTCGCAATTTCGTCCGCTTCGGTGCCTCATCCGGCAATCGGCACTCCTACCAATGAGAGCTCCAGAAGGCGCTCATTTCTTGTGCGCACGTCAGACGCCCATCACGGTCTGGCGGACGAGGAGCTTCTTGGCCGCGCCTAAGTACCTGCTTGACCGAATGACTCCTATCAACCGTCAACCTGATTTCGATGCTGGCTGTTCCAGCGAATACTTATTGGCCAGCGCCGCAAGGCTTTGGAACTTTTTGCGGTACGCTGCCGGAGTGAGGCCCACTCGTTTCTTGAACACCCGCCGAAACGAAGACCCGTCTTCGTAGCCCACCGCCGCCGCGATCTCGTCGATGGGGCGCTGGTCGCGCTCCAGCACTTGCTTCGCTTCCTCGATGCGGAGCGCCTGCACATAGTCGATGGGATTGTAGCCGGTGACCGACTTAAACCGGCGGGCGAAGGTCCGCGCGCCTAGGCCTGAGCGCTCCACCATCCGTTCGACAGGGTTCTCAACCTCGTAGTTCTCGGCGATCCAGGCCTGGCATTCAGCAATCAAGGCGTCCTTGACCTCCATCGGACGGGTCATCACGGCATATGGGGACTGCCCTTCCACATGGTCCGTCATCAGGAAGACCTTAGCGGTGTCGACCGCGTGCCGATGGCCGCAGTACCGCGCGATCAGGTAGAAGGCGAGGTCGTGCCAGGCACTGACAGCGCCGGCAGTGATGACTCCTGCGTCCTCCGCCTTCAGGCAGAGTGCCGCGCTGTCGCGGAACGTGACGTTCGGATAGTACCTATGGAACATGTCGCGATAGGCCCAGTGGGCTGTCGCTTCGCGACCGTCTAGAACACCTGCATCGGCGAGCACGAGTGCGCCAGAACACACCGACGAGAGCAGTGCGCCGGCGGCATGCATTTCCCGCAGCCACGCGCATTCGCGAGGATAGCGGCCCTTTGGCACGGCCGTTACGGCGACGTACATGTCGCAAACTATGATTGCATCGGGAATGGATCCTGGACGCCGGAAATCCTCGAGCGCCGCGTGGGGGCGCACGGGTATGTCGCCGACGCAACTGAACGGCCGGCCATCTGCCGAAACGATCCGCACGTTGAGCAATTCCCGCTCGGGCGCGCCCTTGACCAGCTCAGGATAGATCCCGCCGACGGTCGTCAGGACGTCGTAGAGCCCATAGAGCACCATGGCCGACGTCTCGGGCGAGGCAAGTAACAGGATCGTCGGGCGTCGGCCCATAGCATGCGTCGGTTCTGTCATTTTCGGCGCGGTTCTGTCGCTTTAGGCTCGTCCACTTGTCAATTTAGGCACGTTTCCAACCCATTTGCCACTGTCCTAGCGATGCCTCATCGCCGATGGTCGACATATGCCATGGACAGGGAGGCTCCAATGGACGCTCAGCACATCAGCATCGAGGACCTCAAGACTTATTTCTTGGGCACCGTCCTGACCGAGGGTGACGCCGCCTTCGACGGGGCACGGCAGCTGTGGAACGCGATGATCGATCGCCGGCCGACGGTCATCGCACGCTGCCGCGGGACGGCGGACGTCATTCAAGCCGTGCGCTTCGCCCGCGCGCAGGGCCTGCCCGTCGCCATCCGCGGTGGCGGGCACAACGTCGCCGGTCACGGCGCCTGCGACACCGGGGTCATGATCGATCTCTCGCAGATGCGCGCCGTGCATGTGGACCCAGACCGACGCATCGCCGTCGTCGAGGGCGGCGCCACTTGGGCCGAGGTGGACCGCGAAACCCAAGCCTTTGGCCTCGCCACGCCGGGTGGTCTAATCTCCGAGACCGGGGTGGCCGGCCTCACTCTATCCGGCGGTTTCGGATATCTTCGCGGACGCCATGGCCTGACTATCGACAACCTCGTCGCTGCCGATGTCGTGACGGCCGACGGCACGCTCGTGCGTGCCAGCGCCGATCAGAATCCGGACCTGCTCTGGGCACTCAAGGGGGGCGGCGGAAATTTCGGCGTCGTGGTGCGCTTCGAGTTTGCGCTGCACCCCGTCGGCCCGGAGGTCATGTTCATCGCGCCGATTTATGCTGTGGAAGACGGTCCCGGGCCGATCCGCGCCTGGCGCGACTACGTTGCCGAGCACGACAAGGACCTCGCGATGATCTGCGAGTTCTCCACGGTGCCGGAAGACGACGGGTTCCCACGCGACGCCTGGGGCAAGAAGGTGTTTGCCCTCGTGGGCATCGCCACCGGCGCGCCCGATGCCGCCGAGGCACTGGCCAGGCCCTTGCGCGAGCTCGGGCCACTGGTGACGGATTTCTCGGGCCGGATGGCCTATACTGATATCCAGCGGCTCTTCGATGCACAGACCCCTTTCGGCGAGATGCGCTGCTACTGGAAGGCGCGCTACCTTACCGACCTGCCGGACGCGATGATTGATCTGGCCATGGAAAATGCTTCGCGCGCCCCGTCGCCCAACACGATCTCGTCGTTGTGGAACATGGGCAGCGCGGTCCGGGCCGTGCCGGCGGAAGCATCGGCATTCGGCGATCGCTCTATGGGATGGATGTACTCCGCTGACGGCGTCTGGGCCGACGCCGCCGACGACGCGGCCAACATCGCGTGGGCACGGGATAGCTGGTCGCGGGCCGAGCCCTTCGGCCACCAGGGCCGCGCCTATCTGAACTTCCCCGGTCACGGCGAGGACGGCACGCTTACCCGCGATGCCTTTGGGGACAGCTATGACCGTCTGGCGAGGATCAAGGCAAAGTACGATCCCGACAACGTTTTCCGCTTCAACCAGAACATCGCACCGTCCGCCTGACAACGCCGGGCCCTTATCGGCGGGTGCGCTCCCGCCGATCAGGTTCCGTTTTCCATTTCACCGGGAGACCACGATGACCTTTGCCAACCCCACGCCCAGGGATGATCTCATCTACCTCACCGAGGGCGGCTTCGAAACCGAGTTGCTCTACTTGCATGGGATCGATCTGCCCTGTTTCGCCGCGTTCGCGATCCTGTCCGATCCGGCCAAACGCGCTGTCGTCAAAGGCATCTACGAACGTGTCTGTGATGTCGCGGCGGCCGAGGGCACGGGGCTGCTGCTCGGATGGATAGGCTATCGCGCCAGTCCGGACTGGGGCGCCAAACTGGGCCTCTCCCCCGACGGATTGCGGGAGGCCACGCTGGCAGGCATCGATTTCCTCGAGGAGCTGCGCACATCCTATGCCGACCAAGTGCCCGACTTTCGCATCAACGAGGGGCTGGGGCCACGGGGCGACGCCTATGGCACCGGCGGCGCGATCACGGAAGCCGAGGCCGAGGACTATCACGCGGTTCAGCTCGAAACCGTAGGTGACAAGGTGGATCTTGTCTGGGCGGCAACGCAAAACAACGTGCCGGAGGTGATCGGAATGGCCCGCGCGGCAAAGGCCCTTGGCCTGCCGTTCGCCGTGTCCTGGAGCCTCAACAGCGAAAGCCGCCTCAACTCCGGTCCGTCGCTTCAGGAAGCGGTGACCCGCGTCGATACCGCGGTTCCCGGCGGTGTGGCCTGGCACTCCACCAACTGCTCTCACCCGCTCGAGTTCGAACCCGCGCTCACTCCAGGAGCCTGGCGGGAGCGCCTGCGCTGTATCCGACCCAATGCCGCGGCAATGGACAAGATCGCACTGTGCAAGCTCGGCCACCTGGAGGATGGCGACCCCGTTGAGCTCGGCCTCCAGATGCGCCGCGTCGCCGAGCGTTTTCCGTGGATGGACATCTGGGGCGGATGCTGCGGCACCGACCATCGTCACCTTGCCGAGATCGCGCGCCAGGTGAAAGCGGCGAGGGCAGCACTGACCATGACTGTATAGCGCCACCCAGTGCCGTGCGTGGCCCGCCGTTTCTAACATTACCGGTTGGCGCGAAGAGTGCTCTAGATGGTGGTGTCAGACGAATGCGAACCAGTCTGTGTTCTGCCGGGGCAAAGGCCCTTCAGGCCGCGCCGAGCTGCCGCCATTCGGCAAGTGCGGCGGCGCGATTGAGCTTGAAGATGTCCCTGCTTGAGAGGCTGCGTTCCTGGTTGAAGTGGTTGTAGGCGGAGGCAGGGACTGTCAGGAATTCCGTGTGCGGGCGGACGGCTGAACATCAGGCCATCGCTCTGGTGAAGCGCTCGCCGGCGAACTTGGCCTTGGCCATGGACCACTCCCTCGGAGGCATGGTCCACTCTTTCTCGGCCCTGTTCAAGACGAGGAACAGGAGCTTCGTCGCGGCGTCGTCGTTGGGGAAGTGGCCCCGGGCGCGAACGGCGCGGCGCAGCTTGGCGTTCAGGGCCTCGATGGAGTTCGTGGTGTAGACGATCCGGCGGACATCGTCGGCGAAGCCGTAGAACGGGATCACCTCCGGCCAGGCTCGGCGCCAGCTCTGGACGATGGCGGGGTACTTCCGACCCCAGTCGCCGGCCTCGAAGGCGGCAAGCGCGGCGGCGCCTGCGTCGGCGTCCAGCGCCTTGTAGATCTCCTTCAGCGCGGCGGCGACGGGCTTGCGGTCCTTGTAGGACACGAAGTCGAGGCTGTGGCGCAGCAGGTGGACGATGCAAGTCTGAACCAGGGCGTCGGGAAAGACGGCGACGATCGCCTCGGGAAAGCCCTTCAGGCCGTCGACGACGGCGAGCAGAACGTCCTCGACGCCGCGATTTCTCAGCTCGTTCATGACCCTGAGCCAGAACTTCGCGCCCTCGTTCTGCTCGAGCCAGAGGCCGAGGACTTCCTTCGTGCCGTCAGCGCGCACGCCGAGAGCAATATGCACCGCCTTGTTGCGGACCGTGCCCTCATCGCGGATTTTCACCCGCAGGGCGTCGAAGAAGATCAGGGGGTAGACAGCCTCGAGCGGGCGGGCCTGCCAGGCCGCCAGTTCCTCCAGAACCGCATCGGTGACGGTGCTGATCAGGTCGGGCGACACGTCGACGCCGTAGAGCTCGCGGACATGGCCTGCGATCTCGCGCACGCTCATGCCGCGCGCGTACATCGAGATGATCTTGTCGTCGAAGCCCGGGAACCGCCGCTGGTACTTGGCGATCAGCGCCGGGTCGAAGCTGCCGGCGAGATCGCGCGGGATCTCCAGCTCGATCTTGCCGGTCCCGGTCGTCACCGTCTTGCGGCCATAGCCGTTGCGGCTGTTGCCGGGCTCGCCATTGACCAGGTGATGGTCCATCTCGGCATTCAGCGCTCGCTCGGCCAAGGCCTTCTTCAGCTGGTCGAGCAGGCCGTCGGCGTCAAAGGCCGACTTCGCGTCGGCACCATCGAGCAGTTGGTCAAGCAGCGAGTCGGCGATGACAGGCGGTTTGCGTCGGGACATGCGGGCTCTCCCTCTTTCCCACTATGTCCGCCCACACACGAAAATCCCGACAGTCCCCGGAGGCATGGACGGCGGCGAAGAGCTGCAAACTTCGCATCCGCCGGAACCGCAGCATCGCGCGTTCCCGTCTTCGCGGTGGCAGGTGTGAGTTCTCGACGCGGTTGTTCAACCAGCGTCCCGTCGACTGCAGATCTGACCCACCGAGTTCGCGCTGCGCGGCACGACGGCAGGCGATCGGTGACGATTTCATCCGGCCGGCCGCATCTGCGCATCAATTTCCTGAGGAACTTCAATGCCGCCTTCTTGTTCCGACGTTTCGTGACGACGGCCTCGAGAACCTCGCCTTCATGGTCGACAGCGCGCCACAGGTAGTGGCGCTCACAGTTGATCTTCACGAACACCTCGTCCATGTGCCAGCGCCAGTTCGAGAAAGTGCGCATCCGCTCGACGCGCTTGCGCCAGATCTCGGCCGCGAAGATCGGTCCGCACCGATGCTACCAGAAACGGATTGTCTCGTGGCTCACGTCGACGCCGCGCTCATGCAGCAGGTCCTCGACGTTCCTGAGCGAGAGAGGGAACCTCACGTACATCATCACCGCCAGGCGGATGATTTCTGGGCTGCTTTGGGAGCCCTTGAACGGGTTCGATTTGCTCATCCGGAGAGGGTAGGGAGGCCGTCATCCCGCCTCAAGCCGGTTTTCCGTGACAGTGCCGGAAGCAGGGCGTGCCGCTCTAGTTGCTCTCTCTAATTCTCTGATCCATTTTCTCAAAAAAATTATCTACCATGCTAAATATCTGTCCGTTGATTGGATTATCAGAATTAAGTCGCCACAAATCCTGTGAAATTGTAACTATTTCAAGCGCATCTCTCGCATCCCGCATGTCTTTAAATATATTAATCATAACAAATCCATTGCAAAATTTTGCCTCCATTTCACTATTAAAATTCATGTCTCGCAGACTTACATAAAATAAAAATTTATATTCTCCCCCTCTGTCAGTTGATATTCCGCGATAATTAAATTTCTGTGCGATATAATTCGCAAAATCTATTGAATTTGTCCAGCATTCATCCTTAGATCGGTCGTCAATTTCTATTGCTATAGGGTTTATCAGTTCGCTGCTGAAGCTGCCAGAGAACCACTGAGCCTGCGCGCTCGTCGCCCACAACAGGGCGCCCGCCACCGTCATCGAAAGAATAGCGCACCGCATAATTCTCACCCTGTCAGCTCGCCATGCGATGCTTGATCCTACCTGAAAGCGCCGCCATCGCTACCCGCTGATCTTCCCAGCTTCTTCGCGCAGATCCTTGCAGGCGTTTCCCGTTTATTGCTGTTGGCCATTGGTATAGTGTTTGCTGCGGCCAGCCGCGCGGGCGTTGTTTTCATCCCAGAGAACGACGGCGTGCCGTGGGCAGGCTCGGGCGCGTGGGCGCTGCAGAAATTCGGCGCGCCTTAAGGCGTCAATGCCAGCTGCTTATGGTCGGCCGAGTTGGCCGCAGGCGGGGGCTGGCGGATTTTGCCCCCCTCGACCGGAGCGCGAGGCAGAGGGGGACTGGCTTGGGGGGGGGCGGCGTTACCGGATCAGAACTGCCTCGACCCGGCGATTCTCGGCGCGCCCCTCGGGCGTGTCGTTGGAAGCTGCCGGGGCGAGCGGCCCGACGCCCACGGGGGCGAGACGGTCTTGGGAGATGCCATGCTGTCGGATCATTTCGTTCACCATCGCCTCGGCGCGGCGGCGCGAGAGGTCGAGGTTGTAGGTAAAGGCGCCGGTATTGTCGGTATGGCCGACGACGGCGACCTTGAGCGTGGGGTCGTCGGCCAGCACCTGTGCGAGGCGGGCCGTTAGGTCCTTTCCTTCGGCGCTCAGGCGCGCGCTGTCGGTCTCGAACAGGACGCCGCGCATCGCGACCTTCCCGTCGCGCCGCAGCGCCTTGCCGATATCGTTTGCCGAAGCCTTTGCGATGTCGAAGGTCGATGTCTCGCCGACTTTTCCCGGCGCCTCGCAGCCGGCGAGGGCAAGTGTGGCGGTGGCGGCGAGGGCAATTCCGAAGGCTCGAATCCCGCGGCCTCGAAGCGAAAGCATGTCGTTCTCCAATTGTCGAGCACTCCACCAACTCGCCTTCCCCGGGAAAGACTAGCGTCGCGGAAAACAGTTTTCCATGCGATTCTCTTCATGGCCCCCTGCGAACGTCGGCCCGCCGGCCGCGAAGAGGCTTCAGGCCTACGGCTCAACTGCCGAGGCCGTCGCGGCCTTCCGGGCGCATGATTACCTCGCGTTGCACGAGGCGCTCGGGCTCGGGCCGCACGAGACAAGCCCCCTGGACGTGACCGACGATCCGGCCAACCGAGATCGCTACACGGAGGCTGGTACTGCGGGCTGGGAGTCGTGGCCTGCGGCGATGGAGCTGCGACGCGCGCTGACTGCCGGCCTCAATCCGCTTTCGAGCATGGGCGGGCAAAACGTCTATTAGAAAAAGTCTCACCTCACGGCACCAATCTTCCCGGTGGCCGTTGAGACGTCGCAGAGTTACGCCACAACCAAGACCATAAACGCCGCCGCTGGGTATTAGCGGCGACGTTTATCTTTGGGCGGGCGTTGTGCCAATGCATCTCAATAGGATGGAACTCTCGCCCGCGTTAATTCCTCATTAAGGATTCCGCGGGAACGTAAACGCGGCGACCCCGCCGTAGGTCGAGGGTAGCCGCAGAACGCTAAACGAGCAGAACACGCCACCTGCGGAGCAAGCAACATGGTGGCGTGTACATTCCACTGACTGCGCATGTCGAATGGTGGGCCGCTATACGGCCTATTTGTGGCGCACACCACGGCATTCTGAACAGTTTGGCGGTCGCGCTATGATGCCGCTATCGTTTCGGCGATTGCGTGGCCTCGGTCCGTTAACTTCCAGTAACGTTCATACGGACTCGGAACCTCCATCTCGATCAGGCCCTGACCCTGAAGCCAGGCGGCTTTAGGCGGAGCAATTCGCCTCGCATTGATGCTTTGCACATGTCCCGATGCGAGAAGGATTTGCAGGGCACGCCGCTGGGGTGCTGTTAGCCTTCTGGCCAACTGTGCAAAGTCATCGGTCGCAGCCGGGTCTATGCCCATCGCTCTTTGCCGCGCCAACGCAGCGCGTCAGACCAGCGGGAGCATGCCCATGAAGGCAACCAGGCCGACGGCGAAGGGATATGCGATATAAGCCATCTCGGTTTCCTTTCCGCGCTTACTGCCGCGTTGGAATCATCTATGCCAGCCCCGCCACCGCGGAGATGTGAGCAACGTCACATGCGGAAGGCGGGCGACGTGCGGCTCGATCTCGCGACGATGCACAGCCCGCCCGGACGGGAGGCACGCGACGCTTTGTGGGCTATCGTTGGGCGCGAGCCAATGACCTGCCGCGCAGTGGATCGGGATCGCTATGGACGGATCGTGGCGGAGGTGTTGGCAGACAAACTCTAACCTGTCTCTGTTTCCCCGTTGCGCATGGTAGGCGAGAGGCATGGTCGACAGGATTTCCCACAAGCGCCACCGGTTCTCGCCCGATGTGATCCGCTACGCGGTTTGGCTCTACCTCCGTTTCACGTTGAGCCTCCGCGATGTCGAGGAGATGCTCGCCGAGCGCGGGATCGAAGTCAGCCGCGAGACCGTCCGCTACTGGGTCATCAAGTTCGGCCCGCGGGTCGCAGCCAACCTCAGGCGTCGCCGCGGCGCTCCAACTTGCCGCTGGCACCTCGACGAGATGATCGTGAAGATTTGCGGCCGGCGGATGTGGCTCTGGCGGGCAGTGGACGATCAGGGCGAGGTGCTCGACATGCTGGTCCAGGCACGCCGCAACGCGAAGGCAGCGCGGAAACTGCTGCGTCGGCTCATGAAAACACCGGCGTCCGCCCGGAGACGGTCACCACCGACGGCCTCGCATCCTATCGGCAAGCGATGCGGGAAGAGGCCCCCCCGGAGCGCCACCGTCCCGGCCGGCTTCAGGCCAACAACCGCGCCGAAAACTCGCATCTGCCGATCCGACGACGAGAGCGCAATCAGCAGAGATTCAAATCGCAGGGCTCCGCCCAACGCTTCCTCGCCTCTCATGCCGCCGTCTACAACTGCTTCAACATCGGAGCGCATCTCGTCAGCCGCCCGACCCTGCGTCACTTCAGAGCGCAGGCCTTCGCGGCTTGGGCTGAGGCGACCATGGACGCCTGAACTCCAGAGGCAACCGGGTCAATTTGCGCGAAAGCGCCGTTAACTTGCCAATACCTTCATGAGATGTCTCCCCGAAGTTGAAGCCTTTCAGAACGACGCGACGAGACCCGAAGCACCATACGGATATCGCCGGCCTGCTGGCGACGCGGCCCACTCGCTCGCCAGCCGGCAAGAGGCGGCTCACTCGATGCCGGCCTGCTTGAAGCAGGCCTTCCATCCCCCCTCGAGAAAGTGATCTGTGTCGCACCAGGCGGCCACGGGGAAGTAGTCGCCCATGATCTTCTGCGAGCACTGCCCGGCTTCCCTGATCGCCTCCTGGCTCGGCGGCACGGGAAAGTTGAAATGCGCGCCGCAGCCTGCGGCCACCGCCTTCTGAATCGAATGGGGAAAGTTCTCGGAGGCCAGCAGGTAGCGAAGGAAGATGGTCTTCGGAGACATCTGCTCGTCGCCGAGAGGGACCCAGGCAATGTCGGGTCCGAACCAGTGCGGCCGGAGGACGTCGTAGGACAGCACGATGGTGGCGAAGCCGTCCTCGTCGATCGGCGTCGTCGCGTCGACGGCGCAGTTGACGATCGGGACGGGCGACACGAGCTCGCCGACGCACATCGTCCAGTATCGCAGGTCGATACTGTCGAAGCCGGGCGCAGGCTGCCAGACGGAGGAGCCGTGGAAGGTGTCGGGAAAGCCCGGTATCTTGACCCGGATCACGACGATGCGATCCGGCCGACGCTCGGACATGAAATAGGACACCATGTACTTGTTGTCGGGATTCGGCAGGATCCGGATCGGCGGATTCAGGACGGGTCCGAACCAGATATGGTCCGGCGAGGGCGGCACGTGCACCGGATCCTCCAGCACCCCCTGAAGGATCGATGCCTGCATGTCGAGGAACTGTGGCCGCCGGTTGACCGTCTCGCAGGGCGGAAGCGTCTTGGTCTGGCCGCCGGCGTCCGTGACGGTGATCTCGGGTAGGGGCACCCCGCCCATCGTGCCCTGGCCGGGGTTGGAGAAGTAGACCCGGTAGAGGAGCCAGGCCGTCTCGGCGTGAAGGTTCAGCGTGTTGCCGCCATCGCCTCCGCTCCGATCGATCGTGACGGTGTAATTCGCGGGGACCTCGACCGCGGACGCCCCTTCGGCAAAGGGATTGGTGCTGCCGGCGTCGGGCGCGATCTGCGCATCGTAGAGATGATCGGCGAGCGCCGTCGCGATCGGCGCCTCGTCATACAGGGCGAAGGAGAAGAAGCGGCTCTTGGCATAGGCGCCGGAGATCTTCACCTCGCGCCACCCCGCATCGATGGGCATGTACCATATGCGGTAGGCGGCGTCTGGGAAGATCCAGTTGCCTTGGCCATAGGGCGTCCAGTGGAACTGCCAGGCACAGGTTGGCGTAGGCAGTGTTTCGGCTGAGCCCTTGCCTGGCGGGACGAGGAAGGGCACGGCAAACAACGCGATCGCGAGGAGCGATCTTGCTGTCACGGACACAAACAATCCTTTCATCGCATCCTCCGCCCAGTGAAACTTGGAAGAATGATGCGCGTGCTTCTCTGGCCGGGCAATCTACCCAAGATTGTACACTTTGCCGCAGGGAAATTGCGGATGCGATGTTCAGTGACAGCCAAGCCTGCGAGAGGGAAGTGAACCCGCCAGCCAAATCATGGAGGGCCGTTCCGCAGCGCAAGTTTCTGACATAACCTTCAAGAATACCCTCGGTTTCCTCACGTTGCCGCCGCATTGGCGCCGTGGGGAGCGCGAAGGAGGCGCATCTTCCGCAACGGACCGAACTGGCTTCATCCTGAAGGCCCCCCGGGCTCGCGCGCCTGCGGTGCCGGAACCACCACGAAGGGTGCTCGGCGCGGTCGGGAGGGCAGATTCCTGCATCTCCACAGAGCTTCGCGATCTCGTCGCGGCCGACGTCCGGCCGAGCGGAATGCCGTGTCAGTCGGACCAGCCGAGAACGTTCCGGATCGACGTTCCGTAGGGAGAGAGGGAACCGGATGTACGTCATCACGGCCAGGCGGATGATCTCCGGGCTGGTTGTGAGGTGCCGGAAAGGATTGGGTTTCATCATGCCGCGAGGGCGGGAGGCCGGCATCCCGCCTCAAGCCAAGTTCCTTTGACAGTGCCGACTCCAGCACTAAGCCGGCCGCCGGCGCCGGCCTCGTGGTGGGATCTTCGGCCGTCATTGACACCTGGACCTGGACCGCAGGAACGGTCGCGTCAGCGCCTGAGCGGCTCTCCCATGGCCGCGGCGGCGAGCTTAGTCTGCTTTAGAACTTCTTCCGTCATCCCGATCGCTTTCATCAAATCGCCGTAGCTTTTCGTGTAGCCCGCATGGCGACGGTCCTTCTTGTCGATCGTCTCGGGCTTCGGCATCTCCGCGGCCATTTTTTTGTACTTGGCCAGATCCTCGGCCTGCTTCGCGATCGCCGCCTTGTGGTCGTCGAGCATCTTGGTGGCATTCTCAACCGTGCCCGTGCTGTTGGTCAGCACTCGGCCCACCTTCTTCGCGCCGCGTGCGACGGCCCCGGCACCGGCCGCCCGGGCCGCGCCGTCGACGATTTTCTTGACCCTCGGCTCCTCTTTCCTCAGCTTGATAAGGCTCTCATATACCCCCGCCAGGGCGTCCCTCACCGAGCTCGGGCTGTGGGTGGCCAAGACCTTGCCGAGATCGTCGAGCATCGACTTGTCGGACGCGATCTTCGCCCTAACCTCAAACTGCCCGATCTTCGCCTGCTTCAGATAGACGTCGATCGCCGCCTTCGTCTCGTCGTGGACCTTCGGCATGCAGGTCTTACGCGCAGCCTCGAACGCCCTGACGAGCCGGTCATAGGCCATAGCCGCATACTTGATGTCGGTGCCTACGCCCTCGATCACCTTGAAGTTCGGAAGACCGTTGGGCCCGATATGCCTTTTGCGGGCCTCGCTGAGTGCGTTCAAAACCTCCGGGTTCTTCTTCGCCACCAGGCCGGCTGCGTTCTTGCTCCAAAAGATGGGCTCGAAGCCTTTTCTCGGAATATCGCTCAGATCGCTCTTCTGCATCGCGTGTTCTCCTGATCGCCGCGGCGGGAGGATGGGAGGGCACGACGGGACGTCTCGCAGAGCCGAGCAGGCACAGGCTAGGCGGGGGCTCGCATAGAAGTCGCGACCGTCAGCCTCCGGCAATCTCGCAATCTAAATCCTGGATTCCCCCTTCGTGACCTTGCAGATCAGTCTGCGGGCACCGAAACACTCAATCAAGCCAAAGATCGCCCACCCTGCGACTTGAACGCCGCGCCTGGCGCAAGAACGATGATCGAAGGAGCCCGCAAGAGAGCGTAGGCGAGGACGCGCCCTGGCTGGCCGCCTCCTTCAGTGAATAGAAGATCTCGCCGTCGAGCAGTTCGTCTCGGAGCTTCGAATTGAAGCTCTCGACGTAGCCATTCTCCCATGGTGACCCGGGCTCGATGTAGGCAGTTCTGGTGCCGACTGCGCCGATCCACTCTCTCACGGCCTTGGCGACGGACTCCGGGCCGTTGTCGGAGCGGATGTGAGCCGGCCCCCCCCGCTCGAGCATCAGCTCGGCAAGCGTCTCGATCACGTCGACCGAATTCAGCTTCCGGTCGACCTTGATCGCCGGCGCCTCGCGGGTGAACTCGTCGACGACGCAAAGCATGCGGAACTTCCGGCGATCATGCGTGCGGTCCTCTACGAAGTCGTAGGCCCAGACATGGTTGGCCCGCTCCAGCCTGAGACGGATGGATGATCCATCGGCCAGCCAGAGACGGACCCTCTTAGGTTGCTTCCTTGGCACCGTTCGGCGGGCAATCGATCCACCGGATCGATTGCGCTTCCGCCTCACCCCCTCGCGTCGCCGGATGCGCTCGACCCGCTTCCTGTTCACGACCCAGCCTGCCTGGCGCAGCAGCGCCGTAATCCGGCGGTTGCCGAATCGACCATAGGTCGTTGCGAGCTCGACGATGTCGGCCGTCAGCTGCGCTTCGTCCTCGGCACTCCGCGGCATCCGACGCTGCGTCGATTTCGGCTGGCCGATGACCTGGAAAGCCCGGCGTTCCGACACGCCAAGCTCCTCGCAGACCTGCGCGGCCTTCTCACGGCGACGAGAGGGGCTTGTCAGTTTCCCCGCAGCGCCTCCGCCAGGAGCAGCTTGTCGAGCGTCAGATCCGACACCGCCTTCCGGAGGCGGCTGTTCTCAAGCTCCAGTTCCTTCAGCCGCTTCACCTGGTCCAGCTTCATCCCGCCGAACTCATTGCGCCAGCGATGGTAGGTTAGCTCGCTCACGCCGATAGACCGGATCGCTTCGGCCAATGGCGTTCCCTGCGCCGTCATCACGTCGACCCGCCGCAGCTTCGCGACGATCTCCTCAGGCTTGTGTCTCTTTCTCGGCATGGATCCTCTTCCTCGGCTCAGCCGACATTACAGATGGATCCGTTCAAGGGGGACAGGCCAAACCGTCATCCGATCGACTTGCTCTGATGAGCCCTCCTGACCTTGAGGCGACACGTCGAGCCCTGCTCGGAAAATAAACTCTCCCGTGGCGACGCTCGGGGGGCTGAGGCCCCAGTCCGGAAACTCGCCCATCGCCTGGAGCACGCGACACACGTCTCCCTCGAGCGTCAATTTCAGTTGACGTCAGCTGCCCCGGGTTTCAGCCTGCAACTCATGCGTGTGCTCGATTCCCCGCAAGGGCGGGGCCGTCTGCGTGCCGGCTCTGGGATCTTGGGGGGACAGCAGATGCAACACGCCGATGCTCTCGTCAGCGGATTTGACCGTGACGCTTATGAAGAGATCATTGACGAGTTTTCAGACCTCCGCACCAGGCTTCCCCGACGGACGCTGGAGCTGGTCTCGCGAGAGGTTGTTGCTCGCCTGAAGGCCCGTTACGAGCACATGAACACCGCAGTCCGCAATGTCGGTGAGGCAGACATCCACGACCTCTGCATCGCCCTCATCAGCGAGGATCACCAGGAGGCGTCGAGATTCGTCGCACTCCTCTATGACCGGGGCGTTCTCCTGGAGAGCATCTATCTCGGCTATCTCGCCGCCGCGACGGCGAGACTCGGGGAGTGGTGGGAGGCGGATCGCGTCACGCTGGCCGATGTCCATCTCGCGGCGGGACGGATCCTCGTCATCATGAAGTCGCTCAAGCGCGCGCAGCCTCATGTCACGACAGACGTTGCCCGACGGGCGACGTTCGCTCTCGTCCCGGGGGAGCAGCACAGCGTCGGACTGACCATGGCGGCGGAGCTGTGTCGCAGAACCGGCTGGCAGATCTCGGTGCTCAATGCGGAGACGCATGACGGACTGCTCGCCGAGATCGAACGCGAAGACTGCGGCTTTGTCGGTCTCTCCGCGAGCGGGCTGCGATCCCATCAGGCGCTGGCACGACTGATTGCGGCCTTGCGGGTCTGGAAGCCGGGTCTCTTCATTGTGGTAGGGGGACAATTGGCCCAACGATTTCCGCAGATGGTCGGAAGACTGGGCGCAAACGCGCTGGCCTCTGACCCTCTCGAAGCGATCAATCGCATGGAAGAAGCGATGCGCGGGAATGGTTCAGGTAACAGGAGGTTCATTTCGGAGATCGGAGTGGGTTCGTAGCGTCTACGGATGAGCTGCCCTAGCCCGCTTGAGCACTTCCAAAGGAGCCGTTAGATCATTCACTCTGCGGTGATGATGGATCTGTGGTTGCCATTCTCTCCGGGAGAGTTCCGCACAGAAAGCAGGTCCGGAAAGGGCGCGACGTGAACGCCCGTAGATCCCACCGGGGAGGGCCACCCTGGGGCCGCCGGGTCGACCTCGGAAGTCGACCGGATCGAGCGGAAGAGCCGCCGTTCGATGCGCGTGGATCGGCGGCTCGCTCAGCGGACGAAACGGTCGCTTGCGGTCTGAGATCCTCTTGTTCGGCCTCGGATGGGATAGAGCGCCGACCGGTATGTTCGGCGTATAACGTACCCCCGAGACCTTCAACCGGCGGGCCTTTTGCGGAGCGATGAGATGCGCATGCGCCTCGGCTGTCGACTGAGCTTTATGTTACCGGCACCGACACCGATGATCCTGCTGCTCAACGTGCACCATTCGCGTGCGAGCGACCTCGAACGACCAGATTTGTTGATCACAAACCCCGCGGTTCCGGTCGAAAGTTATCGCGACGGATTCGGAAACTGGTGCAACAGGTTGGTTGCGCCGGCGGGGCGCTTCGCGGCCTCGACCGAAGGAACGATCCGCGACGCAGGCTTGTCCGATCCAATCGACCAGTCGGCCGAGCAGCACCCCGTTGAACGGTTGCCCAGCGAGGCGCTCACCTACCTGCTCCCGAGCCGCTACTGCGAAAGCGATGTCCTGTCGGACTTCGCCTGGGCGAATTTCAACCGCGGGCCTCTGGGCTGGCCACGTGTGCAGGCGGTCTGCGACTTCGTGCACAATCATGTCCGCTTCGGATATGAGCATTCGCGACCGACCCGCACGGCGGTCGAAACCCTCAACGAGGGCGTCGGCGTCTGCCGAGACTACACGCATCTTGCCATCGCATTGTGCCGGTGCCTCAACATTCCGGCGCGATACTGCACCGGCTATGTGAGCGACATCGGTCGGCCGCCGCCTTACCCACCCATGGATTTCGCCGCCTGGATGGAGGTCTACCTCGGGGATCGGTGGTGGGTCTTCGATCCGCGCAACAACGACATCCGCTTCGGCCGCGTCCTGATCGCGCGTGGCCGTGATGCCGCCGACGTGCCGTTGACCCACAGCTTCGGCCACCACGAGCTCCAAGCATTCGAGGTTTGGATCGAAAAGATCGCAAACGGGCCGATCTAACTGCCAGCGACCAAAGTTCCTTGTGACCGCGCCAGGCTCTGTCACAGACGGTTCCTCGCCAAGGCCGACAAGCAAGGTTTGGGCCGTCGATCGCGGCGCGGGACGGGGTGAATGTGCCCTTCTGATCGATGCCTCAAATAGGCGGGGAGCAGCCGTTCGCTGCGATCTGCGCCGAGGTCCGCTAAGCGGACAAACCGGACTTTGGCTCGTGCAGCATTTCTTGCACACGGTTGAAGGCGTTGCTCCGCCGAAGAGACATGGAGCCCGCTGCGGCGCAGTATTTCTCCCGAAAGCAGACACGGCGACACGCGATCTCGGTCGACGACAAGTTCCGCCACGAGTGTCCGACCTGGGGCCGATAGGCTGTCGAGTGTTCGTGCGGGCATCTGGGGGAACTGCATGATAAGCTGAAATTATGCGGTCCCAAGGTCGCCCCACATCCGCGCAGATCGCGCTGCTCAAGTCGGTCGGCTGGTTGGCCGGGCGCTCCGCGACGGCCCAGGATCTGATCCTTTCGATCGGCTTGGTCAGGACCTACTCGCACGGCGAGTTTCTCTATCGCACCGGCGACAGGGCGACCTGCATGTTCGGCCTGATCGACGGGCGGCTGGACATGATCCTGCCGGCGCCCGACGGACGCGAGATCGTAGTGCATCTGTCGACGCCGGGGAACTGGTTCGCCGAGACGACCACGCTCTCGCGCGCGACGATCAAGGCCGCCTGCCGCGTTGCGTCTCAGAGGGCGCTGGTCCTTGCGCTGCGCGATGTCGACCTTTTCGCCCTGCTCGACCGGGAGCCTTGGCTGCATCGCGATTTCTACGCGCTGTCCAACGAAAAGCGGACCATCGTGCAGGACCTCCTGGTCGAGGCCCTTACCTTTACAGGGTTGGAGCGGGTCGCCCAGAGGCTGGCCTATCTCCACGCGAAAAAACGGCTCTGGCCGGAGGGCCATGTCGAGATCTCGCAGGATGGGCTGGCCGAGATGGTCGGCGTATCGGCGCCGACCGTGCAGCGCGCGCTCCGGGCGTTTCGGCGTCGCGGCCTGATCGAGACGCGCTACGGGGGCATCAGGATCATCGATGCAAACGGTCTCGCCGCCTTCCGTCAGCATGACGGTGAGCCGGAGACAGGACATGGCGAGAACGGTGAAGTAGGTCCGCGCCACGCCGCCGCAGAGACCGATCACCCCGACGAAGCCCATCAGGCGATCAAGTCAGGCACAGCTCAGGCGGACTAAGATTTCAACCGGTGTTCGCTTGAGCAGACGCGCGCCGAGACGACAACAAGTTTTGGGGAACCTTCGACCATGTCCATGCACACGGCGGCGCGGACCGTCGCCTTTACCCTTTGCCTCGCCGGCCCCGTGCTGGCGCAGGATGCGGGCCATTTCGACGCGAAGGGCAACCCGCCGGCCCCGCGCACACTGGCCTTGATGGCCGAACTGCGCGACCGCCTGCCCTTCGAGGACCAGCGCGATTTTGAGGAGGCGCAGCGCGGGTTCATCGCCGCGCCCGACTACAAGCAGATCATGGCCGATGCCGGCCATGTCGCTTGGGACATGGAAAGCTACGAGTTCCTGCTGACGGGCGATGTGTTCGAAAGCATCCATCCCTCGCTCCAGCGGCAGGCGACGCTCAACATGGCCTACGGCCTTTACGAGGTCATGCCCGGCCACATCTATCAGGTGCGCGGCTTCGATCTTGCCAACTTCACCGTGATCCGGGGCGAGACGGGCTGGATCGTGTTCGACCCGCTGACCGCGGCGGAGACGGCGCGGGCGGCGCTCGCCCTCGTCAACGAGCATCTCGGCGAGCGGCCGGTGACGGGCGTCGTCTACTCCCACAGCCATGGCGACCATTTCGGCGGCGTCCGCGGCGTGGTCGGAGAAGCCGACGTGCGCGAGGGTCGCGTGCCGATCATCGCGCCGGTCGGCTTCATGGATCACGCGGTGGCCGAGAACGTCTATGCCGGCAACGCCATGAACCGGCGAATGTTCTTCCAGTATGGCGTACTGTTGCCGCGCAGCCCGTTCGGCCATGTCGACCAGTCGATCGGGAAGAACACCGCCGCCGGCAATTTCGGGCTGATCGCGCCCACGGTCGTGATCGAGGACGACATCGAGGAACTGACTGTGGACGGCGTGAGGATGGTGTTCCAGAACACACCCGGCACCGAGGCTCCCGCAGAGATGAACACGTACTTCCCCGACCTGAAAGCGTTCTGGGCGGCGGAGAACATCACTGGCACGATCCACAACATCTACACGTTGCGAGGCGCGCTGGTGCGCGATGCGCTGGAATGGTCGCGCCAGATCAACCGCGCGCTCTACCTGTTCGGGCAGGAGGCGGAGGTGATGTTCGCCTCCCATTCGTGGCCGCGCTGGGGCAACGACCGTATCCAGGAGGTCATGCGCGCGCAGCGCGACACCTACGCCAATTTGAACAACGGCGTTCTGCACCTCGCCAATCAGGGCGTGACCATCAACCAGATCCACAACGCCTACGCCGTGCCGGAGTCGCTGCAAAAGCAATGGGCCGCGCGCAGCTATCACGGCTCGGTCGAGCACAACAGCCGCGCCGTGGTGAACCGCTATCTCGGATACTGGGACGCCAACCCGGCGACGCTGATCCCGCTCTCGCCCGAGGACTCGGCGCCGCTTTATGTCGAGATGATGGGCGGCGCCGGCCCCATCATCACGAAGGGGCGCGCGCTCTATGATGCGGGTGACTACAAGCTGGCACAGGAAATTCTGAACAAGCTCGTCTATGCAGAGCCAGGCAATCAGGAGGCCAAGGACCTGCTCGCCGACGTGTTCGAGCAGATCGGCTATCAGCAGGAGAGCCCGAGCGTCCGCAACTCGTTCCTCGCCGGCGCCTACGAGCTGCGCAACGGCATCCCGTCGGGCGCGTCTCCGAAATCCTCGGGGCCGGACATGATCCGGGCGATGGACACATATCTCTGGCTCGACTTCCTCGGGGTGCGTCTCGACAGCGCGAAGGCGGGCGACCGCGCGTTCACGATCAACCTTATCACGCCGGACAATGGCGAGCGGTTCGTGGTCGAGTTGTCGAACGGCACGCTCACCAATCTCGAGGGATTTCTCGCTGAGGCCCCCGACCTCACCATAGTGCTGAACCGCAGCGATCTTGAGCCGGTGATGATGGGCGCCGTAACGCTGGACGACCAGATCGCGGCAGGCAAAGTGGCGTTGGCCGGCGATGCAGGAATCATCCGCGAACTGAAGACGATGCTGGTGCAGTTCGACCTCGGCTTCGAGATCCTACCCGGCACCGGCAGCGTGGATCTGACGCCCGAGGCGAATCCGTTCCGGCAGCCGGAGCCGGCGGATACGTCTGGTGGGTGACCAACTGACTGCGGCCCGGCCCGCCGGGTGCGGGTCGCTTAGCCTCACGGAATCAGACTGGATCAGCTAGACGGGTTTTTTGCTGAGCAGCCCAACTTGATTGGTCCACGGTGATTGTTAGTTCATGGTCGGCCTTCGGTCCATCCGGACGATGCTTTCCGGGGCTGGTGGCCGCCATCCAAGAGCGCTGTGAGGCCGTCTGGTGTTGTAGTGGCGGCGCCAGCTTTCGATGATGATCTGGGCTTCTCTGAGCGAGTAGAAGATCTCCCCGTTCAGGAGTTCGTCGCGCAGGCGAGCGTTGAAGCTCTCGCAATAGCCGTTCTCCCATGGGCTTCCCGGTTCGATGAAGGCGGTCTTGGCGCCGACGGCAGTGATCCAGTCCCGCACCACGTGGGCGACGAATTCGGGGCCATTGTCTGACCTGATGTACGCCGGGACGCCGCGGAGGAGGAACA
>NZ_JAMFKN010000020.1 GCF_023487995.1 Thermohalobaculum sediminis
TTGTGGTGCTTGTTCCCCATCTTCGGTCCTCCTTCTCCTCACTCTAGTGGTGGACCGAAATTTCTGGGGTGGCTCAGCGCTCGATCATGGCGGGCTGCCCGGTCGGGCGTTTGGGCGGGTTCCCAAGCCTTCTCCTGCCGCGGAACGGCATCAGCGCTGGTCGTCCCATGCTCATCTGCCTCGGCCCGGATGACGTGGCCGGCCGGCGCGTTGCGGCTCATTCACGTCGTGTCCCCGACGGGCCTGAGGCCGGCGCCATGCCGGCAAGCCTCGCCGCCCGGCTGGGCACGGGACCCGGCTCAGGTCGCAGCTAGAGCGGCCACACCACCAGCAGCATGGGCACCGCGACCGCGATGACGAGCGCCTCGAGGGGTAGGCCGATCCGCCAGTAATCGCCGAACCGATACCCACCGGGGCCGAGGATGATGGTGTTGTTCTTGTGCCCGATCGGCGTCAGGAACGCGCAGGACGCAGCGACCGCGACGCCCATGAGGTAGGTGTCGGCATTGGCGCCGGTCGCCGTGGCGATCGAGACGGCGATCGGAGCCGCGATCAGCGTCGTCGCGACGTTGTTCAGGAAGTCCGACAAGGTCATCGTCACGACCATCAGTGCCGCAAGCGTCACCCATGCGGGATAGCCGCTGGTCCATGCCGTGATCTGTCTCGCGAGAAGCTCGGCGCCTCCGGTGCGCTCGAACGCCTCGGCCAGCGGGATGAGGCTGGCGAGCAGGACGATCACCTTCCATTCGATCGAGTCATAGACATCGCGCCCGCCCACAAGGCCCAGCAGCACATAGCCGATCACACTGCCGGCCAGCGCCACCGCCAGCGGCAGAACGCCGGCAACCGCAAGCCCGACGGCCATGACGAACAGGCCGATCGACAATCCGGCCTTGCGACGCTGGATCACCTCGGTCCTTCGCCCCTCGATGGGCAGCACGCCCAGCCAGTCCATTGCCGCAGAGACGCGCTCCGGCGTTCCCAGCAGCAGCAGGACGTCGCCGGCGCGGATCGGCAGGAGCTGCACGCGATCGCGGAACCGCCGCCCCTCGCGGGCGACGCCGAGCAGGGTGACCGACTGGCGATGCAAGAGGCCGAGGCTGCGGGCCGTGCGGTTCTCGATCCGCGCGCCTTCCGGGACGATCGCCTCGGCCAGCGTCAGGCCCGGGGCGGCCACCCCACCCTCGTGCTTCTCGGATCCGGCGAAGTCGAGACCCGCCTGCCCCATGAAGCTTTCGATGGATTTCGGCTCGCCCTCGACGACCAGGAAGTCGCCGGGGCGCAGAGTTTCGCGCCCCCCGAGGCCGGGCCGCCGCCTGCCGCCGCGCACGAGACCAAGGATGTGGACGTCCGCCTCATCGGCCCTCGGATAAAGGTCCTGCACGATCATCTTGTCGTCGGCACCCTTATCGCCCACACGCAGTTCCGCCACGTAGCGGCCGCGACGAACCTCCTGCTCGTAGTCCGCGATCGAGGCGCGCGCGGGAAGCAGCCGCCATCCAATCGCGGACACGTAGGCGATGCCCGCGACCGCAACCGCGAGGCCGACCGGCGCGAAGTCGAACATCGCGAACGGCGCACCCAGCGCGTCCTGACGATATTCCGAGATGACGATGTTCGGCGGCGTCCCGATCAGCGTGATCATGCCGCCGAGGATCGTCGCGAAGGAGAGGGGCATGAGGCTCTGCCCGGGGCTTCGCTTCGAACTGTTCGCCGCCTCGATGTCGAGCGGCATCAGGAGCGCCAGCGCGGCCACGTTGTTGATGACCGCCGACAGGGCGGCGGCCGCCGCCGCGACGATCGCGATGTGCAGGGGCAAGGGGCGGTCCGGATCGATAAGTCTTGCGGCGACGAGTTCGATTGCCCCCGAGGAGGTGAGGCCCCGGCTGACGATCAGCACCAGGGCTATGATGGCGACTGCGGAATGCCCGAACCCGGAGAAGACGCCGTCGGCAGGGACCACACCCAGAGCCGCGGCGACGATCAGCGCCCCGAAGGCAACGAGATCATAGCGGAAACGCCCCCAGAGCAGGAGCACGAGAATCGCGCCGAAGAGCACGAAGACGAGGGTCTGATCGCTCGGCATCGGATGGGATTAGCACAACGGGCGGCGGCGTCGGCAGCAATTTCATGGGGCGAGGCACCGGCCTGCCGCTGATCCCGCCCCGGCCCGCAGCGCGGCCGCACCGACCGCGGAATGGTCCCGATTGCCGGGCTTTCCCGGCTATGGCCCTCGGGTGGTCCTCGCTCGACGCCGAGCGCCGGGGTCGCGCCGGCGCTCGGCGGTCCGCGCTGAAGTTCGAGGACGGCGGATCCTGGCAGGAAGCCCGCCCTCCGGCCCGTTGGCGGGGGTGATGTCGCCGCCGCGCGTGCGCGCGATGGCCCTCGCGACGGCAAGGGTCCTCAACCCCTAATCTCCCACCGTTCGGTCGCGGCACTGGGTCCTCGGCGAATGGCCGACCATCGAGGCTTGTGGCGCATGGCGATACGGAGAAACCATGCCGCGGCTTCTTGTGATAGGGATGGGACTGGCCCCAACCTGCAACTGGCGCCTCATCCGCCTTTCGCCCGTGGCTGCGCGCTCGGTTTCGAGGCGCGGCGACCGCTCAGAAGACGCCATCCGGGCAGCCCGCGCCGTGAACCGCGCCTAAGGCGTGTCTGAACCGCTCGGCAACACAATAAGGCACCATGAGAAGGACGAGGCTTACCTGCGCATCGGGCGTCGTCACCGTTGGACGGAGCGGCCACGGCCTCTCCGGGAGGGCCGCCCGATGAAACCGCTCCGGCTCGCAGTGGGCGGGGTCGGCCGTGCAATCCTCCGTGGAACCGCCTGGGTCTTCCTGGCGGCCCCCGCGGACGACGCGCGGCGGACACTGGTCGTCGACACGGGGTGCATGGCGCCGCCTCGGGCGCGCCCGCGATAGACGCCACCGCGATCGTCGTGCCGCAGCTTTCTGCCGCCGCATCGAACGGGCTCGCGCTGTTCGAGCGGAACTGCGCCTCGTGTCATGGCAGGAACGCCTCGGGCACGGACCACGGCCCGCCGCTTGTTCACAGAGTCTACGAGCCGTCGCACCATGCCGACTTCGCGTTCGTCAGGGCGGTGCGCAACGGCGTGCAGGCGCATCACTGGCGATACGGGAACATGCCCCCGGTCGAGGGGCTGAGCGACAAGCAGATCGAGTGGATCGCGTCCTATGTTCGGGACCTGCAGCGCGCGAACGGGATCGAATAGGCGCGACCGGGCGCCGGCGTCTCGCATCGCCTCCGGCTCGGCGACAGCGCGATGGCGGGGCTGCCGCTCCGCGGCATCGATGCGGCACCCGAGGCCGCGACCTGACCCGAGCCCGGTCAACGCGCAGCGAAGGGCGAGGCCACCACGACGGAGCGGCAACGACGGCCAGCCCCGTCGTGATCTCGATGCCGGGAAAAGTGGCCCGGGCGGGGCGGCTCCCCCGGGCGGGGGTCGGTGCACCCATGTGAGCCGGCGCATGGACATGACCCTGGCCGATCCCGGTCGTTGGTCCGACAGGACGCGCCAGTTTCGTCGATGAGCCGCGATCAGCGGGGCGGATCGGGCGACTTGCCGGCGCCGGGGGTGGAGCGACGATTCAGGCGGGCGATCAAGAGCGATGAAGACGGGCTACGAGAAGAACAGCATCACCCTGGTCGGCGCCATCTCGATGGGCACGGGCGTCATGATCGGCGCCGGCATCTTCGCGCTGACGGGGCAGATCGCGGAACTCGCCGGCCCGCTTTTCCCCCTCTCCTTCATCGCGGGCGCGGTGGTCACGGCCTTCAGCGCCTACAGCTACGTCAAGATGTCGAACGCCTACCCGTCCGCGGGCGGCATCGCCATGATCCTCGAGCGCGCCTACGGGCCGGGCGTGGTCGCCGCGGCGGCGTCGCTGCTGATGGCGCTCTCGATGGTGATCAACGAAAGCCTTGTCGCCCGCACCTTCGGCACCTACGCGCTCAGGCCGTTCGGCGTCGGCGAGGAGGGCGTGCTGGTGCCCGTCCTCGGGGTCGCGCTCATCGTCTTCGCCTATCTCGTCAACGTGTCGGGCAACCGTTCGGTCGGCGTCGTCTCCCTCGTCTTGGCGCTCTTCAAGATCGGAGGCATCGCGGTCTTCGGGATCGCGGCCCTCGCCGCTGGCGGCTTCTCCTTCGCGCCGGCGTCGGATGCCGCCGAGACGCCCGTGACGGGCTTCATCGCCTCGGCCGCCCTTCCGCGCCCGGCTGGGCAAGCTTGAGCGCCTGCTAATCGCGGGTGCGGCTCTCATTAGCCTTGCGCCCGCCGACCGGGAGACGATGGCCGACGCTGCGCAATCGGGCCGCGATCTCGGCGAGATGATAGAGGCCCGGCGGCAACGCCTCCTCGGCCAATGGAAGACTGAGCGGGAGGGCTGCAAGTGACGCGCAGGATGCCCGTTGACGAACTTCATTGGCGGTTGTCGGACGCGCTCCGTCGTCAGCGGCTGGAGGGCTGGCCGAAGCGGTTTGCTATCGCCTTCGTGGGCCGCTGCAAGAAGGGCATCGCCCCAACGCGGAAGATGGCGCGGATCGCGCGCGAGATCGTCTCAGACATGCAGGATGGGACGGATGGTGCGCTGGTCGAAGATCTTGTGGAAGAGGCGCGCACGCCGTGAGCCGGAGTGACATCTTCTGGTTCCGCTACGACCCGCGAGACACCGTCGTCGCGACAGGGTGGATGACACTTGCTCAGAAGGGCGCGCATCACGCGCTGCTCGAGATCGCGTGGGTGCGTCTCTCCTGCTCGGTTCCTGCGGACAAAGCGTGGATCTGCACGCGGCTCCAGATTTCAACAATGGAGTTCGAAGAAATCGTCGCGCCCGTTTTGGAAGCCCTTTGGGCGCTGGAGGGCGACCCGCCGAACGCGGAATGGGTCTGCCCGTGGCTGCGGGAACGTCGCGAGGATGCCGAGCACCGCTCGCACAAGGCGCGGACTTCGGCCCGCGCCCGCCATTACCCCGACAACATCCATCCATTGAAATTAAAGGGGAAACTGTGATGCGTTCGCATTGCTATAACAGCACAGAACAGCACAGCACAGTTTGCTTAGAAGATAAGGCAGATTCTGCTTTCCGGCTTTTACTGAAAGGCGCCTTCCAGCTGCTGGCATTCCCCCTGTTCTCAGGAAGAGCAGCTGCCGACGCGACGACCGGGCCGGGATCAGCCGAGCGCGACAACCACGGTGCAGAACATCGCAACCAGGATGGCGGGGTAGCTCGCGTATGGCAGACTGAGGGTCATCTTCTTCAACTCGTTCTCGGAGCCCGATCCGGGCGACGTGAGCAAGTTTTACGCCCGGTGCACAAAGCTGAATGTGACGGTCCTCACACACATGGCAAAGCCGTCCACGCGGTCGCGCGTCCATCGCGCAAGCTGGGAATGCTGGGCGATGACCCTCTGGCGTTGCTCAGCGTGCGGACCGACGCACATTGGATGAAGAGGCGTGCTGATGTCTGAGACCCGCAAAAGCGGCGCGAAATCGGATCGCGACGCGCTCGGCCGCTTCGCGCCCGGCAATCCTGGCAAGCCTCGAGGGACGCGCCACCGCGCAACGCGCGCCGTGGAGGAGCTTCTGGACGGCGAAGCCGAGGCCCTGACCCGGAAGGCGCTGAAGATGGCACTCGATGGCGACGCAACAGCCCTCCGCCTGTACCTTGAGCGAATTGCTCCAGCGCGGAAGAGCTCTCCCGTGACATTCTCGCTGCCCGAGATGCAGACGGCGGAGGATGCGGCATCCGCGATGGGCATGATCCTTCGCGCCGTGTCCGAGGGCTACTTGACGCCTGCCGAAGCCACGACGGTCGCGGGCCTCATCGACGGCTTCCGCAGGGCGCTCGAGACAACCGACCTGGAGCAACGGATTGCCAGTTTGGAGGGCCGGCGATGAGCCGGCTTGCGAGCCGCGTTGCCGCCTTGGAGAAACGCTACGGGGGGCTGAGTTGTGAGATCGCTTCGCAACCGTGTCATGGCTCTCGAGCGCGCCGAGACGAGTCCGCTGACAGCGGAGGAATGCCTCGAGCACACCAACCGGCGATGGCTCTCTGAGCGCGAGATCGATCGATTGCTCTCCCGGCTATCCGATGCAGAGCTGCAGCGAGCGATCGATACCCTGCGCAGGAGGATGATGCGAGGGGAGGGCAAAGCGTGACCTACCCATGACGCGCGCGTTGCTGCCGCGAGACTAGGCTCGGGGTCTATACTCGACGTGTCACCGCCAGTTCGAAGGACCACACCCGCTTGACGCACTTGCGCCGGATCTCGGCGGCGAACATCGGCCCGAACCTCTGCCACCAGAACCGGATCGTCTCGTGGCTGATGTCGATGCCGCGCTCGTGCAGCAGGTCTTCAACATTCCGCAGCGACAGCGGGAAGCGGACGTAGAGCATGACCGCCAGGCGGATGATCTCGGGTGACGTTTTGAAGTAGCGGAAGGGGTTGGGTTTGCTCATGCCACGAGGGTAGGGAGGCGGCTAACCCGGCTCAAGCGGGATTGCCCTGACAGAACCGTCCAGCGTAGCATGCCAGCCTCAAATCCAAGAAATTTCTAAAATGAAACAGATAGATTAAGCCACCGCAACCGCGATCCGCGTACAGGTCTCATGAGACGGCCAGTGCGTTACTCCATCGGCAGGCCCGCGCGACAGAGCCCGTCGAACAGGACCTCGCGGCAGCGCGGGTCGGCGAAGCGCGTCTCGGCCGTGAAGCGCGCCACTGTCAGATCCGGGTGCCGCGATCGAAGGTCGTCGACGACTGCCCGCGCCCCCTCGATATCGCCCACGGCGACGAGCGCCGGCGCCAGCACCCGATGGCAGACGGTGAAGCGCGGATTGGCCGAGCGCGCTCTCCGCCCGGTCGCTACCGCCTCGGCGGGTCGGTCGAGGAAGAGAAGCGCGAAGGCCTGCCCGGTCAGCGCTCGGAAGGCGAAGTCGTCGATCGGGCTCAACTCCATCGATTGTAGGAAGTGGTCGAGCGCGTCGGCCGGCCGCCCGGCATAGAGCAGAAGCCAGCCCAGGAAGTCATGCGTCCGCGCCGCGCTCGGGTTGAGCGCGAGCGCGTCGCGCAGATGCCCGAGCCCGAGATCGAGGTCTCGCGTCAGGAACCCGAGCGAGTAGCCGCCGGTCGACAAGGCCTCGGAATCGAAAGTCCCGCGCGCCACCGCCTCGTTTGCATGAAAGACGCCGAGATCGAGATCGAGGCCCCGTCCCTGTGGCAGGCGCAGGGTCATCAACCAGGCGATGAGGCCGTGCGCCGCGGCGTGGTGAGGATTGTGCCGGATCGCTTCCTGCAAGCGCCCCATCGCCGCGTCGTGCTCGGCGCCGCTCATTCCCCGGATCAGCGGCAGCGCCTGGAGGTAGCAGTCATATGCCGTGAGGCTGCCATGCTTGGCCTGGCTCCTCCGGATCTCGATCTGCCGAAGGCGCGGCTCGATCTCGCCGATGACCTTCCGGGCGATCCGGTCCTGAAGGTCGAAGATGTCGTCGAGGGCGCCTGCGAAGCTCTGCGACCAGAGCTGCTGTCCTGTCGCAGCCGCGGCCAGCCGCACCGAGATGCGGAGCCGGCCGGACGCCTGCTGCAGCGCGCCCTCGACGAGATACCGCACGCCGAGCCGCCGACCTATCTCGGCATGGGAACGGCCGCGCAACTCGGGCGAGAAGGACGCCGACTCGGCACTGACGAAGAACCACGGGACATGGCCGAGCATCGTCACGAGCTGGTCGGCGACGCCCATGGCCAGATAGTCGTCCGATCGGTCGGGCGAGAGCGTCGAGAAGGGAAGAACCGCGACCGAGGCCTCCTCGCCCCGCTCGGGTGTCGTGGCCAGACCGTCGAGCCGCGCAACGGAACCTACCTCCGAGGCGCCGGCGGCATCCGCCGGGGGAACGACCCAGACCCGGACCGGCCGCTCGATGTTGCGGAAGTGCCGCTCGCCCAGATGCTCGAATCGGGCCTCGGTCTTGCCGTCGACATGACCGTGCAGTTCGGCCGACACTGCGATGCCGCCGACCGGGGCCGCCTGCTCGAGCCGAGTGGCGATGTTAACGCTTTCCCCGAGAAGGTCGTCGCCCTCGACGATCACGTCGCCCAGATGTATCCCGATGCGGAAGGTCAGCGCGTCTCCCCCGTCCTCGCGGGCCATGCGCGCCTGCCAGTCGAGCGCGCATGCGACGGCGCCGACCGCGCTCGCGAACTCGACGAGGAAGCCATCGCCCATCCGCTTGAAGAGCCGCCCGCGATGCCGCGCGATCATAGGGGTCAGTATCTCGGAGGCGAAGCGCGAGACCCGCGCGACCGTGCCCGCCTCATCGCGGCCGGTCATGCGGCTGTACCCGACGATGTCGGCGGCCAGGATTGCTGCGAGGCGACGCTCCATTACGCGGCCTTCCGGAGTGGTTCCTCTGATCGAGGATCATCATCCGTTACCGGCACGCAAGCCCGGAGCTGGGCCTTGCCCCAACCTCGTTGAGCATTGCGGCGGAGGTCGGCATGGTCAGATGAAACCGATTTGCTAGCCTGACACTTGCTTGGAGAGATTGGCTGGCGGCGTTCTGGGGAACTTTTTGCTCTACAGGGTGGTGATTTATGCCCCCTCGAACGAGAGAGGGAGAGAGAGGACGATCCTCGCCGGTTAGTCTAACATTGCCCTTAGCTGGGCAGATCGGCGCGCGAGAGAATGGGAGTGCGAGATGAAGGATCGGAACGGTCTTCGGACGACAATGGGTCGAGGGCGTCTCTTCGCAAGCGTACTTGACACGATCGGTGACACGCCCTGCATCAGGATCAACAATCTCGGCCCCGGCCACGTGACCATCTACGCGAAATCCGAGGCGTTCAATCCCGCGGCTTCGGTGAAGGATCGCCTCGCCGTCAACATTATTGAGGCGGCGGAGCGGGACGGACGCCTGAAGCCTGGGCAGACCGTCGTTGAGGCGACAAGCGGAAACACCGGTATTGGACTCGCCATGGTTTGTGCGCAGAAAGGCTATCCCCTCGTAGTGACGATGGCCGACAGCTTCTCGATCGAGCGGCGCAAGCTCATGCGTCTACTGGGCGCGAAGGTCGTGCTTACCCCTCGAGCGGAAAAGGGGTTTGGCATGTATCGAAAGGCCGTGGAGCTGGCCGAGGCGAACGGCTGGTTTCTCGCTCGTCAATTCGAGACTGAAGCGAATGCCGAGATACATGAAGCTACAACCGCGCGCGAGATAATGTCCGATTTCGACGGTCAGCGGCTCGACTACTTCGTGACCGGCTACGGTACAGGCGGCACGCTGAGTGGCGTAGCGCGCGTCCTACGCAAGGAACGTCCCGAGACGAAGATCGTCTTAAGCGAGCCCGCGAACGCCCAGCTGCTCGGGAGTGGCGTTTCGCAGACACGCACTACGGAGGGTGCACCGGCCGTCAGCCATCCAGCCTTCGAGCCGCATCCAATTCAAGGCTGGACGCCTGACTTCATCCCGCTCGTCCTCCAAGAGGCACTGGACAATGGATACTTCGACGAGCTCATCCCCATCCCAGGCGCAGAAGGAGTGAAGTGGGCGCGCGAGCTTGCACGGCGCGAGGGGATATTCACCGGGATTTCCGGCGGCTCCACCTTTGCGGTCTCGCTTCAGCTTGCCGAGCGCGCCGCCGCCGGTTCGGTCATTCTTTGCATGCTGCCTGATACGGGTGAGCGCTACATGTCGACACCGCTCTTCGAGGGGATCGAGGAGGGCATGAGCGACGAGGAACGAGCGATCTCGCTCTCGACGCCGGGCTATCAGATGGGATGACTGGTTTACGCGTCGCTCACTCCGGTACACCGAGACGTTGCAGCAGGCTGCAGAGCCTGTCGAGAACTCGTGGTGAGAAGACCATGGCCTCGCGGAACATGCGCGTCGTGAAACCCGGATAAGCGTTAAGCAGGATGTCTCGCGAGGCCTGCGCCTCTGCTTCGCGGCCGGCGGCCAAAAGCGAGGCCGCCAGGTTGCGGTGCACCCAAAGCGCGTTCGGACGCTCTTGGAGCGCTCGGATGAAAAGGTCGGCCGCAGCTGCGTCGTCGCCTGCCACCTGCCGCGCGCTCGCGAGCCCGACGTAGTTGTTGAAGTTCATCGGGTCGAGGGGGCTGAGTCTAAGCGCCTTACGAAAATGTGGATCGGCCTCATCAGGTCGGTCGCTGTAGACCTCAAGCCAGCCGAGCCTGCTGATCGCCCAAGCTGCGTTCGGATCGAGCGTAACCGCGCGCTCAAGAAGAATTCGCGCGACTCCGTAGTTCCGCGCGAAGGTGTGGACCGCGCCGAGCACCGCGAGGATTAGCGGGTCATCAGTCGATTCGTTGGCTGCCCGATCCGCCAGTGCCAGCGCCTTTGCCCGTGCATCAGCGGTGTCCTGCACCCAGTTGTAGACCGATCGTTGCGCCCAGCACCAAGCGGCGAGGGCAAGTGCCAAAGGATAGTTGGGGTCGATCGCGAGAGCGTGGTCTAAAAGTTCGAGCGCAGCACTCGCCTCCTCCTTCTCCAATGTCCAGACCCGTCGCATCGCGCGCATCGTATAGTCGTAGGCACCCAGCTCTTGGGGCCGCTTTCGCCGTGCGCGCTCGATTTCGGCCTGGCGGATCGAGGGTTGGAGGGCTCCAGCAACCTGCTCGGTAATCCGGTCCTGGAGATCGAAGATGTCGTCGACTGATCCGTCGTATCGTTCAGCCCAGAGATGGCCGCCGTCGGTCGTCTCGATCAGCTGAACTGTGATACGAACCCGGCTCCCCGCGCGTTGAACCGAACCTTCGAGCGCATAAGCCACGCCAAGTTCTCGCCCGATTTCCCTAACGTTGAGATGCCGGCCCTTATAGGTAAAGGCCGAGTTCCGCGCGATGACGAAAAAGGCGCGAATTCGGCTGAGCGCGGCTGTAATCGATTCTACGACACCGTCGGCAAAGTATTCTTGCTCAGGGTCCCCTGACATGTTGTCGAACGGCAGGACCGCAATTGAGGGCTTGTCTGGAGGCATCGGCTGAGCAGTTCGGCGCGGCGGGAGTAGGTCTGTCTCCGAAGGGCGCCAGCGCCAAACTTGAACGGGGCGCTCAATATTCTTCAGCTCACAGCGACCAGCGTCCTCGAATTTTTCGTCGACCCGGCCGAACACGTAATCATGGACGGCGCCGGAGACGGCGATCCCACCTGGATCAGCGATTGTCTCCAATCGTGCGGCGATGTTAACGCCATCGCCAAGGATATCATCGCCCTCGATCACGACGTCGCCGACATTGACGCCGATACGCATCGTCAGCCCACCCTCGCGTGTCGTGAGCTTCTTCTGCATCCCGACTGCAGCCCGGATCGCGTCGACAGCTGAGCCGAACTCTACCAAAAAGCCGTCGCCGGTTGTCTTGACTAGCCGCCCGCTATGCTCGTCGATTATCGGTACAATAATTGTCTCACGTAGCTGTCGCAGTTCGGCCAGCGTGTTCTCTTCATCTTCCGCTATAAACTTCGCATAGCCCGCGACGTCCGCGGCAAGGATAGCGGCAAGGCGCCGATCAACCTTGAGAGATGTCATCGAGGGCGGGTTCCTGACAATCAGCTCTGCGCTCTACGCGGAATTGGGAATTGACGAGTTTAAGAATAAGCCAGCCCCGTGGAACACACCAGTCGCTTTGACCTGCTGCCCGGAAGCTGGACCGCTGAATGGGCGAATTTTCTCGTAATTGGTCTATCCCCGGAACCTGGGCCAGTTCAGATGAGAGCCTCCGGCGCTTCGGGAACTCGGCCGTCAGGGCCGGGCG
>NZ_JAMFKN010000021.1 GCF_023487995.1 Thermohalobaculum sediminis
GCTGCGGCGCCGCGCGAAAAGCAGCCATTCACCGCGTCAGCGACGACGAGATTACCTCGGATGACCGAGTCGCGGACGAAGGGGTCGTTCGCTGCGAATGCAAGGGTGACTTCGTCAAAGCGGTGCCGCCGCACCGGACGGGTTGATAGCGGACATTCCGACTCTTCCGACCTTTTTTAACGCCTACTGCTCCGACGAAGGAGATTGCCATCCGAGGGCCACGATCCGATCGATCACGTCCATGGCGTGCGCGTCGTCGCGGTAAATGGAAGTGAGCATCTGGTCGACCGGGGTACCGGGCCAGGCACGGGTGAGCTCGGCGACCTTGGCCTCGGCGTCGCGGGTTCGACCCATGGCGGCGAGGGCGGCAGCCTCGTAGGCCAGTGACGGGGCGCTCAAAGGGTCGCCGAACCGTGTCGCTTCTTCGAAGGTCTCGAAAGCCTCACGGTAGTTCCCGAGATGGAAATTTGCCGCGCCAGCGATGTTGCGGTTGGCGAAACGTTGATTGCTGCCGCCCTGCAGCTTCGTTCGGTCAGCAATTCTGAGGGCCTCCTCGAACTCTCCAGCGAACAGAGCGACGGCCCCATGGAAGTCCAGAACATGTCCATCGTCCGGATCAAGCTCCGACGCGCGGCGCGAGAGGCTTAGCGCCCTGTCATAGTCGCCGCGTCCAAACGCCACCCAGGAAAGGGCGGATTGGGTCCATGCGCCTGATGGCTCAAGACGGAGCGCCTCATTTGCCATATCCTGAGCGAGCTCAAGGTATCGCTCCCGGTCGACGCCGGGCGGGATCGTCACGCCGAGTGCGCCGAGGATCTGGGCGGCCCCCGCGTAGCCGCCGAAGTAGTCCGGATCGAGCTCGATCACCCTTTGGAAGACCGTCAGGACCAGCTCCTGAAGTGGCCGGTCGAAGATCGGGAAGATCATTTCGCGCGCCTGCTCCGCGAGATTGACCGCCTGGAGAGAGGCGGCGGACTTCTCGAAGATGGCCGCGCGGCGAAGGACCCGCAGAGAGTCGTGCCGCGAACCGGCGACCTCGGCCGTGTTGGTCGGCTCGGGAGCGTTCGTCGTGAGCAGGAGCGAAAGTGCGGCCCCGACGGCCGCGCCCGACGCGAAAACCCCAGCCGGCACCGCCACGCTGCGAAGCACGGAGCTTTGACGCGGCACCTCGGGTATTTCTATCTCTTCAAACCGCGGCCGGTATCCTCCCGGGTCGAGATGGATTCGAAACGGGTCGGATCGCCCGGCCCTCTCGTAGTACAGTTCCAGCTGTTGCCGGAGGCGACGGGCATCGACCCGGACGACGTTCTCCGGATCGCTGTTGTCGGCGGGGTCGCGGCCGTAGACGTCCTGGGCGATGGTCTTGGCGCGGATGGCGTCGCCGCGGCCGGCGATCTCCTCGTCGACGACATAGGTCAGGAAGTCTCGCAATCGCCCGCCGCGTTCGAAGGCCGGGTCGACGAGAAGCCTGTCCAGCGCCCGGCGTCTGGCGTCGCCGTCCGTAGAAACCTCCGAGATTTTCGAACGCATCTCAAATACCCCTCATCCCCAACACTATCACGCCCTCCGCTGACGTGACTCACGATTTGAGTCACTGTGACTCACGTGCGTGAAGGCCAGGGCCTGGGGAACAAACAGCAGATAAGCACTGAAGCATCGCCGCGGGAGATCGGGACTTGATCTCCGTATCGTTCCCGCGTGTGGGGGGAGTCCTGATGATTGACAGAGGCAGAGCGTCGAAGCTGTCGGCGTGGTTCGCCGGCGGTCTGGCTTTTGGATTCTGGGCGGTTGCGCCCGATCATGCGACGCGGGCCGTGGGTGACGGCTTGGAAAGGGCGCTTTTCGGACGCGCCTATGCCCAGGAGGCGGAGCCGGAGGTGTCGCCGACGAGGGTGAGGGACCGCGAGCGCGAGGTGTACTTCCCGAACTCGGAAGACCTGGCGCCGGACGAGATGCGGGTCATCGCCTGCGGGACCGGCATGCCGACCACGCGCGCGAAGCAGGCCGCCGCATGCTTCCTGGTAGAGCTCGGCAACGGAGACAAGTTTCTGTTCGACATCGGCTCGGGATCGGCCGAGCGGATTTCGTCGCTGCAGATCCCTTACAACTACCTCGACAAGGTCTTCGTCGGTCATCTGCACACCGACCATTTCGGGGCGCTGCACGATCTCTTCATCGGCGGCGCACTTATGGGCCGCAACGTGCCCCTGCGCGTCTGGGGGCCGAGCGGCGCCATTCCCGAGCTGGGTACGGCCTACGCGCTGGAGGGCATGATGCAGATGCTCACCTGGGACATGGCCGGCCGCGCCGGCAATGTCGACTTCCGCGGCTACCGGATGGACGTCACGGAATTCGACTTCCGCGGCGAGAACCAAGTCATCTACGACGAGAACGGCGTGGTGATCCGCAGCTTCCCGGCGATCCATGCTATCGATGGGGCCGTGAGTTTCGCGCTGGAATGGAACGACCTGAAGTTCGTGTTCAGCTCCGACACCTACCCCAACAAGTGGTTCCGCGAATACGCGCAAGACGCCGACATCGCGATCCACGAATGCTTCATCGCCGTGCCGGACCTGGTGAACAAGATGGGCTTTACGCCTGAATCCGCGCTGCTCGTCGGCACGCAGGTCCACACCGCGCCCGAGGCGTTCGGCAAGGTCATGAGCGACATCCGGCCCCGGATGGCCGTGGCCTATCACTTCTTCAAGGATTTCGACACGACGCCGCAGGTCTACGACCGTATCCGCAAGACCTACGACGGCCCGCTGAGCCTCGCGGAGGACTACATGGTCTGGAACGTCACCAAGGACGACATCCAGGTTCGAATGGCCGCGGTGGAAGAGGCGACCTGGGCGCCGCCGCTCGCCGCGCCGGCCGAGCCGCCCTCGCTCGACGACCGGACCGCGTTCGCCGAGCAGGTCGGCATCGACATCGCCGACATCGGCTTCTCGGACTTCACCACGGCGGGGTATGACGACGTCGACGCCGTGCTGCGTCCGATCTTCCAGGAAGCCAGCGAGGCGCTCGGCCGCGAGTTCCCCTATCCGGGGGATCAGTAGGCCGGGGTGCACGGTCGGGCCGTCTCCTCGTTCGGCCCGACCGTCTTCGTCCCGCTGCTTGGCGCGTCATCTTGGTGGATGTGGCGGTACGGCGACGAGAAACCGGGGCTGCCTGTCGGGCGGCTGCAATGGATGGGCGCAACAATCATGCTGGCTGTTCGCTCGCTCGTCTTGTCGGTTTGCTGGTTGATGTTCGCGTGGCCTGCGGCCGCCGACCTCGTTTCCCCGTATGGCGGTGAGACCGCGCCGAGCTTTGTCGAGCTTGCCGTTCTCGAGGACCGGGTCCACGCCACGCTCGAGATCGATCTCGAGGACTACCCCCTTTTCGTCACGCCGGACGATGGATCGGAAACCTCGCTGGCCGAGCGGACGGGCCGGACGCTGACGATCGCGGCGGATGGCGTTCCGCTTGCCCCGGTCACCCGAGTGGTCGATGTCCGGGAACGCAAGCCCCGCGTCAGCGCCGCAACCGCTGTCGTTCCGCCCCGCCCGCGCAGTGCAGAGGTGGTCTACGTCGAGTTGGAGTTCCCGTTTGCCGGCCGTCCCGACACCGTGACGTTCACGCCGCCGCTTGATGCGGACGGCATGCCTCTGGCGTCTCTCGGTGCCCTGGTCGAGCACATGGGCGTTCCGGTCACCGACTACCGCTATCTGTCCCGGCCGGAGACGCTGCGGCTCGACTGGGAAGATCCTTGGTTTAGCGCCTTCGAGAACCCCGTCATGACGCGACACCACAAGTCGCCGCTCATGTCGTTCCTGTCGATGGAGCCTCGGGAGGTCCGGCACGAGATCATCTTCCGGCTGCGCGACCTTGAGCAGTGGACCGACCTCGGCGTGGGCGATGCCGCGACCCTAACGGCCGCGCAGATGGCGGAGGTCGAGAAGCGCGCGGCCGCCTTCTTCGCGGATCGCAACCCGGTTACCATCGACGGACAGAGCGTCCAACCGGCCGACATCCGCGTGTCGCAGATCGCGGTCGGGGTCGAGGGTCTGCGCGTGCTTGAAGACGTCCCCGAGACGGACCGCGCCACCGCGCTTTTGGGTCTCGTGCTGTCGTATCCGCGGCCATCGCTGGCCGACGAGGTGGCGATGACATGGGAGCTCTTTCCCGATGACGCGACCATGGTGCCGGTCACTCTCGTCGATCCGGCCGGAGGCGTCCCGGAGCAGGTCCGTCCCGACGACCCGACGGTGCGCTGGACGAACTTCCTGACGGTCTGGGAGGAACCGAAGTCGAAGCCGATCACCGTGACGGCCGCGAGTGTCGTCACTCTGCCGCTCGCCTCGATCGGTCTGCTCATGGCCGGACTTGTCGCCGGATGGTCAGCGCTGAGGACCGGCGGCAGGTGGAGGTCTGCCTCGATTGCGGCCGCGGGCGCAGTGCTCATCGCCGCGGTCGCCGCCTTTCCGGTCTCGACCGGGATCGCGCTTCCGCGGGGCGCCACGCCCACTCCCGAAGCCGCGCACGCAATACTGTCCGGCGTACTGGACAATGTCAGCGCCGCCATGCTCGAGACTCGGCCGAGCGGCTACGACGCGGCGCTGGCGTCGTTCGTTTCTGAAGATCACCGGAACGCGGTCGGGTCCGAGCTCCGCCGTGGCCTGTCGGTCTCCCTCCCCTCCGGCGCCCGCGCGCTAACCGACGGCATGGCCGATCTCAGTATCGAGGAAATCACGCCTGCTTCCGACGGCGCCGGAACCCAGATTCTGGCCAGCTGGAGCGCCGAGGTCAGCGGCGGTCACTGGGGCCACCTGCACCGCCGGAAAGTCAGCTATCGCGCGCTCTTCGAAGTCACACGAACGCAGGGCCATTGGTTCCTCGACGGGCTGACCGTGCTGAGCGCCCAATTCGAAACCCAAGGGGCGACATCATGAGGCGGCTGCTCGTTCTCTCCATCGCTCTCCTCGCGCTCATGCTGCCGGGAACCGTGCTCGCGCATTTCAAGCTGAACATGAATGTCAGGATCTTCCATGTGGTCCATGGCCCCGACGGGCTCGACATCTTCCTCCGGACACCAATGTCCTATCTCGTCGCCGACAAGGTGGGGCCGTCGGACGGAGATGGTCCGCCGGCGCCGGCGCCGTTCACCGACACCCGAATGGAAGGCGGCGTGCTGATGCACACGGTGGCGGCCGACCAACTGCGCGCCGATCCGAATGGCCTCGGCCAGTTCGCCGCCGACAGCCTTCGAATCGAAACCGAAGGCAGGGCGCTTCGGGGCGACGTCGTCAGCGTCCGGGTCCACCCGATCGGCATGGAGCCTGGCTTCGCCACCCGCGAAGAGGCGGAGCGCGCTCTGGGCTCCGGATCCGCGTTCCCCGCCGATGCGGGCGAAACCTATGTCGGCGATGCCGTCGCGGACATCCACCTGCATGTGCCGGCAGGCGCCCCGGTCGGGACCTATCGGTTGTCGACAACCGCCGATCCCGGCCTCCCGGGGCAGGAGGACACGGCCAATCTCGTGCTGGACCACCGCGGGGATGCGACGCGCACATATCGCGCCACCGGGCTCATGTCCGACCCGATCGAACTGTCGGGTTCGGTTGCGGCGGCGGCTTCGACTTTCGTGATCGAGGGGGCGCGGCATATCCTCGAAGGAGTGGATCACGTCCTCTTCGTGATCTGCATGGTGATCGGCGCCCAGACGTTTGGCGCTCTTCTGGCCCGCGTGAGCGGCTTCACGGTCGGCCATACAGTAACCCTGATCATGGGCTTCTTCGGGCTTGCCCCCTCCGCCCCTTGGTTCATACCGGCCGTCGAGACCGCCATCGCGCTCAGCATCATCTACGCTGCCGCCGACGCCATGCTTCGAACTCCGGGACGGGAGCGCGGCAATCTGGCCGCCGTCGCTGTCACCGCGGCGATAGGGCTCCTGCATGGGTTCGGGTTCTCGTTTATGCTCCGGGAGATCCTCAGCATCGACGCGGGCAATGTCTGGCAAAGTCTGCTCGCCTTCAATGTCGGCGTCGAGTTCGGTCAGCTGGCGATCGTGGCCTTGGTCTGGCCCGCAGTGATCGTGCTTCGTCGGATGCCCGGAAACGTCTGGATCGGAGCGCGTGGAGCGGTGGCGTTGTCAGTTTCCGCAATTGCATCGGTCTGGGTGATCGAGCGTTCTGGCGCCTTTTTGGGCTGACACCATCGCATGCTTTGGTTCCGCATGTGTCCGCTTCGGCTTCGTCCAGGAGGGCTAGCGGTTCGCGTCATGAGCGAATGCCGCTATTTCAACCCGGCCGCTTTGGGCTCAGAGCCGTCGGTCAGGCCCAATTCGTCCGACGACCGCTTACGACCGCTGAAGGTCCCCAGGGCGCGCTAGCCCACTGAAAACAGAGAAAAACCTGCTTCTTGCCAATGGCTGCTCATGGCGCAAGGTTCAAGCCCGCGCTCCTGCACTGCAGAAAGGCGGCTTCGAGCCCGATGCGGAACTCAAACATCAGGTTGGCATGGCTCGTGCTATCGAGCATCAATCAGAAAGTGGTATCGCGCGATCCTTCCCTCGCGGATGTCAGGTAAATAGTCCACCTCGGACTCGCGGATCAGGCTCGCAGCGATGAACCCGTTGCCCTCTGCGTCGAACTGATCCTTAAGATCTAGGGCGGCAGCATAGTTCCGTTCCCAGAACCCCCGATATTCGCTGAGAAGTCTATTATTTTGGCATTTATGCCCAGCGCAGCGACAGCTTTGGCCAAGCTCTAGTGCTCTGCATGAAGGTCCGCCGCCGCTTCCCCGACACCAACATGATGATTCATGAAAATTGCCATGCGTCCGCCCGACGCGACACTTTCAGCCAGAACGCTAAGCACAGCTTCGAGGTCGGTTGCCCAGTAGAGCGTGTCCATTGACAGGACCGTATCATAGGTTTCCGTGCTCGGTTTCATGGTGTTGAAGTTTGCTGTCCGAAAGCTCAGCCGGTAACGCTTGTTTTCGGTGCGCGCCTCGGCAGCGGAGATCACGCTTGTCGGGTAGTTGAGGCCTGTGACCCGCGACAATCTGGTCCAGATCTTGTGCGGTCCGATGCATATTGGTCGACCCTTGATGTCGCTCAATGCAGGACCTGAGCCATGCCCTAGCTTTTTTATAGCCGTCGGCCGTTGAGGTGGCGCAGTGAAGCTTTTCAGAGCTACTACCCCAAAAGGAACTCCAATGCCGACCGTCCGTGAGGGGATCGAAAAGCGCCTGTCGCTGGCCTCAGATTGTGACGACTCGCATCGAGAGAAAGTCGACCTCGTCGATCTCGCCACGCAGCTCTCGACCGAAATCTACCCTGCCAGGCGGCCGGGTCGCGTCGATCTTGACGCATCGCTCGATCGCGACTGGGGCTTCGACAGCCTGTCCCGCGCGGAACTTCTTCTGCGGGTCGGGCGCGCCTGCAAGGTCAGCCTGCCTGAGCGCCTGCTCGGCGAGGCCGAGACCCTTCGCGACATACTGGATGCGCTTCCGGACGCCGCAGTTCGACACGGCGGCGGCGAAGCAATAGCTGGACAGGCCGGCATCGAAGGTGTGCGATCCGCACCGGAAGCGGTCTCCAGCCTCACTCAATCGCTCGACTGGCATGCGGAGCGGCACGGCGAGAACGCGCACCTGCTAATTCTCGGGGACGCAGCAACTAAGCTCATATCCTATTCCGGGCTGGCCGGGAGCGCGCGGGTTTTGGCGCGAGACCTCCGCGCGCATGACGTGGCTCCAGGTGACCGCGTCGCAATCATGCTGCCAACTAGCGAAGACTTCTTTGTCGCATTTTTTGGGGTTCTTTTCGCAGGCGCTGTGCCGGTGCCGATCTATCCCCCGTCGCGCCCGGCTCAGATAGGAGCGCATCTCCGGCAACAGGCCGGAATTTTGAATAATGCTGGCGCCGTGCAACTTATTGCAGATCCAGCGGCGGGCGCTGCCGCACAGCTTCTCGGTATGCTCGTGCCATCGGTGCGGAGCGTTCGGACTGTGGAAACCCTGTCGACGAACAGTGCGGCGCCCCTGCCCAAAGTCTGCGCGAGCAACGTGGCACTCCTACAGTACACCTCCGGGAGCACCGGAGACCCGAAGGGCGTGGTTTTGACCCACGAAAAACTGCTGTCGAATATCCGGGCGATGGGAGCCGTGATCAAGCCGACCCGGCAGGACATATTCGTCAGCTGGCTACCGCTTTATCATGACATGGGTTTGATCGGCGCCTGGCTAGGCAGCCTCCACTATGGGGTGCCGTTGGTCGTCATGTCGCCGCAGCGCTTTCTGATGGAGCCGCAGCGATGGCTCTGGACCATTCACCAGTATCGCGGCACCCTCTCCGCGGCACCGAACTTCGCTTTCGAGCTCTGCCTCGCCAAGATCGACGACCGGACGCTGGAAGGCCTCGATCTGAGCAGCCTCCGCCTACTCGCCAACGGCGCCGAGGCCGTCAGGCCCGCCACGGTGCGACGGTTTAGCGAGCGGTTTGGCAAGTACGGCCTCCGAGTGGGCGCAATGGCACCAGTTTATGGCCTAGCCGAGAACGCCGTAGGCCTTGCATTTCCTCCGATGGACCGCGGTCCGGTGATTGATCGGGTCGACCGCGATCGTCTGCAAAGAACGGGCGATGCCTTGCCCGCCACGGCCGAGACCGCTCAGGTGCTGGAGGTGGTGGCCTGCGGACGGCCACTGCCGGGCCACGAGATCCGCATCGTCGGCGAAAGCGGTGAAATCGGGGAACGGAAGGAAGGACGAATTCAGTTCCGCGGACCGTCCTCAACGACCGGCTATTTCAATAGCCCGCAGAAGACCGCAGAGCTCTTCGATGGGAGTTGGCTAAACACCGGCGACGTCGGCTATCTGGCGGATGGCGACATCTTCGTCACCGGCCGATCAAAGGACGTTATCATACGCGCCGGGCAGCATATCTATCCGCAGGAGATCGAGGGCGCGCTCGAAAATGTTTCAGGCATCCGCAAAGGATGCGTGGTGGCTTTCGGTGTGGCCGACCCAAAGAGCGGAACGGAGCGTCTCGTCGTGGTCGCCGAGACCCGCGAGACGGACGCGCACGCCCGGAGTCATATTCGGGAAGAGGCCTGCGCGGCGGTTGCGGTGCTATTGCAAACGCCACCTGAAGAGGTCCTCCTCGTGCCGGCCCGAACCCTCCCCAAGACGTCGAGCGGTAAGATCCGCCGCAGCCGCGCTCGACAGCTCTACGAACAGAACTCCCTGGGCAAGCACGGGCAGAGTATCAGGATGCAAGTTGCCGGACTGGCGCTTGCAGCCGTGAGGATCCGGGTATCCGAGATCGCAGCAATATCCCGCCGGTTCGCATATGCTATTTATTGGCGAGCATTGTTCTGGCTCTTCGGCGCGGTTACCTGGCCATTGATCCTGCTCCTTCCCGGTCGGAGGTTGCGCTGGGCACTAATGCATCGGCTCTCCCGACTCCTCCTGGCGCTCCATGGTATCCGAGTCCAGGTGAGTCGGAGCGCCCCCCTCCCATCAGAGGCCGTGATCATCGCCAATCACTCCAGCTATATCGATGGACTAGTTCTCTCGGCAGTGCTGCCCGGCGAACTGACCTTCGTCGCGAAACAGGAACTGGAGGATGCGCGCATCGCCGGTCCGTTCCTTCGGCGACTCGCTACGATCTTTGTGACGCGCGATGCGTCAGTTGACAGTGTGGCAGGTGAGAGACGGATCTTCGACGCCGTCCAGAAGGGCCGGCGAGTTATCATGTTCCCCGAGGGCACCTTCCAACCGGCGCCAGGTCTTCTGCCTTTTCACCTCGGCGCCTTCATCGTTGCCGCGCGCGCCTCGATCCCGATAGTCCCGGTAGCGCTAAAAGGCACTCGGCAAATCCTGCGCGGTGAAGACTGGGCGGCGCGGCGCGGCGACGTCGAGGTTTCAATTGGCGCGGCCATCTGGCCCGACGGAACCGACTTCGACGCTGCCATCCGGCTCCGCGATGCTGCCCGGCAAATCATTTTAGATGGGTGCGGAGAGGCGGAGCTCTTGGCGCTCTGAATACCGCAGGCCGGACGGTCTCATGCCAATAGCTCTGATCTCAGACAAACCGTGTCCGGAAAATGCTCGATGAAGTGGCGGTGAGCAGCCCAACTTGATTGGTCCACGGTGATTGTTAGTTCATGGTCGGCCTTCGGCCCATCCGGACGATGCTTTC
>NZ_JAMFKN010000022.1 GCF_023487995.1 Thermohalobaculum sediminis
GAGGTCATCACTTCAATCGACCGAGCGCCTGCCATGCACTAACAATCAACTTGGACCGACCAATCTGGGCCACTCACAGCCTGAAGGCCGACGTTGACAGCCAATCTGAGACTGGTTCGCATCGGTCTGACACCACCGCTCGGAGAACTCACACCTGCCTTTGCGACGACGGGATGGAGCCATGCTCCGGTTCCGGCGCATGCGAAGTCTGCAGAAGTTCGCAGCAGTGCACGCCTCCGTCTACAACCACTTCAACCAGGAACGCAGCCTTTCAAGCCGGCACATCTTCAAGGTCAACAAAGCCGCTGCTCTCGAGGAGTGGCGGCAGCTCGGCGCGGCCTGAAGGGCCCCTGCCCCGGCAGAACAAAGACTGGTTCGCATTCGTCTGCCAGCACCCTCCTATTTTGTGAAACTGCGACTATTTCGCATTTCTCTGACACCACCCTGGCCCGTCCTCGACTGCACCCGCGCGCCTGCTGTAGATGTGACCGATCGAGGAACTCGGCAATGGAAGACCGCATGAGAACGTCCGGCGGTGGAACGGACCGTCCCCAGCGCCTCGCACCGGAGCATCGTCGGCGCCAGATCATCGAGGCGACGATTGCGGGCCTTGCCCGCGGCGGACCCGAGCACTGGACGTTACGTCAGATTTCCCGGGACCTCGGGGTGGCGCCAAGCCTCATTACATATTTCTTCGCAACATGGAGCGATCTGCTCGTCGGAGCTTACCAGACCCTTGCCGAACGTTTCGAGGCGCAGTTCTCGGAGATCGCGCATCGGCCCGGCCTGACGGCGGGTGAGCGGCTCGACCTTTACATCGATGCATTCTTCTCTGACGCTTGGTTGGGTGAGGACATCGCCGGCGTTTACGTCGCATTCTGGGCGCTCGGCCGCAGCGAGACGCGGCTTCGGGCCGAGATGGAGCGCTTCTCCGAGATGACCCGCCGAGATCTGTTCCCCTTGATCTCCGAACACGCAGCGGATTGCGGTTTCACCAGAGATGTCTCGATCGTGGCGGAGACCTTTCTATTCCTGATCTCGGGTCTCTGGTATGAGGCGGCGGTCAACCCGGGCTCCGTCCGCAACCCGGGGCCGGGCGACCGGGCTCGCGCATTCCTCGAATTCGCCGTTCGTCCCGCCTGAGACCCAGAGCAGTCGGCCCGTTGGGCGGGGTCGGTCTTCAAGGGCTGGAGACGATATCTGGCGCCGCGCGGCCGTAATGGGGTCGTGCGGCATCACGGATCATGTCCCGCCACGCAAAAATCCGGCGTGGGAGTGCAGATCAGGCCGCAAGTTTCTGCGGAACAGATCGGAAAATCGGAAAGAGGTCATCGGGACTTCGGCTTCGCCTGGCCCTCCACCCATTTCGCGGATGCCCGGTCTTTCTGTGGCGTCGGCGGAAATCTGTCCTATGTCGCTCGTCAGATCGGAGCGACTTGCGCACTCCCCACGCTAACTGTACAACTGTACAATAAGGGAGAAAAGGTTGCGGTCCCGCCGGTTCCGACGGTCGGAACACGAGGGTGTCCTGGCTTGAGGAACCGGTCAATGAGCGACCGACGGCGAGCGCGGCGACGCGAGGGAACGAAGGGCAGCGCAACCGCATTGGAGCCGCCCGCTTTCAGACAGCCGCGGCTTCGCTACCGGCCGGTCGAGATCCTGTCCGCCGACCGGATCGAGGCAATACACATGGCGTCGCTCAGAATCCTGCGCGATTGCGGGATAAAGCTCCTTTCGCCCGAGGCGCGGAGCATTCTCTCGCGGGCTGGCGCAGAGGTGGACGAGACGAGCCAAGTAGTGCGCTTCGACCCCGGCTTCGTGACCGAAACGCTCGCGCTTGCGCCAGAGACCTTCACACTCGAGGCGCGCAACCCGGGGAAGTCGCTCACGGTCGGCGGCGAGCATCTTCTCTTCACCTCGGTCGCCGGGCCCGCATTCGTCTCGGATCTCGACCGTGGGCGGAGGCAGGGCACACAGGCCGAGGTTTGCGACTTCATCCGCCTGATCCATAGCTTCGACGTGATCCATCAGGAGGGCGGCGGGCCATTCGAGGCGCTCGATATTCCGCAGGACCGGCGTTACCTCGATCTTCACGTCGCCCAGATCACCCTGACCGACAAGAGCTGGGTGCCCTGGACACTGGGGCGCGTGAGGGTGCGCGACGCCATCGAGATGGCGGCGCTCGCATTCGGGACGACGCGCGAGCGCCTTGCGGACCGGGTCGTGCTGGCGGGCGTGATCAACACGAACTCGCCCCTCATGCTCGACGGGCCAATGGCCGAGGGACTGATCGAGCTCGCTCGGCACGGGCAGGCCGTAATCGTCACGCCCTTCACCCTGGCCGGGGCAATGGCGCCGGTGACGCTCGCGGGTGCGCTTGCGCTCCAGAACGCCGAGGCGCTGGCGGGGATCGTCCTCGCGCAATGCGTCCGGCCCGGCGCGCCGGTCGCCTATGGCGCCTTCACCACGAATGTGGACATGCGCACCGGCTCGCCCGCCTTCGGCACCCCGGAATACGCGCAGGCGGCACAGATCTCGGGCCAGCTCGCGCGGCGCTATCGGCTGCCCTTCCGCTCGTCGAGCGCCACCGCGGCGAATGGTTGCGACGCGCAGGCGGCATACGAGAGCCAGATGTCGCTGTGGGGCGCGGTCATGGGCGGCGCGCACATCGTCAAGCACGCCGCCGGATGGCTGAACGGGGGGCTCACCGCCTCGTTCGAGAAGCTGGTGATCGACGCCGAGATGCTGGCAATGCTGGCGGCCTATCTCGACCCGCCCGATGCGGACGACGCCTCGCTGGCGGTCGAGGCGATCGCCGCCGTCGGACATGGCGGCCATTTCTTCGGGGCCGCGCACACCCTCGCACGCTACCGGACGGCGTTCTACGCGCCCGTCGTCTCGGACTGGAGCAATTTCGAGAACTGGCAGCAGCGCGGCGCCGAAGACGCCGCCCTCCGCGCGAACCGCATCTGGAAGAAGCGCCTGGCCGAATACGAGGAGCCGCCCATCGACCCGGCGATCCGCGACGCCGTGATCGACCATGCCGAGCGGCGCAAGCGCGAGATCGCGGCAGGCATCAACGTGCCGGACTGTTGAGAGGAGAGGTGCAAATGGATGGATTGGCGCATGGCGCTTGGATGGATGACGACATGGTGGGCGCCCTGCGCGCGGCGCTCGATGTCGGATACGATCGGGCGTTTGCAATGCCGGGCTCGTTCTACCTCTCGGAGGATCTCTTGGAGATCGAACGCGCGCAACTCTTCGGCCGGGAATGGGTCTGCGTGGGGCGCGCCGACGAGATCCCCGAGCCGGGCGACTACATGACCTATGACATCCTGGGCGAGCCAGTGGTCGCGGTGCGGGGCGAGGACGGCGCGATACGGGCTCTGTCGAATGTCTGCCGCCACCGCGCGATGCCGATTCTCGAGGGAAAGGGGCGCGCGCGTCGGATGGTCTGCCCCTACCATGCCTGGACCTACGACACGCAAGGCCAGCTCATCGGCGCGCCGCAGCTTCAGGGCAGGGCGGATTTCGACAAGCGCGCCTGCCGCCTGCCCGAGTTCCGCTGCGAGGTCTGGCAGGGCTTCGTGTTCGTCACCCTCGACCCCAACACGCCGCCGCTCGCGCCCCGCCTCGCGCCGCTTGATGCCATTGTCCGCAACTATCACCTCGAGGGAATGAAGACCCGCTACGTCACCTACGAGGTCTGGAAAACCAACTGGAAGTCGCTGATCGAGAACTTCATGGAGGGCTACCACCTCTCGCCCCTCCACAAGGAGACGCTGCACCCGATCAACCCGACCAGCCTCTGCCGGCACTTCCCGGACGGCGACGCGCATTTCGGCTATTTCGTCGGGTTCGCGCCCGACATGGCGCGCGAGCGGAAGGGGCACCCGGACCTCTCCGACGAGGAGATCGACACCTGCGTGATGTTCGCGGTGCCGCCGAATCTCGTGGTGGGAGGAGCCAGCGACTACAGTTCGTTCCTCTGCATCGAGCCGCTCACGACCAATCGCTGCAGGGTCAGGCTGGGCCTGTTCTTCCACGGCGACGACTGGACCGAGGAGCAGATCGAGCGCGCCATAAGGCTGTTCCACGAAACGATGGAGGAGGACAAGCTCGTGCTCGATCAGCTCGCGCGCGGGCTGGGATCGCGGCACTACACGCCGGGGCCGCTCGCGCCCGCGGCCTACGAGGGATGCGTCCTCGACCTTCACCGCTATGTCGCGCGGCGCCTGCTGGGGCTGCTCGAAGGGCTGCGCGAGCGTGCCTGACGAACCCGCAGCGCGCCGCGGCGGCGGCGCCATCCCGCCGTGCCCGGCGCGACGCGGCGCCGCCCGCGCGCGTGGCGGGCGCGGTCCGCCAGACGGCGCGACGGCAACAGGATCAACCAGTCGGAGGCAGTAACGCCCCGACGGCGCAGGCAGAGGCCACACGCCCGGGCGGGGAGACCGAGAACAAGATCCGAGACGGAGGAGGATTCCATGACCAAGCAGATGATGACCGACCGCGGGCTCCACCCGCTCGCGGGGCCGTTTGCAGATGCCTTCCGGGGCGGGCGGATCAGCCGGCGCGAATACCTGGCATCGATGATGACGCTCGGCGTGACCGCGGCGGGCGCCTTCGCGCTCGGCGGTATCTCCCTGCCGGCCCCGGCGCGGGCCGGGACGCCGAGGAAGGGCGGAACGCTGCGGATCGCCACGCCGGTGCGCGCGGCGGGGCTCAAGGACCCCCGCACCTTCGACTGGGATGCCCACATCTCGCGCCAGTCCTGCGAATATCTCGTCCGTTGGGAGCGGGACTCGACCTTCACGCCGTGGCTGCTCGAGGGCTGGGAGGTGAATGACGACGCGACCGAATACACGCTGAGCCTGCGCAAGGACATCAAGTGGTCGAACGGCGACGACTTCACTTCGGAGGACGTGGTCTTCAACATCGCCCGCTGGTGCGACAAGAGCGTCGAGGGCAACTCGATGGCTGCGCGGATGGCGACGCTGATCGACGACGCGAGCGGGCAGGCGCGCGAGGGTGCGATCGAGGCGGTGGACGCGCATACGGTTCGGCTGCGGCCATCGACCTCGGACATCACGCTGATCGCGGGGTTCACCGACTATCCCGCGCTGATCGTGCATCGCAGCTTCGATCCGGCGGGCGACCTGATCGCCCAGTTCAACATCGGCACGGGACCGTTCCACATCGAGGAATACGAGCCGACGGTGCGGGCCCGCGTCGTCCGGCGCGAGGGCTACTGGCGGGGCGATGCCCATCTCGATGCGGTCGAGTTCATCGATTACGGCACCGACCCGGTTGCGATGATCGCGGCCTTCGAGGCGGGCGAGGTCGATGCCAATGACATCAGCCACGCCGACCAGTACGCGGTGCTCGAGAAGCTGGGCCTCGTCCGCAGCGAGATCGCCACTGGCTCGACCATCGTCTGCCGGTTCAACAACACCGCGCCGCCCTATGACGACCCGCGCGTGCGCCGCGCCTGCCAGCTCGCGGTGGACAACGGGATCGTGCTCAGCCTCGGCATCGACGGTGCGGGCGTCGTGGCCGAGAACCACCATGTCGGCCCGATGCATGTCGAGTACTTCGCGCTGCCGCCCTTCCGGCGCGACCCCGAGCAGGCGCGCGCCCTGCTGGCCGAGGCGGGCATGAGCGACCACGAGTTCGAGCTGATCTCGATCGACGACGACTGGCGGCGGAACACGACCGACGTGATCGCGGCCCAGATGCGCGACGCGGGGCTGAAGGTGAAGCGCACCGTGATCCCGGGCGACACCTTCTGGAACGACTGGACGAAATATCCCGCCTCGACGACCGACTGGACGCCGCGCCCGCTCGGGGTGCAGGTGCTGGCGCTCGCCTATCGCTCGGGCGAGGCGTGGAACGAGTCGGGTTTCGCCGATCCCGCGTTCGACGCCGCGCTGGCCGAGGCGCTGGGCATCCCCGATCCCGACCGGCGGCGCGTGGTGATGGAGCGCGTCGAGCGCATCCTGCAGGACTCCGGCACCCTCGTGCAGCCCTTCTGGCGCAACATCGCACGCCACATGACGCCGAAGGTCCGCAACTTCGAGGCGCATCAGGCCGAGGAGTTCCACCTTGAGGGTGTCTGGCTCGACGCCTGAGCGCTCATTCCGGGCGGCGCGGCCGGCGCCGCCCGGATATGCCGGGCCGGCCCGCAACCATTCCGTGATTCATCCCCGGCCCTCCAGATGACACCGCAATTCACCGCACGCACGGTCGCCGTCATCCTGCTCAGCACGGCGCTGATCTTCGTCGGGAACGGCATGTTCCAGACAATGCTGCCGATGCGCGCCGAGCGCGAGGACTTCTCGACCAGCCTTATCGGCTTCCTCGGAAGCGCCTATTTCGCTGGGTTCATCGTCGGCTGCGTCATCGGCCCGCCGCTGATCCGCGCGGTCGGGCACATCCGGGCCTACGCCGGCGTGGTCGCGGTCCTGGCCGCGCTCATCCTGCTCTTCCCGGTCTGGGTCGCGGCGATGCCATGGCTCGTGCTGAGGTTCGTCACCGGCATCTGCCTCGCCATCGCGGTGATGGTGGTCGAGAGCTGGCTGAACGACCAGACGACGAACGAGATGCGGGGGCGGATCCTGTCGGTCTATATCATCGTCACCAATCTCGGCTGGATCTCGGGGCAGCTTGGCGTGAACCTCGCCGACCTGCTGGGCGCGACGCTGTTCATTCTCGTCGCCATCGCGGTGTGCCTCTCGGTCGCCCCGGTCGCCCTGACCCCCACGCGCGAACCCGAGCCGGTGCCGCGGGCGGGGCTGGACCTGCGCGGCCTTATCGCCCTCTCGCCGGTCGGCACGGTGGGCTGCTTTCTCGTAGGGATGATCGAGGGCGCGTTCTGGACACTGGGCCCGCTGTTCGGCCAGCTTCGCGGCTTCGAGGTCTTCGAAATCACGTTGCTGATGGGCGTCTTCGTTCTGGGCGGCACGCTGACGCAATGGCCGATCGGGCTGCTCTCGGACCGCTACGACCGGCGGCTTGTGATCCTGCCGGTGGCGCTCGCCACTGCCGCTTCCGGCATCGCGCTGGCGGTGGTTGAGGATGCCGGGTTGTGGGCGATGCTGGCGCTCGGCCTCGCGCATGGCGGGCTGATGATCCCGATCTACTCGCTCTGCGTCGCGCATGTGAACGACGGCGCCGCCTCCGACCGGTTCGTGCAGGTGAGCGGAGGGCTCCTGCTGGTCTATTCGATCGGCGCGGCGCTCGGGCCGGTGCTCGCCGCGCCGCTCATGGACCGTCACGGAGCGGGCTGGCTCTTCGTGTTCATCTCGATCGTGCTCGTGTGCTTCAGCGTCGTGATCCTGTGGCGGCTGGGCGTCGCGCGGCGGCGCATTCTGCCGCATCGCGGCCGCTTCGCGCCTGCGCCGCGAACGACGCAGTCGATCTACGAACTCGAAAGCGCGCTCACGAGCGAGGAGGGTGAGCGGCCAAGGGCGACATGAGTCGGGCGCGGCCGCGCCGCCTGCCGCGGGGGCCTATGCCGCGCGGCCGTAGAAGCCGATGCGCTCCTCGTCCGAGAAACGGACGCCGGGGCGTTCGTAGTACGAGAACACCGCGATGATCCGGTCCACCGGACCCTGCACCGGCGTCACCCTGTGCGCCGTGTTCTTGCCCCGGAAGACGTTGAGCGTCCCCGCCGAGGCGAGCATCGAGCGCACCTGATCGTCCTCGCCCCGCAGCATCCGCGCGACGCCCTCGTAATTCGGGTCGTCCTCGCTGCGCAGCGCGTTGCGATACTCGAACACGCCGCCCGCCTGCGGTGCCTGGAGGAGCAGCGTGGTGGTGAACTCGGACCGGTCGAAATGCCAGTTGAGCGCCTGCCCACGCGAGTAGCGCATCACGTTCGCGCAGGCGATCCGGTCGTCCATCGGGTAGAGCGCGGGCTTGTCCATCGTCGCCGCGAGGAAGGCCGCCATGTGCGGCCAGTCATAGACGGCGACCGGGATACTGCCCTCGATCTGGTCGGCGCAGATCGTCTGGTTCGACGTCTCGAACATGCGGAGCGCGGGATGATCCGGCGCGAGGCCGGGGATCTCCTTGCGGAAATAGACGTTGTGCGCGCGATTGTGCGTGAAGGCGGCGGTGTCGAGCACCGGCACGATCTGCGCGAGCGCCCGCGCGATCGCCTCGGGCCGCATGAAGCCCTCAAGGTTGAACATGCCCTCTTGGTCGAGGTCGCGCCGGCATCGCTCCACCAGGTCCGTCCAGCCCGGGCTTTGCGGCTGGTCCAGCGGATAACGCTCGAGGTCCAGGATCCTGTGCATGGACGCCATCTCCCTTCCGACGGTCTTCCATCAAGCGTAGGAAGAGAAATTCTCGCTGCAATCGAGAAAAATCCGGCATAGGCTTAGAAAATCTTTTTCTATGGGTGTCATGAAGCTCCCCCCCCTCAATGCCCTCCGCGCCTTCGAGGCGGCATCGCGCCATGGCAGCTATGTCGCGGCTGCAGCCGAGCTTGGTGTATCACCCGCGGCGGTAAGCCAGCAGGTGCGCAATCTCGAACAGTTCTTCGGCAAGCGGCTGTTCGAGCGACTCCACAACCGTGTCGCGCTGACCGAAGCAGGCCGCGAGATCCAAGCCGGCGCATCGGACGCATTCCGCAGGTTGGCCGAACTCAACGACCAGGTCCTTGCGGGCCGGATGCCGCGTCGCGAAACGCGAATCGTAATCAGCGCGCCGCCGTCTCTGGTCGAGCGCTGGCTCGCGGTCCGTCTCGCTGAGTTCGTGGCGCGCGAGCCCGAAGTGCGGGTCGAGATCAGGGTCGAGGAGGACCCGGTGGACTTCCGCGCGCGCGGCCTCGACCTGCGCATCTGCTATGGAATGCGGCTCTACCCGGAGCTCGACGTGCGGCCTCTGTTCGAGGACGAGGTCACGCCGATGGCCAGCCCGGCCTTCCTCGCCCGCCACGGGCTTGCGCCCGGCGACGACCTCGGGGGCCTCGACGGTGGTTGCTTCATCCTCACCGACTGGGGACCGAGCTTTGCGACGCATCCGACATGGCGCGACTGGTTCGGGCATGTTGCCCCGATGGCGCTATCCGTCGCGTCGGGGCATGTCGGAGGCTCGTCGAGCGTGGCTCTGGCAATGGCCGCTCGCGGGTTCGGGATCGCGCTGGGCCAACTCGGCCTCGCGGACGGCGAGCTCTCGTCGGGCTCCCTCGTGCGACTGGATGAGCGGGCGCTGCCGCTCGGCCACCCCTATTGCACGGTGACGCGGCCGGGACGGAGGAAGGGCGCAAGCCTCGACCGGCTTCTAGATCTGCTGGCAACTTGGAGGCCCCCAGCGATTCTCCCGCTGCAGGGGCGCACGGAGGCGGGCTCGTAAAGCGGAGTGGCGTCGGCCTGCGAGCCGCGCCGGAGGTCTTGTCAGAGGAATTTGGCTTGAGGCGGAATAGCCGCCTCCCTACCCTCGTGGCATGAGCAAACCCAACCCCTTCCGCTGTTTCAAGACGTCGCCCGAGGTCATCCGCCTGGCGGTGATGCTCTACGTCCGTTTCCCGCTATCGCTGCGGAATGTTGAAGACCTGCTGCACGAGCGCGGCATCGACATCAGCCA
>NZ_JAMFKN010000023.1 GCF_023487995.1 Thermohalobaculum sediminis
GTCAGCTCGGCGCAGCCTGAAGGCCGACGTTGACAGCCAATCTGAGACTGGTTCGCATTGGTCTGACACCACCGCCATAAATCCATAAAATTCTATTGTTTGCCAAGGGTTTGAATGAATAACGGCAATTTATTTCCCCCACGATTTCCCCCATCGCTTCGTTAAAGCATGAGATCAGTGCGGGCGAATCCATCTGCCTCAGGACGTGAGAATGCTGAAGAGCCTCGACCGGAAATGCTCGTTCACGGCCTCAATTGCCTCCTGCACGGGAAACCCGAAATGCTCGTCAAGCTCCTCGCGCACAAGGCTGAATGGTTTTTTGATCGAGCATTCTCCATAATAAAAAATGATGTGAGCGTTAGCGTCGGAGACCTCAAGTCCCCGCTGCGCCCCATAGGATCTTAGGAGAACCTGAAGGCAAAGGAGGTCACGGAGGATGGACCTTCGTTTGCCAGAGTCGTGCAATCCAGCCCCTCGTTTCACCTCGTAGCCGGTCAGCTTTCCAGTCAATTTGTTGTAAACGATGGCGTCAACCTGCAGGGTCCTGCTGCCAGGCCGATAGGTTGTCTCGCTCCCGAAGATATGCGCTGGCTCGCCGATTGCGCTGTCAACAATATGGTCAGCAGTAGAAGGAACCTGAAATTGCTTGTCCTCCCAGACCTCGAAGTCCGGGTTCATTTTGAGCCGCTCTAGGATTGCTCGCTCAAGAATGAACCCATGCCGCTTGTAGGCGGAACTCATCACACTAACGATCCGAGAGAAGTGCGCACCGGCGATCGGGTCGGCCTTGAATCTCTTTCCGTTTAAGCCGGCAATCGTGGCTTCGACGGTTGGCTTTAATTTCTCAACAAGCTCATCCATCAAAGCTGGCCCCGCTATGCAAAAAGCTCCTGCTGTCTCGGATGATCGCTTCGATCACGCATTAAAAAATGCGCTTCATAATCACCCGCCCTCTCCAAAGACTTTCGGCATGGCGGCACCCAAGTCAACGCTGTTGGCGCCGTACAAGCTTTCTCCCAGATGACCCATGCGTAGCCCGTTGCCGTGCTTGCCTTCCTGTCAACACGCCCCTTTATCATCGGCACTCGCTCAGTGAACTGCGCGACCCTTGCCGGCGGAAACCGGGTAAACACCCTCTCGTAGCGGCCAACACTCTCAATGAAGACCGTCCGGACCAGCATAGCGACGCCTCGCCGCGCGATCGGGAGCGCCCGCAAAACGAAGTCTTCCGCGAGCCGGAAAGGTGGGTTCGTGATTACCCAGTCGAAAGCGCTTGCCTCATGAACGCTGGTGAGGAAGTTGGATACTGCCCCATAGCCGTAGGCATGGACGTCGGAAGCTGAAACCTCTTTAAAGTACTCGGAAAGCACTTGGGCCATGTGCCCTCGGCCACATGCGGGCTCAAGAACCGAGAGCTCACCCGCTCCTGAGTCTTGCTCGATCACATGCTCGATCAGCGCTCGCGTCGCCCATGGAGGAGTAGGGAAATCATCCAGGCTATCGCGAGGTTCTGCGCGTTGCGCCATCACGGCGTGCGATGTGTTCTGCATCGGGACCCCAACCTTAAGAGGCATCTGCCTGCCCCTTCATTTTGATCTTAGGGATCAAAGCATGTGGCTCCCGGGCTTACCAGTCTTGACTTTTGTTTTTGCTTTGTTCCCGCGGCTGGCGTCGCTCTCTCGCGGCCGATTTCCGGCATCTCTCACGACAGAACCGGGCATCCGCGCGCCGAAATACTGGAATCTCTTCACCACAGTGCCGGCAGCGCCAAGCTCCCCAATAAAGCCTCTGCGCGATCCTCTGCATCCGCTTGATGCGGTTCTTGCGGTTCCCGTCTGCCCAGACCTCGCAGAGGACATGAACGGAACCGTCCTCATGGACTTGAACCTCTATGCCGTGGGGGTCGGGGCCGGGCATTGGCGGTATCCTCTACTTTGAAGGCCAGAGGCGGGTTAAGGCCCTGTTCTGGAATGCCGGTCAGGATTGACTGGTCTCGCTCTGACGTCCTGACCAGGGGGCGGTCAAATCCTAGGAAGATCGGCTGGCGGGACCTGCGGTGGCTTCCGAATGTCAACGCTAACACGGATTTTCCATGCTTCGTCGCTGCAGGCCCGTTCCCGAATGCTTCGGCACTAAGCGCTGACTTCAATTGCGGCGCTAAAGCGATGATGCCCTCGATGTGTCGGCGTCGGCCGAACCTGCCGTTCGTGTTCAATGCGGCGAAGGTCTCAATCGAGCCCATACCGGACGCGCCGCATATCCGCTGTACGCGCACGCAAAACGGCGAACGGTTGCGGGGTTCAAGACTGATGCTGCGGCGCATTCTAAAGAGCAGCCATTCGCTGCGGGTGCGTTGTGTCTACTGTCCAACTTGACCACTTTCCTACCCTCCGCCACGTTTTGATGCGGATCGGGAAAGGACCTACCGACGCCCACTGAAACAGGGCATTGGCTCTTAAAACCTCACGGCGGAGCGCCGCGTCCTTTCATCAATTTCAGTCCTCAAGGCATATATTCGAACTGGGGCCACGCCCTGCGCAGCGTGCCCGGTGCTGTAGCCTCAGTGGTCTGGTTTCAGATCTCCCGGAGCGCTTGGCGGGTCTCTCCCTGACCATCACCGACTGTGGTCGACCTCAGGTGTATGTCTCGCTGCGGATATGGGATCGAAATCCCTGCGGCGTCGAAAGCCTGTTTTACCTGCTGCGTGAGATCCCAGTAGACGCTCCAATAGTCGCTGGTCTTCGCCCATGGGCGGCAGATGAAGTTGACAGAGCTTTCTGCGAGCTCGTGCACCCGCACGACCGGCGCGGGGTCGTCCATCACGAGCGGGTGAGCCTTCACCGTGTTCTCGATGACGCGCTGGGCCTCGGGGATGGAGTCCTCGTACGAAATGCCGAACACTAGATCGACTCGCCGCGTGTCGCTCGCGGTGACGTTGGTAATTACGTTGCCCCAGACGTTCTTGTTTGGGATCACGATGATCTGGTTGTCGGGTGTGACGACCGTGGTGGCCACGATGCTGACCGCTCTCACCGTACCGGCGACGCCGCCCACATCCACGTAATCTCCCTCGTCGAAGGGACGGTTGACCATGATCATGAGCCCGCTTGCCAGGTTTCCCAGCGTGTCCTGAAATGCGAAGGCGAGGATGAAGGAGGCGCCACCGATCAGTGCGAAGACCGGCGATATGTCGATTCCGAGCGCAGAGAGCACGACCATCAAGCCGATTGCGAGGACGATCCAGTAGACCACGGTCACGAGGAAGGCTTGCAGCAGCTTCGAAAGGTTCGGTACATGCCCGATCCAACGGCGCGCGAAACGGCGGACGACGCGGCCGAAGAAGAGTAGGCCCAGAAGAGAGGCGATGATCACCGTCACGTCTATGCCGAGCTGAATACCGCCGTCACGGTTGGTGAGCCACGACAGCGCTTGCGCAAGCAGGGTCTGGTAATCTGCGGTTCGCGTTTCCTCGATGATGATGGCGCTCCGATAGGCACGGTAGTCGGCGATCTCCTCAGGGTCGCCCCCCTTCTTTTCCCATGCGGCAATGACCTTCGAGTACTTGTCGAACAGAGCCTTGCGCGAATGCACGAGTTCCGTGAGGCGGGCACGCGCCGCGTCTTCGACCGTTCCCTCCGTCTTGTCGATCGCGATCTGCGCGGCCATGACCTCCTCGGTCTTTGTCTTCACGATCTTGAGCCATTCGGCGGTCAGGGCCGCGAGTTCCTCCTTGGTCATAGGGACGAGACGGTGTTCAAGCTCAGTGGGATCAATGTCGGGATCGAGTACTTCGGATGTCACGCCCGTCTCGGCATTTCGCGCGTTTTCATCGACAGCCGCTTCTGCGATCGCATCTGCAACGCTTGCAGCTGCGGCTTCTTCGACCGTCGGCGCCGTCTCCTGAGCAGGCGCCAGTGAAGCCACCACAGCAACGAGAAACGAGATGAACACAATACGGAACTTACATAAGGCACTTGGAAAGGAGATAACCTGAGGAACACTGGACATCGATTTTTCCCTGAAAGCCCCTGCGAACTCTTTCATGATGAGTGTTAACGCATAACAGGGATTCGAGAACTCCTTACGCGTCGGAAGTTTGTCCGAAAGCTCAAACTCAGCTTCGAGGCAATGAAGAACCTTGGGCATTCGCGTGTGGATCGGATCGTGCCGCATCTGCAAACGGCGGCTTCGTCCGCTGAGCAGCCATTGGTGCTGAGCGCGGCGAATGGCGTCTGTCCGCCCGGTCCTGCCGTAGCGTCGACGCCGCTCACGGCCTGAAGCCGACTTTCGAACGGCTTGCAGCGAAGGTCTCGAGCGAGCCTAAAAGCGAGCCTCGCAAAACTTCGGCCAATGAGGGCAACGCGAGCTTTGCGGCGGGTAGGCTTCTCGAGCCAATCATACAGAGGATGCGGACGAAAAAAGCATGCAGCTGCTCAAGGTGGTGGCTGGATAGATCGCCCCGCGGCTGGTGGCACGGCCCGCTGGTAGAGATGCCATGTGGTGTGGCCAAGGATCGGAAGGGTGAAGATCAGGCCCAGAAACGCCGGAACCAGCGACAACAGCATGGTGACCGAGATGATCGCCGCCCAGGTGAGCATGACCACCGGGTTTTCCCTGACGACGCGAATGGACGCGAGCATGGCGGAAACGACATCGATGTCTTCCCGGTCGAGCAGCATGGGCATGGCGACGACGGTCACCGTGAACAGAACAGCCGAAAGAAATGCGCCTACGCAGGTGCCGACAGCAAGGAATGTCCAGCCCTGCGGTGTGAAGAGTACGGTATGCGAAAACCCGTCAAAATCCGAGAAGGATGCATCTTGCAGGATGATCGCCAGCCAAAGCCGAACCTGGTACATCCACACCCAGAAAATGAACAGGGTGACAAACGCCATCCAGCCCATTTCGCGCTTACGTTGATTGGCCATGACGGTGAGGATTTCAGAGCAGCCGAAACTCTCTCCCTTCTGCGACCGGCGGGACATTTCATAAAGCCCAGCGGCGGCAAAAGGTGCAACCAGCGGAAACCCTACAGCGGCGGGAATGATCATCCAGACCTTGCCGAGCCAGACCAGGCACCAAACGAACAGGATTCCGAAAACCGCATAGAAGAGGCCGAAGAAGCCGCTCATGAGGGGGCGAGCCAGAAAGTCGGAAAATCCGGCCTTCAGCGACGCTGTTATATCATCCGCAGTCACCTTATTGACCTTGGGCATGGCCCGCTGCTGCGGCGTAAGATTGTACGGTGGTGTGGAACCCGTGGTCTTGGATGTCATGACACGCTCCTCCCGAAGCATGGCGCCGCGCTGGTCCGTTCGCCAATAGCCCCAGCGCCGAAACAGACATCCCCCCGTCTGCACAAAAGCTAGTATTAGGTGAGGCATAAGGGCAAGGGGGGAGTATGGCAGCTAAGTTCGCACCCCGGTCGCCCACGGAGCACAGGCTCAACGGCCGCTGCTGGTAGATGCGGTCATTCCCAACGAGGGCGCTTTTCGGCTCCTTGGAGCCCAAAGCAGAAGCTGCGGGCACCGAAACGAGTGTCTCCTCTGAGCGTCAGCTAAATTGATGGCGAACGCGATGCGCCCTGCCTGCAACGCGCCAAATGGCGGGTGTGAATTTTGAGGGATCGTCGCGCGACCGTATTCACAGCCGCCCGAGCCACGCCATCTGAGGCGTCGACGCTGCAAGCTGTAATGTCCGCCTCCGATCGCTCAAGAAGAGGTTGTCAGCCTTTGGCCTTCCTGACTTGCCGAACGATCAGGATCAGCAGGACTGCGCCCATGAGTGCGGCCACGAGGCTGCCGACAGCGCCGCCAATCGAGATGCCGAGCAGGGGCAAAGCGTGGCTGGCGAGGATCGAGCCTCCAATGCCGAAAGCCACATCCCCCCAGAAGCCTGTACCGCTGCCGCCGACAATGAGGTCAGCAAGCCAACCAACCACGGCGCCGATTACGATCGCGATTGCGAGCCCAAGGACGAGACCAACGCCTGCTCCGACGATCGTCCCAGCGTCTTGCTGTGCCGAGGCTGGCAGTGCTGTCAGTGCAAGCCCGATAGCCAGACAGCACGCTCTATGGGGTTTCGTTTTCATAATGATGATCCTGCTGGTCCTGTCAGAGAAACCCGGCTTGAGGCGGGGTGGCAACCTCCCTACCCTCTCAGGATGACCAAGCCGAACCCATT
>NZ_JAMFKN010000025.1 GCF_023487995.1 Thermohalobaculum sediminis
CTTGTGGTGCTTGTTCGCCATTCTCGATCCTCCTCTGCTTCATCATAGAGGTGGACCAAATCGTCTGGGGAGGCTCAGCACCGCCTTCGACATTACCATGGCGAACCACGATCCGGGCGCCTTCGAGGCCGCGGCGCGGGTGGTCGGCTTCCAGGGCTTCGGTACCTATCCGCGCTCGGGCTTCATGCATATCGATCTCGGTCCCGCCCGGCGCTGGGGCGAGCCCTTCCCGGAGCGGCCGACGCCCTTCGCCACCGAGACCCCGCCGGCACGCGAGCGGCTCGCGGAGAGCCGCACCATGAGGGGCGGCGGCACGGCCGGGGTTGCGACGATCGGCACGGCCGGGGTCGAGGTCGCCGAGGATATCCTGACGGAAACGCAGGGCGCGCTCGAGCCGCTGGTGCCCTACCTCGATGGCCTTCGCTGGGCCTTCATCGCACTCGCGCTCGCCGGGATCGGACTCGCGATCTACGCCCGTCTCGATGACTGGAAGCGGGGCCGGCGATGATCGGCGCGCTCTTCACCGCCGTCGCCGGATCGCGCTGGGCCTCCCAGGCGATTGCTTGGGCGGCCCTCGCCGGCGCCGTTCTGCTGTTCCTGATGAACCTGCGCCGTGCCGGCGAACGCGCCGGCCGGCTTGCGGAACGCCTCGAGACCATGGAGAGAGCCAATGAGATTCAGCGCCACATGCTCGAGGCTGCTGCGGATCGGCCTCGTGATCGCGATGATCTCGCTCGCCGGCTGCGCGACGGGCGGTTTTGAGACACCGGCGGTTTGCGTTTGCCCGCCGGTGGTCGAGTACGATCAGGGGTTTCGCGAGAGGGCGGCAGAGGAGTTGAAGCGGCTGCCGACCGGGTCTGTCGTAGAGCGAATGCTAGCTGATTATTCTGTGATGCGCCGTCAGACGAGAAGTTGTATGCAAAGCAGCGGTAATCCAGTCGGGACAGACTAACTTGCGACCTCGACCGTTCAGCACTCGGACCGCCACTGGCGGCTGCCAACGAGCACCCAAGGCGCTCATTGACAAAACCGTCGACCAAAAGCGTTGATCCCAATTGTCAAATTTCGCCGCGGGAGACTAACCTCGGTGGGCGCTGGCCCCTGAAGGAGTATCATTGTGAGTTCATATGTTGACGAACTGATTCATACCTTGAACCTTGAGATCATCAGCGAAATCGAAACACCAAGCCGAATGGAGAGAAGAAGAACCCTGCCGGAGGCCGCCTTTTCTGGCAAAATGTCATCTATTTTGCGAAATATGCTGGGCCGTAATGATTTCTCGGTTTGGGAACATCAAGCCAAGGCAGTAGAATATTTAGTAAATTTTAAAAATGTAGTTGTTTCGACAGGCACAGCATCCGGGAAATCTCTAATTTTTCAGATCGATGCTCTCCGTCGCCTGACAGCAGATCCCACCGCTAAGGTTCTGGTCATCTACCCCCTTAAAGCACTTGGCTCTGATCAGTTTAGCCGCTGGAAGAAGCTAGTTCGGATTGCTGAGCTTTCGGACGAAGTCGTCGGCCGAATTGACGGCAATGTTCCCATGTCCGATCGTGATAAGATTCTCGGCGCGGCTAGAATCCTGATCATGACGCCGGACGTTTGCCATGCATGGTTTATGCGAAATGTTGGCAGCGGCCCTGTAAGGCGCTTCTTAGATGGTCTGCGCCTCTTGGTATTGGATGAAGCACATATCTACGAGTCTGTCTTTGGCAGCAATGTTGCTTTTCTTCTGAGAAGGTTGATCGCGGCCAAGAAGAGGATATCACGTAGTGACGCCAAGTCGAGGGAATTTCAAGTTGTTGCAACGACTGCAACGCTGTCTGGGCCGTCCGATCATCTTCGTTTGTTGACCGGTCTCGAGTTTGCAGTCATCGAAGAAGACCAGAACGGTGCGCCGCACTTTCAGCGCCGCGCCGTTCACCTGAGTGGGGCGGACTACGGAGCGGCAGGAGAAGCAGCCGCAACAGACATAGTTCGCGGCATTCTCTCTCTTTCTGAACGTCGGCGCTTCATCGTTTTCATCGATTCCCGGCAAGGCGTAGAACGGGTCGTGCGGTCAGTCGGCGACGAGAGCGTCTTGCCATACCGAAGCGGTTACGAAGCACATGACCGAGAGAAGATCGAAAAAGCGCTGCGCGACGGGTCACTACACGGTGTAGTTGCGACTTCCGCGCTCGAACTTGGCATTGACATTGCCGACATGGAAATCGGGGTGACCCTGGGGATCCCCCAGTCTAGAAAGGCCTTTCACCAGCGCTTAGGCCGCGTCGGCCGCGCGAAGCCCGGCACATTCATGGTGATTGCTTCTCCCGTGGCTTTTGGACGCCTCGGGTTGACATTCGACGACTACTTCAGAATGCCCGTCGAGCCCTCGCATCTATACCTTGGCAATCGATTTATTCAATTCTCTCAGGCCCGCTGTCTCCTTGAGGAAATGGAAGTCCTTGGTATGGAACGCTCCGCTCTACCCAGCGGCGCGAGCTGGCCTGACGGTTTTGCGGAGGTCCTTGCATCCGCTAAACCGGGGGCGGCACGCTCGCGGGAGTTCGACTTCATCGCCCAACTTGGGGCAGATGCGCCGCACCTCAACTATCCGCTTCGACAGGTCGGCGAAGGAAGTTTCGACATTCAAGAGGGAAGTCGCACCGATCCCGATCGCATCGGTACAATCGCAATTAATCAAGCCATTCGCGAAGCCTATCCCGGCGCCACCTATCTTCACGCCGGTCGCGCCTACAAGGTCTATGAATGGCGAACCAGCCGAGGGGAAAGGGCGATACGGGTTGGCTCTTCTAAGAATGAGGCGCCCACCAAGCCGATTCTCCGGAAGCAAGTAAACCTTAGCTTGCAGGCCGACGGTATCATCGATGGCCGGGTCATGACGAACGAAACCGGCATACTCGCTGAAGTCTATGTCCAAGTGAACGAAAGCGTGGAGGGTTACCGTGTAGGCAATACTACCAAGATGTATCGTGACCTTCGTGCGGAAAACCCATCTATGTCGCGGAAACAGCGTGATTTCAGAACCACAGGTCTCGTCCTAAGGATCGATGAAGATTGGTTTAGAGGCTCTGACGAAACGCAGCGCCGAATTCGCGAGGATATCGCGGATGGCCTTCGTGATCTACTATCAAGCGAATTCGGGATTGCACCTTACGACATCGACTCGGCATCTTCAAATATCGGGCTGCTTACCGCATCCGGCCCAGTGCGACTCACAGACGCCGTCGTGATCTATGATGCAGTCTACGGAAGCCTAAGGCTGACCGAAGCTCTTTATGATGCATTTCCCACCTATCTCGCCCGTCTGGATCGAGGGGCCTCGTTGGCGGGTGCCGATGCTATCGTCAGCGACAAGATCGCCGATAAGTTACGCGCTTGGGCTGAAACGCTAGCGCCCGCTGGGGCTGTTAATCTCGCAAACATCAAAGTGCCTGATGGTTGGCGCCTTGTGTATAAGAGAAGGAGCGTTCTCGGCGTCTACATGAACGGTGTGTTGTTCGAACGGGAGCTAATTGAGCCAATGCTTGTGACGTTTCCCGGAGCGGCGCCCTCACTTTTCTACAAGTATCATGTGCCCGAGGGCGATGCATACGTTCCACACGATCAGATTCAACCCACAGGCCAGGAATGGGGATGGGAGTTGTGGTGCGCCGAAACCGGTGAGTTCCGCGAAGTAGAGGCCGACGGATAAGGGTTTTCCGCTTATTGCTCATTTTCCATGAGCAGGCGGGAAGCGGCCGAGGCGATTACGTCGGCACCAGCCGTCAGGTAGCGTCTCGCAAACGCCTCGCCCCTGTCAGAGATCGCCTTGAGAGCAGCTTCCAACTGTCCAAGCTTATCGACGTTGACGGTCATCGAAACCAGGGTTCCGGGCAGGAAAAAATCGCCATTGTACTTAGCGTTTCTAGCGAACTCGAGGCGTGCGTTTCCTGATCCGATCACGAAACGACCTGTTGCGCGCGCCATCTGACTGGTGATGTATAAGCCGAAGCCCGAGTTTCCCCATTCGCCATCGGTATCTTTGGTATCCATTGCATGCGCTTTTTCGTAGATCTTTTTGCCTGACGTGCTCGGCAGAAGAGCAATCCGGATGGCCTTTCGATCCGAGCCCAATGCCGCGAATTTCGGATTGTTCGCAAGTGAACGCTGCAGGCCGATCCCCCGGTCCAGTACTGCCAACTCCACATCCCGACTCTGCGGCCAGAATTGCCCCATAACGAGAAAGTCGTCGCTCTCACTGTGTTCTGCGATGTTGCGTATAATCTCTCGCAGGCAGTATCGCACGGTGAAGAAGAGATTACCGCTGGTTTTGCGGGTAATAAGATAGGCGAGCCGACCAACCATCATGTTGACCTGCTCTCCGACCGGTTTTCCCGCCTTCGCGGCGATCGCCTTAATCATTCGAACATCGTGCTTCGTGATTGGGTAATATGTCGCGCTTCCAGCTGCGTCGTGCCGTGGAACGTGTAGTCCACAAGCGTCGTAAAATCCCATGTTTGCAGGATAATCGTATGGTTTCGCGCCGACGGTTGCGGTCACACGTCCAGCTTCGACGGCCCTAGAAATGACTGACGCTAAAAGGAGCATCCCGGTGGGTACGGCAAAGCCGATCCTCGAAAAATCGAGCACGACCCGTTCATTCGCCTGCAATGCTGCGTCAAAAGCTCCAATCGCATCGATGTCACTGAAAGGCGGAACGTGTAGACCCTGCAAGATTTCTTCCTCAATCGCTCAACGTTGGCAACGATCGCATTTCGTCATGCGGGCGACAATACTCCTCGCACTGCAGGTAGACCGATCCTCAATGAGCGGAGACCTGGTAGCCCGGCCGCCTAGACCGTCGCGGTTTGGCCGGTTTTGTTGACCTGGTGTTGACCTGGGGCGCGCGTATTGGAATACCCCACGACGCGATGGGCGTAAGATATTGGAATATAATGTGGATTTGGTTGCGGGGGCAGGATTTGAACCTGCGACCTTCAGGTTATGAGCCTGACGAGCTACCGGGCTGCTCCACCC
>NZ_JAMFKN010000026.1 GCF_023487995.1 Thermohalobaculum sediminis
AAAGCATCGTCCGGATGGACCGAAGGCCGACCATGAACTAACAATCACCGTGGACCAATCAAGTTGGGCTGCTCAGCCGAGCGGGGTCACAGCTTCGGCTAACGGCCGACACCACCGGGGGCAATCACTTCAATGGACCACATGCCCGCCATGCACTAACAATTCAATTGGACCGATCAGACTGCGCCGCCCAGCGGGGCAAAAGTATCCGCGACCATGGATGGAGAGTGCGCCGTGAAAGACGACATCCTCAGTTATGACTTCCACCAGAAAATCATCCTTCCAGATGGGCGCATCACTCCTGGGCCAACGGACCACACGAGGGATCCTAACCTCTTTCGCATTGGGCCCAAAACCATTGCCGGGAAGCGCGTTCTCGATATCGCGGCAAATGACGGCTTTTGGTCATTCTGGAGCGAGACGCAGGGCGCAAGTGACGTCCTCGCAATCGATGTCAATGAGTATAAAAATTACGACTGGGGTTACAACATCCCAACCGAAATCACCTCCCGAAAATCTTCGACAGACAAGAGTTCGAATTTTGCCCGCATCAAGGAGGAGTTTAGCTTCAAGGCGCGGCGCGAACTTAGGTCGGTATATCAACTCAATCCGGCTAGGGACGGGGTGTTCGATGTCGTCTTTTTCTATGGTCTGCTCTATCACCTGAGGCATCCACTTCTCGCGTTCGACCGGATCCGCCCAGTCTGCGGCGGTGTGCTGTTACTCGAGACGCATGTTGCCGGAGCGGACCACCTTCTTCCAGCGCTTATGTTCTATCCCAGCGAGTTCTTCGGGGTCACAAACTGGTCCGGCCCAACTATCGGATGCTGTGCGGCGTGGATGCGAGACGCGGGCTTTACAAGGGTCTTCCGTGAGAAACGCCGGAAGGGCCAATTGAGGGCGCGGATGGTTGGATGCGTTAGTGAAGACTGGGCCAATCACTTTGCCGGCAACCCGAATTTTCTTGAATGCGACGAGGAATATTTCGCAGATCAGGTTGCACGTCTCCAGGAATTCCACCAGCAGGCTAGAACCTCGCCGCTCTGAACAGGGCTTTCCGGAATTTGGCGCATTGCGCGGCGCTAAGGCAGATCTCAGGCCGCCCCAAAATGCGCCGCCGTCCGGGGCATCTTGATTATTTCTCCCGGCGGGCATCGTTAACCGCTGACCTGAGCCCGTCGGGTCCCCCAGTCAACTGGAGATGGGCTCCCACGTTCCCGTCGCACGTTGGCTCTCGTGCCGTCGTTTCACGGCAAGGCCTTCTTCGCTGTGCAGCCGCCTGAGCTTCTTGTGGTTTATGGTGACCGATCCCCCTTGGAGCATCCGTTCGATCCGCAGGTAGCCGAGGCGCCTCCTCTCTGCCGCGATCTCGCGCATGCGCGGAGACCTCCGGTTGGTCCGGAAACGGCTCACCGCGAACGGCCTTCGGATTGACGCACACCAGCCGGGAGGAACGGCGCTGCGAGATGTCGAACCTGGAAATCGCCGACAGCGCGGTCTCCTGGTTCTGCCAGAGTATCGTCAGCCGTTTCCCAGGAGATCCTTCACTACCGCCCTGTCGAGCTCGACATAAGAGATTGTTTTAGAAAGGGATTCCCGTTCGGGCTCAGGTGTGAATCATGGGGTGTCGACCTTGCTGATTGAGTTCGATGTATCGACGCCCATGCTTTGCCGTGCCCGCCGCCGCGCCAATCCCAGCGACCTGACCGAGGCCCAGTGGGCAGTGATCGCGCCGATGATCCCCGACGCATCGCCCCGGGCGGGCGCCCGCGCAAGGCCGACAAGCGCGAGATCGTCGAGGCGATCCTCTACGTGCTGCAGGCGGGCTGCTCGTGGCGGCTGCTGCCGCACGATTTCCCGCCCTGGCAGAGGGTCTACTACTACCTGCGCTGCTGGCAGCGCGACGGCGTGTGGGCTCGCGTCCACCCCACGCTGGTCATGGCCGATCGAGAACGGGATGGCCGCGACGCCTCGCCCTCGGCCGCGATCATCGACAGCCAGACCGTCAGGACGGCCGATCAAAAGGGGGATTCATACCATCGCTCATTGATCAGAACCCGTGCGCCCAATCGCGAAGGCCGATGGAGGTGATTTTCCAGGGCCGGTCGAGGAGCTTGTTCCATGCGTCGCAGCAGTGCGCGACGATGTCGTCGTAGCTGGTGAAGACGCGGTTCGAGAGCCAGTTGTCGCGCATGAACTGCCAGAGGTTCTCCACCGGGTTCAACCCGGGCGAGCGCGGTGGCAGCGGAAGCAGCGTGATATTGTCGGGGATCACGAGGGTCGCCGACATGTGCCAGCCGGCCTGGTCGAGCAGGATGACGGAATGCGCGCCGCGATCGACGGTGGCGCTGATCTCGGCCAGATGCACCTGCATCGCCTCGGTGTCGGCGAAGGGCATGACCAGCCCGGCCGCCTTGCCCTTCGCCGGGCAGATCGCCCCGAAAATGTAGGCCCATTTGGTGCGCTGATCGTGCGGCGCCCGCGGCCGGGTTCCGCGCCGCGCCCACCGGCGGGTGATCGCGTTCTTCTGACCTACGCGCGCCTCGTCCTGCCAGCACAGTTCGAGCTCGGTCCCGGCCGGGAGCCCAGCCCGGATCGCCGCCAGCCGCTCGGGGAGGTTTTTTGAATTCCGCCATGGCATCAGGATCTTGCCCATAGTGGCGCGGCCGCGCCGAGAGCTTGCGAAACTCCATGCCGCGCAGCTCCCTTCCCAACGTCTGGCGACTGACCGAGACGCCGAACTCCTCCCAGAGCCACTGCACCAGATCGACCAGCCGCCAGCGCACCACCCCGTCGAGATACGGCCTCGGCCCCGCCTCGACTGCCTGCGCGAGGGCGGCGCGCTGCGCATCCGTCAGTAGCGGCTTGCCCGGCGCCTTGCGGTCGAACAGGCCGTCCGGGCCCGCCGCGTTGAAGCGCAGCACTCAGTCCCGGACGATCTGGAGGCCGACATCCCCGATCTTCGCCGCCTCGCTCCGGCTGCCCCCGTCGTAGATCGAGGCCAACGCCAGAAGCCGGCGCGTCTGACGCGCATCCCGGCTCCGCTTCGCCAGCGCCCGGAGATCATCCGCCGTGAAGTCGCCGCGCAGTGTGATTGCTGCTCCCATGGAGACCCTCCCTCGGTTCTCCATGTTGAATCATCCCGTGACCAAATTGGGAATCCCTCGCGTGAGTCAGCATCATCAGGCGCTGGTATCAGAGGCTGCGACGCCGAGATACGGATCAGCGGGCGCAAGCAGTATATCATGACCGACACCGATGGCCGTCTGCTCGACGTCGAGGTCCACGCCGCCGACCGGCAGGACCGCAGCGGCGCCAAGGGCGTCCTGCGGCGCTCGCGCAGCCGGTTCCCCTTCGTCGGGAAGGTCTATGCCGACGGCGGTTACGCGCGTCGGCTCGTGACATGGGCGCAGAACAAGACTCACGTCGCGCTGGAGATCGTCAAGCGCCCGCCCAGTGCGAACGGCTTCGTCGTCAGCCGACGCCACTGGGTCGTCGAGCGCACCTTCGCGTGGATCGTGAAGTGTCGCCGCCTCGTCCGAGACTACGAGCAGCTCACCGCCGTCGCCGAAACCCTCGTCACCATCGCCGCCATCGCAACAATCCTCAGAAGGTCGGCGTGACGCTTCCAAAACACGCTCTAAGGTCCGGTCATGTGTCCGGCAGCGCACGCTGTGTCCCGTGAGACGAACGATTAGACACAACGCATCGCGGTGTCCAAGGCCTTGTCATAGTAAAAGGTCCATGACTTTCCGCGCCGGGCGTCGTGGGCTCGAAAGAAGAATGAGGTGGAAAGATCCACCGGATCAATCGTATCGCAGACCTTCTCGACGGGGATCCCCTCGTAGTCTCCCACGACGTCGTTTGGCGGCAACCGGCGGCAGGTCCAGTTGAGCCACCGGATGTCGCCATTGAAATAGCCGCCGTCAAACTCGAGCCCGTCGGGCAGTGCCTCGTGCGGATGATCCCAGCTCCTGCTAATATCTTTCCGCGCGATGATCGAGGTGTTGTACCCATAACTTGCGACGCGGGCGTCTCCACACCAAAAGCCGGCCCGTACGAAGTTGATCAAGAGCGATCCACCATTCCACAGGACCGGATGCGCGAAAGTCATCTTCTGGCGAAGCGGTGGCACCGTTGCGCAGACATAGCCGCCCTCGCGCACGTCTGCATACAGCTTGTCGATGAACCGTCCGGGGTTACGGGTGTGCTCGAGTACATGGCTGAGCCATAGGAAGTCATACTCCCCAGCAACGTCTATATCCTCATAGTCGCCAACATACTCGACCTTGCACCTTCCTGGAGCGAGATCGAGCACATCGACCTCGAGTCCACGCGACTCAAAGAAACGTTTGTGGATGCCTTCGCCTCCGCCAATGTCGAGAAGGCGCTTCCGGCCGCTCTCCTTCGCAATGCTGACCAATTCATACGCGGCGAGAGATGCACGGAACGCAACGGTCCGAGAGGGTGAGCAGCCCAACTTGATTGGTCCACGGTGATTGTTAGTTCATGGTCGGCCTTCGGTCCATCCGGACGATGCTTT
>NZ_JAMFKN010000027.1 GCF_023487995.1 Thermohalobaculum sediminis
CAGATCAACAACGCCGTCGCCGAGAACCGCGACGGCCTGAAGGATTTCACGCAAAGTACGCTGCCCGAGGTCGATGGTCTCGTGCTCGACCTCGAGCGTCTCGCCCAGACGCTCAACCGGGTGGCCGAGCAAATTGAACGCGATCCGCCCGGCTTCCTCTTCGGGCGCAGCGAAAGGGAGGGAATACCATGACTCGGGGAAGGTCGCGGCGCGACATTCTGACAGCAATCCTCGCTGCCGGGGTGGTCACGGGTCTCGGCGCGTGCACCGCGCCGCCTCCGCCGCCGGCTCGGAAATTTTATCTCAGCCCTCTCGACACTGTGCCCTCGGGTCTTGAGAAGCGAGATTGGACGCTCGTCATCGAGCCTCCCCAGACCGTCCCGGCGCTCCGCACGAACCGGATCGCGCAAGTGATCGCAGATAACGAGTTCGATTATTATGCAAACGCCGAGTGGGGCGATCTTGCGCCCGACATGTTCCAGGCGACGCTCATCCGCTCCTTCGAGCGCGCAAACGCCGTCGCGGCGGTCGGCAACGAGCGCCAGCGAATGCGCCCAGATTACATGCTCGAAACGGCTCTTGCTCCCTTCTACGCCATCGGCGCCGTCGGATCGGCCCCAAAGGTGCGCGTTGGTTTGGACGCGCGGCTGATCCGCGCTCGCGGGCGCGAGCTCGTGGCCTCAACCACGATGAGCGAGGAGCGTACCGCCAAAGGGGCCGAGATCGAGGCGATCATCGAAGCCTTCGACAGCGCCTCTCACGCCGTGATTGAAAGCCTCATCAGATGGACCGTGGCGCAGGCAAGTGGCGCTTAAAGAGGCATTTTCAGATTAAACTGATCTGATAGCCTAACGCTGTCTTGGAGAGGTTGGCTGGCGGCTTCTGGAAAGCTTTTTGATTCACAATCCGATACTTTACGCCCTCTCGAACAAGCCAAGGAGGGCAAGGATGGACCCCGCTGGTTAATCTGACAGTGCTCTGCGCCACGCTCGGACTGATAATGGCGGTCTCGGCATTGATTATTGCTCCGATGGCTTCGGTAAGCGGAATGGCTTCCCTTTCGGTCTTTGGCATGGTTCATCGTGACGGCTGATGAGGAGGCCAGCCTTCATGACCAAACCTCTCTCCCTCGACCTCAGGAAGCGCGTCATCGACGCCATCAACGCGGGCCAGAGCTGCCGGGCGGCGGCGTCACGAGATGGAGCGGCAGCGCCGCAAAGGGCGGCAGTCAGGTGGCACCGGCTCTGGCGCGAGACAGCCTCCGTCGCTCAGCGGCCAATGGGTGGCGACAAGCGCACTGGCCGGATCGAGTCTCTCGGCCTGGCAATCTTCGCCATGGTCGAGGAGGCCATGCATATCACGCTGGCCGAGATCGCCAAGCGGCTGGAGGCCGAGCATGGGCAGCGCTTCGCGCCCTCCACGGTACACCGCTTCTTGCGCCGGCACGGCTGGACGTTCAAAATGTATGGCCGGCCCCGTCGGCAAGTCGGTTTTGTGCCGGTTCGGCTCGGTCGTCCTCAAACGTATCCGGTATAGCGGCGCGTTGGCGGTCGCCATGATGGAGATCCGCGCTTCCCGATCCTCATGAAAGACCCGGCGTCGAGGCGCCGTTTTTTGAACCAGGCTTTCGGAGACGCGGGTGTTCGACGCGTCCGGTCATCAACCTCCGATCGCCAACCTCATCGGGTCACGGCACAACTGCTGAAGAGCGGCGCCGAAACAGATCTCTTCGCTCACGACGTCGTGGCCGCCGCCGGGCCTGGTTCGAAGCGCACGCCGCGTCGCAGGCTCGCCCAGGCGATCCGGGCGAGCTTCCCAGCCAGCGCCACGATCGCGATGTTGCGATGCGCCCTCGCCAGCAGGCCCCCAAGCCACTGCCCCGAGGGCGTCGCCTTTTTCGAGAGGCTCGGCATCGCGGCCCGCGCACCGTGGATCAGCAGCATTCGCAGGTATCGGTTCCCCGTCTTGGTGATGCCGAGCAGCCGTGGCTTGCCCCCAGTCGTCATCTGCCGCGGCACCAGCTCGAGCCATGCCGGCAGATCCCGCGCCCGCCTGAACGACTCGCCGTCACCGACGCCCGCGACCAGCGTGGTTGCGCCGAGCACGCCGATGCCCGGGATCGGGGTGAGCCGGCACGCCACCGCGTCTGTCCGGGCGTGCTCGGCCAGTTCGTCGTTCAATGCGTCGATCCTGCACCGTAAAGGCCAGCCCCGATCGTGATGGTGCACGGACGTTCGGACTAGGCGAACCTCGCTGATCCGTCCGTTCCGACCGCGTTTCCTGGCGCGCCCGACAAGGGACGGACTGGCGCCAATCCGGGTCCGGCGACAGATTTCGGGACGGCGCCGGCAGACGCGTTCTCCGGCGCTTCAGTCGGGTCGGTTAACTTTCGGGCACGGGGCTGCCGAGAACTCACTCCGCAGGTCACGTGGCGGAGAGACGTCTCAATCCGTCTCTCGAATGAAGATCCTGTGGTCGATCCGCAGGTAATTCGGCTTCCCGTTTGGGTCGTTTAACAACTCCCCGACCAGCCCCTTCTTTGGACCGTCTGTGATGATAAACCACCCGTTACCGGCGTTGGCGATCGTGGCGGGGGCCGGGTCCGCCCACGCAGGCGCCCCAGGATAGATGGGCTTGGACTTCGTCTCCACGCGGTAGGTCCCAGCGTCCCGCTTGATCAAATAGTCCTGATAAACACCAACGAATCTGCCGAGATAGGGATCGAGGACTTTCGGGTCAGAATCGATAGGCGCGATGCGCCGTTTCTCCAGGCCCGTAAAGAGTTTTATTGCGGCTTCGGCCAGCGGCTCGTAGACCTCGATGCCACGGTCGCTGTTGGTCAGCACCACAACGGCGAACTCCCGTTCCGGGATCAACTCCAGCCACGTCCGGTAACCGGTGAAACTGCCCATATGATGAATGTTGCGCACGCCGGAGATGTCGTCGACGAACCAAGTGACTCCCGTCTTGCCCCCTGTCGGCGCGTCCACAGCCGGCGCGTGGGCGTAGTCGAGTGCCTGGCCTGACATCAGGACTTTACCGTTCTTATCGAGGCCATCGATCTGGAAGCGGGCGTACTTCAGCATGTCGGCCACGTTGGAAATCAGCGCTCCGGCCCCACTGGCTGCTCGTGGGATTTGCGTGAACTGCGGATTGAGTTTCGACGTGTCGTCACCGTAAATGGCGGGATGGCCCCAAGCAAAGTCTCCATCAGGGGCGCTGGAGCCATAAAAGAAGCGGCTACTGGTCATTCCGAGAGGTTGCAGGAGGAGTTCGGAAATGACCTCCTCGTATGGCTTGCCCGCGGCTACCTCGATTACGCGGCTTGCGAACACGAGATTGGTGTTGCTGTACAGCCAAGCCTGGTTGAACGGGATAAGCTGCGGCAGGTAAAAGGCTTGGAGTAACGCGCGGTCCAGCGGTTCGCCGGTGTCGCCCACCGGGGCTAATCCGTGCTCTGATCCCCAGCCGGTGTGGTGGTGAAAGAGATCGATGACCTTCGCCTCCTTCGTCGCCGTGTAGTCCGCCACTTTGAAGTAAGGGATCAGGTCCTTGATCCTGGCGTTCAGATCGAGCTTCCCCGCCTCGGACAGCATGACGGCCGCGGTAGCAGTGAAGGTCTTAGTGAGCGAACAGAGGTAAGTGGCCGTCGCGGGCGTGAAGGGGCTCGCTTTGTCCGCGCGTGCAACCCCCAAGCCAGCAGAGAATGTGTCCTTGCCCGAAATGACGCCGATCGCCACGCCCGGCACGTGGTATTGGGCCATCAGCTCACGGGCCAGCTGCTCGATTGCCTCGAAACTGGATTCTTCGCTCGAGGCGATTCCACTTGTCGCTGCGTAAGCGCTCCGCAAGCTCGTTCCGAGCAGCAACTCGGCCGAGATGGCTGCGCCTAGTTGGGCCGAATGCTTCAAAAAAGTCCTTTTGGTCAGTCCTTCCGGCGACTCTTGCGCGCCTTCTACGCGATCCTCGCTGCATCTGTCGGCTTCGCTCAAAGTCTTTGTTGTCGGCTTCATGATCTCTTTTCTTTTTCGATGGGCGGACACGAACACATCGGTAGCGTTCCTTAGTTCTTGCGAATGATCATGATAATGGGCATTGTGGGACTGAGACGGCGGGCGTGACTATGCAGTTCTTCCGCCTACTCGTTTTCACCCGCCGGTCAAGACCGAGAACTGCTGGAAATTCCGGTGACGGGGCGGGCCTTCCGAGGGACGGGCGAGGTGGTGTCTGCGGCCTCGTACTCGGCGTCGAGCTCCCGCCGTACGGCCTCGATCTGACGGCGCTCGAACTCGGGCACTGTCAGAAACTTGCGGCTTGAGCCAGTCGGGGCGGGTTCGTAGCGTCGCGGGATGAGCAAATCGAACCTGTTCAAGGGCAATGTCAAAGGAACTTGGCTTGAGGCGGAATAGCCGCCTCCCTACCCTCGTGGCATGAGCAAACCCAACCCCTT
>NZ_JAMFKN010000028.1 GCF_023487995.1 Thermohalobaculum sediminis
CCCGGCCCTGACGGCCGAGTTCCCGAAGCGCCGGAGGCTCTCATCTGAACTGGCCCAGGTTCCGGGGATAGACCAATATCCCCGGAGATGCCCCAGCCGGGCGGTCCAACATCGGGTAGCAGCTCAATACGCGGAAAACTCCAGCTTCAAGCGATCCAGTTTGGCGGTCTCACATCACGGCCATCTCGGCGAAGTTAGGCTTGGCTCTCTCGGCCTATAGGGGTATCTAAGTGCCGTAATTCAAGGGTGCGGGGTATATGCTCAGAAGGGTGGAGGCATGCTAAAAATATGAAGGATTTCGATACTTTCACCGGCGAACCGCTCGGAAGCGAGGTTCTCTTCAGCGTAAGCAGGATAATTTTCACAGGAGATGTCCTGCGGGTTGAAGATCATCGGAAGAATCGTTTCGAGAACCCACAGACCATCAACGTTACCTGGCTGCGGCGTCTGCTTTCCCCTTCTTTCGAGCGGACATTGAGCGTGCCGTCTATTGACGTGTCTCTCACAGAGACGTCGCATCCCGTCACGCGCCTCGATATCTACCATATGCATGGCATACCATTCTCCACCGCCGGCTGGGCTTCGTTCTATCGAAGCCGCCTGTGTGAGCGCGCCGAGAAGGCTCTAATCGATATCTATGATCGAGGAGTCGTCGTCAGTTTTGAACTTCCACCCTATCTGAAAGATATTTTTGATCGCAATCGCATCCCGTATATCGACTTCACCATTTATCCCCTTCGGTTCTTACAGGATTGTGTCCTTGGTGCCCGCACCAATGTTATTGCGTTGCGCCAAAGGATGGAAGAGCACGCAGTTCCAGAGGATATATTCCACACCGAAGCCCGGCTACTAAGCGCTCGGGCGTGTCGGCGCATGCAGGGATCCGCGGCCATTCCCCCAGGTTCTGCGGTCTTTCTCGGTCAAACGGAATTCGACGCGTCCTTGGTGTGCAACGGAATCCATGCAGGCCAAATCGACGTTGAGCTTGCGTTGCGAGAGATGGTCGACGACTACGGAACAGTATTTTACAAAAGACATCCGCACAGCAAACCAAACCCGAGACTGGATTCTTTTTTGGATGGCGAACCGAATATTAAGGCTTTGGATAGAAACATATACGATTTGCTTGGAAGTGATTTAGTTTCAGTGGCGGGGGCGCTTTCTTCGAGCACACTGTGGGAGGCGCCATATTTTGGAGTTACCCCAAAGCGTTTTTTAAATAATGGAGATCATTTCGCCTGCATCGGAGTGGAGAGGCGCTGGAATCAATACACTCCTCTACTTCCCTACGCGGTTACGGGGCGATTCTGGAAATCGATAATCCGAGGGGAATCGTTTAACCCAACGCCGTGGGATCCAACTTTCCTAAGTGGAGCTTTGAAGTATTCCCTCAACATGACCTGGGGTCGATAATGTCGATTACACATCTCGATTCATGTTATCTCTCAGATAAAAAGTACACTGTTTTATTCGATGCGACTCGAATTTTTATGAGGCGCAAGTGCGACTTCGCAACGGGGATCGACAGGGTCGATATAAGGCATGCTGCGCATCTGAGTTCTCGAATTGATATCGAATTCCGCTGTGGACTGAGAGTGCGCGACGAATTCGTTGTGCTTCCGAAGCCGTTTGGGGATGCGTTGGTCAAGAGGCTTGAGGCGCAGTGGTTAGCCGGAGATGTCGCTGAAGATGACAGATTCTTCAAGATGCTTGATCTCGCCGCTAGCGATCAGAAAAAAATAGTCGAGATGTGCCGTTCGGTCTTTGATCAATTGGATCGCAACGCGCCACGCATTTTTTTGAACTCATCTCATGCTAATCTGGATTGCGAACCATATCTGCGAAGCGTCGAGCGCCAAGGCGTTCAACGCATGGCTTTCTATATTCACGACCTCATACCAATTGACTATCCCGAGTATGTGCGTGAGGGAGATGAGCTAAAACACGCTGCCCGCATCGAAAATATTGCTAAATTTGACCCGATCCTGTTGGTGAACTCGAGGTTTACCGCTGATCGGTTGCAGAAGTTTTACCATGATTGCGGCATCCGTCACCGGATGCCGAGCGTGCTTCATATTGGCGTGGAGCCGAGGTTCCGAACCCGGTCGGGGCGTTCGGCCATTTCATCCGATGAATATTTCTTGATGGTTGGAACCATCGAGCCGCGCAAAAACCACATATCCATGCTTCTCTTGTGGAGGGACATGGTGAACAGCTTGGGCGCGGACAAGGTCCCGCGATTGGTAATCGTTGGGAAACGAGGCTGGAAGAATGAAAGTGTGTTTGACCTACTAGACCGGTCGCCAGCGGTCAGAAGTGCGGTAGTTGAGCGCGATTCTGTCTCAGACGAGCAGCTCGGCGAGCTGATTTCTGGATGCCGGGCGCTGCTCTTTCCAAGTTTCGTCGAAGGCTGGGGAATGCCCCTGGTTGAGGCGCTGTCCCAAGGAGTCCCGGTGATCGCTTCGGACATCCCAGCGTTTCATGAAGCTGGGGGGGATGTCCCGGAGTTCATTCACCCTCTTGCAATCTCGGCATGGCGTGATGCGATTCTCGAATATTCCCGCCTGGATAGCAATCGACGCGCAGAACAACTCGCGCGTTTACGTGAATACCGACCACCAGACTGGCATACACATTTTTCGATGCTGGATCGGATACTTGACGATGCTTTGCTCCACCCCTCGGCGCGCGAGCTCGTGCAGCCCTTGCGCGAGATGAATGCTCCTGATGAGACGCAAATCTTGAGGAATACCACAGTCGTTGACCGGAAGGCCGACACGTTCGAGCTGCCTGAACTCATCGAATTTTGGCGCGGTGCGGTGACACCGAAGCGGACATGGAGACGCTCTTCAAAGAGGCTTGTGGAGAGCGGCGCGGACGCGTGCTTCAACGCCGCGGATTGGTACCGAGATCGACAAGATTTCGCCAGAGCAGCATTTTGCTATGCTGAAGGTTTGCGCGAGCGGCCGGAACGTGGAGAATACTGGGTACAGTATGGCCACATGCTGAAGGAGACGATGCGCTTCGAGGAGGCATTTAATGCCTATCAGCGAGCAAAAGAGATCATGCCGGCTGACCAGGATCTGTTTCTCCAGATAGGTCATCTCTTCAACCAAATAGAGCGTCATGAATTGGCGGTTCGATATTATGAGTTTGCGCTTCAAATTGACCCACACAACGAGGATGTCGTCGAACACCTGCGTTTCGCGCTTGAGAGATTGGATAATGTCGTCATTTCTTCTTGAAGTAGATTTGACTTCACTGACCCTACGCCAACGGCGTTGTGCTTGACTTCAGCCGCCTCGGCCGGCCAACGGACAATGCCTACGCTGAGAGCTTCAATGCCGTGGTCCGGCTCGAATGCCTCGTGATCTGAGTTAATTCTCCATCATTTCAAGGGAGGAGAGAGTGACTCACTGTTCAGGCGGGGAAAAGCCAAAAAATTTGATCTCATCTTTGTATCTTGTCGATATTATCTCGATCGCGCGGCGGCTTATAGTAACTCTATTTTCATTTGCAGTGCGATTTAATATTCTGAGGTCGGATATTTCAATTCCATTTTGTGATCGGAAGTACGATTGCAAAATAGGCCATTCTTTATGTAAATTCTCTGCTCTTAGCACGAGGTTTGGAAGAAATCTTCCTTCATGGTGTATTAATGAAAGTTGTGATCTAAAATGAATCTCCGCAAGTTCATCGGGGACTTTAGCGATAATTTCAAGAAAATCTTCAAATGAATAATCGGAAGTAATGCCATATATTGAAAATGGTCCATGCAACGTCTTCCTTACCTTGTCCTGATAGCACGACAGAAGACGCGCCCATGTGTTGCGAACGCATGTGAAGATCAAAGGCGGAAGGTCAGCGATGATCTGCGCTTTGCGCTCGAAACTGAACGGACCGGAAGATTGATCATGGATAAGGCGGATGGCTTTGACCCCGTTTATCTCGGAGTCGTCCGCGAGCCCCACAGTAGGAAGCAGCGCGTACTTGATTGACGAGTTGGCAGCCTTCGGTATCGACAGATACGCGAATCCCGCGTTCCGATTTATAATGTTACTCTCGAAAGTTCCGCGCCGAAGCTGGTCGCGATGAATCGAAGCACTCACCATTGCGTTTCTTCACCTCTCAGGTCCACACGGGATGCAAATCATTCTTCAGTTCCTACAAATATTCAACCGTAACCGCCGGGTCTGATCGCCCTGCCGCGTGAGCCTCCCCAGACGATTTGGTCCACCTCTATGATGAAGCAGAGGAGGATCGAGAATGGCGAACAAGCACCACAAG
>NZ_JAMFKN010000029.1 GCF_023487995.1 Thermohalobaculum sediminis
CGGGGGTTGGGTTTGCTCATGCCACGAGGGTAGGGAGGCGGCTATTCCGCCTCAAGCCAAGTTCCTTTGACATTGCCCCCGTACCAGACCCATCCCTGCGCCACTCATTGAGCGAAGGTGGAGCGACCGGCTCATTTACTGCAACTGAGATACGCCCGCTTTGATCAGACCAACTCTGAACCGCTCTAGATCGGGTCCCTGCTTGAAAGGCCAAAGGAAGAGCTCGCTCGCGATCGAGAACGTTGGCTGATGATAAATCGCTGCTTCCAAATGCGGTTTAGCGTCTCCAGCACGGTCGAGATGCCCATATGTGGATATTAGGGCAACGCATGGATAACAATATGGCCGACCAAGCTTACCTTCAGGATTCCATAAATCCGGGTTCAAGGCGAGCGAACGCTCAAAGGACCTAGCGGCAGCTGAGAAATTCTCCTGAACATAGTATGCCAGTCCTTCGACGAACGCGTATCGGGACGGACTGTTCGGGTCCCGGCGTTGTTCTCGCCGAATGATCTCGAGAGCCTCTGCCGGCCTGCCTCCATAGATCAGCGCCTCAGCGAGGATAATCCATGTGTCGGTGTCGCTGTCCGAGAGCGATACCGCCCGCTCGGCCGCAGCAATCGCTTCGTCATGCTTTCCACGCCAAAGCAGGATCTGCGAACGTACTTGTTCGGCAAGAGCGACGTCCTCGCGCCTGACCTCGTTCAGCAGCTCCTCCGCCCTTCGTCTCGCGACAGTCGGCCCAAGACCGAGCACCACCGCCCACTCGCCGATGTAAGCTCGCCAGTAGATGGATGCCATCGCCGAGCGAGCTCTGTCGTATGATGGATCGATCTCGAGGGCCCGCTCGAAGAAGCCGAGGGCGAGCTTGTACTTCTGGGGTGCATCCAATCGATATTGCTCGAGGCCTCGCAGAAACAGATCATATGCTTCCGGGTTGGTTTCGGTTACCGTATCACCTTCATCCGAAGCCGGGGGTTCAGTCGCGACGTTCAGCGCGGCGAAAAGTTCACCTGTGGCCTCTTCCTGCATGAGCAGCACGCGGGCGAAGTCCCCGTCGAGACGCTTCGCCCAGATTTGCCCGCCCGTCGCCGTATCGACCAAGTACCAATTAATCCTGACCGTCTCAGCGACGCGGCGCACGCTCCCTTCGAGCACGTATCTCACGCCCAGTTCTTCGGCAGCGGCTTTTGGCGCGATCTTTTTGCCCTTGTAGGAGAACGACGTACCTCGGGCGATCACGAAGAGTTCTTGGATAGAAGAGAGATCAGAAATCAGATCGTCCGTGATGCCGTCTGCCAGATACCCCTGCTTGACGTCGTCAGACAGATTTTCAAACGGCAAGACCGCGATCGATGGTTTGTCCGGCAGTTGATACGCCGACGGGCCGGTGTCTGCGAGCTCGTTCGCCTGCCGGTCTTGATGCCAGAGCATCAAGCCGATCAGAAGCGCGACCGCGCAGGCGGCAGAGACGGCGACAAGCTTCCCGACGCGCCCGCGCTCCGGCTCGCGCTTGAAGGATCGCGGCACGTTGAAACCGTGGCTTCCGTACGGCGAGAGCCGGTAAGTGCTGACCGGGAGCGAGATATTCTTGACCTTCTGAGGTCCCATCGGCTCGAACGCACCTGGGAGCTTGTTTCTGACCTGCTCAAACACATTGGCCGAAATGCAAATGCCGCCTGGGTCCGCGATGGACTCAAGTCGTGAGGCTATGTTCACGCCCTCTCCGAAAATGTCATCGCCATCGGTTACAATGTCACCCAGATCGATACCGATCCTATAGGTGAGTTTCGGTCCTTCTGTCTCTCTGGCGGTCCACGCGGTCAGATACCTCTGGAAGGCGATGGCGCATTCCGCAGCGTGCAAGGCACTCGAGAACTCGGCTAGGAAGCCGTCACCCGTCGTCTTGACTATCCGGCCGTGATATTCCGCGACCAGCGGATTGACCAGATCGGTCATGATCGCCCGCTGTTTTCCCAGAGTGCCAGCCTCGTTCAACTCTACAAGCCTGGAGAACCCGACCATATCGGCAGCCAGGATCGCAGCAAGTCGCCGTGCTTGGCGTTTGGTCGTCAAACTGCCGCCCCTCCGAACAATCGGACCGTCTCCGGTACGCTATGCGGAGACCCAGATCCTGTCCACGCGGCCGACGGAGACATGCCCGCTTGGGGACAGCACCCGTCAAATGAATGATTTGGTCGTATGATTGCGTCAGACGACTATTACGAGCACTACTCCGGGGCTTCTTCGCCGGTGAATTCGGCCCGCCACTCTCCGTCCTCCAGCGTCCACGTAAGCGCACCGCCCCCGCGAAGTCCGCAGAATCTCCCCGTGCCGGTCAGGTACTCCCACTTGCCAACTCCGCTCAGGCGCCTTTTGCTTGAGCGGAGTGTAACTATCCCCTCAAATGCCTGATGCGAAACAGAGCCATCTCGAAGCAAGACCACGATTGTTCCGCTGAATGGCTCCGTCGCATCGCTGATCTCAATCGCCTCGACGCCTGCATAGAAGCCCCGCTCTCCGCTTGCGTATTGGATTTCGCCATTGAATACGGCGAGGTTGATCTTGCGATCCTCGTGCCCCGCTACGGCTTGCTCGGTGTGCCAGGTCGTACGTGCAGTCTGGATGCCGCTTGAGAGACCGGTAGTGATCACTTCAACATCCCCCTCGACCGACGACTAGCAACCGTAGTTGCCGTGTGAGCTGTCTGACAATGGGTGTCTGTTGCTGGTGCGTTCGAGAAAACGCCCCTACGGCAGCGATCGGGGGCAATCCGGACACTCAAATTTCCGTTCCACAGCGCCCGCTTCATCCACTGAGCGGACCTCGGTGCTCAGCGCAGCGAATGGCCGCTCTCCGCCCTCTTCCGACGTAGGATGCGGTGCAGCGAACGGCGAGATCGGGCTCGGAGCCGTCGTTCGCTGCGTCGGGCGCGGATGTCGGCAATGTGCCGGCGAGCGACGTAGGCATCCCGCGCGAATATCGCTCGGCTCTGTGTTATTCTAAAAATTGCGTATCGTCCCTGTTGCGGTGACGGGCATGGCGAAAACGGCACTGATAACTGGCGCGTCAAGCGGAATCGGACGCGGAGCGGCCTTGAGGCTCGCCGCTGAGGGATGGCACATCCTCGCGCAGGGCAGGCGCGAACGCCCCCTTCATGAAACGCTCGATGCGGTCCGCGAGGCGGGCGGCTCCGGCGACGCTTTCCAGGCCGAGATGGGGAACATGGAAGAAATCGCCGCGCTGGCGAACTGGGCGACATCCTCGGCAACTCTCGACGCGATGATCCATTGCGCGGCGAAGTTCACTTATGGCCCCGTGTCGACGGAACGCTTCGCCGACTGGGATCGGTCGATCGACGAGGTGCTGCGGGCTACGATGCGCCTCACTGCGCACGTCCTACCAGCCGTCAGACGCTCCGAGGGAGCTTTCGTGTATATCTGCGGTCCAACCTCGTGGACCGGATGGAAGAACCACGCGGTTCACTGTGCGTTGCGCCATGCGCAGGCAGGCTTCGCTAGGGCGTTGTTCGAGGACGTTAGGGAAGACGGCGTCAGGGTTACCCTCGTTCATCCCGGATTCGTGGACACTCCTTCCGTCAACGACGCGGGAAAGGATCGCTCCCGTATGATCCAGACGACCGACATCTCGGAACTGATCGCCACCGCCGTCACCTTGTCGAACACAGCTTGCGTTACGGAGCTGACGGTCAGACCGCAACGCTCACCCTATCTCTAAATGGGCACTGTCAGAGCAACTCTGCTTGAGACGGCATGCAGGCCTCCCTACCCTCGCCGAATGAGCAGACGCAGCCCTTTCCGGTATTTCAAGACCAGCCCCGAGATCATCCGCCTGGCGATTATAAGCACGGTCCGCTTTGGGCTCGGAGCAGTCGTTCGCTGCACGGATAACGAAGGGCGGCTCAGCGGACAAAGGCGACAACTGGGCCATTTTGTCAGATGACCGCTCCTTGAGCCTCCCCAGACGATTTGGTCCACCTCTATGATGAAGCAGAGGAGGATCGAGAATGGCGAACAAGCACCACA
>NZ_JAMFKN010000002.1 GCF_023487995.1 Thermohalobaculum sediminis
TTCCGGCGCATGCGAAGTCTGCAGAAGTTCGCCGCTGTCCACGCCTCCGTCTCGAACCACTTCAATCAGGAACGCAGTCTTTCAAGCCGGCACATGTTCAAGGTCAACAGAACCGCCGCACTTGAGGAGTGGCGTCAGCTCGGCGCGGCCTGAAAGACCCCTGCCCCAGCCAAACTGAGACTGGTTCGCATTGGTCTGACACCACCATCCTGACAATTCGAAGGACGCTGTCGTCTTCAACGACGAGGAGGTCGCGAAGTACTGGACCAGGTGGGAGGAGAGGTGGCAGCAGTTCATGCTGGGCTGAGGCCTCGCGAGGATGCTCCGGGGCCGGATTGGCCGGCCCCGGCCCTGCGGGAGGGGGAGGGGAAATGGCGGCGCCGGGCAGCTTCGGGACCATCACGCTGAAGATCGTGGAAGGGGTGGCTGAGATCCGGCTGAACCGCCCGCAGGTGCTGAACGCCATCGACAGCGCGATGCTGACCGAACTTGGCGCCGCGCTCGACATCGCCGAAGCCGACGAAAGCGTGAGCGCCATCGTGGTGGCGGGCGAGGGCCGGGCCTTCTCGGCCGGGTTCGACCTGAAGGAGTCCGCGGCGCGGGGCGAGACCTCGGCGCGCCAGTGGCGCGAGATTCTCGAGGCGGATTTCGACCTCATCATGCGCTTCTGGGACTGTCCCAAACCCACCATCGCGGCGGTGCATGGCCATTGCGTCGGCGGCGGCTTCGAGATCGCCATGGCCTGCGACATGACGCTCGCCGCCGAGGACGCGGTGATGGGTGAGCCCGAGGTGCGATTCGGCTCGGGTATCGTCGCGCTGATCCTGCCCTGGATCACCGGTCCGAAGCAGGCGAAGGAGATCCTGCTGGCCGGGCGCGACCGGATCACGGCGGCGCGGGCGCTGGAGATGGGGCTCGTCAACCGCGTGGTCGCGCCTGGCGAGCTGATGGCGGCGGCGTACGACATGGCACAGGACATTCGCGCCGGGGCGCGCGACTCGGTGCGCCTGACCAAGCTCGCAATCAACCGCAGCTATGAGCTGATGGGGATGCGCGCGGCGCTGAGGCAGGCGCTCGAGCTCGACATCTTCATCGAGGCGAGCGGCGGGCCCGAGCGGGCCGAGTTCAACCGCATCCGGCGCGAGAGCGGGCTGAAGGCCGCGATCGCCTGGCGCGAGGGGCGCCGGGGTGGGAGCGCGTGACGACGGCGGGCGGCTCGGGCGGGGCGCAAGCCGGGGCGGGACAAGGGGCCCGACCGGCCGGTGCGCAAGCAGGGGCGGCGATGACGGGGAATGGCGGGGCCGCGCCGGCCGGGTCGCTGTGGGAAGCGACGGCGCCGCCCGACCCCTCGGAGGGGCCGCTTTCGGGCGAGGTGCGGGCGGATGTCTGCGTCGTCGGCGCGGGATTCACCGGGCTTTCGGCGACGCTCGAGCTGGCGGGGCGCGGGGCCTCGGTCGTCTGCATCGATCAGGGCGGCGCAGGGCATGGCGCGTCGGGGCGCAATGGCGGGCAGGTGCTCGCGGGCTTCAAGTGGTCGCCGGACGAGATCGTGGCGGCATACGGGGCCGAGCGGGGCGGGCGGCTCGCAGCCTTCGGGGGCGCGGCACCCGAGGTTGTCTATGGCCTGATCGCGCGCCACGGCATTGACTGCGGCCTGCGCCGCTGCGGCTGGCTCAATGCGGCGGTGGACGGGGCGGCGTTCGACCGGCTTGCAGGCATCGCCGGGCAGTGGGCCGCGCGCGGCGCGCCGGTGCGGATGCTGGAACGGGCCGAGACGGCTGCGCTCATGGGCACCGGGCGCTACCGGGGCGCGATGCTCGACGAGCGGGCGGGGGCGCTCAATCCACTCTCGTATGCGCGGGGGCTCGCGGCGGCGGCGCAGCGGCTGGGGGCGCGGCTGCACGGGGGCACGCGGGCGCTCTCGCTCGAGCGCGACGGCGAGGGCTGGCGGGTGAGCACGGCCGCGGGCGTGGTGCGCGCGCGCGAGGTCCTGCTCGCCACCAACGGTTACACCGACGGGCTGTGGTCCGGCCTCGCGCAGGAGGTGGTGCCGGTCCATTCGCTGCAGGTCGCAACCCGCCCGCTGCCCGAGGCGGTGCGGACGAGCATCCTTCCGGGCGGGCAGGTGGTGTCGGACACGCAGCGCATCCTGCTCTATTTCCGGCTGGACGATCGGGGGCGGCTGGTGATGGGCGGGCGCGGCTCGCTGGGCGAGACCAACCGCGACGGGCTCTACCGCTTCGTCGAGGACGCGGCCTGCCGGCTGTTCCCGCAGATCAGGCGGACGGACTGGGAATTCCGCTGGGCAGGTAAGGTCGCGTTGACGGCCGACCACTTGCCGCGGGTGCACGAACTGGCGCCGGGCCTACGCGCCTGTCTTGGCTACAACGGCCGGGGCGTGGCGATGGCGAGCGTGATGGGCCGCGCGATGGGCGAGTGGATCGCCACGGGCGACGCGGGCGTGCTGCCGCTCGCGCCCGTGCCGTTGAGGCCGCTGCCTTTCCACGCCCTGCGCCGTCCGGTGCTCGAGGCAATCTCGGCTTATTGCCGCCTGCGCGACCGGATGAGCTGGCGCCGCGGCTCTGTCAAAGGAACCCGGCTTGAGGCGGGTGATTGACCTCCCTACCCTCCTGGCATGACCAAACGCAGCCCATTCCGCTACTTCAAGACATCGCCCGAGATCATCCGGCTGGCGGTGATGATGCACGTCCGGTTTCCGCTTTCGCTCCGGACCGTCCTTTCTATTGGGAACGCCGCTTTGCTCGCTCGTGCTGGGACGCGACGCAGGCCCCAAGTCCGCCTCGAGCCGGCTTCCCTTTGACATCTCTTTCGGCCCGAGCGGGTGGGGCATTCGGTGTGCTGAGGTGTCGCATGCAAGCAGCCACCGTCACGTCTATTTCCACCACGGAAGATCAATCCCGCGCAGGAGACAAAGTGAAATGTTCAAAGGACTTGACCTCGCCCTCACGCTGATCATCGGTGGAATGCTGGGCGTCCCGGCGCTCTTCGCTGCATTGATCTGAGTGCGTGCCGAAGTCGGCCGATGGACTCGGCCGATGAACAGTGTGATGCCCAAGTGAGCCAATGTACGCGGCGGTGGCGTATTAGGCCGCGCGCGGCAGGCAGTGACGTTGGCGGTCGGGCGGCCTGAGACTGGTTCGCACCGTTCTGACGGCACGCCATCTGAGCATGTACGTGATGATGGATACCATCCTCACGAACACTTGACGCAAGGCTCACTCAATCTGATGCTCCCACGAACGCGGGTGATTAACACTACGGAGAAGTTCAACCTCGACAGGTACGGACGGGCCCGCTGCCTGAAGTGAGTCCGGAGGCCCCGAAAATGCAGTATGCGAAGACTTTTACGGACGCCCTGCAATTCATGTGGGGCGAGGGGTTCCTTTCACCCGGTGGGGCAGGCGAGGTCGCGCAGATGCTTTCCGACGACGATCTCGCTGGCAAGTCCGTCCTGGACATTGGTTCCGGCTTGGGAGGGGTCGATGTCCTGCTGGTAGAGACGCATGGTGCGGCGCAGGTCGTCGGGATCGACGTGGAGGAACAGCTTGTTGCAGCGGCCCGCGGTCTGATCGCAGAAAAGGGTCTCGGCGAGCGCATTCGGCTTGAGCTCGTCGAGCCTGGCGCGCTTCCTTTCGATGACGTGAGCTTCGATGTCGTCTTCTCCAAGGACGCGATGGTGCACATTCCCGACAAGCAGGCGCTTTATTCAGAGGTGCTCAGAGTTCTCAAGCCCGGAGGGAGGTTTATCGCGGCTGATTGGCTTTGGGCCGCCGGTGCCGAGCAAAGTCCTGTGGTCAATGCCTGGCTCTCGAAGGGACCCCTCAGCTTTGCATTCACGACACCTGCCGAGGCAGCTGAAACCATGAGACGGGCAGGCTTTCGCGACGTGAAGATCACGGATCAGCGAGCCGCGCTGCAAGTCTCGAACCGCGAGGAAGTGAACGCTTTGGAAGGACCGATGTTCGGGCCTTTGTCGTCCGTCGTCGGCGAGCAGATGGCGATGAGTCGTCTCGTCAGCGCACGCGGACGACAGGGAGCGCTGGACTCGGGAGACCTCATTCCGGCGCATCTCTTCGGGACCGCGCCGCAGCGGGATCAGCGCGAGTAGAGTTCCGAGGAATGCCCGCTTCGGTATAACGCAGTTGTAGAACTCGGCGTTGACGTAGTGGGAATGTCCTGATTCCGTTGTCGCTGGGCGAGGGAGGCGACGACGAGGATGGGTCCACGGCAGGTGGCGCATGGCGCGCTTTTCTACGACTTCTCGATCGAGGATCCCGCTCTCGCTCCGGAACGTCGAGGACTTGCTCCATGAGCGCGGGATCGATGTCAATCATGAGACGGCGCGGTTCGGGTGGCATCGGTTCGGGCCGACGTTCGCCGCAGAGATCCGGCGCAAACCCGGGGATCGGATGCTCTCGGAGATGAGAGTGACCTTCGAGGCCTTGGTCCGACTGGAACGAAGAGCCCCTCAGCATCGAGCTCGACGAGCTGAAGGACCTCTGCCTTGCGGAGGATCCCGCCTTCGACATCGACATCACAGGCTTCGAGACCCCGGAGATCGACATCTTCTTCGGTGGCGCGAGTGTGGCCGTCTGCTTCTGCACGCCATTGGCTAGCTTGAGAACAGGACCCTGGTTGCCATGAGCAGTGCGCCGGGGTCGCGGTCGCTGCGCACGACGGACGGCGGTGCTGCAACCGATCCGGTCAGCCCGTGCACCGCCGTCCAGGCCGAGCGCACGGAATACTCCACCGTGAAGACGCAGGCGCGCGACAGCTCGCAGAAGCGAACGGCCGCCTCGAGCCCGTTCGGGCTGCTGTAGGTCTTCGACATCGTGGATCGTGAGCCGCGCTACCCAGGCCCCGTGCTCCTTGGTACTGTTCCCACGACACAGCCCCTCCGGAGCCGGGCGCGCCGACCATCGCCTGCAATCCCTGCGTGCCGCTGCCAATCGAACCAGGAGACACGTCGATGAGCGTGAAGGCCCTCGAGAACGCGCAGCTGGTCGCGATCTCAACCCCGGACAACGTTGGCCGGCTGATGGGCAAGCGCGTGCCGGTCCGTCGCTGGCCCGAGATCGCTGCCGAAGGCATGCCGATGCCCAGCTTTCATCTCGCCACGGGCATCGAGAACGTGCCGGCCACCGACCTCGCCGTGACGGGATCACATACGGGCTGGCGAAATGGCTTGCTTATGCCACGGCCGGAGACAGCGGTGAGCACCGCCCTCGAGCCCGGCACCGCCATCGTGTTCGCCGACGTGCTCGATCTCGACGGCGTACCGGTGGCCGAGGCTCCTCCCGCGATCCTTGCCCGCCAGGTGGAGCGGCTCGCGGCCCACGGCCTGCGGGTGAAAGTGGCGACGGAGCTCGAGTTCTATCTCTACCGAACCAGCTATCGCGAAGCGCATTCTAACGACTATCGGAACCTGGAACCCTACTACCACCTGCGCGGCGGTCACGACGCACTTGTCTCGAGCGTCGCAGAGAGCTTCACCGAACCGCTACGTGCGCTGGTGGCTGAGGCCGGAATGTTCGTCGAGTGCACACTCAGCGAATCTGGGGTCGGCCAGATCGAGCTTAATCTGACGCCGCGCGATCCGATCGCCGCCGCTTGGCAGCACGCGCTCTTCAAGTACCTTGCCAAGGGGCTGGCCCTGCGAGAGGGAATGGCTGCCACCTTCATGGCCAAGATCGAGGGGGCCATGCCGGGTTCCAGCGGCCATGTTCACATCCAGCTCACCGATTTGGACGGACATGGAATCATGGGGGCGTCGATGGATACGGGTGCCGACGCGCACGGGCTGAGCCCGCGCGGGGCTGCTTTCCTGGCCGGTGTGCTCGCGCATGCGCGGGATTTCCAGCTTCTACACATGCCCTACCACAATTCCTTCAAACGGCTGCAGCCGAACCGCTCCGCGCCGACCAACATTTGCTGGGCGCCGGAGAACCGTACGGTCATGGTCCGCACCGTCGGCCACGGAGCTAATTTACGTCTCGAGTTCCGCTTGCCGGGGGCCGACATGAACCCGTATTTCTCGATCAGCGGATTGCTCGCCTCAGGAATTGCGGGTCTGGAGGCCAGAGCACCTCTCCCAGCGCCAGTAACGGGCGATGCCTACAGTGCCGCCCCGGAAGCCGCAGCGCCCCTTCTTCGGACGCTCGGCGATGCGATCGCTGCCTTCGAGGACTCTATTGTCGCGGCTGAAGCGCTGACGCCCGCTGTGCACAAACACCTTGCCCGACTTGCCCGAAACGAATGGATGGCCGAGCTGGCTGACGTCACCCTCTGGGAAATCCGGCGCGGCTTCGAGCGAGCCTGAGAGTCTTTCGAGCGATTGCCAATGAGACCGCGCCGCGGAGCGCTCCCTGTGCAACAGCGACGCCGATGGACGGCCCTGGCGTCGCGCAAGCCTCTGGCGAGGAAGTTCTTGTCGTTTCTTTGTCCGACGTTTGAAGGAGCTCGCGGCGGAGGCGAGTTGCAGGCGCTTGACCAATCGGCAGTCTCCCGATGAAGTGTTCGAGTGTGGTCGGCCGGCGTTAAACTCAGCGGGTCGGTGAGACCACTGGATAAGGCGGATTATTGCGTGAATACGCTTGCTCATCGGATCGCCGCCTCCGCGCTGGCCTTCACCATCGGCAGCGCCCCGCTCGCTGCCGAGTCCCTGCGGATCGCTACGGAGGGCTCCTATCCACCCTGGAACGCGACCGATGCGGAAGGAAAGTTAGTCGGTTTTGACATCGACGTAGGCAACGCCATCTGCGAGCGGATTGGGGCGACGTGCGAATGGGTGCCTCAGCAATGGGATGGCATCATCCTAGGTCTGCTCGCCCGCCACTACGATCTGATAATTTCCAGCATGTCGATCACCGACGAGCGTCGGAAGAGAATTGCCTTCTCCGACGCTTACGTCGCCGATCCGGTGTTTTTCGTCGCGGCCCGGAGTTCCGAGCTTCAAGCGGCGAAGCAACTGGAAGAGGTGCAGGCGCTGCTCGCCGGTAAATCCGTCGGCGTCCAGCCCGCGACAGTCCACGCGGATTTCCTTCAGGCGTATCTGGGCGACACCGTTGACATGAGACTCTACGATACGCAGGACAACATAATTCTCGACCTTGTTTCAGGCCGAATTGATGCCGCCCTGGCGCACCGCTCGAGTTGGCAAGCCTTCTTCGCGAGCATGGACGGTGCCATGTTCGACACCTTCGGTCCGCCTCTTACAGGGACCGAGTATCCGGTACTCGGCGAGGGCACCGGCATCGGCATCCGCAAGGATGAAACCGAACTTCTGAGGCGGGTGAACGAGGCGCTTGCCGACATGAAGCAAGCCGGCACGATGAAAGCACTTTCTGAGAAATGGTTCGGCTTCGATATAACAGTCTACTGACGCGCTGGGCGAAGGGGTAGCGCTCTCGCCAGCGGTGCCACTCACTATTTTGGGCGTTCCGAACCCGGACGTTCGGGCTCAACCCCGAAGCGCTCGCCGCCTTGTCGGACGCATGCTCAAGCTGTTCGCGTCTCGGGTGTTCTTCGAGGACGGCCCGGCCATTCATGGAACGACGTCTGTGCCGAAGGGGGGACTGGGCGCGGGAGATGCTCCGAGATAGGCGTTAAGGTGCCGCTCGATCCGCCGCGACACGAGGATCGTGCAGTAGATTAGGACGATGTAGAGGACGGCAGCGAGCCCGAAGGCTTCGTAGAATGTGAAGTCGCGCGCCCCGATGGAACGGGCGACGCCTGTGATATCCATCATGGTGATGACCGAGACCAGCGACGTCGCCTGGATTTGATACACGACCTGATTGCTGTAGGCGGACCATCCGATGCGGATCGCGCGCGGCAGGATCACGAGCCAGAGCCGCATCCACGCCTTCAGCCCCAGTGCGCGCGCCGCCTCCACCTCACCGATCGGGACCGCCGCGATAGAGCCCCGCAGGATCTCCGACGTATAGGCTCCATTGTTCAGGCTCAGCGCTAGAACCGCACAGAACCAGGGATCTCGAAAGAAAGCCCAGAGGCCCAGGGCATCGAGTTCTGGTCGGAACTGTCCACTGCCGTAGTAGATCAGAAATATCTGGGCGAGCAGCGGCGTACCCCGGAAGAAGAAGACGTAGGCGGTGGCAAGGCTGAATTGCGCGCGATCGCTTGAGAGACGGGCGAGCGCCACGGGCACTGCGATCATGAAACCAAGGGCGCAACTCAGAGCCGAGAGCTGCACCGTCATAAGGGCACCTTCGAGGAAGCGCATCAGGTTCTCTGCGAGGAACCCAGACATCAGAGCGAGCTCCCCGGGACGCCGCGCAATGCCCAGCGCTCGAGCCGCACCTGCCCCCACATCGAGACGAGCGTGAGCGCCAGATAGAGCAGGCAGGCCATGAAGAAGAAGGTGAACGGCAGCCGGGTCGAGCGCGCGGCGACGTCGGCGCTTCGCATGAGCTCGGGGAGTTGAATGACCGAAATCAGCGCGGTGGCCTTCAGAAGCACCATCCAGACATTGCCCAGCCCTGGAAGGGCGTAGCGCATCATTTGTGGGAGGATCACGCATCGGAATGCCTGTGCCGCAGAGAGGCCCAGCGCCCGCGCAGCCTCTCCCTGATCCGAGGGGACGGCCAGGTAGGCGGCGCGATACACCTCGCAGGCGAAGGCCGCGTAGATGAGGGATAGCGTCCCGATCCCCGCGATGAAGGGGTCGATCCGAAGGGAAACATCATGACCGAGGCCCGCCAGCATGTCCTGCGCGAGCGTAGGCAGGCCGTAATAGATGAGCAGCAGAAGGACGAGTTCCGGGACACCCCGCGCGACGGTCGTGTACGCCTCGATCAATGCACGTCCCGCTCGAGGTGCGAAGATCTTGCCCACCGCCGCAGCGAGCCCGACCGCGAGCGCTCCGATCATCGAGGCGGTCGCCACGCCGAGCGTCATCACCATGCCGTCCAGCAGCAACCAGCCATAGCCCTTGAGATCAGGCACGGTTTCCTCTTCGCTCACCGCCTTGCACCCGAGTTCGTGCCGCACTTTACTCGGGAGCTCAAGCTGGACTGAGGGCGATGTCAGAAAGATCAGCCTTGAGCCGATCGGAGTGCTTTCCTAGCGCCCGGAGATGAGCAGATCTAATCTTTTCAATGGCTTCCAAAGCAGCCCCGAGACCATCCGCCTGGCGGTGATGCTGTGTGCGGGTCCCGCTGTCGCCCCGTAACGTCGAGGACCCGCTCCACGAGCGCGGCATCCACGTCAGCCATGAGACAGTTCAGTCCTAGTGGCATCGCTTCTCGGGTTGGCGGTCGCGCGTTGATCTGCCGCTTGGCGTGGCAGGGCAGTATGGGGTATCATGATACCCCATCTTAAGATCGATAATGGGTGACCTGGAATTCATGACGAGCGGCAACAACGGTGTCACAATGGCCGGCATTGATGCGCACGGCCGCTTCACGAGGGGGAGCCCCGGCCCTTTTAAGACCTCAGCGTTCGCCCGATCCTTCGAGAGGACACCGCCACGTGGTCACGGATCTCTTCATCCTGAAGGGCGTTCCCGCATACATCCACTCGGATAACGGGCCCGTGTTCGTCGCCAAGGTCGTCAGGGACTGGACCGCCGCCGTCGGCGCAACGACCGCCTTCATTGAACCCGGCTCGCCTTGGGAGAACGGCTCCTACGAAAATTTCAATGGCCGACCCCGAGATGCGCCCCTGAACGGGGAGATCGTTAACTCACTGCGAGAGGCTCAGATCGTCATCGAGAGCCCGGCGTCATTGCAACGCCGCGAGGCTTCACAGCTCTCTTGGATACCGGCCGCCTGCACCCGAGGTTAGCGTCTCAAAAGACCCTAGGCCGGTCATGAACTGACAAATCGCTCGGACCAATCAGATGAAGCTGGCCACCGGCGCGATCGAGTGGGGAACACGCCGGCCTTCACTCCTCAACGAGCTTCGCCATCAGCTCCAGCAAACTCCGGCGCTCGGCTTCTCCCAGCCGCTCCGGGTCGATCCGCGCGAGTTGCTCGCGCAGCGCTTCCAATGGCCCCGCCGCCCCCTTGTCGCCCCCTCCGCTGCGGTCGAAGGAGACCTCGTAGGTCTCGACCGGCCCGGTAATTCCCTTTAGCTGCAGCGATCCGCGTGGCACGAAGTTAAACCGTTGGCCCGCCAGCGCGAACGTATTCGCCGAAACGAGGATGCCGCCAGGCGGGCAAGCCGCCTGCAGCCGGGCGGCAAGATTCACCGGACTGCCGATGATCGTGTAGTCCATTCGCTCGAAGCTGCCGAAATTACCGACCGTGCAATAGCCGCTGTTGATGCCAATCCGGATCTCCAGCGGGTCATGCTGGCCGTGCCGCGTGAACGCGCCGCCCATCGTCGCCATGCGCCGCTGCATCTCAACCGCCATCTCGATACAGCGGGCCGCATCGCGCTCCTGCCCCTCAGTCTCCGGCTCGCCAAAGAAGGCCAGGATCGCATCGCCGATGAACTTGTCGATGGTCGCACCATGCGCTCGGGCTATCTCGGTCATCGCCGAAAAATAATTGTTAAGGATCTCCGACAGCCCCTCGGGCTCGAGTCGCTCGGTCTGCACCGTGAAGTCACGGATATCAGAAAAGAATACCGTCAGGTACTTGCGACGCGACTCGATGCCACCACCGATTTCGCCGCGGAAAATCGACTGATAGAGTTGTTGAGGGATGTAGCGAGAAATTCGCGCCGAGATGTCCTCGATGTAGCGCTTCTGCTCGGCAAGCTGCCGGTTTGCATCCTCCAGCTTCCGCGTCCGTTCCTCGATCCGCATCTCCAGATTGCGATTGAGGATCGAGATCCCCTGAAGGTAATCGTTGGTCGCCCAGATCCCGGTGTCTCCGTCCTTGTCACTGGCCGAGACCTTTTTCGTGGTGTCATCGGGAACGATGATGCCGTGGCTGATCAGGGGATGGAAGGCATCGGCGATTTGTCCGTGATATTCGCGTGCATGAGCCAGGCAGTAGATGTAGCTCGCCGCGGCGTGATCGGGTGGCATCAACCCATCATAGCCGGGATTGTCCACATAGTCCCGGACATACTCCTCGAGCGTCATGCCGTAGTATTTTTCGAAATGCGCGCGGTCCTCGGTCCAGAGCAGTGTGTCCATAACGCCCGGCGCGAAGCCGAAGACACTCACGCCCGCCGCCGCCGTCGCCTCGCCGGCAAGCGAGAGCACCATCGAGCGCTGGCCGACCATAGAGAAAGAAAAGGGCGCGTCATTGGACAGTCCCTCGGCGCCGACGGTGTTGGCAATCACACCCTGGCCGGCGGTGCGCATGCCAGGTAGGAATTTTGAGATCAGGAATGCCGAGGCCCTTACTGTCGTTCGGTAAAGGTCGTCCCATAGTTCCATTGGCGTTTCGGCAAGCGGTAGACCCGCCATCCTTGCAGCGTTGTTCACCAGGATGTCGACGCGCCCCCGGCTTGCCAGGACCGTCCGTTGAAAAGCCTCGAGTGCCGCCTCGTCCCGCAGGTCGAGAAGCCGGAACTCGGCCCTTCCCTGCTGTGCGGCGATCTCGTCCGCGACGCGCTGCCCCTCGGGCCGGTTGTCGACCAAGATCGTGTCGGCACCCAGCCAGGCGAGCCCACGCGCCACCTGCTCGCCCAGCCCGCGCGCCGCGCCGGTGACGACCGCGACTCGCCCGTCGAAGGTTCCACGGTCAATGCTGAGGCGGCGGAGGAGATCCATGGCCCGGTCCGAGTTTCCGCCAAGCCGACTTTGTACCGCTTGACTAGGTTCACTCGCCCCAACGTTAGCTTGGCGCATCGCGGCAGGAGAGGCAATTTGAAGGTTCTGTCAGAGCAACCCTTCTTGAGGTGCCTAAGCAACCTCCCTACCCTCTCGGGATCACGAAGCCGAACCCCTTCCGCTTTTTCAAGACGTCGCCCGAGATCATCCGCCTGGCGGTGGTGTTCGATATCCGCTTCCCGCTTTCGCTCCGGAACGTCGAGGACCTGCTTCACGAGCGCGGCATCGACGTCAGCCACGAGACGATCCGGTTCTGGTGGCATCGGTTCGGTCCGATGTTCGCGGCGGAGATCCGGACGCGAAGGATCGAGGCCATGCGGTCGAGCCGCTGGCGATGGCATCTCGATGAGATGTTCCTGAAGATCAACGGCGAGACGCGCTACCTGCGGCGGGCCGTGGATCATGAGGGCGAAGTCCTGGAGAGCTTCGTCACCAAGTCACGCGACAAGAGCGCCGCGCTGAAATCCTCCGTAAAGCAATGCATAAGCACGGTCAGCCCAAAGCGATCGTGACCGACCGGCTCCGATCGTACGGAGCAACCATGAACTAGAGCGGCGCCGAGGCTCGGCAGGAAACCGGTCGCTGGGCGAACGACAAGATAGAGAACTCACACCTCCCTCTCCGACGACGCGAGCGCGCGATGCTCAGGTTCCAGCGCATGCCAAGTCTGCAGAAGTTCGCCGCTGTCCACGCCTCCGTCTCGAACCACTTCAACCGGGAACGCAGCCTCTCCAGCAGGGACATCTTCAAGCTGTACCGCGCCGCCGCTCTCGCTGAGTGGCGCCAGTTCGGCGCAGCCTGAAGGCCAGCGTTGACTGCCAACCTGAAACTGGTTCGCATTGGCCTGACACCACCGCCACGCCTAACAAACATATGATATAAAATAGAAAATCCTGATCTGCTCATCGCGCCCGTTGTCCTCCGTGGAGCACGCGAAGGGCGAGGAGATGAGGCAACTGGAGCAGCTTCGAGGGCCCGGCACGACGTGGGTTTTCCGGCTCAGGACACCGGCTGCGTTGATCGGGACGACGAAACCACTGACCGGCGTGGCTTTCGGCAAGGAAATCGAGCTCGGCCTCAAGACCCGCCGCCTCCCAGAGGCGCGCGTCCAGCGGAACAACCTGCTCGGGAAGATCAGGGGGACTCAAGGCGACTCGGTCGTCAGGCGCCCGCGAAGGAAACGAAGGTGCTGCAGCGTCGGCTGATGCGATGGCGAAGGATTGGGAGGCGCGCGAGGGGCGTCCGAGCGAGATCGACATCCGCTCCTTCGTTCACGATGAGATCGAATGGGCGCGCGCCCTTGTCCGCGCCGGATCGGCTCATCCATGCCTATGCGCGGCTTCGCGTCATCGAGGAGCCGCTGACGCCCGTCTGGCGGCGGCGCATCGCCTTCGCCCTCCTGTTCGCCGCTACGATGGACGGGCGGGCGTAGCGTCCGTCGCACTAGCGCAGCAACCTGCCAATATCACTCCGCCCCGACGACGCGCGCCAGCTTGCCGAGCGTCTGCAGCCCCAGCTCGACGGCGCCGAACCCCTTGGCCTCCCGGAACTCTGCCGCCGTGCTAAAGACCATGCCCAGCGTCACCGTCGTCGCCCCGTCCCGCTCCTCGAACGCGGCCCAGGCGTCGGCGTGCTTCGGGCCGTTCTCGCCCCACAGGAGCGTGTAGCCGATCCGCTCCTCGGGCCGCATCTCGCCATAGAGATGGTGGTTCGGGAACACCGTGCCGTCCGGCGCGATCATGTCGAAGACCCATTCCCCGCCGGTCCGCAGGTCGATCCGCTTCGTCCGGCAGGTGAAGCCGTCCGGCCCCCACCAGCGCGGCAGCGTCTCGGGGTTGGTCCAGGCGCCCCAGACCACAGCCCGCGGCGCGCGGATCACCCGCTCCAGCACCATGGTCCGCTCGCTGAGGCCCGCAAGATTGTCCAGCCCCGCGCCGAAGCCCTGCCGATAGCCGGCCGCCATGTCCTCGGCCAGCGACGAGAGCTGCACTGTTACCGCGAGCCGGCTGTCGTCGCCCGCGCCTTCCAGATCTGCCGTCACCAGCGCCGCCGATCGCGTCACGCCCTCGGACGAGATCACCTCGTAGTTCACGCTGCGCCGGCCCGGCTGCAACGCCAGCCAGCCGGCCTCGCAGCGGATGTCCGACTGGCCCTCGACCTTGCAGAGCGAGACCTCGCGCCCGCCGACCCTGGTATCGGCCTCGAGGAACTCGACCGTGACCGAGGGTACGGGGGCGGCCCAGAGCGCCCGCGCGGTCGGGGCCGTCCAGGCCTGCCACAGCACCGATACCGGCGCAGCCACCGCCCGCTCGAACGTCAGCGTCGCAAATCGGTCGCTCATCGCATCAGGCCCTTCGCATAGGCCTCGAGCTGGGTTGCCACCGTGCCCCAGCCGTCGAAGAAGCCCATCTCCTCGTGCGTCTTGCGGGATTCGGGATTTCGGTGGCGCGCGATCGCCGTGTAGGTCGTGCCGCCCCCGAGGGCATCCCCCAGCAGCAGGATCGCGGTCATGAACGGCTCCGGCGCCGGCTTCCAGCCTTCGGTGTAGGCGTCGGTGAAGACGAGCTTCGCGCCCGGCACCACGTCCAGGTAGACACCCTTGTTGTCCATCACGTTGCCGTCCACCTCGAAGGTCGTGTTGAAGCGCCCGCCGACCCTCAGGTCGATGTCCACGGCCGTCACCTTGTGCGGTGCGGGGACGAAGAAATGCGGGATGTGCTCGGGCCGCGTCCAGCATTCCCAGATCAGCTGTCGCGGCGCGGCAAGCGTGCGGGTGAAGCTCAGATCCGTGTTCGGGTCCAGGTCGGGCGTCATTGCGAGCGTTCCTTCATCAGCTTGGTCACGTAGTCCTCCAGCCGGTCGAGCCGGGCCTCCCAAATCGCCCTCTGGTCATCGAGCCACGTTCGCACCGGGGTCAGCGCCTCGGGCACGAGGGCGCAGGTGCGCACCCGCCCGTCCTTCGCCGTGGCGATCAGGCCGGCCTCCTCCAGCACCGACAGGTGCCGCATCACGGTCGGGAGCCGCAGGCCCGTGGGATCCGCCAGCTCGGTCACCCGCGCGGGGCCCTCGGCGAGGCGCGTCAGGATCGACCGCCGGGTCGGGTCCGAGAGCGCATGGAAGAGCAGCGAGAGATCGGGATCATGCTTAGCCATGTCTCTAACTATACTCGGGCCCGCCGGAAGGCAACCAGAAAGTTTGCAAGATGGCTAAGTGTTTCTCGCTGATCGAGCCCCGGGAAACGCGGATCCCTCTCCCACCCGACCCGAGGCGCCCTCGGGCCGCTGGCACTCCATCTCGGGGCTGCCATCACCCCGGCGCTCGCCCGCGGCGCCGCGACGCTCCACGCGCGCCTCACGAAGCGACGGCCTCTCGGTGATCTCGCCCCGCATGAGGAGGCAGCGGTCTTCGATCTGGCCGGCATGGATGTAACGATCGCAGCCACAAAGGGCTGCGACGCGCCCATTATTTTGGCGGCGCTTCGCTCGAAATCCCGTCGCAGACGATCCCGGACGCCAGCAGTCTCGGCTCGGATCGCATCTAAGAGGTCGCGAGGAACAGCGGGATCAAACAGGTCATCCGCGCCTCGTCGGTGCACGCCATCCGGCATCACGGGGTCGAGACGCAGATCGCCGTCAACGCACCGGCGCGCACGTCCGCCGCGATCAGGCCAGGTCGTCCGGCAGGACCGCCGCGGGGAGGTTCTGATAGCTGACCGCGCGCAGGAAGCGCCGGATCGACAGGGTTCCGAAGCTGGTCGCGCCGAAATTGGCCAAGGCCGGATAGCGGCCGCCATGCACCATCGCATCGCAGACCTCGACGCCGGTGGGATAGCCGTTGGCCAGCACCCGGCCCGCCTTGCGCGCGAGGATCGGGAGGAGCCGGCGGGCGAGCCCGGCATCGTCCGCGTCCATCGCTGTCCGCTCCTGCCGGGCGACGGAGGTGCGCCCGAGGAAGATTCCAGCGATGCACTCCAGTTTGGCGGGCCCAGATCACGAACAAGAAACGGGCCGACGCCTGCCAAGGCGTGTCGTCGGCACGCGGACCGCGATCACCGCCCGAACTGGTACTCCAGGGCGACGAGCTCAGGCGCCCCAGGGTTCTCGCGAAGGGCCTCTACGAGCACCGCCCGCGCCGCCTGCGCGCCCTCGAGCGCGGCCGTCAGGCGGACGAGCACCGACCAGGCTTCGAGCCGTTGGGGGTCGAGCTCGACGGCCGAGCGGAAAGCGCCGAGCGCCGCCGGGAAACGGCGCGTCGTCATCGCGATGCCGCCGAGAACGATATGGGTCTCGGGAAAGTCGAGCCGAGTGGCAAGCGACGCTTGCCACTCGGCCATGGCGCGGCGCATGGCGGCGTCCATCGCCTTGGGCAGTCGTGCGACCGGCGCGCTCAGCATTTCCTGCGCCGCCGCGAACCGGACGAGGCGCACCGGGTCGTCCAGCAGATCCACGATCCGCAGGACCCGGTCCTGCCCCCCTGCCGCCCGCTGCACGCGCACGGCACCCGCACGCACCAGCGGGCTCGCATCGGCGAGAAGCGGAACCGCGGCGTCGGCCACCGCCGGGTCGCCCACACCTTCGAGGAGCGAGAGCGCGGTCGCCCGCACGATATCCGGCGCGCCACCTTTCAGGGCGATGGCGAGGAGATCGTCCCGCGCAAGCCCGGGGTCGATCCGACCGAGCGCGAAGGCCTCGCCGAAATGCGGCCCGCGGTTCGCGGAATCCGGATACCACTGCGCGATCCGTGCCGCCGCCCATGCCGGATCGCGGTCCTCGTGGCAGGCGGTGCAGGTATCGGGCGCGCCGGTTTTCGCCGCCAGGTCGGGACGCGGGATGCGGAAGCTGTGATCGCTGCGCGCGTCGATGCCCATGTAGGTCCGTTCGGGCATGTGGCAGTTTCGGCATTGGGCACCATCGCTCCCCGGCGGGTGGAAGTGATGCGCCGCCGTGTCGTACTCGGCCCGCCTCAGCGTCGGGAAGCCCGGGTTGCCTGCCGGCGAGTGGCACTGTGTGCAGACGGCATTGCCCGCGGCCTTAAGCCGCGCGGCGTGCGGGTCATGACAATTGCCGCAGCCGACGCCCTGCGCGTACATCCGGGATTGCAGGAACGAGCCGTAGACGTAGACCTCGTCGAGGATCTGCCCGTCTGCGTGGTAGAGGCCGGGCTGCAGCAACGCCAGCCGATAGGCATCGTGATATGGCGTGCCGGGAACCGGATTGCCGTCGCCGAACGGTTCGCGCCGCGAGTGGCAGCCCGCGCATTGCTGGATCCATACCTCGGTGCCCGCGCCTGCCCCCATGGCGAGGCCATTGGCGGCAAGCCCCGCCTCGGCGGATGTCCGCCCGGTCCTTGCCCAGTCGACATGCGCGCTGCCGGGGCCATGGCAGGCCTCGCAGCCCACGCCGATCTCGGCTTGGGACGAGGCGTAGGCGCGGGTGCGGTGATCGTAATTCTTCTCATACCCGGTCGCATGGCACTCAGCGCAGCGGCCGTTCCAGTTCTTGTAGGGACCGGTCCAGTGGAGACCGTCCGAGGGCGGCAGTTGCGCGTCGGGGTAGAGATGATACCACCGCCCGCGCGCGACATCCCAGGCGACGTCGAAGCTTTGCAGCCGCCCCGGCTCGGTCTCGAGCAGGTATTGCTGGAGCGGCTCGATCCCGGCGACCGAATGCACCGGATAGGACCGCTCGCTTTCGTCCCGCTCGCGCACCGAGATGCGATAGCCCTCGCCATCGCGCGAAAACCGCGCGGTCATGTCGTCATGGGTGAAGGCGGCGTCGTCGAAGTCGCCGAGGACGGTCGGCGGGCGGGGTCGGGTCCAGGCGAGGGCGTGGTGCGACCCGGCCCAGCTTTCGGTCTCGGCGGCATGACAGGTGGCGCAAGTGTCCGAGCCCACATTGTGCGGCGCCTGCGCGGCCGCCTGCGTCGCGAGGACGATTGCCATGACAAGTGCGGGAAAATACCGGGTCACGAGACCTCGCTTGGGCTCAGCGGTGGCAGGGCATCGAGGGTTGCATGCTGGCGCGTGGGTGCCGGGGCTTCAAGGCCATCGCAGAGCGCCCGCCAATCCGCGTCGGACGGCGCATCGCACCTGCTGCCGTGGAGCGCCCCGCCCGAGTGGACGAGTGTCTGATCGCAGGCGGGCACGACATTTGCGCCCTTTGGTTCACGCCGCAACGGCGTCGGGCCGCTTGCAGCCCTACGCCGCCGGTGGGTTCATCGGGCATGGGGCCAGACTTGCTCCCAGTCCCTTGCCATGTCGACCAGCAACCAGCCGCGCGTCCCGGCCTCGTCGAGGCCGCGATCGAGCCTGCCGACGTGGCTGTCACGGTCATAGGCCCATTCGCGCTCGGCGTCGGTGTGATGGACGATCATCCCGAAACGAGGTCCGTCGCCGGTCGTGGTCCATTCCAGCATCTGGAAGTCGCCGTCCGAGTTTCCGGCAGCGAAAATCGGACGTTTGCCGATGCGGGTGTCGATTGCCAGTGGCTTGCCTTCGGCGTCGTCGATGAAAACGATGCCGGGATCCTTCATGATGATCGGGCCGGCGTCGGTCACCATGTAGCCCGACTTGCCGATCGAGCCGATGACCTGTTCGGCCGGGATGTTGTAGGCGTCGTCCGAGAAGGAACGGATGAAATGCACTCCCCCGCCCGAGACGATGTAGGTCGTGAATTCCTCGTCCCTGAGATAACTCAGCAGCTCGAGCATCGGCTGATAGATCATTGCGTCGTAGGACATGCCCGTCTGGGGATGGCGCGCGCTGTCGAGCCATGCACGGGCATCCGCGATGAAGGCGTCCACCGACATGCCGGAATGCGATACCTCGACGATCTCGAGCAGCCCCTTCTTGCCTGACGCGGCGACCGCCTTCATGTCGCCCGCCGCCGCCGCCTTGAGCACGTCCGAGGCCAGGATCGAGGGGTCCCCGGCGGCCTTCTCCTTCAGCCGGTCGACGGCGTAGAGGAACTGGAAATAGACGGGCTGCTCGGCCCAGAGCGTGCCGTCGTTGTCGAACACGGCGACCCGATCGGCGGGGGACACATAGCTGGCGGACCCGGTGTCGGTCACACCCTCGACGAAGGCGATGATCCGCGACTTTGCCTCGGTCTCGTTCCACGAAGGCAAGGGATCCGCCGTGGCGGCAAGGGGCGCGCAAGCGATGGCAAGCGCCAGGATGTGTTTCATGGTCGATCCCTGTCACGGAAGGCTGGAGCGGTCCGGCGCGCATGACGCGCGACGGACCCGGTTCCGGGCCGGCTCCTACTGCGCGCCGCCCGGCCGCGAGAGCTTCTCCATCACCTTGTCGAGACTGAAGCTCGCCGCTTCCTGGCGCGGCGGGTAGTCCTTGAAGGTGGCGAGGAAGTTCGCGACATAGGCCTGCGCCGGGACGAGCATGTAGGCCCGGTCGATCATCCAGTCGTAGTAGGTGTTCGACGTCCGGTAGCCGCGCTCGTACGGATCGCGGCGCAGGTTGAAGATCAGCGGCACGCGCAGCGGCGTCAGCGGCTCCATCCACGCCCGCAGGGTGGCCCAGGCCTTCTGCTCGAGGAAGGTGATCTTCCAGTCGGTATAGCGAAGCGCCGCAAGGTCGCCGTCATCGGTGAAGTAGAAGATTTCCTTACGCGGGCTCTCGGCCGTCTCGCCGGTCAGCATCGGCAGGAGATTGTAGCCGTCGAGATGCACCCTGTATTCCCGGCCGGCCATCTCGGCCACCTCGACGCCGGCAAGAAGATCGTCCTTCACCGTCTCGTTGCCCGCGGCGGCGAGGAAGGTCGGCAGCCAGTCCATGTGGTGGACAATCTGATTGCTCACGGCGCCGGCCTCGATCTTGCCGGGCCAGCGGACCATGGCGGGCACGCGCCAGCCACCTTCCCACTGCGTGTTCTTCTCGCTCCAGAACGGCGTCATCCCGGCGTCGGGCCAGGTGTTCATGTGCGGGCCGTTGTCGGTCGAATAGAACACGATCGTGTTGTCCGCGATGCCAAGCTCGTCGAGCTTGTCGAGGAACTGGCCGATATGCATGTCGTGCTGGATCATGCCGGCCTGATACTCGTCGAGGTTCCGGCCGGCGGCCTCTTCGGCCTGTGCCCGGAAATCGTCCGCGACATGCGTGCGGAAGTGCATCCGCGTCCCGTTCCACCATACGAACCAGGGCGTGCCTTCAGCCGTCTTCTGCTCGATGAAGGCGAGTGCGGCGGCCGAGGTCTCGTCGTCGACCGTCTCCATCCGCTTGCGCGTCAGCGGACCCGTGTCCTCGATGTCCTGAGTGATCTCGCCGTCGCCGTAGCTTGCCGTCGAGCGGATCACGCCACGCGGGCCGAACTTCTCGAGGAACGTCTTCCCGTCAGGCAGAACGGCGTCGCGGGGATAATCCTCGTTCTCGGGCTCCTCCTCGGCATTCAGGTGGTAGAGGTTGCCGAAGAATTCGTCGAAGCCGTGATTTGTGGGGAGGTGCTCGTCGCGATCGCCGAGGTGGTTCTTGCCGAACTGGCCCGTGGCGTAACCTTCGGCCTTGAGCAGGCCCGCGATCGTCGGATCCTCGATCTGCATGCCCTCCTGGGCGCCCGGCAGGCCGACCTTCGAAAGGCCGGTACGGAACACCGACTGCCCCATGATGAAGGACGACCGGCCGGCGGTGCAGGACTGCTCGCCGTAATAGTCGGTGAACATCATGCCCTCGGCGGCGATGCGGTCGATGTTGGGCGTGCGATAACCCATCAGGCCGAAGGTGTAGGCCGAGATGTTCGACTGGCCGATGTCGTCCCCCCAGATCACCAGGATGTTCGGCTTGTCAGCTGCGTCTTGCGCGACGACCGGCAGCGTCGATGCCAGCATCGCGGCAAGGGCGAGTGGCCCCAGACCTCTCATGGTTCAATCTCCTTTCCGGAAAACGGCGCTAAAGCTCGAGCGAACGTAAATCCTTGGGCACACGGCCTCGCCCTGGGAAGGTGCGAACATGTTTGGGCCCCGGTTACATCCCTGATCCGGCGCGAGAATGCCCGGCCCCGGATCCGCGTCGAAGGGCGGCACGCCAGAGTCGCGCCGGCGACCGGCACCGCCCCTCAGCTTGCGACGCGGCGCGCCTTGTCGAGGCCGGCGAGAAGCGCGTCGACGATTTCGTTGATCGCCCCATGGCGGCGCAGAAAAGCCTCCGGGTCGCGTGCGAAGGGGCGGTCCTGCGCCATGTCGTCCAGCGCGCGCCGCGCACAGGCCGCGTCTCCGAGTTCGCCGCAGGCGATGGCAACCAGCGCCTGCCCGACGCCGCGATCGTTGAGGGCCGAGCGCTCGGCGATGCGCCGCATCTCGCCGAAGTCGCCCCTGAGATAGAGGTCGATCGCGACGAGGTGAAAGTACCAGCTTGGCGGGTTCAGGGTCCGCTCGATCGCCTGCTTCAGGATCTTCACGCCTTCGTCGAAGTTCCCGCGGACCGCGAGGCGCCACCCGAGCTGTGCCATCGTCTCGGGATCGTTGGGATTGAGCTCGAGCGCCCGCCGAGCGAGCCGCTCGGACTCGGCGTAGCGGCCAAGATAATGGTTCACGGCCGCAAGGGCCTTGAGCGCGCGCGTGTTTTCGGGGTCGAGCGCGACCGCATGCGTGGTCGCCTCCAGCGCCTTCTCGTACGCCGGGACCCCGTCGCCGTCACCGCGATAGTTGATGCGGCCCTCGTCGAGATGCACCCAGCCCAGCATCGCCCAGGCATCGACATAGGCCGGGTCGCGGCGAACCACCTCGGCGAGGCATTGCTGGACCGGGGCGAGTTCGGCAAGCGCGAAGCTCCGGCGGAACGCGTAGGCCCGCAGCACGCAGACATAGCTCTCGATGCTGGCCGCGTCCGCGCCCGCGGTGCGCACCGCGAGATCGGTGTTCACGACCCCATAGGGCTGGCCGATCGCCGTGGAGATTTCGGCCGCGATCTCGGCGGGGACGCGCATCAGCGAGCCGGGACTGAGCTTGCGGTCGTAACTTCCCGTCCAGAGGACGCGGCCGCTGGCGGCGTCGAGCACCTGCGCCGCAACACCCACCCTGCCCTCGTCCGTCCGAACGCTGCCGGTCACGACATACGCGACCCCGAGAAGTCGCCCTCGATCGAGCGGATCCGATGCATCAGCGGCTGACGAGCCCGGCGGAACGACGAAGAGCCTGAAGCCCGGGAACTGCATGATGTTGCGGACCAGCTCCTGGCCGATTCCCTCGGCGATGGCGTGGTCTTTCGCGCTGTGGCTCAGCGAGTCGAAGGGAAGCACGACCAGCTCGGGCTCGCCAGCGCCGGCCGGCGTGGCTCGCTCACCCTCGCCGTAGTGCATGGCGAAGCTCAGGGCAGCGGCGAGAAAGGCGATCGCCATCGCCGCGAGCGCCATCCGCCGGGGCGGTATCCGCCGCCCACCCTTTGTGTCGGCGGCGGGGCGGGCGCGACCCGGCGGCGCGTCTTCGGCTAGCGCCTCCGCGCCGCTGGTCTGGGGCTCGGTGGATGGGAGCGGCTCGCGCCACTCGAAGCTGGGGACGTATGACCCCTTAAGGATCGAGATCCGCACCGGGTTCCGGCGGCCGGCATCGACGTAGTAGCAATCGAGATCGCGACGGAGCCGCCGCGCCTCGATACGCACCACGGGGTCGCTCTGCGGGTCGAAGGTCTCATCGCGGTCGAACACGGCCACGGCGACGGTGAACCCCTTGAGACGCCCGGCCCTGCCCGCAAGCGTCTCCTCGACCACGAAACGGAGGAATGCCCGCCGCCGCGCGCTTGCCTGGAGCGCGGGGCTGGAGAGGATACGCCCAAGCTCGGCACGCACATCATCGGCCGTCGGCCCATCGTCCGGCGCTCCGGCGGTCATCGCGACGGTCGGCTCCGGCATCGAGGCTCCTCGGCGCTGGGTCATCCACAACGTTCGAACTGCGCCGGCAGGCATGCCGCCGACCCTTCCCCGCCCGCAACGAGGTGGCGGCCAACGAGGCTTTCGACATCAAGGATAGCACAGGAAAATGGCGCCGATCACCCTCTCTCCCGACGCGCCGTGATGGCTGCGGCAAGGCGGCCCTGTGCCGCGCCGGCCGTGCAAACATGTTCGCACCTGCCCGCGTGCCCGGGATCGCGCTACCTTGATCCCGCCCCGCTTTCCGCGGGGTGGCCATCGGCACGCTGCGCGGGGCGCCGCCCCGGAGGCCGAGGCACGTCGGACCAAGTCGGGAAAGGGGTAATGGACGGCATCCGCTCGGTGGTCGACCGGTTTCCGCATCGCGAGTTCGAGATTGCGCGGCGCTCGGCCACCGATCCGCAGTTCAGAGCAATCTGCGCGGATCATGGCGAGGCGGAGAAGGCGCTCTGCTACTGGCAGAAGGTCGCGGAAGACGCCGACCAGAGGATTCAGGAATATCGCGCGCTCCTGAGCGAGCTCGACAGCGAGATCCTGTCGCGCCTCGATCGGGCCGAGCCGGGGCAGCGCTGCGGGTGACCGGGGCCGCGCCTTTCCGCGCCAATGCAGCTGTGTCACCGGGGGGAACGATGCTTTCGACGACATGGCGCCCCCCGAATCGGCCCGACCGGGAATCCGGCGGTCCTGTCGCCGTAGGCGAGACGCCCGCTGGCCATCGCCCCGGCTCCGCCATCAGCGCAGAACAGACGAGACGCGGGCGGGCCAACGGACATCCTGCGACCGTCTCCGACGACATGACGGCCGAGACTTTGCGCCAAAGTGGGTGGGCGTCGGCCCGGGCTCCGTCTGGACCCGGTGTCTTGCAGGTGGCAAGCTCGCCAATGCCGGGAAGTGAATGCGCGATATCCATGCCGCCGACCGGTGCCGATCGCACCATGGCCCGTTCACGGCGCGGGGGATTTCTGACCTGTGCCCCCTGCCGGCCGCCGCGGAGTTCGGACGGGTAGGAGATCGACTGGCGACTGGCTCACGACAGCTTCACGAAGGGGAGTGCCCGATGGCGCGACGAGACTGGATGAAACGGCTTGGCCGGGGCGGCGGCCTCGCCGTGGCGCTGACGGCGGGCATCCCGCTCGTCCTTGGCGCGGCGGTTCGGGCCGATGAGCGCAAGGTGACGGGAACCGTCGAGATCTCGCAGATCCAGGTGGCCTTCCTCTATAGCGGCAATGTCGGCGGCGGGACGCTGCACTTCCGGGACAAGAGCTACCGCTTCCGCATCGGCGGGCTGGGGATCGGCGGGATCGGGGCATCGAAGATCGAAGCCAAGGGAGAGGTCTTCAATCTCGAACGGCTCGAGGATTTCGAGGGCGCCTATGTGCAGGGCCGCTACGGTCTGGCCGCAGGCCAGAAGAGCACTGGGGAGCTCTGGCTCGAGAACGCCAAGGGGATCGGCCTCAGGCTCGATGCCAAACGCGAAGGACTCGCGCTCTCGCTCGGCGGCGACGCCGTCTACATCACCTTCGACTGAGAGGGCGCCATGACATCGACCATCGTCAGATTGCCTGCTGCGGCCCTTGTCGCCACGCTGGCCATGAGTGCGGCCGCACGCGCCGAGAGCGTCGTGATCGACGCGTTCTCGCTGTGGACGGCCGAGGGCTCGGTGCTGCAGACGGGACCGGACCAGACGGTCTTCGCCGGCGCGATGCGCGGGCCCTATATCGTCGATGCCGGGCAGGGACCAATGCCGGCGGGCGAGATCGCCTGCATCGGCACCATCATGGCCGAGACATCCTCGGGCCGGCAGCATGGCGCGGCGCAGTGCAGGGTCACGGCCGACGACGGCGCCGTCGGTTTCGCGCGCTTCAGCTGCGAGGGGCTGCGGCTGGTGGGCTGCGCGGGGTCGTTCGAGTTCACCGGCGGCGAGGGGCGCCTCGCCGGGATCGGCGGCGGCGGGCGGATCGTGATCCGCCGCACCGAAGCCGAACTCAGCATCGCCGACGGGGTGATCCGCGAAACCGGCTTCGGGATCGCCTCGTGGGAGGATCTCACGATCACCATGCCGGACGCGCAGTAGGGGCGGTGGGCCCGCGAGCCCCGCCCGAACGGAGGAAGCCGATGTCATTACCGCAGATCCGATACGCGGCCGCCTGCCTCGCGCTGAGCGTGGCCTTGCCGCTGCACGGCCCCGCCCCGGCGCAGCAGGCGCCCGTCGTCGACGACCTGGTGCGATCGATGACCGCGACGCTTGCCGACGCGACGTCGATCACCCTGCATGTCGAGAAGATGTTCGACGAGTTGCTGGTGACGGGCGAGAAGATCAACTACGCCGGCGCGATCGACATCGCGCTGCGCCGTCCCGACCGGTTCCACGTCTCCTATGGCGACGACCTCAGCGCGAAGGAAGTGTGGTACGACGGCAGCGCGCTCGTGCTGCTCGACCTCAGGGCGAATGTCCACGGCAACCTGCCGGCCGCGGCGACGATCGACGCGACCCTCGACGCCGTGGCGGAGCGCTACGGCCTGCGCATGCCGCTCGCCAGCCTGCTCTCGTCCGACGCCTATGCCGCATTCGCCGACCAAGTGGTCGAGAGCCTCTACATCGGGCTGCACGACGTCGACGGCACCCCCGCGCATCACCTCTACTTCACCGACGGCGCGACGCAGTGGCAGGTCTGGATCGACGCGGGCGAGGTGCCGCTGCCGCTGAAGCTCGTCGTGACCTATCTCGACGAGCCCGGCGAGCCGCAGTCGATCTTCCTCTTCACCGACTGGGACCTCGCCGCCGACCTGCCCGACGACCTCTTCACGCCCCAGATCCCCGAAGGCGCGGCGCTGGCCGCCTTCCTTCCTCGCCAGGGAGAGTGAGCCATGGCAAGCCTGAGCAACCTTCGCAGACGTCTGGGGCTCGCGACGGTGTTCGTCGCGGTTGTCACCGTCCTCTCGATGATCGCGGTCGACTATGCCGAAGCGCGCGCCCGTGGCGGCGGCGGTGGCGGCGGCGCGGCCCAGCGGTTCAGTGGCGGTGGCGGCGGTGGCGGCGGGGCGCGGGCCAACCGCTCGGCGCCGCGCGGGCAATCCGTCCAGCGCAACCGGGGCGGTGACTTCGGCGGCGGCCTTGGCAGCGCGCGCGGCGGAAGCCGCGAGCGCACGGCGGGCACCCGGCAGGACCGCCAGGTGACCCGCGGCGACCGGCAGACCGACCGCGGTGGCCGGCAGACCGATCGGCAGGCCGAGCGCGGCGACCGGCAGGGCGACCGCCAGACCGACCGCAGCGACCGGCAGGCGAACCGGGGCGAGAACCGGGGCGATCGGCAGTCCGAGCGCACGGACCGTCAGGAGAACCGGCAGGAGGGCCGCACCGACCGGACCCAGACCCGCCAGGAGAACCGCACCGAGCGGCAGGGCAACCGGCAGGAGACCTACCGCCAGGTTGCCGACGACATTGCCGACAACCGCTACTGGGGCCATTACCACAGCTATGGCTGGGGCTATGGCTATGGCGGCTACTGGGCCGCGAACGCGGCCTGGGCGTTCGTCGGCGTCGTCACCCTGGGCGCGCTGATCGCGTCGCTGCCGCCGGCGCACGAGACCATCGTCATCGAGGGCGACACCTACTATTACTCGGACGGCACCTACTACCGGCAGTCGGGCGACCAGTACCAGGTGGTGGCCCCCCCGGTCGGCGCGACGGTCAACAATGCACCCTCGCAGGTCACCAACGTCTATGTCGGCGAGAAGGAATACGGCTATGCCAACGGCGCCTATTACGACGTGAAGCCGCCGGCCGACGAGGAGGCCGCGCCGACCTTTGAGGTCGTGGCCCCGCCTATCGGCGCCAGCGTGCCAGAGCTGCCGGAGGGCGCCGAGAAGCGGCCGGTGAACGACACCGACTACTTCGCCTACGCGGACACATGGTACCAGCCGTTCTACAGCGGCTCGAACGTCATCTACATGGTCGTGGCAGACCCGACCGGCTGAGGCGGCGGGGCGGGTTGGCCCTACGGCGCGGCGGCAACGGCGCGCCGGGATCGGGTAAGGACTGCCGGTTGGGTGACGATCTGCAGCGCCATGCCAGCACCCTACCGGTGCCCCGCGGTCGCAAGCGCGATGAGGCCCACGAGGATCAGGCTCGCCGCCCAGACCCGCTCGAGGTCGAACCAGCTGCGCGTGAGGAAGCCAAGGCCGAGCCAGCGGTGGACCGCCCAGGCGAGCGCGCCGCCCGCCGAGAGCATCGCGGCCGAATGCACCACCGCGACCACGGCCGCGATGCCCAGATTGCCGCCCATCAGGTCCCCCGCCGCCGCATGGCCCGCGTCCGCCCCGGCCCGGCAGAGGCCGAGATAGATCGGTACCAGCATCAGCGCCGCGCCATGCGCGAGGGCGACGAGGAAGGACCAGAGGGCGAGGCGCGAGGGCGGCACGCGGGCAAGGAATCGCGGGTGGCGCTTCGTCACGAGGATCCATGCCCCGAGCGCGATGACCAGGACCGCGGCGCCGACCCGGATCTCGACCTGCCACTCGATCAGCAGACTCAGCGCCGCGAAGGGCATCAGGATGGCGAGCGTGGCCGCGAGATGCCCGGCCGCGAGCGCCGCGAGCGCGCGCCAGAGCGCGCCCGCCCGCCGCTCCATCAGCGCGGCTGAGACCGCCAGCGGCCAGCCCATGCCGGGGTTCACCCCGTGATAGAGGCCGCTCGCGACGACGGCGAGCCAGAGGCCCGCTGTCCCCTCCATCGATCAGGCGGAGGGGTAGCAGAAGCTGTCGGTCGAGCAGTCGCCGCCCTCGAGCCGGATCTGGTGCGAGCGATAACCCTTGGGAAACTCGACGAAGAAGTCCTTGTCGAGCGTCAGCCCGCCACCCTCGCCGACGTCGGCCTTGACCATCGCGCCGCCCCGGTCGCCGGGATAGAACTGGTCGTCCCAGGTCGAGTAGAGCGAGTTGGTCCAGTAGACGCGCTTGCCGTCTCGGCTGATCTCGACCATCTGCGGGCCGTAGCCGAAGGACTTGCCCCCGGGATGCGCCGCCTGACGCACGATGCCCCCGACATGGACCGAGCCCGCGAGCCTCGGGTTCATCGGGTCACTGACGTCGTATTGCCGCATCTCGCCCGTTCCCCAGCACGAGACGTAGAGGAAGCGGTCGTCGAGGCTGAGGTCGATGTCCGTCACCAGAGGCGGCACCGCCTCGAAGCCCTTGAGAAGCGGCGGCAGGTCGTCCGCCTTGGCAGGCTCGGGCGGGATCGTCGCCGTCTTCTTCGCGTGGAACTTCCCCCCCTCGCGCCACCAGGTCCAGATCGAGCCTTCGAGGTTGGTCGTGTCCACCACGACGCCGCAGAAGCCGTATTCCTTCACCGGGTCATGAGCGGGGCGCACCTCCAGCGCCATCTGGTGGTTGGCGCCGAGGTCGATCGTCTGGACGTTCTTGCGCTCGCGCAGGTTCCAGAAGTGCAGCCGGTGGCCATACTTGTTCGACAGCAGGTCCTCGGGGACCAGCCCATTCTCGAACTGCGGCGGCAGGCCCCATTCCGAGCTGACCATGTAGTCGCGCGGCAGGTTCCACCAGAAATCGTACTGCTTGTCCTGCGGCCCGCGGTCGATCTCGTAGCGCCCGATCACGTCGAAGCTTTCGCAGTCCATGATGAAGATGCCCGGGGGGCCGTCCGTCCCGTCCTTGCCGCCACCGCCGAGGGTCGAGACGTAGATCCCCTCGGGCCCGCAATGGATGGTGTGGGGGCGCGAATAGCCGGTTTTGGCGAAGACCTCCTCGGGCTCGATGACCTTGTGGATCTTGGCCGCTTTCGGCCCGCCCTTCACGTCGATCACGTAGATGCGCGACGACCGGATGCCGGGGACGATGAGATAGCGCCGCTCGAGGAAGGCATGCCCGGTCAGCGGCGAGAGCGCCGACGAGCAGGCGTTCCAGCCGAAATGGTGAAACTCGTCGCCCTTGTGCGGCATGATCACCTGATGGACGATCCTGCCGTAATCCGTCGACCCGGGATCCACATCGACGACGGCCAGCCCGTCGGGCTGCGAGCCATCGGGGCTCAGCATGAGCGTGTAGGCCAGCCTCTCGGGCGGCGCCTGCATGGCGAGCTTGGCGGACGGGTAGAAGGTCGGATCCGGTCTGAGTGTCATCTGAACGTCTCCCCTGTGTCGCAGGTGCCGAGTCGTTCGCGCCCGGCTGCCTTGGCTGTAACCGCCACATCATATGCGGGAATGTCCCATCATGCGCTGTTAAATGATCCGGCCCCTCCCGGGGAATCCGGGCGCATCTACCAAGCGAAAGCTCGCGCGAGGCAGGTTGCGGTCATTCCGACCTCCCGGAATGGCAGCACCCAATTCGCTCCGCTCCTTCCATGCCTCGCCGGATACTTTCGCCGCGCGGTGACGACGTGCCTGCGCTCTCAGCGGTGGCGCTCGCAGGCGATGCGCGGCGCGCACTGCCCCGCCATGGCTCGGGTCAGTCCTCGCCCCGCGGCGCGACGCGGCCTGGCCCCCTGTCGGGGCGCGGAACGTCATCGCCGAAGGTGAATGTCCGGTGGGGTCTGGCGTGGACCGTCCATCCGGCCGGCAAGCGCGGGATCGCCTGCGTGACCAGATAGCCATCGTCCGAGGTCTCGCGCAGGGCGCCCGCCTCGATCAGCTCGATGAGCCCGGCCTGCATTGGCCGCAGGTCGAAGGGCCGGACAACCCCGGGCGCCACGACCGCGTCCGGGTCGAGCTCGATCACGCCGGCGGGATGGACCCTCAGCAGCTCGCGGGTCAGTTCCTCGATCTCGGCCGCAATGCCGCTGGCGGACTGCCCCTCCGACGCGTCCTCGGCGGTTGGTGCGAGCTGCCCGTGCGGAAGGGCGCTGCGCGACTCGGCGCCGGGCTCCGCGCCGTCCGCGCCCGGCGGAACCAGTGGCGTGCGCGCGCCACGCTCGGTGGCGTCGTCCTCCGCCACCGGTGACGTGAACGTCATCCCGAGAAACGTCCCTGCGGTCTTCTTCCGCGCCTTGCCCGATGGAACCTGGACGCCGTCGAGCTCGTAGTGACCGATGACGACCAATTCGGCGGCATCGCGCCCTAGCGGCGTCGCGAAGCGCTCGGCCACCCGCCGCGCGGAGGCGTCCTTCCGGCTGGTGAAATATTCCATGCAGACGCCCGGAGCGACGAACGACACGGCGCCCGTCGGCACTCCGACGACGCCCGCGCCGGGGCCGAGCGTCGCCGCCGGGGGTTGCACGACGAAGCGCGCAACCCGGTCGACGGCGCCATCGAGCTTCCAGATGATCTGGCCGTAGGCCGTGGCAAAGATGTAGACGGGGCGCTCGCCATCCTCGATGGTCACGGTCGCCACGGTCGTGACTGCGTCCATCCCGTCTGTCGCGACGGTCGACAGCGCCGCCCCCTCGTAGCCGCTGAGCAGCACGACCTCGGCCTCGGCCGGCGGCAGGGGCAGAGCGCAGGATGCAGCCGTCGGCCTGGCCGGAAGGAAGTCGTTCAGCGGGTCGAGCTCGGCCGCGATCGCGCGGATCGCCTGCGTCGCCTCCGCCTCCGTCACCGTGCCGTCGCCATCGCCGTCGAACTGCGCGAGGTCATGTGGGTCGTACCGCTGCTGCTCGAGGCCCGGGCTGCGCGCGGCGATGCGATCCGCATGGGCATAGAGCTCGTCCGGCTCGACGACAGCATCGCCGTCCGCATCCGCCGCAGCGAGGAACTTGTCGAACCGTTCCCGATCCACGGGCTTCCCTGGCGCGATGCGCGCGTTGAACTCGGCGCGGGTGACCGTGCCATCGCCGTCGATATCGTAGCCGAACAGCCGCTCCAGCTGCCTTGCACGCTCGGCCGCGCGCCGCCGCTGCTCGGCGCGGGCCGCGTCCTCGGGCGACACGGCGCCGTCATCGCTGATCCGGCGCATCTTCGCGAGAAGGCCGTCGAGGAACCGGTCGGGATCGCGTGCGATCAGGCGCAGGGTCGTTTCGGGCAGGTCACGCGACAGGGGCATCGGGATCTCCGGCACGGTCTCCGCCCCGGGCGCGCCGGCTGCGAGCGCGAGGGCCGCGTAGAGCAGCCATCGCCCGGGGGCGGGGCGTTCCCGGCGTGCCATTTGGGCCGACACCCTCATCCGCAATCCGGTCCAAGAAGGCATTTCGGGACCTCGCGCCGGAAGACGCGGGTGTGCCCCGGCCTGCCGGCCGGTATGGGCACGCCCTCGTCCAGCACGATCCTGACCGCGGGGGCCTCCTGGAGGTCGGCGGGAAAGCGGGGCACGGCGCGGGTCAGCAGGTACATGCCGGGCGAGACCTCGCGCATCGCCCCGGCATCGAGCAGCTGGATCATCCCCGCATGTCCGGGCAGCACGTCATAGGGAACCACCGGCCCCGCCGCGACGATGACGGCCGGCTCGAGCTCGACAAGGCCATCGGGAAAGAGCGCGTGCAGCCGCGCCTCCAACCGGCCGCGTGCGGTCCTCTTCCACTGCCGGGGCGCGCGCTCGCGCGGCGTGGGCGCGTCAGGGACGCGGCGGCTGTTGGGCAGGCCCCGGGGCTTCGTCGGGGGCTCGTCGCGGCCGCGCGCGGCCAGGCTGCCTCCGAACGAGGCCCCCCCGCCCATCACCACCGCGCCATCCCGAACCGCGAGCGGCCCGGTCGGAGGTGCGGCGACGCGCGCTTGCGCCTCGCCGGACGGGATCCGCACGCGGTCGAGCCGGCTGAGCGCGACGATGCGGATGTCGCCAAGAGCCACGCCGAGCCCCCATGCGAGCCTGCGGGCGACCCCCTTGGCGCGGGCGCTGCCGGGCCAGGCGACGCTCTCGGCGCAGGACCCCGCCGGAAGGAAGGTGACGGCATCGCGCGGCAGGCCCGCGACACCCGCTCCGGGCCCCAGCACCGGGTTCTGCGGCTCGACGACGAAGCGGGCGACGCGTCCGGTTGCGCCGCCGACCCGCCAGATGGTCGGCCGCGCCGCGCTCGCGAACACGTAGAGCGGGCGCTCGCCCGCCTCGATCTCGACGGTTGCGACCGAGGTGAGCGTGTCCATGCCATCGATCGCGACGTTCGACATTCCCACGCCGAGATGCCCGCTCAGGTAGACGACCTCCGCCCCTTCCGGCAGCGAAGGCACGTCGCAGCTTCGGGTGCTGTTCGGCACGGGCGGCGGCGCGGCCGCCGGGCGCGTCTGGCGTGGCTGGGCCACCGGCACCGGCGTGGGCCTTGCGAGCGGGGCGGGCGGCGCGACCGCCGCGATCACCGACCGGATCTCGGCGGCGCTGATCGTGCCATCGCGATTGGCGTCGAACAGCCTCAGATCCGGCGCGCCGCGGCGCCCGGCCGACCCGCCCCCTTCGTCCGCCTCCTCCGTCCGCAGCGCGGACAGCATCTCGCCGAGGCCGATCGCGCCGTCGCCGTCGCGGTCGGCGCGCGCGATGAGCCTGGCGAACTCCTCCGACACCCTCGCCGCATGATCGCCGCCGCCCTCGGCATACTCGGCGCGGGAGACGCGGCCGTCGCCGTCGAGATCGCGGCGCATCAGGCGGGCGAGCGCACCCGCCCGATCCTCGGCGCGCCACGCCGCCTCGGTCCGGCGGATGGCTTCCTCGGTCACCGCGTCCGAGGCGGTGTAGCGGCGGAAGTGGTTCATCACCCGTGCGAGATACCGATCCGGGCCCGCCTCGATCTGGCGCCGGACATCGTCGGGCAGGGCCTCGGCGGCTGCCCGGACTTCGGCATCGAACGGCGCCTGCGCATGTGCCGCGAGGGGAGAAGCGAGATCGCAAGGCTCGCACCAAGGGCCATGCGCGCCCGCCGAACTGCTTGGCGGCCGCCGCAATCAACGCGAGATGAATTCGCCATCGCAATCATTCGGAGCGAAATCCTACGGCAGCGCGCCGCGACTCGACAGGCCCATTCTGCCATGACACGGTCCGCGCCGGTCGAAACGCCCGCATGCCGCGCACTGGCGGGGCGCGGCCAGGAAAGGTCATGGCGCGTGCGTCTCGGCCGGCGGAGGAGCAGGGCTGTACGCCCAGACCTCGACCCTCGACTCGCGCCCGCGCGGCAGTTCCACCGTCAGGAACGCGAAATCCGGCGGCTGGCCGCCGGCAGGGCCCACGGCCGCATCCAGCGCCGCGCGCGACACGACGAAGCGGGCGCCGTGATGCTTCGCGATTTCCTGCAGGCGCGCGGCAAGGTTCACCGTGTCGCCCGTGACCGTCGCATGCGCCTGTCGCCGCCCGCCGAGGATCGCGGCGGCGACAGGCCCGCAATGCACCGACACCCGCAGCGCGAGGGGCGGCCCGCCAAAGCCCCCGGCGGTTCCGCGATAGTCCGCGAAGTCCCTGCCGCAGGCGATGGCCGCCGCGGCATCGGTCGGCGCCGGGTCGGGCAGGCCAAAGACGATCATCGCGCCATCGCCGAGGAAATCGACCACGACGCCGCCATGGCGCACCGCGATCTCCTCGAAATCGGCATGGAGTTGCGCGAGAAACTCGGCCACCGCCACGGGGTCCTGCCGCTCGGCGCGCGAGGTGTAGCCCGCGACATCGACGAACAGGACGGCGCAATCCTGCCGGCGGCGGTCGAAGGCCGGGCGCTCGCTGTCCGCGAGCGCCCCGACCAGGCCCGCGGGCAAGTAGCGGATGATGTTGGCCTTCTCCCGGGCCAGCCGCGCGCTCCTGTCGCGCTGCGCCCTTTCGCGAAGCGATGCGCCCGTGCCCGAGCCGACCGCGAGCGAGCCGAGCACCGCGACCCCGTCGAGCCAGAGGCCCCAGGCTCCGAACGCGGCGATCAGCGATCCGGCCCCCGCCAGCCAGACGGCAGAGGTAAGGCCAAGCCCCAGCGCCGGGGCGGCTGGCAGAGCTGCCGCCATGGCAAACCCCGCAAGCGCGATGCAGAGCGCAACCGTCACCGCATCCGCCACGCGATCGCGGCGGATCAGCGAGCCATCCATCACGTTCCCCGCGAAGGTTGCCAGCACCTCGACGCCCGGCACGTTCGAGCCGAACGGCGTCGCGAAGACGTCGCGCAGGCTCTCGGCCGTCGCGCCGAAGAGGACGAGCCTGCCACGGAGGGCGTCCGGCGGCGTCTCGCCCGCCACGAGCTCGCCGAGGCCGATGGTCGGGATGGTGCCGGCCGGACCGTAATGGTTGAGCGTGACCGTCCCGTCAGGCCCGGTCGGGAGGACATGCGGCCCGATCGCGACGCGCTCGCCCGGCCAGAGGGCGAAGGCGCCGGGCTGGATGCCCAGCGCAAGGCGCACGTCGCTCAGCGGCAGGGTAGGCAGAAAGCCATGCACCTCGCCCTCCGCCACCGGGATGGCGACCAGGGCCTGCCGCGCGACGCGGTCGTCGGCGCGCGGGATGTTGACATGACCGATCAGCCCGAGGGGCGCGAAGCGCGGCTGCGGCAGCAGCAGCGCCCCGCCCGTGGCGTGCGGCCGCGCGCGCCCGGCAACGACCGGAAAGAGGCTTCGCCCAAGGCTCTGCAGGCTCTCGTCCGGCGGCGGGGCCGCAATCCCGGCGTCGCCGGCCGACGCGCCCGACGCCATCACGACATGCGGCAGCCGCGCCATAGCGCGGGCGAGGTCCTCGTCCGCCCCGCTCGACTCGAGAAGCAGCAGGTCCAGCGCGAAGCCAGCCGCGCCGGCATCGCGGGCGCGGTCGAGGGCGACGGCCAGCGCTGCCCGGATCTCGCCGGTGCCGGGGAAGCGCGCGAGGGTCGCCTCGTCGATCGCGACGATCGCCAGCTTTGTCGGCGGCACAAGCGTCCCCCGCAGGCGAAAGCGCAGATCCAGCAGGGCATTCTCGACCCGCTGGCCGGGCGGATCGACCGGCGCCGTCCGCAGCGTGCCGATCGCCGCCGCCGCGACCGCGACCAGCGCCAGCGCGGCGGCAGTGCGGCGCATCATCTCCAGGCGAACCCCAGTGCCTCGTTGAGCTCGGCCACGCGCGGCGCGCCCCATTGGCGCACCGGCCCCGGCAGGCCGCTGGCGGCTATGTCGATCCCCTCGCCCTGCCTCAGCACGACCGGTTGGCCCAGGGTCCTGACGACGACCTCGCCCGCACGGGTGAACACCGCGCTTGCGCCATCGCGGTGGATGACGGCCCAATCGGTCGAGCGAACCGAGGCAATGGCCAGCGGCGTGCGGATCTCGAAGCGGCGGAAGCTCCGCTCGGGCGCGACGAGGCCGACGATCCCCTCGATCAGTTGCAGCACGATGCCGGCTTGCGGGACAGCGACGGCCGTGAGCTCCTCGAGGTTGACCTCGGTGCCCGGCGCAATGGTCAGGGTGATGCCGTCCGAGCAGGTGACCTCGACGCGGGACTCCCCGTCGGTGAGGATCTTCGACTCGCCCGCCGGCAACGCCGCGCCGGACAGCGGAGCCCAGGTCCCGCCGTTCCAGAGTGCGGCACCGCCGCCCTCGATCCCGCTTGCGTGGCAGACCCGCTCGTCGGCGAGCGACGTCTGGGCGAACCACGGCAGCAGCGCGGCAATCGCGCCTGCTGCCATCGAACGAGGCGGGACGTTCCAACCGGCAGCGAACATCGTCTCTCTCCTCTGGACGGAACTCGGGCGGAAATCTCGGTGTCTCGCGGGGCCTCGAACGTGCGTGAACGGGGTTGGCCTTCCGGCGGGGTTGAATTCGCACAGGATCAATCGTGCGCCAGCATAAGGCGGCGGCGGCATTTTCGCACGCGTCTCGTGCTCGTCGGGGGGGTGTCGGCTTCGTCCGCCTGCCCTCGACGCGCCCGAACGGCAGGGCCATGCGACCCGGCCGCGCGGGCAGGTGCGGGACGTTCTGCCGGAGGAGAGGCGTCCACCGCGGCCTGCGCCCGGACGTCGCCTCGATTCAAGCCGAGGTCCGCCCCAGGCTCCGCGGGACGCTCGCCAACTCCCAGTCAGATGGGGCCGAGGCAAGGGCGGAGGAACGCGGATGCCGGCCGCGGCCAGCGCGCCGCGCGGATCGGGTCCACATCCAGGTCCCCGGCCATGCTCAAGCTGGGCGGATCAGCTCCGGCCAGCGCAGGTCGGCGGTGGCGATGAAGCCGGGGATCTCGGCTTCCCACCGGCGCTGGATCTCGTCGTTGAAGTTGAGATAGAGCCTGCGCTCGACGATCGACCAGTTCTGCGGTTGCGTGCTGTAGAGCATCCCCTTGGCGGCGACGGCCCAGGCGCAGAACCCGCCATACCGTGGCGCGAAGGCCTCGGGGTCGGCGCCGAAGGCGTCGCGGTTCGCCGCGCTCGCAAAGCGCCAGCGCGCTCCGTTCCAGGCGATCTCGAAGGTGGCCTCGCCGGCGACCGGGCCCCGGTCGCGGAAGTATCCGACGGGGTCGATGCCGCGAATGGCCAGCCCGCCCACCGCGAATACCGGGGCCGGCGGCAGTTCCTCGAACCCCGCGGCGAAGGGCACGAAGCCCTTCGAGAGCACGAGTGCGCCGCCCGCGACGGCGGCGAGCCCGCCCCCGACGATCAGGCGTCGTCTGCTTGGCACATTCATGAAACTCTCCTCTCGATGTCGGCCGGGACGGTCGGCAAGGTCGCGCGACGTGGGTCCCCACCTGCCGCGCAGCAGATCGCTATCCCCGGCCCCGGAGCGCCGGGGCCGGGCCCGCTCGTTCAGGCCGCGCGGGCGGAACGCGAGGGGAAGTCGATGTCCGTGTCCGCGACGTGGTTGAGGTAGTTGGTGAAGATGTTCGCGACCACGTGGCCCACCGTCTCGACGATGTCGGCCTCGGACAGGCCGGCCTCGCGGGCTGCGGCGAGATCGCGGTCGCTCACCATGCCGCGCGCGGCCACGATGGCGACCGACAGCGTCAGGATCGCGTCGATGCGCGGATCATCGGACCGGCCGGCGAGATGGGCCTCGACCGCCTCGGGCGCGACCTTGAGCCCGGCCGAGATCACCGCATGGGCCGACGCGCAGTAGTCGCAGGCATTCGCGCCGGCAACGGCCAGCGCGATCGCCTCGCGCGTGCGGGCGTCGAAGTCGCCCCGCGCCAGCGCCTCACCCAGCCCGAGCAGGCCGTTCAGCACCGCGGGTTGGTTGGCGGCGACGCGGTAGAGGTTCGGCACCATGCCGATCTTGCCCCTGATCGCGGTGAAGAGGGCCCCGGCCTCGGGACCGGCGGCGGCGTCGGAGAGTTGCGTGATCCGGGCCATTCGATGTGTCCTTTCGTGGTGGGGAAGCCGTCAGGCAGAAGCCGGCTCGGTCTCGGGCGTCGACAGGGCGATCACGGTCACGACCGCGGCGCCGTTCAGCCAGTAATAGGTCGCGTCGAGCCCGGAGAAGCCAAGCGCGAGCGGCAGGACGAGGAACAGCAGCCCCACCGTCAGATCCACGGCGAGGTGCAGCTTGTAGGGCAGGACGCGAACCAGCCCGAGGTGATGGTCGGTGAAGACGGTCAGCAGGAAAGCCGCGACGCCCACGATCGGCGAGATCGCCAGCGCAAGCGGGTGTGAACCGCCAAGCCCCAGCAGGAACGGCAGGGCGACAAGCGCAAGCGCGACCGGATAGTCGAGCCAGGCATGCACGGTCTTGGTGACGAAGCGCATCGCGCAGGGTCCTCCAGACAGATTTCCGAGGCCACGGGCTATCCGCGGCGCTCACTAACTATGCGGCCTGGAATGGACGCTGAAGTTCAGATGGTCCGGCTTTCAGTGCAGATCGTCCGAACTTCCGGGGTCCAGATCGCGCGGCCGCCCCGGCTGCCGTACTGGTTTGCCGGAAGGCGGCGGGCGAGCGGACACCGCGGCGTCGCCCTCCGAGGCGCTGGACGATCACGCATCCGATGTGGACGCTGAAACATTCGGAAACCGGCGACGCCGTGCTTCATGGGCGCGGCTCGCCGCGGGATCGCCCGGCCACGCCACCGGCCCAGGCGCCGGGGCCAGCAGGAGAGAGTGTCGGATGCATCGCCCCGAGCGCGGGACCGTGAAGAAGCGACGGACGCCTCGCACCGCGGCCCCCAAGGCCGGCACCGCGAGCCACGCCCACGGGCTGGAACGTCGCGTCCTGAGGGTGCGGGACGCCCTTGGCGCGAGGGCCGCGACGAACGATGCACGGCTCGGGCTTCCCGAAGGCAATCTCGGCCCCGGCCTTGGCGGGTCCGATCGAGCCGGAAATGCCCGCGCCGCTTCGTGTCGATTGGCCGAGGGAGCCGCAGTCATGAACCGCAAGACCGGGAAGCGCCGCGACAAGGGGAGCCCCATGCAACCGGGTCAGTCATGCATCGCCTTCGCGCGCCTCACAGCGATTCCGCTCGCCGAACTTATCGCGCACATGTCGGACCCGCGAGTGGCCCTGCATATGCCGCTTCTGACGCCCCCGTGGGACCTCGATACAGCCGCACGCTTCGTTGCGGCCAAGGAGGACTGCTGGCGCCGCGACGGCCTGGGCCACTGGGCGATCCTGCGCGACGGGCGTTATGTCGGCTGGGGCGGTTTCCAGAAGGAGGGCGCGGAGTGGGATTTCGGCCTGGTCCTCAGGCCCGAGGCATTCGGAATGGGCTGGCGCATCGCCAGCGAGGCGATCGCGCTGGCCCGGGCCGATCCGCGCATCCCGTTCGTCACCTTCCTGCTGCCGCCGTCGCGGAGGAACCTCGGGGCGCTCGCGAGGCTTGGGGCGACCTTCGTCGGCGAGGTCGAGCTTGGGGGCGCGGCGTTCCTGAAGTTCCGGCTCGAAACCGACTGACGGTGCGCGCCGCAACCGCCCGTGGCAACTTTTTGCCCGGCGGGCGGACCGGGATCACCGCGCATCCGCAACGACGGTTCGCGACAGCGCCCTGGCACAGAGCCAGCTCATGGCCGACATCGCGGCGGCGGCCGCGAGGCAGGCGGGCAGGCCGCCAAGCTGGTAGCTGAGGCCCGACAGGAGGGTGCCGAGAAGCCGCCCCGCGGCGTTCGACATGTAGTAGAAGCCCACGTCCATCGTCACGCGCCCGGCCTGCGCGAAAGCGAGGATCAGGTAGGAATGGAGGGCGCTGTTCAGCGCGAACACGGCACCGAAGGCGAGGAGCCCGGCGACGACCGCCGGCGTCAGCCACGGGGCGCCCCCCGATGCCACCGCCGCGAGCGCAAGACCCGCCGGGATCAGCGTCAGGGCGCCGACCCAGAACCGGGCGGCGGCCACGCTGTCCGCAATGCTCTGCCCGCCCGCCCGCAGGATCGACGGCGCAAGCGCCTGGACCACGCCGTAGCCGATGATCCACACCGCCATGAAGCCGCCGATCTGGAAGAAGGCCGCCCGGCTGCCCTCGGCCGTGCCGTCCGACAGCACGCCGTGGAAATAGATCGGGACGCCGACCACGAACCATGTGTCGCGCGCGCCGAACAGGAACAGGCGCGCCGCGCTGAGGCGGTTGATGTTGCGGTCCTTCGAGAAGACCGCGCGGAACTTCGCGTCCTTGCGCCCGCGCGGCAGACCGGCGGGCATCAGCACGGCAACCGCCACGAGGATCGCCGCCAGCATCGCGGCCATCGCGATCACCGACACCTCGAAGCCGGCGAGGCCCAGCGCAAGGGCGCCAAGGAAAAAGCCCGCCCCCTTGACCGCGTTCTTCGAGCCGGTGAGCAGCGCGACCCAGCGGAACAGCGCGCCCTTGTCCTCGCCCGGCGCGAGGAACTTGACGGCGCTCTTGGCGCTCATCTTGGCAAGGTCCTTGGCGACGCCCGAAACCCCCTGCGCCGCCATCACGAAGGCAACCGAGGCCGCCATCGTCCAGCCGGGGTCGAGCCGCGCCAGCAGCGCCAGAGCCACGATCTGCAGCGCGAGCCCGGCATGGAGCGTGCCGGCAAGCCCGAAGCGCGCGGCGACCCACCCGGCCGACAGGTTGGTGACGATGCCCATCACCTCGTAGAGCACGAACAGGTATGCAAGCTGCACCGGCGAGAAGCCCAGCATGTGGAAATGCAGCAGGACCAGCATCCTGAGCGCGCCGTCCGTGAGCATGAAGGCCCAGTAGGCCACCGTGACCGCGACATAGGCGGCAAGGCCATCGGGCTTTCGGGTCGCGCGATCCTGCGCCATCCCGGGCCTCAGAGATCCCGCGCGACCAGCCGCGCGATGTCGGCCATGCGCCAGGCATAGCCCCATTCGTTGTCGTACCAGGCGTAGACCTTCACCTGCGTGCCATTGACGACCATGGTCGAGGGCCCGTCGATGACGGCCGAGCGCGGATCGTTCAGGAAATCGGACGAGACGAGCGGGCGGGGCTCGAAGCCGAGGATGCCGGCAAGGCTGGTGCGCGCGGCGGCCTCGAACAGGTCGTTGACCTCGGCGACGCTGGTCGGGCGCGCCATCTCGAACACGCAGTCGGTCAGCAAGGCGTTGAGCAGCGGCACGCGCACCGCGTGCCCGTTCAGCCGCCCCTTCAGTTCCGGGTAGATCAGCGTGATCGCGGTGGCCGAGCCGGTGGTGGTCGGGACCAGGTTCAAAAGCGCCGAGCGGGCCCGGCGCGGGTCCTTCGCCGGCCGGTCGACCATGGTCTGGGTGTTGGTGACGTCATGGATCGTGGTGATCGAGCCGTGCCGGATGCCGATCGCCTCGTGCAGCACCTTGACCACCGGCGCGAGGCAGTTCGTCGTGCAGCTTGCGGCCGTCACGAGATGATGGCGCGCGGGATCGTAGAGGTGGTGGTTGACGCCATGGACGAGATTCAGCGCCGGCGCCCGATGGACCGGGGCCGAGACGACGACCTTCGTCACGCCCGCGTCGTAATAGGGCTGGAGCTTGGCCGGTGTCTTGAACACCCCGGTGCAGTCGAGCACGAGATCGACCCCGAGGGCCGCCAGCGGCAGGTCCTCGATCCGCCGCGCGGCCGTGAGCGGCATCCGCTGACCGTTCACCGCGACGCCGGACCCGTCATGCGCGAAGCGGGCGGGCCAGCGGCCGTGGACGCTGTCGAACTCCAGCAGCATGGCGTGCTGCGCGGGGTCGCCGGCGGGGTCGTTCAGCAGCACGATCTCGCCGGGCGCACCCTCGTCGATCAGGGCGCGCAGCACCAGCTTGCCGATGCGGCCCAAGCCGTTGATCGCGATCCGTGCCACTGGCTGGTCCTCCGGGCGGGTCGGGGTTCTCGACCCCCCGCGCGACGCGCGGGCGGGGAGCCGTCACGACGGGCACGTCGACCAGCGCGCTGATCGGCACCTCGAACTTCTTCGAGCTGGCCGTCGCGGTCGCCATCGGACTGTTCGGCCTGAACTCGGGCGCGGCGCTGGTGACGGTGGTCGGCGCGCTGGTCGACGTGCCCGTCATGCTCTCGCTGGTGGCCTTCGCCAACCGTACGCGGCACTGGTTCCCCGCGGAGGAGACGGCGCGCCGCGCAGGCGCGAGCGGGCCTGACCTCGGGCACGGGTCGGGCGGTCGATCTTACGCCCCCCGAACGGACCAAGTCCGTCGACAGCGGCGGGGTCATCAGGGGACGGCCGTGCGGACCACGTGGATCCGGCGCGGAAAGCCCGCATGCTCCTCGCCGTTCCGCTCGAAGGCGATCACCGTCATGTCGCCGAGCAGGCGGTCGAGGGTCGCACGCAGCGCCGCGCGTTCCGTGCCGCCCAGCGCGGATGCCGCATCGTCCATGAACAGCCAGCCCGGGCGATGCAGCAGGACGCGCGCGAAGGCGAGGCGTTGCTGCTCGTCGAGCGCGAGCTCGCGGTCCCAGCGCGCCTCGCGGTCGAGCTCGGCCGCAAGATGGCCGAGCCCGACCTCCGACAGCGCCGTCCGGGCCGCCTCGTCCATGACGCTGCCGCGCGGCGCCGGGTAGATGACCGAATCGCGCAGCGTTCCCGGCGGCAGATAGGGGCGGTTCGGCAGGAACAGGAGCCCGTCCGACCCGGGCAGGACGATCTCGCCGCGCCCCCAGGGCCAGATCCCGGCGATGGCGCGGAACAGCGTGCTCTTGCCGGCCCCGGCGGCGCCGACCACGAGCAGCCGCTCGCCGCGGCCGACGCTGACATCCCCCTCGGCGACATGGGCCTCGCCATTGCGCAGCCGGACCGCCACGCCCCGCAGCTCGAACCGCGGCGCATCGCCGCGCGAGACCGTCAGGCGCGGCACCGCGTCGTCGGGCCGCGCGGCGCGGTCGATGTGGTCGAGCGCGTCGCGCAGCGCCATCACCCGCGTCAGCGTGGCACGCCAGTCGGCGATCCGCGGCGCGTTGTCGACGAACCAGCGCAGCGCCTGCTGGACCTGGTAGAAGGCGCCCACCACCATCATCAGGCCCCCGAAGGAGAGATCGCCCCCGAAATAGCCGGGCGCCGCGACCAGAACGGGCGCCACGATCCCCAGCCAGCCATAGGCCGAGGTCACCCATGTGAGCTGCGCAAGCCCCCCCGCCCGGCGGCACATCACGTCGATCACGCGGTCGAGCATGGCCCCGAGCCGCGCCCTCTCGTCGGACTCGCCGCGATAGAGCGCGATGCCCTCGGCCGATTCGGCGACCCGCACCATCCCGAACCTCAGCTCGGCCTCGCGGCCGTAGAGCGCCTCGTTCAGCCGGACCAGGGGACGCGCCCGCCACCACGCCAGCGCCGAGCCCCCGGCCGCATAGGCCAGCGCGCACCAGACCATGTAGCCCGGCACGGTGAAGGTCCGCTCGCCCCAGTGGAACGCGACGCCCGCGGACAGCGTCCACAGCACGCCCACGAAGCTCGCCAGCAGCAGCGTCGATTGCAGGAGCCCAACGCCAAGCTCGGCCGTGTGCTCGGTCAGCTTGCGGGCGTCCTCGTGCAGGCGCTGGTCGGGATTCGTGCCGATCTCGCCGGCGAGGCCGAGGCGATAGGCGTGGCTGGGCGCGAGCCAGCGGCCGATCAGGTCGTTGGTCAGCCATTCGCGCAGCCGCGCTTTCAGCATCTCCAGCAGCCACACCTGCGACACCACCAGCGCCAGCAGCACCGCGACGATCGCGAGGAACACCAGCGTCTGGACGAGGAAGTCGCCAGTCGCCTTGCGCGCGAGCGCGTCGTAGAAATCGCCCTGCCAGAGGTTCAGACGGATCTGGCCCGCCGCGTTGATCGCGATCACGGCGACGAGGCCTGCCGAGATCGCGAGGACCCGATGGCGCCCGCGCGCGCGCAGCAGCGCCCGGCCCAGCGCGCCCAGCTGCCCGATGGCGCTGACGCCCGCCTCGCCCGGTCGCTGCGCGGCAGGCTTGCCCGCTGCGGTCATCATGAGCGATCCGGTATCGTCACGGCCGCGAACCGGCCAGCGCATCGAGGCGGAAGCGCAGCCGGTCGCCGGCGCCCTGCTGCGCGGTCCCGCACGAATGCCATGGCGACTCCTTCGCACGACTTCGCGGCCATTCTGGCGCGGCGCGGGCCGGGCGGGAAGTTCCTCCGGCGCGAAAGATGCGGACCGCGACGGCGCGCGACGAAACGTCCGCGCTCCGCCCAAATCTCTTGCGCCTGCGAGAGAACTGCGCGATCTAGGTTGCAGTGCAACATGCACGTCATTTGAGGGTGGACGCCGTGATCGAGCGGAACATCGCCTCGGCCCGGCTCGACGCCGCGCGCATCGCCAAGCTAGCCGGGGTCTCGCGGACCACGCTCTATCGCATCTTCGAAGGCAGCGCCGGTGTCGCGGCCCATGTCCGGATGATCCGCCTCGAAGGCGTGCGCACGGCGCTGCGGGACCCCGGTCAGGCGAAAGTCCCAATCGCGGCCATCGCCGAGCGGCACGGTTTCCACTCGATCGCGTCGTTCAACCGGGCATTCCGGCGCGCATTCGGGATCACCCCGGGCAAGGCAAGGGCGGCGACCCACGCATCCACACCAGTGGCGGCCGGTGCGATGCCCCCGGTCAGCGTCGTCACGGACGGCCCGGAGGCCATCGCCCGGACCTGACGCGGCCGTCGGGCCCCGGGACCGCCCGGTGGGCGGCTGGCCGCGCCGCGCAGATCAGCCTGCATTCATCGACAGGATCAACGGCCGGAACGCGTTTGCAAGGCCGGTGAGAGTGTCGGCGGACTCATCGAGCACCCGCTCGAGTCCGGCCATGTCGCCCTCCAGCAACACCGACGCGATCCGGGTAACGGCGCGCGCCGCGAACTCGTTCAGCTCGGCCGCGATCGTGACTATCTCCGGGTTCGTACTGCGGGCCGCCACTTCTTGGCGGAGCAGCTTCGACCAGAACGCCGACTGAGCGTCGAGCGCCGCGTTCGTGGCCGCGAGCACCTCGACGAGATCGGAATGGATGATCGCGTCGGCGTCCTGCGCCCGGACGGGCCCGCAGACGAGGGCGCCAGCCACCAGGAGCGCCGCGACGAACTTGAATTTCATCGATCTGCCTCAAGACGTGATCGCACCGAAGGCCGGACGCCCCGGACCGGCCAGGCGGCGCGCGGTCGGCGCGCCGCGGGCTCTCCGCCGAGCCCGCTCGACGCGCTGCCATGACGGCCGGATAAGTCATGTTGAAACGCTACAAGCACGCACAACCTATCATCACTTCAACTTGGCAGCGACGCCGCGCAGGATCGATTCCTCGGGGATATATTTGCGCAAGATTCCATTCCGGCGAACTCGGGACCGGCATCGAGGCGCATGACTTTCCGCGTTACTTGCGCGGCGAAGCTCGAAGGACTTTCAAGCGCTAGGACGCCCTCGCGCGAGCACGGCCGGCATCGCCCCGCACGAGGCCGCCGCACCGGTGCTCATGGCGGGTTTGCAGAGCGTCCCGGCGATGCCTGACCGGCTGGCGACTTGCACCGATCCGCCGAAGCGTGTCGCAGGACACCCCCGCCGGACCCTGCCAGAACGCCGCGCCGGGCGCAGGCCTTCCGGTGCCGCCGCCGTCCGCGTCCTCAGTTCCCGTCGCCCGCCTCGGCGATCCGGCGCACGGCCCAGTCGACGGCGGCCCGCATCGTCTTGCCCAGCGCCTCGTCGAAAGCCGCCACGACGTCGAGGATCTCGCCCGAGGCCGCGGGCGTCGTGTTCCCGAAGGATTCCGAGGCGATGATGAGGCCGCGCGGCTCCTCGACGACCTTGATGTTGAGCTGCACCTGCACGACGATGCCCTCGCCTTCGCCGGGCGAGAGCCGGGCCTGGAACTCGCGCAGGTCGGTCAGCAGGGTGTAGTCGGCGGTGATGCCGATCGCCTCGCGACCGACCGAGCGCACCGCCCCCGTGTTCTCGAAGCTCTCGACCAGCAGCGTCTGCACCATCAGGGGCGCGCGGTCGACCCAACTCGAATTCGGGAAATACTGCACGGCGAAGGGGTTCGGCTTTACCGCGATGCGGTCGGTGTTGAGCCCCGCGGCGGCAGTCGGCTCGTCGACCACCAGCTGCGACTCGATCCGCGGCAGCGACGCGTCGTAGCTGCTCTTCGGCGTCAGCTCGTAGAGGTCCTTGGGCGTGGTCACCGCGGTCAGGGTCGCAAGACCCGCGCAGCCCGAAAGCAGCAGCATCGCGCCAAGGGCGCCGAGACGGGTGAGGGCCATCTTCATCTCCGGAATTCGGGGGCCTGGGTTCCGAGGAAGAACCGCGCCGGGTCACGCTCGATCCGCGCCGTCAGGCGCTCGAGGTTCTGGATCAGCTTGCGCGCCTCCTGCACGAAGCGGACGAACTCGACGAGGCCGACCTGCGTGAAGCTCTCGATCTCGTCGCGGTTGTCCAGCACGATGGCATCGACATTGCCGACCAGCGAGCGGGCATTCGCCAGCACCGCGCGGACATCCGCGGTGATCAGCGGCAGATCCGCCGAGGCCGTGCTGACCGAGGTCTCGAGCGTCGCCACTGCCTTTCGGATGTCGGCAATGATCGCCCCCGCATCCTCCTCCAGCAGCACGTTGGCGCTGTCGAAGGTCCGCGTCGCCGAGGCGAGCGCCGCGTCGGCCCCGGCCAGCGTGCCGTCGATCGCCTGCAGGGTCGAGTTGGCGCGCTCGAAGGTATCGGCCGCGGCGCTCAGCGTGCGCTCGGCCCCCGAGGTGATGGCATCGAGCCGGCCCGCCGCGGTCTCGATGGTCGGGCCCAGCGTGGTGACGAGGCGGTTGACCTCGGCGGTCGCGCTGCGGATGTCGGCCACCACGCCGGGCACGTCCTCGTCGATCACGCGGTTCACGCGCGCGATCGCGGCGCTTGCGGCGGCGACTGCGGCGCGCGCCTCGCTGACCAGCGCAGCGCCCTCTCCCGTGACCAGCGCATCGACGTTGCGGCTCAGGGTGTCGACCGACTTCAGCGTCGTGTCGGCCTGCCCGATCGTGCCGTCGAGCCGCGCGATCGTGGCCTCCGCCTCGACCAGCCGGGCCGTCGCGGTGTCGGCCAGCGTCCCGATCCTGCCGGCAAGCTCGTCCGCCCGGGCGCCGAGATCCGTCGCGACCCCGCCGATCGTGAGGGCCGCTTGGTCAACCGAGGCGATCAGCCCCGGCAGGTCGTCCGCGATCAGGGCATTGGCGCTGTCGAAGGTCGTCTGCGCGCTCCTCAGCGCGGCCGAGACGTCCTCGAGCACCGCCTCGGCCCTGCGGATCCCCTCGGTCGCCGTGCGCAGCGTCTCGTCGGCCGTGTTCAGCGTCCGGTCCGCCGTCACCGCGAGCCCGTCGAGCGTCCCGGTGAACGCGCTCACCTCGCGCGCGGCGGCCGAAAGATCCGTCGAGAGCGCCGAGAAATCGCCCAGCACGGTATCGAGCTCGCCCGATGCGCTCTCGAGATTGCCGAGGATCCTTGTGACCGCCTCGCGGTTGTCCTGACTCACCACCTCGCGCACGTCCTCGAGCAGCGCGATGGCCTTCTCCAGCAGTTCGGGTGCGCCCTCGAACAGGCTCTGCACCGCCGAGCGCGCCGAAGGGATCACCGGGTTCGAGCCGTCCGCCGGCGCCGGCAGGGGCGGGGCCCCCGGGCGTCCACCGGAGAGCGCGACATACGAGACCCCGGTCACGCCCTGGAACTCGAGCGTCGCCACGGTCTCGGTGGTGACCGGCGTGTCGGCCCCGACCTCGAGGCGAACCCGCACCTTGCCGGGATTCGCGGGGTCCAGCGCCAGAGAGACGACCTGTCCGACCGGCAGGCCGTTGTAGCGCACGTCGCCCGCCTCGCCGAGGCCGGCCACGCTGTCGAACAGGACGTCGTAATAGGCGTATTGCCGGTCGATCTCGACCTTGGCGAGCCATAGGAAGAAGCCCAGCGCGCCAAGAACGCCAAGGATCGTGAAGAGCCCGATCAGGACATGGTTCGCGCGTGTTTCCATCAGGACCGGGACCTCGTCGCGCCGCTGTCAGGCCATTGCCGCGCGGGCGCGCGGACCATGAAAATACTCGTGCACCCAGGGGTGGTCGACCTTCAGCATGTCAGCCATGCTGCCGGTGACCAACACCTTGCGCTCGGCCAGCACGGCGATGCGGTCGCAGATGGCATGCAGGCTGTCGAGATCGTGGGTGACCATGAAGACGGTGAGGCCGAGCGACTTCTGCAACTGGCCGATCAGGTCGTCGAAGGCCGCGGCGCCGATCGGGTCGAGGCCGGCGGTCGGCTCGTCGAGAAAGACGATCTCGGGGTCGAGCGCAAGCGCGCGCGCCAGCCCCGCCCGCTTGCGCATCCCACCCGAGAGCTCGGACGGGAACTTGCCGCAGGCCAGCGGCGGCAGGCCGACCATCGAGATCTTGAGCTCGCCCAGCGCCTTCATCATGGAATGCGGCAGGGCGAGCTGTTCGCGCATCGGCGCCTCGACGTTCTGCAGCACGGTGAGCGACGAGAACAGCGCGCCATCCTGGAACAGCACGCCCCAGCGCTTCTCGATCTCGCGCCGCTCGGCCTCGCTGGCGCGCAGCACGTCGCGGCCGAACACCCGGATCTCGCCCGCCTGCGGCCGGTTGAGGCCGACGATCGTCCGAAGCAGCACCGACTTCCCCGTGCCCGAGCCGCCGACGACGCCCAGCACCTCGCCCCGGTAGACGTCGAGATCGAGCCCGTCATGCACGACCTGGCTGCCGAACCGGTTGACGAGGCCCCGCACCTCGATCACGGCCTCGCGCGACCCGCTCATACGCCGATCTCCGCGAAGAACACCGAGAACACCGCGTCGATCACGATCACCGAGAAGATCGACAGCACCACCGAGGCGGTCGTTAGCCGGCCGACCGACTCGGCGCTGCCCTCGACCTTCAGGCCCTCGTAGCAGCCGATCACGCCGATGACGAAGGCGAAGAACGGCGCCTTGATGAATCCGACGCCCAGGTGCCAGACGTCGGTCGTCTCGTAGAGGCGGGTGACGAACATGCCGGGGCTCACGCCCAGCTCGATCCAGCTCATCAGCCCGCCGCCGACCAGCCCCATTACATTGGCGATGAAGCCGAGCACGGGCAGCATCAGAATCAGCGCGAACACCCGCGGCAGCACCAGCACCTCGATCGGGTCGAGGCCCAGCGTGCGCATGGCGTCGACCTCCTCGCGGATCTTCATCGACCCGATCGCCGCGGTGAAGGCCGAGCCGGACCGCCCCGCGACGATGATGGCGGTGAGCAGGATGCCCAGCTCGCGCAGCACCGAGATGGCAATGAGGTTCACGACGAAGACCTCGGCGCCGAACTGCCGCAACTGCACCGAGCCCTGGAACGCCAGCACCACGCCGATCAGGAACGCCATCAGCGAGACGATCGGCACGGCGTTGAAGCCCACCTCCTGCATGTGATGGACGAGCGCGGTCAGCCGCAGCCGGCCCGGCTGCACCAGCGTGCGCCCGGCCCGCGCGACCACGAGCCCGATGAAGCCGAGGATCTCGATGCTGGTGCGCCCCAGATCGACAATCGTCTCGCCGACGCCGGCGATCCATGGCACAAGGCCGCGCGGCGGCTCCTCGATGCCCTCGGCTCTTGGGAGGCTCCGGGCGACGGCGTCGAGCAGTTCTGCCTCGTGGGGGTCGGCGCCCACGATCTCGACCCGCGCGCCCTCGGCCTCCAGCGTGCGGCGCAGTTCGAGAATGCGCCAGGCGCCGCCGGTGTCGAGCGCCGCGACCCCGCCGAGGTCGATCACCACCGGGACGCCGGACGGCGCGCGGCGCAGCCCCGGCTCGATCAGGTGCAGCGTACCCATGACGACACGGCCCGCAAGCTCGAGCACGGCGCCCTCGCCGTCGCGCCGGATCGTGACGCTTGCGCCGTTCATCTCGCCCTGCTGCTCCCGTGCGATTGCAGCGGGACAGGAATCGTCCCACCCGCAATCGTGGCCTTTTCGTCGCCGCCCGTCCATGTCCGCGATGCGCCCCGGCAAAAAGACGGCTGGCCCGGGCGCAGCCGGGGCCTTAACGCGGCGCCGGCGCAGCCCTATTGTGGCCGCCCGAACCCGAAGGTGGCGAGGCACCCGGATGACGGCGGCGAGGGCTTCGAGGATCACCGACGCGCTGCTCGGCATCGCGGCTATGGCCGCGATCCTGCTCGCGCTGACCCGGCTCGACGCGGCCGGCGAAGGTGTCGAGCGGCGCGCGTTCGATGTCGCCGGGACGCCGGCCACCGCCCATCTGCCCGAGGGGCCCGCGCTCGGGCCGGTGCTGGTAATCGCCCATGGCTTCGCCGGCTCGCAGCAGCTCATGCAGTCCTTCGCCCTTGCCGCCGCGCGCAACGGCTATGCCGCGGTCACCTACGACCTTGCCGGGCACGGCCGCAACCCCGCCCCGCTCGGGGGCAGCATCACCGACCCCGAGGGCGCGACCCGGAGACTGGTGGACCAGCTTGGCCGCGTCGTCGAGGTCGCGCGCCGCCTCGGCGACGGGCGAGTCGCCGTGCTCGGCCACTCGATGGCCTCCGACATCGTGGTGCGTTTCGCGCAGCAGACACCGGGCATCGGGGCCACCATCGCCGTGTCGATGTTCGCCCCCACGGTCACCGAGACCACGCCGCCCAATCTCCTCGTCATCGTCGGGGCGCTCGAGACGGCGCTCGCGGCCGAGGCGCTTCGGGCGGTGGGTCTGGCCGCGGCGCCCGGGGCGGCGCAGATGAGGGTGACCCATGGCGACCCGGCCGCCGGCACCGCCCGCCGGGCAGCCGCGAGTCCGTGGACCGAGCATGTGAGCGTCCTGTTCGCCCAGGCGAGCCTTGCCGAGACGGTCGGCTGGCTTGACCTCGCCTTCGGCATCCCGCGCGCGGGGCCGCCGCGCACCGACATGCGCGGGCCGTGGATCGTGCTGCTGCTCGCGGGCGTCGTCGCGCTGATGCGCCCGCTCGCGCGCCTGCTGCCGGTCGTGTCCTCCCCGCCCGCGGGAGCTGGCCTCGGCTGGCGGGCGCTGTGGCCGGTGATCGTCGTGCCCGCGGTGGCGACGCCGCTCGTGCTGCGGGTCCTGCCGACGAAGTTCCTTCCTGTGCTGGTCGGCGACTATCTGGCGATGCATTTCCTGGCGTTCGGGCTGATCGCGGCGGCCTGCCTCGCCGCGTGCGGGCGTGGCCCGATCCGGCCGGCCCCGCCTCCCGCCCTGTCGAGGCGCGCGCTCGTGCTGGCCACGCTTGGCGCCGTTGCCTTCGGCCTCGTGGGCGTCGCCTGGCCGATCGACAGGCTGCTCACCTCCTTCGCCTTGTCGCCCGGCCGCCTGACGCTGTTTCTTGCCCTGCTCGCGGGGACCGCTGCGCATTTCCTGGCGGCCGAATGGGCGACCCGCGGGCCGGGTGCCGGCCGCGGCGGCTATGCTGCGATGCAGGCGGGCTTCCTCGCCTCGCTCATCGCCGCCGTCGCGCTCGATTTCGAGCGGCTGTTCTTCCTCCTCATCATCGTGCCGGTGATCGCGATCTTCTTCGCGATCTACGGCCATGCGAGCGCGGTTCTCCAGCGCCGCACCGGGCATCCCTTCGTGGGCGGCATTGCCACGGCCATCGCCTTCGCCTGGGCGATCGCCGCGACCTTCCCGCTGGTCGAGGGCTGAGCGCGGCGCCGTCCGCACCCCTGCCGGGACGGCCGTCACGCCCCCGCCGGCGCCGTTGCCGCGACAGGCTCGGGGTGGTGGCAGGCGACCGCATGCCCGCCATCCACCGCCCGGAGCGCCGGCAGTTCCGCCCCGCAGCGGTCGCTCGCCCGCCAGCAACGCGCCCGGAACGCGCAGCCGCGCGGCGCGGCCAAGAGATCGGGCGGCTCGCCCTCGGGCAACTGCCGCCGCCGGCGCCGCTCGGCCGGCGGGTCCGGCACGGGCGCCGCCGCGAGAAGCGCCTGCGTGTAGGGATGGCGCGGCGCCGTATGGAGCGCCTCGGCCGGCCCGCTTTCCACGATGCGCCCGGCATACATCACCGCCACACGATGCGAGACATGCCGCACGACCGCGAGATCATGCGCGATGAAAAGATAGGCGAGGCCAAGCTCTGCCTGCAGGTCCGCCAGCAGGTTGAGCACCCCCGCCTGGATCGACACGTCGAGCGCCGAGACCGGCTCGTCCAGCACCAGCACGTCGGGATCGACGGCGAGCGCGCGCGCGATCCCCACCCGCTGGCGCTGCCCGCCCGAGAGCTCGTGCGGATAGCGCCGCGCGAAGGCGGGTTCCAGCCGCACGCGCTCGAGCAGCACCGCCACCTGCGCCGCCGACGGCGCGCGGCCCAGCAGGAGCCGCATCGGCTCGGCGATGATCTCGCCCACCCGCATACGGGGATGGAGTGAGGCGTAGGGGTCCTGGAACACGATCTGGAGGTGCCGCCGCCACGGCCGCATCTGGGCCCGCGTCAGGCCCGCAAGCTCGGTCCCCCTCAGCCGCACCGACCCCGCCGTGGGCGCGACCAGCCCAAGGATGCAGCGCCCGAGCGTCGATTTCCCGCAGCCCGACTCGCCCACCAGCCCCAGCGTCTCGCCCGCGGCGAGGTCGAGATCGACCCCTGCCACCGCCCGCAGCCGCGCCGCCCCCGCGCCGCCAAGGACGGGGGGCAGGAGGCCGCCATCCATCCGGTAGTCCTTGACCAGCCCCCGCACCGACAGCACCGGCTCGCCGCTCACGGGCGCTCGTGCCGGGCCGGTCGCGGCAGGCGCCGCGGGCCGGGCTCCGGCGAAGTGGCAGGCGGCGCGGCGCCCGTCGCCCGCGGGCATCAGCACCGGGTCCTCGGCCTGGCAGCGCGCCTCGGCGATCGGGCAGCGCGGGGCGAAGCTGCATCCCGGCGGCCGTGCGGCGAGCGAGGGCGGCGCGCCCGGAATAGCGGTGAGCCGCCCGCCCGCGCCTGCGACCGTGGGCAGCGACCCGATCAGTCCCCGCGTGTAGGGGTGCTGCGGCGATGCGAAGAGCGCATCGACCCCCGCTTCCTCGACCACCCGGCCGCCATACATCACCGCCACGCGGTCGGCCCGCCCCGCGACCACGCCAAGATCATGTGTGACGAGCGCGATGCCGATCCCCAGCTCCGCCCGCAGCCGTTCGAACACCTCGAGAACCTGCGCCTGCACGGTCACATCGAGCGCGGTCGTGGGCTCGTCGGCGATCAGGATGTCGGGGTCGTTGGCGATCGCCATGGCGATCATCACCCGCTGGCGCATGCCGCCCGAGAACTCGTGCGGATACTGCCCGGCACGGCGCGCCGCCTGCGGCACCGCCACCCGGTCGAGCAGCTCGCGAACCCGCTCCCGGACCTCTCGCCCGCCAAGGTCCGGGTTGTGCAGCCGGATCGCCTCGGCGATCTGCGTGCCCACGGTCAGGACCGGGTTCAGCGCACTCAGCGGGTCCTGGAAGATCATCGCGATCCGGTTGCCGCGCAGCTCGCGCAGCCGCGCGCGTGGGGCACCGATCAGCTCCTCGCCCATCAGCCTGACCGAGCCCTCAACCCGCGCGCCACGGGGCGCGAGGCCCATCGCGGCAAGCCACGTCAGCGACTTGCCCGAGCCCGACTCGCCCACCACGCCCAGAACCTCGCCGCGCGCGAGGCTGAGGTCCACGCCCCGCACCGCCTCGAGCCCGCCGGGGAAGCCCACCCGCAGCCCGCGGATCTCGAGCCCCGCCGCTCCGGTCATCGCGCGGACCGCGTGTCGAGGAAGTCGCGCAGCCCGTCGCCCAGGAAGTTGAAGCCCAGGACCACGGTCAGAATGGCGAAGCCGGGGCCGAAGGCGATCCACCAGGAATAGAACTGCGTCGCCCCCTCCGAGATCATCGCACCCCATTCGGGCGTCGGCGGCGTCGCACCCAGTCCGATGAACGACAGCGCCGCGGCCAGAAGGATCACCTGTCCCACATCCATCGTCGCGTTGATCAGCACGGGCGTCCAGCACAGCGGCAGGATGTGCCTGGTCAACAGCCGCATCGGCCCCGCGCCGCAGGCGATCGCCGCCTCGACATGCTCGCGCGTCCGGACCTCGAGCACCTGCGCCCGCATCAGCCGCGCATAGACCGGCCACCACACCGCGACCAGCGCGACCACCGCGTTCTCGAGCCCCGGCCCTAGCGTCGCCGCCACTGCCATCGCCAGCAGGACGGGCGGGAAGGCGAGCGTGACGTCCACCAGCCGCATCACCAGCCCATCGACCCAGCCGCCCACGAAACCCGCGATCGCCCCCAGGGCGGCCCCCAGCGACACCGCCGCCGCGACCACCACCGCCGCGATCGTCAGCGAGATCCGCGCCCCGTGCAGCGTCCGGCTAAGGACATCGCGCCCCAGCGCGTCGGTCCCCAGCCAGTGCGCGCCCGAGGGCGGCTGCAACCGCCGCGCGACCATGCGCAGAGGGTCGGCAAGCCCCCACAGGTCAGCTGTCAGCGCTGCCGCCACCCAGAACGCCACCACCGCCAGCCCCACCGCGACAGGCGGCGTCAGCCAGCCGGGCAGGCCGGGCCGGATGCGCACCGCCTCAGCCATCCGCGCGCCCGATCTCGATCCGCGGGTTCGCCAGCGCATAGGCGATGTCGGTCACCAGATTAGCGATCAGGAAGGCCGCCGCCCCCACCAGCGTGACCCCGATGATCGCGGGGTGGTCGAGACTTCGCGCACTGTCCACCGCATAGGCGCCGATGCCGGGCCAGGCGAAGATCGTCTCGGTCAGCACGGCGCCGGTGATAAGATAGGCAAATGAATGCCCGATGATGGTCAGAGTCGGGATCAGCGCGTTGCGCAATGCATGGGCGAACAGCACCCGCCCCTCGCCCGCCCCCTTGGCGCGCGCCGTGCGGATGTAGTCCTGCTCCATCACGTCGAGCATCGAGCCTCGCACCAGCCGCGAGATTATGCCCATAACCGCCCAGCCCAGCACGAAGGCGGGCAGGACCAGATGCGCGAGCGCGAGCCTCAGCCGTTCCATGTCGCCTGCGATCAGGGCGTCGAGCGTGTAGAACCCCGTCACCCCCGGCGGCGGCGCGACGCGCGCATCGATCCGCCCCGGCCCCGGAAACACCCCCAGCACGACAGAAAAGACATAGAGCAGGATCAGCCCCGTCCAGAACACCGGCATCGATGAGCCGATCAGCGCCACCAGCCGCGCCCCGTGGTCGATCCAGCCGTCGCGCCAATGCGCAGCCGCCACCCCCAGCCCGATCCCCGCCGTCACACCGAAGATCATGGCGAAGACCACCAGCTCCAGCGTCGCCGGCAGCCGCGCGCCGATGTCGTCCGCCACCGGCCGGCGCGTGCGAAACGAGACGCCGAGATCGCCCTGCACCAGGTTCGAGATGTAGACCGCGTATTGCTCGGGCAGGCTGCGGTCGAGCCCCCAGCGCGCCTTGGCCGCCGCCACGATCTCGGGGTTGTTCATCTGCCGCTCGCTGACGATCGCCGCCAGCGGGTCTGCCTTGGTGATGTGCGACAGCAGAAATGTCGCCGTCGCCACCCCCAGCATCAGGAGCGGCATGGCGATCAGGCGGCGCAGCAGGTATCGCGTCATCGCGGCCCCCTGCAACCCCGCGCCCGGCCGTGGGGACCGGTCCGCGCGGCCCGCCCCCTGTCCAGGTCGCGCCGCCCGCTCACTCGACCGAGATCTCGGCCAGCGGCAGGTTGCAGCAGGCGCTGTAGCGCACGCCCTTCACCCCCTTGCGGTAGGCAAGCGTGAGGTCCGGGCTCACCACCGGCAGGATGATGCGGTCGGCGATCATCTCGCGCGCAATCGCCGCGAAGGCCTCGTCCACCTTTTCCGCGGGCGCGGCGAGGGCTGCCGCCAGCAGGTCCGGGATGCGGGGGTTGACCGCGTCCGGCGCCTTGGCCACATGCGAACGCTTGTACCAGGGCGAGCCCTCCTGCGTGCCGAAGAACTGCACATACTGCCCCGAGCCGAAATAGTCGGGCGCGTAATAGACCGCCGTCACCGGGATGCCGGTCGCGGTGATCCTCTCGCGCCAGACCGGGAACGTGACCGGCTGAAGGGCGAGGTCGAGCCCCACGTCGCCCAGGTCCTGCTGCACCTTCTGCATCAGGATGTCGAAGTCCACGCCATAGATGTTCACGGAGGGATAGACCGCCTCGAGCGTCACGCGCCCGCCGATCCCGGCCTCGGCCAGCAGCGCCTTGGCGCGATCGAGGTCGCGCGCGGGCAGCGGCAGGCCCTCGGTGCCGGGGAAGCCGTTGGGGATCGGGGCCGCGATCCTGCGCCCCTTGCCGGCCACCGTGAGGTCGATGATGCCCTCATAGTCGAGCGCGAGCCCGATCGCCTCGCGCACCGGGCGCGTCATGCTGATCGGCATCCCATCGGCGCCGGCGCCCAGCGCGACATAGACGAAATTGAACGAGGCCGTGGGCTCGATCACCACGTTCGGGTCGGTCACGCCCGCGGCGGTGTCGGCGTCGATCTGCATGGCGATGTCGGCGGCGCCGCTCTGCAGCATCTGCGCCTGCGTCACGCTGTCCTTGACCTGCTTGATGACGACCTGCGCGACCGGCGCGGCGTCGCGCCAATAGCCCGCGTTGCGCGCCAGCCGCACCTCGTCGTCGGGCGCGTAGGCCGCCAGCGTGAACGGCCCGCTGCCGGCGGAATTGGCGAGGAACCAGCCATCCGCCTGATCGGCGGCATCGGCGCCCTCGCCCGCCTTGGCGCCGTTCGCCTCGGCCACCGCGCGGTTGACAACCGCCGCGTAGGGCGCGGCGAGGATGCCCAGAAGCTCGGAATTCGGCGCCGTGGTGCGGATCACCACGGTCCGCGCGTCGGGCGTCTCGACCGCCGCGACCCCGTCCATCAGGAACGAGGGGTTGCCCTTGAGGTGCTTCAGCCGTTCGAGGCTCCAGGCCACGTCGGCCGATGTGACCTGTCCGCCGTCCGCGAAGCGCGCGCGCTCGTCCAGCTTGAAGGTGAACACGGTCTGGTCGGCATTCACCTCCCAGCTTTCGGCCAGCAACGGCACGATGGTGCGGTTGTCGGGGCCGAGGTCCACCAGCCGCTCGTAGGTCGCGCTCAGCACGATCTGGCAGGTGTCGCAGAATGCCCGCGCCGGGTCGAGCGAGGTGATGTCCATATCCCGCGCGATCACGAGGGTGGCTTCCGCCGCCTGCGCGCGCGGCGCGAGTGCGGGCGAAAGGCCGATCAGCGCGACGAGCGCGAGCGCGAACGGCCGCGCCCTCCGCGAATGGCGCCGCGCCGGGATGGTGTCGAGCATTTGAGCCTCCTCTCCTGTGGTTCGGCCCGATCGGCCCGGGGCGCGGGCGTCAGGCTCTGTCGATCGTCTCGCGGGCGACGGCGGCGATGCCCGCCGCGTCCAGCCGGTAGTGGGCGTAGAGCGCGGCGGGCGGGCCCACCGGCGCGAATTCGTCGGGGATGCCATGGCGGCGGAAGGGGACGCGCGGCAGGTCCACCAGAACCTCGGCCACCGCGCCGCCCAGACCCCCCACCGTGCTGTGCTCCTCGACCGTGACGATGGCGCCGGTCTCGGCCGCCGCCGCCGCGATCTCGTCGCGGTCGAGGGGCTTGACGGTGTGCATGTCCACCACCCGCGCGGCGATCCCCTCGCGCGCCAGAATGTCGGCCGCATCGAGCGTCGCGCGCACCACCGCGCCGGTGGCGATCAGCGTGAGGTCGCGCCCCTCGCGCAGCCGAATCGCCCGGCCGAAGACGAGATCGGGCACCGCGTCATAGACCACCGGATCGCGCCCGCGCCCAAGCCGGATATACATCGCACCCTTGCGGTCGAGGCTCGCGCGCAGCACGGCCCGCAGGGCGTTCGCATCCGCCGCGCAGACAACCGTGAGGTCGGGGATCGCCCGCATCATCGCAAGATCCTCGATCGCGTGGTGCGAGGTGCCGTAGAACCCCATCGAGATGCCCGAATGATGCCCGATCACCCGCACAGGCATCTTCGGATAGGCCAGATCGGTGCGGATCTGCTCGGCCCCCAGGATTGCCGAGAACGAGGCAAAGGTGGCGGCGAAGGGGACGAAACCGCAGGAGGCCATCCCCGCCGCCACCGTCAGCATGTTCTTCTCGGCGATGCCGAGGTCGAAGAACCGCCCCGGATGGCGCGCCTTGAACTCGACCGTGCGGTTGGCCGAGGCCAGATCCGCCGTCAGCACCACCACGCGCGGGTCGCGGTCGGCCAGATCCGCCAGCTCCTCGCCCAGGACGAAGGCGGGCATGGCGGCAGCGGGCGTGCCCTGCACCGAGCGCGTGTCGCGCAAGGCCCCGCCCGCCGCGGTGCCGCGGAAGATCTCGGACTGGTCCTGCGACTCGGCCATGCTCACGCCTCCCCCGCGGCGGGTGTCGCAAGCTCCGCCATCACCGCGTCGTAGTCCTCGCCCACCAGGTTGCCGACATGCCAGTTGAGCGCCATCTCCATGCGCTTGACGCCCTTGCCCTTCACGGTGTCGGCGACGATGAGCTGCGGCCTGCCCTCGCCCGCCGGGGGCAGCGCCGCCAGCGCGGCGCGAAGGGCGGGAATGTCGTGGCCGTCGATGCGCCGCACCTCCCAGCCGAAGGCTTCGAACCGCTCTGGGATCGGCTCGACCCCCATGATCTCCTCGGTGTGCCCGTCGATGCACAGGCCATTGCGGTCCACGATGGCCACCAGCCCCCGCGTGCGGAAATGCCCCGCCGCCATGGCCGCCTCCCAGACCTGCCCCTCGTGCAGCTCGCCGTCGCCCAGCATGACGTGCACGCGATAATCCAACCCCCGCACCCGCCCCGCCAGCGCCATGCCAAGGCCGACCGACAGCCCATGCCCCAGCGAGCCCGACGAGAAGTCGATCCCCGGAATCCGCTTCATGTCGGGGTGATCCCCGAACGGGCTGCCGAGCCGGGTGTAGTCGTCGAGCAGCCCCGCCTCGAAGAACCCCAGATCCGCCAGCACCGGATAGAGCCCGATCGCCGCGTGGCCTTTCGACAGGATGAAGCGGTCGCGCCCGGGCCAGTCCGGCCGCTTCGGGTCGATCCGCAGATGCGCATAATAGAGCACGGCGAACAGTTCCGCCGCCGAGAAGGTGCTGGAATAATGCCCCGCCCCGGCGATGCGCGAGAGACGCACGGTCTCGGTCCGCACGAAGCGCGCGCGGTCCGCGAGGAAGGCATCGCTGTTGCGCATGGCCTGCGTCATGCGCCCTTCTCCCCGAAGCGACGCGCCACCGCCGCGAGCGCGGCATCCGTCGCCTCCAGCGCCCGGTCGATGTCGGCGGGCGTATGGGCGGCCGACAGGAACATGTTGTGCCAAGGGTGCAGATAGACCCCCCGCGCCAGCGCCTCGGTCACGAACAGGTTGCCCTTCGCAAACTCGGGGTCGTCGTCGAACAGGATCATTGGCATCTGCGCGGGCCCGCTCTGCCTGAGCCACACGCCATGCGCGCGCGCCTGCGCGGCGATGCCCGCCCTCAGCCGCTCGCCCATCGCCGCCATGTGCGGGATGGCGTCCGTGTCCCGCAGGCGCCGGATGGTGACCAGTGCCGCCGCCATCGGCACGGCATTGCACCAGAACGAGCCGGTGACGAACACCGCCGCCGCCGCCTCGCGCAGCCAATCCGCCCCCGTGACCGCCGCCAGCGGATGGCCGTTCGCGATCGCCTTGCTCCAGGCCGAGAGATCGGGCCACACCCCCAGCGGCTCCCAGCTACCCCCGGCATCGAGCCGGAATCCCGCCCGCACGTCGTCAAGGATCAGGGCCGCGCCTGCCGCGTCGCATACCTCCCGCGCCGCGCGCGCGAACTCGGGCGTCGCCATCTCCTCATCGCGCCGCGTGTCGTGCCGGAAGGCGGTGGCGATCACGCCGGCGAGGTCGCCCCCCGCCTCTGCCGCCGCGGCCCTCAGCGAGGCGGCGTCGTTGTAGTCGTAATGGATCAGGTGCGCCCGGTCCTCGGAGGTCACGCCCGCGAGCGAGGGCGTGCACCACGGCACCGCGCCGTGATACGAGCCCCGCGCCACCAGGAGCTTGCGCCGCCCCGTCGCCGCGCGCGCAATCGTCACGCAGGCGGTGGTCGCGTCCGTTCCGTTCTTCTGGAACATCGCCCAGTCGGCATGGGCGACCGTCTCGGTCAACAGTTCAGCCAACTCGACCAGCCGCGCGGAAGGCCCGTCGAAGATGTCGCCCAGCCGCGCCTGCGCCGCCGCCGCCGCCTCGACCTCCGGATCGCGGTAGCCCAGAACCATCGGCCCGAAGCCGCACATGAAGTCGATGTATTCGTTGCCGTCCGCATCCCAGATGCGGCACCCCTCGGCGCGCTCGAAGAACTGCGGGTATCCCTCGGGCAACCGCGCCGCGTTCATGTGACCCCACAGCCCGCCGGGGATCACCCGCCGCGCCCGCTCGCGCAGCGCGGCGTCGCGCGGCAGTCCGGGGGGCAGGCCGCGGGGCGTCCCGGTGCGGTCGAGCATTGGCGAGCCTCCGTGAGAGAGGGGCATCACGGGCCGTTCGCGGCCTGCGGGAAAAGCTTGGGTCGACTCGGGCCGCCGTTGCTTGACATGATACGAACCGGAATCGACGAAAAGCGAAGCGACATGCCCACCGCCACCCGCAACCCAGCCGAACGCCCGGCGCGATCGTCTGCGCCCACGGCGGCCCCGCGCCCGCGGCGCGTGGGCGTGGCGCTGTCGCCCGCGATGTCGCTCTCCTCGCTCCTGCTCGCGGTCGAGCCGTTGCGCTCGGTCAACCGGTTCTTCCAGCGCCCGGCCTACGAGATCGTGTTCGTCGGCCCCTCGGCCGACCCCGTAGCCAGCGGCATCGGCATCGCCGTGACCCCCGCGGCCACTTTCGGCGACGGGGCAATCTTCGACCTCGCCCTCGCGGTGTCGGCCTACGACCAGCCCGAGCCCTACCGCCGCGCCCTCGCCCGATGGTTGCGTCGTCAGGCCCGCGCGGGCGCAACGCTTTGCGGTGTCGATTACGGGGCGGTGTTCCTTGCGGAGGCGGGCCTTCTCGACGGCCGTCGCGCCACCACGCATTGGGAGGTGCGCAAGTCCGTGGCCGCCCGCTTCCCCCGCGTCGCCTTCCGCGACGAGATCTTCGTGATCGACGGGCCCCGACTGACCTGCGGCGGGCATCTCGCCTGCCACGACCTCTTTCTCACTCTCGTCGAGCGCGAGCACGGTGCCGCCGTCGCCCGCTTCGTCGAGGCGGACCTCATCGCCGGCCGCGCCCGTCCGGCCGAGACCCGGCAGGGCGACCCGCTGACCACGGGGCCGCTTATCCCCAACGCACACCTGCGCCGCGCGGTCGCGATCATGGAGGCGAATGTCGAGACGCCCCTGCCCCTGCCCGCGCTCGCCGCGCAGGTCGGCATCTCGCCGCGCCAGTTGCAGACGCTCAGCCGCCGCCACCTGGGCGAGACGGTGTCGGCGCGCTACCTGTCGATCCGCCTCAGCGCCGCGCGCTACCTTCTGATGTATGCCGACATGCCGGTGACCGAGGTCGCGCTCGCCACCGGCTTCGGCTCGGCCTCGAGCTTCTCGCGCTCCTTCCGCACGCGCCTGCGCACCTCGCCCCGGGCCTACAAGCGAGGCTTCGCCGTCACCCTCGCCCGCCCCTGGTTCTTTCCACCCGGCTGAGGTGGCCTGCGCCTCAGGCGCGGCGAGCGGCGAGACGCCGCAGGTCCGTGCGAAATAAAATTGCGCTGAATTTCGCGCCGGGGCATTAGAGAATCATCAGGCACAACGCGCGGGAGGACGGCATGGCGCGCAACATTCTCATCCTCGGGGCCTCTTACGGCTCCCTGCTGGCGACCAAGCTCTTGATGGCGGGGCACAATGTCACGCTGGTGTGCCGCAGGAAGACGGCCGAGCTGATCAATCGCGAGGGGACCGAAGTCCGCATCAAGCTGCGCGACGAGGCGGTGCACCGGGCGATCATGTCGCGCGATCTGCCCGGCAGGCTCGACGCGAGCCCGCCCGAGGATGTCGACCTCGAGCGCTACGACCTCGTCGGGCTCGCCATGCAGGAGCCGCAATACGCCAACCACACCATCCGGGTGCTGCTGATCCGGATCGCCGAGGCGCGTCTGCCCTGCCTCTCGATCATGAACATGCCGCCGCTGCCCTATCTCAAGCGAATCCCGGCGTTCGCACGAATGGACCTCGAGGAGGCCTACACCAACGCCCAGGTCTGGGAGCGCTTCGAGCCGGGGCTGGTGACGCTCTGCTCGCCCGATCCGCAGGCCTTCCGCCCGCCGGAGGAGGCGGCGAACGTCCTGCATGTGGGCCTGCCCACGAACTTCAAGGCGGCGAGCTTCGAGGACCCGGCGCACAGCGCGCTGCTGCGTGAGCTCGAGGCCGGCATCGATGCCGTGACGCTCGACGGCAAGGACGTGCCGGTCAAGCTCAGGGTGTTCGATTCGCTCTTCGTGCCGCTCGCCAAGTGGTCGATGCTGCTGACCGGGAACTACCGCTGCATCACGCCGCACGAGCCCCGCTCGATCCGCGACGCGGTGCACCAGGATCTCGCGCTGTCGCGCTCGATCTACGAGCATGTCGACGCCATCGCCCGCCGTCTCGGCGCCGACCCCGCCGACCAGGTGCCGTTCGAGAAATACGCAGGCGCGGCCGAAAGCCTGCTCAAGCCCTCGTCGGCCGCCAGGGCAGTGGCGCGCGGCGCGCCCTTCATCGAGCGCGTGGACCTATTGGTGAAGCTGATCGGCGACCAGCTCGGCATGCCCAATGCCGAGATCGACCGCACCGTCGAGGTCGTCGACACCAGGCTCGACGAGCGGATCGTGCCCGGCTGAGCCCGAGGCCGGGGCGCGCGCGCCCACTCACAGCCCCGGCCGCCTCAGCGCTTCGCGGCGTAGTAGGACACGCGCCGCTCGAGATAGGCGAGCAGCTCGGAAATCGAGAACGCCATCGCGAAGAGCACGATCAGCACGGCCCAGAAATGGGTCATCAGGAAGTTGGCCGAATAGAGCTCGAACAGCGCGCCGAAGCCCACGATCGAGATCAGGAGCTGGCCGATGATCACGCCCTTGACCGCCCGGATCACCCCGATCCGGACGCCGCTCAGGATCTCGGGCAGCGCCGACCAGAAGTAGATCTTGGTGAAGGCGGCCAGGGGCGATGCGCCGAAGCAGCGCGCCATCTCGACCAGCGAGCGGTTGATCTGCATGACCCCCGCGCGCGCGTTCAGGATGATGATCCAGATCGCGAACAGCGCCGTCGTGATGATGATCGAGGTCATGCCGAAGCCGAACAGCACCATCAGCACCGGCACCAGCGCGGTCAGCGGCGCGCTGAGGAAGATGTTCACCCAGGGCAGAAGCAACTCGTCCAGCAGCCGGCTGCGGCCCATCAGGATGCCGGTCGGCACGCCGATGGCGATCGCGGCCGTCACGCCGACCCCGAAGGCATAGGCCGTCTCGGACAGCGCCTTGAGGAAGGCCGGCGTCCCGATGATCTCGAACAGCGTGGCGAAGACCGCGCTCAGCGGCGGCACGAAGAAGGTGATGCCCAGGCGCCCGACGATCTCCCACACCAGCCCCCAGAGGAGCAGCGACGACATGCCGGGGAGACGGAAGCCGAAGATCGTCACGGCTGGCTCACTCCACGTAGCTGCGCAGCGACGCCCAGATCCGGTCGACGATGTCCAGATACTCGGGGTCGCGGCGGATGTTGTCGGCGCCCTTGTCGCGGATCCCGGTCGGCCTGATCACCTCCGACACCCGGCTGGGGCGCGGCAGCAGGATCGCGATCTGGTCCGAGACGTAGACCGCCTCCTCGATGGAGTGGGTCACGAAGATGAAGGTCTTGTTCTCGTTCGCGACGAGGGCCAGCAGGTCCTCCTGGAACTTGCGCCTGGTCTGCTCGTCGACAGCCGAGAAGGGCTCGTCCATCAGCAGCACCTCGGCATTAACCGACAGTGCGCGCGCCAGCCCGACCCGCTGGCGCATGCCGCCCGACAGCTGGTGCGGATAGCTCGTCTCGAAGCCCGCGAGGCCCACGTCCCTGATGTACTTCTCGGCGATCGCCTCGCGCTCGGATCGCGCCACGCCGCGAAGCTCGAGGCCGAAGGCGACGTTGCGCAGCACGCTCGCCCAGGGCAGCAGCGCGAAGTCCTGGAAGACGAAGGCGCGGTCCGGGCCGGGGCCCGTCACGGTCTTGCCACTGACTTCGATCTGGCCCGACGTGGCCGGGATCAGTCCCGCGATGATCTTGAGCAGCGTGGTCTTGCCGCAGCCCGACGGGCCCAGCAGCGAGGTGAGCTGCCCGCGCGGGAAATCGAGCGAGAGGTTCCGCAGCGCCTCGACCGTGCCGTAGTGCTTCGAGACGTCGCGCGTCCTGACGGCGATGTCCGCCGCCAGGGGGACGGTGGAGCGGGGCGCCGCCCTAGTCTGTGACATAGCCACGATTGTTCCCCCTGAAGAGATGGAGCTCGAGCTTCTCCAGCAGGTTGAGGAAGAGCACGGCGAGCAGGATGATCGAGAAGATCGCGGCGTACATGCTGGCGTAATCGGCGATCGAGCGGCTGTAGGTGATGATGTCGCCAACGCCCGTCGGCGTGATCTTGAGCTCGGACAGGATCGCCCCGATGAACCCCGCCGAGATGCCGAGGCGAAGCCCCGAGAAGATCACCGGCGAGGCGGCGGGGATGATCACCTTGAGGATCACGTCGAGCCGCGAGCCGAGGAACGAGCGCGCCATCTCGGTCAGCGACGACGGCGTGTTGCGGACCGCGCTCGCGGTGTTCAGCACGATCACCGGCATCGCCATGATGCACACGACGAACACCTTCGAGGTGAGCCCGATGCCGTAGGCCATCACCAGGAGGGGGATCAGCGCGGCCAGCGGCGCCGACTGCATGACGACGAAGATCGGCGAGAACAGCCAGTCGAAGCGCGCGCTGAGCCCGATCCACAGCCCCAGCGCAATCCCGAGGATGGCCGAGATCAGCACGCCCAGCGCAAGCGGGCGCAACGTCTCGGCATAGGCCGTGAAAAGCGTCCCGTCGATGGCAAGGAGGGCGAGCGCGCGCATCGACTCGAGGAAGGTCGGGAAGGCGTAGCTCACCGGGACGCGCCCGGCGATCTCCCATGCGCCGAAGACGATGGCGAGCGACAGCATCTTGAGCAGGAATGAACGGCTTGGCATCGGTCCCTACCGGTGTGGCGAAGGGCGGGGGCCATCGGCCGCATCGGGGGCCGATGGCCGTGCCCGGCGCGTCACTGCGCGGCGTCGAGCGGCTTGAGGTACCAGAAATCCTCGATGGCGAGCGCCGAGGGATCGCCGGTGAGCTGCCCCGCGCGCGAGTACCAGTCCATGTCCGCGAGCGCCGCCTTCCGGCCGCCGCCGTCGGGGTCGTAGAGCCCTCCCTCGACCGCGTCGGTGTAGAAGGCGTCGAGCTCGTCGAGGATCTCCTTCGGAAGCTGGCCGATGGGCCCGTCCGGGTTGGTCTCGCGGCGGATGATGGTCGGGTCCTTCGCCATGTCGCGATAGACGCTCAGCAGCGCCTTGACGAAGATCTCGACGTCCTTCTCGTTCGCCTTGATCCAGTCGAGGTTGCCGAACAGCGCCTCGTCGCTGGCGTCCACCTCGAACATCGGCAGCACGTTGAACTTGTCGCCGTGCTGCTTCATCAGCTTGTTCTTGTTCGAGAGGTCGACGATGGTCGCGTCGGTCTGCCCCGCCACCAGCGCGACGACCCGGTTGGCCGAGCCCGGCACGTAGGACCGGGTGCCGAATTTGATCCCCACCTTCTCCTCGATCACGTTCGCGATCGAGTCCGTGCCGCCGCCTCGCGAGTGCAGCATGATCGGCTGGCCGTCGAGGTCCTCGAGCTTGCCGTACTTCTTCGAGGTGACCGGGAAGAACTTGAGCTTCGAGAGCTGGAAGATGATGCGGATCGGCGCCTTCGACTTCTGCATCGCCGCGTAGGGCGTGCCGAAGCCGATGTCCATCTGCCCGCTGAGCACCGCCTGGATCGCCAGCTCCTCGTCCGAGAAGGCGGTCCACTCGTATTCCAGCCCGTTCGCCCTGGCCCGGTCGAGCGCGACGAAGAAAGCCGCGAGCTCATCCGAGGGCGTCTCGGCAAGCGCGATGCGGATCTTGTCGGCCCTCGCATCCGACACGCTCAGCCCGCCCGCGAGAAGAACCGCGGCGCAGACCGCCGTCATGGTCCTGAGCAACAGTGTCATGGCGTTCCCTCCCTGAGAACCGTTCTTGTGATCGTCGCTTCCGTGCCGGTTTCTCCGGTCTCGTTCCGCCCGATCGGCCGCCTCGCTTTGCCTCAGCCCTCCCCGAACAGCCGGGCCGAGACCGAGCCGATATGCCGGCGCATCGCCTCCTGCGCGGCCAGCGGGTCGCGCGCCTCGATCGCGCCGGCGATGCCGGCATGTTCGGTGAAGCTCGAATGCCCCGCGGGCGGGCGCTCGGACTGGCGCACGACGCTTGCGCCCGCGACGGCGCGCCGGACCTCGTTGAGCTGGTCGAACAGGGTCACCAGCAGCAGGTTGTCCGACGCCTCGGCGACCGCGCGGTGGAACAGGTCGTCATACCGCTCGTATTCGGCCCACGAGCCCGCCGAGGCGGCGCGATCGTTCAGCAGCTTGATGCGCGCGACCGACTCGCGCGAGGCGTTGATCGCGGCCTCCCGGGCGATGGCGGGCTCGATGCACAGCCGCGCGCGCATCATGCGCATGGGGGTGAGCTGATGCGTCAGCGCCGCGAGCGCACCGAGCTCGGCGTCCACCTCGGCCTCCCCGCCCGCGACGAAGGTTCCCTTGCCGACATGGCGCCAGATCGCGCCCTGCCGCTCGAGCTCGTCGAGCCCCTTGCGCAGCGCGGTCCGGCTCATGCCCAGCGTGCCGATCAGCTCCCGCTCGGGCGGCAGCCGGTCGCCGGGCGTGTAGTCGCCCGCGGCGATGAAGGCCCGCAGCACCGCTGCCGCCTCGTTCCGCTCGCTTCGCTCGGGCCGTGTCAGCACCTCGTCGTGCCTCCGCTATTGGTTGATCAATTCTGATCAATGCAGAGGATAGACCCAATCATTCCCGATATGCAACGCCTCAGGGGCGGAGTTGGCGCATTGGTTGTGATTGATCTGAGACCCCCGACCGTCTAAGGCTCGTGGTCAGTCGTCGAGAGCATGGAGATTCGGATGCCCCGTTTCGTGATTGATGCGCCCAGCGTGCCCACCCTGCCCGTCGAGGGCTCCGATGCGCTGTTCCCGGTCCGCCGGGTCTATTGCATCGGCCGCAACTACGCGGCGCACACGATCGAGATGGGGGGCGATCCCGACCGCGAGCCCCCCTTCTTCTTCCAGAAGAACCCCGACAACCTCGACAGCTCAGGCGAGTTCCCCTACCCGCCGAAATCCTCGGACGTGCACCACGAGCTCGAGATGCTGGTGGCGCTGAAGTCGGGCGGCACGAACATCCCAGTGGACAAGGCGCTCGATCACGTCTTCGGCTATGCCGTCTGCCTCGACATGACGCGGCGCGACCTGCAGGGCGAGGCGAAGGACCTGCGCCGCCCCTGGGAGATCGGCAAGGCGTTCGAGCGCTCGGCGCCTTGCGGCCCGGTCGTGCCGGCCGCGCGGATCGGCCACCCCGACCGCGGGCTGGTCGAGCTCAAGGTGAACGGGACGGCCCGCCAGACCGGTGATCTCGGGCAGATGATCTGGAAGGTGCCTGAGATGATCGCCTATCTCTCGGACTATTTCGAGCTTGCCGCCGGCGACGTGATCATGTCGGGCACCCCCTCGGGCGTGGCCGCGGTGCAGCGGGGCGACGTGCTCGAGGGCCGGATCGAGGGCGTGGGCACGTTCACCGTCACCGTGGTCTGACGCAAGGCGGCGCGCGGCGGGATGCCCGCCCGCGCGCCGTCCACGGGCATCGGGGAGCGCCGCCCCGGTTACCTCGACCCGAGGTAGTCCAGCATCGTCTCGGCGCCCGAGCGCTCGACCGGCACCCCCGGCGGGTTGTCGCGAAAGCCCGGCTCGGCGAACAGAGCGGCGATGGCGCCATCCTCGGCCAGCATCGAGTAGCGCCAGCTCCGCATCCCCATGCCCTGGCCGGTGCGCTCGACCAGCATCCCCATCTTGCGGGTGAACTCGCCATTGCCGTCCGGCAGCACTGTCACCTTGCGGATGTCTCGCGACAGCGCCCACTGGTGCATCACGAAGGCGTCGTTCACCGAGAGGCAGACGACCGCATCCACGCCCCTGGCGGTCAGCGCATCGTGGAGCCGCTCGTAGCCCGGCAGATGGCTGTCCGAGCAGGCGGGGGTGAAGGCACCCGGCACGGCGAACAGCACCACGCGCCGTCCGCCAAAGACATCGGCGCTGGTCAGGTCCTTCCATTCGAAAGGGTTCGGGCCGCCGATCGCATCGTTGCGGACGCGGGTGTGAAAGATCGCCTCGGGCACGCGCTGCGGTGTCATCGGCATCTCCTCCCTCGATGGCGCCGGCGGGGCGCGGCACTGTCGTTATCGATTAGCCAAGGACGGGCCGGCAGCCAAGGGCCATGCGCCTGTCCTTCCGCCCGGTGCCGCGCTAGCATCGCCCGCGCGACAAACGGCCCGGCACGAGGATCACTGACATGGCGACCGACCCGGCGAGAACCGCCGCCCATCCCGCCGTCTACCGCAACTTCATCGACGGCGCCTTCGTCGACCCGGCCGGCGGCGCTTGGCTCGACAGCACCGACCCCTATCGCAACGAGGTCTGGGCGCGCATCCCGCGCGGCAGTGCCGCCGATGTCGACCGGGCGGTCGCCGCGGCGCGGCGCGCGATGACGACGGGACCTTGGGCCGGCATGTCGCCCTCGGCCCGCGGCAAGGTGATGCGCCGGATCGGCGATCTGGTGGCCGCGAACGCCGAGCGGCTCGCGGCGATCGAGGTGCGCGACAACGGCAAGCTGATGACCGAGATGCTGGGCCAGCTCCGCTACCACCCGGAGTGGTGGTATTACTTCGGCGGCCTTGCCGACAAGATCGAGGGCGGCGTCGTCCCGATCGACAAGCCGGACCATTTCGCCTTCACCACGCACGAGCCCGTGGGCGTCGTCGGCGCGCTCACCGCGTGGAACTCGCCGCTCATCTTCATCGCCTGGAAATGCGCGCCGGCGCTGGCCGCGGGCTGCGCGGTGGTGGTCAAGCCCTCCGAGTTCACCTCGGCCTCGACGCTGGAATTCGCCGCCCTCACCCGCGAGGCCGGGCTGCCGGACGGCGTGTTCAACGTGGTCACCGGGCTCGGCGCCGAGGCGGGGGCGGCGCTGGTCGACCACCCAGACGTCGCCAAGATCACCTTCACCGGCTCGGACGCCACCGGCAAGCGGATCTACCAGCAGGCGGCCAAGTCGATGAAGCGCGTGAGCCTCGAGCTGGGCGGCAAATCGCCCAACATCATCTTCGAGGACGCCGATCTCGACGCCGCGGTGGCGGGGGCGGTGTCGGGTATCTTCGCGGCCACGGGGCAGACCTGCATCGCGGGCTCGCGGCTGCTCGTGCAGAACTCGATCAGGGCCGAGGTGACCGAGCGCCTGGTCGAGATGGCGAGGGGCGCGCGGATCGGCGATCCCATGCTGCCCGAGACCAACATCGGCCCCGTCACCACGCCGCCGCAGTATCGCAAGATCCTCGACTACATCGAGATCGCCAAGGCCGAGGGCGCCCGCCTGATCGCCGGCGGCGGCCCCAGCGACGCCGGGCCGAATTTCGTGCAGCCGACGATCTTCACCGATGTCCGCAACGACATGCGCATCGCGCAGGAGGAGGTGTTCGGCCCCGTGCTCGCGATCATCGGCTTCGACGACGAGGCCGAGGCGGTGCGGATCGGCAACGACGTGATCTACGGCCTCGCCGCCGGGGTCTGGACGCAGAACATCGGCCGCGCGCATCGCATGGCCCGCGCGCTCAGGGCGGGCACCGTCTGGGTCAACACCTACCGCGCGGTCAGCTACATGATGCCCTTCGGCGGCATGAAGCATTCGGGCCTGGGCCGCGAGAGCGGTATCGGCGCGGTGCACGAGTATCTCGAGACGAAATCGGTCTGGATCAACACCTCGGACGCGGCGCCGGGAAACCCCTTCGTGCTGCGCTGAGGGCGCGGGGTGCGCGCAATCCGCCCATTGACCGCGCTGCCTGACCGTGCCGATGCTCGCCCCGCCGGATTCTCGGGCGGCGCGGCTCGTTCCTCCGCCGCCAGAAACCTTGAGCCAGAGAGGCAACATGCTGGAGAAACGCGACTTCTACATCGACGGCGCCTGGGTGTCCCCGCGCGCGGGCACCAGCCTCGAGGTGATCGACCCCGCGACCGAAGAGCCCTGCGCGGTGATCTCGCTTGGCGGCCGGGCTGACACCGATGCCGCCGTCGCCGCCGCGAAGGCCGCCTTTCCCGGCTGGGCTGGGACGCCGCCCGTCGAGCGCATCGCCCTCGTCGAGCGCATCCTCGAGGGCTATGTCGCGCGCGAGGGCGAGATGGCCGAGGCTATCCGCCTCGAGATGGGCGCGCCGATCGACCTCGCGCGCACCAGCCAGGCGCCCTCGGGAAGCTGGCACATCCGCAACTTCATCCGCGCCGCCAAGGGCTTCGCCTTCGAGCGCCCGCTGGGCGAGCACGCGCCCAACGACCGCATTCTCTACGACCCGGTCGGCGTCTGCGGCCTGATCACGCCGTGGAACTGGCCGATGAACCAGGTCACGCTCAAGGTGATCCCCGCGCTGCTGGCGGGCTGCACCATGGTGCTCAAGCCCTCCGAGATCGCGCCGCTTTCGTCGATGCTGTTCGCCGAGATCCTCGACGCAGCCGGCGTGCCCAAGGGCGTGTTCAACCTCGTGAACGGCGACGGCGCGGGGGTGGGCTCGCAGCTGTCCGGTCACCCCGACATCGACATGATCTCGTTCACCGGCTCGACCCGGGCGGGAACCGCGATTTCCAAGACCGCGGCCGACACGCTCAAGAGGGTGCATCTGGAATTGGGGGGCAAGGGGGCGAACCTGATCTTCGCCGACGCCGACGACAAGGCGGTCGAGCGCGGCGCGCGGCACTGCTTCAATAACAGCGGGCAGTCGTGCAACGCGCCCACGCGGATGCTGGTGCAGCGCGAGGTCTACGACCAGGCAGTCGAGATCGCGGCCCGCACCGCCGACGCCACCCGGGTCGGCCCCACGTACGAGCCGGGACGCCACATCGGCCCCGTGGTCAGCCAGGCGCAATTCGACAAGATCCAGGGCCTGATCGAGACCGGCATCGCCGAGGGCGCGCGGCTGGTGGCCGGCGGCCCCGGCCGACCCGAGGGGGTCAACCGCGGCTATTACGTCCGGCCCACGGTATTTGCCGGCGTCAACAACCAGATGACCATCGCGCGCGAGGAGATCTTCGGGCCTGTCCTGTCGATCATCCCCTTCGAGACCGAGGACGAGGCGGTGGCCATCGCCAACGACACGCCCTATGGCCTGACCAACTACGTCCAGAGCCAGGACGCCGCGCGCTGCCGGCGCCTCGCCAGAAAGCTGAGGTCCGGCATGGTCGAGATGAACGGCCAGCCGCGCGGGGCGGGCAGCCCGTTCGGCGGCATGAAGGCATCCGGCAACGGGCGCGAGGGCGGCGTCTGGGGGCTCGAGGATTTCTGCGAGGTCAAGGCCGTGAGCGGCTGGGGCGACGCCTGATCCCGCCGCGGGAAAAGGGCGCCGCTCAGGCCGGGCGGCCGCCCGCCTCGCCCTCCCGCAGATGCGCGGCCTGCCTGCGCGTCCGCCGCGCCTCGCTGAGCATCGAAGCGGTGTAGATCGCCAGCGCCGCCCAGATCATCGGGAAGGCGATCATCCGCGCGCGGCCGAACGGCTCGCCGAACACGAACACGGCCACGAGGAAGATCATCGTGGGCGCGATGTATTGCAGCACGCCGATGGTCGAGAGCCGAAGCAGCTTGGCGCCATTGGCATAGATCATCAGCGGTACCGCCGTGACCGCGCCGCAGCCCAGCAGCAGCCAGGTATCGGCAGCGCTGGCGGTGAGGAAATGGCTCTGCCCGGTCGCGGTCAGGTATGCCAGATACCCGAGCGCCGGCGGCATGAGCAGCAGGACCTCGAGCAGGAAACCCTGGTTCGGCCCCACCGGCAGCCATTTCTTGAAGAATGCATAGGCGCCCCAGGACAGGGTCAGCCCCACCGCGGCCAGCGGCAGCCTGCCGGTGTCGAGCGTCAGCACGACGACGGCTGCCGCCGCCAGCGCGATGGCAGCGATCTGCGCGCCGGTCAGCCGCTCGCCCAGCAGCACCGCGCCCAGAAGCACGCTGAACAGCGGGTTGATGTAGTAGCCCAGCGCAGCATCGAGCGCATGGCCCGAGACGATCGACCAGACATAGATGCCCCAGTTGAGCGAGATGATCGCCGCCGTGACCGCGGCCATCCCGATCGTGCGGGGCGATCGCAGCGCCGCGCGCAGGTCGGCCGTGCGCCCCATCGCCAGAAGCACCGCGCCCGCGATCGGGATAGACCAGATCACCCGGTGCACGATCACCTCGGCGGGCGGGATGTGCGACAGCAGCTTCATGTAGAGCGGCAGGAAGCCCCACAGCACATAGGCCGTGACCCCCAGGGCAAAGCCCCGCCGCGTGTCCTCGTTGCGCATCGCGCGGCCATCCCCTTCGGCGCGGCCACCGCGATAGCGCATTCGCCCGCCGAGAACCACGCCGATTTCGACGCCCCCGCCTTGCGTCCGCGACAGGGCGCGCGGGGCCCGTCAGCCCTCGCGTGCCGCCGGGAGCTCGTCCCCGCCGGCAGCTGGGCCGTCGACCGGGCCCTCCAGCAGGTCGTCGATGAACACGGCAAGCAATTCCGCGCGGCTCGCGACGCCCGCCTTGGCGTAGACATGGGCAAGCTGCGCGCGCACCGTGCCGAGCGCCGCGCCCCGAAGCCCGGCGATCGCGGCAACGTCGAAGCCCTTGAGCGCCATCAGCGCGACGCTCGCCTCGGCCGGCGTGAGGCCCCAATGCGCGAAGCGCGCCTCGATCAGCTCGCCCAGCGCGCCGCGCGCGGCCATCAGCGCGGCCTCGCTGCGGTCGGCCTGCTCGACCATCCGCCGCATCTCGCGCGCGCCGAAGACGACGCCCGCCGCCAGCGCCAGCGCGATCACCGCCTCCATCGCGACGTGCAGATCGAGGCCCGCAAGGGTGATGTCGGCCACGGCGTCGCCGGCGAAGAAGGCCGCGGCCAGCGCCTGCAGCACCAGCACGACGGCAAGGGCGGTGCTGCGCGCACCGCCCCGCCGTTCGCCGGGCTCGGGCCCCGTCACCGCCCGCCGCCGCGCCGCGTGCCCAGCATCGGGCGCACGAGGTTGCGGCCCGCGAGGCTGCTCTCGAGCGCGACGCCGCCGACATGCAGGGCCGCGAGCACCAGCATCAGGTTCGCCGCCACCTCGTGGATCTCCTCGAGAACCTCGTTCTCCTCCTCCCGCTCGTCGTCATCGCGGTCGAGCTGGCCTTCGGCCTGCACGAAGGCGGGCCGCTCGTCGAAGGGCGAGCCCGCCATGCCGATGCCGGTGAGCGTGACGACCGCCAGCAGCCCCCACAACGCATAAGCCATCAGCGAGCCAAGGGGATTGTGGGACGGGTAGTCGCGATAGCGCAGCCCGACCAGCTCGCCCAGATGCTCCCGCGCCGCCGAGAGGCTGGGCGGGAAGGCGGTGAACCGCGCCCGCCGTGTCCCGACCACGCCCCAGACCAGCCGCAGCGCCAGGAGCGCGAGCGCCGCATAGCCGATCCAGACATGCACCTGCCCACCATCCTCGGTCACCAGACCGTTGAGGAGGACCGCTACCGCGATCCCCCAGTGCGTCAGGCGCACGATCGGGTCCCAGGGCCGATCGGCCCCACCGCCAGACCCAGTCTCGGACATCAGTCGTCCTCCTCGACCTTGACCGTGCGGCCGTCACGCGGGTCGATTTCGAGGTCCCAGCGGTGCCCGTCGCGCATCGCCTTGACCTCGATCTCGCCGCGCTCGCGCTCGTACTTCACGATCTCGTAGCCCTCCAAGGCCAGGCGCGCCCGCCACTCGGCGTCGTTCACGCCCGGCAGCGGCCAGGGACCGCCACGGCTGCGCGATTCGGCCCGCGTGACCTCGCCCGTGACAGGATCGACATAAGCCTCGATGCGGCGGGCTTCCTTGATGACGGTCAATTCGATGCGCCCGTCCTCGCTCTCGAACTCGGTCAGCGCGTAGCCGTCCGCCGCCAGCGAGGCCGAAATCTCGTCCAGCGTGGCGCCGAGCCGCGCGCCCATTGCCGGCTCGACGGCCAGGGCGGGCAGGGCGGTCAGCGCCGCTGCCATCGCGGGAACCAGCAGGATGCGTGTCATGGCGATACTCCTTCTGAATGTGGGGCGCCGGACCGCACCGGCCTTCCCTCGCGTCGAAGCTGGCCTCACCGCGGCCCGCGATCCATCGGCGCCACGCTTAGACCCCGCGCCATAAGCACGCGCTGATGGCGCGATCCCGGTGCCGCGGCGGCCAGATCGCTCACCGCTGCCGCATCGCGGCAAAGTGCTGGCGTTAGCGCGCCCGCGTGATCCCTACGCCGCGCTTGAACAGCTGCCATGTGGCGGAACCGCCCTGTGCATGTGGGTCGTTGCGCCGATCCGAGGTGGCAGCCGAGGCGAGGAAGTCATGCGCCCGCGCCCCCGGCCGTGCTAGGATCGATCGCGACAGGAGAGCGCGAGATGGAAACCACCGCCCCGCCGCGGCGCGCGCCGACGCGCGAGCAGATCCTCGAAGCCGCCGAGGCGGCGATTCTCGCCAAGGGTTTCAGCGGCACCTCGATCGATGAGCTGATCGCCGCCGTCGGGATCTCGAAGAGCGGCTTCTTCTACCACTTCCGCGACAAGGGCGACCTCGCCAAGGCCCTGCTCCAGCGCTACGTGGCCGAGGACGAGCGCATCCTCGACGACATCTTCACCCGCGCGGACCAGCTCGTCGACGATCCGCTGCAAGCCTTCCTTGCGGCATTGCGGATGCTTGCCGAGGTGTTCGCCGACCTGCCGCGCGGCCACCCCGGCTGCATGATCGCCTCGATCTGCTATCACGAGCAGCTGTTCGACCGCGAGGTGCGCGAGATCAACACCGCCGCCGTGCTCGGCTTCCGCCGCCGGCTGCGCGAGCGGCTCGACCACATCGCCGCCCTCTATCCGCCGCGGGCCGAGATCGACCTCGACGACCTCGCCGACATGTTCTCGGCGGTGATCGACGGCGGCATCATCCTGTCGAAGGTCACGAACGACGCCGCGGCGCTGCCTCGCCAGACGCTGCTCTATCGCGAGTTCGTCCGCGGCCTGTTCGATCCAAGGCCACGCTGACACCGGGCGAGGGATGCCCGCCCGCGGGCACGATCGTCGCTCACGCGCCACGGAACGCGGCCTCGACCTCGGCCAGCATCGCCGCCTCGGCCCCGCCATAGCGCGGCGAGAAGTGGAAGGGCTCGACCCGCGCCACCCCCGCCTCGCGCGCGAGCCCGCCCGCCTGAGCCGTCGTCAGATGCGCGCGCCGGACGGCCAGCGCGGCATCGCGCGCGGCAAAGACCGCCTCGATGAAAAGGATGTCGGCATCCCGCGCCAGCGCGACGATCGCGGCGCGGTTTTCTGGCGTGAAGGCGGCATCCGTCACATAGGCGAGCTTCTGCCCCGGCGTGATCGACACCGCCCGCTCGCGCAGGACCCCGAGCGGGAGGTGCCGCGTGCCTCCGGGACCCATCGCCGCGATGGGTGTCTCGTCAGGCATCCGGCGGAACAGCGCGGCCTTCAGCCCGGCAAGCCACGGGCCCGGCGCGAGGCCCATCTCCGCCAGCCGGTTGGGCCAGACGTTGACATGCTCGGGCTCCTCCAGCGCGAAGCCGAGGCATGGCGTGCGATGCTCGAGCACCGCGGCCCGCACGCTCAGCGAGGGCTCGGCGCGCAGCACCCCGTCCGCGAGCGCCACCGCCTCGTCCGCCTCGCGGGCAAAGCCCCGGGTCAGCCGGAACTGCGTGCGGAGCCCGCGGCCGCGCGAATGCATCTCGGTGACCGTCAGCACCAGATCGGCCCGGAAGCTCGCGGCGAGGTTCCAGGTGTAGGCGCGCAGCTTCGCCTCGACCCGGTCGGCGAAGCCCGAGGGGCCATGCAGCCGAAGCTGTTTCTCGCGCCCGACCAGCAACCGCAGCAGCTGATCGAAGCCGATGAAATGGTCGACATGGGTGTGCGAGACGAACACGTCACTCAGCCTCAGCGCCGCGCGCGGGGGCAGCCGCGAGACATCGCCAAGGTCGAACATCAGCGCGCGCCGCTCCATCGGCAGGTCGACATGCAGGGCCGGATCGCCGGTCCGGCCATTCACCAGCAGGGGGAAGAATCGGGGTCGCATGGCCCACCAATAACCGCCCGTCGCCGCCCGCGGGATGCGCTCGATCAAGTCGCGCCCGGCGATCCGCTGGACCACGCCGCGCCGCGGCCTCGGCGTGGCCTCCCGGTGCCCGATGGAACGCCCGGGATGGCGAAAGGCTCTGCCATCGGGTAGCATCGGGTCATTGCCCGGGACCGCCGCGCCGATCGGGCGGCACGGTCTGTCGCGCGTTCGGCTCGGGGCACCGAGGAGGTCGGGGGGGGGGAACTCGGCCGTGACGCGGAGTGCGACATTCATCCTTTGCGTCCTGCTCGCCCTGCAGGGCGCGGCTGCGAGCGCGGCAGATCCCGCCGTCCGGCCGGAGGGCGGTGCGCCCGGCCGCGCCTACCGGCCGATGCCCTACCAGAACCTCGTGCTGAACTGGAACGAGGCGATGCTCGCGGCCATCCGCGCGCATCCGCCGCGGCCGACGGTGACCGCGCGCAATCTCCACATCTTCCACAGCGCGATCTACGACGCCTGGGCCGCCTACGACGCGCGGGCCGCCGGCACACGCTTTGGCACCGCGCTGCGCCGCCCCGCGGCGGACCGCACCGAGGCCAACATCTCCGCCGCGGTGAGCCATGCCGCGCACCGGGTCGCATCCGCGCTCTATCCGGCGAGCCGCGAGATCTTCGACAGCCTGCACCGGCGGCTCGGCCATCGGTCGGGCCGTGACGAGGATGACCCGGACGGACCCGCACGGATCGGCGCCGTCGTCGCGGATGCCGTCCTTGCGTTCTGGGCCGAGGACGGGTCGAACTGGCGCGAGGATTTCCGCGACCCGACCGGCTACCGGCCGGTCAACGGGCTCGCGGCGGTGCCGGGCGCGCCGGGCTACGATCCGAACCGCTGGCAGCCCCTGAAGGTGCCGAACGGCACGGCGCGCGACGGCTTCGGCAACCCGGTGGCGACCAGCGACCCCGGCTCCTACATGGCGCAGGCGTTCCTGACCCCGCACTGGGGCGGCGTGCGCCCCTTCGCGCTGCCCGCGGGCGACGCGGTGCGCCCGGCGGGGCCGCCGGTGCATGGCGACCCCCGCCCCTATTTCGATGCGCGCGGACGCCGGAGCACCGGCCACGATGCATGGGTCGAACAATATGCCGAGGTGCTGGCCCTGCACGGCACGCTCGACGACACGCCCCTCGGCGCCTTGCGGCGCTGCGTTGCCGAGTTCTGGGCGGACGGCCCTCGCTCCGAGACGCCGCCCGGCCACTGGAACCAGATCGCCCACGGCATCGCGCTGCGCGAAGGTTACGGGACGGGCGAGACCGCGAGGCTGTTCCTCGCCCTCTCCGGCGCGCTCCATGACGCGGCGATCGCAGCGTGGGACGCCAAGCGCGCCTACGACTCGGCGCGCCCGATCACCGCGATCCGCCATCACTGGCGTGACGCGACGGTCGTGTCATGGGTGGGGCCGCATCGCGGCGTCGGGGAACTCCCCGGCCGCGACTGGCTCCCCTATCAGGATCCCACATTCCTGACGCCCGCCTTCCCCGAATACGTCTCGGGCCACAGCGTGTTCAGCATGGCCGCCGCCGTGACGATCGCGGGCTTCACGGGCAGCGAGCGCTTCCACGACCCGATCCACCCCACCACGATCGTGCTCGACCTCGATGACGAGCCGGGCCCGGACATCCTGGGGCGCTTTGTCGCCCGGGACCTCGCCTTCGACGACCATGCCGGGCCGCCGATGGTCCTGGTCTGGCCAACGCTGTTCGACGCCGCGCGAGAGGCCGGCGCATCCCGGCTCTATGGCGGCATCCATATCCAGGACGCGAACTTGCGCGGCCAGCAGATGGGCCGCATCATCGGCGAGCTGGCGCTGAAGCGCGCCCAGGCGCTCTTCGCGGGTACGGCCCCGATCGAGCAACCCGACACCCCGCCCGGGCATGGCGGGGCAGACGCGCGCAAGGCGCTCAGAACGCCTTGAGGAGCCGCGTCGTCTCGGGGTCCATGAAGCCCGCGACTGTGGCGTCCGTCTCGAGTTGCAGCGCCCGGTGAAGGTCCGCCGTCGCCGTCGCGTTCAGCGTGCGCTTCATCGCCCGCACCGCCAGCGGCGGCAGGGCAGCGAGCCGCCGGGCGACCGCCATCGCCTCGCCCGCCAGCGCATCATCTGGCACCACGCGCCAGGCCACGCCCAGCCGGCCCAGTTCGGCCGCGTCGTAACGCTCGCCCAGCATCAGCATCTCGCGCGCCTTGGCGAGCCCGACCATCGCCGGCAGAAGCGCCGTCACCGCCCCGGTCACGAACAGGTTGAGCGAGACCTCGGGGAAGAAGGCGCGCGCACCCTCAGCCCAGATCGGGAAGTCGCAGTTGATCGCCCATTCGAAGCCGCCGCCCACGGCCCAGCCGTTGATCGCGCCGACCACGGGCTTGGGCCCGAAAGAGATCGCCCGCGTCGCGCGCTGGATGGCCTCGACCAGGTCACGCGCGGCTTCCTCGCTCTCGGGGTGGGCGTGCTCGCGCCGGTCGTCGCCGGCGCAGAAGGCCCGCCCCTCGCCGGTGAATACGATCGCGCGCGTCGCGGGATCGGCATTGGCGTCATCGAAGGCGCGCGCCACGTCGTCGATGAGCTGGCGGTTCATCGCGTTGAGCCGCTCGGGCCGGTTGAGGCTGATGCGGCGCACGCTCCCCTCTTCAAGCGCGCTCAGGACCGTGGCATAGCTGAAACTGCTCATCATCGCCCCTCCCGGATCACCCGTTTCGTCTTGCCCTCGGTCACCGGGAAGCTGCCGGGAGGCAGCACCGTGACCTCGGCGGTGGCCCCGAGCCGCGCCTTGACCGCGGCGGCGACCCGGGCGGCCAGGCCGGGGCTGTCGGGCACGCCCCGCGCCCGCTCGACATGCAGCGGCAGGCGATCGTAGGGCGGCGGCGCGGACAGCACGATGCGGTAATCGCCCGACAGCTCCGGCATCTCGCCCAGCACCGCGGCCACCATGGTGGGAAAGAGGTTGAGGCCCCGCACCACCACCATGTCGTCGCTGCGCCCGATCACCCGGAAGCGGAAGCCGGTGCGGCCGCAACGGCAGGGCGCCGTCGCATCGACGGCGATGATGTCGCCGGTGCGGAAGCGCACCAGCGGCTGGCAGTCGCGCACCAGATGCGTGAGCACCAGCTCGCCCTCGGCCCCGTCCTCCAGCGCCACGGGGGCGCCGGTCTCGGGCTCGACCAGCTCGGGCCACAGCACGTCGGCGGCCATGAAGTGGAGGCGCGTGTCGTGGGCGCACTGCCCGGCGAAGTTCGAGAACACGTCCGAGACGCCGTAATTGGCGTTGCGCGGCTCCATCCCCCAGGTCGCGCGGATCCGCTCGCGCAGCGCCGGGTCGTCGAGCCCCGCCTCGCCGCCGAACAGCCCGAGCCTCAGCCCCAGTTCGCGCGGCGCGAGGCCGGGGAACCTCTCGGCCAGGACGCGCTCCAGCACCGCCGGGTAGGAAGGCGTGCACGAGATCGCGGTGATCCCGACCTCGCGGATCGTGCGGATCAGCAGCTCGGTCCCGCCCACGCCGAAGGGCACCACCAGCGCGCCTGTGGCCTCGAGCGTGAGGTGATCGGTCAGCCCGCCCATCCACATCTGGTAGTTGAGGCAGTGCACCACCTTGTGCCCCGGCCCCAGCCCGGCGGCGGAATGGCACCGCCCGCCCACGGCCTCGGTCACCCGGCAGTCCGCGGCCGAGAGCGCGAGGTTCATCGCCTGCCCCGTGGTCCCCGAGGTCCGGTGCAGCCGCGCGCCCATGCTCTCGGGTGCCGCGAGATAGTCGCCGAACGGCGGATGCGCCGCCTGCGACAGCCGCAACTGGCCCTTGTCCGACAGCGGCAGCCGGTGCAGCTCGCGCAGGTCCGCGGGCGGCGCGACGCCGTCCCAGAGCCGGCGGTAGAAGGCCGAGTTCGCCGCGACATGGCGCCGCTGCACGTCCCAGGCGGCCTGCTGATGGGCCGCCAGTTCGGCCGGGGCGCGGAACTCGGCGCCGGGCATCAGCGCGGTCGGCAATGATGTCATGGGTCCATCCCCCGCTCCCAGATCTGGCTCAGGGTGTCGATCACGGCGTCGCGGTCGCGCGAGACCGCGGTCAGCACGGGATCGCCCCCGAACAGCAGCATGATGAGATACTGGTCCACCATCCCCCCCAGCGCGTAGGCGCGGCGGAGCACCTCGTCCCGGCCCGGCACCGGCGCGCCGGGCTCGCGCGCAAGCCGGCGCAACCGCGCATCGGCGACGGTCTCGGCCCATTCCCGGTTGAGGCGCTCGAAGGCGGCGCTCGCCTCGGGGAAGGCGTCGACGCGCGAGACGAGACAGCGCATCAAGCCCGCATTCTGCTCGAACAGTGCGACATAGGCCGCGGTCGTGCTGCGGATGCGATGGCCGCCCCGCTCGCGCGCGGCCTTTCGCATCCCTGCCTTGAGGAAGCCCACGAAGGCTGTGAGCGTTTCGGCCATGAGGTGCCGGATGTCGCGGAAATAGACATAGAAGGTGCCATGGGCCAAGCCCGCTTCGGCGCAGATGTCGGCGATTCGCAGCTCCGACGGGGCGCCCGTCTCCAGCAGGCGGCAGGCGGCGGCCTGAAGGCGCGCCTGCGTCCGTTCGGACTTGCGCGCAGCGGCGCTTGCGCGCGTCAGGGCCCGCTCGAAGCGGTGCTCCGTCGCCTCGTCCGCGAGATGTGCCACAGCCCGCACGCCGCTCTCCGTAAAATGAAAATGATGTCAATATCATAAACTGAGTGATGTCAAGCGCCATCTGCGGGCGTGCTGCCGACTCCCCGTCCCGTGACGTGCTAGCATCGCGCCGGGACTAGGATGCGGGGATCGGAGCAGATGCGGCGGCGGGCGGTTCGACTTCTCCTGATCCTCGGCATGCTGGCCGCCGCCCTCGCCGCAATCCACCACCAGCGCCGCGAGATCGCCGGACACGCGGCGCGCCAGGTTCTCGAGGCGCGCGGGTTCCGGGTCGAGGCCCTCCGCGTCGCCGAACTCGGCGACACGGCGGCGCTTATCGAGGACATCCGCCTCGCTGCCCCGGCCGTCTCGGCAAAGCGGGTCAGGATCCTTTACGACCCGTCCGCGCTTGCCCGCGGCCGGTTCCGCGAGGTCCGGATCGAGGGGCTGAGGCTCGACGCCTCGGCGGGGCTCAAGGAGATCGCGGGGCCGCTGGGGGCCGCGGCGGGTGGCGCGGACGTCCCCGTCGCGGTCGAGCGGATCATCGTCGCCGACGCCCGGGTGGCCCTCGGCGCGCCGCTCGCGGGCACGGTGGCGCTCGACGGCAGTCTCCGGCCCGGCGCCGGCGGCATCGCGGCCGACCTTGACATCGCGCTCGACCTCGGGCCACTGACGGGACGGGCGCGGGTTGCGTCGGCCGCGCCGGGTGGAGGCGGGCCGCTCGCGATTTCGGGCAATGCCGCCCTTGACCTCGCCCGCGCCCACGAGATCGCGGGCATGCGGCCCCTGTCCCTGCGCCGCGGCTCCGGCAGTCTCGACGTCGCGGGCAGCCTGCGCCTGCCCGCGCGCCCCGACGCGCTTGCGGTGCTGGCCGGGCTCGAGCTCCGCGGGCGGCTGCGGCTCGACGGGCTCGCGGACGCCACCGGGCGCGAGCTCTCGGGCGATCTCGGCTGGTCGCTCGCCGGGCGCGCGGACGGCCTCGATCTGGCGCTGGCGCCGATCTCGCGCCTCGAGATGCGCGGCGTCGCGCCCGATTTGCTCCAGCCCTTCGCACCGCCCGGCTGGACGCCAAGCAGCCCGATCGTCGCCGAGACACGGGGCGCCGAGGCGCGGCTAGCCTGGCGCCGCACCGCCGAGGGCGGCACCATCGAGGCGTCGGCCGATCTCCGGCTCACCGCCGCGGACGCCGCCGTCGCGCTGCGGCTCGAAACCGAGGCGGCGCTTGGTGGGGACCTCCGGCTCGCGGAGCCCGCGCCGCTCGGCCTCGCGCTGGCCGCGCACAACGTTCCGCTCTCGCAAGGCGGCTGGTCCGGGCATCTCGGGTCGCTCGACTGGCAGGCCGAGGGCCGGGTGACGCCGGACGGGAAGATCGGGTTGACGGGCCCCTTCATGGCCGAAACGGCCGATCTGAACGGACCCTTGGCTCGGGCCGCCGCCACAAGCGCCGAGGGCGTGCTCGACCTCGCCGCCACCGCCTCGGGCTGGTCGCTCGGCGCCGCGCCGGGGCTCAGGCTGGCCGCCGACACCATCGAGGCGCCGGGGATCGGCGCGACCGCCGGGCCGATCGTGCTGACCGCCGGGAACGCCCGCCTCGAACAGGACGCGGCCGGCACCCGGATCGCGCTCGCCGCGCGGGTGGACCCCTTCGAAGCGATGATCGAGACGCGCGGTGGGCCCACGGCGCTGCGGAGCGTCGAGGCGCGCCTCACGGTCGATGCCGACGCCGAAATGACGGGCCGCCTCGCCCTTGCCGACGTCGCGGCCACGGTGCCCGACCACGAACTCTCCATCACGGGCGGCAGCCTCGCGCTGGAGCGCCCGACGGGAGCCGAAGCCGCCGATATTGCCCTTGGCGCAGGATTGCGCGACACCGCGGCGCCGCGCCGGTTCACGCCCGCCGAGCTCACCCTCGCGGGCCGGCTCGATGGCACCGGGCTGCGCGCGTCGGGCGCGGTCGCGGGCGCGGGCCTCGCCCTGCCGGTCGAGGTGACGGCCGACCTCGCCGCCCCCGCGGTCGAGGCACGCCTCGGGCCCACCCGAATCGCATTCCGGCGCAAGGGGCTGCAACCGGCCGCGCTCTCGCCCCTCCTCGCCGGATTGCGCGACGTCGAGGGGCCGGTCACGCTGGACGGCACCATCGCAGCCGGGGCCGGGGGCGCGACCACCCGCCTTCGGCTGCGCTTCGACGACATCTCGGCGAGCACGGCCGAGGCGGATGTCGAGGGCCTCTCCGGCACCGTCGATCTCACCGGCCTCGCGCCGCCCGCAACCGCGGGGACCCAGCGCCTTAGGGCACGACGGCTGATCGCCGGGGTCCCCGTGACCGATGCGGATCTGCGCTTCTCGATCCAGCCCGGCCGCCGCGGCGCGGGCGTTCGCATCGCGCGGGCGTCGGCGGCGCTCGCGGGCGGTACGGTGGCGTTCGAGGACGCCGTCTGGAACACGGGCGTGGCCACAAACGCCCTTACGCTCGACCTGCGCGGTCTCTCGCTCGGAACGCTCCTCGCGGACTGGCGGATCGAGGGGGTCAGCGGCACCGGCACGCTGTCGGGCACGCTCCCGCTCGGCATCGGCCGCGCGGGCATCGGCATCGCCGGCGGCCGGCTCGCGGCCGAGGGCCCCGGCATCGTCCGGGTCGACTGGGGCGGCGCGCGCGAGACGCTGATCGCGGCCGGCCAGCAGGTCGAGCTCGCCGTCCGCGCGCTCGAGGACTTCCACTACCAGGCCCTCGCCATCGGCGTCGAGCAGGCGCCGGGCGGCGAGATGACGCTCGCGATCCGGCTCGAGGGGGCGAATCCGGCGGTGCTCGACGGTCACCCGTTCGACTTCAACATCAACCTCAGCGGGCAGCTCGACCGCATCCTCGCCGCCGTGCGCGAGGGCCGGAGGATCGGCGCGGGGCTGCTGCAGGGCGGGCTTGGCGGCGCGCGGTGAGCGAAACCCTGTCCACCGGCGACGGAGCGCGGCTATAGTTGCGTTCACCTCACGACTGCCCGCGAGGGTGATGGAGTGCTCCAGATGACAGCAGGCCGCCCGATCTCGCTCCTCCTCGCCTGCCTCGCGACCGCGGCATGCGAGCCGACGGTGCGGGTCGAGGCGCCGAAGGAGCCGATCACCATCAACCTCAACGTCAAGGTGGACGCCGAGGTCCGGGTGAAGCTCGAGGAACAGGCCGAGAAGGACATCAGGAATGCGCCGGAGATCTTCTGAGATGGCTCGCCCCCTGTCCCTGGCCGCCCGCGCAATTGCGGCGCTCGGCTTCCTCCTCGCGGCGCTGGTCGCCGCCCCGCAAGACGCCGCGGCGCAGTCCAAGCTCGACACCTACCGCGCGAACGGGGTGGTGGCGGAGCGGTTCGACGGCTTCGTCGAGCTCCGCGACCCGGGCGCGGCGGCGGATGCGCGTGCGCTGGTGAACGACGTCAACGCCCAGCGCCGCGCGCTCTACGAGAAGCGGGCGCGCGAGACGAATGTCGCCCCCGCCGAAGTGGGCAAGCTGTTCGCCACCAAGATCGTGGGCCAGGCGCCGAAGGGCACCTATTTCCGCCAGCCGGACGGCAGCTACATCCGCAAGTGACACGGCCACGCGACCGCATGGGCCACGCGCAACGCGCCGCCGCTTGACGCCCTCGCGGCCCGCGCGCACCCTGCCGCAAATGGCCGCGGCGCGGCTGCCGGCCAGGGGCGCAAGCGATGACCGCGACGATCGAGACGCTCGGCCCGGACGGGCTCGCCGAGGTGCTTGGCTGGGCGGCCGAGGAAGGCTGGAACCCTGGCCTCGGCGACGCCGCCGCCTTCCACGCCGCCGATCCCGAGGGCTTCTTCCTCCGTCGGGTCGGGGGCGTGCCGGCCGCCGCGATCTCGGTCGTCAACCACGCGCCCGGCTCTGCCTTCCTCGGTCTCTACATCTGCCGGCCCGAGTTCCGCGGGCAGGGGCACGGGATTGCGACATGGACGGCTGCGCTCGAGCATGCCGGCGCGCGGACCGTGGGGCTCGACGGCGTGCCGGCGCAGCAGGCGAACTACCGCAGGTCGGGCTTCGTCGCCGCGGGCTCGAGCCTGCGCCACGAGGGGACGGCGGCGCCGGACCCGCTGCCCGGGGTCCGCCCAGCCATACCCCCGGACCTGCCGCATCTCGCCCGCCTCGACCGCGCGGCCAACGGGATCGACCGACCGCGCTTCCTCGCCGCCTGGCTTGCAGCGCGCGATGGGCGCGAGACGCTGGTGCTCGAGCGCGACGGCGCCATCACGGGCTTCGCGACGCTGCGCGCGTGCGGGCGCGGCACCAAGATCGGCCCCCTCGTCGCGCCCGGCACCGGGGCGGCGCTCGGTCTCGTCGGCGCGGCGGCGCGGCGCGCGGGGGCCGGTCCGCTGGTGATCGACCTGCCCGAGGCGAATCTCGCTCTGCGCCGCGAGCTCGAGGCCATGGGCTGGACCGTGCCCTTCACCACCGCCCGGATGTATCGCGGCCCGGCGCCCGAGGCCGGGCCCGGCCTTCAGGCGATCGCCACCATGGAACTCGGCTGAGGGGAAAGCCGCCGATGAGAACATCGACGACAACCGGCATGCGGGCCGCGATGGCGGCGGCGATCGGGCTCGGCCTCGCGGCATGCGCCCGCGCCGATGCGCCAAAGCCCGCGGCGAGGCCCGAGGTGACGCTGCTGCTGCAGGGCGGCGCGGACGTGCTGGGCCGGCCGCTCGCGTACCCCGCGGGCACGCCACAGGTCACCGCGGCGGTCGTGACCCTGCCGCCGGGGGCCGAGACGGGCTGGCACAGCCATGCCGTGCCGCTCTACGGGCAGGTTCTGGAAGGGACCCTCACGGTCGATTACGGCGCGCGCGGCGAGCGCGTCCTGCCCGCCGGCGCCTCGATCCTCGAGGCGATGGACTGGCCGCACAACGGTCGCAACGACGGCAGCACGGCCGTGCGCATCCTGGTCGTCTACATGGGGGCCGAGGGCGTGCCGAATACCGAAGCGGCGGACTGAGCCGCGCCGCACGCAACTTCCGGGCCGGGGACCACCGCCGATCCTCGCAGGCGGACGGGCGGCCGCCCCCCCCGACCGTGACCAACCTGCCCGGTCCGCGCGCCGGGAACGCGCGCCCCGGCCGCGGCGCCCCCTCGCGCCACGGCCGGGGCCGTCCTCACTCGGCCGCCATCGGCAAGGCCGACGCCCGCGACAGGAAGCGGCGGTTGACCGGGCTGTGCGGCTTCAGGGCCAGGCGCTCGTTCGCCATCGCCTCGGCCAGCCCGCCGATCTTGCCGCGCAGCGCGGCCTCGGTGAGCGTCCAGTCGATGATGTCGCGCTGGGCATGACTGCCACCGAAGGCGTTGGCGATGTGACGCGCCCGGAACAGCTTTTCCGCCGCCTCCGCATGGTCGCCGCGCCAGAAGGCCGCGAAGCCCGCGATCAGGTCATGCCCGGTGCCGCGCGCCCAACCCGCCGCCTCGGTCGTGGCGGAGTTCTCGCGATAGCGCCTGAGCAGCACGTCCACGTCCCCCGCCCGGCCCGCGCCCAGCCACGCCATCGCCGCGTGCCAGTCGTTGAAGGCGTAGAGCTCGCCATCCGCATGCGCGTCCCATGCGCTCGCGAGCTCCTGCCAGCGGTCGCCCACATCGACCCCCTCCATCGCCAGGCGCCAAAGCAGTGCCGAGGCATCCACCAGGTCCAGCGCCACCGCGCTTAGCCCGCCCCGGATCGGCGCGTCGTAGAGCGCCAGTGCTTCGGCAGTCTCGCCGAGATCGATGTGACACAGCGCCCGGTGCCACCAGTTGTGAACCTGGATGAAGTTGCCGTCTCCCGACCAGTGCGGCTCGCGACTCGTCATCCACTGGACACCCTCGGCGGCGCGGCCCTGCATCTCGAGGACGTGCGCGACCGCATGGTGCGCCCAGGCATCGAGTGGCTCGCGCTCGCAGGCCTCGCGCCCGCGCGCCTCGGCGAAGGCGTAATCGCCGGTCTCCTCCAGCCCGAAGGAATGGAAGCCCAACACGATCGAATAGCCCGGCCTGTCCGCGGACCACTTCGGCAGGACCCGCGCGATCCGGTCGCGCAGGTTGCGCGCGTTCGCCCGGTAGAAGTCGATCAGGTGCCCGCATTGCAGCGCCACGAGGTCGTGGGGCCAGGCGATGTTGTGGTGGTCGAGCGCGACCGCCCCCGCCGTCCAGTCGCCGCGCAGGACGTGGTCGATCGCCGCCGCGAAGGACGCCTCGCGCTCGTCCATCCGCAGCGTCCGGGCATGGCCGAGGATCGCCCGGGCCTCGGCCGCCGCAGCGGGTTCGGTCGCCAGCGCGTAGAGCGCGGCCTTCGTCAGATGCGCCATGGCGAAGCGCGGGGCCTCGGCGATCGCCTCGTCGAGCCTGGCGACCGGGTCGCCGCGATAGATATTGAAGGCGCGCACGGCCTGCTCGAATGCGGTGGCCGCGGCCTCGGTCGCGCCGGTCAGCGAATTGCCCTGAGTGTCGAAAATCATCTTTCTCTCTCCTTCCCCTCGGGCCGGAGGGCGTCCCCCGGCCCCTGCGCCGCCGGGCTGAATTGCCTCCGCCGCGCATGCCGGATGACTAGCCGCGGGGGCTCCTTCAGGATAGTGAACTCGTGGTTCACGGGGTCGGAATTTCCTGCTTATCTGTTTATTTTCATAGTCTTGTGAATGCTTTCATGCGACCGATCCGCCCGGCCGCACGCATCCCCGCGCGCCCGAACTGCACCGACAGTACAGTTTTCCGGGCAGCACGCGGCTTGACCGAGCGCAAGGCGCGCGCGGCACGTGACGTGTAATGCTTCAACATAGAGGCGCCCGAGCGCACCGCCGTCCACCCACCCGCTTGGGAGCATTTCCTCCACGAAGGCGATGTCGGCGTGCGCGGCTTCGACATGACCCCGGCCGAGGCCTTCGAGAACGCGGCGCGCGCCGTCACGGACACCGGGCCGGCAGCGATTTGCGTGGGCGTCCCCGCTGCTACGGACGCGATGACCATCCCCGGCGTAGTGTCGCCGGGAATGGCCTTGGCGCGTGCCCGTGGCCTCAGAACAGCGCGGCCGTCTTCTGCAGCGTGATCCAGACGCCCCACAGGATCGGCAGGCCCACGCAGGCCCAGGCGGCCAGCACCTTGCCGTCGAAGCCACCCTTGCCGATGCCGAACGACCCCGTGGGGCCGGCCTGCGCCGCCGCCGACTTGGCCTGGAGCTTGGCCACCTCGTCGTCCGACATGAACCACTTGTCGGACAGCGGCCGGACCATCGCGTTCGCCAGGAGACCCAAGGCAAGCATCCCTGCGAGGATGTACATCGTGAAGTCGTAGACCTGCTCTCGGGGGATGCCTGCGTCGATCTGGAACTCGCGGATGTAGTTCACGACGACCGGACCGATGATCCCCGCCGTCGCCCAGGCGGTCAGCAGCCGGCCGTGGATCGCGCCCACGAACTGCGTGCCGAAGATGTCCGCAAGATAAGCCGGGATGGTCGCGAAGCCGCCGCCATACATCGACAGAATGATGCAGAAGATGCCGACGAACATGAGCTGGCTGCCCATGTGCGCCGCCGTCGGCGCCAGCGCATAGAGCACGATGCCGAGCGCGAAGAAGGCGTAGTAGGTGTTCTTGCGCCCCAGCCGGTCCGAGAGCGAGGCCCAGAAGAAGCGCCCGCCGATGTTGAACAGCGAGAGCAGCCCGGCAAAGCCCGCCGCGATCGCGGCGATGGCGGTCTTCTGCGCGGCGTCAAGGTCGGTGAAGCCGAGATCGGGCTGGCCGATCAGCCGGCCGCCGAAGATTTCCTGCAGCATCGGCGAGGCCATGCCGATCACCCCGATCCCGGCCGAGACGTTGAGACACAGCACCGCCCAGATCAGCCAGAACTGCTTGGTCTTGTGCGCGTCGCGCAGATGGACGTGGCGCGTGGTGATCATCGCACGCCCGGTCCCGGCGGGCGGGGTCCAGCCCTCGGGCCGCCAGCCGGCGGGCGGGATGCGGTAGCCGAAGGCGCCTGCCATCATGAAGACGAAGTAGATCACCGCCATCACGAGGAACGTCTCCCACACGCCCACCGACTCGGGGGTGCGGAAATGATTCATCAGCTTGTCGGCGAGCGGCGCGCCGATCATCGCCCCGCCGCCGAAGCCCATGATCGCCATGCCGGTCGCCATGCCCCGCCGGTCCGGGAACCACTTGATGAGCGTCGAGACCGGCGAGATATAGCCAAGCCCCAGCCCGATCCCGCCGATGACGCCCGCGCCCAGCCACATCAGCCAGAGCTGGTGGAACATCACGCCCAGCGCCGCCACCGCGATGCCGCCGCACCAGCAGATTGCCGAGACGACGCCCGCCTTGCGCGGCCCGGCCTTCTCCAGCCAGCCGCCCCAGATCGCGGCCGACGAGCCCAGCAGCACGAAGAACAGCGTGTAGATCCAGCCGAGGTCAGCCACCCGCCAGTCGCAGGTGGTGGTGAAGAGGGCCGAGACCACGCTGTGGTCGGCGCAGCTAACCGGCTGGTCGATGCCGATCGCGCGCGACAGCGGCAGCCAGAACACGCTGAAGCCATAGGCCATGCCGATGCACAGATGGATGGCGAGCGCCGCCGGCGGCACCAGCCAGCGGTTGAAGCCCGGGGTCGCGATGATCCGCTCGCGGTCGAGCAGCCCGACGCCGCCATAGCCGCCGACGTCGGTGTCCGTTGAAATCGTCATGCAGTCCTCCCTCGTTCCGCGCAGGGCGCCCGGCCCCCGCGGCTGTCAGTCTTTGCCGTTCCTTCGGATTGCGAGGCCCGGAAGGCACTCCCGGCCTCGGCGCATGTCCCGCGACTGCGGCCGCCGCCGCGGCGCGGGATCTTGTGGGGCGGTTATCCGCCGCGGTGGCGCGCTGGCATCAGTGATCCTCCCAGTCGATTCTTGTCAGCCGTGATGGCTAAGGGCGAGATGCAATGCCCGTGCCAGCCTGGAAGCCACTGATCTATCAAGGATTCGTTAAAGCGCCGACGCCGCACCGGACAGTTTGTCCGCGGGCGCCGGACAGATTGTCCGCGCGGTCAGGTCGCCTCGGGCAGCCAGACGGTGAAGATCGCCCCCTCGCCTGGCGTGCTTGAGACCGAAATGCGCCCGCCCTGGCGGGTCGCGAGGCTCTGGCTGATCGAGAGGCCGAGGCCCGTGCCCTCGCGCGCCTTGGTGGAGAAGAAGGGGTCGAAGATGCGGCCGATCACTCCCGCCGGGATGCCGCAGCCGGTGTCGCGCACCTCGATCACGAGACCGCGCCGCCCGTCGCGGTCCTCGTCGCGCGTGGCCAGCGTCAGCACTCCGCCGCCGGGCATTGCATGGATGGCATTGACGACGAGATTGACCAGAACCTGCTGGAGCTCGACGCGGTTCATCAGGAGCCGCCGGCTCGCGCGGTCGTCGCGGCAGAGCTCGATCCCGGAGCGGTCCAGAAGATGCTGCAACAGCGGCAGGACGTCGCTCACCACCTCGGCGGGAGCATGCTGCTCGAGGCTGACCGCGTATTCCTCGGGCCGCGCGAACTGCAACAGCTTCGCAACGATCTGGCCGATGCGCTGGACCTGCTCGTCGAGCAGGCGGAACTCGGTGACGGCAAGCTCGGCACGGGGTCCCATGGTGCTGCGCACGACCTCGATATTGCCCTGCATCACCGCGAGCGGGTTGATGATCTCGTGCGCGACGCCCGCCGTGATCTCGCCGATCGCGGCCAGTTTCTCGGACATCACCAGTTGCTTCGTCGTGGCCTCGAGCCGGTCGTTGGCGCGTTGCAGCTCGCGCGTGCGCGCCTCCACGCGGGCGTTCAGCTCGTCGTTCCATGCCCTGAGCTCGCGCTCGCGCGCCGCGAGGCGCTCGAGCAGCTGGTCGAGATGGACGGCGACGCGCCCGATCTCGTCGCCGACGTCCGAATGCCCGGTCCGGGCCGCCAGATCGCCCGCCTCGACCCGCGCGATCGTTCGCGTCATGCGCTCGAGCGGCCGGAAGATCGCGCGCGCCCAGCCGAGGAAGATCGGCACGCTGGCCGCGGTGATGACGACGAAGGCGAGCGCGATCACCCCCAGCGTCGAGGCCTTGGCCTGCGTGAAGGGGGCCTCGAGGAACCCGACATAGAGCATCCCCACGCGCGCGCCGTGACTGTCGAGGATGGGCTCGTAGGCCGAGATGTACCAGTCGTTCACCACGAAGGCGCTGTCGAGCCAGGTCCGCCCCCGGTCGAGCACGGCCGCCCGCACCGCCGCCGACACGCGCGTCCCAAGCGCGCGCCTCCCCTCGAACAGGCGCACATTGGTGCTGATCCGCACGTCGTCGAGGAACAGCGTCGCCGTTCCGCGACTGCCCTCGGGCAGCGTCGCCTCGCGATAGACGAGGTCATTGATCGTGTCGATGAAGACGAGGTTCTGGTTCAGCAGGACACCGCCCGCCAGCACCAGCCCTGCGCCGGGGCCGGGCCCGACCGGCGCGGCCGCATGGACCACCATGCCGCGCGTCTCGACGCTGCGCCCCGTTGGGACCGCGTTCGCGGTCGGCACCAGCTCGATCCGCGCGCGCGGCGAGGGCGGGGTCGATCGCGGCAAGCTCGCCCGCGCCGAACACGTCGATCGCCGCCGCCCGCTGGCCCGCGCGCGCCGAGTCGAGGATCGGCCAGTCGGCGCCGAGCCGCGCCCCGGTCGACGGTGCCGCCGCGGCCCGGACGGTTCCGTCGGCCTCGACGAGGTGAAGGAAGTCGAGCCCCAGACCCGCCCGCATCTCTGCAAGCAGCGGGCCGAGGTCGCGCCCGCCCCGCGGGCTCGCCGCGAGCGCGTCGCGCAGGCGCGCCGAGGCGCCAAGTGCCGCGATCTGCTCGCCGGTGTTCTCGACGATCCGCGACAGGTACTGATGCGCGATGGTGAGGTCGCCGTTGACCTTCGAGATCAGCGTCGCGTCGAACTTGGCGTTCCAGCGCAGGATGGTGACGCCCAGCAGCAGCGGCAGGATCACGAGGGTGGGCAGAAGCGCGATGGCGAGGAGCCGGAAGCGGACCGAACGGCCGCGCCCCTCGCCGCCGCCGCGCCGGGGCCGGAAGAGACGAGGCAGGCCGCCGGTCAGGCTCCCCAGAGCGCGCATTTGCGATCGACCGTCTTGCGCGAGACGCCCAGGCGGCGCGCCGCCTCCTCGCGGTCGCCGCCTGCCATCTCGAGGACCGAAAGGATGTGACGCCGCTCGACCTCGGCCAGCGAGGCGGGGCCCTCGCCAGCGTCGCCCCGCGCGGCGCGTCCGCCCGACAGCTCGGGGAACCGGCCGAGGATCAGCGCGCGCTCGACGAGATTGCGCAGCTCGCGCACATTGCCGGGCCAGTCATAGGCGGCAAGCGCCGCGCGCACCTCGGCGCCGATCGGCACCGCCGGCATGCCAAGCTGGCGCGAGAGCTTCTGCATGAACAGCTCGGCAAGGTCGTGGACATCGCCGCCGCGATCCTTCAGCGGCGGCAGGTCGATCTGGAGCACGTTGATGCGGAAGTAGAGATCGGCACGGAAGCGGCCGCGCGCGACCTCGCGGGCAAGGTCGGCATTCGTGGCGAAGACGAAGCGCAGATCGACCGGCACCTCGCGCTCTGCACCGACCGGGCGAACTCGCCGGTCCTCCAGCGCGCGCAGCAGCTTGCTCTGCAGCGGCAGGGGCAACTCGCAGATCTCGTCGAGGAAGAGCGTGCCGCCGCGCGCGTGCAGGAACAGACCCTCGCGCGCGCCCTCCGCGCCGGTAAAGGCGCCCCGCGCATGGCCGAACAGCTCGCTCTCGATCATATCGGCCGGGATCGCGGCGCAGTTCACCGGCACGAAAGGCTTGTCCGCGCGGTCCGAAAGGGCGTGCAGCGACCGTGCCGCGACCTCCTTGCCGGTGCCCGACGGACCGGTGAGGAGCACCGAGGTGGGCAGCGGCGCCACCCGCGCGATGGTCTCGCGAACCGCCCGGATCGCGGGCGACTCGCCGATCAGCCGCTCGCGCAGCAGCACGTGGTCCGAGGTCGACCGCAACTCGTAGCGCAGCACGTAGTTCTCGCGCGCGAGCCGCCCGCGCTCGAGGCAGCGCGCCATCGCGTTGAGGATCTGGTTCGAGCGGAACGGCTTGAGGATGAAGTCGGCCGCCCCTGCCCTGAGCGCGAGGATCGCGGTGTCGAGATCGGCGTAGGCGGTCATCAGAATCGCATCGGCGAAGAAGCCGATCCGGCGCTGCTCGGCCAGCCATTCGACGCCGGTCTTTCCGGGCATGAGGTTGTCGAGGATCACGATGTCGAAATGCTGCGCATCGAGGCGCGCCGACGCCTCGGCCGCGTCGGAAGCGGCCTCGATCCGCTTGCAGCGCGGTCCCAGGATTCGGACGAGGAAGTTCCGGATGCCCGGCTCGTCGTCCACCACGAGGATCGACACCTTCGAGAGCAGCGGCCCGAAAGCCGCGTCGCCTTGCGGGTCGGGGGCGCCACGCAGCTCGCCGGGTTGCGCCGTCATCCGGGCGACCGGGCCGCCCGGCCCGCTCCCGCCGGCACGCCCCTTGCGACATGCGGCATGCTTTCGCGCGCGGCAGTCATGAGGGCGATGCCATTGCCGGACACGGGGCGAGGTGCGCGCAGCAGTCCCGGCGCAGGCGCTCGATGGTGTTGGTGAAGCGGGCGGGCTCGTTCAGAGCGATCGCCAGAAGCAGCCCCCCCTGGATCGCGGAGAGCATGTTCTCGGCAAAGTCTTGCGCGCGGCCCGAGGCCTGCGGGTCACGCTCGACCGCGCTGGCAATGGCCTCGAGCCAGGCCCGGAAATAGCTCCCGATCCTCGCGCTGAACGGGTTTGGATGGCTTTCGAGGGCGAAGACCGCCATCAGGCAGGCCCGCCGCCCGGAGTGGAAATAGGCCTCGACCCCGTCCAGCATGGCAATGAGCCCCGCCGAGGCCGTGGGTACGGCGCGCAGGGGCGCGAAGATCCGCGTCTCGAACCAGCCGTCGATGTGGTCAAGCGCGGCGTTCGCCATCTCCTCCTTGCCGCCGGGGAAATAGTTGAAAAGGCTCCCCTTTCCCAGCCCGGTAGCTGCCGTCACGCGCGATAGGCTCACACCGTCATAGCCATGGGTGCGGAACAGCTCGACCAGCCGCGCAACGGCTTCCTCGCGCGATGCTGCCCGCGGCGCCATTCCGCCTAAAGCCCGAGATCGGAGAGCCCCGGGTGATCGGACGGACGCACGCCCGACCAATCCCAGAAGAATTTCCGCTCCGATACCGAGATCGGCTGGTCGTTGATGCTGGCGTGGCGCTGCGCCATCAGCCCGGTCTGCGCGAACTCCCAGTTCTCGTTGCCGTGCGAGCGGTACCACTGGCCGGAATCATCGTGCCATTCATAGGCAAAGCGCACCGCGATGCGCGTGTCGGTGAAGGCCCACAGCTCCTTGATCAGGCGATATTCGAGCTCGCGCGCCCATTTCCGCGTGAGGAAGGCGGCGATCTCGTCGCGACCCGTCACGAATTCCGCCCTGTTCCGCCAGCGGCTGTCGGGCGTGTAGGCGAGCGCGACCTTCGCGGGGTTGCGCCCGTTCCAGGCGTCCTCGGCCGCCCTGATCTTGATGGTCGCGGTGTCGCGCGTGAAGGGAGGCAGGGGCGGGCGGGTCTCGGTCATCGGGCTCTCCGTTGTTTGTACCGATCGGTACAATCCCGGATCGCCGCTGTCAACGCAATTCACTGCGGCAACCGGCACGACGCGAGGACCTGCGACTTGATCAGGGACAAGGCGAGGGCGCCGGCCGTCTGCAATCCTCGCGCGTGCAAGGTCACAGGTTGGAGGAGCGATGCCCCCGAGAGTGTCCCGGTCGGGCCCACAGCCCGAGGGCGAGATCGTCGCGTTGCGCGGCGCGGTGGCCGATGTGCGCTTTGCCGATGCCGCACCGGGGATCAACCACCGGCTGCTGTCGGGCGCCCGACGCCGCGTCACCATCGAGGTCGCCGCCCAGCTCGACCCAACCACCGTGCGCGGCCTGGTGCTGAACCCGGTCGAGCCGCTCGCGCTGGGCATGGCCGCCGTCGACACGGGCGGGCCGATCGAGGTTCCGGTCGGCGAGGCGCTGCTAGGGCGGATGCTCGACGCCTTCGGCCAGCCGATCGACGGCGGCGCCCCCCTGCCGGCGATGCGCCGGCGCTCGATCCACCAGCCGCCGGCGCCGCTCGCCGCGCGCCGCCCCGGCGGCGAGGCGCTCGAGACGGGAATCAAGGCGATCGACCTGCTGTCGCCGCTCGAGCGCGGCGGCAAGGCGGGGCTCTTCGGCGGCGCGGGTGTCGGCAAGACCGTGCTGATCGGCGAGATGATCCGCAACATGGTCTCGGCGCATGCCGGCGTCTCGCTGTTCTGCGGCATCGGCGAGCGCTCGCGCGAGGCCGAGGAGCTCTACCGCGAGATGGGCGAGAGCGGCGTGCGCGACGGCGCCGTGCTGATCTTCGGTCAGATGAACGAGTCGCCCGGCCTGCGGTTCCGCGTCGGCCACGCGGCGATGACCATCGCCGAGCACTTCCGCGACGATCTCGGGCGCGACGTGCTGCTGCTGATCGACAACATCTTCCGCTTCGTGCAGGCAGGACAGGAGGTCTCGGGCCTGCTTGGCCGCATCCCGTCCCGCGTGGGCTATCAGCCGACCCTCGCGACCGAGATCGCGGCGCTGGAGGAGCGGATCTGCAACACCGAAGCCGGGGCGATCACGTCGGTGCAGGCAGTCTACGTCCCCGCCGACGACCTGACCGACCCGGCTGCGACGCATGTGTTCGGGCATCTCTCGGCCTCGGTCGTGCTGTCGCGCAAGCGGGCGTCGGAGGGACTCTACCCGGCGATCGACCCGCTGCGCTCGGCGTCCAAGCTGCTCACCCCGGGCGGCGTGCATGGCCGCCACTACGAGGTCGCGCGCGAGGTCCGCCGCACGCTCGCCGAGTATGACGACCTCAAGGAGATCATCGCCATGCTGGGCATGGCCGAGCTGTCCGAGGCCGACCGCCGCACGGTCGAGCGCGCCCGCAGGCTCGAGCGCTTCCTGACCCAGCCCTTCTTCACCACCAGCCAATTCACCGGTCGCGAGGGGCGCTTCGTGTCACTCGACGACACCGTGGAAGGGTGCGCGCGCCTGCTCGACGGCGAGGGCGACGACCGGCCCGAGGCTGCCTTCTACATGATCGGCGGGTTCGGGGAGGCGGCATCGTGAGGCTGAAGCTGCTGACGCCGGGCCGCCGGCACATCGACGCCGAGGTGACGAAGGTCGTCGCAGACGGGAGCCACGGCGCCTTCGTGATGCTGCCGCGCCATGCCGACGCGGTGGTGCCGCTGCCGCCCGGCGTGCTCGGCTGGGACGACGCGGAGGGGGGACGACACTGGGCGGGGCACGACGAGGCGGCGCTCGTCAAGTGCGGCGCCATCGTGACCGTTGCCGCATGGCGGGTGGCGGTCGCCGACGATCTCGCCGAGGTCCGGCGCATGGTGCGCGAGGTCTTCCTCGCGCCCGACGAGGCCGAGCGCGCCGCACGCGGGGCGCTCGCCCGGCTCGAGGTCGGGGTAATGCGCCGCCTGATGGAAATGGAGCGGGCGGGATGAGCGCCTCCCACCCATCCGGGTCGCCGGCCGAAGAGGTCCGGCGCAAGGCCCGGCGCAAGGAGGCCGCCGGCAGTCGCGAGCGCCGCAGCGTCTGGTTCGGGCTCGGCATGTTCGGACTGGTGGGGTGGGCCGTCGCCATACCGACCTTGGCAGGGGTCGGGCTGGGCGCATGGCTCGACCGCGTGGCGCCGGTGCCGGGGTTCTCGTGGACGCTCGCGCTCTTGCTCGCGGGCGTCGTGCTGGGCGCGGCGAATGCCTGGTGGTGGGTGAAGCGGGAGAGCCGGAATGATTGAGGGCCTGATTGTCGCGACCGTCATCGGCGGTTTTGCGGGAGCGCTGCATTGCGCGGCGCTCTGGCGCGCCGCGCGCCGGGCCGTGGCCGGGCGCAACGCTGCCGGCCTCGTCGCCGGCACGGCGCTGCGCCTTGGGGCAATCGCGGCGGTGATCGGCGGGGCGGCGGCGGCGGGCGCGGCGGCGGAGCAGCTTGGGGCGGCGGCGGCCGGCTGGACGACAGTCCGGCTGTTGGCATCGCGGCGCGCCGGGGAGGGCCGGGAATGGAACTGAGCCCCGACAGCTGGACCATGCTGCAGCTTGGCACGGTCGCGCTGAATGCGACGCTGGTCTTCACCTGGGCGGTGATGGGGCTGCTGACGCTCGCGGCCGCGGCGCTGCGGCTCGGGCTCTCGACCGGACCCGAGCCGAGCCGCCTGCAAAGCTGGTGGGAGGCGCTGGTCGAGACCGTCGAGGGACAGATCGGCGGCATGGGCGCCGCGCGCCCGCGCCGCTTCCTGCCCTTCGTGGCGACACTGTTCCTGTTCATCGCCACCTGCAACGTTCTCGCCGTCGTGCCGGGCTTTCGCGCGCCCACGGGCTCGCTGTCGACGGCTGCGGCGCTCGCGCTCTGCGTGCTGGTGGCGGTGCCGGCCTTCGGAATCGCGCGGAAGGGCATCGGCGGCTACCTGGCCGACTACCTTAGGCCGACGCCCCTGATGCTGCCGTTCAACATCATCGGCGAGCTGTCGCGCACCGTCGCGCTGGCAGTCCGCCTCTACGGCAACATGATGAGCGGGGCGGTGCTGGGGGCGATCCTGCTGGGGATCGCGCCCTTCCTGTTCCCCGTCGCGCTCGAACTGCTGGGCCTGCTGACCGGGCTCGTCCAGGCCTACATCTTCGCGGTCCTCGCCATGGTCTACATCGCTTCGGCGACGCGAGCGGCGGGGGGCGCGCCCGAAAGGAAATCCGACAGCGAAGGAGACGGATGATGGATCCCACCTGGATTGCCATCGCCTCGATTGTCACGGCGGGGCTCACGATTGCGCTCGGCTCGATCGGGCCCGCGCTGGGCGAGGCGCGCGCGGCGGCGCAGGCGCTGGCCTCGCTGGCGCAGCAGCCGGACGAGGCCAACACCATCACGCGCACGTTGTTCGTGAGCCTCGCGATGATCGAATCGACGGCGATCTACTGCTTCGTGGTCGCGATGATCCTGCTGTTCGCGAACCCGTTCTGGAACGCCGCGCAACAGGCCGCGTCGGGAGGCTGAACCGGTGCAGATCGACTGGATCACCGTCGCGGCCCAGATCGTGAACTTCCTCGTTCTGCTGTGGATCCTGCAGCGGCTGGTCTACCGCCCGCTCTCGCGCGCCATGGAGGCGCGGGAGCGCCGAGTGCGCGAGGGGTTCGAGACGGCCGAGGCGAAGGCGGCCGAGGCGGCCCGCGAGGCGGAGCGCCTGCGCGAGGAGCGCGCCGAGCTGGAGGCGCGCCGACGCGAGTTCCTGGACGCCGCCGCGCACGAGGCGGGCGAGCTGCGCCAGCGCCTCGCGGTCGAGGCGCGCGAGGAGGCGGAGGCCGAGCGCCGGGCCTGGGCGGACCGCCTTGAGGCGGCAAGCGAGGCCTTCGTGCGCGAGATGCGCGAGCGGGCGGCCGGCGCCCTCGCCGAGACCGCCCGCCGCGCGCTCGATGAACTCGCCTCGCTGCCGCTCGATGAGGCGATCGCCCATGCCTTCGCGCGCCGGCTCGACGAGCTCGCCGACGAGGATGCCGCGGCGCTGCGCGAGGCCGCCCGCCACGAGGGCGCCGCGGTTCTGGAAGCCGCCTTCACGCTTGGCGAGGAGCCGGCGCGGCTGCTGACCGCCGCGGCGCGCAGGCTTCTCGGCGACGAAGTGGCGCTCACCCTCGCCCGCAACCCCGATCTGGTCTGCGGCGTCCGGCTCAAGGCGCGCGGGCGCTCGGTGCAGCTGAGCCTCGACGCATGGCTCGACCGGTTCGCGGCGGCCCTCGACGAGGCAATCGCCGACCTCGCGCCCGAGGTGCGGTCCGACGGGGAGGCGACTTGACGCGATGAACCCGCTCGACACGATCCCCGACGCGCTCTTCTCCGCCTTCGGCCGCGCACTCGAGGCCCCGTCACGCGGGCCGGTGGTCGAGGAGGTCGGCCGGGTGGTCCATGTCGGCGCGGGCGTCGCCGAGGTGGACGGCCTGAACCGGCTCTTCGCCGACGAGCTGGTCCGCTTTCCAGGCGGCCTGCTGGGCCTTGCCATGGACATCGACGCCCGCCGCGCCGGCATAGCGCTGCTGGGACCCGCGGCCGAGCTGCAGGTGGGGGTGGAAGCGCGTCGCACCGGCCGCGCCGCCGACCTGCCCGTGGGGGCGGCGATGCTGGGTCGTATCCTCGACCCGCTGGGCCGGCCGCTCGACGACCGCCCCCCGCCGCGCACCGCGACCCGCTGGCGGCACGAGCGCCCCGCGCCCCCGATTCTCGACCGCGCGCCGGTTGCCGAGCCCCTGCACACCGGCATCAAGGCGATCGACGCCGCCGTGCCGGTCGGCCTAGGCCAGCGCGAGCTGATCATCGGCGACCGCCAGACCGGCAAGACGGCGATCGCGCTCAGCGCCATGCTCAGCCATTGCACCCGCGGGCCGCACGAGCGGCGCGCCGTCGCGGTCTACTGCGCCGTCGGCCAGCGCGCCGCCTCGACCGCGGCCGTGATCGCCGCCCTGCGCCGCGAGGGCGCGATGGCGCGCGCCGTCGTGATCGCGGCCGGCGGCGAGACGGCGCCCGGCCTTCAGGCCCTTGCGCCCTTCGCCGCGGCGACGGTGGCCGAGTGGTTCATGCGGCGCGGCGACGACGTGCTGGTGGTGTTCGACGATCTCACCCGCCACGCCCGGGCCTGGCGCGAGCTGTCGCTGCTGCTGCGCCGTCCGCCGGGGCGCGAGGCCTATCCCGGCGACGTGTTCTACCTGCATGCGCGCCTGCTGGAGCGGGCGACCCGCCTGCGCCAGGAACTCGGCGGCGGCTCGATGACGGCGCTGCCGATCGTCGAGACGCAGGCGCAGAACATCTCGGCCTACATCCCGACCAACCTGATCTCGATCACCGACGGTCAGGTGTATCTCTCGCCCGACCTGTTCCAGAAGGGCCATCTCCCTGCGATCGACATCGGCCGCTCGGTCTCGCGCGTCGGCGGCAAGGCGCAGCCGCCGGCGTTCCGCGCCGTGGCGGGCGACCTGCGGCTGATGCTCGCGCAGTTCGACGAACTCGAGAGCTTCGCCCGCTTCGGTGCCCGGCTGGACATGGCCACCCGCCGCCGGCTCGCCCGGGGCATGCGGGTCCGCGCGGCGCTTCGCCAGCGCGAGGACGACCGGCCGGATGCGGCTGCGCAGATCGCCGTGCTGATGGCCGCAACCGAGGGGCTCCTCGATGACGTGCCCGAGCACGCGATCGCGGGCGCCGACCGGGCCATCCGCGAGCTCATCGCGCAGAAGGCGTCCGAGGCGCGGCAGCGCATCCTCGACGGCGAGGCCCTGCGCGACGAGGACCGCGCCGCGCTGCTCGCGGCCGCGCACGAGGCGGTCCTGCCGCTCCAGAGCCAGGACGGACCGAGGGAGAGGGCCGATGGAGACGATTGAGCGGCTGGGCCGCCGCATCGCCGCGGCCGAGGGGCTGCGCGAGGTGGTGAGGACGATGAAGACCCTCTCCGCCATCGGAGTGCGCCGCTTCGAACAGGCGGCCGAGGCCGTGCGGGGCTACAGCGAGGTCGTCGAGCTGGGCCTTGTCGCGGCGCTGCGCGAGACGAAGTTCGGGCCCGAGCCGCCGCCCGAGGAGGCCGCGCGCGGCGGACTTCGCGCCCTCATCGCGATCGGGGCCGATCATGGGCTTTGCGGCCGCTTCGACGATGCGGTGGCGGGATTGGCACGCGAGGCCGCCGGCAGCGGTGGCGTCCCGGTCGCCGCCGTCGGCTTGCGTCTGGCCGACCGGCTGGCCGGGGGGAAGGCCGCGCCCGGGACCGTGCACGCGACGCCCGGCTCGGTCAGGGGTCTCGCCGAGACGGCGGACGCGCTGCTCGTCGGGATCGACGCGTGGCGGCGTGAGAAGGGGGTGGTCGAGGTGCTGCTGCTCCACAACGCGCCCAGCGGCGACGGCGCGGCTCGGCCGGTGTCGAGCCGGCTGCTGCCCGTCTCGCCCGCATGGCTGCGGGACCTCGCGGCCCGGCCCTGGCCGGGGCGCGGCCTGCCGATGCTGTTCGACGCGCGCGAGCGGGTGCTGGCCCATCTGATCCGCCAGCACCTTCACGTCCGGCTGCATCGCGCGCTGGCGGAATCGCTGGCCGCCGAGCACGCGGCCCGCCTTGCGGTGATGCAGGGCGCCGAACGCAACATCGCCGAGCACATCGCCGAGATGCAGGCCGGCTACCGCGCGCGGCGCCAGGAAGGCATCACCACCGAGCTGCTGGAGGTCGCCGCCGGCTATGCCGCCCTCGGCGGGGGCGAGACGTCCTCGCCGTCCGACGGGCAGGTGCCGCGGGCGCGCGGATGAGCGATCACCGGCCTACCGAGCCGGGATCGGCAGGCCCGCCGCACCGCCCAGCGTCGCGCGCAGACGCGCGAGGAAATCGCCGACGATGGGCGAGAGCTCGACCCCCTGCGGCACGATCATCGCCAGCTCGAAGTCGATCCGCGGCTCGAACGGACGCCAGACGACGCCGTCGGCCAGATCCCGGCTCCCGTTGATACAGTCGATGATCGCGACCCCCGCTCCCGCGCTCACCAGGTTGCGGGCGATAGCGAAATAGGAACACGACACGCGTCGCTGCACGCGGACATTGGCCTCGGCGAAGAGCGCGTCGAGCCGCAGGTCGATCAGGTGGTCGCCCGTGATCGCGACGACCGGCCGGCCCGCCAGCATGGCCGGGCGGATGAGCGGCTCGGCCGCCAGGGGGTCCTCGGCGCGCATCACGCAGACGCAGGGCAGCCGGAACACCTCGGCCACGAGTCCGGCCACCGGCACGGGCGCGTCGATCAGCCCGATATCGACCTGCCGGTCGCTGACCCAGGCCGCGGTCTTGCGTGAGCTCCAGACCCTCAGATCGACGCGGATGCCGGGGTGGTCGCGCTGGAAGTCCGAGATGAGCCAGGGCAGGACGTTGATCGCCGCCGCCCCGTTGCTGGCGACGACGATGCTGCCCAGGGTGCGGTCGCGCAGTTCCTCGGCCCGGCGCGCGATGCGCGAGAGCGCAAGCAGCCCCTGCTCGGCCTCGGCATGGAGCTGCACCGCCTCGTCGGTCGGCGCGAAGAAGCCGCGCGTGCGGTGGAACAGCCGAAAACCGAGCTCGCTCTCGAGGTTCGACAGCGCGACGCTCACGGCCGGCTGCGTCACGTTGAGCCGCGCCGCGGCCTGCGAGACCGAGCCCGCCTCCATCAGCGCGTTGAACACCTCGAGATGTCTCAGCTTCAGATGCATGCAACCATCCAGCGTCTTTATATAAATATTGATAATAATTTTATAACTTTAATTCAATTGATTTTATCTTTCTGAATGGGAGACGCTAGGTTTTCAGGAACCCGTGATGGGGGGGCGTCGAGGGTGCGGACGGCGGCGGACCATACCGATGCGCAGTGACCCGGCCACCGGAGCCAGCCGGAGCTGGCCGTTCGCCGAGGGTTATGGCGAACACCCCTCGTGGCTCGACGACGTGCCGCCACTGACGGGCGCGACGCCTGTCCTGCCGCAGCGGGCGGACGTGGTCATCGTCGGATCGGGATACACGGGCCTCAGCGCCGCCATCGAGACGGCGCGCGGCGGGCTTTCCACCGTGGTGCTCGAGGCCGGCGATCCCGGCCAGGGATGCAGCACCCGCAACGGCGGGCAGATCAGCACCAGCGTGAAGCCCTCGCTCGCCGACCTCACGCGCCGCGTCGGGGCCGAGCGCGCGCGCGCGATCCGCATGGAGGGCGTGACCGCGCTCGACTGGATCGAGGCCTTCGTGGCCCGCGAGGGGATCGACTGCGACTTCGAGCGCCGCGGCCGCTTCTTCGCCGCCCACACGCCCGACGCCTTCGACCGGCTCGCCCGAACCGCCGAGCGCACCGCGGCCGAGGAGGGCATCGAGGCGCGCGTCGTCCGCCGCCCGGACCAGCGCACGGAACTCGGCACCGATTTCTACCATGGCGGGGTCGTCTATCCCCGCCACGCGGCGCTGCATCCCGCGAAGTTCCATCGTGGCCTGCTTGCGGCGGCCGAGGCCAGCGGCGCGACCGTCATCGGCAACTGCCCCGCCGTCGCCATCTCGCGCGCGGGCGCCGCCTTCACCGTCGAGACGGCGCGCGGCCCGATCCGCGCCGAACAGGTCGTGGTCGCCACGAACGGCTACACCTCGCGGCTCACGCCGTGGCTCAGGCGCCGGGTGATCCCGATCGGGAGCTACGTGATCGCGACCGAGCCGCTGCCGGACGATCTGGCCGACCGCCTTTTCCCCTCCGGCCGGACCGCCTGCGACACGCGGCGGGTCGTCTATTACTACCGCCTCTCGCCCGACCGCAGGCGGGTCGTGTTCGGCGGCCGCGTCTCGGCCGGCGAGACCGACCCGGCGGTGAGCGGGCCGCGCCTGCATGCCGAGATGTCGCGGATATTTCCGGAACTTAAGGGCGTGCGGATCTCGCACTCCTGGGGCGGGACGGTCGCCTACAGCTTCGACGAACTGGCCCACACCGGCGTGCACGAGGGCATCCACTACGCCATGGGTTACTGCGGCTCGGGCGTCTCGATGGCCAGCTACCTGGGGATGCGGACGGGCCGGCGGGTTCTGGACCATCCGGACGGCCGGACGGCCTTCGACGATCTGCCCTTCCCGACACGGCCGCTCTACGACGGGCAGCCATGGTTCCTGCCGGCGGCGGTCGCCTGGTACCGCTGGCGGGACCGCATCGACTGTGCCCGGGCGGCCAACTCGGCCGGGCGGGTATCTGCCGCCTCGTGACGCGGGGGACGGGGGGCGCAAGCGAGGGGGCGGCCCGGTCTGCGGCCCGCCCGCAAACGACCCGGCGCGACATGCCCACCGGGCACGGGCAGCCGGATCGCAACAACGGAGGAGGAACACGATGAAGCATCACCTTCTTGCGGGCGTGGCCGCGGCCGCACTCGCCGCCACGCCGCTCGTCGCCGCCGCCCAGAGCGTGACCATCGCGTCCTGGGGCGGCTCGTACCAGGAGGCCCAAAGCAAGGCGCTCTTCGAGCCCGCCTCGGCCGCGACCGGCGTGACCGTGAAGCAGGAGACCTATGGCGGCATGGCCGACGTGCGGCTGCAGGTGCAGACCGGCGCGGTGACCTTCGACATCGTCGCAAGCGGCTCGGGCAGCGCGGCGCGCGCCGGCGCCGAGGGGCTTCTGGAAGAACTCGATTACGGCGTGATCGACGTGAGCAGCTTCTACCCGACGGCCTACTCGAAGTTCTGCGTCGGCGGCGACGTGTTCTCGACCGTCTATGCCTGGAACACCGACACCTTCGGCGAGAACGGGCCGCAAAGCTGGGCCGACTTCTGGGATGTCGAGAAGTTCCCCGGCTCGCGCTCCTATCGCGGCTCGGTCGCGGGCGCGCTCGAGCCCGCGCTGATGGCCGACGGGGTGCCGATCGACAAGGTCTACGAGACGCTGTCCTCGAAGGAAGGCATCGAGCGGGCGATCAACAAGATCCGCGAGCTGAAGCCCCATATCGAGGTGTTCTGGACCTCGGGCGCTCAGCACGCCCAGCTGATGAAGGATGGCGAGGTCGACATGATCACCGGCTGGAACGGCCGGTTCGACAACGCGAAGAAGGACGGCGCCAAGGTGGCCTACAGCTTCAACCAGGCCCTGCTCGACTACGACTGCTTCGCGATCCCCAAGGGCGCGCCCAACAAGGACGTCGCGATGCAGTTCCTGGCCGAGATATCGAAGCCGGAATATCAGGCGAACCTGCCCAAATACATCACCTACGGACCGACCAACAAGGCGGCCTACGGGCTCGGGACCATCGACGAGACGGTCGCGCGCGCCCTGCCGTCGCATCCCGACAACGCGGCGATGCAGCTTCCGATCAGCCTCGAGTGGTATGCCGAGTGGGAGACCATTGCATCCGAGATGTATCAGGAGATGCTGACCGAGTGAGCCACGGGCTTGCGCCAACGGAGGGAGCGGCGCGCGCCGCTCCCGCGACGGGAGAGAGCGCGTGAGAGATGCCAGTGCGGCGGCCCTGCCGATACGGATCCAGGGTGTGACCAAGGCCTATGGCCGGGTGCGCGCCCTCGACGCGATGGACCTCGACATCCGCAGCGGCGAGTTCATGACGCTGCTCGGCCCGTCGGGGTCGGGCAAGACGACGCTCCTGATGGTGCTGGCGGGCTTCACGCGGCCGGACGCGGGCAGCCTGCGGTTCGGCGAGGCCGAGATGATCCGCACGCCCCCCCATCTGCGCGGGGTGGGCATGGTGTTCCAGAACTATGCGCTGTTCCCGCATATGAGCGTTGCGGGGAACGTGGGCTATCCGCTGCGCATCCGCCGCGTGCCCCAGGCCGAGATCGCGCGGCGCGTCGACTGGGCGCTCGAGACCGTGCAGCTCGGCGGCTACGGCGCGCGCCGGATCGACCAGCTCTCGGGCGGGCAGCGGCAGCGCGTGGCGCTGGCGCGCGCCATCGTGTTCGAGCCGCGCATCCTCCTGATGGACGAGCCGCTCTCGGCGCTCGACAAGAAGCTGCGCGAGCGGATGCAAATCGAGCTGCGCCAGCTTCACGACAAGCTGGGCATGACCACGGTCTATGTCACCCACGACCAGCGCGAGGCGCTGACCATGTCGGACCGCATCGCGGTCATCAATCACGGGCGGCTCATGCAGCTTGGCGATCCCGTGGCGATCTACGACCGCCCGGCAAACCGCTTCGTCGCCGACTTCATCGGCGAGTCGGCCTTCCTGGCCGTCGCCGTCGAGGACGGCGAGGTGCGGCACGAGGGGCGCCCGCTCCGTCTCGACGCCCCGCCGCCCCGCGGGGGTAGGCTCCTGCTGGTGCTGCGCCCCGAGCGGCTGCAGCTCGTCGCCAGCGATCCGGCGCCCGACATGAACCATTTCGCCGCGACGGTCGAGGGCATCGTCTACCAGGGGGACAGCTTCCTCCTGACGGCGCGGCTGGGCGACGGGACCGAGATCGCGCTGCGCGACGTGGTGCGGCGCGACACCATCGCGGCCCTGCCGAAGCCGGGCGAGCGCATCGTGCTGGGCCTCAATGTCCGCGACACCGTCCTCGTGCCGGACGGGGAGGGCTGACGATGGCAGCCGAGGCCATCGCCGGGGCGTTCGCGCCCGGGGATGCGGCGGCCAATGCCGCGGGGCTGCGGCGCGACGCGGCACGCGAGCGGCTTGCGCTCTTCGGCCTCTGCTCGCCTGCCATCGTCGTCGTGCTGATCGTGCTCGTCATCCCGGCGGGATGGCTGTTCTATGTTTCCTTCATAGGCGCGGGCGGCGCCTTCTCGCTCGAGAACTACGCGCGGATGATCGAGCAGAAATCCTATGCCCGGATCTTCCGCACCACCTTCGAGGTCAGCCTCGCGACGACCGCCATCTGCATCCTGATCGGCTATCCCTTCGCCTATTTCCTGTCGCAGCTTCCCCGCCGGGCGGCGAACCTGTGCCTCATCACGGTGCTGCTGCCGTTCTGGACCTCGCTGCTCGTACGCACCTATGCCTGGCTCGTCCTCCTCCAGAAGCAGGGACTGGTGAACAGCTGGGCGATCGAGCTCGGCCTCTGGGACGAGCCGCTCAAGTTCGTGCACAATCTGAGCGGCACGCTGATCGGCATGGTGCATATCATGCTGCCCTTCCTGGTGCTGCCGGCCCTCAGTTCGATGAAGGCGATCGAGCGCGACTACATGCGCGCGGCCGCCAGCATGGGGGCGGGACCCGTGCGGGCCTTCTGGACGGTGTTCTTCCCGCTGTCGCTGCCGGGGCTGTTCGCCGGGGCGCTGATGGTCTTCGTGCTCTGCCTCGGCTTCTATGTCACCCCGGCGGTGCTGGGCGGCGGCAAGGTGATCCTGGTGTCGATGCGGATCGCCTCGAACATCGAGCTGTTCGTGAACTGGGGCGCGGCCAGCGCGCTCGGCGTCGTGCTCATGGTGCTTACCCTCGCAACGCTGTGGCTCGCCGCCCGGTTCATCCGGCTCGAACGGCTGACGGGGGCGCATTGATGCGACGCTGGCTCGCCGCCCCCGCCTCCGAGACGCAGGTGAGCCATGGCCAGCGCCTCTGGCTCTATGCCTTCGCCGCGATCGTGATGGTCTTTCTGGTGGCGCCCACACTGATCGTGGTGCCGATGTCCTTCTCGGGCTCGCAATATCTCGAGTTCCCGCCGCAGGAATGGTCGACGCGCTGGTACCGCGAATATTTCGGCTCGGCCGAGTGGATGGCGGCGACGCGGACCTCGCTTGCCGCCGCCACGCTGACGATGCTGGTGGCGACGCCGCTCGGGGTGATGGCCGCCTACGGGCTCCACGCCTCGCAGCTGCGATGGGGACGGGCCGTCTTCGTGCTGCTGATCACGCCGATGATGGTGCCGCTGATCCTGGTCGCGATCGGTGCCTTCTACGTCTACGTCAAGCTCCAGATCCTCTACACGCTTGCCGGGCTCGTGCTCGCGCACAGCATGCTGGCGCTGCCGCTCGTGCTGATCGTCACCGCCTCGGGGCTCAAGAGCTACGACATGAACCAGGAGATGGCGGCCCGCAGCCTCGGCGCCTCGCGGGCGCGGGCGTTCCTCACGGTGACGCTGCCGCAGATCCGCTTCTCGGTCGTGACCGCGGCGCTGCTTTCCTTCCTCACGTCGTTCGACGAGGTGGTGGTGGCGATGTTCATCTCGGGCGGGGACAACTCGACGCTCACGCGCAACATGTTCAACGCGCTGCGCGACCAGATCGACCCGACGATCGCCTCGATCTCGACCATCATGATCGTCGTGACCTCGCTCCTGATGGTCCTGGCCCAGCTGTTCGGCCGGGACCGGTCGCGCGCCGACTGAGCCCCGCGATGGAGGGGGCGGAGTTCGACTTCGTCATCGTCGGCGCGGGCTCGGCGGGCGCCGTGCTCGCGAACCGCCTCAGCGCGGACGGGCGCCACCGCGTCCTCGTGCTCGAGGCAGGCGGCCCGGACCGCAGCCCCTGGCTTCATCTGCCGATCGGCTACGGCAAGGTCTACTACGACGCCCGCGTGAACTGGAAGTACGTGACCGAGCCCGTCGAGGCGCTGGGCGGGCGCACCAGCTACTGGCCGCGCGGCAAGGTCGCGGGCGGGTCGAGCTCGATCAACGCCATGGTCTATGTCCGCGGCCATCCGGCCGACTTCGACGGGTGGGCCGAGCACGCGCCCGGCTGGTCCTGGGCCGATGTGGGACCCCTGTTCCGGCGGATGGAGGACTGGTCGGGCGGGGCCGATACCCATCGCGGCGCGGGCGGCCCGCTCGCGGTCTCGGACGTGTCGGACGAGGTGCACCCGCTGTGCCACCGGTTCCTCGAGGCCGCGCGGCAGGCGGGCTTTCCGGTCACCGCCGACTACAACGGCGCGACGATGGAGGGGGCGGCGCTCTACCAGATCACGACGCGCAGCGGGCGGCGCGCCTCGACCGCGCGCTGCTACCTGCGCCCGGCGATGCGCCGCGCGAACCTCGCGACGGTGTTTCATGCCCATGTCACGGGGATAGCGTTCGAGGGGCGCCGTGCCGTAGCTGTCCACTATCGACAGCACGGCGCCGAGCGGACCGTCCGCGCCCGGCGCGAGATCGTGCTGGCGGCAGGCGCCATCGGCAGCCCGCAGATCCTCCAGCTTTCAGGGATAGGGCCAGGCGCGCTGCTGCAATCCATGGAAGTTCCGGTGGTGCGCGATGTTCCCGCGGTGGGGCGGAACCTGCAGGACCATCTCTGCACCGACAACCTCTACCGTGCGCGCGTTCCGACGCTCAACCAGGTCCTGGGGCCCTGGGCGGGCAAGCTGCGGGTGGGGCTTCGCTACCTGCTGACGCGCCGCGGCCCGCTCAGCCTCAGCGTCAACCAGGCGGGCGGCTTCCTGCGCTCGCGCGCGGATATCGATCGGCCGGACATCCAGCTCTATTTCTCGCCCGTCAGCTACACGCGCGCGCCGGCCGGTAAGCGGCCGCTGATGAGCCCCGACCCCTTCCCCGGCTTCCTTTTCGGCATGAACCCCTGCCGCCCCCAGAGCCGGGGTCGCCTGCAGATCCGCTCGCCCGACCCCTTCGAGCCCCCCGCGATCCATCCCAACTACCTCGCGGCGCCCGAGGACCTCGCGCAGATGCTGGCGGGCATCCGCCTTCTGCGCCGCATCGCGGCGGCCCCCGCGCTCGCCGCCGTGATCGAGAGCGAGCTTGAGCCGGGCGCCGGGACCACGACCGACGCCGAGCTCGAAGCCTTCGTGCGCGCCCGATCCTGGACGGTGTTCCACCCCTGCGGAACCTGCCGGATGGACCGCGATCCCGAAAACGCCGTGGTCGACCCGACGCTGAAGGTCCACGGCATTGAGGGCCTCCGCGTCGCCGACGCCTCGATATTTCCGAACATCACGACTGGAAACACCAACGCGCCCGCGATCATGGTCGGCGAGAAAGCCGCCGACCTGATCTTGGGCGGGGCGCGCACCTGAGGGGGCCATCATGAAGATCCGAAGCATCGAGACTTTCTGCAACCGGTACGTGGGCTTCGTCCGCGTCACGTCCGAGGACGGCGCGCAGGGCTGGGGCCAGGTCTCGACCTACAATTCCGACATCACCTGCGAGGTGATGCACCGGCAGGTCGCGCCCTGGACGCTGGGGCAGGACACGACCGACCTCGACGACCTCCTGGACCTCGTGACCGAGCGCGAGCACAAGTTCCCCGGCTCGTATCTGCGGCGCGCGCTCGCGGGCCTCGACACCGCCATCTGGGACCTGCGCGGCAAGCTGGCCGGCAAGCCGGTGGTCGCCCTTCTCGGCGGCACGCCGGGACCCATCCGGGCCTACGCCTCGTCGATGAAGCGCGACATCACGCCGAAGGCCGAGGGCGAGCGGCTGAAGCGCCTTGCCGGCGAGCAGGGCTTCACCGCCTTCAAGGTCCGCGCCGGCGCCGAGGTCGGGCGCAACCGCGACGAGTGGCCGGGCCGGACCGAGGAGATCATCCCCGAGATGCGCCGCGCGCTGGGCCCCGACGCCGACCTGCTGATCGACGCGAACAGCTGCTACAGCCCGCCCCGCGCGATCGAGGTCGGGAGGGTGCTCGAGGCGCATGGCTTCTGCCATTACGAGGAGCCCTGCCCCTACTGGGAACTGGAGCAGACCAAGGAGGTCGCGGACGCGCTCGACATCGACGTCACGGGCGGCGAGCAGGATTGCGACCTCTCGACCTGGCGGCACATGATCGAGATGCGCGCCGTCGACATCGTGCAGCCCGATGTCTGCTACCTGGGCGGCATCGCGCGGACGCTGCGGGTCGCGCGGATGGCCGAGGCCGCAGGCCTCCCGGTCACGCCGCATTGCGCGAACCTCTCGATGGTCACGCTCTTCACCATGCACCTGCTGCGCGCCATCCCGAATGCGGGGAAATACCTCGAATTCTCGATCGAGGGGCCGGACTATTACCCATGGCAGGAGGGGCTCTTCGTCGTTAGCCCCTATGGCATCGAGGACGGCGCGGCGATGGTGACGGACGCGCCCGGCTGGGGCGTCGAGATCTCGGCCGAGTGGCTCGCGCGCTCGGCCTACCAGGTCTCCGCCCTAGACTGAGGGCGCCGCCGCCCATCCCGGTGGCGCGCCCCGCGCCGCCGCGTGATCGGGAACGCCGACAGGACGGAGCGCGCGACGAAACCCAGGCCGCGCTTCGGATCGCGAGCGGGTGCGCGAGGGGCGCTGCCGAACAACCTTAGATTGCATTTGAGAGGGTGTGTGCAATTATGGGGCGCTTCGATTTGCGTAAGCCGACCTCATGCGCGGGAGCTGGCAGTGTTCGATCAGGGTCGCCCGTTCGCGCATCGGCAGGGGTCGCAGGCGAAAGCACCAGCGATCCTCGACTGGCTCGTTCTGGCCGCCTGCATCGCGCTGCTCGCGCTCGGGGTCGCGATGTACCTGGCGCCGTCGCAGACCGCCAATGACCTGAAGGCCATACTCGAGCGCAGCCCCTCGGCACCGTGAGACGCCGCGCCGGCGGCCGGGCGTGTTACTTGGCGCTCCTCGGCCCCGCGCATCCTCGGGTCGAGAGGAATACCGGGCGGCGATGGCGCCGCCCGGCGGATGTTCCGCCCGGTTCGCAGGCGAAGGCGAACATGTCGACCGACGTCGCCGACCCCGTCAGCAGACCGGCCGTCTCGAAGGCGATGGCGGAGACGTCCTCCAGCACGTGCCAGATCTCGTCGTCGGCGCTCCGCTCCTCCAGCACGAGGAAGTCCGCCGTCGCGGCCGACCCGTCATTCGCGAGATCCGTCAGCCGCAGCATGGCCGGATCCTCGCCGAAGAAGCTGGAGATGCCCGCCGACACCCGCGGATCGAGGCCGCTCGCCGCGTCGAAGGCGAACGAGCCACCCTTGTGGTTGACGCCCTGCGCGATCGTGAAGGCCTGGGCATCGACCACGCCCCGGTCGATCACGCCCGACGCGCTCGCCGCATCGATCGCGACCCAGCCGACCACTTCCGCGCTGTGCAGGCCGTCGCTGGCCTCCTGCTCCTGGGTGGCGACTTCGAACCCGGTCGTCGTGACGTTGCGCACCCGCGCGATCGCCCAGCCGGTGCCGTGTCGGTCTGGCGCTGGACGAGCACCGTCGGCGCCTCGTCGAAGGCATGTTCGAACGTCACGGCGGTGAAGGTCGACACCGCCCCCGCCGCGAGATCGACGGTCCCGACCTCGAGCCGCGTGTCGTCCGGCAGGGTCCAGTTTCCCTACTCGAGGGGTGAGCATCGACACCGTCTCCGGGTTATGCCAGCCGTCGAGGTAGTCGGGCTCATGGAGCGCGACCGTCGCGCCGGTTGCCGTCACCCCGCTCACCGTCACCGAGACCGGCTGGTTGCCCGCCAGCGTCGGGGGCGGGAGGGCGACCACCGGGGCGGCGAAGGTCGCTCCGTACTGGTAGCCGACGACCCGCGCGTTGTGGCTGAGCGTGATCTCCTGCACCGCACCCACGGTCACTTCCTCCGGGATCGGCTCGTATTCGATCACCAGCCGGATGTCGTAGAGGTTGGCCGCATCCTGCCGGTCGCCCTTGAGGTAGGCGGCCGCATCGAGGAAGTTCTGGTCGAGGGTGACGCCGTTGGGCGTGACCGCCGACAGGATCAGCCCCTCGGGCAACGCGTCGCCGGCACCGAGAGTGCCATTCACCCGCGACCATCCCTCGTCGATGATGCCGTCACCATCGACATCCAGCCGCGTGGGGTCGATCACCTTCCAGCCGAGGCTGGTGCCGAGCGGCGAGGGATCGGGGATCCCGTCGCCGTCCGCGTCCGCGCCCCGGTCGAGCAGGTTGAGGGTCGTGGTGGTCCGCACCCCCGTCTCGTACTTGATGTTGTCGCGCTGATAGGGCGGCGGCGTGTTCGGGACCAACGGCACGGTCGAAGTCGAGATCGTCGTGGAGCGTGTCGGCGCCGCCCACTTTGTCGATCGCCCGCTACAGCGCCTCGGCCAGCTCCTCGACATAGAAGTCGTGGACGAGACCGGGCTCGAGCGTGCCGACGGGGCCCGTCGGTCGCAGGTCCAGCAGCTTGTGGTCGTTGCCGAGCGGCGCGATCGCGTCCGCATCACCCGGGAAGGCGTGGTCCGAGAGCAGGTCGGCCATCGTGGCAAAGTGCTCGGTCGAGGCCTTGACGGTCTCGCCACCGATACCGAGCGCCCAGGTGCCGAGCGGCGCGCCCGAACGGAAGACATCGGTCTCGGCGTTCCGAAGCGCGAGGCCAAGCACGGTCGTCGGGTCGCTCGGATCGTAGCACTTCCCGGCGAACCCCTCGGCGTAATCGCCGTCTAGGACCTTCTGCTCGGCGCCGATGAAGTCGGTGGCGTAGAAGCCGAACTCGTTGTCGATGCCGTAGAGGACGTTGCCGTCCTCGTCGATGAAGGGCGTCACGACCGAGCCTGCAAGGTCGAGGAAGCTCGGGTTGTCGGCGAATGGCAGACCGGAAAATGTCCCTGCCAGGTCATCGATGCTGAAAACATGAATTGGCGAATTGTAGACAGTCCTGAAGATCCTCTTTCCGACCACGCGAACGCGCGTCAGTTCCGCCTTGCCGACACTTGTGCGATTGAGGCCGCACCCTCGCCGAGGGTTCTACAGGTTCGATGTGTTTAAGACTTTGACGGACGTCAAATTCGTTTCGAGATCCGCACCCTTGCGCCGGACAAAATGACGAAGGGAGAGGCGCGCGCGGCCCGCCGCCGCAAGCCAGACGCTTCCCTCAAGCCCCACGAGCCGCCGCGCAGACCACCCATGGCGCTTCGGGCAATGTCGTGATCGGGGAGGGGGATTTCAGAACGGGAACGGGCCTTGGGTCTCGCAGAAGGTGAGCGTGGCACTCAGGAAGCGGCCGTTCCACTCGTGGACCATGTAGCCGCGCGGCCCGGTCCTGAAGCCGACCGGCGCTTCCACCCGGTAGTCGATGGCGAAGGCGCTGCAGACCGACGGCGCGGCCAGCGCCACATGGCTGCCGACCGCGCCGGCAATCGGGGCGTGCACATGGCCGCAGATGATGCGGACGGGGCCGCCCGCCCCGCCCAGCGCCACCTCAAGCTCGCCGCCGCGGCTGAGGCCGATCCGGTCCATGAAGCGGATTCCGGTCTCGAAGGGCGGATGGTGCATCGCGATCAGCACCGCCCGCCCGCCGGCGCCCTCGAGCGCGGCGGCGAGGAAGGACAGGGATGCGTCGCTCAGGCTGCCGCCGCTCTCGCCCTCGACCAGCGTGTCGAGGCCGATCACGCGCAGTTCGCCAAGGTCGACCGCCCAGTCGATCGGGCCTCGGGCCGGCACGCCGGCGAGGTCGGCGAAGGCCTCGCGCATCGGCTCGCGCCGGTCGTGGTTGCCGGGCACCACCATCAGCGGCAACCCCAGCCGGTCGAGCTGGCGGCGCGCCAGGGCGTAGCTCTCGGGGCTTCCGTCGTCGCTGACATCGCCCGTCACCAGCACGGCGTCGATGGGCCCGAAGCCACGCATGTCATCAAGGATGCGGCCGATCGCGTCCTCGAGCAGCCCCTCGGTGTCGAGCTGCCCCGACACCCGGCGCGGGCGCGCCACGACATGCAGGTCGCTGATCTGGATCACGCGCGGCATCGGGCCTCGCGCCGGTCCGCCGTCGCGCGCGTCACTTGATCCCCGCCCGCAGGAAGGCCTGCACGAACTGGCGCTGGAACACCAGGAAGGCCACCAGCAGCGGCGCGATGGACATCATCGTCGCGGCCGAGATGACCGAGATGTCGACACCGTTCTCGGGCGCCCCGAAGATCGAAAGGCCAACCGTCAGTGGCCGCGTCTCGGGCGAGTTCGTCACGATCAGCGGCCACAGGAAATTGTTCCAGTGGGTCGAGACCGAGACCAGCGCGTAGGCCAGGTACGTGGGCCAGGCCAGCGGCACATAGACCCGCATAAGCAACCCCAGCCAGCCGCACCCCTCGATCCGCGCGGCCTCGTGCAGCTCGATCGGCACCGACTTGAAGGCTTGCCGCATAAGGAAGATGCCGAAGGCGCTGGCCATGTAGGGCATCCCGACCCCGAGGATCGTGTCGAACAGCCCGATGCGCGAGACCATGGCGTAGTTCTCGACGATCAGCACCTCGGGCAGGATGAACAGCTGCATCAGGACGAGGATGAAGACGAGGTCCTTTCCCGGAAACGCCACCTTGGCGAAGGCGAAGCCCGCGAGCGTGGTGACCACGAACTGCCCGATCAGCACCACGGTGACAAGGATGAACGTGTTCACGAAGTAGCGCAGCCACGGCGCCCCCGCCCAGGCCGTGCGGAAGTTGTCGAGCGTCCACGGCGCCCAAATGTTGAGGTTCACCGCATCCGAGGTCGAGTGGAAGGCCGCCCAGAACGCGAACAGGAGCGGCGAGATCCAGACCGCCGCCAGCAGCAGCGCGCCAAGGCCCTCGGCATGTCGCATGGCCGCGCTCATTGGTAATGCGTCCGCTTGTCGAGATAGCTGAACTTGATCCCCGCCACGACCGCGAGCACGCCGAGCACCAGGATCGTCATCGCAGCCGCGTGGGGCGCGTCGAAGAACGCGAAGGCCATCTCCCAGATGTAGTAGAGGATCAGCTTCGAGGCGTCCGACGGCCCACCCTTCGTGAGGATGAAGAGGTGGTCGATAAGCTTCACGGAGTTGATCAGCGCGTTCACGACGATGAACAGCGTGGTGGGCATCAGCAGCGGCAGCACGATGCGCCGGGTGTAGGTCCAGCGGCTCGCGCCCTCGATGTCGGCCGCCTCACGCAGGTCCTCGGGGATGGTCTGGAGCGCGGCGAGGTAGAAGATCATGAAGAACCCCGCCTCCTTCCAGACCGTCACGATGATGACGGCCCAGAGCGCCGTCTCGGGCTGCCCCAGCCAGTTCACCGAGGGCAGGCCGAACAGCGCCCCGATCTGGTCGAGCACGCCAAGCCCCGGCGTGTAGAAGAACAGCCACAGGTTGGCCGCGGCGATCATCGGCAGCACCGTGGGGGTGAAATAGGCCGTGCGCACGAGCCCCCGCGCCGGGATCTTCGAATTCGCCCACAGCGCCATGGCAAGCGCGATGGTGATCGAGACCGGGATCGTCACCGCGGCGTAGATGAGGTTGTTCTTGACGACGAGCCAGAAGGTCGGGTCGGCCATGAGATCGCGGTAGTTCTCGAGCCCCACGAATTCCGGAGGCTTGCGGCGCGTCCCCCGCGAGAAGAGGCTGGACCAGAGGGTCGCTATCGAGGGGTAGAAGGCGAAGGTCGTGAGCAGGACGGCCGCGGGCGACAGCAGGAGCCATCCGTAGATGGCCTGCCGCCTGCGCTCGAGAGCTGCCTGTGCCGACATCGCTCACGCCCCTGTCGCGGAAAAGACCGGGCGGCGGCCTCGGCGCGCCGCCCGGCGGGAAACCCTCACCGATAGGGCTTGAGCAGCCGCTCGGCCGCGGCCTGCGCCTCGGCCAGCGCCTCGGCGGGCGGCTTCGTGCCGGTCAGCGCCGCCTGAATCGCGTTGTTGAGACCCTCGCGCACGCGGGCCGTCTCGAAGGTCGAGAACTCCGCGACGGCATGCTCAAGCTGATTGCGCGCGACCAGCGCGGGCGGGAACTCGGCGGTATAGGCCTTCAGCGCCTCGGTCTCGTAGGCCGCGGGCGAGACGCCCATGTAGCCGGTCGCGATCGACCAGGCGGCGGCCTGCTCGGGCGACGTCATGAACCTGATCAGCTCCAGCGCGGCGCGGCGCTCTTCCTCCGAGGTGTCCTTGAAGATGTAGAAGTTGCCGCCGCCGGTCGGCGAACCGGGGCGGACATTGGCAGGCAGCTCGGCCACGCCGAAGTCGAACGCGGCCGCACCCTTCACCGCCGTCAGGTTGCCGGTCGAGTGCCACATCATCGCGGTCTGCCCCTCGAGGAAGGCCTGGCGCAACGTGCCCCACTCGACCGTCCCGGCGGGCATGATTCCGTGCTCGGTGGAAAGCGATTTCCAGAACTCCAGCGTCTCGATCACCGCGGGGTCGTCGAACTGGGTCGTCAGCCCGTCATCCGACATCAGCTCCTTGCCGTTCTGGATCGCGAGCGCCTGGAACATCCAGTAGGGATAGCCGGTCGAGGGGATCATCAGTCCCCAGGTTCCGTCGCGGGTCAGCGCCTTGCCCATCTCGACCATCTCGGCCCATGTGCTGGGCGGGGCCTCGGGGTCGAGCCCGGCCTCGCGGAACTTGTCCTTGTTGTAGTAGGCGACGATGGTCGAGCGCTGGAACGGAATGCCCCAGGTCTTGCCCTCGACCCGGCCATTGGCCATTAGGGCGGGATAGAATCTGCCGAGCCACGCCGTCTCCTCGTCGCCCGAGACCACGTCGTCGAACGGCAGGATGATGTCCTGCTCGATCAGGTCGTAGACGTCGATCGAGAACATCACCGCAAGCTGTGCGGGCTCGCCCGAATTGAGGGCCGAGAGCGCGCGCACCCGGGTGTCGTCGTAATTGCCCGAGTAGATCGCATTCACCTTGATGTCGGGGTGCTTCGCCTCGAACTCGGCGACCATGCCGTTCACGACCTCGGTCAGCGGGCCGCCGACCGCGATCGGATAGTACATCGTGAGCTCCGTCTTCGCGGCGGCAGCCGAGGCGAGAAGCGCCGCGACCGCGGCCCCGAGGCCGATCTTCTTCAGGATTCCCATGACTGACTCCCTGTTCGCTGCTTCGACTTTGCGCCCGGACCGCTAGCCCGCCGAGCCTCCGGGCCGCTCCACTCCGATCGCCTCGATCCGACGCCCCGCGCCGTCGAAGAAATGAAGGTGCTCGTCCGAGAAGGTGATCTCGATCCGCTCGCCGGCGGGAATGTTCCTCAGTCCCGGCATGCTGACCGTAAGGCCCGTGGCCCCCTCGTGGCTCAGCCCCACGAAGGTCTCGGAGCCGAGGAACTCGCACTCAGACACCCGGCAGGCGAGCCTCCCGTCGCCGGGCCCGGCGACCGCGACGTTCTCGGCCCGGATGCCTATCCTGGCCGCGCCCTCGAAGCCCGGCAGGACCGCGGCGTCGATCAGCGCCATCGGCGGCGAGCCCACGAATTCCGCCACGAAGGTGTTCGCGGGCCGGTAATAAAGCTCCTCGGGCGTGCCGGCCTGCTGGATGTGGCCCGCTTTCATCAGCACCACCATGTCGGCCATGCTCATCGCCTCGGTCTGGTCGTGGGTAACGTAGACCACCGTGATGCCCAGGTCGCGCTGCAGCTTCTTGATGTCCTTGCGGACCGAGTGCCGCAGCTTGGCGTCGAGGTTGGACAGCGGCTCGTCCATCAGGCACAGGGGCTGTCCGGCGACGATCGCGCGCGCGAGCGCCACGCGCTGGCGCTGCCCGCCCGAAAGCTCGCCCGGCTTGCGGTCCTCGAGGCCCGCGAGCCCGGTGATCTCGAGCGCGCGGTGCAGCTTCTCGCGCCGCTCGGCGCGCCCGATCCCGCGCACCTTGAGCCCGAAGACGACGTTCTCGGCCACGCTCAGATGCGGGAACAGGGCATAGGACTGGAACACCATCGAGAGATTGCGCGCCGATGGCGGCGCCGCCGTCACGTCGCGGCCATCGATCGAGATGCGCCCCTCGTCGGGAACCTCGAGCCCCGACAGGAGCCGAAGCGTCGTGGACTTGCCGCAGCCCGACGGCCCCAGCAGCGCCACGAAGGCGCCGCGCGGAACCGCGAGCGACACCCCCTCGACGCCCAGCTGCCCGTTCCAGCGCTTGGCCACGTTCTCGAGCACGACGAAGCCGTCCGCGGTCATCGGGCCTCCCCCCCCGCCCAGATCACCCGCTCCGGCACGGCCTCGATCAGCGCCGCGAAGGGCGCGGGCGGGGGCACGTCGATCACGATCCGGTCGACATCGCGGATCGTGCCGCCGACCGCCGGGGCCATGCGGCCGAACTTGCTGCGATCGGCGACCAGCACCGAGACCTGGCAGGACGAGCGGATCTGCTCGCGGACCTGCACCTCGGTCATGTGAAAGTCCAGCAGCCCGCCATCCTCGGCGATCCCGCCGACGCCGAAGATCCCGAACTCGGCCCGGTAGCCCGCGAAGTGCCGCACGACGTGATCGCCCAGGATGTCGCGGTCGGGCAGCCGCATCTCGCCGCCGGGCAGGATGATGCGGTTCGTCGTCTCGTGCGCCAGCGACATGGCGGCGTTCAGGTTGTTCGTCACGACGGTCAGCTGCCGGTGCCTGCGCAGCGCCTGCGCGACCATCGCCGGCGTCGTGCCGACCGAGATGAACAGCGTGGCCCCGCTGGGAACCATCGCCGCCACCGCCGCGGCGATCGCGCGCTTGGCCTCGGTGTTCGTGGTCTTGCGCTCGTCGTAGGGTAGGTTCAGCCGCGGCTCGAACAGGGCAGCGCCACCGTGGCGCCGGCGCAGGGCGCTGATGTCGCACAGATGGTTTATGTCGCGCCGGACCGTCTGCGGCGAGACGCCGAGCAATTCCGACAGATCGCCGACATCGACCGCCCCGCGGCGCTGCATCAGCTCGAGGATTCGCTCTCTCCGCGCGGCAACCTTGCTGGACATGATTGGTCATTCGGCCAGTTTTCGATACGTCAATCCGACCATTCGATCATATTCGAGTCAATGATTCCCGCGTGTCGGCGCGTCGGAATCTCTCCCGGCCGTCGCCTTTCCCTGATAAAGCATATATTTATAACGGTTTCGTGTCGGATGCGGGAAAAGGCGATTGACCGAATGACCAAAAATGCCGAGGCTGCCGCCGCACGACGCCCCGGCTCCCGGGAAGACCACCCAGCCGCATCGCCCGCCATGCACAGAGCGCCCGACTTGGACGACGCCGAACAGACCTTCACGCGTTACGAGCAGATCCGCCCGCGCCTGCCGCGCGCCGTGCGGTGCGGCCCGGCCACGCCGGTCGCCTCGCTCCGGCAGATCGCCGGCGACGCGGACGCCTTCGTGTTCGATGCCTTCGGGGTCCTCAATGTCGGCGATACGCCGATCCCCGGGGCGCGGACCTGTGTCGATGCCTTGCGCGAGGCCGGCAAGCAGGTCCGCGTCCTGACGAATGCCGCGAGCTACGACCATGCCGGGGCCTGCGCCAAGTTCGGCCGGCTGGGCTTCGACTTCGCGGGCCACGAGATCATCACCAGCCGCGACGCCACGCTGCGGCACCTCCGCGGACGGCGCTGGGGCGTCATCGCGGCGCCGGACGACCGGCTTGCGGACCTTGGGGTCGAGGCGGTGCGCCTGCCGGGCGACGGGCCGCTGCCGGAGGGGATCGAGGGCATCCTGTTCCTGTCCGCGGCCGACTGGACGGCCGAGCGGCATGCGCGCCTCGAAGCCGGCCTTCGAGCGCGGCCGCTGCCCGTGCTCGTCGCCAATGCCGACCTCGTGGCGCCGCGGGGGCAGTCGCTGTCGCGCGAGCCCGGCTACTACGGCCATCTCCTGCTCGACCGCACCCCCGCGCCCGTCCGCTTCTTCGGCAAGCCTTTCCCCGAGGTCTACGACTTGGCCGAGCACTCGCTTCCAGGCATCGCGCGCGAGCGCATCGTTATGTGCGGCGACACGCTCCACACCGACATCCTTGGCGCGCAGGCGCATGGCTGGAAGACCGCCCTCATCACGCGGGACGGGCTGTTCGCGGGGCTCGAAACGGCGCCGTTCGTCCGCCGCTCGCGCATCTCGCCCGACTGGACGCTCGAGCGGATCTGAGCGCCCGCAGACGGCGCGCGAAGCGGCGGGCCCGCGCCCGTTCTTTTGACGCAGGCCCGGTTCTTGGGCAGTGTTGAGCGGCATTCCGGCCGGGCGGCCGGGCGAACACGGGGGCCTCGGGAATGCAGAGCATGTTCGAGCGCTATGGCGGTTTCGAGCGGGTCTCGGGCCTCGTGCTGGCCTTCTACGACCGGGTGCTCGCGTCCGAGCGGCTCGGCCCGTTCTTCCGCGACTGCGACATGCGGCGCCTGATCGAACACCAGTCGAAATATGTCTCGGCGGTGATGGGGGGACCGGACAGCCATTCCGACGCCGAGTTGCGCGGGGTCCATGCCGGCCTCGGGATCGAGCCCGCGCATTTCGACGAGATGCTGGACCTCATGCGCGCGGCGATGCTCGAGCAGGGCTTCGAGCAGGACGACACCGAGGCGGTCCTGCGGCGCCTCGCGGGCCTACGGCGCGTGATCGTCGAGGGCTGACGCGACCTGTGCCGGGGGTGGCGCGGCAAGACCCCCGCGCAACGCCTCCGCCTGCTCGGCGAGACCCATCGCGCCGAAGAGCGCGGCCGCCTCGCCGGTCAGCCACTCGCCCCGCGCGGGATCCGAAGGCGCGATGGCGCGCGCGAGGCGGACGAGGATCCGCGCCTCGATCGGGCGGTAGCCACCGGCCGCGGCGATCCGGGCGGCCTCCTCGAGATGGCGCACCTGCTCGTCCGGGTCCGCCTCGATCCGCGACAGCGCGACCAGCACCCGGATCCGCAGCCAGTCGTCGCTGTCCTTCTCGGCCCTGCGCGCGGCCCAGAGGAGCTCGTCGCGCGCGCCGGCATCGCCTCGCGCGGCGCGGACCGTGGCGAGCAGGCCGCGCGCGATGTTCCCGAAATGCAGCATGTTGACCGATCGTGCCGCCGCGAGCGCCCGCTCGAGCGTCTGCTGCGCGGCCGCATGCCGGCCCGAAAGGGTCTGCGCATAGCCCCAGGTCACCATCAGCATAGGCGAGAACGGGAAGGGGGCCCGGTTCAGGCATTCCTCGGCGGCCTGAGCCATGCGCGCCAGCTCGGCCTCGCCGGGGCCCCGCATCGTGTCGAGCATGTTGCGAAAGAACTGCGCGGCATAGAGGTCCAGCGGCCTGCGCGTCTCGCGCGCGACGGCCACGGCTTCCTCCACCTCGCGCGCCGCCGCCCCGAAGTCGCCCAGCAGCGCATGCGCCTGGCTCAGCGAGCCGAGATACCAGACCGAGCGCGTGACGAGGAAGCCGAAGCGGTCATAGCGCCAGTCGGTGACGAAGCAGTCGAAATAGCCCTCGAGGCGTGAAATCGCCGCCCGTGCGTCGCTGCGGAACAGCAGCGCCTGGGCCGCGGCGAGATCGGCCTCGGCAGCGTGGCGCTGCATGCCGTGCCGGCGGGCGATCTCGCCGGCGCCGTCGGCCGCACGGATCGCCTTCTCGTGCCGGCCAAAGGTGCTGTGGAGCAGGCTAAGATGCAGCAGCACCTCGGCCTGCCGATTGGCGTCGCCCGCGCGGGCGGCGAGGTCGCGCGCCTCCTTGAGCCGGTTGACACCCGTCGCATAGTCGCCCGTCGCCATGAAGCCGAGCCGCAGCCGGGTCCGCACGTCGATGCCGAGCCGCACCAGCTCCGGCGTCTCGGCGAGCCCCTCCATCATCGCGATGGCCCGCTCGAGATGGACGATCGCCGCGCCATAGGCCGAGCGCTCGATCGCCCGCTCGCCCGCCTCGGCCAGCCAGCGCGCCGCGTCCTCGCGCAGCCCGGCGCGGTAGGCATGCTCGGCCAGCGCCTCGGTGTGCTCGCCCAGGGCGCCGGCATGGAGGCGCCGGATCGCGTCGAAGGCGGCGGCGTGCAGGCGCTCGCGATCGGCCCGCATCAGCGAGGCGTAGGCCACATCCTGGATCAGCGCGTGCTTGAAGGTGTATTCGCGCTCGGCCGCGCTCATCACCTCGAACAGGAACTCGGCCCGCTCGAGGGCCGCGAGCGCCGCGTCCAGCGCCGTCTCGCCAATCCGCGAAAGCTCCGCCAACAGGCCGCGCGAGACGTTGCGCCCGAGAACCGACGCCGTCTGGAGCACCGAACGCTCGCGCGGCGCCAGCCGCTCGATCCGCGCGGCGATCACCGGCTCTACGCTGCTCGAGGTCTCGATGTCGACGATCGGGTGCGGCGCCACACAGGCGCCTGTCGCCCCGATGATCCGCCCGTCCTCGATGAGCCCGCGCACGGTCTCCTCGATCAGCAGCGGCGTGCCGTCGGTGCGCTCGACCAGAAGCCGGCGCAGGATGCTGACGCTGGGATGCTCGCCGACCAGGGCGAGCACGAAGGCGTCAGCATCCTCGATGCTGAGGGGATGGAGCCGCATGACATGGACGGCGCTACGCGCGCCCCAGTCGTGCCGGAACTCGGCCCGGCAGGTCATCACCATCAGGATGCGCTGCCGGTCGACCCCCTCGACGAGGCGATCGAGCACCGCGCGGCTGGCATCGTCGATCCAGTGCAGGTCCTCGATCAGGACGAGCAGCGGCACATGGCGCGCCATGTGCGCGACCAGGCGGCGCATCGCGTCGGCGATCTGGCACGCGCGATCCTCGGCCGGCAGGGCTTCCCAATCCGGCTCGGATGCCGGCAACTCGAGCACGAAGCCAAGCGGGACCGCGAGCGCCGCGTCGAGGCCGAGACGGTCGAGCCCGCGTTCCAGCTTGTCGCGCGCCATCGCCGGGTCGTCGGCTTCGGCGATCGCGAGGAGCGAGCGGAGCAGGCGCCGCGCGACCGCATAAGCGGCGTCGCGGTCGAACTCGAAGGCGCCGCCCTCGACGATCTGGCAGTCCTCGCCCGCCATGCCCGTCAGGAACTCGTGGCCGAGACGCGACTTGCCGATGCCGGGCTCGGCCGTCACCAGCGCGACCTGCCCGCGCCCCTCGATCACATGGCGCCAGAGCTGGCGCAGCGTCTGCACCTCGGCCTCGCGCCCGACGAACCGCGTCAGCGTCTCGTGCGCCCGCAAATGCCAGCGCGACAGCGCCGAGTTGAGCGCGAGCACCTCGTGGGTCCGCTGGCCACGGGCGAAGCCGGGATGCTCGTCCTGCTCGAGGGGCGCGAGGCGAACATATCCGCCCACCGAGGCACGCAGCCGGTCCGACGCGGCGATGACCGGCCGGCGCAGCGCCTCGGCCAGCCGCCGGGCGTGGCGCAGGGGCGGTCCGCTGAGCGACACCTGCCCGCGCGCGTCGCGGCCCACGATCGCCTCGCCGGTGTCGAGCGCGATCCGCAGGCGCGTCGTGCCCGGCGCGTTGCGGCGAAGCTCGGCCTGCATGGCAAGGGCCGCGCGGGCGGCGAGAACGCCATGCACCTCGGTCGGCTCGCCCGCTCCGAAGACGGCGGTGACCACGCTGTCCGAAAGCTCGAGCAACGTGCCCCGGTTCGCCGCCACGACGCGCCGCGCGGCGTCGTGCACGGGGCGGGCGGCGAGCAGCATCAGCTCGGGATCGGCCTGGGCGAAGGACTGGAGCGGCGAGACGATGTCCGCGGCCAGCACCGTGACCTCGCGCCGGACGTCCCGTTGCGGCGCGTGGCCCGGCGCTGGCCCCGGGATCGCCGGCGCTGGCTGTAGCCGCTCGCCCCCCGGCCCGGCGAACACGCGGGCCGAGAACTCGCGGCAAGCCCCCACGAAGCGGCCGAAGGCCGGCTCGTCGCCCATCAGGATGTGATTGCTGCTTGCGAGCTCGACGAACTCGGCGCCGGGGATCCGCTCGGCCAGCCGGCGGCCCGAAGCCAGCAGCGCGATGCGGTCACCCGTCGCATGCAGCACGAGCGTCGGCACGCGGACGCGCCCGAGCAGCTCCTCGACATCGATGGCGCCCGACATCTCCGACAGCCGCTCGGCATCCTCGGGCGTCGCGGCGCGGCGTTGCAGCTCGTTGTACCACGACGCCTGCTCGGGTGTCGCTCCGGGCAGGAACATCGCCGTGAAGAGCTGCCGGAAGGTCGGCGCGTCCATCCCCCAGCCCTGGCGCAGAAGGACATGCATCGCCTCGCGCCGCTCGATCTCCTGCGGATCGCCGCGGGCGCGCCAGCCGCGCGGAAAGCCACCGCAGAGGATCAGGCCCCGCACCCTCTCGGGGTGCCGCAGGGCATAGGCGATGGCGTAGGCGCAGCTTTGCGAGACGCCCAGCAGGACGAACTGATCCAGCCCCGCCGCATCGGCGACAGTGCCGATGTCGTCGACCATGCGCTCGAACGAGATGTCCGCGACGCCGCGGTCCGACAGGCCGTTGCAGCGCTGGTCGAAGCGCACGAAGCGGTTCTCGCGCGAGAGCGCCTCGATCCAGGGGCGCCAGATCGGGCTTTCGCGGTCGTAGCCCAGATGCGTCATCCAGTGCGGCCCGCGCAGGATAGGCGGCCCCTCGCCCTCGGCGGTCCAGGCAAGCCGGACGCCGTCGGGCGCGGTGCAGAAGCGGACTGCGCCCGCATCGGCCGTGGGCGGCGTAGGGACCGCATCCGGCACGGGCGCGCGCGGCGCCGCGGCCAGGCCCCGGCCTGCCGCCTCGGCGCGCAGGCGCTCGATCAGCCGGTCGGCCTCGGCCACGTCGGCGGTGACGCTGCGCAGCCTGACGGCATGGCGCAGCGCGCGCTCGGGCTGGTCGCCCAGCCGCGAAATGAGCTCCATCAGCAGCCGCGAGCACAGGCGCTCGGCCTCGGCGGCCTCGGCGATGCGCCAGGCCTCGTAGTCCGGGCAGCGTGGCAGGGCGAGGTCCTCGAGGAAGCCGCCGCGCAACGTGGCGGCGATCGCCTCGAGGCGCTCGAGGCCGAGGGCCCCGAACCCCTCCTGCGCCGCCTGCCCAAGCTCCCTGCGGTCGATCGCAAGCCCGCGCGCGTCGAGCGCGACCATGGTGCGGTCGGCCGCGAGGCGCTCGCTGCCGTCGACGCTGAGGACGCGGCGGATCTTGGACAGGCTCCAGCGCAGGGCGCCCTTCGGGTCGTCGGGCAGCTCCCAGAAGATCTCGCACAGCCGCTCGCGCCGGAACGGCCGATCCGCGAGCGCGAGGAAGGCAAGCAGCGCGCGCGTCTTGCGCGAGGGCGGCATCTCGACGGGCCGGTCGCCGAAGGCGACTTCCAGCGGTCCGAGGGCCCTGAGCGCGAGCCCCTGATGCGGCTGCCCGTTCGTCATATGCCAGCGGCCATTCCCTGGCGGATCATACCCGATCCCGGACTGTAGACGACGGGGCCGCGCAGTGAAAGTTTCGCGCCCTGCGGGGTGGGGCATGCCGAACCGCGGCCGGCATGCTCCCCGGGCCCCCGTCACGCCCGCGCGAGGCCCGTCTGCGGCAGCGGCGGCAGCGGCGCGCGGGCGGTGATCATCGACAGGACCGCGACCTCGGTCTTCATCGCCTCGTTCAGCGTGGCGAGCCTGGGCTTCAGCGTCTCGAGCGTCCAATCGAACGCCGCGATCGCGTCCGTCACGCCGAACAAGGGCAGCGAGAGCGCGTCGCGCAGGTGCTGATAGTCGGCCAGCGCCTGGTCGCTCCCGGCGATCACGGCACGGGCCAACAGCTCGGCGTCGCGGAAGGCGTCGGTGATGCCGTGGGCGGTGACGGGGTCCTTGAAGTAGCCTGCATCCCCGACCAGCGCCCAGCCCGCGCCCGCGCAGTCGCGCATGTGCCCACGGACGCCGCCGAACAGCCGCAGGCGGCCGTTCGGCTCGCGTCCGGCAAGCTGCGCGCTCAGCGCGGGGGCGGCGCATGCGAGCCCCGCGCGGAACAGCGCGTCCACACCGTCCTCGCGCCGGAAGCCCGCGGCCGGCAGGCTCACGAAGACGCAGGTCTCGCCGCCCGTAGTGGGGATCGCGCCCGCCGTCATCCCCGGCATGTAGTGCCAGTTATAGCCCGCGTTCGGCAGTCCCGGGAAATAGCCGAAGATCACGGCCGTCGCGGCCCGTCCCAGCGCGTTGCCGCCCGCCCCGGCCTTCTCGGCGACGGTCGAGCGCACGCCGTCGGCGCCGATCACGATCCGGGCCGAGACCTCGTGCAGCGCGCCGCCGCGGTCCGCGAGGCGCGCGCCCGTGACGCGGCCATCGCGATCGCGCAGAAGGTCACTGAGCGTCACGCCGAAGCGGAACTCCGCGCCCGCCGCCGCGGCCGCATCCACAAGGATCCGGTCGAGGACGGCGCGCCGCGGCGCATAAAGCGCATCGACATCGCCGTCGGGCCGGATCGGGACCGTCACGGCCTCGGCGCCGTAGTGGAACGTCGCGGACCGGATCGGAGCCGCCCCCGCCGCGCGAACCGCGTCGAGCAAGCCCCAGCGCGCAAGCTGCATCACGGCGCCCCGCATCAGCGCGTGGGTCGAGATCGTGTCCGAACCATAGTCGCCGCGATCGACCACCAGCACGCGCAGCCCCCGCCGCGCCAGCAGCATCGCCGTCGCGGCACCGGCGCAGCGGGCGCCGGCGATGATGGCGTCGTAATCGGTCCGGGGACGGGTCGTCATCCTCTTCATGGGGAAATTCCTTTCTAAACGGCGACGCGACATTCGGCGTCGAGATGGCGCTGGAGATGGGCGGCGAGCGCGAGCGAGTCCGCCGCGACACCGTCAATGAAGCTGGACTTGCGGGTTCGCAGGAACCGCAGGCCCAGGACGTAGAGACCCGGCCAGCGGGTCACTCCGTGGTGGTGGGCGATCTCGCCCCGGGCATCGAGGGCGGGAACCTTCAACCAGCGATAGCCGCGCCGGAACCCGGTCGCCCAGACGACCGACGTGATCCCCTCGGCCGCGAGGTCGATGGTCCCCGCGCCGCCGGCGAAGCCAAGCGGCCGCCAGGGTTCCGCCGCCGGGACCGGCTGATCCGGCGGATGGCGGGCGATGAAGCCGTCGATCCGATTCCGAAGCCGGATCAGCCGGCGCTCGGCCGCGGCCACGGTCTCGTCGAGATCGCCCGCGAAGTGCATCCGGCCCCCCGCGGCGCCAAGAGCGCGGCCGACCAGACGCGCGCCGGCGGCGTGCAGGGTCCCGAGGTCGAGCGCCTCGCACCGCGGGTCGCCGACCAGCTGGAGCGAGGGCTGTCCCCGCGCCGCCTCGATGTCGCGCTGGCCGTCGATCGGCTCGTCGAGCACGCCCGCGCGGTCGAGCCACCACATGATGTCGCGCCCACGGTAGGAACGCGGCAGCCGCGTGTGCCTGCCGACCGCGATCGTCACGCCGCGCCCGGCGCGCAAGAGTTCGTCTGCGATTTGCACGCCCGAGGCCGACGCCCCGACCACCAGCACGTTTCCCCCGGGCAGCAGGCCGGGGTTGCGGTAGGCGCCCGGCATCACCTGCGCGACATGCCAGGGCATTCCCTCGGCCATCGCCGGCACCTGCGGCAGGTCGCAATGGCCGGTCGCGATCACCACGGCGCGCGCGCTCCAGGCGCCATGGTCGGTGGCGACCCCCCAGCCCGCGCCGCAGCGGGCCACCGCGTGGACGGTCGTCTCCGCGACGACCGGCGCGGCGAAGGACGCGGCGTAGTCCTCGAAGAACCGCGTGACCTCGGGCATCGTCATGAACCCGTCCGGTTCTGGGCCGCGATACGACCGGCCCGGCAGGCGGGTCATCCAGTTCGGCGTCAGGAGCCTCAGCGAATCCCAACGCTCGCTGCGCCAGCGCTCGGCGATGCGGCCGCGCTCGATGACCACATGGTCGATCCCGCGCGACGTGAGCTGCCAGCTCATCGCGAGCCCGGCCTGGCCTGCGCCGATCACGATCACATCAGTGCGCTTCATGTCGCTCTCCCTGCGGCTTGGCCACCGGCGGGGCGACCCGCCGGTGACGGGCGGCTCGGTCACATCACCTCGATCGAGACCGGGGTGCGGTTGGTCAGGATGTCGTAGACGGCCGAGCGCGCGCGCGACTGCTCGACGATCTGGCGCAGCTTCTCGGGCGGGGCGTCGCCCTGCACTGTGATGCGGATGCGGATCCCCTCGTAGCCGTTGCGCACCTCGTCCGAGAGGCCGAGGATCCCGCGCAGGTCCATGTCGCCCTCGACCACCGCCGTGACCTCGTCCAGCTCGACGCCGCGGGCGGCGGCGATGTTGGCGATCCCGGCGGTCAGGCAGGCGGCCAGCGCGTGCAGGACGAACTCGACCGGCGTGGGCGCCGCGTCGTCGCCGCACAGCACCGCGGGATGATCGGCATCGACCGTGAAGGTCTTGCCCCGGCTCTGCTCGGCCCCCGCACCGAAATAGCCACCGATCTGGCTCTGCATGTGGGTGCCGAGCACCCAGTGGCTCTTGGCGCGCCAGGTGAAGCGGGCGAGCTCGGGCTGGCCGGCGACCGCGCCGATCGTCGCGAACAGCTCCGGCGTCTTGACGCCGTGATGCGGGCTTGTCGCCTTGCGGGGCTTTTCCATCGTCTGAGTCGTCATCGCTCTGGTCTCCTTGTCTCGATGCGTCCGGCCGGAGCCCGGTGCCCCGCCGGCCAGAACGGCAATAGGCGGCGAGCGTGTGAGCGGACGTGGCAGCCACAGTGGAATTTCCGGGCCGCGCCCGTGTGAGCCGGTCTTTCCACGCTCGTCCCGACGCCTCGCCCGCTAGGCTGCGAGGCATCGCAAACCGGAAGGGAGATCGAGCGATGACCATGACCGCGAAGGCCCCGCCCACCGCGTGGAGCCGCACGCTGAGGGGCAAGCCTGCCGCCGGCGCCAGCGCCACGCGCAGCCGCCGCACGACGATGCAGGACGTCGAGATGTTCTCGGCGATGACCGGCGACATGAACCCGCTGCACTACGATGCCGAGGCGGCCGGACGCTCGCCCTTCGGCGGGCTGATCGTGCAGGGCGGCGTGACCTCGGGGCTGCTCAACGCGCTCGTCGCAGAGGATCTGCCGGGCCCCGGCACGGTGTTCCTGGGGGTGGAATGGCGGTTCACGAAGGCCGTGATGGTCGGCGAGCGCATCACCGGGCGCGTCGAGGTGACGTCGGTTCGCGACGACAAGCCGATCTGCACGCTGGCGACCGAGGTCAGGAACGAGGCCGGCGAGGTCTGCCTCGCCGGGACCGCGACGACCTACACCGTGCCGCTCGGCTGAGGCGCGCCGGGGCGACAGGCGTCCGGGGCTCCGGGCGCCACGATCTCGATGAAGCCGCCCTCGGCCCCCGCCTCGATGCGAATGAGGCATCCATCCGCGATCGGCGGGCCCGAGAGGACCACGATCGGGCAGACGGCGCCGTAGAGCCTGCGCGCGACGATGGCGCCCACCACGAGGATCGGGTCGGGGCGCTCGAGCACGATCCCCGCGGGGCCGGTACCGCGCCGCAACGCCTCGGCCAGCACGGAGGCCGACGAGGACGATCCCCGCCCGCAGGGCATCACCAGAATCGTCCCCGCAAGCACGCGCCCCCGATCGGGATGCGTCGCGTCGATCACCCGGCCGTCGAGGCTGTCGACGCCGCCCCAGAAGCTCAGCGGCCCGGATAGGACGCAGGCCCGCGCCTCGGCGCTGCCTTCCAGCAGGACCGCCACCGGCTCGCAGGTCATCGCGCCCTCACCACGCGGCCTGCACGGGCGGACAGGACGCAGTCCTCGAGCTCGCCGAAGGCCACCTCGACGCCGATGTTGCCGGGCGCGTAATGCGCCCATTTCCCGGAATTCGTCATCACAGCGCCGGCGAGATCCTCGAGGATCGCGGTGACATAGGTGCAGGTGTCGGTGACCGGGACGATCCGCGCCGCATCGAGCCCGGCGAAGGCGTCCCCTGCCTCCAGCCTCGCCAGCGTCTCGCGCCCGGTGTTGACGTAGATCGGCACTTGCGAGGCCCCGCCGCCATCGCGCAGGAGCCGCAGGAGCCGCGTCCACTCGGCGTCCGAGAAATGCGGGGTGCCGAGGCAGACGGCGGCGAGGGCCGTGCCCTCGGGCACGCGCGACAGCCGGGCGACGGCCTCGGCCACGTCCCCGGGCGTGATGTCGCGCATCGCGCGGGGCGCCTTTCCGCCCGTTGCTCGCGCGAGATCCGGCGCCTCGGGCGTGATCCCCACCGCGTGGAACAGCGCCACCTCGCCCGCCGAGGCCGCAGCCGCCCCCAGCGCCTTGAGCTGATCCTCGTCGCGCGGCGGCGGCAGCCCCTCGATCACCGGGACGGCCGGCCCGGCCTCCAAGCCGACGATCAGCCCGACCCCCACGACGAGCGCATCCGTCGCCTCGGCCGAGGCGGGAAAGCCGCTGAGGCGGAACAGCATGGTCGCGAGCCGGTTCTCGTCGAGATGCAGCCCCCAGGCGGGTGCGCGCCCCGTGACCGCGCAGCACAGGTCGATGAAGTCGCCATAGCGGTTCGTCCGCGCGCCGATCACCGAATTGGCGAAGACGATGGCATTCGATTCGCCCCAGGCGATCTGCTCGCCAAAGCCGGGCCGCAGCAGCGTCTGGTAGGGCGCGCAGGTGAACGAGGGCGTGCAGCCCAGCGCCTCGTGCGCCCGCATCAGCCGCCGCGCCGGATCGGCCTCGGCGTCCGGCAGGCGCATGATCTCGGGGTGGATCAGGTCGAACGAGCCCACGTTCAGCGTCGTCGGCACGGCGACCCGCGTGCCCCCGGCCACCAGCCGCTCGACGAAATCGAGGCTGGCCTGCCCATGATAGAGACAGCCGTCGACATGGGCGCGCGTGATGTCGAGGAACGAGGGCGCCCCGATCGCACGCGCGAACGAGACCAGTACGTCCATGGCGAGGGCCACGCCCGGCCCCCGCGCACCGGACAGCGCGGCCTCGTCGTCAGGCGTCAGTCGCGGCGTCATCCCCTCGCGGACCTCGACATCGGCGGGCGCCGGCGCGGCGCCGCCTGCCTTGATACGGCATGGCGGCGCCGCGGTCGACAGGGGCCCCGCTCAGCGCGTGAAGGCCACCCGGTCGCGGCCCTTCAGGCCCAGCATGGCGCGCGCCTCATCGGGCGTGGCGACCCGCCGCCCGATGCCCTCGACGATGCCGCGGACGCGCGTCACCTGCTCGGCGTTCGAGGTGGCGAGCCGGCCGCGCTCGATCCAGATGCTGTCCTCGAGCCCCACGCGCACATGCCCGCCCATCGCGGCCGACATGGCGGCGAGCGGCATCTGCTGGCGCCCGGCACCGAGCACCGAAAAGCGGTAATCCTTGCCGAACAGCCGGTCGGCGGTGGCCTTGAGGTGCATCACGTGCTCGGGCTCGGCCATCATCGCGCCCAGAACGCCAAGCACGAACTGCACGAAGAAGGGCGGCTTCACCACTCCGCGCTGCACGAAGTGGTGCAGCATGTGCAGATGGCCCGCCTCGTAGCACTCGAACTCGAAGCGCGCGCCGCGCTTTGCCCCCATCTCGTCGAGCACATGGGCGATGTCGCGCGGCGTGTTCTTGAAGATCAGGTCCTCGCTGCCCTCGAGGAACGGCTTTTCCCAATCGTGCTTCCACTCGGTGATCCGGGCGGCGGCGGGATACATGGCGAAGTTCATCGAGCCCATGTTGATCGAGCACATCTCGGGCTCGGCCCGCATCGCGGGAGCGAGGCGGTCAGCCAACGTCATGATCGCGCTGCCGCCGGTCGTGATGTTGATGATCGCGTCCGTCTCGGCCGCGATGCGCGGCAGGAAGGCCATGTAGTCGTCAGGATCGGCCGAGGGGCGGCCGTTCGCAGGGTTGCGGGCGTGGAGGTGCAGGATCGTGGCGCCTGCATGGGCCGCGTCGATCGCGCTTCGGGCGATCTCGTCGGCCGTGATCGGCAGGTAGGGCGTCATCGAGGGGGTGTGGATCGACCCCGTGATTGCGCAGGAGATGATGCAGGGATCGGTCATGCGGCAAGCCCCTCGCCAGCCTCGGCAATGAAATCGTCGAGCGCGCCCGTGAGCCCGGCCATGATCTCGTCGAGATGGGCCTCGGTCACGATCATCGGCGGGCAGACCAGGAAGTGGTCGCCCTCGATGCCGCCGCGCGTGCGGCGGGCGTAGATGATCAGGCCGCGCGCATAGGCGAACTCGACCACCCGGTCGAAGGCGTTGAGGTGCTTCGGCAGGGGCCGCATCGTGCGCCGGTCGGCGACGAGTTCGAAGGCCAGCAGCAGGCCCCTGCCCCGCACGTCGCCGATGATCGGGTAGCGATCCAGCAGGCCGGTCAGGCGGCACTTGAGCTCGGAGCCCATGCGCGCGGCATTGGCGATCAGCCCCTCGCGCTCGATCTCCTCGATCACCGCAAGACCGGCCGCGCAGGCCAGCGGGTTGCCGGCATAGGTATAGCCGTGGATGAAGCCGCCCTTGTCCAGCACCGGCTCGACCAGACGCTCATGCGCCACCATCGCGCCGAGGGGCGCATACCCGCCGCCGAAGCCCTTGGAGGTGACGAGGATGTCGGGCGCGGTGTCCCAGTGCTCGGCGCCCCAGAACGCGCCGGTGCGCCCGCCGCCGGTCATGACTTCGTCATGGATCAGCAGCACGCCGTGGCGGTCGCAGATCTCGCGGATGCGCGCCATGTAGCCCGCCGGCGGCACCAGCGCGCCGGTGGACGCCCCGCCGATCGGCTCGACGATGAAGGCGAGCACGGTCTCGGGGCCTTCCTCGAGGATCTTGCGCTCGAGCATCCCCGCGTAATGCGCGCCCGTCGCCGGGTCGTCCGCGTCGAGCCCGTCGAGATAGGCCCGCGGGGCGGGGATCTTCGGCATCGCCCGCATCATCGGATCGAAGGGCGCCGACATCGGCGCGTAGCCGGTCAGCGCCAGCGCCCCCAGCGTCGAGCCGTGATAGCTGGGATAGCGCGAGATCACCTTGTAGCGCTGGGGCTGGCCCACCGCGAGCGCCCACTGGCGGGCGAGCTTGATCGCGCTCTCGACCGCCTCGGACCCGCCCGAGACGAAGAACACCTTCTCGAGGCCGGGAGGGCACAGGCTCGCGGTCTTCTCGGCCAGCCGCTCGGCCGGTTCGGTCTCGAAGTGCAGGCGATAGCCGAAGGTCGACTTCTCCATCTGCCGGCGCATCGCTTCCAGCACGCGCTCGTTGGAATGGCCGATGTTGCAGACCATCGCGCCCGACGAGCCGTCGAGATAGCGCTTGCCATCCACATCCCACATGTAGACGCCGCGGGCCTGGTCGAGCATCGGGCGGCGCCGGCGCGACTGGTAGAACAGGTGGCTGGGCTTGCGGTTGGGGATGGTCATGTCGCGTCTCCGGCAAGCGCCGCGCAGTCGCGGGGGCGGAGGCGGATCGCCACGGCGTCGCCTTCCGAGAAGGGGTGTTCGTCGATCATGTTTATGGCCTGAAGCTGCGTGTCGCCGACCCGGACGAAGTAGCGGGCGACCTGTCCCTGGTAGTCCACGGTCTCGATGCGTCCGTCAATCGAGATCCCGTCGCCCGGCGGCGCGCCGGGCGGCGACAGGCCCAGTTTCTCGGCCCGAATCACCAGCTTCGCCCGCGCGCCAGGGCCGACACCGCGCGCGCGCTCGGGCGGCAGCGTGATGCGGCCAAAATGGTCGGCGTCGAGCACGACCTCGCCATCGCCTGCCGCCGCGACGCGGGCGCCGAGGATGTTCGAGGCGCCGAGGAAGCGGGCCACGAACTCGGTGGCGGGGGTGTTGTAGACCTCCTCGGGCGGGCCCGCCTGCTCGACGCGGCCCGCGCTCATCACGACGATGCGGTCGGACATCGCCAGCGCCTCGCCCTGGTCATGCGTCACGAACACGGTGGTGATGCCCAGCCGGTGCTGGATGCGCTTGAGCTCGACGCGCATGTCCTCGCGCAGGTTGGCGTCGAGCGCCGAGAGCGGCTCGTCGAGCAGCAGCACGTCGGGCTCGATCACGATGGCGCGCGCCAGCGCCACACGCTGCTGCTGCCCGCCCGACAGCTCGCGCGGGTAGCGGTGGCCAAGGTCCGGCAGCTGCACCAGCGCCAGCGCCTCGGCCACCCGGCGCCGGATGTCCTCGCGCGCGACGCCGCGATAACGCAGCCCGAAGGCCACGTTCTCGGCCACCGTGCGGTGCGGAAAGAGGGCGTAGTTCTGGAACACGAGGCCGAGGTTGCGCTTGTGGATCGGCACCTCGTTCACCCGCCGGCCCTTGATCGCGATCTCGCCCTCCGAGGGGTCGAGCAGCCCCGCGATCATCCTGAGCGTCGTCGTCTTGCCGCAGCCCGACGGGCCCAGCAATGTCACGAAGGCGCCTTCGGGGATCTCGAGCGAGGTAGGGTGCACGGCGACGAAACTGCCGAAGCGCTTGACGATGTCGCGAAGCTGGACGGCGGGCTGGATCACGGTCGTTCTCCGGTGATGGGACGGGCGCCGGGGCTGACCCGGCGCCGCGCGTGGGCGGCACCAAGGCGGTCGCGGCTCGGCGGCCGGGACCCGTGGCGGACGGCGGTCAGTAGCCCTTCTGCACGCGGCCGAAGGTCTTGGACCATTCCTGCTCGTTGCCGTTCCAGTAGGCCGGATTGGCGAAGGTCAGGCCCGAGAGGGTGCCGGTGGGATCGAAGGCCGGCAGCGTCGGAATCTTTGCGCCGAGGTCCACCTTCTGCGGGTCGAGCGCGGGCGGGTAGTTCTGCCCCTCGGCTACGGCGATCGAGGTCGCGGGGTCGAGCATGAAGTTCAGCAACTCCTCGCACTCGGCCATCGGCGAGCCCTTGATGACGAACAGGCATTCCTGCCAGCCATAGCCGTTCGGCGGATCGACATAGCCGATGTCGTGGCCCTGCTCCTGCAGCGCGTAGATGCGGCCCGACCACCCTTCGGTGACGTAGATCTCCTCCTCGGCCAGCAGGCTCATCAGCTCCGCCCCCGAGCCCCAGTATTTCAGCGCGAGGTCGCGGTGCTTGCGGATCGCGTCCCACACCGCGTCCATGTCGGTGGCGTTGTTGGGATCCTGCCCGGTCTGCAGCGCCGCCATCCAGATGCGCGTGCGCCAGTCGGCCCAGCCGCCGATCTTGCCCTTGCGCGTCTCGTCGATCAGCAGCGAGGCGCCCTTCGCCTTCGCCTCGTCGTCCGAGATGTGCTTGCGGTTGTAGGCGATCCCCGTGGTGCCATAGTCGTAGGGCACCGCCGACAGCGCGCCGCCCGAGTAGTCCGACAGCACCGTCACGAGCTTGGGGATCACGTAGTCGAGGTTCGGGATGTTCGCGCGGTTCAGCTCGGACGACAGCCCCAGATCGTGGTAGCGGGCGTAATCGAACACGCCCGACAGATGCGCGATGTTGTATTCGCCCGGCTGGCCGGCCTTGACACGGCTCAGATACTCGTCGCCGCCGCCGAAGGTGCCGTCGATGACCGTGACGCCCGTCTTGGCGGTGTAGGGGTCGAAGGCGTGCTTGCGGAACGCCTCGGACACCACGCCGCCCCAGCCATCGAAGCGCACCTCGCCGGCCGCCGCCAGCGCGTGGCCGGCGAAGGGGGTGCGCACGCCGTAGGCCAGCCCCGCCGCGCCGATCAGCCCGAGGAAGCTGCGACGGTCGAGGCCGCCATTCAGATACCGCTCGCGGAGCCGCTCGTAACGCCTGGTGTGGTCCATCGTCGTTCTCCCTGTTGTGGTCATCTGGTTCGTGCGCCAAGGCGCCGCGCGATGGCGGCGCCCAGCAGTGGCAGGCCGACGGTGAGCACGATCATCACCGTGCCCAGCGCATTGATCTCGGGGCTGATCGAGTTGCGCAGCATCGCGAAGATCTGCGTCGGCACCGTCTCGACTCCGCCGGGCTTCCAGAACAGCGTGCCGGTGATGTCGTCGAAGCTGATGGTGAAGGCGAACAGCATCCCCGCGAAGATGGCGGGCGCGAGCAGCGGCAGCGTCACCGCGAAAAAGGTCTGGCGCGGCGAGGCGCCGAGCGACAGCGCCGCCTCCTCGACGTCGCGGCGGATGCCGACGAGACGCGCCTGCACCACCAGCACGACGAAGGGCAGCGTGAAGATGACATGGCCGAGCAGCAGCAGCGCGAAGCTCTTGGGCATTTGGAGGAAGCGCAGGAACAGCAGGAGCGCCACCGCCAGCACCACCTCGGGCACCAGGATGGGCGCGATCAGCACCGTCGAGACGAGGTTCTTGCCCCGGAAGTCGTAGCGCACCAGCGCGAGCGCGGCGAGCACGCCCAGGGTGGTCGAGATCGCCGCCGTCAGCGCGCCCAGCAGGAACGACACCCGGAAGGCGCGCAGGATCGCCTCGTTGGCCCACAACTCGCCGAACCAGCGCAGGCTGAGCCCGGTCATCGGGAAGGCCCCGAATTGCGATGCGTTGAAGCTGAGCAGCACCACCACCGCGACCGGCAGGAACATGAACAGGTAGACCACGACGGTCCAGATGCGGATCAGCGCCCAGCCCGACATCAGCCGAACCCCCGGGCGATCTGGCTCATGCCGACGAAGTGGTTGTAGAGCGCGACCAGTGCGCCAAGGATCGCCAGCAGCATCAACGACAATGCCGAGCCGAGCGGCCAGTCGAGCTGCGTGATGATCGCCTCGAAGACGAGGTTGGCGAACATCGCGTCCGTGGGCCCGCCCAGCACCAGCGGCGTGATGTAGGTGCCCGCCGCTAGCACGAAGCACAGAAGGCCCCCGGCGGCGAGCCCGGGCAGCGACAGGGGCAGCGTCACCTCGCGGAACGCCTGCCAGCGGGTGGCGCCCAGCGAGTTCGCGGCCTGCTCGAGCGTCTCGTCGATGCCCTCGAGGCTCACATAAACGTTGAGCACCATGAAGGGCAGCAGGAAGTGGACGAGACCGAGGATCACGGTCGCCTCGTTGTAGAGCATCTGGATCGGCTGGCCGATCACGCCCATCGCCAGCAGTGCCGAGTTGAACGCCCCCGACACGCCCAGGATGTTGATCCAGCTCATCGTGCGGATGATGTAACTGACCCAGAAGGGCAGCATGAGCAGCAGCAGCAGGATCGCCCGGTTCGCCTTCGAGCGCGCGATGAAATAGGCCGCCGGATACCCCGCCAGCGCACAGACCAGCGTCGTGATAGCCGCGATCCTGAGCGTGCCGAGCAGGATGTCGCGATAGAAGGGATCGCTCAGCGCCTCGGCCCAGTTGTCGGTATGGAAGCCCGCGATGTCCGCGCCGGTCGCCGTCCTCAGCCAGAACGAATAGACGGCGATGAAGGCGAGCGGCACCAGCAGCAGCAGCGCCACCGCCGTGAGCGCGGGCGCGAGCAGGATCCAGGGCTGCCGGGCTTCCCTCGTCTCGACCGTCGCCATGCGCCGCGACTCCTCCGCGCAACTGCAACGCGAAGGGTGGCGGGCAGCGGATCATTCCTCAAATACATAATCGAAATATCCAACATTGATGAAATGAATGCATCGCGCCACCGGGTCGCGAGGCACGCCGGCGCCCGTCCTTCCGCGGCCTGCAGCCGTGGCGCCCGGCCCGGCGCCGAATGTTCGGATCGCTTGACTCGCGTCGCGCAACTTCGACAAAGTGACGGCGGGGAAAAATCCACTGTAAAGAAACCGTTAAGATCCTCCAAGAACATCGCAAAAATCATCAGGCATGCCGTTGCGGCAGTATCCCAACAAGGAGGTCGTAATGAACATTCGGACGAGGACGCTGATGCTGGGCGGGGTCGCCTGGACCCTGCTCGCGGCAGCGGCGCAGGCCGCCTGCCCGGCGATGACCGTCGAGGACATGAAGGGCGTCGCCGCGGGGAAGTATCCGCAGCAGTATGAACTCTCGGAGTTCCAGTCGCTCGCCAACTGCACGCTCGCCTTCAGCGAGAATCCGGCGATCGGCGATCTGAACAAGATGATCCGCGGCAATCCCGCGCTGCCGCCGCTGGCCGAGCGCCTGCCCGAGGAGCCGCTGGTGGTCGTGCCCTATGCCTCGATCGGCAGGTATGGCGGCACGCTCGATGCGCTGTCGAACGCGACCGAGGCGGGGACCTCCGACTTCCTGTCGACCCGCCACGTCAACCTCGTCCGCTACTCCGACGACCTGCAGACCATCGTTCCCAACGTCGCCAAGGACTGGAGCTGGAACGACGACTACACCGAGCTCACCTTCTTCCTGCGCAAGGGCCACAAATGGTCCGACGGCGCGCCCTTCACCGCCGAGGACGTCAAGTTCTGGTATGACAACCTCGCGCTCGACCCGAAGGTGAACGAGAAGCCGAAGGACTATGTGCTGGTAGGCGGCGAGCGGATGACGGTCGAGGCGGTGGACCCGCAGACCGTGGTTTTCAAGCTGCCCGCGCCGAAGCCCGGCCTACTCGCCCATTTCGCCACCAGCTTCGCGCAGGGCTTCCAGCCGAAGCACTTCCTCGGGCAGTTCCACCCGGACGTGAACCCGGATGCCGACAAGAGGGCGCAGGAGCTGGGCTTCGAGAACGGCTATGCCGTGATCATGTCCTATTTCGGCAATTCCGACTGGACCGACACGCCCTCGCCGATGCTGAACGCGCCCGACAAGGTGGCGAAGATGCCGGCCGACGCATTGCCGACGCTTGAGAGCCACTTCCTTGTGCGCGAGACGACCGAGGGGCGCCACTTCGTCGCCAACCCCTACTTCTTCATGGTCGACACCGCCGGCAACCAGCTCCCCTACATCAACGAGCAGGACGAGCTCTACGCCAACGACCGCGAGGTGCGGCTGCTCAAGCTCATCAACGGCGAGGCGGACTACAAGTCGCAGTCGCTGCAGCTGTCGGACGCGCCGCTCCTGCTCGAGAACCAGGAGAAGGGCAACTACTCGGTCCAGCTCAAGCCCAAGATCGCGATGCATGCGATCTCGTTCAACACGACCTCCGAGGATCCCGCCAAGCGCGCGGTCTTCGGCGACCTGCGGTTCCGCAAGGCGATGTCGATCGCGATCAACCGCGAGGAGCTCAACAACGCCGCCTATTTCGGCGAGGGCACGATCCAGCAGTATGTCGGCTTCTCGCCGGCACCCGAGTTCGTCGATCCCAAGTGGCTGAGCTTCGCCACCGAATACGACCCGGCGGGCGCTAAGGCGCTGCTCGACGAGGTCGGCGTCGTGGACAAGAACGGCGACGGCTTCCGCGACCTGCCCGATGGCAGCCCGCTGGTTCTCAACCTCCAGTTTGCCACGCAGGGTATCGCCGGACAGGTGGTCGAACTGCTCGGCCAGCACTGGTCCGAGGTCGGCATCAAGAGCACGGTCAAGGAGATCACGCCCGACGAGTACCGCTCGGCCCAGTCCTCGAACCAGCTCGACGTCGGGCTGTGGGAGAAGGGCCAGCCGCTCGGCATCATCATGGGCAACAACGAGCTCTGGGTGCCTCCCTTCGAGAACTACTTCGCCCATCGCGTCGGCATGCTGTGGGCCGAATGGGTCGACTCGCAGGGCGCCAAGGGCGTCGAGCCGCCCGACTACGTCAAGCAGCTTATCGCCGACATCAACGCCTTCCAGTCGACGCCCTCGGGCACCGACGAGTTCAAGGCGCTTGGCGCGCGACTGGTCGAGAACATGACCGGGAACCTGCTGTTCATCGGCACGGCGCTGACGCCCGATCCGATCTATCACAGCAACAAGCTCGGCAACTTCCCGGAGTTCAAGACCGCGTCATACGAGTACTACCGCACGTTCCCCTACCGGGCGCACCAGTGGTATCTCGACGAGTGAGCGCCCGCCGGGCCGCCGACTGACCATGGGGCGGGCATCCCTTGCCCGCCCCGACCGGTATCCGCGACGCGCGCGGAGCGAGCGAGACGAGCGCCTGTCATGCTGCAGTTCATCCAGTTCGCGCTGACCCGTGCCTTCATGGCGCTGGTGACGCTGCTCACGGTCTCGCTGATCGTCTTCACCCTGATGGAAATGGTGCCCGGCAGCTGCGCCGAGCGCTACCTCGCCTTCAAGAACACGCAAGGCGCGCAGATCACCATCGACGACATCGAGGCCGAGGAACGCCGCCTCGGGCTCGACCGCCCCTTCGTCGAGCGCTGGGGCAAATGGGTCGGCAACGTGTTCTTCCGCGGCGAGTTCGGCGACAGCTGCATCCTCCGGCTCGACATCAACCAGCTTCTCGCCGACAAGTTCTGGATCTCGCTGGGCATCTGCATGGCGGCGCTGCTGCTGTCCTACATGATCGCGATCCCGGTCGGGATATATTCGGCCAGCACCAGCAACGCCGTCGTCAACAACGGGCTGAGATTCACCAGCTATCTGGGGCTCGCGCTGCCGAACTTCCTGCTCGCGCTGATCATCATGCTGATCTCGACGGTGCTGTTCGGCGACTCGCTGACCGGGCTCTTCTCCAAGGAGTTCCGAGATGCCGCCTGGAGCTGGGAGAAGTTCCAGGACTTCCTGTCGCGCGCGTGGCTGCCGATCTTCATCCTCGGCTGGTCGGCCACCGCCTTCGCGCTGCAGACGGTGCGGGCGCTGATGCTCGACGAGATCGGCAAGCTCTACGTCACCGCGGCCTCGGCGCGCGGGGTGACGGGCTCGCGGCTCCTGTGGCGCTATCCCGCGCGGCATGCGCTGGGGCCGGTGGTCAACTCGCTCGGCTTCGACCTCAACCGCATCTTCAACGAGCTGCCGATCGTCGCGCTGATCCTGACGCTGACCGAGGCCGGCGCGCTGCTGTTCGAGTCGCTCGCCCGCTCGAACGACCAGCAGCTGGCGGGGGCAATCATCTTCCTGCTGACCGCCAGCATCGTGCTGCTCAATTTCCTCACCGACATCCTGCTCGCGCTGCTCGACCCGCGCGTGCGGCGCGGCCTGATGGGGTAAGACATGCTGATGAGCCTGCGGAAGCGAGAGACCGGCGTCGACCAGCGCGCCAAGGAGGCGTATTTCACCGCCTCGCAGGGTCAGCTCATCTGGGCCCGATTCCGCTCGAACCGCACCTCGATGATCGCGGGCTGGGCGCTCGTGATCATGATCCTGATGGGGATCTTCGCGCCGTTCCTCTCGCCTTACGACCCCACCATCGCCGGGCGCGACAAGGACTACGAGAACGGCGCGCCCCAGATCCCCCGCTTCTGGGACGAGAACGGCTTCTCATTCCGCCCATTCATCTACGCCACCGAGCGCGAGCGCTCGATCAAGACAAACTTCCGCTGGGTGGTGACCGAGAACCGCGACAAGCGGCTCTATGTCCATTTCTTCGTGCGGGACTGGGAATACACGCTCTTCCACCTGAACTGGGATCTGCCCGGCGACCGCTTCGACGTGGACGTGGCGCTGATCCGCTCCGACATCCACCTGTTCGGCGTCGAGGGCGGCAAGATCCACCTGTTCGGCACCGACGCAAGCGGCAAGGACATCTTCAGCCGCACGCTGCACGCGATCTGGACCTCGCTGGCGGTGGGCACGCTGGGGGTTCTGATCTCGTTCGTGCTGGCGCTGGTGATCGGCGGCGTCGCGGGCTATTTCGGCGGCTGGATCGACAGCGTGCTGCAGATGGTCACCGACGCGATCCGGACGGTGCCCTCGATCCCGCTGTTCATGGCGCTCGCGGCCTTCATGCCCGATCACTGGAGTTCCGAGACGCGGTTCTTCTTCATCTCGATCATCCTCGGCGTGATCGGCTGGCCCACGCTCGCGCGCCGAATACGAACGCATCTGCTGACCGAGCGCACGCAGGAATACGTGCTGGCGGCGGAGCTGTGCGGGGCGTCCTCGCCGCACGTGATCCGGCGGCACCTGCTGCCCAGCTTCACCAGCTACATCATCGTCGACCTGATGATCTCGTTCCCCTACATGGTGCGCTCGGAAACTGCGCTGTCGTTCATCGGCCTGGGGCTGAAGGACCCGGTCAACTCGCTGGGCGCCCTGATGCAGAACGTGAGCCAGGCCGACGTGCTGCTGAACTACCAGTGGTATTTCATCCCCGTGATCTTCTTCGTGGCGCTCGTGCTCGCCTTCGTATTCGTTGGCGACGGGCTGAGGGACGCGGCCGACCCCTATTCGGGGACCAAGAAATGACCAAGCCGCTCGTCTCCGTGCAGGACCTGACCATCCGCTTCCGCACCGACGAGGGGCTGGTGACCGCGGTCGAGGACGTCGCCTTCGACATCGCGCCGGGCGAGGTCCTTGGCCTCGTGGGCGAGAGCGGTTCGGGCAAGTCCGTGACCGCCAAGGCGCTGATGCGGCTCAACGCCGGCAACACGCGCTACGACCCGGCCTCGCGCATCGTGCTGAACCTGCCCGAGGGCGAGGTCGACGTGCTGGGGCTGAAGCGCGAGCGCGACATGATGGTCGTCCGCGGCGGCGCGATCTCGATGATCTTCCAGGAGCCGATGGCATCGTTCGCCCCCGCGATCACCGTGGGCGAGCAGATGGTCGAGCAGCTCTTGATCCACACCTCGCTGACCAGAGCCGCGGCGCGGGACCTGTCGATCGAGATGCTGGCGCGCGTCGGCATCCCCGAGCCCGCGCGCCGCTTCGGGCAATACGCCTTCGAGTTCTCGGGCGGCATGCGCCAGCGCGCGATGATCGCCATGGCGCTCTCGACCCGGCCGCGGCTGCTGATCGCCGACGAGCCCACCACCGCGCTCGACGTGACGATCCAGGCGCAGGTGCTCGACCTGATGAAGGACCTGGTTCGCGAGTTCGGCATGGCGATCCTGTTCATCACCCACGATCTGGGCGTGATCGCGCAGACGGCCGACCGCGTCGCGGTGATGTATCTCGGGCGGATCGTCGAGAAGGGGCCGGTGCGGCAGGTCATCCGCGCGCCCGCGCACCCCTACACGCTGGGGCTCCTGAACGCGCTGCCCAGGCTCGACGATCTCGACGCCGAGCTCACCCCGGTGCCGGGCGACATCCCTTCGCCGCTCGAGCGCCCGCACGGCTGCGTGTTCCACACGCGCTGCCCGGTCGCGATCGCGCGCTGCCGCGAGGAGGTCCCGCCGAACAGCGTGCAACCCGGCGGGCGGCAGGTCGCCTGCCATCTCGTCGCGGCCGAGGCGCCCGCGGAGGCCGTCGGATGACCCCGCCCGTGATCGACGCCCGCGACCTCTCGGTCCGCTACACCATCGGCCATGGCCTGCTGACGCCCAAGGTGCACCTCAACGCGGTGGACGGCGTCTCGCTGAGGATCGAGCGCGGCAACTTCTTCGGGCTGGTGGGCGAGAGCGGCTCGGGCAAGACCACGCTCGGCCGCGCGCTCCTGCGCGCCGCACCGATCAGCGGGGGCGAGGTGATCTACCAGGACAGCGAGGTCCGCTACGACCTCCGCAGCCTCGCCAAGCCCCAGCTCAAGGACTACCGCAAGCGCGCGCAGCTGATCTTCCAGGACCCCTATGCCGCGCTCTCGCCGCGCATGACCGTGCGCGACATCATCGCCGAGCCGCTCGAGGTGATGGGCCTCACCGCGAGCCGCGAGGAGACGGATGCCCGCGTGCGCGAGATCGCGGCGAAATGCCGGCTGAACCTCGAACACCTGCGCCGCTTCCCGCATGCCTTCTCGGGCGGGCAGCGCCAGCGCATCTCGATCGCCCGGGCGCTGGTGTCGGGCCCGCGCTTCGTTGTGGCGGACGAGAGCGTGGCCGCACTCGACGTGTCGATCCAGGCCGACGTGCTCAATCTGCTCAAGGCGATCCAGCGCGACATGGGGATTTCGTTCCTGTTCATCAGCCATGATCTCTCGGTGGTCGCGCATGTCTGCGACCATGTGGCGGTGATGTATCTGGGGCGCCTGGTGGAATCGGCGCCGACGCGGGCGCTGTTTTCCCGGCCGCGCCACCCCTATACCTCGGCGCTCCTCTCGGCGATCCCCTCGCTCGACCCCGACGATCGCGGCAGCGCCGAGAAGCTGGAGGGCGAGATCCCCTCGCCCACCGCGCCGCCGCCGGGCTGCAAGTTCCACACCCGCTGCCGCTTCGCGCGCGAGCGCTGCCGGGTCGAGGTGCCGGCGCTGCGCGAGATCGGGCCCGAGCACGTCACCGCCTGCCACTTCGCAGAGGAGTTCGACTTCACCCGCGCGCACGGGCCCGCGCATGCCGGTGCCGCGGGCGGCTGACGGGCGATGGAGCGGGGCAACGTCCTTTTCGTGACCATCGACCAGATGGCGGCCGAGGTGCTCGACGGGCCGCTCGCGGCCTTCGTGCCGACGCCCGCAATCGACCGGCTGCGCGCCTCGGCCACCAGCTTTGGCGCGCATGTCACCGTCACCGTTCCCTGCGGCCCGGCGCGGGCGAGCCTGCTGACGGGGCTCTACGCGATGAACCACCGCTCGATCCGCAACGGCACGCCGCTCGCGCGCCATCACGCGACGCTGGCGGGCGAGGCGCGACGGGCGGGCTACGAGCCGCTTCTGCTCGGCTATACCGACACGACGCCCGACCCCGCCGCGCTGGACCCCGAGGACCCCGACCTGCTGAGCTACGAGGGCGTGGCGCCGGGCTTTCGCGAACTGGTGGAGATGCGCTTCGATGACGGGCTGGAATGGCCCGCTTACCTGCGCGCCAAGGGCTACGCCTTCGACCTCGACCGCGGCGCGCCGGTCTCGGGCGTCTACCGGCCGTGCGCCACCGGCAACAGGCCGCGCCCCTCGGACCCCGCGTTCTACCGCGCCGAGGACAGCGACACGGCCTATCTGACCGACCGGACGCTGCAGGCGCTCGACATCCGCCGCGATGCGCCCTGGTTCGCGCATGTCACCTACATCCGCCCCCACCCGCCGCTGGTCGCGCCCGAGCCCTACAACAGGCTGATCGCGCCGGGCGACCTGCCTCGGCCCGACCTGGCGCGACCCGCCCACCCCTTCCTCGACGCCTGGTTCAGCGCGCCCGCCGTGCGGGGCCTCTACTGGGGCTTCGACGGCGACTGCGACGCCCTCCCGGCCGAAACGGTGGCCGAGTTGCGCGCCGTCTATCTGGGGCTGGTGGCCGAGGTCGATCACCATCTGGGGCGGCTGCTCGACTGGCTCGACGCGACCGGGCAGGCCGGGCGCACGCTGGTGGTGCTGACCGCCGATCATGGCGAGATGCTGGGCGCCAAGCGCATGTGGGGCAAGGAGAGCGTGTTCGACCCCGCCTTCCGCGTGCCGCTGGTCATCCGCGACCCGCGCGCGGCCGGCGGCGCCGGGCGGCGCGTCGATGCCCTGACCGAGTCGGTCGATGTCGCGCCCACGATCCTCGACTGGATCGGCCGCGCGGCGCCCCCGGCGATGGATGGCCGCTCGCTCCTGCCGCTGATCGCGGGCGCGACGCCCCCCGACTGGCGCGATGCGGGCTTCATGGAGGCCGATTTCGGCCACCCGCAGCGGCCGACCCGCTTCCAGCGCCATCTGGGCCTCGCGCCCGAGCAGGCCGGCGTCGCGATCCTGCGCGAGCGGCGCTGGAAATACGTCCATTTCGGCGGCGGCGTGCCGCCCATGCTGTTCGACCTCGAGGCGGATCCGACCGAGACGCGCAACCTTGCCGATCTGCCCGCCCACGCCGCCGAGGTCTCGCGCCTGCGCCAGAGGCTGATCGACCGGATGACCGAGCGGCGCGACCGCAGGCTCACCCATCTGTCGCTTGGCGCGTGACCCGGCGCATCGCTGCCCGGCATTCTCCGAATCAATGATTGAAAGCCCCTCATCGTTCTGGAAAATGGCGCCATGTCCCAGCGCCACGACCCCGGCGAGCGCCTCGCCCGCGATCTCGACTGGAACCTCCTGCGCACCTTTGTCGCGGTGGCCGAGGAGCGCAGCATCACCCGCGGCGCCGAGCGGCTGCGGCTGAAGCAACCCACCGTCTCGAACGCGCTGCGCCGGCTCGAGGACCGGCTGGGCCGGCGCCTCGTCGACCGGGGGCCGGGGCGCTTCCGGCTGACCGAGGCGGGCGAGGTGCTCTATCGCGAGGCGGTCGACATCCACGGCGCGATCCACCGCCTCGGCATCGCCTTGCGCGACGTGGGCGAGGAGATCTCGGGCCATGTGCGCATCATGATGGCAAGCCACGTGGTCTGCCCGCTGTTCGACGAGGCGCTGGCGGGCTTCCACAAGGCCCATCCGCGCGCGACCCTCTCGATCGAGGTCAGCGCAAGCCGCCTCGCCATCGAGGCCGTCGCCGCCCGGCGGGCCTCGTTCGCCGTCTGCCTCGTCGCCGAGAAGAACCCGCGCCTCTCGTACCGGCGGCTCTTCCGCGAATATTTCGGCCTGTTCTGCGGCCCGCCGCACCCGCTGTTCGGGCGCGAGGGACTGGCGATGGCCGATCTCGAGGGGCAGTCCTCGGTGTCGTTCGTCACCGACAGCATTTCGGACGCGCTGCGCAATGTCGCGATCCTGCGCGCCTCGGCCCGGCTCGACGACCGGGTGGTGGCAACCTCGTCGCATCTCGAGGAGGTGCGGCGCATGATCGTCGCTGGGCTGGGCGTGGGGCCGCTGCCGATCCACGTCGCCGCCCGCGACGTCGCGGCCGGCCTGTTGTGGCGCCTGCCGCCTTATGACGACCCGCCCGAGATCGACGTCCACGTCGTCTGGCACCCCCGCGCGCGCCGCAACCGCGCCGAGGAGGCGCTGCTTGCCCGCATCCTCGCGCAGATCGACGCCGTGCCGATCGAGGCGCGCACCTACCGCGACGCCCTCGCGCCCGGCGGCTGATGGGCAGGGTGCCGGGCCGGGCCTAGTAGATGTCCTCGACCCGCCAGTTGATCGGAATTTCGGCGATCGCGGCGGTGTTGGGAAGCTCGATCACCATGCGCACGACGCGGGCCACGTCCTCGGGCTGGGTGATCTCGTTCGGCGCGCGGTCGATGCCCGAGAGGCCGAGTTCGGTGTTGACGAAGCCCGGGCAGATGGCGGTGGCGCGCACGCCAGCCTCGGCGCCGCATTGCCGAAGCCCGTGCGAGAGTGCCACCACGGCGAATTTCGAGATGGCATAGAGGCTCGCCCGCGCCGACTTCACCCGCTTGCCCGAGAGCGAGGCGATCGTCACCACCCTGCCCCGGCCCGAGGCCACCAGATGCGGCCAGGCGGCGCGCACGAGGCGGAAGGGCGACTTGAGGTTCACCGCCAGCAGCAGGTCGAGATCGGCCTCGTCGGCCTCGATGATGCTGCGGGGCACCGAGATGCCGGCATTGTTCACCACCGCGTCGATGCGGCCGAAGCGGGCTTGGGCGGCCGCGACCCACTGTCCCTCGCGCCCCTCGAGCGCGTCGAAGGGCTGGACGTGAACCGCTTCGCCTTCGGGCAGCGCGCTGGCGGCCGGGTCGCGGCAGCCGAGGCTGACGGCCCAGCCATTGGCGGCAAGCTCGCGCGCGATGGCAGCACCGATGCCGCGGCTCGCGCCCGAGATGAGCGCGACCGGGAGGGGCGAGATGGCGGTCATGCGTGCCCCCTCATGGTTTCGGCGACATGCCCGAGGCGGGGTCGTAGAGATGGCAGGCCACGCCCCGCTGGGCGTCGACCTCCATCCATTTCGGATAGACCTTGCGGCACAGCTCGGTCGCGTGCTTGCAGCGCGGGTGGAAATGGCAGCCCGAGGGCGGGTTGATCGCCGAGGGCACCTCGCCCTCGATCCGCTCGAAGGCCTTGCGCGCGGTCGGATCGGGCACCGGCGAGGCGTCGCGCAACATCACCGTGTAGGGATGCAGCGGCTCGTCGAAGATGCGCGGGATCGGCCCCTTCTCGACGATCCGGCCCAGATACATCACCGCCATCACCTGGCAGAAATAGCGCACCACGCCGAGGTCGTGGCTGATGAAGATGAAGCTGAGATCGTGCGTCTCCTGGAGATTGCGCAGCAGCATCAGGATCTGCGACTGGATCGAGACGTCGAGCGCCGAGACGGGCTCGTCGGCGATGATCAGCTCGGGGTTCAGCGTCAGCGCCCGGGCGATGCCGAGGCGCTGGCGCTGCCCGCCCGAGAACTCGTGCGGGAAGCGGATGCCGGCGTCGCGCGGCAGGCCCACCTCGACCAAAAGGTCGCGCACCCTCTCCGCGGCTTCGGCCTTGCCCATGATCCCGTGGACGAGAAGCGGCTCGGCCAGCGCGGTGCCGATGCGCATGCGCGGGTTGAGAGAGGAATAGGGGTCCTGGAAGATGATCTGGAGCCGGCGGCGCAGCGCGCGCATCCGCGCCTTGTCGGCGCGCAGGACATCCTCGCCATCGAACTCGATCGAGCCGGAATCGGGCTCGACCAGCCGCAGGATCGAGCGCCCGGCGGTGGACTTGCCGCAGCCGGATTCGCCCACCAGCCCGAAGGCCTCGCCGCGCTTCACCTCGAACGAGATCTCGTCGAGCGCGCGAACCGTCACCGTCTCGGGGTTCGGGAAGCCGCGCTTGACCCGGAAATGGGTCCTGAGGTCGCGCACTCGCAGGAGGGGATCAGACATTCGCATCCTCCGTCAGCGCCGCTAGGTCGTGGCCGCCGCGCACCCAGCAGCGCACGGCGTGGGGGCTCTCGGGATCCAGCGGTTCCAGCGGCGGGTCCATCGCGCGGCAAATGTCTTGCGCCAGCGGGCAGCGCGCGGCAAATCGGCAGCCCTTCGGCATCCGATGGATCGGCGGGACCGCGCCGGGGATGGTGTGAAGCTCGGCCGTGTCGCGGTCCGAGCGCGGGATCGAGCGCAAAAGCGCCTCGGTGTAGGGGTGCGTGGGGCGCGCGAACAGCTCGCCCACCGACGCGATCTCGACGATGTCGCCGGCATACATCACCGCCACCCGGTCCGCGAGCGCGGCCACGACGCCGAGATTGTGAGTGATGAAGATCATCGACATCCCGGTCTCGGCCTTCAGCTCGTTCAGCAGCGCGAGGATCTGCGCCTGGATCGTCACGTCGAGCGCGGTGGTGGGCTCGTCCGCCAGGATCACCTTGGGCCGGCAGGCCAGCGCCATGGCGATCATCACCCGCTGGCGCATGCCACCCGAGAACTGGTGCGGGTATTCCCGGAAGCGGCTTTTCGCGGACGGGATCTTGACCAGATCGAGCAGCGCCAGCGCCTCGCGCTCGGCCTCGGCGCGGCTCAGGTTCTGGTGGTAGATCAGCGCCTCGGTCACCTGGAAGCCGATGGTCAGGACCGGGTTGAGCGAGGTCATCGGCTCCTGAAAGATCATCGAGATGCCGTTGCCGCGCACCTCGCGCATCTCCTCGTCCGAGAGGCGCGCGAGGTCGCGGCCCTCGAACATGATCCCGTCGGCCTCGACCCGGCCATTCGCCGTGGGCACGAGACCGAGGATCGAGAGCGCCGTCATGCTCTTGCCGCAGCCGGATTCGCCCACCAGCGCCAGCGTCTCGTTGGGCGCGAGCGCAAAGCTGATGCCGCGCACGGCCGGATACCATGTCCCCTCGATACGGAAGCTGGTGGTCAGGTTCCACACGTCGAGCACCGGGGCAGGGGTGGCGGGGGCGGTCATGCGTCGCTCCTCGTCCTCGGGTCGATCGCGTCCCTCAGCCCGTCGCCCAGCAGGTTGAGCGAGAACACCACCAGAAGGATGGCGAGGCTGGGGAAGATCGACAGCCAGATGTTGTCGAGAATGTTCTCGAACCCCTCGCGGATCATGCCGCCCCAGCTGGCGGTCGGCGGCTTCACGCCGAGCCCGATGAAGCTGAGCGAGGCCTCGACGCGGATGGCGGTGGCAAGCCACAGCGAACCCATCACGAGGATTTCCGACAGCACGTTCGGCAGGACATGCAGCGTCATGATGCGCAGGTCGCCGTACCCCAGCGCGCGGCAGGCCTCGATGTAGTCGCGCTCCTTCACCACGATCGTGGGCGCCCGGGCGATGCGCGCAAACGGCGGGATGGCGGTGAGCGAGATCGCGATGATCAGATTCTCCATGCTGGGGCCCAGCATGGCGACGACGATGAGGCCAAGGATGAGCGCCGGGAAGGCCAGCAGCACATCCATCGCCTGCATGATCACCAGATCGACCTTGCCGCCGTAATAGCCAGCGACGACGCCAATGGCCGAGCCGATCACCATGGCCGAACCGATCGCCGCGACCCCGATGATCAGCGACACCCGCGCGCCATAGAGCAGCCGCGAGAGGATGTCGCGCCCATAGGCATCGGTCCCCAGCCAGAACTCGGGCCCCGGCCCCTTGAGGCGGTGCAGGATGTTCTGCTGAAGCGGGTCATGCGGCGACAGCAGGGGGGCCGCGATCGCGACGAGGACGATCAGCACGAAGATCACCGCGCCGACCCAGGTCAGCTTGTTGGTGCGGAACGCCTTGGCGAGCTGATCGACGAAGGGATGGCGCGACACCCCCCGCGGCAGGGCTTCGGTCTGGTCGGTCATTGGTACTTCACCCGCGGGTCGATCAGGCCATAGGTCAGGTCGGTCATCAGGTTCACCACCACGATGACGAAGGTGTAGATCACCATCAGCCCCTGCAGCAGCGTGTAGTCGCGCTGTCCCAGCGCCCCCACGATCAGCTTGCCGAGGCCAGGGCGGTTGAACACGATCTCGGTCAGCACCGAATTGCCGATCAGGATGCCCAGATAGAGGCCGACCACGGTCACGACCGGGATGAGCGCGTTGCGCATGGCATGGCGCCAGACGATCACGCGCATCGGCACGCCCTTGGCGCGCGCGGTGCGGATATAGTCCTCGCCCAGCGAGCCCAGCATCGACGAGCGGGTGACGCGCGTGATGTAGGCCGCCATGATGAGGCCGAGATTGATCGCGGGCAGCGCGAGGCTGAGCGCCCATTCGGAAAAGGTCGCCCGCCCGCCCCCGCTGATGACCGGGAACCAGCGAAGCTGGATCGAGAAGGCGATCAGCAGCAGAATCGCCGAGACGAAGGCCGGGAACGACAGGCCCAGCAGCGATCCCACCCGGGTAAGGTAGTCGATCCACTGGTTGCGGTGCAGCGCCGACCACGCCCCAAGCGGGATGCCGATCAGCGAGCCGATCACCAGCGAGGCGATCGTCAGCTCGACCGTGTAGGGCAGCACGCGCAGGATCTCGTCCAGCACGGGCTTGCCGGTGACCATCGACTGGCCCCAGTCGCCGGTGAATACGCCGCCCATGAATTCGAGATACTGCTCCCAGATCGGGCGGTCGAGGCCGAGGCGCTCGCGCATGATCTGCAACGCCTCGGCGCTGGCCTGGTCGCCCAGGATCGTCTGCGCGGGGTCGCCGGGCACGATGCGCACCAGCACGAAGACCATCGTCATGACCGCGAGCAGCGTCGGCACCGCGAACAGCAGGCGACGGGCGGTGAATCGCAGCATGTGGCTGTCCCTCCCTCGTGGCGGGGCCCGGCGCGCGGCGGCGTCGGGCCCTCGCGATGCGGTGCGCGGCCGGGTGGCGGGTGCCACACGGGCCGCGGCGATCCGCGTTACTTGCGGAACTGCGTCGTCTCGGTCACCGGCGGGCCGAGCGTCAGCGAGCCGATCAGATCATAGCCCAGATCGACATTGTCGCGCGTGGCCCAGATCTGCAGGTTCTCGTAGATCGGCACGCCGCACAGCTCGGCCGCGATCTTCTCCTGCGCGGTCTTCCACAGCGCCTTCTGCTTCGCCGGGTCCTGCTCGACGCGGGCGGCCTCGATCTCGGCGTCCGCGACCGCGCAATGGGCGAAGTTGGTGATGCCCGTCGGCGTGTTGACCGTGCTGGCCGAGTGGTAGAACTGCGTCAGATACGTGTCCGCCACCGGGAAGCGCGCGGCCGAGTAGTGGACGACCTGGCTCAGGTCCTTGCGGATCTGGGCGTGGAAGGTCGCGTGCTCGACCACCTCGATGTCGAGCTTGATCCCCGCCTCGGCCATCTGCGCCTGGAACACCTCCATCGTGCCCAGCATGCCGGGCAGCGCGGTGTGGATCACCTTCAGCGTGATGCCGTCGGGGTGCCCCGCCTCGGCCAGCAGCGCCTTGGCCCCCGCGAGGTCGTAGCCGGGGAAGACCTCGCTCATGTCGGCGTGTCCAAGATAGCCCTGCGGCACCGGCGAGTTGGCGACGCGGGTGACGTCGCGGCCCTTGAACTCCATGAACTGGTCGCGGTTCGTCGCCATCGCGATGGCGCGGCGCACCCGGATGTCGTCGAGCGGCGCCGAGGCCATGTTGAGATACATGACGGACATCTCGGCCGGTTCCATGACATGGACGACGGCGCCGTCCATCTTCTTGGTGCGCTCGGCCCAAGTCTGGTCCTGCTTGCCATAGACCATGTCGAGCTCGCCCGACTGGAAGGCGAGGTCGCGCGCCGAGTCGGACGGGATGTACTGGTAGTTGATCCCGGCGAGCGCGGGCTTGCCGCGGAAGTAGTCGGGGTTCGCCACCAGCTTCAGGCTCTGCTGCGGCGTGTATTCGCCGAACATGAAGGGGCCGGTGCCGATCGGACGCTTCTGGAAGTCGGCGCCCATCTCCTCGGCCGCCTTTTTGCAGACGACGTTGCCGCCATGGTAGTTGGTCACGAGGCCGAGCAGGCTGGGCACCGGGTTCTTGAGCGTGATCTTCACGGTATGGGTATCGGGCGCCTCGACCGAGGCGAACACGCCGAAATCGCTCGAGAAGCTCGAGCGCTCCTTGTCGGCGGCACGATTGAGCGAATAGACCACGTCCTCGGCCGTCAGCTCGCCATAGCCATGATGGCACTGCACGCCCTTGCGCAGGTTGAAGGTCCACACGAGGCCGTCGTCGCTGGCGGTCCAGCTTTCGGCGAGATCGGGCTCGATGGTCTCGGGCGAGGCCGTGCCCGGCTTGAAGCGCACGAGGCCGTTGAACATCCAGCCGAACACCGCCTTGTCGATGGTCGTGGCCGACAGGTGCGGGTCGAGCCGCCCCGCGTCGGGCGCGGCGATGCCCACGTTGAGGATGTTGGTGTCCGGCCCCGCGAGGGCCTGCGGCGCGGTGAGCGCGCCCAGCGCCACCCCGCTTGCGAGCGCGAGGCCCGCGGTCAGTCTGGTCAGCTTCATCTCGTTTCTCCCTGCTGCATCGCCGCGATGGGGTCGCGGCCGTCCCCCTGCGCCCCGACGGGCGCCGCCGCGCCCGTGAAGCGCCCGATCGCGAAGGGGGCGAGCGGCGTCTCGCTCCCTCCCGAAAAGACCAGTTCCGCCAGCACCTCGCCCACCGCGGGACCGAGCTGGAAGCCATGCCCGCTGAAACCGAAGGCGTGGATCAGCCCCGGCGTGGTGTCGCTGGGGCCGATGACCGGGATCTCGTCGGGCGTGTAGCCCTCGATCCCCGACCAGGTGCGGATGACATGGACGTGGCGGGTCCAGGGCAGGATGTCGGTGAGCCGGCCCATGGCCTGCGTCACGTTCCCGCCACCCGCCCGCGAGGTGATGGCGCCGAAATCGTTCCAGCCCCGCCCACCGCCGAAGATCACGTTGCCGCGCGGGATCTGGCGCGCATAGACGTCGCCGCCCGCGACGCCGATGTTGACCGGCAGGCGGTAGGGCAGTGGCTCGGTCACCTGCATGCTGGGCGATTGCGGCTCGATCGGCACGCTCTCGCCGAACCAGGCTGCCACCTTCGCCCCCCAGGCGCCGGCGACGTTGATCAGGGTGCGGGCGCTCACGCGCCGGCCGCGCTCGGTTTCCAGCCGGAAGCCGCCTTCGTCGCGCAGCGCGCCCTCGACCGCCTCGTGCTCGAAGATCTGCGCGCCCGCCTGCCGCGCCGCCCGCGCGAAGCCGGGCGCGACGATCCGGGGGTTCGCCTGCCCGTCGCTGCGGCAGAGCGAGGCGCCCACCACCCGCGGCCCCAACCACGGGAAGTCGGCGCGCAGGCGGTTGCCGGTGATCAGCTCCACCGCGAGCCCGTAATCGGCGGCACCGCGGGCGAAGTCCTCGAGGCTCGCCATCTGCTCGTCCGACCGGGCGAGCTTGAGGTGCCCCGTGGCCATGAACTCGCCGTCCGAGCCGATGAGTTCCGGCAACCGGTCCCAGATCCGGCGCGCGCGGCGGCTTAGCGGCAGTTCGGCAAAGTCGCGGCCATGCTCGCGCACGCCGCCGAAATTGACGCCGCTTGCCTGGCTGCCGACGGTGCGCCGCTCGAACAGCGCGACCCTCAGGCCGCGCGTGGCCAGATGCAGGGCCGCGGCGCAGCCCGCCGTGCCGCCGCCGATGATGGCGGCGTCGAGATCGAGATGGCCGGTCATGCCGCGTCCTCCGCCGCATCGGCGAAGGCCGCGACCGGCACGGGCTTGACGGGCGGCTGGCTGCGCAGGCGCCCGGCCTCCTTGACTTCCACGCCCCGGGCGGCGGCAAGGATCTCGGCCGCGGCGGGGCCGCAGATCCGGCCCTGGCAGCGGCCCATGCCGACGCGCGAGAATGCCTTGGCACGGTTCACGTCATGCGGCGCCAGCCGGTCGATGCTGGCGCGGAACTCGCCTGCCGTCACCGCCTCGCAGCGGCACAGGATGCAGTCGTCGGGGATGGCGCGGGCGAGAGGCGCGGGGAAGGGAAAGGCGCGCTCGATCGCCCGGCGCAGCCGCGCCTGCCCGCCGATGCGCCGCGCGCAGGCCGCGAGCGCCGCGCCCTGCCCGGTGTCGCCGAGGTCGGTGAGGATGGCGCGTGCCGCCCGTTCGCCCGCGATCTCGGCCAGCTCCGCGCCACCGATCCGGGTGCCGTCACCGGCGAGGTAGACGCCCGGCACGGTGCTGCGCCCGGCCTCGTCGGCCACGACCTGCCACTGGTAGTTGCCCGCGTCGAACTCGAAGCCGCAGCCCGCGAGGTCGGCAAGCTGCCATTCGCTCTTGAGCCCGTAGCCGAAGGCGATGGCGTCGCATTCGATCTCGTGGCGCCGGCCGCTGGCATCCGTGTAGGCGAAGCCCTCGACGCTCTCGGAGCCGAGTGCCGCGACCGGCGTGATGCCGTGCCGGTAGGGAATGCGCCGCGCCGCGAGGCGCGCGAGATAGACGAGGCCCTTCCAGCCGGTCTTGCCCCCGGCCAGCAGGCCCGGCATGGCCGCGAGCTTGGCGCGCAGGGGCGTGGTGTCGAGCACCGCCGCCACCTCGGCGCCTGCGGCGGCGTATTGCGAGGCCACGAGCGGCAGCAGCGGGCTTGCGCCGAAGAACACAACGCGCCGCCCGATGGCGCAGGCCTGATGCTTCAGCGCGACCTGCGCCCCGCCCAGCGTGTAGACGCCGGGCCGCGTCCAGCCGGGGAAGGGGATCACCCGGTCCATCGCGCCCGTGGCCAGCAGCAGGCGGTCGAACTCGACCGTCTCGGGCCGGCCGTCGTGCAGCGTCTGCAAGCGCCGCCCCTCGATGTTCCACACGAGCGTGCCAGAGCGGTGGTCGATGCGGTTGTCCGCATCGAAGGCCGCGTGCAGCGCCCGCGCCCGCCCGGCCTCGAAGCCATAGAGCTTGTCATAGGCACGGGTGAAGCCGCGCGGCTGACGGCGGTAGATCTGGCCACCCGAGGCGGGCGCCTCGTCGAGCACGACGGGGTTCAGCCCCGCCCCGGCCAGCACCAGCGCCGCGCGCATCCCCGCCGGGCCCGCGCCGACGATGACGATCCGGTCAGAACGCATCGGCGCCCTCCTCGGCCCCGGTCAGGATGGCCATCCCGGCTTCGGCGAAGGTCGTGCAGGCGCGCAGCCGCCGCCCGTCCTCCAGCCGCACCCAGCAGTCCTGGCAGGCGCCCATCAGGCAAAAGCCCGCGCGCGGGCCATCCCCGAATTCCGAGACGCGCAGCCGCCCTCGGGCGGTGAGGATCGCGGTCATCAGCGTGTCGCCCTGCATCGCCTCGACCGGCGCACCATCGACGGTGATGGCGACCCGGGGGCGGCCGGTCTCGGCCAGCCGACGGAAACGCGCGCCGCTCATGATGCCTCCCTCCACGCCTGCCCGGCGAAGCGTGCGATCGAGAATGGCTCGATCGGCAGCGAGGTTGCGCCACTTTCCACCAGATCCGCGACGATGGCCCCGCCGATCGGTCCAAGCTGGAAGCCGTGCGCCGAGAACCCGAAGGCATGGATCACCCCCGGCGCTGTCATGCTGGGCCCGATCACCGGGATGGCGTCGGGCATCGCCCCCTCGATCCCGGCCCAGCTTCGGACGATCCGCGCGCCGCGCATGACGGGGAACAGGTCCAGCGTCGTTCCGATGAGGCGGTGAAGCTCGCCGAACTCGACATGGGCGCGGTTCGCATCGGGCTCGGCCCGGCTGCGCCAGCCGCCGCCGATCACCACGCTGCCGTTGGGTGACTGCTTGAACGAGATCATGCGGTCGAAGCTTGCCACCACGGGATCGACAAAGGGTGCCATGCGGGCGGTGACCAGCATCATCGGCGCGATCGGCTCGATCGGCACCGGCTCGCCCAGCGCGGCGGCGACGGCGCCGCCCCAGGCGCCCGCGCAGTTGACCACTTGCGCGCCCGAAAATGTGCCACGGTCGGTCGGCACTTGCCAGCCGCCGCCCGCGCGGCGGGGCATGCCGGCGCGGCACGGCGTCAGGAACTCGGCGCCCAGCGCAGCCGCCTGCCGGGCGAAGGCGCGCGTCGTGCGCGTGGGGTCGGCGTGGCCATCGTCGGCGGTCCAGAGCGCGCCGAGGCAATGGCGCGAGATGGCGGGGACGAGCTCGAACAACTCCTCGGGCCCGATCCATTGCTCGTGGCTGTAGCCCAGCCCCTCGACCAGCCGGCGCCGGGCGGCGATGGCGGCGAGACCCGGCTCGCCCTCGGCCACGCGGATCTGGCCGGTCTGGCGATAGCCGCAGTCGTCGTGCACGAGGTCCTCGATCCGCTGCCACAGCGCGGCCGATGCCATGGCGAGCGGGATCTCCGCCGGGTGGCGGTTGAGCCGCCGCACGCCGCCCGCGTTCACGCCCGAGGCATGGCGCGCGACGTGGTCCTTCTCGACCACGACGACCGAGAGGCCGCGCAGCCGGCAGTGGAGCGCGGTCGAGCAGCCATGGATGCCGCCGCCGATCACGATGACATCGGCGGTGTTCATGCCACCTCCTCCCCCGCCGCGGCGAAGGCCGTGAGTGGGACGGGCTTGACCGGCGGGCGCAGGCGGAACTGGCCGACCTCGGCCTCGGGCACGCCGCGGGCCTCGGCGATCAGGCGCGTCACGGTGGGGTCGCAGAACCGGCCCTGGCAGGGGCCCATGCCGCAGCGCAGGAAGGCCTTGATCTGGTTCGGCCCCTGCGCGCCCGAAGCGACGGCCCCCCGGACAGCGCCGGCCGTGACCTCCTCGCAGCGGCAGACGACCACCGCGTCGGGGAGGGCCGCGCGCGCGAGGCGTGGGGGGTAGAGGCGGTCGATGAAGGCGCGGCCCCGCAGGATGCGGTCGAGGTCGCGGCGCAGGGGAGCGGCCAGCCCGTCGCGCTCGGGCAGGGTCAGCCGGCCCAGCGCGTGCGCGGCGCCGAGGACGGCGAGCCGTCCGGCGAGCGGAGCCGCGTCCGCGCCCGCGATGCCGCCGCCGTCGCCCGCGATCAGGACGCCCTCGACGCTGGTCTGCCCCCAGGGGCCGAGCCGCGGGCGGAAGGCGGCCTGCGCCTCGTCCCAGAGATGCTCGCAGCCGATGGCGCGCGCGAGGTTGGTGGCCGGGATGACACCCTCGTGGAGGGCGACCAGCCCCGTCGCGATCTCGCCCGAGGCGCCGCCGGCGGTGCGGTAGCGCACGGCCTCGGCGCGCCCGTCGCCAGTGATCTCGATCGCCGCGACGTCGCGCACGACCCTGATCCCCAGCGCACGGAAATCGCGCATCAGGCCGAGCCCCGCGCGCCATGTCCCGCTGGCAAGGAAGCCCGGCAGGTGTGGAACCGCCCCGCGCCACGCGCCCGGAGGCGCGGTCCACAGCACCGCCGCGATCCGCGCGCCGCAGGCCGCAAGCTGCACGGCGGTCAGATAGAGGAGCGGCCCATTCCCGGCCAGCACGACCGGCGCGGACGGCACGACCTCCGCCCCCTTCAGCAACGTCTGGAGCGCCCCCACCGTCATCGCGCCGGGCAGGGTCCAGCCGGGCACGGGGACCGGGCGCTCGGTGGCGCCGGGGGCGATGAGGACGCGGCGGGCGCGAAGCTGACCCACCCGCTCGCCCTGCATCAGCCACAGCCGGGCGGGCTCGTGGTCGGCGGTCTCGACATGCCAGACCAGCGTGCCGGGACGGTAGTCGGCCACGGCGGCGCGGAAGGCAGCCGCGTGGGCCGCGCCCTTGGCGTAGGAGCCGCCGAGGGATGCGCGCCCGCCAGACGCCTCGATGTTGCGCCAGATCTGACCGCCGGGGGCGGGCTGCTCGTCCAGCACCACCGCCGCGAGGCCGCGCGCCGCCGCCTCGACCGCCGCAGCCATGCCGGCGGGCCCCGCGCCCACGATGGCGAGGTCGAAGACCGGCGCCTCGAGCCTCGCGTTCATGCAGGCGCCCCCGCGATCCGGTCGCGCCGCACCTCCATGCCGGGGCGCACAATGGTCATGCAGGCCTGGCAGCCCGGCAGCCCGTCGATCTCGACGAGGCAATCGAAGCAGGCGCCCATCATGCAAAATGGCCCCCGCGGCGCGGCCGAGACCGGGGACGCGCGGAACACCGCCTCGCCCGCCGCCAGAAGGGCCGCCGCCACGCTCTCGCCCGCGCGGGCCGCGATCTCGCGTCCCTCGAAGCGGAAGGTGACGGGCGTGCCGCCCGCCTCAGCCGGCGAGAGCCGTCGGAACATCGAACCTCTCCGTCGTGAACTGCGCGATCTCGGGCGGCGCGGCCTCGCCGTCGATGGCGTCGGCCAGCGGCCCGGCATGGGCGGCGGCCAGCGTCACCCCGCTGTGGCAGGCGAGCGCCCACAGCCCCGGCAGGTCGGGCCATGTCTGGTAGATCGGGAAGCCGTCGGGCGACATCACCCTCAGCGCGCCCCATGTCCGCACCACGCGCGCGCCGCCGAGCACCGGGAACGAGGCCACGGCACGGGCGGCGATCTGCGCGCCCACCGCCATCGTCGTGCCGTAGTCGAAGCCCACGTCCTCCTTGCTGTCGCCGAGCAGGACCGAGCCCTCGGCCGTCTGGCGGACATGGGTGGTGGGAACGCCGAGGAAGCGCGGCAGCCGCCCGGTCACCAGGATCTGCCCGCGCTGCGGTCGCACCGGGAAGGACCGGCCCAAGGCCGCCGCAAGCGCCGCGTTCCCGAGCCCCGCCGCCAGCACCACGCGCGCGGCGCGGATCGTCGTGCCGTCGCGCATCTCCAGCCGGTAGCCCGCATCGTCGGGCCGGATCGCCGCGACGCCGGCGCCACCGATCCGCCGCATCCCGCGCGCGCGCGCGGCATCGCCCAACGCGCGGGCCAGCCGGAAGGGATCGGCATCGCCATCCATCGCGCACCACGAGGCGCCCGCGACCGCGTCGCCCACGGCCGGGGCGATCTCGCGCAACGCGGCGCGGTCGAGCATCTCGACCCGCACGCCGGCGGCGCCCATCTGGTTGCTCATCTGTGCGACGAAGCGCGCGCGCTCCTCGACCTCGGCCTCGCCCAGGCACAGATGCAGGCCCCCGGTCTGCCGATGGGCCACGTCGATCCCGGTCTCCTCCGCCAACCGCGCGGCGAAGTCCGGCCAGAGCGTCGCCGAGCGCGCCGTCCAGGCGGAATAGGCAGGCATCCCCTGCCCCTTGCTCTGCACCCAGATCAGGCCGAAGTTCCCGGCCGACGCCGGGCGCGCCGCGTCGCCCTCCGCGACCAGCGTAACCTCGCGGCCGCGGCGCGCGAGGCCATGGGCCGTGGCGAGCCCCACGAGCCCTCCACCGACGACGACCACATCCTGCACGCCGGAAACGCCTTTCATTCCACCGTGGGTAGCATGGCGGAACGATCGGTCTCCAATGCAATCCTTGCGGTGTCGCATGCGAAAATCTTATGGATTAACGGAAGGGAGACACTGCATGAACTTCCGGATGCTGACCGCCTTCCGGGCCGTCATGGTCGCAGGCAGCGTAACCGAGGCGAGCGCGGCGCTGGGCCGATCGCAGCCCGCCGTCAGCCGTTCGATCGCGGATCTCGAGGCGGCGCTCGGCTACCGCCTGTTCGAGCGCGTGAACCGCCGCATGGTGCCGACCGAGGAGGCGGTGCTGCTGTTCAAGGAGGTCGAGCGCGCCTTCCAGAGCCTCGACTACATCGCCGAGGCCGCGCGCGCGATCGGTGGGCGGCGGCGGCGGCATGTCCATGTCGCGGCTATGCCCGCGATCTCGTTCAGCATCCTTCCCATCGCGGCGCAGCGAATGGCCGAGGCGCACCCCGAGATCCGAATGACGCTCGAGGTGCGCAGCAGCGACTGGGTGGTGCAGTCGGTGCTGCAACGCCAGTGCGACGTCGGCATCGCGGGGCTGCCGCTCAACGATCCGGGGCTGAGGGTGGCGTTCGTCGCCACGGCGGCGGCGGTCTGCGTGCTGCCGCGCGGGCACCGGCTGGCGGCGCTTGACACTGTTCGCCCGGCCGATCTCGCCGGCGAGCCCTTCATCTCGCTGGGCGCCAACTATCGCACGCGCCAGTCGGTGGACCGCATCTTCCGCGAGGCCGGGGTCGCGCGCGAGATGCGGCTCGAGACCCAGCTCTCCGAGATGGCGTGCCTGCTGGTCGAGCGCGGCCTCGGCGTCGCGGTGGTGGACCCCTTCACGCCGCTCCTGCGCCCCGATCTGCGTCTTGACGTGCGCCCCTTCCTGCCCGAGGTTCCGTTCCAGTGGGGGGCCGTGACGCAGGCCGGGCGCCACATGCCCGAGCCGGTGGCGCAGTTTCTCGACATTCTCAGGGACGCCGTGACCGGCTGCGAGACCCCGAGGGCGACCCTCGGCCCCGTCCGGGCGGCGAGTGCGGGAGAGAGCGCGTGACCGAACCCCAGCCGCGCCGGATTGCCGTCGTGGGCGCCGGCATCGTCGGCCTTGCCACCGCGCTGAGCCTGCAGGCGGAGGGGCATGAGGTCACGCTCTGCGACCCGCGCGAGCCCGGCACCGCCACGTCATTCGGCAATGCCGGGGCCATCGTCACCGGGGGCGTCGTGCCCACCGCGACGCCGGGGCTGTGGCGCAACGTGCCGAAGATGCTGCTCGACCCGATGAGCCCGCTGAAGATCCGCTGGAGCTACCTGCCGCGGCTTGCGCCATGGCTCGTGCGCTTCCTCGACGCCGGGCGCGCGTCCAATGCCGAGCGGATCAGCGGCGAGCTTGCGACCCTGACCGGCCACTGCCTCGACGCCCACCACCGCCTCGCGCGGATGGCCGGGGCCATGGACATCATCAAGCCGGTGGGTTGGCTCAAGGTCTATCGCAACCGCGCGGCCTTCGACGGCACGGCCTATGACCGCGGGCTGATGGACCGGGCCGGGGTGAAATACGAGGTGCTCGACGCCGACGAGCTGCGGCAGCTGGAGCCGGGCCTGTCGCGCGACTTCACCATCGGCCTGTTCCAGCCGGGATCGAGCTTCGTCAGCACCCCCTACACGCTGAGCCAGGCCTATTTCCGCGCCCTCACCGAGCGCGGCGGGCGGCAACTGCGCGAGGAGGTGACGTCCTTCACCTTCGAGGGCGACCGCGTGACCGGCGTCGTCACGGCGCAGGGCAGGCACGCGGTGGATGGCGTCGTCGTCGCCACCGGCGCCTGGTCACGGGGCCTTGCGCGCCAGCTTGGCCACCGCGTGCCGCTCGACACCGAGCGGGGCTATCATCTCAACCTCGCCTGGGGCGACGGGCCGGTGCTGAACCGGCCCACCGTGATCGGCGGGCCGCAATTCGTGTTGTGCCCGATGGCGGACGGGGTGCGGCTCACCGCCGGCGTCGAGCTCGCGGGGCTCGAGGCCGCGCCGGACTTCCGCCGGATCAAGGCGCTGCTGCCACTGGCGCAGCAGGCGCTGCCGGGGCTCTCGGGCGAGATCACGCGCGAATGGATGGGGCACCGGCCCTCGACCCCGGACTCGAAGCCGGTGATCGGCGCGTCGCCGCGGCACCGCGGGGTGTGGTTCGCTTTCGGCCACGGCCATATGGGGCTCAGCCTCTCGGCCATCAGCGGGCAGATCATCGCCGATCTGGTCGCCGGGCGCGCGCCGACGGTCGCGCCCGAGCCCTTCGCCATCGACCGGTTCTGACGCCGCGGCGCACGCAGCATGCCGGACATGACGCAGGCGTGATCGACGCGCCGGAGCCGCCGCGCTAGGCTCGGTCCTCTCAGAAGGGGAGGATACCGCCATGCATGCATTCCAAACCGCCGCCGCGCTGGTATTCGCCGCGAGCCTCGGGGCGACCGGCGCTCTCGCCGCCGAGGCGAGCGCCGAGCTGAAGGACGCGAACGGCACCTCGGTCGGCATCGTGACGCTGCACGCCGTGCCGCACGGCGTCCTTCTGCGAGCGAACTTCACAGCGTTGCCCGAGGGACCGCACGCCTTCCACGTCCATGCCGTGGGCGACTGCACGCCACCCTTCGCGTCGGCCGGCGGGCATTACAACCCGGGCGGTGCGAAGCACGGGCTCACGGCTGACGAGGGACATCATGCGGGCGACATGCCGAACCTGCATGTGCCTGCCTCGGGCGCGCTCGAGATCGAGGTCTTCAACGCCTCGCTCCGCCTCGACGATGCACTGTTCGACGCGGATGGCGCGGCGATCGTGGTGCATGAGGGCCCGGACGACTACGCCTCGGACCCGGCCGGGAACGCGGGCGGGCGCATCGCCTGCGGGGTGATCCGGCGGTGAATGGCGCGGCGCGGGTCTGAAGGCGCCGCGCTGCCCGCTTTCCGGCCGGGCGGCGCGACAGACGGATGACCGGCCGACCGCCTTGCCCCGTCGACCATGGAGACGCCAGCCGGCAAGCCCTGCCGCGGGTTCTGCGCGGCCGCGAGGCCCCGGCGCACCACCGAACCCCGTTTCGTTCGCCTGACGTACCGCGCTACGCTCGCCGGTGCAGAGGGCCCGGGATTGTCCCGTGACGACTTGCCCGGTGCCGCGAGGAGCCAAGGATGCAACCACCGAAGCCCCCGGCGTCACCGCGCCCGGCGGTCCCGCAGGACGCCGATCACTGGCTGCGCGAGATCCTGACCGCGCCGGTCTACGATGTCGCGCGCCGCACGCCGCTGGAACTCGCGCCACGGCTGTCCGCCCGGCTCGGCAACCGGATCTGGCTCAAGCGCGAGGATCTCCAGCCGGTCTTCAGCTTCAAGCTGCGCGGCGCCTACAACCGGATGCGCCAGCTCGGGCCGGCCGAGCGCGCGGCGGGCGTGGTCGCGGTCTCGGCGGGCAATCACGCGCAGGGCGTGGCACTGGCGGCGCGCGAGCTGGGCATCGACGCGGTGATCGTGATGCCGCTCACCACCCCGCGGATCAAGATCGAGGCCGTCGAGACGCTTGGCGCCCGGATCGAGCTGTGCGGCGACAGCTATTCCGACGCCGCCGCCCGCGGCGATGCGATCGCGGCGGCCGAGGGGCGCACGCTGGTCCCGCCCTTCGACGACCCGGCGGTGATCGCGGGCCAGGGCACCGTCGCTATGGAGCTGATCGCCGACCATCGCGGCAGCATCGACGCGGTGTTCGTGCCGGTGGGCGGCGGCGGGCTCTGCGCCGGGATGGCCGTCTATCTCAAGGCGCTCGACCCCGCGATCCGCATCATCGCGGTCGAGCCGGAGGACGCCGCCTGCCTCGCCGCGGCGATGGCTGCCGGGCGCCCCGTGCCGCTCGACCAGGTCGGCCTCTTCGTCGATGGCTGCGCCGTGCGGCAGGTAGGCGACATCACCTTCGCACTGATGCGCGAGCGGATCGACGAGGTGGTGACGGTCGGCGTCGACCAGGTCTGTGCCGCAATCCGCGACGTGTTCGAGGACACCCGCAGCATCGTCGAGCCCGCCGGCGCCCTCGCGCTTGCCGGCATGAAGCGCTGGGTCGCCCGGACCGGCGCCACGGGGCAGGAACTCGTCGCCGTGCTGTCGGGCGCGAACATGAACTTCGACCGCCTCGGCCACATCACCGAGCGCGCCGAGATCGGCGGCGAGCACGAGGCGCTGTTCGGCGTGACCATCCCCGAGGAAACCGGCAGCTTCCTGCGCTTCTGCCGCACAATCGGGCGCCGGCCGGTCACCGAGTTCAACTACCGCTTCCGCGCGGCCCACTTGGCCGAGGTCTATGTCGGCATCCAGCTTGGCGCCCCCGGCGAACGCGCGGCGATCCGCGAGGCGCTGTCCGCCGCCGGCTACGCGGTGGCCGACTACACGCAGAACGAGGTCGCGCGGCTGCATGTGCGTCACATGGTGGGCGGGCCGGCCGCGGGGTTGGGCCGCGAGCGGCTGTTCCGCTTCGAGTTCCCCGAACGGCCGGGCGCGCTCTTGCAGTTCCTCGAGACGCTGGGAACGCGCTGGAACATCACGCTGTTCCACTACCGCAACCGCGCGGCGGCCTATGGGCGCGTACTCGCGGGCTTTGCCGTCCCTTTGAACGATGACGCGGCCTTCGAGGCCGACCTGGCCCGCCTCGGCTTCTGGTCGAGCGAGGAGACGGACAACCCCGCCCTGCGCCAGTTCCTGCTGTAACCCCTCGGGCGGTCAGCCGCCGGCGGGGTCGCGCCCGTGCCGCAGGGCCATCGCGCGGGCATCGAGCACGGCGCTCGCCCAGTCGGCGGGTCGCTCCTGCGGCAGGTTGTGCCCGGCACCCTGCCAGACGCGGTGCTCGTGCGGCCCGGCAAAGCGGTGGGCGTGGTGCGCCGTGCCGGGGTTCACGCCGTCGCTTGCGCCATCGATCGTGATCGCGGGCACGGTGATCGGGGGCTGCGCCACCAGCCGCGTCTCGATATGGGCGACGGCGGGGTCGCCCGGCACAAGCCCGAAGCGGTGGCGGTAGGAGTGGATCACCACTTCGACGAAATCGGGGTTGTCGAAGGCGGCCGCGCTGCGCTCGAAGGTGGCGGCGTCGAAACCCCATTCCGGCGACCACATCCGCCACAGCAGCCGCGCCACCGCGCGCCGGTCGCGCATGAGCCCGCGCCGACCGCGTTCCGAGTGGAAATAGTACTGGTACCAGAGCGCCGCCTCCTCCTCGGGCGGCCGCGGCTCCCAGGACCGGGGGATGTCCTGGATGTTGTAGGAATTGCCCGAGACCAGCGCCGTCACCCGCTCGGGCCACAGCGCCGCGACGATGCAGGCGGCGCGCCCGCCCCAGTCATAGCCGCCCAGCACCGCGCGCCCGATCCCCAGCGCGTCCATCAGCGCCCCGAGATCCGCCGCCAGCGCCGCCTGCTCGCCCGAGCGCGGCGTCGCCGCCGACAGAAACCGCGTGGGGCCGTAGCCGCGCAGGAACGGCACGATCACCCGCGCGCCCGCCGCCGCGAGGATCGGCGCACACTCGGCATAGGCGTGCGGGTCATAGGGAAAGCCGTGCCCCAGGATGCAGGGCCAGCCATCGGGCGCGCCGGTCTCGAAATAGGCGATCTCGAGCACGCCCGCCCGCACCGTTTTCCGCATCATGGGCCTGCCCCCTGCCCTTCCTCGCGCGCCACGACGGCGCGCCAGTCGCCCAGTGCTGTCACGTCCTCGGCCCCGGCCACACCCGCGGCCTCGCACAGGAACCCCTTGGGCGTCGTGCCGTCCCCGAGCCGCAGTGTCCCGAGGCCCAGCGGCGGCGGTATCGCCGCAAGGAAGCGCCCGACCGCGGCCTCGGGCATCGCCCAGACCTCGACCGCCACCGCCCCGCCCTCGCCCCCCGCGACCCGCACCAGCCCGGGGCGCGCGGGCGGGCCGCCCGGCAGCGCGTAGAGCCGATAGTCCGGCCGGGTGCGCGCCGCCCGCAGGAAGCGCGCGCCGAGGGCGGTCAGATCCCGGTTGAGCGCCATGCCCGACATGTGCGCGCCGAAGACCGCGATCTCGATCTCGCCGGGCTGGGCACGCGCGGGCAGCGGTGCGGGCTCGGACACCGGCCAGCCGGTCGCGCCGAGGGTGCGTCCGCCCGCCGCCTCGAAGGTGCGCGCCACGGAGGCAACCAGCGCATCCCGTCCGGCGGCAGCAAGCAGCGTGACGCCGCCCGGCCGGCCGTCGCCGCGCGGCGCGGTCGGCACCGCGATGCCGCAGAGGTTCATGAGGTTCACGAAATTGGTGTAGGTGCCCAGCATGCTGTTCGGCCCGACCGGATCGGCCTCGACCTCGGCGCGCGTCACGAAGGTGGGGATCGAGGGCACGCACAGCATGTCGACCTGCGCCATCGCGGGCTCGGCCGCGCGTTTGAGTTCCTCGAGCCGATAGATGCCGCGGAAGGCGTCGGCCGCGCTCAGCGCCTCGGCCTTGCCGACGATCGAACGGGTCACCGGGTGGACCGCCTCCGGGTCGCGCGCCATCAGCTCGCCGATCACCGTGTGACGCTCGGCCACCCAGGCGCCCTCGTAGAGCATCTCGGCCACCGCGAAGAAGGGCGTGAAGTCCAGTTCGACCACCTGCGCGCCCGCATCCGCGAGCGCCGCCACCGACGCGCGGAACGAAGCCTCCTGCGCCGCGTCGCCATGGAACCTGATGCTCGCGCGGTCGGGGATGCCGATCCGCACCACCGGCGGCGGCGCGGCCAGCGGCGGCACGGCGATGCGGCGCGAGAAGGCGTCGCCCTCGTCGTAGCCGGCCGCCGCGCGGAAGGCCGCGTAGGCATCATCGACCGTGAGGGCGAAGACCGAGACCGTGTCGAGCGTCCGGCAGGCCGGCACGACCCCGCCCGCCGAGAGCGCGCCGAGGCTGGGCTTGAGGCCCACGATATTGTTGAGCGCGGCCGGAACGCGGCCCGAGCCGGCGGTGTCGGTGCCGAGCGCGAAGCTCACGATGCCGCGGGCCACCGCGACGGCCGAGCCCGAGGACGAGCCGCCAGGCACGATCGCGGGGTCGATGGCGTTCAGCGGCACCGGGTGGGGCGTGCGCACGCCCACGAGCCCCGTGGCGAACTGGTCGAGATTGGTCTTGCCGATCACCAGCGCCCCCGCCGCGCGGAGCCGGGCAACCACGAAGGCGTCGCGCCGGGCGCGGTAGGCGAAGGCCGGGCACGCGGCTGTCGTGGGCGCTCCCGCGACGTCGATGTTGTCCTTGACCGCGAATGGCATGCCCCAGAGCGGCCGGTCCGGATCGAAGGCGCCGAGCGCGCGGGCCTCGGCGGCCACCTCGGCCTCGGCGCGCTGGTGTAGGAAGATGCCCGGGTCTCCCGACGCCGCGATCCGGCCGAAGACCTCGGCCACGACGGCCTCGGGCTTCAGCCCCGCGGCATAGGCGGCCCTGAGCGCGCCGAGCGTGAACGGCTGGTCCTGCATGCCTTCCCCTCATCCTTCGGCCGCGGCGCGCGCGCCCCGACCGCCACCGCGCCGGCGCCGCGATCGTTGCAGAGCCACGCCGGGAATTGAAGCGCGTTTCGCAACGCCGGGCGGGGTCGTCGGGTCGGGCTGGACGCGCGGGTGTAGTGAGACGGCGGCGCGGATGGGGCGCGCGCAAGAAGAAGGGCGCCCACAAGGGCGCCCTTTGCGTCCGATGGCCGGCCGCTAGCTCAGAACGCGTAGTCGAGGCGCCCCAGGAAGCCGTGCTGGGTCGAGTTCGAGGCGTAGCCGCCGTTGTATTCCAGCATGACGCGCAGCCGCTCGTTCAGGCTGACGCCGCCCAGCGCCCGCAGCCCGATGAAGTCATCGTCCGGCGACGAGAGCAGCGAGGTGAGCGCGCCCCCGTTGATCGCGACCGACTGGCCGTCGGCGAGGAAGTCATGGTTGTAGGTGGCCTCGAGCATGCCGAAGTAGATGTTGCCCTCGGCCTCCTTGCTCAGCGAGACGCGGCCGCCCAGCGTGGTCACCAGCCGGTCGTCGTCGAAGCTCGACACCGCGAGGCCGCCCGACTCGGTGAAGGAATCGACATCGTTGAAGCCGTAGGAGAGCCCCACGAACGGCCCCGCCTGCAGATCGACGCCCAAGCCCTCGTCGACCGGGAACTTGTCGAACTGGTACCCAACCTCGAGATCGGCCGAGAAGACCATCCCGTCGGGGTCGCCGCTGAAAACCTGCCCGCCGGAGACGCGGGTCTGGTCGTAGTCGATATAGCCGAGCGAGAAGCCAAGCTCGCCATGCAGCTGGCCCATGCCGCCCATCGGCGCCGCGCCATAGGCGTAGATCGACCCGGTATAGCCGTCGGCATCGACATCGCCGGCATTGGCATCGACATCGGCGCTGACCCGCTGGAAGCTGAAGGCCGCGCCCACCGCGATGTCGGCACCGCCGACCATGCCGGCCGGAAGCTGGTAGTCCGCACCGATCGTCACGCCGCCGCCGGTGTAGTCGAACCCGGCGCTGCTGCCCTTGCGGTCGAAGTTGCCGAACTCGCCGTTCACCGCGCCATAGACCCGGAGCGGGATCTTGCCGAGCGAGGCATCGAGGCTCATGACCTGCGAGTTCTCGGACATCCGCGCGACCTGCTCGACCGCGATGCGTGCGCCCGGATCGACGGTGGTGAACTGGCCGACGACGCGGCGGTGGCTGTTCATGATCAGCGCGGCGACGTCGCGATAGACGTTCAGGAAGCCGTGCGGGTTGCTCCCGCCGCCGTTGATCGGGGTGCCGCCAACGCCGGCGAAGGCGAAGATGAAGGTGTTCGGCGTGCCCTCGGTCGCGCCGCCCTCGGTATCGGGCTGTCCGAGCGAATAGACCTCGGCGCCCACCGCCGCCAGCGCCGCCAGGGCTTCCGCTTCGCTGCCCGCGGCGCCGTATTAAATCGTGAAGGTCTGCACCTCGCCCGGGGCGAGGCCGCCGAAGTCGAAATCGAACACCGCGCCATGATCCGACGGCCCGTTGTCGACGAAGTCCGTGTTCACGGTCTCGGGGTTGACCGAACCTGCCGGAACGTTGGGATTGCCATCGGCAAAGCCGTTGTCGCTGGAAAAGATCAGGTTCGTGGCCGAGGTGCCCTGGATGGTGACGAACTCGTCGAACTCGGTCGGCGGCACGTCCCAGTCCATCGCGCGGCGGTAGACCAGACGGACGATGCTCTCGGTGCCGATGTTCGTGATCGTCACGTCCACCTGTTAGAGGTTCGCGGTCGCCGCCGCGGGGCTGTAGGCGTGGGTGACGTTCAGGATCTTGTCGCCGTTGCCGACATCGACCGACGCGACCGCCGAACTGCCGGCGGAGCCAAGCAGCGTGCCCGTCCCGTCGACCGTGAGGTTCGCATTGAAGAGGTTGGCGTCCGAGAAGGCCTCGCCCGCCTTGCCGAAATAGTCCGTTCCGAGATCCGCGACGCCCCAGCCCTCGCAGAAGCAGCCGGGCGCGAGGGCTTCGCCAAACGTCGGAATATAGGTCAGGCCAATGAAGCCGGATTCGCTCGAGACGATCAGGTTCCCCTGGGGGTTGACCCCGAGCGCGATCAGGCCGTTGTCGATCAGGCTTTGCGCCTGAGCGGCGCCGGCCATGACGCCGGCGAGAGCGGTGCTGCACAGAAGGATTCTAACAGGCTTCATGGTGTTCCCCCCGGAACGTGAACGCGAAACGATACGTTAACGAAAAATTTACCTGACGTTGCGTTATCCGCAATTCCTTCCTTCGGCTTCTCTCCATCTTTCCAGTTTGGCGGAAAGACTGTGGCATCTTTGCTAGTGCGGTCACTGAATGGCGTCACCCCGCCCCGCCGTTGCGTCGTGGGCAATGACCCTGAGTGGCCCCGCGACGACGGCTGTCCTCAGCGCGGCCGAGGGGTTCCGGCACCGCGCCGCCCGGCATGTTGGCCGGCTGCGACAGGCCGAGACGGCGGGTCGATTGACGGCGGCTTCCCCGACGGCAAGGATCGGGCGAAAGCGACGGGAGGGGTAGCGCATGACGGAACTCTGGAAACATTCGGCCGAGACGCTCGCGGCGCTCGTGCGCAACCGCGAGGTCAGCGCGCAGGAAGTGGCGCGCAGCGCGCTCGCCCGGCTCGCGGCCGTGAACCCCGCCATCAACGCGGTGGTCACCGAGTTTCCGGCCGAGGCGCTGGCCGAGGCGGGACGGGTGGACGCGGCGCTGGCGCGCGGCGAGTCGGCCGGGCCGCTCGCGGGCGTTCCGGTCACGGTGAAGGTCAATGTCGACATGGCCGGTCACGCCACGACGAATGGCCTGCGCCTGCAACGCGACCTGATCGCCGGGACGGACAACCCGGTCGTCGCCAATCTGCGGCGGGCGGGCGCGGTGATCGTGGGACAGACGAACACGCCCGCCTTTTCGCTCAGGTGGTTCACGCGCAACAGCCTCCACGGGGCAACCCTCAACCCGCATGATCGCGGGCTGACGCCGGGCGGGTCGTCGGGCGGCGCCGGGGCCGCGGTGGCCGCGGGGATCGGGGCGATCGCGCATGGCACGGACATCGCGGGCTCGATCCGCTACCCGGCCTATGCCTGCGGCGTGCATGGCCTGAGGCCCGGTCTCGGGCGGATCGCCGCGCACAACTTCACGGGGCCCGACCGCACGATGGGCGCGCAGCTCACGGCCGTGTCGGGGCCGCTTGCGCGGCGCATCGGCGACCTTCGCCTCGCCTTCGCGGCGATGTCGGCGCCCGACCCGCGCGACCCGTGGTGGATGCCTGCGCCCGCCGCGATGCCCGAGCCGCCGCGCCGCGTCGCGCTCTGCCTCGCGCCGGACGGGATGCCCACGGCCCCCGAGGTCGCCGACGCCCTGCGCGCCGCCGCCGCCGCGCTGGCCGCGGCCGGGTGGGAGGTCGAGGAATGCGCGCCGCCATCCTTCCGCGATGCTGCCCGGATCAACATGACGCTGTGGATGGAGGAGTTCCGCGTCTCGGGCCTGCCGAAGCTCGACACGGAGGCGGATCCGGATGCGCGGATCGTTGCCGCCGCGCTCAGGGCTGTCGCGGCGAAGGGGGGCGAGCCGCTCGACGCACTGCGCGAGCGCGCGACGCTGCTGCGCGACTGGCAGCTCTTCCTCGAGGACTGGCCCGTGCTGCTATGTCCGGTCTCCGCCGAACCCCCGTTCCCCGACCTGCTGGACGTCGCGGGCGAGGCGGCCTTCGCGCGCGTCTCCGAGGCGCAGCTCACGCAAGTGGGACTGCCCGCGCTGGGCCTGCCCGGCCTGACGGTCGCGACCGGCTCGCCGGGCCACCCGATGGGCGTGCAGCTGATCGCTGGAAGGTGCCGCGAGGAGACCCTACTCGACGCGGGCGCGATCATCGAGGCCCACAACCCGCCGATCGGGCCAGTCGACCCCTTCGCGAGGTCCTGAGGCGGGATGCCCGCGACGCCCGGCGGCGGAACGAGAAAGCCCGGCCGCGAGGCCGGGCGAGAAGTTCTGGGGTCTGCATTGCGGCCGCCCGGGATCGCTCCCGGACGGACCGAGGGTCATTGGCCTCCGCCGAGGCCGTGAACGTAGATGGCGACCTGCTTGATCTGGGCGTCGCCGAGGCGTCCGCTCCAGCCGGGCATCACGCCACCGCGGGAATTGGTGATCGACTCGATCACCCGCGCGCGGTCCGAGCCGTAGAGCCAGATCGCGTCCGTCAGGTTCGGCGCACCCAGCGCGGGCTCGCCCATGCCGCCCTCGCCATGGCAGGCGGCGCAGTTGTCGGCATAGATCGTCGCCCCCTCCTCGGTCGCGTCGGCCTTGCCGCTCAGCGAGAGCACGTGATCGGCCACCGCCGCGATCTCGTCGGCGCTGAGGATCTCGTCGCGGCCGAAGGCGGGCATCTCCGAGATCCGGGTGTCGTCGTCGCCGTCATACCGGATGCCGTGGCGGATCGTGGTCTCGATGTCGGTGAGCGTGCCGCCCCAGATCCAGTCGTCGTCGAGCAGGTTGGGATAGCCCGACGCCTGGACCCCCGCCGCGCCCGAGCCGTGGCACTGCGAGCAGTAGTTGCGGAAGATCGCGGCGCCGCCGGACTGTGCGAACTGCACGAGCTCGGCGTCGGAGGCGATCTCGTCGATGTCGAGGGAGGCGATCCGGTCGGTGAAGACGCGCTGCGCGGCCGCCGCCTCGTCGATCGCCTCGTGCACCGCGGCCCGGCTGGTATAGCCCAGCACGCCTGCCGTGGCATCGCTCACCAACGGCCATGCCGGATAGAGGATCGTGTAGATCACCCCCCAGACGATGGTGCCGTAGAAGGTCCAGAGCCACCAGCGTGGAAGCGGCGTGTTGAGCTCCTTGATCCCGTCCCATTCATGGCCGGTCGTCTCGGTCCCGCTGACCTCGTCGACCTCGTTCCTGTGATCAGCCATCGCTCACTCCCTCGGGCTGTCGTTGCGTAGCGGGATCTGCGCGATGTCGTCGTGGATCTTGCGCGAGCCGGGCCGGAAGGCCCAGGCCAACACGCCGAGGAAGAAGACGAACATCGCAAGCAGCACCCAGCTGTCGGCGATCTGGCGGAGAAGGCTGTAGGTTTCCATCGTTCCCTCCCGTCAGCGCAGGTTGGCGTCGGCGGTCGCCTCGTAGGTCGAGAAGTCGACCAGCGTGCCGAGCATCTGCAGATAGGCGATCAGTGCATCCAGCTCGGTGATCGCCGGCTGGCCGTCGAAGTTGCGAACCTGCGCCTTGGGGTAGCTGGCCAGAAGGTCCTCGACCGCCGCGTGATCCGGGTTGACCTGTGCCATGACATGGGTCCTGGCGTTGGCGATCTGCTCGTCGGTGTAGGGCACGCCCAGCGCCGCGTTGGTGCGCAGGTGGTCGGCGATATGCGCGAAGTCGAGCGGGGTCTCGGCCAGCCAGGGGTATTTCGGCATGACCGACTCTGGCACCAGCGCCTGGGGGTTTTCCATGTGGTCGACATGCCAGGCGTCCGAATAGCGCCCGCCGACGCGGGCGAGGTCGGGCCCCGTCCGCTTCGAGCCCCACTGGAAGGGCCGGTCGTACATCGACTCGGCCGCCAGCGAGTAATGGCCGTAGCGCTCGACCTCGTCGCGCATCGGCCGGATCATCTGGCTGTGGCAGACATAGCAGCCCTCGCGGACATAGATCTGCCGCCCCGCGAGCTCGAGAGGCGAGTAGGGACGCACCCCCTCGACCTTCTCGATGGTGTTCTGCAGCCAGAACAGCGGCGCGATCTCGACGATCCCGCCCACCGTCACCACGAGGAACGAGAGGACGAGCAGCAGCGTCGCGTGCTTCTCGATGGCCTTGTGCTTTTCCATGATGCTCATGGCCTGGCCCTCCTTATTCGGCCGCGACGGCGGCGGCTGTGGGCATGCGCTCGTCGCGCAGGCGACCGCGGATCGTCTGATAGAGGTTGAAGCACATGATGATCGCACCCGCGAGGAACAGGACGCCTCCGAAGCCGCGCACCAGATACATCGGGAACTTGGCAGCGACCGTGTCCGCGAACGAGTTCACGAGGAAGCCCTGGTCGTCGTATTCGCGCCACATCAGCCCTTCCATGATCCCGGTCACCCACATCGATGCCGCGTAGAGCACGATGCCGATGGTCGCGAGCCAGAAGTGCCAGTTCACCAGGCTGAGCGAGTAGAGCCGCTCACGGTTCCACAGCCGCGGCACGAGGAAGTAGAGCGCGCCGAAGGTGATCATGCCGTTCCAGCCAAGCGCACCGGAATGAACATGGCCGATCGTCCAGTCGGTGTAGTGGCTGAGCGAGTTCACGGCCTTGATGGACATCATCGGCCCCTCGAAGGTCGACATGCCGTAGAAGCCGATCGAGACGACCATCATGCGGATGATGGGATCGGTGCGCAGCTTGTCCCAGGCGCCCGAGAGCGTCATCAGCCCGTTGATCATGCCGCCCCAGGACGGCATCCACAGGATGATCGAGAACACCATCCCCAGCGTCGAGGCCCACTCCGGCAGCGCCGTGTAGTGCAGGTGGTGCGGACCGGCCCAGATGTAGAGGAAGATCAGCGCCCAGAAGTGCACGATCGAGAGCTTGTAGGAATAGACCGGGCGCTCGGCCTGCTTTGGCACGAAGTAGTACATCATGCCGAGGAAGCCCGCCGTCAGGAAGAAGCCGACCGCGTTGTGGCCATACCACCACTGCGTCATCGCGTCCTGCACGCCCGAGAAGGCCGAGTAGGAGGCCGAGCCGAACACCGACACCGGCAGCGCAAGGTTGTTCACCACATGCAGCATCGCCACCGTGACGATGAAGCTGAGGTAGAACCAGTTCGCGACGTAGATGTGCGGCTCCTTGCGCTTGATCAGCGTGCCCAGGAACACCGCGAGATAGGCGACCCAGACCACCGTGAGCCAGAGGTCCACATGCCAGGGCAGTTCGGCGTATTCCTTGCCCTGGCTGCCGCCGAGCACGTAGGACGTTGCCGCGAGCACGATGGTGAGCTGATAGCCCCAGAACACGAACCAGGCGAGGTTGCCACCCCACAGCCGCGCCGCCGAGGTCCGCTGCACGACGTAGAACGAGGTCGCGAGCAGCGCGTTGCCGCCGAATGCGAAGATCACCGCCGAGGTGTGCAGCGGTCTAAGCCGCCCAAAGCTCGTGAAGCTGAACCCGAGGTTCAGTTCGGGGAAAGCGAGCTGGAAGGCGATGTAGACGCCCGCGAGAAAGCCCACGACGCCCCACAGCGCCGTGGCGATCACGCCATAGCGGACGACGCCGTCCATGTAGCCTTCGGCCGGCGCGCCATCGCCGTTCGGCATGCGGTTCGGCAGGTCCGACCGCTTGATGGTGTAGATGAACAGACCGACCGCGACGATGAAGACGGTCAGCGCATTGACCATGTAGGCCACGTCATGCGCCATGTTCGCGGCATAGGCCGCGAGAACCGCGATCACCCCCAGGGCGGCGAGCTTTATGACAATACCCATATCGCTTTCCCCGTGTGGCAGCAGTCACGGCAGCCGGAGTCGGCGGCCGCGCCCTCACGGTCTTCTCGCGGACGCAACAGGGATCGACCTTGATCTGCATCAACGCCGGGTGCGGCGCGAGGGCGCGGCGCCGCGCCGCGCGCAGACCCGCTCCGGGCGGCGAGCGGGACCTCCGCCCGGTGCAAGCGGATCAGAAAGCAGCGATAGTGGCAGGGAGGCTGCGCCGGGGGATCAGTCGATCATGCCGCCGTCGGCGTCTTCGCCCGCGGCGTCGAGCAACACGACGAAATCCGGCACGAGGCATCGGCGGGCATCGGCGAACTCGACGACCCCGTCCTTCTTGAGCGCGGTGATCTGCCGGCTCACGGTCTCGATCGTCAGGCCCAGGTAATCGGCCATCTGCTCGCGCGTGAGCGGCAGGTCGAACGCGAAGCCGTCATCCGCATGGGTGTTGTGGGCGCTCGCCGCACGGCGGGCGAGGATGGCGAGGAAGGTCGCGATCTTCTCGCGCGCCGACTTCCGGCCGAGCAGCAGCATCCAGTCGCGCGCCGCGTCGAGCTCGTCGAGCGTCATCTCGAGCAGGCGCTTCTCCAGCACCGGCGTGTCCCTGAGCAGCCGCTCGAACCGGGTCCGGTTGAACAGGCAAAGCCGCACCGGCGTCACCGCGATCGCGTCATAGGGCGCGATCGGGCGCATCGGGCGCCCGACGAAGTCCGACGCGAACATCAGGCCGACCATCTGCCGCCGTCCGTCCGGCATCGTCTTGGAGAGCGACACGACGCCATCGACCACCGAGCCGAGGAAATCCGTGCGCTCGCCGGCCGCGACGATCTCCTGCCCGGGCTCGTAGTTGCGGTAGAACTTGATGGCGTCGAGCAGGCTCAGCTCCTGCGGCCCGCAATACGAGCAGACGGCGCGGTGACGGATGGCACAGTCGGCGCATCGATCGTGCTGCTTGCGCAGGTTCGGGGCGATCATGCGCTCGGTGCCGGACATTCATTCCTCTCAGCAACTGATTTCAGTCTGCGGATTCGCTTGATCTGCGTCAATGAGAACCGGCTTCAGACATGTCTTTGTGCTCGGCATGATGAGCCATGTCACAGCCTTCGATACCGACGCGCTCGAACGCAGCGTGCCGCGTTATACCAGCTATCCGACCGCTCCGCACTTCACCGAAGGCGTGTGCGGCGCAACATATCGTCGCTGGCTGGCCGGGCTTGCGCCCGATGCGCCGGTGTCGCTCTACCTGCACGTGCCCTTCTGCGACGAGCTGTGCTGGTTCTGCGCCTGCCGCACGCAGGGATCGCGAAACTACCGCCCCGTGTCGCGCTATCTCGACCTGCTGATCGCCGAGATCGCCATGGTGGCGGAGCTGGTGGGGCCGAGGCGCCCGGTCAGCCAGATGCACTGGGGCGGCGGCTCACCGACGATCCTCTCGCCCGATGACATGGTGCGGCTCGCGGCTGCGATGCATCGTCATTTCCCGTCGAGCAGGGGCGCGGAGTTCGCCGTCGAGATCGACCCGCGCGACATGACGGGGCCGCGGCTCGACGCGCTGGCCGAGGCGGGGCTCACCCGCGCCTCGATCGGCGTGCAGGACTTCGAGCCGCGCGTGCAGGAGGCGATCGGCCGCCGGCAAGGCTACGATATCACCCGCAAGGTGGTCGAGGGGCTGCGCGAGCGCGGCGTGACCGGGATCAACATCGACCTTCTCTATGGTCTGCCGGGCCAGACGGCCGAGACGCTGATGAGCACGATCGAGAAGGTGATCGGACTTGCGCCGGACCGGCTCGCGCTGTTCGGCTATGCACATGTGCCCTGGATGGCGCGCCGGCAGAAGATGATCGACGAATCGATCCTCCCCGGCACGACGCTGCGGCGCCGGCAGGCGGCGCTGGCCGCGCAGATGCTGCGCGAGGCGGGCTACATCCCCATAGGGATCGACCATTTCGCCAAGCCCGGCGACGCGATGGCCAAGGCTGCCGCGGATCGAACGCTGCGGCGCAACTTCCAGGGCTACACCGTCGATTCGGCCGTCGCGCTGATCGGCATGGGGGCGTCCGCCATCGGCTCACTGCCGCAGGGATATGTCCAGAACGATCCCTCGACCGCAGCCTATCAGAAGGCGATCGAAGCGGACGAGCTGGCGACCGCGCGCGGCAAGGCGTTCACAGCCGACGATCTCGCGCGGCGTGACGCCATCGAGCAGATCCTCTGCCACTTCTCGCTCGATCTCGACGCGCTGAGGGCGCGGCATGGGGTCGCCGCAACGCCGGTCATCGAGGTCGCCGAGGCCATCATCGCCGCGGCGCCGCAGGGTGCGCTGGTGTCGGGCCCGCAGGGATTCACCATCGCCGACGACTGGCGCGCCCATACCCGGCTGGTGGCGGCCGAGTTCGACGCCTATTTCCAGAGCCGCCCGGCCAGGCACAGCCTCGCGGTCTGAGGCGCGGCGGGCCGCGACGGCGCGCGCGCGCGGCGCCGCCGGTTCGCTCAGGCGACCCTGGCGACGGCGAGCGCGCTGTCGATTGCAGGGCCGAGCTTGTCGACGATCTCGCCGATCTGGCGCACCTCGAGGATGTAGGGCGGCGCGATCAGCACGTGATCGCCGTGCTGGCCATCGACCGTCCCACCCATCGGATAGACCATCAGGCCATTCGCGAAGGCCGCCTTCTTGATCTTCGCGGCGATGCCCAGCGCGGGATCGAAGGGGGCCTTGGTCTCCTTGTCCGCCACCAGCTCGATGCCGAGGAACAGCCCCCGCCCGCGGATGTCGCCCACCGCCCAATGCTGGCCGAACGCCGCTTCGAGCGCCGCGCGCAGCTTCGCCCCGGTCTCGCGCACGCGCGCGAGCAGGTCCCGCCCCTCGATCTCGTCCATGACCGCAAGCGATCCCGCGCAGGCCGCCGGGTGGCCCAGATAGGTGTGGCCGTGCTGGAAGAAGCCCGAGCCCGCCTCGATCGTGCGGTAGATCTCACCCGAGCACAGCATCGCGCCGATCGGCTGGATGCCGGCGCCCAAGCCCTTGGCGATGCAGATGATGTCGGGCGCGATCCCGTCCGCCTCGCAGGCGAAGAGATGGCCGGTCCGGCCCATGCCGCACATCACCTCGTCGAGGATCAGCAGCACGCCGTGCCGGTCGCAGATCTCGCGGATCCGTTTGAAATAGCCGGGCACGGCGGGCACCGCACCCATGGTGGCACCCACCACCGGCTCGGCGATGAAGGCCGCAACCGTCTCGGGGCCCAGCTCGCGGATCTTCTCGTCGAGCTCGTTTGCCACGCGCTGGCCGTAATCCTCCGGGCTCTCGCCCGGCTCGGCCCAGCGCCAGTGGTGGCAAGGCGAGATGTGGTGCATGGCGCCCGTGAGCAGCGGCTGGAACTGCGCGCGCCGCCAGCGGTTGCCGCCGGCCGCGAGCGCCCCCAGCGTGTTGCCGTGATAGCTTTGCCAGCGGGCGACGACGTGGCGCCGCGCGCTCTCGCCCTTCTCCATGAAATACTGCCGCGCCAGCTTGATCGCGCTCTCGGTCGCCTCGGATCCGCCTGAGACGAAATAGACGCGCTCGATCCACTTCGGCGCCTTCGCGATCAGCCGGTCGGCGAGCGCTTCGGCGGGTTCGGAGGTGAAGAAGCTGGTATGCGCATAGGCGACCCGGTCGAGTTGCGCCTTCACCGCTTCGGTTACGGCGCGGGGCGAATGGCCCAGACACGAGACCGCAGCCCCGCCGCAGGCATCGAGATAGCGCCTGCCCGTGCTGTCGATCAGGTAGCAGCCATCGCCGCCCGCCACGGTGGGCAGGGCGGCCTTGGTGTGCCTGGGAAAGACGTGGGACATCGGTCTCCTCCCCTCTCGCGCCGCGGGTGCGCGGGCGATTTCGCCCCAGCCTAGACCGAAGCCCGGGGATTCGGAACCCGCCCGGCGGGTCAGGCGAAGGCGCCGGCGTGCTGGTCGCGGAGCTCCTTCTTCTGGACCTTGCCCATGGTGTTGCGCGGCAGGCTGTCGGCGAAGAACACGCGCTTGGGCTGCTTGAACTTGGCCAGCCGCTCGGAGAGCGGGCCGACGATGTCGGCCTCGGTCAGCGCCGCGCCCTTCGCGGGCACGACGACGGCGACGACGCCCTCGCCGAAATCGGGATGCGGCACGCCGATTACCGCCGACTCGAGCACGCCGGGGATGCGGTCGATCTCGCCCTCGACCTCCTTGGGATAGACATTGAAGCCGCCCGAGATGATCAGGTCCTTGCCGCGGCCCACGATCACGACATAGCCGCGGTCGTCGATCATGCCCAGATCGCCGGTGATGAACCAGCCATCGGGGCGCAGCTCCTCGGCGGTCTTCTCCGGCATCCGCCAGTAGCCCTTGAAGACGTTGGGGCCGCGCACCTCGATCATGCCGATCTCGCCCTGCGCGAGGGGGCGGCCGGTCTCGGGCTCGGTGATGCGCAACTCGACCCCGGCGAGCGGGAAGCCCACCGTCCCCGCTCGGCGCTCGCCGTCATAGGGGTTCGAGGTGTTCATCGAGCATTCGGTCATCCCGTAGCGCTCGAGGATGGCGTGGCCGGTGCGCGCCTCCCACTGCCGGTGCGTCTCGGCCAGCAGCGGCGCCGAACCCGAGATGAACAGCCGCATTCCCTTCGTCAGCTCGCGGTCGAGCCGGGGGTCGGCCAGCAGGCGCGTGTAGAAGGTCGGCACCCCCATCAGCGCGGTCGCGCGCGGGATGGCGCCAATCACCGCGTCGGCGTCGAACCTCTCCATCCAGATGAGCCGCGCGCCCGACACGATCGTTGTGTTGGTGGCCACGAACAGCCCGTGCGTGTGGAAGATCGGCAGCGCGTGGATCAGCACGTCGGCGGCGGTGAATGCCCAGGTCGCGGCCAGCACGCGCGCGTTCGACAAGAGGTTGTCGTGGCTCAGCATCGCTCCCTTCGAGCGTCCCGTCGTCCCCGAGGTGTAGAGGATCGCGGCCAGATCGTCCGGGCCGCGCGCGACGTCGCGGAAATCGTCGGCCGTCGCCGGCACGAGGCCGAGCAGGCTGCCTTGCGGCACGGCGCCGCCCTTCGACGCGCCCAGCGTCTCGAGCCGCGCGCCCACGCCCTCGGCCAGCGGGCGCAGCGCCGCCTCGCGTGCCGGGTCGCAGACCAGCAGCGCGGGCTCGGCATCGCCCACGAAATAGCCGATCTCGGCGGGCGTGTAGGCCGTGTTGAGCGGCAGGAACACCGCCCCAGCCCGCACCGCGCCGAGATAAAGCATCAGCGCCTCGATCGACTTCTCGACCTGCGCGGCAACCCGGTCGCCCGGCTTCACGCCCAGCCCGACCAGCGCCGCGGCGAAGCGGGCCGAGACCGCGTCGAGATCGGCATAGGTGTAGTGCCGCCCATCGCCCAGCTCGGCGAAGACGGCCGCCTCGCGGCCGCGGAAGCCCTGCCACAGACCGTCGATGAGATGGTTGACCCCGGTCATGCGCGCGCGCCTCCTGCCTGCCCTGCCTGCTTCACCAGCCGGCGCACCGCGGCGGAGTGCGCCACCTCGCCGCTCTCTGCGAACGCCTCGTGGTTCTTCTCGATGTCGCGAAGGTCGTAGAGGTAGTTGACCATCACCCCCCAGCCCTGCGCCTCGCCGCGCCCGGACGTGTCGGCGCCGAGATTGATCCGCTCGAGCCGCGCGCCGTTGCCGAGGTGGAAGCGCGCGACCGGATCGACCGGACCGCCCGAGGGGCGCTTGGCCTCAACCAGGTAGCGCGCGGCGAGCGGCCCCAGCGCGTCCGGCGCCGGCGCCTCGATGCCCTGGCGCCCCGCCCAGGCGCGCAGGCCCGGCACCGGCGAGAGGGTGACGAAGGTCTCGAGCGACGGGAAGGCGGCGCTCAGCTCCTCGACCACCTGCTTGATGAGGAAGTTGCCGAAGCTCACGCCTCTCAGCCCCTCCTGGCAGTTCGAGATCGAGTAGAACACCGCCGTGCGCGCCCGCGAGGGCTCGAGCGTCTCGCGCCCGGCGGCGAGGATCGGGCCGATCGCCGTGGGGATCTCGGCGGTCAGGGCGACCTCGACGAAGATCAGCGGCTCGCCGGGGAGTGCGGGATGGAAGAAGGCGTAGAGCTGCCGGTCCGGCGCCGCGACGCGCCGGCGCAGGTCGGACCAATCGTGGATCTCGTGGACCGCCTCGTATTCGATGATCTTCTCGAGGATGGCCGCGGGGGTGTTCCAGTCGATGCGCCGCAGTTCCAGGAAGCCGCGGTTGAACCACGAGGCGAAGAGGTGCCGGAAGTCCTCGTCCAGCGCGGCGAGCGCCGGCTCGTCGCGCAGATGGCGCAGCAGGTCCTCGCGCATCGCCACGAGGTCGGGCATCGCGCCGGGCGCGCGGTTGAGGCGGCGGATCAGCTCCTGGCTTCGGGGCTCGGCGGCGATGTGGAGGGCGCGCGCGTCCGTGTCCGAGCGCGAGGCGAGGTATTTCTCGACCGCGGCACCAAGCGTCGCCGCTTCGGCGCCAAGGCCGGTCGAGGCCTCGCGCAGGAAGTCGAGCCGCGCCTTTTCCCCGAGGGCGCGATAGGCGTCGAGGAAGGCCCGCGCGCGCGCCGTCCCGGACACCTCGCCCTCCGATCCGAGGATCGTGCGGGCCTGCTCGATCAGGGCCTTGGGCTCCTCGGCGCCGATCAGCGCGCGACCCGTCTCGGCGATCCGGGCGAGCATGTCGCCAAATCTCATCCCCGCGTTCGCCATCAGACCGCGGGCCCCATCACCGCATCGGGGAGCCAGGTCGCGATGCCCGGGAACAGGCAGAGCAGCACGATCGCAAGCACCATGCACAACACGAAGGGCATCGACCCCCACAGGATGGTCTTGAGCTTGATGTCCGGCGCGATACCGTTGATGACATAGAGATTGAGCCCCACGGGCGGCGTGATCAGCCCGATCTCCATGTTGATGGTCACGATCACCGCGAACCAGTAGGGGTCGAAGCCCGACGAGGTCACGATGGGCAAGAGGATCGGGGCCGACATCAGGATCACGGCGACCGGCGGCAGGAAGAAGCCGGCGACCAGCAGGAAGACGTTGATCGCCCCCATCAGCACCCAGCGGTTCACGTCCAACTCGGCGATCCAGCCGGCGATCGACTGGGTGATGAACAGCGACGACAGCATGTAGCTGAAGACGCCGGCCGCGCCGATGATGAACAGGATCATCACGCTCTCGCGCGTCGAGTCGCGCAGCACGACCCAGATCCCGCTGATCGACCACAGCCGGTAGATCAGCACGGCGATCACGATGCACAAGAGCGCGCCCACGGCGGCGGTCTCGGACGGCGTGGCGATGCCGCCATACATCGCGTAGAGCACGCCGAGGATGATCAGCAGGAACGGCAGAACCCGGGGAAGGATCTCGACCCGCTGCGTCCAGGTGAAGCTGCGACCGGACAGCACGTCCAGCCCGCCCTGCCGCCACGTCGAGAAGATCGACCAGGCCATGAACAGCAGGACCAGCAGGACACCCGGCATCACGCCGGCGAGGAACAGCCGCCCGATCGAGGTCTCGGTGGCGATGCCGTAGACGATCATGGTGACCGAGGGTGGGATGAGGATGCCCAGCGTGCCACCCGCCGCGATCGAGCCCGCCGCGACGCCGTCCGGGTAGCCGCGCTTGCGCATCTCGGGGATGCCCATCTTGCCGATCGCGGCGCAGGTGGCAGGCGACGAGCCCGACATCGCGGCAAAGAGCGCACAGGCTCCGAGGTTCGACACCACGAGGCCCCCTGGCACCCGGGTGAGCCAGCGGTCGAGCGCCTCGTAGAGATCCGCCCCCGCCCGGGTCGAGGCGATCGCCGCCCCCATGATGATGAACATCGGGATCGACAGCAGCGCGAAATTGTCGAGCTCGCCGAAAAAGATCTCGGGCATTAGCTCGACCGAGCGCATGCCATCGAAGGCAAGCAGGAAGCCGCCCGCCACGATCAGAAGCCCGGTCGCGACCGAGACGCCCGAGAACAGGACGGCGATGGTGGCAAGAGCGACGAGAACGCCAATCGTCAACGGGTCCATCACTTGTCCTCCGACAGTCCGAAGGGCCGCTCGATGCCCGTGAGGAGTGCGTAGAAATCCGCGGCGAGTTGCAGGAGATAGAGCCCGAAGCCCACCGGCAGAACGAGGTAGGGCACCCAAAGCTTCGGCGCCCACACGGTGTCCGAGCGCCAGTTGCGCTCCCACGCCACGTGCCAGAGGTCGAAGCCGTACCAGAACATCACAGCGGTCACGACGATCCCCGCGCCTAGGGTGACGATCGCCAGCGCGAAGCGCGCGCCGCGCGGCAGCATCATCGGCACGAGATCGACGTTCACATGGCCGCGCAGGCGCTGCACGTAAGGAAGCCCGATCATCGTGGCCCCGACCATGAGGTAGATCACCGCCTCGGTCTGCCAGATCGTCGACTGGCCCATCACGAAGCGGACCCAGATCATCTGGCAGGTCACGATCACCGAGGCGACGATCATCAGCGCCGCGAGCACGCCGCAGGCGGTCGAGATCATCCCGATTGCGCGCAGGACGGGGTTTCCGCCGTCGCGCGCAACCGTGAGAGTGGGGGAATGGCCGGACATCGCTGTGTCTATCCCGGTCTGGGTTCGGGCGCGGTCCCGCCATCATCGGCGCTGCCGGGCCCTTGCGTCTTGCGCGCGGCGCGCGAGGCGCCGCCGTGTCAAAGGTGGCGGCGGCGCCGGCGACGGGCCGGCGCCGCCGCGCGCGGTCACTCGACCGAGAGGGCGAGGTCGAGCAGCTCCTGCCCGTTCGCGACCTTGCTCACGAAGCTCTTGTACGAGGTCTCCTTCGCAAGCTCGCGCCAGGCGTTGAACTCGGCCTCGGTCATCTGGTGGATCTCGACGCCCGCATCGGCGAACACCTTCGCGGCGGCGGCATCCTCTTTCTTCGCCTCATCGAGGTAGAAGGCCTCGGCCTTCTTCGCGCCCTTCACGAGCGCGGACTTCTGCGCGTCGGTCAGCCCGTCGAAGGTCGACTTGTTCATCAGCAGCGGCTGGTACATGAACCACAGCGCATAGTCGCCCGCCGGCGTGAAGCACTTCGACTGCTCGTAGAGCCGGAAGCTCACGAAGCTCGAGGACGAGGTGTTGACCGCGTCGAGCACGCCCGTCTGCATCGCGTTGTAGATTTCGGACGAGGCCATCGAGGCGATCGAGGCTCCGGCACCCGCCAGCATCTCCTCGAACGCCTTGCCGGCCGAGCGCATCTGCAGGCCCTTCACGTCCGCGGGGGCCGAGACGCACTTGTCCTTCCCGGCGAAGCCGCCCGCGAGGTAGCCATGCACCAGCACCATGACGTCGTCCTGCGCCATGATCTCCTCGATCTTCTGCATGAAGGCCGATTCGTTGAGGCGCGCCGCGTGGTCATGGTTCTTCACCAGGCCGGGCATCAGGGTGAGGTTGTATTCCGGGCGCTGGCCGCCCGCGTAGGAGAGCGGATAGACGGTCATGTCGAGCTGGCCGCGCGACAGCGGGTTGTACTGCTCCTGCGCCTTGAACAGCGAGCCCGTCGGGAAGATCTGGATCGAGAGATCGACATTCGCCTCGGCGACGTGGTTGGCGACGATCTCGGCCACCTTGTGGCGCACGTCGCTGGTTGCCCACTGATGGCTCAGGCGAAGCTCGGCGGCATCGGCCGCGCCGGCGGTGAGAGCGACCGCAATGACGGCGGCGGCGGTCGCGCGGAAGTTCATGAACATGGTGTCCTCCCTTGGACGGGCGGCTTGGGCGCCCTCTTCGCTGCTGGCGGGGGCAGAGGGCCCGCCGCTGGGGAAGGCATATGGGGCAAAAATGCATGAGTCAACGAAATTGTATACAAGGATTTGTCTTTGGCATTCACTTGAGCTATGAGAGGTCGAGACTTCCCCGGAGCCTTCCGATGAGCGAGCGCCGCGCCGACCTGCTGCACGACAAGATCGAGGACCTGATCCTGACGGGAGACCTCGCGCCCGGCGACCGGCTCGACGAGGTCTCGCTGGCGACGCGCTTCGGCGTCTCGCGAACGCCGATCCGCGAGGCGCTGATGCAGCTCGCGGCGACCGGGCTGATCGAGCTGCGCCCACGGCGCGGCGCGGTGGTCGCCGAGGTCGGGCCGAAACGGATGGTCGAGATGTTCGAGGTGATGGCCGAGCTCGAGGCGATCTGCGCGCGGCTTGCCGCGCGGCGCGCGACGCCGGCCGACGAGGAGCGGATCGGCGCGCATCACCGCGCCTGCGCCGCCGCCGCCGCGGCATCCGACGAGGACGCCTACTACTACGAGAACGAGGAGTTCCACGAGGCGATCGACGCCGCCGCGCATCAGGAGTTCCTCTCCGAGCAGACCCGCGCCCTGCGGCGCCGGCTCAAGCCCTACCGGCGCCTGCAGCTGCGCTCCCGCGGCCGGGTGCGGAACTCGTTCGACGAGCACGAGGCGGTGGTCCGCGCAATCCTCGCGCATGACGCGGACGCGGCGGCCGAGGCGATGCGCGCGCACATCGTCGTGCAGGGCGAGCGGTTCACCGACCTCCTTGCCTCGCTCGAGGCGCCCCGCGCGGCGCGGGCGCGATGAGGCCGCAGCCGCGATGGAGCGCCACTTGACGTCAGGCGCCGCCTCGGAAAGCCATGTGCGGCCGGGGCGGGGCGAGGCCGTATGACCCTGCTCGGATGGATCGGCGGGCGGGCGCGCTGGATCATGGCGGCCGGGGTGCTGGCGGGGCTGGTGCTGCCCTCGGCAGCCGCGGCGCTGCGCCCGTTCCTGCCGGCGCTGGTGGTCCTGATCTTCGCGGTCGCGGTGTCGCGCCTCGACCTTCGGCCCGCGGTCCGGCGCGCGGCCACCGGGCGGGGCGCCGCGCGACTCGCGCTCTGGGTCAGCGGCTTTCTGGTGGCGACGCCGGCGGTTCTGTGGATGGCCGGCCATGCGCTGAGACTCGACGAGGGGGCGATCGCCGCCCTCGTCTACACCGGTGCCGCGCCGCCGATCACGTCATCCGCCGCGATCTGCCTGATGCTCGGCCTCAACGGGCTGTTCGCGCTTGAAATCACGGTGGTCGCGAGCGCGCTGACCCCGCTGATCGGCCCCGCCGTGGTGCGCCTCCTGCTGGGCGAGGCGGTTCCGCTCGACGCCGTGACGCTGGGGCTCAGGACCGGGGCGATGATCGTCCTCGGCACGCTGCTGGGGCTCGGCCTGCGGCGTCTCGTCGGGCCCGAGCGCATCGCGCGCGAGAACCGGGCCTTCGACGGGCTGGCGGCGCTGACGATGGTGACCTTCGTGCTGCCTCTGTTCGACGGCGTGCGCGACATGCTGCTGGCGGACCCGCTGCACGGGCTGTGGGTGTTCGGCCTTGCGGTGGCGGTGAACTTCGGGATGCAGGTCGCCGCCGCTTGGACGGTGCATCGCGGCCTCGGGCCCGGCGAGGCCGGCGCGGCGGGGTTCATGTGGGGCAACCGGACGGTCGCGATCTACCTCGCGGCGCTGCCGCCGGATCCGGGATTCACACTCTTCGTGGCGCTCTACCAGATCCCGATGCTGTTCACGCCGCTCCTGATGCGGCGGATTCTGGCGCGCTGACGCCCGCGGCCGCACGCACCAGCTCGGTGTGCAGGGCCGCGACGACATGCGCCCGGGGATGGGCCTCGCGCTCGATCACGCAGAGCCGCCGTATGGCGTCCTCGCCCTCGAGCGGCAGGCGACGCAGGCTGTCCGCGCCGGACGCCGCGCCAGCCCGCGCCGGCACCACGGACACGCCGAGGCCCGCGCGCACCAGCGCCTCGACAGCGTCTAGCGCGTCGACCTCCATCGCCTCGCGAGGGCGCAGGCCCCGCCGTGCCAGGACGCGCTCGATCTGCTGGCCCGCCCAGGTCTTGCGGCTGAACCAGATGAAGGGATACCGCGCGATCAGGTCGGCGAGCTCGGCGCCCTCCATCCCGGGCGAGGCGATCAGCTGAAGCGGCTCGGCGCTGACGTGGCGCGCGGCAAGCCCCTCGGGCAACAGCGCGGGTTCGGTGACGAGGGCGGCGTCGAGCTCGCCCGCCCGCACCGCCTGCGCAAGATCGCCCGACAGGCCCGAGCGCACCCGGATCGCAAGCTGCGGGTGCGCCGCCTGCAGCCGGGCCAGCGCGGGCGGCAGGGGATGGACCAGCGCGGTGGGCACCACCCCCAGCGCCAGCGAGCCCGCAAGCCCCCCCTCCGCGCCAAGCGCGCGGATCTCGTCGACGATGTGCCCGATGCGCCGCGCCTGCTCGACAAGCGCAAGGCCCCGGTCCGTCAGGCGCGGCGGACGCAGGCTGCGATCGGCCAGCAAGACGCCAAGCTCGTCCTCGAGGGCCTTCATCTGAAGGCTCACCGCCGAATGGCTTAGCCCCATCGCCTCGCCCGCGGCAGTGAAGCTGCCCTGTTCGGCGATTGCAACGAGCGTTCGAAGCTGACGCAGATTCATGCGGAACCGGCTTAATCGTGAGTTTTATTAAACAAGACTGTCAGAAGATCTCATTCCGGTTTGAGCTTGGAACATATGTATCATCGTCACGAGAACGTGAATAGTATGAACGTGCGGGAGGCCAGGATGTCGGATCCGAGCAGGAATGAGGACGCGATCCGCCGAACGGCGCGCCATCTCGCAGAAACCGTTTTTTCACAACGGGCGGCCGGGATCGATCGCGACGAGCGATACCCGTGGGAGAACGTCGAGGCGCTGCGCGACGCGGGCCTCGCGGGCATGACCATCCCGATCGCGCTGGGCGGCCGCGGTGCGTCGCTCATGGCCGCGGTGCTGGCGGTGAGCGAGATCGCCCGGCACTGCGCAGTCACCGCGCGCATCGTGGTCGAGACCAACATGGGCGCGATCGGGGCCATCCTCGCCTATGGCACTCCCGCCCAGAAACAGCTTGCCGCCGATCTGGTGCTGGCCGGCGACAAGCCCGCGATCTGCATCACCGAGCCGGGCGCGGGTTCGGCCGCGACGCAGATGACCACGACCGCGCGCCGGGTGGCCGGAGGCTATGTCCTCGACGGGCGCAAGCACTGGATCACCGGCGGCGGGGTGTCGCGCCTGCACCTGATCTTCGCCCGCGTGGTCGAGGGCGGCCGGGCGCGCGGGATCGGCGCGTTCCTCGCGCTTGGCGGCAGCAAGGGGCTCGAGGTCGGCCGCCGCGAGCCCACCATGGGCCTGCGCGGCATCCCCGAGACCGAGATCCTGCTCGACGGCCTGTTCGTGCCGGACGACATGGCGCTGATCCCCGACGGCGATCCCGCGCACGGCTTCGCGAAGCTGATGACCGCCTATAACGGCCAGAGGGTCGGCGCGGCGTCAGTTGCGCTGGGATTGGGCCAGGGGGCCTTCGCGCTGGCCCGCGACCACCTGCTCGAGCGCGAGCAGTTCGGCCGTCCGCTGGCCGAGTTCCAGGGACTGCAATGGATGCTCGCGGACATGTCGGTGGGGCTCGCGGCGGCCGAGGCGCTGGTGTGGCGCGCCGCGCGGTCGGCGCCGGAGGGCGGGTTCCCCGACATGACGGCCGCGGCGCAGGCCAAGATCCTCGCGGCCGAGACGGCGGTGAAGGTGACGAACGACGCGCTCCAGATGCACGGTGCGGCGGGGTATTCCCGCAGCCAACCGCTCGAGCGGATGGTGCGCGACGCGCGCATGTTCACGATCGGGGGCGGCACGGCGCAAATCCTGCGCACGCAGGTCGCGAGCGCCGAGCTGGGGCTGAAGCTGCCGCAGACCCGCGCCGGGCGCGGCGACATGCCGGCCACGCCGATGACCGCCGCCAGCGGCTGAGCGGGGGTTGCAAGCGGCGCGCGCATCGTTTCATCTGGGGCGTCTGAAAGCCGCGCCGGAGACAGGCTGCCATGACGCCCTTCACCTTCCAGACGACCCCCCGCATCGTCGCGGGCCCGGGCTCGGCCGAACAGGCGGGCGAGATCCTTGCCGGGCTGGGCTGCCGGACGGTCGCGCTGGTGAGCGATCCGGGCGTGATCGGCGCGGGCCTCACCGACGCCGCGCGCGCCAGCCTCGCGAGCCACGGGCTGAGCCTGTTCATCTGGTCCGACGTGGTGGCCGATCCGCCGGAGGCCAAGGTCCTCGCGGCCGTCGTGGCGTGCAGGGCCGCCGGGGTCGATGGCGTCCTGTCGATCGGCGGCGGATCGCCGATGGACACGGCCAAGCTGGTGGCGGTGCTGCTGGGCCGGGACCAGCCGCTTGCAGGGATGTACGGCATCGGCAACGTGTCGGGCGCGCGCGTGCCGCTCGTGCTCGTGCCCACCACCGCGGGGACCGGGTCCGAGGTCACCCCGATCGCCATCGTCACCACCGGCGACGCCGAGAAGAAGGGGGTCGTCGCGCCGCAGCTCCTGCCCGACGCCGCGATCCTCGATGCCGCGCTGACCACCGGGCTGCCGGCCGAGGTGACCGCCGCGACCGGGATCGACGCGATGGTCCACGCCATCGAGGCCTTCACCTCGCGGCACCGCAAGAACCCGGTCTCGGACTGCCTCGCCCGCGAGGCGCTGCGGCTGCTTGGCGCCAACATCCGCCGCGCGGTGGCCGAGCCGGGCGATCTCGACGCGCGCGGCGCGATGCTGCTGGGCTCGATGCTGGCCGGGATGGCCTTCGCCAATGCCCCGGTCGCGGCCGTCCATGCGCTGGCCTACCCGCTCGGCGGGCACTTCAAGGTGCCGCATGGCCTGTCGAACGCCGTGGTCCTGCCCTACGTGCTCGACTTCAACCGTGGCGATCCCACGGGCACCGCCGAGGCCATGTATGCCGAGCTCGCGCCCCTGATCTTCCCCGAGCTCGCCGCCCATGACCCCGAGATGCGGGTGTCGGGGCTGATCGGCAACCTCGCAGCGCTGGGGCCCGAGCTGGGGATGCGCACCCGCCTCTCGGACATGGGCGTCAGTCACAACCACCTGCCAATGCTGGCCGAGGACGCGATGAAGCAGACCCGGCTCCTGGTCAACAACCCGCGGGAAATGACGCTCGAGGCCGCGCTCGGCATCTATGAACGCGCCCTCTGACCATCGCCGCGCCGGGCCGGCGCGGCCGCGCGGCGGCGGATGAGGCGCGCGCTCCCGCAGCTCCTGGCGGCGGCCGCGTTCGGGCTGGTGCTGGCCGCGTTCCTCGCCAGCGGGCAGGGGCAGCGTCTCGAGCGCAATGTCGGGCTGGCGGCGCTCTACGCCCTGCGCGGCAGCGTCGAGGTGCCGCCCGAGGCGCTGGTGATCGCGCTCGACCAGAAGTCAAGCGACTGGCTCGCCTTTCACGCCGGCGACTTCGCGCGGGTCTCGGACGGCCTGCCGCGCTGCCTGCCCGAGACGACGCGCGCGACGCTCGGGCGGCTCCGCAACGTCAGCGACATGCCGCGCGGGATCCATGCCTGCCTGCTTGACGAGCTTGGACGGCGGGGCGCGCGGCTGGTCGTCTTCGACATCCTGTTCAGCATCGAGACCCCCGACGACGCGGCGCTGGCGGCGGCGATCCGCGCCGGCCCGCCCGTCGTGCTGTTCGAGCGCATCCGCGACGCGGTCGAGCAGGGCGCAGGCCGCGGCAGCATCGCGCCCCCGCAGCGCGTCCGCCCACGCCCGATATTCGCCGAAGCCGCCGCAGCGACCGGATCGTTCCTCGTCAATGCGCCGAGCGGAAACTTCGTCGAGGGCTACATCACGCGGACAGCCGATTTCCCCGACCTCGCGGCATTGCCCGACATCGCCGCCGCCCTGCATCGCGGCGAGCCCGCGCCCGCGCCGCCCGCGACCGGGCCCGCGGTGCAGCCGATCTGGCTCTACGGACCGCCGCGCGCGATCCCGACCTGGAGCCTGCGCGACATCTTCGACCGCGCAAGCGACCGCCCGCTGCCCGGCGACCTGAGCGGAACCACCGTCTTCATCGGCGTCTCGGACCCCGAGTTCCTCGGCACCAAGGATCACTTCAAGATCCCGATCTCCGATCGGCGCGCCAACGACATCGGCGGCGTCGAGCTTGGCGCCGCTGCCTTTCTCAACCTGCTTCACGGCGACCTACTGGACCGCCCCGAGCGGATGGCGGCGGCTGGCATCGTCGCGGCATTCGGCCTGCTCGGCGCCCTCGCCGTGCAGTTCGTCGGCGGCTGGCATGGCCTCGCCCTCGTCGTCGCCCTGGGCGCCGGCTACGGTCTGGCCGGCTTCGCGGCGTTCGTCGGCGCCCGCATCTGGCTTCCTTACGCGACGCCGCTGTTCGTGGGCGTGCCGGCGCTGGTGCTCTGGGCGCTGATCGCGCGCTACGCGCTGGCGCGACGCATGGTGGCGCGGCTCGCTCCCCGGCCGATGGCGATCCGGCTGCTCGACCGGCCGGAGCGGGCAAGCCGCGTGCTGAGGACCGAGACGGTGACCGTGCTCTATACCGATCTGGTCGGATCGACCGGCCTTGGCGACCGCCTCGACCCCACGAGCTATAGCGCCGTGATCAACCACTACTACGAACGCGCGACGGCGGCGGTCGAGGCCGAGGGCGGGATGGTCGTCGAGTTCATGGGCGACGGCATCCTCGCGGCCTTCACCGAGAGCGTGACCGGCCCCCGCCATGCCGCCGCGGGCTGCGCGGCGGCGCGCCGTCTCAGCCGGATGATGCAGCAGGACGCCGCCATGGACGGCGCCAACCCCGGCGGGCGGCAGCGGCTGCGCATGGGCGTGCACACCGGCACAGCCTCGACCGGCGGCATGGGTCCGGCCCATCGCTTCAATTTCAAGGTTCTGGGTGACGCGGTGAACACCGCCGCCCGGCTCGAACAGCTCGGCAAGGCGCTCGACGACGGCGAGCGCGACGTTATCCTGCTCTCTCAGACCGCGCGCGACGCCGGGGGCCTGCCCGACGAGGCAGTGGAGAGCCTTGGCGAGTTCGCGCTGCGCGGAAAAAGGGACGCAATGCAGGTGTTCCGCCTGCTTGACATGTCGACAAGCCCGGCAAAGCCCCGATAAGTTCGGCCGGACATGGGGAGCCGGACCACGGACGGCCGCGATGCTTCTGCGTTGCGGTCGTGTTGTCTTGTTTGTTCGCGGATCAGCGGTTGCGCGGGGATGGGCGGATGAAGTGGAACCATGTGTCGCGTCTTGTTGCCATCGCCATTGCACTCGGCGCGGGGACGCCGGGCGCCGCCTCCGCCGACGCGAGCTGCGCGACCGGGCAGGGCGCCGAGATCGTCGCCATCAGCGGCGAGGTCGCGATCGTCCCGCGCGAAGGCGCAGCGCGGCAGGCGGCGCTCGGGGATCTCATCTGTCCGGACGACACGGTCCGCGCCGGCGACGACGGCCGCGTCGAGCTGCGCTTCAGCGCCGACGAGACCACGATCGGCCTCGCCCGCAACAGCGAGGTGCGGATCCCCGAACGCGCCGACGGCGAGGCGAATGTCGAGCTGAGCTCGGGCCTCATGCGGTTCATCAGCTCGGTCCGCGGCTTCTTCTCGATCGACACCCGCCACGCCAATGCCGGCATCGACGGCACCGAGGCCGTCGTGGCGACCGGCGCCGCGGGCACGCTCGTCATGGTCGCCGAGGGGGACGTGACGATGCGCGGCCAGGCGGGCGCGCAACTCGCCCTGCCCGCCGGCGCCGCGGGGTTCGCCGCGCCCGGCCAAGCGCCGCGCCCGGCTGGCGAGGCGGCACTGCCGCCCGCCTTCCGCGCGCTCCTCGTCGCGCCCGAGGCCGCGTCGGACTGGGCGATCCACTTTCCGCCGATCCTGCTCGCGGGCGGCAGCGACCCGGAATTGGCGGAGGCCGCGCGCCGGCTCGACGCGGGCGATCCCGACGGGGCAGAGGCGCTTCTCGCCGGCCGCGACGACGCGCGCGCCCTCGCGCTGGGGGCGGTCGCGGCGATCCTGCGCAACCGCGCGGCCGAAGGCGCGGCGCTGGCCGCGCGGGCGGTCGAGACCGATCCGGGCCTTGGCGCCGCGCATGTGGCGCAGAGCTATGCGCTCCAGGCGCAGGGCGACGTGGATGCGGCGCTCGCCGCGGCAGCGCGGGCCGTCACCGTGGCGCCCGGCGACGGCTTCGCGCGCGCGGCTGGCCGAACTGCGCTTCATCGCGGGCGATCCCGTGGGCGCGGGGCGCATGGCGGCCGAGGCGCTCGCGATCGAGCCCACCTCGCTCGCCCATGCCATCCAGGGCTTCGCCCGGTTGCACGCCAACGACTACGAGGCGGCGGCCTCGGCCTTCGCCGCAGGTGTCGCGCTCGACAGCGAGGACCCCACGCCGCGCATCGGCGAGGCCATGCTGGCGATCCGCCGGGGCGACATTGCCGCCGGGCGGCGCGCGCTCGAGCTTGCCGCGAGCCTCGATCCCCGCCGCGCCGCCACGCGCGACCTGCTCGGCCGCGCCTACGACCAGGAGGGGCTGCCGCACAAGGCGCTCTCGCAGCTCGACCTCGCCATCGCGCGCGACCCCGACGACCCGGCGCCGCGGCTGTCCCGGGCCGAGGTGCTGTTCGCCGAGAACCGACCCGTCGCGGCTCTGGCCGATCTGCGCGCCGCCGAGCAGCGCGCGGGCGCGCGGAGCGTGCTGCGCTCGGCCCGCGGCCTTGGCGAGGACCGAGCGATCCGTGGCGCAGCGATCGCCCGGACCTACGACACGCTGGGCTTTACCGAGCAGGCGGTGCGCGAGGGCGCGCGCGGCGCCGAGCAGGACCCGGCCAACGCCGCGGCCCACCGGGTTCTGGCGGACGTGCTGCGCGGGCGCGAGAACGCCGACACGGCGCGCGCGAGCTCGGCCTTCCGCGCCCAGGTGTTCGAGCCGCCTTCCACCGCCCCGATCCAGCCGTCGCTGACCGAGTCGGACCTCGCGCTGCTGAACGGCCCCGGCGCGACGCGGCCGAGCTTTGCCGAGCTTTCGCCCTTCTTCGAGTCCGACGGCATGCGCGCGGATCTTCTCGGCTTTGGCGGCACGCAGTCGACGTTCGGCGACGAGGCGTCGTTCACCGCGCTCCATCGCGGCGTGGCCGTGGGCGTGGGCCAGTTCCATTACCAGACGGACGGCTTCCGGACGAACAACGACGTCCGGCATGACGTGGTGAGCGTGCGGCTTAAGGGGCAGGCGACGCCCTGGCTCGACCTGTTCGGCGAATATCGCTACCGCAGCATGGATGGCGGCGACCGCACGCTGGAATTCGACCTGCGCGACGTGGACGAAAGCGTCGAGATCCGCGACGAGCGCAATCTCTTCCGGCTGGGCGGACATGCGCGGATCGGCGCCGACCACGATGTCGCGGTGGTCGGAACCTACATCCGCACCAATGACGGCCGGCGCTCGGGGGAGGGCACGCCCGCCGTGCCGTTCCTGATCTCGGCCGGCCATTCCGAGAGCTTCAACCTTCAGGCTCAGCATGTCGGCCGCTTCGGGCCGCTTTCGACGGTCGCCGGCCTCTCCTACGACGACTTCGAAGGGGATGCCGTAGCGATCCTCGATTTCGGCGGCAGCGGCTTCGCGCTGCCCCCGCTCGCGATCGAGCAGAGCCGGGTCTCGGCCTATCTCTATGGCACCTGGCTGATCGACAATCCCGGCCCATTCGCGGCGCTGGAGCTGACGGGCGGTGTCAGCTTCGACAGGCTCGACACCGACCTGCCCCGCGATGCCGACCTCACGCGCGCCAATCCCAAGGTCGGCGCGCGGCTCGAGGTGGTCGAGGGCGTGACGCTGCGCGGCGCCTATACCCGGACCGTGCAGCACGCGCAGCCTGCCGACGAGCGGCTCGAGCCGGTGACCGTCGCGGGTTTCGTGCAGTATATCGACCAGTTCAGCGGCTCGGTGGTGAATCAGGCCGGCGTCGGGCTCGACGCGGCGCTGACCGGCTGGCTCGACATCGGCGCCGAGGGCGTCCGGCGCTGGATCGACGTGAACCCGCTCATTACCGAGGGCGACACCGACGAGCTCGAGATCCGCGCCTATCTCAACGCCACCTTCCTCGAGCGTTTCGCGGCGCGGCTCGATGTCCGGCATCTCGACGCCGAATCGTCGGGCTCGGCGCTTGCCAACGATCTCGGCCGCTTCGAGGTCACCGAGGTCACCGCCGGGCTCGGCTGGTTCCACCCGAGCGGCTTCTTTGCGAGCGGCCGTGCCGGCATCGGGTGGACGGAGTTCGTCAACCGCAGGAACAGCTTCCGCGACCGGGGTTCGGACATCTTCCCGATCACCGAGCTCTCGCTCGGCTATCGCCTGCCCGACCGGCGGGGCGTGCTGAGCCTCGATCTGATGAACGTGGTGGATGCCGATTTCGGCTTTGAGGACCGGCCCATCGAGGGCGTCACCGTCCCGGTCGCCGCACCACGATTCGCGCGTGATTTTGCAGCCTTGGCGAGGTTAAGGTTGCGTTTCTGAGCGGATCTTTGCCCACTTTGCACTTTTTTGGGGGACAGACGAGAATGACGAGAACGGGCCTTGTCGGCGGCCTTGCCGCCGCCGGCATCCTGCTGCCGATGGCGGGCGACGCGCAGACCTGCACCCAGCTTCCGCTGGCCGAGACATGCGAGGCGCGCGGCGTGACCCTGATCGACCGCAGGGTGCCCGGGACAAGGGGCGACGTGGTCTGCCAGTCCGGCCCGGCGAACCCGGGCAAGGTGCAGTATGACACCTACATCTACCAGTGGGGCTACGAGTTCTACAGCTGCAGCCGCTATCGAAGCTGCACTTGGGTGCGCAACAACGACATGGAGGCGTGGACGGCCTTCTGCAACTGACCGGCGCATGAGCCGGCGCCCGGCCCGGTCGCACGGCCTGCGCCGTGGGTCGGACCGGCCTCACTCCGCCGCCGCCGAACGCCGCACGGGCCTGCGCTCGGCATTGGCCAGCGTCACGCGGAAGAAGCTCGTGCCGTCCTCGGCAAAGACGACCGAGAGGTCGCCTCCCATCCGGCGCATGATGGCGCGGCTGATCGGCAGGCCCAACCCCGCGCCCTGCCCCTCGACCGCACGCGTGCCGCGGGTGAACTTGGCGAAGACGTCCTCTGCCTCGGCGCGGCTGACGCCGCCGCCATTGTCGGCGACATCGACCTCGACCTTCTCGCCCTCGGCGCGCCAGCGGATCTCGATCCGCGGCTCGGGCGCCGTGTTGTAGCGGATCGCGTTCGACAGGAGATTGATCAGCACCTGCCTCAGCCGGTCGGCATCGGCGCTGACCCAGAGCTGGCGTGGCGGGACATCGGCCGAGATGCCCACGCCGGCTTCGCGCGCCAGGCCCGAGATGGTGTCCATCGCCCCCGCGATGGCGTCGGCCAGCACGACCGGACGAAGCGGGATGGCGGCGTGGCCGGCCTCGAGCCGGCTGATGTCGAGGATCTCGTCGAGCAGCCGCGTGAGCCGCAGACTCTCGTCATGGATGATGGTGGTGAAGCGGCGGATCTCGCCCGGCTCGAGCCGCGTGCCCGAGAGCAGGATCTCGGCGAAGGAGCGGATCGAGGTCATGGGCGTGCGCAGCTCGTGGCTGACCTGGCTGAGGAAATCGTCCTTCTGCCGGTCCAGCCGGCGCAGCCTCTCGTTGACCTTGCGCAGCTCGGCCGCCGTGCGCTCGAGTTCGCGCGTCTTGTCGGCGAGCCGCGCCGAGGTCTCGATCAGCCGCTGGGTCTCGTCCGCGATGTCCATCAGCTCGGTCAGCGAGATCACCTCGCCGCCGGCCGCGCGCGTCACCATCGCATGTGCCGACGCCGCCCCGATCGAACCCGCCAGCTCGCGCTCGAGACGGGCGATCAGGGCATCTGTCGGGTTCGGCAGGCCGCGCGTCACGCCCTGCGCGCGCGCCATCTCGTCGAACAGGGCGCGCGCGGGCCCCGCCCCAAGGATGCGCTGCGCCAGGACGTAGAGGTCCTCGGCGGCCGCGTCGCGCCGGATCAGGCGGTGGCTCTCGCCCTCGGGCGAGCGGAAGACCTCGATGAACAGCGCCCCCTGCAAGCGGTCGAGCGGCTCGATCCGCGACAGCGCCGAGACCCCGATGAACAGCACGGTGTTGACGCCGAGGCTCCAGACGGTCGCATGCACCAGCGGATCGGCGCCGGCGAGCCCCAGCAGCGCCTGCGGCCGCAACAGCGCGATGCCGGAGGGGCCATCGACCAGCCATGCCTCGGGCAGCAGCCCCCCCGTGCCGAGGCTCGGCAGGAACAGGGTGTAGAGCCACAGCGCCGCGCCCCCGCAAAGGCCCGCCAGCGCGCCCGACCGCGTCGCGCCGCGCCAGAAGATGCCCCCCAGCATGGCCGGCAGGATCTGCGCGACCCCCACGAAGGCGATCAGCCCCATCGCCGCCAGCGCGCCCGCGCCGCCGCTCAGCTCGTAATAGAGGTACCCGAGCCCGAGGATGATGCCGATCGACACGCGCCGGCTGGCCAGAAGCAGGTCGCGCACATCGCCCGACGCGGCGTCGCCCTTCAGCAGGATCTTGATCGCGAACGGCGCAACCATATGGTTCGACACCATCGTCGAGAGCGCGATCGCCGCGACGATCACCATCGAGGTGGCCGACGAGAAGCCGCCGATGAAGGCGAGCAGCGCCAGTTCGTCCTCGCCGAAGGCCAGCGGCAGGTTCAGCACGAAGAGGTCCGGGTTCGAGCCCGCCGGCAGGTAGGCGAGCCCGGCGATCGCGATCGGGATCACGAACAGCGACATGAGGAACAGATAGAACGGGAACATCCACGAGGCGGTCACGAGGTGGCGCTCGTCGGCGTTCTCGACCACCGTCACCTGGAACTGCCGCGGCAGGCAGAGGATCGCCGCCGCCGACAGGAAGGTGAGCGTCACCCAGCGCGGGCCGAAGATCTGCTCGACCTCGACGAGGCCGACCGGCATCTCGGCGAAGATCTCGCGCACGCCCCCCGCAAGGCCCCAGACCGCGAAGATGCCGATCGCGAGGAGGGCCACGAGCTTGACGACCGCCTCGACCGCGATGGCCGCGACGACGCCATGGTGGCGCTCGTTCGCGTCGATCGTCCGCGTGCCGAACAGGATGGTGAACAATGCCATCCCCGCCGCCACCCAGAAGGCCGAGCGCAGGTCCTGGTCGGTGCCGGTGATCGCCTCGAAGCTGAGCGTCACCGACTGGAGCTGAAGCGCGATGTAGGGCGTGGTCGCGGCAATCGCGATCAGGGTGACGATGACCGCAAGGCTCGGGCTCTTGCCGTAGCGCGACGAGATCAGGTCGGCGATGGACGTGATCCGATGGACCCGGCCGATCCGGACCAGCTTGCGCAGGCACCACCACCAGCCGATGAAGACGAGCGTGGGGCCGAGATAGATCGTCGCGAACTCGAGCCCCGAGCGCGCGGCCGAGCCCACCGCGCCGTAGAAGGTCCAGGACGTGCAGTAGACCGAGATCGACAGCGTGTAGACCAGCGGCGAGCGCAGCCAGGCGCTGCGCCCCCGCCGCGCCCGGCTGTCACCGATGAAGGCCACCGCGAACAGCAGCACCACATAGGCGATGGCGACGCCGAGGAGCAGGTCGCTCGACAGCATCACACCGCCTCGCCGCCGCCCTGCGCCTCGGCCGGCGGGGCCTTGGGATCGGCCAGCGTCTCGGTCTCGAGGATGCGCCGGCCAACGCTGCGCGCGCCCGCGACCAGCAGGATCCAGACGCCGAAGATGTAGGCGAGGACGACCGGCACTCCGCCGATCCGCGCGTCGATCGCGAAGATCTGGGCGACCGGCGGCATAACCAGGATCAGCCCGACCAGCGGCAGCGCCAGCGCCGCGTCCCGCGCCTTGCGCACCGCGAGGCCGGGATCGCCCGACGCGCCCCTGCGCCGCCGCGGGGCGGGTTCGGGCGTCATGACGTGCCGGACGCCGCCAGCCGGGACACCGTCTCGACCAGCTCGGCATTCGAGAAGGGCTTGGCGATGAACACGTCCGCCCCCCAGCGCCGCGCCGTCTCGCGGTCCTCGCGCTGGCCCTTCGCGGTCAGCATCACGACCGGCAGCCGGGCCGTTCCCGCCTCGGCGCGCAGTCGGCGCAGCACCTCGAAGCCGTTGATGCCCGGCAGCATGACGTCCAGCACCAGCACGTCGGGCGTGTCGGCCATGGCGCGCGCCACGGCCGCCTCGCCATCCGAGACCACGGTCACCGAGAACCCCGCCCGCCCGAGCAGGAACTCGAGCGACTCCACGATATGCGGCTCATCCTCGGCGAGCAGAACGCTCCTCGTCATCGGCACGCTTCCCCCTCGACCCCCGCGTGATCCGGGGTTTCGTTTCCGAACCTAGCCTATCGCGCGGCGCAAGTCTCGCCTGCGAACGCCGGTGCCGCAGGAACGGGAGGGCGGGTATTCAGCCGCCCGCGCGCATCTCGCCGACGCGGTGCAGGCAACCGTCGCGCGGGCAGATGCGGCAGCTCGTGCCGACCGGCTCGGCCGGGGTGTCGCCGTGCCGGCCCGGCGCATAGACGGTCAGCGTCGCGTCGTGCTCGTCCATCGCAAGGAGGTCGGTGACATGCACCGTCGGGCTGCCGAAACCGGGCGCGCCGACCTGACGCGCGCGCGCGACGAAGACGAAGCCGAGCCCCGTCGGGAACAGCGCCCGCTGGCGCAGCGTGCGTCCGGGGGTGACTGCCGCGCGGCAGTTCACCCAGAGCGGGCAGGCCTCGCCATGCCGCGGCGGCGCGAGGCCGGGGATCGTGAAGCACTCGGTCACGACGCCGGCCGCATTGGTCGCGAGATAGCCGAAGCGCGGACGACCGGGCGCCGGGGCGAGGCTGGTCAGGCGCCGGCAGACACGGTCGTGCGGCTGGCCCAGGCGCGCCGCGATGACGTCGAGGTCGTAGCCGGCCGACCGGGCAGCGGACGCGAAGGCCGCATCGGGCAGCGCGATCGCATCGGCCGCGTAGCGCACGAGGCGGGCACGGAGGCGCGCGCGCGCGGGCTCGCCCGCGAGGTCTGCGGCCGCGTCGAGCACCGCCTCGATCGCGCCGCCGGCCCGGGCCTCGGCCTCGGTCACGAGGTCGTCCTCGGTCGTCGCGCCGGGCGCGGGCGATGGGCTGTCGCCGGCCACGGCCGCCTCGATCGCCGCAAAGCGGTTGGCGTTGGCCTCGAACACCGCGTCGATCTCGTCGGCGGGGGTGGCGGCGACGCGTGTCGTGTTGCTGCGGTCAAAATAGGCCGCCAGCGCCCCGCCCACGTCCGACAGGCGCCGGCTCTCGGTCGCGAGGATCGCCTCGAAGCGCTCGCGCTGCGCCGGCTCGAGGTCCGGGACGTCGGTGAGGATCTCGGAGGCCGAGCGCAGCGCCGCCGTGTGCGTCAGCATCCGGTGCACGGCCTCGCCGAGGAAGGGGTCGTGCTTCAGCCGGTCCGACATCGCGCGCACCATCGCGGCAAGCTCGCGCTCGGAGCGCGCGAGCGTGGCGATCGCGCGCGCCCAGCCGGGGAAGCGGCCCACCACCTCGCCGGCCTGCTCGTCCTCGACGCCCAGCCCCGACAGCCGCGGGTCGGCCGCGACGTCGCGCAACTGGTCGAGGAGCCGCCGCTCGGCGGCGCCGTCCAGATCCTCGACCCTGACGCCGAGCTCGCGCGCCAGCCTGCCGACCAGCTTCTCGCCAACCCCGCGCTTGTTGCTCTCGATCAGGTTCAGATACGAGGGCGATATCCCGATGCGGTGCGCAAGCTCGCTCTGCGTCACGCCGATGCTGCGCCGGCGCTCGCGGATCCGGGCCCCGATGATGCTGCGTGCCACGCTCCGCTCCCTCGACGCACGCTCCTTCCGGGCACGTGTTTGACAGGGAATATTGACGTGGAAGGTGTGTAAAGTCAAATGTTTGTCGGCATCTTGACGAGCCCGCGTGACAGAACGGGGTGGATCCTCAGCTGCTGCGCCTCACGGCCGGCATGGCGGACGGATCCGCTCCCCGCTGCGCCAGCCAGATCCCACCGATCACCAGCACCAGCGCGAGGCCGTGGAACCACGCGAACTCCTGTCCCAGCAGCGCCACCGCCAGCAGCGCCGCGAACACCGGCACGAGGTTGACGAAGACCCCCGCCCGCCCCGGCCCGATCAGGTCGACGCCCCGCATGAAGAACAGTTGCGACAGGCACGACGGAAACACCGCGACATAGAGCGTGACCAGCCAGCCCTGCAGCGTCGGCAGCTCGAAGCCGGCGGACAGCGCCTCGACTGCCGCGAGCGGCAGCGCGGTCGCAGCCGCGATCGGCGTCATCAGGGTGAAGAACGCCCGGCCCGGGATCGCCGGGCGCGAGCGCAGCATGACCGTGTAGCCCGAATAGAGCGCGCAGGCGAGCAGCATCAGCGCGTCTCCCGGATTGACCCCCAGCGCGAGCAGATCGCCCGGCGCCCCGCGCGTCGCGACCAGCACGACGCCGGCGATCGTCGCCAGAACCCCCACGCCCTGCAGCGCGCCCACCCGCGTGCCGTGGAAGACGAAGGCGCCGATCAGCACGAAGACCGGGATCGACCCCTGCAGGATGCCGATGTTGACCGCGGTCGTGCGATGCGAGGCGACATAGAAGAGTGCGTTGAAGATCGTGAAGCCGAGGCTCGCCATCACCACGATCCGCGGCATCCGCGGCCGCACTTGCGGCCACGCCGCGACGACTTCACCGCCATAGAGTATCCAGAGCACGACGCTGACGAGGATCCAGCGCAGGAAAGTGAGCGTGAAGGGCCCGATTTCGCCCACCGCAAGCTGTCCCGCGATCGCGTTCCCCGCCCAGAACAGCGCGGTAAGCGTGAGCAGGAGCGCGGGCGCGGCGTTGAGCCGCTCGACCGCGCGGCTGAGGCGTTCGGGCATCGGCTCCTCCCGACTGGCGCGACCCGGACTGCCTAGCAGACCCGGCGCGGGGCACAAAGCCGCCCCTGCCGCCCGGCCGGCAAGGCAGGGTTGCACGACGCGCAAAGCCGGTTTGGTTTCGCGACAGATGCGCCGGGGATGGGTTTCGCCCTAGCGTGAGGGTTCATGCGCGCCCGCCACCGGCGGCGCGCGGCTGAACATGCCGACGGAGTCCCGCCATGTCCCTGACCGCCACCCGTCAGCGACCTCGCGCCCGGCCCCGGCGCGCCGGGGCGGCCGGGTGAGCGCGACCGCCGATGCCGCCGCCGGACAGGCGGGCGAGGGCACTCTTGCCGGCATCGGCTGGATGGTCCTGACCACCGTGCTGTTCGTCAGCGTCACGCTCATCGTGCGGCATCTCGGCTCGGACATTCCCGCCGTGCAGGCGGCGTTCATCCGCTACGGCATCGGGCTGGTCATGGTGCTGCCGATGCTGCACCCACTCGTCACGCAGCCCGTGCGACCATGGGTGCTCGGCCTCTATGCCGCGCGCGGGCTGGTGCATGGCGTCGCCGTGATGCTGTGGTTCTACGCCATGGCGCGCATCCCGATCGCCGAGGTGACCGCGATCGGCTACACCGCGCCGATCTACGTCACGCTGGGCGCCGCCCTGTTCTACGGCGAGCGGCTGCACCTGCGCCGGATCGCGGCCGTCCTGATCGGCTTCGCCGGCACGCTGGTGATCCTGCGCCCTGGCCTTGCCGAGATCGCGCCAGGCCATCTCGCGCAGCTCGCGGCGGCGCCGCTGTTCGCCTGCTCGTTCCTGATCGCGAAGGGCCTCACGCGGGATCAGAGCCCCGGCGTGATCGTGGGAATGCTGTCGCTTGGCTGCACACTCACGCTCCTGCCCGGCGCGATCATGGTCTGGCGCCCGCCGACGCTGGACGAGATCGCCTGGCTCACGCTCTGCGCCGCGGTTGCGACGGCAGGGCATTACACTCTGACCCGCGCCTTCCGCGCGGCCCCCCTGACGGTGACGCAGCCGATCGGCTTCCTTCAGCTCGTGTGGGCGGCGATCCTGGGGATCGTGCTGTTCGGCGAGGCGCTCGACCCCTTCGTGCTGGTCGGCGGCGGGATCGTCGTGGCCTCGGTCACCTATATCTCGCACCGCGAGGCACAGGCCGCGCGCCGCATCACGACGCCGCCCGCCGCCGCGATCAAGCACTGAGCGCCGGCGAAGCCGCATCCGCCGTGGCGGACGGCGCGAGGGCAGGGTATGGCTGGGCGTCGTCCCCGGCCCCTTTGGAGCCCGCCGCATGAGCCGACTGCTCGTCTCGCTGCCGATGTACGATTTCGCCGAGCTACGGGCGGCGACCGATGCCTTCTGGTCGGCCCTCCGCGGGCAGCTTGCCGCCGCGGGCATCGATGCGCCGCGGGAGCTGGCGCGGGAGGACGACCATGCCGCGCCATGGGCCGACCCGGCGCTCCTGTTCAGCCAGACCTGCGGCTATCCCTATGCGATGCGCCTGCGCGGCCGGGCGCGGCTGGTGGCGACGCCCGTCTATCGCGCGCCGGGCTGCGAGGGGCCACGCTACAGCTCGGCCATCGTGGTCCGCGCGGATGATCCTGCCGGCACGCTCGCGGGCCTGCGCGGCCGGCGCGCCGCCGTCAACGCGCCCGACTCGCAATCCGGCATGAACGCCCTGCGCGCGGCGGCGGCGCCGCTGGCCGTGGCGGGGCGCTTCTTCGGCGCGGTCGTCGAGACCGGAAGCCATGCCGCCTCGGCGCTCGCCGTCGCCGAGGGGCGGGCCGATGTCGCCGCCCTCGACTGCGTGAGCTGGGCGCATCTCGCGGCGCTGCGCCCACGGCTCGGTGGCGCGCTCAGGGTGATCGGGTTCACCCCCTCAGCGCCGGCGCTGCCCTTCATCACCGCCGCAGCCCGGTCCGAGGGGACGGTCGCGACACTGCGCGCGGCGCTGCGCGCTGTGATGGCGGACGAGACGCTCGCGCCCGTTCTCGCGGCGCTCCTGATCGAGGGCGTCGAGATCCTCCCCGACGCGGCCTATGACGAGATCGCGGCGATGGAGGCTGCGGCGCGGCGCGCGGGCTACCCGGTGCTCGCCTGATGCGCTCAGAAATCCGAGACGATGCCGTCCTTCTCCCAGTCTCCGAAGCGGGTCGGCTCGGGGCCGCGGCGGCCACCAAGCTCCCGTGGCAGAGCTGGCGCCTGCGCGGCCTCGCGGCGCGCCTCGGCTTCGGCCAGCGCCCGCTCGGCGGCGGCACTGATGCGGGCTTCCCTGTCTTTCGAGTCGTCCATATATCCCTCCGCAGCGGGCCTCGGGCACGATATGGCCCTGCCGGGGCCGCGTGACAACGGGAGAATGACGGCATGAACTACGCGAAAACGGCGCTCCTTCTGGCGGCGATGACCGCGCTGTTCCTTGGCGTCGGCTACATGATCGGCGGCACGGGCGGCGCGCTCCTGGCGCTCATCTTCGCGCTCGCGACCAACGCATTTGCCTACTGGAACTCGGACAAGCTGGTGCTGAGGATGCACAACGCACGGCCCGTGAGCCGGCAGACCGCGCCCGAACTGTGGTCGATGGTCGAGCAGCTCTCGGCCCGCGCCGGCTTTCCGATGCCCGCGGTCTACGTGATCGAGGACCCCCAGCCCAACGCCTTCGCAACCGGCCGCAACCCCGAGAACGCCGCCGTCGCCGCCACCACCGGCATCATGCAGACCCTGAGCCGAGAGGAGCTTGCGGGCGTCATGGCGCACGAGCTGGCCCATATCCGCAACCGCGACACGCTGATCATGACGATCGCGGCGACGGTCGCGGGCGCGATCTCGATGCTCGCGCAGTTCGGGCTGTTCTTCGGCGGGGGCGGCGACCGCGAGCGCAACCCGCTGGGCATCATCGGCGTCATCCTCGCGGTGATCCTCGCGCCCTTTGCCGCGATGATGATCCAGATGCTGATCAGCCGCACGCGCGAGTATTCCGCCGACCGCGCGGGGGGCGAGATCTGCGGCAACCCGCTGTGGCTGGCCTCGGCGCTCGGCAAGATCTCGGACGGGCGGCGCGCAGAGATGCGCTCGGCCGAGCGCAATCCGGCGACCGCCCACATGTTCATCGTGAACCCGCTGACGCATCGCGGGGTGGACGATCTGTTCTCGACCCATCCGAACCCGGCGAAGCGCATAGCGGCGTTGCAGGCGCAGGCGGCCGAGATGGGCCTTGGGGGCGGCGGCGGGCCTTCGGTGGCGGCGACGCGGCCTGGCCGCAGCTTCGGCATGCCCTCGACCCGCGGCGGCTGGCGGTGAGCCGCGATCCGCGCCCCGGCGCGCCCTCGCTCAAGCGGCGCCGCCCCACCGCGCACCCGGTACAGGAGCCGCCCGGCATGGCGGCGCGGCGCGGCGCGATGATGCTGCTGGGCGATGTCCTCGAGCGTGGCGGGATGCTGGGCGAGGGGCGGCTCGACCGCCTGCCCCCCGCCGCGCGGGCCGAGGCGCGTAGCCTCGCCGACCTAACGCTCCGCCGGCTCGGCCAGATCGACCACCTGCTCGCGGGGCTTCTCGAGCACATGCCGAAGCCCCCTGTCCGCCACGTCCTGCGGCTGATGGCAGCCGAATTGACGTTCGGCGGCGTGGCCCCGCATGCCGCCGTCGACACCGCCGTGCGCCTTGCCCGCGCGACCGAGGGCGCCGGACGGCTCGCCGGCCTCGTCAACGCCATCGGGCGCCGCATCGCGGAAGCCCCCCCGCCCGCCGACGATCCCGTCGCGCGGCGGCGCAACCTGCCGCGCTGGCTTTGGACGCGCCTCGCCGCCGACTGGGGCGAGGCCGAGACCGACGCCATCGCCGCGGCGCACCTCATGCCGGCGCCGCACGACCTCGTGTTCCGCGACCCCGACGAGGCGGAGGCGATGACCCCGACGCTGGGCGGCACCGTGCTCGCGGCCGGGGTCCTGCGGCTGGCCGACCGGCCGCAGATCAGCGCCCTGCCGGGTCATCCCGAGGGGAAATGGTGGGTGCAGGATTTCGCCGCCAGCCTGCCGGCCCGGCTGCTCGGCCCCGTGGCGGGCGCGCGCGTGCTGGACCTCTGCGCCGCGCCGGGCGGCAAGACCATGCAGCTCGCCGCGGCCGGGGCCGAGGTCACGGCGCTCGACATATCGGCCGCGCGGATGACGCGGCTCGCCGACAACCTCGCGCGCACCGGGCTCGCGGCGCAGCTGGTGACCGCGGACGCGCTGGAGTGGGAGCCCGAGGCGCCCTTCGACGCGATCCTCATCGATGCGCCCTGCTCGGCCACCGGCACGATCCGGCGGCACCCGGACCTGCCCTGGCGCAAGGGCGCGGGCGACGTGACGGCGCTTGCCGGGCTTCAGGCGCGGCTCCTGGACCGCGCCTTCGGCTGGCTCGCGCCGGGCGGGCGGCTCGTGTTCGCCACCTGCTCGCTGCTGAAAGCCGAGGGCGAGGCGCAGGCGGCGGGCTTTCTCGCCCGCTCGCCTTCGGCCCGGCGCATGGCCTTCACGACGGACGACCTTCCGCCGGAGTTCCTCACACCCGAGGGCGACCTGCGCACCCGCCCGTCGATGCTGGCGGGGCTCGGCGGGCTCGACGGCTTTTTCGCCACCCGGATCGAGCGCCGCGGCTGAGCGGCGCGCCAGTTGTGTCTGGGGCGCCGCGGCTAAGCGGCGCAACAAACCTGTCTATGGCGCCGCGGCTGTGCGGCGCGACAACTGTGTCTGTGGCGCTGCGCGCGATCATGGCATAGAGGCTGCGGCATCCGCCAAGCAGCCCGGGCAACGGAGACCGCCATGACCGACGCCATCACCCCGATCCGCCGCGCGCTCATCTCGGTCTCGGACAAGACCGGGCTCGAGGCGCTGGCCCGCCGCCTGTCGGACGCTGGCGTCGAGCTGATCTCGACCGGCGGCACCGCCCGGCGGCTGCGCGACGCGGGCTTCGGGGTGCGTGACGTCGCCGACCTCACCGAGTTCCCCGAGATGATGGACGGGCGGGTCAAGACGCTCCATCCCATGGTGCATGGCGGGCTGCTCGCCCAGCGCGCCAACCCCGAGCATGTCGCGGCGATGGAGACGCACGGAATCGCGCCGATCGACCTGCTGGTGGTCAACCTCTATCCCTTCGAGGCCACCGTCGGGCGCGGCGCCTCGTATGACGAGTGCATCGAGAACATCGACATCGGCGGTCCCGCGATGATCCGCGCGGCCGCCAAGAACCACGCCGACGTCACCGTGGTGGTGGACACGCAGGACTACGATGCAGTCGCGGCCGAGATCGAGGCGACCGGCGGTACCTCGCTCGCCACTCGCAGGCGCCTCGCCGCCATCGCCTATGGCCGCACGGCGGCCTATGACGCGGCGGTCTCTACATGGATGGCGCAGGCCGTGGGCGACGAGACCCCGCGCCGGCGCACCTTTGCGGGCTACCTCGCCCAGACGCTGCGCTACGGCGAGAACCCGCATCAGCGCGCCGCCTTCTATGTCGATCACAGCGCCCGACCCGGCGTCGCCACCGCCATGCAGGTGCAGGGCAAGGAGCTGAGCTACAACAACATCAACGACACCGACGCGGCATTCGAGCTGGTCGCCGAGTTCGACCCGGCCGAGGCGGCGGCCTGCGCCATCATCAAGCATGCGAATCCCTGCGGCGTGGCGCGCGGCGCTCGCTTGCTCGACGCCTATTCGCGCGCCTACGACTGCGACCGCGTCTCGGCCTTCGGGGGGATCGTTGCGCTCAACCGTCCGCTCGACGGGGAAACGGCGCAGGCGATCGCGCAGATCTTCACAGAGGTCGTGATCGCCCCCGGCGCGGACGAGGCGGCGAAGGAGGTGTTCGCCGCCAAGCCCAACCTGCGGCTTTTGCTCACCGAAGCCCTGCCGAACCCCGATGCCGCGCGGCTCGCGGTGCGGCAGGTGTCGGGCGGGTTCCTCGTGCAGGACCAAGATGCCGGCCGTCTCGACCCCGCGGCGCTGAGGGTGGTGACAAAGCGCGCGCCGACGACCGGGGAGTTGCAGGACCTCCTCTTCGCCTGGTCGGTGGCAAGGCACGTCAAGTCGAACGCCATCGTCTATGCGAAGGCAGGCGCCACCGTGGGCATTGGCGCGGGGCAGATGAGCCGGATCGATTCGACCCGGATCGCCGCGCGCAAGTCCGCCGACATGGCCGAGGCGCTGGGCCTGCCCGAGCCCACGGTCCGCGGATCGGTGGTCGCGTCGGACGCCTTCTTCCCCTTCGCTGACGGCCTGATTTCCGCCGCCGAGGCAGGCGCGACCGCGATCATCCAGCCGGGCGGCTCGATGCGCGATGCCGAGGTGATCGCGGCGGCGGACGAGCGGGGGCTCGCGATGGTGTTCACCGGCCGGCGCCACTTTCGCCACTGATCGCGCAAGAAAAGGCCCCGCACGCCTGGCGCACGAGTGGCGCACATGTGCCGCATGATCCGGTCGGACCTCCGGGCCAGAGGCAATCACACACCCCGTTCGGCCCCGGTCCCGATCCTCGCAATTTGTCTCCTTCGTGGCGCAAAGGCTCTGCGAGGTGTGCCGCTTTGGAGCAAACGTTATCGGCATAAACCTTAACGCAACCTTAATGAATCCGCACGCGCCGAGGCGCCACCCATCGAAATATTTATCGGCCTCGTCGCAATTCCGCGATTGAAACGCGCGCATGGAACCAGTATGTCCCCCCGCCACAGGGTCACCGATCCCAACCCCGTCCGCGGGGGGGCGCTAAGGGGCCTCTGGGACTTCATCTGCTGGTAGGGGAGGCGATGCCATGAGCCAGGCACACCTCTTCCAACTGGGGATGGACCTGGAGACAGGCACCACCCATGCGGAAGACACCACGGGGAACCGCGGTCACCTGACCGTCGTTGCCGATCGGGATATCTTCGACGATTCCCGCGACGACCATTTCATCCGTCGTGACGGCAAGGTCTTTGCCGGCACGCACCTCATCATCGAGGTGGTGGATGGCGAGGGGCTGGACGACCAGCACCGCATCGAGCAGGCGTTCCGCGACTGCGTCGAGGTCTGCGGCGCGACGCTGCTGCACATCCACACGCACAAGTTCTCGCCCCAGGGCGTGAGCGGCGTGGCGGTGCTGGCCGAGAGCCACATCTCGGTCCACACCTGGCCCGAGATCGGCTACGGCGCCTTCGACGTCTTCATGTGCGGCGACGCGCAGCCCTGGCGCGCGGTCGAGGTGCTGCGCGCGGCCTTCAACGCGGGCGACATCCGCGTGAAGGAACTGCTGCGGGGCGAGGAAGTGGTGGCTGCCCGCCTCTGACATGCATGCCGCAGCCGCGATCCCATGAAGCCCCGCCCGGAAGCTCCGGGCGGGGCTTTCGCATCCGGCTCAGTGCCCGGCGCCGCCCGCGGCTCGGCGCTTCTCGCGCGCCCGCCGCGCGAGCAGGTTCAGCGCCTCGACCGCGGCCGAGAATGCCATGGCGGCATAGACATAGCCCTTGGGGACATGAAAGCCGAGCCCCTCGGCGATCAGAGTCATGCCGATCATCATGAGGAAGCTCAGCGCCAGCATGACCACCGTGGGGTGCTCCTCGATGAAGGCGGCGAGCGGGTCGGCCGCGAGCAGCATCACCCCCACCGCCACGCAGACCGCGACCACCATCACCGGCACGTGCGGCGTCATGCCGACCGCGGTAATGATGCTGTCGACCGAGAACACCAGATCGAGCACAAGGATCTGCGCGATCGTCGCGACGAAGGTCGCCTGCACCGCCTTGCCGGTGAACATGTCGCCCTCGGGGTCGGGATCGACCTTGTGGTTGATCTCCTTCGTCGCCTTCCAGACGAGGAACAGGCCGCCCGCCAGCAGGATGATGTCCTTCCAAGAGAACGCCTCGCCGAAGACGGTCACCACGGGATAGGTGAGCCGGACGATCCAGGCGACCGCGCCGAGCAGGCCGAGCCGCAGGACCAGGGCGAGGCCAATGCCGATGCGCCGCGCGCGCGTCCGCTGCCCGACGGGAAGCTTGTTCGTCAGGATCGAGATGAAGATCAGGTTGTCGATGCCCAGCACCACTTCCATCACGATCAGCGTCGCCAGCGCGATCCAGACTTCGGGCAACGTCAGAAGGGTCATGATCTCGGCCATCGAGGGCTCCCTGTTCGGACGGATGATGCGGCGGCGATCCTGCGTCGGCGGAAACCCGAAGGCAACCTCGCGGCGGCCGGACGGGTTGCCTTGGGGCTGGACAGGCGGCGGCGCGTGACCCATTCAGGCCCCTGACCTGGGCCAGCGAGCGGAGGCTGCGATGAGCGACGACATCATGCCGGGCTGGAGCGTCGAGACGCTCCATGACGACTACCGGCAGGCGCTGCGGGTAGACCGCGTTCTCTATGACAGCGCGACCGCGCATCAGCGGCTCAGGGTGATCGAGAACCCCCGCTTCGGCCGGGTGCTGACGCTCGACGGCGTGGTGCAGGTGACCGAGGGGGACGAGTTCATCTACCACGAGATGATGGCCCATGTACCGATCCTCGCGCATGGCGCGGCGCGGCGGGTGCTGATCATCGGCGGCGGCGATGGCGGCATGGCTCGCGAGGTGTTGCGCCACGCCTCGGTCGAGCATGTCACCATGGTCGAGATCGACGCGGGCGTGGTCGAGTTCTCGAAGCGCCACCTGCCAGCGATCTCGAACGGGGCATTCGACGACCCGAGGCTCGACCTCGTGATCGCCGACGGGGCCGATTTCGTGCGCCATACCGACCGCCGCTTCGACGTGGTGATCTCGGATTCGACCGACCCGATCGGCCCGGGCGAGGTGCTGTTCACCGACAGCTTCTACGGCCATGTCCGGGGCCTGCTGACGGAACATGGCATCTTCGCGACCCAGAACGGCGTGCCCTTCATGCAGCCCGAGGAACTGAGGGGCACGATGCGGGCTTTCCGGGCCCTGTTCCGCGACGCGACCTGCTACCTCGCCAGCGTGCCGACCTACGCGGGCGGGCCGATGGCCTTCGGCTGGGGCGCGATGGGCGACGGGCGGCACGTGGCGCTGGAGGAGCTGGAGCGCCGCTACGCCGCCGCCGCGATCGAAACGCGCTACTACACCCCCGAGGTCCACAAGGCGGCCTTCGCGCTGCCAGGCTATGTGGCGAAGCTGGTGGCCTAGGCATTCAACCCGGCAGACCGCGCGCGGCGCGGGGCCCGACCGACATGGCTTGCAGATTCGAAAATTCGCGTCATGATTGCATGAACAGTTGTGCGTGCAGTCAGAGAGTGAGTCATGATCGAGTTCAAGAAGGCCCCGATAACCGAGGAGCCCGGTCCTGCGACCGCGCTGGCCGGCCTGCCGGACTGGCCGGATTACCTGCCGGCCCAGCAGGACATGCTCGTCTACTGGCTGACGGCGATGGTTGCGGTGGCGATCGTGTTCACGGCGCTGCGGGCGATCCGCGCCCTTGGCCGCGAGCGGGACGAGGCGGGCGAAGAGCGCGGCGACGCCATGCCCCAAGCTGCCCCGGCTGCCCGGCTGCGGACCGTCGGCGGCGGCGCGAGCGGCCGGGCCGCGTGAGCCTCAGGCCGCCTCACCTTCCCGCGCGTCGGCCCGTGCCGCCTCCCAGGCCAGCATCGCGCGCTTGACCGGCAGGCCCCAGTGATAGCCGCCCAACGCGCCGTCGCGCCTGAGCGCGCGATGGCAGGGGATGAGCCACGAGATCGGATTGCGCCCGACCGCCGTGCCCACCGCGCGCACCGCCGAAGGGTGGCCGATTGCCTTCGCGATCTCGGAATAGGTGGTGACGTGGCCCGAGGGGATGGACAGCAGCGCCTCCCACACCTTGATCTGGAAGGGTGCGCCGAACAGCGCGAGCGGCACCTCGCCCTCGCCGCCCGTGAGCGCCCGCACGAAGGGCCCGAGGCCGCCCCTGTCCTCGCGGAACGTGGCGTCCGGCCAGCGGGCGCGCATGTCGGCCATCACCGCGTCGCGACCCTGCTCGGCGGCGAAGGCCAGCCCGCAGATGCCGCGTTCGGTCGCCATCATCAGCGCCTCGCCGAAGGGGCTGGGAAACCATGTCCAGCGGATCACCTGGCCTGCGCCCTTCTGCGCGTAGTCGCCCGGCGTCATCGCCTCCCAGCGCAGGAACAGGTCGTGCAGCCGCGAGGGGCCCGAGAGCCCGGTCTCGAGCGCCGCGTCGAGCACGCTGAACCGCTCGGCCAGCAGCCGGCGGGCATGGTCGAGGGTGAGGTATTGCAGGTATCGCTTGGGGCTCACTCCCACCCATTTCGAGAATTCGCGCTGGAAATGCTGGGGCGAGAGGCCGACGGCGGCGGCCACCTCGTCGAGCCTGGGCTGGTCGAGGCGGCGGTCCTCGATGTAGGCGATGGCCTCTGCCATCAGCCGGTAGGGGTCGCGGGGGGCGCTGGCGGTCATCTCGGTCGGTCCGTGATCGTCTGGTTGCGTCCCGCGATCATGGCCCCTGCCGCCCGCCCGCGCCACCCGGATCGTGCGGGCCTGCAACACCCCGCGCGGGATATGAAATTTGCATGGACGCTCAAGGAATTACCCCTTGCGATTTGATCGCATCGGCCGCATATGTCGCGGCGACGCCAACGCACGCGCCTCTGGCCATGCCCCCCACAGCATGAGTTAACGCAGCGACGGTCGCGTCTCTGTCTGGACCGTCCGGGCGAAAATCCGGGTCTGCATGGGGAACGATCATGCTTGCATACTCGATGGGGGGCGCCCGTGGGGCGTTCCTCCGACGACTCTCCGACTCCGACGCACCCGCGCCCTATGGCGAGAAGGTCGCGGCCTTCCTCGACGGGACCGAGTTCGACCGCCCGACGCTGGTGATCGACCTCGACCGGGTCGAGGCGCAGTTCCGCGCGCTCTCGACGGGGCTGGGCGATGCCCATATCCACTACGCGGTCAAGGCGAACCCGCACCCGGCGGTGCTGGCGCGGCTCGCCTCGCTCGGCTGCCGCTTCGACGCGGCCAGCCGGGCCGAGATCGCGCTGTGCCTCGAGGCCGGTGCGCCCGCCCATCACGTGAGCTTCGGCAACACCGTGAAGCGGCCCTCCGACATCGCCTTCGCCCATGCCGTCGGGGTCGATCTCTTCGCCGCCGACTCGGACGAGGAACTGGCCAAGATCGCGGCCCATGCCCCCGGCGCGCGGGTGTTCATCCGCCTGCTGGTCGAGCATTCCGAGGCCGACTGGCCCCTCTCGCGCAAGTTCGGCTGCGCGCCGGATGAGGCCGTGCGGCTGATGGAAGTCGCCTCGGCTCTGGGCCTGCGCCCGTCGGGCCTGTCCTTCCATGTCGGCAGCCAGACCCGGGCGGCGGCAATGTGGGGCCCCACGCTCGACATGGTGGCCGAGGTCTGGGCCGAGGCCGCCGAGGCGGGATTCGCGCTCGACGTGCTCAACATCGGCGGCGGCTTCCCGGCCTTCTACGGCGACCCGGTCGAGGGCCCCGAGGCCTATGCCCGCGGCGTGACCGAGGAAATTCGCGCCCGCTTCCCGCAGATGCCCGGCTATGTCATGGCAGAGCCCGGCCGGGGCATGGTGGCCGAGGCCGGCGTGATCGCGGCCGAGGTGCTGCTGGTCTCGAAGAAGCGTCCCTCGGACATCGTGCGCTGGGTGTATCTCGACATCGGCAAGTTCTCGGGCCTCGCCGAGACGATGGACGAGGCGATCCGCTACCAGTTCGAGACCACGGCGGATGGCGGCGAGACCGGACCCTGCATATTGGCCGGGCCAAGCTGCGATTCGGCCGACGTGCTCTACGAGAAGCGCCCGGTGCAGTTGCCGATGGCGCTGGCGGCGGGCGACCGCATCCGCATCCTGTGCTGCGGCGCCTATACGTCGAGCTATTCGTCGGTCGGCTTCAACGGCTTCCCGCCGCTCGAGGTGGTCTGCCTCTGATCCCCGCACGCGGCGGCAGGGTGCCGCCGCCAAATCCGGCGCACGAGGTACCGCCCTCGAAGCCGCCGTGGCCCCGGCCCCGAGCCGGGGCCGCGCTCGTCGTGGCGCGGCGGCGGGACGCCAACGTCGAAACTGGCGCCGTCCCGGCCCCGAGCCGCAACCGCGCGGCGCCGGATGGGCCGGTCCCGCGCATCCGATGCTGTCCGCCGTGACCCCGCCCCCGCGGATCACTCCGCTGCGGCCTGCTCCAGCGCCTCGCGGATGCGGTTCTGGAACCATGCCACGCCCTGCTCGTGGCGCGGGCTCAGCGGGCCGGGGGCATAGCCGCCGGTCTCGTAGTTCTTCTGCGTCTCGATGCAGATGCCGAAATCCTCCTCGACCACGGCGATGTTGCGCGCAATCGTGTCGGCGCGGGCCTCGGCGGCAGCACCCGAGGTGTCGGCGAAATAGAAGTGATAGATCAGTTCCGTCCGCCCGGGCCCCAGGGGGTTGATGCGGCTCGTGTTCATACCGCCCCCGAACAGCGAGAGCGTCCAGTTCGGCCACATCCACAGCCACTTGCCCTTGTAGAACAACCCCTCGCGCGGCGGCGCGGTCATGCGCACGAGGTTGTCGCGGGCCACCGTCTCGAAGGCCTCGAAGTCGATGGCCTGGAAGAAGCCCGGATGGATCCCGGGGATGTGGTAGCCCTCGACGAAATTGTCCGTATAGGTTTTCCAGTTGGCGTCGAACACCAGACGCCGCTCGGCGACCGGGTGAAATGTTTCGATCGGCTCGTCGGCGATCTCGGGGACCAGCGCGCCAAGCTGCTCGGCCAGCGGCTGCACGGGGCGGATGGCGACGAAGGCGAGACCGCGCCAGAGCTCGACCGACAAGGGCTCGAGCGGCCAGTCGGCCATGTCGAACCCCTCGGCCCGGCCCTCGCGGTCGCCGAACCATGGGGCGCGGATCAGCGCGCCGGAGAGGTCGTAGACCCAGTTGTGATACTGGCAGCGGATCATGCGGCAGTGCCCCGTGCCTTCCTCCAGCAGCCGCGCGCCGCGGTGGCGGCAGACGTTGCGAAATGCGCGCAAGCCCCCGTCGTGATCGCGGATGGCCAGCACCTTCGCCCCCGCGATCTCGGTGGCGATGTAGCCGCCGGGCTCGGCCAAAGGCGCCGCGGGCCCGATCATCTGCCAGCTGGACCAGAAGATGCGTGCACGCTCGGCGGCGAAGGTCGCGGGATCGGTGTAGAGGCGGGGGTCGAGATTGCGCATGAAATGCCCTCCGTTGCCGGGCTCCACGATAGGAGCGGGCGACGGCCGCACGCAATCCGGGGCGTGCCCGCGGCGGCGCGCGCCGCGGGTTGGGCTCAGAGGCCGAGCGCGGCGGCCGTCTCGTCGTCGACCACGCCGCTCACCGGCAGCCCCTCGTCGCGCTGGAAGCGGCGCAGCGCCTGGTCGGTGCCGCGGCCGAAGATGCCGTCCACCGTGCCGACATCATAGCCGTAGTAGACCAGCGCCTCCTGCACCTCGCGCACTGCCGGGCCGCGCATGAGGGGCGAGGCGAGCCGCAACATGCCCTGCGCGGCGGCCGGGGCGGGCTCGTCCTCGCTGGACGAGACGATCTCGTAGACCCGCTGGTCGCGATACATCGCCGGGCGGTAGAGCACCCCGTCGCAGATGTAGAGATCCTCGCCATCCACTCGCACCCGCTCGCACGGATCGTCGTCTGGAAGGTTAATCACATAGGCGAGCGTGGCGCCTGCGACCGCGGCGGTGAAGTACCAGCCCCAGCGCGGATACCAGAAGTACGGCCCCCAGATCGAATTGGGCGGCCGGTAGTAGGGCGGGCGGTAGTAGGGCGGACGCCACCCGGGCGGGCGCCAGTAGGGCGGGCGGTAATAGGGCGGGCGCCAGCCGGGCGGCCGGTTGCCGGGCCGCCAGTTCGGCGGACGGCCTGGGCGGTTGCCCCAGTCCGGGCGATCGGGGCGGCCGGGGCGGTTCCCGGCACCCGGACGATCCGGGCGGCTCGGCCGGTTCCCGGTTCCGGGCCGGTTCGGACGATTCCCCGCGTCGGGGCGATCCGGGCGGCCGGGGCGAAGGCCCTCGCCGGGCAATTCGGGACGGCCGGGGCGGTTCCCGGAATCGGGACGATCCGGCCTGCCGGGCCGGTTCGGACGATCGCCCATGCTCGGGCGATCCGGACGGTTCGGGCGGTTCCCGGCGTCGGGGCGCCCGGGCCGGTTCGGCCGGTCCCCCGCACCGGGGCGGGAGGGCCGCGTCCCTGCATCGGGCCGGTTCGGCCGCGCGCCTGCGCCGGGCCGGCTTGGACGCGCGCCACCGGCGCTGGGGCGCGGACGGCCGCTGCTGGCCTCCGGCCGGAGGCGTCCGCCCCCGGACGCGCCGGGCCGTGGACGCTGCCCGCCGCCCATGCTGGGCCGCGACTTGGCGCCACCGGCGCGGTGGCCGCCGCCACCCGCCTTCATGCCGCCGCCCACGCGGCCCTTGGCCTGGGCCTCTCCCGCGGGCTGGTCGAGGCGGACCATGCCCTCGGGCGAGAACAGGACCGCGGCCATGGCGACGGTGAGGGACAGAAGGATCTTTCTCATGATCCGGCCGCCCTCAGTTCTTCGCCGCGTCAGCAGCGCCCGGCACGGCCGCGGGCGGATTGGCGGGATCCGCCCCGGCCTTCGGCGCCGCCGGACTTGCACCCGCTTCGGCGTCGCCCCGCACGCGTGCCTTCAGGTCCGGAAAGGTAATCCGCTCGTCGTCGGGCGCCGGCGTGAAGGTAAAGGCGCCCTCCGCCGGTTCGGGCTCGAACTCCCAGTTGGTCAGATAGGCGCGGTATTGCGGCCAGCCCTGCTCGTAGGGATCGGTGCCGACGATCGCGACCGGCACCGGCTGGGCCGGGTCGGTCGAGATCCAGATCTGCCAGTCCTCGTCGTAGTCCGAGAAGGCGAGGTGGTGCACCTCGCGCCCCGCGATCCGGGTGATCCCGAGATAGGCGGCGCCGTCGAGCCCCTCGGTCTGCGACTGCGCGAGATCCCGGGTCATGAGCCCGTAGAGCGGCAGCTCGCTGGCGGCCTCGGCGCGCATCGCCTCGACCAGCGCCTCGAAGCTGCCGTCGAACGGCCCGGTGGCATAGAAGCCCTCATCCGGCGCCGCGACGGTCACCGCCGCGCCGTCGAAGAAGTATTCGCGCACGCCGTCATCATCCTCGACGTAGGAATAGAACCCCTTGTCGCGCACCAGCAGGTTGGTGCCCGAGCGCATGTAGGTCAGCTTCTCGCGGCCGTCCCGGACCTCGTCGTAGCTGACGAACCAGTTGAACGACATCGCCGGGCGGCTGGCGAGGAACTCGGCCGACGCGCGGGCGAGCTCGATCGCCTCGGCATCGAGCACGGGCCCCTCGGCGGCGGCGGGGACGGACGGAAGGAGCAGCATCGCGGCTGCCACAGCATGCAGGAATCGCAAGGTGTCACCCCCTTCTGACGTCGGGCATCTCTGACAGCGTAGCCGGAAACCGGGATCTTGGGAGTCGCCAATTGTCGTGGACCCTGCGCGCAGCGCGGCGGTGCAGGACGCTTGCCAAAGCGCGGGCGCTGTGCTTGGTCGCGCGCCATGACCGCGCAGCTCGACTACCACACGATCCGCGAGATCTTCCGCCGCTTCCGGGCCGAGCGCCCCGAGCCGAAGGGCGAGCTCGAGCATGTCAACGCCTACACCCTGCTGGTCGCCGTCGCGCTGAGCGCGCAGGCGACCGACAAGGGCGTGAACAAGGCCACCCGGGCGCTCTTCGCCATCGCCGACACGCCGCAGAAGATGCTGGCGCTGGGCGAGGACGGGCTGGTCGAGCACATCCACACCATCGGGCTCTACCGCAACAAGGCGAAGAACGTGATCCGCCTCAGCCGCATCCTGGTGGACGATTTCGGCGGCGAGGTCCCGTCCTCGCGCGCGGCGCTCGCCTCGCTGCCCGGCGTGGGGCGCAAGACCGCGAACGTCGTGCTGAACATGTGGTGGCGCCAGCCCGCGATGGCGGTGGACACGCATGTGTTCCGCGTCGCCAACCGCACCGGCATCGCGCCCGGGAAGGACGTCCTCGCCGTCGAGCGCGCGCTCGAGGACAACGTGCCCGCCGAATTTGCGCTGCACGCCCATCACTGGCTGATCCTGCACGGGCGCTACACCTGCACCGCGCGCAAGCCCGCCTGCGGGACCTGCGTGATCCGCGACCTCTGCCCCTACGAGGACAAGACCGCATGACCGAACGTCTCGACATCGTCGGAATCGGCAACGCCATCGTCGACGTGATCGCCCCGGTGGACGACGCCTTCCTTGCCGCCAACGGCGTGACCAAGGGCGTGATGACCCTGATTGACCGCCCTCGCGCGGCCGAGCTCTACGCCGCGATGCCCCCGGCGCGCGAGGTCTCGGGCGGCTCGGGCGCCAACACCATCGCGGGCGCGGCGGCGCTGGGCTGCCGCGCGGGCTTCATCGGCAAGGTGAAGGGCGACCAGCTGGGCCGCATCTTCGCCCACGACATCCGCGCGGCGGGGGTGAACTATGCCGGCCCCGTGGTGAACGGCGAGGCCGCCGAGGAGACGGCGCGCTCGCTGATCCTGGTCAGCCCCGACGGCGAGCGGTCGATGAACACATATCTCGGCATCTCGACGACGCTGCATGCCGCCGACATCGACGAGGCGATGCTGGAGCGCGCCGACTGGCTCTATCTCGAGGGATACCTGTTCGACACGCCCGAGGCGAAGGCGGCCTATGCCCGCGCCATCGCCGCCGTCCGCCGCGGCGGCGGCAAGGTGGCGCTGACCTGCTCGGACCCGTTCTGCATCGACCGCCACCGCGCCGATTTCCGCCGGCTGATCGCCGAGGAGGTGGACCTGCTGTTCGCCAACCGCGACGAGGCACTGTCGCTGATCGAGACCGACAGCCTCGAGATCGCATTGGGCGTGCTGTCGCGCGAGGTCGCGATCGCCGCCGTCACGCTGTCGGGCGACGGCGCGGTGATCGTACGGGGCAAGTCCCGCACCGCTGTGCCGGCGCAGGGCGTCGATGTCGTCGACACGACCGGCGCGGGCGACCTGTTCGCTTCGGGCTTCATGGCGGGGCTGATCCGCGGCCATGACGACCGCAAGGCCGCCCATATGGGCTGCATCGCCGCGGGCGAGATCATTAGCCATTACGGCGCGCGGCCCGAGACGGACCTCGCCGAACTGATGGCGCGCAACAACCTCTGACCCTCGTGCGCCGCGCGTCGGCGGGTCGGCCGGCGCCAGACGGCGCAGGCGCTCCGGCACGTCGCGCCCGATCGACGGGACGAGCGGCAGAGCGGTCGCGGCCCGGAGAGCGGACGCGCGCGCTCTGCCCTGTGCCCGCAGGCAGTTGTCCAGCCGGGCGGGGGCAGGGCATGATCGCGGGCATGGCCGCGAGAGGTCACGCGCGCCGCCGAGGCAGGGAGCATCGCCGATGGAACTCGGACTTCTCGGGCTGATCCAGCTCGCCCTCGTCATCTACGCCGTGCTGAAGATCGCGGGCTCGGCCGCCGGCACGGGCGTGAAGGTGGTCTGGATACTGGTGGTGATCGTCTTCCCGCTGATCGGCTTCATCGTCTGGCTGATCTTCGGACCGCGCTAGGCGTTCGGTCTCGGCATCTGGTGGATTGGATCGAGGCTGGATCGACCCGTTTCCGGCGTGTCGCTTTTGCAGATGCAATCATCGGGAGGGCCGCCCCCTCACCGTCTCGAGCCGGCGCCTTGCGTTGCACGCATCGGCGACATGCCGGCGGGGCCGTTCGTGGCGCGAGCGCCTGACGATCGCGGGGTGGTGGTGCGGCCGATGCGTTCGGGACGGCCGCTGGTCCCGGGATGACTGGGCGTGGTCCGGCGATGCCCGATGCCCGTTGCCGGGGCAGACGGGCCGAACATATGGCTGCACAGCCGGGCCGTGGGACCGTTCCTGCGGGACGGCAGGTCACCGATCGAGGTGCCGCACACATGGGGTAGCGGTCGGTTGACGCGACCATGTCGCAAGGCGCGCGCCCTTCGGCGCCAGGGCCTGCAAGGCTCGCAATCTCGCCGAGGGCACGCGGTGCCACATCGAGGCCGGGCGCCACCTTGCCACCTGCCACGACAAGCACGCCTCAGGCGTGCCCGCCGCGGCACATATCGTCGACGCATTCACCCACAGCCTCACGCGCCTTCGGAACCTAGCCCTCGGGGCGCCAGTCGGCCATGCCGAGGCCGCGCCCGCCCAGCCGCTCGAAGGCGCGGGCGCGGCAGGTCAGGACCAGGATCTGGAGGTCGCGCGCCTGGCGGTGGAGCACGTCGAACATCCGCTCGATGCGCGCGTCGTCCGAATAGACCAGCGCGTCGTCGAGGATGACGGGCACAGGCTGGCCGCCCTTGGCCAGCAGCCGCGCGAAGGCAAGCCGCGTCAGCACCGCCAGCTGCTCGCGGGTGCCGCCGCTGAGCGCCGCGACCTCCTCGTCCTGCCCGTCTCGCGCCAGCGTGCCGGGCAGCAGGGTGGCATCGTCGAAGCTCACCGCCGCCTCGTCCAGCAGCATCGCGAGCAGCGGCCTCAGCTCGGCCATGACGGGGCCGAAATACTGCTCGCGCGCCTCGGCCCGGGCCTCGTCGAGCGCCCGCCCGAGCCGGGTGAGCGCGGCAACCTCGGCCTCGAAATGCCCAAGGCGCCCCCGCGCGGCGGAGAGGCGGCCCACGGTCTCCTCGTGGCGCTCCTCGATGCCTTCCTCGGCCCGTGCCGTGATCCGGCCGGTGAGACCCGCGATCTCGCGCTCCAGCATTTCGGCCTCCTCCCGCGCCCGCGACAGCGCCGAGGCCGCTCGGGCCGCCGCCGCCTCGGCGCTCGCGAGGTCGGGCGCATCGGCGCGCAGCGCCTCGACCGCCGCGCGGGCGGAGGCCAGAGCCTCGGCCGTCTGCGTCGCGTCGGCGGCCAGCGCGGCAAGGCGCGCGGGCCGCTCGTCGGCCGGGCCGAGCGTGGCGTCGAGCGCCGCCAGCGCCTCCTCCGCGCGGGCAAGCTCGTGGGCGGCGGCCATGTCCGCCTCCTTCGCGGTATCATGGCGGCTCCGGGCTGACTCGCGCGCGGAACGTGCGGCGCGCAGCGCTGCCTCGGCCTCGGCCAGGGCCGCCTCCGCCTGCTCGGGGTCCGGCGACGGCGCGTCGGCCTCGCCGGCGCGTGCGGCGAGGCGTTCCAACTCGCCGATCGCAAGCCGCAGCGCGTCGAGGCCTTCGGGCGCGAGCGCGTCGAGTTCGGCCCTTGCGCCGCCCGCGGCACTCAGCGCGTCGGCCGCGCGGGCCGCGCGGGCACGCAGCTCGGCAAGGCTCGCGGCGCCCACACGCCCGAGCATCGCCTGCCGCTCGGCCTCGGCCGCGGCGAGGGCGGCGTCGGCGTCCTCGGCCCCGGCGGCGTGGCCCGGCGTCAGCGTGAGCCGGCCGATGCCGTCGAGCTCGATCGTCGCCGTCCCGGACAGCGCGTGGACCGCGCCCGCCACGAGCGGCGCGCCGTCGATGCGCACCCGCCCCTCGGCGCCCGGCAGGTAGGTGGCGGCGAGATGGACCGCCGCGGCGGCGCGCGCCGCCTCGAGCCCCGCGATCCGGCGCTCGAGCGCGTCGAGCGAAGTGAAGGCGCTTTCCGGCACGCTCAGGCCGCGGGCCTCGGCCGCCGCCTCCTCGCCGCGCCGGCGCGCAGCCTCGGCGCGTTCGAGCCGCGTGCGCAGCTCGGCCAGCCGGGCCTGCGCCTCGGCGGCACGTGCGGCGCGGCGGGCGTCGTCCAGCCTGGCGCGCGCGGCGGCCGCCGCCTCCTCGGCCACGCGCAAGGCGGCGGCGGCCTCGGCATCCGCAGCCGCGGCGGCGGCACGCGTGATCGCCGTCTCGGCCCGGCGGGTCTCGGCCTCGCGCAACGTCGCCGAAAGGGCCGTCGCGCGGGTCGCGGCGCGCTCGAACTCGGCGGCTGACACGGATGCCGCGCGGGCGCGCTCGGCGGCCAGCGTCTCGGCGCTCTCGGCGGCGCGCAGGCGCTCGGCATGGGCGCGCGCGGCCTCGAACGCCCGCGCCGTGGTCCGCGCCGCCGCTTCGCGCGCCGCTCGCGCCTCGGCATCGTCGAGCGCGGCGAGGCGGGTCCGGGCGTGGCGCCGGTCTTCGAGGTCGCGCCGCAAGGTTGCGATGTCGTCTCCGAGCCGCTTCTCCTCGGCGGTCAGCCGCTCGACCTCGGCGATCGCCTCGGCCCAGGGGCCGCCTGCCCTCGGTCGGCCCGTCGCTGTTGCAAGCTCGGTCAGCGCCGCGGCGCACCGCTCGGCCGCGCGGATCATGCGCCGCCCGCCGGTCAGGGCCTCGACCTCGCCCCCCGCGACCGAAGCCAGCACATCCTGCCTCGCGCGCCGCTCCTCGGCCCGCTCGGCGTTCGTGCCGCCGCCCATCGCGGTCACGCCCTGCCGCACCCACAGGAGCCCCGCGGGCGCCGCGGCGCCACCCGACACGAGGCCCGAGATGAACGCCTCGGCCTCGTCGGCCTGTGCGATCAGGCGGCCTGACGCGAGGTCAGTGACACGGGCGAAGGCGCCGCGGGAGAACTGCTTGCTCACGCGGAAGCTCGACGGCCCGAGGTCGATCTCGGCCTCGACCAGGGGGCTGCCGCCGCTATAAGGGCGCAGGTCGCGGACCGCCTGCGCGGTCGAGCCATGAGCCGCGAAGAACAGCGCGTGCAGCGCGTCGAAGGCGGTCGACTTGCCCGCCTCGTTGGGCGCGGCCAGCACGTTCACGCCGTCGGCGATCCCCTCGATCGCGACGCCACGCCCGGCGAAGCGGCGGACGTTCCAGAGGCGGAGCGCCCGCAGCCTCATGCGTCCTCAGCCACGAAGGCGTAGAGGCGCGCAAGCGCCGCGCGGGCCGCCGCGCGCTCGGCTGGCGGGCGCGCGGGGTCGGCTGCCTCGGCCATCAGGACATCGGCGGCACGGCGCAGCGCGCCTTCCCGGTCGATCGCGTCCAGATCGGCCGCCTCGGGCTCGAGAGCGAGGCCGGCGCCGCGGAACTCGAGGAAGGCGAAATCCGGCGCCGCCTCGGCCACCGCCGCGGCCAGCGCGCTCTGTCCCGCCAGCCGCACCCGCCCCGTCGCCTCGACGCGCAGCAGCGTCCGGCCGCGGCGGCCGACATCGGGCAGCGCGGCGCCGAGGCGGGCCGCCGGGTCCTCGCCCGGCAGAAGGCCGATCGCGAGCCTTGTCCAGTCGAAGCTGCCGGTGTCGACCGGGTCGACCTCGGGCGCCGCACCTGGCCCCGCAACCGAAACCGCCAGCGCCCGGCCCGGCGCGTCATGCTTGAAGCGGTCGGGCTCGGGCGTGCCGCTGTACCAGGTTCGCGCGTCCAGCCTGACCTGCCCGTGCCAGTCGCCGAGCGCGAGATAGTCGAGCCCCGCCCGCGCCGCGCGGTCCGGGGCGATCACGTCCTCGGCCCCCTCCTCGCCGAAGCTCTGCACCGCGCCGTGCGCGAGCCCGAGCCGGATCGCCCCCTCGGGCGTCGCGGCGTCGTCCATCCAGGCGGTGAGGTCGCGCCCTGGCCGCCGCGTCGTGCAGGGCGCGGGCATCAGCACGACGCCCGGCGCCAGCTCGATCGGCTCGGGCCGCTGCGCCAGGCGCACATTGGGCGGCGCGCGCCGCGCCGCCTCGGCCCACAGCTCGTCCGCCGCCAGCGCGTCATGGTTCCCCGGCAGCAGCACCCAGTCGAGCCCGGGGTCCGCCGCCATTTGGGTCAGGGCCTGCCGCAGCGTGGCGGGCGTCGGCGTGCCGGTGTCGAACACGTCGCCCGCGACCAGGATGGTGCCCGCCCCCGCCGCCCGCGCGGCTTCGGCCAGCCGCGCCAGCGCGCCCTGCCGCGCCGCCGTGAGCTGGCCGCGCAGCTCCTCGGGCATCTGGCCGAAGCGCTTGCCGAGGTGCAGGTCCGAGCTGTGCAGGAAACGGAACATCGTCATCCGGTTTGTGCCGCGGAGGCCGACTTAAGCGCGAAAGCCGCAGCGCTTCAAGCCGCCGGTCGCGCGCCGGCGCGATTGACACCCGCGGCGCGGCAGGGCTTGGTTATTGCGTCGCAGCATCCGAGGTGGGGCGCATGAGCATCAACGCCGCGATCACGCATCGCACGACCTACCGCTACGACCGGCGGATCACGCTGGGGCCGCAGGTCATCCGCCTTCGGCCGGCGCCGCATTCGCGGACGAAGATCCTCGCCTTCAGCCAGAAGATCACCCCCGAGCCGCATTTCATCAACTGGCAGCAGGATCCCTTCGGCAACTACCTTGCCCGCGTCGTGTTCCCCGAGAAGGTCGACCACTTCGAGGTGACGGTGGACCTCGTGGCCGACATGGCGGCGGTGAACCCCTTCGACTTCTTTCTCGAGGACAGCGCTTTCCACTTCCCCTTCGCCTATGAGGAGGAGACGCGCAAGGATCTCGCCCCCTACCTGGAAACCGCTCCGCAGGGCCCGCGTTTCGAGGCGCTGCTCGCCTCGATCCCGCGCGCGCGCCAGCAGACGGTCGATTTCCTCGTGGACGTGAACCAGCGCGTGCAGGCGGCGGTCGGCTACACCATCCGCATGGAGCCGGGCGTGCAGACGCCCGAGCAGACGCTGGAAAAGGGCACCGGTTCGTGCCGCGATTCCGGCTGGCTGATGGTGCACCTGATGCGCCGGCTCGGCCTCGCGGCGCGCTTCGTGTCGGGCTACCTCATCCAGCTCACGCCCGACGTGAAGGCGATCGACGGACCCAGCGGGCCGGCCGCCGATTTCACCGACCTGCACGCCTGGTGCGAAGTCTATGCGCCCGGCGCGGGGTGGATCGGGCTCGACCCGACGTCGGGGCTGTTCGCGGGCGAGGGGCACATCCCGCTCGCCGCCACGCCCAGCCCGAAATCGGCAGCACCGATCTCGGGCATGCTGGAGAAATGCGAGGTCGCCTTCGACCACCAGATGGAGGTCCGCCGCGTGCGCGAGGAGCCGCGCGTGACCTTCCCCTTCACCGACGAGCACTGGGCGCGGATCGACGCGGCCGGGCAGGCGGTGGACGCGATGCTGTCCGAGGGCGACGTGCGCCTGACGATGGGGGGCGAGCCCACCTTCGTCTCGGCCCATGACCGCGACGCCGACGAGTGGAACACAGCGGCCGTGGGTCCCACCAAGCGCGATCATGCCGACCGGCTGATCCGGCGGCTGCGCGACGCCTTCGCGCCCGGTGGCGTGCTGCATTACGGCCAGGGCAAGTGGTATCCGGGCGAGCAGTTGCCGCGCTGGGCCTTCGCGCTCTACTGGCGGCGCGACGGGGTGCGGCTGTGGCACGACCCGGAGCTGATCGCGCCCGAGGGCGCAACGGGCGCGGGCATCGCCGAGGCCGAGCGCTTCGCCGCCGCGCTGGCGGGTGCGCTCGACCTGCCGCCCGACGCGCCGGAACCCGCGTACGAGGACCCGATCACCTATGTGCTGCAGGAGAGCCGCCTGCCGGTGAACCTCGATCCCGCCTCGAACCGCCTCGACGACCCACTCGAGCGCCGGCAGATGGCCGCGGCCTTCGAGCGGGGGCTGGGCCAGCCCACTTGCATGGTGATCCCCTGCCAGCTTGCCATGAGCCAGGCGGCGGAGCGCGGGCCGCGCCGGCGCTATCGCTGGGCGACCGAGAAGTGGAGGACCCGGCGCGGGCGGCTCTATCTGGCGCCGGGCGACAGCTCGGCCGGCTACCGGCTGCCGCTGACCTCGCTGCCGTTCCTTGGCGAGGGCGATTACCCCTTCCTGTTCCAGCGCGACCCCTTCGCGGCGCGCCCCGAATTGCCCGTCACCTCGATCCGGATGCAGGAGCGTGGCGATGCCGGCGCGCCGGGCCCCGAGCCGCAGCGCCCTGGCGAGGGCGCGCGCTACTGGGACGCCCCCGCAGGCGGGGCGTGGGTCAACGTGGGCGCCCCCGCGCTGCCGCCCGACCCGGCCCGCGCGATTCACACCGAATTCGTGCGCACCGCCGTGACGGTCGAGCCGCGCGACGGCAAGCTGTGCGTCTTCCTGCCGCCGGTGCCTAACGCCGAGGCCTATATCGACCTGATCGCCGCCATCGAGGAGGCCGCGGCCGAGACCGGGCAGCCGGTGCATCTCGACGGCTACGCGCCGCCCTTCGACCCGCGGCTCAACGTCATCAAGGCCACCCCCGACCCCGGCGTGATCGAGGTGAACATCCACCCCGCCACCAGCTGGGCCGAGCAGTGCCGCGTGACCGACACGCTCTACGACGCCGCGCGCCATGCCGGGCTCGACACGGTCAAGTTCCTGCATGACGGGCGGATGGTGGGCTCGGGCGGCGGCAATCACATCGTCGTCGGCGGCGCGAGCCCCGAGGACAGCCCGTTCCTGCGCCGGCCCGACCTTCTGGCCAGCCTGATCCGCTACTGGCAGCGGCATCCCTCGCTCAGCTACCTGTTCTCGGGCGTGTTCATCGGGCCCACCAGCCAGGCGCCGCGCATCGACGAGGCGCGGCAGGACGTGCTCTACGAACTCGAGATCGCGCTCGGCCAGGTGCCGGGGCCCGAGGGCGCGCCGCCGCCCTGGCTGGTGGACCGCATCTTCCGCGACCTGATGACGGACCTGACCGGCAACACCCACCGCGCCGAGATCTGCATCGACAAGCTCTACTCGCCCGACGGGCCCACGGGACGGCTGGGGCTCGTGGAGTTCCGCGCCTTCGAGATGCCGCCCCACCCGCGCATGGCGATGGCGCAGGCGCTGGTGCTGCGCGCGCTGATCGCCTGGTTCTGGCGCCAGCCCTTCACCCGGCCCCCCGTGCGCTGGGGCACGGCGCTGCACGACCGCTTCATGCTGCCGCACCATGTCTGGCAGGACTTCCTCGACGTGCTGGCGGACCTGTCGGGCGGCCTCGGCATCCATTTCGACCCCGAATGGTTCAAGGCGCAGTTCGAGTTCCGATTCCCGCTTTTGGGCGACGTGCGCCACCGCGGCGTCGGGCTGGAATTGCGCGCCGCGCTCGAGCCCTGGCACGTGCTGGGCGAGACCGGGGCGATCGGGGGGACGGCACGCTATGTCGACAGCTCGCTCGAACGGGTGCAGCTGCGGGTCGAGGGCGACCTCGCGGGGCGCTACAGGGTGCTCTGCAACGGCCTCGACGTGCCGCTGACGCCAACCGACCGCGCCGACGAGCATGTCGCGGGCATCCGCTTCCGCGCCTGGCGCCCGGCGCAGTGCCTGCACCCGACCATCGGGGTGCATGCGCCGCTGACGTTCGATCTATGGGACACGTGGTCGGGGCGGTCGCTGGGCGGCTGCGTCTATCGAGTGGCTCATCCCGGCGGGCGCAGCTTCGAGACGCAGCCGGTGAACGACCTCGAGGCCGAAGGGCGGCGGATGGCGCGGTTCGAGGCGATGGGCCACCGGCCGGGGCAGGTCTGGCCGAGGGCGCCGCGCCTGTCGCCCGAGTTCCCGCTGACGCTGGACCTTAGGCTTCAGGCCTGAGAAAGTCGCCGCGGGCCGCGGCGAGGCGCGCGGCAGGGCAGGGTGAGGGTGGCATGGCCGAAGGCGCGCGTGCGGCGGGCGGGGGAAAGGCTGAGGCGGCGCTGCAAGGCGCCGCGGCCTATCTGCCCTTTGCCGGGCGGCACGACGAGGGCTTCGACGCCGCCGGCCGGGTGCGTCCGCACTGGGCCCGGCTCGCGGGCTGGATCGACGAGGCGGGCCCGCGCGCGGTCGAGGCCGCGGCGCGCGAGCTGGCGCGGCTCAGGGACGAATCCGGCATCGCCTTCACCTCGCGCGCGGCGCCCCTGGCGCCCGACGCCGCCGACCCCGTCCCGGTGGTCCTGTCTGCCGCCGACTGGGCGGCGCTGGAACTGGGGCTCGCGCAGCGCGCGCGGCTTGCCGAGGCGGTGATCGCCGACATCTACGGGCCCCGTGCGACGCTGCGCGAGGGGCTGATCCCGCCGGGTCTGGTGTTCGGCTCGGACGCCTTCGCGGCACATGCGGCGGGCTGGGAGACGCCACCGGCCCGCTTCACGCTGGTCTACGAGGCAGATGTCGCACGCGGCGCGGACGGGCGGTGGATGATCCTCGCCGACCGGCTCGACGCGCCACTGGGCGACGGCTGGCTCATCGCCAACCGCATCGCCACAAGCCAGGCGCTGGCCGAGCCCTTCGTCGACTTCGGCGTGCGCCGGCTGGCGAGCCATTTCGCGCGCTTCCAGGACCTGCTCGACAGCATTACCGGCTGGGAGGGACGCCTTGCGCTGCTGACCGGGGGCGAGGGCGACCCCCGCTACTTCAGCCACGCCTATCTCGCGCGCTATCTCAACGCCACGCTGGTCGAGCCCGCCGATCTCACGGTGCGCGAGGGCGCGGCCTTCCTCAAGACGCTGGACGGGCTCAAGAAGGTCGATGTCCTGCTGCGCGGCGTCCCGGACCGGCGGATCGACGCGCTGCACCGCCCGCGCAGCGCGGCACCCGGGGCGCCCGCGCTGACCGTCGCGGCCCGCGGGGGCGGGCTGGTGATGGGCAACGCCATCGGCACCGCGGTGATGGCCTACCGCGCGCTCGCGCCCTATGCTCATGTGCTGTGCGAGCGGCTGCTGGGCGAGCCCCTGATGATCGCCGACGCGCCCTGCCTGTGGCTGGGCGATGCGGCGGCGCGCGCGCAGGTTCTGGACGAGCTGCCCTTCTGGCGGATCGAGCCGCTCACCGGCGGCGCCAGCCCCGACCGGCCGCCCGCGCTGCCCGATGACCCCGCGGCGCCGCTGACGGGCGAGCGGCGCGACCGCCTCGCGCGCGATCTCGAGCGGACGGGCGAGGCCTTCGCGGCGGTGGCGACGCCACCCCTGGCCACCTCGCCGGTCTGGAGCGGTGGCCGCCTCGCGCCCCGCGAATGGATGATGCGCGCCTTCGCGAACTGGACGGGCGAGGCATGGAGCGTCGCCCCCGGCGGCGTCGCCGCAACGGTCGAGCCCGGCTGCCCGCCGCCGGCGCTGGGCTTCGGCAAGGATGTCTGGGTACTGCCCGATCCCGCGGCCCCGGCGCCCGACGAGCCCGGCAGCCTGCTGGCGGCGCGCCTGGCCGAGGGACATCTGCGCCGCACCGGGCGCGACCTCCTGAGCCGCGTCGCGGACGAGGTGTTCTGGCTGGGCCGCAACGCCGAGCGCGCCGAGTCGGTGCTGCGCATCCTCAGCGTCTGCCTACGCCGCTATCTCTCGGGCAACCGGATCGACGCCGACCCGGGGGCGCTGGCCGAACTGCTCGCCATCCACGCCCGGGGCGACGACCGCCCGCCCTCGGCCGCGCGGCTGCGCGAGACCATGCTGCGGCTTGCCTGCGACCCCGACGAGCCCGAAGGGCTGGTCCCGACGCTCGGCGCCCTGCGCTCGGGCGCGGTGCGGGCGCGGATGTCGATCTCCGAGGAAAGCTGGCGCTACATCGACCGGCTCAGCGCCGATCCGCGCTGGCGGGCGAAGCTCGATTTCCGCGCCTCGGGCGAGATCGCGCGGCTCATCGAGGACGCGCTGCGCTCGCTCGCGGCCTTCGCGGGCTCGGCGCAGGAGAACCTGACCCGCAACTTCGCCTGGCGCTTCCTCGAGATGGGCCGCCGGATCGAGCGTGGCACCCAGATCGCCCGGGTGGTCAGCCGCATCGCGGGGCACCAGCGCGCGCATGAGGAGAGCTTCCTTCGGGCGCTGCTCACCTATTCGGACTCGGCCTCGGCCTACCGCACGCGCTACATGATGGTGCCGACGCCCGCCGCGGTGATGGACCTGCTGATCCTCGACGAGACGAATCCCCGCGCGCTCGCCTTCCAGCTCGTGCAGCTCGAGGCAGTGCTGGCGCTGCTGCCCTCGGACAGCCCCTATCGGCGGCCCGAGCACCGCCGCGCGCTCGCGCTGCTGACGGAGCTGAGGCTGATCGAGGCGGATCGACTGGTGGCGACGGGGCCGGATGGTGGCGGCAGCGCGCGCCCGGCCCTCGCCGCGCTGATGGCGCGCTGCAGGGCCGACCTCGCCGAGATCTCGGACGCCCTAGCGCGCGCCTATTTCGCCCATGCCGAGGCCCCTGTGGCGCTGGTGAGCCAGGGCCGTTCGGGAGAGACGCGATGATCTACGAGGTCACCCACCGCACGGTCTACGACTATGCCGAGGCTGCGGCCTTCTCGCAGCACCTGCTGCGGCTGACCCCGCGCGAGACGGGCGATCAGCGCGTGCTCGAGAGCCGCATCACGGTCGACCCTCGGCCCGATGCCCTGCAGCCCGAGCGCGACATGTTCGGCAACCTCGCCCATGCCGCGACCGTGAGCCGCCCGCACGGCCGGCTCGAGATCCTCGCCGTCAGCAGGGTCGAGCGGCAGGCGCCGTCGCAGTTCATCTTCGAGGCCTCGTCGCCATGGGAGGACGTGCGCGCCCGCGCGACCGGCGCGGCGGCGGGCCCCGCCCCGGCCGAGGTCGCGCCTTTCGCGTTCCCGACCGCGCTCACCGCCGCCTCGCCCGCCATCGAGGACTGGGCGCGCGCCTGCTTCGCGCCCGGCCGCCCGGTTCTCACGGCGGCGGCGGCGCTCTCGGCCCGCATCCACGCCGAGTTCGACTACATCCCCGGTGCGACCGGCGCCGACACCCTGCCGGCCGAGAGCTTCGAGGCCAGGCACGGCGTCTGCCAGGATTTCGCGCATGTGATGCTGGCGGCGCTGCGCGCGCACCGGGTGCCGGCGCGCTACGTCTCGGGCTACCTGCGGACCATCCCGCCCGAGGGGCAGCCGCGGCTTGCCGGGGCCGATGCCAGTCACGCCTGGGTCGCGGTATGGGACCCCGTGTTCGACTGGGTCGAGTTCGACCCCACCAACGACCTCGTCCCCGGCGAGGACCATGTCACGCTGGCCTGGGGGCGGGACTATGCCGATGTCAGCCCGGTCTCGGGCTTCGTCGTCGGCGCTGGCGCTCAGCGCCTCACGGTCGGTGTTGACGTGGCGCCCGTTCCGGGGTGATTGATGTCGGGCTCCGCCGCATTCCCGGCGGCGTCATCGAAGGCCGCCCGCCATGCCCGCCGACACCATCGCCGCCGCTGCAACCGGGGCGCGTCCCGCGCTGCTCTGGTTCGCGATGGTCGCGATCGGCGCGGCCTGGGGTTCGACGCAGCTTCTCTCGAAGATCGGCATGGCGGCCGGGCATCACCCGATCGGCGTGACCTTCTGGCAGGCGGTGATCGGGCTTGCGATCATCACCGCGGCGATGCGGCTCTCGGGCCGGCGCCTGCCGCTGGGGCGGGGGCATCTGGTGTTCTACGCGGTCTGCGGGTTGCTGGGAACGGCGCTGCCCTCGACGCTCAGCTACGAGGGGATCAGGCACCTGCCGGTGGGCGTGCAGTCGATCGTGCTCTCGACCGTGCCGATGATGACGCTGGTCCTGGCCCTTCCGCTGCGTGTCGAGCGGGCCGAGCCCGCGCGGGTCGCGGGGCTCGGGCTGGGCCTTGCCGCGATGCTGCTGCTGGTGGGCCCCGAGGCGAGCCTCCCCGACCCCGCGCAGGCCGCCTGGGTGGCGCTGCCGGTGATGGTGGCGCTGTCCTACTCGGCCGAGAACGTGGTGATCGCGCGCTGGATGCCACGCGGGATCGACGCGGTGCAGACCATGTGCGGCCTGCTGTGGGCCGCGGCGATCATGGTGGCGCCGGTGATGCTGGCCGCGGACGCGGTGCCGGACCTGTCGGGCTTCGGCTGGCGCGAGGGGGCGCTGCTGGGCTCGGCTGTGCTCAATGTCGGCTGCTATCTCGGCTTCGTCTGGCTCATTGCCAACGGGGGCGCGGTGTTCGCGGCGCAGACGGCCTATGTCGTCACCGGCTCGGGCGTGGCACTCGGCATGCTGGTGCTGGGCGAGCGGCATTCGCCCTACGTCTGGGCGGCGCTCGCGCTCCTGTTCGCGGGGCTTGCGCTGGTCAGGCCCCGGCGGCGGGCCTGACGGAGGCGGTGACGTAGTTCACCGTGAGATCCCGCTCCGAGATGCGCCATCCCCAGGTCACCGGGTTGAACTGGAAGCCCTTGCGGTCCACCGGCGTGAGGCCCGATCTCGCGATCATGGCGAACAGCTCGTCCGGCGTGATGAACTTGCGCCAGTCATGCGTGCCGCGCGGCAGCCACCGCATGATCTGCTCGGCGCCGACGATGGCCATGAGGTAGCTCTTGGGGTTCCGGTTGATGGTCGAGCAGATCATGATCCCCCCCGGCCGCACCAGCGCGGCGCAGGCGTCGAGATACGCCTGCGGGTCGGGGACATGCTCGACCACCTCCATGTTCAGCACGGCGTCGAAGCTCTCGCCCGCGGCGGCCAGCTCCTCGGCGGTCGAGACGCGGTAGTCGATGGCAAGGCCCATGCGCTCGGCATGGATCTGGGCCACGGGGATGTTCCGCGCGGCCGGGTCCACCCCCGTGACGCTGGCGCCGAGTCGGGCCATCGGCTCGGACAGGAGCCCGCCGCCGCAGCCGATGTCGAGGACGCGCAGGCCCTCGAAGGGGCGCAGCGAGGCCGGGTCGCGGCCGTGCTGCAGGGCGATCTGCTCGACGGCATAGCCCAGCCTGCAGGGGTTCAGCATGTGCAGCGGGCGGAACTTGCCGTTCGGGTCCCACCACTCGTCGGCCATCGCCTCGAACTTGGCGATCTCGGCGGTATCGACGCTCGCGCTGAGTGCCATCGGACGCGCTCCCTTTTCGGCTTGCCTTGCATGGGCCCACCGGCTGACATAGGTCAAGCCCGCGTCTGCCGCCACCGGGCCGGCGGCTGCGTCGCATCGCCACGGCCCGAGGGAGTCGCCGCCGCGTGAACATCCGCCAGAGAGCGCAGGACGAGGCGCGGCTGCACCCGCCGGTCGAGCCGCACACGCGCTTCCATCTCGACGTGGGCGACGGGCACGAGATCTATGTCGAGATCTCGGGCCGCCGGCAGGGCCCGACGGCGATCGTCCTGCATGGCGGGCCAGGCGCCGGGTCGAGCCCCTTCATGCGCCGCTTCTTCGACCCCGAGCGCTGGCGCATCGTGATGTTCGACCAGCGCGGCGCGGGGCGCTCGCGTCCGCAGGGCGCACTCGGCGCGAACACCACCTGGCATCTTGTCGAGGATATCGAGGCGATCCGCGCGCATTTGGGCATCGACCGCTGGCTCGCCTTCGGCGGCTCCTGGGGCTCGACGCTCGCGCTTCTCTATGCCCAGGCCCATCCCGAGCGTGTGACCGGGCTGGTGCTGCGCGGCGTGTTCACGCTGACGCGCGCCGAGCTCGACTGGTTCTATGGCGGGGGGGCCGCGCGCTTCTTCCCCGAGGCCTGGGCGGATTTCGTCCAGCCCATCCCGCCGGCCGAGCGCGACGACCTGATTGGCGCCTATCACCGCCGCCTGACCGGCCCCAGCGAGGCCGAGCAGCTGCGCTTCGCGCGTCCCTGGGTGCGCTGGGAGACCGCGACGGCGGCACTCCGGCCGGTCGGCACGGGTTTCGTCGACGGCGCCTATGCCCGGGCCTTCGCCCGGATCGAGTGCCACTATTTCCAGCATGGCGGCTGGCTCGACGACGATCGCCGGATCCTCGCCCGCATGGACCGGATCGCCCGGGTGCCGGGGGTGGTGGTGCAGGGCCGCTACGATATGATCTGCCCGCCCGCGACCGCGGTGGAGCTCGTCCGCGCCTGGCCCGCCTCGGCGCTCAGGATGGTGGACGACGCGGGCCACGCACTGTCCGAACCCGGTATCGCCGCCGAACTGGTCCGCGCGACCGATCGTTTCGCCTGACGCGCGCGCCCGGCGCGGCATCGCCGCCCCCCAAGCGGCGCCGGTCCGCCGCGGCATCGCCGACCCATCAGCGGCAAGGGTCCGGCTCGGTATCTCCCCCCCAGCAGCGCGGGTCCGGCGAGGCATCGCCGACCCACAGTGGCGCGTCGGTTCGAGACACGCCCTGCCCCGTCGCTGCCGCACGCGCTGCGGTCGCCGCGCGCACAGGCCTCGCACCACGGGCGTGCGCTCAGAGCAGCCCGTCCCAGTTGGCGCCATCGTCCGGAACCGGGAACTGAATTGCATCGGCCGGCTCGATGCCGGCGTCATGGCTCTCCGTCCCGGCACCGGATCCGGTCGACATGCGCCAGTCCTCGGCAAGCGGGTGGAGCACCGCGGAGCGCGCCGCCTCGCCATCGCCCATCGCGGCGAAGTCGAAGCTGTCGTCGCCGGGCTCCCATCGGTCGATGCCGCCGCGCGGGCGCGAGGCGTCGGCCCCGGTGCCGCTCCATGCGCGTGTCGCCTGGGCCTCGGCGGCCTCGGCCGCTGGGGCATCGCCATCCGGAACCGCCGATCCGTCCCGCCCGGCACGCGGCTTGACGGCCACGGACGGCCCCGCCCCTAGCCTCGCCACACTGTCGTCCGCGATCATGTCGTAGGGCCCGCGCAGGGCCGGAGCGGTATCCGGGTCGTTGTCCATCTCCGTCACCGGGGGCGGCGCGAGATTGCTCTGCGGCGCAGGCGCGAACACCGTCTCGACCGTGACCGACGAGCCCACGCGCGCAAGCTCGATCACGCTGTCGATCGCCCCGTCGAGGGCATCCAGGGCGGCGAGGATGCCCGGCCCGCCATGCACCAGATAGACCGCGCCGGCGTCCACGCGGCTGCCGTCATTGGCAAGGTCGGCGCCGATCATGAAGTCGGCCCAGCCGTCGCCGTTCACGTCACCCGCCACCGCGAAAGACATAGCCCTCGCCCGGCGCGGGGCGGCCCGGCAGGGCGCCGCCCGCCGGCCCCTCAGCCGAGCCGAACACCAGGATTGCCGCGCCGGGCGAGAGCCGCCCCGGTGCCGCGGCGCGCGGGATGCCGATCAGAACGTCGTCGAATCCGTCGCCGTTGACGTCGCCGACGCCCACGACCGAGGTTCCCAGCGCCTCGCTGGCCATGGCGCCCTCGATCCGGAAGCCCGCGGCGCCGTCGAGCGCGCCGAGGTCGATCGCCGCCGGCAATCCGTCGCGGTGTCCATACACCACATAAGCCGCGCCACGGCCGCCGACCGCGTCAGGCGCGCCAACGATCACGTCGCCGATGCCGTCGCCGTTCACATCGGCGGCGGAGGCGACCGCAACCCCGGCGAGATCGCCCGAGGCAGCCCCGCGCAGCACGACGCCCGAGCCGGGGCCGAGCGCGCCGAGGTCGAGATCGGCCTGCCACCCGCCCGCGCGCCCGAAGACGACATAGGCCGCGCCCGACGCCGCCGCCGCGCCCGCGGCCGCCGGGGCGCCGATCAGCAGGTCGCCGATGCCGTCGCCGTTCACGTCGCCCGCCGCCGAGATCGCCGCGCCCGCCGCGTCGAGGGCCGCGCCGCCGTGGATCGCGAGGCGCCCGCCGCCCTGACCATCGTCGTCGAGGTCGCGGTCGCCGGTTCCCGCGAAGCGGATCTCGATCGTCCCGGCGCCGAAGCGGGCGCCGAGGCTCGCCCCCGGCATGCCGATGGCCGAATCGGCGCGTCCGTCGCCGTCGATGTCGCCCACCATCGCGACCGAGAAGCCCGCATAGGCGCGGGGCGCGCCGCCCTGCATCTCCTGCGAGACGCTGCCGGCCGCAGGTGCCCCTGCGCGCCAGCCTGCGAGTGCCTCGCCGCCGCCGAACACCACGAAGGCCGCGCCCGCATCGGTGCCCGCCACCTGATCGCGGAACGGCGCGCCAATCAGGATGTCGTCGTAGCCGTCACCGTCGATGTCTCCGCCGCCCGCCACGGCCGTGCCGACCCGGTCCATCGCCTGCGAGCCCTCGAACAGCGCGACGCCCGGGCCATTGGCCGCGACGGCCAGCCGCGTGACAGGCGCGAAGCCGCCGGGCCCGCCGAGGATCACCACCGCCTCGCCCGCCATCTGCGAGACCACTGCGCCGCCGGCGTCGCGCGCCGCGGCGCCCGGCGCGCCCAGGATCAGTCGGCCCATCCATCCCCATCGATATCGCCTGCGACGGAGGCGGAATAGCCGAGCCGCGCGCCCTCGCTGCGCCCGAAGAAGATGCTGCCGGACTGCACCGTCGACGCCATGCCCCATCCCTTTCCGCGACGGACGGCACGAGGCGCGCCCGGTCAGTAACGCGGAAAGAAAAGAGAACAAACGTGAACAAAGCGTTCGCCATGGCGTGAAACGCGACGCCTGGGATCAGCTTTCGAGATCGCGCCGCACCGCGGGGTCAGACAGCATGCGCCGCGTCTCGTCCATCCGGTCGAAGGTCTCGTCCAGCGCGAAATGCAGGTCGGGCGCGAATTTCAGCGTGACCTCGCGGCTGACGAGGTGGCGGAACTCGGCGCGCGCGCGGTTGAGCGCGGCCAGCACGCCCGCGGCGTCGCGCCCGCCCAGCGGCATGACATAGATCGTGGCCTGCCGCAGGTCGGGCGAGATGCGGACCTCGCCCACCGTGACCGGCACGCCCTCGAGGTCGCTGACATGGTGGTCGCCGCGCAGCAGGATGCCCGACAGCACGCGGCGGATGGTCTCGCCGACGCGAAGCTGGCGCTGGCTGGGGCCCTCGGCCCGTTCGTGTCCCCGTCTCGACATTGGCCGTTCCTTTCCCGCCCGGGGTCTCAAACGCATGCCGCGGCGCCTTGCGACGCCGCGGCGGGTCTCTCCGGCCGCGCCACGGCGCGGCGAGGCGAAATCTGCCGCGCGGGCGCGCGGCGGAGGCGGTCAGAGCGTGCGCTCGACCTCCTCCTTCTCGAAGATCTCGATGACGTCGCCCTCGCGGATGTCCTCGTAGTTCTCGAAGGCCATGCCGCATTCCTGGCCGGCGCGGACCTCCTTGACCTCGTCCTTGAAGCGCTTGAGCGTCTTGAGCTTGCCCTCGTGGATCACGACGTTGTCGCGCAAGAGCCGCACGCCCACGTCGCGCCGCGCCACGCCGTCGGTGACCTCGCAGCCCGCGACCTTGCCGACGCCGGAGACCTTGAAGACCTGCTTGATCTTGGCATAACCCAGATACTTCTCGCGCACTTCCGGCGACAGAAGGCCCGACGCCGCCTGCTTCACGTCGTCCACCAGGTCATAGATGATCGAGTAGTAGCGGATCTCGACGCCCTTCTGGTTCGCGCTCTCGCGCGCCGGGGCGTTGGCGCGGACGTTGAAGCCGATGATCGGGGCCTTCGAGGCCTCGGCCAGGGTCACATCCGATTCGGTGATGGCGCCGACGCCCGAGTGCAGGATGCGCACCCGCACCTCCTCGTTGCCGACCTTCTCCAGCGCCTGCACGATCGCCTCGGCCGAGCCCTGCACGTCGGCCTTGACGACCAGCGGCAGTTCCTTGACGTCGGCCGCGCCGGCCTGCGCCAGCAGCTGGTCGAGGGTCGCGCGCGCCCCCTGCGCCGCCTGCTTCTCGCGCGCCTTGCGCTGGCGGTAGTCGGCGATCTCGCGCGCCTTGGCCTCGGATTCGACCACGTTGAGCGTGTCGCCCGCCTCGGGCGTGCCCTGCAGGCCCAGCACCTCGACCGGCTCTGAGGGACCGGCTTCCTCGACGCGCTCGCCCTTGTCGTTCATGAGGGCGCGGACGCGGCCCCACTGCTCGCCGACCACGAAGATGTCGCCGAGCTTCAGCGTGCCGCGCTGGACCAGCACGGTCGCGACCGGCCCGCGGCCCACGTCGAGCTTTGCCTCGATCACCGCGCCCTCGGCCGCCCGGCCGGGGTTGGCCCTGAGTTCCAGCAGCTCGGCCTGCAGCGCGATCGCCTCGACCAGCCGGTCGAGACCCTTGCCGGTGACCGCCGAGACCTCGACATCGAGCACGTCGCCCGACATCTCCTCGACCACCACCTCGTGCTGCAGGAGCTGCGTGCGCACGCGCTGCGGGTCGGCGGCGGGCTTGTCGCACTTGTTGATCGCCACGATCATCGGCACGCCAGCGGCCTTGGCGTGGGCGATCGCCTCGATGGTCTGCGGCATCACGCTGTCATCGGCCGCGACCACCAGGATCACGATGTCGGTGACCTGCGCACCGCGCGCGCGCATCGAGGTGAAGGCCGCGTGGCCCGGCGTGTCGAGGAAGGTGATCTTCTGCCCGCCCTCGGTCGTGATCTGGTAGGCCCCGATGTGCTGGGTGATGCCGCCCGCCTCGCCGGCGACGACGTTGGTCTTGCGCAGGGCGTCCAGGAGCGACGTCTTGCCGTGGTCCACATGGCCCATGATCGTGACGATCGGCGCGCGCGGGATCATGTCCTCGTCGCGATCCTTCGCCGTCTCGATCGCCTCCTCGACGTCGGCCTCGGACACGCGGGTGACGCGGTGGCCGAATTCCTCGACGATCAGCTCGGCCGTGTCCTGGTCGATCGACTGGTTCTGCGTGGCCATGATGCCGTTCTTCATCAGGGCCTTGATGACATCGGCCACGCGCTCGGCCATGCGGTTGGCCAGCTCCTGCACGGTGATCGCCTCGGGCAGGCGCACGTCGCGGATGACCTTCTCGCGCGCCTCCTGCCCGCCGCCCATGCGGCGCTTGTCGCGCTCCTGCCGGCGGCGCATCGCCGCGAGCGAGCGCTGCCGCCCGCCCTCGTCGTCGCCGAGTTTCGAGATCGTGAGCTTGCCCGTGCGCCGCTTCTCGTCGCCGGCGCGGCGCGAGGGGGCGGGCTTCTTCGCGGCGCCCGCAGCACCGCCACGGCCGCGGCCGCGGCCCTCGTCGTCGTCGAGCGCGCGCGGGGACGGCGCCTCGGCCGCGGGGGCGGCGGCGGGCCGCGGCCGCGCCGCGGGCGCGGGGGTCGCCACAGCATCCGTCGCGGCCGCGGGCGCTGCGGCCTCGGCCTCGGTCTCGGTTTCGGCGGCCTGTCGGGCCTCGGCTTCCTTCGTCTCGGCGGCGCGGCGGGCCTCGGCCTCCGCCTCGGCGGCGCGGCGGGCGGCCTCCTCCTCGGCGCGGCGCTGGGCTTCGCGCTCGGCGCGGCGGCGGGCTTCCTCCTCCTCGGCCTTGCGGCGGCGCTCGTCGTCGATCTTGGCCTGCTTCAGGGCCTCGAGCCGGCGGGCATACTCCTCCTCCGAGAGGGTGTTGAGCATCTTCGGCCGCGGCTGGCGCGCGCGCTGGGCGTCACCCGCCTCGGCCCGCGCACCGGCGGGCGCCTGGGCGGGCGCCTCGGCGCCTTCCGCGCGCGGCCTCAGCGCCACGGTCGCGGGCTTCGCACCTGGCTGCGGCGTCTGCGTGCCGGCCTGGCCCGCGGCCTGCGTCGTCCCCGCAGCCGCACCCGCGCCGGGCGCGACGATGCGCTTCGAGCGCTTCATCTCGACGACGACGGCCTTGCTCCGGCCGTGGCTGAAGCTCTGGCGCACCGAGCCGCGCATGCCGCCGCCCGGCGCCCCGCGCCCACGCCCACCCGTCTTGCCGTCGTTGTCCTTGTCGCTCATCGATCACCTTGTCCGGGAGCCATGCGGCCCCTTCTTCCGTCAGTTGCCCGAGGCCCCCGCGGGGACCCGCGCTGCCTCGTCCATCGCAGGAGGGGAGCGGAATCCCGCGAGCCGCCCTGCCTCGATCAGGACGCGGTCCGCGATGCCGCCGGCGTCGAGCGCGGCATGTATCGCAAAATCACGTCCAAAAGCCAAACCCAATTCCCCGCTGTCGAGGAGGTCGACCCGTGCCGTCCCTTCCGGCGCCGCGCGGGCGATCTTGGCCCGCCCGTCCTGAGCTGCGTCGCTGGCGGTCACCAGCACCGCGGCCTTGCCTTCGGCGAGACGCGCGCGGACCTTCTCGAAGCCCGTCACCGCCTGCCCGGCCTTGCGCGCGAGACCGATCAGCTCGACCAGCCGCCGCGCGATCAGCACCTCCAGCCGGTCGGCGAGGTCCGGCTCGACCTTCACGGGCTGGCGGAAGGCGCGCGAGAAGAGGTTCTTCTTCACCGCCTTCGCCACGAGCGCCCGGTCTGCCGTCAGCCAGGCGCCGCGTCCGGGTAGCCGACCCGCGAGATCGGGCACCACCGTGCCGTCGGGGCCGAGAACGAAGCGCAGGAGCGGCCCCGTGGGACCGCTCTCGCCCGAGGCGATGCAGCGCCGCTCGGGCTCACCGCGCGTCTCGCGCCGCCCGCCGCGGGCCATCTCCGCCTCTCCGTCCCCGGCCGCCGCCATGTTCACCGCTGCGCCGCCCCCTCGTTGCTGAACAGCGCCTCGGCCTCGCTCATCGCCGCGGGCTCGGCCGCCTCCACCTCGACCTCGGCGGGTTCGAGGTCGGCGGCATCGACGATGCCCAGCGCGACCCGCGCCTTCATCACCAGGTACTGTGCCTCCTCGAGGCTCACGTCGAAGGGCTCGAGGATGCCGTCGTCCTTCACCCGCTTGCCATCGACCGTGGTGTAGCCGCCGGCAAGCTCCCAGTCCGCGCATTTGGCGAACTCGTCGAGCGAGGTGATCCCCTCCTTGGCGAGCGCCAGGACCATCTGCGGCGTGAGCCCCTCGAACCCGATCAGGGCGTCCTCGGCGCCTAGGCCGCGAGCCTCGTCGAGCGCCTTCTGGTTCATCTCCTCGAGGCTCTCGCGGGCGCGGGCCTGCAACTCCTCGGCGGTGTCCTCGTCGAAGCCGTCGATCACCGTGAGTTCCTCGAGTTCGACGTAAGCCACCTCCTCGAGCGAGGTGAAGCCCTCGGACACCAAGAGCTGCGCCACCATCTCGTCCACGTTCAGCGTCTCCATGAACATGGCGGTGCGCTCGTTGAACTCCTGCTGGCGGCGCTCCGATTCCTCGGCCTCGGTCATGATGTCGATGTCCCAGCCGGTGAGCTGGCTGGCGAGGCGCACGTTCTGGCCGCGCCGGCCGATCGCCTGGGAAAGCTGCTCGTCGGGGACCACGACCTCGATGCGCTGGGCGTCCTCGTCCATCACCACCTTGGTGACCTCGGCGGGCTGGAGCGCGTTGACGATGAAGGTCGCGGCATCGCCGTTCCACGGGATGATGTCGATCTTTTCGCCCTGCAGCTCGCTCACCACCGCCTGGACGCGGCTGCCGCGCATGCCGACGCAGGCGCCCACGGGGTCGATCGAGCTGTCGTAGGAGATGACGCCGATCTTGGCCCGGCTGCCGGGGTCGCGCGCGACCGCCTTGATCTCGATGATGCCGTCGTAGATCTCGGGCACCTCCATGGCGAACAGCTTGGCCATGAACTCGGGCGCGGTGCGGCTGAGGAAGATCTGCGGCCCGCGCGCCTCGCGCCGCACGTCGCGGACATAGGCGCGGATGCGGTCGCCGACGCGATACGCCTCGCGCGGGATCAGCTGGTCGCGGCGGATGATGCCCTCGCCGCGGCCCAGGTCGACGATCACGTTGCCGTATTCGACACGCTTGACGATGCCGTTGATGATCTCGCCGACGCGATCCTTGAATTCCTCGTACTGCCGCTCGCGCTCGGCGTCGCGCACCTTCTGAACGATGACCTGCTTGGCGGTCTGGGCGGCGATGCGGCCGAAATCCATCGGCGGCAGCGGCTCGGTGATGAAGGTGCCGACCTCGGCCTCGGGGTTCTTGAGGCGGGCTTCCTCGACCGAGATCTGGGTGAAGTGGTTCTCGACCTCGTCCACGACCTCGAGCGCGCGGCTCATCTTGATCTCGCCGGTCTTGCGGTCGATGAAGGCGCGGATGTCGTACTCGGCGCCATAGCGCGAGCGGGCAGCCTTGCCGAGGCTGTCCTCCATCGCGTCCAGCACCAGTTCACGGTCGATCAGCTTCTCGCGCGCGACGGCGTCGGCGATCTGGAGAAGCTCGAGACGGTTTGCACTGACCATCTCAGGCATCCTTCCTGTGCATCGGAACCTCTTCCTCCTCGGTCTCGGGGGTCTCCCCCTCCTCGTCAGTCTCGATCTCGTCGTATTCGGCCTCGTCGAAGGCGTGCTTGCGGGCCTTCAGGCTCTCGGCCACCAGCTCGTCGGTCAGCACGAGCTTGGCGTCACTGAGCCAGTCGAACTTGAGCCCGATCGTGCCCTCGTCGATCTCGATCAGCACCTCGTCGCCCTCGACGCCGGCGAGGATGCCCTTGAAGCGCTTGCGCCCCTCGATCATCTCGGCGGTCTCGAGCCGGGCCTCGTAGCCCTCCCAGCGCGCGAAGTCGGCAAGGCGCGTCAGCGGCCGGTCGATGCCGGGCGACGAGACCTCCAGCGCATAGGCATCCGAGATCGGGTCCTCGACATCCAGCACCGCCGAGAGCGCGCGGCTGAGCTGGGCGCAGTCCTCGACCTCCATCGTGCCGTCGGGGCGCTCGGCCATGATCTGCAACGTCTTGCGCTTTCCGCCCATGAAGCGCAGGCGGATGAGCTCGAAGCCCATCGCCTCGACCGTGGGCTGCACGATCGTGGCGAGGCGCTCGTCCATCGGTGCCTTGGCGACCATGCTGGTCATTGGCTGGTGTGCCTCCGGGGCTCGAAACGAAAAGCGGGCCACGCGGCCCGCCTGACGATACCCGGTGGGGGTCTCGCCGTGTCCAGCGAGGCCGCCGCGATGTTGCGGCTCATATACGACCGGCGCCGGGGATTCGCAAGCCCCAGTCCCGGAGTCAGGCCGTCAGCCCGCCGTCGATCACCATCTCGGCGCCCGTCATGAAGGACGAGGCTGGCGAGAGCAGGTGCACCACCGCCGCCGCAACCTCCTCGGCCCGGGCGAAGCGGCGCATCGGAATGCCCGCGCGCATCCGCTCGTGCGCCGTCCCCGGGTCGCGCAGCGCCAGCGCGATCCGGTCCACCATCGGCCCCTCGACGAAGCCCGGATGGACCGAGTTGCAGCGGATCGGCGGGTCGAGGCGCGCGCCCTCCAGCGCCACCGACTTCGTCAGCAGCCGCACCGCCCCCTTTGACGCGGTGTAGGCCGCCAGCCGCGCGTGGCCGGTCAGCCCGGACACCGACGAGAGGTTGACGATCGACGCGGCGCGGCTCTGGCGCAGCAGCGGCCAGGCGGTCTTGCAGCCGAGGAAGGTGCCGTCCGCGTTGACCGCCATCACCCGCCGCCAGTCCGCGAAGGATGTCTCGGCCAGCAGGCCGACATGGACGATCCCGGCCGCGTTCACCAGCCCGTCGAGCCGGCCGTGGCGCGCCGCCACCGCGTCGATCACTCGCGACCAGTCGGCCTCGTCGGCCACGTCGTGGGCGTGGTCGATCCCCTCGCCCGCGGCGAGGTCGGTGCAGACGGCGATCCCGCCCGCCGCGCGAATGGCATCGGCACTCGCGCGGCCCAGAAGGCCCGCGGCGCCGGTGACGAGGACGACATGGTCTGCAAGCGTCATGGCGTGGCGCTGTTGGCGGGAGCGGCTTTGTCGGTCGTGCGCATCGCCCGAGAAGCGCATCCCGCGCGCCCCGGGTCAAGCCGCGCGCGCGTCGGCGCCTGCCGGTTGGGGGACCGGCAGGCGCCTGCAGGCATGGCGGCAGAGGGGGGTGCCGCCACGCCTGCGCCTCGTGCCCCGTTCGGCCGCGGCGGCGTGCCGTTGGTCCGGACTGCCGGGGAAACGATTTCATTTCAGACACATCAACCCCGGCTCACGCATGAAATCCACGCGCGCAAATGCCGGGTTCCGAGGTCGTTCGCAGGCGCCTCGGATCGTGATACGCCGCAGGCGCAGACTTCCGTCGCGGTGCCGGTCAGGCCTTCCCGCCGGCCTGCGGGACCCTGGCCTCGCCGCTCCCCTCCGGCACCTCGCGCCAGCGCCGGAGCGCGTCGAGCACGAGGATCCCGGCGCGCGGCGAGGGACGGACTGCGAAGGGCAGCGGGCGGCACACCTCGATCGCGGCCGTGCCGACGCGGGCGGTCAGTGCCGCGTTGACCGCCGCCTCGCCGAAGCGGCGCGAGAGCTTGCCGAGCACGCCGCCGCCCACCATCGGCCCCAGGATGTCGTCGGTCGCCGCGACCGCGCCCGTCGCCAGCAGATGCGCGGCCACCGCCCGCAGGAGCCGCCACGACCCCATCGTTCCCGCTCGCCCGCCATAGATCTGCGCCACCTCGCGCACCATGGCGAGGTTGGCCGCCAGCACCGCCAGGACGTCCGCGACCGGCAACGGCACCACCGCCGTGATCGCGGCGACCCGCCGCGCGGCCCGCGCCACCGCCTGCTCGGCCCGCCGGTCGAGGGGGGCCAGCACCTGCCGCTCGGCGAAAGCCAGCATTGCCGGCGCATCGGGCGTGTCGGGCCGCGCCGCGGCGACGCGGGCCAGTGGCTCGGCCATCTCGGGCCGCGTGCGGTAGAGCCGCGCCAGCGCCGCGAGCGCCGCATCCGCGCCGGTCTCGCCCGACAGCGCCCGCGCCGCGAGGCGGCGGATCCCCGCGATCCGCTGGACGCGCGCGAGCGCAGCAAGCTCGCGCAGCAAGAAGCCCGCGAGCGCAAGCCCGAGCACCGCGGCCAGCGCCGTCGCAGCCCAGCCGAGCGCGTCCGAGCGCGCGAACAGATCGGCGACGAATGCCTCGATGCCCGTCGCCAGCCAGATCCCCAGAAGCCCGAAGGCCGACAGCCAGAACAGCCGCCCGAGGGCCGAGAGGCCCGCACCCCCCGCGCCGCGCAGCGCCCGTTCGGCGGCGGCGGGCGGCATCATCGCGGCATCGGGCGGCGGCGGCGCGTCCGACGGCGCGGGCGCGGGCGGCAGCGCGGTCTCGCCAAGGTCGAGGATCAGGGGCTCGCGGCGCTCGCCAGTCATCGCCGTCACTCCAGCCTGTCGCCAATGAGGAAGTCGAGCGCCTGGTCGAGCCGCAGGTGCGGCGGCCCCGACCCCTCGGGCCAGCGCGGGGGCGCGAAGTCGAGCGTCGCATAGCGCATGTCGGGCCAGTCGGCGGGCGCGTCGCCCGGCCGCGCGGCCTCGGCCGCGGCCATCAGCGCGCCGGGCTCCTCGGGCAGCGCGCCGGGATAGATCGCGACCTCGCGCCCGTCGCGCGCCCGCACGCCGCGGACGAGGCCAACGCTCCGGCCCTTCTCGGTCACCTCCTGCTCGGCGGTGGCGCGGATCGCGGCGATCGCCATGCCGCGCGTGCGCGCGCCCCGGAAGGCGGCGCGGCGGGCGGCCTCGGCCAGCATCGTCTCGACAAGGCGCGCGAGCCGGGCGTGCTGTGCGTGGTGCAGGTGATCGGCCTTCGAGGCGGCGAACAGGATGCGGTCGATCCGCCGCGCCCCGGTGATGCGGTCGAGCCAGCCGGGCCGCCCGTGGCGGAATGCCGCCAGCGTCTCGCCCATGCTGGCGGTGAGGTCCGCCAGCGCCCGCGGCCCGTCCGCCAGCGCCCCCAGCGCGTCGATCAGCACCACCTGCCGGTCGAGCCGGGCGAAGTGGTTGCGGAAGAACGGCTTGGCCACCACGCGGCGATAGGCGTCGAAGCGCGCGCGCATCTCGGCGTAGAGACTGCCGCGCGGCGCGCCGCCCTCCGGGCGCGGCAGCGGCGCGAAGGTGAGCGCGGGCGAGCCCGCCAGTTCGCCCGGCATCAGGAACCGCCCCGGCGCCAGCGCCGACAGCCCTGCCGCCCGGCAGGCGGCGAGATAGCCGCGATACGCCTCGGCCAGCCGCTCGGCCGCCGCCTCGTCATGCGGCCCCGCGGGATCGGTTGCGGCGAGCGCCCCACGCCAGCCGGCGGCGTGGTCGCGCCGCGCCGGGCTTGCGGCGGCGGCCAGCGCGCCCGTGGCCCATTCGTCATAGTCCTGCTCGATCAGCGGCAGGTCCAGAAGCCACTCACCGGGATAGTCCACGATGTCGAGATTGAGCGTCACCGGCCCCGCCAGTCCCGCCAGAATCCCGCGCGGGCGGTGGCGGATGGCAACGCGGATCTGGCTCACGCTGCGGGTCGACTCGGGCCAGTGCGGCGGCGTCGCGCCCAGCACCGCCATGTGCGCCTCGAAGGCGAAGCGCGGCAGGTCGGGATCGGGCTGGGGGCGGAGCATCACGGCCTCGATCCGCCCCTCGGCCTCGGCGCCGAGCAGGCGCATCCGGTCGCGGCTGATGAGGCTCGCCACCAGCGCGGTGATGAACACCGTCTTGCCCGCGCCCGCGAGCCCGGTCACGCCCAGCCTGAGCGTCGGGTCGAACGCCGAGCCCGCCTGCTCGCGCAGCCGGTCGAGCCCGCCCAGAAGGTCATCCGCGAGCCCCCCGAGCCCGAGATTGCCGATTGCCAAGCGCCTTGTCCCCATCGCCGCGAAGGCCCCCAAGATGGGGGCGGCGCGCGGCACATGCAAATCGCGCCGCACGCCATGCCTTGCGTGGCGGCGGTCTTTCGCGCAAGAGGCGGGGCCATGCCCCGCTATCGCCTCACGCTCGAATACCATGGCGGCCCATTCGTCGGCTGGCAGCGCCAGGCGCAGGGGCTCTCGGTGCAGGGCGTCGTCGAGGCGGCGCTCGCGGCACTCGAGCCCGGGCCGCGCGCGGTGCAGGGCGCGGGACGCACCGATGCGGGCGTGCACGCGACGGGGCAGGTCGCGCATTGCGACCTTGGGCGCGACTGGGACCCCTTCCGGCTGGCCGAGGCACTCAACCACCACCTGCGCCCGCACCCGGTCGCCGTGCTGGCCGCGGCACGGGTGGCGGACGACTTCCACGCCCGCTTCTCGGCCACCTTCCGGACCTACACCTACCGCATCCTCAACCGTCGCGCGCCGCTGACCATCGACGCGGGGCTGGCCTGGCGGGTGTCGACCCCCCTCGATGATGGAGCGATGCAGGCGGCGGCGGATCTCGTGGTGGGGCGGCACGACTTCACCACGTTCCGGTCGGTCCAGTGCCAGTCGCCATCGCCGGTCAAGACGCTGGATGCGTTCCATGTCGAGCGGCAGGGTGACGAGATCCTGTGTCATCTCGGCGCGCGCAGTTTTCTGCACAATCAGGTCCGCAGCCTCGTCGGCACGCTCGAGCGCGTGGGCGCGGGCCGCTGGCCGGTCGCGCGCATGGCCGAGGCGCTGGCCGCCCGCGACCGCGCAGCCTGCGGGCCGGTCGCGCCGCCGGATGGATTGACGCTGACGGGGGTGCGCTATCCGGGCGACTGAGCCGCCTCAGGCCGCGTGGCGGCGCAGCGCCGTCGGGCTCTCGCCGAACGCCTTGCGGAAGGCCCGCGTCAGCGCCTCGCCCGAGGTGTAGCCGTATCGCCGCGCCACGCTCTCGACCCGCGCGCCGCCCGCGAGGTCCTGCCGCGCCAGCGCCATCCGCCAGCCCCTGAGATACGCGAACGGCGTCTCGCCCACCGCCCCGGCGAACACCTCGGCAAACCGCGACGGCGAGAGCCCCGCCTCGGCCGCGAGATCGGCGACCGTCCAGGCCCGACCGAGGTCGTCATGCATGGAGACGATGGCCCGGCTGAGGCGCGCATCCGCGAGCCCCGCGATCAGGCCCGGCCCGGCCGCGCCCCGTCCCATCTCGGCGCGCAGCAGGCGGATGACGATCACCTCGCCCAGCCGGTCGAGGACCGAGCCCGCGCCGCAGCGCATCTCGCGCGCCTCGGCCGCGAAGACGCGCAGGAGCGCCGCCGTCTCGCTGGCCGCGTCGACCGCCATCTCGACCCGCTCGGGCAGCGCCGCGATCAGCGGGTTCGACGCGCCTCCCCAGTCCAGCCGCGCCGCCAGCGCCCCCGGCCCGAGCCCCAGCGCTCCCGTCGCCCGTGGCGTCAGGACGACGTGCATCCCCGCCTCGCCCGCGTCGCAAAGCACGCCCAGATTTGCCTCGCCCCCCGTCACCGGGCGAACGGACAGCGAAAAGCGGGCGATGAGGGCGGAGAGGCGGTCGATGCGCGACATGTCCGGCGTCCCGGTCAGGAAAATCGGAATTCCCTGTCCATAACCTCTGATATGGCACAGGGCAACACAGCCATCCACAGGAGAGACCGATGCTCACCCCCCGCAAGCCCGTCCCCGCGCTGAGCCTGCCGTTGGTCGGCGGCGGCACCTTCGACCTTGCCGCCGAGAAATCCGAGCGCGGCACGGTCGTCTGCTTCTACCGCGGCCTGCACTGCCCGATCTGCGCGAACTACCTGACCGAGCTGGAAAAGCAGACCCCCGCCTTCGCCGAGCGCGGCGTGAGCACCATCGCGGTCTCGACCGATGGCGAGGATCGCGCGGTGGCGATGGCCCAGAAGATCGGCGCCAATGCCCTGCGCTTCGCGCATAGCCTGCCGCTCGCGCAGGCGCGCGAATGGGGGCTCTACATCTCGACCGGGCGCGGCGCGACCTCGATCGGCATCGAGGAGCCCGCGCTCTTCGGCGAGCCGGGGCTTTTCATGGTGACGCCCGAGGGCACGCTCTATTACGGCTCGGTCCAGACCATGCCCTTCGTGCGGCCGCATTTCTCGGAACTGGTGGCCGCGCTCGACTTCGCGATCGCCAAGAACTACCCGGCGCGGGGCGAGTATACCGGCGCCGTCTGATCCCGCGCCGCGCGCCGGCCAGCCGTTTTCCAAAAAATCTTCGCGCCCGCGGTGATCCGGTCCCGCGGGCGCGCCGTATCCTCTTCCGAAAGCCGCTCAAGACGGCGGGGACGTTCCCAAGGAAGAGGTTTCGCATGACCGCCGCACCCCATCCTGCCGTTGGCGACGTCGCCCGCCGCGCGATGTCCGCCGAGCTCCTCGATGCCGAGACCGAGCTTGCCCTCGCCCGCCGCTGGCGCGACGAGCACGACGAGGCCGCGCTGCACCGGCTGGTGACCGCCTACATGCGGCTCGCGATCTCGATGGCCGCGAAATACCGCCGCTATGGCGCGCCGATGTCCGACCTGATCCAGGAGGCGGGCGTGGGCCTGATGAAGGCGGCCTCGAAGTTCGACCCCGACCGCGGCGTGCGCTTCTCGACCTATGCCGTCTGGTGGATCAAGGCCTCGATCCAGGACTACGTGATGCGCAACTGGTCGCTGGTGCGCACGGGCTCGACCTCGTCGCAGAAGGCGCTGTTCTTCAACATGCGCCGCGTGCGCGCGAAGATCGAGACCGAACTCGCCAATGACGGCGCCGAGGCGACGCCGGCCGACCTGCGCCGCGAGATCGCAGAGGAATTGGGCGTGCCGCTGCGCGACGTCGAGATGATGGAGGCGCGGCTCGCCGGCTCGGACTTCTCGCTCAATGCCCAGCAGGCGGGCGAGGAAGGCCGCGAATGGGTCGAGACGCTGGAGGACGACGGCCCGCAGCCGGACGAGATCGTCTCGCGCCGCTCCGACATCGGCACCGTCCGCGGCTGGCTCACGGACGCCTTCACGGCGCTTACGCCCCGCGAGAAGATGATCATCGCGGCGCGCAAGCTCTCCGACGAGCCGGAAACGCTCGAGAGCCTCGGCCAGAAGCTGGGCCTCTCGAAGGAGCGCGTTCGGCAGCTCGAGGCGCAGGCCCTGCGCAAGATGCGCACCCGGCTCGAGACCGTGCATGGCCCCGCCGTGACCGAGCTTGCCAACACCCTGTGATGCATTCCTGATCGTTCTCCCAGGCGATCGGTTCCTCGGCCCGGTGCAGTCGTCCTGCACCGGGCCGTTTTTCTGGCCGCCTCAGCGGACCAGCTTCACCCGCTCGCCCGGCCTCGGCTGCTCGCCGGGCCTGAGCCCGTTGAGCACGCGGAAGCGCTCGACCGGCAGCGCGTCCACAGCCATCCGCTGCCCCAGGCTCTCGGCGGTGTCGGCGCGTCCGACCGTCACGATGCCGACCCGGCGCGCCTTGATGGCGCTGCGCTCGGCGGCGCTCAGCCGGCGGAAGCTGTTCGCCGCGACCGCCATGTCGTTGAGGGCGCGCGAGCCGCGCGGCGCGAGCCCGGTGAAACGGTAGATCGTCCCGTCCATCCGTATCGCGACCAGAAGCGCGTCGTAGGTTCCGTTCTGCAGCGCCACGGGCAGCACGCCGCGCGCGGCCGGAAGCCCGTTGATGGTAAGCTGCTCGAGCCGCGCCAGTTGGCCCACCCTGGTCTGGCGCGCGATCTCGGGCACCCAGCGGTTCGCGATGTACGAATCGAGCGCGCCCCCCGGGTCCGCGCCGCCGTCGAAGATCAGCCGTGTGTTGCCCGAGCCTTGCGCGAGCACGGCCGAGGGGGTGTTGGTGAGCCGGTATCCGGACGGCGCCTCGAAGGCGAAGCCGAGCCTCGGATGCCGGAACGAGACGCCCTCGACGATCCCCTGCTCCGGCGACTGGCCCCAGGCCATGCCGTCGATCGCGGCGAGGTGCCGATCCGCGCCCAACTCGCCCGTGCCCGAGATCGCACCCTGCGCGCGGGCGGTGTCGATCGCCTGGCGCGTGCGCTGGCCCGTCGCCGGGTGCGAGGCGAAGAAATCGACCTGGTTCGGATCGTAGCGCCTGCCCGCGGCCCGGGCGTCGAGCGCCGCGGACGCGGCCATGTTGTCGAGGAACTCGGCCTGCGCGTAGGGGTCGTAGCCCGCCCGCGCCAGATAGCGGATGCCGAGGTGATCGGCCTCGAGCTCATCCTGGCGCGAGTAGCTCGCGACGATGCCCCCCGCCGCCACCTGCCCCAATTCGAGCGCGCCGCGGGTCACGGAGGGGTCTACCCCGATCGCCGACAGTCCGATCGCGCCCAAGAGCAGCCCAAGCCCCGCGACCGTCGAGCGATCCTCGCGCTGGCCGCTGTGCCCGGCGGTGACATGGCCGATCTCGTGCCCGATCACGCCCGCAAGCTGGGCCTCGTTCTCGGCCAGCGCCAGCAGGCCGCGGGTCACGTAGACATAGCCGCCAGGGATCGCGAAGGCGTTGATATCGGGGCTGTCGAGCACGGTGAAGGTCCAGCGCTCGTTCGGCTGCTCCGAGATGGCGGCAACGCGCCGCCCGATCCGCTCGACATAGTCCTGGATACGGGCGTCGCGATACTCGCCGCCGAAACGGGCAACGATCTTCGCATGGTTGGAATCTCCCTGCCGCTGCTCCGAGACCGAGCGCACCGGCGAGGTCTGGGGCTCCGCGCCGCTGAAGCCGCCCGAGCCGCCGGTCGTCTGGCACGCGACAAGCGCGCCCGCGCCCAGCGCCAGCACGACTGATCGGAGAAGTCCTGCAAGGTTCATCATCCACCTCCGCGTCCCGTGCCCCTCGTCCCTTTCCCGTGCCCCAGTCCGGGGCGGCGTGGATTGACCGCGGCGCGCGGTTCCACTACCCCTGCCCGTCGGGACCCCGTAGCTCAGCAGGATAGAGCGGTCGCCTCCTAAGCGACAGGTCACAGGTTCGAATCCTGTCGGGGTCGCCAAATGAAATTAAATCCACTTGATATCAGCCACTTAGCAAGGCCCCTTGGAACGCGCATTGCCAAGCGTTTAAATGTTCTTTTTCCGTTCTGACCTTAAAGAGCTCTCCGATGGTCAGGATGAGCATCGACCTGGGGTCAGTAGTTTGGCTCAAGGACGTCGCTCGGCGTCGTCCTGCTCTGACCGCGACGTTCAGCGAGGGTACATTATGGGCAGGATCGCAGGGTGAGATTGTTTGCCACGCTGGGGGTCCGACTCAAACGCTTCGAGTTCCGCTCGACGTGATCGCCCAGAGCGCGAACACGATTGCCATTCGCAAAGCCTCGCCCGATGGCGGCTCACGGCCCGTACCTGCCGCCGGCTTCGCGTTGCGGCGAATGTCCGCCGCGGTCAGGAGACTGTCTGACCGGCGACACCGCACGGCACTGTCATCAGCTTGGTCCCTTTCCAACACGCGCACGGATCCGCGCGCCATCCGACATGCCGACACAGACAACGATCTCATTTGGGAGCGGGGCATCTGGCACGGCGATGCTCAGGGTGTCGATATGATCGAAGGACCAAGGCTCGTCCTTGTGCCCGAGCGGCACGTCGATGACGGCGCCGACCACCCCCATCTTCACGTTCGACGGCATCAGCGCCCGACCGCCGCCGATGGCGGCGCGGACGGGTTTCCCCAGCCGCGGATGCAGGAGCGCCGCGCCGTGCTCCGCAGCTCCATGAGCGCCGACGATGGCGGCCTTGCCATAACTGACAGGCGGCGCACCCAGAGCGGCCACGGCCTCTGCCGCCAGTTGCGCGCCAAGCATTGCGCCGTATTCGAACAACTCGGTCAGATCGTCCTGATCGACGCCGGCAAAGGGATTGCGCAGCACGGCAAGTGCCGCCGCGCGGGTCAGCGGGTCGCAGGGTGCGCCCATTTCGTCGGTCTCGGTCCGGTCCCGGAACAACATCGTCTTTCGGATCTGCATCAGACAACCTCTTCTGTGGGGGTGCCGATTGCTCTTGTCTTGAGCATCCCGAACAGGACGGCTGCGGGCAAGACGAGAGAAAAGAGCACGGCGCTGAACAGAATCGCACCGTCGGGCGCGCCGGTCAGGTCGAAAAGCCTGCCGGCGACCGGCGGGCTAGCCGTCATGATGGCATAATAGACTGTGAAGAAGACCCCCATGCCGAAGGCCCGTCGCTCGGTCGCCACGGCCTGGCCCGCGAGAGCCATGATGACGCCGGCGGGGGCCATGCCGACAAGGCCGAAGAGCAGGCTTGCAGCGAGGCCCGCTCCGGGCAGGGCGAGCAGAATCAGCGCCAGAACCGCGCCCGCCATGCAGATGGCAAGGATCGTCTCGCGCCGCCCGAACCGGTCGGCGATCTGGCCGCAGGCGGTTCCCGACAGGATCATCAGCCAGCTGCCGGCGCTGATCACCGAGGCCGCCGCAAGCGTGCCCATCCCCTGCGCCTGCAACATGCTCGGGCCGAAGCTCAGGTAGACGACGTAGCCCGCGTTGAACACGCCCCAGGCGATCGCCGCAAGCACGATCAGCCCCCATTCGCGCGGCAAGAGACCCCTGATCCGGCTTGCAATGCGGGGGGGAAGGTCGTGCGGCGGACGGTAACGGGTCAAGACGGCAACGGCCGCCGCCGCGCACCAGACAGAGGCGACGGCAAAGGGGACGCGCCAGCCATAGACCTCGGCGAGCCAGGTGTGCACGACCTGGCCCATGGCGATGCCGAAGGGCCAGCTCATCACCAGGATGCTCATCGCCGTGGCGATCTCGCGGCCCTCGAACCAGTCGGCGGTCATCTTGGTGAAGTAGAGTGTGGCGAACAGGAACCCGGCGCCGGACAGGATGCGCCCGAACCCGATGCCGGCAAGCTCGCCCGCCGTCGCCGACAATGCGCCGCCGAGCGCCAGAGCGCCGAGCCCGAGCCCGGCCAGAACGCGGTCCGAGGCGAACCGTCCGGAGAACCCGGCCGGCAGGGCGAGGAACAGGCCCGGCGCCATGAACAGACCGATCATCAGGCCGATCTGCGCATTGTCGAGCCCGAACGCATCCGAAAGCTCTCCGCCGACCGCGCCCATGGTCTGGAACTGGAAGCCGAGGCCGACGCGGGCGGCGAAGAGCAGCGCGAGGATCCGCCAGCGCATCACGCCCAGCCAAGTTGACGCAGCGCCTGCGCGTCGTTCCAGATCTTGGTCATGTGCACGATGCGGTCGCCGTCGAACCGCATGACATAGGCGTAGTCGGATGCCACGGCCTTCCCGGTCGGCTCGCCCGGTCCGCCGGCGCCGGTCTGCGTGCCGCGGAACACGGCCGAGGCAACCACCGTGCCGCGATCGGCGTCCGCCGCGAAGGCCGTCAGTTCATATCGCCCGTCGGGGATCGGACCGAGCAGGGCCTTCATCCACTCGGCATACCCGGCCAGCGTCGTGGTGTCTGCGAGCGCATCCGCCTGGCAGGCGAAGCTCGCGTCGGCATGGCAATAGCCCTTGCAGGCCTCCCAGCCGCCGCCGGTTTCGCAGGCTTCGAAGAAATCGCGGGCCGTCCGTTCATGTGTCATCGGTCCGTCTCCCCAATTGAAGATGGGGTCAGGATGCTCCCATGACGGACCGGCGGATATCGGTCAGCTGCAGTAATCTGCGCCCGGCGCCTGCAGTATTCTGCTACAGCATCTGCAGGATTGCCTGATGGATCCTCGTGCAACAGGATCGGGGTGACTTCACGGAAGGATGTGCCAACCTCGTGTCGCCCAACGAAATTCTCAGCCCGCGCGAGATCGAGATCGCCGGCGCCTACGCGCAGGGCGATACCTATCAGGCGATCGCGGCCCGGCTGGGCATCGCCCCCTCGACGGTTCGCACGCATCTCGCCACGATATACCGCAAGCTCGAGGTGTCATCGAAGCTGGACCTGCATGCCCGGCTCGGCGGCGCTCGGTCCACCACGGAGATGCAGACTGACCACGCCGCCGTCATCTCGGAACTCGCGCTCAGCCTCGAGGAGTCGCTGCGCCGCGAACAGGCGCTGGCCGAGGTGCTGCGCATCATCAGCCGGTCGCGAGGCGACATCGACGCGGTGATGTCGGCGATCCTCGGCTTTGCCCTCGACCTTTGCGAGGCCGAGTTCGGCCTCTTGCTCGACCATCATCCGGACGGACGGTTTTCCGCGGGTTACTCGCTCGGGCTTCCCGATGCGTTCCGGACATGGTTCGCCGAACGGGGGCGATTTCACCCCGGAAGCCGAACCGGGCTGGGGCGCATGGCGCAGCTGCGCGACGTGGTCAACATCCTCGACGTCCGCGCCGAAGAACTCGCGCACAGCGACGACCCCTTGCGCCGCGCGACGATCGACCTGGGGGGTGCTCGGTCCTTCGTCGCCATTCCGATGATGTCGGGCGATGCGCTGGTCGGCGCCTTCACGATCTACCGCCAGACCGTCCGTCCCTTCGGCGCGCAGGCAACCTCGCTGGCGCAGACGTTTGCCGATCAGAGCGTCATCGCGCTCGACAACGCGCGGATGATCGACGCCTTGCGTCAGAAGGCAGCGCCGGCATGAGCGTCTCCGCCGACCCGCTCAGCCCGCGCGAGCGCCAGATTGCCGAGGCCTTCGCCACGGGCGAGACCTATCAGCAGATTGCGGACCGCCTCAGCCTCGCTCCATCGACCGTGCGCACCCATCTTGCGACGATCTACCGGAAGCTCGGGGTCTCGACGAAGCTGGACCTGCGCAAGCAGATCGAGGCATCGCCGCCCGCCGATCCGGCATCCGACCTGCCGCCCCGCCCCGACAAGCCCTCGATCGCCGTGCTGGCATTTGAGAACATGTCAGACGATCCCGGGCAGGAATACTTCTCGGACGCGATCACCGCCGACATCATCACCGCCCTGTCGCGGTCGCCTTGGCTTTTCATCATCGCCCGAAACACGACCTTCACCTACAAGGGCCAACGCGTCGATGTCCGGCGCGTCGCGGCCGAACTTGGTGTGCGCTTCGTGCTCGAAGGCAGCGTCCGGCGCGCGGGCCAGCGGGTGCGGGTCACCGCGCAACTGATCGATGGGCTGACAGGGGGGCACGTCTGGTCGGAACGCTACGATGGCCGCATCGAGGATGTGTTCGACCTGCAAGACGAGATCACCCGACAGGTCGTCGCACAGGTCCAGACCATCGTGCATCGCAGCACCATCGAAGAACCTGTCGAACGCCTGAACCGTCCGGACCTGACCGTGTGGGAGCTGACCATGCGGTCCTGGCACCTGCTCTATGATTTCACCCCCGAGGCCTATGCCTCAGCCAAGACGCTGCTGGAGCGCGCCCTCGCGATCGACCCCGAGAGCGCCGAGGCGAACATGGTGCTGTCGCTGATCAACCATCACATCGCCATCCTGGGCTTCGCGCCGGACCCGACCCCGGCGATGGAAGCGGCCTATGCGCTCGGCCGCCGCGCCGTGCAGCTCGACGATCGGAACGAGTACGCGCATTGGGCGCTTGGCATCAGCTGCTGGGGGTTGCACCGGCTCGACGAGGGAATCGCGGCGCTGGAACGCGCCGTCGAGCTCAATCCCAACTGCTCGGTCGCCTATGGCAGCCTCGGCACAGCGCTGGCGATTGCCGGCCGGGTGGAGGATGCCATCGCGAACCAGGAAATCGCCATCCGCATGAACCCTCGCGATCCGAGCATCTTCTTTCGATTCTCTGGTCTCGCGCTGGCCCATTACACGGCAGGGGATTTCGACACGGCAATCCTGTGGGCTGAACGCGCCATACACCGCATGCCGCGCTGGTATCTGGCACATTTCCTCCTGGCGGCCAGTCACGCCGCGCTCGGGCGACCCAAGAGGGCCCGCGCCGCAGTCGAGGCCTGCCGTGCGGTGCTGCCTGGCATCTCGCTAGCGGATGCCGAGCGCATGCCGCTGAGGGATGCGGCGAAGAGGCAGGAATTTCGAGATCTGCTATTCGCTGCTGGCTTTTGACTGGATCCGATAACCTGACATTCGGTGCTTCTGCAGCGAACTTCTGCTTTTCGCCCGATTCAACCGGGTGCTGCGTGCGAAACCGGCGTCTGCAAGGGATCGAGAGCAGCGTCGTGACGACCGTCCGCAACGCGGGCTTTGAGCCATTGGGCGGGCCTCATCCTTCGAGTTCGAACCTTCGCCTGGCACCGAAGGATCAGAAGGAGATCCAACCCGCATCTGGTCCAACTGCGTGGCCGGACGCATCGCCGCATCCACGGCTGCACCGGTGTTCGTGGTCCGTTCACCGCCCTTCTTGGAGCGTTCCAAGACTCCTTGCAACCCATTGATCCGCATCGTGCGCCAGCCAGGTCGCATTTAAATTAAGATATTGAAATTATGAAGTAAAATGAGTCATGTCAGGACCGCCACGCCCCTTTCTCACCCCAGCTCCGCGCGATGGTCGACGCGCCCTGCTCCGCAGCTTGCGCGCCATGGGAATGTTCCTGTATTGTTCCGCGTCGGGAGGTGCCGCATGGCCCAGCTTTTCGACGACAGGGTGCCCGAGCATCGGCGCAGGGGGCGGGGGGCCGCGGTCAATCCGGCCGGGCGCCACGAGCGGTACGCGACCGAGAGCGTCGACGACGGCTGGCAGCCGGATGGCGAAGCGCCGCCGCTGCGCACGACCGTGAGCGTTGATGCGTCGCGCTCGATCATCGCGCGCAACAGCTCGCCCGACGTGCCTTTCGACCGCTCGATCAACCCCTACCGCGGCTGCGAGCATGGCTGCGTCTACTGCTTCGCGCGGCCGACGCATGCGCATCTGGGCCTCTCGCCCGGCCTCGACTTCGAGACGCGCCTCGTCGTCAAGCCGCGCGCGGCCGAGCTCCTCGACCGGGCACTGCGCAAGCCCGGATACGACTGCCGACCGATCGCGATCGGCACGAACACCGACCCCTACCAGCCGATCGAGCGCGAGCACCGGATCATGCGCCGGGTGCTCGAGGTGCTGGAGGCGCATCGCCACCCCGTCACGATCACCACCAAGGGGGCGGCGATCCTCGACGATCTCGACATCCTCGGCCGGATGGGGCGCGCCGGGCTCGCGCGTGTCTCGGTGTCGCTGACCACGCTCGACCCGCATGTCAGCCGCGCGATGGAGCCGCGCGCCGCGGCGCCGGGGCGGCGGATCGCCGCGATCCGGGCGCTGGCGCGCGCCGGCGTGCCGGTCGGCGTCAACATCGCCCCGGTGGTGCCGGGCCTGACCTGCCACGAGCTCGAGAAATTGATGGAAGCGGGGGCCGAGGCGGGGGCCAGCTTCGCCGGCTGGATCGCCCTCAGGCTGCCGATGGAAGTGGCGGGGCTGTTCCGCGAATGGCTCGAGCGCGCCTTCCCCGCCCGGGCCGCGAAGATCATGGGGCGGGTGCGCGAGATGCATGGCGGGCGCGACTACGACCCCGCCTGGGGACGCCGGCTGAGCGGCGAGGGCGTTCACGCGGCCCTGATCGCCCGGCGATTCGAGGTGGCGCGGGCACGGCTGGGGCTGTGGGCGCGGGCACCGGCGCTGCGCTGCGACCTGTTCCGGCCCCCGCCGCGGCCGGGCGACCAGCTCGCGCTGTTCTGAGGCGGCTTCCCCGCGGCCTGGCGACAGTCTAGACTTGGCGTATCGTCCGGATGGATGGGGGTCCGCCATGCGCCATCTCTGCCTCGCCGCAGCTTTTGTTCTCGTAAGTGCGACAGCCGCGTTTGCCAATCCCTGCGGCTTCTCCGAATCGGGGCGGGTCGTGATCAAGGGGTATCCGGTCGGGTCGACAACCATCCCGAAGGACCAGGTCGAGCGGCTGGAGAAGTTCGCGGAAACCGCCAGCCGCCGCTTCGGCATCTGCATCCTTGCACAGGTGGACAAGCAGGGGACCAAGGCCGCCAACGAGAAGGTCGCCAAGGGCCGCGCCCAGAAGGTGCGCGACTTCCTGATCAAGCATGGCGTCAAGCCCGACAGCATCAAGATCGCGCTGCAGGACGAGGCGGTGACGTTCTTCGGCCTGCTCTCATCCGACCAGGACGACGACCGGCGCGTGGTGGTCACGCACGACTGACATGCTGGATTTCGCCGCCGAACGCGCGGGCGTCATGCCATGCGCAGGCATCGACGAGGCCGGGCGGGGGCCCTGGGCGGGACCTGTGGTCGCCGCCGCCGTCGTCCTCGATCCCGCGCGGCTGCCGCCCGGGCTCGACGATTCGAAGAAGCTGACGGCCGCGCGGCGCGCGGTGCTGTTCGACGCCCTGACCACGGTCGCGGCCATCGGCGTCGGCCGCGCCGAGGCGGACGAGATCGACGCGCTCGGCATCCTTCTCGCCAACGACCTCGCCATGCGCCGCGCGCTCGCAGCCCTGCCCGGGCCGCCCGCCCGGGTCCTGATCGACGGCAACCGCGTGCCGCCCGGCCTGCCCTGCGCCGCCGAGGCCGTGGTGCGCGGCGACGGCTCGGTCCTGTCGATCGCGGCGGCCTCCATCGTCGCCAAGGTCACGCGCGACCGGATCATGGCGGCGCTGGCCCTCGACTTCCCGCATTACGGCTGGGAGCACAACGCCGGATATGGCACCGCGGCCCACCGCGCGGCGCTGCTGCAACACGGTGTGACCCCGCTGCATAGACGCAGCTTCGCGCCCATCCACAAGATGTTGTGTGAATGCGGAACTTGAGGAAAGTTCTTCAAGCCACTGATTCAAAACACTATTGACGGCGAATCATCTTTCGATCATGGTCCTTGCATCGCTGGTGCAGGGAGCTTGGACGCAATGAGCAGCATGCCGCTCGACACGGTTTTGGTGGGGGACTGTGTCACGCATCTCGCGGCGCTGCCGGAGGGGTCGGCGGACCTCGTGTTCGCCGACCCGCCATACAACCTGCAGCTCAGGGGCGACCTTCACAGGCCGAACAACAGCCTCGTCGACGCGGTCGACGACGACTGGGACAAGTTCGAGAGCCTGAAGGCCTATGACGATTTCACCCGCGCCTGGATGACCGAGGCTCGCCGCATCCTCAAGCCGAATGGCGGGCTGTGGGTGATCGGCAGCTATCACAACATCTTCCGCGTCGGCGCGATCCTGCAGGATCTTGGCTTCTGGATCCTGAACGATGTCGTCTGGCGCAAGACCAACCCGATGCCGAACTTCCGCGGCAAGCGGTTCTGCAACGCGCACGAGACGCTGATCTGGGCCGCGAAGTCCGAGGAAGCGCGTCCGACCTTCAACTACGAGGCACTGAAGGAGCTGAACGAAGGGCTCCAGATGCGCTCCGACTGGATGCTGCCGATCTGCTCGGGGGGCGAGCGCCTGAAGGACGCCGACGGCCAGAAGGCCCATCCGACCCAGAAGCCCGAGGCGCTGCTGCACCGGGTCCTGCTGGGCACGACGCATCCGGGCGACGTCGTGGTCGATCCCTTCTTCGGCACCGGCACCACTGGTGCGGTCGCGCGACGCCTCGGCCGCCGCTTCATCGGCATCGAGCGCGAGGAGCGCTACGCCAAGATCGCCCGCGCCCGGATCGCGGCCGTGAGCGCCCATGACCGCGAGAGCCTGAGCGTCGCCGTCTCGAAGCGCGCCGAGCCGCGCATCCCCTTCGGCCATCTGGTCGAGCGGCGGCTGCTCAGCCCCGGCGAGGTGCTGGTCTCGGTGAACGGTCGCCACCGCGCAAAGGTGCGGGCCGACGGCACGCTGGTCGCCGAGCGCACCACCGGCTCGATCCACAAGGTGGGCGCGGAACTCGAGGGGGCGCCGTCCTGCAACGGCTGGACCTACTGGCACGTGCAGCGCGACGGGCGCCCGGTGCCGATCGACTGGCTGCGCCAGCAGGTGCGCGCCGAGATGACGGACTGACGCACGCACAGGAATTCAAGGTTCTCTGCCTGGCCGGTTGCCTGCGGCCACACCTTCGACGGACCCCTCGCGGGTCCGTTTTTTTTAACCTTACAGATGCCGTGGCGCCACGCCGCCCGGTGCTGAAACATGGCTTACGCGAACGTCACTTGCGCTCGGGGCGGGTTCGGCGCCACTCTCAAATCGTCCCTGCGGATGCGTTCCGCCGCGGGGCTTTGCGCCACGCAGATGCCGCGGCCTTCCCGACTAGCGCGGGAAGGCCGTGCCGTTTCAGGGTGGGCCCTCGCTTCAGGCGATCCCGCTGTCGGGATGCGTCAACGCGAGGCGCAACGCCTTGGCAAACACCGTCGGCATCGCCGCGATGGCGGCCCGTGCGGGCGCAAGCTCGCCGCCGGTGGCCGAGGCGCCGAGCGGTGCCGCCTTCACCGTCAGGCGCAGGTGGAAATGCGTGAAGGTATGCGTCACCTCGCCGAGGTCGCGCCACTCCGCCTCGAAGGGGGGCATCGGCGCCGGCGTCTCGGCCCATTCGTCGCAGGGCAGGGCCAGCATGCCGCCCAGAAGCCCGGCATCGGGCCGCCGCACCGTCAGGACCCGGCCCGCACCGTCCGAGGCGACATAGACCGCGCCATGGCGGACGGGCTTCGCGGTCCTCGCGGCGCGGGCCGGAAGGGCCGCCTGCAGGCCGCGCGCGCGGGCCGCGCAGGGCTCGCGCCACGGGCAGATGCCGCAAGCCGGGCTGCGGGGCGTGCAGATCGTGGCGCCGAGATCCATCACCGCCTGCGCGTAGTCGCCGGGCCGCAGCTGGGGCGTTAGGCGCGCGGCATGGGCCCCAAGCCGGGGCTTCACGGCCGGCAGGGGCTCCCGCTCGGCAAAGAGTCGCGCCATCACGCGCTCGACATTGCCGTCGACGACCGCTGCCGGGCGGTCGAAGGCGATCGCGGCGATCGCCGCGGCGGTGTAGGGGCCGACGCCGGGGAGCCGGCGCAACTCCTCCTCGGTCTCGGGGAAGCGGCCACCCAGCCGGGCGCTGACCTCGCCCGCGCAGGCATGCAGGTTGCGCGCCCGGGCGTAGTAGCCCAGCCCCGCCCATGCCGCGAGCACCGCCTCGCGCGGCGCCGCGGCAAGGGCGTGAACGTCGGGCCAGCGCCCGAGGAAGCGCAGGAAATGCCCGGTCGCCGCGGCAACGGTGGTCTGTTGCAGCATCACCTCGGACAGCCAGACATGATAGGGGTCGGGCCGGACGCCCGCCGCGCGCGCCGCGGGCGGCACGCGCCAGGGCAGGTCGCGGTGGTGGCGGTCGTACCATTCGAGGATCAGGGGCGCGAGCGCCGCCCCGGCACCGATCGCCTCTGTCCCGGACGTTGTGGTCTGGGCCTGCAGTTCCTATCCTCCGCCACAGCGAATCCGTGCCGCGGCGGCGGGCGGCACGGCAGGGGAGCGGCGAGCATGGCGGCATCGGACCCGGGGGGCAAGGGCGGCGGGCGCGAGCCCGCTCCGCGGTGCCAGTGCTTTCGCGCGGCGGGCGCGGCGGCACGCGCGCGGGTCGTGCCGCTGGCCGGCAGGCAGGGCTTCGCCGAGGCCGCGGTGCTGCTGCACTGGCCCGAGATCGTGGGCGCGGCATGGGCCGGGCTGTGCCATCCGGTGAAGGTGACCTACGGGCGGGGCGCCGAGCTCGGCGCCACCCTGATGGTGCGGGCCGACGGCCCCGCCGCGCTCGAGCTCGAGCATCGCGCACCGCAGATCGTCGAGCGTATCAACGCGCATTACGGCTACCGCGCGATTGCCCGGCTCAGGATCACGCAAGGCTCGGGGCTGGCGGGCGAGAGCCGCGTCGGCTTCGCCGAGGACCCGGCCGCCTTCGCCGGGGCCGTGTCGGCCGCGCCCGGCGCGAAGCCCGCCGCGAACCCGTGGCGCGGCGAGGCGCGCGCGCCCGTCCCGGTCACCGCCGAGGCGCGCGCGCGGGCCGCCGAGATGGCCGAGGGCCTGCGCAACCCGGAGCTGCGCGACGCGCTCGCGCGCATGGGCGCCTTCGTGCTCTCGCGCCCCAAGCCGCCGGAATGACGCGGGTTTGACGTGACATTCCGCGACGGCCCGCCTATCTGGCTGGGGACGCAGCCTTGGCCCGCGCAGCGGGCCGCGACCGACGCACCGAGGAGTGACCGATGCAGTTTCGCCCGAGCCGCCGTGACCTGATGACCGCCGCCGCCGCGGCCGCGCTGGCCGCAGCCCTGCCCGGGGCGGCATGGGCCGAGCCGTTCATGGAGGATGTGGCCCTCGGCGCATCGGACGCGCCGGTGACGGTGATCGAGTACGCCTCCTTCACCTGCCCGCACTGCGCCGCCTTCCACGTCAACACCTGGCCCGAGATCAAGGCGCGCTACGTCGAAACCGGCAAGGTGCGCTTCGTCCTGCGCGAGGTCTATTTCGACCGCTACGGCCTGTGGGCATCGATGGTCGCGCGCTGCGGCGGCGAGGCGGGGTTCTACCCGATGGCGGACCAGTTCCTGAAGCGGCAGGACCAGTGGAGCCGCGCCGAGGACATCGCCGCCGAGATCCGCAAGATCGGGCGGCTCAACGGCCTTTCGGCCGAGGCGATCGACGCCTGCCTCTCGGACCAGGATTATGCCAAGGCGCTGATCGAGCGCTACCAGGGCTTTGCCACCTCCGACGATGTGCGCTCGACGCCGACCTTCCTCATCAACGGCGAGAAGCACACCGGCAACATGCCGATCGCGGATTTCGCGGCGCTGATCGACAAGCATCTCTGACGCGGCACCGCTGCCACGCAGCGATGCGGGTGGGCCGGCCCCACATCTTGTGCGCGCGCTGTGGATAACCCCCACATCGCGCGCGTCCGGATTGACAGGCCCGCCCGACTCGACCACCATTGCCGGACAACAAACGGCAGAGGCAGGCCGCGTGCAGTTCACCAGGCTCAGGCTCCAGGGCTTCAAGTCCTTCGTCGACCCGACGGAACTCGTCATCCGCGAGGGACTGACGGGGGTCGTGGGGCCGAACGGCTGCGGCAAGTCCAACCTGCTGGAAGCCCTGCGCTGGGTGATGGGCGAGAACCGCGCCAAGGCGATGCGCGGCGAGGGGATGGACGACGTCATCTTCGCCGGCACCTCGTCGCGGCCCGCCCGCAACGGGGCCTCGGTGGACCTTGTGATCGACAATGCCGACCGGCTCGCGCCCGCCGCCTTCAACCATGCCGACACGCTGGAGGTGAGCCGGCGCATCACCCGCGACATCGGCTCGGCCTACACGCTCAACGGCAAGAACGTCCGCGCGCGCGACGTGCAGATGCTGTTCGCCGACGCCTCGACCGGGGCGCACTCGCCGGCTTTGGTCCGGCAGGGGCAGATCTCGGAGCTCATCAACGCCAAGCCCAAGGCCCGCCGCCGCATCCTCGAGGAAGCCGCCGGCATCTCGGGCCTCTACCAGCGCCGCCACGAGGCGGAACTCAAGCTCAACGGCGCCGAGCAGAACCTCGGCCGTGTCGAGGACGTGCTCGACGGGCTCGAGACGCAGCTCCGCAGCCTCGAGCGGCAGGCCGCGCAGGCCCGGCGCTACCGCGAGATCGCCGAGGAACTGCGCCGCGCCGAGGCGGTGCTCAATTACCTGCGCTGGCAGCAGGCCGAGGCCGCGCGCGCGCGCGCCGAGGCCGAACTGGCCGAGGGCGTGCGCGCTGCCGCCCGCGCCGAGACCGAGGTGGCGGCTGCGCGCAAGGTGCGCGAGGCGGCCGAGGCGGCGCTTCCCCCCCTGCGCGAGGAGGAGGCGATCGCCGCCGCCGTGCACCAGCGCCTCGCGATCGAGCGGGACCGGCTGGCCGAGGAGGAGGCCCGCGCCCGCGGCGAGATCGAGCGCCTCGCGGCGCTGGCCCGCCAGATCGCCGCCGACCGCGAGCGCGAGGAGACCCTGGGCCGCGACGCCCATGCGACGATCGGGCGCCTCGCCTCTGAGGGAGCCGAACTGTCGGCCGCGCATCAGGGTCACGACGCCGCCCAGGCCGCCGCCGCCGAGGGCGCGCGCGCGGCGGGCGAGCGGCTCGCGCAGCAGGAGACCGCGCTCGACCGGCTGACCGAGGAAGCGGCCCGCCTCGCCGCCCGCGCCGCCGCGGCCGAGCGGCGTCTGACCGAGGCACGCGGCCACCAGGCCCGGCTCTCGGCCGAGATCGCGCGGGCCGAGGCCGCCGAGACCGCGCTCGCCGCCGAGATCGCGACCGCCGAGGGCGCGCTCGCCGCCGCCACCGCCGCGGAGGTGCAGGTCCGCGCCGCAGCCAACGAGGCCGAAGCCCGGCTCGAGGCCGCCGAGGCCGCGCGGGCCGCCGCGCAGGGGGCCGAGAGCGAGGCGCGCGGGCGGGCGTCGGAAACCGAAGGCGCGCTGTCGGCGCTCGCCGCCGAGGTGCAGGGGCTCGAGCGCCTGCTCGCCCGCGACCGGGGCGACGGCGCGCAGCTTCTCGACCGGGTGAGCGTGGCGCCGGGCTTCGAGGCGGCGCTGGGCGCGGCCCTTGGCGACGACCTGCGCGCCTCGGGCGTGCGCGACGCCGGCGCGACGGGCTGGCTCGCGCTCGATCCCTACCCAGCGCCCGGCGCGCTTCCCGCGGGCACGGCGCCCATCGCGACCCATGTCGAGGCGCCGGGCGAGCTCGCCCGCACGCTCCAGCATGTCGGTGTCGTCGGGCGCACGGACGGCGCCCGGCTGCAGCCCCTGCTCGCGCCCGGCCAGCGGCTGGTGAGCCGCGAGGGCGATTTGTGGCGCTGGGACGGCTATTGCCAGCGGGCCGAGGACGCACCCTCGGCCGCGGCGCTGAGGCTCCAGCAGAAGAACCGCCTCGTCGCGCTGCGCCGCGCGCAGGCCGAGGCGCAGGCGGCGCGCGACGCGGCGAAGGAAACGCATGGGCAGGCGCGCGCGGCCCTCGACGCCGCCACAAGCGCCGAGCAGGAGGCGCGGGCCCGGCGCCGCGCCGCCGACCAGTCGGTGGCGGACGCCGCGCGCGCTCTCTCGAAGACCGAGGCCGAGCTCGAGATGCGCCGCGGCCGGCTCGAGACCCAGCGCGGCAGCCTGGCCGCGCGGCGCGACGAGATGGCGGCCGCCGCCAAGGCGCTGGCCGAGGCCGAGGCGGCGGTGGCCGAGCTCGACGACGTGGCCGAGGCCCGCGCCGCGGTCGAGCGCCAGCGCGGCGAGGTCGATCTCGCCCGCACCGCCATGCTTTCCGCGCGCGGGCGGGCCGACGAAGTGCGCCGCGAGGGGCTGGCGCGGGAGAAGCGCCTTGGCGACATTGCGCGCGAGACCAAGGGCTGGCAGGACCGGCTCGCCAACGCCTCGACGCGGCTTGCAGACCTCGACCGCCGCGGCGCCGAGACCGCCGCCGCCCGCAAGGCCGCCGACGCGCTGCCCGACGAGATCGCGGCAAAGGCCGGCAAGCTCGCCGACGAGATCGAGCGGGCCGAGACGCGGCGGCGCGCGGCCTCCGACCACCTCGCCGAGGCCGAGACCGCGCTGCGCCAGGCCGAGGCGGCCGAGCGCGAGGCCGAGCGCGCGGCCTCCGACCGGCGCGAGGCGCGCGCGCGGCTTCAGGCGGTGCTGGAAGGGGCGGGCGAGAAGGTCGCCGAGACCGCCGCGCGCATCCGCGAGGATCTCGAGATCGAGCCCGACGCGCTCGCGGCCGAGCTCGCCGAGGTCGCGACCCTGCCCCCCGTGAGCGCCGCCGAAACGGATGTCGCGCGCCTGCGCCGCCAGCGCGATGCGCTGGGCGCCGTCAACCTGCGCGCCGAGGAGGACGCCCGCGAGGTCGCCGCCGAGCGCGACCAGCTTGCGCAGGAGAAGGCCGACCTCGACGCCGCCATCGCCAAGCTGCGCGGCGGCATCAGCGAGCTGAACCGGGAGGGGCGCGAGCGCATCGTCAAGGCCTTCGACAGCGTGAACGAGAAGTTCGCCCGCCTGTTCCGCCACCTGTTCGGCGGCGGCGAGGCGCGGCTGATCATGGTCGAGTCCGACGACCCGCTCGACGCCGGGCTCGAGATCCTGTGCCAGCCGCCGGGCAAGAAGCTCTCGACGCTGTCGCTGCTCTCGGGCGGCGAGCAGACGCTGACCGCGCTCAGCCTCATCTTCGCGGTGTTCCTGTCGAACCCCGCGCCGATCTGCGTGCTGGACGAGGTGGACGCGCCGCTCGACGATTCGAACGTGACGCGCTTCTGCGATCTGCTCGACGAGATGTGCCGCGTGACCACCACGCGCTTCCTGATCATCACGCACCACGCCATCACCATGAGCCGCATGGATCGGCTGTTCGGCGTCACGATGGTCGAGAAGGGGGTCAGCCAGCTGGTGTCGGTCGACCTCGCGCGGGCCGCGGAGATGGTCGACGCCTGACGGGAGGGCGCGCGCACCGGGCCAGCCAGCGTGACCGGCCCGGCTTTCGTCTGATCAGCTCTGCGGCGCGGGCTCGGCTGGCTTCTCGACCGGAGCCTCGGCCGTCGTCTGCGTCTGCTTGGAATAGCCGCTGCACTGGGCCCATGCCGCCCCGGAGATCCCGAGGGCGAGCGCCATGGAGGCGGGAAGGACGAGCTTCGTCATCGACTGCCTCCTTGCACGGAATTGGCACCCTGAATGGTAGCAGCAAGGCGGCCCGGCGCAACCGGCGCCGGTGCCCGGCCCCTGCCGCTCTGCGGAATTGCCGCGCATGGACGCGCCCCGATCGTGCCCGGGACCGGGGCGGGCAAGCGGCGCGGGCGATCTGCCGCAGGCGCGCCGGCCGGTGCGCCGCGCGGTCGCATGGTCGGAAATTACATATAAATCAAATGGTTGACTACAATTCGACGGGTGAACGCCCGGCTTGACTCAGGCCTGACCCCTCCGTAATGTCCGCCGCAACTTTCGCCGGGCCAGTCGGGCCGGCGCTGGTGCCGTGCAAGGAGCCACCGATGGCCGCGCCCGGGGATCGTGGGAAGCCTCTCGACGATCTGGGCAACCGGATCTCGGCCGCGCGCAATGCCCAGCGCCCCGTGACGAGCAAGGCCGAAGGTGAGGTCCGTGCCGCCTCAATCGCGTGGCGCATGGTGACGGAGTTGGTCGTCGGTGTGTTCATCGGCGCCGCGATCGGATGGGGGATCGACCGCCTGGCGGGCACGCTTCCCCTGTTCCTGATCGTGTTCGGGATTCTGGGCTTCGCGGCCGGGGTGAAGACGATGCTTCGCTCGGCCGCCGAGATCCAGCGGAAGCAGGAGGCGGCGTCCCGCAGGGATGCGCCCCCGAAGGACGAGAACCCACCCGCGTGACGCGGGGACGAGACGCGAGGGCAGGACGTGGCGGCAGCGAACGGCGAAGAGAGCTTCATCCACCCGATGGACCAGTTCGTGATCAAGCCGCTCTTCGGGGGCGGCGAGGTCCAGCTTCTGTCGATCACGAATTCGACGCTGTGGATGGCGATCTCGGTGCTCGCGATCACGGCCCTCACGGTCTGGGGAACCTCGGGCCGCGCGCTGGTGCCGACCCGCGTCCAGTCGGTTGCGGAACTCCTTTACGGCTTCGTGCGGCAAATGGTCGAGGAGGTCGCGGGCGAAGGCTCGATGAAGTACTTCCCCTACATCTTCACGCTGTTCGCCTTCATCTTGTTCTCGAACATGCTGGGCATGATCCCCGGCTCGTTCACGCCGACCGCCCATATCGCCGTGACGGCGACGCTGGCGCTCGCCGTCTTCATTACCGTCACGGTCATCGGCTTCCTGCGGCACGGCACGCATTTCCTGACCTTCTTCTGGCCGAAGGAGGCGCCCGGCTGGCTTCGCCCGGTCCTGTGCGTCATCGAGCTGATCTCCTACTTCGTCCGCCCGGTCAGCCACTCGATCCGTCTTGGCGCCAACATGCTGGCCGGCCACGCGGTGCTGAAGGTCTTTGCCGGCCTCTTCGCGATGGTGATCGCGGGCGGCCTCGGGCCGATGGCGGTGGTGCCGCTCGCGGCGATGGTGGGCCTCACCGCCTTCGAGTTCCTGGTCGCCTTCATCCAGGCCTATGTCTTCGCGATCCTCACCTGCGTCTACCTGCACGACGCGCTGCACATGCACTGAGGATACGCCCCGCCACTTTCGACGAAATTCAGCCAAACCAAGGAGTAAGGATCATGGAAGCTGAAGCTGCGGCCCTGCTGGGCAAGTACATCGGTGCCGGTCTTGCCTGTCTCGCCATGGCGGGCGCCGGCATCGGCGTGGGCCACGTGGCCGGCAACTTCCTGGCGGGCGCGCTGCGCAACCCGGCCGCCGCGAAGGAGCAGACCGCGACGCTCTTCATCGGCATGGCCTTCGCCGAAGCCCTCGGCATCTTCGGCCTCGTGGTCGCGATGCTGCTGCTGTTCGCCGTCTGATCCACGTCGGATCGGCTGACGAGAGTGCGGCGCGGCCCCGGCAGACCGGGGCCGCTCGAACAAGGCCCGGGGACAACCGGGCTCCGAATTCGCGGAGAACGTGATGGCGACCGAGACCGCAGCCGACGCTGCAGGCCATGCTGCCGAGGCGGCGCATGGCTCCGGGGGGCTCCCCCAGCTCGATTTCGCGACCTGGCCGAGCCAGATCTTCTGGCTCGCGGTCGCAATGGTCGTGCTCTACTACCTGATGTCGCGGATCGCGCTGCCCCGCATCTCCGAGACGCTGGAGGAGCGCGCGGACGCCATAGCCGACGACCTCGACAAGGCCGACGAGTTCCGCCGCCGTGCCGCCGAGGCCGAGAAGGCCTATGAGCAGGCGCTGGCGGATGCCCGCGCAAAGGCCCAGGCGATCGCCGCCGAGGCACGCGCGGAGATCCAGGCGCAGGTCGACGAGGCACTCGCAAGGGCGGACGCCGAGATTTCGGCCCGCACCGCCGAGTCGGAGAAGCGCATCCGCGAGATCCGCGACGAGGCTGCCGCGGCTGTCGTCGCTGTCGCCACCGACACCGCCGGCGCGCTGATCGACGCGATCCTGCCCGAGGCGCAGAACGCCAAGGCGGTCGCTGCGGCGGTCAAGGCCAGGGCCTGAGGGGAGGCGCCAGCATGTGGTATGCGAACAGCACGTTGGTCGTCGCGATCAGCTTCCTGATCTTCGTCGGCATCCTCTATTACGTCGGTGTGCACCGCAAGCTCGCGGGCGCCCTCGACGCGCGGTCCGAGCGCATTCGCTCCGAGCTCGATCAGGCGCGGCGCCTTCGCGAGGAAGCACAGAAGGTGTTCGCCGACTTCGAGCGCAAGCGCCTCGAAGTCGAGGGTCAGGCCGCCGAGATCGTCGAGCACGCCAAGCTCGAGGCCGAGCGGGCGGCCGAACGTGCCAAGGCCGAGATCAAGGAGGCCGTCGAGCGCCGCCTGCGCGGGGCGGACGAGCAGATCGCGATGGCCGAGGCGAGCGCGATCAAGGAAGTGCGCAATCGTGCCGTCCAGGTCGCCGTCGCCGCCGCGGCCGACGTGATGAAGCAGCGCCTTCCGGCCGAGAAGGCCGACGCGCTGGTCGCGGACTCGATCAGGACGGTTGGCGCCCGGCTGAACTGAGACCCAATGCGCGGATCCTTGCAGGCCCGGTCCGTCAGGTCCGGGCCTCTTTGCCCTCGGATCGCGTGCTGCGGCGTTCGTCACTGACGATCCTGCCATCGACGAGATGGACACGCCGGTCCATGCGCTCGGCCATGTCGATGTCGTGCGTGACTGCCACGACGCTCTTGCCCGCCTGTCCAGCGATTCCCGCGAGGATCTCGAAGACCTGCTCGGATGCCGCGCTGTCGAGTGAGCCGGTCGGCTCGTCGGCCAGGATCAGGGGCGGGTCGTTCGCCAGCGCCCGCGCGACGGCCACGCGCTGGCGCTGCCCGCCGGAAAGCTGGTCGGGCCGCTTGTGCATGTGATCGCCCAGCCCGAGGCGCGTGAGGATCGAGGCCGCGCGCGCCTCGATGTCGCCCGGCGCGAGCCGCCCCAGCCGCCGCATCGGGATCGCGACGTTTCCGAGCACGCTGAATTCGGGCAGCAGGAAGTGGAACTGGAAGACGAACCCGATCCGCTCGAGCCTGAGCGCGGCCCGCTGGTCGGTCGACATTGCATGGGTCGGCGCCCCGTCGATCAGGACCTCGCCCTCGGTCGGGCTGTCGAGCAGGCCGAGCAGGTAGAGCAGCGACGACTTCCCCGACCCCGACGGCCCGGTGATGGCCACGAGCTCGCCCGGCCCGATGGCCAGATCGACGCCCTCGACCAGCGTCACCGGCACGGTGAGCGGCAGCACGCGGGTCACACCCCTGGCCTCGACCAGCGGGGCCATCAGGTTGCCCCTCGGATGATGTCGACCGGGTTGCCCTGCGCGGCCTTGCGCGCCGGCAGGTATCCCGCGAGCGCCGCCGTCACCAGCGCGAGCGAAGCCGCGATGGCGTAGTGGATCCAGTTCCAGGTGACCGGCAGATGCGTGACCTCGGTCGCCTCGCGAAACTCGAACTCGATGGTTCCCATATAGGCTGTGAGCGCCGCGCCGAGGAGCGCGCCCAGCGCGCCACCAAGCCCTCCCATCACGGCCCCTTCGGCCATGAAGACGATGCGCACGTCGCGCTCGCGGAAGCCGATCGACTTCAGGATCGCGATGTCCCGCGCCTTCTCGTGCGTGATGATCGACACGATGTTGAAGATGCCGAAGCCCGCGACGACGAGGATCGCGGCCACGACCGTGTACATGATGATGTTGCGGACCGCAAAGGCCTCGAGGATGCTCTCGTTGGCCTCCTGCCAGCTCACGGCCTTGAGGCCCAGAAGCTCCTCGGCGCGCGCGGCGACCGCCGGGGCGGCGTCGGGATCGCCGAGGCGGATGCGGATGTCGTTCACGGCATTCTGCCGACCGGCAAGGACCTGCGCGCTCTTGAGCCGGACATAGACGAGCGTCTCGTCCGTGGCGACGACCCCGGTGTGGAACAGGCCCACGATCTTGAAGTTGCGCGCCACCCCGGTCGATGCCGAGAGGCGGATGCTGTCGCCCATCCCTGCGCCCAGCCGCTCGGCAAGGCTGTCGCCGATCACCGCGGCGAAGCCACCGCCCACGAGGTCGGACAGGCCGCCAGCGATGATGTCCTCGGCGACCTTCGACACCTGCAACTCGTCGGCCGGCTCGATCCCCAGGATCGACACGCCCCGGTCGGTGCCCCCATAGCGAGCGACGCCCGACACCCTGAGACCGGCCGAGATCGCACCGGGGACCCAGCTCCGCAGGCCGGTCATCGCCTCGACGGGGTTCAGGATCCCGCGGGGGTCGTCGCGGGGCTTGAGGCCGTGGATCTCGACCGCGCCGTAGATCCGCTCGGCCGGCTGGGTGCGTGGCGTGCGGGTCTCGTCGGTGATCTGGACATGCGGCATCGCGTCGATGAGCGTGGTGACGAACTCGTCCTGGCTCCCCTGCATCAGCGCCGCCATCCCGATCGCGAAGCCCACGCCGAGCGTCACCCCCGCGACCGAGACGACCGTCTGCCGGGCGCGACCGCGGATATGGGTGAGCGCGATCTCGAGCAGAAGTCTCATGGCGCCGCCGGGCCGATGTCCCTGACCCGGTCGCCCGGCGCAAGGTCCGGCGGGACGGGCGACACCACCAGGAGCCCCTCGGTGGCGCCGGCGGTGATCTGCACGGCGCCGGCGCCCCGGATGCCCGTCTCGACCTCGACGCGCCGTGCCCGACCGTCCTCGATGGTGAAGACGGCGCCGCCGGTGACCGCGGGCGCGGGCGCAAGCACCGCCGCCGGCACGACGCGGATGACGACGTTCACGTCCACCGACATGCCGATGAACAACGGCGTGTCGTCGGGGAGCGCGAGGTAAACCCTGTAGGTCTTGAGCTCGGGATCGCCCTTCGGGGTGATCGAGCCGACGGTGGCAGGCAGGTTCCGGCTGGGAAAGGCGTCGGCCAGGATATGCGCCGACTGGCCCTCGCGGATCCGCGGGATGTCTTCCTCGTTCACTTCGGCCACGACCTGGAGGGGGCGCGACTGCCCGACCCAGGCGAGCGTCTGCCCCAGCTCGACGACCTCGCCCACCTCGCCGTCGAGCCGCAGCACCTGCCCCGCCATCGGCGAGCGAATCTCCATCTCGGAGAGCTGCGTACGGGTCGCGCCAAGTGCTGCGCGATATTCGGCGACGGTCGAGATCCGCTCCTCCAGCGTCTCGCGGGTGGCGACGCGGCGCTCGAACAGGCCCTCGGCGCGGGTCAGTTCCTTCTCGGCAAAGTCGAGGCGGGCCTCGAGCTCGGCGATGCGCGCCTTGAGCTCGCTCGCGTCGAGGCGCACGAGGACCTCGCCCTCGAGCACCACGCGCCCCTCGCAGCGGCAGGTCTGGACGATGCGCCCGCGCCGGAGCGGCGCCACCTCGGCCCAGCGCACCGGTTCGACCACGCCGGTGGCATAGACGATCTCGGCGGCATCGCCGCGGGTGAGTTCGGCCGTCGTCACGCCTTGCGGGCGCAGGGCCCAGAACCAGAGTGCGGCCGACGCCAGCAGGGCAAGCGCGGCAAGGCGCAGCAGGTTGCGGAACATGACCCCTCGTCGCTTCCCGTGGCGTGGTTCGCGCCAGTCTGCCATCCTGCGGCGGGGATGGCCAACCGTCCTCGGCGTCGCGTCGTCATCTCCCGGTGCGCCGGCTCCCGGGCATCGCAGCCCAGCGCGCCCGCGCCCATGATTCAGGTCAAAAAAAACCCTACTATCCTCGAGAAAAAGCAGGCTCGTCGTGAACACTCAGGTTGCTTGCCTCTCGACCGCCTCGAAGACGCCATGACGTAATCGCTTCCGGTTCGGAGCAACGAGCCAATCTTCTGGGTTATGACCCGAAGCGAGGCTAAGTCATGATAACCGAACTGAATTCCGTCCGCGACGTCTGGAAGAAGATGCCCACCGTGCGTCACGCGGGGCTCTTTCTCGAGAACGCCATCTGGGGCGATAACCGGTTCTGTCCGCACTGCGGCAGCCTGAGCTCACGCCCGCTGCGCGGGGCGTCCGTCCGCCCCGGTCTGTATCAGTGCAGTGAGAAGGAATGCCGCGGCCAGTTCACCGTCACGACCAGGACGCCACTCCATGCGACAAAGCTCGACCTGCGGATCTGGATTGCGGCGATGTTCCTCGTGCTGACATCCTCCAAGGGTATCTCGTGGGTCGTGATGTCGCGCATCCTTGGCGTGAACCAGAAGACAGAATGGAAGCTCGCCCACGCCATCCGCGAGATGATGGACGATCGGCAGGGTGTCGCAGGACGGTTGTCGGGGGTCGTCGAGGTCGACGAAGCCTTCGTCGGCGGCAAGCCGACGTTCCGCCATGGAGTCAAGAACAAGCGTGGGCGAGGGACTGGCAAGCCGAGCGCCCTCGTTGCTGCTGGGCGGAACGGTCAGGCTCGGGCGGTCCTTATACCGAACACGCAAGGGCGCACGATGAAGCCCATCATGGAGGACCGGATTGACCCGGCCTAAGTGATCATCACTGACAAGAACTCCAGCTACACGAAGATCGGAAAGTCCTTTGCAAACCATCTTACTGTGCAGCACAACAAGCGCCAGTATGCTAACAGGAAGACCGGCGCGCACCTTAACCCCGTCGAGGCCGTGGACGCGGTTGTCCTGCGTGCTCTGATAGGTGTGTATCATCGACTGGGGAGGAAGCACCTCCAGCGATATCTTGACGAGATCATCTGGCGATGGAACCACCGTGTCCCGGATGCAAAGGTGCGCAATCGGAAGTCTTCATCCGGCCTCCCGTCGACCGAGACCACAACGGTCTGGAAGCCGAACCCTGTCGCGGATCAGATGCGCGGCCTGCTCTGCGAGGCCCACGGTCGCCAGCTAAGACGCACACCATCATGGGGTCTTCGGTGGCCATGACCAGGCCCCGGCAAAGGTCTGACGGGAGCCCCTCCCGGAAACTGCCATGTTTGACCGGCAAAAGCCCCGACGATAAACGTCTGGCGGTCAACCGGAGGGGACGTCCTGTCTTGCCAGAAGTGGAACTGCACAGCCGGAGAGACGAGGTAACCCTGCGGTCGCGCCCCGACCTCTATGGCATCGAAACCCTTTCGGCGCGCTACCTGAAGCAAACCTTCAAGCCCCACGCCCATGACGAATACCTCTTCGGCGTGATCGACGGCGGCGTCCATACCGTCTGGTGCCGCGGCGAGATGCACCAAGTGCCGCGCGGCTCGGTGGTCACGATGCGCCCCGGCGACATCCATCACGGCGGCGCAGGGAGCGAGACCGGATGGCGGCAGCGGATGCTCTACATTCCGGAAGCCGGGATGCGAGAGCTGGTGGAAGACAGCTTCGGCCGCGCGCCGACCGGAACGCTGGATTTTGGCGCAGCCTTTCATGCCCGGCCCGATCTGGCGCAGAGGTTTTCCGCCCTGCACGAGGCGCTGCACGCATCGGTTCAGCGGTTGTCCCGGGACGTGGCGCTCGAAACGCTGCTCGGCGCGCTCCTGCGGGAACTGGCGCCCCAGCTTTCCGCTCCCGAAAGGCGGGGCAACGGGCGGATAGCGGATGCGGTCGACTATCTGGACAGCCACGTCGAAGAGGATGTCTCGCTCGACGAGTTGTGCCGGATCACCGGTCTGCGGCGCAGGCAGACGATCGAGGCCTTCCGGCGCGCCACCGGTCTACCGCCCCACGCCTGGCACCTGCAGAGGAAAATCCTTATGGTGAAACGCCTGCTCCGCACGGGCCTATCTCCGGCAGAAGCGGCTGCGCAGGTGGGCTTTGCAGACCAGAGCCACATGGGCCGCCACTTCCGGGCCATCGTCGGCATCACCCCAGCCGCCTTCGCCAGGGGCTGACACCGCGTTTTCGTTCTATATTGCGACGCGCCCGCTGGCCTATCCCGCCGTGATTTCACACGGGACACGGGGACCAAGGTGACGGTATCGGAAAGTTTCATGGCACGGCGGACCACGCTCTGGGCGGATCTGGCGGTGCTCGGCGTGGCGCTGGTCTGGGGGGCGAGCTACCCTGTCGCCAAGGGCGCGCTGGCGCATATGCCGGTGCTCCTGCTGATCTTCTACCGCTTTGCATTGACCACGCTGGTGATGACTGCAGTGGCCTACCGCGACCTGCGCGCAGCGCCCCGGCGGAACCTATCGGCGGGCGTACTGCTCGGAGCCATTCTCTGCGCCATCTTCCTCGCCGAGACATGGGGCGTGTCGATGACCACGGCGACCAATACCGCGCTCATCATCTCGCTCTGCACGATCTTCACGCCCTTCCTCGAGTTCGGACTACAGCGAAGGCTGCCCCCTGCCGGGGTTATGGCGGGAGCGGTCGTGGCGGTGATCGGCGTCATGGTGCTGTCGGGCGGCATGGGAGCGATCGTTGCGGGAGACCTGCTGGTTCTCTGCGCGGCCGGGCTGCGGGCGGTCATGGTGGTGTCGACCAAGCGCCTGATGGAGGGCAGCCGCCTCTCCTCTGCCGCGCTGACGGCGGTGCAGGCCGCCACCGTTGCGGGGCTAACCATGGCGCTGCTTCTGGGCCAATCGGGGCCAACGGGGCTCCTGGTCAGGGCCGATGTCGCCGCCTGGGGCGCGGTGGCCTTCCTGTCGCTCTTCTGCACGGTGGGGGCCTTCTACATGCAGAACGCGGCGGTCCGCCGCACCAGCCCCACGCGCGTCGGCTTCCTGATGGGGACCGAGCCCCTGTTCGGCTTTGCCCTGGCCTGGATGCTCCTGTCCGAACGCGCCACCCCGACGGCGCTGCTCGGCGCGGGACTGATCGTGGCCGGCACATTTCTTGGCCTTTGGATAGAGAGGCGATGCCGATCTTCAACAGGTTGACCACAGGGTCTGTTCCGATGCTTGCTGCATTCCGCGAATGCTGTCGCACACAAGTCCGGCTCGTCTCCCGCTTTCTCTCGTGGATAATAGGGAAAAAAAGACCGGGTGCCGCTGGCACCCGGCCCGAGTTTCGCGCGCGGCCCGCCCTTGGAGCCGCCACGACAGGGAAACTTCAGAGCGCGCCCTTGCCCATCTCGCGCGCGATGTGGTCGGCCTGGCGGATGGCCAGCGCGACGATCGTGAGCGTCGGGTTCTCGGCCGCGCCGGTCGTGAACTGCGAGCCGTCCGAGACGAACAGATTCGCGATGTCGTGGGCCTGGCCCCATTTGTTCACGACGCCGTCGCGCGGATTTTCCGACATCCGGTTGGTGCCGAGATTGTGCGTCGAGGGATAGGGCGGCGTCGGGAAGGTCCGCGTCGCGCCGACCGCCTCATAGATCGCCACGCCCTGCCTGTAGGCATGGTTGCGCATCGCCACGTCGTTCGGATGGTCGTCGAAATGAACGTCGACCACGGGCAGGCCGTACTGGTCCTTGACCTCGTGATTGAGGGTGACGCGGTTCGTCTCCTGAGGCATGTCCTCACCGACGATCCACATACCGGCCATGTTCTCGTAGCCGTCGAGCGCCGAGGTGAACTCGCGCCCCCAGGCACCGGGATCAAGGAAGGCGGCCATGAAGGGCAGGCCGAGAGAGAGCGTCTCGAGCTCGTAGCCGCCGACGAAGCCGCGCGACGGGTCGTGCCGCGCCTCGTCCTGGACAATCCCCGCCATGGTCGTGCCGCGCCACATCCGCACCGGCTTGTCGAACACCGCGTAGACCGAGCCTGTGGTGTGGCGCATGTAGTTCCGCCCGACCTGGCCCGAAGAGTTGGCAAGCCCGTCGGGGAACATCGACGAGGCCGAGTTGAGCAGCAGGCGCGGGCTCTCGAACGAGTTGCCAGCGACGCAGACGATCCGCGCCTTCTGCATCTGAAGGGTGCCGTCCTTGTCGAAATACTCGACTCCCGTCACCTTGCCCGACGCATCGTGCAGGATGCGTGCGACATGGGCGCGCTCGCGGACCTCGAGATTGCCCGTCGCCTCGCCGCGCGGGATGTCGGTGTAGGCGGCGGACCACTTGGCCCCCCACTTGCAGCCCTGGAAGCAGAAGCCCGTCTGCTGGCAGGCCATGCGATCGTCGTAGTCGGCCGAGTTGATCGCCATCCGGCCGGTATGGACTTCCTTGTAGCCGAGCGCCCTCGCGCCCGCCTCGAAGACCTTGTAATTGTTGCTGCCGGGCAGTCCGGCCCGGCCGCCCGTCCGGGTAACGCCGAGCTTGGTCTCGGCCTTTTCGTACCAGGGCGCCATCTCGGCCGCGTCGATCGGCCAGTCGAGCAGGTTCGCCCCCGCCACGTCGCCATAGGTCGTCTTCGCCTTCCACTCATGCTCCTGGAAGCGGATCGAGGCCCCCGCCCAATGAACGGTGGTGCCGCCGACTGCCTTCACGATCCAGGCGGGAAGGCCCGAGAAGTCCTTCGCGACGCGCCAGTCGCCCGACGTGGTGCGCGGGTCGAGCCAGGCGAGCTGCCCGAAGCTCTCCCACTCGTCATTGATGTAGTCCTCGGGCAGGTAGCGCCCGCCCGCCTCGAGCGCGACGACCGAGACGCCCTTCTGCGCGAGCTCGTTCGCAAGCACGCCACCGCCGGCGCCGGTGCCGATGATGACAACGACGCTGTCGTCGTTCAGGTCGAATGGTGCAGCCATGATGTGTTCCTCCCGACCCGTCGCTCAGAGCCAGCTGATGTCGTCGAAGCCGCGGTTGATGTACCCGCCTTCGCTGTAGGACTCGCCCTCGTAGCCGAAGATCGGCCAGACCTCCTTGTTGTTGTAGAGGCCGGTGACGAGGCCGCCGCGGATCGTCTGGAAGAAGGGACCTCCCTCCATCGACCGGAGGATGTCGACGCGGTCGCGCTCCCATGGCGTGGCGAGATAGCTCGCATGGCCCATTCCCTGCGCCGCCGCGTCGAGCGCGGCGACACCCGCCTCGATCGCGGGGGCCGCTTCCGACGTGTCGTAGCCCTTCACGGCGATCGCGTAGTACTGGTCCGGAACGCGATCATGCGGATAAATGTCGCGCGCCATCTGGATCAGCGTCGCCATGGTGGCGGGGGCGAGCGCCTTGGTCTCCATCGCCCAGGCCTCGCGGGAATGTAGCACGAAGCCCGACCCGACGACGAAGGCCGCGCCGGCCGCGACGCCGGATTTCAGCAGCTCGCGCCGGGTCAGGCCCCTTGGGGACTGATGCTGTGACATGGGTTTCCCTCCCTTGGGATGATGACGTTGGGGGGCGGGTCTGGCGCCGCCCCTCCGGTTCTCAGCGATAGCGGCCATGCCGTTGCAGGACCTCGATCTGGTAGCCGTCGGGGTCGGCCACGAAGAAGAAGCGCGCCATCAGCGCGCCGTCGCGATTGAACTCGACGATCTTGCGCGGATTCAGGCCTGCGGCGGTAAAGCGCGCATGCTCGGCATCGAGGTCGTCGACGGCGAAGGCGATGTGGCCGTAGCCGCTGCCGAGGTCGTAGGGCTCGGTCCGGCCCTTGTTGATCGTCAGCTCCAGCTCGAAATCGGCCTCGGAATTGCGCAGATAGACCAGCGTGAAGCTGTCGAAATCAAAACGGTCGGCGACACTCAGCCCGAAGGCGGTCTCGTAAAACGACACCGAGCGCGCCTCATCGAGCACGCGGATCATGGAATGAATGGCCTTGGCCACCGGCATCTCCCTTTCTGCCCGTCCTGCGTCAGGCTAGCGCAGAGGGCGGGGGGCCGGGTGTTAGCCTGCTACTACTCGGCGGCGATCCGGTCGAGCTCCGGCGCCGCCCGTCCACGATGGACCAGACAGGCGCAGCGCAGCAGCGAGGTGAAGTTTCGCACCTCGCCATGCAGGTCGAGCACCTCGGAGTGCAAACGCGAGATGAACTGCGAGGCGGTCATGCCTTCCGCGGCCGCGATCTCCTCGAGCACGCGCCAGAAGGCGCGCTCGAGCCTGATCGAGGTCGAAAGGCCGTTCATGCGGATCGAGCGGGTCTCGCAATCGTAGTTGGCGGGATCCTGTCCGGCAAAGATCTGGCACATGGGCGGGTCCTCCCCAGGAATTTTCCCCGATACTCGCGGGAAGGCGGCCCCGAAATCAACCGTCAAGGCGGGCCATCGGACGCATCAAACGCCGCATCGACGGGCACGGCCAGCGCGGTCGCAAGCGCGTTGGTCTGGCTCGCGAGGGCGATGATCGACAGGAGCTCGGCCTCCATCGCGCCGGTCATGCCCTTCGCACGGGCCGCGGCGGTGTGGGAGTGCACGCAGTACGAGCAGCCGTTCGTGACCGACACGGCGATGTAGATCATCTCGCGGGTCACCGGGTCGAGCGTCCCCGGAGCCGCCATCACCGCCTTGAGCTGGCCCCAGACCCGTTCGAGCAGCGCGTCGTCGAGCGCGGCGAGCGAGCGCCAGAAGTTGTTGACGAAATCGCTCCCCCGGGTCGCGCGGATGTCGGCAAAGACGGCGGCGGCCCGGGGCGAGAGCCCGGCGTCGGCAGCGGGGCGGACGGTCGGCATCAGACCAGCGCGAAGATCCGGGCGGGACCGCCCGTGCCGCCACGCACCTTGGGCGCGCCCACGATCAGCGTCGCGCCCGTCGCCGGCAGACGCTCGAGATTGGCGAGGCACTCGATGCCCCAGCGGTTCGTCGGCAGCCAGGCGTAATGCGTCGCGAAATCGCCGCTCGGGCCATGGTCGAGGCTGAGCGTGTCCACCGCCATGCCGACGGCGCTGGTCTGCTCGAGCAGCATCTTCGCAGCTTCGACATGGAAGCCGGGGAAATGCATCACGCCCGCGCTGTCGGCATTGCGGAAGCCGTCGCCCGAGACCTTTTCCGACCAACCCGAGAGCATCGCCACGCAGCAGCCCTCGGGAAAGTCGCCATGCGCGGCCTGCCATGCGGCGAGATCGTCGGGCGTGACCTGCGCGTCCGGGTTCTGGGCTGCCTTTTCGCGGATGTCGACGACGGCAAGCGGCACAACGAGGCTGCCCACCGGGATCTCGTTCACGCTCTGCCCATCGGCCGAGAAGTGCAGGGGCGCGTCCATGTGGGTGCCCGTGTGCTCGTTGAGCGCGATTGTGTTGAGGTTGAACTTGTGTTCGGCCCAGATGAATTTCGGCGTCACCGTGATACCGGGCTCGCCGAAATAGGTCGGGAAATCATGGTGCAACTCGTGCGTCAGGTCCTCGACCTTCGCCGCGCCGGCTGCGAGCGCCGCGGGCGCCTGAGCCGTCGAGGCGAGCGCCACGGCAGCGGCCGCGGCAAGAGCCGCCCCGAGGAAGTCGCGCCGGCTCAGCATCCGGCGCTTGACGCTGTCGGTGACGCAGTGATGGCACATGACGGATTCTCCCTGAAGGCCGCCGGCCCCCCGGCGCGCCGTGCGGGGCCGAGGATTGCATGCTTTGCGGGGACGGAAAAGTCCGCAGCATGCCCGCCGCCGGGCCCTCACCGGGGGGCACGTCGGCGTGAGGCCCGCGGCATTGAAAGCCCGTGCCGTCGGCTGCTAGGATTCGAAGGTCGACGATCGGTGACGGAGCCGCGAGATGTCCGCAGCGCCGGTGACGCGCAGCCAGCCCTTCCCCGCCTACAGCCGGGCCGAGCACATCGCGGACGCGGTGCTGCATGTGCTGGGCGTCGTCGCGGCGCTGGTGGCGGTGCCGGTGCTGGTGACGCTGGCCGCGGTCTGGCATGGCAGCCTGCCGGCGGTTCTCGCGGCGTCGGTCTATGGCGCCTCGCTGATCGCGATGTTCGCGTTCTCGGCGGCCTATCACCTGGTCCGGCATCCCGGGGCGAAGGAGATCCTGCGCCGGCTCGATCACGCCGCCATCTATGTCAAGATCGCGGGCACCTACACGCCCTTCGCGGTGCTCCTGGGCCGCGACGAGGCCGCGACCATCCTCGCCGGGATCTGGACCGCGGCGCTGGTGGGGCTGGCGATCAAGGTGACCGCGCCGCGGCGGCTCGAGGCGCTGTGCCTTGTCCTCTATCTCGGCATGGGCTGGGCGGCGCTGGTCGTCGGCGGGCCGATCATCGAGGGGCTGAGCGAGGCAGGCCTGATCCTGATGGTGACGGGCGGCGCGCTCTACACGCTGGGCGTGGTCTTCCACCTCTGGCACGGCCTGCCGTTCCAGAACGCGATCTGGCACGCGCTGGTCCTGGCGGCGAGCTTCGTGTTCTATGCCGCGATCCTCGTCGAGGTCCGCGCGTCCGCGCTGTCCTGACCCCGCTCAGTCCCGCGGCTTGTCGGCCTCGTCGAACAGGATGCGCGCGGCGTCGCCTTCGAGGTCGTCGTACTGGTTCGACCTGAGCGACCAGAGAAACGCCGCGAGCCCGATTGCGCCGAGCAGCAGCGAGACGGGAATCAGCAACCCCAGGACGGTCATGGCCGGCCCCTCCGGATTCGCAGGGCGTTGAGCGTGACGACGATCGACGAGCCCGACATCGAGAGCGCGGCAATCAGCGGCGTCACGAAGCCGAACAGCGCCACCGGCACGGCGACGACGTTGTAGAGCGCCGAGAAGGCGAAGTTCTCAAGCGCCCGCGCCCGCGCCGCGCGCGCGGTCTCGATGGCGAAGCGCACCGGGGCGAGGTGCTGCCCGGTGAACACGAGCCCCGTCGCCGCGCGGCTCACGTCCGAGGCCGCGACCGGCGACATCGAGGCGTGCGCCGCGGCGAGCGAGGGCGCGTCGTTGATGCCGTCGCCGACCATCAGCACCCGCGCGCCGCCGCGCGCCAGCGCCTCGAGCGCCGCGAGCTTGGCGGCCGGCGTCATGCGGGCGCGCGCGTCCCCGATGCCCGCCGCCTCCGCCGCGCGTGCGACGGGCCCCTCTGAATCGCCGGAGAAGAGTGCGACCCGCAGTCCCTGCGCCCGAAGCCAGGCCACGGTCTCGGGCGCGTCCGCGCGCAGCCGGTCCTCGAAAGCGAAGGCTTGCGGCGCCGCGTCGCCCTCTGCGAGCCAGACGGCCGTGCGGTCGTCCGGGGCCGCACCCACCCAGTCGGCGCGGCCGAGGCGCAGGCGCTTGCCGCCGAGCCAGCCCTCGACGCCCGCGCCCGGCACCTCGGTCACGCCGTCGAGCGCGACGGGCTCGATGCCCCGCCCGCGCGCGCTCTCGGCCAGGGCCTGCGCGAGCGGATGCCGCGAGGCCACCGCAAGCGACGCGGCGAACTGCCACGCCCGGTCGCACTCGGGCGACGAGACGAGGACGGGGCGCCCTTCGGTCAGCGTCCCGGTCTTGTCGAACACCACCGTGTCGATCTCGGCCAGGCGCTCGAGGATCGCGCCATCCTTGAGGAAGATCCCCCGCCGGAACAGCCGCCCGCCCGCCACGGCATGGACCGCGGGCACGGCAAGGCCCAGCGCGCAGGGGCAGGTGATGATCAGCACCGCGGCCGCGATCATCACCGAGCGGTAGACGTCGCCGCCGGTGGCCCACATCCACCCGCCGAAGGCCACGCACGACATGACATGGACGCCCCAGACATACTGGCGCGACGCCTTGTCGGCCCAGCGGTCGTAGCGCGTCCTGCCGCGCTCGGCCGCCTCGATCATCCGCGCGATCTCGGCCAGCAGCGTGGCCTCGCCGGTCGCGCCCACGCGCACCCGCAGCGGGCCCGAGACGTTGAGCATGCCGGCATGAACCGCGGCGCCCGGGCCCACCGCCTCGGGCATCGTCTCGCCCGTGACCATCGAGCGGTCGAGATCGGACTGGCCCCACTCGACCCGGCCGTCGGCGGGGATGCGCTCGCCCGGCAGGACCTCGGCCAGCATGCCGGCCGCGAGATCCTCGGCCGCCACGGTCGTGCGGCTGCCGTCCGCCGCGATCACGGTCGCCGCCCGCGCCGAGAGCGCGGTGAGTTCGGCCGCCGCGGACCGCGCCACCGCCCGCGTGCGATGGTCGAGATAACGCCCGATCAGCAGGAAGAACACGAGGCTGATGCCGGCATCGAAATAGGCATGTTCGCCCGAATGCGCGGTCTCATAGAGCGAGACGCCGACGGCGAGGACGACGGCGAGCGAGATCGGCACGTCCATGTTGACGCGCCCCGCGCGCAGCGCGGCGATCGCCGAGCGGAAGAACGGCACGCCCGAGAAAGCGATCGCGGGCAAGGCGATCAGCCCCGAGATCCAGTGCATCAGGTCGCGTGTCGCGGCATCCGCCCCGGACCAGACGGCGACCGACAGCAGCATCACGTTCATCATCGCGAAACCCGCGACGCCGAGCCGTGCGAGCAGGTCGCGCCCGACCGCGTCGCGGTCGATGTCGGCCATCGCCTTCGCGTCGAACGGGCGGGCCTCGTAGCCAAGCGCGGAGAGACGGCCGACGACATCCTCGGCGCTGCTGCGCGCCGGATCGAACAGCACTCGGACCCGGCGCAGGCTGAGATTGACCCGCGCCGAGGCGACACCCGGAAGATTCGACAGACCCGTCTCGATCGCCGACATGCACGCCGCGCAGCGGATCGCGGGGACCATGAGATCGAGGGCGACCGCGTCCTGCGCCGCCGGCCGCACCCAACGCCCGGCGCCGGTGTCGGTCATGCGCTCGGCCGCAAGCTGGGCCGCGAGGCCCGTCGGACAGCATCCCCCCGACGCGGTGCTGCCGGGAAGCCCGACCACGGACCCGCGTGTCGTGTCGCGCATCAGGAGGCCGCCTTCGCGTAGAGTTCCACCCTGGCATCGAAGCTGCGGCCCGCGGCGTCGGTGCCGCGGATCTCGACGCGCCACAGGCCGGGCGCGAGACCGATTGCGCCGCGGTAGAGCCCGTCCTGCTCGCGCAGCTCGATGCTGCGGTCGCCCGCCTGGCTCGCCGGCCGTCCGATGACCGCGGTCACGGCAAGACCCCGCACCGGCGCGCCCGCGGCGTCGGTAAAGCGCACGGCGAGGCCCTCGGGGACGATCGCCGCCTCGGCCCGCCACCCGAGGGCGCGTTGCGTCTCGGTCCTGCGGTTCCAGTCCTGGCTGGCCACGTAGGAGTTCTTGACCACGAGGCCCGGGAAGGTCCCCGTGGCCGCGAACATCATGGTCAGGTTTGCCGCGAGGATCACGCCGAACGCCGCCAATGCGATGACGAGCACCTTGCGTCCCGTGAGTTCCCTGGTCTGCATCGGGTCTGTCCCCTCTTGCCTGCCGTCCCTCCCGCCCTCAGTCGGCGGTCGGGCTGCGGAAGGTGGTGTCGTAATGGGCTCGCTCGCGCGTCTCGAGATCCTCGATCCAGAAGCGGACCGGGATCCGCTCCGGCAGCGGGATCGTCGGCACGGCATCGAGGAAGACGCGCATCCGCCGGGCCTCGTCCGCCTTCACCTCGAAGCTCGTGCTGTCCTCGCCCTGAAGCGAGATCGCGAGGTTCGCTTCGTAGGACCGGACGGACAGGCGGAAACTGTGCGGCTGGCCCTGCATGTTCTGCACCTTGATGTCGTAGGCGTTGCGAATCGTGCCGTCCGACAGGGTGACATAGACCGGGTTGCGCACGGGATGCACCGCAAGGTCGATGTTGCTGCGCATGAACAGCGCGACGACCATCGCAACGCCGATCGCCGACCAAAGCGCGAAATAGAGGATCGTGCGCGGCCGCACGGCGCGGCGCCAGGGGGCGACGGGCGGATTGCCCGCGCGTTCCAGCGTCTCGTCCTTCAGCGTGCAGTAGTCGATCAGGCCGCGTGGCTTGCCGATCTTCGCCATGATGTCGTCGCAGGCGTCGATGCACAGCGCGCAGGTGATGCAGCCGATCTGCTGACCCTTGCGGATGTCGACGCCCGTCGGACAGACCGCGACGCAGGCGTTGCAGTCGATGCAGTCGCCCAGCTTGTCGGCGCCTTCGGCCTTGCGGTGCTTGCCGCGCGGTTCGCCGCGCCAGTCCTTGTAGGTGACGATCAGCGAGTTCTCGTCCAGCATCGCCCCCTGGATGCGCGGCCAGGGGCACATGTAGATGCACACCTGCTCGCGCATGAAGCCGCCGAAGACGAAGGTCGTTGCGGTGAGCACGCCCACCGTCGCATAGGCCACGAAGGCAGCCTCGCCGGTGAGGAAGTCCAGCGCGAGCGTGGGGGCGTCGGCGAAGTAGAAGATCCACGCGCCGCCGGTCGCGACGGAAATCACCAGCCAGACGAACCACTTGATCGACCGGCGCGCGATCTTGTGCGGTGTCCATGGCGCGTTCCATAGCCGCCACTGCGCGTTGCGGTCGCCGTCGATGAAGCGCTCGACATGCTGGAACAGATCGACCCAAACCGTCTGCGGGCAGGTGTAGCCGCACCAGGCGCGGCCCAGCACCGAGGTCACGAGGAAAAGCCCCAGCCCCGCCATGATCAGCAGGCCCGCGACGTAATAGAATTCCTGCGGCCAGATCTCGATCCAGAAGAAATAGAAGCGCCGGTTCGCGAGATCGACCAGCACCGCCTGGTCCGGCTGATGCGGGCCACGGTCCCAGCGGATCCACGGGGTCACGTAGTAGATGCCCAGCGTGACCAGCATGATCAGCCATTTCAGGCGCCGGTAGAACCCCTGCGTCGCCTTCGGGAACACGGGCTCGCGCGCGGCGTAGAGGTTGCCCGCCCCGCCCGAGGCCGCACCCTTCGCTCCGCTCATGTGACTGCTCCTGTCCGGCCGGAATCGCGATGAGCCACGTTTCGCAGTTGCGGCAGGCCCCAGCATTGATCCGGATCAATTGCGGAATCGCGCTTGGCGGGTGTCCCATTTTAAGATAATGTTAATTCGGGTGTGGTGTTAGGGTGCCGAGTGCATCCTTTGTGCGAGGGTTACGGGGGTGGTCTGGAACCGTGAACCCGTTGGTGGGCGGCGTGTCGTTGCATCTGCGCGGGCGCCCAATCTTTCTCTCAGCTGGATCAGTCTGCTGATCGGCGGGGTCGTGGTCGCCGTGTCGATCAGCGATCCGGTTGTCCGCATGACCGATCATGTCCGCGCGCATGGGCCCATCGTCGTCACCAGCGAAACCCCGGCCGGGCTGTCGCTGGCAGGCGTTCTGCCCGAACCGCGCCTTTTCCTGGCTTCCCGGGCGGACGAGCAGCCCGCGGCGGTCCCGGCCCCGCCGGACGTCCAGCAGGTCAAGCCTGAGCCTGCGCCCGAGCCCGCGCCCGAGCAGGACGCGCATCTCTGGGATTACATGGTTGCGACCGCGCCGACGAGGGAGGCCGAACTCGGGCTCACCCGCGCGACGCGCGCCGAGCTTCAGCGCCGGCTCGCCCTGATCGGCTATGACCCCAGGGGCGTCGACGGCGTCCTGGGCCCGCTGAGCCGCGAGGCGATCGCGGCCTGGCAGCGCGATTTCGGTTTTCACCAGACGGGCTATGTCGACGCCGTCCAGCTCGCGTCGATCGAGGAACGCTCGGCCACCGCCTGGAACGAGTGGGACGCAGCGCGCGTCCGCTACGCCAGCATGGCAGCCCCCTCGGACACTGCCCCCGAGGCGAGCGTGCCGCCGGACGGACGGTCGGAATGCGAGCGCGGCGACGACGGGCGCATCGTCGGCAAGCAGAGCTTCGGCTGCGACCTCAAGGGCGTCCGCGAGGGCTTCCAGCGGCTGTTCTCGAAGCTCGGCGACGACGAAGCCATCGCGACCGCATCAGCCCCGCTTCCCGCCGATCGCTGAGGCCGCGGTTGCGCCCGCGTGCCGGGAAGGCGGGACAGGCACCGCCGCTCAGGCCACGCGGCGCATCATCGCGGTCAGCACCCCGGCCCCCATCAGGAAACTCCCGCCGATCCGGTTGACGAGGCGCAGCGTCGCAGCATCGCGGAAGCGGGCCCGCATCCCGCCCACCATCGCCGCCCAGAGCGCGATGTTGATCGCCGCGAGCGTGAGGAAGGTTGCCTCGAGAATCGCGATCTGGGGCAGCAGCGGCGCCGCCGGATCGATGAACTGCGGAACGAACGCAATGAAGAAGACGATGCTCTTTGGGTTCAGCGCCGTCACCGCATAGGAGCTCCAGAACATCCGCCTCAGATCGCCCGGCACATGGGCGCCGCCAGGCACCGCGACCGGCTGCGGTTCGGCTCGCCACAGGCACAGCCCGAGCCAGACGAGATATGCCGCGCCGACAAGCTTCAGCGCCGTGAACAGGCTGGCCGACGCCGCCAGCATCGCGCCCGCCCCCGCGAGCGAGAGGCTCATCGCGGTGAAATCGCCGAGCGTGACGCCGGGGACGGTCGCCAAGCCGCTGCGCCTGCCGTAGCCCAGCGCATAGCTCACGATGAGCATCACCGTGGGGCCGGGAATCGCGACCAGAACGGCCGAGGCAAGGGCAAAGGCAATCCACAACTCGAGGCTCATGTCGGCTCTCCTTCCGACGTTCCATGGCGCGGGTGTCGAGATCAGCGCAGATAGGAGCCGGGCACGCAAGAGGCTGCCCGACAAGCAAAAGGCCGGTCGCTTGGACCGGCCCTTCTTGCTTGTCTGCAAGGCGAATTTTGGAGCGGGCGATGGGATTCGAACCCACGACCCCAACCTTGGCAAGGTTGTGCTCTACCCCTGAGCTACACCCGCGTTCCGAAAGTGGCGGGGTTATTGCAGATTCGATCTGGGGGCGCAAGCGCGATTTGAGCGGGTCTCCGGCCCGTCAGCGGGCCGCGCCGGGCGCTCATTCTGCCGCCGGGCGGCGCTGCTCGGGCGCGTCGTAGGGACGACCGTGGCGAAGGCTGGGGATGCGCAGGCGTGCCTGCGCCACCTGCTCGGGATCGATCTCGGCCAGCACCACGCCGGGCTCGGTCCCGCCATCGGCGAGCACGGTGCCCCAGGGGTCGACGACCAGCGAATGACCATAGACCTCGCCGCCGCCGGGCACCGGACCGACGGCGCAGGGCGCGATCACGAAGGCGCCGTTCTCGATCGCCCGCGCGCGGTTCAGGATGTGCCAGTGGGCCTCGCCCGTGCTCCGCGTGAACGCCGCCGGGACCGCGAGGATCTCGGCCCCCGCCTGCGCAAGGTCCCGGTAGAGCATCGGGAAGCGCAGATCATAGCAGATCGTGTGACCGATGCGCGCCAGCGGCGTGTCGTGCAGCACCGCCCGCGCTCCGGGGCTCACGGTTGCCGACTCGCGGTGGCTCTGACCCGGCGCTAGGTCGATGTCGAACATGTGGATCTTGTCGTAGTGGCCGTTGACGCGCCCATCTGGCGCAATCATGAGGCCGCGGTTCAGGATGCGCCCGCCCGCGCCCGGCACCGCGACCGACCCCAGCAGGATCCAGACGCCGCGCGCCCGTGCAAGCCCGGTCAGCGCGGCGACGAGGGGGTGGGCACCCTCCGCGATCGCCGGGGGCCGAACGGCGGCGCCGTCGGTAGCAAGCCCGCCGGCGTATTCCGGCAGGCAGATCAGCGCGGCACCGGCGTCGGCGGCGCGCTCGGCCAGCGGCATCGCCTCGGCGGTTGCTGAATCGGCGGTCTCGCGGGGTCGCGTCTGCAGGCAGGCGACGGTGAAGCGGCGGGTCATGCGTGGCCCTTCTCTTTTACTCTGGCGCAGTCTAGCGGCCGTTGGCGCCTGCGGCCAGCGCGTCCCGGACGCCGCGGTTTACCGCTCCGAAACCTGCGCCGGCGATGATCGTCCCGGTTTCGCATGGGGAGCACGCCGCGCATGTTGCACCGGGACATGGATCTCACCTTTCGCGGGCAGGATTACGAGGCCGCGCTGCGGATTGCCGAGCGCGCCCTCGACCTCGCGCGCCAGCACGGCATTCCGCCCGTTCCCGCGGCCTTCGAGGTCTGGTTCGCCTATGCTGGTCGGCTGAACAGCACGATCTGCGACCGGATCGACCGGGCGCTCGATTCGGACGGCTCGGTCCCGGCCGCGCTGATCCATCGCCTCCATGACGAGTGTCTTTCCTCCGCGGGGGTCAGCGCGGGGGTGACGCGGCTTGGCGATCAGATGGACGGCGAGCTTGCGCAGGCGGTCGACCTCATCGAGGATGGCATGGCGGCGAGCGAAGGCTACGCCGCGACGATCCGGCGGATCGACACCACGATCCGCCCCGGCGCCGGCGAGGCCGAGCTGCGCCGGCAGATCTCCTCGCTGCGCCAGGCGAACCGCGAACATGCCGAGCGCGTGTCGCGCTTCAGCGACGGGGTGATGGCGCTCCGCGCACAGTTCACCTCGATGCAGAAGGAGCTGCGCGAGCTGCGCCAGAGCGTCCTGATCGACCACACCACCCAGCTAGCGAACCGGCGCATGTTCGACGAGGCGCTGGACGCCGCGATGTTGCGCGCGCGCCGCGACCGGACCGGCTTCGGCGCGATCGTCGCCGATATCGACCATTTCCGCGCGTTCAACGAGCGCTGGGGCAAGGCGACGGGCGATCAGGTCGTCCTGCGGTTCGCCGCGGTCCTGCGCCAGAGCCTGCGCGAGGGCGATCTCGGCGCCCGCTTCGGCGGCGACGCGTTCGCGCTTCTCCTGCCCGGCGCTTCGCTCGAGACGGCGCGCGCGGTCGCGGACAGGCTGCGCCTGCAGTTCGGCAGCCTGCAGCTCGTGCGCGCCGGCACGCGCGAGCGGGTCGCGAGCCTGACCGCCTCGTTCGGGGTGACGTCGCTGCGTCCCGGCGACACGGCGCTCAAGCTGGTCGCGCGGCTAGAGGATTACGTGCTGCGGGCGAAGGAGGCCGGGCGCAACCAGGTCTGGAGCGCCGAGTGACGCGGGAGCATGGAGCAGGGGAAGGCTGGCTGGTCGGAGTGGCAGGATTCGAACCTGCGGCCCCTGCCTCCCGAAGACAGTGCTCTACCAGGCTGAGCTACACTCCGAAAACCAGCGTCGCGGTGTATAGCGGCGGCGGCGGGGCGGAGCAAGCGGCATTTGCGTCGGCGCGTGCTCTTGCCGGGCCCGATGCCGCCGACTAATGTCGCGCCGCGTTGGGGCGTCGCCAAGTGGTAAGGCAGCGGTTTTTGGTACCGCCATCCGCAGGTTCGAATCCTGCCGCCCCAGCCAGCCCCGCCATCGCATCGCGGCTTCGTTCGGACGCACGGCATTGCGCTCCAAGCCCCGCCGCGTCGGATGCCTCGGCAGGGTGGAAGAACGCGCCCGTTCGCGAGAGGCGAGCACCGGACGCTGGCGTGCCCCGCTATCCCGAAGCCTCGGCGGCGCCTCCGGCCGTGATCCGGTCGAGCGCCGCCTTGAGGCGTGGAGCTGCGAAGTCGACCAGCGCCCTCAGCCTGGGGGCGACGAGACGGGCTTGCGGGTAGACGAGGTGAACGGGGCTGGGCGGCGGCGCGATGTCGTCGAGGACGGGGACCAGCCTGCCGTCCCGCACCTTGTCATGGACCATGTAGGACAGCGCGATCGTGATCCCGTGCCCCGTCTCGGCGGCTTCGATGGCGGCGAGCGCGTCGTTGACCTCGAAGGTTGGATGCAGCGCGACGCCATGGTGGCCGCGCTCGCCCTCGAAGCGCCATTCCCGGCCGGGCATGAGGCCGGTAAAGGCGATCACCGAATGGAGTTTCAGGTCGGCGGGCGCCGCAGGCGTTCCGCGCCGGGCAAGGTATTCGGGGCTCGCGACCAGCACGCGGCGCACGGCTCCGACGCGCTTCGCGATCAGGTTCGAATCCGGCAGTGGGCCGATCCGCACGGCAAGGTCGACCCCTTCGTCCACCAGGTTGACGACCCGGTCGACGAGAACCAGCGATGCCGTCACGCGCGGATGCTGACCCAGGAAATCGCGGATCACGGGCGCGAGCACCGATCGGCCGAACGTCACCGGCGCGGTGACCGTGAGGTGGCCCTGTGGCGTCGCGGTCTCGCCGACCGCCTCCTTCTCGGCGGTGTCGAGGTCGGCGAGGATGCGCCTCGCGCTTTCGAGAAAGCGCTGCCCGACATCGGTGATCGCGAGGCTCCGCGTGGTGCGGTTGAACACCCGGGCGCCGAGCCGGGTCTCGAGCGCCGAGATCGCGCGGGTGACCGCGGGCGGCGAAAGGCGCAGACGCCGGCCGGCCCTGGCGAAGCTGCCAGCCTCGGCCACCGCGACGAAGACCTCGAGCTCATGCAGCCGGTCCATTTTATTTCCTCCAGGCGGAATAATGAATTCCACGCATCGGGCATTCTTTCAAGAGCAGCAGGAAGCCAACTTTTGGCGGACCGGCGCAGGCCCGCGCCGCATCCGCAACCAGACAAGGACTGATCACATGGCCCGTGTTGCCGTCATCGACCCCCAGAGCGCCACCGGCGAAGCGAAGCAGCTGCTCGACGCCGTCCAGTCCGGCCTCGGCATCGTTCCGAACTTCATCCGCGTGCTGGCGAATTCCCCGGCGGCGCTGAACGCCTTCCTCGGCATCCACGGAATCGCCGGCGCCGGCGCGCTCGACCCGCTGACGCGCGAGCGCATCGCCCTCGCGGTGGCCGAGCAGAACGCCTGCCAGTACTGCGTCTCGGCCCACACCGCGATCGGCCGCAAGGTGGGCCTCGACAACGACGAGATGCTGGCGAACCGCAAGGGCCGCTCGGCGGATGCCAAGGCGGAAGCCGCGCTGACCTTCGCGCGGGCGCTGGTCGAGCATACCGGCCAGGTGAGCGCGGCCGAGGTCGAGGCGGTGCGCGCCGCCGGCCATTCCGACGGCGAGATCGTCGAGATCATCACCCATGTGGCGATGAACATCTTCACCAACCTGCTCGGCAAGGCCACGCAGGTCGAGATCGACTTCCCGAAGGTCGACCTCACCGCCGCCGCCTGAGCCCGATCCCGCAACCGGCCCGGCCGCGCGGCCGGGCCACACCAAAGGAGCCGACATGGTCAACCTGACCCGCCGCGGCCTTGCCGCATCGCTTGCCGCCCTGCCGATCGTGGCGGCCATGCCCGCGCCGCTCCGGGCGCGCTCGTCCGGCCCGCTGCCTCGGCTTCCGGTGACTGCGCGCCTCCGGATCGGGCGCTTCGAGGTCACCGTCATCTCGGACGGCTACATCGACTTCCCCTTCGACTTCTTCACCGGCGTCACGCCCGATCAGGCGCGGGCAGCCACCGCGGCGGTCCATGCCGCGGGCGTGAACGGCGTGCGGGGCAGCTTCTCTACCTGGCTGATCAACGACGGCGAGCGCTTCATCCTGGTCGACAGCGGCCCCGCGGGCACCGTGAGCCCGACATCGGGCTACCTGCCGGGAACGCTCGCGGCGCTCGGCATCGGCCCCGAGGACATCGACGCCGTGATCCTCACCCATGCCCATATCGACCATATCGGCGGCATGGTGGCCGGCGGGAGGAACAACTATCCGAACGCCGAGGTGTTCATCGACCGGCGCGACGTGGCGGCGTTCACCGACCCGTCGATCGAGGCCCGCACGCCCGCCATCACGAAGTCGAGCTTCGCCGCGGCGCGCCAGCTCGTGGACCTCTATCCCCGGCTCCAGCGGATCGACGGCGAGCGCGAGATCGTGAAGGGCGTGTCGGTCTTCGATCTCTCGGGACACACGCCGGGGCAGATCGGCGTGCGGATCGAGGATGGCGGAGAGAGCCTAGAGCTCGTGTCCGACATGCTGTTCCATCCCGCCGCCCACCCGGCGCTGCCAGGCTTCGGCATCATCTTCGAGATGGACAAGGCGGCGGCCGACGCCACCCGCGCCCGCTTCTTCCCGCAGGCGGCGGAGCGGGGCTCGCTTCTCGCGGCCACGCACATGCCCTTCCCCGGCGTCGGGCGGATCGTCAAGGATGGCGACTCGCTCAGGTGGTTGCCGGCGGACTGGTCCTACACCGACTGAACGCAAGCTCCGGCGCGGCACGCCGCGCCGGAGACCTCGCCCGCCCCGGCCCTCGGGCCGCGGGCCTCGATGCGCGGGCCGTCGCCCGCAGGAGGAAGTGATGTCGCATCGTTTCGCCGAGCTCGCCTTCACGCCCACGGTGAAGAAGGTGCAGGAACAGCAGGGCAGCCGCGCGTCCTATGCCCGGCTCGAGGACTTCGACGAGCCGATGAACCACGAGCTGAGCGAGGCCGAGGCAGGCTTCATCGCGGGACGCGAGTCGTTCTACATGGCGACGGTGGGCGAGACCGGCTGGCCCTATATCCAGCATCGCGGCGGACCGGCCGGGTTCGTGCGCGTGCTCGACGCCAACACGATCGGCTTCGCCGATTTCCGCGGCAACCGCCAGTATGTCAGCGTCGGCAACCTGGCGAACAATGACCGCGTGTCGCTGTTCTTCATGGACTACCCGAACCGGACCCGGCTCAAGCTGCTCGGCCGGGCGCGCCTGGTCGGCCTCGACGACCGGGCGACGCTCGCGCGTCTCGAGATGCCCGAGTATCGCGCCCGGATCGAGCGTGGCTTCGTGATCACGGTCGAAGCCTTCGACTGGAACTGTCCGCAGCACATCACGCCCCACTTCACGCTCGACGATGTGCGCGCCATGACGGCGCCGATGACCGCTCGGATTGCCGAGCTCGAGGCCGCGCTCGCCCGCCTCGAAGGCAACCAGCGCACGGACCAGCCGGGCTGAAGCGGCCGGGCGCGGCTGCGGCCTGCCCCCGGCGCTCAAGGCCCCCGGCCGTCCATATCGTCGGCGATGTAGGCCTCGATGGTCCGGCGAAGTCCGCTGGCCTGGCGGCTCGACGATGTCGAGGCGGGTGAGCCACGCGATCGGGCGCGCGCCCGCAAGCCCCCGAAGCCGCGAGCCGCGCCGCTGACGAGAGCTTCCCTGCGCAACCCCTCGCTCCCCGCGGGTGCCGGCCATGGCGTGCGACGTGACCGCCCGAGGCGCCCGTGTCGCGGCCGGGATGGAGCCAACCCTGCGCTGCAGGATCAACAGCCCGCCAAGCGCGCGACCTTCCATGTGCCGCGCGGGCGCTTGGCGACGCGGCGGATCGGGGGCAAAACGGGGGGGCGGGATGCCGTGGCAGCCCGCGCGGGGGCTAGGAGATCGCGATGACCGAGCACTGGACCGAGGTTCACGCCCATGCCGAGCGGCTGCGGGGCCGGCAGCTGCGCAGGCTCTTCGCCGAGGATCCCGCGCGTTTCGCGCGGCTGTCGTTCCGGCTCGACGACCTCGTCGTGGACCTGTCGAAGGAGAAGCTCGACGCCCCCGCGCTCGGCGCGCTGGTCGCGCTCGCCCGAGCGGCCGGGGTCGAGCGGCTGCGCGACGCGATGGCCGCAGGCGACGAGATCAACCTGACCGAGGGCCGGGCGGTTCTGCACATGGCGTTGCGCGACAGCGTGCCGGCGCCCGAGGGCGACGACGTGGCGGGCACCCGCGCGCGGTTCCTCGACTTCGCCGAGGCCGTGCGCGCCGGCCGATTCACCGGCGCGGGCGGGCCGTTCTCGGATGTCGTCAACATCGGCATCGGGGGCTCGGACCTCGGGCCGGCGATGGCCGCGCGGGCGCTCAGGCCCGACTGCGACGGGCCGCGGCTCCACTTCGTCTCGAATGTCGATGGCGCGCACATGGCGGACACGCTGGCCGGGCTCGATCCCGCGCGGACACTGGCAGTCGTGGCCTCTAAGACCTTCACCACGCTCGAGACCATGGCGAATGCACGGCTCGTCCGCGACTGGCTGGGGGCGCATGCGGCGAGGCAGATGGCGGCGGTGTCGACGAACCTCGCGGGCTGCGCCGGGTTCGGCATCCCCGAGTCGCGGGTGTTCGGCTTCTGGGACTGGGTGGGCGGGCGCTACTCGATGTGGTCGGCGATCGGTCTGGCGCTGGCGATCGGCATCGGGGCGAGGCGCTTTGGCGAGCTGCTGGCGGGCGCGGCGTCGATGGACCGCCATTTCCTGACGGCGCCGCTCGAACGGAACCTGCCGGTTCTGCTGGCGATGGCCGGCATCTGGCGGCGCAACGTCATGGGCTGGCCCGGCGTCGCGCTGATCCCCTACGACCAGCGGCTCGAGCGCTTCGCCGCCTATGTCCAGCAGCTCGATATGGAATCGAACGGCAAGCGCGTGACGCGCGACGGCACGCCGGTGGCCATGGCGACCGGCCCGGTGATCTGGGGCGAGCCGGGGACGAACGCGCAGCATTCCTTCTTCCAGCTCCTCCACCAGGGCACCGACATCGTGCCGGTCGACTTCATCGCCGCTGCCCGGCCGCGGGCCGCAGACGCCGGACACCATGCGCTCTTGCTGGCGAACTGCCTCGCGCAGGGGCAGGCGCTGGCCTTCGGACGCAGCGCCGCCGAGGTCGAGGCCGAGATGGCGGTCGCCGGCCGGTCGCCGGCCGAGATCGCCCGCCTCGCGCCGCACCGGACCTTTCCGGGGGACCGTCCCTCCACCACCATCCTGTTCCGCGAGCTCGACGCCTTCGCGCTGGGGCGGCTTACGGCACTGTTCGAGCACAAGGTCTTCGTGCAGGGCGCGGTCTGGGGCGTCAACTCGTTCGACCAGTGGGGGGTCGAGCTGGGCAAGGCGCTGGCCGGCACGCTGATCCCCGCGATCCGCGACGGCGCGCCGCTGGCGCAGGCCGATGCCTCTACCGCCGGGCTTGCGGCGGCAATCCGCGAACTCGGCGGCTGAGGCGCGGCAGTGCTCAGGCGCGCGCGTCCTCGCGGATCAGGTCGGCCGCCTTTTCACCGATCATCAGGGCCGCGGCATTGGTGTTCGCCGACGGCATGGTCGGCATGATCGAGGCGTCGGCCACGCGCAGCCCGCCGATGCCGCGCACCCGCAGGCGGTGATCCACGACCGCGGTCGGGTCGCTCTCGGGCGCCATGCGGCAGGTGCCCATCATGTGGAATGTGGTGGTGCCGCGCGCCTTGGCGGTGGCGAGCAGCTCGTCATCGGACTGCACCGCATCGCCGGGAAAGATCTCGCCGTCAAAATAGGGCGCCATGGGGGCGCTGCGCAGGATCGCGCGGGCCAGCCTGAGGCCCGCGAGCAGGACCCGCCGGTCGCTCGCCTCGGCGAGGTAGTTCGGCTGGATCAGGGGCTTCTCGAACGGGTCGGCGCTGCGGGCCAGCACGTGGCCCAGGCTGTCGGGCCGCTGCTGCCAGGCCGCGATGGTCATGCCGGGCCGGTCGTCGAGCCGGCTCTGATGGCCTTCCATGTAGCTCGCGGGCATGAAGGTGATCTGCAGGTCGTTGACCTCGAGCGCGGGGTCCGAGCGGGCGAAGGCATAGCAGGCGGTGGACGGCAGGCTGAGGATCGAGGGCTTGCCGATCAGCCACCGGACGACCTCGGCCGCGAAGGGCAGGCCGCGGGCCAGCTCGTTGAAGGTCCGCGCGTTCCTGACCCGCGCCGTGAAGCGCGGCGTGTAATGGTCGCGCAGGTTGCGCCCGACGCCCGGAAGGGCCATGAGTAGTGGCACGCCGATCGCGGCGAGATGTTCCGGATCGCCGATGCCCGAGACCTGCAGGAGCTGCGGCGAGTTGATGACGCCGCCCGCGAGGATCACCTCGCGCCGGGCGCGGACCTCGTGCATCCGCCCGTCCCGGCGGTAGCGGATGCCGGTGGCGCGCCGCCCGTCGAAAAGGACGGCGCAGGCATGGGCCGAGGTGCGGACCTCGAGATTCGGTCGCCGCATCGCGGGAAGCAGGAAGGCGCGCGCCGCGCTCTGGCGCAGGCCGCGCGCGATCGTGCGCTGGGTGTAGGCCGCGCCCTCCTGCCGCACGCCGTTGTAGTCGGGGTTCGGGGGAATGCCGAGGCTCGCGGCCCCGGCGATGAAGGCGTCGCACAGGGGGTGGCGCCAGGGGCTCGGGGTGATGCGCAGCGGGCCGCCGCGGCCGCGCCGATCGTCGGGGTCGGGACCCTGCCAGTCCTCGAGCCGGCGGAACAGCGGCAGCACGTCCGCATAGCCCCAGCCCGGATTGCCCCGCTGCGCCCAGTGGTCGAAGTCGCCCGGCGTTCCGCGGTTGAAGATGTTGCCGTTGATCGCCGACGAGCCGCCCAGCGTCTTGCCGCGCGGCACGGGGACATGGCGCCCGCCGGTCCATTCCGACGGCTCGGTCTCGTACATCCAGTTGAGGCGAGGGTTGCGCATGAGCTTCATCCAGCCCACCGGAACATGGATCATCGGATGCCAGTCTCGGGGGCCGGCCTCGAGCACGCAGACCGTCGCGCCCGCATCCTCGGAGAGCCGCGCGGCAAGCACGCACCCGGCCGAACCCGCGCCGACCACCACGTAGTCGAAGGTATCCGTCATGCCTGCCGCCCGCCGTCGCCGCGCCCTTGCGCCTGAGTAGCGCGCGGCGGATGTCTTGAACAGGGGCGGGCGCGGACCTCCGTCCGGGCCCTGCGGCGAATCGTCCCCATGCCCTGCGAAGCGGCGTCCGAGGGCCGAGGGACGGAATTTTCCGCCACGTGGCGTGACGCGGGCGCCGCCTGCCGCTATGAGAAGCGCCACGCCGGGCAGGTTTTCCGGCCTGCGAGGGGCCGCGGCTTCGCTTTCCTGCTGAAACAGGGGGGACAATCCTGATAGTGGCAGGGGTCAGCTCACCCAGGATTCGTCCGAAGAGAACAAGGATGCCGACATGAAGATCGGAGCACCGAGAGAGACAGAGCCGGGCGAGGCGCGCGTGGCGCTCACGCCCGAGAGCGCCGGGCGGCTGCAGAAGCTTGGCTATGAATGCCTCGTCGAGAGCGGCGCAGGCGCTGCGGCGTCGATATCGGACGACGCCTACAAGGCGGCGGGGGTCAAGGTCGTCAAGACCGCGGCCGCGCTCTGGAAGGAGGCCGACATCATCGTCAAGGTTCGCGCGCCGGGCCTCGACGAGGTGAAGAAGGCGCCCGAGGGCAAGACGCTGATCAGCTTCGTCTGGCCCGCCCAGAACGAGGATCTGCTGGCGAAGCTCAACGACAAGCGCATGACCGTGCTGGCGATGGACATGGTGCCCCGCATCAGCCGCGCGCAGAAGATGGACGCGCTGTCGTCGATGGCGAACATCGCGGGCTACCGCGCGGTGATCGAGGCCGGGAACAACTTCGGCCGCTTCTTCACCGGACAGGTGACGGCGGCGGGCAAGGTGCCGCCGGCCAAGGTGCTGGTGGTGGGCGCGGGCGTCGCGGGTCTGGCCGCGATCGGCACATCGGTCGCGCTGGGTGCCATCACCTATGCCTTCGACGTGCGCCCCGAGGTGGCCGAGCAGATCGAGTCGATGGGCGCCGAGTTCGTCTATCTCGACTTCGAGGAAGAGCAAACCGACGGCGCCGAGACCGGTGGCTATGCTAAGCCGTCCTCGCCCGAGTTCCGCGAAAAGCAGCTCGCCAAGTTCCGCGAGCTTGCGCCCGAGGTCGATATCGTGATCACCACGGCGCTCATCCCCGGCCGCCCCGCGCCGAAGCTCTGGCTCGAGGATATGGTCAAGGCGATGAAGCCCGGCTCGGTCGTCGTGGACCTTGCCGCCGAGCGCGGCGGCAACTGCGACCTGACGGTGCCGAACGAGAAGGTCGTGAGCGAGAACGGCGTCACCATCGTCGGCTACACCGACTTCCCCAGCCGGATGGCGACGCAGTCGTCGAACCTCTACGCCACCAACATCCGCCACATGATGGACGATCTCACGCCGAAGAAGGATGGCGTGCCTTTCGTCAACATGGAGGACGACGTGATCCGCGGGGCGCTGGTCTGCCACGAGGGCGCGATCACCTTCCCGCCGCCGCCGCCCAAGGTGAAGGCGATTGCGGCACAGCCGAAGAAGCGGGAAGCCGAGGAGACGCCCGAGCAGAAGGCGGCGCGCGAGGCGGCCCAGCTGAAGGCGTCTCTCGACCGCACCGCCAAGCTGCTGGCCGTGGGCGGCGGTCTGCTGCTGCTGGTTGGCACCGTGGCGCCTGCGAGCTTCATGCAGCACTTCATCGTCTTCGTGCTGTCGTGCTTCGTGGGCTTCCACGTCATCTGGGGGGTCGCGCACTCGCTGCACACGCCGCTGATGGCCATCACGAACGCGATCTCCTCGATCATCATCGTCGGCGCATTGCTGCAGATCGGGTCATCCGACTCGATGGTCACGAATCTTGCGGCCTTCTCGATCCTGATCGCGGCGGTGAACATCTTCGGCGGCTTCCTCGTGACGCGCCGGATGCTCGCCATGTTCCAGAAGAGCTGAGCGGGGGGCGCGCAGAATGAGCATCGGTCTGGTGACGGCCGCCTATGTCGTGGCGGCCATCCTCTTCATCCTCGCACTCGGCGGTCTCTCGAACCAGGAGAAGGCCAAGCGGGCGATCTGGTACGGCATCATCGGCATGGCACTCGCCGTGGGCGCAACGATCGGCACGCCGGGCGCGGGCGGCGGCGTAGGCCCGCTGATCCTCGCGATGATCGCGGTCGGCGGCGCGGGCGGCTGGTATGTCGCCAAGAAGGTCCAGATGACCCAGATGCCCGAGCTGGTCGCGGGGTTCCACAGCCTGGTGGGCCTTGCCGCCGTGCTGATCGGCTTCAACGCCGATGCCGAGATGGTGCGCGCCATGGCCGCCGTCGAGGCGGGAACGGCCAAGGAGCTTGCGGGCTTTGCCGCGACCATCGCCAAGAAGTCGGCGGTCGAGCTCAACATCCTCAAGGTCGAGTTGCTGTTGGGCATCATCATCGGCGCGATCACCTTCACGGGCTCGATCGTCGCCTATGGCAAGCTGGCCGGGAAGGTCACCTCGGCGGCGCTGACGCTGCCCTTCCGGCACCAGCTCAACCTCGCGGGGGCGGCGCTCTGCGTCATCCTCGGCGGGCAGTACATGGCGTCGGGCGACGTCACCTATCTGGTGCTGGTCGCGCTGATCGCGGGTGCGATCGGCTGGCACCTGATCATGGCGATAGGCGGCGCAGACATGCCGGTGGTGGTGTCGATGCTGAACAGCTACTCGGGCTGGGCGGCGGCGGCGATCGGCTTCACGCTGGGCAACGACCTCCTGATCGTCGTGGGCGCCCTGGTGGGCGCGTCAGGCGCGATCCTCAGCTACATCATGTGCAAGGGCATGAACCGCAGCTTCGTCAGCGTCATCCTCGGCGGCTGGGGCGGCGAGCAGCAGGCGGGGCAGGCGATCGAGGGCGAGATGGTCGCCATCGACGCCGATGGCGTCGCGAGCGCGCTGAACGACGCCGACAGCGTCATCATCGTGCCGGGCTACGGCATGGCGGTGGCGCAGGCGCAGCAGTCGGTGTCCGAGCTCACCCGCAAGCTGCGCGCGGCGGGCAAGACCGTGCGCTTCGCCATTCATCCCGTCGCGGGTCGCCTGCCGGGGCACATGAACGTCCTGCTGGCCGAGGCCAAGGTGCCCTACGACATCGTGCTCGAGATGGAGGAGATCAACGAGGACTTCCCCCAGACCGACGTGGTGATCGTGATCGGCGCGAACGACATCGTGAACCCGGCGGCACAGGAGGATCCCGGCAGCCCGATCGCCGGCATGCCGGTGCTCGAGGTCTGGAAGGCGCGGCAGGTGTTCATCTGCAAGCGCGGCAAGGGCACCGGCTATTCCGGCATCGAGAACCCACTGTTCTTCAAGGAGAACAGCCGGATGTTCTACGGCGACGCCAAGGCCTCGATGGACGCGCTGCTGCCGCATATCGGCTGAGCCGGTCCCGCACCTGGAACCACGCGAGGGCGAGGGGGCATCCCCTCGCCCTTTCGCGTCGCGGGCAGCCGGAGGGCGTTGCCCGCCGCGCCGCAGCCTAGATCCCGATCCGGTCGCGCAGCCGATGCAGCGCCACGGTGGCCGCGACCGCCGGGCGGCGCAGGAAGTGGAACGGGATCGGACGCGGCGGTGTCACGGGGAAGTCGAGCTCGGCCTCGGGCCGGCCCGCGGCCCATTCGGCCAGCACGCGGCCCATCGCGGTCGCCATCGCGACGCCCCGCCCGTTGTAGCCCAGCGCCGCCATGATCCCCGGCCTGATCGCGTCGAGATGGGGGTAATGATCGGCAGTGATGGCGACATAGCCGCCCCAGGCATGGGTCCATTCGGCATCGCCAAGCTGCGGATAGAGCTCGCGCGAGACCTGTCGCAGCCGCGCCATCTGGTGCTCGGTGCCAGCGGTATCGTAAGCCCCGCGCCCGCCCATCACGAAGCGGCCCTGCGGGTCGAGGCGGAAATAGAGCAGCAGCCGGCGGCTGTCGGAGGCGGCGTGCCCGCCCGGCAGGATCGATCTGCGGACATTGTCGCCAAGCGGCGCCGTCGCGACCTGCACCGAGCGGACCGGCACGATCGTGCGCGCCATCGGGGGTGCCAGCCCGTCGGTGTAGCCGTTGGTGCAGAGAAGGACGCGCCGCGCCGCCAGCCTGCCGCGCGCGGTGTGCAGCACATGGCGCTCTCCCTCGCGCTTCAGCCCGGTCACGCGGCTTGCGCCGTGAAGCACCGCGCCGGCCCGCTGCGCCGCCCATGCGAGACCCAGCGCATAGTTGAGCGGGTGCAGGTTGCCGCCGCGCTCGTCGAGCATCGCGCCGAGATAGCCCTCGGTCCCGAGGATGTCGGCGGTCTCGGAGGCGGTCAGGAGCCGCACCGCCGCACCGCGCCGCGCCCATTGTCCGACGCGGGTCCGGGCCGTTTCCATCGCCCGGGCGTCATGCGCCGGCTGCACCCAGCCCGTCCGCGCCGCAGCGCAGTCGATGCCGTGGCGCTCGATCAGCGAGAAGACGAGGTCCGCGGCCTCGCCCGACATCCGCACCATGCGTCCGCCCATCTCCGCGCCGAAGCGGGTCTCGACCGTGTCGGGGTCTTCCTTCAGCCCCGGATTGACCTGCCCGCCATTGCGCCCCGAGGCGCCCCATCCGGGGGTCTCCGCCTCGAGCACGGTTGCGGCGATGCCGACCTCGGCCAGGTGCAGGGCCGCCGAGAGCCCGGTGAAGCCGCCGCCGACGATGGCGACCTCGGTCTCGGCCTCGCCCTCGAGCGGTGGGCAGGGCGGCGTCGGATTCGCACTCGCGGACCAGAGCGAATTGGCGATGGCGGGGATCTCGTTGGCGATCATCTTCGGGCAACTCCGCGTGGGGGCCTTTGACGGGACGAGAGAATCGCGCGCCGCGTCAGGGTGCGGCGGGTCCGTCGCTCGGCGGCGGGGTCGAATGCTCGGCGCCGCGGCGGCGCGGGCGTCGGCCCTCGAGCACGCCCGATTCGAGGATGATCTCGGACACCTGGTGCTCGCGCCGGTAGGCCATGACATGGACGCCCGCGACGCCGGGGATCTCGCGGATCCGCCGGATCAGCTCGATGCAGAGCGCCTTGCCCTCCTCGGCGGGTTTGGCCGCGCGCTCCAGCCGCTCGATCACCGGGTCGGGGATGTGGATGCCCGGCACGTTCGAGCGCATCCAGCGAGCCGCCCGCGCCGAGGCCAGCGGCCCCACGCCCGCGAGGATGAACACGCGCTTGTCGAGCCCAAGATCGCGGACCCGCGCCATGAACTTCTCGAACAGCGGAATGTCGAAGATGTAGTTGGTCTGGATGAACTCGGCCCCCGCCTCGACCTTCTTGGCCAGCCGCTCCGGGCGCCACTCATGCGGCTCGATGCAGGGGTTCTCGGCGGCGCCCAGGAACATGCGCGGCGGCCGGGTGATCTTGCGGCCCGACAGGAACACCCCCTCGTCGCGCATCGTGCGGATCGTGCGCAAGAGCGAGACGGAGTCGAAGTCGAAGACCGGCTTCGCGCCCGGCTGGTCGCCGACGCCCACGCCGTCGCCGGTCAGGCACAGCACGTTGCGCACGCCCATCGCCGCCGCACCCAGCACGTCGCCCTGGATCGCGATCCGGTTCCGGTCGCGGCACGAGATCTGGTAGACCGTGCCATAGCCCGCGCGCGTGAGCAGCGCGCTGATGCCGATCGAGGACATGTGGCAGTTGGCGCCCGAGGCGTCGGTGGCGTTGATCGCGTCGGCCACCTCGCCGAGCGGGCGCGCCGCCTCGAACACGTCGGCCGGATCGGCGCTGTCGGGTGGGTTGAGCTCGGCCGTCACCGCGAAGCGCCCCGCGCGCAGCACGCGCTCGAGCCGGCTGCCCGAGACATGGCCGGGAGGCGGCTCCTCGTAGGCGGGGAGCGCGTCCGCGTGCTCGCCGAGGCCGCTCATCGCCGCTGCCCCCGGTTCACCGCGCTGGGCGGCTCCTCGGCCAGCGGCGCGGTCGAGGGCTCGTTGCGCCGCGCGCCGGGGAAGGCCTGCGCCAGCGTGGTGCGCGAGGCCTCGCGCGCCTCGCGCAGGCGTGCGGCCTTCTCGCGACTCACGCGCAGCCAGGCCGACGAGCCCTTCAGGCTGCGATCAACGGGCGGCAGAACCTCGCGGATCCGGTCGCCGCCCTGCATCCGCGTGGCGCCGTCCCAGGCCAGAACCCAGACGCAGCGCATCGCCGGGCGCACCTCACAGAAGCCACCGGGCCGGACGCCCCCGCAGGGGCCGTTGCGCAGCTCCTTGGGACAGTTCATCGGGCAAGACATGCCGGTCGAGGACAGGACGCACTGCCCGCACATGCGGCAGTCGAACAGCACGCCCTTCACGACGCGCTCGACCAGCGCGATGGGCCGCTCGACGCGGTTATAGCCGAGCCGCGCGAACACGGGATCGAGCGCGATCATCAGCCGCTCGAGCCGCCCGTAGATCCATCCGAAGGCGCCGGAATGCCGGATCGCGAAGAGTCGGGCGCGGTACATGCTCTCGGGCCTCCCCAACGGCGCGCCGGGCGGGCGCAACACGGCCAGCGTCCATCCTTGGCGCGCTGTGTGCAATCCCATTCCGCTCACCGCGCAGTCACCGATACCTTCGCTCGTCGACGTTCTGCCTGGAGACCCTGACTGTCGGTCGACACAACCGCTTGGTCGGGCCCTGACGGCCGAGCTCCCGAAGCGCCGGAGGCTCTCATCTGAACTGGCCCAGGTTCCGGGGATAGACCATCCAGTTCGGAGTGTTGCATGACGAACGGACCAGAGACCAGGTCGGAACGGACGTACACCATCTCCGCCGCGCCGATGATCTCGAGTGATCTCCTGAAGTAGCGAAAAGGGCTGCGTCGGCTCATGCCGAGACGGCAGGGAAGCCTGCGTCCCGCCTCAATCCGGTTTGCGCTGACAGGCCCCGAGAAACCGCTCTCGGTTCAACGACGGTCCCTTCGGGGATCGAAATCATCTGGATCGCGGCAATCGGTCGCGATATTTCTAAGCAAAGATCCTTAAAGGGAAACTTTGGTTGCGCGAATGTCGCACGCACCCTTCCTCGGCGAGATTGAGGACTGGCTGATCGACAAGGCGCTGGGCGATGCCGACATTCCGGCAGTGTTCGAGATCCTGTGCCAGCGGCTGCATGCGCTGGGCGTGCCGCTCGATCGTGCTCGGCTGAGCTGGGCAACGCTGCACCCGCTGTTCCGCTCGGAGCAGGTGTTCTGGTCACGTGAAACGGGCACGCGGTTCGCGCAGTACATGCACGCGAGCGCGAACAACGAGGCGTGGCTCGTCTCGCCACTTTACCACGTCGTCAGTCATGGCCTGCCGCATCTGCGCCGGCATCTGACGGGGCCGGCGGCGCTCCTCGACTTCCCGGTGCTGGAGGAGTTCCAGAGCCAAGGCTTCACCGATTACCTGGTGACGTCGTTGCGTTTTCGGATCGCCGACGTTGACGACGTCGGCGCTGGCACACCGGGAATCGTCGCAAGTTGGTCGACGAAACAGCCGGACGGCTTCACCGACGACGACATCGACGTTCTGAAGCGGATTCACAGGATCTTCGGCGTCGCGTGCCGCTCGACAGTGCAGAAGCGCGTGTCCGTCAATCTTGCCAACGCCTATCTGGGCCCGACTGCAGGCGGCCGTGTCCTCGCCGGCGACATCCGGCGCGGCGACGGTGAGCGGATCCATGCGGTCGTCTGGTTCTCGGACCTGCGCGCCTCGACGCAGCTCTCGGACACGATGGATCCCGACGACTACCTCGCGCTGCTGAACTGCTACTTCGAGTGCACGGCAGCGCCGGTGATCCACCATGGCGGCGAGATCCTGAACTTCATTGGCGACGGTGTCCTCGCGATCTTTCCGATCAGCGGCAACCCCGGCGTGGCTGCGTCGAATGCGGAAGCCGCTGTGCGCGCGACGCGCCGGCTGCGCGCCGAGGCGGTCGCGCGCGGCACGCCGGGCGGGGCGCCGCTCGATTTTGGCATCGGCCTCGCCATCGGCGAGGTCAAGTTCGGCAACATCGGCGTATCGAGCCGACTGGCCTTCTCCGCCATTGGCCGCGTGGTCAACCTGGTACAGCGCATCGAGACGGCGACGAAGACGGTCGATCGGGTCGTGCTGGCCGATGCCGGCTTCGCCGCCGTGGCGCCCGGAGGGTGGCTCTCCGACGGCGAAGTCGAGATCCGCGACGTCGCCCGCCGGATCGAGGTGTTCACTCTCCCTGAAGAACAATCGGTCACCACCACCGCGGAGGCCGGAGAACATCCGTCCTAGGTCGCCCCCGCTTGCCGGGGGTAGGATGGCGACGGTCGAGATATCTGTCGTTTCTCGACGGTGCTGTCGAACGGCGTTCCGAGGACACCGCTCGCAAGATCGGCTTTCAGAAGGCCCCGGCAGCCGACATGGATCCCGAGCCCGCGACGCGCGACGGCCATGACCGCCGGTCAGTCATCGACGCGCTTCTTCCGGAGCTTCCATTCGGGCCTCCGAGACGAGCCGTTGTGAAGGCAGATCTCCTTCCCACACCGCCAAGGAGAGGCCGTCATCGAGAAATGGCAACTGCGCCGTAATAGGGTCCAGCCACATGGCACCCTCGACCGGCGACCGCCCGCTCTCGATGCAATCGTTCCGGTCGTCCGCAGGCCGGTGACCCACCAACAACGGAACTTGACCACTCCGAGGGTGCCGCTCATTCATGGTTGCCTCGCAACTCCATCCTGGGGACCGCAATGTCGCGAAGATACATCGTCGAGGTCGAGGGAGTGCCCGCGTCTCCTTCGCCGATCAGCAACGCGGTCGTGGTCGGAAACACCTGCTGGATCAGCGGCCAACTTTCGGTCGGGCAGAACGGCTACATCCCCGGCACGGCACGTGAAGAAGCCGAGATCGCGTTCGGGCACGTCTTCCGGATCGCCGAGGCGGCTGGCTTCGCGCCCGCCGACATCGTTTACGTCGATCTGGCGTTCTCCGATCTCGGCGACCTTCCCGAAGTGAATGCCCTCTATGAGACGCTGTTCGAGCCTGGACGTCGACCCGCCCGCACGATCTACGAGGCCGCGCGACTGCCTTTTGGTGGCAAGGTGAAGGTCCAGGCGATCGCCGCAAAGGGATGAGCGGAGGCACGCGTTCGCTGATTCCAGAACAAGCTCGAAGCGGGCCGCGCTGCGCGAGGCTCCAGGGACAACCAAGGGCGGTGAGCGACGCTGACGGGGCCGCCGGAAGGGGCGGAGAGCCGACTTTCGCCGCGCTCAGCACCGAATTCCGGCTCAGCGGGACAAGGCTGCCGCATCGACAAGATGCTGTGCTGTCCGGCTTTATCCCGATTGCTGCCGCAGGGACCAATTCTCAATAGTGCAATCGGGCGCGATACTCTCTCACCAAGTCCCTATGAGAAGGGGTTTTTCTGATGCTAGTCTTTTGCCAAACGGAGATTGCCCTTGGCACGCAGGCTTGCCGCAGTCCTGGCCGCCGACGTCGTCGGCTACTCGGCCCTGATGTCCGAGGATGAGAACGCCACGCTCGCGGCGCTCATTGCCCAGCGAAACGCAATCCTCGAGCCCGAGATCGCCCGCCATTCCGGGCGGATCGTCAAGCTTCTGGGCGACGGCCTGCTGGCCGAGTTTGCGTCGGTGGTCGATGCAACGGCATGCGCGGTTGCGATCCAGACCGCGCTGTCCCGGGATCCGACGGAGCGGCTGAAGCTCCGCATCGGCATCAATCTCGGAGATGTGGTCGTCGAGGGCGACGACATCTACGGCGACGGGGTCAACGTGGCGGCGCGACTCGAGGCGTTGGCCAAGCCCGGCGGCATCTGCATTTCTGGCATCGTTCAGGAAAGCCTCGGAAGCCGCGCGCCGGCCGGGTTCGTCGCCGCCGGCGAGAAGCAATTGAAGAACATAGCCCGACCCGTCAGGATTTTCCTCTGGAGCCCCGGAGTCGGGGCGGATTACACAACGACGATTGGGCCGCTGCACATGCCGGACAAGCCGTCGATCGCGGTGCTGCCGTTCACCAACATGTCCGGCGACCCGGATCAGGACTATTTTTCCGACGGCCTTGCCGAGGACGTGATCACCGAGCTCTCACGCTTCTCCGAACTCTTCGTCATCGCCCGCAACTCGTCTTTCGTGTTCAAGGGTCAGGCGGTCGACCTGAAGGAGGTGGCCCGGCGCCTTGGGGTCCGGTACCTGGTCGAAGGCAGCGTGCGCAAGGCTGGCAATCGTGTCCGCGTCAGCGCGCAGCTCATCGACGCGCAGGCCGGCGCCCATCTCTGGGCCGAGCGCTACGACCGGAAGCTGGAGGACATCTTCGAGGTTCAGGACGACGTGGTCCGCGCCATCGTCGCCGTTCTGCCGGGCCGGATCGCCGACGCGGGCGCCGAGTCAAGCCGCCGCAAGCCCACCGGCAGTCTGACCGCCTTCGACCATCTGTTGCGCGGCAACCATGTGCTGGTGCGCCGCGGCGACAGCATTCGCAAGGCGCTGGAGCACTACAAGGCGGCGATCGGCATCGACCCGGACTTTGCCGCCGCCTATGCCGGTATCGCCCGCGCCGAGGGTATGTCGGTCTGGGATCTCTCGACCTATGACGACAACCCGCTGGCCCGGGCCGAGGCCGCGGCTTGCCGTGCGCTTGAACTCGATCCCAACGACTACCGCTCGCACGCCGCCTACGGCTCGGCCCTGCGCCAGCTCGGCCGCCATGCCCTGGCCCGCCAGCATTTGAAGCGCGCCATGGCACTCAACCCCAACAGCGTCGCGGTGCTGGGCGACTGGGCGATGCTGCAGGCCTATACCGGCGATCCGGACGGGGCGATCGAGACCTTCCACCGTGCGGTCCGGCTCGATCCTTTCAGCGAGGAGAACATCCGAAAGGAGATTCTGGCCGAGTCCTACTACATGCTGCGAAAGTACAGCGAGTCGATCGCGGTGCTGGAGCAGATGCTGAAGCTTCCGATCTTCTACCATCACCAGCAGATCGCCATCGCCCTCGCCCAGCTTGGCGAGACCGAGGCCGCCGAGCGCCACATGGCGCAGTACCGCGCCTCGCTGCCGCAGAGCTACGACGAGAAGCTGCTGTTCGAGAGCCACATCCGGCTCTGTGAGCGCGAGGAGGACCGGGAGCACTGGCGCCAGGGCTACCGTCTCATAGGCATGGACGTGTGAATTTCAGGCCCGCGTCGAAAACGCTTGTTCGACCCGAAGAAGGTGCTGTCGGACGAGTGCAAACCCGTCTCGGTTCTGCCGGGGCCGGGATCTTTCAGGCCACGCCGAACTGACGCCACTGGGCAAGTGCGGGGGCACGATTGAGCTTGAAGACGCCCGTGCTGGAGCGCCTGTGTTCCTGGTTGACGTGATTGTGGACGGAGGCGTGGATGGCGGCAAAGGTCTGCAGACGTCGCATCCGTCTGAACCCTACGTAATGACGGAGCGAGAAGGGCTGGGTCTGCTCATGCCGCGAGGGTAGGGTGGCCGGCATCCCGCCTCAAGCCAGGTTCCTTTGATATTCCCCGTCTGACACCACCTCCCGACGCTCATCTGTCTGTCGGATCGCGCGACGTCATCGGCCCCGCGCTTTTCCCGGGAGTTGTGGTCTTCGCAGGCGTGCTGGAGTAAGAAAAAGTTGTCGGCGTGCTGCACGTCGCGCGCGACCGGACCTGCCTCTCTGGGTTCGCCAGTCCGTTCCGGACACGGGACGTGTTGGGGCGAAGCGACATGGATACGTCCGAGTCGGACTGCGTCACCGGCCTTCCGCGTCGATGCGCGGAACTCGAGGCACTCCTTGCGCTGGATCGAGAGCGGCAGCGCGCCGCGTCGGCCGTGCTGGCACTTCTCGATCACTCGCCAGCCGAAGTGCAGCGCGTCCTCGACACCATTGCCGAACTGGCTGCTGAGCTCTGCCGCGCCGAGTTCGCCTTCGTGCTCCTGGTGCGCAACGGCCGGCTGGAGCTCGCCTCGGCAAGCAATGCGAGCGACGCGTTCATGAGCTACATGCGCGCGAACCCACTTGCAGTCGAGACTGGGGCGGTCTCAGGTCGTGCCGTGCTGGAAGGCCGGACAGCTCACGTCGCCGACTGCACCAAGGACCCGGACCTCTCGGCAAAGAACTATGAGCGCCTCGGGGGGCACCGCACGATCCTCGGCGTTCCGCTCGTGCGCGAGGATGTCGCCATCGGAGTCGTCACGCTGATGCGCGCCGAGGTCGCCCCCTTCTCGGAGCGCGAGATCGAGCTCCTTGAGACCTTTGCAGCTCAGGCTGTGATCGCCATCAACAACGCCGAGCTTTTCGAGAACGTCGCGGCGCGCAACCGCGAACTCGCCGAGGCGTCGGAGCAGCGGACCGCGACGGGCGAGATCCTGCGGGTTATCTCGTCCTCGCCGACCGACCTCGATCCCGTGTTCCGGACGATGGCCGAACACGCTGCACGCCTCTGCGATGCGACGGATGCGCAGATCTTCCGGCTCGATGATGGGGGCCTCCGCCTCCGCGCGTCCTACGGAGCCTTGCCGTTACACGGCGGCCTCCACCCCGTGAACCGGGAGTGGGTGACGGGCCGCGCGGTGGTCGACGGCGTCACCGTACACGTCGAGGATCTGGCCGCTGCCGGGGAGGAGTTTCCGCTAGGCGTCGCCTACCAGCGCCGCTACGGGCACCGCACCACGCTGGCAACGCCACTCATGCGCGGGGACGAAGCGCTCGGCGCAATCCTGATCCGCCGCCTCGAAGTGCGCCCTTTTACGGATCGGCAGATCGGTCTTCTCGAGGCTTTCGCCGATCAGGCGGTTATCGCGATCAACAATGTCGAGCTCTTCGAGAAGCTGGAGGCCCGGACGGGGGAGCTCCAGCAGGCGCTCGACCACCAGACGGCGACGGCGGAAGTGCTGAGGACGATAAGCCGCTCGGCGCTCGATCTGCAGACCGTTCTTGATGCCCTCACGTCCTCCCTCGTCAGGCTCTGCGACGTCGATCTCATGTCGATCATGCGCAGGGAAGGCGACGTGTTCCACTACGTCACGAAGCACGGCATCACGGATGAACAATTCGAGATCCTGGGCAAGATCACCCATCGCCCCGGCTGCGGCAGCCTGGTCGGCATGGTCCTCGAGAGCCGTTCGACGGTCCACCTGCCGGACGTTCTGCGGGAGCCTCGCTATACGTTCCACGATGTCCAGCGCCTTCTCGGCTACCGATCCATGCTCGGAGTGCCGATGCTGCGCGACGGTGAGGTCATCGGCGTCCTGAACCTGAGGCGCCGGGAGGTGCAGCCCTTTTCGCTCGACGAGATCAGGCTCGTCGAGTCCTTCGCCGATCAGGCGGTCATCGCGATAAACAATGCGGAACTCTTCCATGCGCTGCGCGAGCGCACCGAGGAACTGCAGGACGCTCTCCGCACTCTAGAGGTCACGTCGCAGATTCAACGCCTCACCAGTCTCTCGGTCGCCGACGCCCAACCGGTGTTCGAGGCGATCGTCGAGAACGCGGTGACACTCTGCGACGGACTCTACGCCAATGTTTTCCGCTACGATGGGGAGTTCCTCCATTTCGTCGCCACGCGCTGGAACGGGCACGACGGCGAAGCCCTGAAGCTCCACCAAAAGTTGCTCACCGAGAAGTATCCGACACCCCCCGACCGGTCGCAGGTGGCGGGACGGGCAGTGCTCTCGGGCAAGACGATCTGCATCGACGACACCCTTGCCGATGCCGAGTACGACGAGCGCTTCCGCGGAAAGCGCGGCTGGCGCAGGGTCGCGGGCGTGCCGATGATGCGCGAAGGCGTCGCGCTTGGTGTGATCGTGGTCGGTTGGGCAGAGCCCGGGCCCATCCCGAAGCGCCAGCAGGACCTTCTCGAGGGTTTCGCTGACCAGGCCCTCATCGCGATCGAGAACGCTCGGCTCTTTCACGAGGTCGAGTCCCGCACGCTCGAAGTTCAGCAGGCGCTCGAGTACCAGACCGCGACGAGCGAGGTGCTGGCTGTCATCAGCCGTGCGACCGACGAGCTGCAGCCCGTCCTCGACACCATAGTGGCGACATCCTGTCGACTCTGCCGGGCCGGCTGGGCCGTAATCTTCCGGCTTCTGGATGACGGGCTGCTGCATTGTGTGGCCGGCAGCGGGGGGACGCAGGGTTTCCTCGACTACGTGGCCAGCCGCCCGCGCCCCGTCGACCGGGGCAGCCTTGTCGGCCGCGCGGTGCTCGACGCAGGCCCCGTGCACGTCAAAGACGTCCTCGAGGATCCCGAGTACCGCTGGCACGATGCCCAGCAGGCCGGCGGTTACCGCACAGCCCTCGCGGTGCCGCTCATGCGCGGCGGGACGGTTCTCGGCGTCATCGCGCTCCAGCGCAACGTCGTCGAGCCGTTCTCCGCAGTCGAGGTCGAAGCCGTGACGACCTTCGCCGACCAGGCTGTGATCGCGATCGGCAATGTCGGTCTGTTTCAGGAGGTTCAGGCCCGGACCGAGGATCTTCAGGAGGCGCTCGACTACCAGACCGCAACGAGCGAGGTTCTAGAGACGATCAGCCGTTCACCCGGCGCCATCGGCCCCGTTCTCGACGCCATCGTGGGGCGCGCCGCCAGCCTCTGCAACGCGGCAGACTGCGCCGTCTTCCTGCGCGAGAGCGAGGGCCTCCGGCTGTCGGCCTCCAAGGGCACGATACCCCGCCGCTTCGACCGCCTCGAGCTCTCGCGCGAGACGGTGCTCGGCCGCGCGGTGCTGGACGGACGCCCGGTCGAGGTCGTCGACCTCCTCGCAGCGGAGGACTTCCCGACCGGACGCGCGCTGGCCCGGGAGGCAGGCGTCCGGACCGTGCTCGCCGTTCCGCTGATCCGGGAAGGGCAAGCACAGGGGGTCATCTCGCTTCGCCGGACCGAGGTGCAGCCCTTCTCGCGCGAGCAGGTGGCGCGGCTGCAGACCTTCGCCGACCAGGCTGCGATCGCCATAGAGAACGCGCGGCTCTTCGGCGAGCTCGAGGCCCGGACGGGCGAGCTGGCCGCGTCGCTCGAGAACCTGCGAACCACGCAGGACAGGCTGATCCAGACCGAGAAGCTCGCGTCTCTCGGCCAGCTCACCGCGGGCATCGCGCACGAGATCAAGAACCCGCTCAACTTCGTCAACAACTTCGCCACGCTCTCGAGCGATCTGCTCGTCGAGCTGGCGGAATTCCTGGAGGCGCCGATCGCGGCGCTCGATCAGACGGCCCGGGACGAGGCAGTCGAACTGTTCGCGATGGTGCGCGACAACCTTGCCAAGATCGCCCACCACGGCGCACGCGCAGACTCGATCGTCAAGAACATGCTCCAGCACGCTCGGCATGGGGCGGCGGAATGGCGCATGGCTGATGTCAACGCACTCGTCGAGGAGGCGCTGAACCTCGCCTATCACGGCGCGCGTGCCGAGCATCCCGACTTCACCGTGGAGATCGCGCGGTCGCTCGACCCGGGGCTCGGGCAGATCGAGTGCTGCCCCCAGGACCTGACGCGCGTTATCCTGAACCTTGTCTCGAATGGCATTTACGCCGCGAACCGGAAGCGCGCGGGGGCGGTCGCGGGTTTCACGCCGCGGCTCGATATTTCCACCAGGAACGCGGAGGACGGTGTGGAGATCGAGGTGCGCGACAACGGCAGCGGCATCCCGGTCGAGATCAGGGACCGGATCTTTCTCCCCTTCTTCACGACGAAGCCCGCAGGCGAGGGCACCGGGCTCGGCCTTTCGATCAGCCACGACATCGTGGTCGAGCAGCATGGCGGCACCTTCACGGTCGAGAGCGAGCCCGGCAGCTTTACCCTGTTTCGCGTCACCCTGCCGCGCACGGCCGGAAATCGGGAGGCCAGGGCATGACTGTCCGAATCCTTGTCGTCGACGATGAGGCCGATGTTGCCGATCTCTTCCGCCAGAACTTCCGGCGCGAGATCCGGGCGGGGCGGTACCGGTTCGATTTCGCCTTCTCTGCAACCGAGGCGCTTGATGTGCTGCGCCACGGTGTGCCACCCGACATCCTTCTTGTGCTCTCCGACATCAACATGCCCGGGATGTCAGGTGTCGACCTTCTTGCTGCCATTCGAGCGGAATGGCCGAAGGTTGCAGTCTGCATGATCACTGCGTACGGCGACGCCGCGACGGAGACGCAGGTGCGGACGCTTGGGGCGGAGGCCTTCCTGACGAAGCCAGTCGACTTCGAGAAGCTTCGCCGTCAGGTCGCTGAAGCGCTTGGAGACGGGGCGTGAGCGCAGCCCGCATCCTTGTGGTCGACGATGAGCCTGACGTCGAGGCGCTCGTGAGCCAGCGGTTCCGAAGGCGGATTCGTGCGGGCGAGCTCGATTTCCGTTTTGCCCGCGACGGGCAGGAGGCGCTCGAGACGCTCATGGTCGACCCCGACTTCGACATCGTGCTCTCCGACATCAACATGCCGCGGATGGACGGACTCACGCTCCTCGACCGGCTCGGCGCACTCGGACACGAGGCCAAGACGGTGATCGTCTCGGCCTATGGCGACATGCGGAACATCAGGATCGCGATGAACCGCGGCGCCTTCGACTTCGTGACGAAACCGATCGAGTTCCAGGACCTCGAGGCCACCCTCGAGAAGACGCTCGAACACCAGATCCTGATGCGGCGGCTCCGCGAGGAGAAACGCGTGGCGGAACAGACCGCCGCGACGCTCGCGCGATACTTCTCGCCCGGCGTGGTCGCTGCGCTGAGCGCGCAGCCGGACTGCCTGACGCCGCATGGCGAGTGGCGGGAGGCGACCTTCCTCTTTACCGATCTCGCGGACTTCACGCCGCTCGCCGAGGCGCTGGAGCCGGGCGGGCTCGTGAGCCTCCTCAATGCCTACCTCGAGGGTCTGACCGAGATCGTCTTCGCCCACGGGGGCACGGTGATGAAGATCATAGGCGACTCGGTGCAGGCCATCTTCGGCGCGCCGGTCGAGGATGCGGCGCACGCCGACCAAGGGATTACCTGCGCGCTCGCAATCGACCGTTTTGCGCGGGACTTCGAGGCCGAGCAGCGCGGCCGCGGCATCGCACTCGGCGCGACGCGAATTGGCGTCAACACGGGCCATGCCGTCATCGGCAACTTCGGGGGCGCGCGGTTCTTCGACTACACCGCATTTGGAGACGCGGTGAATGTTGCGGCGCGACTCGAGGGGGCCAACAAGATCGTGGGCACGCGGATCTGCGTAAGCGAGAGCGTCGTGGAGCACACAACCGCCTTCGCGGGACGCCCGATCGGCGCCCTTCTTCTCCGGGGCAAGTCGCGGTCTCTGAGATGCTACGAGCCCCTCGGGCCTGGCGGTTGCGACGAGGCGGCAGTTGCACGCTATGCTGAAGCCTTCGCCCTGCTCGAAGCGGGGGATGCGCGTGCCCGCCAAGCCTTTGCGGGCCTCGTTGGAGCGGACGACACCGATCCGCTTCCGTTGTTTCATCTTGGACGACTGCTCGGTGGGCACACCGGCTGCGAAATCATGCTTGGCGAGATTTGAGGTTGCGACCCGTCCACCGCGCGGGTTCAACGTAGTTGACGGCGGGCATGGGCGTGATGGCCGAGCCAACGAAGCGCTCGCCGCTGCCGTTCGGGGCCGAATGATCTGCCCGCCTGGCGGACAGACGCCGCCCTCGGCCTTCATCCGCCAGAAGACGTTCAGATCGGTTGTCGAAGACCAGTTGCCGTTCCGATGGGTGGTCAGGAATGGGCGGACGTTGAAGGAACTGCTCGGCCCCAGAATAGGAGCCTCGGAAAAGATGTCGCCTCTCGGCAAGAATGGGTTGAACGCCCCGAGATCGGGATCGGACAGCTCCCCATTGCCGCTGGCGATGTTGGGGCTCCCCGCGGCGGGGATCGGCCCTACCCGGCCACCAGAACTGCACCGTCTCATCGCTCAGGTTTATCGCGCGCTCGTGCAGCAGATCCCCGACTTGCCGGAGCGGCAGCGGGACATGGACGTCCACCATGACCGCCAGGCGTATGATCTCCGGGCTCGTCTTGAAGGAGCGGATGGGGCTGCGTCTGCTCATGCCGCGAGGGTAGGGAGGCCAGCACTCCGCCCCGAGCGCGTTTCCCTCGACATTGCCCCCTGACAGGAAATCACCCGCCTTTCTTGGCCCCGCGGTGCTCGCCCTCGTTGGGACATCCGCGCGCGAGACTCAGCAACATCGCCTGATCGGCCGCCGAGACCTTTCCGGTTTCGCCCCTAGGGATCCGGTCGACGACACAGAGATGGCGCGGAACGAAAATCGGGTCGACATAGCCGAGAAGATGCGACCGCACGGCTCTGCGCAGGGCTTCAGGATCGGCGCTCATCGCCGGGTCCGCTACCACGAACAGGCTCAGCAGGTCGCCGTCGGGGCCCGCCTCGCTCAGGATGATGCCATCCGACAGCCCCGGCATCAGGGCGAGCACGGCGTTCAGTCCGGCAAGGCTCTGGCGTTTGCCTGCAACCCGAATCATGTCCCCATGCCTGCCGACGAGACGGAAGCGCCCGTCCGGCTCGAGGTCGAGATCATCCCCGAGCGGGATTGTCGCTGCGAGATGGGGGGCGGATGCAAACCAGCGGTCGCCGACGCCAACGATCGTGAAGCCCTCGAGGGGGGTCCAGAGTTCCGCCGACGCACTCCTCCGCCAGGCGAGGGAGCCGGTCTCGGTGCTGCCGTAGATCTCGAAGACCTTGCGCTCGCCGCCCGCTTCGAGGCGACGCGCGACCTCGCGGTGAAGCGGTGCCGTCGCCGAGATAATGCAGCGTATCTCGGGCACCGCGACGATCGATTCCTCGAGGAACCGAAGATGTGCCGGGCTCGTGACAAGGACGATTTCCGATATGCCCGCGGCCTTCGCGTCACTGACGGCCCGCTCGAGATCGGCCGGGTAGAAGACCGTCGCATCATGCAAGCAGTAACCGTGCGCGAGGCCAGCGAAGATTGCGGCTTCGAGACCGTACATGTGCTGGTGCGGAGTGGTCCCGAGAAGCGCCGAGCGGGCGCGTCGAATACCTGCCCTGGCGATGATCTCTGCGGTCAGGCGAGCCCCTTCGGCGAGCGAATGCCAGTCTTTCAGATGGCGAACAGGCTTGCCGGTCGATCCCGATGTGAAGACATGGACAGGTCCTGCCAGCTTCGGGAGGGGAGGCCCTTCCATGGCCGTCCCCGGGTCGCGATCGCCGATACCGAGATCCGACAGAGCGTGCACCATCCTCGGCGACTGCCAGCCCTCGAGCGCCGAAGCGACCGCCCCGGCCGCGCGTGAGGGTGGAAGGACGGTGGTCTGCCCGTTCGCCATGGCGGCGGTCAGCACCACCGCGAAGTCGTAGCGCCGATCGGCCATGTTGCAGATGGCGTCATGGCCGGCGAGGCGTGGGCGCGCGGCCGCGACATCTGCGAGGAAGGATGCGCCGCCGACCGCGCCGCCTGCCGTCACGCAGAATGGCTCCGAGAGCGGGAGGGGTCGATTGTGCGGCATCACGACAGCTTCCCGAGGCGGGACCACACGCCAGGCTGGGCCATGGTCTTCAGGGTCGTCCACCACGTTTCCGGCCGCCGATAGCGCAGCGACGCATAGTGGTGGGAGAGCGCGAACCACACGACTTGTGCGCCGATCAGGACCTGAAGCGCCAGCGAGATTGCGGGTCTTGCCGCCTCGACGAAGATCCCGCCAAGCGCCAGAAGCCCGGTGGCAAGTGCCATGAGGCTCCAGAGCAGGCACTGACGCGCGACGAAGCGCTGGAACGCCAGATCCTCCGCCGGCGCCATCCCGATGATATCGATCAACTTGAGGAGAACTGGGCGACGACCCGGCATCAGACCGCGGGCGAAGATCGCAGCCAGGGCAAAATTGACTGGAGCGATCATCAGGAACGGCATGTAGCGCAACGACGGAAAGCTCTGCCGCAACGCGATGAGCCCAAGGACCAGGGACAGCACCGCCAGGGCGGCTGGCGTGGCGCGGATGCGCGTGACGAGAGCACTGTAGGCAAACCACCCGAACGAAACAAGGAACACGAGATCCGCGGTCTCGTCCGACAGCCATCCCGCCGCTCTTCCGGCCAAGGCGATGATCAGTGTTCCAACGACCAAGTAGCCGATCGATGATCGGTTCCCGCTCACTTCGTCCTGTGCTCCTGCAGGTAACGGCTGAGGGCATCGAGCGACGAGAAGATCTCGCGGTTGCGCTCGTCGCCAGACCGGAGCTGGACGCCATAGCGCTTCGTGATCGCGAAGGAGAGTTCGAGCGCGTCGATCGAGTCGAGGCCGAGCCCGTCGATGAACAGCGGAGCGTCTGGGTCGATGTCCTCGGGCGCAACATCGTCGAGGACCAGTTCCTCGACGATCATGCATGCCACCTCGTGGCGGAAGGCATGAAAGCGGCCGACCGAGGTCAAATCATCCATTCGGGTTTCTCCTGTCCTGCCGCTCGGTCGCGGCGACCATGTAGCGAAACAGCCTGAACAGCGCAATGCGCCACCGGATCTGGAAGTCGGGTCGGAAATCGCCCGAGAGGAGCGAGATCATCGCCCGCTCGACGCCGAGTATGTTCTTCGGATTCACCATCATCTTGCGGAAGCTGGGATCGTGAATCTGGTAGATGAACCACGAGACGAACTTCAACCGCCGCTCGATCTCGTCGTGATACTGGGCCAGGCGCCGGGCCCGGGTGGAGGGCTGCGCGAGGATGTCGGCAATCGCGATGGACGCCTCGCGCGCGCTCGTCAGCGCGAGATGGACACCCGTCGAGAAGATCGGGTCGATGAAGCCATAGGCGTCGCCGACCTTGACGTGGCGGGCACCCGCGGCTGCGGTCGCGCGATACGAGAAATTGCCGGTCGCGTGCAGCGGGCCAAGGCGTTCGGCCGAAGCCAGCATCTCCGCTATGTGCGGATGGCGGGCACAGTGCGCATCGAAGAACGCCTCGATGGAGCCGTCTCGTGTCTGGAGATGTTCGCCCGGGGCCACGAACCCCACCGAGGTCACATCGTCGCGCAAGGGAATCTGCCACATCCACCCCGGCCGGGTGAGGTAGATCCGGATGTTGCCGCTGCGCTCGTCGTCCCGCCGGGGCACGCCGCGGAAATGCCCGAAGATTGCCGCCGAGGTGTTGCGCGGGTCCGGAAGCTTCTCGGAGAGCATCTTTGAGACCAGCGTGGAGCGGCCCGAAGCGTCGACGAGAAAACCGGTCTCCCAGTCGATTTTCTCGCCATCCGCGCCCTCGGTCCTCACGCTCGCGCCATCGTCATCGAGCGAGACGACACGGGCGGTGGCCTCCTGCTGCACCTCGACGCCGAGCGCGACGGCCCGGTCGAAGATGATCTGGTCGAACTCCGACCGGCGCACCTGATAGGCATGCGCCGGTCCGTCGCGCAGGGCGCGGCGGAATTCGAAGATCGCCTCGCGGCTGCCGTCCTCGCTGATGAATTCGGCCCCCGGCTTCAGGACGCCGATCCGGCGCACCTCGTCATGCACGCCAAGCTCGTCCAGCAGTGGCAGACTGCGTGGCAGCAGCGACTCGCCGATATGGAAGCGCGGGTGGCGGTCCTTCTCGATCAGGACGACCTGGTGGCCCTTCGCGGCCAGGAAGGCCGCGGTCGCCGCGCCGCCGGGGCCGCCGCCGATCACCATGACATCGCAGCGCCTGGACGCGGTGACGCCTCGCTCGGGCTGGGGGGCTGCGCCATCCATCAGCTCGTTCCTCCATCGACCGCGATCAGCTGGCCTGAAATATACCCCGACGCCTCGGACGCCAAGAAGCCCACAATTGCAGCGACCTCCTCGGGGCGGCCGGCCCGTCCCGCGGGACAGAGGCCCTTGAGCTGGTCGAAGTTCGCGAGCCGCTCGGTCTCGGGCGTCGCGATGAGGCCAGGCGCCACGACATTCGCGGTGATGCCCCGGCTGCCGCACTCCCGCGTCAGCGACTTGGCGAGCGGCAGGAGCCCGCCCTTCGCGGCGGCGTAGTTCGTCTGGCCGCGGTTGCCGGTGATCGCGGTCAGCGACGAGATGGCGACGATCCGCCCCCAGCGCATGCGCATCATGGGCAGGATCAGCGGCTTCAGCGCCGCATAGAAACCGTTGAGATTGACGTCGATGACGGCGCGCCAGTCATCGGGCTCCATCGCTGCAAACGGCATGTCGCGGTGCATGCCCGCATTGTGGACGAAGATCTGGATCGGGGCGGTATCGACGACTTTGCCAAGCCGCTCCTGTGTCTCCTCGATCCGCGTGAGATCGAGCGCGATCGCCTCGGCGCTCCCACCCGCCCGCTGGATGGCCTCGGCCGTCATTCTCGCGGCGGCCTCGTTCCGGCCAGCGTGGACGATGACATGGTGACCTTGGCGCGAGAGTTCCCACGCGATGGCCGAGCCGATCGGGCTCGACCCGCCGGTGACGAGCGCGCGCTTCAACCGTCCCTCCGCCGCATGCTGAGAAGAAGCTCGCCCGAGACGATGACGCCATCCCCGTCCACCACCTCGAAGCGGTAGCGCGCGCCGGCATCGTCGCCCGCGATCCGCTCGGCCATGGCCTCGACGCGCCCCGCGCTCTCGACCACGTCGCGCGCGATGACGACATCGCCGAGCGCCAGAACGAGGCCCGTATGCGCGGCGTCAAGCGCGTGGAGCGATGCGTGAACCGCCGCCGCCTGAGCGCCGATCTCGATCATCGCAGCGCCATGAAGCACGCCTCCGAGACGAAGGGGAAAGGAGGGCGCCCGGTGATCCGTCGCGAGGCACCGCACCCGCTGGGAATCCGAGGCAATCACCGACGCGATCAGTCGCATCGGGCCCGAATGGGGCATGCGGCTCAGGGCGTCCTCATCCATCGCGGCAGCCCGAAACCGTTATCCTCAATGCGTGCGATCCGGGTAGGTCCAGAAGGATTGCCCCATCCTCCGGCCGATGGATCCGGCGCAGGAGCGGGAGGAGCATCCGGACCGGGTTGCCATTGTCGGCAAGCCTCGGATCGGCCCCCGAGACGGATGGGGCCGTGGCCTCCTCGTCCGCCACGACCGCGAGATCGAGAGCCGCGAGGCTCTCGGGCCCCCGGCGCGGCGAGAGGGCGAAGGCCGCCGCCATCGCAAGTCCGAACGGGCGCTTGTCATGCAGCGGCGGCGGCATCGGCGCGTCGAACACGACCAGCCCGACCGGCCGGTCGTCGGTCAATGCCTGCATCGCCGCCTTGAGAAATCCGATGCCCGGCGTCGCGTCATAGGCCGCAACGCTGGTCATGGCGCCCTTGTTCGCGGCGGCGATCGACCAGTTGCCTTGGGCGGCGTTGTGGACCGCGTTCTGGAACCGCAGGGGCTGGATCATGATCGGGTCCGAGCGGAGCGCGAGTAGGATCTCGTTGAGCGTGCCACCCTCGCCCGTCGAGCTAGCAAAGACCCAGGGGCAATCGGCGGGCAACGCAGCCGCGATCTGCTCGGCCGCCATGATCGCGACGCGCGTCGCCTCGCTCAGCCTCAGCGCCTGGCGACGGGCGAGCGACGCAGGCATTGGCTTCCACTCGGCCTCGGGCGCGAACGGCGCGCCCTCGAGGTGGCCCCGCAGCGCCTCGGCCGTCGGCAGTCCCGGCGCGGCGAAGCCCACGCCGTCGATATGCAGTCGCGCCTTCATGCCAGTCCGAACAGGAGTGCGGAATTGCTGCCCCCGAAGCCGAAGGCGTTGCAGATGGCGCGGCGGATTTCCCCGGTCGATGGCCGCGCGCCGGGAGCGATCGCGAGTGTCGGGTCGGGCTGATCGAGGCCCACCGTCCCGGGCACGACGCCCGCCTCCATGGCGTCGAGGCAGAGCACCGCTTCGACCGCGCCGGCGGCGCCAAGCGTGTGGCCGATCATCCCCTTCAGCGACGCCGCCGGCGGGACGTGCGGAAAGACGGCCGCGACGGCCGCCGCCTCGGCGGCATCATTCGTCCGGGTCCCGGTCCCGTGCAGCTTGACGAAGCCGATCTCGGCGGCGGCGAGACCGCCGCGTGCCAGCGCTTCGCGCATAGCCGCCTGGGCACCCGCACCGTCCGGTGGCGGCGTCGACATGCTGACGGCATCCGACGTCTCGCCATAGCCGAGAAGCCGCGGTCCATCCCCCTCGCGCTCGATCAGAAGGAAGCCCGCGCCCTCGCCGATCGACAGGCCCTCGCGCCGGACGTCGAACGGCCTGCAGGGCGCGCGCGAGAGAAGCTCGAGCCCCTCGAAGCCATAGAGCGAGGTCAAGCACAGGCTGTCGACGCCTCCCGTCAGCACGGCGTCGCACAGCCCGAGACGGACCAGCTGCGCGCCATCGATCAGGGCCTTGGCCGCGGACGAGCAGGCGGTGGAGACGGTGTAGCCCACCCCTGCGATCCCGAGATGCTCCGCAAGGAACGCCGTGACGGCGTGATGGTCGTTGTGGTGCCGGAGCGAGTAGGCGGGATCGAGCGGCCCGTCCCCCGACCATCGTCGGTATACCTGCTCGAGCTTTTCGACGCCCGAGGTCGAGGTGCCGATCACGATCCCGACCCTGTCGCTGCCCCAGCGCGCGATCGCTGCCGCGACGCGAGCCGCGAACCCGTCTGCCTCGAGGCCGGCCAATGCAATCCGTGTCGCGCGGTTATCGTAGGCGGCCAGCCCACGCGGGAACGCGCCCTGCTCGATGCCGCTCACCTGCCCGATCCAGCACGGGATCGCCGCTCCGGGAAAATCGCAGGGGGTGAGACCGGATCGACCGCTGGACATCGCCTCGACATGCGCGTCCCGCCCGTGGCCTATGCACGACACGGCGACCCGCGCGGTGATGGCGAGTTCGTCGAGCGGGGGCAGGTGCGCGGTCCTGGTCATCAGCCGCGCCCGACGCTCCATTTCTGGCGAAGCGATGACGCGACGGCAGTCGCGGCCACACCGATGGAAACAGTCATGCCAATATCCCTTAGCAAGCCGGTGCCGAAAAATGCCATGACAAGGAACGCAATGAGCGTCGTGCTCGCGCACAAGCCGACCGAGCTCAAGGCCACGGCGGACGCCTCGGGATCCTCGCTCGACGTCAGGAAGATCCCATAGTCGATCCCTATACCTACAACAAGGGCGAGGGCGATCAGGGTGAAGACGCTGATCCCATCTCCCACGATGGCGAGCGAGGCGGCTGCGAGGGCGGCTGCGGCCAGGCATGATGCGAGAATCTCGACGACGGGTCTCACGCTGCGGAGCGCAAGGGCAAGAATGGTCGCGCATCCGGCAATGCCGATCAGGAAACAGACACCAATGCGCGCAATCAACTGGTCGAGCCGCTCCGAGAGCGCGGTCTGTTCGTCGATGAAGCGAACCCCGGAGAGTCCTCGGACGGCGTCCTCGATCCGGGCGGGGTCCGCAACATCCCAGAGGCTCACCGTCGCGACGAGGCGGTCGCCCTCGACCCGAACGAGGCGCGCGGACGCCAGCGGCCCGGCCATCGGCGCGACCTCGCCGGAGCCGAGTGGCGGTCCCTGCAGAGCCTTGCGGTACGCGTCGATGATCTCGGCGCCGAAGCCTTCGCGCATGCCGGCCTTGCGCAGGCCCCCTGACAGCGCGGCAGCGAAGGCCTCGACGTCCGGAAGCGACGGATCGTCGCCGCCGGGCAGCTTGTCTGCGAGCATCGAGGAGCGGCCGATCGCTCCGGCCGCGCGGGCTTCGGCAAGGACCTTCTCCAGCCGTCTCTGCTGGGCAAGAAGGCTGCCGAGCGTCGATGCTTCGACCTCGATTCGGTAGCGACCAGAGGGCAGGCCGATCATGCGATCGAGAGCGGCGATCGACTCCGTGACCGCCGACGGCAGTTCGAAGAGCCCGCGCGTGCCGGGCCCCGAGGAGACCGAGACGACGGCGCCCGCAACGAGGCCGAGTATGGCGAGAGCAGGCAGCTTCCAGCGTATCGCCGGCGGTGGGGTTCTGCGCGGGGACTGCCAGGCGTGCCTTGACTCGCCTTCGACGCCGATGGCGATCGCGGCGACCGCGGCGGCGGAGAGGCCTGCCGCGACGAAGAGCCCGACCTGCCCGATCGCGGGAATTCCGGCGCCCAGCAGGGAGAGGAAGGCAACGCCAGTCGTCGATGCCCCGAGCAGAATGAGCCGCCGCGTCCGTGCCATGTCGCCGCCTGTCCGTGCATGGGACAGCAGATGCAGCGGGTAGTCCAGCGCGAGGCCGGTGAGAGCGCCCCCGAACCCGAGGGCCACGACATGCACGCTGCCGAAGACTGTCTGGACCGCCAGCACGGCCCCCGCGAGGCCGATCGCGAGCGGGAGGCAAACGCGCGCGAGCGAGAGCGCGGATCGCAGGACCGCGACGAGCCAGAGAAGGAGCAGCCCGCCGCCAACACCGGCGACGATCTTCGAGCTTCGCTCGAGACCGGCGCTGACGCGGGCCGCGATGGGGCGCGGACCGACCATGATGGCCTCGGCGCCCGCATGCTCCACATGCTCGATGATCGATCGGTCGAGCGCTCGTTGCGCATCGACGTCGAACGGGCGGGCCGCGAGCTCGATGGTGACGAGCGCCGCCCTGTCATCGAGCGACTGCACCACCCCGTCAGCGACCGGCAGGCCGCCGCCGGCCGCGAGGGCCAGGGCTTCGATCAGGCGCCGAAAGCTGCCCGTCGGATCGAGCAGATAGTAATGGGCGAGCCCCCCGCCGCCGACGCTGGTGAGCGCCGCCCGCGCCGACATCAGCTCCATCGTCATGGCCTCGGATGCGAAGGCCGGAGGCGGCGGCGGCGACAGCGTGAACCTCTCGCGCCAGAGCCAGTCCGCGAGGCCCGGCGGCGGGGTCATGACGCCCGCCGACGCGCGCGCAACCATCGGCTCGTCCGCCAGATCCTCGACGATCGCCCGCGCGATCGCGTTGCGCCTCTCGCGGTCCGCATCGACGACCGCGAGCAGCGCCGACCGCCCGTCCGCCGTGTCGAGCGCCGAGACGATCGATCCGTCGTCCCCGAGCAGAGCACGCGCGTCGGTGTCGATCTCGGCCGTCGCGACCGCCGCGGCCGCAAGGCCGAGGGCGACGAGGGCAGCCAGCGAGAGCCGCGTCATGGCTGCCGGTCGAACAGGATCAGACGGCGAACCGCGCCCGGCTCGCGGATCTCCATCCCCCGCAGTTCGGCACCGCAGCCGATCAGGAAGACCGGCAGATATTCCGGGTCGTCGTGCACGGCCAGCCGAAGGCGCCAGAGCGGTCGCACCTCAGTCAGTTCGGGCGCGTATTCCGCGGCCACCGATCCGACCCTTCCCGACATGACGGCGCGCAGCGCATCGAGCATCCGTCTCGCCTCGGGCGGTATCGGAAGCAGGTTCGCCGCATCTTCGGGAAACTCGCGCACGGACACGAAATCCTTGCCGATCTCGCTGATCTCCCGCCTCGGGGCCGCCTGCTCCTTGATCAGACGGCCGTCTGGCGTCACCCACATCAGGCCGTGCGCCCGTTCCGGCTCGGCCAGCGCCGGGTGGTGGACCTCCTCGCGGTAGGCGATGGTAGCCGCGCTGTCGATCCTTAGCCCCTCGAGGGTCTCGGCCGCGCTCGCGGGGGATGGGGCGGCGCAGGCACCGAAGGTCATCTCAGCGCCATATGTCGAAGAAGTTGAACCAATTGTAAGGATGACGGCGGCACATTTCGCCGAGAGCATCGGCATAGCGCTGCGCCCACTCGCGGCACTTCGCGTCCCGCTCATGGCGCGGAACGGGCGATCCGTCATGCAACTCCGTGAAGGTGATTTCATAGGTTCTCCGACCGACCCGGGGGGCGAAGCAAAGGATGATCGGCGCCCGCGCCAGCATGGCGCTTACATAGGGCGCGCGGGGAAACCGCGCAGGGCGCCCGAGGAACTCGACCTCGACTTCAGCACGCGGGTTCCTGCGCTGCGCCCGGTCGCCTAGGAAGGCGACGAACTGGCCTTCTTCGAGGGCGCTGCAAGCCGCGAGCATGGCGTCGATGCCATCCCTGAGGGGAATCACCTGATGCGCCAGTTCCGGGTTGATCCCCTCCAGCAGCCTTGAGGTCTTCTCAGCATTGTCCTCGAACATCAGGTAGCGCACCGCAAGACCCGGGAGGGTCCGATCGAAGGCTCTCATCGCCTCGAAGCTGCCGAAATGGGCACCAAGAAGCACCGCGCCCCGTCTCTGCGCATGCAGACCTGCAACGAGCCCCTCTCCGCGCGCGCGCAGGTCGAAGGCCGGTGCCCCGTGGGACAGCAGCCCGACCCGGTCGAGAATGACATGGGCGAAGGTCCGGACCTGGCGATGCCGGTCGGAGAAACGCGGCGCGCGACCGAGCACGGCCGCGAGATAGGCTTTCGCGCCCGTGGCGGAAGCATGGCTTGGCAAGGCCGCAAAGTAGAGCGAGATCAGCCAGATCAGCGGATCGGTCACCTGCGGCGGCGCGCTCTGGGCGATGGTGCGCATCACGCGAAGTGCCAGTTGGCTGCCGCGCTCGGGCTCGCGAAGCCAATCCGGCGCGGCGTCACTCATCGATCGGCCGGATGACGAGGCTGGCAGTGGCAAAGATACCTTCGCCGTCGCTGAACTCGGCGCGAAGGCCGGAGCCGCGCCGGCCGATGGTCACCTCGAAGGACACGTCGGGCCGCAACGGGCGGATGAACTTCATTCGCTGAACATTCACGAGCCGCTGCCCACGCTCTTTCAAGCCGGCGGCAAGAAAGCCGAGGATGATCGCACCCGGCACGATCGGATTTCCCACGAAGTGCCCATCGAGGAACGGGCTCTCCGCCCGGAAGGAGCCAACGAGCGGGCATCTCAGATTTTCCATCGGTTCTCGGCTTCTGGCCTCAGCCTGCCTTCATGACGGCGATCTCCGCCAGAATGTCCTTCTGAAGGTTGGAGATCCAGGAGTTGTAGTTCGGATGAATCTCGCCCCGGCTGGCATTGTAGTTCAGGTTTTGAGACGACTTGTGCCGGATCGAGAACGACTCGGTGTCGAAGGTGACATCCACTGTCGCGAAGTGCTTGTTGCGAACTGCGACATCGCCAACGAGATGCCCCGGGCCCTCTTCGGTGAACGTCCAGCCCCGTTTTGCACCGGCCCGGATGATTGCGGCGCGGTAGTCATCAAGGGTGAAGGTCTTCGATGCGGTCGTCGGTGCCGCGGCGTAGGCGACGTCTTCGGCGTCGTAGATCGGCGCAGCGCGGCAACCAGCCATTGCCAGCGCGATCACAAGGACAGCTCCCGATAGAAACGACTTTATTTCATCCCCCAATTTCAAATACTTCTGATTGTGGTCAGGCTATCGCACTGCGCGGAGCGGGATCAAGAGACGGCTGGGGCTCAACCGCGTCCGCCAGAGCAGGCGGGTGACAACGCGCGCGATCTCGAGCGTATCGACGATTGGCCGGAAATGGCTCGGCCGCTGCTGAAAGCCGTGATACCGGGCGCGAATCGGAACGCGTGCGAATCGTTTTCCCGCGAGCGCAGCCCGCAACAGAATGGCCGTCTCGAACACGAAGCGCTCCCGTTCGCACTGCGGCACGTCGAGTTCCGCAGCGACGGCCGCGGGGTAGAGCCGCATGCCGCATTGCGCATCCCGGATCGGCCGCCGAGCCGCCCAGCCGATGAAGAAGTCCCCGAACCCGATCGCCGCGCGCCTGCTGAAAGGGATGGACATCCTGTCGGATGAGCGGTCGCCGAGGACCAGCGCCCCGGGATGAGCCTGGGCTGCGGCAAGGAAGGCGGGGATGTCGTCGGGATCGTGCTGGCCGTCCGCGTCGAGCGTAAGCACGCCATCCGCCCCCCGGGCGGCCGCATGCGCAAGGCCCTCGGCGAGCCGCCAGCCCTTCCCTCGGTTGAGCTTGTGCCGGATGATTTCCACGGGCAGGCCTTCAAGCGCCTCGGCCGTCGAATCGGTGGACCCGTCATCGATCACGATCACGTCGCTTGCATGCCTGAGCGCGCCCTCGGCAATGGCCCGAATGGTCTTTTCCTCGTTGTGGGCGGGGATGATGACCGTCCAGTGCGGACTGTCCCGCGCGACTTGCGGCATCAGCGCACTGCCTCGTATTCCGAGAAGCAGCCGAGCAGGACGCGGTGGGTGACGGGACTGAAGCCGGCCTCGCGCATGATCTCGGCCACCTCCTCGCGCCCGGTCATCTGCTCCATCGTCTCCCAATAATACTTCATCAGCCTGTGCGCCTCGCGATTACGGCTGAAGACGAGCGTCAGCGTTGGGAGAATGTGCTTGAAGTAGGCCTTGAAGAGAAAACGCCCCACGGGATTGTCCGGGATGGTGACGTCGAGCACCAGCGCCTTTCCTCCGTCCTTCAGCACGCGGCGGAACTCGTGGAAGGTCTTGTCGAGGTCGTCGACATGGCGAAGCGCGAAACCCATCGTGAGAAAATCGAAGCTTTGGTCCTCGACCGGCAGGTTCTCCGCCGTGGCCTGGTGGTGGACGCAGGGCACGGTCTTGCGCGACTCGGCGATCATCCCGGCCGACGGCTCGACGCAGACGATCTGGCTGGGGCTGTCGAGCAGCGACATCAGCGCCCGCGCCACTGGGCCTGTGCCCGAGGCCACGTCGATCACTCGCATGTTCCGCTTGAGGCCCGCACGCTTCAGGACATTCCGCCGGTATAATTGACCCGAGCCGAACCACCCCCACTTCGCGATGCCTTCGTAATATGGTGCGGTGCGATCGAAGATCTCGCGAAGGAAAGCCTGCTTCTCGTCAGGGCAGGAATAATACTGGCCAATGACATAGGGTTTACGGTTTGTCACTGATCTCAATCCCTCTCAGCAACCGGGGCGCCTGCCTCGGGGCCCGTGCACGCAATCTCGGGCGGCTTGGTGAGGACTGCACAGCCGGGTGGGAAGTGCAAGGCATTGCGGAGCCCGCACGCAACTTTTGCTCCCGCCTCCCGGGCGGGGTAAGCCGAGATATCCGATTCACGGACACAGCTTCAGGAAGGCATGGCGAATCTCGCTGACGTTTCCATGGACGGAGAAGCGAAGCGGATCGGCCGTCTTGTCGGCGCCGCGCGCACGCGCCTGTTCGAGGTCGCGATCCTGCTCTGGAGTCTGCCGTTCGGGGTGCTGATCCTGACCCTGTTCCAGGTCTGGCGGCCCCCGCATGTCGTCCGCCGCGCGCTTCGGCTCTGGTCGACGGGGTTCATCGCGGCGGCACGCTGGATCGTCGGCGTGCGCTACGTGATCGAGGGACGCGAGAACATCCCCGACGCCCCTGCCATCTTCGTCTGCAATCACCAGTCCTATTGGGAGTCGATCGCCCTCACGGCTCTGATCGCCGACATCAATGTCGTCTCGAAGGCCGAGGCGACCGGCATTCCCGTTTTTGGCTGGGGCTTGCGGCACGCGCCCATGATCTTCGTCAATCGTGACCGTCGCGGGACCAACCTGCGCCGCGTGCTTCGCGAGGCCAAGGCGACGCTGAGCGAGGGCAGGAGCATTCTGATCTTCCCCGAGGGCACACGTGTGCCGCCGGGCGGCCGTCGCACTTTCGAGCGGGGGCTGGAAGCTCTCTATCGGTCGTCGGGTGTGCCGGTCATCCCCATCGTGCACAATGCCGGGCTGCTCTGGCTCGACGGGTTCCGGACCAAGATCCCCGGTCTCGTTACCCTTCGTTTCTGCACGCCCGTCGAGCCGGGCCAGAGTTCGGCGGCGCTGATGCAGGAACTCGAGGTGTTCATCAACGTTGAAAAGGATCGGCTTCTGTCTGTCGGTTTGCAGATGGACCAGCGGCCGTTCCCTTTCGAAGGTAGCCCCCTCGAGCCGCATCGGCGCTGATGGCGCAGGGGTGGCTTCGGGCCAGTCAGGATGGAGATCAGCATGCAGTCGATCCACCCGTTCGCCATCGGGATCGTTCTCGGCGCGCTCGCCGCCGGATGTTCCGGCGATCGCGCCGATGTGGGTCTGGGCCCCGCTTGCGCCGGCGGGCTGGAGGCGGGCTATCGCGAACTCAATCAGGCCGAAGCAAGCGGCCTGAGCGGGAGCGTCAAGTGGAGCAAGGCCGCCAGCCTTCTCGGGGCCGCGAAGGTGCAGGAACAGTTCGGCGAATACCAGAATTGCGTCATCAAGGTTCGCGAGGCTCGGGCTTTCCTGCGCGAGATCAACTGACGGGCGATGCTGCATTGCAGGCGTGCTGAAGCACTCGCGCCCTGGGCGGGAACAAGCAATGCCACCGGAAACGGACCGTCTCGTAGCGCGCATCGGTGCCGCGCTCATCCGGCACATACTCGACATTCCCCAGCGAGAGAGGGAACCGGATGCACATCATCTCGGCAAGGCGAATGATCTAGGCGCTTCCTTGAAAGCCCCTGAACCGGATCGGTTTGCTCGTCCCAGGACGCGGCGAACCCGGGCGAGCCGGCCCAACGCCGAGCTTTCCTACGGGGCCGGGCGGGCGGCTCCGTCTGAAGCCCGACGAGCGCTCAGTCCCCGATGCCAATGCCATCGAGTTCTGCAATGGCTGCGTCAATGTCGCCGCGGTGCTTCTCGACGAGTGCGCCGACGATCTCGCGCTGAGTGACCGCAAGAGAGATACCCTCGACGACCAGGTCGGATATGGCGATCTGACCCGACCTGTCGGAGACGAGCCAGTTGACCGAAATGGCGAGCGCATCGAGTGGGCGGATCTCGCTTTCGATCATGATCCCCTTGGATCCTGCATCGTGGGCCTTGCCGAGAAGGACATACTTCCTCAAGTCCTCCACGCTGCCTTCGAAGGAACGGAAATAGCCGGCATAGACGCGCGAGACATAGCGCCCGAACGCCGCAACGAACCGCTCCTGCTGCCCTGCGGCCATCGTGCGCCAGTGGCGGCCTGCCGCGAACTTTGCCAACTGCGGGAGCGCAGCTTTCTCCCGCAGAATGCGGTTCAAGCGGACGGCCGTCTCGCCTCTCGGGAGGCTGGCGACGATCAGGGCAAGAATTTCGTCAATCGTCGCATCCACATGGGCTCGCGCCGCCTCGGGTCCGAACGTCGTCGCGCGGGCCGGGGTTTGGAAAGCCAGAACAGCGAGACCGGAAACAAGCATCGTCCTTCGCGTCAGGTCGTTGCCCGGCATGATCTACTCCCTGCTTCGGATCTCCTTGGCAGTCACCAATCGAGGGGAATGTCTCCGCTGCCCTCCGCCTCCCATCTTCGCCCCCCTTGAAAGACAGGAAACCACGGAAGTGCCCTGGCTAGCCAAGGGCTCCTGCGATTGAAGGCCTGGCCAACAACTCCCCGAAAAGGCGCTTCGCCTCGGCCGTAACGATCCGGTTCTTCCCGGCCTCAAGTGACCAGAACCCCTCGCCAGTGCCCCTTGTGCCTTGTATTCGGTCCTCGCCCAGTAGCCTTCCAGACCGGTCATAGACCTGCCCAACGAGGTTCCAGTGAATGGTCACTTGCGCGTAATGATCCGACTTCCACTCGAGCATCTCGATCAGAAGGAATCGATCGGCGGCCGTCCCCTTGAACTGCTCCAACGCAGCGTCTGCGCTCGCACCGTTCGGCAACCGGATGATCTCCACCTCGGTGCCCGCAGCGGCGAAGGAATTGGCGAGGAGGACTGACAGGTCGTCCGCCAGAGGCGCGCCCGATGCGGTGGTAACATTGTATGGGATGCCGAAGCCCGCACGCTGCAACCCGACGAAGTCGGGGCTCTTGTCGCCGCTCAGGACATAGGGACGATGATCGGTAACGGCGACGGCGAGCGTCTCCGCCGAACTCGCCGGCACCGGGGCAGAGGCCGCACGATAATCGTATTCGTTGCCGATGGCGCAGCCTGCGAGGGTCATCAAGGCGAACAAAATTGCCAATCTCACCGGATTTTCCTTTGACGTTCTGACCGAGGTAATTTCAATCTCGATAGAGCCACCGAGAGAAATTCACGTGCAACATATTTCTACGGTTTTGCGCCCGCAAATTGCGCAGACATCGAGAATCGCTGGGAATTCATGCTCGAGGCGCCGCAGAAGGCGGACAAGCATCCCCTCCCCAAGAAAGGGCTGGCGGGCCCGTTGATCAGCGATGCTGCGCGCCCAGACGTCGCTTTCCGATGATGGAACACGCTTGAGGAACCGAGATGACGACCGCGCCAGCCCACAGCTACCTCCCGGCCCGACGTCGAACGCGTCGTGCGATTGCCGGGATGCTCGAGGCGACCGGTGCCGCGCAGCGAAGGCTCTTCGACGAAGCCTCGGAGGTGCGCGATACGTTTTTCGGGAGAACCGCGGTTGTTCGTGGCGTTATCGAGATCACAGACGTTTGTGTGAAGTCCTGCCTCTATTGCCCGATGCGTGTGGAGAACCGTTACCAGCGGTACTTCCAGCGCTCGGATGACATCTTGCAGGCCACCGACGCGATCCGGCAGGCAGGCCTTGGGGTCGTTGCCCTTCAGGGCGGCGAGACACCGGCATCAACCACCCTCGCAACACGACTGATACCTGCAATTCGCCAGGCCTTCGACGACGATGTCGAGGTTCTTCTCTGCCTGGGGGACAAGAGCCGTGCCGACCTGGAACGCCTGAAACGCGCCGGCGCGGATAGTTATATCCTCAAGCAGGAGACGGCAGATCCCGAGCTCCATCTCACCATGCGCGCAGTGCCACTCAGTTCACGCCTCGGCTGCGCGCACGATCTCGTCGCCTTGGGCTTTCGAACCGGAATGGGAGCGATTGTCGGGCTTCCGGGTCAAGGTACGGCCTCGCTGATCGAGGATGTATTGCTGCCCGGCCGCATCGGGGCGCAGATGATGAGTGCGTCACCCTTCATCCCTGCAGCCAACTCCCCCCTGTCAGGCGCGTTGATGGGAGACTTGGGTCTCACCCTGAACATGCTGGCGGTCATGCGCCTCTTGCACCCCAGTGCATTGATACCAGCCGTCAGCGCACTGGAGAAACCGGAGCCGGGCGGACAAGTGCTTGGATTCGCGGCGGGAGCGAACGTGATCACGATCAACTTCACACCCGAAGAGAACCGGCAAAAGTATGCGATCTACGGCTCCGATCGTTTTGTCGTTCGCCGCGAGCACGCGCTTGGAACGTTGCGAAAAGCCGGTATCGAGCCACTTTTCGGACGCGACGCATTGGCGTCTATGACCTGCGGGTCGACGCAGGGCGTGCCGCGCGAGCGTGGGCCGCAAAGCATGGGCGTCGGCTCCATACCGCTCAAATTCTGCGGTTCAGACGGGCAGGTGCGCTTTGAACGCGCCAGCAAGGGTCCCAGCTTTCGACAACGTGGATGCTCGGCGGATGCTGGAGCTAATCTGCGGCGCATACGCGACGGGCGAGATTGAGATTTGCGCTGGGAATGTCTTTGAGGGCAGCTGGGCGCGTGGGGCGCGCCATTTCAGGGCCAACCAGATCGACGAGATGCTGGCCTATGCGGCGGAAGTGAATGCCGCGGAGGGTGTCTGCGTTTACATTGGCCCCGCCCGTCGAGAAGGCGCCCCAGAAGATGCACGAGCCGAAGCATCGCACGTCGTGGGGTCCCGGTGGATATGGCTCGATTTCGATCACGAAGGCGGGGTGAAGGAAGCGCATGCAAGGCTTCAGGAATGGGGCGTGCCGCCAACCTTTTGGGTCACGACCGGCAGGGTGCCGCACGTCCGTGCTCAGGCGTTCTTCCTTCTTTCCGAGGAGATCGATCGGGATCGTCTGAACCGACTACTGGACCGAGCGGTCGCTGCTACGAATGCGGACACGGGAGCGAAGGGTGCGAACCGCGTCATGCGGTTGGCGGGCTCTCTGGCCTGGCCGAAGACGGGCAAGCAGGGGCGCGTGCTGGAACTGGTTACGCTGACTGAGCGAGAGGGCGTAAAAAGCTACGATCCATCAGATTTGGAGAAGGTTTTTGCCTCGCACCCCGAAGATGAGACGGGCGGAAAGCGGCGGGCAGACGCGCTCATCGCCGATGGCACGGTCGACAGCGCCAGTGACAGTGGCGAGCGCGTCCTCGCTCTTCTCAGGGCATCGCCGAATACGCTGGAACGCGATGATTGGGTCAGAGTTTGCCATGCTCTGAAGGCCCACTTTGGCGTTAGGGCGCGCGAAGACTGGCTTGCGTTCTCGGCGCGCTATGCTGGGCAAAATACTCCCGGTGAAGCGGAGCGTGTGTGGGACAGCGCGAAGCCGAACGGAAGCCTTTCACTGGGCTCTGTCGTGTATCTTCTGGGCGGGTGGACGACCTGCTACAGGCAGGCTGCGCAAGCGCCGACGGCTCTGCAGACGTCGTCTGCGGCAACGATCCGGCCAACTCCACTCACCCTGCCAGACCCGACGGCTCTGCCGCCTCGCCGCTGGCTCTACGACCGGCACCTAATTGCGGGCTTCGTCTCGGTGACGGCTGCTCCTGGTGGCGTTGGGAAGTCGTCTCTAGCGCGCGTCGAGGCAGTCGCAATGGCGTCCGGTAGGGCCCTTCTCGATAAAGCCCCACCACGCCCGTTGACCGCATGCCCTCGACGCGTCGTTTCTGGATCTCGGCGGCGAACATCGGGCCAAATCGGTGCCACCAGAACCGCACTGTTTCATGGCTGATGTCGATGCCCCGCTCGTGCAGCAAGTCCTCGACGTTCAGGAGCAAGAGCGGGAGTGCCCGCGCTTTTCTCGGTTCCCCCATATGATCATCGAACCTGTGGGAGAGCAGTGGCGAGCACTTCCACGCAAAGAGGGGTGATCGCGAAACACTGTCGTGGTGGAAGGCAGGTGGAAGATGAGGCGCCGCTCGCGCCTCAAGATAATCTTCAAGCCATTGATTTATTTGGTGAGCGGGGTGGGGATCGAACCCACGACCAGCTGATTAAAAGTCACTGGGATTTAGATTTATCGCCATTCCTGTTTATTCCCTCAAATTCCATTATATCATTAAAAGCAGTGATTTGGCTTCTTGTCGATTGACCTGCATTCCCTCATATTCCAGTGATCTAGTGATATGGTGGTGACATGGAGCCCCCTGTGTCACCGCGTTGGAGAGCGGGATGTCCCTCACAGCCAAGAAAGTCCGAGACGCTAAAGCGAGCGATCGCACGCGGATCGAGTGGGATGATGAGGTTAAGGGCCTCGGGCTCCGGATCACGCCTGCGGGGGTGAAATCATTTGTGCTCAGTTACAGGGCCGACGGGCGCAAACGCCTCATGACCCTTGGCCGGGCCGCGGAGATGTCACTCGCCCGGGCGCGGGCTCTGGCTTCGGAAACGAAGATCCAGATCCGCGGTGGTGGCGACCCTCTGGAGGAACGCTCTGCGCGGCGCCAGTTGCCAACGGTCGCTGAGGGGGTCGAGCGCTTCTTTTCAGAGTATGTGCCAAAGCGCATGGCGATGGGCCGGATGGCCGAGACGACGCGGCGCGAGTATTTCCGGCAATCCAACACGTACATTCTGACGAAAATTGGGAAGCGGCGGATCTGCGATGTCACGCGCCACGATGTGGAAAAGGTTCTGGCGCCTCTGCCGCCAATAATGGCGAACCGTGTGCGAGCGCTGGTCTCGCGCCTATTCACCCTGTTCGAGCACTGGGAGTACCGGCCGCAGCACACCAATCCTGCGCGCGGCATCGAAAAGGCAGTGGAAGATGCGCGGGACCGCACTCTTTCGGAGAGCGAGTTTTCCGTGCTTGGACGGGCTCTGGACCAACTCGATGGCAACCAGGGCGCGATCCTGGCCATACGCTTGGCGGCGATCACGGGACTGCGGATCGGTGAAATAAAGAACATGAAGTGGGAGGACGTTGACTTCGAAGGGAGCTTCCTGACCCTGCCGAAGACCAAGACCGGTCGACGCATTCACACGCTGCCCAGTGCAGCTCTTGCGCTTTTGGCTGACGCCCCGAGGATCGGCGCTTGCGTGATTCCAGGTCGGGACCCTGATCGTCCGCTCGACTACACCAGCATCCGCAACCACTGGGACCGTGCCTGCGACGCCGCCGGTATCAGGGGCGCGCGTCTGAATGATCTGCGGCGCACCATCATGACGGAAGCCGCAGCACTCGGCGTTGGCTCGCATCTCCTCCGCGACATGGTTGGCCACAAGACCACCGCTATGGCCGATCGTTACGCGCGGCGCGCCGGGGCGCCGCTTACCGAGTTGCGCGAGAGGATGGGCGCCAGCATGGCTGCGAAGCTCTCCAACTCCCCGGCAGCGGATTTGCACGCTTTACCATGGAAGAGGAAAGACTGATGGGGCGCAAGCCAAACCCACCAGTTGTGCCAGTAGAGGAGCTTGAGCGCCTCAATGAAGATTTAAAGGAGTTAAAGTCCGATTTTCAATTTCAGTGCCTAATGGAAAGATTAGAATATCTATATTCTAGAAATGAAATTTCGCTATTCGGATATTATGCGGAGATACTTTCTTTCATAACGTTGACGTCGGTGACTGATCCGGAATGGGTGAGGGAGTTTTCAGAGATCACCAGCCGTTACAAGGGTTCTCAACCAACAGTCACGATTCCGCTCGCGATGCTTGGCGCACTCACAGAGGCATGGGGCAGATATCGGGAGGCCGACCACAATCTTTCGCTTGGAAGAGCGGCGGGAGTGGAAGCTAAAGGGAAAGCAAGCGGCCAAGGCTTGTCAAACGATCGGGACGCTTTCAACGCCCTTGAGGTCGATGAATACCTTGCCTTGCAAGTCCTTGTAACCCAATCGCATCTCGGACAAACGGGGAAGATGATCAGCGTTGGTAAGGCAATCGACGAGGTCGCCGTCCAATTTGAGGGCTACGATGGTCCCGGCCGGGTCGGAAGGAAGCGCATTGCGCGCGCGCACAGAGAACACGGACAGCGGCTTCTCGATCGACTTCGAATGACGGGCGCAGAGATAACCTACCCGAACCTCGAGAAGTCCGAGGATTAATACGTCCACTCATTCTTCGCATTGTAGTCGCATCCCCGCCCGTAGCTGGGCTTTCCGGAGGATGCACCGTGAAGATAGAATCTGACTGCTACTATTCGCCGTCAGCCAACGAGATGCGCACGATTGGCGCCGTTCAGACCCTCGCCCGCTGGCGGCACGAGGGGAAAGGGCCAGCTTACATCAAGTCCGGCTCCCGCGTGCTTTATCTCGGAGCCGACGTGCTTGCCTGGCTTGCCGCTCGCCGCGTCGAAAACGACGAGGTGGCCTGAGATGTCCCGCACCGGAAACCCCGGGCGCGGTCTAATCCACCGCGCCGGTGCTGAAATGACCTTCCACAGGGGGCATCGGGTCGGTCGCGAGCATCGTACGGCTCCGGTCGATCTCCATCACGCGATGCGCCTTGAGCGCCTGCGTCGCCTGCACCTTCTCCTAGGGCCGCTCGCCGCGCTCATCGCCACACACGCCTACGATGGAGGAGGGCGGTGAGGGTGGAGAAAGTGATGAATGCCATCCGGCAGGCGTTAGAGCTCTTGCCGGCGTCCTCCGAGCCAGGCCACGCCACGCCCGGGGCGCTCGCTCATGGGGTCGGGACGATATTGCGGGCGTGGTTGCAGCCTGGGCAGCGGAGTTTGCTGGCGCGCGCCTCGATCGAAAGCCTTGATCGTGATGAGGCCGAGGAACTCCTCGCGGCGATGGAGGAGGCCACACACGCCGGGCCCCCGATCGCGCCCTTCGATACGATCACCGCAGAGGCTGAGAACTGGGCCGCTCTCGCGCTCCTCGGCGAACGCAGGGCCTACTTCGCCGCGATCTGGCGGCGCTTTCCGGGCGCAGAGAAAGCCGCCTTTCTCCGCGCGGCGAGGGACGCGGCATGACCTTCGACTGGCCAAACGCACTTGAGACCGATGCGGTCCCGATCGCCGATCCAAGGCCCGACGCGGAGGCTCGGGCGAAGCAGCTCGCACTTCTTCCGCGGCTGGAATACGAGCAGTGCCGCGAGTCCGAGGCAAAGGATCTCGGCATTCGTGTCAGCGCCCTCGACAAGGCGGTCGTGCGTCATCGCGAGAGCGGCGGGAATGACGACGCGGACCAGCTTCAACTCGTCGAGGTCACGGAGCCCTGGCCCGGGCCGGTGAGCGGATGTGACCTTGCCGAAGACATCCGTCGCGCCCTCTTCGCCCATGTCGTCTTTCCGAGCGAGGCGGATGCAGACGCAGCGACCCTCTGGCTCATCGGAGCGTGGCTGATGGATGCTTGGCGGCTCTGGCCGAAGCTTCTCATACAGAGCCCGGAAAAGCGGTGCGGCAAGTCCACCTTGCTCGAGGTCGTCGAGGCGCATGCCTGCCGTCCCATGATGACGGCGAACATCACCGCGGCGGCCCTCTTCCGGGTCATCGAGACCGCCCGCCCGACGCTCCTGATCGATGAGGCCGACCGGTTCCTCCGCGATAACGAGCAGGCGAACGGCATCATCAACGCGGGCCATACGCGGCGGACGGCGACAGTGATCCGCACCGTCGAGGTGAACGGCACGCATGAGGCCCGCAAGTTCTCGGTTTGGGGTGCCCAGGCCATAGCCTGCATCGGCCGGCAGATGGACACCCTCGAGGATCGCGCGATCCGCATCGGCCTCCGCCGAAGGCTGGCATCGGAGAGCGTGTCCGCGCTCCCGGTCGACTACTTCGAGCAGAGGGCAATCGTGCGGCAGAAGCTGCAACGCTGGGCAGCTGACAACTCCCGCCGTATCGGCGACCTCGATCTCGTCCCGCCGGCCTGCGGCAACGACCGGGCGCAGGACAACTGGGCGCCGCTTTTTCGCATCGCCACGCTGCTCGGCGACCCCTGGCCTGAGCGCGTGGCTGCAGCCTACCTCCTGAAGGAAGCGGTCGATGAGGACCGCGACGAGCGCGACGGTGTCGTGGCGATCCGGGACCTGATGGCGCTCTTCGAGCAGCACGCCTGCGAGCGGCTCCAATCCTCCGAGCTGGTTGCCTGGCTCGTCCAGATGGAGGACCGGCCGTGGGGAGAGTTGAAGCAGGGGCGCCCGATAACGGCCATCAGTCTCGCCCGCCTCCTGAAGCCCTTCGGCATAAAGCCGAGGCAGATGAAGTTCGGTACGTATGGCGCGAAGGGCTACCAGCGGTCGGAGATCCGCGACGCCTACGACCGGTACTGCGCCACGATGCCCGATCGAGTCGAAACCCCGAAACCGACCAATGACACCAGTGGCTTAGGCCATGCTCAACCCGAAACCTGCACCTATCAGGTTTCGGTTTCGCCCGCCTCTAACGCTCTGACAAACAAAGAAAGTTTCGAGGTTTCGGATGATGCTTCCGGGTTCCGGGACGACTGGCGGGACTTTCAGTGACACTGGCGCGGGCGGCCATTCACCGAACACGAACAGCGAGGCTGACACTATGAAGAGAAAGAAGCCCGAGACCGAGAGCAGGCGCATCGACTCGGACAGTCCGGCGCAAGGTCACGGCCGCCTCAAGAGTTTTGGCGGGTCCGTTTGCGACGATTGGAACGAGATCCTGATCAAGCAGGTCGGCAACGCGCTCTGGCTTGAGCCTCCCGGCCCGAAGAGGCAGGAGCAAATTCAGGCCGCAGTGATGGGCCTCGCGGGAATCGAACCGAGAGACGAGATTGAGGGCATGCTCGCAGCCCAAATGATTGCGGCGCATCATGCTTCGATGGAGTGCTTTCGACGAGCGATGATCCCCGAGCAGTTCAGCGAAGCGCGCAAGGAGTGTCTCAACCAGGCGAACAAGCTATCCCGCACCTTCTGCACTCTCCTCGAGGCACTGAACCGCTATCGGGGGAAAGGCCAGCAGAAAGTTACGGTCGAGCATGTCCACGTTCATGCGGGCGGGCAGGCAATTGTCGGCCATGTCGAACGCTCTGGGGGAGGGGGGCGCGCGATATCGGAGGAACAATCCCATGCAAAGCAGATTACCGATGCACCTGAGCCGCCGTTGCGGTGCGAGGACAAGGCGCGGGAGCCAGTGCCAGTCACCCGCGATGACGAACGGTAGGTGCCGCATGCATGGCGGCGCGTCTTCCGGGGCGCCCCCGGGCAATCAGAATGCCCTCAAGCATGGGCATTACAGGGCCGAAAACATCGCGCAAAGGCGGCGGGCGTCGGCATTTCTGAGGGCGATGGCAAAACTTGTCCTGACGCTTGAAGACGGCTGAGGCGGGCCGCTCACCGTCAGGTGCTCACCAGACAAACAAATCCTGACGTCATTGGCAGTACCCGGGAAGCTTGAGTCCGTTGTCGGGAAGCTCGGCCAAGTCGCGCCGTCCGTAGCGTGGGCAATGCCGCGCGGCACCCGCCTCGATCATGGCGCGGGCAAGGTCGCGACCATCCGCGTTCTGGCAGTCCGCGACGATCCGTCCATACCGGTCACGATCCACGGCTCGGCAGGTGATGGGCTTGCGCCCGACTATCGCGGCGAGCGCGGCCTTTGCCTCTCGCCCGCGTGGCTCGTCCATCTCGGGCGCATGCAGCGCGTGAAGCCGGATACGAACATCGCCAAGCGCCAGCGTGTCGCCATCGATCACGCGCGGGACGCCTCGGAGGTCCGAAGCGACGGCGATGCAAGGAACGCTGATGAGAAAAATGAACGTGGCCGCGCGCATGCGCCTCGCCTAGCATGGCTGCACTGGACAACAAAGTCGCTACGGTCGCGCTAGCGGGCTTGCCGTTAACTTCGGGGGATCGACGCTCGGACCGGACGACGCCATTTGGGACGACGGAGAATGGGTTAGTTGGGATTTCATCAACAGCCATCTCGCAGAGTTGGAAATGCGAGAGCGCTACCCGAACGCGGATCTCTCCCTCGTCAACCTGTTCAAGGAATTGCTAGGCCGTGTACTCATAAACGGCGAAGTCGGATTTCGATTGCTGACCGGACATGGGGTGCAGGGCCGACAAGGTCGGAGTTGCGGACAAAGCGGACGTTCGGACACAAAGTCTTTGTTCGTCAATCAGATTGACTTAGGTGAACGCCGCCAGCGCCTCGTTCTCATCAGGGTACAGGCTCACCAGACTTGTAAAGCCGGATGTTTCGAGAACCTTTTTAACGGACTCGTTTGCGCCGCAGATCCTCATCTGACCGTTTGAGTTCTTGAGCACCTTGGCCGCAACGAGAATACTTCTCAGCCCGGCGCTGCTCATGAAATCAACGCCCTTGATGTTGAGCAGCAGCTTGTCTGCCCCTCCTTTTACCAAGTTCACCAAGGAATCCATTACCTCGCCAGACGTCGTGCTCTTAATCTCGCCCTTGAGATAGACAAAGGTTATGCCCGCAACTTCCTTTGTTCTGATTTCCACTTCTCTTCGCCCCACTTCATATTGTGATGGTGTATCGGACTTTGCAGTGCCCGGTTTCGAGCGCTCAGTTAATAATCACTTCCCCGGCAGAATATCTCATGCTCCTTCGGTGTTTCCTGGCTAAAGTTTCCTTTTAATTCGGTTCCGGGAAAATAACTGCGCTAACCGGCTACAAGTCCTTTATAGCGTCCTCTTCATTCGGATATATCGGGAAGAGCTTTGTGAAGCCCGACATCTCGAAGACGGACCTCGTAGACGGGTTCATCGAGCACACAATCAGCTTCATACCCTTGCCACTCAACTTCTTTCCGAGCGCAAGAATCACCCGTAGTCCGGTGGAAGCGATGAAATTCACCTTCTCGACATTTATCACCACGTGCTTTGCCTCATTCTTCATGAGTTCAAGAATTTCGGCTTCCACGTCCGGACTGGTATTGGTTGTCAAATCGCCGTCCACATAGATCACTACAGCCGCATCTGTTGAACGGTGGGTCACTTCCGTATGCATCTTGTTTCCCTCAGGCCTTTGCTATCTCGTCTTTTTCTGTTGTTGTATTTCCAGAAAACCGCTTCATCAGCGTCGTGACATTCTTTCCGCCGACGCGTCGGTAGGAATAGTCGTCCATGAGGTTGCGAATGAGATGAATTCCTAGCCCGCCGATTTCCCGCTTCTCGATATCGGAGTCTGTGTCGGGCTCCTTCCTCGCGAAAGGATCGAATTCAATTCCCTCGTCACTAACCGACACGATGAACCGTTGACCATCTGTCGACAGCACGACGTCGATGACGTGCTCGCCTTCATCGTCATAGGCATAGCTGATCACGTTGTTCAGAAGATCATCCAGGACCACGGAGAAATTGTTCTGGATCTCGAGCGGCAGCTCGAACCTCTGGCAGATCTCCTGAAGGGCGGCAAGACAGCGATCGATCTCGCCAAGCTCGTTGACCAGACGCAGCTCTACTGTGCCCCGAGCGTCGCGCACGTCCCAGGCAACATAGCGGAGGCAGAAGAGAGTAATATCGTCCGACTGTTCCTCACCATCGACGAAGCCATCCACATCCCGCAGGACCGACTCGACGAGATATTTCGTGCCAAGCGTCTTCGACCGTTCGAGGAATTCCTCGAGCCGCTCTTCCCCGTAGATATTTCCCTTTGCGTCAAAGGCTTCCGTCACGCCGTCGGTGTAGAGTATGATCTTGTCGTCCACGTCGAGCGTCATCTGCGCCTCCCCATAGGGAGCGTCAGGCATCACCCCGACCATCGGGCCGTGAAGCTCTTCCAGGGCGCGCACGGTCCCGTCATTCTTGATCAGATAGGGAGGATTGTGCCCTGCGTTCGTGTAGGTGAGTTGTCCAGTCTTCGTGTCGACAATAGCGAAGAAGGCCGTGATGAACATGCAGTCATCGTTGTTCTGACTGAGTTCGTTGTTTGTCGAAGAAATGATGTTGGCCGTCGACTTGGTGTCCTGTGATCGTGACTTGAGCAGCGTTTTCGCGACCGCCATCATCAGGGCTGCGGGAACCCCCTTGCCGGAGACATCCGCAATCACGAAGGCGAAATACCGGTCATCAATCATGAAGAAGTCGTAGAAATCCCCCCCAACCTCACGCGCAGGGCGGATGTAGGCCCAGACGTCCAGATCCTTATGCTCTGGGAACCTCGGAAAGGTCAGTGGTATCATACTCATCTGGATCTGGCGCCCAATATTGAGCTCGTCGCCCATGCGCTTGTTCGCAATCGCTAGTTGCCGTTCGAGATCCTTCTGCTGGCTGATATCAACGAAGACACCGAGCACACCGCCGCGGGAGCCGTCGGACAGGTCGAATGCGCGTGCCCAGAAAAGCATGTCATGCAGTTTTCCGTCACCTAGGACGACGCCTGTCTCCCGGTGCGTACTTCCGCCATCTCGCAGAAGCCGGACATCCTCATCGTGCCGCTCATTCCGGTAGTCTTCGGGGAAGAACTCCAGCTCGTTCACCGTTTTTCCGATGATGTCTTCGCGCCTAACACTGAACGCTTTTTCGTAGGCTCTATTGAAGTTCAGGTATCGGCCCGAGGTATCCTTGACAAAGATCGGATTGGGAACCGAGTCCACAAGCGTTGTGACAAAGCTCAGATTGTCCGCAATTTCCTTTTCCTGCCTCTTGCGGTCGGTAATGTCGCGGATAATCCCGACGAAAAGCTTTTCGTCTTCCAGTTTGGCCTCTCCGACGTGGAGTTCCAAGGGGAATTCGGTGCCGTCTTTCCGAAGCCCCTCGACCTCTCGGGTGTAGCCGACGACACGTTTCTCCCCGGTATCGTGGTAGCGTTTAAGATGAGCGTCGTGGTCGCGCGCGTGCCTCTTGGGCATCAAGACGTCTACCTTGCCCCCCACGACTTCGCTCGCCTTGTATCCGAAGGTTGCCTCGGCGCTCGGATTGAACTCTCTGATCACGCCATTGCCATCAATGACAATTACGCTGTCCGCCGCGTTGTTCAGGATGGAGCGGATCCTGACCTCGCTGTCGGTAAGTTCCTTCGTGCGTTCTGCGACTTTTGCCTCAAGGCCTTCGATCAGGCTTTGCAATGCTTGTCGCATCTGATCGAAATTGCGCGCCAGTTGCCCGATCTCGTCTCCGCCGCGCGTGTCGATCGCCACGTCGAGATTTCCAGCCGAGAGGCTTTGTGCCTTGGAGGTCAGTTCCTTGATCGGGTTGCTCAGGTTTCGCGCCAGAAAAAGCGAGAATCCGGCGGCGAGCAACACGATACCGGCCCCGACTGCCAACATGAGGTTGCGCAGGTTCGCGATCTCGGCAAATGCTTCGGCCTCGTCGACCTCGCTCATGATCACCCAATCCAGCCCCTGAAGACGTAGCGGGCGATATGACGAAAGCACACTGACCCCCCGATAGTCGGGGAAAATCTGCGTATCCTCTGATCCGGAGAGAGCGGACAGAGTGCCTTTGGTCTCGACCTTTTGCAGGCCGATGGAGCTATTGAAAGCATCAATCCGCTGCACGGTTTCTTCCGGTACGCCCAGCGAGCGCACCATACCGAGATATCCCTCCCGGTCCTCGATCAGGAAACGCGACTGGGTTCGCATCAGAAGATCGGAGCCGACGATATAGGTCTCGCCAGTCGCCCCTAGCCCGACGTCGGACCATGCCTGATGGCTTGTCATGATGTCGTTGATCTTGTCCACCGGCATCTGGAACGCCGCGACGCCGACCAGCGCGCCACCTGCGAAGACCGGAGCTGCCAGAAAGGCCGCGGGCGCGTTGTAAGACGGCGCATAGGGCGCGTAATCAGCTATGAAGACGTCGCCAGGCCGGCCGCTTTCGATGGCCTGACGAACGACTTGGGCTAGCCCCGTATCGCGGTATGGCCCGCCGAACAGAGAGGTCGCGTAGTCCACCTCCTTGAACACCGAGTAGACGATATGGCCATCCTCAGGCTCGACTAGAAAGATGTCGTAAAAGCCAAATTTGTCGAGGAAGCTGCGGAAGAGCGGATGATACCGTTCGTGCAGATCGTCATAAACACTGTTGTCGCTGACCGCATCCAGCCGATGCTTCTCTCCGGTCGGATTTGGATTGTTCGCGATGAAGCGCGCTTGGAGCAGGCTTGTGACACCGGCTTCCGGGACAAAGCTGTCGAGATCGACCTTTTCGGTCGCCGCGAGGTTGGGCTCGAGCCGCGGAAAGAACTCCGTCGCGTAGTAGTGCCCCAGTTTTTCCAGATCATCCTCGAAGGTGCGCCGGGTCTGAAGGTCCGAGAGCTTCCGCGATGCCTCTCCTTCGAGGATCTCGAAGCCCAGGGCAAAATTCTGAACAGCATTCTTGACCGCTTCGAGTTCGGTGAAAATCCGCATCTCGTTGATGATCTGATCGAAATAATCCTCGATCTGCTGCGCCTTCATCTCCCGAACGAGCGTCAGTTTCTGGAAGGCTGCGTGCTCCAGCGCCGAGCGATTGGTATTGAAGACAATTAGAGATGTCGCGAGCAAGGTCACAAAGGATGTCACGATGAGGGCGACAAGGAATTTCGAGCGGATGCTGAGATTGGAAAACATGAGCGGCCGGTTCCCCTGTCAGTTCTCGGGAAAACCGTATGTCGGCACTCGACAGCCACCGCAAACCCAAGGGTACCGCCAATCAGCCGTCAGAGCAGCACTTTCGGGAAGAAAATCGGACCAGGCGTCCGCCGGTATCAGATCATCGCTGGACCAGACCAATTCGAACTGGCCGTCAGGACCTGCGCGACCGATCAAAGCCGGTTTGGAAATATGGTGATTGCCCTGCATCATTGAGATGCCGCCACTGAGGTTGCGAACCTTCTGACCGTACATCGCCTGGCGAACCGCATCTGTGTCCGTCGTGCCCGCCTGCAGAACGGACTGTGCCCACATCCGAAAGCCGATCATGTGGGCTTCCATAGGATCGTTTGTGACCGCTTGCTGATCACCCGTCTGATCCCGCCAGCGTTCCACGAAGGCTTGGTTTTGTGGTGTCCCGGAGCTCATGAAGTAGTTCCACGACGCCAGATGCCCCACCGCAGCCGTGCCCAGCTGGCGGATTTCAGGCTCGCCGATGGAGAAGGACATTACAGGAATATTCGAAGGCTCGATCCCCTGTGCCGCGAGTTCGCGAAAGAAGAATAGGTTCGCATCGCCGTTGATGGTTGAGATGATCGCCGTCTTCAGACCAATCGCCGAGAAAGCACGGACCTCATCGACAATCGAGGTCCAGTCGGAATGTCCGAAAGGCGTGTAGATTTCCAAAATGTCGTCCTCCGACACACCAAGGAACCTCAGATAGGCGCGTAGTATGGCGTTGGTCGTGCGCGGATAGACGTAATCTGTCCCGAGCAGGACCCAACGCCGCGTCGCACCGCCATTCTCGTCGATCAGGTAGTCGACGGCGGGAATGGCTTGCTGGTTTGGCGTGGCCCCAAAATAGAATACATTGCGAGAAGTTTCCTGACCCTCATATTGGACAGGGTAAAAGAGCAATACGTTATGCTCTTCGACCATCGGGAGGACGACTTTGCGGCAGGCCGACGTCCAGCAGCCGAAGATTACATCGACTCCATGCTGCACGATAAGTTCCCGCGCGCCGGCGTCATAGGCCGTATCGGTTGATCCGGCATCTACAATCACCGCTTCCAGCGGGCGGCCGAGCAATCCGCCTAGGGCGTTCTGATCTTCAATCAACATCTCCATGAGGTCCTTGAGAGGCGCCTCGCTGAATGCCATCGTCCCGGTCAAAGAATGCAAGACGCCAATCCGTATCGTACCCAGTTCCTCCGAACTGGCCAGCCTGGGCAGCGCGCCAGCAAGGAGGAGGCCCAGGAGAAGAGGTTTGCAGAGCGTGGCCATGGGGGTGCGCGAGGAGGCGGGACGACCCAGAAGCGCGGTCACCCGCGCCACGCAAGAATTTCCGAACGAAGTCAAAATGTTATTGCAGATCGGCAGGATTGGAATGAAGGACCATGCGGCCGTGCTGCTCTTCGCTGCCAACGCCGCATCCCGCCGGTCCATCATGCCAAGAATGCTATCTGCGTGGGGCATAGCGTTACCCTTCGAGTCGGTATTGGAAAAACTTCAGACCAAAGACCCGGGCCATGACAATCAGGTGGCCAAGGATGTTCGATTGGGTGTCCGAGAATGCGACCATCCCTGTTTCCCGCGCGTAGGCAAAAATCTGCATGGGCAATCCATCTCTGTTGGGTTCCAGCGTACGAACGAGAATGAAGTATCGCTTCTGATGCAGATCTTGCCGCTGTCGGAGGTAGCGGTCGGCATAAACACGGAACAAGTCGTAGTTGGTGGCCAGCTCATGTGCGGCTTGAGGATTAGGCTCGACGGCACCGCTGTCGCCCATGGTCTCAAGTTTTTCGACAGCCAGATCCGAAACTAGCGCAACCTCTTTCAGCATCTCGAGAAAGTCCCGGTCGCACAAGCGTACGCTATCGATGTCGAACATCAGCTTCGCAACGATCTGCCGCGCCTTGGCCTCGTTCTGCATGCTAGAATAGTTCCGGTTTGCAACGTCGAGAACCTTATGCGTGGGTATCAGGGACGTGGTCTGATCCCAGTTGCGTATCTTGATGTCGTAAAGGCCGATATGCTCGACGATCCCATCTGCATCGTAGCTCGGAACAGACAGCCAATCTCCCTCGCGGATCAAGTCAAACGAAGCGATCTTGATACCAACGAACAGCGATTGGAGGGTGTCGTGGAAGATAAATCCAGCGACAGCGGTGGCGGCGCCGAGCCCGGCGATGATCCTCGAAAGCTCGGCATCAAGCGTTACGGAGGCCGCAACCGCCAGGCCAACGAGTACAGCCAAGATCTTGAGAAGGTCGATGTACCCGGTGGAGCTGACGCCTCGCACGCCCGCTTTGTGACGGATGACGGCAGCAATTGCGCCTAGGATCTTGATTGCAAACTCGACCCCAAGAAAAATTAGTACCAGCCCAGAAACCAAACGGGCTTCGTAGTCGAAAGGCGCAACCCAGTCGGAGAGGTAGTACCCGAGAGACGCAGGCAGAACATAGATAAACCGGAAAGGGCGCAGGGCATCGACGATCAGATCATCCAAGACCGTCTCTGTCCGTATAGCCACGCGAAGCGCCACACGGCCGATGAACCGTTGAAGGAAGGGCGACGCGGCCAAAGCCACCGCAACCATGAGAGCGAAGCTGATCTCCGGGTAATCATGCAATAGATTCATACGATGCGCGTCCCCCTGGCATCTTTTATTTTTTGACCGCAGCTTAGAAATCGACCGGCAGCGCCGAGCGAAGCGTAAGGCGACTTTATGTCATAGTAACTGTGTCTTGGCTCCGCGCCACACTTTCGTTCCCATCCCAGGCCGACATTGGAATTTTTTCCGAGGTGGAGAGGTACAAAGAGGTTCGATTTTCTCAGATGTCAGTCAGCGTCCGCTTCGGGCTCTCTCAAGACGATTGGCCTGCGGAGCGCAATGTCAGGTTTTGGCGGCGACGCAGACATTGAACGAGCCGCGTCAGCGTGATTCAAGCTCCGAAAAGGAGCAGTCTGAATGCGCTACGCCCTCACCGACGCCGAGTGGCGTCTCATCAAACCCACCCTGCCCTGCAAGCCGAGAGGCGTTCCGCGTGTGGATGACCGGAGGGTTCTGAACGGGATATTCTGGGTCTTGAGATCGGGAGCGCCATGGCGGGACTTGCCGGAGCGGTACGGCCCCTACACGACCTGCTACAATCGGTTCGTTCGGTGGCGTTTTGCGGGCGTTTGGGATCGTGTCCTGGCTGCAATCTCGCGCCGCGACGACGCTGATGTTCAGATGATCGACAGCACGATTGTCCGGGCTCATCAGCACGCCACATGCATCAAACATGGTGTCACCGAGGAATTTGGACGTTCCCGCGGAGGACTGACGACCAAAATCCATGCCGTGGTGGACGGGAATGGTTTGCCGCTCAGGTTGGCTCTCGCACCCGGGCATCAACACGACAGCTTGAGCGCCACCGCTCTCATCGAGGGACTGCCTGAAGGCGGAATGTTACTAGCCGACAAGGCGTATGACGCGAACGCCATCAGGTCGCTCGTCGCTTCGCGTGGAGGCTGGGCAAACATCCCGCCACGTCGCAATCGGCGAGATCCGATCTGCTTCAGTCCGTACCTCTATCGGGACCGAAACCTGGTCGAGCGGTTCTTCAACCGCATCAAGCACTGCCGCCGCATCGCAACGCGGTATGAGAAGCGAGCAGCAAACTTCCTCGCCTTCGTCAAACTCGCGGCAATCCGCCTTTGGTTGGGTGTTTATGAGTCCACGGCCTAGACCTTGCCCAGGATTATCACCTGACGACCGGCAGACATCTTCAGGTCTATGGAGAGTTGGGCGAACTCTTCGGGGCGATCACCTACGGCATCAAGCTCCATCGCCCATATGCACAAGGTTCCGATGGCCGCCTCGGCAATGACTTCGTGGAGATCAAGACGATTAGTCCGTTCAAAGGGAGCGACGAGGTTACCATTAGGCTCGATCGCAACTTCTCGAAACTCTTGATCGTGAAGATCGACGAAGATTTCGAGGTGTCGGGTCGGATGATCGACCGAAAAGCGCTTCCCAGATCAACGGAGAAGTTTATCCGAGTCTCTTGGGAGTCTCTGGACACGTAACAAAAACGAGGCATCCACCCCTTCATGCGGAAACCGCTCTACTCTCTCCGGGTTAGGCTCTTACCTCTCGACTAAAAACAAAACGTGGTGCTGGTCGAAACCCTCCACTTCCTCCCTTCTTGATCCTCTCCAGCGCTTCCGAACGCGCTCGGCGGTCCGAACGGCATCTTTATTATCGAAGCGTTCTCCTGGGACCAAAAGATGACCACGTAGGTCGAGAAGCCCGTGTAGGAGTAGCTCTTCGTCGCCCGGTTGAGTTCCGAGCCCTTAGCGATTGTCGCCATCACCCGATATTTTTTCCCAGTGCTCTCGTACTCGGCGCAGACCTCCACTCTCTCGGCGGCTACCGCGAAGGGTGTAACTAGTGTAGCGAAAAGAAAAATAAGCCCGCTCGATAGGGCAGTCCGCATTTTGGGCTCCTTGATCTTTCTCGACCGCGCCTTCTCGTGACACAGCGTGGCTGAAGAACGATACTAATAAACTACGGTAGCCTATGGGAGATAAGCGTCGCAAGATCGCCGGCATTGGCTCCGACAAGCCTCGCACGAGACGTCGAGATGAAGACAGGGCAAAGGCGAGCGCTTCCATGGAGTGGCCAATACGCCCTCCGACAGAAGATCTAGTCGCAAGACGATTCACCACTCTCTCGCCGCCACACAATCCGCTTTCTGGCGACATAGTGGTGACACAAAACTCAAAGGGTTTTGGCGTTTTCCACCCAAGCCGTTGATTTTGTTGGTGAGCGGGGTGGGGATCGAACCCACGACCAGCTGATTAAAAGTCAGCTGCTCTACCACTGAGCTACCCGCCCTTGCCGAACAGGCCCAGCGGGCCGCGGACGGCGCGGACCCTAGGGCCGGGGCGGGTTCGGGTCAAGGGGCGGGGCGCACTGGTGCAGCGCGGCGTCTGGCGTTATATGCTCGCGCATGAGCACCGGGAACGACAGCGCGTCTCCGAGCCTCGGCTTTCGCAAGATGCACGGGCTCGGCAACGACTTCGTCATCATCGACGCGCGGGACGCGCGGGGCGATGGCGTGACGCCTGCGCTCGCGCGTGCGCTGGGCGACCGGCACCGCGGCGTGGGGTTCGATCAGCTCGCGGTGATCCGCGGCGCCGAGGGGGCCGATGCAAGCGTCGAGTTCTGGAACGCCGATGGGACGATGGCGGGCGCCTGCGGGAATGCGACGCGCTGCGTGGCACATCTGCTGATGGCCGAGACCGGACGGGCCGACACCGCCATGCTGACCGGGAACGGGCGGCTCGGCGCCATCCGGCTGCCCGACGGCCGGGTGACGGTCGACATGGGGCCGGCACGCACCGGCTGGCGCGAGATCCCGCTGGCCGAGGCCTGCGACACGGTGAGCCTGCCGCTCGACGGCGCGCCGGGCGGGGTCAGCATGGGCAATCCGCACTGCGTCTTCTTCGTGCCAAACGTGGCGGCCATCGACCTTGCCGCCATCGGGCCGCGGATCGAGCATCACCCCCTGTTCCCCGAGCGCACGAATGTCGAGTTCGCCGAAGTGCGAAGCCGCGACAACCTGCGCCTGAGGGTCTGGGAGCGGGGCACGGGGATCACGCTGGCCTGCGGCTCGGGCGCCTGCGCGACGGTCGTGGCGGGCGTGCGCAAGGGGCTCCTCGACCGGCGGGTCACGATCGAGCTCGACGGCGGCGAACTCGAGCTCGAATGGCGCGATGACGGGCATGTGCTAATGACCGGCCCGGTGTCGGAGGTCTTCGAGGGGCGCCTCTCGCCCGCCTTCCTCGCCGGGGTGGGGGCATGAGCGCGCGCCCGCCCGTCTTCGTCACCTTCGGCTGCCGGCTCAACGCCTACGAGACCCAGGCGATGACCGATCTCGCGGCCGAGGCGGGGCTCGGCGACGCGGTGGTCGTCAACACCTGCGCCGTGACCGCCGAGGCGGTGCGTCAGGCGCGCCAGCAGATCCGCAAGCTGAGGCGAGAGAACCCCGACGCCACGCTGATCGTCACCGGCTGCGCCGCGCAGACCGAGGCCCAGACCTTCGCCGCAATGCCCGAGGTCGACCGGGTGATCGGCAACCTCGAGAAGATGCGGGGCGAGACCTGGCGCGCGCTCGCGACCCCCGACTTCGTGGGCCGCACCGAGCGGGTGCAGGTGGACGACATCCTGTCGGCGCGCGAGACCGCGGGGCACCTGATCGACGGCTTCGGCACGCGGGCGCGGGCCTATGTGCAGGTGCAGAACGGCTGCGACCATCGCTGCACCTTCTGCATCATCCCCTATGGCCGGGGAAATTCCCGCTCGGTGCCGGCGGGGGTGGTGGTCGAGCAGATCCGGCGGCTGGTGGATCGGGGCTTTGCCGAAGTGGTGCTGACCGGGGTCGACCTCACATCCTGGGGCGGCGACCTGCCGGGGCGACCTCCGCTGGGGGATCTGGTGCAGCGGATTCTCAGGATGGTGCCCGACCTCGCCCGGCTGAGGATCTCGTCGATCGATTCCGTCGAGGCGGACGCGGCGCTGGTGGATGCCATGGCATCCGAGGCACGGTTGATGCCGCATCTGCATCTCAGCCTGCAGGCAGGCGACGACATGATCCTCAAGCGCATGAAGCGGCGCCACCTGCGTGAAGACGCGATCCGCTTCTGCGAGGAGATGCGGGCGCGGCGGCCGGACATCGTCTTTGGCGCCGACATCATCGCGGGCTTCCCGACCGAGACCGATGGCATGTTCGAGAACTCGCTCAGGCTGGTGGAGGAGTGCGGGCTGACCTGGCTGCATGTCTTCCCCTACTCGGCCCGCAAGGGCACGCCGGCCGCGCGGATGCCGCAGGTGCCGAGGGCGCTGCGGGCCGAGCGCGCGGCGCGTCTGCGGGCGGCAGGGGCCGAGCGGGTGGCGGCCTATCTCGCGGGCCGCATCGGCGCGACCGAGCGGGTGCTGATGGAGCGCCCGCGGCTTGGCCGGACCGAGGGCTTTGCCGAGGTCGCCTTCGCCGCCGACCAGCCGGTCGGCGAGATCGTGAGCGCAGAGATCGCGGGCGCCGACGGCGAGACGGAGCGGCTGTCGGCCGCCTGAGCCGCGAGCCTCGCGGCGGTGCCGGGGAGCGCATCGACCGGGGTCCTTTCGACAACGTGGCGCCCCCGCCGCCTTTTCTCGGCGGCGCGAAAACGTTAAGGGACGTGCAGAACCCAAACGAGGCGGCCCGATGTCCTTCTTCAAGAAGATGAAAGAGCGGCTCTTCAAGTCGTCGTCGAAGCTCGACGAAGGCATCGGGGCGCTGGTCGAGGAAGGCGGGACGGCCGAGCCCGAGGCCCGCGCCCAGGCGCCTGTCGCGCTGGCCGTTGCACCGGCCGAAGCGCCGGGGAAGGAGCGGGTCGGCGGGCCCGAGCCCGCGGAGGCCGTCTCCGGCGCCGAGGCGCCGCGAGCCGGGACCGATGCGGCGGCGCCGCAACCACGGCCCGGCCTCATCGCCCGCGCCTTCGGGGCGAAGTCGGCCGAGGCCAGGCGGGTTCTGGACGACGCCATGCTCGAGAGCCTCGAGGAGGTGCTGATCCAGGCCGACATGGGGGTCGAGACCTCGATAAAGCTCTCGGCCCGGCTTGCCGAGAAGCACTTCGGTCGGCGCGTCGGCGCGGGCGAGATCAAGGCGGCGCTGGCGGGCGAGATCGCGGCGATCCTCGCGCCGGTGGCAAAGCCCCTGCCGATCTACGCGAGGCGCCCGCAGGTGGTGCTGGTGGTGGGCGTCAACGGGTCGGGCAAGACCACGACCATCGGCAAGCTCGCCTCGCAGTTGCGCGCGGCGGGCAAATCGGTGGTGATCGCCGCCGGCGACACCTTCCGCGCCGCCGCCGTCGAGCAGTTGCAGGTCTGGGGCAAGCGCGCGGGCGTGCCGGTGATGACCGCGCCGCAGGGCTCGGACCCCGCCTCGCTGGCCTTCGAGGCGATGGAACGGGCCGAGCGCGAGGGCGCCGACATGCTGCTGATCGACACAGCGGGCCGGCTGCAGAACCGTCAGGACCTGATGGAGGAACTGGCCAAGATTGTCCGCGTGATCCGCAAGAAGGACGCGGAGGCGCCGCACAACACGGTGCTGGTGCTCGACGCCACGACGGGGCAGAACGCGCTGAGCCAGGTCGAGATCTTCCGCAAGATCGCGGATGTCTCGGGACTGGTGATGACCAAGCTCGACGGCACCGCAAAGGGTGGCGTGCTGGTCGCGCTGGCCGACCGCTTCGGGCTGCCGATCCACGCGATCGGCGTGGGCGAGGGGATTGACGACCTCGCGCCCTTCGAGCCCGACGAGTTCGCCCGCGCGCTGACCGGCCTCGGCGACTGAGGGGGCGGCGGTGGGGCAGCGGGCGGTCCTGAGGTCTCTGGGCGCGCTGTTCCTGCTGCTGATCGTCGCCGCGGGCGCGATGGCGGTGATGCCGCCCGCCTGGATCGCGGCGCCGCCGTCCGAGGACCGGCGCTCGATGATGGCTTCGGGCTTCGTCAACGACCATGCCGATGTCGCCCCTTGGACCTGGTGGTGGTCGGACCGGCTGGCCTTGCGCGTCGATCACCCGGCCGAGACCAACATCATCATCTGGAACCATCACACCGAGGCGATGGAGGGCCCGCCCTCCTGCCTCGGCTCGCTCTACTTCCCGCCGCCGGCGATCATCCGGCTGGAGCGCATCGGCCGCACGCGGGTGTATTACCTCTGCACCCGCTCGACCCAGAAGCCTGGAACGCCGCATTTCGCCCTGCAACGGCGCGACGAGATCCTGGCGCTGGTCGCGCGTTTCCGGGCGCTGGGTGTGCCGGCGGGACGGATCTTCGTGGCGGGGCAGTCCGGCGGCTCCTGCGCCTCGCTGATGGCGCTGGGCGCGGCGCCCGAGGCGATGAACGCCGGCATCCTCTTCGCCCCCGCCTGCTTCGGCCGCGGCGAGGGGATGATGCGCGGCGAGGGCATCGGAGAGGGCGAGCAGGCCGCGCTATGGGGGCAAATGACGGCGGCGGAGCGCATCACCGGGCTTCTGGTCGCCTTCAGCAACGATGCCTGGAACCGGCCCGATCAGCTTGGTTTCCTGACCGCCCGCTTCCCCGAGAGCCTGCGCCTGGTGACCCCCGGTTGCGGCGCGGATCACTCGGGCGCCTTCCACGGCTGCGGCGTCGAGGCGGTGGCCGCCGCCGTCGAGGCCTATTTCCGCGAGCGGCTGGCCGCGGCGGGGTTCGCGGTGCCGGGGCAGGGCGACGGGGGTCGTTCGTGAGCGAGATGATCGTGACCATGGCGGGCACGCCCGAAGGTGGCGTGCTGGCGCTGGCGCTGGCGCTTCTGTCGGCCTTCGCGCACGCGACCTTCGGGGCGATCAACAAGGGGGGCGCCGACCCCTACCTGAACCGCGGCGCGATCAACGCGGCCTATTCGCTGATGGCGATGCCGTTTGCCTTCTTCGTCTTTCCGCTGCCCTCGGCCGCGGTCTGGCAGGTGCTGGCGCTGACCTACCTCATCCACCTGCTCTATGAATGGTTGCAGAGCACGGCCTTCCACAAGGGCGATTTCACCCTCGTCTATCCGATCGCGCGCGGCACGGGTCCGCTGGCGACGGCGGTGGGGGCGGTGTTCATCTTCGGCGAGCGGCTGGGGCCGGTGCAATGGGCGGGACTCGCGCTGCTGTCTGCCTCGATCTGGGGGCTCGCGGCGGCGAACCTGAGGGCGCGCCGCGTCGACATCGCGGCGCTGCACGGCCTGAGGCAGGCGATCGGGGTCGCGCTGATGACCGGCGGCATGATCGCGGTCTACACCATCGTCGACGCCTATGGCATCCGGCTGGCCGAGAACCCCTTCACCTTCCTCGCCTGGTTTTTCGTGCTGGGCGGCTTCGGCTTTCCCTTCGTTGCGCTCCACCGCTGGCGGACCATGCCGCCCGAGCGGCGTCCCGAGCCCTTCGACCTGGCGGTGCGCGGCGTGTTCGGCGCGATCATCGCCTTCGTCAGCTTCGGCGCGATCATGCTGGCCACCCGGCTCGACAAGGTGGGGGAGGCGGCGGCGCTGAGGGAGACCTCGATCATCTTCGCCACCGCCATCGGCGTGCTGGTGTTCCGCGAGCGCATCGATGCGCTGCGGCTGGGGCTGATCGGGCTGATCGCCACGGGCGCGATGCTGGTCGAGTTCGGCTGAACAAGCTGTCGCGGGGTGGGTGACATGCGGCCACGGCGCCGCTACATCTGGCCCATGACCGCCGAGACCCGGACACCCGCCGAACCGTCGTCCTTCCTCAAGCTTGCGCTCGAACTCGGGCCGCTCGTGGTGTTCTTCCTCGTGTTCCGCTACGGGCGCGAACTTCTGGACATCGGGCCGCTGCACGACCTGATGGCGCGCGCCACCGGCGAGGCGGCGCTGGCCTCGGCGTCGGGGCCGCTGTTCGTCGCCACGGCGGCCTTCATGGTGGCGATCGCGGCGTCGCTTGCGGCCTCGTGGTGGCTGACCCGCCGGCTGCCGCGGATGGCGGTGGTCACGGGCGTGGTCGTCGCGGTGTTCGGCGGGCTGACGCTGTGGCTGCAGGACGAGACCTTCATCAAGATGAAGCCCACCATCGTGAACGGCCTCTTCGCCATCGCGCTGGGCATCGGGCTGATGCAGGGGCGCAGCTACATCAAGTACCTGATGGGCGAGGCGATCCCGATGGACGACCGCGGCTGGATGATCTTCACCCGGCGCTGGGCGGTGTTCTTCCTGTTCATGGCGCTCTTGAACGAGGCGGTCTGGCGCACGCAGACGACCGAGTTCTGGGTGAGCTTCAAGACCTTCGGCAACCTGCCGCTGACCATGGGGTTCACCGCCCTGCAACTGCCGCTGCTCAGGCGCCACATGATCGAGGAGCGCGGCTGAGATCCCGCTTGCCGCTGCGCCCGCGGGCGGTAGGCTCGGCGGCATGGACGAAATCGCGCGCGCAATCCTCTACGGCCTGCTGGTGGGGCTGACGATCCCGCTGGGCGGGGCGCTCGGGCGCATTCCCGGCTTTCAGCGGAAGTGGCTGGAGCAGGAGGTGCGCCACAGCGTCATCGCCTTCGGGGGCGGCGTACTGGTTGCCGCGGTCGCCCTGGTGCTGGTCCCCGAGGCGATGGAGGTGCTGCCGCTCTGGCTCGCGCTTGCGGCCTTCGGGGGCGGAGGCCTCCTGTTCGCGGCGATCGAGCGGGGGCATCGCGGGCGCGGCGGGTCGCACGCGCAGTTCATCGCGATGCTCGCCGACTTCCTGCCCGAGGCGCTGGCGCTCGGCGCCTTCCTCGCCACTGGCTCGCCCGAGGTCGGGCTGCTGGCGGTGCTGATCGCCGTCCAGAACCTGCCCGAGGCGTTCAACGCCTGGCGCGAGCTGCGGGCGGACGGGCGGCTTTCGGCCCGGCGCATCATGGTGCTGTTCTTCTGCCTCGCGGCGCTGGGGCCGGTCGCCGTGCTCGCGGGCCTGCTGCTGCTGTCGGGGCTGCCGGTCGTGACCGGGGCGATCATGATGGCCGCGGCGGGCGGCATCCTGTTCCTGATGTTCCAGGACATCGCTGTGCAGGCGCATCTGCGCAACGCTCAGGCGCCCTCGCTCGCGGCACTCGGCGGGTTCGCGGTGGGGATCGTCGGGCAGGCGCTGACCGGCTGAGCCAGCCTCAGCGGCTGGCAGCCTCGGCCAGGGCTGGACGGATCTTCTTCTCGATATCGGCGCCAACGATCGGGCCGATATGCTTGTAGACGACGCGGCCCTGGCCATCGATCACGAAGGTCTCGGGCACGCCGTAGGCGCCCCACTCTATGCCGGTGCGGCCGCTGGTGTCGGCGCCGATCAGCGCGAAGGGGTTGCCCAGCTCGTCGAGGAAGGCCTTGGCCTTCTCGGGGTCGTCCTTGTAGTTGATGCCGTGGATGGTCACCCCCTCGGCCGCGAGCTGTTCCAGCATCGGATGCTCGGCCCGGCAGGGGACGCACCAGCTTGCCCAGATGTTGACGACCTTGGCGCCGGGCGTGCGCAGGTCGGCGGTCGAGAAGCCGGGCTGGCCCTCGTAGAGCGGGGGCAGGCTGAATTCGGGCGCGGGCTTGTCGATGAAGGTCGAGGGCAGGTCGCGCGGGTTCTCGCGCTCGAGCCCCAGCAGGAACACCGCCATCACCGAAGCCGCGCCCAGCGCGGGCACGATCATCCACAGGCGGAAGCCGCCCTTGGGCGTGTCGTTCGCGTCGTCGGTCATCGCTTGCGCCTCTGTTCCGCGTCCTGCATCTCGCGGCGCGCGCGGGCGTTGGCCGCGAGGGTGGTCCAGACCAGCCAGCCGAGGATCGCCGCCGTCGCGCCATAGGCCGCGACGACGTAGAGCGCATGGCGGTCGGTGGTCAGATACTCGATCACGCGCGGGCCTCCTGCAGCCTGAGCGAGCGGGCGCGCCGCGCGCGGATCTCGGTGCGCGCGCGCACCAGGAGGATCGCGACGAAGAACAGGTAGAAGGCCACGATCATCAGATACAGCGGCGTGCGGAAGGCGTCGTCGACCCGCTGCCCCTCGGCCACGCTCAGCGAGGCGCCCTGGTGCAGCGTCGCCCAGAAGTTCACCGCGTAGCGCGACAGGAACGCGAAGACGACGCCGACGAGGCAGAGCACGGCCGAGAGGTCGGCGGCCTTCTCGGGCTCCTCGACCGCGGCCCAGAGCGCCATGTAGCCCAGGTAGAAGAAGAACATGATGAGGACAGCCGTGAGCCGCGCGTCCCACACCCACCAGGTGCCCCACATCGGCTGGCCCCAGACCGCGCCGGTGATCAGCGCAATCGCCGTGAAGGCCGCGCCCACCGGGGCGGCGGCCTTGGCCACGAGGAAGCTCACGTGATGGCGCCGGATCAGCCCGACGCCCGAGGCCACCGCCATCACCGCGTAGGTGTTGATCGCCAGCATCGCGGCGGGGACGTGGATGAACAGGATCTTGACGGTCGAGCCCTGCTGGTAGTCGTCGGGCGTCAGCGCCACCGACCACCACAGCCCCACCGCCAGCAGCACCGCCGCCGCCCCCCACAGGGGCGCCACCAGCGGGTCGGTGATCCGCATGAACTCGGCCGGGTTCGCATAGCGCCAGATCGACATGAGGCCCTAGGTAATCGGTCCGGCGGCGCCCGGCAATGTCCCCGCGCCCATTGATACGCCGTGCCGCAGGCGCCTCAGCGCGCGTTGATCCTGAGCGCGAGCGCCGAGGCGAAGGGCGAGAGCGCTGCGGCGAACAGCGTGAGCCCGCCGAGGAGTCCCATTACCCCCGCGGTCGAGAGGCCGAGCAGCGCATGCTCGACCACCCGCGCACCGAACACCAGTGTCGGGATGTAGAGCGGCAGCACGAGGATCGAGAGCAGGAGGCCGCCGCGCCGCACGCCCACGGTGATCGCGGCACCGATGGCGCCGATGAAGCTGAGCGCTGGCGTGCCCGCCGCCATCGCCAGCACCAGCGCGGGCAGCGCGGTGTCAGGCAGTTGCAGCATGGCGCCGAGGACCGGCGCGATCAGCGTCATCGGCAGGCCCGTCGTCAGCCAGTGCGCGATGGTCTTGGCCAGCACCACCTGCTCGAGCGGCATCGGCGCCAGCATCAGCTGGTCGAGCGAGCCGTCCTCGTAATCCGCCTGGAACAGCCGGTCGAGCGACAGCAGCGCCGCGAGCAGCGCTGCCACCCACAGCACGCCCCCCGCGATGCGGGCGAGCGTCGCCGTCTCGCGCCCCACGCCGAGCGGGATCAGCACGACCGCGAGGACGAAGAAGGCGATCCCCACCGCGCCGCCGCCGCCGAGGCGCAGCGCGAGCCGCGTGTCGCGGCGCACGAGGGCGGCGAAGGGGCTTCTCACCATGCCCCCTCGAGGAAGGGGTCGGCGCCGCCGGTCTCGGCGGCCTCGGCGAAGGGGGCCATCCCGAGGACCGGTCCACCACCTAGGCCGAGGTCGATATGCGTGGCGATCAGCGCCATGCCTCCGCCCGCGCAGTGCTCGCGCACGAGTTCCGCGACCAGCGCCGAGGCGGCGGCGTCGAGCGAGACGGTGGGCTCGTCGAGCAGCCACAGCGGGCGGTCCATCACCATGAGCCGGGCCAGCCCCAGCCGGCGCTTCTGCCCGGCCGAGCACTGTGCCGCCGGGTGGCCGGCGATGTGCGCGATGCCGAAGCGCTCGAGCGCCGCGCCGACGCGCGAGGGGTCCGCGGCATGGAGCCCGGCCCAGATCGCGAGGTTCTCGGCCACGCCCAGCGCGGGCTTCACGGCATCGAGGTGGCCGGCATAGGCCACTCTCTCCTGGAACGCGCCGCGGCTGCGTGCAAGCGAGATACCGCCGAGCCGCGCGTCGCCCTCGGCCGCCGGGATGAGCCCTGCGAGCACGCGCAGCAGCGTGGACTTGCCCACGCCGTTCGGCCCGCGCAGGCTCGCGGCCTCGCCGGCGGCCAGCCGGAAGTCGAGGCCGCGGAAGACGATGCGCCCGGCGCGGCGGCAGGCCAGATTCTCGAGGACGAGCTCCATCGCACCCTGTTAGAGAGGCTGCCGGGCTTTGCAAAGATGCCATCTGGGCGCATCCTGACGGGCGCGCCTCCGGGCATCGGAGTGCCGCGGGGTGCGGCGGGACCTGCGACATGCGCACGGGTTGTCTTAAGATAATTTTTTGTGCATAGAGGGTCCATCTTAAGCCCCCCGGCGCGAGCCCCGAGTCGCGGGGCAATCGCGTGCCGCGGGCCCGCGAGCGAACACGCCTGATCCGGGAGGGATACGAGATGCCGATCACCGTCGGAACCGACACGGCAAGGACGCGCCGCACGTTGAGCGTGGATGGCAGATCCTACGCCTATTACTCGATCGATGCGGCCGAGCGCGCGGGGCTTGGCGACTTCTCGCAGCTTCCGGCCGTGCTCAAGGTCGTGCTCGAGAACATGCTGCGCTTCGAGGACGGCAAGACGGTCACGACCGACGACATCAAGGCCTTCGCGCAATGGGCGGCGCAGGGCGGCAAGGCCGACCGCGAGATCGCCTATCGCCCGGCGCGCGTGCTGATGCAGGACTTCACCGGCGTGCCCGCCGTGGTGGACCTTGCCGCGATGCGCGACGCGATGGTGTCGCTGGGCGGCAATCCCGACCGCATCAACCCGCTGAACCCGGTGGACCTGGTGATCGACCATTCGGTGATGGTCGACGAGTTCGGAAACCCGCGGGCCTTCCAGCTCAATGTCGAGCGCGAATACGAGCGCAACGGCGAGCGCTACGAGTTCCTGAAATGGGGCCAGGGCGCCTTCGACAACTTCCGCGTGGTGCCGCCGGGCACCGGCATCTGCCATCAGGTGAACCTCGAATACCTCGCGCAGACGGTCTGGACCGACACGGACCAGGCGGGCGAGGAGGTGGCCTATCCCGACACGCTGGTCGGCACCGACAGCCACACCACCATGGTCAACGGCATGGCCGTGCTGGGCTGGGGCGTGGGCGGCATCGAGGCCGAGGCCGCGATGCTGGGCCAGCCGATCTCGATGCTGATCCCCGAGGTCGTGGGCTTCAAGCTGACGGGCCGCCTCAAGGAAGGCGTCACAGCCACCGATCTCGTGCTGACGGTCACGCAGATGCTGCGCAAGAAGGGCGTGGTGAACAAGTTCGTCGAGTTCTACGGCGAGGGCCTCGACCACCTGCCGCTGGCGGACCGCGCGACCATCGGCAACATGGCGCCCGAATATGGCGCGACCTGCGGCTTCTTCCCGGTAGACGACGAGACGCTGCGCTACCTGCGGACCACCGGCCGCGACGAGGCGCGCATCGCGCTGGTCGAGGCCTATGCCAAGGCCAACGGCATGTGGCGCGGTGCCGGCTACGAGCCGGTCTACACCGACACGCTCGCGCTCGACATGGGCGCGGTCGAGCCTTCGCTCGCGGGACCCAAGCGCCCGCAGGACCGGGTGCTGCTGAGCGAGGCAGCGCCGGCGTTCCTGAAGGTCGTGGCCGATTATCGCGGTGCCGACATCTCGAACGGGGCCAAGGACATGGCGGCCGAAGGCGGCGCCACGGTCGCGGCCGAAGCCAGTGACCCGCGCAAGACCAAGGCCGTCGACGGGGCGGATTACGCCATCCGCGACGGCTCGGTGGTGATCGCGGCGATCACGTCCTGCACCAACACCTCGAACCCCTACGTGATGATCGGCGCGGGGTTGGTGGCTCGGAAAGCGCGCGCGCTGGGGCTCACGCGCAAGCCCTGGGTCAAGACCTCGCTCGCGCCGGGCTCGCAGGTCGTCTCGGCGTATCTGGAGGCCGCGGGGCTGCAGGAGGATCTCGACGCCATCGGCTTCAACCTGGTGGGCTATGGCTGCACCACCTGCATCGGCAATTCGGGCCCGCTGCCCGAGCCGATCTCGAAGGCGATCGCCGAGGGCGACCTCGTCGCCTGCTCGGTGCTCTCGGGCAACCGCAACTTCGAGGGGCGGGTGAACCCCGACGTGCGGGCGAACTACCTCGCCTCGCCGCCCCTCGTGGTGGCCTATGCGATCGCGGGCGACATGAACCTCGACATCACCCGCGAGCCGCTGGGCGAAGGGCTGGACGGCAAGCCGGTGTATCTCAAGGACATCTGGCCGACCGCCCGCGAGGTCGCCGAACTGGTCGAGCGCACCGTGACGCGCGCGGCGTTCCAGTCGAGATATGCCGATGTCTTCAAGGGCGACGACAAGTGGCAGGCGATCGATGCGGGCGGCGGACTGACCTATCACTGGCCCTCGACCTCGACCTATGTGCAGAACCCGCCCTATTTCGTCGGCATGGGCCGCGAGAAGGGCCGGATCGAGGACATCGAGGGCGCCCGGGTGCTGGCGCTCCTGGCAGACTCGGTCACGACCGACCACATCTCGCCCGCCGGATCGTTCAAGGCCACGACGCCCGCGGGCAAGTATCTCGAGGAGCACCAGGTGCCGGTGCGCGACTTCAACTCGTATGGCGCCCGGCGCGGCAACCACGAGGTGATGATGCGCGGCACCTTCGCCAACATCCGCATCCGCAACGAGATGCTGGATGGCGTCGAGGGCGGCTACACCAAGGGGCCCGACGGCAGCCAGATGGCGATCTATGATGCCGCCATGGCCTACAAGGCCGCGGGCGTGCCGCTGGTGATCTTCGCCGGCAAGGAATACGGCACCGGCTCGTCGCGCGACTGGGCGGCAAAGGGGACCGCTCTCCTTGGCGTCAAGGCCGTGATCGCCGAGAGCTTCGAGCGCATCCACCGCTCGAACCTCGTCGGAATGGGCATCGTGCCGTTCGAGTTCACCGGCGGGCAGACCCGCAAGTCGCTGGGCCTGACAGGCGACGAGACGGTCTCGATCAAGGGCCTCTCGGGCGACCTGCGCCCCCGCCAGACGGTGAAGGCCACGATCGCCTACAAGGACGGGACGGTGAAGGAGATCGACCTCCTGTGCCGGATCGATACCGAGATCGAGATCGAGTATGTCGAGCACGGCGGCGTGCTGCACTATGTGCTGAGGAACCTCGCCGCCTGATCAACTGGCCAGCGAGATCCGACGGGGCGCTGCGGGAAGCCGCGGCGCCCTTTTCGCGTCCGCCACGGCAGCGCGTGGCGCGCCCGGCATCATCCGCGTTGCGTCGCCCGTCGATTCGCGCTTGGCTGGGTCGGCCATGGAAGCCGGGCCGGGGGGATAAGCTGCGATGGCCGAACGACGGAAGCTGGCGGCGATCCTCGCGGCAGACGTGGTCGGATTCGGGCGGCTCGCGGGCGCCGACGAGGAACGCACGCTCGCGCGGCTCAGGTCGCTCCGGAGCGACCTGATCGACCCCACCATCGCCATCCATCAGGGCCGCGTCGTCAAGCGCACGGGCGACGGCGCGCTGGTCGAGTTCCGCAGCGTCGTCGATGCGGTGCGCTGCGCCATCGAGGTCCAGACCGCGATGGTCGAGCGCAATGCTGGCCTGCCGCCCGACCGGCGCATCGAGTTCCGCATCGGCATCCACCTGGGCGACGTGGTCGAGGAGGCCGACGGCGACCTGATGGGCGACGGGGTCAACATCGCCGCCCGCCTCGAGGTCGTGGCCGAGCCGGGGGCGATCTGCCTGTCCGAGGACGCCTACCGGCAGGTGCGCGCGCGGCTCGAGATGGCGATCAGCGATCTCGGCGAGACCAGCCTCAAGAACGTGGCCGAGCCGATGCGGCTCTACGCGTTGCGCGTGGGTCCCGACGGGGCGGCGCGTGCCGGCGCGGGGGCGGCAGGGGCGCCGGCCGCGGCGGCACCGGAGCGGACCTCGGTCGCGGTCCTGCCGTTCCAGAACATGAGCGGCGATCCCGCACAGGACTACTTCGCCGACGGCATGGTCGAGGACATCATCACGGGGCTGGCGCGGATCAAGTGGCTGTTCGTGATCGCCCGCAATTCGACCTTCGCCTACAAGGGCCGCGCCGTCGACGTGAAGGAAGCCGGGCGCGAGCTTGGCGTGCGCTACGTGCTCGAGGGCAGCGTGCGGCAGGCCGGGAGCCGCCTGCGACTGACCGCGCAGCTGATCGAGGCCGAGACCGGGCGCCATGTCTGGGCCGACCGCTACGACCGGACGCTCGACGACGTTTTCGCCCTGCAGGACGAGCTGACCATGAGCGTGGTGGCCGCGCTCGAACCCAGCCTGCGGCAGGCCGAGATCGAGCGCGTGAAGCGCCGGCGGCCCGACAGCCTCGACGCCTACGACCTCGTGCTGCGCGCCTTGCCCCATGTCTATACCGCGATGCCCGAGGGCGCGTCGCAAGCGCTCGGCATCCTCGGGGACGCGCTGGCGAAGGAGCCCGACTACGCGCTGGCGCATGGCTTCGCCGCCTGGGCGCACGAGATCCGGTTCGCCCGCGGCGGCGGCCGCGAGGAGGACCGCCTCGGCGCCCTGCGCCATGCCCACGCGGCGCTGGCGCATGGCCGCGACGACGCGACGGCGCTTGCGCTGGGGGGCTTCTGCATCGGGCTGATCGGGCATGACCGCGCGGCGGCGCGGCAGGCCTTCGAGGCGGCGGCGGCGCTCAGCCCCTCGACCGCGCTGACCTACATCCTCGGCAGCGTGATGGCGGCCTTTGCCGGCGATGCCGAGCGCGCGGTGGACTGGGGCGAGCGCGGGCTGCGCCTCAGCCCGCTCGACCCGCTGGGCTACGCCGCCTGGTTCTCGATCACGCTGGGCCGCTTCCAGCGCGGCGAGTTCGAGGCGGCGGCCGAGGCCGCGGGCCGGGCCTTCCAGGCCAATCCCTACTGGAGCTCGGCGCATGTGCTGCTGGCCGCGGCCAATGCCGTGCTCGGCCGGGCCGAAGCCGCCCGGATGGCGGCGGCGAAGGTGCTGGAGCTCGAGCCCGACTACACGATCACGAGCTGGCAGCGGACCTTCGACATCGCTCCCGCCGTCGCAACACCACTGGCCGAGGCCCTGAGGCGCGCCGGCCTGCCGGCCTAGGCCCGGAGCGCGGGCCTGCCCGCGGCACCTGCCCCGACAGGTTCCGGCCAGGGTCGAACGAGGGCCGCCAGCCCCTTCCCCCGCAAGAGCTTTTCGCCCGGGACCATGAAATTTATCGCTACCATTTCGCCATGTTTCGATGGCAGCATGATCTTACCGCACCGGTCCGGGCCCGTGCCGCAACGCACGCCGGGCATGGCGCGCAAACGGCGAAGGGAGCAGCCATACGGACCACGAGATGACGAGACCCGACCCCGACTTCCGCCGCCAGCTCGAGGGCTATTCGCTCGCGACGGCGGAGATCTTCTACCGGATGCCCGACGCGCGGTCGCTCATCCAGACCTATGTCTGGCAGGACTACGACGTTGCCCCGGAGTTCCCCAACCTTCGGAAATTCCTCGACTTCTGGACGCGCGAGCTGGATGGGCCGATCCACTCGGTCAGGCTTGCGCATGCGCGGCTGCTGCGCCCCGCCGAGATCCGGATGGTCGAACACGAGTTCGTGCTGCACTGAATCGCGGCGCGCAGGCCCGGCCCGCATCGGTCCGGCGTTGCGCGCCGGATGACGGGGCGTAACACGAGGGTGATTGGCACGATGCCGCGAGGCTGCATATCCTCGCGGCATGATCGCATCCGGCCACCGAGTCCTTCTCTACGCCCTTGCCATCCTGCTGTGTGGCGTGGCGGCGCCCGGACGGGCCGGGCGGGACGTGGTCCTCGTCGAGCTGTACACGAGCCAGGGCTGCAGTTCGTGCCCGCCCGCGGACCGGCTGCTGGGCGAGCTGGTGGGGCGCGACGACGTGCTGCCGCTGAGCCTGCATGTCGATTACTGGGACTATCTGGGCTGGCGCGACACCTTCGGAATGCCCGAGGTGACCGAGCGCCAGAAGCAATATCGCGATGCCTGGGACGCGCGCTACGTCTACACGCCGCAGATGGTGGTGGACGGCCGTGTCGAGGTGCGCGGCGCGCGCGCCGACGAGCTCGACGCGGCGATCGCCGCGGCGCGGGCCGATGCGCCCTCCGCCTGGATCGAGCTGACGGCCGAGGGCGCGGTCCTGCGCTACGCGATGGGCGGCGCGCCCGAGGGAAGCGTCGTCTGGCTCGCGCAATACGACCGCGAGCGGACGGTCGAGATCGAGCGCGGAGAGAACGCCGGCCGGCAGATGACCTACCACAACGTCGTGCGCTCGATCGAGGCGCTGGGGACGGTGAGCGCCGTGGGCGAGGACGACCTGGTGATGCCGCTGCCCGAGGCGGGGCGGGGCGTCGCCATCTGGCTTCAGGAGCCCGGCGGCGGGCGCATCCTCGCCGTTGCGAGGCACGGCCCGACCTCGTAAAGCGCCGCTGCCGCGCCCTCAGCCATCCCTGTCGCCGCGCCGGGCCGACGCCGCACCGCCCCCGCCATCCCGCGTGGCACGCCGCCTGTCGCCGCTGCGACGCAGGCTGCCCCGGAGCTTCCAGCGGCGATGGAACCAGAACCATTGTGTGGGGTCGGCCTCGATCCAGGCGCCGATGCGGCGGTTGACCTCGGCCATCATCTCGCGCGGGTCGGCGGGCGGCACCTCGGGCTCGAAGCGCACGTCGAAGCGCCGCGCGGCAGTGTTGCGCCGGGCAACGACCGGGATCAGGGCCGCACCCGTGCGGCGCGCGAGTTCGGCCGCGATGGTCACCGTCTCGGCCGGATGGCCGAGGAATGGGATCAGGGGCGCCCCGGTGTTGCGCTGGTCGATCAGCACCATCGCGATGCCGCCGCGCTCGACGTGCTCGAGGAAGGCGCGCATGCCGCGCGGTCCCTTCTGGAGCACGGGGCGCCCGGCCTCGGGGATCACCACCATCGCGCGGCGGTCGATGTAACGGTTGTTGAAGGCACGGTAGATGATGCCGCACTCGATGCCCGCGCGCAGGGCGGCGATCCGGGCGGCCTCCCAGTTGCCGTAATGGGCGGTGACGAGGACCGCGCCCCGGCCCGAGGCCGCGGCCTCGGCCAGCCGATCGAGCCCCTCGGCCCGGATCTCGATCTCGCGCAGGAAGCGGCGGAACTGGGCATATTCGACCATCAGCCGGCCGAACTGGGCCGCCGCGTCGCGCGTGAGCCGTCGGCGCGCCGGCGCGTCGAGATCGGGGCGCACTAGGGCAAGGTTGTCCCCTACCCGGCGCCGGAAGCCCGGCACGGCCATGACCAGAAGCCCGCAAAGCCCGCCGAACGCCCCTTCGAGCGGCCAGAGGGGCACGAAGCGGGTGAGCGCCGCGAAGCTGCGGCCAAGGGCATAGACCAGCCATTCCCCCGCCCGGGTCGCCATCCCCCCGCGCCGCCTCATGGCGCACGCGCCCCGCGGGTCAGCACCCTGAAGCGCCAGGCCAGGAGCGCGACCGCCACGGCGCAGCAGAAGATGATGGCAACCAGCAGCCCGCTCTCGTCCCAGCCGCCGCGGTTGATCATCCACCAGCCCATCGGGATCAGAAGGACCGTGAAGGCGAGGATATAGGCAACGATCGCCACCCAGGCATCGCCCAGCGCCCGCACCGCCTGGCCCATCACCACCTGCGCCGAGTCGGGGATGAACGCGAAGGCCGCGAACATGAAGAGCGCGCCCGCCCGCGCGATGATCGCGGGGTCGTCGGTGTAGATGGCGGCGATCTGGTGGCGGCCGAGGAACACCGCGGCGCCCAGGATTCCCATGGTGACGAAGGCCACGCCCAGCCCGGTCCAGCCGGCGAAGGCGGCCTCGTCCGGCCGGCCGCGGCCCGTCTCGATGCCCACGCGCACGCCGGTCGCGACCGCAAGCCCGAGGCCCACCATGAACAGCGTCGAGACGAGGTTGTGCGAGATCGAGTAGGCATCGAGCGCGAGCGGGCCCAGCGTCGCGGCGAACAGGCTCATGGTCGCGAAGCCCACCGTTTCGAACCCGTTGGAGAGCCCCGCCGACAGGCCCAGCTTGCGCATCAGATACCCCGCCCGCCAGCCGCCGGGGCCCCAGAAGGTCTCCTGCGGGCCGGTGACGCCGGCGCGCCGGGCCTCGCGCTGCGTCAGAATCATGCCGACCATCGCGACGGCCGCACCGAAGCGCACGACGGTCGAGGCGAGCGCGGCGCCCACCGCGCCCATCTCGGGGAAGCCCGCATTGCCGTAGATCAGCAGCCAGTTGAGCCCGAAATTCGCAAGGTTCGCGAACAGCATGACCACGAGCCCCGCCATCGGTCGGCGCGTCGCCTCGAGATAGAAGGCCGAGACGGCGAAGACGGTCTGCGCCACCAGCCCCGGTGCCAGCGCCTGCGCGACCGCGCCGCCCGGGGCGGCGAAGTCGGGCGACTGGCCCAGCGCCGCCAGCACCCATTCCCCCTGCCACACCGCCCAGGCGCCGAGGGTCGAGATCACCACCGCCCAGACCATGCCGCGCCGCCAGGCCTGCCCGCATTCGGCCCAGTCGCCGCGCCCAAAGGCATGCGCCACCACCGGGGCGATGCCCGACGACAGGCCGATCGCGATCACCAGGACCGGGACGAAGACGGAAAGCCCGAGGTTGGCCTCGCCCACCGCGCCGGGGCCGTAGCGGCCCAGCATGGCGATGTCGCAGAACGCCATCAGCAGGATGCCCGCGCGCGACAGCATCACCGGCCAGGCGAGGCGCAGGAGGTCCGCGACGTGGCGCGCGATGCGCGGGCCGAGGCTCTCGGTCCCCTGGGTGGCGGCTGGGGTGTCTCTCATCGCTCCGGGCTCGGGTTACCGGGGGCTCAATCGGGGGTGGGCGCCTTGCGCACGCGCTCTCTATGCCAGACGTAGAGGCCCGCGCCAACGATGACGCCCGCGCCGATCAGCGTGGTGGTCTGCGGCACCTCGGCGAACAGAATCATCCCGAAGGCGATGGCCCAGACCAGACCCGCATAGTTGAACGGCGCAAGCTGCGAGGCCGGCGCCTGCCCCAGCGCCCAGACGAGGCAGAGATGCCCGACGAAGCCCACGAGCCCGATCACCGTGAGCATCATTGCCGTCCCCGCGTCGGGCGTGACCCACACGAAGGGCAGCGCCAGCGCGCCGCAGAGGGTGCCGAAGCCCGTGGTGTAGAGCATCGTCGTCCAGATCGAATCGGCCTGTCCCAGCATCCGCGTCGCGATCTGGTACCAAGCGAGGCAGAAGGCCGAGCCGACCGCGAGCAGCGCCGCGGGCTGGAACACGCCCACGCCGGGCTTGAGGATCACCACCGCGCCGCACAGCCCCAGCACCACGCCGGTCCAGCGCCGCGGGCCCACCTGCTCGCGCAGCACCAGCGCGGCAAGGCCCACGATCATCAGGGGCGCGAGCTGGATCAGCGCCGCCGCCTCGGCAAGATCGAGATATTTGAGTGAGGTGAAGTAGAGGATCGTCACCCCGAACAGCAGCGCCGAGCGCAGCATCTGGATGCGCAGGTTGGTGGTCCGCAGGACCGAGCGCAGCCGCGGCGCGAAGACCAGCATCAGGAACGCCGTCTGCCCGGTGTAGCGCGCCCAGACGACCTGCAGGGGCGGCACGCGATCCGCGAGATCCTTGGCCATCGCATCCATGGCGACGAAAAAGAGCGTGGCGACCACCATGCCGAGCGCGCCGCGCGTCTCGGGCCTCAGCCGCTCCGAGGCGGCGGCGATGCGGGCAATCATGCGGGGGGCGCCCCCTCCGGTACGCCGGCCAGCGCAACCCCGATCATGGCGTCGCGCCCGACGAGAGCGGCGAGGCGGTCCTCGGTCCACCCCTCGGTGCCGGCGGGGCGGGCAGGCAGGACCAGATAGCGCATGTCGGCGGTAGAATCGTGGACCTGCACGCGCATGTCCCCGGGCAGCCGCGTGCCGAACTCGGCCAGCACCGCGCGCGGCTCGCGCACGACGCGCGAGCGGTAGGCGCGGGTCTTGTACCAGTCGGGCGGCAATCCCAGAAGGTTGCGCGGGTAGCACGAGCAGAGCGTGCAGACGACGACGTTGTGAACCTCGGCCGTGTTCTCGACCACCACCAGCTTGAGCGCATCGACCTCGATGCCAAGCTCGCGGCAGGCGGCGGAACCATCGACCATGAGCCGCGCCTTGAAGGCGGGGTCCACCCAGGCGCGGGCCACCACCCGCGCACCGAGGGCAGGGGAGCGGGCGTCCATGCGCTCGACCTGCGCCATGATCTCGGCCGCGGTGGTGATGCCCTTCTCGATCAGGATCTCGCGCAGCGCGATCTCCATGATCTGGAAGCGGCTCAGGGCCGTGTCGTCGTCCGGCCGGTAGGGGTGGCCCGATGGGCTGAGGCCGTGATGGTCATGCCCGTGATCGTGGCCATGGTCGTGATCGTGGTCATGCGGCATCGACGGGCTCCAGCCAGTGCTCGAAGATCTCGGCATCGAGCGTGTCGCCGGGACGCTCGGCCGTCCCGCCCCAGATCTCGGCCATGGTGAAGCGCACGCGGTAGAGCGTGACCGGGTTCCCGCGGCGATGGTTGTAGGCCAGTTCCTCGGGGTTGTGGAAATCGCCGCAGATCCGCTCGATCCGCCCGGTGCGGCCGCGCAGATAGAAGGGCGTGCGCAGGTGGCCGATCGACATGCCGGGCTTGACGCGCACCGCCTGACCGGGCCGGAAGCGTCCGCCCGCGGTCGGATAGGGCGGCGCGAAGCCGGGGGGCGTGACGTCGGGCAGAACGGGCTTCATGGCGCGCGCTCCGCCGCTCGGGCGCCGGTCCGGAAGCTGAAAGGCCCGAAGGCGGTGGTCTCGGCCACCTCGAGGCCGGCGCTGCTGCGCGTCACGCGCATGCCGAGCTCGGGAAAGTCGGTGATGTCCGCAGGCACGATGCTGCCGCCCATCAGGCAGACGAGCGGCTCGGTGTCCGAGGCGTTGCGTATCGAATGCGCCTCGCCCCCGGCCGGGAAGCTCACGAAATCGCCTGGGCCGAGGTCGTGCGTCTCGTCGCCCAGCCGCACCGCGGCCCTGCCCGAGACGACGAAGGTCCATTCATCCTCGGCGTGGTGGCGGTGATGCGGGAACGCCTGGCCGCCCGGTGCCACGCTCACCATGTTGAGCCCCGCCCCGCGATGGCCCGCGAGCCGCGAGAGATCGGTGATGCGGCAGGCGGCCGCCGGCTGCAGCGAGTGGACGAAGTCGCGCGCCGCCGCGTCGATCTGAGCCGCACGCAGGATCTGGCCCGGCCCGCTCACGCCGCATCCCCCGCTGTCTCGCCATGGCCCTGCGCCTCGCCATAGGTGGAACCGCGGGCGACGATCTCGGCCATCCGGGCGTTCAGCTCCTCGAGCGTGATGGCGCCGCATTCGACTAGGTTCTGCGCGCAGGCCTGCACCCAACGCTCGTAGTAGGTGCGCTCCTCGAAGGCCTGCGGCCCCATGTCCTCGAGCGCGCGCCTGAGCCCGTCGACCGAGAACAGGCCCTTGACCCCGCAGAGGATGACGAGCGCATCGACCCGCTTCTCCCACAGCGCGAAGTCGTGCCCCGCGCGGTCGATCCCGCCCGCGGGCAAGCCGCCCATGTCGTGCCAGCGCCGGCCGGTGTCGAAATCATCCTGCATGGTGGTCACGCTAGCCCGCGGCGAGTGCGCCGCCAAGAGGGCAGTTCGGGAACCGGCCTTGCGCAATTCGGTAAGCTCGCTCCGGGTCAGGTCAGATCCTGTTTGACTTGTCGGCGCCGCGGCGTGACCATTCGATATGGGTGGGTCACGGAGCTTTGCTCGCGGGTCGCCATGTTCCACATCTCCAACCGGTGCGAGGCGGAGCAGGTCGTTTCCGGTCTTGCTCTCGGCTTTGCCGCCGATCCGTTCGTTCGCTGGCTTTTCCCCGAGCCGCGAGCGTATCTGGAAAACTTCCCTTCGGTGATCGAACACTTTGGTGGCCGGGCGTTCGAGCACGGGGCGGCCTACGGGAACGAGGAATTCACGGCGGGTGCGCTCTGGCTGCCGCCCGGTGTGCATCCCGACGAGGAGCAGCTCGTTGCCTGCTTTCAGGAGACGGTTGCACCCGAAAAGCATGATGCCCTGTTCGCGACCTTCGAACAGATGGCCAGCTATCACCCCGACGAGCCCTGCTGGCACCTCGCGTTCATTGCCGTGGACCCGTCACGTCACGGCAAGGGGCTCGGGTCGGCGCTGCTCGGGGAAGGTCTGCGGCAATGCGAAAGGGATGGGAGGCCAGCCTATCTGGAATCGACCAATCCCGCGAACCTGTCGCTCTACAGGCGTCACGGGTTCGAGCAGATCGGGCTGATCGATACCGGGCGCGCGCGCCGCCGCTCTTCCCTATGATCCGCCCGTCCCGTTGAACTGTATCGGCGCGAGCGGCATCTGCGTTGCACCTGTGGGGCTCGGGAAGAATGACGCCGGATGTCGTCGCCCGGCCATCGGCGAGATGATCGCGCGCATGTCGCCAGGGGCGTCCGCCGGGTCGCGCGGGCCGTAGAACGGAAAACTCCCCCGTCGCGATGCGCGGGGGCGGGTCTGGCTCTCGCGATGCGCCGGGGCGGCCCGGCGGGTGGCTCAGATCGCGTCCTCGATCCAGTTCGCGATGCCCCGCTTCGAATCGGCGCCAACCTTGCGCTCGACGATCTTGCCGTCCTTGAAGATCAGCAGCGTCGGGATGCCCCGGATGCCATACTTCGACGGCGCGTTCGGGTTGTCGTCGATGTTCACCTTCGCGACCTTGACGCGGCCCTTCATCTCGCTGGCGATTTCCTCCAGCGCGGGGCCGATCTGCTTGCAGGGGCCGCACCACTCGGCCCAGAAGTCCACCACGACCGGAAGGTCGGATTTGAGGACGTCGCTTTCGAAGCTGGCGTCGCTCACATGCATGGTCGCCATGAGTCTTCCCCTTGTCTGGCAGCCCCCGCGGGGGCAGCGGTCGATGACCGCGAGTGACGAAGCTATGAACCGTGCCCACGGGAATCAAGCCACTCGATCGTCAACGCCCGCGTGCGCTGCCGTCGCCTACGCCGGCCCGCGCGGCGGCGAAGGCCGCGTCCACCAGCGCGTCGGGCAGCCGCATCAGCCGCGGCCCCGCGGTCCACAGGATGGCGACCGAGACCGCGCGTCCGGGATAAAGCCGCGACAGTGCGGCCCTGTAGGCGCCAAGCTGGGCGAGATATTCGGCGCGCACCGCGTCCTCGGCGAAGGGGGGCACGGGGTCGGTCTTGAAGTCCACCGCGAGCACGCCGCCGTCGCCTGAAATCAGCCGGTCGATGCGCCCCTCGATCGCGGTGCCGTCCTCGAGCCGGTCGGAGAAACCCGCCTCGGCGAGGGAGCCCGCGCCGAAGAGCGATTCGGCGAAGGGCGCGTCCAGCACCGCCCCCGCCTCGGCCAGCGCCGCGTCGCGCAGCGCGGGGTCGAGCGCGGGAAGCGCCCCGGCGAGCAGGGCGGGGCCCAGCGCCGCGCGCTCGTCCGGCAGCCGGCCCGCGAGGCGCTCGAGCACCAGATGCACCGCCGTGCCGTAGTCGAGCGCGGCCTCACGACCCCGCCCGGCGCCGCCCGAGGGCGCCGCCTCGTCGGGCGCCAGCGCCGACGGCGCGAGCGGGGCCGGCGCGCGCGCCTCGGGCGGCGCCGGGGCAAGCCAGGACGGAAGCGCGACCGCGGCCGGGCGCTCGGGCGGGCCCGCGGGTTCGGGCGCGGATGCGGGCGCGACCTCCGGCGCGGTGTCCCCGGTCTCGAGGCGGCGACGGGGGGTGTCGAGCCCCTCGGGCCCCGCGATCTCCGACCAGCCATCGAGGCGTGCCGCGCCCGCCTCGATCATGCCGTACCACGTGCCCTCGACCCGCGCGGGGTCGCCCGCGCCGCACAGGATCAGCCAGTCCTCGGCGCGCGTCAGCGCGACGTAGAGGAGGCGCTTGCGCTCATCCGCCTCGCGCCCCGCGGCGGCGTCCGCGGCCGCGCGCACCGCCTTGGGCTCGCCCGAGGCCGCACCGGCCCAAGCGACCAGCAGCGGCGTGTTGCCCTCGCCCTCCAGCGCCAGAAGGCGCGGGCGACCGCCGCCGCCGCCGGGACGGGCCATGGTGTCGGGCAGGATCACGATGGGGGCTTCCAGCCCCTTGGCGCCGTGGACAGTCATGACGCGGACCTCGCCCGCGCCCGCCTCCATCTCGCGCTTGACCTCGATCTCGCCCGCCTCGACCCAGGCGGTGAAGCCCGCGAGGCTGGGCGTCTCGCGGCTCTCGAAGGCCAGCGCCTGTTCGAGCAGCTCGTCGATCGGGTCCTCGGCCTCGGCGCCGAGCCGGGCGATCAGGCGCGCGCGCGCGCCGTGGCGGATCAGCGCGCGCTGCAGGAACTCGTAGGGCCTGAGGTAGTCGGCCCGGGCGGCGAGGTCGTCGATCAGCTCGGTGGCCTGCGGGTGACGCGCGCGCGCGCCGCGCAGGCGGTCGATCAGCCGCTCGCCCCGCGCCCGGCCATGGGCAAGGGCGAAGAGGTCGTCCTCGGAAAGCCCCAGGATCGGCGAGCGCATCAGCGCGGCGAGCGAGAGGTCGTCGGCCGGCGTGATCGCGACCTTGACCAGCGCCATCAGGTCCCTGACCGCAAGCTCGCCCGCGAGGCTGAGCCGGTCGGCCCCCGCCACCGGCACGCCCAGCGTCTTCAGCCGGCGGATGAGCGAGCGTGCAAGCAGGTCGCGCCGCGCCACCAGCACCAGGATGTCGCCGGGGCGCACGCGGGCCGCGGGCCGGCCGGCACGCGGCGGCAGGCTGTCCTCGGCTATCATGCGTGCGATCTCGGCCGCGAGCATGCGGGCAAGCCGCAGCTTGGGCGCGCCGGGCGGCGGCTGGTCCACCGGGCGCCACCACTCGCGGTCATCGTCGCGCGGCCCCGGCGTCACCAGCGGCCAGAGGTCGATGCGCGCGCCATCCTGAGCGCGATGGGCCGCATGCTCGACCGGCGCGCCGTCGACCGTGAGGCCCGCCGCCGCCTCGCCCGCAAAGACCGCGTCGACGAAGTCGAGGATGCCGGGCGCCGAGCGGAACGAGGTGGTGAGCGCGGGGCGCGCCAGCGCGCGGCCCATGCCGCCCAGCCAGTCGGCCAGCGCCTTCCGGGTTGCCCCGAAAGCGCCCGGCTCGGCCCCCTGGAAGGAATAGATCGACTGCTTCTCGTCGCCCACGACGAAGAGGCTGCGGTTGCGCGGGCCCTCGGCCGCAAAGAATTCCTGCGTGATCGCCCGGATCACCTCCCACTGCGCGGGGGCGGTGTCCTGCGCCTCGTCCACCAGGATATGGTCGATGCCGCGGTCGAGCTTGTAGAGCGCCCAGGCCGCGAGGTCCGATCGCGCCACGAGGTCGCGCGCCCGCGCCACGAGGTCGTCGAAGTCGAGGAGGCCCCGCGCGGCCTTGGCGCCGGCATAGCGGTCCAGGACGGCGCGGGCGAAGGCGTCGAGGTCGGCCGCCCGCGCGGCGGCAGCGGCGGCGTTGAGCGCATCGGCCGTGTCCACGGCCCATTCGAGCATGTCGGCGGTCAGGCTGTCGGCATCGGGCGCCGCGGCGAGGACGGCCTGCACCGGAAAACCGCGGCGGCTGCGCGGCTCGCCCTTCCCGGTGAGATAGGCTGCGAGGAGTGCCTGCACGGCAGCCAGCGGCACGCTTGCGCGCAGGGTACGGGCGTCGAGGATGCCCTCGGCCACCGCCTTGTCGGTCTTGCCGCCGAGCGCCGCCAGAACCCTGGCGAGCGCCGCGAGGGCATCCCAGTCGAGCAGGCCGAGCCGGGCCGTGGCGGTGGCATCGGCCCCCGCAAGCGCGGCCTCGCCCAGATGTGCGGCGATGCGGGGGGCGACCGCCGCCACCGGGAAGTGCTCGCGTTTCGCGAAGATCGCGTCCACCAGATCGCTGATGCCGCCCTCGTTGAGCCGCGCGGCGATGCGGTCGAAGGGGGCGCCGGGCGCCACCTCGGCCTCGGCCGCGAGGTCCGCGAGGATCGCCTGCACCATCAGTGCCTTCTGCCGGTCGTCCAGCACCTCGAAGCGCGGCGAGACCCCGGCCTCGAGCGGGAAGCGGCGCAACAGCGCGTCGCAGAAGGCGTGGATGGTCTGGATCCTGAGCCCCCCGGGGGTTTCCAGCGCCGCGGCGAACAGCGTGCGGGCGCGGGCGATGCGGGCGGGATCGGCCGGGGCGCCCCCGCCGCCTTCCAGCCCCGCAAGCTCGGCCGCGAGCTTGGCGTCGGGCGCCATCGCCCAGCCACCCAGCATGGCGAAGAGGCGCGTCTGCATCTCGGCCGCCGCCGCGCGGGTGTAGGTGAGGCACAGGATCCGCTCGGGCCGCGCGCCCGACAGCAGCAGCCGCGCCACGCGCTGCGTCAGCACCCGCGTCTTGCCGGAGCCCGCGTTGGCCCCCACCCAGGCGGAGACGGCGGGGTCGGCGGCTTCGACCTGCGGGCCCGTTGGGCTGAGGCGCGCGCTCACGGGGTGTCGCCGGCAGGACCTGCCGCCTCCCATTCCGCGCGGCGCGCGAGGTGATCGTAGGTGCCTTCCTCGGCCCCGAACTCGACCCGGCCGCGCGCAAGGTATGGCATCTCGGCCGAATCGTAGGCCGTGAGGAGCGCGATCAGCCGCGCGTGATGCTCGGCCAGCGTGTCGGGCAGCGGCGTCTCGGGTCGGGTTTCCTTGCCACCCTCGCCCGAGCCGGTGAGGCCGAGATAGGCGCCGCCAAGCGCGGGCATGGGGGGGATGCACTCGAAGCCCCCGGTCGCGAGGATCAGGCCCTGAAGGTGCAACTGCTGCGAGAAGACGCCGATCTGCTTGGGGCTGGGCGGCAGGCCGGCCTTGTAGTCGTAGATCATGGCGCCGCCCTCGACCGCGTCGATGCGGTCGGCGGTGGCGGACAGGGTGAAGGCGCCGCCGGGCAACGGGATTTCCAGCTGTCCTCTGACCTCGAGCCCCAGCGGGCGGCCCTCGGCCCGGCGTTGAGCCTCGCCCGCAACGAACCAGTCCGCCGCGCGCGCGATCCGGCCCGCCCAGGCGCGGCGGGTTGCGGGCCAGGGGATGCGGGCGCGCAGTTCGGCCTCGGCGATCGCCATCAGCCGGGCGCGCTCGGCGGCCAGGTCGGGGCTGCCCGGCGGGGTCTCGGCCACGAAGCGGTGCAGGATCGCGTGGATCGCGTTGCCGCGGTCGAGGAAGTCGGGCGCCTTGCCCAGCGGGCCGAGGGGAGAAAGCCGCAGGATGCGCTCGGCATAGACCGCATAGGCGTCGCGGATCAGCGTCTCGATCCGGGTGACGGACAGGCGCCGCGGGCGCGCGGCCACGGGCGGGCGCGGCGCCGGGCGCTCGGCGGGCGGCAGGGCGGCGGCGGGGCGGTGGATCGTGGGGATCAGCGCCAGAAGCTCGGCCCCCCGCGCCCGCATGGCACCGAGCGCCGCGGGGTCGGTGCCGCCCAGCAGGTTCTCGAGCCGCACCAGCCAGCGCGAGGCCACGGTGGGCGCGCCGCCCGCGCGCAGCGCGCGGCTGAGGATCACCCGCGGGCGCGCCGCCGCCTGCAGGAAGTCATGCGCCGAGAGGCCAATCTCGCGCTCGGGCGCGGGCAGGCCCAGGCTCTCGCGCATCGGGCGGCTCAGCCACGGGTCGGGCGAGGGGGCCGGCGGCCAGCTGCCCTCGTTGAGGCCGGCGAGGATGACGAGATCTGCCCCCTCGGCCCGCAGTTCGCGGGTGCCGAGGATGGCGACGCGGGGGTGCGGGCGGACGGGCTCGGGGCGCAGCGTCTCGGCCCGCATGAGGTTCGCGACCAGCGCGGCATAGCGCGGCGGCGCGCCATCGCCATAGGCGGTGGCCGCGCCTGCGAGCCGGTCGAGCAGCGAGCGGGCGGCGCGGCCGTCGGCGCCCTGCCAGGCAATCGGCTCGCCCTCGGGGGCAGCGAGCGCGCCTGCGGCGGCGATGTGGGCGGCGACGGTCGCGGCAAGCGGCGCGCCCTCGGCCAGTGCCCGCGCCAGCGGCGCGAGCGCGGCCTCGATCGCGGCGCGCCAGGCGGCAAACCCCTCGGGCGGCGGGGTCCAGTCGGTGCGTTCGTCGGCGGGGCGGAAGGGCCAGGGCGGCAGGCGGCCTGGCGCGAGGCCGGGGTCCGCAACCCGCCGCAGGCAGCCCAGCTCGTAAGCCCGAGCTATCCGGAGATGCGCCGCCCGCGCCATCCCCGGCGCGCAGAGCGGGTGCTGCAACAGCGCGACCAGCCCCAGCGCGTCGCCCCTGCCCGAGGCCGCCGCCGCGACATGGCGCAGGAACACGCCCGCCGCGCTCTCGGCCAGCGGGCGGCCGAGCGAGTCGTCGGGCTCGATGCCGAAGCGCGAAAGTTCCGCCGTCACGCGGCGGGCCAGCGTGGCGTCGCGGGTGACGAGGGCGACGCGGCGGCCGGGCGTCGCGATCTCGCGGCGGATGGCGAGCGCGATGGCTGCGGCCTCGGCGGTCTCGTTGCGCGCCTCGATCAGCGCGAGCCCCTCGGTCGCAGGGCCGGCCTCGGCGGCCAGCGCCGGGCGCACCGCCACCCAGGCATCGGTCACAGGAGCAGGGCGCAGCGCCTGCCCCAACAGGCGCAGGCGCGGGCCGGGGGCGGCGTCGACCCAGAGCGCGACGTCCCGGGGCGCGATCCCGACGAGGTCGAGGAACCGGCGAAACGGGCCAATCGGGTGGTCGGGGCCCGCGGCCTCCCACACCTCGGGCGCGATGGCGGGGTCGAAGCCCGGCAGCACCACGGCGCCCTGCGGCAGACGCGCGATCGCGGCCATAAGCGGCGCCGTCATCGCCCGCGCGCCGGTCGAGGCGGCGGCGATCACCGGATGGCCGGGTGGAGCCGAAGCCCAGCGCGCGGCCAGCGCCTCGACCGCCATGCTGGCCCGCGCGGCGGGGTCAAGGGCTGCGCCTTCGGTCTCGGCGCGGATGGCGGGCCAGGCGGCGCGGGCGATGTCGGCGAAGGCCAGCGCCTCCTGCCAGTGGCGGGCAAGCTCGCCCTCGACCAGACCGTCGAGACGGGCGGGCGCGATGCCCCATTCGTCGAGCTCGTCGATCAGGGTGGCGAGGCTCTCGGCGAGGTCGGGGGCAGCCGCCATCGGCGCGCGGCCGGGGGCGGCGGCGAGAAACCGCTCGACGAGCCGGGTGAGCGCGAGGCGGCGGCGCAGGGGATCGACCGCGGGCGGCGTGCCGGGCAGGGCGAGGGGGTCGTCGGCAAGCGCCGCGATCAGGCCGAGCCGCGGCAGGAAGGTGGTGCCCGTCGGCGCTGCGAGAGCGTCTGCAATCGCGCGGAGTGCGCGCGGGGTGTTGGCGAGTATCTCGACCCGCGCCAACGCCTCGGGCGGCGCGCGACCGAGGCGGCGGCGCAGCCCTTCGGCCAGCGCGGCCGCGTAATCGGCGCCAGGCAGCACCGCGAAGACGCGCGGCGCGTCGGTCGCGGGGAACAGGCTCACGCGTCCGGCCCCGACCCGGCAGGGCCGGCCTCGGCCAGCGCCGCCTCGGCCGCAGCGAGGCCCGCGGGTGTTCCGACATCGACCCAGAGGCCGGGATAGGTGATGGCCCGGAGCCGCCCCGAGGCCAGCAGCCGGTCCCAGACCAGGTTGAGCGAGAACGGCCCCTCGGGCATGTCCGCGAAGGCGCCGGGCGCGATGATCTGCGCTCCGGTGAAGACCAGCGGCGCCGTGGCCTCGGCCCCGCGGCGGACGGGGGCGGCGCCCTGCCCCGAGATGAAGAAGTCGCCAGGCCGCGCGTAGGCCCGGGCCCGCGCGCGGGGGACCAGCAGCATTAGGGCGTCCGCCGCCACAGGGTCCCAGGCGCGGGCGAGCAGGGTAAGCGGGTTCGGGCCCGCGAAGACGGCATCCGAGTTGAGCGTGAAGAACGGGTCGGGGCCCAGCATCGGCAAGGCGTGGCGGATGCCGCCGCCCGTCTCGAGGATCGCAGGCTCCTCGGGCGAGAACAGGATCTCGGGCCGGTCGCGGCCTTCCAGATGCGCGCCTATCATGTGGCCCAGATAGTGCAGGTTGACGACCGCGCGCGCGACGCCCGCGCCCTCGGCAAGATCGAGCGCGCGATCGATCAGCGTGCGACCCGCGACCTCGAGCAGGGGCTTCGGCAGCCGGTCGGTCAGCGGCCTCATCCGCGTGCCGAGGCCCGCGGCGAGGATCATCGCGGTGCGAGGCGGCGCGCCCACCATCGGGTCGGTCACGGCGCGGCCGCAAGCGGGCCGCGGGCCGCGGCCTCGGCGCGCGCCAGCGCGTCCGCGGCGGGCGCCGGGATGTGGCGGGCCACGAAGCCCGCGAGCGCCGCGAAGTCGGGATGCGCGAGGTCGCGCGCAAGGTGGTCCCAGACCCGCGGGATCAGTCCGAGATAGCGGGGCTTGCCGTCGCGGATGGCAAGCCGCGCGAAGATGCCGACGATCTTGAGGTTACGCTGCGCGCCCAGGGCGGCATAGGCCGTGCGGAAAGCGCGCGCGTCCCCCGACCCGAGCCCGCGGCGGTCGAGATAGCGCGCGACCATCGCCGCGCGCAGCTCCGCCGAGGTGTCGCGGCGCGCGTCCTCAAGCAGCGAGACTAGATCGTAGGCGGCGTGCCCCGCCAGCGCGTCCTGGTAGTCGAGGAGCCCCACGCGGGCGTCGCCCGCCCGGTCGGGCAGCCAGATCAGGTTCTCGGCGTGATAGTCGCGCAGCACGACGACATCGCGGGCGGGCTCGACCGGGGCCGTCGCGGCGGCCAGGAGCGCGCGGAGTTCCGCCACGGCATCGGGCGAGGCGGGGGCGCCGGTGACCGCCGGCAGCCACCATTCCATCGCGAGCGCTGCCTCGCGCCACAGCACGGCGGCGTCGTAGGGTGGCAGCGGGCGGTCGCCCATCCGGGCGGGGGCGGGGTGGTCCGCGAGCGTGGCAAGGAGATCCACGGCAGCCTCGTAGAGCGGGGCCTCGGCGCCGGGGTCGCCCGCGCAGACCCGGGCATAGAGATCGTCGCCCAGATCCTCGAGCAGCAGGAATCCGCCCGCCTCGTCGGCCGCGAGGATTTCGGGCGCCGCGAGGCCGAGGCCGCGCAGCCAACGGGTGACCGCAACGAAGGGGCGCACATCCTCGCCCCGCTCCGGGGGCGCATCCATCACCACCGCGGGCCGGCCCGAGGGCAGGTCGAGCCGCAGGTAGCGCCGGTTCGAGGCATCGCCCGCCAGCGGGCGCGGCACGGCGCCGCCTGCGCCGGCAGCGCGCAGGAAGCGCGACAGCGCCTCGGCCCGCGCGGCGCTCATGCGTCGCCCCCGATGGCTGCGAGCGCGCGGTCCCAGCCGGGACCGCGGGGCGTTGCGCGGGCCTCGCGCGGCTCGGCGCCATTGCTGCCCGGCAGGAGCTCCAGGGCGATCTCGAGATGGCGCGCGGGCAGATCGGCGCCCAGCCGCTCGGGCCATTCGACCAGCACGATGGCGTGCGAGAGCGCCTCTACCAGTCCCAGCTCAAGCGCATCGGGTGGCCCTCCGAGGCGGTAGAGATCGGCGTGCCAGACCTCGCCCGCTCGCGCGGCGTAGACATTCACCAGCGTGTAGCTGGGCGAGGGGACGATCGCGTCGGGCTCGCCCAGGAGGGCGCGCACAATGGCGCGCGCCAGCACCGACTTGCCCGCGCCGAGCCCGCCCGAGAGCGCCACGAGATCGCCCGGCCGTAGCGCCGCGGCGAGCCGCGCGCCGAGCGCCGCGGTCGCGGCCTCGTCGGGCAGGATCAGGCGCGTGGCGCCCGCCGTCTCTGCAATCATGGGCCTCGCTCTCCCGCAGGGGCGCATGCTCCGCGCCGCCACGCCCCCGGTGTTAGCGCGATCGGCGAAGGCGTGCCAGATGTTCGGCACGTCTCAGCGCGCGAGGGGGAGTGTGCCGGCGGCGGGCTTTGGCGCGGCCGGGGCGCCGGCATCGCGCGACGCGGCGCTGCTGTCGAAGCTGCACACGCTGACGGCGTCGCTTGAATTGGTGCCGCGGCGGCGCTCGAACCGGCCCCCCTCGTTCGCGACCATCCGGCGGATGACCGAGAAGGCGAGCGACTCGCCGTCCTCGGCGAAATCGGCAAGCGGGATCGACGCCTCGCGCCGTTGGCTCACGCGGATCTCGACGCGGCCGGACGCGACCTCTTCGGCGGCGAGGATGATCCTCGTCCCGGAGGGGCTGCGCTGGATCGCGCCCGCCACCATGTTGAACACGATCTGGCGCAGGCGCACCGCATCGCATCGCACCTTGACCGTCGCGTCGGGCAGCTCGGTCGCGAGCACGGCCCCGGCCTCGCCGGCGCGCTTGTCGAGAAGCTGGCGGGTCAGCTCCAGCGTCTCGGCCAGCGGCGGATCGGCGCCCTCGTCATGCAGCGGGTCGAGTTGCAACGAGGCGAGTTCGGTCACGTCGTCGATGGTGTCGAGAAGCTGGCCCGATGCCTCGAGGATGCCGTCGGTATATTCGCGCTGGTCGGCGGTGAGCGAGCCGAAGCGCGGGTCGCCCAGAAGCTGGCCGAAGCCGAAGATCGTGTTGAGCGGCGTGCGCAGGCGGTGCGAGATCTGGTCGAGCACGGCGGTTCGCATCTCCTCGACCGCCTCGAGCGCCTCGTTGCGCTCACGCAGCGCCAGCGCGATGCGCTCGCTGTCGGTGATGTCGGCGAAGACCACCATGCTGGCGCCCCCCGGCAGGGGCGCGAGCCGCGCCGAGAGCGTGCGCGACGATCCCAGCGTGACCCGCGCGCTCCACGCGCGCCGGGTCTCGTCCGAGGTGATGAAGCCGGTCACGCGGCGCCAGACCTCGGTCTCGATGGTCAGGCCCTGGCACAGGCGCATCACCTCGCGCGCATGCATGCCGGGGCGGATGCTCTCGGCATCGGTGCCCCAGATCTTGTGGAAGGCGTCGTTGACGAACTGCAGCAGCCCGTCGGCGCCGAACACCGCGAGCCCTTCCTCGAGCCGGTTGAGCGTCGCGTGGCGCAGGTCGACCGAGCGGCGGTAGTTCTGCTCGAGCCGCATCCGCTCGGACACGTCGTCGAACACGAAGGCGAGCGAGCCATGCGGATGCGGGCGCGCCAGCACGTTGATCGACGAGCCGTCGGCGAGGTGCCAGATCTCCTCGTAATCGGCCGCCTCGGTGTCGTCGAACAGCCGCAGCAGGCGGCGGCGCCACAGGTGATAGTCGGCCGTCTCGGGAATCCGCCGGGCATGGCGCATGGCGTCGACCAGATCGCTCAGCGCGGGCCGGCCGGCGAGCCAGGCGGGGTCGAGCTGCAGCATCTGCGCCAGCGCCGGGTTGAACAGCGCAAGCTTCTGGCTGCGGTCGAAGATGGCGAGACCCACGGTGAGATGCGCGAAGGTCTCGGTCATCGTCTGCACGAAGCGGCTCAGCGTGCGCTCGGCGGCGACCGCGTGGCTCGCGTCGGTGGCGAAGTCATAGCGCCGCCCGTCGGGCCGCAGCACCTCGACCACCCTCAGCGGCACGGGCTCGATGCCGCCGGGCGGCAGGATGTCGATGCGCGTGCGCTCGACCGCGCCGGCGGGCTCGGCCTGCGGCGGGCGGATGCCCAGGAAGGCCACCACCTGCTCGGCGCCGACGGTGCCGTTGTCGCTGCGGACCTGCCCCGCGCACCACGAGACGGCCCCGTCCGCGGTGCGATGCCAGGCGATGGTGGCCCCGCTCTCCAGCAGGCTCGCGATGGTCTCGCGCTCGTACCAGCCGGCCGAGAGGCTGCGCTCGCGGACGGCGAGGGCGGCCTCGGCGCGCTCGAGCTCGGACGCGATCAGGCGCGCGTCGCGCATGACCAGCAGGCTCTCGCCTCCGCTGGGCTGGCCGATCAGCTCGCAATGCGCCCCCGTGGTGCGGCGGACCATGAGGTGCATCGGCTCGCCGCTGTCGACGAGGCGCCCGAGCGCGGCCAGCGCCGCCTCGCGCCCCTCTCCTATGGCGGCCTCCAGCACGGCCGCGAGACGCGCGCCCGGCCGCGCGCCCGGCAGTTCGGCTGCTGCATCCGAGAGGTCGGTGATCCGCCCGTCCCGCGCGCGCAGGACCATGCCGTCGCAGAGATCCTCGCGCCGGCGGCGCTCGCGGAGCAGCGCCCGGCGCAGCCGCGCCACCAGCGCGCCCATCAGGCACAGCGCCAGCGAAAGCAGCACCGTCACGCTGCCGAGAAGATCGAACCCCGCGCCGCTCACCGCCGCATCTTTCCCCCGCGCCCCACTGCCGCGCCGCCTGCCAGGCCGACGACGAGGCCGGCGCGAGAGTGTCAACAAATGGTTTACGAATTGCAAAGCCTGTCGCCATCGGCGGGGGCGGGCACGCGCCGGCGGGAAGAAAGCCTTGGGATGCCCCGGCGGGGTGTGTACCCTTGCGGACTATGCCGCCGGGGGCGCGTGGGGGGGGCGGGGTCCGCGAGTGCCGAGGCCGGGAGGGCTGTGCATGGCATGGAAGCTCTATCGTCAGGACCGCTACGACTGGCCGGAGGAGTTCAGGCCACCGGTCAAGGACGCGAGGGACCCGCTCGTCGTCGCGCTCGGCGCGGCCAAGACCTCGTTCGAGACGATGATGCGCGGGCTCGCGGATTTCTCGAAGGCCCGCGACCTCGCCGCCGTGGTCGCGTTAGAGGCCGCAGCCGTCGAGGCGGCTGATCACGGTTATTCCGACCTGGGCCACAAGCTTGCGACGGTGGCGAAGCTGACCGACAAGGCGCTCGCCGCCGCCAGGAAGGCGGCGCCGAAGGACAAGGCCCTGATCGAGCGCCTAAAGAAGATCCAGACCTGCGTCGCCGATTGCAGGAAGGACCTGGTCAACCCGAAGATCAAGCTCAGGATCGTGGAACTGGCGCGCGATCGCATGAACGAGATGGTCAAGGGCGACGTCCGCACCTTCGTCGACACCGTCACGCTCACGGACAAGCACATCAAGAGCATGCGGCGGCTGAACCGGCTCAACGTCGAGGCCGGACCGGACGCGGTGCGACAGGTCAACACCGACTTCCACAGGCTCCTAGCCGACTGCAACGACCGGCTGCGCCGGGCCGCGCGGCGACTGAAGCGCCATCTCGATGGCGGCTGGCGGGTGCCTGGGCTCGATGGCGGCAATCTCGACGCCGCGCTGGGCCGCATGCCCGACCCCGCCGAGGTGGACGCGACGACGCCCGAAGCGCTGCGCTCGGCGCTCAACGTCAAGCACGACGCGGCGCGCGCGGGCTGGAACGCGCTGAACGACATCGCCGACCGGCTGGCGTGACGCGCGGCCGATCGGGTCAGAGGGGGCGGCGGACCGGCGCGTTCGGCCCCAGCGCGCGGCGGGTCGCGGCCTTGTCGACCACCACCTCGGCCGCGTTCCAGACCAGCTCGATGATCGCGCCGGGAGGGCGCGCGGCCTCGGGCGGCGTCTGCGGGACCTGCGCGCGACGGCCGCGAAGGTCGGTGCCGTTGGCGAACGAGATGCGCGCGCCAGTCCGCGCCAGCAGCGTCCGGGCGATGAACAGGCCGAGGCCCATGCCCTCGTATTCGCCGTCCGCATGGCGGCGCTGTCCGCGGGCGCGGGTCGACACGTAGGGCTCGCCCAGGCGCGGCATCAGCTCGGGGCTGAAGCCGGGGCCGTCGTCGCCCACGGCGATCCGCAGATGTCCGTCGTCGTGGTCCACGTCAATCCATACCGTCGTCTCGGCGAAATCGACGGCGTTCTGCACCAGGTTCCGCATCCCGTGGATGAATTCCGGCGTGCGGCGCACGCTGGGCTGCGCGTCGCCGGCCTCGGCGGCGAGGCGCCCGCCGATACGCAGGATGACCCGCTTGCCGCGCCCGGCATGGGGGCCTGCCGCCTCCTCGAGCACCGCCGAGATCGGCGCCGTCTTGACATGGCTGTCGTCGCGACCCGAGCGCGAGAGATCAGCCATGATGCCGCCGCAGCGTTCGGCCTCGGCGCGGATCAGGAGCGCGTCCTCGGCCAGCTCGGGGCGGTCGGCCAGCTCGCGCACCAGTTCGGCCGCCACCAGCTTGATGGTGGCAAGCGGCGTGCCCAGCTCGTGCGCCGCCGCCGCCGCAAGACCCCCGATCGCGGCGAGGCGCTGCTCGCGCGCCAGCGCCACCTGGGTCGCGTTCAGCGCCTGGCTCATCGCGTAGCCCTCGACCGTGACGCGCCGCGCATAGAGCGAGAGGAACACCACCCCGATCGCCAGCGCCGCCGAGATGCCGCTGCGGAACAGCTCGGGCACCTCCATCGCCGTGCCGTCGGCCTGGATCAGCGGCAGGTGGACATTGGCCATCAGCGTCACGAACCCCATGGCCGAAATCCCCAGCAGCAGCGTCGGCTGCAGCCTGAGCGCCGTGGCCGAGATCGTCACCGGCGCGAGAATCAGCAGCGCGAAGGGGTTGTTGAGCCCGCCCGTGACCATCAGCAGCGCCACCAGTTGCACGAGGTCGAACATCAGCGATGCCCAGGTGCCCTGCTCGGTGAGGCGCGTCTCGACCGGGAACATCGTGACCGCGATCAGGTTGACCATCACCGAGGCCGAGATCAGCAGCGCGCAGTAGGCCAGCGGCAGCTGGAAGCCCAGAAGCTGCGAGGCGATCAGCACCGCCATGCTCTGGCCGATCACTGCCACCCAGCGCAGCACTACCAGCGTGCGCAGGCGCACCCAGTCGCCCCGCGCCCGCATGTCGAACAGGTAATTGCGCGCCGCCTCGCTCATCGCGCCGACTATCGCCGCAAGCGGGGGCCAAGGGAAGGGCGCAGCAGCCCCAGGCCGCGCCATCGCGCCGCGCGGGGTTGCATTCGGGCGCCCGAGGGCATTCCTAGGTGGCGCGCCGCAAGGCGCCCGAGTCGGGCAACGGGAGGACGGGCATGCAGAAGGCAATGATCGCGGTGGCAGGGATCGTCATGGTCGCGGTGGCCGCGGCGGCGCTGTTCTTCCTGCTCGCGCCGCGCGAGGACGCGCCGGTCTCGCCCGCCGCCGTGAACGTCTCGGGCGCCGAGATCGGCGGTCCCTTCGCGCTGATCCGCCACGACGGCATGCCGGTGACCGACGCCGACGTGATCACCGGGCCCACGCTGGTCTATTTCGGTTACACCTTCTGCCCCGACATCTGCCCGATCGACGTGCAGATCATGGCCGACGCGGTGGACCTTCTGGCCGAACGGGGGATCGACGTCACGCCGGTCTTCGTCACCGTCGACCCCGCCCGCGACACGCCCGAGGCGCTCGCCCCCTTCGTCGAGGCGATGCACCCGAAGATGGTCGGCCTGACCGGCGAGGCGGCGGCGATCAAGGCGGCGGCCGACGCCTACAAGGTCTATTTCGCCCGCGTCGATGTCGAGGGCTCGGCGGCCGAGTACCTGATGAACCACACGGGCTTCACCTATTTCATGCTGCCCGACGGGATCGCCGCGCTGTTCCGACGGGGCTTCCCGGCCGAGGAGATGGCGGGCGAGATCGAGCGCGTGCTGAAGGCGCGCGGGCTCGCCGGCTGAGAGCCCGCGCTCAGCCCCGGCCGGGCAGGCGGAACAGGCCGGGCCGGTTGACCATCAGGACGCCGAGCGCGGTGGCGGCGACCCCGCCCAGTTCGACGGCGGTCAGCGTCTCGCCGAACAGGCCCCAGGCGATCAGCGCGGTCGAGGCCGGGACGAGGAAGAAGAGGCTCGCGACGTTCGAGGCCGCGCCCCGCCGGATCAGCACGTAGAGGAGCGTGATCGCCCCCACCGAGAGCACCAGCACCAGCCAGCCCAGCGCGAACACGAACTCGCCCGTCCAGGCAATACGGTTGGTCTCGAGAAGGAGCGCGACAGGCGCGGTCACCGCGAGCGCCGCGGCGAACTGCACGAAGGCCGCGGCGCGCATCGGATGGTCGGCCGCGCGGGTCTTCTGCAGGATCGAGGCCACCGAGATCGCCACCAGCGAGACGAGGCAGAGCGCGACGCCGCACCAGTCGCCCACCCCGCCGTCCAGCTTGCGCGCGACCACCAGCGCCACCCCCGCGACCCCCAGCGCCATGCCCGCCCATTGCACGCGGCCCAGCCGCTCGCCCAGCACGCGCCCCGCGATCAGCGCCGTAAGGATCGGCTGGAGCCCGACGATCAGCGCCGACATCCCCGCCTCGGTGCCGAGCGAGATCGCGACGAACACGCCGCCCAGATAGACGCCATGGATCAGCGCGCCGATCAGCGCCGCATCCGCCGCCTGCCGCGCCGTCAGCCGACGGGCGTCCGACAGCGCGACCCAGGCGCCGATGATCGCCATCACGATGGCGAAGCGCAGCGAAAGGAAGGTCAGCGGCTCGGCGTGCGGCAGGCCCAGCTTGGCGCCGATGAAGCCCGTGCTCCACAGCACGACGAAGAGCCGGGCGACCATCAGGCCGGCCCTTGACTGTGCAGCCATCCGGGATCGCGCTCCGTCTGGTGGACGAGGGTTTGACTTCGATCCGTCTTTGATCACAATCCTCGGCAAAGAAAAAGGCCGTGGAGCCCCGAAGGGCGGCTTGGGAGAGAGAGCGCATGGCAGACGAGATGACGGGCCAGGACGGGCGGAGCCCGGCGATCGGGCAGGACCCCTCGATCCTGATCCTCGACGACGACGCGGCCTTCCGCCAGCGGCTTGCCCGTGCGATGGAGCGGCGCGGCTTCGAGCCGGTGCAGGCGGCGACGGTGGCCGAGGGGCTGGGCGTCGCGCGCTCGCGCCCGCCGGCCTTCGCAGTGGTGGACCTGCGCCTCGAAGACGGCAACGGCCTCGATGTCGTCGAGGCGCTGCGCGAGACCCGGCCCGACAGCAGGGTGATCGTGCTCACCGGCTATGGCGCCATCGCCACGGCGGTCGCGGCGGTCAAGATCGGCGCCGTCGACTACCTCGCCAAGCCCGCGGACGCCGACGACATCGAGAAGGCGCTGCTCTCGACCGGCGAGGACAAGCCCGCGCCCCCCGAGAACCCGATGTCCGCCGACCGCGTGCGGTGGGAACACATCCAGCGGGTGTTCGAGTTGTGCGACCGCAACGTGTCCGAGACCGCGCGCCGGCTCAACATGCACCGCCGCACGCTGCAGCGCATCCTGGCCAAGCGCAGCCCGCGCTGAGCGATCGCGCGGCATCGCGGGACCTTACGCCCCGCGATCGGTCGATGCGCCCCTCCGGCGCTCCACGGGCAGCGCCTGCGGGCTGGGGAGAAGTGGCGGCGCCGCTTCTCGTCCACGGTGATCCGCCGCGCGCCTCGGCCGTCGGAGTGTCGCGCATGGCATGGCCGCGATCCGTCGCCGGAGTCCCCGGCCGGGCGCCCGTCCCCGCCACAGGCGCGAACGGTGCAACGCCGCGCGGGCGGTCCGCCACCACGGGCGGCACGCCCGACGCGCGGCTTTCTCAGCCCTCGCCGATGTCCGGCAAGCTCTGGAACGCGTCGCGCAGCGCCGCCGACCACATCTGGCTGATCTGGCCGAATTCCTCGTCGTCGGCCTCGATCCGGCGGCGGGTGGCGAAGCGGTGCTCGCCCGCCCGGATCACCGCGAGGTCGAGCGGCATGCCGACCGAGAGGTTCGAGCGCAGCGTCGAGTCCATCGAGACATAGACCGCCTTGAGCGCCCGCGGCAGCGGCGTCGCGGGGGTGATCACGCGGTCGAGGATCGGCTTGCCGTACTTGTGCTCGCCGATCTGCAGATAGGGGGTGTCCTCGGTCGCCTCGATGAAATTGCCGGGGCTGTAGATCATGAACAGCCGGTGCTCGCCGCCGCGGCGCTGGCCCGCGACCAGGATCGCGGCATCGGGGGCCGCCCCCTGTGCCGCCAGCGCTTCGCGGTATTCGGCCTGCATCGCGGCCATCTGGCGGCCCACGAGTTCGGCCACGCGGTACATCGAGGGGGCGGAGACGAGGCTTTCCACCTCCTCGCCCGCGAGGCTCGCCTTCACGTCGGTGTCGAGCCGGGTGACGACGCCCTGCGTGATCGAGAGGTTCCCCGCCGTCATCAGGCAGATGGCGCGCTCGCCCGGCACTTCCCAGGCGAACATCTTGCGAAAGCGCGAGACGTTGTCGACGCCCGCATTCGTCCGGGTGTCGGCGAGCATGACGAGCCCCGCCTTGAGCTTGAGCGCGACGCAGTAGGTCATGTCCCGTGTCCCGTGACGCAGGGCCGCGACTCAGCCCTGCTGTTGCTGCTGTTGCATCTGCCCCGCGCTCACGCGGACCGCAACCTCCATCTCCTCCTCGTGCCCGGCCGACAGCGTTCCGCGGATCGGCGCGGCATCGGCGGCATCGAAGCCCGAGGCGAGGCGGACGTAACTCTCGGCCGGGCAGACCTGGTGCACGGGGTCGAAGCCGACCCAACCGAGGCCATGGACATGCGCCTCGGCCCAGGCGTGGGTCTCGGCGAGCGGGGCCTCGGGGTCGTGCAGGTAGCCCACCACGTAGCGCGCCGGCACCCCCATCGCGCGGGCGCCCGCGATCAGCAGATGCGCGAAGTCCTGGCAGACGCCGCCGCCGATGGCCAGCGCCTGCGCCGCCGTGGTGCCAGCCTCGGTTGCGCCGGGGCGGTAGTCGAGCGCCTCGGCCACCAGCGCCGAGAGCCGGTGCATCCGGGCCAGCGCGCCGTCCTCGCCTGCCGCCTCGCGCGCCATCGCCTCGATCGCCGCGTCGGGGCGGGTCAGCGGCGTCGTGCGCAGCGCGACCTCGGGCCGCGCGGCGCCGATGCGGCCCAGAACGCCCGCGGTGTCGGTGGTCTCGACGGTGCCGCGGGCGATGATCTCGACGCTTTCGGTCTTGCGGCGCAGGGCCACCAGCGCCTCGGCGTCGCCGAAGGCGTCGCGCACCAGCGGCTCGACCGGGCGGCCATCGACCGTCACCTCCCACGCCTTCACCGCCTGCGCTGCGGTCGCGGGCGCGAACAGCTTGAGCCGCAGGTGCAGGTGCACGGCCGGCGGCTCATAGGCGTAGCGGGTGCGGTGCTCGACGGTCAGGCGCATGGCTCCGCCCCCTCAGAAGTGATACGCGCGGTAGATCTCGGCATTGAGCCGCCGCGTCGTCGCGATCGTGCCGGTGATGAAATCGTGCAGGCCCTGCTGGAAGATCTCGCCCATCTCGAGATCGCCAAGCCGGGCGATCATCTCGGACGCCGTGAAATGGCAGACATGCCGCTGGCCGTAGCCGCGCGCGAGGCGGTCGAGGAAATGGCCGATCTGGTCGTAGCAGAAGGCGACCGAGCGAGGGAAGGCGCGGTTGAGGATCAGGAAATCGGCGATCTTCCAGGGGCTGTAGTCGCCCCGGTAGACATGGTGGAAGGCCCTGAGCGCCGAGGTCGCGTGCAGGAGCGAGGTCCACTGGTGATAGTCGCGCCCGCCGCCCACCACCTCGGTCTCCGGCAGCAGCACGTAATACTTCACGTCCAGAAGCCGCAGCATCATGTCGGCGCGCTCGACATGGGCGCCCAGCAGCAGGAAATCGTAGCGGTCCTCGCGCAGCATCGAGGTCGACGCAGCCCCGCGGAACATGATCGCCCTGCCCTTGATCCAGTCGAGCAGCGTCCTGAGGTCGCGCTGGGCGCCCGCCACGTCGACCTCGTCGAGCCGGCGCCAGCCCTCGTTCAGCGTCTCCCACATGTCGCGGGTCAGCGCGTTCCTGACCGCCCGGCCGTTTGCCCGGGCCTGCCTGAGGCACGAGCGGATCGAGGACGGGTTGTCGAGGTCGAGCATCAGCGTTCGCAGGATCGCGGCATCGGTGATGGCCGCGTCCTTGTCGAACAGGTCGGCCGAGCCCGAGGCGGCGGCGACCGAGCGCCACTCGTCGTCCGACCACGAGCCCGGCACCATCGCCATGCGGTGGCCCATCTCGATGAGCCGCGCGGTGCACTCGGCCCGCTCCATGTAGCGGCCCATCCAGTAGAGGTTCTCGGCGGTCCGGCTCAGCATCGCGTCAGCGTCCCCTTTCGAGCCCCAGGCAGCGCCCGGCCGAATGGTCGAAGGCCCCGCCCGCGTCGAGGCAGCGGTCGACCTCGGGCGGCCAGATGAGCGCGGCGTAGAGAGCAGCCGAAAGCAGGCCGCCCAGCGCCAGTGCCGGCGCGGCACTCGTCAGGAGCGATGTCCTCCATCCCATGCGCCGCCCTCATTCGGTGAGCACCCACGTGTCCTTGACGCCGCCGCCCTGGCTGGAGTTGACCACCAGCGACCCCTCGCGCAGCGCCACGCGCGTGAGCCCGCCGGGCACGAGGCGCATCGACTTGCCGACGAGGCAGAACGGGCGGAAATCGACATGGCGGGGCGCGATGCCGCGTGGACCCAGCGTCGGCACCGACGAGAGGTCGAGCGTGGGCTGGGCGATGAAGTTGGCCGGGTCGTCCGCGAGCTTCTTCGCGAATTCCGCGCGCTGCTCGGCGGTCGAGCGCGGGCCGATCAGCATGCCGTAGCCGCCCGAGCCGTGGACCTCCTTGACGACCAGTTCCTCGAGATGCGCCAGCACATGGGCGCACTGGTCGGGGTCTGCGCACCGGAAGGTCGGCACGTTCTCAAGGATCGGCGCCTCGCCCATGTAGAAGCGGATCATCTCGGGCACGTAGGTGTAGATCGCCTTGTCGTCCGCCACCCCCGCGCCGGGCGCCGAGCAGAGCGTGACGCCCCCCGCGCGATAGACGTTGAAGAGGCCCGGCACCCCCAGCACCGATTCCGGGCGGAAGGCCAGCGGGTCGATGAAATCGTCGTCGATGCGCTTGTAGATCACGTCCACCCGCTGCGGCCCGCGCGTGGTGCGCATCCAGCACAGCCCCTCGTCCACGAACAGGTCCTGCGGCTCGACCAGCTCCACGCCCATGAGGTCGGCGAGGAACGAATGCTCGTAATAGGCCGAGTTGAACGGCCCCGGCGTCAGCACGACGACGTTTGGATCGCCCTTGCAGGCGGGGGGCGCGACCTCCTCCAGCGTCTTGCGCAGGTCGTCCGGGTAACGGTCCACCGGCTCGACGCCGCCGCCGCCGAAGAGGTCGGGGAACATCCGCATCATGATCTCGCGGTTCTCGAGCATGTAGCTCACGCCCGATGGGGTGCGGCAGTTGTCCTCGAGCACCTGGAAGGCGGCTTCGCCGGTGCGCACGATGTCGATGCCGACGATGTGGGAATAGACCCGCCCCGGCGGCTCCACGCCCATCATGGCGGGCTGAAAAGCGGCGTTCTGGTAGACGAGGCGCTCCGGCACGATGCCCGCGCGAAGGATCTCGCCGCGGTGGTAGACGTCGTAGAGGAAGGCGTTGAGCGCACGCGCCCGCTGGCGGATGCCGCGGTCGAGACGCCGCCACTCGGCCGCCGAAAAGACGCGCGGGATCAGGTCGAAGGGGATCAGGCGCTCCGGGTCGCCGCCCTCGCCATAGACCGCGAAGGTGATGCCGATGCGCCGGAAGATCGCCTCCGCCTCGGCCGAGCGCTTGTGCAGCAGCTCGAGGCCGGAATCGGCGATCCACCCCTCGACCCGCGCATAGGGCGGGCGGGTCGTGCCACCCTCGACCGACATCTCATCGAACATCGCGATCCCCGGTCGCCGGAACTTTCCACGGGCCCACTTCGGAGCCCTCGATCTCCATCCTTAACGGCGTGGCGGAAAGCTGCAAGACACGCCGCCGCGGCCCGACCGGCCCAATCGACGCGCCCATTCGGGAAACTGCCCGGATTCTGTGCGCATGTCGGGAGACTGTTCGGAGAATAGTCAACCCGAGCGGTCGCCCGTTCCGGGGTGCGGCGGGGTCATCCGGTCCCCGAGCGCCGCGCCGCGCCCGCGGGCAGCGTTGCAGCTGCGAGGCGGGCCTCCAACTCCCTTTCCTGCTGCACCATGTTGCTCAGAAGCCGCCGTGTGATCAGTCGGATGAGCCTGTAGGCGAAGACCGGGTTGTCGAAATAGAGTTCCTCCACCCGCCGTTCGGTGAGTTCGAAAAGCTGAACCGGGCCGCGGGCCTCGGCGCTCGTGGTCCGCAGATTGCTCGGCGAGAACAGGGCGACCTCGCCGAGCAGCGCGCCGGGGCCGAGGGTGACGCCGATCTCGGGCAGCACGATGTTGCCCTCGGCGATGACGAAGAGGCTGTTGGCTGGCTCGCCCTTCCTGAACAGCGTGGCCCCGTCGGGAAGGTTGCGGCGGTGTCCCAGCGGGATCAGCCAGTCGAACTGATCCGCCGTCGGCGTGGTCCTCGCCACCTCGCCCGCCAGCCGTGCCATCCGGCGCATCTGCGCGAGCCGCAGCAGATTGAGCGGCAAAAGCGCGGCGTGCAGCAGCAGGACCGGCATGAGATCCGCCGCAAGCGCGTAGACGATGAACGCGGTATTGCTGGCGATCGCGATGATCCGCAGTGCCAGCATGGTCTTCATGCAGAAAGTCAGAAAGACGATGCCCGCCGCAAGGTAGCCCAGGGCATCTACGATAATTCCGTCCAGATGCATGGTCCCCACATATTGATCAATGAAATTGCCCAAATGACGAATACACGCAAAGCGTGTGCCGCCGCAAGAATTCCTGCCGGGCCTTACGCCCGGCGCCGCGGCAAGCGGCTGCTCAGGTCCGAGGCGGCGCCCCTGCTGTGCGGCCCGAGAAGACCGAGAAGCGCCCGTCGCGGAAGACCTCGCGCACCGCGTCGAAGCCCGCATCGCGCATCAGGGTGAGGTTCGCGGCCGCGCTCACGCAGCGGTCATGCGCCATCCGCGCCCGGGCGGCGGCGATGGTGGCGGCGGTGGCGCCCAGCGCGCGGGCGCGAGCCTCCCAGTCGCGGTCGAGCGCGGCCTCGGCTTCCGGGCTTTGGCCCGCCACCTGCTCGGCATTGACGAAGACGCCGCCGGGCACGAGCCGGGCGCGGGCGGCGGCAAGGGTCGCGCGCTTCCCCGCCTCGTCGAGGTGGTGGATCGACAGCGCCGAGATGACAGCCCCGAACGGCCCTTGCGGCATGGCGCGCGCATAGTCGGCGGTGACGAACTCGGCCCCCACCCCCAGCGCGCCGAAACGCGCGCGCGCCGCGTCGAGCATGGCGGGCGCGATATCGCACAGCGTGAAGCGCAGGTCGGGCCGCGCGGCCGCGAGCAGGCCCGCGAAGAGCCCGGTTCCCGCGCCAAGATCGAGCACGCGCGCCCCGCGCGGAATGCCCTGCAGTTCCCCGAGTGCCGCGCCGTAGAAGGCATCGAAGCAGGGCACCAGCGCGCGCCGCTCGGCGTCGTAGGCCGTGGCCGCGCGGTCGAAGAGCGCGGCAAGCGTGCTCACAGCGGATGCCCGCGCAGCATCCTCGGCACGTCGCCCGCAAGTCCCGTCGCCTCGCGCATGAAGCCCCGCCTCAGCGGGCCGATGCGGCCGACAACCGCGAGGCCAAGGTCGCGCACGCCCCTGAGCATGGGGTTCGCGTTCGAGAACAGCCGGTTCAGCGCGTCCATCCCCAGCGCCATCGCGGTCGCGTCGAACCGCCGCCATCGCTGGTAGCGCTCGAGCACGTCCACCGCCCCGATATCCTCGCCGCGCCGCGCGGCCTCGACCAGCACCTCGGCCAGCGCGGCGACGTCGCGCAGCCCCATGTTCATGCCCTGCCCCGCGATCGGGTGGACGCCATGGGCGGCGTCACCAGCCAGCACCAGGCGAGGCGCGGCGTAACGCTCGGCCAGAGTCAGGTCCAGCGGATAGGCCCAGCGCCGCCCCGCCAGCCTGATCGCACCCAGCCGCCCGCCGACGCGCGCCGCGATCTCGGCGGTGAAGACATCGTCGGGCAGGGCGTGGAGCCGCCGCGCCTCGGCGCTGCGCTCGGACCAGACCAGCGACGAGCGGTTGCCCGGCAGCGGCAACACCGCGAAGGGCCCGCCGGGGAAGAAGCTCTGATGCGCCGTGCCGTGATGCGGCAATTCGTGCTCGATGGCGTTCACGAGCCCCGTCTGGTCGTAGCCGAACACCTGCCGCCGGATGCCCGCGGCCGCCCCGAGCGCCGAGCGCCGCCCGTCGGCCGCGACCGCCAGCCCCGCCTCGACCGCCCGCCCGTCCGCCAGCGCGATCCGCGCGCGTGGCCCGTCGAAGGCGGCGCCCGCCACCTCGGCCGGGGCGACTTGGCGGATGCGCGGCTCGGCGTCCATGGCGTCGATCAGCGCGCGGCGCAGGTAGCGATCCTCGAGGATCCAGCCCACGCGCCCCTCGTCGGTCTCGCGCGGGTCGAAATGCAGCATCGCGCCGGGATGGCTGCCGGGCACGCCCTCGCCGACCACGATGTCGCGGATCGGCTGGGCCAGCGGCTCGAGCCCGCGCCACAGCCCCAGCACGCCGAGAAGCCGCGCCGAGGCCAGCGCCACCGCGTAGGCGCGGCCGTCGAATTCGGGGTCGGCGCGTACCGGCTCGGCCAGCCGGTCGATCACCGCGACCTCGAACCCTGCGCGCGCCAGCGCCAGCGCCAGCGCCGGGCCGATCAGCCCGCCGCCCGCCACCGCCACGTCGGCGCGAATGATCCCGTTGCCCTCCATGGGCTTTACTATTGGAGCGGGGTTGACGAATGTCCATCCGCCGCGGGCGGGCGAGGCGCGGGCGCGGCTGCGACAGATCGGCATCGGGGGCGGGAAATGGCAGGCAGGGCGGACTGGCGGAAGATGAGCGCGGCCGATCTGGCGCGCGGGATCAGGGCCTGCCGGATCGACCCGGTGGAGCTGGCCGAGACCTTCCTCGCCGCCATCGGCTCGCACGAGCATGGCGCGCGCATCTATGCCCGCCTGACCACCGAGCGTGCCTTCGGCGAGGCGCTGGCCGCGCGAGGCCGGGCGCAGGCGGGCCACCCGCTGGGGCCGCTCGACGGCGTGCCGGTGAGCTGGAAGGACCTGTTCGACACAGCGGGCGTGGCGACCGAGGCGGGCTCGAAGCTGCTGGAAGGCCGCACGCCCACCCATGACGCCGAGGTGGTGCGCCGGGGCGCCGCGGCGGGACTCGTGTGCCTCGGCAAGACGCACCTGTCGGAACTCGCCTTCTCGGGCCTCGGGGTGAACCCGGTCACCGCGACGCCGCCCAACATCCACGACCCCGCCCTTGCGCCGGGGGGTTCCAGCTCGGGCGCGGCCGTGTCGGTCGCGGCGGGTTTGGCCGCAATCGGCTTCGGGTCGGACACCGGCGGCTCGGTGCGGATCCCGGCGGCCTGGAACGATCTCGTGGGGCTCAAGACCACCTGGGGGCTGATCCCCTGCGAGGGCGCCGTGCCACTGGCGCGCTCGCTCGACACGGTGGGGCCGCTCTGCCGCACGGTCGAGGACGCGGCACTCGCGTTCGGCGTGCTCGCGGGCGTCCCGGCGCCGCAGGTCGAGGGGCTCGAACCCGCCGAGGTGGCGCTGGTCGAGCCCGAGGCGCTGGTGCTCGACACCGCCGACGCCGCGGTCGCGGCGGGGCACGCGGATGCGCTCGGCCGCCTCGGCCGGGCGGGCGTGCGCATCGCGCGCGCGTCGGTGCCGCAGCTCGCCGAATGCCTCGATATCGCGGCGCGGCTTTCGGCCATCGTCAATTTCGAGGGCTGGGCAGAATGGGGCCCCACCATCGAGGCGCAGCCCGGTGTCATGTTCCCGATGATCGAGGCGCGCTTCCGCACCGGCGCGAGCATCACCCCCGAGGCCGACCGCGCCGCGCGCGCAGCGCTCGCGCCGCTCAAGGCCGCGGTACATGCGCTGATCGCCGAGCGCGGGTTCCTGGTGATGCCGACCTCGGCCATCCTGCCGCCGCCGGTCGAGCGGCTCATGGCCGATGACGACTATTACATCGCGCGCAACCTGCTGGCGCTGCGGAACACGCGGCTGGGGAACCTGCTGGATTGCACGGCGCTGACCCTGCCGACCGGCACGCCGATGGTGGGGCTGATGCTGGTGGGCAGGCCGGGAGACGAGGCCCGGCTGCTGCGCGCGGGCCGCGTCATTGAGCGCGCGTTGTCCTGAAGGCACGCTCGAAAGTTAAGAGCGGGGGCCAAGCGCGCCACCTGTCGGGCATTTCTGGACCTGGGGCCTCCGCATCTGTATCTTCCGTCACTCAGGGCGCGCCAGACGCCCGGATGTGAGGGTAGTGATGCAGTATCCAGCGCGCTTCGCGGACCTGCCGGAATATGCGTTTCCGCGCCTGAGGCGCCTGCTCGAAGGGATTGCCCCGGGCGGGCCCGAGATTGCGATGTCGATCGGCGAGCCGCAGCACGCGGTGCCCGATTTCGTCATGCCAGTGATGGCCGAGCACGCGGCGACGCTCTCGAAATACCCGCCGAACGAGGGGATCGCCCCCTTGCGCGAGGCGATCTCGGACTGGCTGGGCCGCCGCTACGGCGCGGCCCCCGACTACCGCGACCCGGAACGCTCGATCCTGCCGCTCAACGGCACGCGCGAGGGGCTGTTCAATGCCTGCCTCGCGCTCTGCCCCGAGGAAAAGAACGGCGCGCGCCCCGCAGTGCTGCTGCCGAACCCGTTCTACCAGTGCTATGCCGTGGCCGCGCTCGCCGCCGGGGCCGAGCCCGTCTATGTGCCGGCGACCGCCGAGACCGGGCACCTGCCCGACTTCGCGGGCCTGTCGCGCGACCTCCTGGACCGCACCGCGGTGGTCTACATCTGCGCGCCCGCCAACCCGCAGGGCGCGACGGCGGACGAAGCCTATTGGCGGCGCCTGCTGGAGTTGGCCGAAGCGCACGACTTCCGCGTCTTCGCCGACGAGTGCTATTCCGAGATCTGGCGCGAGCGCCCGCCCACCGGCGCGCTTGAGGTGGCGTCGTACATGGGCGCCGACCCCGAGCGGCTGGTGGTGTTCCATTCGCTGTCGAAGCGCTCGAACCTCGCCGGGCTGCGCTCGGGCTTCTGCGCGACGGGGCCGGGCGCGCGCGCCGCGCTGCTGCAGTTGCGATCGTATGCCGGGGCGCCGCTGCCTATCCCGGCGCAGCATGCCGCTGCCGCCTGCTGGCGCGACGAGGGCCATGTCGAGGCGAACCGCGCGCTCTACCGCGAGAAGTTCGATCTTGCCGACGAGATCCTCGGCAACCTGCCGGGCTACATGTCGCCCGAGGCCGGGTTCTTCCTGTGGCTGCGCGTCGGGGATGGCGAGGCGGCGGCAAAGCGGCTGTGGCGCGAGGCGGGCGTCAAGGCGCTGCCGGGGGCGTATCTGTCGCGCGAGGTGCCGGCGGCGCTGGGCGGGGGCGATCCGGGGCGGGCCTATCTGCGCCTCGCGCTCGTGGCGCCCGCGGCCGAGGTGCGGCGCGGGCTGGAAGCGGTGAGGGAATGTCTTGCCTGACGGGAGTGGACGCAGCACGGGCGGACGCACGGGGACGCGCGCGGCGCGACCCGGCCGCGCAACGGTGAGGGAGCCGGGAGGCATGGCGCTGATCTGGGGCATGGGCGAGGACAGCGGGCGTGCGGGCAGCGGCGCGGGCCGCGCGCTTCGGGCCGTGCTGAAACGCGCGGGTGGGTCGCTCGTGCTCGTGCTGGCGGTGGCGCTGGCGCTGGCGCTCGCCAGCTTCGACGCGACCGATCCCAGCTTCTTCAGCGCGACGCCCAAGCCGCCCGCGAACTGGCTGGGGCCGCTGGGCGCAATGGTTGCGGCGCCGGTCATGCAGGCGCTGGGGCTCGGCGCCTGGGCGGTCGCGGTGCTCCTGGGCGTCTGGGGCTGGCGCTTCGCCTTCGGGCGCGGCGAGGAACGGATCTGGGTGCGCCTCCTTGCCATGCCCGTGGCGGTCGCGCTCGTGTCGATATTCGCCGCGTTGCACGCGCCCTGGGCGGGCTGGCAGCTTTCGCTCGGCCTTGGCGGCATGGTGGGCGACGAGGCGGGCCATGCGCTGCTAGGCCTTCTGCCGGCGCTGTCGCCGCAGGCGGTGCTGTGGGGGACGCTGGGCGCGGCGCTGGTGGCGCTGGGCGTCCTCGGCTTCGCGCTCGGCCTCTCGGGGGCGGAGACGCGGGCGATCCTGGGCTGGCTGTGGCATTCGCTGGCCGCGGTGCTCCACCGCCTGTTGCGCATCCTCGGGCGCGGGCTGCGGGCCGCGCTGAGCCTCGCGCGTCGCCCAGCCCCGGCCGAACCCGCCCTGCCCCGCTCGGAGCGCCTCGAACCCGCGCGCCCGACTGGCAGCTGGCGCAGGCCCGGAGGCGCCGCGCCGGATGCCGAGCCCGCCGGGGACGAGGCGGACGACACGGCAGTGCCATCCGCCCCCGCGCGCCGCGGCTTCGGCCTTGGCGCCCTCGCGCGCCGCCTGACCGGGCGCGGGGACGAGCCTGCGGCCGATCGCCCGCTCGGTCGCCTCGACGCCATCGACGAACCGCCGGTCGCGAGCGCCCTGCGCCGCCGCGAGCCCGAGCTTGCCCGCCGCCCTGCCGAACCGCAGGTCGCCGCCCCCGCATCCCCCGCGGCGCCCGCCGGTCCCGCCGGCGACGACCGCGCGCTTTCCGCCGCCATCCGCTCGCTCAACGCGGCCGGAACCGCCCCCGCAGCCGCCGAGGCGTGGGAGGACGAGGACGACGACCTGCCGCCCAGCCGCCCGGCCGTCGCCGGGGTGGGCAGCCAGCGTCTTCCCCGCAAGAGCCGGCGCGCCGAGCGCGAGGCCCAGCCCACGCTGTTCGACGGCGACGCCGAGGGCTATGCGCCCCCGCCGCTGGCGCTGCTGGCCAAGCCCATCGCGATCCAGCGCCCGCAGATGTCTCAGGCGGCGCTTGAGGAAAACGCCCGGATGCTCGAGACCGTGCTCGAGGATTACGGCGTGCGCGGCGAGATCACGGCCGTTAAGGCGGGGCCGGTGGTCACGCTCTACGAGCTCGAGCCCGCGCCGGGGCTGAAGGCCTCGCGCGTCATCGGCCTCTCGGACGACATCGCCCGGTCGATGTCGGCGCTCTCGGCCCGCGTCTCGACGGTGCCGGGGCGCTCGGTCATCGGCATCGAACTGCCGAATGCCGAGCGCGAGAAGGTCTGGCTGCGCGAGGTGATCGAGACCCCCGAATACGGCGACGGCCGGGTGATGCTGTCCCTCGTACTCGGCAAGGACATCGAGGGGCGGCCGGTGGTCGCGAATCTCGCCAAGATGCCGCACCTGCTGATCGCGGGCACCACCGGCTCGGGCAAGTCGGTGGCCATCAACACCATGATCCTTTCGCTGCTCTACAAGCTGAGCCCGCAGCAGTGCCGGCTGATCATGATCGACCCCAAGATGCTGGAACTCAGCGTCTACGACAACATCCCGCACCTGCTCGCCCCCGTCGTCACCGACCCCAAGAAGGCGATCGTCGCCCTCAAATGGGTGGTGGCCGAGATGGAGGAGCGCTACCGCAAGATGTCGAAGATGGGGGTGCGCAACATCGACGGCTACAACGCGCGCGTCCGCGACGCGCTGGACAAGGGCGAGGAGTTCAGCCGCACCATCCAGACCGGCTTCGACGAGACCACGGGCGAGCCGATCTACGAGACCGAGTTCTTCGAGCCCGAGGAAATGCCCTTCATCGTCGTCATCGTCGACGAGATGGCCGACCTGATGATGGTGGCAGGGAAAGAGATCGAGGCCTGCATCCAGCGCCTCGCCCAGATGGCGCGCGCCTCCGGCATACACCTGATCATGGCGACCCAACGCCCGTCGGTCGACGTCATCACCGGCACGATCAAGGCGAACTTCCCGACCCGCATCAGCTTCCAGGTCACCTCGAAGATCGACAGCCGCACCATCCTCGGCGAGCAGGGGGCCGAGCAGCTCCTGGGCCAGGGCGACATGCTCTACATGGCTGGTGGCGGGCGCATCCGGCGCGTGCACGGGCCATTCGTGTCCGACGAGGAGGTCGAGGAGATCGTGCGCCACCTCAAGGCGCAGGGCCAGCCCGACTATGTCGGCGCCGTGACCGAGGGGGCCGACGACGAGGTCCAGGCGATCGTCGACGAGAAGCTCGGCCTCGCCCAACCCGGCGACTCGGACGACGAGCTCTACGACCGGGCCGTGGCCATCGTCGCGCGCGACCGCAAGTGCTCGACCAGCTACATCCAGCGCAAGCTTGCGATCGGCTACAACAAGGCCGCGCGGCTGGTCGAGATGATGGAGAACCAGGGCGTCGTCAGCCCGGCCAACGCGGTCGGCAAGCGCGAGATCCTGATCGAGGAGCGTTGAGGCACCGCCGGGGCGCGGCCCTTGACTCGGGTGGCCCGGCCCCGCACAAGCGGGCCGCGGCCCGTACGCGGTGCGCGCCGGCAACGGAATGCCCGCGCCAGCCGTTCAATCCGGCAAGGGGCAGTCAAGAGACAGGTGGCATGAAACGACGCGATTTCATCCTCGGCACCCTTGGCGGGGCCATGATGCTGGCGGCGGCGGGCCTCGCCGGGGCGCAGGGCGTGGATGCGCGCGACCTCGCGCGGATCACCAACTATCTCAACGGCACCACCACGCTGACGGGCGAATTCGTTCAGGTCGGCCCGGATGGCGACCTGTCGACCGGCACCTTCTGGATGCGGCGCCCCGGGCGGGTGCGTTTCGAGTACGACCTGCCGAACCCGGCGCTGATCGTCGCCGACGGCACCTGGGTGGGCATCTACGACCGCTCGCTCGAGACGCTGGACCGCGTGCCGCTGGGCCAGACGCCCCTCGACATCCTGCTGCGCGACCGCGTCGACCTCAGGCGCGAGGGCGTGGTCACGGCGATGGAGCGCTCGGACGGCCAGATCCGCGTGCGTGCGATCGACCCCGACGCGCCGGACCAGGGCTCGATCACCATGATCTTCAGCGACAATCCGCTGGAACTGCGCCAATGGGTGGTGGTCGATGCGCAGGGCCTCACGACCACGATCGCGCTGTCCGAGCTGCGCGCGAATGTCGACATCGACGGCGAGAAGTTCTTCATCGCCGAGCCCGCGCGCAACTGACATGCGCCCCGGCGCCGGCGACGATCCGGCGGCAAGGGGGGGTGCCCATGCCGCCCGCATTCATCAGCCGGCCATCACGGGCCGGCGCCGCGTCGGGACTTGTCTCAGCCGTTGACGGCCTTGTCGGCGAGGTCCGACGACACCTGTCCGATCGTGTCGGCGATGCCCACAACCACCGCGCCGATCGCGGGATCGAGCGCGATGACGATCCCAAGGGCCAGAACCACAACCCCTGCGCCCAAGGCGACCCACTCGATGGTCACCACGCCGTCTTCCTCGCGGAGGAATCTGCGAACGAAAAACATGTAACTCTCCACTTTACACATGCCCAGGTCACACGACGCCGGGCGGCTCTACACGTCAGGCAGGCTACGCACACTCGCTTTACAGGCTCTTCGATAACACAACCCTAACACGAGTGCAGCCCCGCTCTAGTCCCGTTTTTGGATTCCGCTGCACCGTTCAGGGATTCCTGCGTCAGGAACGCCACAGACCGGCAAGGGCCGCCCGCGGCGGCGGCCGGATGCTGCCCGGCGGGCGGGCCGGCACCTCGGTCCGAGGGTCAAGCGCCGGCGGTCCCGGCAGACGGGAGCGCCGCGGGCCTCGGCTCTCGCCGCGTGGCGGGTGCGCGTCGGTCGCGTCAGGGAGGCCAGTGGGGCGCGGTCGCGGCCGGCTCTCAGATGTCGAAGCTCGCCATCACCGGCACGTGGTCCGAGGGCTGCTCGGCGCCGCGCCACGCCCGCAGGATGCGGCTTGAGCCGGGCACGGCCGGGACGCCCCCGCGAGACCAGATGTGGTCGAGCCTGCGGCCGCGGTCGGCCGCGTCCCAGTCGCGGGCACGATAGGACCACCAGGAATAGAGCTTCTCCGGCGCCGGGATGTCGGCGCGCGTCACGTCGGTCCAGCCGCCCTCGCCCTGCGCGCGCCCGAGCCCGTCCACCTCGACCGGAGTGTGGCTGACGACCCTCAGGAGCTGCTTGTGAGACCACACATCGTCCTCGAGCGGCGCGATGTTGAGGTCGCCAACCAGGATCGCGGGGTCGCGCAGCCGCTCGCCCCACCGGGCCAGTTCATCGAGGAAGGCGAGCTTGTGGGCGAATTTCGGGTTGATCGCGGCGTCGGGCTCGTCGCCCCCGGCGGGGATGTAGAGGTTGTGCAGCAGCACCCCGCCCAGCAGCCGTGCGGCGACATGACGCGCATCGCCCTTGCCGCACCAGTCGATCGAGCCTGCGTCCTCGATCGGCACGCGCGAGAGGATCGCGACGCCGTTGTAGCCTTTCTGCCCACGCGCCACCGCGTGCACGTAGCCAAGTTCGGCGAACACCTCGAAGGGGATCTTATCGACCGGCGATTTCGTCTCCTGCAGGCACAGGATGTCCGGCCGCTCCTCGGAAAGGAGTCGCGCAACCAGTCCCGCGCGCAGGCGCACCGAGTTGATATTCCACGTCGAAATCGTGACCGGCATGTTCCTCGCACCCATCTCCCAGCGGGGGCGGAGCATGGCCCGCGCAAGGGGGCGGCTCAAGCCCTTTCGGGCGCGGCGCAAAAGAAAGCGCCCGGTGCGGGGGGAGCACCGGGCGCCGCCCTTATGGGGCATGCGGGCGGAATGAGGGGGATCCGCCCGCCGGCAGCAGTACGTTGGGGGGAGCCGCTGCCGATGAGCGTGAGATGGTCTCGTGACGGCCGTCCTTCAACCCCCTGCCGATCACATTCCAAGCCGGTAGCCGCCGCTCTCCGTGATCAGGATGCGCGCGTTCTGCGGGTCGGGCTCGATCTTCTGGCGCAGGCGGTAGACATGCGTCTCGAGCGTGTGGGTGGTGACGCCGGCATTGTAGCCCCAGACCTCGCGCAAGAGCGTGTCGCGGTCGACCGCCCGCCCTCCCGCGCGATAGAGGAACTTGAGGATGTTCGTCTCCTTCTCGGTCAGCCGGATCTTGCGGTCCTGCTCGTCGACCAGCACCTTGGCGCTGGGGCGGAAGCTGTAGGGCCCGATCAGGAAGACCGCATCCTCGGACTGCTCGTGCTGGCGCAGCTGGGCACGGATGCGCGCCAGGAGCACCGGGAACTTGAAGGGCTTGGCCACGTAGTCGTTCGCGCCCGCATCCAGCCCCAGGATCTGGTCGGCGTCCGTGCCGTGGCCGGTCAGCATCAGGACCGGGCAGCGGATGCCCTCGCGCCGCATCCGGCGGCAGACCTCGCGCCCGTCCATGTCGGGCAGACCCACGTCCAGGATGATGAGGTCGTGCAGCTCGTCCTTGGCGCGCTCGATGCCCTCGGCGCCGCTACCGGCCTCGTAGACGTCGAACTCGTCGATCATCATCAGCTGCTCGGCCAGTGCCTCGCGCAGGTCGCCATCATCGTCGACCAGCAGGATCTTCTTCGACACCGCCATCGCTTCCTCCTTACCACCCGGCCCTTTGACCGACCGTTCCAAACGGAAGATGGTGGATAGCCTTTCGTAATCCTATGTCTTTCGTCAATCTCTCACCGATCCGTGTGGCCGCTGCAAGCTGTCGCGAGCTTTGTTACAAGGCCACCGTGGCGCATCTGGGAATCGACCGCGTGCTGTTCCTATATAGCGTCGCACGAGGCAAGGGGACCGGCGGACATGGCGCTCTCGCTCAGCGGGGAGGAACTGGTATCGCGCGCCCGCGCGGACCTGCGGATCGGGGCACCCATCGCGCTGCTTGGGCGCACCGGGGGCGCGCTGGTGATGGCGGCCGAGACCCTGTCCGACGCGCGGCTCGCGGATCTTCGCGGGCTCGCGCCCGATGCGCTCGACCTCGCCGTCACGCACCGGCGGGCCGAGACGCTGAAGGCGCGCGCCTATGACGGCGAGCTCGCGCGCATCGTGGTGCCGGGAGAGGCAGATGCCGCGTGGGTCATGGCGACCGCCGATCCCAGCCTCGACCTCGCTCATCCGCTGAAGGGTCCCTACGCCACGCGCCGCGAGGGGCCGTGCGAGTTGCATGCGCTGGCACTGGTGCTGGCCAAGCAGGCGCGCCTCCTGCCCGCGGCGGTGGTCGCGGTCTGGCGCGAGGCCGAAGCCGTGCGACGCATTGCTGACGGCGCGAGCCTCACCGGCCTCACCGCCGAGACCGTCGAGGAGGCCGCCGCCGCCACGATCCGCCTTCGCGAGGTCTCGGGCGCCCGCGTCCCCACCCGCTTCGCCGAGGCCGGCCGGGTCCATGTCTTCCGCCCCGACGATGGCGCCGAGGAGCATTACGCCATCGAGATCGGCCAGCCCCCGCGCGACCGCCCGGTGCTCGCGCGGCTCCATTCGGCCTGCTTCACCGGCGACGTGATCGGCTCGCTCAAATGCGACTGCGGCCCCCAGCTTGCCGCGGCCATGGACCAGATCGCGGCCGAGGGGGCGGGCGTCCTCCTCTACATGAACCAGGAAGGGCGGGGGATCGGGCTCGCCAACAAGATGCGCGCCTATGCGCTGCAGGATCAGGGCTACGACACCGTCGAGGCGAACCACCGACTCGGCTTCGAGGACGACGAGCGCGACTTCCGGCTGGGCGCGGCCATCCTCGGGGCGATGGGCTTCTCGGCCGTGCGGCTGATGACCAACAACCCCGGCAAGATCGCGATGATGGAAGCCTCGGGCATCCGCGTGGCGGAGCGGGTGGCGCTCCGGGTTGGCCTCAACCGTCACAACGCCCGCTATCTCGCCACCAAGGCGCGGAAGAGCGGGCACCTGCTGTGAGCCGCCCGCCGGGCCCGCGCGACCTCGTCGTCGGCCCCTGGGGCGCGCGCTTCATGGGCCGGCGGATGCCGTGCGCGCTCGGGCGAGGCGGCACGCTGCCCGCGGCCTGGAAGCGCGAGGGCGACCTTGCGACGCCCGAAGGCACATGGCGGCTCGCCGCCCTCTACTGGCGCGCCGACCGCGCGCGCCAGCCGCGCAGCTTGCTCGCCGCCCGGCCGCTCGGCCCGCAGCAGGGCTGGGCCGAGGATCCCGCCGATCCGGCCTACAACCGCCCGGTCCGGCTCCCGCACGCCTTCCCAGCCGACCGGATGGCGCGCGGTGACAGGCTCTATGACATCTGTGCCGCCACCGACCACAACGCGGCGCCCGTGGTGCCGGGCGCGGGCTCGGCGATCTTCGTGCATCTGTGGCGCAAGCCGCGCCACCCGACGGCCGGCTGCGTCGCCTTCCGCCGCGCCGATCTCGACTGGATCCTGCGGCGCTGGGGCATGCGCTCGCGGCTGATCGTGCGCCCGCGCGGCGGGCTCTGACGGCCGCGGCCCGCGCCCGGTGGTCGGTCGCAACATTCGGTGGATTGGATCGAGGCTGCTTCGATCCGAGCCTGAAGCGCAGGGCCTACGGAGGTATGCACGGGGGACCGGCCCTTGCAGCGGCCCGGGCCGGCGTCCAAATTCGCGTACGCCGATGACGTTCCGGCGGGGCCGGCCGTAGCTGTCGGAATGACCGCGTTCGCGGGTCTCACCCTCGATCGTGCGGCTCATGCGTTCGGGCCGACGGCTGACGCAGGGATGATCGGGCCTGGCTCCGCTGGGTCTCGATGCCCGCCGCCGAAGCGGACGTGGCAGCACATGCGGATGCACAGCCGGGCCGTGGGGCCGTTCCCGCGCGACGGCCGATGTGGCGGCGGGCGCTCTTGCGCTGCATCAATGCGCCACGCGCGTGCAGGGCTATAGGGAAGCCAGAAGCAGGACGGAGGACATCATGGCCCGCAGCCTCGCCCGAACGCAGAGGCGCGCCCCGGCGCGGCAGGCCGGGAGCGCGACGGGACCCGCATTCCCAAGGCCGATTCCCCTGCCGCCCGAGTCGCAGATGGACAGCTACTCGGTCACCGCCGCGGGCGAGATCATGGATCACGCCACACGCGCCCTGATCGCGCGCACGACGGCTGGCCTGTCGCCCGCGGCGATGTGGGCGACATGGGCAGATTGGGCGATCCACCTCGCCACGTCGCCCGGCAAGCAGAGCCAGCTCGTGTCCAAGGCCCTGCGCAAAGCCATGCGCCTGCACCGCCATGCCTGCGACTGCGCACTCTCGGGCGGGACGGCGGAGGCCTGCATCGAGCCGCTGGCGCAGGATCGGCGTTTCGCGCATGAGAGCTGGCAGGAGCCGCCCTTCAACCTGATCTACCAGAGCTTCCTGCTGACCCAGCAGTGGTGGCACAACGCGACCACGGGCGTGCGCGGCGTCACCCGCCACCACGAGCGCGGCGTCGAGTTCGCGGCGCGGCAGATCCTCGACGTGTTCTCGCCGTCGAACTTCCTGCCGACCAATCCCGAACTGCTGGCCCGCACCCGCGACGAGCTGGGGCAGAACCTGGTCCGCGGGATGCAGAACTTCGTCGAGGATTTCGACCGCGCCGTTGCCGGCAAGCCCCCGGTCGGGGCCGAGGCCTTCGAGGTCGGCCGCGACGTCGCCATCACGCCGGGCAAGGTGATCTACCGCAACCGCCTGATCGAGCTGATCCAGTATGCCCCCGCGACCGACAAGGTGCGGCCCGAGCCGGTGCTGATCGTGCCCGCCTGGATCATGAAGTACTACATCCTCGACCTGAGCCCCGCGAACTCGATGGTGAAGTACCTGACCGAACAGGGCTTCACCGTCTTCATGATCTCGTGGCGCAACCCGGGGCCCGAGGACCGCGACCTCGGCATGGAGGACTACCGCAGGCTGGGGCCGATGGCCGCGCTTGACGCGGTCGGGCAGGTCTGCCCGGGCGAGAAGGTGCACGCGGTGGGCTATTGCCTGGGCGGCACGCTCCTGTCGATCGCCGCGGCGGCGATGGCGCGCGACGGCGACCAGCGGCTGGGAACCATCAGCTATTTCGCGGCGCAGAGCGACTTTTCGGATGCGGGCGAGCTGATGCTGTTCATCAGCGAGAGCGAGGTCACCTTCCTAGAGGACATGATGTGGGAGCAGGGCTTCCTCGACTCGAAGCAGATGTCGGGGGCCTTCCAGATCCTGCGCTCGAACGACCTGATCTGGTCTCGGATGCTGCGCACCTACCTGATGGGCGAGCGCGACCGGATGAACGACCTCATGGCCTGGAACGCCGACAGCACGCGCATGCCCTACCGGATGCATTCGGAATACCTGCGCAAGCTGTTCCTCGAGAACGAGCTCTCGGCCGGAAAGTACGAGGTCGAGGGGCGGCCCGTCTCGCTGGGCGACATCCGCGTGCCGATCTTCGCCGTGGGCACCGAGACCGACCACGTCGCGCCCTGGCGCTCGGCCTTCAAGGTGCACCAGCAGACCGACACCGAGGCGACCTTCGTGCTGACCAATGGCGGCCACAACGCGGGCGTGGTGGCCGAACCCGGCCACCCGCGGCGGCGCTATCGCATCCGAACCCGCGGACGCGACGCCAATCACCTGTCGCCGGACGAATGGCTCCAGAAGGCCGCGCAGCACGAGGGGTCGTGGTGGCCCGCCTGGACCGAATGGCTCGCGCGCCATTCAGGCGCGCTGGCGGTGCCGCCGGGGCTGGGCCTCGCGGCCGAGCCGGGCCTGCCGGACGCGCCCGGCAGCTACGTGCTGATGACCTGACCGGCCACGGCGCTTGGCGCGGGCCGCGCCGGCGCGCTAGGATCGCCGCGATCCCCCGAGGTGCGGGATCTGCGACGGGAGGCGTCGGATGGCCGCGTCTTGGAGCCTTACCGCAACCGAGATGGCCGCGCGGATCCGCGCCGGCACGCTGACCAGCGAGGCCGCGGTGCGTGCCTGCCTCGAACGCATCGCCGCGCGGGACGGCACCGTCGGTGCCTGGGAGTGGCTCGACGCCGATGCGGCGCTCGCCGAGGCCCGCGCGCGCGACGCCGAGACCCCGCATGGCCCGCTCCACGGCGTGCCGGTGGCAGTCAAGGACATCATCGAAACCGCCGACATGCCCACGGCTTATGGCTCGGAGATCTATGCGGGCCATCGCCCGACGCGCGATGCCGACTGCGTGGCGCGGCTGCGGGGCGCGGGGGCGGTGATCCTCGGCAAGACCGTGACCACCGAGTTCGCGACCTTCCGACCCGGAAAGACGCGCAACCCGCATGATCCGAACCGCACGCCGGGCGGCTCGTCGAGCGGCTCGGCCGCGGCGGTCGCCGCTGGCATGGCGCCGCTGGCGCTGGGCACGCAGACGGTGGGCTCGGTGATCCGCCCGGCGGCGTTCTGCGGGGTGGTGGGCTTCAAGGCGAGCCAGGGGCGGCTGCCGCTGACTGGCGTCAAGCCGCTGGCGGCGGCGCTCGACTCGCTCGGGGTCTTTGCCCGCAGCGTGGCCGACGCCGTCCTGTGGTTCGAGACCCTTTCGGGCGAGCGCGTGCCGGTGCAGCACGGCTCGGCCCCGCGCGTCGCCCTGGTCCGCACCGCGCACTGGCACGAGGCCGAGCCCGAGACGCGCGCGGCCGTCGAGGCCGTGGCAGCCCGGCTTGCAGCGGCAGGGGCCGAGGTGAGCGAGCCCGCGCTGCCCGAGGGCTTCGCGCGGCTGGCCGGGGCGCAGGACGCGATCTTCGCGGCCGGGGCGGTCGCGGCGCTGGCGCTGGAGTGGCGCTCGGACCGCGACCGGTTGAGCCCGCAGCTTCGCGAGGTGCTGGCGCGCGGCGAGGCGATCCCGGCCGAGGCGCTGGCCGACGCGCGGATGCTGGCGGAATCGTGCCATGCGACGCTGGCACGGCTGTTCGGCCATGTGGACGTCGTGCTGGCCCCGGCCGCGAAGGGCGAGGCGCCGCGCGGCCTCGAGACCACCGGCGACCCGCTGTTCAACCGCATGTGGACGGTGCTGCTGGGCCCCTGCGCCACGCTGCCCGCAGCCAGCGGACCGAATGGCATGCCGGTGGGGGTGCAGCTTGTCGGCGCCTTCCGGCGCGATGCCGCCTTCCTGTCGCATCTGGGCTGGGTGGGGCATGTGCTGGGCCTCGACGCGGGGGTCGAACCGGTCTGAGCGCGCCGCCGCTCAGTCCGCGAGGATGCCCTCGACCAGTTCCTGCACGCGCAAGGCCGTGGCGAAGTCCGGCAGGACATGGGCCTCGCCATCGAGCATCCGCACTAGCTCGTCCAGTTGCAGCATGTAGGCGTCGAGCGCGGGATTGCCGATCTCCGGCAGGGCATTCTCCCACCCCTCGCCGGCCGAAGCCGAGAGGCGGTAGAAGTCGCTCAGCCGCAGCGACCGGCGCTCGCCCCAAAGCGTGAATTCCACGAGGTCGGGCCCGGCGCCGCCGACCGAGCCCGCGAGCGTGACCGGCACGCCGCCGAAATCGAGCTGCGCCAGCACATGCGTCTCGGCCCGCCCGTCGTCGCCGGGATAGGCGGCCGAGGCCGCGATCAGCTCGCCCGGCCCGAACAGCGCGTCGGCGAGATAGAGGAAATGGGTGGCCACCTCGCGGGTGAAGCCGCCCTCGGCGCGCCCGGCCAGCCAGCTGGCCGACGCCTGCCAGCCGCGCGGCCAGCGCGTGAAATGCAGCCGGATGTCGGCGCCCGCCACCGGGCCGAGGCTGCCCTCGGCCAGCGCCGCGCGCATCGCGCTCACGCCGCGCGCGGCCGCGAGCGAGAGGTTCACCGCCTGCACCGCCCCCGCCTCGCGCGCGACCTCGACCAGCGCGCGGCTATCCGCGAGATCGACGCCGAGCGGCTTCTCGCAGAACACCGCCTTGCCGGCAGCGATGGCGGCGCGGGCGTAGAGGCCATGGGCGCGCGGCGGGACGCCGATATAGACGGCATCGACCTGCGGCGAGCCGATCAGCGCCTCGGCGCTCGCGGCGATGGCGAGGCCGGGGAAATCCGCGGCGGCGCGCGCGCAGGCCGCGGGGTCGAGATCCCAGCCGCCGACGATCGCGAGCCGCCCCTGTTGCGGCATGTTGGTCAGCATCCGTCGGCCGATCACGCCCAGCCCGATGATGGCGACGCCGTAGGTCTTGGCCATGTCCATCTCCCGCGGCACCGCGCCAGGGCGGCCCGGCTCACATTCCCAGGTAGGCGCGCCGCACGCGCTCGTCCGAGAGCATCTCGCGCCCGGCGCCCTCGATCTCGATCCGGCCGTGCTCGAGCACCCAGGCGCGGTCCGACAGGGCCAGAGCGTGGCGCACGTTCTGCTCGACCATAAGGACGGTCACGCCTTCCGCGCGGATCCGACGCACCACGTCGAAGATCGTCTCGACCACGATCGGCGCAAGGCCGAGCGATGGCTCGTCCAGCATCAGCACCCGCGGCAGGCCCATCAGGCCGCGGCCAATCGCGCACATCTGCTGCTCGCCACCCGAGAGCGTGCCGGCACGCTGCCCCTCGCGCTCGCGCAGCCGCGGGAAGATCTCGAAGACCTGTTCCAGCGTCCGCGCCCGTGCTGCCTTCGCCCGCGGGTGGAGCGAGCCGAGCTCGAGGTTCTCGCGCACGCTCATCGAGGGGAACAGCTTGCGCCCCTCGGGCACGAGGATGACGCCGGCCTCGACTCGCTTGCCCGAGGGCAGCCCGTCGAGCCGCATGCCGTCGAGCCGGATCTCGCCGCGCCAGGCGGGCAGGATGCCGGCAACGGCGCGCATCATGGTGGTCTTGCCCGCGCCGTTCGCGCCGACGACGGCGCCGATCATGCCCTCGTCGATCGCGAGGTCGAGGCCGTGCAGAATCGGCACGTCGCCATAGCCGGTGTGCAGGCCGGAAATCCCCAGCACGCTCATGTCGCCGGCTCCGCGCCCGCCTCGGCCACGAAGCTCTCGCCGAGATAGGCCTCCATCACCCGCGGGTTCGCGACGATCTCGCGCGGCGGGCCCTCGGCGATCGCCTCGCCATGGTGGAGGACATAGATTCGGTCCGAGAGGTTCATGATCACCTGCATCACATGCTCGACGATGACCATGGTCACGCCGGCGTCCCGGACGCGGCCCAGGACCTCGATCATCGCGCCGACCTCGGACGGGGTGAGCCCGGCCATCACCTCGTCGAGCAGCATCAGCTTCGGCTCGGTCGCCAGCGCCTTGGCAAGCTCGACCCGCTTGCGGCCGGCGACCGTCAGCTCGCGGCCGAGCTTGCCGGCCTGCGGGCCAAGGCCCACCAGCTCGATCACCGAGCGCGCCTTGGCGAGCGCGGCGCCGGTGTCGCCATGGTGGTTGAAGGCGCCGACCAGCACGTTGTCGGTCACCGTCATCTCGGGGAAGGGCTTCACGATCTGAAAGGTGCGCGTCATGCCGCGCTTGCAGATGTCGGAGGGCTTGTGGCCGAGGATGCTGTGCCCGTCGAACAGCACGTCGCCCTCGTCCGGCCGCAGGAAGCCCGAGATCAGGTTGAAGAAGGTCGTCTTGCCCGCGCCGTTCGGGCCGATGAGGCCGACGATCTCGCCCGTCTCGACCCGGAAATCGACGGCGTTGACCGCCGTGAGGCCGCCGAAGCGGCGGGTGACGCTGCGGGCCTCGAGCAGGCTCATGACCGCGCCCTCGTCCTGCGCGCGGCGCGCGCCCTCAGCCCCGCGAGCCAGGGCAGCACACCCCCCGGCATCCCCAGCACGACCGCCATCAGCAGGAAGCCGTAGAGGATGATCGCGAGCCCGCCGCCGCCGCCCGCCGCGAGGTAGTCCAGGTAGGCGAGGAACTTGTCCGCAAAGCCCATGTCGCTGGCGATCAGGGCCGACAGCGATGTCCCGGTGCCGCCGCCCTCGAAGATCACGCGCGTGGCCTCGCCCACCGGGATGAGGATGAAGGCGCCGACGATGGGCCCCATCACGGTGCCCGCCCCCCCGATCACGGCGCCGAGCAGGATCTCGACCGAGACGCGGCCCACCACCATGTCGTCGGGGACAATGTACTGGGTGTATTGCGCGTAGAAGGTCCCGCCCAGCCCCGCCAGCGCCGCCGACAACGCGATCGCCTGTATCTTGCAGCGCTTGGTCGGCACGCCCACGGCCTCGGCCGCGTCCTCGTCCTGCCGGATGGCGTGGAGGTAGTAGCCGAAGCGCGAGCGCGCGATCCATCCCACCAGCGCGATCGAGCCCAGCATCATCGCAAGCGCGATGTAGTAGTATGGCTCCTTGGTGGTGAACTGGAATTCCCAGAAGGTGGGGTCTGGCGAGAAGGGCAGCAGGATGCCGTTCGCCGCCCCCACGAACTCCCAGTGCAGCAACACGAGGCGCGTGATCTCGGCGAAGGCCACGGTCACGAGCGCGAAGAACGGCCCCTTGAGCCCGTAATGGAAGCTCACGAGGCCAAGCCCCGCGCCGATCAGCCCGGTCACGGCGGCCGCGACGATCATCCCCAGCCACGGCGTAAGGCCGAAATGGATGTAGCAGATCGTCGAGACATAGGCGCCGATGCCGAAGAACGCCGCGTGGCCGATCGACAGCTGCCCGGCGAAGCCGCCGATGATGTTCCACGCCTGGCTCATGTAGGCGAAGAAGAAGATCAGCACGAAGACGTGCAGGAGCGCCGAGCCCGTGAGCCCCCGCGGCATCACCGCCGCCACCGCGTCGGATTCCGCGAAGAGCGGCAGCATCAGCAGCCCCGCGAGCACGATCAGATAGAACCAGTTCGCGCGCAGCCCCGCCATCTCAGGACCCCTTGGCGCCGAACAGGCCCTGCGGCCGGAACAGCAGCACCAGGATGAACAGCAGGTAGACGCCAAGGTCCTTGAGCGACGGCGATGGCATCACCAGCGCACCCACGCTCTCGACCACGCCCACGATCAGGGCGCCTGCGACCGCGCCGGGGATGTTCCCGAGCCCGCCGAGGACGACGATGACGAAGGCCACCAGCGTGAACTTGGGCCCAACCACCGGCGCGACGTAGAAGAACGGTGTCATCGCGATCCCTGCGATCGCGACGCAGGCGATGCCAAGCCCGAAGGCGATCTTGTACATCCGCCTCAGGTCGATGCCCACGGCGAGCGCGCCCTCGTGCTCCTCGGCGCAGGCCCTGAGCGCCCTGCCGGTGTCGGTCCGCTGCAGGAACACCCACAGCGCCGCACAAAGGCCCATCGCGATCAGGAAGGCCGCAAGCCGCGTGTAGCTGACCCGCGCGCCGCCAAGGTCGAAGGTGGCCGAGCCGTAGTCGAGCTTGAGGCTCTGGAAGTCGGCCGAGAACAGGAACTGCGCCAGCGCCTGCATCAGCAGCGAAAGCCCGAGCGTCAGCAGTATCTGGATCGCGTGGCTCTTGCCCACCACCGGCCGGATCAGGACCCCCTGCACCGTCCAGCCGATCGCGAAGAACAGCGGCAGCGCCAGCACCGCGCTGAGATAGGGGTCGATCCCGAACAGAACCGAGGCGAAGAAGGCGCCATACATGCCGAACATTAGGAACTCGCCATGGGCGAAGTTGATGATGTCCATGACGCCGAAGATCAGGGTGAGCCCGACGGCGACGAGGGCGTAGACGCCCCCGATCATCAGCCCGCTGATCAGGGCCTGGAGATAGACGTCCGACATGGCTGCTGTTCCGTCTGGCTCGGGCTGGGAGGATCGGCCGGCGCGCCGTGCCCTGGCGCGCCGGCCGGATGCGCTCGAGACGCGCTCAGCGCGCGTCCCAGGCGGGCACCGGCCAGGTCGGCTGCGCGGCGGCGACCTCGGCCGGCCAGACGGTCTTGTGCACGCCGTCGATGATCTGGAGCACCACGAGCTGCGCCTCGGGCGACTGGCCGCTCTCGCCGAAGCGGATGCAGTCATAGGGCAGGATGTTCGCGTCGCCGCAGATCTTCGTCTCGGCCAGCGCGTCGCGCAGCTTGTCGCGGTCGGTCGAGCCCGCCCGCTCCAGCGCGTCGCGCAGCACCATGGTGGACATGTAGGTCTCGGCCGCATGGCCGTTCATCGGCACGCTGAACTTCTCCTCGAAGCGCTTGGCGATTTCGGCCGCGCCCGCCTTCTCGATGTCCACGTTCCACTCGCCGACGGTGAAGGTCAGATCGGCGTCCTTGCCGAGGTTCGTGATGTAGGCAGGATCGATATGCCCGGCCGACGTGCCGATGATCGGGATATTGACCCCCAACTCCTTCATCGTCTTGGTGATCAGCACCGCGTCGTTGATGTAGGAGACCAGCAGCAGAGCGTCGGGATTGAGTTCCTTGATCTGCGCGATCGTCGAGGTCATGTCCGGCGTGTCCTTGGGGTAGGAGATGTCGGCGAGGACCTCGAGGCCGAACTCCTTGGCCGCCTTCACCTGCCCCTCGGCGGTCGAGGTGCCGAACAGCGTGTCCTCGTGCAGCAGCACGACGCTCTTGGCCGGCTTGCCCGCCGCGGTCGAGGTGTCCAGAACGAAGCGGACCTGGTCGCGCGCATACCACGAGGCGAGCGGCGAGACCTTGAAGGTGTACTTGAAGCCGCGCCCTTCGGTGATCGAATCCGCCACCGCGACGGGGTCGATATAGGGGACGCGCAGCCGCTCGGCCATCTGCGTCGTCGGGAAGGTGACGCCCGACTGGTAGGCCCCCATGATCGCCACCACGCCGCGGCGGGCGAGCTTCTCGACCTCCGAGATGCCGACGTTCGGGTTGCCCTGGGTGTCGCCGTCGATCATGACCAGCTTGGCGCCGCCCAGCGACTTGATGCCGCCGGCGGCATTGATTTCCTCGATCGCGAGTTCGTGGCCGCGGCGGTTGTTGATCCCGATCGGCGCGACCGAGCCGGACAGCGGCAAGAGGATGCCGACCGGGATATCCTCGGCCGCGCTGGCGGTGCGCGGCTCACCGAGGCCCGCTGCGAGCGCGAGTGCCGAGAGCGCCAGGACGGCGGATCTGCGCGAGATCGTCATGATGTCCTCCCCTTGACGGTTGGGCCTTGGATCGGCCGCTGATTGTCGGGCCCACCTTTCCCCAAGGGCAGGGATCGGTCAACTGGTCTGGCCAATTTTTGCGAAAATCGATTTCACCGCGCACGCCGCCGAGGGCCGGGCGGCGATGCCACGACACCATTGCGTCGGCAAATCGGAGAGCAGCTCGCCCCGGGTCAGCGGATCAGGGCGTTGATGCACGCGCGCGGCAGGCCGCTCCGCTCGCAGTGGGCGAGCGCGGCGTCGAGCTTGGTGAAGACATCCTCGTAGCCGCAGGCAACCCCGTCCGGGTCGACATAGGTGTAACCTCCGGTGACGTGGAAGAGGGTCACCATCTCCTCGACCCCCTCGGGCACGACGAGCGTATGGGTCTCGCCGGGTGGCTCGAAGGCGTAATCGCCGGCGCGCGCGATCCAGTCATGCTCGAGATAGTGCCACGCGCCGCGCAGGGTGAAGGCGTGGACGGGGCCCGAATGCCGGTGGCGCGACAGGATCCCCGCCTTCCGCACCCGCAGCAGATTGACGTAATAGCCGCCTGACACCGAGAGCAGGAGCGGTCGGAACCAGACCCCCTCGGCCTGCGGCACCCAGCTTTCCGGGTTGGCGTCGAGGTCGAGGGCACCGCCCGTCAACAGGTCGGGCACCATCGCCGTCGGTTGCGGATGGCGATAGGCGATCGCACGGGTGTCAGGTGTGCCGGTCATCATGTGTCTCGCATCCGCTGTCGTCCAAGGCGCGAGCCCGGCAGCGCGCGCCCCGTCACGCGGGGCCGAGTTCCGGGACTGGCCACCGCCAGCTTGCCGCGCCAGGGCATGAAACGCCATCGGCCGATGCGGCGAAGTCCCGATTCTGCCGTCTCTGCGACACGCCGAGGGGACGGGCGCGACGCGGCAGGCCCGGACCGACGATAGGGACGGCCCGGCGGCTGCCCGATCGCTTGGGAGCCTTCGACGGGCCGGGCTTCCGGGCCTGTGTCCAGCACCGCTCAGTCCGGTTTGCCGATGAACTTTCGGACCGTCATCTCGAGCTGCAAATCGTTGAACGGCTTGACGATCCACCCCGAGGCGCCCGCCTGCTTGCCAGAGCGCATGGTCTCTGCCTGCCCCTCGGTGGTGAGCATGATCATGGGCAGGCCGGCATAGCGGCCATCGCGGCGGACGGCGCTGATGAACTCGAGCCCGTCCATGCGCGGCATGTTGAGGTCGGTGATCACGAGATCGACCTTGCCCTCGCCAAGCCGCTCCAGCCCTTCGACGCCGTCCTCGGCCAGAACGACCCCATAGCCCATCGGTTCGAGGGCGAAGCGGACGAGCTCGGGGATGCTTTTCGAATCGTCCACGGCGAGGATCGTCTTTGCCATCGCGTTCAGTCTCCGATCTTTTCAAAGGTCCCGATTTGCGCCAGCGCCGCGCTGGCACGCGCGCCGACGCGGGCCGGAATGCCGTCCCGGAGCGCCATACGCCGGGCCGCGACCAGAAGCTGCAGCGCGGTGGGCGATGCCGCGCCGTCGCCAAGCTCGACATCGCACGGCGCGCCACCACGCAGCCGTTCGAGAAGCGCCACGCGCACCGCGTCCGCCTCCGACGGCAGGAGGTCGGGCGGAATCTGCAGCGTCTCCGGCTCGCGCCCGGCTGGCTCGTTCCCCGCGGCTGTCATCCCGTCCTCCCTCGCTGCGCTTCGTCCGGGATAACCGGAAATTCGTGAATTGCTGCCTAACGTGCCGCGCGCCGCCAGAGGCCGGCGCGCCGCGCGCGGGTCGGGCCCGGCGCGCGGCGGTGTTAGTGATGCGAGGAGAGAGACATGACGACACCCGATCACGCCCCATCCCCGATGGCGGCGGCCGAGGCCTTGGGGACGCTGCGCGCGCGGCTGGCCGCGTGTTTCACTGCGATGCTGGAGACGAGCGCCACGCTCCGCGCGACGCTTGGCCGCTCGTCGCCAAGGCTCGCAGCCCCGGTGGGCCGGCTTGCCGTGGCGCTCCAGGCAGCCGACGCAAGCGACCAGCGTCTTGCCCATGTCGAGGCGATGGCCCTGCGCCACGACGCGCTGGAGGGCGCTGACGGCCTCGCGGTCGCGCGCATCATGGCGCGCCAGCTCGCATCGTTGGGGGAGACGCTCGCCGGGGTCGTCAACCAGATCGAGGCGGAGCTCGTCCCGATCTCGAATGCCGTCGGCGATGGCGCGGGGGCCGTGAGCGTCGCGGGAATGCGCCTCGACGCCGCGCTCCTGTCGGGGCTGGCGCGGGAGATCGACGCCTTCGGCCGGCAGGTCGATCCAGGCCATGCCGGCGGCATGATCGTGGAGGCGGCGAGCCGCGCCGATCTGGGATGGCTCACCGCGCTCTACACGATGGATGCCGAGCGGGAGGTGCATGCCCGCGCGCTGGCTTGACGGCGCAGGCCGGGCCGCGAGGGGCCGGATGACGGCAGCGCGAACTCCGGTCATCGCGTCGCGCGGCCGCACGACGCGCTCGGGAGATGATTGAGCGCGGACCGCGCGCACCCGCGCGCGGGCATTCCGGCACCACGGCTGCCACAGGGGCCCGGATCGCAAGGCGCCCCGGCGCGACGTGCTGCGGCTGCGGCGCGGCGACCGCCCGAGATGTCGCACCGGGGCCGAGGACCAGGCTGGTATGGCAAACCCGACGCGACGCGAGCCGGGCGCGGCAATACGGCCATGGCCGGTTCCGCGCCGAGCGCGAGAGGCGCCCCGATGCCTTCCGGGCTCCGGCGGCCCTCGGGCCATTGCGGGTTCGGCGAGCGCCCCCCGTCGGTGCAACGGCACTCAGCCCCCCGTGCCGGTGCCGGAGCTTGGTGCCGGGAGTGGCCTGCGGTCGCCCTGCGCCGTCAGGCGGCTTCCTCGGCGCCGAGCTTGAGCAGCAGCTTGGGGATGTCGGCGAGCGGCACTTCCTCCTCGACGCCGCCCTGGCGCTTCGCCTCCTTCGGCATGCCGTAGACGACGCAGCTTGCCTCGTTCTGGCCGAGGGTTCGCGCCCCTGCGTCCCGCATCTCACGCAAACCGCGCGCGCCGTCATCGCCCATGCCCGTGAGGATGATCCCGATGGCGTTCCCGCCGGCAGCCGCCGCGACCGACCGGAACAGCACATCGACCGATGGGCGGTGGCGATTCACGGGCGGGCCGTCCCTGACCTCGACGAAGTAGGTCGCGCCACTTCGCTGCAGCACCAGATGGCGGTTTCCCGGCGCGATCAGGGCTTGCCCGCGGATCAGCCGGTCGCCGTCACGTGCCTCCCGCACCGTCATCGCCGAGAGCCCGTTCAGCCGATCGGCGAAGGCCGAGGTGAACTGCTCGGGCATGTGCTGGACGATCACGATGGGCGGCGCGTAGCCCGGCATGCTTTCGAGCAGGAAGCGAAGCGCCTCGGTCCCGCCGGTCGAGGCGCCGACCGCGACGATCCGCTGCGTCGTCCGCATCACGGGGCGCCTCTGCGTCGCGGGCACGACCAAGTCTGCGCCGAGCCGCGGCGAGGGTGGCGAGGGCGGACGCCGCAGCCCGACCCGGGCACGGGCGGCCGCGATCAGTGCATCCTGGATGCGGATCGCCGAGTCCTCGAGAAACTGGCGCGTCGCCATCTGCGGCTTCTTGACGATGTCGACGGCTCCTGCCTCCAGCGCCTCCATCAGCGTCTTCGACCCCTCTGCCAGAAGCGAGGAACACATCACCACCGGAATGGGATGCTGCGACATCAGCCGCCTCAGGAATATGAGCCCGTCCATGCGCGGCATCTCGACGTCGAGGATGATGACGTCGGGGATCTCGTGCCGAAGGCGTTCAGCCGCCTGCAGCGGGTCGTTCACGCAGGCCATTACCTCGAGCGAGGGATGGGCGCTGATGATGCTACGCAGCGCCTCGCTCACGACCGCCGAGTCGTCGACCACAAGGACGCGCCGCTTTCGTCCGGGCTCCGTCATCCGCCCGCCTTCCGATAGACCGACGGGCGGAGCGAGACGAGCCCGTAGCTCGCCGCCTCGATCGGCTCAGAATGCCCGGTCAGCAGGTATCCCGCCGGCTGGAGGCAGGCCACGACATTCCTGAGGATGCGCCGTCGCATCTCGGCGTCGGAGTAGATCAGCACGTTCCGAAGGAAGATGACGTCGCAGCGGATTCCTTCAAGGTCCCCCGCGACACAGAGGTTCGCCCGCCTCCATTCGGTTCGACGCCGGATCTCCGGCCGGAACCGCACGAGGCGCGGGTCGCGCCGCCCGTGAAGCAGCGACTGGACGCGAAAGCCGGACGGAATCGCGCCGATCTCGTCGATGCGGTAGACCGCAAGTGCGGCCGGCTCCAGCACCGCTCGCGAGATATCGGTGCCGATCCCCCGCCACCGCAGCCCACGCATCGCGCGCAGGGCGAGATCCTCGAGAATCATCGCAGCCGAATAGAGCTCCTGCCCTGTCGAACAGGCGGCGCTCCACACCACGAGGTCGCGGCTGCGCCCGACGCCGGCGGACCAGAGTGAAGGGATGCCCTGCGCTGCAAGCCAGTCATATTGCGCGCGCTCGCGGAAGAACTCGGTGGTGTGCGTCGTGATGCTCTCGATGAAACGGCTCATCTCGCCGCCGCCACCCGCGCTTTCGAGATGCGCGGCATAGTCGGAGAAGCTCGAGAGGCCGAGCTCGGCGATGCGACTGCCGAGTCGGGCGAGCAGGAAATCGGCCTTGCTCTCGTCGATGCGGAGCCCCGACTCGCGGAGCGCGATCGCGGCGAGCCGCAGGACATCAGAGCGGGAAATCCCCGATCCGCTCTGAGCTGGCATGACGGAGCCCCCCCGCTCATCTCAGGCCGTCTCGAGAAGGCCCGCATCGCAGCGGGCGGCAAGGAAATGTTTGATGTCGATCAGGAAAACCAGGCCGGTTTCGCGGCGCGTTGCACCGAGCAACCCGGGCCCGTCCCATCCCGCGAGGCCGCGGCCCGATGCGGGCTCGATCCGCGCGCCCTCGATCCAGACGACGTCGCGGACCCGGTCGGCCATCACGCCGATCTGACACCGGCGCTCGCCCGCTTCGATGTCGAAGACGACGATCCGCGCGTCGGTGCCGGGCTCGACCCGGCTCATGCCGAAGCCCGACGCGAGGTCCACGATCGGCACGCAACGTCCCCTGAGATCGATCACGCCGGTAACCTCGGGCTGTGCGCCGGGGAGCCGCGCGATCTCCTGCGGAGCCAGGATCTCGCGGACGTGGCGCACATCGACCCCCATGGTCTGTCCGAAAAGGTCGAAGACCACATAGGTTGCGCCGTTCGGGGCCAACTCGCCCGCAGGCGACGATCTGACGAAGCCGGTTGTCATCGATCACGCCTGATATGGCTGGAAATCGTCATCGGAAACCCGCGCGCCGCCGAGATCGAGTGCAATCCCGTTCATCGCGCCGGCGGCTGCCGGGCGGTGCGGCCGATGGGTCGGCCGGATCGCGGCCTCGCCACGCGCGGCCACCGCCATGCGATCGTTCTCGGCCCCAGCGCTGGCGCCAGACAGCAGCGGAGGCCGCGAGCCGGGGGGCGACCCGGTGGCGTGCGCAGCGTCGGCGTCGCGCGGTGGCAAGCGGAAATACCCGATCACGCCATTCATCTGCTGCGACTGTGCCGCCAACTGCTCGGACGTCGCCGCCGATTGCTGCGCGGCCGCCGCGTTCTGCTGGATGATCCGGTCGAGATCCCGGATCGCCTGGTTGATCTGCTCGGCGCCGATGTTCTGCTCACGGGTCGCGGCCGAGATCTCGCGAACCAGATCCGCCGTGCGCTGGATGTTGGGAACCAGCGTCCCCAGCATCCGTCCGGCGACCGTCGAGACCTCGACGGTCTCGCCCGAGAGCTGGCTGATCTCGGAGGCCGCGAGCTGGCTGCGTTCGGCCAGCTTGCGCACCTCGGAGGCGACCACGGCGAAGCCGCGCCCATGCTCCCCCGCGCGTGCCGCCTCGACCGCGGCGTTCAATGCCAGCAGGTCGGTCTGCCGCGCGATCTCCTGGATGATGGTGATCTTGTCGGCGATCGTCTTCATCGCCTCGACCGCGCGCCCCACGGCATCGCCGCTCTGGCGTGCATCGTCGGCGGACTGGTCGGCCATGCGCTCGGTCTCGGCGGCATTGTCGGCGGTCTGGCGGATATTGGCCGTCATCTCCTCGATCGCCGCCGAGGCCTGCTGGGCAGCGGCCGCCTGCTGGTTCGCGCCGCTGCTGATCTGCTCGGCCGTCGCGCTCAGCTCGGACGCGCCTGCGGCCACGCCGGAGGCGTTCTCGCTCGCCCGCGCGATGACTTCACGCAGCCGGATCTGCATCCGCTCCACGGCGATCCCGAGTTGGTCCTCATCCGAGCTCGCACGGAACTCGGCGGTGAGGTCGCCCTCGGAGATCGCGCCGGCCGTCTGAGTGGTCTCGCGCAGCGCCTTGACCATGCGGTCGATTGCGCCGAGCAGGGCGCCGAACTCGTCGCCGGTCCTCGCGTCGACCTCGGTGTCGAGATTGCCGCGCGCGACCTGTTCGCTCACAGCGGCCGCGGCGCGCGGACGGCGCGTGATCGTGACGACGATCCAGATCGCGGCAATGAGCGCGACGAGGGCAGCCGCCACGCCGAAGCCCACCACGATCTTGCGCACGAGCTGGAAGTCGCCGGCGACGCCGGCGCGGACGCCGGCGACCTGATGCTCGATCGAAGCGACGAAGTCTTCCGCAACCTCGAGGAGATGTTCGTAGGCGGGGTCGCCATCCGCTGCGATCATGTCGAGCGCGCGGCGGTTGGTGTCGTCCAGGGTGAGCGCGATGACGTCGTCGAGCACGCCGCCATAGGCGCGAACCGCGGCCTCGATCCGCTCGAGCGGTGCCGCATCTTCGGGCCGGGCGGCGGCCCTCGCCCGTGCAAGGGTGTCGGCGAGGCCCGCCTGCTCGGCGCGGATCGCATCGACAACCGGCGCCATGTGGGCGGCATGGACCTCAAGCAGGAGATCCTTCTCGATCGAGCGCAGTGCGCGCAGATTGTCCAGCGCGGCGCCGATTGCCGCCTCGAGCCCGGCAACTTGCGCCCCCTGGAACCGGCCGAGGCGCGAGAGCTGCGCGCCCAGATCATCGAGGTAGGCTTCGCTCTCCGCGACCGCAGTTGCGTGGAGCGCTCCACCCTCTTCCTGGCTCTTCGCGCGCGCCTGCAACGATGAATTGGCAAGACCGACGGGACGCAGGCGATCCTCGAAGTCGCGGAACAGCCGCAGCGCCTCGTTGACGCGTGCGATCTCGGCCTGCTCTTCCTCTGCCAGAAGCAGGGCCTCCATGCCCGCGACGAGCGCATCGAGCGCGGCGAACCCCTGGTCGACGCGCGCCGCCGCCTCGGTCGAGGCGGCCTGATCGGGGGTCATCACATAGTCGCGAATGTGCTGCATCGTGGCGGTCGCCGCGGTCTCGATCCTGAGCGCCTGGCTCAGCTTGACGATCTCCCGGTCGCCGAGCGCGTCGACGTCGCGCTGCACGCGCGAGGTCTGCTCGAGGGTGAGAAAGCTCGACGCCCCGTACATCGTCATGACGATGCCAAAGACGACAATGAGGCGGGCCTTGATGGAGAGTTTCACGCGAGAACCTTTCAGTTGAGGGTCCGGGCCGGGCTGCGGCGGGGCCGGAAGAGGGTTTCGGTGTTCAGGAGGACGACGAGTTCATCCCCCCTCAGCGCGATCCCGCGGATGAAATCCGCGGGCCAGCGCGAGCCGAGTTCGGGAATCTCCGCGATGGCGGAGCCGTCGATCTCGATCACCTCGTTGACGCCATCGACGATCATCGCGACCTTGGTGGCCTCGTCGTCGATCGGCACCTCGATCACGACGAGACGCATCGCCTTCTCGTCGGCAGCCCGGCGCATGCCCAGGCGGGTCTGCACATCGACCACGGGGACGATCGCGCCGCGCACGTTGATCAGGCAGGGCACGAAGGGATCCGCGCGCGGCACGCGGGTCATCGGCAGCGGGTCGATGATCTCGTGCACGCGCGCGACATCGTGTGCGAATGTCTCGCCCTGCAGCGAGAAGGTGAGCACGAGGCTCGACCCCTCCCGGCTCGACGCGCTAGCTTGCGGGGCATGGGTCACCACGCGGCCTCCAGCGAAATCGGGGGGTTGCTCTTGACCAGCGCGGGCGGGTCGAGGATCAGCGCAACCGAGCCGTCCCCGAGGATCGTCGCCCCGGCGAGGCCCGCGATGTCGCGGTGGTAGGCGCTGAGCGACTTGATGACGGTCTGGTGCTGGCCGATGATGTCGTCTACGACGAGGCCGACGCGCTTGCCCTCGGCCGCGATGATGACGATCCGCGCCTCCCGCGCCGGGTCGGTTTCGAAGCCGAACAGGTGGCCGACCTCGACGAAGGGCACCAGCTGGTCGCGGATCTTCAGGATCGAGCGGCCGCTCTCGCGCCCCGCCTCCGCCGCCGGCAACTCCACGCATTCCATCACGCTGGGCAGGGGCAGCACGAAGACCCCCTTGCCCACGCGGACGAGCAGGCTGTCGATGATCGCGAGCGTCAGCGGCAGGCGCAGCGTGACCGTGGTCCCCCGACCGGGCACGGAATGCACCTCGACCGTGCCGCGCAGTTCGCCGATCACCGCCCGGACCGCATCCATGCCGACCCCGCGCCCGGAGAGGTTCGATACCGTCCTGGCGGTCGAAAAGCCCGGCTCGAAGATCAGTTGATAGAGCGCCTCGGGCGCGATGTCGGCATCAGGGGCGATAAGGCCCCGCTCGATCGCCCGGGCGCGGATCGCCGCGGCGTCGAGGCCGGCCCCGTCATCGGTGATCCGGACCAGAACCTCGCCGCCAAGCTGCTCGGCCACGATTCGCACCGTCGCCTGCTCGGGCTTGCCGGCGGCCCGGCGGCGCTCGACGGTCTCGATGCCGTGATCGACCGAATTGCGGATCAGATGAACCAGCGGCTCGCCAAGGCTGTCGATGACGTTCTTGTCGAGCTCGGTCTGCCCACCCTCGGTAACGAGCTGAACGTCCTTGCCAAGCTCGCCCGACAGGTCCCGCACGAGTCGACGGAAGCGCGCGAACACCATGCCGATCGGCAGCATGCGGATCGACAGCGTGGCATCCCTGAGCCCGGTGACCAGCCGCTCGATCTCCTCCGCCACCCCCGTGAGCCCGGGCTCGCGCATCTGGTCGGCGATCCGGTTGAGCCTCGCCTGCGCGATCACCAGCTCGCCAAGCTGGTCCATCAGCTGGTCGAGGCGGAACGACTGGACGCGAACCGATTCGGTCCGCGCGGCGCCCGCACCCGCGCCGCGCCCATCGGGATCCGGCGCGGCCGAGGCCGAGGGTATGGTGCGCATCTGCGTGGTCGCGGCGGGCACGCCTGCGGCCCCGGCGCCGCCGTCCGTGCCTTCCGCGGGACCCGCGTCACCGATGGTCACGGCCCCGTCATCGGCGAAGATGAACACATCCTCGATTGCCGCGCGGCCGCGGTCGGTGGTCAGCCGGATCTTCCAGGCGAGGTGACACGCGGTGGGGTCCAGTTCGTCGAGGCAGGGCACCTCGTCCGTGAAGCAGGCGATCTCGGTCTGCCCCAGCATTGCGAGCTCGTCGAACAGCATGGCGGGGCGCATGCCGTTGCGAAGCGCATCGAGGCCGGGGGCGAAAGTCAGCTCGTAGCGCCGCGGACCGGCGCCTGCGGGCTGGCCCGGCGTCGCCCGGCCCGCCGGGGAAGACGAATCGCCCGCACCACCCGGGGCACCCAGGCAGGCGTCGATCGCCTCGACAAGCGTGCGCGCTTCCGGCGCCCGCTCGATCCGCGCGTTCTCGACCGGATCGGTGCCGATCTCGATCAGGCGCGCGATGTGATCCCGCGCGCGCAGCGAGACGTCGATCAGCCCCGGCGTGACGCGGGCACGCCCAGCGCGGACCGCGTCGTAGGCGTTCTCGAATCGGTGCACGAAATGGGCGAGTGCCGAGAACCCGAACATCTCGCCCGAGCCCTTCAGTGTGCGCAGGTTGCGGAACACGGCACCGATCCGCTCGGAATCGTCCGGCGCGGCCTCGAGTTCGAGGAGATGCCCCTCGAGCGATTCGAGAATTTCGGCAGCCTCGCTCAGAAAGGTGTCGATCGGGCTTTGTCCGGCGCTCACTTCGGCCTCCGTCGCATGCGGCCCGGCAGCAAGCGCGGATCGTGCGCAGCCTCGTCACCGGGGGCGGTTCGGCGGCATCATTCGACGCGAACCCTAAAACTGGCTTAAGCCGGCGCTCGGCCCGGCGCGCAGGGGTCATGTCCGGCGCATGGCCGCGAAAACGGGTTCTTAATCTCGTGATGCGAGCAGTTGGCCGCAGCAGCCGCCCGGCCGCAAAGGCGGGTCCCCCTTCAAGCCGCGAACAAGCACAAGGAGAGCCGCGTGCCGAGCAACGAGATTTCCGACCAGACCTTTCCCGACCGCCTCGCCGCGGCCGTCGAAGCGGGGCATGTCGTGCCATGGTTCCAGCCGGTGATGGACACGGACGGCATCGCGCTGCTGTCGGCCGAGGCCTTTCCGCGCTGGGACGACCCGGTCGCCGGCGTCATTCCGGCCGGTGCCTTCATCACCCAGGCGATTCGCACCGACACGCTGGCGGTGGTCAGCGGCGCGCTACACGCCCGGGCCTTCGCCGCTCTGGCCGAGTGGCGCGCCCGCGGGCTCGCGCCGCGGCGCATGTCGTTCAACCTCACCGGCGACGAGCTGTGCTCGGGCGCGGTGCTCGACCGGATGCTTTGGGCGCTCGACCACGCGCAGGTCTCGCCCCGCGAGATCGCCGTCGAGGTGACCGAGGACGTTCTGCATGGCGCGCGCGCGGGCGTCGCGGCCACCGCCCTCGGGCGGCTCAAGGGACTGGGCGTCGAGGTCTGCCTCGACGATTTCGGCGCCGGGCCCTGCGATCCGGCCGTGCTCGACCGGGTGGGCTTTGCCACCGCCAAGGTCGCGATGGCCATCGTCGGCCGCCTGGGCGAGGACGACGCGGCCGAGCAGCGGTTGCAGGATCTTGCCCGCCTGGCGCAGTCGCGCGGCGTCTCGATCATCGCCAAGGGCGTCGAGACGCGCATCCAGATCGATCTCCTCACCGAGGTCGGCTGCGACGGCCAGCAGGGCTTCGCCATCGCACGCCCGATGCCCGAGGACAGCTTCGTCGAATGGCTCGATCTCAACACCTGGCCGTCCGAGGTATTTGTGCAGGGAGCAAGCGCCTGAGCGGATGCCCAGCCGCACCACATGCTCTGCACGCGCCATCGGCCGCTCCTTCGCGTCGCGGGGCGCGGCGAGCCGGCACCGACATGGCAACAGCGCCATGTCATTCTTGCGCGCAAGGGCCGCGCGGAGCTTCGCCTGCGTCGCGCGGCCTCAGGCCGGGCGCCTCGCGAGGCAGCTTGCGAGACGCTCGACGATCTCGGCCGGGCGAAGTTGTGGCCGCTCTTCGGGATAGTCCGAGAAGTCATCGTCGAAGGGCGTAGCCGCGTCCATGCCCAGATACTCGCGCGCCAGCCGCTCGTTCGAGTTGGCGAACCGCGCGAGGAACTCGCGGGCCTGCGCGCGAGAGAGCAGCGGCATTCGTTCGCCCGCCTGCTCGGACAGACGCCGCCAGAGCATCTGGCGCAACGCGTCGTCCTCGCGGCACCCGCCGGCGTTGAATAGCCGGATCACCTCGAGCGTCTGCCACGAGGGCGAGGCATTCAGGACCGGCTCGTCGGCGCCCTCGAGCCGCGGGACGGCGGCCATGTTGCAGAAATCGTCGACGATGCTGCCGTTCAGCAGCAGCCTCCGGTCATAGATCCGCACCTTGAGCGCGTCCCGCCCGAACACGCCCGCCCAGTTGTCCGCGATCGCGGCGAAGTCGAAGTAATAGTCGCCCTTGCCCTTTCGGACCGAGAGCGGATTCTTCTCTGCCGTCCAGCCGCCCTTCAGCGCGGTCGAATGCATGCTCAGGGCCATCCGGTCCTGACGCCGGACATAGAGGATCAGCTCCACCCGGTCGAAGATCGCGCCAAGCGCGTCGCGCAATGCGGCGATGCGGGCGTGGCGGCGGAACTGGCTGTGGAAGAACTCGGACGAGAGCACGACCGTGCCGCACCCCCCGGCCCCGGCAACCTCGGCAGCGAGGGCCTCGAAGACCTCCGCCTCGACCTCGGGCGGCTCGCCCCGGATGGCGCCGCTGATGCGCTTGTGCACGGACCCACGCGGATCGCATCCCGTCTTGGGGTAGAGGACCCCCGCGGCGCGATAGCCGGCACGGTTGCGCGCGAAATGCGCCTGCACGCTCGTGGTGCCGGTCTTCTCGCAGCCCAGATGGACAATGCATCGGCGCATGTCGTTGTCTCTCCAGATGATCGCCGTGGCCGGCGCGGCCTCCGGGCTTCTACGGCCCCTCAGACGCCGACGATGCGGAACGGCGCGAGCAGCCGCGCGAATGCCATGTCGCCCTCCCGCGCCGCGCCGAAGACCAGGTCCCAGTCCTCGCGCAGCGTCGCGGCATCCGGCATCGGCTGGCCGTCGAGCGCCCCCTTCCGCTCCGGGATCTCGATGCCATAGGTGGCGCGCAGCATCTCGCGATCGGAGGAATTCTGCCGGACGATGTCTGCGACGAGCGCCTCGGGCACGTGCAGATTTCCGCGGAACCGCGGGCTGAGCTTGGAGAGCTGCTGGATCTCCGACGTGATCGCGCGAAGCTCCGGCCCCCCGAAGCAGTTACAGAGCTTCTTGAAGAACAGCAGGTTACCGGTCACCGACGGGTTGTTCTCGTATGGCTTGCGCTGCCAGCCGTCCCGGTCGCCCACGCCGACAAGGCCCATGAAATCGGCAACGATGTCGCCATCCGCGAGAACCCGCCGATCGTAGAGCCGCACCTGCATCCGCTCGCGCCCGAACGCCTTGCGCCACGACTCCAGCTGCCATCCGAACACGCGGCGATTCTGCCAAGCATACTGCCGGAAGGAGCAGGACATGTCGCTCATCTGGATGTCCTGCTGATACCAGCTCACGAGATGGCTGGTGTGCTCCCGCACATAGGCGACGATGGTGACGTCGAAATCGGCGAGAAGATCTCGCAGCGCGTCCAGTTCCGTCACGGACGCCAGCGCCTCGCTGGAGAACAGCAGGTCCTCGCCAGCCGCCGCCTCGGCGGACAGGGCGTCCCGGATCCGGCGCAGGGCCTCGCGGTCGTTGGCCCGCAGCGCCTCGGCGAGCGGATGATGCGCGACACCGTCCGAGCCGGCCTTCGGATAACAGATGCCGCGTTCCCGCAGCCGCTCGCGGTTCAGTGCGACGAAGTCCTGGAGCGAGGACGTCCCCGTCTTGTTGAACCCGAGATGCAGGATCGCGCGCCTGCGGGAGCTGGTCATGTCCTTTCGACCTCGATGGCCACGAGGCCCACCGCCCCCCCGCCATGCTGATGGAGCCGCAGCTCGAAGACCGACCCGCTCAACTCTGCGCCGACCGTGACGGGCAACTCGACCAGCCGCTCGCCGTCGACCGGCCCCGTCAGCCTCGTCTGCGCGAGAACGCGGTCCGTGCTCGGCGAGTAGAGATCGAACCCCAGGTCGACGGCCTCGTCGTCCGCGCCGGCCGGCTCGAGAATCCAGCGAAAGCGGTAGGAGCCGGGCGAGAGGCGCTTGTAGGGGCCGAAAACCGCCGCGCCGCGCTGGCCGGCCTGCAGTTCCATCACACCGTCGCGCTCGACCACCAGACCGAGCGCGAGGCGAAAGCCGGCATCCGCAAGGGGGGCCACATAGCGCCCGGGCCGGATGAACCCGCCGGAATCGTCGGCCGCCCAGTCGAGCGCATCGGCCGCCAGAGCGACCGGGGCGGCGGGAGCCGCAAGCGGCGGGGCAGCCACCGGCTCGTCGGGTCCGGCGAACAGGCCCGTCTCGCGCCCCAGAACCGGAAGGATCCGGGCATAGATCTGGTCGACCCGGTGCTCGAAGAACCGCACCGACATCTCGAAGCGGGTCTCGCTGCGGGCGAGGCGCTGTTCGAGATCGGCGATGCGCGCTTCCATCCGCTCGAGCTTGCGCTCGAGCGCCGTGACCTTCGACCCTCCGCTGAACGCCGGCAGCGCGGTCTTTCCTCCGAGGCCAAACTTCATGCCGCTCCGATCCTCCGCACCCCGTCATCTATGTCGCGAACCGCCGGCGCATCAAGAGGGCCCCGCTCCATCGCGAGCCCCGCGAGCAGCCGGTCGAGGCGCTGGCGGACGGGCGCCGGCACGACGCGCCGCCGCCCGGGCGCGGTGCGGCCCGCCCAGATCTCGTATTGCCGGAACAGGGCGTCGGCAATCTCGCCGACCTCGCGGCCCGGCAGGAAGCCCACCGCCTCGTCGGCGTCGCTCTCGCGAAACGCCTGATAATCCGTCACGATCGAGGGGATCGCGCTCTGGCTCGCGCCCTTCAGCGTCCCGCTCGTCTCGCCGCAGGACGGGAAGCGCAGGTTGAGTTGGACGGTCGAACTCGCCTGGAGCTGGCGGAACGTCTCGGCCTCGACGAAATCATGGAACGAGACGCGGTCGCCGAGGTCGAGCTCGGCCGCCACCCCGCGCGGGTCGTAATGGCGCGGGTCGGGCAAGGCGCCGACGACGCGCATCTCGACGCGGTCCAGTTCCGACGGGTCGAGCTTCAGGAGAAAGCGGTGGAAGCCGCGGATCGCCTCGATGACGCGCTTGGGCCGCGCCACCCAGCCGAACACGCCGACCACGAAGCGGCGATCGGCCGCCTCCTCCGGCACAGCCGCGGCGGCCAGCGCCGGTTCCGCTGGGGGCGGGTCGTAATCGGGATGCTCGACCAGGCGGAAGCGCGGCAGCGTCTCGGGCGGCAGGGCCGACTCGAGCGAGAGCTTGAGCGCGGCGAAGATGCTGTGGGTCCAGATCTCGTCCGCCTTCGTCAGCACATGGCCGAGCGCGTGGCTGGTGTAGTGGAAGATGTCGGGTAGCCAGCCGTCGCGGAACTGCGAGAGGAACACCGGCGTCATCGCGCCGTATTGGTTGGCGAGCGCCGCCTTGAGCGACTCGAGCGTGAAGCCATGCCGGTGCTGGAATGCCGGCGAGTCGAGCAGCATCGCGCAGCAGGGCTCGTGCACCACCGCGATCACCCGGCCGCCGGGCAACGTCGTGAGATCGCGCAGCGTGGCGTGGATGTAGCCGTGATGCTCGTTGTTGGCGACGAAGAACACCGCCGTGTCGCCCGGGGCGACGACATTGGGCAGCGCGCGGTAGGAGAGCACCTCGTACCCGCCCGGCACGCTGGCTTCGAGGACGTCGATCCGGTCGCTGTCGACGACGACGCGCAGGCGGCCGCGCGGCACCCCTGCGCGGGCGAGGTCGCGCAGCATCAGGTTCGCGTAGTCCGCCGTCCCCGTACGCTGCGGCAGGATGGGGGTGTAGAGACTGATCATCCATCGACTCCGCGCGCCGCTGGCAAGGCCCGGCATGCGACCTGCTCCGCCCGACCTCCCGCGCAGACCCTGTCGCCGCCGCGCGCCCGAGGCAACCCCGAAATCCGGGCCGCGACGAATCGAGCGCGGCAAGTCCTCGCGGCTCGCCACGAAAACGTGACTTCTTGTGCGACCGAAAGGCGCATCTGATCGAGATCAAGGTCGGTCGGTCCCAGCGGTCGCAAAAGCTTCACGCGGCGCCGAACGGGGAGATTGTGGCGCCGGGGTACATCAAGGAACGGAGAACGACAATGAGAGGTGCTACTGCCGCGGCCGGAGCCGCCGTGCTGGCCGCCGCCCTGTCCGCATCGCCCGCCACGGCGGAAGGTCCATTCGGCCTGCAACTCGAGGGTTCGTTCGGCGAGGGTGGCTTCAAGAACTACCGCCCGCCGATCACCAACCCGATCTTTAACGAGTCGCCCTTCATCACCACCGAGGTGCGGCCGATCTATGTCTATCACGATATCCCGGATGATTTCGTCACCGGTGGCGGCAACGTCAACGTGGCAGCGATCCAGGCGCGCCTGGCCGTCAATGACCGGCTTGGAATCATCGCGACAACCGACGGCTATTCGTGGCTCGACTTCGACAACGTCCTGCCGGACGCGGATGGCTGGAACGACATCACGGTCGGCGTGAAATACGCGCTGATCAGCGATCCTGCCTCGGGCCTGATCGTGACGCCGGGCCTGCGCTACACGATTCCGGTGGGCAACATCGACACGGCAGGGATCGACCTCAACGGCCATGCCGGCGGGTATTTCAACCCGTTCGTGTCGGCCGCGAAGATCTGGGACAAGATGCAGCTGCAGGGCATGGTCGGTGCCAACATCTCGTTCACCGATGACGGGACCTCGACCTTCCTCGCCGCCCTGCACGCGGACTACGAGGTGCTCCCGGGCTTCTACCCGATGCTCGAGATGAACCTCTTCGCGCCGATCGACGGCGGCGACCAGCTCGCGGGCCCGGTGCTCGGCAAGCTCACCGGCGCGGACCTGTTCGACCTCGCCTCGGACGAACCCGAGACCATCCTCACGCTGGGCGGCGGCTTCCGCTACGCCGTCACCGACAACGTGATGTTCGGCGTCGGCGCCGACGTGAACGTGCTCCAGGACAAGGATCACGTCTATGGCTGGCGCATTCTGACGGACCTCGTCGTTCACTTCTGAGCGAGCAGCGAGAGAATACGCGGGTCGGGGCATCGCTTCCCCGGCCCGTCGTCTTTCGCGGCCCGCGGTTTCGCCCTAGCTTGCCCTTCCGGCCGGGAATTCCCCCGGGCACCGGCGATCGCCGCGCGGCATGCGGCCCCGGAAGGCACGGCGCATGAGCTTCTATCCCTCGCTCCCCGGCAAGCATCACCTCAGCGCGCTGTGGAAGCGCTTCCCGAAGGGGATCGCGCCGCTGCTGCACCTGCACGACGCGCTCTGCCGCGGCGAGGACTCGGAGCTCTCGGTCGGCGAGCGCGAGCTGATCGCCACCCATGTCTCGGCCCTGAACCGCTGCCATTACTGCTTCACCGCGCATGCCCGTTATGCGCGCGCCTTCGGCATCGACGACGGCGTGTTCGGCGAGATGAGCGTCGATCCCGCGCATCCGAGCCTGCGCCCGGGCATGACCGCGGCGCTGGCCTATGCCGCCAAGCTGACGCGCGAGCCATGGGCGGTGGCACAGGCGGATTTCGACGCGCTGCTGTCGGCCGGCTGGTCCGAGAACGGCATCAACGACATCATCTTCATCACCGGCGTCTACGCGATGATGAACCGGCTGCTGGAAGGCGCGGGTCTCAAGGAGAACGTGGCGCCCCCGGGCTTTTCGCCCGAGAAGGCGCGGGCCGGGAGCTACAGCGACATGCTGGCGATGATCGGTCTGCCGAGGGACCGGGCCGACTGAGCGCGCCGAACCGGTTCCCCGCGCCGGATCGGGGTGCTAGGCTCGGCGGCATGAAGGAGACGGACGCAAGCCTCGACGCCGCCTATGCGTTGCAGACGCCCGAGGACTCGGTGCGGCTCTACGGCGGATGGGCGCAGGACTACGACCGCGACTTCGCCGCGGCGCATGGTTACGTCTTTCCGGCCGAGGTCGCGAAGCTCTTCACGGAGCGCGGCAGCGCCGCGCACGCCCAAGTCCTCGACATCGGCGCCGGCACGGGCCTCGTGGCCGAGGCGCTGCCCGGGGTCACGATCGACGGCATCGACATCTCCGCCGAGATGCTGGCGGTCGCCGAGGCGAAGGGGCTCTATCGCAGGCGGATCGTCGCGGACCTCACCCGGCCCCTGCAGATGATTGGCGACGGCGCCTATTCCGGCTTCATCAGCACCGGAACCTTCACACATGGCCATGTCGGCCCGGCCTGCCTGCCCGAGCTGATGCGGATCGCCGCGCCAGGCGCTCTGTTCGTGCTGGGCATCAAGGCGGACGCGTTCGACAAGGCGGGGTTCGGCTCGGCCTTCGCCATGCTGGTGGCCGAGCGCCGGATCACGCCCATCGACTTCGCGAGCGCGCCGATCTACCGCGGCGCCACGCATGAGCATGCCGCCGACCGCGCGCTGGTGGCCGTCTTTCACCGACGCTGAATGCGAAAGGCCCCGGACGGGGTCCGGGGCCGTGCCGCGCGCGTCCTGACTCAGTAGCGGTAGTGGTCTGGCTTGAACGGCCCGGTCTGCTTCACGCCGATATAGTCGGCCTGCTTGTCGCTGAGTTCGGTCAGCTTCACGCCGAGCTTTTCCAGATGCAGCCGCGCCACCTTCTCGTCGAGATGCTTGGGCAGGACGTAGACCTTGTTCTCGTACTGCGCGCCCTTGGTGTAGAGCTCGATCTGGCCGAGCACCTGGTTGGTGAAGCTCGCCGACATGACGAAGCTCGGATGCCCCGTGGCGTTGCCGAGGTTGAGGAGCCGCCCCTCCGACAAGAGGATCATCCGCTTGCCGTCGGGGAACTCGATCATGTCCACCTGCGGCTTGATGTTGGTCCACTTGAAGTTCTTCAGCGCGGCCACCTGGATCTCGTTGTCGAAGTGGCCGATGTTGCCGACGATCGCCATGTCCTTGAGACTGCGCATGTGATCGACGGTCACGACGTCCTTGTTGCCGGTCGCGGTGATGACGATGTCGGCGCGGGGTGCTGCCTCGTCCAGCGTGACCACCTCGAAGCCGTCCATCGCCGCCTGAAGCGCGCAGATCGGGTCGATCTCGGTCACCAGCACGCGCGCGCCCGCGCCCTTGAGCGAAGCGGCCGAGCCCTTGCCCACGTCGCCATAGCCGCAGACCACCGCGACCTTGCCCGCCATCATCACGTCGGTGCCGCGCCGGATGCCGTCGACCAGCGATTCCTTGCAGCCGTACTTGTTGTCGAATTTCGACTTGGTGACGCTGTCGTTGACGTTGATCGCCGGGAAGGGCAGGCGGCCCTTTTCCATCAGCTGGTAGAGCCGGTTAACGCCCGTGGTCGTCTCCTCCGTCACGCCGCGGATGGCGTGGCGCTGGCGCGTGAACCAGCCGGGGCTGGCTGCCATGCGCTTGCGGATCTGGGCGACAAGGTATTCCTCCTCCTCCGAGCCCGGGTTCGACAGCACGTCCTCGCCCTCCTCGGCGCGGGCGCCCAGAAGGATGTACATCGTGGCGTCGCCGCCATCGTCGAGGATCATGTTGGTGGGCTGGCCATCCGGCCACTGGAAGATGCGGTCGGTGTAGTCCCAGTAGTCCTTCAGCGTCTCGCCCTTCACCGCGAAGACCGGGATGCCGGCGGCGGCGATGGCGGCGGCGGCATGGTCCTGGGTCGAGAAGATGTTGCACGACGCCCAGCGCACCTCGGCGCCCAGCGCCGTCAGCGTCTCGATCAGCACCGCCGTCTGGATCGTCATGTGCAGCGAGCCGGTGATGCGCGCGCCCTTCAGCGGCTTTGCTTCGCCAAACTCGGCGCGGCAGGCCATCAGGCCCGGCATCTCGGTCTCGGCGATCGCGATCTCCTTGCGGCCGTAATCGGCGAGGCCAAGATCCCTGACGACGTAATCGGTCATCGACTGCTCCTTGCGTGACCGGGCGGCCCGGCCGGGCGCCCCTGAATTCCGGCTGCGGCTATAGCAGCCCCGCCCCGTCTCGACAATGAAGCGATCTGCCCATAGTCAAGCCGAGTGAGACGGGAGGGCGCATGACACAGCGGGACGGCGGGGGTGGCAGGGCATGACGGCGCGGGCATGGCAGAGGATGCTGTCGGGGCGGCGGCTCGACCTGCTCGACCCCTCGCCGCTCGACGTCGAGATCGAGGACATCGCCCACGGGCTCGCGCGCGTCGCGCGTTGGAACGGGCAGACGCTGGGCGATCACCCCTTCACCGTGGCCGAGCACTCGCTGCTGGTCGAGCGCATCTTCGGCGCGCTGAAACCCAGGGCGAGCGTGGCCGAGCGGCTGACCGCGCTCCTCCACGACGCCCCGGAATACGTGATCGGCGACATGATCTCGCCCTTCAAGGCCGCGCTTGGACTGGACTACAAGGCCTTCGAGCAGCGGCTGATGGCGGCCGTCCACATCCGCTTCGGCCTTCCCCCCGTCACGCCCGAGGCGCTGGAGAAGCAGATCAAGCGCGCCGACCGTCTCGCCGCCTGGTTCGAGGCGACCCAGCTTGCCGGCTTTACCGAGGCCGAGGCGGCGAAGTTCTTCCCCCGCCCGCGCGCGGCCTGGGCGCGGGAGATCCGGCTAGCGCCCCGCCCGATCACCGAGGTGAAGGAAGCCCTCCTCGCCCGTTTCGCCACGCTCGCCAAGGCAATGCCCGGGCACCGGGGGGCGTGACGGGGACGGCCGGGTTGTTGCCCCCTCACGCGTCTTGCGGGGCCTCGGCATCGTCGTCGCGCGCGAAGGGCAGGCGCAACGACATGGTGAAGCGGGTTCCTTGCGGCGACTCGTCGTCCACCCGGATGCTGCCGCCCATCGCCGCCAGCAGCTGTCGGGTGATCGCAAGCCCAAGCCCCACGCCGCCCGCGCGGCCAGCCGTTCGGTCGCGGATCTGGTAGAACTCGCCAAAGATCGCCTCTCGCTGGTCGGGCGCGATGCCGATGCCGCTGTCGGCAACCCACAGCGTGACATAGGCCGCGTTCGGCCCGAGGTCGGCGCCGAGCCCGAGCGAGACGTGGCCGGTTTCGGTGAACTTGACGGCGTTCGTCAGCAGGTTGAGGACGATCTGCTTCAACCGCACCGCGTCTCCCAGCAGCGCCGGCAGGGGCGTCGAGCCGAAGGCGCGGCACAACTCGAGGCCTTTCTCCCGCGCCGCGGGCTCGACCAGCGCGAAGCACTCGTCCAGCAGGTCGATCAGCGAAAAGGGCTCCTCGCGAATGGTCGAGGTCTCGACCGAGATGCGGCTGAAGTCGAGCGCATCGTCGATCAGCCGCAGCAGCATCCGCCCGGACGTCGCGATCAGCCCGACCTGCGCGCGTTCGCGCGCGCCCAGTTCGGCATGTTCCAGCAACGCGGCAACCCCGAGGATGCCGTTGAGCGCGTTGCGCATCTCGTGGCTGAGATGCGCGACGAACGAGGTCTTGCGCTCGCTCGCCTCCTCGGCTTCGCGGCGCGCCTCCTCGACCTCGCGGCGGCGACGCAGGTCGGTCGTCACGTCGCGCAGCGTCAGCACCGCCGCAGCGCCCCCGGGAAGGATCGACTTGACCACATCGATGGTGCGCCCGTCGAACAGGTTGCGGACCACGCGGCTGCGCGTGGGATCGGAGAGGAAGCGGTAGCGCCGGTCTATCTCGGTCTTGCGGCGCGCCTCGCCGAGCGCGGCGAGGTCGCCGAAATGGCGTGCAAGCTCCGAGAAATGCACGCCCCACTGCACCGCGCCGCGGGGCACACGGTAAAGATCGAGAAACCGGTCGTTGAACGCGATGAACCGGCAGGCTGAATCGACCAGCGCCACGCCATCGGTGATATTCGACAGGATGCTGGCCATCAGCGCCCGCTGGCGCTCGAGCTCGCGCTCGCGGTCGGCGGCTTCGGTCAGCTCGACATGGATGCTGATCATCCCGCCATCCGGGAGGTCGCGCCGTGTGATGCGGATCAGCCGCCCGTTGCGCAGCCGCCGCGTCTCCAGCCGGTTCTCCGGCAAGCGCCAGCCGGCGAGCCGCCGGGCGATCTCGTGCTCGCTGCCGCCGGGGTTGAGGTCGAGCATGCCGCGGCCCGCGAGGGTTCGCAGCACGGTCTCCAGCGTGTCGCCCGGCCCCAGCTCGTCCGGGCCTAGCTCGAAGATCCGGGCATAGGCGCGGTTGAAGCCGACGACCCGCAGCTCGGCGTCGAACAGCATGATGCCGTCCGAGAGGTGATCGAGCACCTCGCCCGGCATGGTGAGCGCGGGTCCGCCGACACGCTGGTCAATTCCGAGGGTCATTCACTCACACGCACATCTCATGCCCGCGGGGCATCCCTTCGACCCACCGCACGCCATCCGGAAGCATGGTCCCCGATGAAGCTTACCAGAATCCTGATCTTGCACCACCATTGCGCAGCCGGGCCTTGCCAATCGCGCCCGGATCGCCCAAAACCGCGCGCGAAATCCTGTCCGGAGAGCGCGCGATGACCCCCATGAAACTCCTGATCCTGCACGGCGACGGCATCGGCCCCGAGGTGATGACCGAGGTCCGCAAGCTGATCGACTGGTTCAAGGCCGTTCGCGGCCTGCCGTTCGAGATCGACGAGGATCTGATCGGCGGCGCCTCGTACGACGTGCACGGTACGCCGCTCACCGACGCGGTGATGGAGAAGGCGCAGTCGGTCGACGCGGTGCTGCTGGGCGCGGTCGGCGGGCCGAACTACGACATCCTCGACTTCAGCGTGAAGCCCGAGCGGGGGCTCTTGCGGCTGCGCAAGGAGATGGACCTCTACGCCAATCTCCGGCCGGCGCAATGCTTCGACGCGCTGGCCGAGTTCTCGTCGCTCAAGAAGGACGTGGTGGCCGGCCTCGACATCATGATCATCCGCGAGCTCACCTCGGGCATCTATTTCGGCGAGCCGCGCGGCATCCACACCGAGGGCAACGAGCGGGTCGGCATCAACACCCAGCGCTATACCGAGGGAGAGATCGCCCGCGTCGCGCGCTCGGCTTTCGAGCTTGCGCGCAAGCGGGCGAACCGGGTCTGCTCGATGGAGAAGGCCAACGTGATGGAATCGGGCGTGCTGTGGCGGCAGGTGGTGCAGGAAGTGCACGACGCCGAATACCCGGACGTCCAGCTTTCCCACATGTACGCCGATGCCGGTGCCATGCAGCTGGTCCGCTGGCCCAAGCAGTTCGACGTGATCGTGACCGACAACCTGTTCGGGGACCTGCTGTCCGACGCGGCGGCGATGCTGACGGGCTCGCTCGGCATGCTGCCCTCGGCCTCGCTCGGCGCGCCGATGGCGAACGGCCGGCCCAAGGCGCTCTACGAGCCGGTGCATGGCTCGGCCCCGGACATTGCCGGCCAGGGCAAGGCCAACCCGATCGCCTGCATCCTGAGCTTCGCGATGGCGCTGCGCTATTCCTTCGACCTCGCCGCGGAGGCGGAGATGATCGAGGCCGCAGTCAACGACGTGCTGGCGCAGGGGCTCCGCACGCCGGACCTCGGGTCGGGCGAGGGGACGCGGACCGTCGGCACGATCGAGATGGGCGACGCCATCATCGCGGCAGTGGCCGCGCGCGCGGCGGCGTGACGCAAGCACCCCACTTTCACACGTGAGGGGGGGTCAATTGACTGGTTCAAAACGATTTTCAGAATCCCCACCCCGAATGTCGCGACGCGACTCGGGGCGGGGGCAGGCCGCGCGGCTCAGCCGCCAAGATCGACCTCGACCACCGCGCCGCCCCAGCCATGCACCTTGTCGCGCGCCTCGACGCGCACGCGGGTCACGGCCGCGGGGATTGCGACGCCCGTGAGCGAGCGGGTGAACGGCTGCTCGTCCACATGGGGGTGCAGAAGCTCGCGCATGCCGTAGACGGCGCCATCGGGGCCGGCGACGCGCCAGGCGTCGGCGTAGTGGTCCCAGCCCTCGTCGGCATGGGCAACGGTCACATCGAAGCGCCATGCGGCACCGGTGCGGATGGCACTTGCCGCGACCACGTCCGCGTCCCCCGACCGAGCGGCGGGCGCGAGGGCGGTCGCGGCGGCGAGCAGGAGGGCGAGGGCGGCGGGAAGGCGCAGGGGCATCTGGATCTCCGGTCATCTTGCAGCGGCGCGCTGGGATCGACGCTGCGGCGCGCGATCTTAACCCGCCTTAACCCGCAATTAACCACGGCCGGGCACCTGATGCGATGGCGTCCTTGTCCCCTTGCGGTGATCCCATGCTTGCGCGCGCCCACACGGTTGCGTTTCTCGGCGTCGAGGCCCGGCCGGTCGAGGTGCAGTGCGCCATCGCGCCGGGGCTGCCGTCGTTCCAGATCGTGGGACTCGCGGACAAGGCGGTGTCGGAATCGCGCGAGCGGGTGCGCGCGGCGCTGACCGCCTGCGGCCTCGCCCTGCCGCCGCAGCGGATCACCGTGAACCTCTCGCCCGCCGACCTGCCCAAGGCGGGCTCGCATTACGACCTGCCCATCGCGCTGGCACTGATGGCCGCGCTCGACGTGATCCCGAAGGACGAGGCCGACGGCGCGCTGGCGCTGGGCGAGCTGTCGCTCGACGGGCAGATCCGGGCGGTGCAGGGGGCGCTGCCGGCGGCGCTGAAGGCGGCCGAGCTCGACAAGGGTCTGGTCTGCCCGGCGGGCTCGGGCGCGGAGGCCGCCTGGGTGGGCGGGGCCGAGATCCTCGCCCCTGACAGCCTGCTGGCGCTCGTCAACCACTTCCGCGGCACGGCGGCGCTGCCCCCGCCCGCGCTGGGCGCGGTGGCGGCGCGGCGGCCGGGTGCGGACATTTCGGACGTGAAGGGGCAGGAGGGCGCGCGCCGGGCGCTCGAGGTCGCGGCGGCGGGCAACCACAACATCTTGATGGTCGGCGAGCCCGGCTCGGGCAAGTCGATGCTGGCGGCGCGGCTGACCTCGATCATGCCGCCCCTGAGCCCGCGCGAGGCGCTTGAGGTGTCGATCATCCACTCCCTCGCGCTCGAACCCGGCGATGGCGGCATGATGCGCGAGCGGCCCTATCGGGCGCCGCATCACTCGGCCTCGATGGCGGCGATGATCGGGGGTGGACGCAACGCCAAGCCCAGCGAGATCAGCCTCGCGCACCGCGGTGTCCTGTTCCTCGACGAACTGCCCGAGTTCGCGCGGCCTGTGCTGGAGGCGCTGCGCCAGCCGATCGAGACCGGCACGGCCGTTGTGGCGCGCGCCGAGGCGCATGTGACCTATCCCGCCCGGTTCCTGCTGGCGGCGGCGATGAACCCCTGCCGCTGCGGATATCTGGGCGACCCTGCGAGGGCCTGTTCGCGCGCGCCGAAATGCGGGGCGGATTATGCGGCGCGCCTGTCGGGGCCGCTGATCGACCGCTTCGACATCCGCATCGAGGTGCCGCCGGTGACGGCGGACGTGCTCGGCCTGCCCGCGCATCAGGATTCGTCTGCCCGGGTGGCCGCGCGCGTGGCGCGGGCGCGGGCGGCGCAGGCCGACCGGGCGGGCGCGGAGCCTGGCGATGCTCCGGTGACGAATGGCGAGCTGGAGGGCGAGGCGCTCGACCGGGTGAGCCGGCCCGATGATGCCGGGCGCCAGCTTCTGCAGGCGGCGGCCGAGAAGCTGCGGCTCTCGGCGCGCGGCTATCACCGGGTGCTGCGGCTCGCGCGGACGCTGGCGGACCTCGAGGGCGTGGACGCTGTGCGCAAGGTGCACGTGGCCGAGGCCGTGGCCTACCGCCGGGCCATGAGCTGAGGGGCAGGGCATGGCGGTCCCGGCACGAAGGCCGGGGCGGCGCGGCGGCGGTGACTACGAAGCCCCGGCTCGGGGGCAGGGGCAGCGCGATGATGGCGGCCCTGCGCGGGGGATCGGCGGGGAGCGCGTGGCGGCGCGGTCGCTGCGTGGGTCTGGTTCCGGGCACGGCGTCGGACGCGCCGCTGCCCCGGGCTCGACCCGGGGCCTCGTGGCAAGGGCGCGTCTTGTCGGGGAGGCCCCGGCGCGGAGGCCGGGGCAGCGTGGTTGTCGAAACCCCGGCCCCACTTCGGTCCGGGGTAAAAGTGTCGCGACATGCGAACGGCCGCGCCCCTCCGGGCGCGGCCCCCGGTCTCTCCAGCGCGGCTCAGTAGCTGGACGACCCCGCCGCCGTCGCGGCCGCCGTCAAGGCATGCCCGGCCCGGCGCATCAGCACGACATGGAGCCCGCCGCCCAGCACCGCGCCGATCACCCAGCCGAAGCCCGAGAGATCGCTCAGCGCCGGCACCCAAACCGTGGCGACCGAGAACACCGCGGAGATGCCGAAGGCGGTGATCGCGATCCGGTTCCAGCCAGCGGTATAGTGGTAGGCGCCATCGGAGCTCATCGAGAACAGGTCCTGCACCTCGATCTTCTGGCGGCGGATCAGGTAGTAGTCCGCGACCAGGATGCCGTAGAGCGGCGCGAGGAAGGCGCCAAGAGTGTCGACGAAGCCCGCGATGCCGATCTCGGAGATCACCGACACCCAGAAGGCGCCGATGAAGAAGGCGATCACGGCCGTCAGGATGCCGCCGGTCTTCGCGCTGATCTTCGAGGGCGCGAGGTTCGCCAGGTCATAGGCCGGCGGGATGAAGTTCGCGACCAGGTTGATGCCGACGGTGGCTGCGAAGAAGGTGATCGCGGCGATGACGGTGAGCCAGATGTTGTCCACGCGCTCGACGATGTCGGCTGGGTTCGTCAGCCGCTCGCCGAACAGCACCACGGTGCCCGCAGTGATGAACAGCGCGATGAACGAGAAGAATGCCATCGACACCGGCAGGCCCCAGAAGTTGCCGCGCCGCATCTGCCCTTCGGTCTTCACGAAGCGCGAGAAGTCGCCAAAGTTGATCACGACGGCGGCGAAATAGGCGATCATCGTGCCGGTGATGGCAAAGAAGGCGGCGACGGGGTGGCGGCCGTTCTCGACAGCGCCGCCCTGGAAGATGACGCCAAGCTCGGTCAGGAGCCCATTGCCCGCCTTCCACCAGATCGCCAGCATCAGTGCGATCATCACGGCGTACACGAAGGGCCCCGCCCAGTTCAGGAACCGGCCCACCCAGTCGATGCCCATCATGAAGAGCCCGAGCTGGAACACGCAGACGATGATGTAGGACACCCAGCCGACCCCGGTCATGCCGAGGAACTCGGCGCCGCCCTCGATCCCGAACACCGAGCGGATCAGCAGCGCCACGGCGGTCGAGGCGAAATAGGTCTGCACGCCATACCAGAAGATCGCGACGATGCCGCGCACCAGCGCCGGGAACTTCGCTCCCTCGACCCCCATCGCGGCCCGCGCCATCACCGGGTAGGGCACGCCGTACTTCACGGACGGCCGCCCGGTGAGGTTCACGAGCCACATCACGAAGAAGCCCGCGAGCACGATGGCGAGAAGCGTCCACCAGCCGTTCAGCCCGTAGCTGATGAAGAGCGAGGCAGCCAGCGTGTAGCCGAACAGGCTCTGGATATCATTGTTCCAGACGTTGAAGATCTCGAAGGCGCCCCAGTGGCGCTTTTCGGGCGCCAGGGGTGCGAGGTCCTCGTTCCAGAGGGCGCCATCCTTGCTGGTGATGTCGTAGTGGTTGTGAGTCATATCGGCCTCTCTGCGGGGCGGCGCGGTGGCGGGTGGTGCGCTTCTGGCGGCCCGGGATGGATGGTCGGCGGTGATGCAAGGATGTTGCAAACAATTTTCCAAAATGTCAATATACATGGAAATAACATTCCAATTAGCCGACCGCACCTTTCCGGTTCGTGCCGCAGCCCTGGGGTGAGACCGTGACCAAGCCGTTGAAATCCATCGTCGAGATGATCCATCGCGCCTATGACGGCCTGAGCGCGCGCGAGCGGCAGGTGGCGGACTTCATCCTCGAATCACCGGGCGAGATCAGCATGTATCCGGCCTCGGAACTTGCGCGGCTGGTGGGGGTGTCGAACTCGACCGTCACCCGCTTCGTACAGCGCGCGGGCTTCGAGAGCTACGAGGAGATGCGGCTCGCCGCGCGCGAGGCGCGAAGCTGGGGCTCGCCGCTGTTCCTCGCGCCGCGCGAGGGCGAGGGCAACGGGCGCGAGGGTCTGATAGCGAGCTTCGCGGAGGCCGAGATGGCGGCCCTTGGCGCCGCGCTCGACGGGCTCGCGCCCGCACTGGTGGACGAGCTGGCCGAGGCGCTGGTGGCGGCGCGGCGGCTGGGGTTCCTGGGCTTTCGCAACAGCCATTTCTTCGCCGGCTATGCGCGCTGGCAGTTCATCCAGTTCCGGCCCGACACGCGGCTTCTGCCCGGCCCGGGCGAGACGCTGGCCGAGGGGATCGCGGATTTCGGCCCGGAGGACATGGTCGTCGTGGTTGGCGTGCGACGCGTCGTGGGCACGCTTTCGCGCGCGCTCGAGGCGCTGGCGGGGCGCGGGGTGCCGGTGCTGCTGATCGCTGACCCCTCGGCGCGCGGCATGCCGGCGCTGGCGCGCTGGACCGTCACCTGCCCCGTCGAGAACCCGCATGTGCTGGATTCCTATGCCGGTGTGCTCGCGGTGCTGCGGCTGCTGGCCGTCGCCGCGATGCGCCGGGCAGGCAAGGCCGGGCACGACCACCTGGAATGGATCGAGACGCAGCATGAGGCGCTGGGCGAGTTCGATTGACGCCCCGTCCGCCACGAGAAGGAGAGCCCGATGACCTACCCGCGCGACCTGACCGGTTATGGACGCACGCCCCCCGACCCGCGCTGGCCCGGAGGGGCGCGCATCGCGGTGCAGGTGGTCGTCAATTACGAGGAGGGGGGCGAGAACTGCATCCTCCACGGCGATGCGGCATCCGAGGCGTTCCTGTCGGAGATCGTGGGCGCGCAGGCCTGGCCCGGCCAGCGCCACATGAACATGGAATCGATCTACGAATACGGCGCCCGCGCGGGGTTCTGGCGGCTGTGGCGGATGCTCACCGGGCGGCGCATTCCCGTCACGGTCTATGGCGTGGCCACTGCTCTCGCGCGCAGCCCCGAGCAGGTCGCCGCGATGCGCGAGGCGGATTGGGAGATCGCGAGCCACGGGCTCAAATGGATCGAATACCGCGACTTCACGCGCGAGGACGAGCGGGCCCATCTCGACGAGGCGATCCGCATCCACACCGATGTGACCGGCACGCGCCCGCGCGGCTGGTACACGGGGCGGTGTTCCGTCAACACGCTCGACCTGGTGATGGAGGAGGGCGGCTTCGCCTATTGCTCGGACGCCTATGCCGACGATCTGCCCTATTGGGTGCAGGGGCCGAAGCGGCCATTCCTGATCGTGCCCTACACGCTCGACACCAACGACATGCGATTCGCGACGCCACAGGGCTTCAACTCGGGCGACCAGTTCTTCAGCTACCTGAAGGACAGCTTCGACACGCTCTATGCCGAGGGCGAGGCGGGGGCGGCGAAGATGCTGTCGATCGGGCTGCACTGCCGGCTGGCGGGGCGTCCGGGCCGGGCGGCGGCGCTCGCACGCTTCCTCGACTACGCGGCCGGACACGAGGGCGTCTGGTTTGCCCGGCGCATCGAGATTGCGGAGCACTGGCACCGCGAGCATCCTGCGGAGGCCATCCATGCCTGACGACAGCGCGAAAATCGAAGCCCACCATGAACAGGGTCCGAGCATGAGCCACAGAACCTATTTCGCGCCGCATGGCGGACACCCCGGCCAGACCGAGCTGCTGAGCGGGCGGGCGACCTTCACCGAGAGCTATGCCGTCATCCCCAAGGGCGTGATGCGCGACATCGTCACCAGCCGCCTGCCGCATTGGGAGGCTACGCGGGCCTGGATCATCGCCCGGCCAATGACGGGCTTCGCCGAGACCTTTTCGCAGTACGTCGTCGAGGTGCTGCCGGGCGGCGGCAGCGATCGCCCCGAGCCCGACGCGGGCGCCGAGGGCGTGCTGTTCGTGGTGGACGGCGCGGTGACGCTGACGATCGAGGGGACCCCGCATCGGCTGGAACCCGGCGGCTTCGCCTACATCCCGCCGGGGACCGACTGGCGGCTGAGGAACCGGGGCGGCGCGCCCGCACGCTTCCACTGGATCCGCAAGGCCTACGAGCCGGTCGACGGGCTGGCCGCGCCCCGCCCCGTGATCTCGAGCGACCGCGAGGTCGCGCCCGACCCGATGCCGGGCACGAACGGAGCCTGGGCCACGACGCGCTTCGTGAGCCCCGACGACCTCAGCCACGACATGCACGTCACCATCGTCACGATGGAGCCCGGCGCCTGCATCCCCTTCCTCGAGACGCATGTGATGGAACACGGGCTCTACGTGCTCGAGGGCAAGGCCGCCTACCGGCTCAACCGCGACTGGGTCGAGGTCGAGGCGGGCGACTTCATGTGGCTGCGCGCCTTCTGCCCGCAGGCCTGCTATGCGGGGGGGCCGGGGCGGTTCCGCTACCTGCTCTACAAGGACGTGAACCGCCATCCCCGGCTGAGGCTCGGGGCATGAGCAGGCGGGTCGCGGTCGAGGCCCTGACGGCGGCGGCCTTCGCTCCCTTCGGCGAGGTGCTGGAGATTGCGGGCGAGCCCGATTTCGCCTTCAACGCAGGCATGGCCGAGCGATGGGCGGGCCTCGCCTTCCCCGAGGTGGCGGGCGAGGGGGGGCGGGTCGCCATCAGCCTCGCCCGCGCCGCGCCATATGCGCTGCCGCTGGCGCTTACGCTGGTCGAGCGGCATCCTTTGGGCAGCCAGGCCTTCATGCCGCTCTCGTCCGCGCCATTCCTCGTGGTCGTCGCGACCGACGACAGCGGCCGGCCGGGACAGCCGCTTGCGTTCCTGACGAATGGCGCGCAGGGGGTGAACTACCGGCGCAATGTCTGGCACGGGGTGCTGACGCCGCTCGAGGGGACGCAGGATTTCCTGATCGTCGATCGCAGCGGGCCGGGGGTGAATCTCGAAGAGCACCGCTTTTCCGAGCCTTGGATGATCGGGCCGGAGGCGCCCTGAGCGCGGAACTCTGTCCGGGAGGTCCCGGGTCTGCACCACACCGCTGCGCGTTGCGGCGCGCCCGGGACAGCGCCTCGTCACGGGCGGGCGCTATCCCCGCACTGCGGGCGGGGTGCCGCCGGTCAACCGTGTGATCTCGTCGGCCGCGGCGCGTACCCGGGCGCCGAGGGTGGCGAGCGCCGAATCCCCGAAGCGAACCGCGGGGCCCGAGATCGAGACGCCCGCCACCGGCTCGCCATAGGTGTTGAAGATCGGCGCCGCGATGCAGCGCATGCCGTCGAAGCGTTCCTCGTCGTCCAGCGACCAGCCGCGGGCACGGGTGCGGTCGAGATCGGCGGTGAGCGCCACCGGGTCGGTGAGCGTCCGCGCCGTGAAGCCCGGCAGGCCGCGCCGCTTCACCACCGCATCGCACCGCGCGCGGTCGAAGAACGCCAGCAGCGCCTTGCCGATGCCCGAGGAATGCATGTGCACCCGCGTGCCCGCGCGGAAGAAGGCGCGGATCGGGTTCTGGGTGTCGACCTGGGCGAGAAAGACCACCTCGCCCTCGTCGGCGATGGCGAGGTTCGCGGTCTCGCCGGTCTCGTCCACCAGCCGGCGCATCACCTCGCGGCTTGCGTCCACAAGGTTCGAGCGCTGCACGAAGGCTGTGCCGATGCGGAAGGATTCGACCCCGATCATCCAGTCCTGCGTGGTGTCCGAGAACTCGACGAGACCATGGGTCTCGAGCGTGGCGAGCAGCCGGTGCGCAGAGGACGCCGGCATCCCGGTGATCGCGGCAAGGTCGGTCAGCGTGGCCTTGCCCTCGCGCGCCAGTGCCCTCAGCAGCATCACCGCCCGGTCGAGCGCCTGCACAGTCGTGCCTGGCGCCTCGGGCTCGACGGTACGCGGCCGACCGCGCGCGCGGCGCCTTGCGTCCTGACCGGTCATCCGCACCCCCTTGTTCCGCTCGCCGCCGCCCGGAATCATTTTCCGCCATGGACCGGAGGCGCATCAATGGAAAATTGGATTTGCCTTAACCTGTCAGCATCTTGGAATTTTTCAACGGCATTATGGAATATTTTTTCAGAAAAATTGCAAATTCCCCTCGGCGCGCGCATCTTCCCCCCATCAAGGCGAGGAGGAGACGCCATGACTGCGCATCTGCCTGTCTTCATCGGCCAGAACCCGGTCTTCATCCCGGGCCCCACCAACATCCCCGACCGTCTGCGCTATGCCATGAGCATCCAGACCACCGACCACCGCGCGCCCGATTTCGTCGAGCTGCTGGGTCCGCTTCTGGGCGACCTGAAGAAGGTCTTCAAGACGGCGACGGGCGAGGTCATCACCTTCCCCGCCAGCGGCACCGGCGGCTGGGAGGCGGCGATCACCAACACGCTGTCGCCCGGCGACAAGGTGCTGGTCGCTCGCTACGGCATGTTCTCGCACCGCTGGATCGACCTTTGCCAGCGCCACAACCTCGATGTCGAGGTGATCGAGTGCGAATGGGGCACCGGCGCCCCCGCCGACCGCTTCGAGGCGCGGCTGTCGGCCGACAAGGGCCACGCGATCAAGGCGGTTCTGGTCACGCACAACGAGACGGCCACGGGCGTGGTTTCGGACGTGGCCGCCGTGCGCCGGGCCATGGACGCGGCGGGGCATCCGGCGATGCTCTATGTCGATTGCGTCTCGTCGCTCGCCTCGATGGATTTCCGCATGGACGAGTGGGGCGTGGACCTTGCCGTCACCGGCAGCCAGAAGGGCTTCATGCTGGCCACCGGCATGGCGATCGTCGGCGTCTCGCAGCGCGCGATGGAGGCGACGAAGACCGCGAAATGCCCGCGCTGCTTCTTCGACTTCCGCGACATGGGCGGCGCGAATGCGCGGGGCGGCTTCCCCTACACGCCGCCCCTGCAGATCATGTACGGCCTGCGCGAGAGCCTGCGGATGCTGCTGGAGGAGGGGCTGGACAATGTCTTCGCCCGCCACCGCCGCATCGCCGAAGGGGTGCGCGAGGCCGTCCGGGCGTGGGGCCTCAGCCTCTGCGCGACCTCGCCCGAGCTCTACTCGGACACCGTGAGCTGCATCTACGTCCCCGAGGGCTTCGACAGCAACGTGCTGACGAACCACGCCTTCGACGCCTATGGCGTGTCGTTCGGCGTGGGGCTGGGGCAGATGGCGGGCAGGGCCTTCCGGATCGGGCATCTGGGCTCGCTCACGGACGTCATGGCGCTGTCGGGCATTGCAACGATCGAGATGGCGATGAAGGATCTGGGATACCCGGTCCGGCTGGGGCAGGGTGTCGCCGCGGCGCAGGACTACTATCGCGCGACGCGGGCAGCGCCCCGCAAGGCCGCGGCCTGAGGAGATGACGATGCAGATCCCGACTTTCGACGATGTCGAAGCGGCCGCGCGGCGGATCGCGCCCTACATCCACCGCACGCCGGTTCTGACCTCGAGCTTCCTCAACCGGCTCACCGGGGCGGAGCTGTTCTTCAAGTGCGAGAACTTCCAGAAGGCCGGGGCCTTCAAGGTGCGGGGCGCGTGCAACGCCGTCTTCGGCCTGTCGGACGAGAAGGCCGCCAAGGGCGTCGCCACCCACTCCTCGGGCAACCACGCGCTGTCGCTGAGCTACGCCGCCGGGCGGCGGGGCATCCCCTGTCACGTGGTGATGCCGCGCACGGCGCCGCAGGCCAAGAAGGACGCGGTGATCGGCTATGGCGGCATGATCACCGAATGCGAGCCCTCGACCAGCTCGCGCGAGGCGGTCTTCGCCGAGGTCGAGGCCCGGACCGGCGCCGAGTTCGTGCACCCCTACAACGACCCCCGCGTGATCGCGGGCCAGGGCACCTGCTCGCTGGAGCTCAACGCGCAGGTGCCGGGGCTCGACGCGGTGATCGCGCCGATCGGCGGTGGCGGCATGGTGTCGGGCACCTGCCTCACGCTCTCGACCATCGCGCCCGGCGTGAAGATCTACGCCGCCGAGCCCGAACAGGCGGATGACGCCTATCGCAGCTTCAAGGCAGGCCACATCATCGCCGACGACGCGCCGGTGACAGTGGCCGACGGGCTCAAGGTGCCGCTCAAGGAGCTGACCTGGCACTTCGTGTCGAACCATGTGACCGATATCCTGACCGCGAGCGAGCAGGAGATCATCGACGCCATGAAGCTCACATGGGCGCGGATGAAGATCGTGATCGAGGCGAGTTGCGCCGTGCCGCTCGCCACCATTCTGAAGAACCGGGAGGTGTTCGCGGGCAAGCGTGTCGGCGTCATCATCACCGGCGGCAATGTGGACCTGGACAAGCTGCCCTGGATCAAGGGCTGAGGAGGACGCCATGAACGCACCCACCAACCTCTCGGGCTTCGAGGTCGGCTACGACATTCCCGCCCTGCCGGGCATGGACGAGGCCGATATCCAGACGCCTTGCCTGATCCTCGATCTCGACGCGCTGGAGCGCAACATCAGGAAGATGGGCGACTACGCCAAGGCGCATGGCATGCGTCACCGCGCGCATGGCAAGATGCACAAGTCGGTCGACGTGCTGAAGCTTCAGGAGAAGCTCGGCGGGGCCGTCGGCGTATGCTGCCAGAAGGTGTCCGAGGCCGAGGTCTTCGTGCGCGGCGGCATCAAGGACGTGCTGGTCTCGAACCAGGTGCGCGACCCGGCCAAGATCGACCGGCTTGCGCGGCTGCCCAAGCTGGGCTCGCGCATCATCGTCTGCGTCGATGACGTCGAGAACGTGGCCGACCTGAGCAAGGCCGCCCAGAAGCATGGCACGACCATTGAGTGCTTCGTCGAGATCGACTGCGGCGCCGGGCGCTGCGGCGTGACCACCAGCGCCGACGTGGTGAAGATCGCCAAGGCGATTGACGCGGCCCCCGGTCTCAAGTTCACCGGCATCCAGGCCTACCAGGGCGCGATGCAGCACATTGACAGCTTCGAGGCGCGCAAGGCCAAGCTCGACGCCGCCATCGCCCAGGTGAAGGACGCGGTCGCGGCGCTTGAGGCCGAAGGGCTCAAGCCCGAGCTCGTCTCGGGCGGCGGTACCGGCAGCTACTACTTCGAGAGCGAGTCGGGCGTCTACAACGAGCTCCAGTGCGGCTCCTACGCCTTCATGGATGCCGATTACGGCCGCATCCACGACAAGGACGGGAACCGCATCGACCAGGGCGAGTGGGAGAACGCGCTGTTCATCCTGACCAGCGTGATGAGCCACGCCAAGGCCGACAAGGCGATCTGCGATGCGGGCCTGAAGGCGCAGTCGGTCGATTCCGGCCTGCCCTTCGTCTATGGCCGCGACGACGTGAAATACATCAAGTGCTCGGACGAGCATGGCGTGATCGAGGACCCCAAGGGCGTGCTCAGGGTCAACGAGAAGCTGCGCCTGGTGCCGGGGCATTGCGATCCGACCTGCAACGTCCATGACTGGTATGTCGGCGTGCGGGGCGGCAAGGTCGAGGTGGTCTGGCCGATCAGCGCGCGCGGCAAGGCCTACTGAGGCCGGCGCGGACGCGCGCGCGCCTTGAGACCTGCCCTTCCCCCGCTTGGGGGGAAGGGCGTGCGGGAGGCACGCCCCTTCCGCTCCCGCGACTCCCGCCCCAAGGACAAGGACACCGCCATGACCGATGCCGGAATTCTCGTGGTCTCGGAAGACGCCTGCCGCGAACTGGTCGGCCGCAAGGCCGCCTTCGACGCGGTCGAGGCCGTGTTCGCCGCGATGGCGCGGGGCGATGCCTACAACTTCCCCGTCATCCGCGAGGCGATCGGCTATGCCGACGCGCTTTATGGCTTCAAGTCCGGCTTCGACCGGGCGGGGCTGGCGCTGGGGCTGAAGTCGGGCGGCTACTGGCCGGGGAACGCCGCGAAGGGGCTCACGAACCACCAGTCCACGGTGTTCCTGTTCGACCCCGATACCGGGCGGCTGAAGGCGCTGGTGGGCGGCAATTACCTGACCGCGGTGCGCACGGCGGCGGCAAGCTCGGTCTCGATCGCCCATCTCGCCCGGCCTGACGCGAAGGTTCTGGGCATGGTCGGCGCGGGCCACCAGTCGGCGTTCCAGCTGCGCGCGGCGGCGGAACAGCGCGCCTTCGAGAAGGTGGTCGCCTGGAACTTCCACCCCGAGATGCTGCCCGCGCTGGGCAAGGTCGCGGCCGAGATCGGCCTGCCCTTCGAGGCGGTGGAGCGCGAGCGGCTGGGCGCCGAGGCCGACGTGATCATCACCATCACCTCGGCTTTCGAGCCGCTGATGCGGCGCGAATGGATCAGGCCCGGCACGCATATCGCCTGCATGGGCACCGACACCAAGGGCAAGCAGGAGGTCGATGCCGCGCTGGTTGCCGACGCGACCGTCTTCACCGACGAGGTGGCGCAGTCGGTCACCATCGGCGAGGCGCAGCACGCGGTGGCGCAGGGGCTGAAGGCCGAGGCCGACATCACGCCCATCGGCGCGGTCATCAACGGCGCGCATCCGGGGCGGACCAGCGCGGAGGAAATCACGCTGTTCGACGGCACGGGCGTGGGGTTGCAGGACCTCGCGGTGGCGTCGGTCGCCGCAGAGCTCGCGAAGGCCGCGGGGCGCGCGCAGGTGGTCAGCCTCTGAGCCTCCGCGCGGGGCGAGCAACCCCACGCCTCCGCCCGCGCTGCCCCGGCCTCCGAGCCGGGGCCTCCTTCGCGCCGCTCCATGCGCACCGAGCGTCCGCCTCGGGCGCTCGACGGCGGCGCACGACGCCCTCAGCCCACGGGTTTCGACATCCGTCCGACCAGCCAGAAGTAGACGGGGCGCGGCAGCCAGGCGAGCGCCTTTAGGATCAGCGCGAAGCGGCGAGGGAAGGCGATCTCGAAGGCGCCCCCCTCCATGCCCCGGCGCATCCGCCGCGCGGCCTCGTCGGGCTGCATCAGGAAGGGCATGGGAAAGTCGTTCTTGTCCGTGAGCCGCGTCGCCACGAAGCCCGGATTGCAGACCTGCACCTTGATCGGCATCCCGCGCAGATCGCAGCGCAGGTTCTCGGCCATGTGGATCAGCGCGGCCTTGGTGGCGCCATAGCCCCAGGCGTCGGGAAGGCCGCGATAGCCCGAGACCGAGCCCACGAGCACCACATGCCCCGCCTTCCGCGCCACGAAGTCCGGCACCACCGCGGCCAGCACCCGGAAGGCGCCTGCGAGGTTCACGTCCACCATCTGCTCGAGCGCGGCCACGTCCGGCACGCGGGCCGACATCGGCTGATAGGCGCCGGCGTTGTAGATCACGCCATCGAGCGCGCCCGCCTGCCCGAATGCGGCCCCCACCGACGCCTCGTCGGTCACGTCGCAGGGCACGGCCCTGTGTCCCGCTCCGGGCAATTCGGCCAGCAAGGCGTCAAGCGCCGCGCCGTCGCGGGCCGAGAGCACCAGCACCGCACCCGCGCGCGCCAGTTCCGCCGCCAGCGCCCGGCCGATCCCGGCGCTGGCGCCGACCAGCCAGTAGCGTCTGCCGCGCAGATCGGTCATGGCGCGGGCTTGCGGAAGGTCACGATCAGCTCGCCCACCGTGATGCCGAATTTCGACATCCGCGCGCGGTTGATCAGCGTCCCGTCCTCAAGCAGGTAGAACCAGTCCTCCATCGAGACCGTGATCTCGTCGCCGCCCTCGCGCGTGAGGCGCAGTCGGTAGGTCATGGTCGCGGCGCTGCCGGACTGGCGGCCCACGGCCTGCCCCTCGACGTCATGGGCGGTGCCGGTGAAAGCCTCGTCATCGGCGAAGGTCAGGGTCCAGACCCGCCGCTCGGTGCGGCCGTCGCTGTAGACGAAATCCTCCTCCAGCGTGCCGGTGTTGCCGTCCCAGCTGCCCACCATGTCCACGGTGAAGCGCAGGTCGGCCCGCCCCGAGCGGCCGAAGAAGATCCCCGAGGCCTGGAGGGGCCCGTCGAGATACTCGCGCAGGTCGAGCCTCGGCGTCTCGGCTGCGTAATCCTCCAGCCGCTGGCCGGCGCAGCCCGCGAGCAGTGCCACGAGCGCGAGGGCGGCGGCGAGCCTAGGCATTGGCAAGGGCGGTCTCCTTCTCGACGGGTAGAACGGCCAGCATCGCGATGGCGCCAATCTTGAGAATGCAGGGCACCAGCGCGTAGGCCACCGACAGCGCGGCACGGCCCTCGGCGTCCACCGCCCCCGGCTCGAAGCCCGAAAGCGCCAGCAACGGCAGGGCGACGCCCGCGGCAAGCGCGAGCGCCGATTTCTGCAGGAAGGTCCAGAGCGCGAAGACCCGCCCGCCCTCGCCCTCGATGCGCGCGGCCAGCATGGCGGGGGCGAGCGTCATGTCGGCGCCCAGCGCGGCGCCCGAGGCGATGGCAACCGCGTAGAACGGCGCGACATCGCCGGGCCCCAGCACCCAGGCCCAGGCGAACGCCGCGATCGAGAGCGACATGGCAAGCCCCAGCGTCGCCCGCCGCCCGAGCCACCCGGCAAGCCGCGCCCAGAACGGGGCGGCCGCGGCGGCGGCGGCGAAGAACAGGAGCAGCATGGGGCCAGCATGATCCTCGGCCTCCAGCACGTCGGCCACGAAGAACAGGAACAGCGTCGACGTCACGGCCGTGGGCAGCGCGTTGACGAAGCCGAAGGCGAGCATCGGCGCGACGCCCGGCGCGGCGAGTGCCTGGCGGAAACCACCCGCGGCGCCCGCGTTCCCCGAAGCCCGCCAGCGTCCCGCCATTGCGGCCGAGGCGATGGCGGCAACCGCGACGAAAAGGAGCGCGAATCCGAGGAACCCCGCCGCAGGACCGAACGCCGCGCCCAGCAGGGCAGGCGCCATCGCGGCGAGGCACACGCCGATCAGGCCCCCTGCCTCGCGCCACAGCGCCACGCGCGTGTGCCCACCCCCTGCCGCGCGGGCGAGCGCTAGTCCATGGTCGTAAAGCGCGATCTGCAGAGCGCTGAATCCGGTGAAGGCCGCGAGCAGCCCCAACCCCAGCCGCAGCGCCGGGCTGCCCCAGCCGGGCGGCGAGAACAGGATCACGAAGCCCGCGGCGAGCATCGCCGCCGCCCCGAGCGCCCAGACCTGTCGGCGCGCATGGGTTCGGTCCGCGAGCCAGCCTAGGATGGGGTCCTGCACGCTGTCGACTGCGCGGGCGGCCAGCAGGATCGCGCCCAGCGCACCCAGACCGAGGCCCATTTCCTCGGCATAGAAGCGCGGCGCGTGGACATAGAGCGGCAGGCCGCCGAAGGCCAGCGCCGCCGCCATGACGCCGCTGCGCGCGAGATCGGCGCGCGCGAGCCCCGTTTCAGCCATCGCACCGCCCGTCGAGCAGCGCCATGCGCCCCTCGGGGTGGCGGGTCTTCTCGCCCAGCCAGATCGACAGGAACAGCTCGGCGTCCTCGGTGAGGGCTCCCGCCTCGGCGCCATTCACGAAGAAGATCACCCGGTCCGGAGCCTCGCGCCAGGCGGTGATGCGGTCGCCCGGCACCACGTCCCGGAAGGCCTGCGCCATCTGGGCGCGCGCCGCGTCGAAATCGGCCTCCGGCCGGCCCGCGATGCGCGCCATCTCGTCGATCGAGGCCTCGACCAGTTCGTCGCGCGAGAATTTCGAGCGGTAGGTGAGCGACAGGCCATAGGCCTCGCCCGGCAGGTCGCGGGCGTCGGTCCACAGCTCGGCGCGATAGAAGTCCCAGAACAGGAAGCGGTACTCGCTGCACCCGGCAGGGCGCTCGGAATCGACCAGCGGCGCAAGCTCGCTGGGCGTCGCCTGCGCGGCCGGCACGGCAAGAAGCGTGGCGATCAGGGAGGCAAGGGCATGGCGGATCATGTCACGCGCTCCTTTGGCGGTTCGGGCCGGGTGCGGTAGCGCACCCCCTTGAGGAAAAGCTTCAGCGCCTGCCAGTGGATCAGGGCAGTGGCCTTGGCGGCGCCGAGCGGGCGGCGCACCAGCGCACGCACCAGCTCCGCGTCCGAGAGCGGACGGCGATGACCCGTGAGCGCAGTGTAGAGCCCGCCGCCCCTGCCGTCCTGGTAGTCGATCCAGACGCCCACGCGCTCGGGCGCCAGCACGAAGCGGAAGCGGTAGCGCCCCTCGATGGCGAAGAAGGGCGAGACGTGGAAACGCTTCTCGGCCTCGACCCACTGATCGGGACGGATCGGGCCGCCATCGGCCGCGCGGCACAGGTAACAGTGCCGGTCGCCGAAGGTGTTGTGCACCTCTGCCAGCACCGCGATCAGCGCCCCGCCCGCATCCTTCATGAACCAGAAGCTCACCGGGTTGAAGGCATAGCCCCAGTAGCGCGGATGGGTCAGGAGCGAGACTGTGGCCACCTCGCCAACCCCCGCCTCGGCGGCGAGGCGGCGCACCCACGGCGCGCCCCCCTCGCCCGCGAAGCCGTGATCGGCGGGGTGCAGGCTCACGAGGTTGCGCCGCCCGAACGAGAACAGCTTGGGCGTGCGGCCGCCAGAAAGCTGATCCTCGGACAGCATCACGTAGTCCATGCCGTAGGCGAAGGCGTTCTTCACCGGCATGGTCCGCGCGTGGGTGACGCGCGCCGCGATGACTGCGGGGCTCAGCTCGGCCATGGCGGGGTGACGCCAAGCTCGCGTGCGACCGAAACAGCGCTCGCGAGCCCGTCCTCGTGGAAGCCGTGCCGGGTCCACGCGCCGCAGAACCACGTGCGCTTGCGGCCCTGGATGGTCGGCAGTTCGGCCTGCGCCGCCATCGCGTGCAGGTCGAACTGCGGGTGATGGCATACATGCTGGTCGAGGATCTTCTCCTCCGGGATCGGGCGCGCGGGGTTGAGCGAGACGAACAGGGGCGTCGTGCCGGGGATGCCCTGCAGGCTGTTCATCCAGTAGGTGACCGAGGCCGCGTTTTCGGTCGCGGTGCTCGAGGCCTGGTAGACCCAGCTCGACCAGCAGGCGCGGCGCTTGGGCATCTGGCTCGCGTCGCTGTGCAGGACGGCGAGGTTGGGCTTGTAGCGCACCCGCTCGAGCACCCGCCGCTCGGCCGCGTCGGCGTCGGTCAGCATCGCCAGGGTCTGGTCGGAATGGCCGGCGAGCACCACCTGGTCGAAGCGCTCGGGCTCGGCGCCCTCGGCCCTGACGATCACGCCCTGGTCGTCGCGCGTCACCTCGCGCACCGGGGCGCCGAGCCGGACCTGCGCGGCCATGCTCGCGGCCATCCGCGCGACATACTCGCGCGAGCCGCCCTCGACCGTCCACCACTGGTGCTGGCCATTGAGCGAGAGGAGCCCGTGGTTCTCGAAGAACCGCGCGAGCGCGAGCGCGGGGAAGTTGCGCATCTCCTCGCGCGGGGTGGACCAGATCGCGCCGCTCATGGGCAGAAGGTAGTAGCGGGTGAACCACTCGCCGAGGCGCTGGGCCTCGATCAGCCCGCCGATGGTCATGCGCGGGTCGCGCTGCGCCACCGCGAGCGCGGTGCGGTTGAACACCATGATGTCGCGCACCATCCGCCAGAAGGCGGGCCGCAGCGCGTTGGCCCGCTGGGCGAGCGCCGCGTTGATGGTCTTGCAGCCATACTCGATCGCGCCGTCATCCACGGTGACGGCGAAAGACATGTCGCTGCGCTTGGTAGGCACGTCGAGATGCTCGAACAGCCCCTTCAGGTGCGGGTAGTTGACGTGGTTGAACACGATGAAGCCGGTATCGACCGGGACGGCGCCATCGCGCCCCGGAACGGCGATCGTGCGGGCGTGACCGCCCAGGCGATCCTCGGCCTCGTAAAGGACGACATCATGTCCGCGCGAGAGCAGCCATGCCGCCCCCAGCCCGGCGATCCCGCCACCGACGACGGCCAGTCTAAGTCTTTCCATGCAACGCGTCTCCCGACCCTGCTCGGCATGGAAAGTGCTACGAAGGCGGCGGATGACCAGATCACGCCGGCAAAAAATCGCGTCAACCTGCCGCGCCATGAGCGTCCGGCGGGCGTCCGCGCCACGGTTCAGATGATGCCGAGCACGCGGAAGCCGATCACCAGCTGGCAGCCCACCCCGACCGCGAAGGCCAGCGTGCGCACGACCGGCAGCCCCGCGACATAGACCGCGAAATGCGCGACGCGCGCGAAGAAGTAGAGCGCCGCCGCCGCCGCGGTCAGCCCGTCGCCCTGCCCCGAGATCACGAGCGCCGCCACCAGCGCCGCAAAGACCGCGAGGTTCTCGACCGCGTTGAGATGCGCGCGCCGCGCCCGTGCGGCCCAGGGCGCGGTGTAGGCGATGTCGTGCTCGCCATCCATCAGCGCGGGCCCGACGCCGCGATCGCCGAGCAGCCACAGGATATGCGGCAGCCACATCAGCCCGGTCGCAATTGCCGTCAGCGCAAGCCAGTAGAGTTCAGGGGCCAATTCGTGGGCCATGACAGGGTCTCCTCTGCATCCGCCGTGCCGCCGCGATGGCGGCCGGCGCGAGCATCGCCACCATCGCGTGCCGCGGCAAGAGGGAAGCGGGCGCGCAGCTCAGCGCAGCACCAATTCGACCCGCCGGTTCAACGCCCTCCCGGCCTCGGTGTCGTTCGCGGTCACCGGAGCGAGCCAGCCCGCCCCATGGGCCTCCATCCGGCCGGCGGGGACACCGCGCTCTGTCAGCGCCGCCATCACCGCCTCAGCCCGGCGGCGCGAGAGGTCGACATTGACGTCGAGCGCGCCCTGGTTGTCGCTGTGGCCGACGATGGCCACGAGGATGTCGGGATTGCGCGCGAGAAGTTGCGCGAGCAGGTCGAGCGCGGCGGCCGAGCCGGGCGAGAGCCGCGCGCCGCCGGTGTCGAACGCCAGCCCCTCGACCGGGACGTGGCCATCGGCCATCAGGCGGTCGAACAGGTCCGCCTCATCCTGCGGGAGCACGAGGGCTCCGGCCCCGGCGTCGATGCCGGGCGAGGTCGTGACCCGCGTCGCCCGCTCGCCCGGCGTGACGGTCACGGTCTGCACATGCACCTGCCCCAGCACCCGGCTCGCCAGCACCGAGACATAGACCGACGAGCCGTCCCCGGCGTCGCGTCGCATCGAAAGCTGCTGGAAATCGGCGGTATCGATCAGCATCGCGGGGGCGGGCAGGAGCGCCACGCCGAAGCGGAAGTCGAAGCCGCCGCACTCGGCGGTGCGGCAGCTGAACACCGTCTCGAAGCCCAGCGCGGCCAGGCGCTCGCGATAGCCGGCGATCGTGCCGGCGGTGCTAGCGGCCGGGTCGTCGAGGCGGAAGGCGCGCATCGTCACCTCGCCCTCGAGGCTCAGCGCGTTCGGCCCGGCCGGGCCATAGATGCCCACCGGCAGGTCGTAGCGGTCGAAGGCCTGCCGCTGCATGGCGGTGGGCGTCGCCCCTTCGGGCGCGCCGGGATCGACGGGCGCGGACGCGGGCGCCGGGGCGGGTTGCGGCGCCTGCTCCTGCGCCGGAGCCGCCGCCGCAAGCCCGGCCGCGATCCAGACCAGTGCCGCCGTCAGCCGTCGCCGCACGCGCTCAACCCCGTCCCTGCCCGTGATACTCGGGGTTTGGCTGCATTCCGGTCGCGCTCGCCATCCGGTTCGACATGTTGAAGAAGGCGGCGACCGCGGCGAGATCCCAGATATCCTCGTCGCTCAGGCCATGGGTGCGCAGGCGCTCGCGGTCGGCCTCGGTGATCTCGGCGCTCGCCCGCGTGATCCTGACGGCAAAATCGACCATCGCGCGCTGGCGCGGATCGAGGGGGGCATATCGGTGGTTGAAGGCCATCGCCTCGCCCAGCGCCGTCTCGCCCGAGAGCACGCGCACCGCCGCGCCATGGGCGACGAGGCAATACCAGCAGCGGTTCTCGGCCGAGACGGCGACCGCGATCATCTCGCGCTCCAGCTTGCTCAGCCCCGAGGGGCCGAGCATCAGGTCGTTGTACATCAGCGCAAAGGCGCGCAGCTTCTCGGGCCGGTGAGCATAGGCCACCAGCACGTTGGGGACGAGCCCAAGCTTCGCCTGGCATTTCCCGAACAGCTCGGCCACGTCCTCGGGCAGCGGGTCGGGCAGGACGAGGTCGAGGGCGGTGGGTTTCGGCAGGTGCATCGGGCGCTCCCCGGCTCAGTCCAGAATGCGGTAGTGGTAGCGGGCGGCGATGCCCATGCCCAGCCGTTCATAGAGCGTGCGGGCAGGCTCGTTCGCCTCGGTCACCGCGAGCGCGAGCCAGGGCGCGCCATGCTCGAGCGCAAAGCGCGCGGCCCCGCGCAGAAGCGCGCCACCCGCACCCTTGCGCCGGAAGCCCGTGGCGACCTCGACCGCGTGGATCATCGCGACCTCGCGGTCGACGGCCACGAAGGCGACGCCCGCCGGGCGGTCCTCGACGCGCGCGAGCAGCACGCTGCGCGGGCCCGCGGGGCGCTCCATCACCGCGAGGCGGCCGGGGCCGATGCCGCCTTCGGCCCAGATCTCCTCGACGATGCGCAAGGGCGTGGCCACGCGGATCACCCGCGCGGTCTGGTCGGCGCCGTCGTCGATGGCCGCAGAGGGCGCGCAATAGATCGCCACGGGGTCGATCACGCCATAGCCCCGTGCGCCCAGCTCGGCATCGAGCGCCGCCTCGCCCGGCCCGATGCGGAACAGCGGCTCCTGACCCCAGGCGGCTAGCCTCGCGACCGCCGCGCCGATGTCGGGGACCTCGCCCGACCTCACCGCCGAGGCGGCCGAGACGCGCTTGCCCCCGCCCGAGCCGCGCCTGAGGCACCAGCCTGCGGCCTCGCGCATCCCGGCCGGGGGCCAGGTGGCGTCGACGGCGGCAAGGAGCCGCGCGGCATCGGGCAAGGCGGACGCGCCGGGGCGCACAGGGTCGGCACGATCGGGCATGGCGGGCGGTCACCGGCGTGGCAAGGGATCGGGCCGGATTAGACGCCGCACGGCGGCGCGGTGCAAGGGGGTGGAGATTGTGTGCCTTTGCCCCGGCCGGCGCGTCGGTGCGCCAGAGGTCCCGGGTCGAACCCGTGACGGCGGGCGATGTGGCGGGGGCGTCAGCCCTGCTTCATGAGCCGCGCCTTCTCGCGCGCCCAGTCACGTTGCTTCTCGGTCTCGCGCTTGTCGGCCATCTTCTTGCCGCGGGCGATGCCGATCTCGATCTTGGCGATGCCGCGCTCGTTGAAATAGAGCTTGAGGGGCACCAGCGTCATGCCCTCGCGCCCCACGCCCTTGGCGAGGCGGGCAAGCTGGTCGCGCCTGACCAGCAGCTTGCGGCGTCGGCGTTCCTCGTGACCGAAGGCGCGGTCCTTCGACTGGCTGAAGGGCGGGATGTAACTGTTGATGAGCCACAGCTCGCCCCCCTCGATCGAGGCATAGCTCTCGGCGATGTTGGCCCGGCCCTCGCGCAGCGCCTTGACCTCGGAGCCCTCGAGCATGATGCCGCATTCGAGGCTGTCCTCGATGAAGTAGTTGTGGCGCGCCTTGCGGTTCTCGGCGGCGATGCGCTGGGGGCTGGGCTTCTTCGCGGTCATGGCCGTCCCTCCGCGCCGAGGCGGATGCCGCCCAACGCCGCCATCTCCGCCGCGCCTGGCGCCTCCCACAGCCCTTCCACGAAATCGAACATCTCGCGCGTCACCTCGAAGCCCGTTCCTTCCCCGCCGGCGCGGTTCCTCGCCTCGACCCGCGCCCAGCGGACCTCGCGGGGCACATCGAGCCAATGCAGTTGCACGGCGATCCCCGCGCCCTGTGCCCAGTCCGCGAACTCGGCGCGGTCGGCGCGGGTCGTGAAGCCCGCATCCGCGACCGACGGCACGCCGAGGCGCGCAAGCTGGCCGATCACCGCGCGCATCTGCGCGGTCGCCCGCGTGATCCGCTCCATCCCCCAGTCGGGATCCGCGCCGGGCGCCGCGTCGGGCCAGTAGAGGCGGTTCATCCACTCGTCGATCGGAAACAGCACCGCGCCCAGCCGGCCCGCGAGCGCCGCGGCATAGGTCGTCTTGCCAGCGCCGGTCGAACCGCAGACCAGATGCAGCAGCGCCCCGGCCATGCCCCCTCAGCCGTTGAGCACGCCGGCATGGACCATCGCCGCGCGGACCCGGGCCTTGACCGGATCGGTCGCGCCGACCAGCGGCAGGCGCACTTCCTCGGAACAGCGGCCCAGCAGCGACAGGCCGTATTTCGCGCAGACGAGGCCCGGTTCGAGGAAGATCGCCACATGGAGCGGCATCAGCCGGTCCTGAAGCTCGAGCGCGCGGGCATAGTCGCCCCTCAGCGTGGCCTCCTGAAACTCGGCGCAGAGCCGCGGCGCCACGTTCGCGGTGACCGAGATGCAGCCCACGCCGCCATGCGCGTTGAAGCCGAGCGCCGAGGCGTCCTCGCCCGAGAGCTGGATGAAGTCCTTGCCGCAGGTCTCGCGCTGCTTCGAGACGCGGGTGATGTCGCCGGTCGCGTCCTTGACGCCGACGATGCGCGGCAGCCGGGCCAGCGTGCCCATCGTCTCGGGGCTCATGTCGACGACCGAGCGGCCGGGGATGTTGTAGATGATGATCGGCAGGTCCGCCGCGTCGTGCACGGCGGTGAAATGCGCGACCAGACCCGCCTGCGTGGGCTTGTTGTAGTAGGGCGTGACGACGAGGGCGCCGTCCGCGCCCACCTTCTCGGCAAAGCGGATCAGGCTCACCGCTTCGGCCGTGTTGTTCGAGCCCGCGCCCGCGACGACCGGCACGCGTCCGGCGGCGGTCTTGACCACGATCTCGATGACGCGTTCGTGCTCATCGTGGCTCAGCGTCGGGCTCTCGCCGGTGGTGCCCACGGGCACGAGACCGTGGCTGCCCTCGGCGATCTGCCACTCGACCAGCGCCTCCAGCGCTTTCTCGTCCACGCGCCCGTCCGACATGGGGGTGACGAGGGCGGGCATCGATCCCTTGAACATGGGGCTCACTCGCGATTGCGCGGCACGGGCGCGGTTTTCGAGGTTCGCGACCCTATGCCCAAAGCCCCCGGTTGACAAGAGACGACCCCGCGCCGGTCACCCCCCGCCAGATGGTGCGGCAAGGCGCCACCGCGGCGAAATTTGCGCGCCCGGGGCCCGGCGGTCCTCGGCGATGGGGCGGCGATGTGCTAGGCTTGTCCTCGAGGCAGACTGAAGCAGGTACAGGAGCAATGAGAATGGTGCGCAGAACGCCGTTCCGGAGCATGAGAACGATTCTTCACGCGATTCCCATACTCGCCGCGGCGCTGGCCGCGCCGCAGGCCGCGCGGGCGCTCGACCTCCAGGAAACCAGGGTGCAGGGCGAGGTGCTGCGGCGCGCGCTGGCGCTGGGCGAAAAGGGCGACTGGACGGGCGCCGAGGCGCTGGCACGCGGCACGAACGACGTGGTGCTGCAGGACATCGTGCTGTGGCGCAAGCTGCGGGCGGGCAGCGGCACGGTCCCGGAATACCAGTCCTTCGTCAGCCGCCGCGGCACGTGGCCGGGCCTCGACAGCCTCGCCGAGGCGGTGCTGGGCGAGCGGCCGGTGCCGGACAGCGGCGGCTCGATGCTGACGCCGCAGGCGCGGGCGAAATGGGATGCCTTCGACCGTCTGATGAAGTCGCGCGACTACGACGCGGCCGAGCGGTTCCTCGACGGCGTGGACGCGTCGGAGCTCGGCAACCCCGGCCTGTGGGCCGAGCGCCGGGCGATGCTGGTGCGCCGCGCCGTGCGCGAGGGACGCGGCGAGCGGGCCTACAGGATCGCCACGCGCCACGGCCTCACGCCGGCGGCGGGCTACGACTATTCCGACCTCGAATGGCTCGCTGGCTGGACCGCGCTGCGCCGGCTGGGCGACCCGAAGCGGGCGATCGCGCATTTCGAGCGGTTCGAGGCGACCGTCGAGACGCCGATCAGCCTCGGCCGCGCCGGCTACTGGCTGGGCCGGGCCCACGAGGCCGCGGGCGACCCGGCCGCGGCGCAGGCCGCTTATGCCCGCGCGGCGCAGCACCAGACCTCGTTCTACGGCCAGCTCGCGGCGGCCGCGATCGGCGCGCCGGGCGATCCCGCGCTGACCGCAACGGACCTGCCGGACTGGGAAAAGAGCCCGGTCACCCGCACGGACGATGTTCGGATGGCCGCGATCGTCCATTTCGCGGGCGAGGACTCGCTGGCCTTCCAGGCCTTCACGCACCTGTCGCGCCACATCGAGGGGGGCGCGGCGCTGGGCGCGCTGGCCGATCTCGCGCTCGCGCTCGACCGGCCGCACTACGCCGTGCGCATCGCCAAGAACGCGACCCGCAAGGGGCATGTGCTGATGCCCGCCTACTACCCGTTGACCGAGCTTGCGCAATACGCGAGCGCGGTCGAGCCGGCGCTGGCCATGTCGATCGCCCGGCAGGAGACCGAGCTCAACCCCGCGGCGATCAGCCCTGCCGGGGCGCGCGGGCTGATGCAGGTCATGCCCGCGACCGCGAAGAAGGTGGCAAGCTGGATCGGCGAGGACTATTCCGAGCCGCGCCTGACCGCCGACTGGCGCTACAACGCGCGGCTGGGGCATACCTATCTCTCGCGCCGGATCGAGGAATTCGGCGGCTCCTACGTGCTCGCGGCCGCCGCCTACAATGCCGGTAAGGGGCGGGTCGACGAATGGATCGGCACCAATGGAGATCCGCGCCTGCCCGGCACCGACATCATCGACTGGATCGAGGACATCCCGTTCTCCGAGACCCGCAACTACGTGCAGCGGGTGATCGAGGGGCTCTATGTCTACCGCTCGCGCCTCGCGGGGCAGGTGGGGCAGATGACGATCCTGGACGACCTCGCGCGCGGCGGGCGCTGCCAGCCGGCGGCGACCCTGAGCTGCTGAACGCTTGCGGCGGCGCGGCCGGAGGAACTCACGGCCGCGCCATCGCGACATCCCACGGGTTCGCGGGGCTTGCAATTCGGGGCGGAATGCCGGTCATGTCACCGATGAGCGCCCTGCCTGAGCGGACCCGGACATGACCGACATCGCCACCCGCGTGCACAACCGAAGCTGGAAGATCGACCCGATCGTGCGGTCGGTGATCGACACGGACTTCTATAAGCTCTTGATGGCGCAGAGCATCTTCCGCCACCACCCGCAGACGCGGGTGACCTTCTCGGTCATCAACCGCTCGGACGAGGTGCCGCTGGCCCGGCTGATCGACGAGGGCGAGCTGCGCGCGCAGCTCGACCATATCCGCACGCTCAAGCTCTCGCGCGGCGAGTCGACCTGGCTGAGGGGCAACACCTTCTACGGCCGGCGCTGGATGTTCGACCCCGACTTCCTCGACTGGTTCGAGGGCTTCCGCTTTCCCGAATACCATCTGGAACGCCGCGGCGATCAGTACGAGCTGACCTTCGAGGGCCGCTGGATCGAGACCACGATGTGGGAGGTCCCCGCCCTCGCCGTGCTGATGGAGCTGCGCTCGCGCGCCGTGCTGCGCGGCATGGGGCACTTCGAGCTGCAGGTGCTCTACGCCCGCGCCATGACGCGGGTCTGGGAGAAGATCGAGCGCCTGCGCCGCCTGCCCCATGTCGCGGTCGCGGATTTCGGCACCCGCCGCAGGCATGGCTTCCTTTGGCAGGACTGGTGCGTGCAGGCGATGATCGAGGGACTGGGGAGCCGCTTCACCGGCACCTCGAACTGCCTGATCGCGCTGCGACGCGAGGTCGAGGCCGTGGGCACGAACGCGCACGAGCTGCCGATGGTCTATGCCGCGCTCGCCGGCAGCGACGAGGCGCTGGCCGAGGCGCCCTACGAGGTTCTTGCCGACTGGCAGCAGGACTATCTCGGCAACCTGCGCATCGTGCTGCCCGACACCTACGGCACGCGCGGGTTCCTGGAACGCGCGCCCGACTGGATCGCCAACTGGACCGGCGTGCGGATCGATTCAGGCGACCCGGTCGAGAGCGGCGAATTCGTCATCGACTGGTGGCGCCGGCGCGGGCAGGACCCGGCGAAGAAGCTGATGATCTTCTCGGACGGGCTGGATGTCGAGCTGATCGAGACGCTCTACCGCCGCTTCGCGGGGCGCACGCAACTCGGCTTCGGCTGGGGAACGCTGCTCACCAACGACTTCCGCGGGCTGATCGGGGATGCGCGGCTCGACCCGTTCTCGCTGGTCTGCAAGGTCGTCTCGGCCAACGGGCGCGAAACGGTGAAGCTCTCCGACAACCCCAACAAGGCGATGGGATCGGCCGCGGCGGTCGCGCGCTACAAGCGCGTCTTCGGGGTGGGCGAGCAGGTGGCGCGGCGGCTGGTCGTCTGAGCCCCGCCACCGGGCTGCGCGCGCGCCCAGCCCGCCCACGCGAGTGTGAATTGGTCGCCGCCCGCGAGGGGCGCTAGCGTCGCCGCACGCTCTCCCAAGGCCCCGCCAGCACGGCCAGGCGGCAAGGGGGAAGGACAAAGCAGGGGACGTGAACAGGATGACCGGCGGGCCGAAGATGCAGCACTGCCTCGCCGTCGCGGGCCTGCTCGTGCTGATCGTGGTGGGCGGGGTCCTCGCGCTGGTGCTGGACCAGCGCTGGATCGCCGGGGCCGATCTCTCGGGCTGGATCGAGCAGACGGGGATCTGGGGGTCGCTCGCCGTCGCGGGACTGATGGTGGTACACTGCTTCGTTCCGTTTCCCGCCGAGCTGCTCGCGCTCGCGGCGGGCGCAGCCTTCGGGACGCTCGTGGGCACCGCGGTAATCTGGTCGGGCGCGATGCTGGGCGCCGCGCTCTCGTTCTGGCTGGCGCGGGCGATGGGACGGGCGGCGATCGAGGCCCTTCTGCCCGCGCGCCATCGCGCGGCGCTCGACGACTGGGCGGCGGACCAGGGCGCGGTCACCCTGCTCGCGAGCCGCTTCATCCCGGTGATCGCGTTCAACCTGATCAACTACGCGGCCGGGCTCACGCGGGTGAGCTTCTGGACCTTCCTCTGGACGACGGGGCTCGGCATCCTGCCGCTCACCGTGCTCATGGTGCATATGGGCGCGACGATGGCGGAGCTGAGCTGGCCCTGGCTGATCGGCGTCTCGGCCGCAGGGATCGTCGCGATCGCCGTGCTGCACCGGCTTGCGAAGCGGCGGGGCTGGCTCGGCCGGCGCTGACGGTCGCGCGATGCCGGGCATCGAGCCCCGCATGTGGGGGCGCCGCACGGGACGGGCGCAGCCCGGGACGTGGCGGCCGGCCGGCCCTCGACGGGCCGGGCGGGCGCGCCCTCGCCGGCGCCGCCGCGCTCGCCGCCACGTGATGCGGCGGGCCTTTTCATTGCCGCCCCCCCCGTGCAATCTGCGCCCGCGACCGGATGCCAGCCGAGGGGGACGACCATGACCATCACCACCTGCGTCTTCGATGCCTACGGGACGCTGTTCGACGTGAACGCCGCCGCGCGCGAGGCGGCCGAGGAGCCGGGGCGTGACGCCTTCGCCTCGGTCTGGTCGAAGATCGCCGCCACCTGGCGCGAGCGGCAGCTGCGATACACCTGGCTGCGCGCGACCTATGGCACCCACACCGATTTCTGGAGCGTGACGACGCACGCCCTCGACTACGCGCTCGAGGCCCATGGCATCGCCGACCCCGACCTGCGCGACCGCCTGCTGCAGCTCTACTGGGAGCTTGCGGCCTACCCGGAGGTCCCCTCGATGCTGGCGGCGCTGAAGGCCGCGGGGCTCAGGACCGCGATCCTGTCGAACGGCTCGCCCGAGATGCTGGGCGGCGCGGTCGAGAGCGCGGGCATCGGCGACGTGCTCGACGCCGTGCTCTCGGTCGAGCAGGTGGGCGTGTTCAAGCCGCACCGCTCGGTCTATGACCTGGTGGGCCAGACCTTCGGCGCGGCGCGGGGCGAGGTGCTGTTCGTCTCGTCTAACTGCTGGGACGCCTGCGCCGCCACGGGCTATGGCTTCGTCACCGCCTGGGTGAACCGCCGGGGCGAGCCGGTCGACCGCCTGCCCTGGCGCCCGGTGCACGAGATGTCGGACCTGACCGGCATCCCACGGCTGGCGGGCGCGGCGTGAGCGGGGGCACGCCCTTGCGCTTCGCCTCGGCCGACGGGCGGAGGATTGCCTATGACGTGGCGGGGGCGGGACCGGCGGTGCTGTGCCTGCCGGGCCTCACCCGCAACATGCGCGATTTCGAGGCGGTGGGCGCGCATCTGACGCCCCGCCACCGGGTCGTGCGAATGGACTATCGCGGGCGCGGCGGATCGGACTGGGCCGCGGACCCGATGGCGGAATACACGCCGATGGTCGAGGGCGGCGACGCAGCCCTCCTGATGGCACATCTTGGCATCGCGCGGGCGGCGATCCTCGGCACCTCGCGGGGCGGACTGATCGGCATGGGGCTGGCCGCCAAGGCGCCGGGCATGGTCTCGTGCCTCGTCCTCAACGACGTGGGGCCGGTGGTCGAGCCCGCGGGGCTGGCCGCGATCATGGGCTATCTTGGCCGCGAGCCGGGCTTCCCCGATTTCGAGACCGCGGCGGCGGGGCTGGAGGCGAGCTTCGGGCCGCGCTTTCCGGGGCTCGGGCGAGCGGCGTGGCTCGCGCAGGCGCGGCGCATCTTCCGCGACGAGGGCGGACGCCCGGCGCTCGACTACGATCCAAGGCTGCGCGACGCGGTCGAGGCCGCGCTCGCCGCCGGGCCGGCCGACCTCTGGCCGCTGTTCGATGCGATCGAGGTGCCGATCCTTGCGCTGAGGGGCGAGCATTCCGACCTGCTGAGCCCCGCGACACTGGCCGAGATGCAGGCCCGCAAGCCCGGCCTCGTCGCGGTGACGGTGCCCGACCGCGGCCATGTCCCCTTCCTCGACGAGCCGGTGGCGGTGGCCGCCATCGACGCCTTTCTTGCGGAGCACGCAGCATGACCGAAGCCGCAACCATCGACGACATCCGCGCCGCGGCAGCCAGGCTCGACGGCCATGCGGTGCGGACCCCGCTGCTGGAGAGCCCGCTGCTCAATCGCGCGGCCGGGCGGAGGGTGCTGGTCAAGGCGGAATGCCTGCAGAAGACCGGTAGCTTCAAGTTCCGCGGCGGCTGGTCGGCGCTGAGCGCGCTGCCCGAGGACGCCCGCAGGCGCGGCGTGATCGCCTATTCCTCGGGCAATCACGCGCAGGGCGTGGCCCATGCGGCCGAGCTGATGGGCGTGCCCGCCGTGATCGTGATGCCCGCTGACGCGCCCGATCTCAAGCTCGCCAACACCCGCGCCCATGGCGCCGAGGTGGTGACCTATGACCGCGCTGGCGGCGAGAGCCGCGAGGTCGTGGGCGCCAAGATCGCCGAGGCGCGCGGCCTGACCATCGTGCGGCCCTATGACGAGCCGATGGTGATCGCGGGGCAGGGCACGGTGGGGCTGGAGCTGGCCGAGCAGGCCCGCGCGGCGGGGCTGCGCGAGGCCGACGTGCTGGTCTGCACCGGCGGCGGGGGCCTCGCCTCGGGCATCGCGCTCGCGCTCGAGGCCGAGGCGCCGGGTCTCAGGGTGCGGACCGCCGAGCCCGCCGGCTTCGACGACTGGAAGCGCTCGCTCGCCGCCGGCGAGCGGCTGCGCAACCCGTCCGAGTCGGGCTCGGTCTGCGATGCCATCGTGACGCCCAGCCCCGGAGCGCTGACGTGGCCGATCCTGAGCCGCCGCGCAGGGCCGGGCCTTGCGGTGACGGACGACGAGGCGCTGACTGCTGTGGCGGCCGCGTTCCTGCGTCTCAAGATCGTGCTGGAACCCGGCGGAGCGGTGGGGCTTGCCGCGGCGCTATCGCGCGGGGACGAGATTGCGGGCGATGCGGTGATCGCGGTCGCCACTGGCGGCAATGTCGACCCCGCGATGTTCGCCCGCGCGCTCGCCATGCTCTGAGGCCGGGATGGGCTTCACGATCGCCACCTTCAACCTGCAGAACCTGGTCTCGCCGGGCCGGCCGTTCTATCACGGCGAGGGACTGAGCGACGCCGATTTCGACTGGAAGCTCGACTGGGCAGCGGACCAGCTTCTGGCCATGGATGCCGACATCGTGGCGCTGCAGGAGGTGTTCGACGCCGACGCCCTGCGCGCGCTGGCGGCGCGGGCCGACGCGCGCGGCGCAGGCACGGCCCGCTATCGCGGCACGCTGTGGCGGGGCGGGGAATGGCGGCCCTATCGCGAGGACATGCGCTTTGCCCGCAACCTCAACGAGACGGCGAGCCATGCCCGGCCGGGCCTTGCGATCCTGTCGCGCCACCCGATCCTCGATTCGGGGCATCTTCAGGACATCGCCGAGCGCCCTATTTCCGTCGATTTCATGCAGCTCGGCTCGGGGCTCGCGGGGGAATGGACGCTCACGCGCCTGTCGCGCCCGATCCAGTGGGCGCGCATCGACGCCGGGGGGCGCGAGATCGTGCTGTTCAACGTCCATCTCAAGTCGCCCACGCCCGAGTTCCCCCATGGCGGCCCGGCGGCGCCCGAGGAGGATCTCATGGCCTACGACGCCGTGGGCCGGGCGCGGGGCGCGATCCGCGCAAGCGTGCGGCGCATGGGCGAGGCGCTGGCGGTGCGGCGCGAGGTGGTCACGGTGCTGGACGAAGGGCTGCCGGTCATCGTCGCGGGCGACGTGAACGCGCCGCACATGGGCGATGCCGCGCTGATCCTTTCGGGCGAGCGGCCCGAGCCCGACTACACCGCCGAGCCGCGCGTGGGTGGCGAGGGGACGTGGTCCGCCGAGGAAGCCAGCGCCATCCGCGCCCGCATCGAGGGGCTGCGGCTCGACTCGGCCGAGGCCGTCGCCTCGGCGCGCGTGGGGCGGGCGGCGTTCCACACCGCGGCCTTCGGCGGAGTCTACGAGAGCCTCGACCGACTGCTCCTGTCGGTGCATTTCCGCGATGGCGATGCGCGCCAGATCGGGCGGATGAGGCATCTGCGCGCCTTCAACGATCACCTCAACGATGGCGGGCTGCCGCGCGGGCGGTATGACCTGCTGGCCTCGGATCACGGGCAACTGGTGGCGCGGATCGACTGGCTTTGACGCGAAGGTCCGGGTCAGGACGGTCCATGGTCAGGCCCGGAACCGGTGGCGGATGTTGGCGCGCCGCCGGACACCGCGCTGCCCCGGGCTTGACCCGGGGCCTCGGGGTCCCTCGCGGCGCTGACCCCGCAAGGCCCGGGCGCAGAGGCCGGAAGGCGGGGCAGCGCTATTCCGCGGCCTTCACCTCCTCGCCGAACTCGACCTCCTCGAGCCGGGTGGCGCGCGCCGCCGTCCGGTCGGCCGAGATGCGGATGCCGCGCAGGTCCTCGCCCGCCTGCGCCAGATGCCGCTCGAGATTGCCGACCCGCTCGACCAGCCGCCCGATGTCGCGGCCGAGCGCGCCAAGCTCGGCCCGGATGCGGCCGCTTTCCGACGCGATGCGGGCGTCGCGCATCACGCCGCGCATGGTGGTCAGAAGCGCCATGGTGGTGGTGGGCGAGACGATCCAGACACGGCGCTCGAAGCCATGGCGCACGACCTCGGCATGGTTCGCATGGAGCTCGGCATAGACCGCCTCCGACGGCAGGAACATCAGCGCGGATTCGGCGGTCTCGCCCTCGATGATGTAGCGCCCGGCGATGTCGGCGATGTGGGTCTGCACCGCCGCGCGCAGGGCGCGGGCGGCCTCGCGCCTGTCGCGCTCGCCCTTCGCCTCGGCCAGCGCGCGATAGGCTTCCAGCGGGAATTTAGAGTCGATCGCGATCGGCCCGGGCGGCTGCGGCAAGCGGATCAGCGCGTCGGCCCGACGCCCGTTCGACAGCGTCGCCTGCAGCGCATAGGCATCGGACGGCAGGGCGTGGCGCAGGATCTCGGCCAGTTGCACCTCGCCGAACACGCCGCGGGCCTGCTTGTTTGACAGGATCTCCTGCAACCCCAGCACGTTGCCGGAAAGCTGCTCGATCCGGCCCTGTGCCGCGTCGATCACCGAGAGGCGCTGGCCCAGCGCGCCGAGGCTTTGGGCCGTCTGGCTGGCCGATCCCGCGAGCGAGGCGGAAACGCGGGCCGAGACCTCGTCGAGCCGACGCTCCATCGCTTCCATCGCCCGGATTTGCGCGCCCGCCTGCGCCTCGGCCATTTGCGTCAGTGCACCGACAAGCTGCTGCTGGCCGCGTCCCAGCCGGTCGAGCGCCTCGGCACCGCCGCCCCGCCCGGCGAGCCGCGCGGTGATGAGAACGGCGAGAATCAGGGCAGCGGCCGCCCCGGCCAGCAGATGCAGTGGATCGGACCCGGCGATGGTGGCACGGAGCGCCGCCGCAAACGCCTCCATCACCGCCGCCCGAACAGCCGCTCGATCTCGGAGAGCGAGAGGGTGACTGAAGTGGGCCGCCCGTGGTTGCAGGTGGCCGCGCCCGGCGTCGCCTCCATCTCGCGCAACAGCGCGTTCATCTCGGCGACCGAAAGCCTGCGGCCCGAGCGCACCGAGCCATGGCAAGCCATGCGCGAAAGCACGGCATCGAGCCGGGCGCGCAGGCCGCCCGCAGCGCCCCCGTCGGCAATTTCGTCGGCCACGTCGCGGACCAGTCCCGCCACGTCGCAGTCGCCCAGCATCGCGGGCACCTCGCGCACGCAGACCGCGCCCTCGCCGAAGGGCTCGATCACCAGGCCGAGCGTCTCGAGGATGTCGGCATGGTCGATGACAGGGCTTGCGCCGCCGCCCAGATCGACGATCTCGGGGATCAGCAGGCCCTGGCGCCTGACGCCATCGGCTTCCATCTGCCGCTTGAGGCGCTCGTAGACCAGCCGCTCGTGCGCCGCGTGCTGGTCGACGATCACCATGCCCCGGTCGGTCTGGGCGAGGATGTAGTTCTCGTGGATCTGCGCGCGCGCGGCCCCCAGCGGGAAGGCGGTGGGCTCGTCGGCCTGGGGCGCCTCGGCACGCGCCGACAGGCCGGGCGCTTCGGCAAATCCCGCGGGACTGGCCGCGGCGGGCGCCTGCATCGCATGCCCCGCCGCCAGCAGGTCCGGCGCGGGCGGGCGCCACTCGCCCCCGCTCCAGCCCATGCGCGGGGCGGGCGCCGCCGGCCGGAAGGCGCCGAGCGCCGCATCGGTCAGCGTCGCGATACCCCGGTGCCCGGCCTCGGCCAGCGCGTGGCGAAGCGCGGAGATAACGAGGCCCCGCACCACGCCCGACTCGCGGAAGCGCACCTCGGCCTTGGCGGGGTGGACGTTCACATCCACCCGCTCGGGCGCGAGGTCGATCCAGAGCACGGCGGCAGGGTGCCGGTCGCGGGCGATGAAATCGCCGTAGGCCGCGCGCAGCGCCCCCGCCAGCAGCTTGTCGCGCACCGGGCGGTCGTTGACGAACAGGTACTGGTGCACCGCCGCTCCCCGCGCCGCCGCCGGCAGGCCGGCGAAGCCCGTGAGGCGCACGCCCTCGCGCTCGGCCTCGATGGCGAGCGCGTTGCCGGCGAAGCCCTGCCCCAGCACCCGGTCGATGCGGGCGAGCCGGGCCTCCATTGCATTGCCGGTCTCGGGCGCGAGGCTCATCAGCGCCCGCCCCTCGCCGCCCCCGGTCACGTCGCGCAGCACGAAGCCGATGCCCGGCTCGGCCATCGCGAGTCTGCGCAGCGTCTCGGAGGCCGCCTGCATCTCGGCGCGCTCGGTTCGGAGGAACTTGAGCCGGGCGGGGGTGGCCGAGAACAGGTCGCGCACCTCTACCGTGGTGCCCTGCCCGCGCGCGGCGGGGCGGGGGCGACCGATCTCGCCCGCGCCGACCGCGATCTCCCAGGCTCCGTCGGCGCCTACCGCGCGCGAGGTCAGCCGCACCTTTGCCACCGCCCCGATCGAGGGCAGCGCCTCGCCGCGGAAGCCGAAGCTTGCAATGTTCACGAGGTCCGAGCCGTCGATCTTCGATGTCGCGTGCCGCTCGAAGGCGAGCGCCAGCTGGTCCTCGGGGATGCCGATGCCGTCATCCGCCACCCGGATCAGGGTCTTGCCGCCATCGGCCAGCGCCACCTCGATCCGGCCCGCGCCCGCGTCGATCGCGTTCTCGACCAGCTCCTTGACCGCCGAGGCCGGGCGCTCGACCACCTCGCCAGCCGCGATGCGGTTGGCGGCTGCCTCGGACAGGCGGCGGATTCGGGGCGGCTCGCCCAGCATGTTGCGGTGAGGCGTGTTCATGCCCCAATCCATAGCATGGGGCGACGCGATTCTGAAACGGCTTCTCAGGCCGCGCAGGCGGCCACGAACGCATCCTGCCGGGCGTGGCTGTCGCGCGCGATGGAGAGGTCGAACATGTCGAAGGCATGGACCCCGCCGGGATGGAGCGCCACCTCGGCCCGTCCGCCCGCCGCCTGCCAGCGCGCCGCCATGAACAGTGTGTCGTCGATCAGCGGATCGGCCGTGCCGCACTGGAACAGCGCGGGCGGCAGCCCTGCGGGCAGGGCGGCCAGCAGCGGCGAGACGGCGGGATCGGCACGGTCGGCCCCATCCAGCAGGTTCGCCGCGAACCAGTCGATCACCGGGGTCGAGAGGATGAGGTAGCGCGTCCCCCAGACCCGCGCCGAGGGCGTCATGCGCAGGTCGAACACGCCGTAGTTCAGCACCAGTCCCGCGACGCGCCCCGCCAGCCCCGCCGCGGCAAGGCGGAGGAAGGTCACCATGGTCAGGTGCGCCCCCGCCGACTCGCCGCCGATCACCACCGGACCGGGGCGCGTCTGCAGCACCCAGCGTGCGGCGGCTTCGGCATCCTCGGCGCAACCGGGCCAGCGGTGTTCGGGGCTGAGGCGGTATTGCGCCGAGACGACATCGAGCCCCGTGTTGCGCGCGATGCGCTGGTTGTGGGCGTCGGACTGGTCCGGGCAACCCAGCGTCCAGCCGCCGCCATGGATGTGCAGGTAGGTGCCCCGCCCCCCGCCGGGGGTCAGGCGCACCCGCCCGGGTCCACCCGGCGCGCCGGGGATCGAGACCCAGTCCGAGCCCGGCAGCGGCCCCGCCATCGGGAACACCCCGCGCCCTTCGGCCCGCGCCTTGCGCGTGAGCTCGGGCGGGATGGTGTGGACCGGCGGCATCAGCGCCAGCGCCTTTTCCAGCGTCTCGTTGAAGGCCGCCGTCTCGGGCGCGACGGCGGCGGGGTCGAACGGCGAGGCGGCGGTCATCGGCAGGCTCCGGCAAGTGGCCGGGCGAGGCCCCGGCGCCTGCCGTCATAACGCGCCACGGTTCCCGCGCAAATGCCCGAGCGTCACGCCCCGGCCGGGCTGGGACCGCGAGGCCGCAGCAGCGCCGCGCGTGCCTGCGGCACGCGCCTGACCTCGACCCCGGTAAAGACATGGAGCGTGTTGAGGTCGCGGTCGATCACCGCGTGGTCCGACACCCAGCCGCCCATCACCAGATAGCTGCGCAGAAGCGGCGGCATTCGGCGCATGGCAAGCCTGAGGTCCGGCTTGAGGAAGCGAAACGCCGTGGCGAAACGGAACACCGCCGGCGCCTTGACCCGCGGCAGCCAGCGGCGGGGCGCGAGATGCTTCTCGCGCAGCAGCGCGAAGGCGTCGCGGTATTCCTCGGCATCGACGCCCTGGAAGGACGAGCAGCCGAACAGAAGCTCGACCCCCTCGCGCTCGACATGGGCGCTCATCGCGGCCCAGGCGGTGCGCAGGATGTTGGGGTCGCGGTGCTCGGGATGGATGCAGAAGCGCCCCATCTCGACCATCTTGCCGGGGAAGGACCTGAGGGCGGAAAGCTCGTAGTACTGCGCCGAATAGCTTCGCTCGATCTCGGTGCCGTCGGGCAGGGGCATCATGCGGAAGCAGCACACCAGTCGCCCTGTGCGGACCTCCTCGACCATCATGTGCTGGCAGACCTCGTCGAAACGATCCGCGTCCAGGTCCTGCCCCTCGCCACCGAGGCCCCGGCCGGCGATGAAGGCGAGATAGCGAAGCTGCTGACAGCGCCGGATGTCCTCGGGCGTCGCGGCCAGGCGTGCGCTGTATCTCCCGATTCCGAACATGTGAGACCTCCGTCCCGGAGCGGCGGCGCTGCGCGGGATGCGCGGGCGCGCCCTGCGATCTATATAAGGGGCCGGGCGCGACAGCAGTATGACGGCTGCCGCAACGTCATCACATGGAGAACCCGCGATGAGGCAGAAGGTTTCCCGCAGCGACGAGGAATGGCGCGCGCAGCTCTCGCCCGAAGCCTATCGCGTCACCCGGAAGAAGGGGACCGAGCGGCCCTTCACCCATGACGATTTCCCGAAAGCGCCCGGTACCTTCCGCTGCGTCTGCTGCGGCGCCGGATTGTTCGACGCCGCCCACAAGTTCGACAGCGGCACCGGCTGGCCCAGCTTCTGGCAGCCCGCCGCCCCCGGCGCGGTCGAGGAGCATGACGACCGGAGCTGGTTCATGCGCCGCACCGAGGTGGTCTGTGCCGCCTGCGACGCGCATCTGGGCCATGTCTTCCCCGACGGACCGCGGCCCACGGGGCTACGCTACTGCATCAACGGCGTGGCGCTCAGCTTCGAGCCCGAATGATCCGGATGACGCCCTCCATCCGCAGCCAGCCGTCCCGGACATGGGGCGCGAGCGCGGTCCGCAGTTCGGCCGCCACGCGGGCGCGGGTGTCGTGATCGGCGGCCCTCAGCCGCCGCGCGAGCGGGCCGATCCGCAGGACAAGCGCGATGCCGCGCTCGACGGGGTCCGGGTCGGTGCCGTCTCCGATGACCAGCTCGATCGCGTACTCGTCGAAGCCGATGTCGCGAAACCCGGCGGCCTCGAGGATCGCGCGCGGATAGGCGGGCTCGGCCCATGCGAACGGGCCGGGCGAATAGGCGGGCTTCGCCTCGGCCGGGCCCAGCACGCGCTGCCCGGCCTCGGCCGGGATCCGCGCCCAGGGGTTGCGCGCCATCTCGGCCCAGACCGTGAGCACCGCCCGCGCGCCGGGTTTCAGCGCGCGCCGCAGCCGCGTGAAGGCGGCCGTCGGGTCGTCGAAGAACATGCAGCCGAAGCGCGAGAACAGCGCGTCATGCGGCTCGCCCAGATCGAGGCGCGCGGCGTCGCCCTCGTGGAAGCGGACACAGCCCATGCCGGCGCGCGCCCGGGCTATATCAAGAAGATCGGGCGAGATGTCGACCGCCGTGACCGACCCGCCCGGCACGACGGCGGCGGCGATGGCCTGCGCCATCGCGCCCGCCCCGCAGCCGAGATCGATCACGCGCTCGCCAGGCTTCGGGTCGAGCGCCGCGACGGCCAGCGCCCCCGCGGGCGCAAGCTGGCGGTCGAGCGCCTGCACGTGGCGCGCCCACTCGAGACCCATCCGCCCGGCCCATTCCTCGGCTTCGGCCATCTTCGCCCTCCCATCAGGCCGCCGCATTGGCCATAGTCGGATCCTGCGATGACCCGAGCCCCGCTGACAATGCCCGCCGCCGCGCCCGCCGCGACCGACTTCGCCCGGATCGAGACCTGGGTCTTCGATCTCGACAACACGCTCTATCACCCCTCGGCGCGGCTGTTCGACCAGATCGACCGCCGGATGACCGATTTCATTTCCGGCGCGCTGGGTGTCGCGCGGACCGAGGCCGACCGGCTGCGGCGGCTCTACTGGGAGCGCTACGGCATCACGCTGAAGGGGCTCGTGGACCACCACGGCATCCATCCGCAGGATTTCCTCGACAATGTGCACGAGATCGACCTGTCGGGGCTGAAGCCGGACCCCGCGCTTTCGGACGCCCTCGCCCGCCTGCCGGGGCGGCGGATTGTGCACACCAACGGTGCCCGAGCCCATGCCGAGCGGGTCCTGCGCGCCCGCGGCCTCGACGGGCTGTTCGAGGCTGTCTACGGCATTGAGGACAAGGGGCTGATCCCCAAGCCCTCGGCCGCCGCCTATGACCGGGTGCGCGAGCACGCCCGCTTCGACCCCGCCCGCGCCGCCATGGTCGAGGACGATGCCCGCAACCTCGCGGTCCCCAAGGCCCGCGGCATGGCGACGGTCTGGGTCTGCCACAAGGCGGGCGAGAAGGCGCCCGATCACGTCGACCGGCGCATCACCTGCCTCACGCGCTTTCTTGGCGACCCGCGCTGACGGGCCCGGCCATCGTCGCTGTCCCGGCCTCGGCGCCGGGGTCAGCGCCTGTGCGAAATGCCACCTCCGCGAGGCCCCGGGTCGAGTCCGCGGCAGCGAAGGCTGCGCCAGCATCCGAGGAAGCGCCGCTCGGCCGGAGTTCCGCAGCCCCGGCCCCGGAGCCGGGGCCCCCTCGCAGCCGCGGCACCTCTTCCACGTCGCCCCGGGGCGGGGGGGCGTCGCGTTGCATCGTCCTCAGAACGCCTTCCTCGCCGCCAGCGCGGCGGAAATCGTCCCGTCGTCGAGATAGTCGAGCTCGCCCCCCACCGGCACGCCCTTGGCGAGCGACGTGACCTCGGCTCCGGTGCCGTCCAGATAGTCGGCCACCACATGCGCCGTGGTCTGCCCGTCCATCGTGGCGCCGACCGCGAGGATGACCTCGACCACCCCTTCCGCGCGCACCCGTGCCGCAAGTTCCGGGATCCGCAGCGTCTCGGGCGTCACACCGTCGAGCGCCGAGAGCGTGCCGCCCAGCACGTGGTAGCGCCCCTTGAACACGCCCGCGCGCTCGAGGGCCCAGAGGTCGGCCACGTCCTCGACCACGCAGAGCCGCGTCGCATCGCGCCGCGCGTCGATGCAGATCGCGCAGCGCGGGCCGGTGGCGATGTTGCCACAGACCTCGCAGAGCCCGACCTTGTCGGCAACCTCCGCCATCGCCTGCGCCAGCGGCAGCAGCAGCCGCTCGCGCTTCTTCACCAGCGCCAGCGCCGCGCGCCGGGCCGAGCGGGGGCCGAGGCCCGGCAACTTGGCCATCAGCTCGATCAGCCGCTCGATCTCGGGCCCGCCGCTCACGTCCGCGCCCGCGCCACCACGCCCGAGAGGCAGCCCACCGCCCCCGCGGCCTTCCTGAGTTCCGCCGTGGGCGTCTCGGTCACCTCGACGCCCAGCGCCTCATAGAAGGCCCGCGCGGCGGGGTTGCCCGGCATCAGGATGCGCCGTGGTCCCAGCGTCACCACGTTCATGGCGTTGTTGGTGCCGGCCTCGCCCAGATCCGGCAGGAAGGCGACCCGATAGCCGCGCGCGCGCAGCGCCATCACCGCCGCATGCGGCGTGCGCCGCGGCCAGGCGACGGCCAGGTCGCGGTCCAGAATGCGCAGCATCCCCATCAGGTGCATGGTGCCGAAGGGCATGTCGACGGCCAGCGTCTCGACCCCCATCTGGCCCAGCAGCCCGCCGATCTGCGCGATCGCGGCGTCGTTGGTGCGTAGCCCCCGCCCGATGATGGCACAGCCCGCGTCGAGCCACATGAGGTCGGCGCCCTCGAAGGTGGCCTCGCCCCGCAGCGTCATCAGGATCGGCACCCGCGCGGCAGCGAGGCAGGCCGCCACCGCCACCTCCTCGCCCGCCCGCACGGTCGAGGCGGGGCGCGCGAGGATCGCGCCCTCGGGGGTCATGACGAACAGGTCCGCGCAGAACATCTGGTTGGGATGGGTGGCCGAGGGCGGCACCTCGAGCACCGCGACGCCCGCGGCGCGGTAGGCGTCGGCCATGCGGGCATGCTCCTCGGCCGCGCGGCCCAGGTCGACGGGCGCGAGCAGCTGGTTGCGGTCGGCCTCTTTCCCGGCAGCCGCGAGCGCGGGCCCGGGCGCCGATAGCAGCACCGCGGTCAGCGGCGCCCATTCGTTGGCGATTCCGCACGCGGCCCAGTGCGTGCCGATTTCCTCGCCATGCGACGCGACGCGCTGCGACCACGCCTCGCCGCCATACGCGGCGGTGCCGAAGCTGTTGCCGAGCGGCGCGCCTCGCGTCTCGCCGTCCATCGCCATCTCACATGCCGGGGAACTTGAAGCCCGGGGGCAGGGGCAGCCCCTCGGTCAATTTCGCAAGCTCGCCCTGCGCCTGCTCGCGCGCACGGCGCACCGCGTCGTTCACCGCGGCGACGATGAGGTCCTCGAGCACTTCCTTTTCCATCGAGCCGTCGAGGAGCGAGGGATCGACCTTCAGCGCCTTGACCTCGCCCTCGCCCGTGGCGGTCGCGCGCACCAGCCCCGCGCCGGCTGAGCCCTCGGCGGTCATCCCGGCGATGCGGGACTGCGCCTCGGCCATGCGCTCCTGCATCTTCTGGGCCTCGCGCATCAGCTTGGCCATGTCGCCCAGTCCCTTGAGCATGTCAGCTCTCCTCTCCGAAGGGGTCGTCCATGTCGAGGATGTCGCCCTCGATGTCGACGGCGTCGTCCTCGGGCACGGGGGCGAGATAATGGGGCTCGGCGCCCGGCGCCAGATCGCTGAGCGGGCGCACCGCGCCGATCTTCGCGCCGGGGAAGGCCGCGAGCGCGGCGGCCACCAGCGGGTGGCGCGCTGCATCGCGCATCCGCCCCGCCTCGGCCTCGGCCCGGCGCTCGGCCAGCGTCTGCCCGCCCGGCTGGTCACTCACCGCCACCGACCAGCGCCGTCCGGTCACGCGGTGCAGCATCTGCGCAAGCCGCCCCGCAAGGTCGGCGGGCGCGCCGGGGCGCGGGTTGAACTCGATCACGCCCGGATGTAGCGCCACGGGGCTGAGGAAGCGCTCGAGCTCGTCGAGCAGCTTGATGTCGCGCTCGCCCGCCACCATCGCGGCGATGTCCTCGAGCGGCATCCCGGCGGGGGCGAGCCGGGCGGCCGGCGCGGACCTCGGCGCCGCGGCCGCCGTGACCCCGCCCGCGATCGCCCTGAGCGGCGGGCCCTCGGCCCGCGTGCCGCCACCGCCACCGCTGCCGCCAGCCGACGGCGCGCCGGCAGCTGCTGGGCCGCCCGCCTCCTGCAGCCGCCGCACCAGATCGCCGGGCGTCGGCAGGTCGGCGACGTGGCAAAGCCGGATCACCGCCATCTCGGCCGCCATCATGGCCGAGGGCGCGACGCCGAGTTCCTCGAGCGCCTTGAGCAGCATCTGCCAGGCCCGCGTCAGCACCCGCATGGACAGCTTCGCGGCCAGTTCCCGCCCCCGCCTGCGTTCGTCGGGCGAGACGGTGGGGTCCTCGGCGGCCGTCTCCGAGATCTTGAGGACCGAAATCCAGTGCGTGAGTTCCGCCAGATCCCGCAGCACCACGGCGGGGTCCGCTCCTTCGGCGTATTGCGCACCAAGCTCGGCCAGCGCGGCCCCCGCATCGCCCCGCATGATCGCCTCGAAGAGGTCGAACACACGGCCGCGGTCCGCGAGCCCCAGCATCCGGCGCACATCGGCCGCGTCGGTCTCGCCTCCCTGCCCATGCGCCACCGCCTGATCGAGCAGCGAGAGCGCGTCGCGCACCGACCCCTCGGCCGCCCGAGTGATCAGCGCGAGCGCGTCGGCCGCGACCTTCGCCCCCTCGCGCGCCGCGATCGCGCCGAGATGCTCCATCATCACCTCGGGCTCGATCCGGCGCAGGTCGAAGCGCTGGCAGCGGCTGAGCACGGTGACGGGCACCTTGCGGATCTCGGTCGTCGCGAAGATGAACTTCACATGCGCTGGCGGCTCCTCCAGCGTCTTCAGGAGCGCGTTGAAGGCCGAAGTGCTGAGCATGTGCACCTCGTCGACGATGTAGACCTTGTAGCGCGCCTGCGCCGCGCGGTAGCGCACCGAGTCGATGATCTCGCGGATGCTGTCGACACCGGTGTTCGAGGCCGCGTCCATCTCGATGACGTCGACGTGGCGACCCGCCGCGATCGACAGGCAGGCGTCGCACTCGCCGCAGGGGTCGATGGTGGGCTGATCGCCCCGACCCGTGCAGTTGAGCCCCTTGGCGATGATCCGCGCCGTCGTGGTCTTGCCCACGCCCCGCACGCCGGTGAGGATGAAGGCATGCGCGATACGGTCCAGCGCGAAGGCGTTGGTGAGCGTCTGCACCATCGCCTCCTGCCCGATCAGGTCGCGGAAATGGCCCGGCCGATACTTGCGCGCCAGCACCTGATAGGGCGTGGCGGCATCGGTCGGGGGGGCGGCATCGGCCATCGGCTCTCCGGTCTCAGGGGGATCGGCGGCAGATTAGGGCGCGGATGCGGGCCGCGGCAAGCACGGATGACCCCGGCGCGGCGCGCAGGCCCGGGCACGGCGTCGGGGCGCAGGGATGATGCGGCGCGGGAGGTGAGAGGCTGGACAGCGACCCAAGCGGGGCTCGTTACGGCTGCTTCCTTCCGGACCTGACCGGGTTGGCGAGGCGCTCGCCCGCGCCAACCTCTCGCCCGCGGATATAGCGATTCGCGGCGCGGCGCACAACCGGGGCCGGGCAGGGGTCAGGGCGCGCGCGGGAAGGTGCGTGGCGCGGGCGGCTGCGGGATTGCGGCCCCAGCGCCGGTCTGGCATTCAGGGCCTCCTCGCCCCTTGCCTGCAGGCTGCCCGCCCATGACGCTCTCGCTTCCCATCACCTTCGCGGACGGCTCGGCCGCGCTCGACCGCGCGGCGCATCTGCGGGCGGGGGCGGCGGGGCTGCTTGCCGGTGCTGAGGCGCGGGTCCTCGCGCTCGCGGGCGGGCGGCCGGCGATCGACCTGCGCGGTGCGGCGCCGGCGCTGAACTGGCTTGCCCCGGCCGACCCGCTGCTGGCCGAGGCGCGCGAGGCGCCAGTGTTCCTCGGCCTCGCGGGCGGGGCACCCTGCTTCGCGGCCGATGTGCCCGCGTATTCCGCCGAAGGCCCCGACCCCCGCCTTCCCGAGGGGGTCAAGTTCATCGACCTGCGCTCGGTCGCAGCCCAGCTTGCGCCGGCCGAGTCGAGCATCGCCGCCACCGCCAAGGGCGTTCTGGGCTGGCACGAAACCCATCCCCGCTGCGCCCGCTGCGGCGAGCCCACCGCGCCCGACGACGGCGGATGGCGGCGGCGCTGCGGCGGCTGCGGCGCGCTGCACTTCCCGCGCACCGACCCGGTGGTGATCATGCTGGTGACCGACGGCACGCGCGTGCTGCTGGGGCGCCAGTCGGCCTGGCCCGCAGGGCTCTATTCCTGCCTCGCCGGCTTCATGGAGCCCGGCGAGACCATCGAGGACGCCGTGCGCCGCGAGGTCTGGGAGGAGACCCGCGTGCGCGTGGGCCGGGTGCGCTATCTCGCCTGCCAGCCCTGGCCCTTCCCCGCGAGCCTCATGCTCGGCTGCACTGCCGAGGCGCTGACGGACGAGATCACCCGCGACGCAACCGAGCTCGAGGACGCGCTGTGGCTGCCGCGGGCCGAGTTGGCCTCGATGCTGGACGGGCGGCACCCGCGCCTCGGCTCGCCGCGGGCGGATGCGATTGCGCGCGTCCTCCTGTCGTCCTGGCTCGCGGGCGAGGCCGATCCTGTCTGAGCGCCGCGGGCGCACTATCTATGGCGGGCAGCACGAAGGAGACGGAACGGCCCATGATGCACCCGCCCACCGACACGGCCGGCCTGCGCCGCGCGCTCGGCGCCTTCGCGACCGGCGTGACCATCGTGACCGCGATGGACGGCGAGACCGGCGAGCCGGTGGGCTTCACCGCCAACTCATTCACCTCGGTCTCGCTCGACCCGCCGCTGCTGCTGGTCTGCCTCGCCCATACGGCGGCGAGCTACCGGATCTTCTGCACGTCCGGGGGCTTCGCCGTGAACGTGCTCGCGGCCGAGCAGGAGGCGGTGGCCCGCGTCTTCGCCACCCGCGGCGCCGACAAGTTCGCCGCCGTCTCGTGGAAGCCCGGCCGCCACGGCGCGCCTCTGATCGACGGCTCGCTCGCGCGCTTCGACTGCGCGATGCACGAGCGCGTGGCGGCGGGCGATCACGACATCCTGATGGGCCGTGTGCTCGGCTTCTCGCGGCACGAGGGCAAGGCGCTGGTCTACCACGGCGGCGCCTTCGCGGCACTGGGCTGAGCGCGGGTCTCGGCCCATCCTGCACGGCCCTCCATCCGCCGCTGCCCCGGTTCGGTGGCCGGGGCCGAGCGGCCGTCACTCGGCCATCTCGGCCCTCAGCCGCGCATAGGCCTCGTTCACGACGGCGAGCCGCTGCTCGGCCAGCCTGAGCGCCTCGCGCGGTACGCCGCGCGCCACCATCCGGTCGGGGTGCAACTCGCGCACCAGCGCGCGGTAGCGCGCGCGCATCTCGGCCGGGTCGGCGCCCGGCTCGATCCCCAGCACCGCCCAGGGGTCTATCTCGCCCGGCAGGTGGCGGGCCCGCATCGCGCGGAAACGCGCCTCCCCGATGCCGAAGATGCGCGCGACCTCGGCCAGGTAGGCGTCCTCGGCGGGGTGATACTCGCCATCCGCCACCGCGATGTAGACCAGCCCCTCCAGCAGATCGGCCAGCACCTCGGGCCGGTCGGCGAACATCCGCGCGATGCGGCGGGCATAGACGTCGAAGCCCGCCACATCGCTGCGCGCGAGGTTGTAGATGCGCGCGGCGTTCGCCTCGTCGGCGGGAGGGATTGTGAAGATCTCGCGGAAGGCCGCCACCTCGTCGCGGGTCACCTGCCCGTCGGCCTTGGCCATCTTGGCGCCCAGCGCGATCACCGCGATGGTGAAGGCGACGGTGCGCTCGGGCGGCGTCGAGAGCCGCTCGAAGACGCGGCTCAGCGGCTCGCCACGGGCGAGCGCGGCCAGGCTTTCCCCGATTCGCGTCCAGATCGACATGATTCGGATGTTAGCACGCGCGACTCGCACGTCGCCTCAAGCCGCGGTGAGTCGCAGCGGCACGGCGCCGCAGAGGGGTCCGCGTCAGCCGGGCGCGTCGAGCGGGCGCACCATCAGCACCAGATCGAGCGGGCGCCCGAACTTCACGCCGACGCCGCCAAGCCGCCCCTGTTCCTCGAAACCCACCGCCCGGTGCAGCGCAAGGCTCGCCGTCTGGTCGGCGCTCACGCCGCCCACCATCCGTCTCAGCCCTCTCAGGCGGGCCTCGGCGATCAGGCGCTCCATCAGCAGGCGCGCGACGCCGCGCCGCCGGGCCCAGTGTGCCACATAGACCGAGTGCTCGACCGTGAAGCGATATCCCTCGCCCGTGCGGAAGGGGCCGAAGCTCGCATAGCCCGCGACGCGCCCATCGGCCTCGGCAACGATCACGGGGAAGCCCCCGGCCTCGCGCGCGGCGAGCCAGGCGGTCATGTCATCGGCGGTCCTGAGGGTCTCGGCCCAGCTTGCGGTGCCGGAGCGGATCTCGGCATTCAGGATGTCGCGGATCGAGTCGAGATCCCGTTCCCCGGCGGGCCTGATGCAAGGACCTGCCGTGGCGAGAAGCGGCGCGGGCCCGGTCAGCGGCGCCGGTCGCGGGGATGGACGTCGCGGCGGACCCGGATGGGCACCCGACGCTCCTCGGGCCGCCGGGACAGGAGCACGAGCCCGGCAGTCAGAAGAGCGAACGCGACAATGGCCAGGATCATGCCAGTCTCCCTCTCTTTCCCTTCTCACGCTAATCGTCTAAGCGGTGCGGGTCCACAGTTAAGTGGACTTTTGCCACGTCGATGCAAGGGGCTGGGGTCATGTCGGACGGTGCCTGGGACTTCTGGATCGACCGTGGCGGCACCTTTACTGACGTCGTCGCCCGCGACCCGGAAGGCAGCCTCGCCACGCGGAAGCTTTTGTCCGAGAATCCCGAGCAGTATGACGATGCCGCGCTCCATGCGATTCGCGGCTTCCTGAGCCTCGCGCCCGACGCCCCGATCCCGCCCGCGCGCATCGGCCGGGTGAAGATGGGAACGACGGTCGCGACCAACGCGCTGCTGGAACGCAAGGGTGCGCCGACGGTGCTGGTCACGACCCGCGGCCTCGGCCAGCAGCTGCGCCTCGCCTACCAGAACCGGCCCGACCTGTTCGCGCGCCACATCGTCCTGCCCGAGATGCTGCACAGCCGCACCATCGAGGCCGAGGAGCGCATCCGCGCCGACGGCACCGTCGAGCGGCCGCTGGACGAAGCGCGGCTCGAGGCCGACCTGCGCGCGGCATTCGACGAGGGCGTCCGCGCCGTCGCCATCGTCTTCGTCCACGGCTACCGCCACCAGGCGCACGAAGCCCGCGCCGCCGCCATCGCCCGCGAAATCGGCTTTCCGCAGGTGTCGGTCAGCCACGAGGTCTCGCCGTTGATGAAGATGGTCAGCCGCGGCGACACCACCGTAGTCGATGCCTATCTCAGCCCGATCCTGCGCGCTTACGTCGATCGCGTGGCCGAGGCCTTCGAGGGCGCGGACGAGGCACAGGACCTCGGCTCGAAGCTGATGTTCATGCAGTCCTCCGGTGGCCTCACCGACGCGCGCTTCTTCCAGGGCAAGGACGCGATCCTGTCGGGTCCCGCGGGCGGCGTGGTGGGCTGCACCCGCACCGCCGAGATTGCAGGCTTCCGTCAGGTGATCGGCTTCGACATGGGCGGTACATCGACGGATGTCTGCCACTACGCGGGCGACTACGAACGGGTGCTCAACACCATGGTCGCGGGCGTGCGCATCACCGCGCCGATGATGAACATTCACACCGTGGCGGCGGGGGGCGGCTCGCTCCTGCAATTCGACGGCACGCGCCTTCGGGTCGGCCCCGAAAGCGCAGGCGCCAACCCCGGCCCTGCCTGCTACGGCCGCGGCGGGCCGCTCGCGGTGACGGATGCGAACGTGCTGACCGGCAAGCTGCGCCCCGAATTCTTCCCCGCCATCTTCGGCCCCGATGCCGACCGCCCGCTCGACGCCGCGGCAACGCGGCGTGCGTTCGAGGCGATGGCAACGCAGGTCGGCAAGCGGCCCGAGGAACTCGCAGACGGCTTCCTCAGGATCGCCGTCGAGAACATGGCCAACGCGATCAAGAAGATCAGCGTCCAGCAGGGCCATGACGTGACCGAATACTGCCTCGCCGTGTTCGGCGGCGCGGGGGCGCAGCACGCCTGCCTGATCGCCGATGTGCTGGGCATGGAGACCTGCCTCGTCCACCCGATGGCCTCGCTCTTATCGGCCTATGGCATGGGCTTGGCCGACATCCGCGCGAGCCGCCAGCAGGCGGTCGAGGCGGTGCTGTCGGCCGACAGCCGCCTGCAGGCCGCGGCCGATCTCGACCGGCTTGGGGTCGATGCGCTCTCGGAGGTCGAGCGCCAGGGCGTGGCGCAGGCCCAGATCCGGGTCGCCCGGACCGCGATGCTGAAGGTCAAGGGCACCGACACCGCCCTGCCGATCCCCTTCGGCACCGAGGCCGCGATGCGCACCGCCTTCCGCGAGGCTCACCGCGCCCGCTTCGGCTTCGACGCGGGCGACGTGCCCCTCGTGATCGAGGCGGTTTCCGCCGAAGCGATCGGCGCCGCCGCCGACCTTGCCGAAGCCACCCAACCGATCCGCGAGCGGCCCGAGTCGCACATCGAGACCGCCAAGACGGCCCCCTTCTTCAGCCAGGGCGAATGGCACGACGCCCGCTTCGTGCTGCGCGAGGCGATGCGCCCCGGCGACCGCCTGACCGGCCCCGCCGTGCTGGTCGAGCCGCACACCTCGATCGTGGTCGAGCCCGGCTGGCAGGCCCGCATCACCGCGCACGACCACGTCGTGCTGCACCGCGTCGCGCCGCGCGAGGGCGTGGCCGTGGGCACCCAGGCCGATCCGGTGATGCTCGAGGTCTTCAACAACCTCTACATGTCGATCGCCGAGCAGATGGGCGCGGTGCTGGAAAACACCGCGGCCAGCGTAACGATCAAGGAGCGGCTCGACTTCTCCTGCGCCGTGTTCGACGCGGAGGGTGATCTCATCGCCAACGCCCCGCACATGCCGGTGCATCTGGGCTCGATGGCCGCCTCGGTGAAGACCGTGATCGCGCAGAACCCAAGGATGCGCCCGGGCGATGTGTTCGTACTGAACGCGCCCTACAATGGCGGCACGCATCTGCCCGACATCACCGTGGTCACGCCGGTGTGGGACGATGCGGGCGGCGAGGTGCTGTTCTACACCTCGGCCCGCGGCCACCACACCGATGTGGGCGGGCTCACCCCCGGCTCGATGCCGCCCGACAGCCGCGTGGTCGAGGACGAGGGTGTGCTGATCGACAATTTCCTGCTGGTCGACGGCCCGACCGGACAGTTCCGCGAAGCCGAGATGCGCGCGCTTCTGACCGGCGCGAAGTATCCCGCCCGCGCGCCGGACATCAACATCGCCGATCTCAAGGCGCAGGTCGCCTCGTGCGAGAAGGGCGCGCTGGAGCTGCGCCGCATGGTCGATCACTTCGGGCTCGACGTGGTGCGCGCCTACATGGGCCATGTCCAGGACAATGCCGAGGAACTGGTGCGTCAGCGCATCGAGGCGCTGCGGGATTCCGAGTATGTCTACCGGATGGATCCGGGCTTCGACGGCGAGCCGCGCGAGATCCGGGTGAAGATCACCGTGGACCATGCCGCGCGCTCGGCCACGGTCGACTTCACCGGCACGACCGCGCAGCTGCGCACCAACTACAACGCGCCCGAGCCGGTGACGCGGGCGGCCGTGCTCTATGTCTTCCGCTGCCTCGTCGACGACGCGATCCCGATGAACGAGGGGGTGATGAAGCCGCTCCGCGTCATCCTGCCCAAGGGCACGATGCTGTCGCCCGAGTATCCGGCGGCGGTGATCGCGGGGAATGTCGAGACCTCGCAAGCCGTGACCTCGGCGCTGTTCCTTGCGCTCGGCGTGCAGGCGGCGGCGCAGTCCACGATGAATAACACCACCTGGGGCAACGCGAAGTATCAATACTACGAGACGATCTGCGGCGGCTCGGGCGCGGGCGTGCTGAACGACGGCACCGGGCATCCCGGCACCTCGGGCGTGCACACCCACATGACCAATTCGCGCCTCACCGACCCCGAGGTGCTGGAATGGCGCTTCCCCGTGGTGCTCGAGGAATTCGCGATCCGCGAGGGCACCGGTGGCGAGGGGCGCTGCCGGGGCGGAAACGGCGTGACCCGCCGCATCCGGTTCCTCGAGGACATGACCATCGCGATCCTGTCGGGCCACCGTGTCGTGCCCCCGCCCGGCCTCGAGGGCGGTGCGCCCGGCGCGCTGGGTCGCTCGCGCATCCTGCGCGCGGACGGGCGCGAGGAGGTGCTGAACTCCGCCGACAAGCGCGAGCTTGCCGCCGGCGATACCTGGGTGCTGGAAACCCCGGGCGGCGGCGGCTGGGGCCGGCCGGGATGACCGGCACGGTCATCGTCTATGCCGGCATCGCCATCGCCGTGGCGGGCGTGCTGATGCTGGTCCGCTGCATCCAGCGCGCCGCCCGCATCCGCGCCTCGCAGTTCGAGCCCGGCGCGCTCGAGGCCGAACTGCGCCGCCTGATCCTGATGAACGGCGCGGCCGTCGGCATCGGCTTCTTCGGCCTCGCGGTGATGGTGGTGGGGATGCTGATTTGAATCGGTTGGTCGATCAACACTGAGCGGCCTAGGGTTGCCTCGCGGATTCGCCGTCGGCGCAGGCGCTCGTTCGGCTCAGGATGAGGGCGAGCGTCAGTCCGGCAAGACAGAGTGGCATCATTGCCACAGAAATCGGTTGCTCCCCCAACCTCACCAACGGCCCGAACCAGACCGCGAGGAACAGCGCTGCGGACATGCCCGCCATCCAGCAACCGTACCGGGGCCGTCCCCTGGCCGTCCAGGTGACCTGCACGAGGACAAGCGCCCCAAGGAGCGGGAACAACACCTCGTAACTCCACGCGTAAGGCGAAGCGCCGATCATCGAGAACAAAAGGGCCGATGCACGCAGTTCGGGCGAAGAGCCCTTCGCCGCCCAGACCGCCGTCATCGCCGAGAGCATCAGCAACCCGAACACCCATTGCAGCCGACCTGCAAGCTGCTCGAGCCCGAGATTCACGAAGAATGCCTCCCAAGTCATCGAATACATTGAAAATGCCTCGGGGGTAAAAAAACCATCTTGCTGCGCTTTCACGCTCTCTAGCCATGCGGCCTGCGCCTCAAGCGCATTGAGCCACTCCGCCCAATATCCAAGGCCAAGGATCAGTAGCGGCACGACGGACAGAACGAGGATGAAGGCAAGACCAAACGCCATGAGCGACCATGATCGCGAGACCGCAAGCGCCACCGGGAGAACCAGACAGATCTGAGGTTTCAGCGTCACGAGCGACATCCATGCCGCCGAGCGCAGTTCGCGGCCGCGAATGAGGTTCGCGAACCCCATCAGGAGTGCCGCCGCGAGCAGCATCGTCAATTGGCCGCGGAGTCCGCAATACAATGTCGCCGGAGAAAAGAGCACCAAGAAACTGAGCGTTTCGTATGGGTGGCTGAATTTTCGAAGCGCGGCGCGAAGGACAAGAAGCGAGCCTATCACCAGCGCAATCCAGGCATTGATGAAACTCAGGGCGCCGAGCGGCATCAGGATCAACATCACCGCAGGGGGGTACAGCCAGGGATAGACGAACGCGCCGCCCGTGCTGGCATTCGCCTGAAGCGCGCGCATGGCATCGAGATCGAAGGCCGCCAAGTGTGCGCCGTTCCACGCGAACACAGCCGCCGACCAGAAGGTCGAAATATCGACATCTGTCGTCGCAGCTTCCGGCCGAAGCGCGAGCAGTTCGATATTCTTCAAGATCACCACAGAAAATATGGTCATCCACGCCAAAAAAGAGAGCGTCAAAATGGATATTTTTGCAATTTTTATTGTAGTGCTCATATAATATCCAAGAAATATTCTTACGAATTCCAGTCACACACCATGATGCGTGAGTGATCTCACGGATAACCACAATACCGCGCTCGTTCGGCGCGGAACCGAACTCATACCGTGATGCATTGCCCGGCGCACGAACGGAGTGTGTCGCGGCATCTGCCCGCAAAACCTTCAGAACCGCTCGACCCAAGGCCTCAATTCGACCTCCCACGCCCAGCAGCTTCGGTCCTGGTCGAGGAAATCGCAATAGCTCGCCGCGATCGCGTCGGGGTCCAGCATCGAGTCGGGCGCGTCCGCCGGTTCCTCGCGGCCCGGATTTCGGATCGCGCCGTCGATCACGAAATGGCCGATGTGGATGCCCTTGGGATGCAGCTCACGCGCCATCGACTGCGCCAGTCCCCTCAGCGCGAACTTGCCCATCGCGAATGGCGCCGACTGCGCATAGCCCTTCACGCCCGCCGAGGCGCCGGTGAAAAGCACGGCGCCGCGCCTCTCGGGCTCCATCCGGATCACCGCCTCGCGCGCGACGTAGAAGGCGCCGAGCGCGGTGACCGTCACCGCGTGAGCCACCGCCGCGGGATCGAGCGAGGCGATCGGCCCGCGCAGCCGCGCCGAGGGGTTGTAGACCACCACGTCCGGCTCGCCCCCCGCATCCAGCGCCGCGAACAGCGCGGCGACCGAGGCGGCATCGGCCGCGTCGCAGGCATGGGCCGTCGCGCCAAGCTCGGCCGCCAGCGCCGCGAGCTTGCCCGCGCCCCGCGCCGTCAGGGTCACCTTCATGCCACGTCCCGCGAAGGCCCGCGCCAAGGAGGCCGAGAGCCCGGTTCCAACGCCCACGATCAGGGCATGACGATACGCCTGCCGCATTGCTCGACCTCCCCGTGACGGTTGGCGCGGCGCCATCCCGCGCCATAGACTGGTCCGACTCTAGGGAGGCGGCGATGCAAAGAACACTGCTGATCACCGGCGCGAGCCGAGGAATCGGGCTCGCGATGGTCCGCGCGGCCGCGGGGCGCGGCGACCGCGTGATCGCCTGCGTCCGCGACCCCGGCTCGGCGGCGGACCTCGCCGCGGCGGCACGAGGCGCCGCGCCGGGTGCGATCGCGATCCGCGCGGCCGATGTGACGGACCCCGCGAGCCTCGCCGCCGCCGCGTTGGCCGAGCAGGGCGCGATCGACGTCGTCGTGTGCAATGCCGGCGTCTACCGCGCCCGCGGCGGGATCGAGGCGCCCGGCTACACCGCCGACGCCTGGGCCGAGACGATGATGACCAACGTGGCGGGCGTGTTCTTCACCGTTCGCGCGTTCCTGCCGCATCTCGAGCGCGCGCCGAACCCGAAAATCGCCATCATCTCGTCGGTGATGGCCTCAAGCGCCAAGGCGCCGGGCGGCAGCTACATCTATCGCGCCTCGAAGGCGGCGGCCACGAACCTTGCGCGCAACCTCGCCACCGATCTCGGCCCGCGGGGAATCGCGGTCGGCGCCTACCATCCCGGCTGGGTGCGCACCGACATGGGCGGCACGGGCGCCGAGCTCGACGCTGCGACCTCGGCCGCGGGGCTTCTCGCGCGCTTCGAGACGCTCGACCTCGACACGACAGGCGTGTTCGAGGACTACCGCGGCACGCCGATCCCGTATTGATCCGCGGCCGCTCAGCCACAGTCGTCGGCGAACAGGAACGCCGCCTCGGGCGCGGCCGGCACCTCGATCGGGGGCTCGCCCTCGATGCCGGGCGGCTGCCACCCGCCGAGGCTCGGGCCGGTCACCGTGACGCCGTCGGGACCCTCGTCGGCCACGAGGATTCCGATCTCGATGAAGTCGAACCTGTCCGGCCCCTGCCCGGGGCGATCGGCCGGCCCGGTCCCCGCTGCACGGTCGTTGACCTCGGCCCTAATGATGAGTTCCTTGATCTCGATCGGCATCTCCGCCTCCCGGTGCTGACGCGAGAGACAGTTTGCGCGCACGCAGTGCGCGATGCCAGTGGCAATCGTCACAACCCTTGCGAGATCGCGCCCGTCACCTCGTCGAGCGTCGCACCAAGGATCGCCAGTTCGCGCGGGCCCGAGAAGCGGTGATCCGCCCCCTTGACCAGCGTGAGCCGCGCGTCCGGGCAATCGACGTGGCCGAGCAGTCGCAGCGCCACCTCGGGCGGCACGTCGGTGTCGGCGGTGCCCTGCAGCAGCCGCACCGGGAAGGGCAGCGGCAGGGGGTCGCGCAGCACGAGGTTGTTCCGCCCCTCCTCGATCAGCCGGCGGGTGATGACATAGGGCTCGTCCGAATAATCCGAGGGCAGTTCCACCCGGCCGTCACGCAGCAGCGCCGCGCGCGCCTCCGTGTCGAAGCCCGCCCACATCGAGTCCTCGGTGAAGTCCGGCGCCGCGGCGATCCCGACCAGCGCCGCCACCCGCCCCGGCATCCGCCGGGCGAGCAGGAGCGCGATCCAGCCGCCCATCGACGAGCCCACCAGGATCTGCGGGCCTTCCGTCAGTCGGGTCACCGCCTCGGCCGCATCGTCCGCCCAGTCGCCGATCGCGCCGTCAAGGAACCCGCCCGAGCTTGCCCCATGCCCGCGATAGTCGAAGCGCAGGAAGGCCCGGCCACGCTCGCGCGCCCAGTCCTCGAGCCAAACCGCCTTGGTCCCCGTCATGTCCGACCGGAAGCCGCCAAGGAAAACCACGCCCGGCGCCGCTTTGCCGTCGCCTCGGGCCGCGGTCCTGTGATAAGCGAGCCTTCGGTCTGGTGAGATCTCGAGCAGGTCCGGAGCGTTCATGTCCGCGTCGTCCTCCATCGTCGGCAGCACTGCCGGGGACACTACACGCGAGCGCCCGCACGCGACAGGGGCCGCCATCCCGGCCGAGGCCGGCGCCCGAAAAGGGCCGACGCACCATCCGCACCCGCTCACGATCCTGCAGGTCGTCCCCCGCCTCGGCATCGGTGGGGTCGAGCGCGGCACCGTCGAGATCGCCGAGGCCATCGTGCAGGCGGGCGGGCGGGCGATCATCGCGACCGAAGGCGGCCAGCTCGCGCAGAAGGCCCTGCGCGCGGGCGCCGAGATCGTGGTGATGAACGCCGCCACCAAGAACCCGCTCAACATCTGGCAGAATGCGGGCGTGCTCGAGCGCCTGATCCGGGCCGAGGGGATCGACCTCGTGCACGCCCGCTCGCGCGCGCCCGCATGGTCGGCGAGATGGGCGGCGGAACGCTGCCGCGTTCCCTTCGTCACGACCTATCACGGCGCCTACAGCGAGGGCTTTCCGCTAAAGCGCTTCTACAACTCGGTCATGGCGAAGGGCCGTCCGGTGATCGCGATCTCGGAGTTCATCCGCGACCTCGTGATCGCGCGCCACCATGTCGATCCCGCCGACATCGTGGTGATCCCGCGCGGGGCGGATACGGCGGTATTCTCCGAGGACATGGTCTCGAACGAGCGCGCGGCCTCGCTCGCCGACGCCTGGGGGCTTCTGGACGACACGCGGCCCATCGTCATGCTGCCGGGGCGGCTCACGCGCTGGAAGGGGGCCGAGACGGTGATCGACGCCGCCGCCATCCTTCATGAGCGCCACGGCATAGCCGATTTCCTCGTGCTGATCGTCGGCGACGACGGTGGCTCGGGCTTCGAGGTCAAGCTGCGCCGCCGGATCGAGAAATGCGGCGTCGGCGATTTCGTCTATCTGACCGGCGCCACCTCGGACATGGCGGCGGCGATGAAGCTCGCCTCGGTCGTCGTTTCGGCCTCGATCGAGCCCGAAGCCTTCGGCCGCGTCGCGGTCGAGGCGCAGGCGATGAGCCGCCCCGTGATCGCCACCGACCATGGCGGCGCGCGCGAGACTGTGGTGCATGGCGAGACCGGCTGGCTCTACCCCCCCGGCGACGCGGCGGCGCTGGCGGCGGCAATCGACGCGGCGCTGGCGCTCGACCCCTCGGCGCGCGCGCATATGGGCATGCAGGCCAAGGCGCGCATCCATGCCCGCTTCACCATCGCCGCGATGCGCCGCGCGACACTGAGCGTCTACGAACGCGCGACTGGGCGGCTGTTCAGCGAGGCGTGACGCCCGCCGGGCCGCGACACCGGGCGCCAGCCCCCGGCGCTTGACTTCCTCGGCCCCCCTAAACGATTGTGCGCGCGATTTCCGGGACCCCTCCGCTGGGGTCCGCCCACCCATCACGGGGAAGACCGATGAGCGATCTCGCCGAGGCCCGCATCACGATCACGCTGCCGGACGGGGCGACCCGGACATACGGCACCGGCGTGACGGGCTCGCAGGTCGCGGCCGACATCTCGAAATCGCTGGGGAAGGCTGCGCTTGCCTGCCGCATCGACGGCGCGCTCGCGGACCTGTCGCGGCCGATCGAGCATGATGCCGCGCTCGCCATCGTCACCGCGAAGGACGAGGCGGACGCGCTCGAGCTGATCCGCCACGACTGCGCCCACATCATGGCCCGCGCGGTGCAGGAGCTGTGGCCCGCGACGCGCGTCACCATCGGCCCGGTGATCGAGAACGGCTTCTACTACGACTTCGACCGCGACGAGCCGTTCACCGAGGACGATCTCGCCGCCATCGAGAAGCGGATGCGCCAGATCATCGAGGCGCGCGATCCCGTGCGCACCGAGGTCTGGACCCGCGCCGACGCCATCGCCCATTACGAGCGCACGGGCGAGCCCTTCAAGGTCGAGCTGGTCGAGGCGATCCCCGAGGGCCAGCCGATCCGCATGTACTGGCACGGGCACTGGCAGGACCTCTGCCGCGGGCCCCACCTCGTCCACACCGGGCAGGTGCCGGCCGACGCCTTCAAGCTGATGTCGGTCGCGGGCGCCTACTGGCGCGGCGATTCCAGCCGCAAGCAGCTCCAGCGCATCTATGGCACGGCCTTCCGCAGCAAGGCCGATCTCGACGCCTACCTGAAGATGCTCGAGGAGGCGCAGCGCCGCGATCACCGCCGCATCGGCAAGCAGATGGACCTGTTCCATTTGCAGGAGGAAGCGCCGGGCATGGTGTTCTGGCACCCCAACGGCTGGGCGGTCTACCGCGTGCTCGAGGACTACATGCGCCGCCGCCTCACCGCCGCGGGCTACAAGGAGATCAAGACCCCCCAGGTCGTCGACCGCAAGCTGTGGGAGGCCTCGGGCCACTGGGACAAGTATCGCGAGAACATGTTCCTGGCCTACGTCGAGGAGGAGCACGCGAAGGAGAAGCGCATCAATGCGCTGAAGCCGATGAACTGCCCCTGCCATGTGCAGGTCTACAACCACTCGCTGCGGTCGTATCGCGATCTGCCCCTGCGCCTTGCCGAGTTCGGCTCGTGCCACCGCTACGAGCCCTCAGGCTCGATGCATGGCCTGATGCGGGTGCGCGGCTTCACGCAGGACGACGCGCACATCTTCTGCACCGAGGACCAGATCGAGGACGAGACGGCGCGCTTCATCGAGCTCCTCGGCTCGATCTATGCCGATCTCGGCTTCGAGCGCTTCGACATCAAGTTCTCGACCCGCCCCGAGCAGCGCGTGGGCAGTGACGAGATCTGGGACAAGGCGGAGGCGGCGCTCGAGGCCGCGGTGCGCAAGGTCACCAACGATTACAAGGTCGATCCCGGCGAGGGCGCGTTCTACGGGCCGAAGCTCGATTTCAAGCTGACCGACGCGATCGGCCGCGAATGGCAGTGCGGCACGCTGCAGGCCGACTTCAACCTGCCCCAGCGGCTCGATGCCGAGTACGTGGACGCCGATGGCGAGAAGAAGCGGCCCGTGATGATGCACCGCGCCATCCTGGGCAGCTTCGAGCGGTTCTTGGGCATCGTCATCGAGAACTGCGCCGGCCGTTTCCCGCTGTGGCTCGCCCCCGTGCAGGTGGTGGTCGCGACCATCGTGTCCGACGCCGACGGCTATGCCGAGCGCGTGGCACGCGATCTGCGCGCCAAGGGGCTCAGGGTCGAGACCGACACCCGCAACGAGAAGATCAACTACAAGGTCCGCGAACACTCGGTCGCCGGCGTCCCCGTCATCCTCGCCCTCGGCCGGCAGGAGGTCGAGGCCGAGACCGTCTCGCTCCGCCGCCTCGGCGAGCAGGGGCAGAAGGTGATGGGGCTGGCCGAGGCCATCGCGGCCATCGCGGCCGAGGCGGCGGCGCCGGATCTGAGACGCGTCGCGGACGACGGAATCGGGGCCTGATCAGGGCACTCTGTCCGTTCGTCGAGGGCGCCCTCGGCCGCTGCGAGTGGGCCGGGTCCCGGGCTTGACCCGGGGCCTCGCTAGATCGGACTCGCCCTTGAGGCCGGCCCCGACCCCGAGGCACGTGCGGGGCATTCCCGGCGGCACCATACGTTTATCCCAACCCGAGATTCGTGGGTGCGGGCACACGACCCTCACCCGAACGCGCCCTTACTCGCCCCGCCGGAACGGGCTCACGCTCCGCAGCGCTCCCTCGGACCAGACCAGCGCCTCGTAGCACCAGCGCAGGTTGCTGCCGCCACATTCATGGCCATGCACGGCCGTCAGAAGGATCTTGCGGTCGTGCCAGTCGATGACGCGCCAGTCCTTGACCAGAAGCTGCGTCGCCGTGCCCTCGGCGATCACCGTCAGCCCGCAACCACCCGTGCCGCACCAGAGCGACGCGGCCGACGAGCAGCGGAACGTGCCCTCGTCGATGATCTCATCCGGGATGGCGTCCCCCGTGAGATCGACTTCGGTGATGGCGGCCCCGTCGGTCGAGAAGACGCCGCCATCTAGGCCCTCGCAGTCGGCGCTGGCCTCTGCGAGCCTCGCCTCCGCAAGGTCCGACGCGGCATTGCCGGGCGCGGCCGCGCCAAGGCAAAGGGCGGCCAGCAGGACGACCAGCAAACCACCCGGCTGCAATGCAGCGCTGCGAGCCCGGATGCGTGTTGAGAAGATCAATGAAACCCTCCGCCTGATGTCGCCTGCAAGCGTGAAATCCACCGCGCCGTTCGCAGCAGGACCGCTCAGTCCTCGACCAGCCGCCGGTAGAGATGCCAGCTCGCATGTCCCAGCACCGGCAGCGCGACGATCAGCCCGAGGAAGCCCGGCAGCGATGCCGCCGCCAGCACGGCCCCGATGAACACCCCCCAGCCCAGCATCACGACCGGGCTTGCCAGCACCGTCTTGAAGCTCGTCACAATCGCCGTGATCACGTCGGCGTCGCGGTCCAGCAGAAACGGGAAGGCCACCACCGAGATCGCGAAAGCCACCGCCGCGAAAAAGGCGCCGAAAGCGTGGCCCACGATCAGGAAGCTGATGCCGTGCGAGGTGGTCAGGAACTGCCCCATCAACTCGACGAAGCGGTCGGGCTGGGCGCTGAAATGCAGCGCGAACAGCATCACACCGATCCGGCTCCAGACCGCCAGCCAGAACATCAGCACGAAGCCCAGGAACATGATCTGCCGCCGGGCGGTGGCGCGCACCATCGCGGCCGCGTCCGAGACCCGGAACGGCAGCCCGTATTCGCGCCGGCGCGAGATCTCGTAGAGGATGGTCGCGAAGAACGGCCCGACCAGCGCGAAGCCCGCGATGACGGGGAAGGTGAGGCCGCGGTAGTCGCGCGCCTCGATCACCGCGATCAGCAGCCAGCCGCCCAGCGCGTAGATTGCGCCGACCATGATGCCCAGCCAGGGTGCGGCGCGGAAATCCGCCCAGCCGGCCGCCAGCGCGGCCCTAAGATCGTCGGGGCTCGCGCGCCGCACCGGGGGAACCCCCCGCGCCTCGCGCCACGGCCCCCGGTCCCGGTCGAGTGCTCCGCTCGCCGCCATGTCCCGTCCTCCCCAGCGGCGCGGCGTCGGCCCGCGGCTCCGTGCCGGACTGCGCCTGCGCTCTGTATCAGGATAGCCGCGGGGCGGGGCCGCCCGCAATCCGGTCACATCGGCGCCAGCGGTGCTGGTCTCGCGGAAGCGCGTGCTATGTTCTGGTCTGAACCCCTGCCCCGCACCGTCGCAGGAGACACGCGCATGACCGTCGTCCCAAGGTTCCTCGCCGCCGCCATCGCGGCCGCAGCCGCCCTCGTGCCCGCCGCCGCGCTCGCCTCGATCTGCCATGCCTTCGTCGAGGGCGTGCCCGGGGTGCGGGTGGCCAGCCTCGGCCCGGTTGCCGCCGCGGCCGAGGAGGTGACGATCACCTATATCGGGCATTCCACCTACCGCATCGACACCGCCGGCGACGTGGTCATCGCGACCGACTATTTCGGCCGCCACGGCGACGGCCCGCCCCCCGACGTCGTGACCATGAACCAGGCGCACGAGACGCATTTCACGGATTATCCCAGCCCCGCGATCCGCCACGTGCTGCGCGGCTGGGACCCGCTCGGCGACGGCCCGGCCGAGCATCTGGTCGAGGAAGGCGACGTCGTGATCCGCAACGTCACAACCGATATCCGCGGCTGGGGCGAGCGCGGGCGCGACGGCAACTCGATCTTCGTCTTCGAGGTGGCGAACATCTGCATCGGGCATCTGGGGCATCTGCACCACCGTCTCGACGAGTCGCACTATGCCATGCTGGGCCAGCTCGACGTGGTGATGGCGCCGGTGGACGGGACCTACACGCTGGACCTGCCCGGCATGATCGAGGTGCTCAAGCGCCTCAAGGCCCGCGTCGTCCTGCCGATGCACGCCTTCGGCGGCGCGAGCCTGCGGATCTTCCTCGATGGCATGTCGGACGAGTTCGCGATCCGCCAGATCGGCGGGCCCTCGCTCACCGTGTCGCTCGACACACTGCCGGCCGAGCCCACGGTCATGGTGCCATCGAACATCGCCTGGGGCTTCTTCGACTGACGCACGGCCTTTCCGCGCCCGGCGCGGCGTTGTATAACGCGCGAATGCGCGGCTCGCCCGACCCGGGTGGCCGGGCTTTGCTGTCGGCCGGCGCCGACGATGCCGAGGAGAGTGAGCAATAGCCAGACGTCCGCACAATGCGCCCCCGACCCGCGAGACGGGTCCGCGCATCAACCGCATGATCCGCAATCCCGAAATCCGCCTGATCGACCACGAAGGCAACAATGTCGGCCTCGTCAGCCCGTCGCGGGCGATCGAGATGGCGCAGGAAGTCGGGCTCGACCTGGTCGAGATCTCGCCGAACGCGACCCCGCCCGTCTGCAAGATCATGGACTTCGGCAAGTTCAAGTACGAACAGCAGAAGAAGGCCGCCGAAGCCCGCAAGAAGCAGAAGATCATCGAGATCAAGGAAGTGAAGTTCCGCCCGAACATCGACACCCACGACTACGAGGTGAAGATGCGTTCGGTGCAGAAGTTCCTCGGCGAAGGCGACAAGGTCAAGATCACGCTGCGATTCCGCGGCCGCGAGATGGCGCATCAGGAGATCGGGCGCGACCTTCTCCAGAAGATCGCCGAGGATGTGACCGACATCGGCAAGGTCGAATCTTTCCCCAAGCTGGAAGGCCGGCAGATGACCATGGTCATCGCGGCGGCGAAGAGCTGACCCGCTCCGCGCGGGGCAGCACGGAGCCGGCATGACGGCTCCGCCGCGGCATGTCGGCCGATACTCGCCGTCGACCGTTGCCGCTCATCCCGACGGCCGCCTCGTTTCCCCCAGTTTCGAGCGCAATGCCGGGCCGATTCGCGCGGCCCTTGCGCCGCTGCTGCGCGGGGCGCCCGGCGGCGGCGCGGTGCTCGAGATCGGCTCGGGCACCGGGCAGCATGCCGCACATTTCGCGCCCGCGTTCCCGGAGCTCCTTTGGGTCCCGACGGATCCGGTGCCGGAACACCGCGCAAGCATCGCGGCGTGGCGCACAATCTCGGGGGCGTTGAACCTCGCGGCGCCGCTCGACCTCGACGCGGCGCAGGATTGGGCCGCGCACCCAGAGGTGACCTCGCTCGGGCCGCTCGCGGCCGTCTTCGCCATGAACGTGATCCACATAGCCCCCTGGGCGGTGGCCGACGGGATCGTGGCCGGCGCCGCGCGCAGCCTCGCCTCGGGCGGGAGGCTAATCCTCTACGGCCCCTTCGCCGAGGGCGGCCGCCACACCGGCGAGGGCAATGCGCGCTTCGACGCGGCCCTTCGTGCCGAGAACCCCGAATGGGGGGTGCGCGATCTCGACGAGGTGGCAGCGCTCGCGCGCGCCGCGGGGCTTGGCGCGCCTGTGGTCACCGCGATGCCGGCGAACAACCGGCTGGTCGCTTTCGCTTGCGCGTGATCTGCGCTCAGCCGTTCTCCGTCAGCACCTGCCCCGCGAGGTAGAGCGAGCCGCAGATCAGCACGCGGGCGGGCGCCCCCGTGGTCCCGTCATGCGCCGCGAGCACATGGTCGAGCGCGGCGTGGAGAGATTCGGCCGCAATCGCGTCATGGCCCGCGCTGCGCGCCCGCTCGGCCAGCCGTCCGGCCGGGATCGCGGCCGGCGTCGCGGGAATGGTGACGGTGGCAACCCGCCCGACACGCCCCGCCAGCGGACGGAGGAAATCCTCGGCCGCCTTGGTGTCGATCATGCCGACGACGAGATGCACCGGCACGGGAGGCGACCCCTTCGCGGCCATCGCGTCGAGCACCGCGGCGATGGCCTCGCCGGCCGAGGCGTTGTGGCCGCCGTCGAGCCAGAGCTCGACGCCTGCGGGCAGGCGCGCGACCAGCGGCCCTGATTTGAGGCGCTGCATCCGGGCGGGCCATTCGGCACGGCTCACGGCGGCGGCGCAGGCCGCCTCGTCATGGCCCAGCTGCCTCAGCGCGGCCAGCGCGGCGCCGGCGTTGTCGATCTGGTGCGGCCCCGGCAGGTTCGGGAGGTCGAGGTCGAGAAGGCCCGCGCCGTCCTCGAACACCAGGCGCCCGCGCTCGGCCCGCGCCATCCAGTCCTGGCCGTGGATGCTCAGCGGCGCGCCGACCGCGGCGGCCCGTGCCTCGATCACCGCGCGCGCGGCATCCGGCTGGGGTCCCACGACACAGGGCACGCCGGGCTTGAGGATGCCGGCCTTCTCGCCCGCGATCTCCGCCAGCGTCTCGCCCAGATACTGCTGATGGTCGATCGAGACCGGGGTGATGACGGTAAGAGCCGGGCGCGCGATCACATTCGTCGCATCGAGCCGACCGCCGAGGCCCACCTCCAGCAGCAGCCGGTCGGCCGGGGCGCGGGCGAAGGCGAGGAAGGCCGCGGCGGTGGTGATCTCGAAGAATGTGATCGGCTCGGCGCCGTTCACCTGCTCGCACTCCTCAAGCAGCGCGGCAAGCGCCGGTTCCTCGATCAGGCGTCCGGCGACCCGGATGCGCTCGTGGAAGCGCGCGAGATGCGGCGAGGTGTAGACATGCACGCGCTCGCCTGCGGCCTCGAGCCCCGCGCGGATCATCGCGATGGTCGAGCCCTTGCCGTTCGTGCCGGCGACATGGACGACCGGGGGCACGGCGCGCTCGGGATGCCCGAGACGCGCGAGCAGGCGCTCGACCCGGTCGAGCGTGAGGTCGATGACCTTGGGATGGAGCGAGAGCAGACGCTCGAGGATGGCGTCGCTGGGAACCGTGTCGCGCATCCGGGCTCAGAGCGCCTCCGGCTTCGGCGCGGGGCCGCCCGCGGGAGCGGCCGGGCCGCTGGTCCCGGCCTGCGCCGCGGCAGCGGCGGGCTTGCCCCCGGCAGGCGGCGGCGGCAGCTCGCCATGCACCGCGGGCGGCAGACCCATCAGCAGGCGCAGGATGCGGCCCAGCTCCTCGCGCATCTCGCCGCGCTTGACCACGCGGTCGATCATGCCATGGTCGAGCAGGTATTCCGAGCGCTGGAACCCCTCGGGCAGCGTCTCTCGGATGGTCTGCTCGATGACCCGGGGGCCGGCGAAGCAGATCAGCGCGTCCGGCTCGGCGATGTGCACGTCGCCCAGCATGGCGTAGGAGGCGGTCACGCCCCCCGTGGTCGGGTTCGTCAGCACCACGACGAAAGGCAGCCCCGCATCGCGCAGCTGCGCCACGGCGATGGTGGTGCGCGGCATCTGCATAAGGCTGAGGATCCCCTCCTGCATGCGCGCGCCGCCCGCGGCGGTAAAGACGACGAGGGGGGCGCGCGCCGCCACCGCCGCGTCCGCGGCCGCCAGCAGGGCGTTGCCCACATGCATGCCCATCGAGCCGCCCATGAAGCTGAAGTCCTGCCCGGCGCAGATCGTGGTAAGGCCGAAGATGTTGCCCTTGGCGACCAGCATCGCCTCGTGCTCGCCGGTCTTGCGGCGAGCGTCCTTCATGCGGTCGGTGTAGCGCTTCTCGTCACGGAAATGCAGCGGGTCGGCCAGCGGTTCGGGCACCGCGATCTCGGCGAAGGCGCCATGGTCGAACAGGGCCCGGAAGCGATCCCGCGGCGTGATCGCCATGTGATGCCCGCAGGAGGTGCAGACGTTCAGCGCCTCGGCCAGATCCCGGTGGAACAGCATCTGGCCGCAGCTGTCGCACTTGTGCCAGAGGTTCTCCGGCATCTCGCGCCGCTGGAAGAACGACTTGATCTTCGGCGGAACGTAGTCGGTGATCCAGTTCATGCGCGCGCGCCCTCTCGCCTGCGGTTCCGGCTAGATAGCCCCCCGCGCCCGCCGTTGCAATCGGGCGCGGGGCGCGCCCGAGCCTCAGGCGGCGCTGCGGCCCAGTGCGCGCGAGATGCGCGGCCAGAAGATCTCGACCAGCACCGACCCGGTGACGACGACGATGGCGCCGATCTCGAAGATCGTGGGCTGGGCGGCGAGGATGAAGACCGCGAGGACTGCGGCGATCACCGGCTTGAGGAAGAAGAGATACGATGCCCGCGTGATGTCGGGCGCCGAGGCGAGCCCGCCGAACCACAGAAGCTGCGTGACCGTCGTGTTCCAGAGCGCGAGCACCAGAAGCCAGACGCCCGGGTTCACGCCGAGGCTCGCCTCGCTTGGGGCGCGATCGAAGGCGGTCAGGGGATTCACCCAGGTGCCCCAGAAGGCGCCCACCGCGACCCAGAGCCCGACGCCGCCGATCATCAACGCGAGCGCGGTGATCCGCATGCCGCCATGGCGCGCCATGATCGGCCGCGCCAGCACCGAGTAGAACGAGCCCAGCGCCGCGCAGATGATGGCCAGCAGCACGCCGTAGAGCGAGCGCCCGTCCCCCGACAGCGACTCGAGCGCGCCGTCGGTGATCAGCAGAACGACCCCCAGCGTCGCCAGCGCCCCGGTGACCACCTTGACGCGCGAAGGCGGCGTGCCGTTCACGATCCAGTTGGCGAAGGCCACGAAGATCGGGATGGTGGTCACGACCGTCGCGACCTGGATCACGGTGGCGAAGTCGAGCGCCCAGTGGAAGGCGAGATAGGTGGCCGAGACGCCCACGAGGCAGAGCGCGATGAACCGCCATCCCTCGGCCCGCAGGGGCGATATCAGGTCCCGGCTGTCAGCGCGGGTGAGCGCCCAGAGCACGAGCCCCGAACCCCCAAGCACATAGCGCCAGACCGAGACCTCGGGGCCGGTGATCGTCGTGAGCTTCGAAAAGAACTCGGACGAGGCATGGCCGCAGACGCCGACGAAGGTCGCAAGATACGCCCAGCGCGCCGGGATGTTCATGCCCGCGCCTCGATCCGGGCGCCGAAGCGGGCGAGGCTCTCGGCCAGCCGCTCGGGGCGCTCGAGCGGCAGCAGGTGGCCCGCGTCCTCCCAGTCCTCGCGGGTGAGGTCCGGAATCGTGGCGGCGAGGCGGTCCACCACCTCGATGTCGAGGAACACGCGATCCTGCAGCCCCGTCACGTTGAGGACGGGCAGGCGCAGCGACGGCCAGTCGAACCCCCAGTCCGTCTCGGGCGCGTGGCGCATGAGGTTGAGATGGCCGTGGCCGGGGTCCATCGGCGCGTAGGCGCCCTTGAGCGCGCCGGCCCGCGCCATGGCGGCGAATTCGGCATTCACCAGAAGCGGCAGCAGCGCATCCATGAACAGCGCGACGCCGCCATGGCCCACCAGTGCGGGCAACGCGTCGTTGACCCAGGCGATCCGCGGTCCGATCTCGCGCAGGGTGTTCAGGAGCACGAGGCCCTCGGCCTTCACGCCTCGCCCGATCGCGCGCGCGGCATAGAGCCCGCCGATCGAGAGGCCGACCAGAATGGGACGCGCGGGCGCGATCCGGTCCACGAGATGGACGAGATCGCCGGTGATGAGGCCCTCCGTGAGCGGTAGCGCAGGGTCGCGCGGGCTCTCGGCCTGGCCGCGGAAGTTCCAGCTCAGCGTGCCGAAGCCCGCCTCGCGCAGCACGGGCGCCACCTTTGCCTCCCAGGCATCGGTGCTGCCGGTGAGCGCATTCACGAACACGAAGCTGGGCGCGCCCGCGCGGGCAGGCGGCGTATGGAGGTGGTAGAGGCCGTTCGCCTCGTCGATCCTGAGGATGGGCATTCTCGGGTCGCTCCGGTGGAAAACGAGGCGGGTCGCGCGGGATGCGTCAGCCGCTTGAGCGCCGAGTATTTGCAGGGCATTGTGCGCGCCGCAAGATGGAGGATGACATGAGCGGGATCGGCGCGATCTGGACCTGGTACGAGGGCCGATGGCAGGAGGGCAATGTCCCGATCCTCGGCGCGGCCGATCATGGCACTTGGCTGGGCTCGCTGGTGTTCGACGGCGCGCGCGCCTTCGAGGGGGTGGCACCCGATCTCGACCTCCACTGCGCCCGCGCGAACGAGAGCGCCCGGCGGATGGGCCTCACCCCGCCGATGTCGGACGAGGAGATGACCGCGCTCGCGCGCGAAGGGATCGCGAAGTTCCCGCGGGGCACGGGAATCTACGTCCGCCCGATGCTGTGGGCGCGCGGCGGCGGGCATTCGATGATCGTGCCGGAGGCGGAAACCACCGCCTTTGCGCTCTGCCTCGAGGAACGGCCGATGGCGGGCCCGAACGGCTTCTCGATCACGCCGACACGCTTCCGCCGCCCCACCATCGAGTGCATGCCCACCGACGTGAAGGCGGGATGCCTCTATCCCAACAACGCGCGGATGCTGCGCGAGGCCCGCTCGAAGGGCTACGACAACGCCATCGTGCTCGACATGCTGGGCAATGTCGCCGAGACCGCGACGTCGAACATCTTCATGGCTCGCGACGGCGAGGTGCTCACGCCGATCCCGACCGGGTGCTTCCTCAACGGCATCACGCGCCAGCGGATCATCGCGCTCCTGCGCGCGGACGGGGTCCGGGTGACCGAGACGACGCTGACGCTCGACGACTTCCGGCAGGCCGACGAGGTATTCTCGACCGGTAATGCCAACAAGGTGCTGCCGGTCACCCGCTTCGAGGAGCGTGACATGCAGTTCGGCCCGATGGCGCGGCGCGCGCGCGAACTCTACTGGGCCTATGCCCACGGCTGAGGCGGTCAGCCCCGCGCGGGGCGCCAGCCGGCTTCCAGCGCCTCGGCCTCGGTGCAGAACCAGCGCTCGCCGCGCCGCGTGTCGATCCGCGTGTGCTCGTACCAGCGCGAATGGGGCGTGTGGTAGATCCGACCGTTCGCCGAGATGTTGCCCTTGATCGGACAATCGCGGAACGGCGCGGCCTCGGCCGCAGCGCGCCAGGCGTTTGCGCGGAACTCCCAGGGGGCGGGGAACCCCGCGCGCCAGAAGCCGCGCCCTGCCGCGCGGGCCGAAGCCTCGGCCGCGGCATAGGCGTCGGAATAGCGCAGGAAGGCCCGCGCGAGGCCCGCCGCCACCAGGCCTTCGTTGATCTCGGTCCCGCCCGCCTCGCAGACAGCGATCAGCCGGCCATATGCATCACGCGTCTCGCCGCGGCATGTCACCACGGCTCCCCGCACCAGCCGGCCGAGCGCCTTGGATGCCTCCGCCCCGCAGGCAATCGTGCCGCAGCGCTGCGCGTCCTCGGGCGCGTCGATGCCGTGGAGGCGAACGACCTCGCCCGCGATCTCGAGCGTGTCGCCGTCGATCACCCGCGCGGCGCCCTGCAGTTCTAGCGCCCGCGCGCCGGCTGACGGCAGCGCCATGGCGCACAGCAGCACGAGCAGAAAGCGCATGGCGGCCTCGCCTCGGAGCGTGGGACATCGTTAACCTTGGTTAACGATGTGTGGACGCGCCGGCGTTCTGCAAGCGTCGGGAGGTGATTTTCCGACCCGCGGGCAGGCCGGATGACCGGATCAGGCGCCGTGCGCCCCGTCGGCCAGAGAACGAACGAAGTCGAGCACCTCGCCCGGGCGCGCGCCCTGGCCGATGCGCTCGACGATGGCCGAGCCCACCACCACGCCGTCGGCCACGCGGGCAATCGCCGCCGCCGCCTCGGGCGTCTTGATGCCGAAGCCCACGCAGACTGGCAGGCCGGTGGCCGCACGCACGCGCTCGACCTCGGGCGCGACGCATGCCGCATTGGCCGAGGCCGCGCCGGTGATGCCGGTGATCGAGACGTAGTAGACGAAGCCCGAGGTGTTCCGCGCAACCGCCGGCAGGCGGCGGTCGTCGGTCGTGGGCGTCGCGAGCCGGATGAAGTGCAGCCCCGCGCGATTCGCGGGCAGGCAGAGCTCCTCGTCCTCCTCGGGCGGGAGGTCCACGACGATCAGGCCGTCGACCCCGGCCTCTTTCGCCGCGGCGAGGAAGGCATCCACCCCCATCGAGTAGATCGGGTTGTAGTAGCCCATCAGGATGATGGGCGTGGTCTGGTCGCCCGCGCGGAAGGCGCCCACCATGTCGAGCACGCGCCTCAGCGTCGTGCCCGCGCCAAGCGCGCGCTGGCCGGCAAGCTGGATCGCCGGGCCGTCGGCCATCGGGTCGGTGAAGGGCATGCCGAGCTCGATGACATCGACCCCCGCGGCGGGCAGGCCCTTCACGATCTCGAGCGAGGTCTCGTAGTCCGGGTCGCCCGCCATGATGAAGCTGACAAAGGCAGCCTTGCCCTCGGCCTTCAGGCTCGCGAATTTCGCCTCGATGCGGGACATGTTCCCGGTCTCCCCTCAGTTCCGCGCCCGCCGGGGCTCGAGGCCCGGCTGGGTGCGGCGACGGCCCCACATGGTCCCGGGCCGAGCCCGGGACCCCCCGTGGCGGCCGCTGGTCTCAGTCGTCCTTGCGGTAATACTTCTTCTCGCGCGGCTTGCCGTCCCAGCCGGTCTTGCGCGCCGGACGCTCGTCGTCGCCCGACCGCTCGCCGCGCGGCGTGTAGGGCTTCTTCGGCCGGTCGCCGCCGTCGCGGTCGTAGGACTTGCGCGGACGCTCGTCGCCGTCGCGGTCGCCACGCGGCGTGTAAGGCTTGCGCTCGCGGGGGCCCGAATCCTCGCGGACCTCCCACTTGTTCAGCAGGCGAACGTCGAAGGTGTCGCGCCCGATCACCCCCTCGTTGCACCACACGCACGAGATCGCGTCGTCCTCGACGCCTTCGACGCACATGCGCATGGAGCCTGATTTGAGGACCACGAGGTCCCCGATGTCGAACTTGGCCACGTCCGTGGTCCTTTCAGAGCTTGGCGCCGATCGCTTCGGCAACCGTGAAGATATCCTTGTCGCCCCGGCCGCACATGTTCATCACCAGAAGGTTGTCGGGCGGCAGGGTCGGCGCGAGCTTGGCCACATGCGCCAAAGCGTGGCTGGGTTCAAGAGCCGGAATGATGCCCTCGGTGCGGCATGAGAGCTGGAACGCCTCGAGCGCCTCGTCGTCGGTGACGCTGACATACTCGACCCGGCCCATGTCGTGCAGCCAGGAATGCTCGGGCCCGATGCCGGGATAGTCGAGCCCGGCCGAGATGGAGTGCCCCTCGAGGATCTGGCCATCCGCATCCTGCAGGAGATAGGTCCGGTTGCCATGCAGCACGCCCGGCCGCCCGCCGGTCAGCGAGGCCGCGTGCTCCATGCGCTCGTCCACGCCGTGCCCGCCGGCCTCGACGCCGATGATGCGCACGTCGGGGTCGTCGAGGAAGGGGTGGAACAGACCCATGGCGTTCGAGCCGCCGCCGATGCAGGCGACCAGCGTGTCCGGCAGCCGCCCCTCGCGCTCCATCATCTGGGCGCGGGTCTCCTTGCCGATGATCGACTGGAAGTCGCGCACCATCGCGGGGTAGGGATGCGGCCCCGCCACGGTGCCGATGCAGTAGAAGGTGTTCTCGACATTCGTGACCCAGTCGCGCAGGGCCTCGTTCATCGCGTCCTTGAGCGTGGCGCGGCCCGCCGTCACCGGCACGACCTTCGCGCCGAGAAGCTTCATGCGAAAGACATTTGGCTTCTGGCGCTCGACGTCGGTCGCCCCCATGAAGACGATGCACTCCAACCCGAAGCGCGCGCAGACCGTGGCGGTGGCGACGCCGTGCTGGCCGGCGCCGGTCTCGGCGATGATGCGGGTCTTGCCCATGCGGCGGGCGAGCAGGATCTGGCCCAGCACGTTGTTGATCTTGTGCGCGCCGGTGTGGTTGAGCTCGTCGCGCTTGAGGTAGATCTTCGCGCCGCCCAGATGCTCGGTCAGCCGCTCGGCGAAATAAAGTGGCGAGGGCCTGCCGACGTAATGGGTCCACAGATCGTCCATCTCGGCCCAGAAGGCGGGGTCGGTCTTGGCCTTCTCGTACTCCGCTTCGAGCGCGAGGATCAGCGGCATCAGCGTCTCGGACACGAAGCGGCCGCCGAAGATGCCGAAGCGGCCGCGCTCGTCGGGTCCGGTGCGGAAGCTGTTGGGCGGGGTGTCGTTCATGGTCCTGTCGTGCTCCTGATCGGCAACCGGCACTCTTTAGTGCCTCTGCCCCCGGCGGTCGAGTCAGAGTTCCAGTTTCATCCCGAGGTGGGTGCCGGTAAAGCCGAGCCCCTCGTAGAATCGGTGCGCGTCCCCGCGCCGCAGGTCGGTGGTGAGCTGCACGAGGCCGCATCCCGCCTCGCGGGCACGGGCGATGGCCTCGCGCATCAGGGCCTGCCCGAGGCCGGTGCCTCGCCGGCCCGCGGCGACGCGGACCCCCTCGATCTGCGCACGCGACATGCCGCGGCGCGAGAGACCGTGGATGATGGTGAGCTGCAGGCAGGCGATGATCTCGCCGCCCTCCTCGGCCACAAGGCAGATGTTCCCCGTCTGCGCCGACATCCGCGCGAAGGCCGCCCAATAGGCCGGGTCGCCCGGCGCCTCGCGCCCCCGGCCAAGCCCGTCATCGGCCAGGAGGGCGGCGATGGCGCCGAGGTCGTCGACCGCTGCCTCGCGAAACCGGATCATTCGGGTCGCGGGGCTGGCGCCCGGGCGGGCCTCCGGGCGTTAGCCAGGCGCGGCGGTTGCTGCGTCATGCGCCCGCCGCGGCGACGAAGGCACGGATCCTTGCGGGGTCCTTCACCCCGGGCGCGCTCTCGACCCCCGACGAGACATCGACCTGCCGCGCCCCGGTCAGGCGCACCGCCTCGGCAACGTTTCCCGGCGCGAGCCCGCCCGCCAGCATCCAGGGCACCGGCCAGCGCCGCCCGGCAATCAGCCGCCAGTCGAATGGGACCGCGTTGCCGCCAGGCAGCGGCGCGCCCTTCGGGGGCTTGGCGTCGATCAGGAGCTGGTCCGCCACCCGGGCGTAGAGGTCGATGAGCGCGAGATCGGACGTCTCGCGGATGCCCACCGCCTTCATCACTGGCAGCCCATGGCGGCGGCGGATCTCGGCCACGCGCGCGGGCGTCTCCTCGCCGTGGAGCTGGATCATGTCGAGCGGAACCTTCGCGAGCACCGCGTCGAGCAGCGCGTCATCAGGGTCGACGAACAGCCCGACCTTGGCGATGCCTGGCGGAACCTCGAGCGCAAGGACGCGCGCCGTCTCGGGGTCGACCGACCGGGGCGAGGGCGGGAAGAAGACGAAGCCGACATAGCGCGCCCCCGCCGCCACGGCGGCGGCGACGCCCTCGGATGTGCTGAGGCCGCAGATCTTGACGCGCATGGGTCCCGTGTTCAGGGCGAGCCCGGCATGCCGGGTGTCATTGGGCCGCGATCCGCGGCATGTCGTCCTTGTCGCCGAGCCGCCGCTTGAGCGTGGCGATCTCGGCCTTGAGGCGCTCAACCTCGCGGCTGCGCTCGGAAGCGCGGCGCCGGTGCTTGTGTTCGCGCAGCCACTCGAACAGCTCGCCGATCACGACGCCGAGGAGGATGGCGGCGAGGATCACCACGGCGAGCGGAATGCCCGACAGCATCAGGTCCGTCCGGACGATGCCGGGGGGTACGAGATACAGATCCACCGGCGCCATGTTCGCCACGCCCAGAACGACCAGCGCCGCGCAGAGCACGGCGAGGATCGCCCATTTGATCAGTCTCAGCATCGCGTCCTCTCACGCCACGCGGCCGGGTCCTCCGATCACTCGGAGCCGTTCATCCGCTCGCGCAGCTCCTTGCCGGCCTTGAAGAAGGGCACGGACTTCTCGGGCACCGGTACCGCCTCGCCAGTGCGCGGATTGCGGCCGGTGCGGGCATCGCGCTTCTTGACCGAAAAGGCCCCGAACCCGCGGAGCTCGACCCGGTCGCCACGGGCCAGCGCATTGGTGATTTCCTCGAAGACAGTCGAGACGATGCGCTCGACGTCCCGCTGGAACAGATGCGGATTGTCCTCGGACAACTTCTGGATGAGTTCCGACTTGATCATTCCATCCCCCCGAACCATGCTGCCCGCGTTCCCCACGGTGCTGATGCGCGTCGGGCCCATGCCCGATTTCTATTTGCGACAAAGGCTGTCACGCGGGTCGGCCCCACGTCAACGCCTTGAAGGCGCTCGGCTACTGAATAACGGCAAAGAGGCGCGGCCCGGCCCCGAGAAGGTGCTCGAGCGGGGCTCCGCCGAGGAGGCTTTCCTCGATTCCGGTGAAAGGCCAGGGGAGTTCGGGCTCGTCCCAGTTCCAGTCGCGAATCTTCAGGCTCTCCGCGACGCCACGCTCCGAATCAAGCCAGGCGCGCGCCGCCTCCTCGCCCCCGATGGTATCGACGAGGCCGAGACCGAGCGCCTGCCGCCCGGTGAAAGCCCGCCCGTCGGTCACCGCCGCGAGCCCGTCGCCCGCCAGCCCGCGGCGCTCCGCGACGAGGTCGCGGAACCAAGCGAAGCTGTCGTCGATCAGCGCCTGCTGCGCGGCGATCGAGCCGTCCTCCGGCTCGGTCAGGAACGAGGGCTCGGCCTTCAGGGGCGCCGACTTGGTGCGCATGACCTCGATCCCGAGATGGTCGAGCAGGCCCGCGACGTTGGGCGCCTCGGCGACCACGCCGATCGAGCCGGTGAGCGTGGTCGCCCGCGCCACGATGTGATCCGCCGCGATCGCCGCGACATAGCCGCCCGAGGCCGCGGCCTCCGACATGACCGCCACGACGGGTTTCTCCTGCGAGACGGCGCGGAGCGATTCGTAGAGGGCTTCCGAGCCGGCGACGGTGCCGCCGGGGCTGTTGATCCGCACGACCAGGGCGCGCGCGTTCGTGTCGTCGGCGATGCGCGTGAGCGCCGCATCGCGGTCGGGGTCGTCCACGATGATGCCGCTGATCGTGATGCGCGCGACATGCTCGCCGCGCACGCCGCCCGAAGGGCGCGGAATCAGCACGATGATCGCCGCCGCCAGCGCGACGATGGCGAGGATCCGCCAGAAAGCAAGACGGCGCCGAATCCGGCGCCGCTCGATGATGAGGTCCGAGGTCGCGGTCATGCCCTAGAGATGCCCCGCGACCCCGGCTTCGTCAATTGCCCTGCTGCTGCTTGAGCGCGGCACCAAGGATATCGCCGAGCGAGGCGCCGGAGTCGGACGAGCCGTACTGCTCGACGGCCTCCTTCTCCTCGGCGATCTCGCGCGCCTTGATCGACAGCGCGAGCTTGCGCGACGCCTTGTCGACGTTGGTGATCTTGGCGTCGATCCGGTCGCCGACCTGGAAGCGGTCGGGGCGCTGGTCCTGACGGTCGCGGGCGAGGTCCGAGCGGCGGATGAAGGCCTTCATGCCGTCATACTCGACCTCGATGCCGCCTTCCTCGATCTTGGTCACGGTCACGGTCACCACCGCGCCGCGCTTCACGCCCTTGGTCGCCTCGGCGAAGGGATCGCCCTCGAGCTGCTTGATGCCGAGCGAGATGCGCTCCTTCTCGGTGTCGACGTCGAGGACCACGGCCTTCACCACGTCGCCGCGGCGGTACTCCTGGATCGCCTGCTCGCCGGGGGTCTCCCAGCTGAGGTCCGAGAGGTGCACCATTCCGTCGATGTCGCCCTCGAGGCCGATGAACAGCCCGAACTCGGTGATGTTCTTGACCTCGCCCTCGACCTCGGTGCCCGAGGGGTGGGTCGCCGCGAAGGTCTCCCACGGGTTGCCCATGCACTGCTTGAGGCCGAGCGAGACGCGCCGCTTCTGCGGATCGACGTCGAGCACCATCACCTCGACCTCCTGGGAGGTGGAGACGATCTTGCCCGGATGCACGTTCTTCTTGGTCCAGGACATTTCGGAGACGTGGACGAGGCCCTCGACCCCGGGCTCCAGCTCGACGAACGCGCCGTAGTCGGTGATGTTGGTGACGCGGCCGGTCCACTTCGAGCCCGCCGGATACTTCTGCGCGACGCTTTCCCACGGATCGGCCTGGAGCTGCTTCATGCCGAGGCTGATGCGCTGGGTGTCCTTGTTGACCTTGATCACCTGGACCTTGACGGTCTCGCCGATGTTCAGGATCTCGGACGGGTGGTTGACGCGGCGCCAGGCCATGTCGGTGACGTGCAACAGGCCATCGACACCGCCAAGGTCCACGAACGCGCCATAGTCGGTGACGTTCTTCACCACGCCATCGACGATGTCGCCTTCGCTGAGCTTGGCGACGATCTCGGCGCGCTGCTCGGCGCGGCTCTCCTCGAGCACGGCGCGGCGCGACACGACGATGTTGCCGCGGCGGCGGTCCATCTTGAGGATCTGGAACGGCTGCGGCATGCCCATCAGCGGGCCCACGTCGCGCACCGGGCGCACGTCGATCTGGCTGCCGGGCAGGAAGGCCACGGCGCCGCCGAGGTCGACGGTGAAGCCACCCTTGACGCGGCCGAAGATGGTGCCCTCGACGCGCTCCTGCTTGTCGTTGGCGGCCTCGAGCCGGTCCCACGCCTCCTCGCGCCGCGCCTTGTCGCGGCTGATCGCGGCCTCGCCGCGGGCGTTCTCGACGCGCTCGAGATAGACCTCGACGGTGTCGCCCACCTTGATCTCGGCGGGGCGTCCGGGTGAGGCGAATTCCTTGAGATCGATGCGGCCTTCGACCTTGAAGCCGATGTCGATGATGGCCTGGCCGTTCTCGACGGCGATCACGGTACCTTTTACGACCGAGCCTTCTTCGGGGGTCTCCTTGTCGAGGCTCTCGTTGAGCAGGGCCTCGAATTCGTCCATGGAGGCGAGTGCGGACATGCGTTCAGTTCTCCTTCGATCTTCGATTTCACTGGCCAGCCGGTTGGGTCCGGCGGTCTTGGTGAGGGTCATTTCGGGGGCACGAAACAAAACAGGCCCGGGCCGGGGGGCTAGGTGCGCCCCACGCGACTCAGCGCCTGCTCGATGATCTCGGCCGCCCTTGCGACGGCCGTTTCTATATCCAACTCGGTCGTGTCCAGCAAGATCGCATCGGGCGCCTGACGCATCGGCGCGTCGGCCCGGCCCGCGTCTCTGGCATCGCGGTCGTGCACGTCGGCGAGGACGCGCTCGAAACTGGGCGCATCGCCCTTCGCCGCCAGCTCGGCCTGCCGGCGGCGGGCACGCTCCTCGGCGCTGGCGGTGACGAACAGCTTCACGGCCGCGTCGGGGCAGATCACGGTGCCGATGTCCCGCCCGTCGAGCACGGTCCCGCCCGGCTGGTCAGCAAACCGGCGCTGGAAGTCGAGCAGTGCCTTGCGGACGCCCGGAAACGCCGCGACCTTCGAGGCCGCGCGCGCCACCAGGATCGAGCGCAGGCCGGGCTGATCGAGGTCGGCGGGCATCAGCTCGCGCGCCACCATCTCGGCCACGCCCTCGTCGATCACGCCGCGGCCGATGTCGAGCGCGCGCTTACCGACGGCGCGGTAGAGAAGCCCGGTGTCGAGATGGGCGAAGCCGAAGCGCTCGGCCAGCCGCCGCCCGATGGTGCCTTTGCCGGCGGCGGCGGGCCCGTCGATCGCGACGACGAAGCTCATGCGGTGACGATCTCGGCGCCCAGCGCCGCCATGAGGCTCATGAAGTTGGGGAAGCTCGTCGCGATCGGGGCCGTGTCGTCGACGCTCACGGGCGCCGCGGCTCCGAGCCCGAGGCAGAGGAAGCTCATGGCGATCCGGTGGTCGAGATGCGTGGCCACCGTGCCGCCGCCCGGAACCTGGCCGCGGCCGTGGACGATCATGCCGTCGGGCTCCTCCGTCACCTCGACGCCGTTCGCTCGCAGCCCGGCGACCACGGCGGCGATGCGGTCCGATTCCTTCACCCGCAGCTCGCCGATCCCGCGCATCACCGTGTCGCCCTCGGCATAGGCCGCGAGGCAGGCGAGCACCGGGTATTCGTCGATCATCGAGGGCGCGCGCGCGGGCGGCACCTCGACGCCCCTCAACGTGGCGCCGTGGCGCACGCGCAGGTCGGCGACCGGCTCGCCGCCTTCCTCGCGCGGATCTTCATGGGCGATGTCGGCGCCCATCTCGGCGAGCGTCTGGTAGAAGCCGGCGCGGGTGGGGTTCAGGCAGATGTTGGGGACGAGCACCTCCGAGCCCTCGGCGATCAGCGCCGCCGCCACCGGGAAGGCGGCCGAGGACGGGTCGCGTGGCACCGCGATGGTTTGCGGGCGCAGTTCGGGGCGGCCGGTCAGGCGGATCGCTCGGCCCTCGGGCAAATCCTCGACCGCCACCTCGGCGCCAAAGCCGCGCAGCATCCGCTCGGTGTGGTCGCGGGTGGGCTCGCGCTCGATCACCACGGTCTCGCCCGGCGCGTTGAGGCCGGCGAGCAGCACCGCCGACTTCACCTGTGCCGAGGGGACGGGCAGAGAATACTCGACCGGAACCGGATCGGCCGCGCCCTTGAGCGTCAGCGGCAGAAGGCCGCCCGCGCGCCCCATCGACGTCGCACCGAACCGCCTGAGCGGGTCGAGGATGCGCCCCATCGGCCGGCGCCTCAGCGAGGCGTCGCCGGTGAAGGTGGCGCTGATCGGGCAGGTCGCCATCATCCCCATGATGAGCCGCACGCCGGTGCCGGCGTTGCCGCAGTCGATCACATCCTCGGGCTCCATCAGCCCGCCGACGCCGAGGCCGTGGATCGTCCAGGCCCCCTTGCCGGTGCGGATCACCTGCGCCCCGAAGGCGCGCATCGCCTGCGCGGTGCCCAGCACGTCCTCGCCCTCGAGCAGGCCCGTGACCCGGGTCTCGCCCACTGCGAGCGTTCCGAAGATCAGCGCCCGGTGCGAGACCGACTTGTCGCCGGGGATCGTCGCCGTGCCCGAAAGCCCCCGGGATCGGTGCGCGGTGGCGGGGCGCGGCTGGTGGCTGGACATGCGGTGCTCCCTCGGAGTGCGCGGTCAGGCGCCTCATATATCGGTGCCCATGGGCCGCGTCCACAGCGCGGCGGGACCCGCGCGCCTAGCTGCGCTCGCGGGCGCGCAATTCGCGGCGCATGATCTTGCCCGTCGCGGTGACCGGCATCTGATCGATGAACTCGACGGCGCGAGGCGCGACATGGGGGCTGATGCGGCTGCGCACCAGGGCTTTCAGTTCCTCGGCCAGGGTCTCGCCGGCCTCGGCGCCGGGCTTGAGCGTGACATAGGCCTTGACGATCTCGGTCCGCACCGGGTCGGGCACGCCGATGCAGGCTGCGAGCGCGACCGCGGGGTGGCCGGCGAGGCAGGTCTCGATCTCGCTCGGCCCGATGCGGTAGCCGGCCGAGGTGATCACGTCGTCGGTGCGGGAGGCGTAGAAGAAGTAGCCGTCCTCGTCGACCCGGCCCTCGTCACCGGTCAGCATCCAGTCGCCGACGAACTTCGCGGCAGTCTTCTCGGGCTGGTTCCAGTATTCGAGGAACATCGCCGCATCGCCGCGACGGATGGCGATCTCGCCGGTCTCGCCCGGGGCCAGCGGCGCGCCGTCGGGGCCGAGGATTGCAACCTCCGAACCCGGGAAGGGCTTGCCCATCGAGCCGGGGCGCACCTCCATCACGCTCGCGCAGTTGCCCAGCACGAGGTTGCATTCGGTCTGGCCGTAGAACTCGTTGATCGTGAGCCCCAGCGCCGCGCGGCCCCAGTCGAGCATCTCGGCCCCCAGCGCCTCGCCGCCCGAGCCCACCGTCCTGAGCCGGGCGCCAAAGCGCGCAGGATCGGCGACCGTGCGCATCATCCTGAGCGCGGTCGGCGGGATGAAGGAGTTGCGCACCTCGTGCCGCGCGATCAGGTCGAAGGCGCGCTCGGGGTCGAACTTCTCCATCCGGTGCGCAACCAGCGTGACACCCGCGCGCAAGGACGGCAGCGCCATGTTGCACAGGCCGCCGATCCAGGCCCAGTCGGCGGGCGTCCAGGCGCGGTCGCCCTGCTGCGGGAAGAAGTCGTGCGTCAGCGTCACCCCCGGCACATGGCCCAGCAGCACCCGGTGGCCGTGCAGCGCCCCCTTGGGCGGGCCGGTGGTGCCCGAGGTGTACGAGATGAAGGCCGGATCGTCGGGGCCGGTCTTGGCCACGGGATACTCGTCGCGCGCCTTGCCCAGCTCCTGCCAGAAGCCCCAGGCGCCATCGCCCGGGCGGTCGACCGAGAAGACGGTCCCTAGCGCGGGCAGGCCGTCGCGGACGGCCATGAGCTTCGGCAGGTTGGCCGCATCGGTCACCGCCATCCGCGCGCCGGAATCGCCCAGCCGGAAGGCCAGCGCGTCCTCGCCGAACAGCGTGAAGACCGGGACCACCACGGCGCCCATCATGTAGGCGGCGATGTGGGTGATAAGCGTCTCGGGCATCTGCGGCAGCAGTACGGCGATCCGCTCGCCCCGCTTCAGCCCGTGCTCGGCCAGCGCGTTGGCAAGGCGGCGCGCGGCGCGGGCAAGCTGGGCATAGGTGTAGTGCCGCGCCTCGCCGTCCGGGCGCAGGTAGAGGAGGGCGAGCCGGTCCGGATCAGTCCGCGCCCATTTCTCGCAGACATCCCAGGCAATGTTGTAGTGCTGCGGCACCTGCCAGCGGTGGGCGGCGCGCATCGCTTCCCAGCTTTCGGCGCGCGTGACCTCGACCATGTTCCTCTCCGTCCCCGGCCGTGCGCAGGAACGCTAGACGACGGCCGGGCGGCGCGCAATCACCGGCAAGGGGCTCACGGCCGGGGTCGCAGCAGGCCCACCGTGTCGTAGACCTCGGCGAGGATCGGCCGGGCGATCGCGTCGGCGCGCGCGGCGCCATCGGCGAGGATGCGGTCGATCTCGGCCGGGTCGGCCATCAGCCGCGACATCTCGGCGGTGATGGGCGAGAGGTGCGCGACCGCCGCCTCGGCCAGCCGGGGCTTGAAGACGCCGAAACCCTGCCCGGCATATTCGGCCAGAACCTGCTCGACCGTGCGGTCGGTGAGCGCGGCCATGATGCCCACGAGATTGCGCGCCTCGGGCCGGCCGTCGAGGCCCTCGGCGGCCTCGGGCAGCGGCTCGGGGTCGGTCTTGGCCTTGCGGATCTTCGCGGCGATGGTGTCGGCGTCGTCGGTGAGGTTGATCCGGCTCATGTCCGAGGGGTCGGATTTCGACATCTTCTTCGTGCCGTCGCGCAGGGACATCACGCGCGGCGCCGGGCCGCCGATCATCGGCTCGGGCAGCGGGAAGAAATCGGGCACGCCGAAGTCCTTGTTGAACTTGGCGGCGATGTCGCGAGACAGCTCGAGATGCTGCTTCTGGTCCTCGCCCACCGGCACATGGGTCGCACGGTAGGCCAGGATATCGGCGGCCATCAGCGCGGGATACATGTAGAGCCCGCCGGACTGCGCCTCGGCGTTCTTCCCCGCCTTCTCCTTGAACTGGGTCATGCGGTTGAGCCAGCCAAGCCGCACCACGCAGGAGCAGATCCAGCCGAGCTCGGCATGGGCCGAGACCTGGCTCTGGTTGAAGATGATCGAGCGCGCGGGGTCGAGCCCCGAGGCGAGATAGGCGGCGGCGACCGAGCGGATCGCGTCCCTCAGGCTGCTCGGCTCCTGCCAGACGGTGATCGCGTGGAGATCGACGATGCAGTAAATCGTCTCCATCCCCGCCTCGTCCTGCATCTCGACGAAACGCTTGAGCGCGCCGAGATAGTTGCCGAGCGTGAGCGCCCCGGTGGGCTGCACGCCCGAGAAGACGCGCGGGCGGTGCTTCGCGGTCGGTGCTGCGGCCTCGGTCATCGTGGTCCTGTCCCTGTCGTCCTGCCCGCGACGGCGGGCCTGCCGGAATGCGCCGGCCTTAATGCGCCGGCGCCGCCGTCATCGTCAAGCGGGCGGCGCCATCCGCACTGGCGGCGGGCCCCGCGACGCGCTAGAACCGCCCGCGATGAGCGAGAGCCCCGCCTTCTGGCCCCGCCCCGCCGAGGGCGTTCCCGTCCACCCCGTGCTGTGGACCATGCTGGGCGTGATGGTCGCGCTCGAGGGGCTGATGACCGCGGCCGACCATGGCCTCGCGCCGCAGATCTTCCACCGCGTCTGGATCTACACGATGTTCGCCTTCTTCGACGTGCAGTTCGAGCTGGCGCGCGCGGGCATCGCGGTCGAGCCGCAGCTGATCTGGTCGTTCGTCACCTATGCCTTCCTGCATGGCGGATGGCTGCACCTGGCGCTGAACGGCGCAGTGTTCCTGGCGCTGGGGCATGGCATCAGCCGCAGCATCGGCATCGGGCGCACCGTGGGGCTGTTCCTGATCACGGCAGCCGCGGGCGCGCTGGTGTTCGCGCTGATCGCCGAGACGCGCTGGCCGCTGGTCGGCGCCTCGGGCGCGGTGTTCGGCTTCCTCGGCACGGCGACGGCGTGGCGGCTGAGGGCGCTCAGGGCCGTGGGGCTCTCGACCGCGCCGGTGTGGCGGCTGGTGGCGGGGCTGGTCGCCATCAACGCCGTGATGGCCTTCGGCTTCACCGGTCTTGGCGGCGCGCTGGCCTGGGAGGCGCATCTCGGCGGTTTCGTCGCCGGCTGGCTCATGGCGCGCGTCTGGCCGCCCCGGCCGTGGCAGTTCGACTGACGCGCCTCAACCGCGGCGCATCGAGGCCCGCAGGTCGGCAAGACGGAAGGCCCCGAGCCGCGTCGCCGCGGTGAAGTAGAACGCGGCAGATACGGCAATGATGACGCCGAGCCCCGCGGCCCGCATCCCCGGCGCATGGATCGAGAGCCATTCGGCCATGCCGAGCGCGGCCAGCCCGGTCAGGAGCGAGGCGGCAAGGATACGCGGCGCGCGCGCGGCGAGCCGCGGATCGACGTCGATGCCGCCATCGAGCCGGCGCGCGCCCCGCCACAGCAGAGCCAGGTTGACCCAGGCCGCGACCGTCGAGCCGATCGCCGCCGCGGTCCAGCCGATGAGCGGCGCCCCCCCGGCGGCGATCGCGACGTTGGCGAGCATCGACCACAGCGCGAAGCGCAGCGGCGTGCGCGTGTCCTCGCGCGCGAAAAAGGCCGGCTGCAGCACCTTCTGCAGCACGAAGGCGGGCAGGCCCAGCGCGTAGATCGCAAGGCCCAGCGCGGTGGCGGCCGTGTCCTCGGCCGTGAAGGCGCCGCGCTCGAACAGAACCGCGCTGATCAGGCCGGGGATGGCGACGAAGGCGACGGCGGCGGGCACGGTCAGGATCAGGCAGAACTCGGCCGCGCGGTTCATCGCATCGCGCGCAGCCGCCATGTCGCCGGCGCGGACGCGGCGCGACAGCTCGGGCAGCAGCACCACGCCCACGGCCACGCCGACGACGCCGAGCGGAAGCTGGAACACACGGTCGGCATACCAAAGCCACGCGATCGCGCCCTCGAAATGGCTCGCGACCTGGCGGCCCACGACGATGTTGATCTGCATGACGCCGCCCGCCAGCGCCGCCGGCAGCGCGATCGCCGCGAGCCGGCGCAGCGCCGGCGTCAGCCGCGGCCGGCGCAGCTCCAGCCGCATCCCGGCGCGCGCTGCCGCATGCCACACCAGCCACAGCTGGGCCACCCCCGCGACGCCGACCCCCCAGGTCAGCAGCGCGCCGTGGTGCAGCCCCTCGCTGCCCGCGCCGGTCACGTCGCCCGTGGTGACGAGGCCCGCAAGCGCGCCGCTCTCGGCAATCGCGAGGGCCGCGATCAGCACGACGTTGAGCGCCACTTGCGCCGCCGCCGCCGCCGCGAAGCGCCCGAGCGAGTTGAGGACGCCCGAGATCAGCGCGGCAAGCGAGATGAACAGGATGTAGGGAAACGCGATCCGGGCATAGAGCACCGCGAGGTCGAACCGCTGATCCCCCGCGAAGCCGCTGGCCAGCGCCAGCACGAGCCACGGCATCGCGGCCTGCGCGAGCAGGGTGAAGACGATCAGGACGGCCGCGAGGCCCGCCATCGCCTCCTCGGCGAAGCGGCGCGCGGGCTCGGGGCCCTCGCCTTCGAGGCGCTTGGCGAACATCGGCACGAAGGCGGTGTTGAACGCCCCCTCGGCGAAGAATCGGCGGAACAGGTTGGGCAGCGTGAAGGCGACGACGAAGGCCTGCGCCACGGGCCCCGAGCCGAGGAAGGCCGCCATCAGGATGTCGCGCACGAAGCCGAGCACGCGGCTCGCCATCGTCCAGCCGCCCACGGTCGCGAAGGCGCGGAACAGCCGGACCTGCGGGACGCTCATGATCTGGCGGAACTCGCGGCGGCGCCGGAGCCTGACAGGGCCTCGACCGCATCCAGCAGCCGCTTCTCGATCAGCCGCTGCTTCTGCGGGCTGCGGATCTTCAGCCCGAACAGGTCCTTGACGTAGAAGACGTCGACCGCGTGCTCGCCATAGGTCGCGATGATGGCCGAGAAGATGTTGATGTTGCAGTCCGTCAGCGTCCGCGCCAGCACGTGCAACAGGCCCAGCCGGTCGCGGGCGTTCACCTCGATCACCGTGTAGAGCTCGGAGGCGTCGTTATCGAAGACGATGCGGGTGGGCACGCGGAAGCTCATCTCGCGGGGCTTGTCGCGCCGCTTCTCGCGCAGCGCGTCGCGGGCGATCACCTCTCCCTTCACGGTCCGCTCGATTGTGCGCTTGAGCCGCGGCAGGCGGCTGTCCTCGAAGGGCCGCCCGTCGGCGTCCTGGATCCAGAAGGCCGAGCAGGCCATGCCGTCGGCCGTGGTGTAGGTGCGGGCATCGACGACGCTCGCCCCGGCCAGCGCGAAAGCCCCGGCCATGCGGCTGAAGATACCGGGGTGGTCGGGCATGTAGATGCAGGCGGTGGTCGCGTCGCGCCCCGGGTCCTGCTCGAAATGCGAGATGATCCGCCCCTGCGCGCCCTCGTGCGCGAGCCCGGCGAAGATGCGGTGCGTCGTGGGCTCGAGGCCGAGCCAGTAATGCGGGTAGTGCCGGGCGCATTCCGCGTCGATCTCGTCGGCCGACCAGCCGGCGAGGAGCGCCGCGAGCGCGTCCTTCGCCTCCTGCACGCGCGCGGCCTGCGTGGTCTTGAGGTCGCCGCCGCCGGTCAGCACCGCGCGCGTGTCCCAATAGAGCTTGCGCAGAAGCTGGGCCTTCCAGTTGTTCCACACCCCCGGCCCCACGCCGCGGATGTCGCAGACCGTGAGCACCAGCAGCAGGCGCAGCCGCTCGGGGCTCTGCACGACGCGGGCGAAGTCGGCGACGGTCACGGGGTCGGCGATGTCGCGCTTCTGCGCCACGTCCGACATCAGCAGGTGATGGCGCACCAGCCAGACCACCAGCTCGGCCTCGGCCTCGTCGAGGCCCAGCCGCGGGCAGACCCGCTCGGCGATTTCGGCGCCCAGCTCGGCGTGATCCCGCGCATCGCCCTTGCCGATGTCGTGGAACAGGAGCGCGGTGTAGAGCACCCGGCGGTTCACGCCCGATTTCGCGATCTCGGTGGCGACCGGGTGCTCCTCGCCCGCGCGGCCCTGTTCGATCCGGTTCAGCACGCCGATCGTCTGGATGGTGTGCTCGTCGACCGTGTAGTGGTGATACATGTTGAACTGCATCATCGCGACGATGCGGCCGAAATCGGGGACGAAGCGGCCCAGCACGTCGGTCTCGTTCATCAGCCGCATCAGCCATTCGGCATTCTGCCGGTCGGTCAGCATCTCCATGAACAGCGCGTTGGCCTGCGGGTTCGCGCGCAGGTCGTCGTCGATGAGATCGAGGCTCTGGGTGACCAACCTCAGCGCCGCGGGGTGGATCTGGGCGTCGAGCCGCGCCGCCTCGCGGAACAGGCGCAGGAGGTTCACGGGGTTCTCGCGGAACACCTGCTCGTCGCGCGGCGCGAGGCGCCCGTCGCGCACGACGAAGGGCCCCGCCGCGGCCGGCCGGAAGCTCAGCGCCCGCAGGAGCATCGAGAAGCGCGGCAACGCCTTGGCGTGCTGGGCCTCGAGCGCCGCCGAGAAGATGCGGGTGAGATCGCCGACGTCCTTGGCGTGGCGGAAATAGGCGTGCATGAAGTGCTCGACGCCCATCCGCCCGCCGGCATCGCGGTATCCCATGCGCGCCGCGATCTCGACCTGCCGGTCGAAGGTGAGCTGCTCCTGCGCGCGGCCGGCGAGGTCGTGGAGATGGCAGCGAACGGCCCAGATGAACTTGGCGGCCTCGGCGAAGCGGGCGACCTCCTCGCGCTCGAACACGCCCATGTCGCAAAGCTCCCACGCCTTGTCGACACGGTAGAGGTAGCGCGAGATCCAGTGCAGCGTCTGCAGGTCGCGCAGGCCGCCCTTGCCTTCCTTGATATTGGGCTCGAGCAGGTAGCGCGAGCCGCCATGCCGCTCGTGTCGCCGGTCGCGCTCCTCGAGCTTGGCCTCGACGAATTCAGGGCCTGTCCTGAGGAAGAGATCGTCCCAGAGCCGTCGGTCGAGCGTCTCGAAGGGCGCGGGATCGCCGGCAATCAGGCGCTTTTCCAGCAGGTTGGTGCGGATCGTGATGTCCTCCGCGCCAAGGCGCAGGCACTCGTCCACCGATCGGACGGCCTGCCCGACCTTCAGCCGCAGGTCCCATAAGAGGTAGAGCATCGACTCGACCACGCTCTCGGCCCAGGCGGTGCGCTTCCACGGCGTCACGAACAGCAGGTCGACATCCGAGAACGGCGCCATCTCGCCGCGCCCGTAGCCGCCGACCGCCACGACGGCAAGCTGCTCGCCCTTCGTGCGGATCGGGGCGGGGTGCAGATGGGCCGAGGCGTAATGCCAGGCCGAGGCGACCACGAGGTCGGTCAGATGCGCCGTCGTGCGGGCAAGCCGCAGCCCCGCGAGCGGCTCGTCGAGCATCGCCTGCCGGACCGTGCCGCGTCCCTCGGCGAGGGTGTCGAGAAGGAAGTCGAGGATCGCGGGCCGGGCATCGGCGGGTCGTGGCGCTGCGGCCACCAGCGCATCGACGCGCGCGCGCATCTCCCCGACCGGCGGCAGCTCGGCGGCGCGCAAGACCATGTGGCCGAGGCCCGCGAAGCTGAGGCCGCCCGCGTCGTCACCCTCGTCGGTGACGTCCGTCGCGTGCATCCCGATGTCGCTCACTGCGGATGCTCCTAGAAGCCCGCTCCGAACGCGGGCGGCGCGGGCTCGAGCACCTCGAAGCCGCCCTCGCCGACCGCGAGCACGGCAAGCGCGCGGCGCGAGGTGCCGTCCGGCTCGAACCGGAAGGGCCCGAGCGCGCCGCGGAACCCTTCGGGCCGGGTCAGTGCCTCGTGCGTGAAGGCGGGCACGTCGCCACCCTGCGCGCGTGCCTCGGCCGCGAGGGCAAGCGCGACTTCGACCGCATCGTGGCCCAGCACTGCGATGAAGGGGGGCGTCGCGCCGTGGCGCGCGGCATAGTCGCGCGCGAAGGCCTGCACGGCCTCGGGGTCGGCGCCGGCGAACCAGCCGCCGCGAAGCGCGGGCTCGGTAAGGGTGGCGCGCGTCTCCCACTGGCCGAGCCCCATGTACCTGACCTGCGAGGGCACAAGCCCGTTGAAGTCGAGGAAGCTCGCCACGATCTTGAGCCCGTCGCCCGAGTCGGGCAGCAGCACCGCCTGCACGCCCGACGCAAGCGCCGATTCGGCGAAGTCGGCGGCGGTGTCCTGGATGCCCTGGAAGCTGCGCGGATAGCTGCGCCGCACGGCGATGAAGGTGCCGGTCGGGGGAGCCGCCGCCTCGGCCCCGCGCAGCGCGGCGTCGCCATAGGGCGTCTGCGGCGCGTAGACCCCGACCGTGGTGATGCCCTGCCGTGCGGCATAGTCGAGGATCCGCTCGGCCTCGGCTTCAGGCATGTAGCCCGAGACGTAGACCGGCCCGCCGGCCACCGTGCCGTCGGTCGAGAACGAGATCACCGGGACGCCGCGCCCGGCCACCGCCTCGGCCACCGCCGGCGTGTTCGCGCCGAACAGCGGTCCGAGGATGAGCTGCGCCCCGTCGTCCATGGCCTCGCGCGCGATCGCGGCCGTCCGGGCGCGGTCGCCCATCGTGTCGTAGACCCTGAGCTCGATCAGGCCGGCGCCGCGGTCCGACGCGGCCGCGCGCGCGGCGTTCACGATCGCCCGCGCATCGCCCGCGACCTTCTCGTTCGCGGCTCCCGTCGGCGCCAGCAGCGCCACGACAGGCGGACCGCCGCGGAGCGGTGCGGGCGACGGGGCGGTCTGCGCGGGCGACGCCGGCCCCGTTGCCTGCGGCCCCGGCGCGACACCGCGTGGCGCGCAGGCCGCCAGCGCCGCGAGCAGGCCAAACGCGAACCCGAGCCCCGGCGCGGAGTTGAAGGCGCGAGCGAGCATCAAGCGAGTCTCCTTGCATTCCGGCGGCAGTTCGGCCACCGACACTTGGGCGCCGACGTTAGGGGGAGCGGTATGCAAAGTAAACGCAAGGCACCGGGCGGCGAGCCGCATCGGACCGAGCGCGTCGCATCAGCCACAGCTGCCATCGACACCGATGCCGGCGCGCGGCTTTCGCCGGGCCTCTATCTCGTCTCGACGCCGATCGGCAACGCTGCCGACATCACCCTGCGGGCGCTCGACGTGCTCGCCCGCGCCGACGCGATCGCGGCCGAGGACACCCGTCAGACCCGCAAGCTGATGGAAATCCACGGCATCGCGCTGGGCGGGCGGCCCATGACCCCCTACCACGACCGCAACGGCCCGCAGGCCCGGCCGCGGATCGCCCGCTGGCTGGAACAGGGGCTGGCGGTCGCCTATTGCACCGATGCGGGCTCGCCGCTGGTCGCAGATCCGGGCTATCGGCTGGCGCAGCTGGCGATCGCGGACGGCCATCCCATGACCACGGTGCCGGGCGCGTCGGCGCTGCTGGCCGCCCTTCCGCTCGCGGGGCTGCCGACCGACCGCTTCCTGTTCGCGGGCTTTCTGCCCGCGCGGGCGGGCGAGCGTCGACGCGCCCTTTCCGCGATCGCGCCGCTGCGCGCCACGCTGGTGTTCTACGAGAGCCCCCGCCGGCTGGCCGCCAGCCTTGCCGACATGGCCGCGGTGCTGGGGGAGGAGCGGCCGGCCGCCGTCGCGCGCGAGCTGACGAAGCTGCACGAGGAGGTGCTGCGTGGCGCGCTCGGCGCGCTCGCGGCGCGCGTGGCGGCAGGGGCGCCGCCGCGCGGCGAGATCGTCGTGATGGTCGGCCCGCCGGGCGAGGCCGCCGGGGCGCCTGCCGGGGAGCTGGACGCGGCGCTGCGCGAGGCGCTCGGCCGGATGAGCGTCAAGGATGCCGCGCGCGAGGTCGCCGCGCGCCTTGGCCTGCCGCGGCGCGATGTCTATGCCCGCGCGCTTGCCGTCGCGGAGGGTGGGAACGGCGCGCGTTAACCGAAAATTCGTGCTGCTGCGCGAACCTCGCCGGCGGAAAGCAGCGGGAGGGGCGCAGGATGATCCCAAAGGCGGCGTGGGCCATAGCGCAAGGACAGGCGGCGGACCCTTCGGCCCTGCGGCAGGTCCGGGGGCGCCGGAACCACCTCGCCGGGCTCCTTGCCGAGGATTGCGTCGAACGGCGCTACCGCCGCGCGGGCGCCGAGATCCTCGCCCGGCGGCTGCGGACACCCGGCGGCGAGCTCGATCTGGTCGCGCGTCAAGGCGATATCCTGGTGTTCGTCGAGGTGAAGCGGCGCGCCCGCCTCGTGCCCGCGGACGAGGTCGTGACCGCCCGCCAATGGCGGCGCTTGGAGGCAGCGGCAACTCACTATATGATGACGGCAGCTGAAAAGACGGGTGCGATCCGCGGCTGCCGCTTCGACCTGGCCATCGTGGGCCCCGACGCGATACCGCAGATCATCGAGAACGCCCGCAGCTTTGACGAGCATTGAGGCGGAGCAGAACGATGAAACCTTCCCTGACAGCGGCGACGCTGGCGCTTTGCGCCTGCGCCGCGGCAGGCTGTGCACCGGTCGCCGTCATCGGCACCAGCACCGTCGTTGCGCGCTCGGTGGCGCAGGAGCGCACGACCTTCGACGCGCTCACGGATACCGAGATCGAACTTTCGCTCGCCAATCGGCTGGCGAACCATTCCGGCAGCCTCTACCGGAACGTCTCGATCGATGCGATCGAGGGGCGCGTGGTGCTGACCGGCTCGGTCCCGACGCGCGACGACAAGATCACGGCCACCCGGCTCGCCTGGGAGACCCCGGGCGTGCGCGAGGTGACGGACGAGCTGACCGTGGCCGAGGATTCCGGCACAATGGCCTATCTCGAGGACGTCGCGATCTCGAACCGGGTGCGCTACGAGCTGTTCACCGATCTCGACGTGCGCTCGGTCAACTTCAATGTCGAGACGGTCGACCGCGTGGTGCATCTGACGGGTCTCGCCCGCTCGGAGGCCGAGATCGGAAGGGTCGTGGATCACGCCCGTTCGGTCAACGGCGTCAAGCGGGTGGTCAGCCACGTATTGACGATCGACGATCCCCGCCGCAGGGTGGCGGCGCGCGGCCCGCAGGCGCCCGCGGCGGATGCCGTGGCCCCGGCGGGCGGCGCGACCGCAACCGTAACGACGAGCCCGGGCGGAACCGGCGCGCCGCAGTCGATCGAGTCGGCGCCGCTCGCACCCGCCGGCCAGGGCTGAGACAGCGGCGCCCGCGGGCTGCGGTCCGACACCCGCCGGCGGCAGGGGGCCGCCGGCTTTCGTTCGTCTGACGCCGCATGACGGCAGAGGAGAGACCTGATGCCGTTGTCCGTCGCGATCCAGATGGACCCGATCGCAAGCGTCAACATCGACGCCGATTCGACCTTTCGACTGGCGCTCGAGGCGCAGGCCCGCGGGCATTCCCTGTTCTATTACCACGTGCCCGACCTCTTCTGGGAGGGTGGGCGGGTCTGTGCCACCGGCTGGCCGCTCGAGGTCCGGCGCGAGAAGGGCAATCACTTTTCGCTTGGGGCGCAGGAGACGCGCGACCTCTCGACCACCGACGTCGTCCTGCTGCGCCAGGATCCGCCCTTCGACATGTCCTATGTGACGAACACGCACCTGCTCGAGAAGATCCACCCGGCGACGTTGGTGGTGAACGACCCCTTCTGGGTGCGCAACAGCCCCGAGAAGCTGCTGGTGCTCGACTTCATCGACCTGATGCCGCCGACCATGATCGCGCGCGACCTGGTTGCGCTGCGCGAGTTCAAGGGGCGCCATGGCGACATCATCCTCAAGCCGCTCTACGGCAATGGCGGGGCCGGGGTGTTCAAGCTGGGGCATTCGGACACGAACCTCACCGCGCTCTACGAGCTGTTCGCCGGGATCAACCGCGAGCCGCTGATCGCGCAGAAGTTCCTGCCCGCAGTCGAGCGGGGCGACAAGCGCGTGATCCTCGTCGATGGCGAGGCGGTGGGCGCGATCAACCGGGTGCCCCAGAAGGGCGAGACACGGTCGAACATGCACGTCGGCGGGCGGCCCGAGAAGATCGCGCTCGACGACCGCGACCACGAGATCGCCGCGCGCATCGGCCCCTTGCTGCGCGAGCGCGGGCTGATCTTTGTCGGCATCGACGTCATCGGCGGAATGATGACCGAGATCAACGTGACCTCGCCGACCGGCATCCAGGAGCTCGAGCGGTTCGACGGCACCAACGTCGCCGCCCTGATCTGGGAAGCGATCGAGCGCCGGCGCGGCGCCTGAGCGGGCGGGCGGGGACTGCCATGTCGCTTCGGCTCGCCCTCTTCAATCTAGCGCTGCGCTTCAGTGTGAAGCGGCGTCTCGCCCGGCTGCAAACCCCGGCCGAGATGCGCCGCCTGTTCGAGGATCAGGCAAGGCACATGCTGCGCGGGCCCGAGGCCGCGTATGTCAGCGCCGAGCGGATCCCGCGCCCTGGGCCGGAGCCGGCGGAGCGTTGGATCGACGCGCGCTGGTGCTCGGCCGGCAGGCCCGACCGGCATCGCGCCATTCTCTACCTGCATGGGGGCGCCTTCATCGCGGGATCGATGCAGACGCACTGGCGGCTCGCCGCGGCGCTGGGCGAGACGGCTGCGGCGCGCGTCCTCCTCCCGGAATACCGCCTCGCGCCGGAGCATCCCCTGCCCGCCGCGACCGAGGACGCGCTGGCCGCCTATCGCTTCCTGCTGTCGAAAGGCCTGCGGGCCGAGCGCATCGCGCTTGCCGGCGACTCGGCGGGCGGCGGGCTGTGCTTCCTTCTGGCCGCGCGCCTCGAACGCGAGGGACTGCCGCGGCCGGCCGCGATCGTCGCCTTCTCGCCCTGGACGGATCTTGGCTGCTCGGGGGAGAGCATCCAGCGCAATGCCCGGCGCGACCCGATGCTGCCGGCAAGCCGCATCCTCGAGGCGAGCGCCATGGCGCGCGGCCCGCACGCGGCCGACGATCCCGAAGTGTCGGCGGTCCACGCGGGGCTTGCCGCGCCGCCGCCCACGCTGATCTTCGCCGGGCGCGACGAGATCCTTGTCGACGACGCGCGCACAATGGCACGCAGCCTCACCGCGGCGGGTGGCGACGTCCGGCTGGAAATCTGGCCCCGCGTGCCGCATGGCTGGCCGATCTTCCAGGGCTGGATTCCGCAGGCCCAGGCGACGCTCGAGATCGCAGGGGCCTACATCGCACGGCTCACGCCCGACTGACCGGACGCGACGCCCCGCTCAGGCGTCCCGCAGCCGCTTGCGCATCGCCTGGTGTGGGATGCCCGCGTCGAGGAATTCCTCGCCCTCCGCGACGAATCCCAGCGCCTCGTAGAAGGCGAGCGCGTGGGTTTGGGATTCGAGCCAAGCCTCGGCCATGCCGGGCTCGGCGGCGAGATCGTCGAGGATGCGCCGCATGAGTGCCGCGCCGACGCCGCGGCCGCGCGCCGCCGAAAGCACCGCGACGCGCTGGATCTTGGCCCGATCGCCCTGCTGCAGCACCCGGGCCGCGCCCACCGGCTGGTCGCCGAGCGTGGCAAGGTAGTGTCGGCATTCCACGTCGCGCCCGTCGAGCTCTAGCTCGCGAGGAACGGATTGCTCGTGGATGAACACCGCTTCGCGGATCGCGAGGCAGCGCGCGATGTCCGCGTCTGCCGTGGCTGGGCGGACGTCCACCGGCGCCAGAGGCGCGGCCCGGGCCGCTTTCTCGGCGACCCCCGAGACGCCCTCGCGCCGCTCGAGCTCGGCCAGCACGTCGGCCAGCGAAAGGTCGCGCGCGGCAAGCATGACGAGGAGGTGATAGAGCGCGTCGGCAGCTTCGGCCGTCAGGCGCGCGCGGTCGCCACGGACCGCCTCAATGATCGCCTCGACGGCCTCCTCGCCGAATTTCTCGGCGCATTTGGCAGGGCCCTTCGCAAGCAGCGCCGCGGTGTGCGAGGTGGTCGGATCCGCCCCCTTGCGCGCCGCGATGGTGGCGGCAAGCCGCTCGAGCACGCCCCCCGTCACAGCCGCACCGCCACGCCCGCGCGCGCCATGTGGAGCTTGGCCTCGCGGATCGTGTGCTCGCCGAAATGGAAGATCGAGGCGGCCAGCACGGCCGAGGCGTGGCCCTCGGTCACGCCCTCGACCAGGTGGTCGAGCGTGCCCACCCCGCCCGAGGCGATCACGGGGATCGAGACGGCATCCGCGATGGCCCGCGTGAGGCCGAGATTGAAGCCCTCGCGCGTGCCGTCACGATCCATCGAGGTCAGCAGGATCTCGCCCGCGCCCTTCGTCTCGACCAGCTTCGCGAACTCGACGGCGTCGATGCCGGTGGGCTGGCGTCCGCCATGGGTGAAGATCTCGTAGCCCGAGGGCGTGCGGCCCGGCTCGACCGATTTGGCGTCGATCGCGACAGTGATGCACTGGCTGCCGAACTTCTCGGCGGCCTCGCGCACGAAATCGGGGTTCCTGACCGCGGCGGTGTTGATCGAGACCTTGTCGGCACCGGCCAGCAGAAGCGCGCGGATGTCCTCGATCGTGCGCACGCCGCCGCCCACCGTCAGCGGCATGAAGCAGGCCTCGGCGGTGCGTCGGACGACGTCTAGGATCGTGCCGCGATTCTCGTGGCTCGCGGTGATGTCGAGGAAGCACAGCTCGTCGGCGCCGGCCGCGTCGTAGATGCGCGCCTGCTCGACCGGGTCGCCCGCATCGCGCAGGCCGACGAAGTTGACGCCCTTGACGACGCGCCCGTCCTTGACGTCGAGGCAGGGGATGACACGAACCTTGAGCATGGCGCTGACCCTTGCGTTCCGGTGCCGGGGTTTAGCCGGTTTCGCGCGGCGTTGGTAGCGCCAAGGTGCGGCTCACTCGGCCAGGAGCGCCATCGCCTCGACCAGATCGATGCGCCCGTCATAGATCGCGCGGCCGGAGATGACGCCGTTCAGGGACGCGCCGCAGTCCTTCAGCGCCCGCAGATCGTCGAGCGAGGACACGCCGCCGGAGGCGATGACAGGGATGGAAACCGCCCGGGCGAGGCTGGCGGTCGCCTCGACATTCGGGCCACCCAGCGCGCCGTCGCGGTCGATATCGGTGTAGATGATCGCGGCGACGCCGGCATCCTCGAAGCGGCGCGCGAGGTCGAGCGCGGTGATGTCGGTCGTCTCGGCCCATCCCGCGACGGCGACCATCCCCTTGCGGGCGTCGATCCCGACCGCGATCTGCCCCGGAAAGGCGCGCGCGGCCTCGCGGACCAGGCCGGGGTCGCGCACCGCCGCCGTGCCCAGGATGACCCGCGCCAGCCCACGGTCGAGCCAGTCGCCGATCGTCGCCATGCTGCGAATGCCGCCACCAAGCTGCGCCGGGAGCGAGGTGGCCGCGATGATCGCGTCGACCGCGGCGGCATTCTCCGGCCGGCCCGAGAAGGCGCCGTCGAGATCGACGAGATGCAGCCAACGGCAGCCGGCCTCTTCAAACGCGACCGCCTGCGCCACCGGATCGTCATTGAAGACGGTCGCCGCGTCCATCTCGCCACGCACGAGGCGGACGCATTTGCCGTCCTTGAGGTCGATTGCCGGGTAAAGGATCATGCGAGGCGCTTCTGTAATTCAATTCTGGCGGGCGTGCCCGCTCTAGCGGAGCCGGGGCGGAAAGGAAAGCGCCCCGGCGAGGGGCAGTTTGTCACCCCGGGCGAGCAGATGTGAATCGACGGCTCCGCAAGGATGCGGCAGCCTTGGCCCCCGTGCGGCAACCGGAGGAGAGAGATGCGAAGGATCCCGCTTGTACCGCTTGCGTTCCTGTTCTTCGCGGCATTGGTGCCGGGTGCGCGCGCGGCCCAGGGCGAGGCCGTGCGGATCACCGGCGAGGTGATCGACACCTGGTGCTACTTCTCGGGGGTGATGGGCGGACCCGAGGCGGTCGTCGGCTCGGCCCACCACACCTGCGCGATGTGGTGCGCGGCGGGCGGCATTCCGGTGGGCGTGCTCGCCGACGACGGCGCCGTCTACATGGTGATGAAATGGCAGGGGGCGCCCGAGATCGCTGACGGGACGGCGCTTCTCGACACCCAGAGCCACCGGATCACGGTCGATGGCACCCTGCATGTCCGGGACGGCATCAACTACCTGATGGTCGCCGAGGTTCTGGCCGACGAGGGCATCGTCAACCGCAGCCACGAGGACTACGGTGTCGTCCCGCCCTTCGCGATCCCGGAGCTTTCGCAATGATCCGGGCCGCTTGGATCATCGCGACGACACTCGCACTCGCCCCGGCGGCGCAGGCGACCGAGGATTTCTCGGCTGGAAGCAAGGCGGAAGGCTGGGGCCTCACCGGCGAACAGCCTGCGCGCTTCTCGACGCGGGTCACGGACGCGGTCTGCGCGCTGACCGGCGACTGCCCGGCCGATTGCGGCGCCGGCCTGCGGCAGATGGTGCTGCTGCGCGAGTCCGATGGCGTGATGGTGCTCGCTCTCAAGAACATCCAGCCGATCTTCACCGGGGCGACCGTCGACCTTGCACCGTGGTGCGGGCAGACCGTGACCGTCGACGGGCTGATGGTGGGAGACCCCGAGCAGACCCGGGGCGCGCGCCTGATGCAGGTCCAGACGGTCAGCGCCGCGGGGAGCGCGATGCCCGAGCGGACGAATCGCTGGCTCGAACAGTGGCGTGCGGCGAATGGCGGGCAGGAAGGCGAGTGGTTCCGCAACGACCCGCGCATCCGCGAGCGGATCGAACGAGACGGCTATCTCGGCCTCGGGCGCGAGACCGACGAGGCCTTCATCCGGGAGAACCAGTGACACCGCGGCGCGCGGTTGCAGCCGCGCTCGTGGCTCTCGCCACGAGCGGCGGCGCGGCGGCGCATGACGGGCGCTCGCATGACGCCCCGGCGCCGCACGCAGCCAACGATGCCGCGCCGCCGCCGTTCCCTGTCGAGATCAGGATGCGGTTCGACCTGAGCGACCAGGCGGGCCGGCGGGTCAGCGAGGCGGAATTCGCGGGTCGCCCGGTCGCGCTGTTCTTCGGCTACGCGAACTGCGAGGCGATCTGCTCGGTTGCCCTGCCGGCGATGGCCGAAGCGCTCGACCTGCTGGGCGACGACGGCGCGGCAATTGCCCCAGTGATGATCACCGTGGACCCCTCCCGCGACACGCCCGAGGCGCTGGCCCGCGCGTTGCCACGCTATCACGACCGCCTGATCGGATTGACCGGCACGGCCGAGGCGCTTGCCGAGGCGCGCGCGGCCTTTCAGGTCGAAGCCGCCGAGGTCGCGAGGGATGCGGCGGGCGCGCCCATCTTCGCCCATGGAAGCTTCATATACCTCGTCGGGCCGGACGGGCGGGTGCGCAGCGTGCTGCCGCCGATCGTTGGCCCCGCGCGTATTGCCGAACTCATGCGCCGGCACCTGCTCGCCCTTTGACCGCTCGCGGCCAATGACGTTGCAGTGATGACGCGAAGTCACGGCTTGAGCCCGGCCGTCCCGGCGCGCCAGTCTCAGCCCCGCGGGCGCAGGGACCCGCAGAACAGGGGTGGAGAATGCGGGTGAGGGCAATCTTGGCGCTGTCCGTGGCGGCTTTCGCGATCGCGGGCGCGGCCCGGGCGGACGGGCCGCTCGGCGTCTGGAAGACCGAGCCGAAGGAGGACGGGCGCTATCTGCATGTCGAGATCGCGCCCTGCGCGGACGACGCGGCGGCGCTGTGCGGCACCACCATCGGCGCCTTCGGCGGGGCCAGCGACCGCACGGTCGGCAAGCGGATCTTCTGGGGCATGGCGCCCGATGGCGACGGCCGCTGGGCAGGTGGCGAGATCTGGGCGCCGGACGACGACAAGACCTACAGCGGCAAGCTTGAGGTTCAGGGTGCGGGGCTTGAGATCTCGGGCTGCGTGCTGGGCGGCCTGATCTGTCGCGGGCAGGACTGGGTCCGCGTGAACTGAGCCCGCGGCGGCGCTCAGGGCCGCCAGCTCAGGAAATTCGCGATCAGGCGCAAGCCGGTCGCCTGGCTCTTCTCGGGATGGAACTGGGTGCCGACCATGTTGGCGCGGCCGACCACCGCGGTGACCATCTGGCCGTAATGGACATGCGCCAGACGGTGTTCGGGCACGCGCACCCGCAGGTGGTAGGAATGGACGAAATAGGCGTGCGCGCCGGGCTCGATGCCCGCCAGCACGGGATGCGGCATCGTGATCAGCAGCTCGTTCCAGCCCATGTGGGGCACCTTGAGCTCGGGGTCGTTCGGCGCGAGGCGCTCGACCTCGCCGGGGATCCAGCCGAAGCCCGGCGTCTCGCCATGCTCGAGGCCACGGGTCGCCATGAGCTGCATGCCGACGCAGATGCCGAGGAAGGGATAGCCGGCTGTCACGCGCGATTCGATCGCCTCGGCCATGCCGGCGACCGCCAGCAACCCGCGGTGGCAGTCGGCGAAGGCGCCGACGCCCGGCAGGACGATCCGGTCGGCGCGCGCCACGCGGTCGGGGTCGGCGGTGACGATCACATCGCCGCCGCAAGTCTCGGCCGCCATGCGCTGGAAGGCCTTTTCGGCCGAGCGCAGATTGCCTGAGCCATAGTCGATGATCGCCGTGGTCACGATGCCTCGCCCCTGAGAAAGAGTTCCTCGGCGCCTTCCTCGGTGCGCGCCTCGACGACGCCCACCTCGCGCCAGCCACGGATCCGCCATTCCAGCCGCTCGAGCACCGAGCCCTCGAACACCGTGATCGCGATCAGCGCGCCCCAGACCGTGCCGGCCGCCAACGGGTGGAGCGTCACCGCCGCGATCATCGCAAGCGCCATCAGCGAGGCCGTGATCCAGAGCCCGCGCCAAAGCGCCCAGAATGGCGGAACCACGCCCAGCGGGTGGCGATGGTCGCCCACCGCGATCACCTCGTCGGCGCGGCCGCGCGAGTGGATGGTGTAGAGGCCGACGCGCCCGCCCATCGGCTCACAGCGTCCCCTTGGTCGATGGGATCGCGTCGGCCTTGCGGGGGTCGGGTTCGACCGCCTCGCGCAGGCTGCGCGCCACCGCCTTGAAGGCGGCCTCGGCGATGTGGTGGCTGTTGATGCCGTCGATGCGCTCGACATGCAGCGTGATGCCGCCATTCATCGCCAAGGCGGTGAAGAACTCGCGCACCAGCTCGGTGTCGAAGCTGCCGATCTTCGGCGCCGTGAAATCGACCTTCCACACGAGGAAGGGCCGGCCCGAGAGGTCGAGCGCCGCGCGCACCAGCGTGTCGTCCATCGGCAGCAGGCACGCGCCGTAGCGGCGGATGCCGCGCTTGTCGCCCAGCGCCTGCGCCAGCGCCCGGCCCAGCGCGATGCCCACGTCCTCGACGGTGTGGTGGTCGTCGATGTGCAGATCGCCCTCGGCCCGCACGCGGATGTCGATCAGCGAGTGCCGCGCAAGCTGGTCCAGCATGTGGTCGAAGAAACCCACGCCCGTCTGGCAATCATAGGCGCCGGTGCCGTCGAGGTCGATCTCGACCTCGATCGCCGTCTCGGCCGTCTTGCGGCTGAGGCTTGCCTTGCGCATCGCTCCCTCCCGAGCCTGTCGGCGCTTCTATAGATCGTGATCCGGCCCGAGACCAGCCTTGCGGTGGAAACCGCGCCTGCCGTCTTATATGCGGGACGAAAGACCAAGGGGAGTGCGACATGGCGTTGGAGAGCGGCGGATTTCCCGGCTGGCACGGCACGACCATCGTGGCCGTGCAGAAGGGTGGCCGGGTCGCGGTCGCGGGCGACGGGCAGGTGAGCCTCGGCCAGACCGTGATCAAGGGGAACGCGCGCAAGGTGCGCCGGCTGACCCCCGGCGGGCACGACGTGGTGGCGGGCTTCGCGGGCGCCACGGCCGACGCCTTCACGCTGCTCGAGCGGCTCGAGGCCAAGCTCGAGGCCGCGCCCGGGCAATTGATGCGTGCCTGCGTCGAGCTCGCCAAGGACTGGCGCACGGACAAGTACCTGCAGAAGCTCGAGGCGATGCTGATCGTCACCGACGGCGCGACGCTGCTGGTCGTGACCGGCGCGGGCGACGTGCTGGAGCCCGAAGGGGGGATCGCGGCGATCGGCTCGGGCGGCAATTACGCCCTCGCCGCCGCGCGCGCTATGGCCGACACCGACCGCGATGCGGAGGCGATCGCGCGCCGCGCGCTCGAGATCGCCGCGGGCATCTGCGTCTACACCAACGGCAACATGATCGTCGAGGTGATCGGGGCATGACCCCCGGCGCGACGCCCGCGCCCGCGTTCCGCCCGCCGCGGAACAAGCCGCGCGAGTTGTTGCTCTCGCTCCTGATCCTGGTGGCCTGGATCGTGGCGCTCAGGCTGATCTTCGGCGGCGTCGCCGTCACCCATGCCCGCACGGCCGAGCCGCTGCCGGCGCTCGTGGCGCTGGGGCTCGGCTGCTGGGGGCTTGCCGAGGTGGTGGCGCGGCGGCGGTTGATGCTGTGGCCCGGCTCGGCGCTCGGCATCCTCGGGCCGATCGCCTTCGGGCTCGCCGCCTCGATCGCGACGCCCGAGCTGCGGGCGATGACGCCGCTTGCACGCCTGCCGGTGATCTATGGCGTGACGTCGGCGGGGATGCTGCTGTTTCTGCTGCGCTTCCGGCTGCCCGGGCTGGTCTCGCCGATCGCGCTTTCGGGCATCCTCGCGCTGTTCCTGTGGATGACGGGCGGAAATCTGGGCGCGCTCGCCAAGGTCGAAGGGCTGACGCCACGCGGCGTGCTGGCGGCGCTGGTCGACCGGCCGTTGATCGCCGTCGCGTCGACCGCCCTTGCCTTCGGCGCCTGCTGGCTGGGCTGGCATCTCGACCGCCGCGCGGGGTACTTCGGGCTCGAGGCGGCGCGGCCGCTGCATATCGTGGGCGGCGGCATCCTTGCGCTGATCGCGGGCAAGTTCGCGAGCACCCTGCCCGCAGGCATCAACCTGGCCGCGCTGATCGTGCTGTTCGGCATCCTGCTGGCCTGGTCGCTCCGTATCGACCGGATGGCCGTGTTCACCGCCGGGACAGTGGCGATGACCCGGCCGCTTGCGCTCGCGGTGATCGAGCCGCTGGGTGTGAGGCTCGATATCTGGCAGTGGGGCGGGGTCTACAACGCGATGGTCGGGCTGGGGATGATCGTCTGGCTGCTGGCGCGGCGGCGGACGGCGGCCTCCGGCTGGACGCGCAGGGTCCGCAACATTAGGTGGGAGTGGACCGACCCGGCCTTCATGTCGCGCCGGCAGTGGAAGGACCTGATGGAAGAGCGAAAAGCGCGGCACGAGGCCCGCCCCGGGGCCTGATCGCCCGCGGACCGTCCCAATACCCGAACGAGGACCGAGGACCGGCATGACCGAACTGACCCCGCGCGAGATCGTCTCCGAGCTCGACCGCTTCATCATCGGCCAGCGCGACGCCAAGCGCGCGGTTGCCGTGGCCCTGCGCAACCGCTGGCGGCGCAAGCAGCTCGACGCCGACCTGCGCGACGAGGTGACGCCCAAGAACATCCTGATGATCGGCCCGACCGGCGTCGGCAAGACCGAGATCTCGCGCCGGCTCGCGAAGCTTGCGAACGCGCCCTTCCTCAAGGTCGAGGCCACCAAGTTCACCGAGGTCGGCTATGTCGGCCGCGATGTCGAGCAGATCGTCCGCGACCTCGTCGAGACCGCGATCGTCATGATCCGCGCCGCGAAGCGCGAGGAGCTCAAGGCCCCCGCCCACAAGGCGGCCGAGGACCGGGTGATCGAGGCGTTGGTGGGCAAGACCGCGTCCGAGACCACGCGCGAGGCGTTCCGGCGCAAGCTGCGCTCGGGCGAGCTCGACGCCACCGAGGTCGAGATCGAGGTGGCCGACACCTCGAACCCGATGCCGATGCTCGACATGCCCGGGATGCCGGGCCAGGGCGGGATGGTCAGCCTGGGCGACCTGTTCGGCAAGGCGTTCTCGGGCCGGACGCGGCGGCGCAAGATGACCGTGGCCCAGAGCTACGAGATCCTGATCGCCGAGGAAGCCGACAAGATGATCGACCAGGAAGCCATCACCCGCGAGGCGGTCGAGGCGGTCGAGAGCAATGGCATCGTCTTCATCGACGAGATCGACAAGGTGGCCGCTCGCAAGGACGTGCGCGGCGCCGATGTCAGCCGCGAGGGCGTGCAGCGCGACCTGCTTCCGCTGATCGAGGGTACCACGGTCGCCACCAAGCACGGGCCGGTCAAGACCGACCACATCCTGTTCATCGCCTCGGGCGCCTTCCACATCGCCAAGCCGTCGGACCTGCTGCCCGAGCTGCAAGGCCGCCTGCCGATCCGGGTCGAGCTCAAGGCACTGACCGAGGCCGATTTCCGCGCGATCCTGACCGACACCGACTTCTCGCTCACGCGCCAGTACGCCGCGCTGATGGAGACCGAGGGGCTGGCAGTGAGCTTTGCCGAGGACGGGGTCGCGGCGATCGCGCGGATCGCGGCCGAGGTGAACGCCCAGGTCGAGAACATCGGCGCACGCAGGCTCCACACGGTGCTCGAACGGGTGTTCGAGGAGCTCTCCTTCACCGCCCCCGACCGCAAGGGCGAGAGCGTGGTGGTGGACGGCGCCATGGTCGAGGCGCAGCTTGGCGACCTCGCCCGCTCGGTCGATGTGAGCCGCTACGTGCTCTGACCCCGCGGCGCGCGGTAGCCGCCGAGGCCCGACATGGCGACCGCGGCATCCGCAGAGGTGTAAAAGGTGAAGACGTCGGTCATCCGAGCCAGCTCGAACAAGCGGAATACCGGGCTTCGCAGGCCAGCCAGCACGATCCTGACACCCCAACCACGGCGCTTTCGGATGCCGACGACTGCGCCGAGCCCGCTCGAGTCCATGAACTGCACCGACCCGAGGTCAAGCACCAGCCCCGTCACCTCGCCCGCCGCGCGCGAAAGCACGTGATCGCGGAAGTCCGCGGCAATCACATGGTCGAGGCGTGCCTCCCCGAGGGTGATCACGAGCCGATCGCCCACCCGCCGCTCGCTGATCTGCATTCCCTGAAACCCGGTGACCCGCAGCCTGGGCGCCAAGGATGCGCCGGAAGGATGAAGATCCGCTGAACGCGCAGGCTCAGGCGGCCGGCGCCTCGGAATAGGCCGAGACCTCGACCAGATTGTCGTCCGGGTCGCGGAAATAGACCGACGTGATCGGGCCCAGCGCGCCGGTGCGCGGGACCGGCCCGATCTCGATCTCGACGCCCTCGCGCGCCAGATGCGCGACGACCTCGGCCAGCGGCACGGCGGCGATCAGGCAGAAATCGCCCGTCCCGGGCGCGGGTGCCGCCGCCTTCGGCTCGAACTCGGCCCCGGCCTGGTGCAGGTTGATCTTCTGGCGGCCGAAGCAGAGCGCCCGCCGCTCGGTCCCATCGCCGGGGCGGAAGGTCTCGACCGTCATGCCGAGCACGCGGCGGTAGAATTCGCAGGTCGCGTCGAGCGATGAGACGGTCAGCACGATATGGTCGATGCGGTCGATCTTCATGGCGGCTCCATCGCGATGGCTGGTCCCGGACTGCCCCGGGCCCGGGACCCCGGCGCAGCCTATGCCGGCGCCGTCCGGCCGCCAAGATCGTGCACTACGCCGCTCAGCTCTCAGGCCTCGCCTTCTGGTTCGCCTCGGCCACGGTTTCCTCGGCGGCCTCGGCCGCCATGCCGACGCAGAGCTTCATGAGGCCCGCCGCTTCCTCGGAATAGTCGCGCGCCGCGCACTGGTAGAAATCGTTCATCACCTGCGCGGCATCGTTGGGCGAGCTGCAGCGCATCAGCCGGTCCTGCGCCTCGATGTCGGCGCCGACGCGACGGCGTGCGAAGTCCAGGAGCTCGGCCTGGAAGCGCAGGCTGTCGCGGATCATTCGGCCATGCAGGTGAGCGATGGTCGCGAAGGACCGCTGGCCGACGCGAGCGACCTCGCCCAGATCTACCGCGCCGGCGGCGGGCCGGCCTCCATTCTGCTTCGCCATCATCGAGCATCCTTTGCGAGTCGGGTTGGTCGGAGGCCCTGGGCAATGTTCCGCGAACGATGCCCGACGCACGCGAGCCAGCGATCCGCACGCGACTCACCCAACGGTTGAGTGCGTATCACTCCCGATACCGTCCCACATTGACGCATGTCAACGGAAGGCGCGCTTCGCGGCAAAATCCGTTTTCGCCGCCCGGCGGACTCGTTAGAACAGGGGAACCGGGCCATGGCGCCTGCGGCGCCAGCCCTCGACCCGGAGGCAGGAGACCCGATGGCCGGCGCCGACGACCCCCGCATCACCCCGTTCTCGACCCATTGGGGCACCTATCACGCCGAGGTCCGCGACGGCCGCCTCACGGCCGTGCGCGACTATGCGGGTGACCCGGACCCCGCGCTGATCGGCCACGGCATCGTCGAGGCCATCGACCACCCCACGCGGGTCGGCCGCCCGATGGTCCGCAAGGGCTTCCTGCGCCACGGCCACCGAGGCGACCGCACGGGCCGGGGCCGCGAGCCATTCGTGGCGGTGCCGTGGGACGAGGCGCTCGACCTCGCCGCCGCCGAGATCGCGCGCGTCCGGCGCGAGCAAGGCAATGATGCGATCTTCGCCGGCTCCTATGGCTGGGCCTCGGCCGGGCGTTTCCACCACGCGCAGAGCCAGCTTCGCCGCTTCTTCAACCTGATCAGTGGCCATGTGCAGGCGATCGACACCTATTCCTACGCCGCGATCAGCGCGACCATGCCGCATGTCACGGGGCCGTTCCGCGACATTCTCGACGGCGCGACCTCGTGGCCGGTGATCGCCGAGCACGCGACGCTGGTCGTCATGCTGGGGGGCCTTGCCCGCAAGAACGCGCAGGTGACCTCGGGCGGCGTCGGCCGCCACACGATGCGCGAGTGGCTGCTCAAGGCACGCGCGCGCGGCTGCGAGTTCGTCAACATCAGCCCGATCCGGACGGATGCGATCTCGGGCCTCCATGCCCAGTGGATCGCGCCGCGGCCGGGCTCGGACACCGCGCTCCTGCTTGGGCTCGGCCACACGCTCATCACCGAGGGGCTGGCCGATCGGGCCTTCCTCGACCGATATACCTCGGGATTCGAGCGGTTTGCCGGGTATCTGACCGGCGAGGCCGACGGCCAGCCCAAGGATGCCGACTGGGCCGCCGCGATCACCGATGTGGACGCCGGCACAATCCGCGACCTGGCCCGTCGCATGGCGGCAAACCGTACGATGATCACGATTTCCTGGTCGATCCAGCGCGCCGACCACGGCGAGCAGCCGGGCTGGGCGGCGGTTGCGCTGGCCGCAATGCTGGGGCAGATCGGGCTGCCGGGCGGCGGCTTTGGCATCGGCTACGGCTCGGAGAACGGGATCGGCAACCCGGTGCTACCCTTCCAGTTCCCTGCGGTGCCGCAGCGCATGAATGCCGTGCGCGAGGCGATCCCGGTGGCCCGCATCGCCGATGCGCTGCTGCACCCGGGCGCGGCTTACGACTTCAATGGCCAGAAACGCGTCTATCCCGACCTGCGCCTCGTCTACTGGACCGGCGGCAACCCGTTCCATCACCACCAGGATCTCAACCGGCTGGTGCGCGCCTTCCATCGCCCCGAGACGGTCATCGTCAACGAGATCTGGTGGACCGCGACGGCGCGCCATGCCGACATCGTGCTGCCCGCGACCACCGCGCTCGAGCGCGAGGACATCGCGATGACGCATTGGGAGCCGCTGATCGTCGCCATGCGCAAGGCGATCGACCCGGTCGGCGAGTCGCGCTCGGACCACCAGATCTTCCGAGGCCTCGCGCGGCGCTTCGGCGTCGAGGAGGCCTTCACCGAGGGGCGCACCGAGGAGGAATGGATCGAGCACCTCTGGAACCAGGCCCGGCAGCGCGCGGCCGAGGCCGGGTTCGAGCTGCCGTCGCTCGCCGAGCTGCGAGCGCGCGAGATGGTCGAGCTTCCGGCCAACCGTCGCGAGCCCGTGCTCTACGACGCCTTCCGCGCCGATCCCGAGGGAGCGCCGCTGAGAACGCCGTCGGGCCGGATCGAGATCTTCTCCGAGCGCGTGGCGTCGTTCGGCTATGACGACTGCCCCGGCCATCCCGCATGGATCGAGCCGCGCGAGTGGCTGGGCGCCGAGGCGGCCGCGCGCTTCCCGCTGCACCTGATCTCGAACCAGCCCAAGACCCGTCTGCACGGCCAGCTCGATCCGGGCGGCGTCAGCCTCGCCTCGAAGATCCGGGGACGCGAGCCGATGACCATCCACCCCAAGGACGCCGCCGCCCGGGGCCTGAAGCACGGCGATGTCGCGCGCATCCACAACGAGCGCGGCGCCTGCCTCGCGGGGGTGATCGTGTCGGACAAGGTACGGCCGGGCGTGGTACAGCTCTCGACCGGCGCGTGGTACGACCCCATCGAGCCCTTCGGCATGTGCAAGCACGGCAACCCGAACGTGCTCACGGCCGATCGCGGCACGTCGCGGCTGGGCCAGGGGCCCTCGGCGCATTCGACCCTGGTCGAGGTCGAGCGCTGGGATGGCCCGCTGCCGCCGGTGACCGCCTTCGACCCCCCGCCGATCGCGGAGCGCGACTGACCGGCCCCGAGGCCGAGTCGCGAAGGGATTACCCCGGAAAGAAACAAGGGCTCAGGCGTTTCCACCTAAGCCCTTGATTTATTTGGTGGGCGCACAAGGACTCGAACCTTGGACCCGCTGATTAAGAGTCAGCTGCTCTACCAACTGAGCTATGCGCCCCAAAGAGGCGGCTTAATTAATCGCAATCCGCCAAGGCGTCAAGCGGCGGCGCATCGGCGTCAGCGGCGCTTCTTCAGGTAGACGTAGAAGGCTCCCTCCCCGCCGTGGCGGCGGTGCGCGGCGTAGATGCCGACGATCTCGGCCGCCGCGGGGCCTGCGCGCAGCCAGCGGGGCGCGTCGTGGCGCAGCACGCCGCGGTCCGGTCGTCCGAACCAGCCATCTTCGCCCGACCGTCCGCGGCCGCCCTTGCCGGTGATCACCAGAACGCAACGCAGCCCTTGCGCCGCTGCGCTCGCGATGAAGCGATCAAGCGCGAGATGCGCACGTTCGGCCGTCATGCCGTGGAGGTCGAGCCGCGCATCGGGTGCCCGCTCGCCCCGCCGCAGCCGCTCGGCGGTGCGGCGGTCGAGCCCCGCCTCGGGCCGTCCAACGGCGGTGGGCGTGGAATCGTGGAGATCGAAGGCGATCCGCGCACGCGTCGGTACGGACGGGCGCAGCGTCGCGCGCGCGACCGATGTGTCGTCGCGGGTGCCGCCTTGCTCAGCGGCGAAGAGGGCGGCGCTCGAGGTCGCGGCCGGGGTGGCCGTGGGTGCGGAAGGCACAGCCGCGCGCCCGGAATCGCTGCCAGCCGCCGTCTCGGGCACGCTCGGCGCGGCTTGCGCCAGCGGGCGCACCTGCCGCGCGATCAGGTCCCACACCGCGCGGTCCTCGGGCGTCAGCCGCCGCGAGCCGCGGCGGCCGCGTTCCGAAGTGCGGCTCACGCGTCGCTCTCCACCGGCACGAGGCGGACGAGCCGGCCGCGGGCCGAGACCCTGCCGGCCTTGTGCCCGGCCTGCGCCCCCGTTCCGAAGAAGATGTCGCCGCGCTGGGCGCCGCGGATCGCGGTCCCGCGATCCATCGCCACCATCAGCCGCGGGGCGAGGCGCTCGGCCTCGACCCAGATGGCGCTGCCGAAGGGATGATAGCCCGTGTCAACCGCAAGCGAGCGATGCGCGGTCAGGGGCAGGCCCATAGCGCCGATCGGCCCGTCGCGCTCGCCGAGGCCCTTGACCACCCTGAAGAACACGTAGGACGGGTTGCGGGCCATCATGGTGGCACCGCGCGCCGGATCCGCGCGCAGCCACGTCTTGATGCGCCCCGCGCTTGCGCCATTCGGCGGCAGATGCCCCTCGGCCAGCAGGATGCGGCCGATCGAGGCATAGTCATGGCCGTTGCGCCCCGCATAGCCCACGCGCACCAGCCGCCCGTCGCGCAGCCGCAGGCGCCCGGACCCCTGGATCTGGAGGAAGAAGACGTCGACCTCGTCCTCGAGCCAGTAAAGCTCGAGCCCACGCCCCGACAGCGCGCCCCCCATGATGGCGCCGCGGTCCGGCAACGGGCCGCCCGCGTCCAGCTCGGGCGGGGGCGCAAGAAGCGGCGCGCGGAAACGCGCGTCGGGTGCCTCGGATGCGTCGATGACGGGTTCGTAATAGGCGGTCAGCAGCGACCGGGCAGGATCCCCGACCAGCACCGGGCGGAAACGGGTCTCCCACCACCGGCGCGCCACGTCGGCCCCCTCGTGCGGTGCAGGCGCATCGAGCCGGTGCGCAAGTTCGCGCGGGTTCGCCCGGAGCCAGACGGCAAGTGCCGCATCATGCGCATCCCCGGCCCAGCCGGCGAGATCGGCAAAGCCGGGGACGCCCGATGCACCTGCGGTCATGACAACGCCCCCGGCCGGAACGAACGCCGCAGCGCCAATGCCCGCGAGCACCGCACGGCGCGGCAGTCCCCGCGCCATCCTCAGTCGCCGGTCGCGCTGAGAAGCCAGTTCGGATTCGGCGCGCCCATCACGCGCGAGAAGGTCCAGACATCGGTTTGGCGTCGGATCTCGTTCGGGTCGCCCTCGACAATGCGGTTCTCGGGGTCGCGCACGGCGGTGATCATCTCGCCCACGAAGCGCAGGGTCACGTCCGCCTCGCTTGTCTCGGGATCGAAAGACGCGGTCTCGACGCGGATGTCGCGCACCCCGATGAAGCGCGCCTCGACCTTCAGGCCCTCGGCCTCGCGGGTTGCAATGACCGATTCGAAGGCCCGATAGACATCGGGCGTCAGCAGGTTCTGCAGGGTCTGGCGGTCGCCCTCCTCGAAGGCCATCAGCACCATCTCGTAGGCCGAGCGTGCGCCCTCGAGGAAATCGTCGAGCGAGAAATCGGGCTCGGCCGCGCGCATCGCCATCAGCGCATCGCGCGCGTCCTGCGACAAGGCATGGCGCAGCGCCATCTCCTCGGCCGGGGGCTCGGCCCGCTGGGTCTCGGCCGCGGGCGCCCCGTTGTCGTAGCCCGGGGCGCGGTGCTCGGGCGGAGCCTCGTAGCCCGTCCGGGTGCCGATGACCGATTTCAGACGCAGCAGCACGAAGGCCGCGACCGCGACCAGGATCAGGAGCTCGATCATCTGGGGACTCATCGCTTTCCGGCCTCTCGTCTTCCTGCTGCTCGCCCTGTCACGCGAAAGCTACCCGTTCCGGCGGCGCGGGCGGTTGGTGCATGGATTATCCTATCCTATGTAGGGGGCGCGCGGGTCCAAGTCTATCGCCAGTGCCGCATCAAGGCAGCTGATGGGACCCTGGGAGCGGAGTGAGGACGATGTGGCTGTTCGCCATCCTGCTGATCGTGCCCCTGATCGAGATCGGCCTGTTCATCGAGATCGGCGGCCTGATCGGTCTCTGGCCCACCATTGCCATCGTCATCCTGACCGCCGCCGCCGGCACGCTGCTGCTGCGGCGGCAGGGGCTGCGGGCGCTGGTCGAGCTGCAGTCACGGCTTTCCGAGGGGCGCGATCCCGGCGCGGTCCTGGCCCACGGAGCAATGATCCTGATCGCCGGAGTTCTGCTGCTGACGCCCGGCTTCTTCACGGATGCGGTCGGATTCCTGCTTCTGGTACCGCCGATCCGCGCGGCGCTGATCGCCGCGGCGGCGCGGCGGATGACGGTGGTGCATGTGCATGGCCGTCGCGGCCACGCGCCGCGCGCCCATCCCGGCGGCCGGACCGTCGAGGGCGAGTACGAGGATGTCACCGAGGCCGAGCCGTCCCCGCGCGCCGATCCGGGTCCGCCGAGCGGCTGGACGCGCCGCCCCGGCGACGACGGCTGAGCCCACGCGCCGCACGGGGCAATTGCCCGGCCCGGGTCGATCTGCTACGCCGCGACGAAACCGGAACATGTTCGACAGGAAGGGATTTCGAATGGCCGAAGATCACGAGAACGAGGGCGGCGAGGCCAGCGCGCAGGCCCAGCCGCAGCAGCTTCCGCAAGTCAAGATCCTTGCGCATTTCGTTCGCGACCTGAGCTTCGAGAATGTCGGCGCCATCGAGGGAACGCCGGCGGACGGCACGCCCGAGATCAGCGTGAACGTCAACCTCGAGGGCAACTCGATCGGCGAGGATCGCTACCAGACGGCGATGAAGATCAGCGCGACCGCCAAGACCGGCGAGCGCACCCGGTTCCTGGTCGAGCTCGATTACGCCGGGATCTTCTCGATCGCGAACGCACGCAAGGATTTCGTGCATCCGCTGGTGTTCATCGAATGCCCGCGCCTGATCCTGCCCTTTGCCCGGCGCGTGATCGCCGATGTCACCCGCGACGGCGGCTATCCCCCGCTGATGATCGACAATGTGGATTTTGCCGCGCTCTATCGCCAGCGCCTCGCGCAGTTCCAGTCCGAGAAGGCGGGGACCGCCTGAGGCGGACGCGGCCCGGGACCATGGGGCGCGGCTCAGTCGCCCGCCACCAGCCGCTTCCACAGCGCGTTGTCGCCCAGGCCGGCGACGAAGGCATCATGCGCCGCGGCCTCCTCGTCGGTGAGCCGCGGCCCGAGCGGGCGCGGACGGGCGGCCGCGGGTATCCCGCGGCCAGCCACCGACGCGGACCTCGCCTCGGCCTTCTTGTGCATCTCGAGCGTCAGGCCGGTCTGACGTCCGCCCATCAGCTCGAGATAAACCTCGGCCAGGAGCTCGCAATCAAGCAGCGCGCCATGCTTCGTGCGCGCCGAGTTGTCCACGCCGAAGCGCTTGCACAGCGCATCGAGATTTGCCGGCGCGCCGGGAAAGCGCTGGCGCGCGACCAGCACCGTGTCGAGCGCGCGGGTCATCGGCAGCTCCGGGATCCCCAGCCGCCGGAATTCGGCGTTGATCATCGCGATGTCGAAGGCCGCGTTGTGAATGATCAGCCGCGCATCGCCGAGGAACCCCAGGAAGTCAGCCGCGATCCGGCGGAAGACCGGCTTGTCCGCGAGGAACTCGTCACCGAGGCCGTGGACGCGGAAGGCGTCGGGCGGCATCGGCATCTCGGGATTGATGTACTGGTGATAGGTGCGGCCGGTTGGCAGATGATTTAACAGCTCGACTGCGCCGATCTCGACGATCCTGTGACCGTCGGCCGGCTCGAGCCCGGTGGTTTCCGTGTCGAGCACGATCTCACGCATGTCGCGGACGTCCTTCCTTCTCTGCCTCGGCCCTGAGCTCGGCGACGATGCGGGCCACCGCGCGCCGCGCCGGGTCGAGCCCGTCGCCCGTCTCGATCACATAGTTGGCGCGTTTGCGCTTTTCCGCGTCGGGAACCTGCCGCGCAAGGATCGCCTCGAAGCCGCTCTCGGTCATCCCCGGACGCGACAGGACCCGCGCGCGCTGCGCCTCGGCGGGCGCCGAGACGACTGCAACGCGATCGAGCCAGGCATCGGCCCCGGTCTCGAAGAGCAGCGGGATGTCGAGCACCACGAGCCCGGCACCGCCTGCCCGCGCGGCATCGAGGAAGGCCCGCCGGTCGGCCGCCACGAGCGGATGGATCGCCGCCTCGATCCGCGGCAGGAGGGTCGCGTCCTGAAGGACGGCCGCCCGAAGCGCGTCGCGATCCACCCCGTCAGGCCCCGCCGCAACCGGAGCGATCCGCGCGATGGCGGCCGTCCCCTCCGCCCCCGGACCGTAGAGCCGGTGCACGGCCGCGTCCGCGTCCCACACCGGCACCCCGAACTCGGCGAACATCTTCGCCGTCGTGCTCTTGCCCATGCCGATCGAGCCGGTGAGCCCAAGCGTGATCATGCCGCATCCGGCAGGCAGGCGCGCCGCAGCGCGGCATCGACGACGGGATCGACGCCGAACCACGCGCGGAAGGCAGGCCGGGCCTGATGCAGCAGCATCCCCAGCCCATCGACGGCGCGCAGCCCGCGGGCCCGAGCCTGCGCAAGCAGCGGTGTCTCGAGCGGCACATAGACGATGTCGTTGACGACTGCGCCGGCAGGTGCCGCCGCGAGCGAAATGTCGAGGGCCGGCTTGCCGCTCATGCCGAGGCTGGTGGCATTGACGATCAGCGTGGCACCGTTCACGGCATCGCTGCGTGCAGACCATGGCACGCAGGTCACGCGCGGCCCGAAGGCGTCCGCCAAGGCCTCGGCTTTGTCCTGCGAGCGGTTCGCAAGGCGGATCTGCGGCACACCCGCGGCCAGAAGGCCATGCAGGATCGCGCGCGCCGCGCCGCCTGCGCCCAGCACCAGCGCCGGACCCGAAGCAGGCATCCAGCCGGGCGCGCCCTGCCGCAGGTTCTCGATGAAGCCATAGGCATCGGTGTTGTCGGCAAGGATGCGGCCTGCCGGGTCGAAGCGGATCATGTTCGCGGCCCCGATCGCGCGGGCAGCCTCGGTCGCTTCGTCGGCGAGGCGCAATGCCTCGAGCTTGTGGGGGATCGTCACATTGATGCCGCGGAACCCGGCATGGGGCAGCACCCCGTAGACCTCGGCGAAGCGCTCGGGCCGGATGGCCAGCGGCACATAGCGCCCGGCGATGCCGGTCACGCGAAACCAGTGGTCGAACAGCACCGGCGAGCGGGAATGCAGGATCGGCCAGCCGGCCACGCCAGCCAGCAACGGGCGCTCGTCATGATCGCTCATTCGGTCAGCATCCCTTGCGCGCGCAGAAACCCCAGAAGTTCGAGCAGCGGCAGGCCAAGCACCGTGAAGTGGTCGCCCTGCACCCGCGAGAAGAGCTGCGCCCCCAGACCCTCCAGCATGTAGGCGCCCACGGTCCGGGTGACGGCATCTCCCATCTGGTCGAGATACCCCGCGAGGAAGGCATCCGTAAATGGTCGCATCACCAGGTGCGCCTGCCCTACATGACGCCACAGGGGCGCACCGTCGCGTGCCACGACCGCGGCCGACAGAAGCTGGTGCGCCTTGCCGCGCAACGCGAGAAGCTGCTCGCGTGCAGCATCGCGGGCGGAGGGCTTGTCGAACACACGCCCCTCGCAGACCAGGACCTGGTCGGCACCGATTACGAGCCGGCCGGGGGAGCGGGCCGAGATGCGGAGCGCCTTGAGTTCGGCCAGCTTGTCGGCAACATCGCGTGGCGGTGCACCCTCCGCGCGCATTGCTGCCTTGACCATTTCCTCGTCGATCCGCGCGGGCATGGTCTCGATCTCGACCCCGGCCGCACGCAGCATGGCCGCGCGCGCCTCGCTCGCGCTGGCAAGCACGATGGCGCTCATTCCACGTTCCCCGCGCCGGCATGGAGGATTGCCTGGATCTCGGCCGCCGTCTCCTCGATCGAGCGCCGCGTCACGTCGATCACCGGGATGCCATGCCGCTGGAAGAAAAGCCGGGCGTCGGCGACCTCGGCACGGATCTGCTCGATGTCGGCGTAGTCATGCGAACGGTCGCCAAGCGCCTCGAGCCGCTGGCTGCGCACCTGCGCGAGACGCGCGGGGCTGGCAGTAAGGCCGATCACGGGGATCCCCGCCGCCATCGCCTCGAAGAAGGCCGGGTCCGGCTCGCGGCGCGGGACGAGCGGCATGTTCGCGGCCTTGATGCCCCGGTAGGCGAGGTAGATGCAGGTGGGCGTCTTCGAGGTGCGGCTCACGCCCGTCAGGATTACATGCGCGGCCTTGAGCCGCTCGCCCAGCGCGCCGTCATCGAAGGCGATGGCAAAATCCAGCGCCGCGATCCGCTCGAAATAGGCGTCGTTCAGGCGGTGCTGCATTCCCGGCCTGTGCTCGGGCGCGCGCCCGAGATGGCGCGCGAGGCAATCGACCACCGGGTCGAGCACGGCCACCGTTTCCTGCCCGGCCGCGCGCGCGGCCTCGTCGACACGGGCGCGATGGACAGGATCGACCAGCGTGTGGAACACGGGGCCGGGATGGGCCGAAATGCGGCGCAGCGTCGTCTCGACATCGGCATCGCTGCGCACGAACACCGACATGTGGATCGCGACATCGGTGCCCGCAAAGCGCGCGAGTGCGGCCTTGCCCATGGCGTAGAGCGTCTCGCCGGTCGAGTCCGACACGAGATGTAGGCTTGGTCTGCCGGACTGGGGCATCGTCTCTCCTGCGGCGGGACCGGCGCGCGCGGACCGGGCTGTGGGAATCGTGGATACCGGTGACAGGATCGCGTCAAGTCCGGAAGCTGTGGGTAAGGGAGAAAGATATCCACCTGTTAATTGCCACCCGCGGCGTGCGACGACGTATGTGGACAATTTCGCCGGATGTCGCAAGCAACTACAACCCTTGGGCGAGCAATCAGCGATACATTTCGCGCGCGGTTTGCAAGAGACTGACTGCGAAGGGGAATTCGCAACCCCGCCAGCCCCCGGAACGCCGCGCGGAACGGCAGCATGGTCGATTGCAACTGCCGGATCTGAGGATAACCCTGTGAATGCTTCACAGATTGCGGTAATCCCCATGACTCAGCGCACTCCAGACCACATCATCCATAAAGATAAAGACTCCGGTCCAACCTCCCCGGGAGATGCCATGAAAAGCGTGCTGAGAGTGCTGCGCGGCGAAGCCTTGGCGACACCGCCCGTATGGCTGATGCGACAGGCCGGGAGGTATCTGCCCGAGTACCGCGCCACGCGCGCCAAAGCGGGTTCGTTCCTCGATTTGTGCTACACGCCGGAGCTGGCCGAGGAAGTCACCTTGCAGCCGATCCGTCGATACGGCTTCGACGCAGCGATCCTGTTCGCCGACATCCTGCTCGTTCCGCAGGCGATGGGGCTCGAACTTTCCTTCGTCGAAGGCGAAGGACCACGGCTGCGCTGGCCCGATGGCAACCGCGACCCGGGCCGCCTGCGCCCGGTCGACGAGGTCGACGAGAAGCTCGCTCCCGTTTACGAGACCGTGCGCCGGCTGTCCGCCTCACTGCCCGCGGAGACGACGCTGATCGGCTTTGCCGGCGCGCCCTGGACGGTTGCCACCTACATGGCGGCAGGCCGCGGGACGCCCGACCAGGGTCCGGCACGGCGCTGGATGTTCTCGGACCCCAACGGGTTCGTCGCCATGATCGACCGCGTGACCGATGCGACGATCCATTATCTGTCGCGCCAGATCGACGCTGGCGCCGAGGTGGTGAAGATCTTCGACAGCTGGGCGGGTGCCCTGACGCCGCCGATGTTCGAGCGGTTCGCGATCCGGCCCGTCACGCGGATCGTTGCCGAGCTCGCGGCGCGCCATCCCGGCATTCCGGTCATCGGGTTCCCGAGGGGTGCGGGGGCGCTCTATCGGGACTTCGCGCGGGAGTCGGGCGTTCAGGCGGTGGCGCTCGATGCGCAGGTGCCGCTCGGCTGGGCGCGCGAGGCCCTTGGCGGCGTGGCACTGCAGGGAAATCTCGATCCGATGCTGATGGTCGTGGGCGGCGACGCCCTGCGCCACGAGGCGCGGCGGATCCGGGACGCGATGGCAGGGCATCCGCATATCTTCAACCTTGGCCACGGCATCACGCCGGATGCCGACCCTGCGAATGTCGACATTCTCCTCGAGGCTATCCGGGGCTGAAGGCGGCATCATGATCTGGGACTTCCTTGCCAGCGCCTACCCCTGGACGAAATCGCTCCACGTGATCTCGGTCATCGCGTGGATGGCGGGACTCTTCTACCTGCCCAGGCTTTTCGTCTACCACGCCGAACGGGCGTCGCCGGGCTCGGAGCTCGAGGCCACGTTGATCGTGATGGAGCGCAAGCTACTGAAGCTAATCATAAATCCGGCGGGCGTCGCGTCCTGGATGTTCGGCCTTGCGCTGGTCTTCACGCCCGGAATCATCGACTGGTCCTCGGACATCTGGGCGCATGTGAAGGCGGTCCTCGTGATCGCGATGACCGTCTTCTACCACATGCTCGTCAGATGGCAGCGCGCCTTCGAGCAGGGTCGCAACGGGCATCCGGGCCGGTATTTCCGGCTGATGAACGAGGTGCCGACCCTGCTGATGGTCGGTATCGTGGTGATGGTGATCGTCAAGCCGTTCTGACGCGCGTGCGCGCGGCATCGACGATTGACAAGCCCGAAACAGTTCCCATATAGGCCCTCAACAGGCGGTTTCATGTCGCCTTGGCGAGCGCCCAACCCTCCCCCGGGGCGCAAATTTGCCTTTCGCATCCCCGACCGCCGTTCCACGCTTCCGGACGAGATCCCATGAGCCAGCAAAGATTATCCGACCTCAAGGCGAAGTCGCCCACCGAGCTTCTTGCGCTGGCCGAGGAGCTCGAGGTCGAGAACGCCTCGGCCATGCGCAAGCAGGACATGATGTTCGCCATCCTCAAGGAGATGGCCGAGCGCGACGTCGAGATCATCGGCTCAGGCGTCCTCGAGGTGCTGCAGGACGGCTTCGGCTTCCTGCGCTCGCCCGAGGCGAACTACCTGCCCGGCCCCGACGACATCTATATCGGGCCGAACCAGATCCGACGCTTTGCGCTGCGCACCGGCGATACCGTCGAGGGACCGATCCGCGCGCCCAAGGATGGCGAGCGCTACTTTGCGCTTCTCAAGGTCAACACGATCAATTTCGAGGACCCGGAGCAGGCGCGGCACAAGGTCCATTTCGACAACCTGACGCCGCTCTATCCTGATCAGCGTTTCAAGATGGAAATCGAGGATCCCACCATCAAGGATCGCTCGGCCCGGATCATCGACCTGGTGGCACCGATCGGCAAGGGCCAGCGCTGTCTGATCGTGGCTCCGCCGCGGACCGGCAAGACGGTGCTCCTGCAGAACATCGCCCATTCGATCGAGCGCAATCACCCGGAGTGCTACCTGATCGTGCTGCTGATCGACGAGCGGCCCGAGGAAGTCACCGACATGCAGCGCTCGGTCAAGGGCGAGGTGGTGTCCTCGACCTTCGACGAGCCGGCAACCCGCCACGTCGCGGTGGCCGAGATGGTGATCGAGAAGGCCAAGCGCCTGGTCGAGCATGGCCGCGACGTCGTGATCCTGCTCGACTCGATCACCCGGCTGGGCCGCGCCTACAACACGGTGGTCCCGAGTTCCGGCAAGGTCCTGACGGGCGGCGTCGATGCCAATGCCCTGCAACGCCCGAAGCGCTTTTTCGGTGCTGCACGCAATATCGAGGAAGGCGGCTCGCTCACCATCATCTCGACCGCGCTGATCGATACCGGCAGCCGCATGGATGAGGTGATCTTCGAGGAGTTCAAGGGCACCGGTAACTCCGAGATCGTGCTGGACCGCAAGGTGGCCGACAAGCGCGTCTACCCGGCGATGGACATCCTCAAGTCCGGCACCCGCAAGGAGGATCTGCTGGTCTCGAAGACCGATCTCACCAAGATGTTCGTCCTGCGGCGGATCCTGAACCCGATGGGCACGACGGATGCCATCGAGTTCCTGCTCTCGAAGCTCAAGCAGACGAAGACGAACGCCGAGTTCTTCGACTCGATGAACGCCTGAGGCGCGCCCCCGGGGCCTGCCCCGGGGACACGCCGCGGCCCTCAGGGCCGCAGGATCAGCGAGCCGGTCGTCTTGCGCCCCTGCAAGTCCTTGTGCGCCTGCACAGCGTCCTTGAGGGCATAGACGGTGGGCGGTGCAATCTTCACTACTCCCGACTGCAGGACGGAGAAGTAGTCGTCCGCGGCGTCCTGCAGCGCCTGTTCGGTCGCCGTGTAATGCACCAGCGTCGGCCGCGTGACGAACAGCGAGCCCTTGGCTGCGAGGATGCCCAGATCGACCCCCTGCACTGGGCCCGAGGCATTGCCGAAGCTCACCATGAGCCCGCGCATCTGCAGCGAGTCGAGCGAGGCGAGCCAGGTGTCCTTGCCGACCCCGTCATAGACCACCCGGACGCCCTTGCCGCCGGTGATCTCGCGGACTTGCGGCGCGACCTCGCCGGCGCGGTAGTCGATCACGTGGTCTGCACCCAACGCCTTGGCGATATTGCACTTTTCATCACCGCCAGCGGTTGCGATGACCGTGGTGCCAAGGTGTTTCAGCCACTGGATCGCGATCTGGCCGACACCGCCCGCGCCCGCATGGAACAGCACCGTGTCTTCGGGCCCGCAGCGATGGATCTGGCGGATCAGGTACTGCACCGTCAGGCCCTTAAGCATGCTCGCCGCAATAATGTCGCTGGAAAGCCCGTCCGGCACTTTCACGCAACGATCGGCCTTGATCACATGCGCTTGCGCATACGCGCCCACCGGCCCCGAGCAATAGGACACGCGGTCGCCCGGCCGCACGCGAGTCACGCCGCCGCCGACCGCCTCGACCACGCCGGCGGCCTCAAGCCCGATGCCGCTCGGCAGCGGGATGGCGTAGAGCCCGGTGCGGTGATAGGTGTCGATGAAGTTGACGCCGATCGCATCGTGGCGCACGAGGATCTCTCCGTCGCCGGGAACGGGCGTCTCCCAACTCGTGTAGGACATCTCCTCGGGGCCGCCGAAAGCGGCGATCCGGATCCCCTGGACCTCTGCCATCTCTTTTCTCCGTCTGGCTGTTCTCGGGCGCCAGAGGATGCTATTCGGCGCACCGCGGTCAAGGAGCGAATGCAGCTTTGGTGTCCCACATGCTCGATTGCGCCACGATCTTCGCACTCGCGACCCCGCCGGGGGTCGGCGGCATCGCGGTGCTGCGTCTGTCCGGCAGCAAGGCGGATGATGCGCTTCGTGCGATGACGGGGGCACCACTGCCGGCGCTGCGGGTGGCGACGGTTCGGCGGCTGGTGGACGAGGCGGGCGGGATACTCGACGAGGCCCTCGTGCTCAGGTTCGCGGAGGGGGCCAGCTTCACTGGCGAGCCGATGGTCGAGATCCATTGCCATGGCGGGCGGGCGGTCGTTGCCGCGGTCCATGCCCGTCTTTCGCGGATCGCGGGCCTGCGGCCGGCCGAGGCGGGCGAGTTCACGCGCCGGGCACTGCTCAACGGCCGGCTGGACCTTGCCGAGGTCGAGGCGCTTGGCGATCTGCTCTCGGCCGAGACCGAACGACAGCGCCAGTTCGCGGCATCGGGTGTCGCGGGGTCGGTTCACCGGCGCGCCGAGGCGTGGCGAGTGGCCCTGCTCGATATCCTCGCGCAGGTCGAGATCACGATCGACTGGGCGGACGAGGACGTGCCACAGGAGCTCTCGCCCGCACTCGATGAGGCTCTCGGGCGGATGGTGGGTGAACTCGAGGCGGAATTGTCCGCGTCGGTCGGGCTGGAGCGGCTGCGTGAGGGTTTCGAGGTTGCGGTGGTGGGTGCGCCGAACTGTGGGAAATCAAGCTTTATCAATCACTTGGCGGGCCGCGAGGCGGCAATCACGTCGCCGCATCCGGGAACGACGCGTGATGTGATCGAGTTGCGATACGATCTTCGCGGTTTGCCTGTCACGTTTCTCGACATGGCGGGGCTTCGCGCGACCGATGACGATGTCGAGCGGATCGGAGTCGAGAAGGCCATGGCGCGTGCCGGCGCTGCGGATTTGCGGCTGCATTTCCGCACGGAGGACGCGATGGGTGATGGTGCCGCCGCACGGCTTTGGCAGGAGGGCGATCTGACGGTCTGGACGAAGTCCGACCTTGCGACCGGGCCCGGAGACCATTGCATCTCGACGCTGGATGGTGAGGGGGTTGCGGACCTCCTGACCGATGTCTTTGAGCGGCTTTCGGCGCGGGTTCCTGCCGATGGCGTGACAAGCCACGCACGGCAGCGAGGGTCGCTAACCGACTGCCGCGATGCGTTGTGCCGCGCGCGTGAGGGACTATCCTCGGCGGCGGCGGAGATCGTTGCGGAAGACCTGCGAGCGGCCCTGTTGTCGCTGGGCCAGCTCGTCGGGAGGTCGGGTGTCGAGGAGATGCTGGATCGTGTTTTCGTCTCGTTCTGTGTCGGGAAATAGGAGTGTTTCACGTGAAACAATCTGAGACCGACGTCGTCGTCGTCGGCGGAGGCCATGCGGGCACCGAAGCCGCACTTGCCGCTGCCCGAGCGGGAGCACGCGTGACCCTGGTCACACACCGTTTCGACCGGATCGGCGAGATGTCGTGCAATCCGGCCATCGGGGGGCTCGGCAAAGGCCACCTCGTGCGCGAGATCGACGCCTTCGATGGCCTGATGGGCCGCGCGGCAGACGCCGCCGGCATCCAGTTCCGGCTGCTGAACCGGCGCAAGGGTCCCGCCGTGCAGGGGCCGCGGGCGCAGTGCGACCGGGGGCTCTACCGGCGCTTCGCCCAGGACGCGGTGGCCGCGGCGCCCGGCGTGGCGGTCGTCGAGGGCGAGGTCGTTGAGCTTCTCGCCGTGTCGGGGCGACTCGCGGGCGTCCGGCTTGGCGGGGGTGGGGAGATCGCCTGCCGTGCCGTGGTTCTCACCACCGGCACCTTTCTCCGGGGCGTGATCCATGTCGGGACCGAGAGCCGTCCGGCTGGGCGCATTGGCGACCCGGCATCTAACCGGCTCGCGGCGATGATCCGTGATCTCGGACTGCCGGTGGGCCGCCTCAAGACCGGAACGCCCCCCCGGCTCGACCGGAGAACCATCGACCACGCACAGCTCGAGGCCCAGCCAGGCGACGAGGAGCCCTCCTTTTTCTCTTTCCTCACCATGGGGTTGCAGGCGCCTCAGGTGCCGTGCCACATCACCCATACAAACTCGCGCACGCACGAGATCATCCGCGAAAACCTGGGCCGGTCGGCGATGTATTCCGGACGGATCGAGGGCGTTGGACCGCGCTACTGCCCCTCGATCGAGGACAAGGTGGCCCGGTTCGCCGACAAGCCGTCGCACCAGATCTTCCTCGAACCCGAGGGCGTCGACGACCATACCGTCTATCCGAACGGCATCTCCACCTCGCTGCCTGTCGACGTGCAGGAGGCCTATGTGCGGAGCATTTCGGGTCTCGAACACGCCGTGATCCTTCAGCCGGGCTATGCGGTCGAGTACGACTACATCGACCCCCGGGCGCTTGCGCGCAGCCTTGAGGTCAAGGCCCTGCCGGGGCTGTTCCTCGCCGGTCAGATCAACGGGACCACCGGCTACGAGGAGGCCGCCGCCCAGGGCTTGGTGGCGGGGCTCAACGCGGCGGCAGCATGCCTTGGGCGTCCGCCGCTGATCCTTGAGCGGGACGAGGCCTATATCGGGGTACTGATCGACGATCTCGTGACGCAGGGCGTGTCCGAGCCCTATCGGATGTTCACGTCGCGCGCCGAGTATCGGCTCAGCCTGCGGGCTGACAATGCCGACCAGCGGCTGACACCCCGGGCGATTGCGGCCGGTTGCGTGTCGAACGACCGGCGTGCGGCGTTCGAGGCGAAGCGGGAGCGGCTCGAGGCTGGGCGCCGGATCTGCGCCGAGCTTTCGGCGACGCCGTCGGCGCTTTCCGCGCACGGGATCGCGGTCAACCGAGACGGGCTGCGCCGCGACGTCCATGCGCTGCTCGCCTTCCCGGGTGTCGATCTCGCGCAGCTTGCGCGGGTCTGGCCGGCGCTTGGCGCGCTCGACCCCGAGACCGCGCGGCAGATCGAGCGCGAGGCGATCTACCGCAGCTACGAGGAGCGCCAGCGGGCGGAGGCGGCGCGACTGCGTGCCGAGCAGGGCCGCGCTCTTCCGCCGGACCTCGAGTACGCGGCGATCCCGGGCCTCTCGTCCGAGCTTCGCTCGAAGCTGGAACGAGTGAGGCCGGAGACGCTGGGCCAAGCCTCGCGGATCGAGGGGATGACACCGGCCGCGCTTGCGCTTCTCCTCGCCATCACGGCGCAGGATGGGCGGCGGAGGCGGGTGTGACGCCGGAGGAGTTTTCGGCAGTCTTCGGTGTTTCACGTGAAACACTCGAACGGCTCTCCCGATACGAAGCCCTTCTGCGGCAATGGAATTCGCGCATCAACCTGGTGGCGCGGGCGTCTCTCGGGGATGTCTGGGCTCGGCATATGGCCGATTCGGCGCAACTGACCGACCTTGCGCCTGCGGGTGTGGCGCTCTGGGTCGACATGGGCTCGGGCGCGGGATTTCCGGGCCTCGTGGTCGCGGCTGTCCTTGCGGAACGATCCCCTGCGGCGCATGTCGCCCTGATCGAGAGCGACACGCGGAAATGCGCCTTTCTGGCCCGAGCGGCGTCTGCGATGGACGTCGCGGTGACCATCCAGAACTGTCGCATCGAGACGGCGCCGCCCCGCGCGGCCGACGTGATCTCGGCCCGCGCCCTCGCGCCGCTCGACACGCTGCTGCGGCTCGCCGAACGATTCCGGGGGCCGCGCACCTGCCTGCTCTTTCCCAAGGGCCGATCGGTGGAAAGCGAATTGACCGAGGCCCGGGCGCATTGGCATATTGAGGCCCGTCTTCATCCGAGCAGGACCGATCCCTCGGGGCGGATCGTTAAAATCCACGATTACTCTGCGCGTCGCTGACAACCGAGGAATGCCGGCATGGGCTCTCGACGGATCATCGCCATTGCCAACCAGAAGGGCGGCGTCGGCAAGACGACGACGGCCATCAACCTGGGTGCCGCCCTCGCGATGGCGGGCAAGTCGGTCCTGATGGTCGATCTTGACCCTCAGGGTAACGCCTCGACAGGTCTGGGTCTGCTCGCATCGCGCCGCGAGACGACGGTCTACGAGGTCCTGACCGGCGAGGCCGACCTTGCCGCCGCCGCCGCGCCGACTCCGGTCGAAGGGTTGTCGATCATTCCGGGCAGCGGCAATCTCTCGGGCCTGGATGTCGAACTCGCGGATCAGGCGGATCGAAGCGAGCGCTTGCGGCGAGCGCTCGATGACGGCGAGTCCCTGGCAAACTATGACTATATATTGATAGATTGCCCACCATCTCTCAACATATTGACAGTTAACGCCATGGTCGCCGCCGACTCGATCCTCGTCCCGCTGCAATGCGAGTTCTTCGCGCTCGAGGGTGTGAGCCAGCTCCTCAGCACCATTCGGCGCATTCAGCAGAAGATCAACCCAAGGTTGCGGATGGAGGGCATCGTTCTGACGATGTACGACCGGCGCAACAATCTCTCGGCGCAGGTCGCTCAGGATGTGCGCGAGAACCTGGGCGATACCGTGTTCCGGACCATCGTGCCGCGCAATGTCCGGCTGTCCGAGGCGCCGAGCCACGCGCTCCCGGTGCTGCTTTACGACCCGGAATGCGCCGGCAGCCTGTCCTACCGCCAGCTTGCCGAGGAACTGATCCGGCGCAACGCCGCCAGCGCCGCGGCCTGAGGAGAGACCCATGAAGAAGCCCGACCGCAAGAGCCTCGGACGCGGCCTGTCGGCATTGCTCGGCGACATCGAGGCGGCCGAGGTCCCGGTCGGCCCGCAGGACACCGCACCGCGCGGGGGAGGCGCGGCTGAGCCGGGCACGGTCGAGACCGGCAGTATGGCCGAGCGCGCCGTGACCAGCGCCCCGATCGAGCGGATCCACCCCAATCCGGACCAGCCGCGCCGCGACTTCCGCGAGGAGGATCTTGCCGAGCTCGCCGCGTCGATCCGCGAGCGCGGCATCATCCAGCCGGTGATCGTGCGCCCCCATCCCGCGCGTCCCGGCGAGTTCCAGATCGTCGCGGGCGAGCGGCGCTGGCGAGCGGCGCAGCGCGCGCAGCTTCACCGGCTGCCGGTCGTGGTGCGCGACTTCGACGACCGCACGGTTCTCGAGGTCGCCGTGATCGAGAACGTCCAGCGCGCCGATCTCAACCCGGTGGAGGAAGCTCAGGGTTATTCGCAGCTGCTCGATCGCTATGGCCACACGCAGGACGAGCTCGCCCGAATCGTGGGCAAGAGCCGGAGCCATCTTGCCAACATCCTGCGCCTGCTCGCCCTCCCGCCCGAGGTGCTCGATCTCCTGCGCAAGGGCGAGCTGAGCGCGGGACATGCGCGCGCGCTGATCAACGCCCCCGATCCGGTCGGGCTCGCCCGCCGCGCGGTCGCCGCGGGTCTCACCGTGCGCGACGTCGAGAAGCTGGTGCGCGAGGCGAGCGCCGCACCCCGCCGCGCCCGCCCCCGCACGGGCCGCGCGGCAGGCGAGAAGGACGCCGACACCCGGCTGCTCGAAGGCGATCTCTCGGCCGCGACCGGCATGCGGGTGACGATCGAGCATGTCGGAGACGGATCTGGAGAGGTGCGCATCCGCTACCGCGATCTCGACGATCTCGATCGCCTGTGCCAGCGGCTGACCGGCTAGGGCCGCGGCGAGGGGCTCAGCGGCGCGCGCCCATCATCGCGATCCGAATGAGACAGCGCTCGACCAGCGCCCGGTCGGGCCGCGCGCCGGGCGAGCGCAAGGTCCTGTCGGTGTCCTGCAACAGCCGCAGGGCCGCCTCGGCCCGGCTTGCGGGCCAGTTCGCCACCTGCCGCGCCAGCGCCGTGCGGCGCGGTCCGAAGACCGGCGGGCGTAGCCGCGCGAGCGCGGCGTCGAGCCCGTCCGGCGCGCTCGCGAGCGTGAGGATCTGCCGGAACATCCGCCCGGCGGCGATCAGGATCTGCACCGGGCCGCCGCCGCCGGCGGCGACGCGGTCGTAGAGGGCGACCACGTCCTCCGCCCGGCCTCCTGCCACCGCGTCGATCAGTCGGTCGATTTCGGCATCGCTCGCCGCGGGGAGCAGGGCAAGCACCGCCTCGGCCGGCAAGGGCGCGCTCGCCGAAGCACCATAGAGCGCGATCGTCTCGACGAGCTGCGCCATCTGCGCGCGGTCGAGCTCCTGCGCCGCCGAGGCGAGCGCGGTCTCGGCCTCGCGCGTGACGCCCGCCGAGAGACCGGCGCGCTGCAGCGCCGCGCTCAGCTCGGCGGGGTCTGGCGGATCGGGGTAGAGGCCGCAGGCGGCCGCGACGCGGCTCGCCTCGAACAGCTTCCGCAGGCCCGAGCGGGGCGCCAACGCCCCGGCCTCGGCCACGACGAACGCATCCTCCGGCGTTGCGTCCGCCAGCACCGCCGCAATGGTGTCGGCAAGCTCGTCCCGGGCGCCCTCGATCAGCACGACCCGGCGCCCCGGAAAGAAGCCGCGCGACCGCACCGCCTCGTCGAGCGCGGCGGGATCCTTCCGAACGGCGCCGCCATCGAGGCGGGTCACGCGCATCTCGTCGCCTTCCGACAGCGCGGCGACGATTTCGCGCCGCGCCACCGAGACGGTCGCGGCATCCGGCCCGAACAACAGCGCCGCCGCCAGCCGCATGTCGGGGGTCCGGCAGAAACTCGCGCTGTCGCGGCCCGAGAGCTTCACGTCACGACTGCGCCGCCGCCTCGATCTGCGCGGCCTGCGCCTGGATCCGGCGGGCGATCCGCTCGCCGAGGTCCTGCGCCACGCGCCGCTCGATGTCGCGCTGCGTGGTGCGCGAGGCATAGAGCGAGGCGGTTGAATCATAACCCGATTCCGTGACGATCCGGTCGGCGAGCACCGGCTCGGCCACCCCGTCGCGGTAGAGGCGGAAGTCGGCCACGGCCTGCACGCGGATGCGCGTGATCGTGTTGTCCTGCGCGACCAGAAGCCCGCTCTCGGTCACGGCGGTGACGACTTCGAGCCGGTAATCCGGTTGCTGCGGCGTTCCCAGACGCTGCTCCAGCCGGTCCCTCAGGTGGAAGCTGAAGCGGTCCGTGGTCTGCGGAAGGGCGATACGCCCGCGCATCTCCGCCGCCCCGCCGCCCTCGGCCAGCATGGGACGAAAGCAGCCGGGCAACAGCGCGAGCGCAGCCCCAAGTGCGATGAGGCGTCTGCGATCACATGACGACATTGACGATCCGTCCCGGCACCACGATCACCTTCTTCGGCGGGCGGCCCTCAAGGTAGCGCTGAACGTCCGGCAGCGCGAGCGCCAATCCCTCGATGGTGGGCGCATCGGCCTCGCGTTCGACTTCTATCTCGGCGCGCTTCTTGCCGTTGATCTGCACGGGCAGGGTGATGCGCTCGTCGCGCGCCAGCGCGGGGTCCGCCACTGGCCAGGGCATGTCCACCAGCGGCGTCGCGTGGCCGAGGGCCTGCCACATCTCCTCGGCGAAATGCGGCGTCATCGGCGTCATCAACCGCGCCAGCGTCTCGAAGGCCTCGCGCCGGGCAAAGTCGATGTCCTCGCCCGCGCTCTCCGCCTTCTGGATGGCGTTGGCGAGCTCGTAGATCCGCGCCACCGCCTTGTTGAAGGTGAAGCCCTCGATGTCCCGCGTGACGCCCGCGATGGCCTTGTGGGTGGCGCGGCGCAGCGCCTCGGCCTCGGCTCCGATGGCTGCCGGCTCGGCCGTGCCCCGCGGCGCGATCGACGCCGCCGTGAGCATCCGCCAGATCCGCTGCAGGAAGCGCCAGGCCCCCTCGACGCCCGCGGTCGTCCACTCGACATCGCGCTCCGGCGGGCTGTCCGAGAGCATGAACCAGCGCGCCGTGTCGGCGCCGAACTGCTCGATGATCGCCTCGGGGTCGATGACGTTCTTCTTGGATTTCGACATCTTGATCGAGGGGCCGATCTCGACCGGGGCCCCCGTCGCGACGAGGCGTGCGCCCTCGACCGTGCGCTCGACTTCGTCGGGCATGTGCCAGGTCCGGCGGCCGTCGGGGCGGACGGTCGCATAGGTCTCGTGCGTGACCATGCCTTGCGTGAACAGCGCCTCGAAGGGCTCGATGCACCGCTCCGGCAGGTGCCCCGTGCGGTGCATCGCCCGCGCGAAGAAGCGCGAGTACAGGAGATGCAGGATCGCGTGCTCGATGCCGCCGATATACTGGTCGACATTCATCCAGTAGCCGACATCCGCCGCGTCCGTCGGCGTCTGGGCGCGCGGCGCGGTGAAGCGCGCGTAGTACCAGGACGAGTCCACGAAGGTGTCCATCGTGTCGGTTTCGCGCCGGGCGGGCTTTCCGCAGGCCGGGCAGTCGACCTTCGTGAAGGTCGGGTGGCGGTCCAGCGGGTTGCCGGGGCGGTCGAACTCGACATCGTCCGGCAGGCGCACCGGAAGGTCAGCCTTCGGCACCGGCACGACGCCGCAGGCGTCGCAATGGATCACCGGGATCGGGCAGCCCCAGTAGCGCTGGCGGCTGATGCCCCAATCGCGCAGGCGGAAGTTCTCGACGCCGCGGCCATAGCCGTTGGCTTCGGCGTGCCGGATCGCCGCCTCGACCGCGGCCTCGCCGGTCTGGATCTCGGGCCCGGCAAAGCCGCGCACATAACGTACCGGCTCGGTCTTGGGCGGCACGTAGGCCTCGGTCCCGACCGGCTCGCCGCCCTCGCGCGGCAGGAAGACATCCTCGACCGGAAGCCCGTATTTCCGTGCGAAATCAAGGTCGCGCTGGTCATGCGCGGGGCAGCCGAAGATCGCGCCCGTGCCGTAATCCATCAGGATGAAGTTCGCGATCCAGACCGGCATCTCCCAGTTCGGGTCGAGCGGGTGGACCACCCTGATGCCGGTGTCGATGCCGCGCTTCTCGGCGGTCTCGAGCGCCTCCTCCGAGGTGCCGACGCGCCGGCATTCGGCGCAGAACGCGGCCACGTCCGGGTTGTCCTTCTCCAGCGCCCTGGCCAGCGGATGGTCGGGCGAGATCGCCGCGAAGCTCGCGCCCATCAGCGTGTCTGGCCGCGTGGTATAGACCTCCAGCCGCTCGTAGCCTTCCGGCGCCCCCTTCGTCTCGAAGGCGAATTGCAGCCCGCGGCTCTTGCCGATCCAGTTGCGCTGCATTAGGCGCACCTTCTCGGGCCATTTCGACAGCCCGTCGATCGCCGTCAGCAATTCGTCCGCCATGTCCGAGATGCGGAAGAACCACTGCGTGAGCTCGCGCCGCTCCACGGCTGCGCCCGACCGCCAGCCCTTGCCGTCGATCACCTGCTCGTTGGCCAGAACGGTCTGGTCGACGGGATCCCAGTTCACCACCGATGACTTGCGGTAGACCAGCCCGGCCGCCAGCATGTCGAGGAACATCGCCTGCTGCTGCGCGTAGTATTCGGGGTCGCAGGTCGCGATCTCGCGCGACCAGTCGAGGCTCAGGCCCATCGCCTTGAGCTGCGCGCGCATCGCCTCGATGTTCTGGTAGGTCCACGCGCCCGGATGGACGCGACGCTCCATCGCTGCGTTCTCGGCCGGCATGCCGAAGGCGTCCCAGCCCATCGGGTGCAGAACGTTGTAGCCTTGGGCGCGCTTGAAGCGGGCGATTACGTCGCCCATGGCGTAGTTGCGCACATGCCCCATGTGGATGCGGCCCGAGGGGTAGGGGAACATCTCGAGCACATAGTATTTCGGCCGGGCGGGGTCGCGCTCGACCTGGAAGGCGCCGCGCTCCTCCCAGATCCGCTGCCATTTCGGTTCCGCTTCGCGGGCGTTGTAGCGCGACATCGGCGCGATCCCTCTCGGTGTCAGACGAAAAAGCCGCGCCCGTCATACGAGGGGCGCGGCGCGAATTCAACGGAAGGCGCGCGCGGTGAGCGCCGGCGCGTGCGGGCGTCAGCCCGAAGTCGGCGTCCCGTCGGCCGCCAGTCTGAGCTGGCGCGCGCGCGTCAGGATCGCGTCCTCGAGCCGGCGCGCCGTGTCGGGGTTGACCTCGGCCGGGATCCAGGCGCCGGCCTCGCTCATCCGCTCGCGGAACACCGCGACCTTGAGCGACGAGGCCGAAAGCTCGGTGTTCAGCAGATACGCGGTGACCTTGAAGCGCTCGCCCGCGGCTTCGGGCGTCGTGCCCCAGTCGGTTGCGATCACGCCGGTGAAGGGATCGGTCGACGCCAGCGGCAGGAACGACAGCGTGTCGAGCGACGCCTGCCACAGATACTTGTTGACCGGGATCGCGCCCTTCCTCTCCGTCTCGTCGCCGCCACCGAAGATACTGTTGAGATTGTTGACGCTGAAGCCGCCCTCGCCGAACACGGAATCCGCGCGGTCGGGATTGAAATCCCGCGGCGATCCCTTTGGCCCCTCGTAGGGCTCGGCCGCCAGTTCGTTGCTGCCTGCGCCGCATCCCGCAAGCGCCACCGCGACCATGAGAGCAATGGCCAGTCGTCGTGTCATCCTGCCCCCGGAGTGTCCTGAGCCCTGAGCCCGGTTCGCGTCTCTTGAGCGGAGCGTGCCGGCCGCGCCGTCTCTAACATAGCGGAACGGGGCTGCCTAGCCGTCGGCGACCACCATCCGGCTTGTTGCCAAAATGCACCGCACTGCCTCTGCCGCTTGAGCCGCGACGCACATCTGATTGACGACATGGGGCTCCCGGGTGAGAAAAGCGAGGTGGGGCAGGCGAGCCTCCTGACAAACTCGGTGGGGAAAACCTTGCCGACTGCTGATTCTGAAACACACGTGTGGAATCGAAAGAGGGACACAATGAAGAAAGTTCTCCTCAGCACCAGCGCGATCGCGCTTGCCGGGGCGTTCGCTTCGACCGCCAGCGCGGCCGAGTGGAACGTGCGCGTCGGCGGCTACATGGAGCAGTTTGTCGCCTACGCCGACTCGAGCGTTGACGGCATCACCGGCGAGCAGCTCGGCGGCGTCGACTCGAAGCAGGACGCGGAAATCTGGTTCATCCCGTCGATCACGCTCGACAACGGCATCAAGATCGGCGCGAACATCCAGCTCGAGGGCAACACGAGCACGGACACGATCGACGAATCCTACATGTTCATCCAGGGCTCGTTCGGCGAGGTCAACCTCGGGTCCGAGAACTCGGCCGGCTACAAGATGCAGTATGCCGCGCCCGACGTGACCTTCCTGAACGTGAACTCGGGCTCGACCACCGCGTTCATCCCGTTCTCGGGCAGCGTCAGCAACAACAGCGGCACCAGCGTCGACGTCGGCGACGACATCTTCCGCGGCACGCTGGGCACCACCTACCTCGAGAACGACCGCAACAACGACGCGCAGCGCATCACCTACTACACGCCGCGCTTCGCGGGCTTCCAGGTCGGCGCGTCCTATGCGCGTGACGCGTCGCAGGACAACAACACCCAGCAGAACCTCGACAACCTGACGGGTGACTATATCGACCTCGGGGCGAACTACGTGAACTCGTTCGGCGATTTCGACATCGCCCTGTCGGCTCGCTGGGGCATCGCCTTCAACGACCGCGCCGGTCAGGATGACCCGACCGTTCTGGGCTTTGGCGCCAACTTCGGCTTCGCCGGCGTGACCGTTGGTGGTTCGTGGGCCGAGCAGAACAACTCGACCGCGGGTGGCGGATTCAATTCGCAGGACGGTACTGCGTGGGATGCCGGCATCAGCTACGAGACCGGTCCGTGGGGCTTCTCGTTCACCTACTTCCACGGCGAGAACGTCGACAACGAGAACGCGGCTCTGGGCGCGGATGAAGAGCTCGACCAGTTCCTGCTCGGCGTGAACTACACGCTGGCCAAGGGCGTCGATCTCGGTGCCTACGGCGCCTATGTCGACTTCGACGAGGACCTGAGCGACGGCGGCGTCGGCGGCGGCAACGACGTCGATGGCTTCATCATCGGCACCGGCATCAAGATCAGCTTCTGATCCTGACCCGATCTGCCAGGGATACCGGGAGGGGGGCCTTGCCCCCCTCTCTTTTTTCGTTATAGGCGTGGTCTTGTTCCATCCACCGGCAGCACGGGAGCGCGGGTCCATGCCGACCAAGAGCATCGTCTGGCTGGCGTCGTATCCGAAGTCCGGCAACACCTGGACCCGGATCTTCCTCGCCAACTACGTGTTTGCGAACGATACGCCTATCCCGATCAACGAGGTGCACCGCCTCGGCATCGGAGATTCCGTGACCGTCACGTATCGCAAGGTCGCCAAGGGCGACTTCGATCCATCCGATCACCAGCGCACGCTCGCACTGCGCGGTAAGGTCCTGCGCGGCATCGTTGCGAACGATGCCGACGTGAACTTCGTCAAGACCCACTGCATCAATGCCAAGGCATTTGGCGTCGAGCTGATCCCGCCGCATCTCACCCGCGGCGCGGTCTATATCATCCGCAACCCGCTCGACATGGTGCTCTCCTACGCGCGCCATTTCGGCAAGACGCCGGCAGACGCGGCCGCGGCAATCGCCCGCGACGACAACACCACCGTGGGCAAGAGCGATTCCGTCAAGCAGTATCTCGGGAACTGGTCGGCGCATGTCCGCTCCTGGACGCGCACCAAGGCGTTTCCTGTCCTCGTCGTGCGTTACGAGGATATGCTTGCCGATCCGGAGACGGCGTTCACCGCCCTCTTGCGCCATATCGGCTTCAGGCCCGACCCCGCGAAGGTCGAGCGCTCGATCCGCTTCTCGTCCTTCGAGGAAGTGAGCCGGCAGGAGACGGCTGCGCCTTTCATCGAGCGCTCCGACAACAGCGAGCGCTTCTTCCACACCGGCAAGGCCGACCAGTGGAAAGAGGCACTCGCGCCCGAGATCGTCGAGCGCATCCGCAAGGATCACCACGACGTCATGGCCGAATTCGGGTATCTCTGAAGGCCGCCCCGGCGCGCCGCTGCCGCGCCTGAGACCACGGAGACCGCATGCAGTCCGCGCAACGCATCATCTGGCTCGCGTCCTATCCGAAGTCGGGAAACACCTGGACGCGCGGGTTTCTCGCGAACTACTTCGCTCCAAAGAGCGAGCAGCTTGACATCAACTCGTTGCGCCGCTTCACAACGGGCGATGTTCGCCAAGACTTCTTCGACCGCGCCGCGGGGCGGCCCTTTCATGCCGCCGACTTCGACGAATGGTTGCTGACGCGGCCCAAGGCGCTGCGGCTTATCGCGCTCTCGAAGCCGCACCACCATTTCGTCAAGACCCATTCCCGTATCGAGCGGATCGGCGACATCGATCTGATCCCGCCCGAGGTAACCGCTGCTGCGATCTACATCATCCGCAATCCCTTCGACGTGGCGCAATCCTATGCACGTCACCTCGTCAGCAGCCTCGATGCGGCGATCGATCGGATGATGGACGCGCGCGCGGTGAATTACGGCCCCACGATGATCTGCGAGGTCCTCGGCAGCTGGGAGACCCATGTCCAGAGCTGGCTTAGTGCCCCCGGCCTTCCCCGCCATGTCATGCGGTACGAGGACATGGTGGCCGACCCCGAGCGCGCCTTCCGCGGCCTGCTCGGCTTCCTTCGCGCCCCGGTGAACGACGGGCAGCTCCGTCGTGCCATACGCGCGGCTTCCTTCGAGCAGCTCCGCAAGCAGGAGGAGAAGGCCGGCTTCGTCGAGCGCCCCCCGGGCATGGAGCGCTTCTTCGCCAAGGGCAAGGCCGGAAGCTGGCGCGAGGATCTCAGCCCCGCCCAGGTGGCCCGCTTGCGCGAGGCCTTCCTGCCGACGCTCGAGACCTGGTATCCCGAGCTCCTCGAGGAGACGGCAACCTTCGCGGCCGGCGCATGAGCCCGCTTGAAGACATCCGTGCCCGCATCGACGCGGCCGCCCGCGCGGCCGGTCGCGCGTCCGACGCGATCACGCTGGTCGCGGTCTCGAAGGTCCAGCCCCTCGACCGCATCGAGGCCATCCTCGCCCAGGGCCACCGCGTCTTCGGCGAAAACCGCGTTCAGGAGGCGGCCTCCAAGTGGCCGGACTTCCGCGCGCGCCATGACGGCATCGAGCTGCACCTGATCGGGCCCCTCCAGTCGAACAAGGTCCGCCAGGCGGTCGAGCTCTTCGACGTGATCGAGTCGGTCGACCGGCCAAAGCTTGCCCGCCGCCTCGCCGAAGTTATGTCCGAGACGGGCCGCCACCTGCCGGTTTTCGTCCAGGTGAACACCGGGGCCGAGCCGCAGAAGGCCGGCTGCCCGCCCGACGAGACCGAGGCGCTGGTGGCCGAATGCCGGGCGCTGGGCCTCGATGTGCGTGGCCTGATGTGCATCCCGCCAGTGGACGACGACCCGGCACCGCATTTCGCGCGGCTTGCGGCGCTAGCGCAGCGCTGCGGCCTGACCGGCATCTCCATGGGCATGAGCGGCGATTTCGAGCAGGCTATCGCGCAGGGGGCCACCCATGTCCGCGTCGGCTCGGCGCTGTTCGGCGCGCGCGCCCACGGCTGAACTCAGGCCACGGACGAAAAAACCCGGAGCCATATGCGGGGCTCCGGGTCAAGGCGGGGGCACGCAGCGGCGCACCCCCAGGGGATTCCGGTTCGCCTCAGACGAACTGCGAGCCCTTGCCGAACTCGGGATAGGCCTCCATGCCCAGCTCGGCGCTGTCGAGGCCCAGCATCTCCTCCTCCTGGCTCACGCGGATGCCCATGGTCGACTTGAGCACCGACCAGACCACCAGCGAGACCACGAAGACGAAGGCCCCGATGGCGACGATGCCCGTGAGCTGCGCCATCAGCGTCGCATCGCTGTTGCTCAGGACCACCGCGATCGTGCCCCAGATGCCAGCGACCAGGTGAACCGGGATGGCGCCCACGACGTCGTCGATCTTGAACTTGTCGAGCATCGGCACCGCGAACACCACCAGCGCGCCGCCGACGCCGCCGATGATGATCGCGAGGAACTGCGTCGGCGCCAGCGGCTCGGCCGTGATCGACACGAGGCCGGCAAGAGCGCCGTTCAGCACCATGGTGAGATCGACCTTGCCATAGAGCACCTGCGTGAGCGCCAGCGCCACCAGCGCCCCCGCCGCCGCCGCGACATTGGTGTTCACGAAGATCCGGCTCACATCCGTCACGTCGCCGATCGAACCCATGGCAAGCTGCGAGCCGCCGTTGAAGCCAAACCAGCCCAGCCACAGGATGAAGGTGCCAAGCGTCGCCAGCGGCAGGTTCGAGCCGGGGATCGGGTTGACCCGCCCGTCCTTGTACTTGCCAAGCCGCGGCCCAAGGATGATCGCGCCTGCCAGCGCCGCCCAGCCGCCGGCCGAATGCACCAGCGTCGAGCCCGCGAAGTCGGCGAATCCGAGGTCGTCGAGCCAGCCGGTGCCCCACTCCCACGATGCCTCGATCGGGTAGATGAAGCCGGTGAGGATCACGGTGAAGATGAGGAAGGGCCAGAGCTTGATCCGCTCGGCCAGCGTGCCCGACACGATCGACGCGGTGGTCGCGCAGAACATCAGCTGGAAGAAGAAATCCGATCCCGCCGAGTAGCCTGCGGCAACGTCGCCGCCGCCCACCTCGTCGATCGACTTTGCGCCCAGCGCGCCGATCACGTCGCCGATGATCCAGCCCTCGCCCGGATACATCAGGTTGTAGCCGACGAGGTAGAACATGATGGCGGCAATCGAGAACAACGCCATGTTCTTGGTGCACTGCATCGCCACGTTCTTGGTGCGCACGAGGCCCGCCTCGAGCATGGCGAAGCCCGCGGCCATGAACATCACGAGGAAGCCGCCGATCAGGAACAGCAGCGTGTTGAAGATGTAGACCGAGTTCGCCGGGACCTCGGGCGAGGCCTCCTGTGCGAGCGCGGGGCCAGCGGCCAGCATCAGCGCGGATGCGGCGCCTGCGAGGGGAAGGAACTGCTTCATGGTGTTTCTCATGGCTCTCTCTGATCCCGGCGCGCTCAGAGCGCGTCTTCGTTGCGCTCGTCGGTGCGCACGCGCACCGCGGCCTCGACATTGACGACGAAGATCTTGCCGTCACCGATCTTGCCGGTGCGGGCGGTCGAGGCGATCGTCTCGACGATGCGGTCGACCTGATCGTCGACTGCGACGATCTCGATCTTGATCTTCGGCACGAAGTTCACGACGTATTCCGCGCCGCGGTAGATCTCGGTATGGCCGCTCTGACGGCCATAGCCCTTCACCTCGGAAACCATGAGCCCCTGCACACCGATCCCGGTCAGGGCCTCGCGGACTTCCTCGAGCTTGAAGGGCTTGATGACGGCAATTACGAGTTTCATCTGTCTCCCCAGCTTGCGTGTGACCGCGCGGATCACTCGTGGTGGCATATTCAAGTTGCGTGCCAGATCGGCCGCTTCGTGGCAGCAACCGGCGATTCAATGCTTCGGGGCAGAGTGATGGCGCGAGAACGGCACCTATTTCGCCTATCCAGTAATCATCTGATTAGAAATGTCTAAAAATTATGCATAAAATCAATATGTCCAGCCGCAGTCACACCCGTCCATAATCTGCCGGCCACGCGAAGCCTGCACTGGCGCGGACCCGCCAGAGGTCATATCTAGCGGGCGAAGGCCAGCGGCGGGCGAGCGAGCGCGACCCGGGGGAGACGTGGCACAGCGAGGCATGGGCAAGGACGGGCACGAGCCCAATCGGCGCAAGGGCCGCAAGTCCCGGCACCCCGACGGGGCCGATCCGGGTCCTGTCGGACGCGCCGTGCGCTTCGTGGTGCTTGGCACCGCGGGCCTCGTCTGGCGCATCCTTTGGCGGGTGGGGCTTGTCGGCGCGGCGGTGCTCGCGCTTGCGACGGGGTATTACTACAGCCAGCTTCCCGCGCCGGGCGTCCTGTTCGATGGGCGTGGTGGCGGCTCGGTCACGATGCTCGACCGTCATGGCAACGTCTTCGCGTGGCGCGGCGAGCAATATGGCGGCGAGCTGCGCGCGACCGAGGTTTCGCCGCACCTGATCCACGCCGTCGTCTCGGCCGAGGACCGCCGATTCTGGGACCATCCCGGCGTCGATGTGCGCGGACTCGCGCGCGCCATGCTGGTGAACCTGCGGGCCGGACGCGTCGTGCAGGGCGGCTCGACGCTGACGCAGCAGGTCGCCAAGAACGTCTTCCTCACCGCCGAGCGTTCGATCGAGCGCAAGCTCAAGGAAGTGCCGATGGCGCTCGCGCTAGAACTCAAATACGACAAGGAGGACATCCTCTCGATCTACCTCAACCGGGTCTATCTCGGTGCCGGCACCTTCGGCTTCGAGGCGGCGAGCCAGCGCTATTTCGGCAAGTCGGCCCGGCTCCTGAGCTCCGCCGAGGCGGCGATGCTCGCGGGCCTCTTGCGCGCGCCCTCGCGCTATGCGCCGACCTCGGACCTCGAACGCGCCCAGGGGCGGGCCAGCGTCATCATCCGGCTGATGGAGGAGGAGGGATACCTCACCCAGGCCCAGGTCACCGAGGCGCTGGCGAGCCCCGCCGAACTCAGCGCCGCGGCCGCCGCGCGCGCCGGCGGCTATTTCGCCGACTGGGTGATGGAGACCGCGCCGGGCTTCCTCGCCAAGGACACGACCGAGGACGTGACCATGGCGACGACCTTCGATCCCGAGATCCAGCGCAAGGCCGAAGCGGCGCTGGCGCGCGTGTTCGCCGAAAAGGTCAAGGAGGGGTCGACCGCCCAGGCTGCCATCGTGGTGATGAGCCGCGACGGCGCGGTGCGTGCCATCGTGGGTGGGCGCGAGCAGGGCACGGGCCAGTTCAACCGCGCCAGCCAGGCCCTGCGCCAGACTGGCAGCGCCTTCAAGCCGGTGGTCTATGCGGCGGCGCTCGAGGCCGGCTGGTCGCCGAACGACATCGTCGAGGACGCGCCGCTCACCATCGGCAACTGGTCGCCCTCGAACTACGACAACCGCTTCCGCGGGCCGATCACGCTGACCGATGCGCTGGCGAACTCGATCAACACCGTGGCGGTGCGCGTCTCCGAGCAGGTGGGCCGTGAGCGCGTCGCCGCAATGGCTACGCGCCTTGGCATCACCTCGCCGATTGCGCCGGGTCCGGCGGTCGCGCTCGGCACGTCCGAGGCCACGCTCGTCGACATGACCGGCGTTTATGCCACGATCGCGAATGCGGGGGGCTCGGCCGCGCCTTACGGCATCCGCGAGATCCGCCTTCGCGGCGAGGATCTGCCGCTGATGCGCGGCGACGCCGCGGTGGGCGAGCAGGTCATCGCGCCCCGCTCGGCGGCGCTTCTGACCTACATGATGCGCGAGGTGATCGAGGCCGGCACCGGCCGGCGTGCCCGCCTGCCGGGGCGCGAAGCCGCGGGCAAGACCGGCACGACCCAGGCCGCGCGCGATGCCTGGTTCATCGGCTTCACGGCGGATTACGTGACCGGCGTCTGGATGGGCAACGACGACAACACGCCGCTGACGGGCGTCACCGGCGGCGGGCTTCCGGCCGAGATCTGGCGCGAGGCAATGCTGGCCATCCACGAGGGGATCGAGCCGAAGCCCTTGCGCCTCGAATCCCCCGGCCCCGGCTCGCTCCTGATGGCGGGCGGCGCGAGCAGCCTCGGCGGTGCCGATACCGTGGTCGAGCGCGTCTTCAACGACGTGCTGCGCGGCCTGCTCGGCGGCGGTGGCGGCGGCGACACGCGCAGAGGCGGCGATTTCCGGCCGAACACCTCGGATCGCTGAGACAGCCGCCCCCCTTGAGCGTCAATCGAAGCGATAGGCGTGCAGGGCCCGGCCCTCGCGGCGCAGCCATTCGCGCTCGGCCCGGTGATCGGGGCGCAGCCGCTCGACCAGCGCCCAGAAGCGCGGCCCGTGGTTCATCTCGGCGAGATGCGCCGCCTCGTGCGCCGCGACGTAATCCAGCACCTCGGGCGGCGCCATGGCCAGCCGCCATGAAAAGCTGATCCGCCCCGCCGAGGAGCACGAGCCCCAGCGCGAGCGGGTGTCCCGCAGCGCCACGCCCCGCACGCTCCGGCCCAGCCGCGCGGCATGATCGTGCACGGCGGGGACCAGCGCCTCGCGCGCCCGCTCGCGCAGCCAGGCGGCGATCCGCGGCCCCGCGGCCTCGGCTCCGGCCAGCACGAGGCATCCACCCTCGAGCCGCGGCGCGCGGCGCGGGCCGTCGCGGACGACGATCACGACCGCGGCGCCCCCGACCGGCAGCAGGCAGCCCGGCGCGACCGCCACCCCCTGCGGCTGGCGGGCGAGCGCGCGTTCGAGCCAGCCGACGTGGCGCTCGAGAAATCGCTCGGCCTCGATCCGCGGCACCCCGGGCGGCAGGGTGAGGACGGCATCCTCGCCCGGCGGGCCCAGCCGAAGGGTGAACCTGCGCGCCCGCGCGCTCACATTGAGCTGCACGGTCACGGGAAGGCGCGACAGGTCGATGCGGTCTCGGCGCATGTCGGCGAGAGTGCCGCCGGCCCCCGCGCGCTTCAACCCCGGATCATCTTGCGATTGGCGCGGATGAAGTCGCGGATCTTGGGCTGGATGTGAAGCCGGAAGCGCGAGCCGTTGAACACGCCGTAATGCCCGACCTTGGGTTGGGTGTAGTGGAACTTCTTCGGCTCGGGGATGTTCTCGCAGAGCGCGATGGCGGCCTCGGTCTGGCCGCGGCCGGTGATGTCGTCCTTCTCGCCCTCGATGGTCATGAGCGCCGTGTCGCGGATCGCGCCGGGGCGGATCGGGCGGTCGCGCAGCCGCAGTTCGCCCTTCGGCAGCGAATGCTTCTGGAACACCTCGGCAACCGTCTGCAGGTAGAACTCGGCGGTGAGGTCCATCACCGCCAGATACTCGTCGTAGAAGGCGCGATGCGCCGCCGCCGAATCGCCGTCGCCGCGCACCAGGTTGCGGAACTGGTCGACATGCGCGTCGACATGGCGGTCGAGGTTCATCGACATGAAGCCCGAGAGTTGCAGGAAACCCGGATAAACCCGCCGCAGGAACCCGCGGTTAGGCCAAGGCACCATGACGATCATGTTCTTCTCGAACCACGAGATCGGCCGGGTGGTGGCCAGGCGGTTGGGCTCGGTCTGGCTTACCCGCGTGTCGATCGGGCTTCCCATCAGGATCAGCGAGGCCGGCCGCGCGGGATCGGCGTCCTCGGCCATCATCGCGGCCGAGGCCAGGCAGGGCACCCCCGGCTGGCATACCGCCATGACGGTGACGCGCTCGCCGTCCTTCGCCAGGAACCGGCAGAACTCCGAGATGTAGTCGGCGTAGTCGGCGAGATCGAAGCGCCCCTCCGACACCGGAACATCGCGCGCGTCGGTCCAGTCGGTGATGTAGACCTCATGCTCGGGCAGCATCGCCTCGACGGTGCCTCGCAGCAGCGTCGCGAAATGCCCCGACATCGGCGCGACCATCAGCACCTTTGGGTCGTTGCGGACCGCGGCCACCGTGGCATTGCGCTTGAAGTGGACCAACTGGCCGAACGGCTTCGCCAGCACCACCTCCTCGACCACCGGCACCGTCTCGCCAGAGATCTCGACGTCCTCGATGCCGAAGTCCGGCTTGCCGTAGCGCCGGGTCGCGTTCACGAACATCTCGAAGGCCGCAGCCGTGGCCCGGAAGGGCAGCGCCTCGCGCAGCGGGAAGAAGGGGTTGCGCAGCGCCTGCGAGGACATCCGGGCGGCCGTGCGCATCGGCCCCATGGCGGCATGGGTCATCTCGTATGCGTGGTAGAGCACTCCAACGTCCCCCGGATTGTGTCCGTCGCAGGATATGCGACAGTTTCTTTTATTCAGCTTACGCTTGTGGTTTCCCCCCGGCAAGCGCTTCTTCGCAACTGCACAATGGGCCGCAGCCACGCAGCGGGAGCCTCGCGGGGAATAGGCTTTGACAAGCTCCGCGGTTCTGTGGCAAGGGCGCCTTCTTCAAACGACAGTTGGTCCGTCAAAGGGGTGGTCCAGATGCCCAATCCGGAATGGGGCGTGAAGCGCACCTGCCAGAGCTGCGGCGCGCGGTTCTACGACCTCATGCGCGATCCGATCCTGTGCCCGAGCTGCGGGTCGCAGTTCGACGTCTCGACCATTGCGCGCGTCAAGCGTGGCAAGCCTGCGGCCAAGGCCGCCGTGGTTCTCGATGACGACGAGGATCTGATCGACGAGGACGAGGACGCGCTCGACGACGAGGATGCCGATCTCGACGAGGACGAGGCCGAGGAGGATCTCGTCATCGCCGATGACGATGACGAGGACGAGGTGGCCAAGCCCGCCGCTGCTGCGGCTCCCGGCGGCGACGACGACGACGTGATCGACGAGGATCTCGAGGACGAGGAGGATGATTTCGTCGCCGATGTCCTGCTCGACGACGAGGAAGACGAGGACGAGGACCTCCCGCTCGACGACGTCAAGGTCAAGGGGCCGGACGACGACTGAAGCGGCGGGGCGCGCGCGGCCCAAGATTCCGCTTGAACCGCCGCGCCCACCTCCCTATGTTCCGCGCACGCCGAAAGGCGGGGTTTCTTGGGGGCCATAGCTCAGTTGGGAGAGCGCTTGAATGGCATTCAAGAGGTCAGGGGTTCGACTCCCCTTGGCTCCACCAAGAACGCCTCTGCCGATGCCGAACAACCCGCCGCAAGGCGGGTTTTTCGTTTCCACGCGGCGGCGGCCGGGGTAATGGGCGCGCTGTCCCGCGGGCTTGACGGCTGAGGCCCGCTCCTGTCAGGTGCGCCGGTGAAGCGTGGCGTCCGATCCGCCGCGGCGCTGGGGCAGCACATCGGCAGCACGGGGGGACCGGGGTGGTGACGCAACTCACGATCAGGCGGCCGGACGACTGGCACCTCCATCTCCGCGACGGCGCGATGCTGGCTGCGGTCCTGCCCTTCAGCGCAGCGCATTTCGGCAGGGCGATCGTCATGCCGAACCTCGTGCCGCCGGTCGTCACGGCCGCCGATGCCGCCGCCTACCGCGCGCGCATCATGTCGGCGATGCCGCCTGGCGCGGATTTCCAGCCGCTGATGACGCTCTATCTCACCGAATCGACCGATCCCGCTGACGTGGCCGCCGCCGCGGCCTCGGGCCTCGTGACCGCGGTCAAGCTCTATCCGGCGGGCGCGACGACCAACTCGGCCTCCGGGGTGCGCGACATGGCGCGCGTGCTGCCGGTGCTCGAGCGCATGGCCGAGATCGGCCTTCCCCTTTGCGTGCATGGCGAGGTGACCGACCCCGCCGTGGACATCTTCGACCGCGAGGCGGTGTTCCTCGAGCGGGTGCTCGAGCCCCTGCGCCGTCGCGTGCCGGGCCTGCGCGTGGTGCTCGAGCATGTGACGACCCGCGAGGGCGTGGCCTATGTGCGCGAGGGCGGCGAGGGGATCGCCGGCACGCTGACGGTCCATCACCTCGTCATCAACCGCAACCACATCCTCGCCGGCGGCATCCGGCCGCACTACTACTGCCTGCCGGTCGCCAAGCGCGAGACGCATCGCCTCGCCCTGCGCGCCGCCGCCGTCGCGGGCGATCCGCGCTTCTTCCTCGGCACCGATTCGGCCCCGCACACCGATGCGGCCAAGCTCATGCCCTGCGGCTGCGCCGGATGCTTTACCGCGCCGAACGCGATGGCCATCCTCGCGCAGGTGTTCGAGGAGGAGGGCGCGCTCGACCGGCTCGAGGCCTTCACTTCGCTCAACGGGCCCGCCTTCTATCGGCTGCCCCCGAATGAGGCGCGCATCCGGCTGGTGAAGGACGACGCCCTCGGCCTCCTCCCCTCCGAGATCGAGGTGGGCGCCGATACCGTCACCGTCTTCGACCCCGGCTTCCCGCTGACATGGCGGGTGGAAGAGGAGCCCCGCCCGTGATCCCCACCGCCATGCCCGACCGCGCCGTGATCGCGCCCGAGACCGCGAAGATGCTGCTCGAGATCGGCGCCGTCCATTTTCGCGCCGATCCGCCCTACATGCTGACCTCGGGGCTGGCGAGCCCGGTCTATATCGACTGCCGCAAGCTGATCTCCTACCCCCGCATCCGGGCGGCGGCGATGGATTTCGCCTGCTCGATCCTGATGCGCGATGCGGGTTACGAGCGGTTCGATGCCGTCGCGGGCGGCGAGACCGCCGGCATCCCCTTCGCCGCTTGGATCGCCGAGCGCCTCGGCCTTCCCATGCTCTATGTCCGCAAGAAGCCAAAGGGCTTCGGCCGCGACGCGCAGATCGAGGGGCAGATGGCCGAGGGCGCGCGCGTCCTGCTGGTCGAGGACCTGACCACCGATGGCGGCTCGAAGGTGAAATTCGTCGAGGCGATCCGCAAGGCCGGGGGCGAGTGCGCCCACACCGTCGTCGTGTTCTACTACGATATCTTCCCCGAGGTGCGGGGGCGCCTTGCCGATCAGGGTATTGCGCTTCACCACCTCGCCACGTGGCGCGACGTGCTGGCCGAGGCCCGCGCCGGCAGCTATTTCGACACGGCGACCATGGACCAGGTCGAAGCGTTCCTCGACCGTCCGCTCGAATGGTCGGCCGCCAATGGCGGCAAGGGCGACATCTCGATCTGAGCCCCAGCACCGCCCGTCGCACGCGATTCGGACGGCGCGTGCCGCTTGGCACTCACCTTCGTTTCAATTGCTTGAGCAGGCTTTCACGGCTGAAGGCGCGTCCCCTCGCGCCAGCGGCGCAAGGATCAGGGCGCCCGCCACCAGCACCGCGGCGGCGATCAGGCTCGGCCCTGCATAGCTGCCGCTCGCGTCCCGCATCCAGCCCGCGATGGCGGGGCCCGCCATCTGCCCCAGCCCGAAAGCCGCCGTCATCAGCCCCATGACCGCGCGCCCGTCCCCGCCGGCCCGCCGCGCCGCCTCCTGCAGCCCCAGCGCGGTGAGGCCCATGAAGGTGCCGCCCAGTGCTGCGGCCGCGAAGGCGAGCGCGGCCGTCCCCGTCGCCACCGCGCTTAGCCCGACCCCGGCGGCCTCGACCAGCATCGCGGCGCGATAGGCCCGCACCACCCCCCAGCGCGCTCCCGCCCGCGTCCAGAGCCAGACCGACGGGATGGCCGCGAGGCCCACGATCAGCCAGACGACCGTCTCGCCCAGCCGGCCCGACGGGCCCTCGCGCAGGATCGCGACGATGAAGGTCGCGGTGACGACATAGCCGAAGCCCAGCGCCGCATAGGCCGCTACCAGCCGCCAGAGGCCCGGCGCGCGTGCCGCCCCGTTCGCCCGCGGTCCGCGTGCCGCGCCCGGGGCGGCAGGGACCATCAGCGCCGCTACTCCTGCCGCCGTGAGGGCCAGCGCGCCGCCGCTCAGCCAGACCTGCCGCCAGGCATCGGCCGTGGCCAGCACGGGCGAGGCTATGAGGGCCGAGACCACGATGCCCGCGCCCACGCCGGCGAAATGCACGGCGGCAAGCCCGCCGCGGCCCGCCGCGTTCAGCCGCGCCACGATCAGCGACGAGGCCAGCACCAGCACGAAGGCACTCGCTACCCCCCCGGCAAAGCGCAGGGCCGCCCAGAGCCAGAGCGCCTGCGCCCCCGCCATCGCCCCCGTGGTCAGCGCGCTCGCCACCAGTGCGCCCAGCATCAGGCCCCGCGCGTGGCGCGACAGGCCCGGCAGGCTCGCGGCCAGCGCGCCGGCCAGATAGCCCGCGAAGTTCGCGCTGGCGACCAGCCCGGCCTCGGCCGGCCCAAGCCCCGCGCCGGCCATCATCGGCAGCACTGGCGTGTAGAGGAACCGCCCAAGACCCATCGCGGCGGCCAGCGCCACGAATCCGCCGAGGGCGATCATGAGAGGGGAGGGCTCGCTCCGCATGGAGCCGGACGTTAGCGGTCCCGCAGGCATCCCGCTATTGCGCAGTCTGCCTGGCAGGCCCATATCCCCGACATCGGGGTGCCGATGACCGGGCCCCGGCAAGACGTCGCTTGGCAACCGAGGACCGTCTGACATGTCGCGCATCTCGTTCGCGTCGCACCCGTTCCTGCTCGGCTTCGACGAGCTCGACCGCATGGTCGAGCGCGTGTCCAAGGCCGGTACGGACGGCTATCCGCCCTACAACATCGAGCAGCGCGGCGGAGATGCCTTCCGCATCACGCTCGCCGTGGCCGGTTTCGGCGAGTCGGACCTGTCGGTCACCGTCGAGGACCGCAATCTCGTGGTCCGCGGCCGGCAGGTCGAGGACGGCACCGAGCGCCAGTTCCTGCATCGCGGCATCGCCGCGCGGCCCTTTCAGCGCAGCTTCGTGCTGGCCGACCGGGTCGAGGTGGCGGGCGCGGCGCTCGATCGCGGCCTCCTGCACATCGACCTCGTGCGCCGTGCGCCCGAGTCGACGGTGCAGACGATCCGCATCGCCCGGGCCGAGTGAAGCAAAGGAGTGCGCGAGATGACCGACAAGGCCAATCCTGCCGGGTTCCCCAAGGGGTCCGGCCATCCCATCGTCTATGTCCGCGAGGCCGAGCTCGACAGCCTGCCCGACGAGCTGAGGCGCCTGCCGGGGCCGATCTACGCGCTGCACGACGAGGCCGGCAATCGGCTTGCCCTGGCACCCGACCGCAAGCTCGCCTTCGCACTCGCCCGGCGCAACGACCTCGAGCCGCGCAGCGTCCACTGAGCGGCGCCGCGCCCGATTGCGCCGGAATGACGAAGGCCCGGCACCGCGTGCCGGGCCTTTCGCGTGGCGGCCTGGACGGCGACGCGCGGGTTCAGGCCGCGCGGGAGGCCGAGGGCTCGGTCAGCAGCGCATAGAGCGCCTCGGCCCGATCGGTCTGCCGCAGCTTGGTCCGCGTCTCGGCATCGCGCAGGAAGCGCGAGACCCGCGCGAGGGCGCGCAGGTGGTCGGCCCCTGCTTCCTCGGGCGCGAGCAGGGCAAAGACGAGATCCACCGCCTCGCCATCCGCGGCCTCGAAATCCACCGGCCGGTCGAGCCGCGCGAACACCCCGACGATTCGGTCGAGCCCCTCGATCCGGGCATGCGGGATGGCGACGCCGTAGCCCATGGCGGTCGATCCGAGCTTCTCCCGGGCGATCAGCCCTTCGAAGACGCGCCGCGCGGTCAGCCCGTAGGCGTCGCGGGCACGGTTTGCGATCTCCTGCAGGACCTGCTTCTTGCCGGACGCCTTGAGCGTGGCGAGCACGGCCTCGCGTGTCACGAGTTCAGTGAGTTCCATGCGGTGTCATCCACCCTCGATCCATCCCGAACGGCCAGCGGCCACGCTCAGGCGCGGCCGGCTGCGAACTCGGGATCGATCCACCCGATGTTGCCGTCGTCTCTCTGAAAGACGACGTTGAGCCGTCCGTTCGCCTCGTTGCGGAAGATCAGGAAGGGCGCGTGCGCCAGCTCCATCCGCATCACCGCGTCGCCGACCGAATGCGTGCCGATCTCGGTCTTGGTCTCGGCGATGATCACGGGCTGGTCGGCCGCGCCATCGACGCCGGTGTCCTCCTCGTCCTCGCCGCCCGCAAGCACGTAGGACTGCGCCGGGATCAGCTCGGACGCGTCGCGCTGGTGGTGGTTCTTGAGTCGGCGCTTGTAACGGCGTACCTGCTTCTCGATGCGTTCCACCGCCTGCTCGAAGGCGGCATAGATGTCGTCGGCCTGCGCCTGCGCCTGCGCGTGCAGGCCGGTCGAGAGGTCCACCGAGGCATCGCATTTGAAGAAGTTCCGCGCATCCCGCGAGAAGACGACCGTCGCGCCGACCGCGCGATCGAAGTATTTCGCGACGGCAATGTCCAGGCGATCCTCGACATGGCTGCGAAGCGCATCGCCAACGTCGATGTGCTTGCCCGAAACCGTGATGTGCATGATGTCTCCAGCATTTACCGGACCAGGAGCTGGCAACATTCCGGTCCTCCCCTGCCATTTCCGGCTGCCCCAGGCTGCGCACGGGGATGCGCGGGACCTCTGCGGCCGGAAAGACGCGCTACATAAACGCCGACTCGTTTCTGGTCAATGATAACGGGAATGCGCGAGCGGCGAAATGCAGATCGCCGTAAGCCTTTTCAGCCGCGACCGCCCTTGATCCGTCGCCGATCGACCGAGGACGGGATGCGCAGCGCTGTGCGGTACTTGGCGACGGTGCGGCGCGCGATGTCGATTCCCTCGGCGCGCAGCATCTCGACGATGGCGTCGTCCGACAGGATCGCGTTCGGCGCCTCGGCGTCGACCAGTGCTCGGATGCGGTGGCGCACTGCCTCGGCGGCGACGCCGTCCTCGCCCCCGGCCGAGCCGCCCAGCGCGTTGGTGAAGAAGAACTTGAGCTCGAAGATTCCCCGCGGCGTCGCGATGTACTTGTTTGCGGTGACCCGGCTCGCGGTGGATTCATGCAACCCCGTCGCCTCGGCCACCATGCGCAGGGTCAGCGGCCTGAGGCCGGCGATGCCGATCTCGAAGAACGCCCCCTGCTGGCGCACGATCTCGGTCGCGATCGTCATGATGGTGCGGGCGCGCTGGTCGAGGCTGCGGATCAGCCAGTTTGCCTGCGCCCGGCGCTCGGCCAGCCATGTCTCGACCTCGGCGCCGCCGCGTCCGACCCGGGCGGCATAGCGCCGGTCGATCAGCACGCGGGGCAGGGTGTCGGGATTGAGCTCGATCTGCCACGCGCCGTCGGGCATGCGCCGCATCAGCACGTCGGGCACGACCGTCGCAGCCGTCGCAGCCGTCGAGGGGCCGAACGCGGCGCAGGGGCGCGGGTCGAGCGCCCGAAGCTCCGCCAGCATGTCGTCATAATCCTCGGCATCGACCCCGCAGAGGCCGCGCAACCGCCGGTGCTCGCCGCGCCCCAGCAGGTGGAGATTATCGACGAGGCGGCGCATCGCCGGGTCGAGCCGGTCGCGCTCGGCAAGCTGGAGGGCCAGGCACTCGGCCAGCGACCTCGCGCCCACGCCGGTGGGCTCGCAGCCCTGCACCAGCGCCAGCGCCGCCTGCATCAGGGCTGGGCTCGCGCCAAGCTGCACGGCAAGCTCGTCGGTATCCTCGCGCAGGTAGCCGTCGTCGTCGAGCAGACCCACCAGGTGGATCGCCAGCGCCCGCGCCGCGGGCCACGCCCGCATCTGCCCGATCTGGGCCACGAGATGCTCGCGCAGCGTGATGCCCGCCGCCGTCTCGGGCCAGTGCGCTGGGGCGTCGGAATCCGGCCCCGAGCCGCGCCGCCCGCCGGCCGGGTGCGATGGCAGGGCGTCGTCCCATCCCGCGCGCGGCGCCGGGCCGGGCTCGGGCTCGAAAAGGTTCTCGGTGCCGGTGTCGAAGGGTTCCGCGGCGCGGCCGGGGTCGTCGCCCGGCGGCCCGTCGGTCGCCCGCGGCGCGGGGGCAGGCGGCTCGGCGGGCAGTGTTGGCGCGGCGGGGCCGGCCATCGCGATCAGGGGGTTCTCCTCGATCTCGCGCTCGACGAAGGCGGCCAGCTCAAGATTCGACATCTGCAGCAGGCGGATTGCCTGCTGCAGCTGCGGCGTCATCACCAGCTGCTGGCTTTGCCTCAGCTCGAGCCGAAGTCCCTGGGCCATCCCGTCTCCCGCGCCCCCCGGCATGGCGCCGGGCGCGGCCCGTCAGATGCGGAATCCCTCGCCCAGATAGACCCGGCGGACGTTCTCGTCGCGCACCACCTCCTCGGGCGTGCCGCTCATCAGGACGTGACCATCATGCAAGATGTATGCCCGGTCAATGATCTCGAGCGTCTCGCGCACGTTGTGGTCGGTGATGAGCACCCCGATCCCGCGCTCCTTCAGGTGGCCCACCAGCTCGCGGATCTCGCCGACCGCGATCGGGTCGATGCCGGCGAAGGGCTCGTCCAGCAGGATGTAGGACGGGTCGGTGGCAAGGCAGCGCGCGATCTCGACGCGCCGCCGCTCGCCGCCCGACAGGGCCGATGCGGGCGTGCGCCGCAGGTGCGTGATCGAGAACTCGGCCAGAAGTGCATCGAGCCGGCGGTTGCGCTTGACGCGGTCGCGCTCGACCAGTTCCAGCACGGCAAGTATGTTGTCCTCGACCGAGAGGCCGCGGAAGATCGAGGCCTCCTGCGGCAGGTAGCCAAGGCCCATCCGCGCGCGGCGGTACATCGGCAGCAGGCTCACGTCGATCCCGTCCACGACGATCGAGCCCGAATCGCAGGGCACCAGCCCGATCACCATGTAGAAGCAGGTCGTCTTGCCCGCGCCGTTGGGGCCGAGGAGTCCCACCGCCTCGCCGCGCCTCAGAGAGAACGAGACATCCCGCACCACCGGGCGGCGGCGGTAGGACTTGCCGAGGCCGGTGATCACCAGCCCCTCCTGCACGGCCCTGACCTGCGAGTTGGCCGTCATCGGATCAGTTGTTCTGGCTGGGGGTGAAGACGCTCTTCACGCGGCCCTTGCCCTGGCCGTCGATCCGGCCGGTGCCGGAATTGAGGTCGATGGTGAGCGACTCGCCCGAGATCGCGTTGCCGCCCTGGGTCAGCACCACGGCGCCGCCCATTCGGACCACGCCGCCGGCGACGTCGTACTCGGCCCAGCTTCCCGTCGCGGTCTCGGCGCCGTTCGACAGGAAGACGTTGCCATCGGCGCGCATGTTGCGGATGGCGCCGGTCTCGCTGTCGGCCTTCTCCTGGGTGTAGGTCACGGCGACGCGGTCGGCGGTCAGGCGCAGCGTGCCCTGCCCCGCGACGACGCTGCCCGCGAAGATCGCAAGGTTGTTCGCCTGCTGCACCTCGAGGCTGTCCGACGTGATCTCGATCGGCGCGGTCGAGTCGTGCTTGAAGCCGCCGAAGGGGCTCGCGGTCTGGGCGATTGCGCCACCCGCCGCCAGTGCGGCGGCGACGAGCGCGAGCCGGATCGAGCTGAACAACACGTCATCCTCCCAAAGGCACGCCGGACGGCGGCCCGAACCTAGCCATCCTTCGACGGAATGAACAGCACGCGCACGCGGTTTTCAAACCAAATATGGGCGTCCGCGATGCCGCCCTCGCCGGCCTCGGCGTGGAAGCGGCCGGCGTCGATGCTTCCCTCGGGGCCGGTTCCGTGCACCGCGCCGGGGGTCGAGGCGCGCTTGTTGCCGAAATCGATCAGAAGCTCGTCCGTCTCCACCCGCTGGCCGTCCGTGGCGAGGATCACGACATCGCCCGTCAGGGTCAGGGTCTGCGCGCGGCGGCGCAGCAGCCCGCTGGTGGCAGAGGCCGTCACCTGCCGCCCATCGCGCAGGCTCAGCTCGCCGCGCGGCTGCTCCAGCACGATCTCCTCGGGCATGGCCTGGTCGGGCAGCGCCCAGTCGGCCGTCACCACGTAAGGATCGCCCCCATCCGTGACGCCCGCGAAGCGTGGTTGTTCCAGTCTGAGGCCCGCGCCGAGGCGGGCCAGCTCCTCGGCGGTGAAGAGGTCCGCGACCGTGCCCCGCTCGCGGCCTTGCAGGAAGATCAGCGCGACCAGCCCCAGCGCGCAGAGCGGCAGCGCCACCTTCATCGCGCGCACGAGCCGCGAGTGCCGCCTCACCGACCGCTGCCGCCGATCGAGCGCGCGCAGCGCGCGGCCCGTCTCGCGCGGGGCGGATCCGTCCTCAGCCATCGACGCCCGCGCGCAGGCAGTCGTGGACATGGATGATCCCCACCGGCACCGAAGGGGGCGGCGTCTCGCAGACGAACAGGCAGGTGATCTTGCGCCGGTTCATCAGCGCCAGCGCCTCCTGCGCGAGCTGGTCGGTGCGGATGCTGAGCGGCATGGGCGTGGCCACCTCGTCGGCGCGCCGGGTAAGCAGGCCGTCCATCTTCCGGCGCAGGTCGCCGTCGGTGATGATGCCCGTGAGCCGCCCCTTCGCATCGACCGTGCCGGCGACGCCATAGCCCTTCTGCGTCATCACGATCAGTGCCTCCGTCATCGGGGTCGTCTCGGGGATCAGCGGCAACGCGGCGCCGGTCGCCATGACGTCCGAGACCTTGACGAGCTGCGCGCCCAGCTTTCCGCCGGGGTGGAAGACGGCAAAACGTTCGGGGGTGAAGTCGCGCCGCTCCATCAGCGCCACCGCCAGCGCGTCGCCCAGCGCCATCGTCAGCGTCGTCGAGGTGGTGGGGGCAAGCCCCACCGAGCAGGCCTCGCGCGCCTGCGGCAGCACCAGCGCGATGTCGGCCGCGCGCAGCAGCGCCGAGCCGGGCCGGCTCGCCACCCCGATCAGCGGGATCGAGAAGCGCCGGGTGTGGGCCACGATGTCGGCAAGCTCGCGCGTCTCGCCCGAGTTCGACAGCACCAGCGCCACGTCCTTCTGCGTCACCATGCCGAGGTCGCCATGGCTCGCCTCTGCCGGGTGCACGAACTGCGCGGGCGTGCCCGTCGAGGCCAGCGTCGCCGCGATCTTGCGCGCGACATGCCCCGACTTGCCCATGCCCGAGCAGATCACGCGGCCCTCGATCGACATGATGAGATCGACCGCGTCGGCAAAGGCCTCGCCCAGCGTACCCGAGTAGAGCGCGAGCGCCTCGGCCTCGGTCGCCAGCACGCGCCGGCCGGTCTCGATCGCGCGCGCGCGCGCGGCCTCGGCTTCCGCGATGGCGTCGCCCCGATGGCTTTCAGCGAGGGTCACGGGCTCTCCTTTTCCGCGAGGCCGGATGTCGGGGCGTGCGCCCCCGGCATCAGTGCGCGAAGATGTCTTCCTCGGGCCAGCCTGCCAGGTCCAGCATGGCGCGATCCGGCAGGAAACGGAAGCAGGCGGCGGCCGTCTCGGCCCGTCCCTCGCGGGTGAGGCGCAGGTCCAGCTCGGCCTTGAGCCGGTGCAAATACAGCACGTCCGACGCGGCATAGTCGAGCTGCGCCTGCGTCAGCGTCTCGGCGCCCCAATCCGAGCTCTGCTGCTGCTTCGAGATGTCGATCCCGATCAGGTCCTGGCACAGATACCTGAGGCCGTGGCGGTCGGTAAAGGTGCGCACCAGCTTGGACGCGATCTTGGTGCAGTAGACCGGCCGCGCCACCACGCCGAAGGCATGCGCGAGCACGGCGATGTCGAACCGGCCGAAATGGAACAGCTTCTCGACCGCCGGATCCGCCAGCAGGCGCGCGAGGTTCGGGGCCTCGCGCTGCCCCGCGCCGATCTGCACGAGATGCGCCGTGCCGTCGCCGGCCGAGAGCTGCACGAGGCAGAGCCTGTCGCGGTGGGGATTGAGCCCCATCGTCTCGGTGTCGATCGCCACCAAGGGGCCCAGATCGAGCCCGTCGGGCAGATCCCGCTTGTGGAGGGTGACGCTCATCCTCGGCGCGGCGCCTTCTTCTTCGTCATCGTCTGCGAGCGGCGTGGTGCCCAGGAGAAGACTCGAACTTCCACGACCTTTCGGCCACTGGCACCTGAAGCCAGCGCGTCTACCAATTCCGCCACCTGGGCACGGAACCGCTCGCCTCGCGGCGCGTGCGTCATCTAAACGCGCGGGCGGGCGCTGTCAACGGGCGCCGCACGCGATCTTGATCTCGCCCGGCCGGTGCCTGCGGCCATGCGATCCCTTGCCCGGGCCGGGCCGAGCCGCTATCGGATGGACGCAACGGCCCACCGCTGCGCAAGCGGCATCACAACCGAGGTTGAGCGCCATGACCGAGCAAGCCCCCCTCGTCACCATCGTCGGCGGCTCAGGCTTCATCGGCCGCTACATCGCGCAGAACATGGCGCGCCGCGGCTGGCGCGTCCGGGTGGCCGTGCGCCGGCCGAACGAGGCGATGTTCGTCAAGCCCTACGGTGTCGTGGGCCAGGTCGAGCCAGTGCAGTGCAACGTGCGGGACGACGCCTCGATGGCGCGCGTGATCGCCGGCGCCGACGCGGTGATCTACTCGGTCGGCGTGCTGTTCGAGTCGGGCGCGAACCGCTTCGCAGCGGTGCAGGCCGAGGGACCGGCGCGCGCCGCGCGCCTTGCCCGCGAGGCCGGCGTCGGCCGCTTCGTCCTCATCTCCGCGATCGGCGCGGATGCCGACAGCCCCTCGGAATACGCCCGCACCAAGGCTGCGGGCGAGGCCGGCGTGCTCGCGGCCTTCCCCGAGGCGGTGATCCTGCGTCCCTCGGTGGTGTTCGGGCAGGAGGATGGCTTCTTCAACCGCTTTGCCGCCATGGCGCGGCTGTCGCCGGTGGTGCCCATCGTCGGCGGCGCCACGCGCTTCCAGCCGGTCTGGGTGCAGGACGTGGCCGACGCCGCCGCCAAGGCCGCGGCGGGCGAGGCCGCGCCGGGCGCCTACGAACTGGGCGGCCCGCGGATCTACACGTTCCGCGATCTCGTCTCGCTCACGCTCAGGGTGATCCGCCGCCGCCGGCTGATCCTCGACCTGCCCTTCTTCATCGGGCGCATCCAGGGCAAGCTCCTGTCGATCCTGCCCAACCCGCCGCTGACCGAGGACCAGGTGCGCCTGCTCGAGAGCGACAACGTCGTGAGCCCGGGCGCGCGGGGCTTCGAGGCGCTGGGCATCGAGCCGAAGGCCGCCGAAGGGATCATCGAGACCTATCTCTACGCCTGTCGACCCTACGGTCAGTACTCGCGTCTGACCGAGAACCGCGAAGCCTGATAGCGCGCGTCAGGCAATCGCGCGCGCGACCAGCACCAGCAGAACCGCGCCGATCGCCGCGACGACGATCTGGTTGACGACCGGCGAGCCGAGGTTGATCGCGACCCCCAGGGCGGGCAGGACGATGCCGCCCACGATTGCGCCCAGAATGCCCCAGACGATGTATTTCAGGGGCCCCCCGCCGCCCACGACGAAGCTTGCGAGCCATCCGGCGACGAGGCCGATCAGCAGGGTGGCGATGATTCCCTGAATGGTCATCCGAGGGTCTCCTTCTCGCGGCGCTCCCCTCAGGAATACGCGAGCGCGAGCAGGAGCGTTCCAAGCGCGAGCCGGTAGAGCACGAAGGGCGTCATCGTCCAGCTGGCCCGGAACATCCGCATCATGACAGAGAGCGCCGCCAGCGCCGCCATGCACGAGAGGGCCGCGCCGAGCAGCAATTCACCGCCCACCGCGAAGCTGCCAGCGCTCACCAGTTCGGCGCTCTCCAGCACCACCGCCGCCAGCGTCACCGGCACCGCCATCAATAGCGAGATGCGCGCCGCCTCGTCGCGGCGGAACCCCAGCGCGCGGGCCGTCATCATCGTGATGCCCGACCGGCTGGTGCCCGGAACCAGCGCCAGCGCCTGTGCGAAGCCCATCGCCAGCGCGTCGCGCAGGCCCCAGTCGGCACCGATCCGCCGCTCGGCGCCGAAGCGGTCGGCAAGCCACAGCGCCACACCCCAAAGGATCGTCGTCCAGCCGATCACCTCGACCACGCGCAGCGCATCCATGGCGCCCGCAAGCTTCAGGCCCAGCCCGGCGACGAGCGCGGGCAACGTCGCGATCCCGACGAGGAGCGCCGTGCGCGCCTCGGCGCCGCGGCGTTGCCCGGAGGCGATCTGCAAGGTGCCGCGCCCCAGCACGGCGACGTCGCGGCGGAAGTAGATGCAGACAGCCACCAGCGTGCCCAGATGCACGGCGACGTCCATCATGAGCCCCTGGTCCGGCCGTCCGGTCATCAACGGCCACAGGATCAGGTGCCCCGAGGACGAGATCGGCAGGAATTCCGTCACCCCCTGGATCAGGGCGAGCATGATGATGTCGAAGAGCGCCATGGCCCACCCTGATTCGCGGCGCCCGCATCCGCGCCCGGCTCTCTCAGCCGCGTGACGACAGTCCTAGAGCCCGCGGCGGGGAAGGCAACGGGAAAGAAAGGTCAGCAGAATTGACTTAAAAATTCACCTCTTCCATCCTGCGGGTGCGGGCGGGCCAAAAAAACATGAATAAAGGTCAACTATACTGACTTTTCATCCGCGATCCCTTGATGTATCCCCGAAACCCGGTTTCCGACCCCCGATGGCGGGCGGCCCGTCGGGCTGCGCCGGGAACAGGAAGCGGACGGCAACCCGGCACGGCCGGGACGCCGCCGAGGAAGAAGGGACAGGGCCGATGGCTCAACGGATGCTGAAATTCGTCTCGCTCGGGCGAGAGATGCCGCCGAAGCGCGCGGCCGCCGAGCGCGCGCAGGACTTCGACGAGATCTACCGCGAGTTCGCGCGCGAGAAGGCGGCCGAGCAGGCGGCGCGCTGCAGCCAGTGCGGCGTGCCGTTCTGCCAGTCCGGCTGCCCGCTCCACAACAACATCCCCGACTGGCTCAAGGCCGTGGCCGAGGGCCGGATGGAGGAGGCGTATCGCCTCTCGTCCGACACCAACACCTTCCCCGAGATCTGCGGCCGGATCTGCCCGCAGGACCGGCTCTGCGAGGGCAACTGCGTCATCGAGCAGTCGGGCCACGGCACCGTGACCATCGGCGCCATCGAGAAATACATCACCGAGACCGCCTTCGAGGAGGGCTGGATCGAGGCCCCGACGCCGCGCCACGAGCGTCCCGAGTCGGTCGGCATCATCGGCGCGGGTCCCGCGGGCCTCGCCTGCGCCGAGCGGCTGCGCCGCGCCGGCGTGCAGGTCACGGTCTATGACCGCTACGACCGGGCCGGGGGTCTCATGATCTACGGCATCCCCGGCTTCAAGCTGGAGAAGGACGTGGTCCTGCGCCGCTGGGAGCAGCTCGAGAAGGGCGGCGTGCGCTTCGTCATGAACTGCGACATCGGCGCGGCCAAGAGCTTCGAGGAAATCCGCCTCGTCCATGACGCGGTGCTGATCGCCACCGGCGTCTACAAGGCGCGCGAGATCGGCGGTCCTGGCTCGGGCGCGACCGGCATCGTGCAGGCGCTCGACTATCTGACCGCCTCGAACCGCAAGGGCTGCGGCGACGCGGTGCCCGAGTTCGACGACGGCACGCTGAACGCCGAAGGCAAGCGCGTCGTGGTGATCGGCGGCGGCGACACGGCGATGGACTGCGTGCGCACCGCCATCCGGCAGGGCGCGAAGTCGGTGAAATGCCTCTACCGCCGCGACCGGGCGAACATGCCGGGCAGCCAGCGCGAGGTCCAGAACGCCGAAGAGGAGGGCGTCGAGTTCGTCTGGCTCGCGGCCCCGAAGGGCTTCACCTCGGCCGACCGGGTGACCGGCGTCAAGGTCCAGCGCATGCGCCTCGGCGCGCCCGACTCGACGGGCCGCCAGGTGCCCGAGGAGATCCCCGGCGCGGACTATACCGAGCCCTGCGAGCTTGCCATCAAGGCGCTGGGCTTCGAGCCCGAGGACCTGCCGAAGCTGTGGGGCGTCGAGGGGCTCGATGTCACCCGCTGGGGCACGATCAAGGCGGATTTCCGCACGCACGCGACCGCGCTCGACGGGGTCTATGCCGCGGGTGACATCGTGCGGGGCGCAAGCCTGGTGGTCTGGGCGATCCGCGACGGGCGCGAGGCGGCCGACGCCATGCTCGCGCGCTTCGACGCGGCCGCGGCGATCGCCGCCGAATGACCGTTGCGCCGCGCGGACCTCGCGCGGCACGCATCATCCCCGCAGCCCCACCGGCGCGGGAGCTCGAAGGAGGAGCCGGCCCATGACCAGGATCATCGACGAGACGTGGATCGCGGCGCGCGAGGCCAAGGCCGAGAAGCTGGCCGGCACCGGCATGTATCTGCCCGAGGAGGAGCATGCCTCCTGCGGCGTCGGCCTCGTCTGTGCGGTCGATGGCACCCCCCGGCGGCAGGTGGTCGAATACGGCATCGCAGCCCTCAAGGCGGTCTGGCACCGCGGCGCGGTGGATGCCGACGGCAAGACCGGTGACGGCGCGGGCATCCACACCGAGATCCCGGTCGAGTTCTTCCGCGACCAGGTCCGCCGCACCGGGCACGAGCCCTCGGACGCGCTGCTCGCCGTGGGCCAGGTGTTCCTGCCGCGCACCAATTTCGGCGCGCAGGAGACCTGCCGCACCATCGTCGAGCAGGAGGTGCTGCGCCTCGGCTATTACATCTATGGCTGGCGGCAGGTGCCGGTGAACATCGGCGTTCTGGGCCAGAAGGCCAACGCCACGCGCCCGGCCATCGAGCAGATCCTGATCTCGAACTCGAAGGGCGTGGATGAGGAGACCTTCGAGCGCGAGCTCTACGTCATCCGCCGCCGCATCGAGAAGGCCGTGGTATCAGCCCAGATCGCGGGCTTCTACGTCTGCTCGCTGTCCTGCCGGTCGGTCATCTACAAGGGCATGATGCTGGCCGAGCAGGTCGCCGAGTTCTACCCGGATCTCAAGGACGAGCGCTTCGTGTCGGCCTTCGCGATCTACCACCAGCGCTATTCGACCAACACCTTCCCGCAGTGGTGGCTGGCGCAGCCCTTCCGCATGCTCGCCCATAACGGAGAGATCAACACGCTGAAGGGCAACCTCAACTGGATGAAGAGCCACGAGATCCGCATGGCCTCGGCGACCTTCGGCGAGCTTGCCGAGGACATCAAGCCGATCGTGGCACAGGGCTCGTCCGACTCGGCTGCACTTGACGCCGTCTTCGAGGTGATGGTCCGCGCGGGCCGCACCGCGCCCATGGCCAAGACCATGCTGGTGCCCGAGGCCTGGTCGAACGACAGCGCGATGCCGGAATCCTGGCGCGCGATGTATGCCTATTCCAACGCCGTGATGGAGCCCTGGGACGGCCCCGCCGCGCTGGCGATGACCGATGGCCGCTGGGTGGTCGCGGGGCTCGACCGCAACGGCCTCAGGCCGATGCGCTACGTCATCACCGGCGACGGCCTCGTCATCGCCGGGTCCGAGGTCGGCATGGTGCCGACCGACGAGGCCACGGTGCGCGAGAAGGGCGCGCTGGGCCCCGGCCAGATGCTTGCCATCGACATGGCCGAGGGGCGCGTGCTGCACGACGCCGAGATCAAGGACGAGCTGGCCGCCGAGCGCCCCTATGCCGAGTGGATCGAGCGGATCACCGATCTATCGGCTGATATCGAGACTCTGCGCGAGCCGCGCGGCCTCGAGGGCGAGGCCCTGCGCCGGCGCCAGATCGCCGCGGGTTACACGGTCGAGGAACTCGAGGCGATCCTCCATCCGATGGCCGAGGACGCCAAGGAGGCGATCGGCTCGATGGGAGACGACACGCCCGCGGCGGTGCTCTCGGACCATTACAGGCCGCTCAGCCACTTCTTCCGCCAGAACTTCAGCCAGGTCACGAACCCGCCGATCGACAGCTTGCGCGAGCACCGGGTGATGAGCCTCAAGACGCGCTTCGGCAACCTCAAGAACGTGCTGGACGAGGACTCGTCCCAGACCGAGATTATCACGCTGGAAAGCCCGGTCGTCTCGAATGGCCAGTACGCCAAGATGATCGCGGCCTTCGGCGAGAGCTACCGGGTCATCGACTGCACTTTCCCCGCCGAGGACGGGCCGCGGGCGCTGCGCGCGCACCTCAACCGGGTCCGCGCCGAGGCCGAGGAGGCCGTGCGCGCGGGTTGCGGTCACATCGTGCTGACCGACGAGGCGGTCTCGACCGGGCGCATCGGGATGCCGATGATCCTCGCCACCTCGGCCGCCCATGCCTGGCTGACCCGGCATGGGCTCAGGACCTTCTGCTCGCTCAACGTGCGCTCGGCCGAGTGCATCGACCCGCATTACTTCGCGGTGCTGATCGGCGTGGGCGCGACCACGGTGAACGCGTGGCTGGCGCAGGAGTCGATCGCCGACCGGGTGCGTCGCGGATTGCTGGGCGACATGACGGTCGAGCAGGCGGTGGCGAACTTCCGCACCGCCATCGACCAGGGCCTGCTCAAGATCATGTCGAAGATGGGTATCTCGGTGATCTCGTCCTACCGCGGCGGTTGCAACTTCGAGGCGGTGGGCCTCAGCCGCGCCGTGGTGGCGGAATTCTTCCCCGGCATGCCCTCGCGCATCTCGGGCATCGGCATCGCGGGCATCGAGACTAAGCTGCGCGCCCTCCACGCCCGCGCCTGGGACGAGCGCACCGAGATGCTGCCGATCGGCGGCATCTACAAGGCCCGCCGCAAGGGCGAGGCCCATGCCTGGGGCGCGCAGGTCATCCACGCGCTGCAGAACGCGGTCGCCGCGAATTCCTACGGCGCGTGGAAGCGCTATTCAGACGCGATGCGGGCACAGCCGCCGATCCACCTGCGCGACCTTCTCGACTTCAAGCCCGTGGGCCGGGCCGTGCCGCTGGAGGAGGTCGAGTCGATCACCTCGATCCGCAAGCGCTTCGTCACCCCCGGGATGAGCTTGGGCGCGCTCAGCCCCGAGGCGCACAAGGCGCTCAACGTCGCGATGAACCGGATCGGCGCGAAGTCGGACTCGGGCGAGGGCGGCGAGGACCCCAAGCATTTCCTCCCCGAGCCGAATGGCGACAATCCGTCCGCCAAGATCAAGCAGGTGGCCTCGGGCCGCTTCGGCGTGACGGCCGAATATCTCAACCACTGCTCGGAACTCGAGATCAAGATCGCGCAGGGCGCCAAGCCCGGCGAGGGTGGCCAGCTGCCCGGCTTCAAGGTCACCGAGATGATCGCGAAGCTCAGGCACTCGACCCCCGGCGTGACGCTCATCTCGCCGCCGCCGCATCACGACATCTACTCGATCGAGGACCTCGCCCAACTGATCTACGACCTCAAGCAGATCAACCCCGAGGCCAAGGTCTGCGTGAAGCTGGTCTCGGCCACCGGGGTCGGCACGATTGCCGCGGGCGTGGCCAAGGCCAAGGCCGACGTGATCCTGATCTCGGGCCACAACGGCGGCACCGGCGCATCGCCCCAGACCTCGATCAAGTATGCCGGCCTGCCCTGGGAGATGGGGCTGACCGAGGCCCACCAGGTGCTGGCGCTGAACGACCTGCGCGGGCGGGTCACGCTGCGCACCGATGGCGGGCTGAGGACCGGACGCGACATCGTCATCGCCGCGATGATGGGGGCCGAGGAATTCGGCATCGGCACCGCCGCGCTGATCGCGATGGGCTGCATCATGGTGCGCCAGTGCCAGTCGAACACCTGCCCGGTGGGCGTCTGCACCCAGGATCCGGCGCTCCGCGAGAAGTTCACCGGCTCGGCCGAGAAGGTCGTCAACCTCTTCACCCTGATGGCCGAGGAGGTGCGCGAGATCATGGCACGCCTTGGCGTGCGGAGCTTCGACGAGATCATCGGGCGCTCGGACATGCTGACGCAGGTCAGCCGGGGGGCTGCCCATCTCGACGACCTCGACCTCAACCCGATGCTGGTGCGCGTCGACGAGGGCGAGGCCGTGAAGCTCGACCGCCTGCGGGGCCGCACCGAGGTGCCCGACACGCTCGATGCCCAGATCGTCAAGGATGCAGGCCCGTTCTTCAAGGACGGCGAGAAGATGCAGCTCAACTACTCGGTTCAGAACACGCTGCGCACCATCGGGACCCGCGTCTCCAGCCATATCGTCCGCCGCTTCGGGATGCGCAACCAGTTGCAGGAAGGGCATCTGACCGTGCGGCTCGAGGGGTCCTGCGGCCAGTCGCTGGGCGCCTTTGCCGCCCCCGGCCTCAAGCTCGAGGTGGTGGGTGATTCGAACGACTATGTCGGGAAGGGGCTGTCGGGCGGCGTCATAACCGTGCGCCCGCCGCTCAACTCGCCGCTGGTTGCGCACCAGAACACCATCATCGGCAACACGGTGCTCTATGGCGCGACGGCCGGGAAGCTGTTTGCCGCCGGCCGCGCGGGCGAGCGGTTCTGCGTCCGCAACTCGGGCGCCGAGGTGGTCGTCGAGGGCTGCGGCTCGAACGGCTGCGAATACATGACCGGCGGGCGGGCGGTGATCCTCGGCCCCGTGGGCGACAACTTCGCGGCCGGCATGACAGGCGGGATGGCCTTCGTGCTGGATGCGGACGGACAGTTCCAGCGGCGGGTGAACCCCGAAACGGTCGTCGTCCAGCGCATCGCCGCGCATTACTGGGAGGAGGTGCTGCGCGACCTCGTGGCCGAGCACGCCCGCCAGACCGGATCGGCGCTTGCCGCGGGCATCATTCGCGACTGGTCCGAGCATGTCGGCCGCTTCTGGCAGATCTGCCCGAAGGAGATGGTGAGCCGTCTCGACCATCCGCTGACCGAGCAGGCGGCGGTCGAGACCGCCTGAGACGCACGCCCCCGCCATGGGCCCCAGCCACCGAGCTGGGGCCCCGCGCGCGCCCCGGAAAATGCCGCCGCGGCCCCGTGACATGCTGCGGACCGGCTTGTGCCGCGGGGCACCGCTCAGTCGCGGCGCGCGGCCTCCGCCAGTGGCGTATCCTGGCTGAAGACGTTGCGCCATCCCTCGGTTGTCCTGCGCCAGACCGAGCTCACAAGCATGCACTCGGACGCTACTTGCCCGGACCGTGTGAAGGTTGCGCGATAGGCCAGCAGGGCGTGATCGGCACCCAGTGCGATCAGGCGGGCCGATGACAGGCTGAAGCTCTGCACTGTCGGGCCACCGCCGAGCTGCGCGACATGATCGTCGCGCGTGGCGAAGCCGTCGGGATAGACGCCGAGAAAATCGGGATCGAGCGCCGCACCGTCGCGCGAAGCGTCGCCTGCGACCAGCCCCTCCCAGATGGCGGATTCGAGCGCCAGAAAGAATGCCGTATCGAGCCGAGGTAGCGCAGCCTGCCCGGTCATCTCATCTCATCTTATCTCCAGTGGATTCCCAGCCATCAGTGCATCTGCCTTGGTCGGGGGTCCAGCCCCGATCGCCGATCGGGCCTGCCGCGTGCGGCACGCCCGAGGCCATTGCTCCCACTTGCCATGCCGATCTCGGGGCTGGAACGCGGGAGGGGAGCGTTCCCCACCCCGATGTCCCGGGTCGAGCCGGCGACACGGCGGGAAAGTTCCCAGCCGGTCGCGGGTCGCGACCCCATATACGGAAGGTGATTCGCCGCCAGGGACTCGATCCGGCGCCCGGTGGCCGCTCGAAAAGTCGCTGCATCCCCGTTGCCTTCCTGCGGCGAGGACGGTCTTCTTTCGGCCGGAGGCAGGAGAGGCGGCGGCGCATGGCGAGACTGACGGCCCCAAAGCGCGGCGGCAGCAAGCCGGGCAAGGCGCTGCCGAGCGGCGGGCGGCGCCGCCGGGTCATGCGCTGGGCGCTCCGCATCGCGGGGCGGGTGCTGCTGGTCGTGTTCGTCTGGATCGTGCTTTGGCGCGTGGCGCCGCTGCCGGGCGGGCTCTACATGGCAGCCGAGACGTGGCGTCTCGGCGGCATCGAGCGCGAATGGCGCGGGCTCGGGCGCATCTCGCCCAACCTCGCCCGCGCCGTGGTCGCGGCCGAGGACGCCCGCTTCTGCGCCCATTGGGGCCTCGATCTGGAGGCGATCGACAAGGCGCTCGAGGAGCGCGAGCGCGGCCGGGTGCGCGGCGCCTCGACCATCACGCAGCAGACCGCCAAGAACGTGTTCCTGTGGCATGGGCCAAGCTGGACGAGGAAGGGGCTCGAGGCCGGGTTCGCCCTGATGATCGAGCTGGCCTGGGGCAAGCGGCGGATCCTCGAGGTCTATCTCAACGTCGCCGAGTTCGGCGAGGGCATCTTCGGGGCGGAGGCGGCGTCGCGGCATTACTTCGGCGTCGCGGCCTCCCAGCTCAGCCTCGCGCAATCCTCGGCGCTGGCGGCGATCCTGCCCAATCCGAAGGCGCGCGACCCGCTGAGGCTGGGATCGAACCTGCGCCGGCGCGCCGCCCAGATCGCGCAAGGGGCCGAGACCATCGCGGCGCGCGGTGACGACGCCTGCTTCATCCGCCCCTAGCGTGCCAAGCGGCCCGAACCCGTAGGGCGGGCTTCAGCCCGCCGCCCGCCCGCGCCGCGAGGCCCCCGCCAGGTGTCGCGCGCGGGACTCACCCCGGCACAATCTTCGCCGCACCCTTGCGCGCCCGTGCCGCTTTCGGGCAGGAAGGTCTCGCCTCCGGACAGGAACGATCGATTGACGATGCACCGCCTCTATCACCTGCCGCTCTCGCCCTTCTGCCGCAAGATCCGGCTCGTGCTGGCCGAGAAGCGGATCGAGGCCGAGTTGATCGAGGAGCGTCCCTGGGACCGGCGGCTCGACTTCCTGCGCCTCAACCCCGCCGGCACCGTGCCGGTCCTCGTGACCGACCGGGGCCGGGCGCTGGCCGATTCGGTCGCCATCTTCGAGTATCTCGAGGAGGTGGCGCCCGAGCCGCCATTGCTGCCGCAAGACCCCCTAGCCCGCGCCGAGGTGCGCCGGCTGGTCGCCTGGTTCGACGACAAGTTCAACCGCGAGGTCACCGAGAACCTGCTGTTCGAGCGCGTGACCAAGCGGATCGCAAAGCTCGGCTATCCGGACGGCGCCTGTCTCAAGGCGGGCAGCCAGAACATCCGGGTGCATCTCGACTACCTGACCTTCCTGCTCGAGGGGCACAACTGGCTGGCGGGGCCACGGATGACGATCGCGGACCTCACCGCAGCCGCGCATCTGAGCTGTCTCGACTATTGCGGCGACGTGCCGTGGGAGGACTATCCGGCGGTGCGCGACTGGTATGCCGTGCTGAAGTCGCGCCCCAGCTTCCGCGGCCTCCTGGCCGATCACCTGCCGGGGATGAAGCCACCGCCGCATTACGCCGACCTCGATTTCTGAGCGCGGCCTCCCGCTGCGTGCCGGATCGGGTGTAGGCTGCCGGCATGGCTGACGCTGCCCTAATAAAGTCCGACCTGATCGCGGAGGCCCGCGCGCTGGGGTTCGCGCAGGCGGGCGTGACGCGACCGGACGCGGTGGCCGGGGCCGGCGCGCGGCTGCGGGACTGGGTGGCCGCGGGCCATCATGGCGAGATGAGCTGGATGGCAGACCGGATCGCCTGGCGGTCGGACCCTGCGGCACTGTGGCTCGAGGCGCGGTCGGTGGTGATGCTCGCCGACGCCTACACGCCCGCCGCCGACCCGATGGCGGTGCTGGAGCGGCGCCGGCGCGGGGCGATCAGCGTCTATGCGCAGGGCGTGGACTACCACGACACGGTCAAGAAGCGGCTCAAGCGCCTGGGGCGCTGGCTGATCGAACGCGTGGGCGGCGAGATCAAGGTGTTCGTCGACACAGCCCCCGTGATGGAGAAGCCGCTGGCGGCCGCCGCCGGGATCGGCTGGCAGGGCAAGCACACGAACCTGGTGGCACGCGAGGGGGGCTCGTGGTTCTTCCTCGGGGCGATCTTCACCACGCTGGCGCTGCCGCCCGACGCGCCGGGGGGCGACCATTGCGGCGGCTGCCGGCGGTGTCTCGACATCTGCCCGACTGGGGCATTCCCCGCGCCCTACCGGCTGGATGCCCGGCGCTGCATCAGCTACCTGACGATCGAGCTCAAGGGGCCGATCCCGCGCGAGCTGCGCCCGCTGATGGGCAACCGCATCTATGGCTGCGACGACTGCCTCGCCGTTTGCCCCTGGAACAAGTTCGCCGTGGCGGCGAATGCGGTCTACCGCGCCCGGCCCGAGACGGTGGCGCCGCGGCTTGCGGATCTTGCCTGTCTGGACGACGCGGCCTTCCGCGAGGTGTTCTCGGGCTCGCCCATCAAGCGGATCGGGCGGGCAAGGTTCCTGCGCAACGTCGCGGTGGCGGTCGGGAACTCTGTCGACCCCGCGCTGATCCCGGCGGCGCGGCGGCTGGCGGCGGATGCCGATCCGCTGGTGCGCGCGCATGGTGTCTGGGCACTGTCGCGGCTGCTGGCGCCCGGCGCGCTCGCCGCCGAGGCGGTCGCGGACCCCGATCCGATGGTGGCCGAGGAATGGGCGGCAGCCCTCAATTCCCCGCTTCCATCCGTTGCAGGCTGAGCCGCGCCGAGGCCGCGATATCGCCGCCGGGATCGAGCTCGATCGCCTGCATGAAGGCGTCGCGCGCGCGGTCCTTCGCGCCCTGGGCCGCCTCGATACGGCCAAGCTCGAGCCAGGCGATGGGAAGCTCGGGCTCGAGCTCGAGCGCCCAGGTGATGTCCTGCCGCGCTTCCAGGAGCCGCCCCTCCTCGCGCCGCGCGGTGGCACGCAGCATCAGCCGGTCGGGGGTGGGTCCCGAGCGGTCGATGGCCGCGTCGAGATCGCCCAGCGCCGCCCCGTAGCGGCCCGCCGCAGCGTGGAGCCGCGCGCGCATCGTCAGGCCCTCGGCGCTCGGGTCCAGGCGCAGGGCCTGCTCGGCGACGTCGAGCCCGGCCTTGATCTCCTGAAGCTCGAGGAGGAAGCCGGCGGCCTGAATCAGGATCTCGGCGCGGGTCTCGTCCGGCAGGTCGCGGGCGCGGAACGCGATCGCGGTCAGCGACTCGGCCGCGCGGCGGGTCGCGCCAAGCGCGGCGAAGGCCATCGCGCGGCAGTGCTCGGCCGCCGGGCCGCCGCCGAAACGGGCCCAGGCCTCGGCCTCGGCCTCGGCGCGGCCGGGGTCGGTCGCGACCAGCGCGAGGCAGGCGTCATAGCCCTCGACCGCGCGAGCCATGCCCGCGGGCAATGCCAGCGCAACGCCAAACATGATGGCAGCCGCCCCTCGCATTCGTCCGATCCTCCGCTATTGTCGGGCGCGACACTAGTCGATCCACGGAGCCTTGCCCATGCCCCGCGCGACCCTTCTGAGCTTCGGCCATGGCTACAGCGCGCAGGCGCTGGCGCGGCGGCTGACGGCGCGGGGCTGGCGGGTGATCGGCACCACCCGCTCGGAGGGGAAGGCCGCCCTGATCCGCGAGACAGGGGCCGAGGCGCTGGTCTGGCCGGGGGCCGCGCTCGGGCCGGCGCTGGACGCGGCCACGCATCTCATGGTCTCGGCCGGGCCGGATGCGGCGGGCGACCCGGTTCTGGCGGCGGCGGGCGAGGCGATCCGGGCGCGGGCGACGCAGTTCGAATGGGTGGGATATCTCTCGACCACCGGGGTCTATGGCGACCGGGGCGGCGACTGGGTCGACGAGGGCTCGGAGTGCCGCCCCTCGACGCGGCGCGGGCAGTGGCGGCTCGAGGCCGAGCAGGCGTGGCAGCGGCTGCACCGCGAGGCCGGCCTGCCCCTCCACATCTTCCGGCTCGCGGGGATCTACGGCCCCGGCCGCGGCCCCTTCGCGAAGGTGCGCGACGGCACGGCACGGCGGATCGTCAAGCCGGGGCAGGTGTTCAGCCGCATCCATGTCGAGGATATCGCCAGCGTGCTGGAGGCCTCGATCGCGCGGCCGCGGCCGGGCGCGGTTTACAATGTCTGCGACGACGAGGCCGCGCCCCCGGAGGACGTGATCGCCCATGCCGCCGAACTTCTGGGCCTGCCGCTGCCCGAGGCCGTGGCCTATGACGAGGCCGAGATGACGCCGATGGCGCGCAGCTTCTATGCCGAATCGAAGCGGGTCGCGAACGGCCTCATGCACGAGGAGCTGGGGGTGGAACTGGCCTATCCGACCTATCGCGAGGGGCTGGCGGCGCTGCTGGCGGAGGAGCTTGCACGCGCGAAAGCTTAGTCATCGTTCTGATCTGTAACGAACTCTCGAATCGACCGACACTTCGGCCAATCTCATGCGAGCCCGATTCGGCAAACTATTGCCGCCGGAATGGCGGTCGGGCTCGGCGCCGCGCGACAGATCGGGGGTCCGGGAGAGCAGCGGCAGGCTGGAGCCCCCCACAGGGGTGCGGGGCGGACCCGCGTGCACGAGCTGCGGCATGAGATCCCGGCGCAGCGCTCATTCCTCGTAGATCACCCGCGCACCGCCTGCCTCCATCTCGCCAGTGGCGCGGTCGAGCCTGAGATGCGCGAGGCCGCGCCCGCCGTGGTGGCTGTAGAGCGTCCCCGCGGGCTTGCCGTCCGAGGTGATCGGCGTCCCCGGCGGGGCCGCGCCCTCGACGCGGACGGGGACGAGGCGCTTGCGCAGCTCGGTCTTGTGCTTCATGCGGGCCGTGACCTCCTGCCCGACATAGCAGCCCTTGCGGAAATCGACGCCGTTGAGGCGCTCGAAGCCGGCTTCGAGGATGAAACTGTCGTCGGGCACCAGTTCGACCCCGGTCTCGGGCACCTGATGCGCGACACGCAGCGCGAGGTAGTCGGCGGGCGAGGCGGGTTCCATCCTGTCGAGCGCGGGCGCCTCGGCATAGAGCCGCCAGCCCAGGGCAGGCAGGCGCGGGTCGGGGATCGCGCCGTCGGGCGGCGCGCCCTCGCCCCAGATCAGCGCGACGGAAAGGCCTGTGTCGCCCTCGATCCGGGCGTCGCGGCGCAGGCAGTACATCCGCAGGCGCTGCGCCAGCGCCTCGGCGCGGTCGGCGGCCACGTCGATCAGCACCGCCTCGCCGCCGTCCACGAGGAAGAAGTCGAACAGATACTTGCCCTGCGGCGTCAGCAGCGCGGCATAGACCGCGCGGCCCGGCGCAAGCCGTTGCACATCGTTCGTCACCACGCCCTGCAGCACCTCGCGCGCATTCGCCCCCGCCATTCTCAGAACGCGGCGGTCGCGCGCGACGAAACCCCTCAAGCCCGGCATTCCCATCTCCCCTGAAGCAACGGTGAAGATATAGGGGTCGCACCGCGTCCGGCCCAAGGCTATACCGCGGCAAGCCCCGGGGAGGGGGACCTGATGACGCTGCCCGACCACACCGCGCGGGCCGAGGGGCGCGCGCCGCTGGCCCTTGTGACATTCCTTGCGCTGATGACCTCGGTCGTCGCGATGACCATCGACGCGGTGCTGCCCGCGCTCGACGCGATGGCGGCCGACCTCGCCTTCGCGCACCAGAACGACCGCCAGCTGGTGCTGCTGCTGGTGTTCGCAGGGCTCGGCCTCGCGCAGCTGGTGTTCGGGCCGCTGGCGGACGCGCTGGGGCGCAAGCGGGCGACGCTGATCGGTTGGGCGATCTATCTCGCCGGCACGCTGATGGGGCTTGCGGCCGCCAATCCCGAGATGCTGCTGGCCGGGCGCTTCCTGCAGGGTGTGGGCGCGGGCGGGCCGCGGGTGGTGGCGGTCGCGATCGTGCGCGACCTCTACTCGGGGCGGCCAATGGCGCGGGTGCTGTCGATGGTAATGACGGTGTTCATGCTGGTGCCGATGCTGGCGCCGCTGATGGGCCAGGGGATCGAGGCGGTGGCGGGCTGGCGTGCGATCTTCGGGCTCTACCTCGCGCTCGCGCTGGTCTCGGGCGGCTGGTACCTGGTGGCGGTGCCCGAGACGCTGGACCCGGCGCGGCGGCGCCCCTTTCGCCCGCGGGTGCTGGCGGCGGCCTTCGCCGAGGTGGCCACCACCCGCCAGACCGTGGTCGCGATCCTCGCCATCATCGCGGTGTTCGGCACCTTCGTGGCCTATCTCGCCACCGCCCAGCAGGTGATGGAGGAGCTCTACGGCCTGGGGCCGTGGTTTCCGCTGGCCTTCTCGGCGCTCGCCGTGGTGTTCGCGGCGGGGAGCGTGCTGAATGGCTGGCTGGTGATGCACCTTGGCATGCAGCCGCTGGCGCGCCGCGCGCTATGGGCGCTGACGGGTATCGCGACGGCTGGTGCAGGGCTTGCGGCCGCGAGCGGGGGCGTACCGTCGCTCGGGGTCTTCATGGCAGTGCTGGGGCTGATCTTCCTGTGTGTCGCGATCCTGTTCGCCAATCTCAACGCGCTGGCGATCCAGCCGCTTGGGCACATCGCGGGGACCGCGTCGTCGGTCATCCTCGCCTGTTCGACGGTGGGCGCGGCGGCGATCGGGGCGGCCATCGCACAGGCCTATGACGGCTCGGTCACGCCGCTGTTCGCGGGGTTCGCGGCGCTCGGCCTGATCGGGGCGTGCCTCGTCACCTTCGGGGGGCGGATGGAGGAGGGCGCATGACGGCGCCGGTCTCGGTCGTCATTCCCACGCTCGAGGCGGCCGATCGGATCGGGCCGTGCATCGAGCGGCTGGTGCCGGGGCTCGCGGCGGGACTGATCCGCGAGCTGATCATCGCCGACGGGGGTTCGTCCGACGGGATCGAGGCCGTGGCCGACGCGGTCGGCGCGCGGCTGGTCGTGGCGCCGCGGGGGCGGGGGCAGCAGCTTGGAGCAGGCTGCAACGCCGCGCGCGGGGCCTGGCTGCTGGTCCTCCATGCCGACACGCTGCTGCCCGAGGGCTGGGAGCACACCGTGGCCGCGCATTTGTCCGGCCACGCGGACCGGGCGGGCTATTTCGGCTTGGGCTTCGACGATGGCGGCATGGGCGCGCGCTGGGTCGGGGCCTGGGCGAACCTGCGCTCGGCGCTGTTCGCGTTGCCCTATGGCGACCAGGGGTTGCTGCTGCCCGTGGCGCTCTACCGTGCGGCGGGGGGGTATCCGCCGATCCCGCTGATGGAGGATGTGGCGCTGGTCCGGCGGATCGGACGGCGGGGGCTGAGACGGCTGCCCGGGCAGGTCATGACCTCCGCCGCGCGCTATCGGCGCGGCGGCTGGATGGGGCGCGGTGCGCGGAACCTCGCGACGCTTGCGCTGTGGTTCCTCGGCGCCTCGCCCGAGCGGCTGGCGCGCTTCTACCGGGGGCAGGGATGAGGCCGACGCTGGTGCTGTTCGTCAAGGAGCCGCGGCCAGGCCGGGTCAAGACGCGGCTGGGCCGCGACATCGGCATGGTCGAGGCGGCGTGGTGGTTCCGCCACCAGACGGCGCGGCTGATCCGGGCGATGGCGCGCGACCGGCGCTGGCGCACCGTGCTGGCGGTGGCGCCCGACACGGCGCTGGGCTCGCGCGCCTGGCCATCCGGGGTCGCGCGCTGGCCGCAGGGGCCGGGCGACCTGGGCGCGCGGATGGCGCGGGCGCTGTCGGCCTTCGGGCCGGGACCGGTAGCAATCGTGGGCGCCGACGTGCCGGGCGTGAGCCCCGCCGTGGTGGCCGAGGCCCTTGCGATGGCGCGCGGCGGTCGTGCCGTGCTGGGGCCGGCGACGGATGGGGGCTACTGGCTGGTCGCGGTGCCGCATGGCGGGCGGCTGCCGGCGGGGCTGTTCGAAGGCGTGCGCTGGTCTGGCCCGCATGCGCTCACGGACACCGAGGCGACGCTGGGTCGGCTAGGCCCGGCGCGGCTCGCGGCGGTTCTGAGCGATGTGGATAACGCGGTCGACCTTCCCCGCAGGGCGCGCTGGGCGGCGGGCTGACGGGGTGGGCTGATGGAGCAGGCGCGCTGCCCCGGGTTCAGCCCTCGGGCTCGCCGATGTGGATGCGGCTCGCGCCCGTGGCGACGAAGGCGCCGATGAGGTCCGAGATGCACTCGATGGGCGCCGAGCCGAGATCGGCGGTGAAGCGCCATTGCTGCCCCAGCTTCTCGGGTCCGTCAATCGAATGGACCGCGCCCGCGAGGTCGGGCGCCACGTCGGCATAGCGGCTCTGGAACCATTCGAGGAACCAGCGGCGGATCGGTGCCCAGTTCGGCCGCGGCTGGGCGGCAGTGACGACGATGGCGGCCGCGTCCCAGCGGAAGGGGGAAAGCGTCGTCACGAAGCCATCGGCCTCGACCAGCGTGACGGGTGCGAAGGCGAGCGGCGCGGGGCTTGCGACGCGCTCGACCAGGCTGCGTCCGCCCGCGGTCACCCGAAGGTCGCCGCGGCGCGGCAGCTGGAGCGTGCCGTCGCGGGCGACGCGGCCCTCGCCTTCGCGCTGCATCGGCTCGGCCTCGATCTCGGCCCCCGAATCGAGGCGCCGCGCCAGCACCTCGAGCAGCGCGCCCACGGTGACGTCGCGGACTGGCCCCAGCAGATCGGCGAGGCGCGAGTCGAGCCGGTTCATGCGAGGCCCCTCCGCGCCGCAGCGGCGGGCTGCGCGCGGCTCAGCCAAGGACGCCCAGGGCTGCGAGCGCCGCCTGCATGTCCTGCGGCAGACCCGCCTCGCCGGACCCCGTGTGGCCAAGATCCGGCGGCGCATCCGAGGGCGCGAGATAGCGCCAGCCCTGGAAGGCCGAACGCGGCCGTGCCTCGACCCGCACCAGCTCGGGGTCGAGCACCAGCGCGCAGCGCGTGATCCCGTCCTCGCCCGTCACCGGGTCGAGCCGGACGATGCGCTGGCGCACCAGGATAAGGCCACGGACGACCCAATAGACCGATCCTCCTGCCAGCAGGGCGTCTTGCCTGCGCGGCCACATGCGCGTGACGTGACGCGGGCAGGGGTCGAGGCCCGCGCCCGCGCGTTCGGCGATCCGGGCGGCCTGCCAGTCGGCGAGGTCCTCGACGCTGTCGGCGCCGACACAGAGCTTGACGAGATGGACCGGTTCGCTCCGGGCCTCAGGTGGCATGGTTCCGCCTCCACTAACCTAGCGCGGGTGGGCCGGCGAATAAGTCGCGATCTTGCAACCTATCAACGTTCAGGCGAGGCCCAGCACGTCGGTCATGCCGTACTCGCCCGGTTTCTGGCCCGCACCCCAGATCGCGGCCCTGACGGCGCCGCGCGCGAACAGCATCCGGTCGGTCGCGACATGGCGCAGCGCCACGCGCTCGCCGGGGCCGGCGAACAGGATCTCGTGCTCGCCCACGACGTCGCCGCCCCTGAGCGCGGCGAAGCCGATGCCGCCCGCGGGACGCGCGCCGGTGATGCCCTCGCGCGCGGCCAGACGCGCCTCGGCCAGCGTGGTGCCGCGCCCCTCGGCAGCCGCCTCGCCCAGCATCAGCGCGGTGCCCGAAGGGGCATCGACCTTGTGGCGGTGGTGCATCTCGAGGATCTCGATGTCGAACTCCTCGCCCAGCGCCGCCGCAACCCGGCGCGCGAGCACCGTGAGCAGGTTGACGCCCAGCGAGAAGTTGCCCGCCCGGATCACGGTCGAATGGCGCGCCGCCGCCTCGATCCGGTCGAGATGGTCGGCCTCGAGCCCGGTCGTGCCGATCACGTGGACCAGCCGCGCCTGCGCCGCCAGCGCGGCGTGCGCAACCGTGGCGGCGGGTGAGGTGAAGTCGAGCACGGCGCGCGAGCGGGCGAACACTGGCAGCGGGTCGTCCTCGACCATCACGCCGATCGCGGGACCCTCCATCGCCTCGCCGAGGTCGCGCCCGATCCAGGGATGGCCGGGCCGCTCGGTCGCCCCCACCAGCCGGCAGGCGGGGTTTTCGCGCACCGCCTGCGCCAGCATCCGGCCCATGCGGCCCGCGGCGCCGGTCACGGTGATGTCGATGGGGCGGGCGTCGGTCATCGCGGCTCTCCGGGGCGGCTGTCGCACCTTCATCTAGCAGGCGGGCCGGGGCGGGGAAAGCTCCGCGGATTTGATCGCCGTCAAGGCCGGCGGGCGGGCGCGGTGCTGTGATCGCTCCACCGGACACTGCATGGGAGAACCGATGATGGTCGAGAAGACGCCTGCCCATGGCTGGCTGCCCGACATCGCCGAGCCGTTCCGCGCGCTTGGCTCGCGCATCGCCGGCTGGTTCGCGCCGCGTTCCGAGGCCAGCGGCGACACCGCCGCCTACCGGGTCAGCATCGAGCTGCCGGGCGTGGCCGAGGACGACATGGAGGTCACGCTGCGCGACGGCATCCTCACCGTGAAGGGCGAGAAGCGCGCCGAGCGGCGCGAGGAAGGCGCGGGCTATTTCTTCACCGAGCGCGAATACGGCCGCTTCGAGCGCAGCTTCCGCCTGCCCGCCGACGCCGACCCCGAGAAGATCGAGGCGGAAGCCGCGAAGGGCGTGCTGACGGTCACGATCGGCCGCAAGGGCAAGGGCGAGGAAGGAAGAACGATCCCGATCCGCGCGCCGCTCTGACGCGAGGGCGGCGCGTGCTGCGTCGGGCTCAACGCCCGCGGTCCCTGGCTTGACCCGGGGCCGCGACAGTGCGGCGCCCGATGGCGCCAGCGACGCCGGGTGCGGCTGTCGGGGCAACTGGCCGTTGCGGTTTGATGGCGGATCCGGGATGCCCCGGGCCAAGCCTGGGGCAGCGCGGGTTGGCAGTTGGTCGAAGGGCCGAGCGGCGGGCTCAGCCGGTCCCGGTCATCCCGTCCCAGAAGCTCTTGACCTTCGAGAAGAAGTCCTTCGAGGAGGGGCTGTTGTCGACGCCCGCCTTCTCGAACTCGCGCAGCAGTTCCTGCTGTCGCTTGCTCAGGTTCACCGGCGTCTCGACCTGCACCTCGATCATCAGGTCGCCCACCTGCCCGGCGCGCTGCAGCGCCGGCATCCCCTTGCCGCGCAGGCGCAGCTGCTTGCCGGTCTGCACGCCGGAGGGCACCTTGACGCGCGAGCGGCCGCCGTCGATCAGCGGCACCTCGATCTCGCCGCCAAGCGCCGCGGTGGTCATCGGCACCGGCACGCGGCAGTAGAGGTTGAGCCCGTCGCGCTCGAAGATCGGGTGCGGCTCGACCTCGATGAAGATGTAGAGATCGCCCGGAGGGCCGCCCTTGACGCCCGCCTCGCCCTCGCCGGCCAGCCGGATGCGGGTGCCGGTCTCGATGCCCTGGGGGATGTTGACGTTGAGCGCGCGGTCCTTGCGGACATTGCCCTGGCCGCCGCAGGCCCGGCAGGGGTTCTTCACGATCTGGCCCTGGCCGTGGCAGGTGGGGCAGGTCCGCTCGATGGTGAAGAAGCCCTGGCTCGCGCGCACCTTGCCGTGGCCCGCGCAGGTGGGGCAGGTCTGCGGCTGGGCGCCGCCCTCGGCGCCGGTGCCGCTGCAGGCCTCGCATTTCGTCGAGCCCGGGACCGAGATGGTGGCCTGCTTGCCGCGGAAGGCGTCCTCGAGGCTGACGCGCAGGTTGTAGCGCAGATCCGCGCCACGCCGGATGCCGTTGCCGCCGCGCCCGCCGCGCCGGCCGCCCATGAAATCGCCGAACAGGTCCTCGAACACGTCCGAGAAGGCCGAGCCGAAATCTCCCGGCCGTGCGCCGGCGGCCCCGCCCCCGGCCATGCCCGCCTCGAAGGCGGCATGGCCGAACTGGTCGTAGGCGGCCTTCTTCTCGGCGTCTTTCAGTACGTCGTAGGCCTCGTTCACCTCCTTGAACTGTGCCTCGGCCTCGGGGTTGTCCTTGTTGCGGTCGGGGTGCAGTTCCTTCGCCTTGGCGCGATAGGCCTTCTTCAGCTCCTCGGCCGAGGCGCCACGGGCGACCCCGAGCACATCGTAGTAGTCACGCTTGGCCATCGAGACTTCCTTGGGTCTTGCCTGCGCCCGCCGCCGCGCGGTGCGGTCCGGGGCGGGTGAGGATCGCGTTCAGCCTGGTCCGCTCGGCCACCACATAGCCATTCGACCGCAGAAGTGCCAGAGCCGGGGTGTCCGCGCCGTGCGGCGCCTCGATCAGCACGACGCCGGGCCAGAGCGCTGGGGGCGCGTCGCGCAGGAAGGCGGCGAGCGCCGGTTCCTCGTGCCCCTCGATGTCGATCTTGAGCGCATCTATCCCGTCGAGACCTGCCTCACGCACGATGTCGAGCAGCGTTCGGGTCGGCACGCGAAGCCCCGCGCCCTCGGCGCCCAGCTGGATCTCGCCCCGATTGCCTCCCGCCGCCGCCAGCGTGGCCTCGCCCGCCCGGTCCGACAGCGCGACGGGTGCCACGATCACATCCGCGGCGCCCGAGGCCGCGAGGTTGAAGCGCAGGCGCCTCAGGTTCTCGGGATCGGGCTCGATGGCGAGGCCCTGGAAGCCGCGGGGTGCCGTGGCGCGCGCGGCCAGCGTGTAGAGCCCGACATTTGCGCCCGCGTCGACGAAGCGGAACACCTGCCCCGCCGCCGCGGCCGCCCGCGCGATCACCGCCCGCTCGGCCGCGTCCCAGCGCCCGGGGGCGGTGAAGACGCGCTTCTCCGACAGGTTGTCGCGCGGGTAGAGGCGCGCCCGCTGGCGCGGGAAGGGCTCGACGTCGAAGGGGTCGTCACGCCCGAGGCAGACGATCCGGCGGATCAGCGAGGCCGCCCGCCGCCCGGGCGCGCCCCACGTCCCGACACCCGCGCCGAGGCGGCGGAGCCATTCCATCGGCGCGGGCAGGGCATGGGAGCCGAACGGCGGATCGGCGGGGCCGGTCATGCTGGTGACACGGACGGCGCGCGGTCAGGACCGCTTCTTGCCGTCGTCGTCCACTTCCTCGAACTCGGCGTCCACGACGTCATCCTTCGACCCGGCGCCGTCGCTATCAGGGGCGGCGGTCGATTCGGCCTCCGACTTGTAGATCGCCTCGCCCAGCTTCATCGACGCCTCGGCCAGCGCCTGGGTCTTGGCCTTGATCGCCTCGACATCCTCGCCGTCGAGCACGCCCCTGAGCGCCGTGATGGCGTCGGTGATGCTCGAGCGGGTGGCCTCGTCGACCTTCTCGCCATGCTCGGCCAGCGACTTCTCGGTGGCATGAACCAGGCTCTCGGCGTGGTTCTTCGCCTCGACCAGCGCGCGGCGCTTCTTGTCGGCGTCGGCGTTCTCCTCGGCTTCCTTCACCATCCGGTCGATGTCGGCATCCGAAAGGCCGCCCGAGGCCTGGATGGTGATCCGCTGCTCGCGGTTCGTGCCCTTGTCGCGGGCCGAGACGTTGACGATGCCGTTCGCGTCGATGTCGAAGGTGACCTCGATCTGCGGCACGCCGCGGGGCGCGGGCGGGATGTCCTCGAGGTTGAACTGGCCCAGCAGCTTGTTGTCGGCCGCCATCTCGCGCTCGCCCTGGAAGACCCGGATCGTCACGGCCGACTGGTTGTCGTCGGCGGTCGAGAAGACCTGGGACTTCTTGGTCGGGATCGTCGTGTTGCGGTCGATCAGCCGGGTGAACACGCCGCCCAGCGTCTCAATGCCGAGCGAGAGCGGCGTCACGTCGAGCAGCACCACGTCCTTGACGTCGCCCTGCAGCACACCCGCCTGAATCGCGGCGCCCATGGCCACGACCTCGTCCGGGTTGACGCCCTTGTGCGGCTCCTTGCCGAAGAACTTCTTCACCGTCTCGATGACCTTCGGCATGCGGGTCATGCCGCCGACCAGCACCACCTCGTCGATGTCGGCCGCGGTGACGCCCGCATCCTTGAGCGCCTTGCGGCAGGGCTCGAGCGTGCGGTTCACGAGGTCCTCGACCAGGCTCTCGAGCTTGGAGCGGGTGAGCTTCAGCGCCAGATGCTTGGGCCCGGAGGCGTCGGCGGTGATGTAGGGCAGGTTGATCTCGGTCTGCGACGAGGAAGACAGCTCGATCTTCGCCTTTTCAGCCGCCTCCTTGAGGCGCTGGAGCGCGAGCTTGTCCTTGCGCAGGTCGAGCCCGTTGTCCTTCTTGAACTCGTCCGCGAGGTAGTCCACCAGCCGCAGGTCGAAGTCCTCGCCGCCCAGGAAGGTGTCACCGTTGGTGGACTTCACCTCGAAGAGGCCATCCTCGATCTCGAGCACCGAGATGTCGAAGGTGCCGCCGCCGAGGTCATAGACGGCGATGGTCTTGCCGCCCTCGCGGTCGAGCCCGTAGGCGAGCGCGGCGGCGGTGGGCTCGTTGATGATGCGCAGAACCTCGAGCCCGGCGATCTTGCCCGCGTCCTTGGTGGCCTGGCGCTGGGCGTCGTTGAAATAGGCGGGGACGGTGATGACGGCCTGCGTCACCTTCTCGCCGAGATAGCTCTCGGCCGTCTCCTTCATCTTCTGCAGCACGTAAGCCGAGATCTGCGAGGGCGAATACTTCTGGCCGCGGGCCTCGACCCAGGCGTCCCCGTTCTTGCCCTCGATGATCTTGTAGGGGACCATCCCCTTGTCCTTCTCGACCGTCGGGTCGGAATGGCGCCGTCCGATGAGGCGCTTGACGGCGAAGAGCGTATTCTCGGGGTTGGTCACGGCCTGGCGCTTGGCGGGCTGGCCGACGAGGCGCTCGCCATCCTCGGTGAAGGCGACCATCGAGGGGGTCGTGCGCGCGCCCTCGGAATTCTCGATCACCTTGGGCTGCTTGCCGTCCATGATGGCGACGCAGGAGTTGGTGGTGCCAAGGTCGATACCGATAACTTTGGACATGGATCTGTCACTCCCTTCCGGCGATGTCCGTCCGGGTCCGTGCGCGGCCCCCGGAACTCATCCCACACTGCTTGCGGTCTCGGTCGAAACTGGCGGCTATATAAGGCCGTGGCATGGTGGTCGCAAGGCGGCGAGGCGGCAGCGGCGGGGCCGCCGCGCGGTGCGGAGGCGGCGATGGCGGAGGCAATGACCGGCATGGCGGAGGAGGTGGTGCCGGGGCTGCTGTTGTGGCGCGGCCTGCTCGACCGGCCGGCGCAGGCGGCAATGGTCGCCGACATCCGCGGGGTGATCGCGGCCGCGCCCCTGGTGCGCCCGGTCACAGCCTGGGGGCGGCCGATGAGCGTGCGCATGACCTCGGCCGGCCGCGTCGGCTGGGTGATCGCGCGCGGGCGCTATGCCTATGTGCCGCGCCACCCCGAAACTGGCACTCCCTGGCCGCCGATCCCGGCCTCGGTGCTGGCGGTCTGGCGCGCGGTTTCCGGCTGGGACGACGATCCCGATTGCTGCCTGGTCAACTGGTATGGCGAGGGCGCGCGGATGGGCCTGCACCGCGACGCCGACGAGGGCGAGGAGGGGTTCCACGCCCCGGTCGTCTCGATCAGCCTCGGGGACCCTGCGCGCTTCCGCATCGGCGGCACCGAGCGGCGCGGGCAGACGACCCGCCTGCTCCTGCGCTCGGGCGACGTGCTGGCGATGGGGGGCCCGGCACGGCTCGCCTATCACGGCATCGACCGGGTGCTGTCGGGCGAGGGCGACCTCCTGCCGGGCGGCGGGCGCATCAATCTCACGCTGCGGGTGGTGCGCTCGGCCTGACGGGCACGGCGGGGCATTTCCTGCCGGGGCCGGGCGGAGTAGGATCGGTTGGTCGCAACATGCCGGGGGAGGGGCAGATGGGGGTTCTTGCGGTCATCCTCGCCGCGGCGGCGGGCTTCGCCTGGGGGGCCATCTGGTATGGCCTGCTGGGCGGACGCTGGGCGCAGGCGATCGGCCGGACGGTGGCGCAGCACAAGGCCGACCGTAACGCGGTGCCGTTCCTGATCGCGGCGGCTGCGGCTCTGCTGACCGCCGGGATGCTGCGCCATGTCTTTGCCGCGGCAGGCGTTTCGAGTGGCGGCGCGGGCTTCGTCGCCGGACTCGGCCTCGGCGCCTTCGTGGTGCTGCCCTGGATCGTGACGAACTACGCCTTCGCCGGGCGGCCGCGCGATCTGTGGTGGATCGACGGCGGCCATGCGGCCATCGCCTGCGGGCTGATCGGGCTGGTGCTGGGGCTGATGGCCTGAGCGGGCCGCGTCTCAGTAGAGCGCGGCGCGGTAGCGGGCGAGCATCGCCTCCTCGGGCTCGGGCTCGCCCTCGAGGTCGCAGTGGTCGCGCAGCATCTCGGCCATGGTTGGCACCGGGCGCGCCGCGGGCCAGCTTGCGGGGTCCCACAGGGCCGAGCGCAGGAAGGCCTTGGCGCAGTGCAGGAACACCTCCTCGGCCTCGACCCGCAGGACCGTCAGCGGCAGGCGCCCGTCGCGGGCGAAACGCGCGCGCATCGCGGACTCGTCGTGGATCGTGGCGGGGCCATTCACCCGAAGCGTCTCCCGCACGCCGGGGATCAGGAAGATCAGCCCCGCGCGGGGGTGGACGAGGATGTTCCGCAGCCCGTCGATGCGGGAGTTGCCGGGCCAGTCGGGGATCAGCAGGGCACGCTCGCCCTCGACCTGCACGAAGCCGGGCCGGTCGCCCTTGGGCGAGGCGTCGAGCCGCGTGCCGTCAGATGTCGCCACCACCACGAAGGGCGATGCCGCGACGAAGGCGCGGCAATGGGCATCGAGCCGCCCGATGACCTTGGCCGCGGCGCGGGGATGGGCCTCGCCGTAGATCTCGCGCAGGCGCGCCTCGGTCGTGATCGGCATCGGGCGCGCCCTCCGGCTGCGACGGTTCAACCGGCCTTGTCCTCGCCATTCTCCGGCGCGGCCTCGGCCGCTGGCCCGGCCGCCTGCGGCATGGCCCGGGCCACGCCGACCAGAGCCGGACGCAGCAGGCGGTCGGCGATGACGAAGCCCGCCTGCATCACCTCGATGATGGTGCCGGGCTGGGCGCCGGGAATCGGGGCCTCGAACATCGCCTGGTGCAGGTTGGGATCGAATTTCTCGCCCTTCTGCGGCGTGGTCTCGCGGATCTTGTGCTTCTCGAAGGCGTTCAGCAGCTCGCGCCGGGTGAGCTCGATGCCCTCGAACAGGGCGGCATGCTCGGTCTTGATGCTGTCGTCGGCGGCGGCGAGCGCACGGGTGAGGTTGTCGTAGACCGCCAGGATGTCGCGCGCGAGGCGGGTGCCGCCATAGGTCTCGGCGTCCTTGCGGTCGCGCTCGGCGCGGCGCCGGGTGTTCTCGGCCTCGGCCAGCGCGCGCAGCAGGCGGTCCTTCAGCTCGTCGCGCTCGGCCTCGAGCTCGGCGATTCGGACGTCCGGCCCCGGCACGGCACCCATCTCGGGCAGCGCCTCCTCGGGGGTGGTCCCGGTGGTCTGGGGCTCATCGGTCTTGGCTTGCGTCTTCGCCATGTCCTTGCCTCTCATCTTTTCTGCATGCCGTCGCCCGTGACCATGCGCCCGACCAGGCGCGCGGTGTAGTCCACTATGGGAACGATCCGGCCATAGTTCAGCCGCGTCGGGCCGATCACGCCGATCGCGCCGACCACCCGGCGGTTCGTGTCGGTGTAGGGCGAGATAACCAATGTCGAGCCCGAGAGCGAGAAGAGTTTGTTCTCGGACCCGATGAAGACGCGCACGCCGTCGGCCCCCTCGGTGAGATCGAGGAGCTGGCTGAGGTCCCGCTTGCGTTCGAGGTCGTCGAACAGCCGGCGCATCCGTTCGAGCTCCTCGGCGCCCTGCGTCTCGGACAGAAGGTTCGCCCGTCCCCGAACGATCAGGCGGTCCGGCAGCCGGTCGGCGCCCTCCGCGCCCTCGCCCGCCCAGAGCGCGATGCCCCGCTCGATCAGGCTGGCCGCGAGGCCGTCGAGCTCGGCGCGATGGGCCGCGATCTCGCGTGCCATCAGCTCCTGCGCCTCGGTCAGCGTGTGGCCACGCAGCTTGGCGTTGAGGAAGTTCGCGGCCTCGCGCATCGCCGAGGGCGTGAGGCCGGGAGGGGGCGAGAACAGCCGGTTCTCGACCGTCCCGTCGCCCATCACCAGCACGGCGAGCGCGCGCTCGGGCGCGAGCGAGATGAATTCCAGGTGCTCGACCGGCGCGCCCGCCTTGGGCGCGAAGACGAGGCTCGCGCAATGCGACAGGCCTGAAAGCAGCTCGCTCGCGCCGTCGAGCACGGCCGAGAGGTCCTGCTCGGGCTGGGCGGCGAGGCGGTCGATCTGCTGGCGCTCCTCGGGCGGGATCTCGCCGACCTCGAGCACGCCGTCGACGAAGAGCCGCAGGCCGAGCTGCGTCGGCACCCGGCCCGCCGATACGTGCGGGCTGTCGAGCAGGCCCAGGAACTCGAGGTCCTGCATCACGTTGCGGATGGTGGCGGGCGAAAGTGCCATGTCGAAGCCGCGCGACAGTGTGCGCGAGCCGACCGGCTCGCCAGTGTCGAGATAGGTTTCGACCAGGCGCCGGAAGATGGCGCGGCTGCGCTCGTTCAGATCCGCAAGGCTCGGGGTCGGTGCGCTCATCTCGCTCGTGTGTCAGGGTTGCCGGATTCAGGTATGACGCGCACGTCCCCGCGTCAATCGGCTGGCGGGTTCTGGACGCCCGCGCCCCTTGGCGCTAGAGAGCCGGCCAGACACGCGAAAGGAGCCACCGATGCGTCCCTCTGGCCGAGCCGCCAACGCCCTGCGCCCCGTCACCATCGAGACCGGCGTGAACCGCCATGCCGAGGGCTCGGTGCTGATCCGCATGGGCGAGACGCATGTGCTGTGCACCGCCTCGGTCGAGGACAAGGCGCCGCCTTTCCTGCGTAATTCGGGGCTGGGTTGGGTGACGGCCGAATATGGCATGCTGCCGCGCGCCACCAACACCCGCAACCGGCGCGAGGCCAAGAACGGCCAGACGGGCCGCACGCAGGAGATCCAGCGCCTGATCGGGCGCGCGCTGAGGGCCGGCACCGACCGGGTGATAATGGGCGAACGCCAGATCATCGTCGACTGCGACGTCATCCAGGCCGATGGCGGCACGCGCACCGCCTCGATCACCGGCGGCTGGGTGGCGCTGCGGCTCGCGGCCGAGACGCTTGTCGCGCGCGGGCTGATCGCGATGAACCCGATCACCACGCATATCGCCGCCGTCTCGGCCGGGGTGCATGGCGGGCAGGTGGTGCTCGACCTCGACTATGCCGAGGACTCGGAGGCCGGAACGGACGCGAATTTCGTCCTGACGGGCGACGGCGCGATGGTCGAGGTGCAGGCCTCGGCCGAGGGCGCGACCTTCTCCGAGGCCGAGTTCCACGCGATGCTGGCGCTGGCCAAGCAGGGCGTGGCCGAACTGGTGGCGGCGCAGAAGGCGGCGCTGGGATGACGCGGGCGTTCGGCGGCGGGCGGCTGGTCGTCGCCTCGCACAACAAGGGCAAGGTGCGCGAGATCGGCGAGCTGCTCGCGCCTTTCGGGGTCGAGACCGTTTCGGTCGCCGATCTCGGCCTGCCCGAGCCAGACGAGACCGGCACGACCTTCGAGGCGAACGCCCGGATCAAGAGCCATGCGGCGGCCGAGGCCAGCGGGGTGCCCGCGCTCTCTGACGATTCGGGGATCGAGATCGACGCCCTCGACGGCGCGCCCGGCGTCTACACCGCCAACTGGGCCGAGACGCCGTCCGGCCGCGACTATGGCGCGGCGATGAAAAAGGCGCATGACGCGCTGGTGGCGAGGGGCGCCCCACGGCCCTGGCGGGCGCGCTTCGTCTGCGTGCTGTCTCTCGCCTGGCCCGACGGGCATGACGAGACCTTTCGCGGCACGGCCGAGGGCGAGGTGATCTGGCCGCCCCGCGGCGCGCAGGGCTTCGGCTATGACCCGATGTTCCTGCCCGCGGGCGGCGGCCTCACCTTTGGAGAGATGGAGCCCGCCGCCAAGCACGCGATCTCGCACCGCGCCGACGCCTTCCGCAAGCTCGTCGCTGCCTGTTTCGGGGGAACGCCATGACGCGACGCCTGATCTCGACCGGCTCGCCCTTCGAGGACGAGTTCGCCTATTCCCGCGCGGTGGTCGCGGGCGACTGGTGTTTCGTCGCGGGGACCACGGGCTATGATTACGCGAAGATGGCGATGCCCGAAGGCGCGGCCGAGCAGGCGCGCAACGCCCTTGCGACCATCGCGGCCACGCTGGCCGAGGCGGGTTTTGCCATGGCCGACATCGTGCGCGTCCAATACACCGTGACGGATGCGGAATTGCGGCACGAGATCGCGCCCGCGCTGCGCCGCGCACTGAGCGGTGTGCGCCCGGCCGCCACGATGGTCGTCGCGGGCCTGATCGCGCCCGAGATGAAGGTCGAGATCGAGGTCACGGCCTACCGCGGATGATCTGGGGGTGAGGCGATGGGCAGGCCCGACCGATCCGCCTTCGCGCGGCGCCATGCGGTGGCGCTGGCGTTGTTCTTTCTCGGCCTGCTGGCCTTCGCCGGCTGGCGCGGCAACGCCTTCGCGGGGCTGGCAGGAGTTGCGGGGCTCGGATGGGTGATCTGGGCGCATCTGGAGCGCAAGTGACCGCGCCCGACTGGCGGGCGGGCGGCTTCGGTGTCTATGTCCACTGGCCGTTCTGCCTCGCGAAATGCCCCTACTGCGACTTCAACAGCCATGTTTCGCGGGTCGTGGACCACGCCGCATGGGCCGAGTCGCTGGTGGCCGAAATGCGCCGTATGCGCGAGCTCACCGGGCCGCGACGGGCCGACACGATGTTCTTCGGCGGGGGCACCCCCAGCCTGATGGCGCCCGAGACCGTGGCGCGGCTGATCGACGAGGCCGACCGGCTGTGGGGACTCGCGCCGGGGGCCGAGATCACGCTGGAGGCAAACCCCACCTCGGTCGAGGCCGCGAAGTTCCGGGCCTATGGGGCGGCGGGCATCAACCGCGTCTCGATGGGCGTGCAGGCGCTGAACGACGCGGACCTGAAGGCGCTCGGCCGGATGCACACGGTATCGGAGGCCCGCGCGGCCTTCGACGTGGCGCGCGCGGCGTTCCGGCGGGTGAGCTTCGATCTGATCTATGCCCGGATGGGCCAGACCCCCGCGGCATGGGAGGCCGAGCTCGGCGCGGCGCTCGCGATGGCGGTCGACCACCTCTCGCTCTATCAACTGACGATCGAGGAGGGGACGCGCTTCTTCGACCTCCACCGTCGCGGGCGGCTGGTCGTGCCCCCGGACGAGGCATCGGCCGAGATGTATGCGATCACGCAGGAACTGACCGAGGCGGCCGGGATGCCGGCCTACGAAGTGTCGAACCACGCGGCGCCGGGGGCCGAGAGCCGGCACAACCTGGTCTACTGGCGATCTGGCGACTACGCGGGCCTGGGGCCGGGCGCGCATGGCCGCATCACCCGGGAGGACGGCGTGCGGCTTGCCACCGCGACGGCGCGCGACCCCGCGGGCTGGATGGCGCAGGTCGCGGACCGTGGCCACGCGCTGGTCGAGGAGACGCCGCTCTCGCCGGCCGAGCATGGTGACGAGATGGTGCTGATGGGACTGCGGCTGGCCGAGGGCATCGGCCTCGCACGCCACGCGGCGGTCGCGGGCGCGCCCATCGCGCCCGAGCGGATCGCGGCTCTGGAAGGCGCGGGGCTGGTGAGCCGGCGGGCCGGCCGGCTGGTCGCGACGCCCGAGGGCCGGCTCGTGCTCGACCGGGTGCTGGCGGAGCTTCTGGCCTGAGGCGGCCCGCCGCCCTATCTCTTGGGGCGCAGGCGGACGGAGGGCGCGATGCGCATGGCGTGGACGATCGCAGGGGGCACGGCATTCGCCGCCGGTTTCGTCGGCGCCTTTCTGCCGCTGCTGCCGACCGTGCCTTTCATGCTGCTGGCCGCCTTCTGCTTCGCCCGCGGCTCGGACCGCTTCCATGACTGGCTGGTGAACCATTCCCGCTTCGGACCAGGCATCCGCGACTGGCGCGAACGCGGCGCGATCGGCCGCCGCGCCAAGCGCGCGGCGATGGTGGCGCTGGCGTTCAGCCTGCTGCTGTCGCTGGCGCTGGGCGTGCCGGGCCATGTAATGGTGTTGCAGGCGCTGGCGCTCGCCGCCGTGGCGCTGTTCATCCTGACCCGGCCCGACGGCGTCCCGGCCGAGGCCGAGGCCGGCGGCGGCAAGGACTAGGCCCGCCTCACGCCTTGCGGCGCAGCATCTGCGCCGAGACGCCCTGGCCGCCCGGCTCGTCCACGATCTCGAACCCGCCGATCATTTCGACGAGTTCGTGCAGCGTCCTCACGCCGAAGCGGGTCTTGTAGTTGCCGTCGAAGGCGCGGTTGAGCTGGCTGCCCACGGTCTGGGTGCGCGCACGGCCCTTGCGGTCGAGCTGTGCGGTGACGATGCGGCGCGCCTTCTCGATGTCGCGGGGGCCCGAACGCTCGGGCTCGGCGCCGCCGGCCCCGTTCTCGGGGAAGGCGGTGAAGGTCGCCACCGCCTCGCGGAAGGCCGCGGGCGTATTGGCCTTGCCGTAGCCAATCACCTCGACGCCCGATTCCGCGATGCCGCGCGCGATGGTGGCGAAATCGCTGTCGGACGAGACCAGCGCGATGATCTCGACAGTCCCGCGCTCGGCCAGCCGGATGCCTGTCTGGGCGATCATCAGGTCCGCCGTGTCCTTCGTCGCGCGCGCGCCCGAGAACGCGACCTCGGCCGAGAAGCCCAGATCCGTCAGCACCTTCTCGCGCCCCTTGATCGAGCTGAGCCGGCCCACCGCGCGGCGGATCACCACCCGTCCGCGGGCGCGCGCATCGTCCACGGCAAAGCGGATATGGGCCGCGTCCACGTTGTCGGCATCCACCAGGATCGCGATGCGCGGGGTGTCGGTCATGGCTTGTCCTCCAGCATCGCGCGCAGCTCGTAGACCAGGTCGAGCGCCTCGCGCGGGGTGAGCTCGTCGGGGTGGATGCCCCTGAGCCGCGCCTCGACGACCGAGACCTTCGGCGCGGGCGCGGGCGCGGGCGCGGGGGCCTGCCGCGGGCGGGCCTGGAACAGCGGCAGCGCGTCCACGAGATCGGCGGGCGAGCCCTCGCGTTCGTGGCGTTCCAGCTTCTCCAGCACCTCGCGGGCGCGCGTGGTCACCGATTCGGGCAGACCGGCGAGGCGGGCGACCTGCACGCCATACGAGCGGTCGGCGGCGCCGGGGCGGACCTCGTGCAGGAACACCACCTCGCCCTCCCATTCACGCACGGCGACGGTGGCGGTCGAGAGCTTGTCGAGGCGGTCTGCGAGCCCCGTCAGCTCGTGGTAATGGGTTGCAAACAGGCCGCGGCAGCGGTTCGCCTCGTGCAGATGCTCGAGCACCGCCCAGGCGATCGAGAGGCCGTCCCAGGTGGCGGTGCCGCGCCCGATCTCGTCGAGGATCACCAATGCGCCGGGCCCGGCCTGATTGAGAATTGCGGCCGTCTCGACCATCTCGACCATGAAGGTCGAGCGCCCGCGGGCGAGATCGTCGGCGGCCCCGACACGGCTGAAAAGCTGATCGATGATCCCGATCCGCGCCTCGGCCGCCGGTACGAACAGCCCCGCCTGCGCCAGCACCGCGATCAGGGCGTTCTGGCGCAGGAAGGTCGACTTGCCCGCCATGTTGGGACCTGTCAGCAGCCAGATCGGCGCGGGGCCGGCGGGCTCGGCCGAGAGGTCGCAGTCATTGGCGACGAACGGCCCTGCGCCCTGCCGGCGCAGCGCCTGCTCGACCACCGGGTGGCGCCCCGCGCGAATCGCGAAGGCGCGAGAGGCCTCGACATGGGGGCGGGTCCAGCCCTCCTCGACCGCGAGCCGGGCCGCGGAGGCGGCGACGTCGAGCTCGGCCAGCGCGCGCGCGGCCTCGCCCAGCGGGCCGCGCGCGGCCAGCACCGCCTCGCGCAGGGCCTCGAAGATGCGCTTCTCGATCTCGATCGCGCGGTTGCCGGCATTCAGTATGCGGTTCTCGAGGTCCGAGAGATCCACCGTTGTGAAGCGCACGGCGTTTGCCAGCGTCTGGCGGTGGATGAAGCGATCCTTGCGCTCGAACATCGCCTCGGCATGGCGCGCCGTGGTCTCTATGTAATAGCCGAGCACGTTGTTGTGCCGGATCTTGAGGCTGTCGATGCCCGTCTCGGCCGCGTAATCGCCCTGCATCGCGGCGATCACGCCGCGCCCCTCGTCGCGCAGGCGCCGGGCCTCGTCGAGATCGGCGTCGTGGCCACGCGCGACAAAGCCGCCGTCGCGGGCGAGCAGCGGAGGCTCGGCGACCAGCGCGGCGTCCAGGAGGCCGATCAGCGCGTCATGTCCGCCGAGGCGTGTGGCGGCGCCGGCCACCAGTTCGGGCGGCTCGGCCCCCGCCAGCATGTCGGCGATGGATGCGGCCTGCGCCAGCCCGCCGCGGATGGCGCCGAGGTCGCGCGGGCCGCCGCGGTCGAGCGCGAGCCGGGCCAGTGCACGCTCGATATCGGGCACGCGGGCGAGCGCGTCGCCCAGCGCGTCGGCCAGCGGGCGGCTCCCGGCCAGCCACTCGACCGCGTCGTGGCGCGCGCGGATCGCCGCCACGTCGGTCAGCGGCGCCGAGATGCGTTGCGCCAGCAGCCGCGCCCCCGCCCCGGTGCGGGTGCGGTCGATGGCGGCGAGCAGCGTCGCCTCGCGCCCGCCCGACAGCGCCTGCGTCAGTTCCAGGTTGCGCCGGGTCGCCGCGTCGATGCGCATGACGCCCCCGGGCGCTTCCTGCACCGGCGGGCGCATCAGCGGGAGGCGGCCCTTCTGGGTCAGCTCGAGGTAATCGACCAGCGCCCCCAGCACCGCCAGTTCCGCCCGCCCGAAGGTCCCGAATCCGTCGAGCGCCGCGACCCCGAAGAGCCGGCAGAGCCGCCCCTCGCCCGCCGACGAATCAAAGCTCGCGGGGCCGAGCGGCGTGGTCACCGCGCCCGCATCCGCGACCTGCGCGTCGAGGCCCGCATCGCCGGCCGCGCGCTCGGGCACCAGCACCTCGCGCGGCGCGAGTCGCGCGAGCATCGGGCCAAGCGCCGCCCGCGGGCAGCTTGCCACGCCCAGCTCGCCCGTCGAGACGTCGGCCCAGGCCACCGCGCCGTCGCCCCGGATCTCGGCCCAGGCGGCGAGGAAGTTGTTGCGCCGCGCGTCCAGCAGCGTCTCCTCGGTCAGCGTGCCGGGCGTGACGAGGCGCACGATCTCGCGCCGGACCACGGCCTTCGAGCCGCGCTTCTTCGCCTCGGCGGGGTCCTCCATCTGCTCGGCGATGGCGACGCGGAAGCCCTTGCGGATCAGCGTGAGCAGGTAGCTCTCGGCGGCGTGGATGGGCACGCCGCACATCTGGATGTCGGCGCCCAAGTGCTTGCCGCGTTTGGTCAACGCGATGTCGAGCGCCGCCGCCGCCGCCACCGCGTCGTCGAAGAACAGCTCGTAGAAATCGCCCATGCGGTAGAACAGCAGCGCCTCGGGATGCGCGGCCTTGATCTCGAGATACTGCGCCATCATCGGCGTGGCGGCACCCGTCTCCGCCTCGGCCTCGTCGCTGATCGGCTGGTCGTTCATGCGCCCTCGTCCACCCGGCCCGCTGCCGCTTCCGCTCGATAACACGCCCGGCGCATGGACCGGAAGCGCGCCGCCCCGTGCGACGGATTTTCCACGTTACGGAAAACCGTCCCGGAGTCGGGCGTGTGGTCTCTGGCATGCCAAAAACAGGGATTGCGCGTCCATGGTTCATGGTATACCAGATTGCGAAAGCGCGTGAGCGCAGGCGGGAGAAGCGGCGAAAGACCGATGCGCCCCGCGCGGGAGGACCGATGGGCACTCAACTGGAACTGAAGCCGGTCAACGGCTCCTTCTCGTTGAAGGAGCACATCTACGATGTCCTCAAGACGTCGATCATGAATCTCGACATCTATGACGAGGGCACCAACCTGCGGATGGACGAGCGCACGCTTGCGGACCAGCTGGGCATCAGCCGCACGCCGATCCGCGAGGCGATCATGCGCCTCGAGCAGGAGGGCTTTGTCGACATCCAGCCCCGCCGCGGCGTGTTCATCCGGCGCAAGAGCCTCAACGAGATCCTCGAGATGATCGTGGTCTGGGCCGCGCTCGAAAGCATGGCCGCCCGGATGGCCTGCCTGCACGCCACCGACGAGGAGATCGCGGAACTGAGGCGCCTTGGCACGAAATATACCAAGGACCGCGCCAAGGCGGAGCTGAGCGAGTATTCCGAGGCGAACATCGAGTTCCACCTCTGCATCCTGCGCCTCTCCAAGACCCGGCTGATCGAGACGATCGCGCAGGGACTGTTCACGCATCTCAAGGCGGTGCGCCGCAAGGCGCTGCGCGACACCAGCCGCGCCGACCGCTCGGTGGTCGACCACATGCACATCATCGAGGCGATCGAGGCGCGCGACGCCGGTCTCGCCGAGGAACTGGTGCGCGAGCACACCATGCGGCTGCACGCCTACATCCGCCGCAGCTGGAAATTCATCGTCGGCGAGGCCCTCGCCGACCAGTCTACGACACCACAGACCGAGAGCCTGCAGGAGACCTGAGACCATGGCCGCCGCCTCGCAAACCGCATCCGCCCCGGCAAACGACACTGCCACGCAGTCGCTGACCGACGGCTTCCACCTGATCATCGACGCGCTCAAGCTCAACGGCATCGAGACGCTCTACAACGTGCCGGGCATCCCGATCACCGACCTGATGCGCATGGCGCAGGCGGCGGGGATGCGGGTGATCTCGTTCCGCCACGAGCAGCATGCGGGCTATGCCGCCTCGGTCGCGGGCTTCCTCACGAAGAAGCCGGGCGTGTGCGTCACCGTCTCGGCGCCGGGCTTCCTCAACGGGCTCACGGCGCTGGCGAACGCCACGACGAACTGCTGGCCGATGATCCTGATCTCGGGCTCGTCCGAGCGCGAGGTCGTCGACCTGCAGCAGGGCGATTACGAGGAGATGGACCAGCTTGCCATCGCCCGGCCCCATGCCAAGGCCGCCTACCGCATCCTGCATGCCGAGGACATCGGCATCGGCGTCGCCCGCGCCATCCGCGCGGCGGTGTCGGGCCGCCCCGGCGGCGTCTATCTCGACATTCCCGCGGCGCTGCTCGCCCAGACCATGGACGCGCTGGAAGGCGAGAAGTCGCTGGTGAAGGTCATCGACCCCGCGCCCGCGCAGATCCCCGCGCCGGACGCGGTGGCGCGCGCCATCGAGGTGATGAAGGGCGCCAAGCGTCCGCTGATCATCCTCGGCAAGGGCGCGGCCTACGCGCAGGAGGACGAGGCGATCCGCGCCTTCGTCGAGAAGTCGGGCTTCCCCTACCTGCCGATGTCGATGGCCAAGGGCCTGCTGCCGGACACCCATCCGCAGTCGGCCGGTGCCGCGCGCTCGATGGTGCTGCAGCAGTCGGACGTGGTCGTGATGATCGGCGCGCGGCTCAACTGGCTGCTGAGCCACGGCAAGGGCAAGACCTGGGGCAGTGCGCCCAAGCAGTTCGTGCAGATCGACATCGAGCCGAAGGAGATGGATTCGAACGTCGAGATCGCGGCGCCGCTGGTCGGCGATGTCGGCTCGTGTGTGCGGGCGCTGACGGACGCGATGGGCAGCGGCTGGCAGGCCCCGCCGGCCGAGTGGACCGGCGCGATCCGCGAGAAGGTCGAGGGCAACGTCGCCAAGATGGCGCCGCGGCTGATGAACAACAACGTGCCGATGGACTATCACGGCGCGCTGGGCAGGCTGAAGGAGATCATCGCCGAGCGGCCCGACACGGTACTGGTGAACGAGGGTGCCAACACGCTCGATTTCGCCCGCTCGATCATCGACATGCACCGGCCGCGCAAGCGCATCGACGTCGGCACCTGGGGGGTGATGGGCATCGGCATGGGCTCGGCCATCGCCGCAGCCGTCGAGACCGGCTGCCCGGTGTTGGCGGTCGAGGGCGACAGCGCCTTCGGCTTCTGCGGCATGGAGGTCGAGACCATCTGCCGTTACGACCTGCCGATCTGCGTCGTCGTCTTCAACAACAACGGCATCTATCGCGGCAGCGAGAAGAATCCGCTGGGCGGCAGAGATCCCGCGCCGCTCGTCTTCGTCAAGGACTCGCGCTACGAGAAGATGATGGAGGCCTTCGGCGGCGTCGGCGTCTATGTCACCACGCCGGACGAGTTGGGCCGCGCCGTGCGCGCGGCGCTCGACTCGGGGCGGCCGACGCTCATCAACGCGATCATCGCCGAGGATGCCGGCACCGAGAGCGGCCGCATCGGCAACCTCAACCCGCAGAGCGTGCTGAGCAAGAAGTGATCGGTACGCACCTCAGCCCCAACGAGAACGAGAGGATGCAATGAAAGCTCTCGACGGAATCAAGATCCTCGACTTCACCCATGTCCAGTCGGGCCCGACCTGCACGCAGCTCCTCGCCTGGTTTGGCGCGGACGTGATCAAGGTCGAGCGCCCCGGCGAGGGTGACGCCACGCGCAAGCAGCTTGTCGACGTGCCCGGTGCGGACAGCCTCTATTTCACGATGCTGAACCACAACAAGCGCTCGATCGAGCTCAACCCCAAGACCCCGAAGGGCAAGGAGATCCTGACGCGCCTGGTGAAGAGCTGCGACGTGCTGGTCGAGAACTTCGCCCCCGGCGCGCTCGACCGTATGGGCTTCGGCTGGGAGCGCATCCAGGAGCTGAATCCGCGGATGATTATGGCATCCGTGAAGGGCTTCGGCCCCGGCAAGTACGAGGACTGCAAGGTCTACGAGAACGTGGCCCAGTGCGCCGGCGGCTCGGCCTCGACCACCGGCTTCCTCGATGGCCCGCCGCTGGTGACGGGCGCGCAGATCGGCGACTCGGGCACCGGGCTGCACCTAGCGCTGGGCATCATGACGGCGCTGTTCCAGCGCGAGCGCACCGGGCGCGGCCAGCGCGTGCTGGCGCCGATGCAGGACGGGGTGCTGAACCTCTGCCGCGTCAAGCTGCGCGACCAGCAGCGCCTCGAGAAGGGACCGCTGACCGAGTACTCGCAGCATGGCGAGGGCATCCCCTTCGGCGAGTCGGTGCCGCGCGCGGGCAACGACTCGGGCGGCGGCCAGCCGGGCCGGATCCTCAAGTGCAAGGGATGGGAGACCGATCCCAACGCCTACACCTACTTCATCACCCAGGCCGCGGCCTGGCCCAAGGTCTGCGACGTGATCGGCAAGCCCGAGTGGAAGGACGACCCCGACTTCGCGACGCCGAAGGCGCGCCTGACGCGGCTGAACTTCATCTTCGAGACGATCGAGCAGTGGACCATGACCAAGACCAAGTTCGAGGTCATGGAGATCTGCAACCCGCTCGACATCCCCGTCGGCCCGATCCTCAGCATGAAGGAGATCGCCGAGGACGAGGGACTGCGCGCCACCGGCACCATCGTCGAGGTCGATCACCCGACGCGCGGCGCGTATCTGAGCGTCGGCTGCCCGATCAAGTTCTCGGACCTCGAGGTCGAGGTGAAGCGCTCGCCGCTTCTGGGTGAACATACCGAGGAGATCCTGCGCGACGTGCTGGGCTATACGGAGAACGAGATTCACGAGATCGCGGGCTCGGGCGCCATCGGCGCCCTGCCCAAGGCGGCCGAGTAAGCACGTGCCCCTGCCGGCGACAGATGCACCGATCCTGCTCCGGGCGCTCGCGCTCGCGCCCGGAGCCGTCATGACCGCGATGGCGGTGGTCATGGAGGTTCGGGCAGACCGGCAGGTGACGCTGTTCGCGGCCGGCATCAGCAGCAGGGCGGTTGCAATCATCGCCTTCGGACTTCTCGTCGCCGGCGCAGCGCTGCCGTACCTGGTCTACGGCGTGCGGACGGCGTAGGCGGCGACGGAACACCGGCGGCGCGGGACTCGTCGACCGCGCACCGAACCACCAACCTCCCCGCGAAAGGGGAGGACCTGCGGCGCCGGGGCCGGCGCGAGACAGACCGGCGGGACCGCCGCCGGGCGATACGAGAGACAGGGAGAGACCATGCGCCTCATCGTCAACGGACAGCAGGCCTTCGGCCGGGCGGCGCTCGAGAAGATCCTCGAGGCCGGGAAGGACGAGGTCGTCGGCGTCTACACCGCCCCCGACAAGGAAGGAAAGCCGATCGACCCGCTGAAGGAGGCGGCGCTCGAGCACGGCCTGCCGCTGTTCCAGCCGCCGAACTACAAGGACAAGGCGGTGCTCGACGAGATGCGGGCGCTCAACGCGGACCTGATGGTCATGGCCTACATGATCATCTTCGTGCCCGAGGAGGCGCGGAACATCCCCAAGCACGGCTCGATCTGCTTCCACCCGTCGCTTCTGCCGCTGCACCGCGGCCCGTCCTCGATCAACTGGCCGATCATCTGGGGCTCGACCAAGACGGGCCTGAGCTGGTTCTTCCCGGATGACGGTCTCGACGAGGGCGACATCCTGTTGCAGCGCGAGGTGGCGGTCGGCCCCGACGACACGCTGGGCGATGTCTACTTCAAGAAGATCTTCCCGCTCGGCATCGAGACGACGCTGGAAGCCATCGACCTGATCCGGTCGGGCAACCCGCCGCGCAGCCCGCAGGATGAGTCGAAGGCCACTTACGAGAGCTGGTGCCGCAAGAAGGACGCCCAGGTCGACTGGTCCAAGCCCGCGGCCGACGTCTACAACCTGATCCGCGGCTGCAACCCGCAGCCCGGCGCCTGGACCACCCTGGCAGGGACTGAGGTCCAGATCTTCGACGCCCGCCGCACCGACGGCAGCGGCACGCCCGGCGAGGTCGTGTCCGTATCCGAGGACGGCGTAACCGTGCAGGCCGAGGGCGGCCGCATCGTCGTAAAACGCGTGCGCCCGGCGGGCGGGGCCAAGGTGGCCGCTGCCGAATGGGCCGCCGACGCCGGCGTCAAGGCCGGCACCGCGCTCGGCGCCTGAGACACCGCGACAAGGGACAGAGGGGATATCACTGATCATGTCCGACATCGAAATTGCCCGCAAAGCCAACAAGAAGCCGATCCAGGAAGTTGGCGCCCGCCTCGGCATCCCGTCCGAGCACCTGCTGCCCTACGGCCATGACAAGGCCAAGGTCTCGGCCGAGTTCATCAAGTCGGTGGCGGGCCGCCCCGACGGCAACCTGATCCTCGTGACCGCGATCAACCCGACCCCCGCGGGCGAGGGCAAGACCACCACCACCGTGGGCCTCGGCGACGGGCTGAACGCGATCGGCAAGAGGGCCGCGATCTGCATCCGCGAGGCCTCGCTGGGTCCGAACTTCGGCATGAAGGGCGGCGCCGCGGGCGGCGGCTACGCCCAGGTCGTGCCGATGGAGGACATGAACCTCCACTTCACCGGCGACTTCCACGCGATCACCTCGGCGCACAACCTGCTGTCGGCGATGATCGACAACCACATCTACTGGGGCAATTCGCTCGACATCGACCTGCGCCGCGTCGCGTGGCGCCGGGTGATGGACATGAACGACCGCGCGCTGCGCGAGATCGTGGGCCCGCTGGGCGGCGTCTCGAACGGCTTCCCGCGCGAGACCGGCTTCGACATCACCGTGGCGTCGGAGGTCATGGCGATCCTGTGCCTCGCCAACGACCTCGACGACCTGAAGAAGCGGCTCGGCGACATGATCGTGGCCTATCGCCGCGACCGCTCGCCGGTCTACTGCCGCGACATCAAGGCCGACGGCGCCATGACGGTGCTGCTCAAGGACGCGATGCAGCCGAACCTGGTGCAGACGCTCGAGAACAACCCGGCCTTCGTGCATGGCGGGCCCTTCGCCAACATCGCGCATGGCTGCAACTCGGTCGTCGCCACCAAGACGGCGCTCAAGCTTGCGGATTACGTCGTGACCGAAGCCGGCTTCGGCGCGGATCTCGGCGCCGAGAAGTTCATGGACATCAAGTGCCGCAAGGCAGGCCTCTCGCCCAAGGCGGTGGTGATCGTCGCCACCGTGCGCGCGATGAAGATGAACGGCGGCATCAAGAAGGACGATCTCGGCAAGGAGAATGTCGAGGCGGTGACCAAGGGCTGCTCGAACCTCGGCCGGCACATCGAGAACGTGAAGAAGTTCGGCGTGCCCTGCATCGTCGGCATCAACCATTTCGTCACCGACACCGATGCCGAGGTGCAGGCCGTCAAGGACTACTGCGCGGCGATGGGCGTCGAGGCGGTGCTGAACAAGCACTGGGCGCTCGGCTCGAAGGGCATCACCGAGATGGCGCAGAAGGTCGTGGACCTGATCGAGAAGGGCGGTGCCGCCTACAAGCCGCTCTACCCCGAGGAGATGGGCCTCTTCGCGAAGATCGAGACCATCGCCAAGTCGATCTACCGCGCCGACAACGTGGTGGCCGACAAGAAGATCAAGGACCAGCTCAAGGCCTGGGAGGATGCGGGCTACGGCAACCTTCCGATCTGCATGGCGAAGACGCAGTACTCGTTCACCACGGACCCGAACTGGCGCGGCGCGCCCACCGGCTTCGATATCCCGGTGCGCGAGGTGCGGCTCTCGGCGGGTGCCGGCTTCGTGGTGGCGATCTGCGGCGAGATCATGACGATGCCGGGCCTGCCCAAGGTGCCGGCGGCGGAAGTGATCGGGCTGAACGCGAACGGCGAAATCGAAGGCCTGTTCTGAAGGGAGAGGGGCGATGCCGGTCAAGAAGATCCTGGTCCCGGTGCGTGGGGACGGCAAGGGCGAGAACGTGCTCGCCCACGCCGCCGCCATCGCCCGACACCACCACGCGCATGTCGAGGTCCTGCACTGCCGGGCCCGCCCGGCGGACATGATCCCCTATGGGGTGGTGGTGCCCGCAGCCCTGCGCGAGCAGATCAAGAGCCACGCGGTCGAGATCGCCAATGCCGAGGAGGCCGCGCTGAAGGCCAGCTTCACCGCGCTCCTGCCGAAGCTGGGCCTTGCCCATACCGACGGCACCAACGGCCATGACGGGGCGACCGCAAGCTGGCACGAAGAGCAGGGCAAGATGGCCGACGCCATCCGTCCCTGGGGCCGGCTCGCCGACCTCATCGTGGTCGCCAAGCCCGACCGGGACCGCAATCTCGGCACGAACACGCTTCGCGCCGCGCTTTATCACTGTGGCCGCCCGGTGATGATGGTGCCGGCGCGGGCCGAGGTGCCGGCGGCGCTGTGCCGCCGGATCGCGATCGCGTGGAACGGGTCGATGGAAGCGAGCCGCGCGGTCGCGCTCTCGCTCGACCTGCTGCGCGAGGCCGACATGGTGACGATCCTCGATGGCGGCTCGCCGCATGGTGCGAGCAGCGGGGCCGAGTTGCAGCGCTATCTCGGCTTCAACGGCGTGACCTCGCAGATCCGGGCGATCAAGGCGGGCGACGAGCCGGGCGCCACGATCCTGCGCGAGGCGGCCGCATCGGGCGCCGACACGCTGGTGATGGGCGCCTACAGCCACAGCCGCGAGCACGAGACGGTGTTCGGCGGTGCGACCCAGCACGTCGTCGACCACACGACGATGCCGGTGGTGATGGTGCACTGAGGCCTTCCGCCCGGCGGCCCCGCACGGGGTTGCCGGGCGGCATGGGAGATGGCAAGCCTTGCATTTCCATCCCCCCCCAATATGATCGGGGCGCTGGTATACCAGAGGGGTAACCAGAAAGACGAACTGAGAACGAGGGTTGTGGGAGGGCAGCGGGAGCCACCCCCCACGCGCGACGAAAGACCCGGACGAACGGGCATGCCGCGAACCGGACTTGGAACACACCGTCCATCAAGGGAGGACATCGAATGACTTTCACCAGACGCTTTGTCATGGCTGCGAGCGCCGCCGCGATCGGGCTTGCGAGCTTCGGCGCCACGGCTTTCGCTTGGGAGCCCGTGAAGCCGGTCGACTTCGTCATCATGGCGGGCGCCGGTGGCGGTGCGGACCAGATCGCGCGCTTCATCCAGTCGACCGCCGAGAAGAACAAGCTCACCAGCCGTCCGCTCGTGCCGAACAACAAGGGCGGTGGCTCGGGCGCCGAGGCGCTCATTCACCTCAACAAGACCAACGATCCCGACCACACGATCCTGGTCACGCTGAACTCGTTCTTCACGACGCCGCTGCGTCAGGAGAACCTCGGCATCGACGTGATGACCTTCACGCCGGTCGCCATGATGGGCGTCGATCCGTTCGTGCTCTGGGTCCACAAGGACACCGGCATCACCAGCTTCGAACAGTGGCTCGACGCCGTGAAGGCGAAGGACGGTGAGTGGGTGATGGGCGGCACTGGCACGGGCCAGGAGGATTCGCTGGTCACGACCTTCCTCAAGCAGACCTTCGGCCTCAAGATGAAGTACATCCCCTACAAGGGCGGTGGCGACGTCGCGAAGGATCTCGCCGGCCAGCAGATCAACTCGTCGGTCAACAACCCGTCCGAGGCCAAGGGCTTCTACGCCTCGGGCGACGTGGTGCCCCTGGTCGCCTTCTCGGACGAGCGGCTCCCGGCCTTCCCTGACGTCCCGACGATCAAGGAGAAGGGCTACGACTTCAGCTACTACAACCAGCGTGCCGTGGTCGGCGCGCCGGGTCAGTCGGCCGAGGCGGCTGCCTACTACCAGGAGCTGTTCGAGACCATCTACAACACGCCGGAGTGGCAGGGCTACATGGAGTCCGAAAGCCTCGCGCCGCTGTGGATGAACCCGGACGAGCAGAAGGCCTACTGGCAGCTTCAGATCGACAGGCACAAGGAACTGCTCGCGAAGATGGACCAGTAATAGGTCCCAGAGCAGGCGCGCAATCAACGGGAGGTCAGGATGCGGCGCGGAGAGATCATTACGGCCGGAATACTGGCTCTGCTTTCCATCTACATGATGTGGAAGAGCACCGAGCTGGAAGTCGGCTACATCAGAGGGCAAGGTCCCGGAGGCGGAGCCTGGCCGTTCTGGCTCTCCGCGATCATGCTGATCTGCACGGCGATGATCGCATACAACTGGGTAAGGCGGACCTCTCCGCCTTCCCAATCCGAAGAACCCGTCCTCGACGCCGAAGGGCGCCGGATGCTGATCCAGGTCGGCGGCGGGATCGTGGGCTTTGTCGCGCTCATCAACATCATCTCGATGTACGGTGCGATGGCCGTATTCCTCTTCTACTACCTCTGGTTTCTCGGGCGCCACTCGCTGAAACTGTCGCTGACCCTCTCCCTCGTGTCACCGGTCGCGTTCTTCTTCTTCTTCGAGGGGTTGATGCGCATCACGATGCCGAGCGGCATGAGCTTTACGCAGCCGGTGTTCAACCTGCTCTACAGCATCATCTACTGACCGCCGGGCAACGCGATCCGACATTGGTGGGAGTGGAACCAAGACCATGGAAATCCTCGGACTTCTCGGAAGCGGCCTGCTTGAAGCAATCGAGCCGCTCAACCTCGCGCTGATCTTCATCGGCGTCACGGTCGGCCTCTGGATCGGCGCGATGCCTGGCCTCGGCTCGGTCAACGGCGTGGCGATCCTGCTGCCGATCACGTTCCTTGTGCCGCCGGGCTCGGCGATCATCTTCCTCGCGGCGATCTACTACGGCGCGATGTATGGTGGCGCCATCAGCTCGATCACGCTCGGAATTCCCGGCGCCTCGACGGCGGTGGCCACGACCTTCGACGGCCGGCCGCTCGCGCTCCAGGGCCGAGCGAGCCTTGCGCTCGTCACTGCCGCGCTCGCCTCCTTCGTTGGCGGCACGGTGTCGGTGCTGCTGTTCACCGGCTTTGCCCCGGCGCTCGCCTCGGTCGCGCTCAGCTTCGGCCCGCCCGAGATCTTCGCCCTGATGCTGCTCGCCTTCGCGACCTTCGTCGGCCTCGGCGGCGATGATATTCCCAAGACGATCCTGTCGATCTGTCTCGGGCTCGTTCTGGCCGCCGTCGGATATGACGAGGTGTCGGGCGCGCCGCGGCTGATCCTGTTCGACATCTCCGGCTTCCTGCACGGCATCAACTTCCTCGTGCTCGCCATCGGCGTCTACGGCATCGGCGAGATGCTCTGGACGATCGACTCGACGCGCGGCTCGATCACCATGTCCGAGGCCAAGCTGACCGTGAAGGGCATGGTCTCCGATGCGAAGGAAGCCACCCGCCGCGGATGGAAGGGCACGACGATCGGCTCGCTGCTTGGCTTCTTCGTCGGCGTGCTGCCTGCGGCGGGCGCCACCCCCGGCTCGCTGATGGCCTATGGTGTCACTAAGATGGTCTCGCGCAATCCGCGCGAGTTCGGCCAGGGTCATCCGGGCGGCGTCGCTGCACCGGAGGCCGCGAACAACTCGGCCTCCACGGGCTCGATGCTGCCGATGATCACGCTGGGCATTCCCGGCTCGCCCACCACGGCGATCCTGCTGGGCGGCATGGTCATCTGGGGCCTGACGCCCGGGCCCCGCCTGTTCGTGGATGAATCCGAGTTCGTCTGGGGTCTGATCGGGTCGTTCTACGTATCGAACTTCGCCGCGCTGGTCATCAACCTCGCCTTCATCCCACTGTTCATCTGGATGCTGCGGATGCCGTTCACCATCCTCGCGCCGATGATCTTCGTGCTCTCGGTCGTCGGCGGCTACGCGGCGGTGCGCGACATGCACGACATCTGGCTGATGGTGGTCTTCGGGATCAGCGCCTTCTTCCTGCGGAAGTTCGACTACCCGCTGGCGCCCGCGGTGCTGGCAATCGTGCTCGGGCCCATCGCCGAGCCGACGCTGCGCCAGTCGCTGCTGCTGTCGTCGGGCGATCCGATGATCTTCCTGAACCGCCCGGTGGCAGGGCCGATCACGGTGATCGCGGTCATCCTGATCCTGCTGCCGCTGTTCAAGGTGATCCGCAACAAGATGCGGGGCCAGAAGATGGCCGCCTGACGCGACCACCTTCAACCTCCGAACGACAAGGGCCCGCGCCGGGATGGCGCGGGCCCTTTCCTGTGCGGATAGCGTCGCCCACGCGCAGGGAAGGCCTCACATCTTCAGGATCACCTTGCCCTGATGCCCGCCGGCCTCGAGGATGCGATGCGCCTCGGCCACGTCCTTCATCGGCAGGACGGCATGCGTCACGGTCCTGAGGCGCCCGGTCGCGAAGAGCGGCCAGGCCTCGGCCTCGAGGCCGCGCGCCACCGCCGCCTTGAACTCGGGCGGGCGCGGACGCAGGGTCGAGCCGGTCAGGATCAGACGCTTCATCATGATCGGGCCGAGGTTCAGCTCGACCTTGGCGCCACGGTCGAAGGCAAGCTGCACGATGCGGCAGTCCATCCCGGCCGCCGAGAAGTTGCGCGCCACGTAGTCGCCGCCCATGAAGTCGAGGATCACGCGAGCGCCGCCCGCCTCCTTGACGATCTCGACGAAATCCTCCGAGCGGTAGTTGATCGCCCGCTCGGCGCCGAGGCTGCGGATGAAGTCGAGCCCCTTGTCCGTGCCCGCGGTCGAGAACACCCGAAGGCCCCGCGCCGCGCCAAGCTGAACCGCCGTCGAGCCGATCCCGCCCGAGCCGCCATGCACCAAGAACAGCGCGCCATCGGGGATCGCATGGCCGTGGAAGATGTTGGACCAAACGGTGAAGTAGGTCTCGCACAGCCCGGCGGCGTCCACCTCGTCCACCCCCTCGGGAAGGGCGAGGCAGTGCCGCGCGTCGATCGTGACGTATTCGGCGTAACCGCCGCCATTGGTCAGCGCGCAGACCCGGTCGCCGACCTGCCAGCGCCAGGCGCCCTCGCCGAGTTCGACCACCTCGCCGGACACTTCCAGCCCCATCAGGTCCGAAGCCCCCGGCGGCGGCGGATAGGCGCCCTTGCGCTGCTTGAGGTCCGGGCCGTTCACGCCCGCCGCGGTCACCTTGACCAGCACCTGGCCGGGGCCGGGCTGCGGCACCGGTCGGCGGGCGAGGCGCATCACCTCGGGCCCACCCGGCTCGGAGATCTCGATCACGGCCATGTCGCTCATTGCGTTCCTCCCTCTCGGCTGCGAGCCAACGGTTTAGCCCTGCGGGACGGCATCGGCAATCACGCGCGCGCCGTGGCCGCCGGCCGGCGCTATGTTGCGGTGCGCGACCAGCTGCGCTAGACGACGCGCGCAGGACCCGCGACCGTGGGAAGGGGATGCCATGGACGAGACGACGCGCGCGGCGCTGCCCGCCACCGCCCTGCCGGCTTACCTGCGCGAGCGCCACGCCTTCTGGCACGCCACCCGCTTCTCCGAGAACCGGGCCTGGTACCAGCGCCTGGCCCATTCCGGCCAGCACCCGCGCGCGATGGTCATCAGCTGCTGCGACAGCCGCGTTGACAGCGTGCAGATGTTCGGCGGCGAGCCTGGCGACCTGTTCGTGCTGCGCAACGTCGCAAGCCTAGTGCCGCCGCACAGCCCCGATCTCAGCTTCCACGGGACGTCGGCGGCGGTCGAATACGCCGTCTCGGTGCTCAAGGTCGCGCATCTCGTGGTGGTCGGGCACTCGAACTGCGGCGGCATCAGCGCCTGCCACGACATGTGTGCGGGCGATGCGCCGGAGCTTGCCGAGGGGTCGAGCTACATCGGCCGCTGGATCGACATCCTGCGTCCCGGCTTCGAGCGCGTGGCCGCAAGCACCGGCAACCGCGAGGCGCGCATCGCCGCGCTCGAGAAGGAAGCGGTGCTGGTCTCGCTCGCCAACCTCGCCTCGTTCCCCTTCGTCGCGCGGGCGATGGCCGATGGCGGCCTCACGCTTCACGGCTGCTGGATCGACATCGGCAGCGGCGAGCTCGCGGTCTACGACGCGGCGCGGCGCGCCTTCGTCTGACGCGCGGGCGGCGCCGGGCGCAGATGGGCGGCCAGGGCGTCGGCGAGGATCTCGGCCGGGCTGAGCCCGGTGAGCGCGCTCTCGAGCGCAAGGCGCGCGCGCAGCGCCAGCGGCAGGTGGTCGAGCGGGATCGAATCGGGCGTCATGGCGGCATCCTCCCCGCTCCAATGGCGCGGGAAGGATGGTTAAGGAAGCCTTGCGCCCCGGAGCCTCAGCCCTTCTTGAGGCAGCGCCGGCCCAGAAGCTCGGCGATCTGGACGGCGTTGAGTGCGGCACCCTTCCTCAGGTTGTCCGACACGCACCAGAAGCTGAGCCCGTTCTCGACCGTGGGATCGGTGCGCAGGCGCGAGATGTAGGTCGCAAACTCGCCCACGCATTCGATCGGCGTGACGTAGCCACCGGGCTCGCGCTTGTCGACCAGCATGATGCCGGGCGCCTCGCGCAGGATCTCGCGCGCCTCGTCCTCGTCGAGCGGCTCCTCGAACTCGACGTTCACCGCCTCGGAATGGCCGACGAACACGGGGACGCGCACGCAGGTCGCGTGCACCCGGATCTTGGGGTCCACGATCTTCTTCGTTTCGACCACCATCTTCCATTCCTCCTTGGTCGAGCCGTCCTCCATGAAGACGTCGATCTGGGGAATGACGTTGAAGGCAATCTGCTTCTGGAACCTCGATGGCTCGACCTCCTGCCCCGGGACGTAGAGGCCCTTGGTCTGCAGCCACAGCTCGTCCATCGCTTCCTTGCCGGCGCCCGAGACCGACTGGTAGGTCGCCACCACCACGCGCTTGATGCGCGCCCGGTCGTGCAGGGGCTTGAGCGCCACCACCATCTGCGCGGTCGAGCAGTTGGGGTTCGCGATGATGTTGCGGTTGGCGTACATCTCGATCGCGTCCGGGTTGCACTCGGGCACGATCAGCGGGATGTCGGGCTCGTAGCGGTAGAGCGACGAGTTGTCGATCACCACGGCGCCCGCGCGCGCGGCCTTGGGCGCGTATTTCTTGGTCGGCCCCGAGCCGATGGCGAACAGCGCGATGTCGGTGCCGGTGAAGTCGAACGTGTCGAGATCGCGGGTTTTCAGGGTTTTCTCGCCATAGCTCACCTCGGTGCCCAGCGATTTGCGCGAGGCAAGCGCGATCACCTCGTCCGCCGGGAACTCCCGCTCGGCGAGGATGTTGAGCATCTCGCGGCCCACATTGCCCGTGGCGCCCGCGACGGCAACCCGATAACCCATCTCTCCGTTCCTTGTTACACTGTCCCGCCATCCGGGACCGGCGGGGTTTACCGGATGCGGCGCGGGATGGAAAGGCCCAGAGACACCGGGCGGGGGAGGGCGCGATGCCGCAACTGATGACCATCGGCTACGAAGGCGCGACGCAGGCCGAGGTGATCGAAAAGCTCAGGGCCGCCCGGGTCGAGGTGCTGGTCGATGTCCGCGCGGTCGCGTCGTCACGCCGGGCAGGGTTCTCGAAGTCGATCCTCGCCGCCTCGCTGGCCGAGGCCGGGATCGACTACGTGCACCTGCGCGCTCTTGGCACCCCCCAAGGCCGGGCGCGAGGCCGCGCGCAAGGGCCGGACCGCCGAGATGTGCCTGATTTTCGAGGCACATCTGGAAACCCCCGAGGCCCAGCTCGACATGGCGCGGGCTGAATCCATCGTCACCGCGCGCCGCGCGGCGCTGTTGTGCTTCGAGGCCAATGCGGCGGGTTGCCATCGGCGCATCGTGGCGGAGCGGTTGGTCCGGAGCGTGGGGGCGGTGGAGGTCGATCTCTGAGGCGGCCGCGCTCAGGGCGCCAGCGCCTCGCCCGGCCGGCTCCGGTCCATCGTCCGCACGATCAGAACGACCGGCAGCAGGCCCACCACGACGATCGCCAGTGCCGCTGGCCCCGCCTGGTCGAGCTGTTCCAGCGAGGCCGCGCCATAGACCGTGGTCGCGAGCGTCTCGAAGTTGAAGGGGCGCAGGATCAGTGTCGCCGGCAGCTCCTTGACCGCATCGACGAAGATCAGCAGCGCAGCCGTCAGGACCGAGCCTCGGATCAGCGGCAGATGCACCCGGTGCAGCGTGCCGCCCCGCGTCTCGCCCAGCGTGCGCGCGGCCAGTTCCATCGACGGAGTGACCCGCCCGAATGCGGAATCGATCGCACCATGCGCGATGGCGGCGAAGCGCACAACATAGGCAAAGACCACCGCCGCGGCCGAGCCCGTCAGGATCAGCCCCGGGTCGAAGCCGAGCCGGGCCGCCGTGAAATCGGCCACCATGTTGTCGAGCGCAGCGAAGGGGATCAGCACCCCCACCGCCAGCACCGCCCCCGGCGCGGCATAGCCCAGCGCCGTGGCCTGCGCGAGCCAGCGCGGCGCCGAGAGGCGCGAAGCCCGCGCCCCGTAGACCAGAAACACGCCGATCAGGCACGACACCCCCGCCGCCACCCCCGCCAGCGCCGCGGTGTGCCACAGCGCCCGCCAGAAGGCCGGGCTGAGCCACTGGTCGAGGTGATCGAGCGCGTGCCAGCCGACGATGGCGGCGGGTGCCACGAACCCCATCAGGACCGGCAGCAGGCACAGCCCGAAGGCCAGCCAGCGCCCGACCGGCCCAGGGTCGGCGCGACGGATCGGCCGGTAGCGGCGCGAGGTGTGGAAGAACTTGCGCCCCCGGCGCGAGATCTTCTCGACCGCGAGCAGCGCCAGCACGAAGACCAGCATCACGCAGGCGATCTGCGCGGCACCGCCGGCGTTGAAGGTGTCGAGCCAGATCGAGAAGATGCCCCGCGTCAGCGTCGGCACCCCGAAATAGTCGACCGCGCCGAAATCATTCAGCGTCTCCATCGCCACGATCGCCGTTCCCGCCGCGACCGCGGGGCGTGCCAGCGGCAGGCCCACGCGGAAGAACACGCCCCAGGGCCCGCAGCCCAGCGACCGGCCAACTTCCAGCACGCAGACCGACTGCTCGCGGAAGGCCGCACGTGTGAGCAGGTAGACGTAAGGGTAGAGCGTGATCGTCAGCACGAACACGGCCGAGCCCAGCGAGCGGATCTCGGGGAACCAGTAGTCGCGCGCCGAGCTCCAGCCGAACAGCGCGCGCAGCCCCGTCTGCACGGGCCCCGCATATTCCAGCATGTCGACCAGCGCGTAGGCGCCGATGTAGGCCGGCATGGCGAGCGGCGCGAGCAGCGCCCATTCCATCACCCGCCGCCCCGGAAACTCGGTCATCACCACGAGCCAGGCGGCGCCCGTGCCGACGCAGGCCGCGCCGACGCCGACCAGTCCCATCAGGATCAGGGTGTTTGAGAGATAGACGGGCAGCGCATGCTCGACCAGGTGCGGCCAGATGTTCTCGGTCGGGAACAGCGCCATCCACGCCACCGCGACCAGCGGCATCAGCAGGAGCCCCGCCAGCGCGAGGCTTCCGAGCGTCCAGCCGTCCGGCGCCAGAGGGCGGGCGAGGGTTGGGGTATCTCCGACCATGGCGCTAGGATTTATGCGCGTGCGGCGCCCCTGTCCAGCCGGCCCGGCGCGACGTGCCCCGGCGGGGCATGCGGCCCCGCCTCACCTCCCGCTCACCGTCCCATGACGGGGAATGACCGGGTCAGCCGAGGATCGCGTCGACCTGCCCGAGGATCGAGCCGACGACCTTCGGCCGGGGGTAGGACCGCGTGATCACGCGCAGCCCGATGAACAGGGACAGCAGCAGCCGCCCCGCATCCTCGGCATCGGTCCCGGGCGCGACCGTGTCGTCGCGCTGGGCCGCGATGATGCGGTCGCGGAAGAAGGCCTCGAGCTCGCCCAGCCGTTCGGTGACGATGCGCTCGATCTCGGGGTCGTAGGGCGCGAGCTCGAGGGCGGTGTTCACCAGCAGGCAACCGCGCCGGTCGTGCCCGCCGAGGCTGCCCTCCGCGACGCGGCGGAACAGCGCGCGGATCGCCGCGCGCGGTGGCTCGCCGGCCGTGAGCGCGTGGAGGAAGACCTGCCGGCGCGTCTGGTCGTAATGATCGAGCGCACGCAGGAACAGCCCCCGCTTGTCACCGAACGCGGCGTAGAGCGAGCCGCGGTTGAGGCCGGTCGCCTTCACCAGCGTGCTGATCGAGGTTGCCTCGTAGCCATGGTCCCAGAAGGCCGCGACCGCGCGGTCCAGCACCTCCGATTCGTCGTATTTCTTCTCCCAGGGCATGGGGGTTTGTGCCATGTCCGGAACGATCGCTCAAATTCAAAGCCCGCCGCGCGCGGCGGCAGGGGGCCTAAGGCCGCCTGCCCGCGCGAGGCGCTCCGCCAGCCGCGCGCTTGGCGGCATTGACCCGGGCGCGCGCCCCGGACTAGGACAACGGCGGCCCCGCGACGAGGATGACCCGATGCCCGACCAGCCCCGCTCGTTCCAGGAGATCCTGCTTCGCCTCTCGGCCTACTGGGGCGCGCAGGGCTGCGCCATCCTGCAGCCCTACGACCTCGAGGTCGGCGCCGGCACCTTCCACCCCGCGACGACCCTGCGCGCGCTGGGACCGAAGGCCTGGGCCGCGGCCTATGTCCAGCCCTCGCGCCGGCCCACCGACGGGCGGTACGGCGAGAACCCCAACCGGCTGCAGCACTACTACCAGTACCAGGTGCTTATCAAACCCTCGCCGCCGAATTTGCAGGACCTCTATCTCGGCAGTCTCCGGGCCATCGGCATCGACATGGCCCTGCACGACATCCGCTTCGTCGAGGACGACTGGGAGAGCCCGACGCTGGGCGCCTGGGGCCTGGGCTGGGAGGTCTGGTGCGACGGGATGGAGGTGTCGCAGTTCACCTATTTCCAGCAGGTAGGCGGGCATGACTGCCGCCCGGTCTCGGGCGAGCTGACCTACGGGCTCGAGCGCCTCGCCATGTATGTTTTGGGCATCGACCACGTGATGGAGATGCCGTTCAACGACCCCTCGGCCCCCATCCCGCTGACCTATGGCGACATCTTCCGCCAGACCGAGGAGGAATACTCGCGCCACAACTTCGATGCGGCCGAGGTGTCGATGCTGCTGCGCCACTTCGAGGACGCCGAGGCAGAATGCGCCCGCCTGCTCGACCCGGAGCTGAACCCCGCGATCGACCCGAAAACGGCCAAGCGCATCGTCATGGCACATCCCGCCTATGACCAGTGCATCAAGGCCTCGCACCTGTTCAACCTGCTCGACGCGCGCGGCGTGATCTCGCCGACCGAACGTCAGGCCTACATCGCCCGGGTGCGGGCGCTGGCGAAGAAATGCGCCGACGCCTTCGTGCAGACCGAAGCCGGGGCGGCCGCCTGATGCGCGTCCCCGGGCGCTGGATCGCGGGCGGCCTCGTCGCCTTCGCGGCGCTGTTCGGCGCGGCGCTGTTCTATGCGCAGAACTATGCCTTCTACGAGCGGGCCGCGGGCGTGGGCGCGCTGAAGGTGGGCGAACGGGTCGTGCCGATTTCCGATTACGACGGCATCGACGCCACGTCCTCGCCCCTCAAGCTGCGCGGCTGCTTCCGGGTCGATCCTGCGATGCTGGCCGATGCCCCCCTGGCGGAGCGGGCCCAGCCCCTCGTCGCACCCTTCTGGTTCGACTGCTTCGACGCCGAGGCCATCGCTAACGACCTTGCCGCCGGGCGCGCGGTGGCCTACCGGCTCGAGTCCGACCGCCCCGAGGGCTTCGACCTCTACGTCGCCGTCTATGCGGACGGGCGCGGATACCTTTGGCGCCAGTTGAACGAGAAATTCGCGGAGTGACCGAGATGGCCAGGACCCTGCTGCAACTCGCCGGCGCCGATGTCCGCCCCGCCCGCCTCGCGGACGGCGTGCTGGTGCTGATCGACATCCAGAACGAGTATTTCGACGGGCCCCTGCGGCTGTCGGGGGTCGAGGCCGCGGCGGCGCAGGCGGCAACCCTGCTCTCCCGCGCCCGCGCTGCGGGAACGCCGGTCATCCATGTCCGCCACCGCGGCCGCGCCGGGGGCGCCTTCGACCCCGATGCGCCGCGCGGGCAGATCCACGCCTCGGTCGCCCCCGCCCCGGGCGAGGCGGTGATCGACAAGGGTCTGCCGAACTCATTCGCGGGCACCACGCTGGCCGACGCGCTGGCCGCCCATCCGGGCAAGCCGCTGATCGTCGCGGGCTTCATGACGCATATGTGCGTCTCGGCCACGGTGCGCGCGGCGCTCGATGCCGGGCGCTTCTCGACGGTGGCGATGGACGCGACCGCGACGCGCGACCTGCCCGATCCCATGGGCGGGGTGATCGCGGCCGACACGATCCACCGCGCGGCGCTGGCCGCGCTGGCCGACCGCTTCGCCGTGGTCTGCGCTAGCGCCGAAATTCCCGATTGAGGCAGACATGGCCGACCTCCTGCTCGAGCTCTTCTCCGAGGAAATCCCCGCGCGGATGCAGGCCCGCGCGGCCGAAGACCTGAGGCGCCTCGTCACCGACCGGCTGGTCGAGAACGGGCTGACTTATGCGGCGGCGGCCGCCTTCGCGACGCCCCGCCGGCTGGCGCTGTCGCTCACCGGCTTGCCGAAGGTCACGCCCGACACCGCCGAGGAGCGCAAGGGCCCGCGCACCGACGCGCCCCAACCGGCCATCGAGGGGTTCCTGCGCTCGACGGGTCTCACGCTCGACGCACTGGAGCGCCGCGCCGACAAGAAGGGCGAGGTGTTCTTCGCCGTCATCCGCCGCCCCGGCCGCCCGGCTTCGGAGGTGATCGCCGAGGCTGTCGAGCATGCCGTGCGCAACTTCCCCTGGCCCAAGTCGATGCGCTGGGGGCCGGGCAGCCTTCGCTGGGTCCGCCCGCTCCACCGCATCGTCTGCGTGCTGTCGGACGAGGCGGGGGCGAGCGTCGTGCCGGTCGAGATCGACGGCATCCGCTCGGGCGACCAGACCGAGGGCCACCGCTTCATGGCGCGCGGGCCGTTCCGCGTGGCGCATTTCGACGACTACGCGGCGAAACTGGCCGCCCACCGCGTGGTGCTCGACCCCGAGGAACGCGCCCACCGCATCTGGCACGACGCGACGCAGATGGCCTTCGCGCTGGGGATGGAGGTGGTCGAGGACAAGGGTCTGCTGGCCGAGGTCGCGGGCCTCGCGGAATGGCCCGTGGTGCTGATGGGCGAGATCGGCGCCGAGTTCCTCGACCTGCCGCCCGAGGTGCTGCAAACCTCGATGCGCGAGCACCAGAAGTTCTTCTCGGTGCGCAACCCGAAAACCGGCCGGATCGAGCGCTTCGTGACGGTCGCGAACATCGAGGCGCCCGATGGGGGCGCCGCCATCCTCAAGGGCAACCGCCGCGTGCTGGCGGCGCGGCTGTCGGACGCCAAGTTCTTCTGGGAGAACGACCGGCGCAAGGTCGCAGGCCAGGGGATCGCGGGTATCGAGGCGATGGCAAAGCCCCTCGATTCGGTGGTGTTTCACCAGAAGCTGGGGAGCCAGGCCGAACGCATCGCCCGCATCGCCGCGCTGGCGCGCGAGATCGCCCCGGCGGTGGGCGCCGACCCCGATCTGGCCGAACAGGCGGCGAAGGTCGCCAAGGCCGACCTCGCCTCGGCCATGGTCTACGAGTTCCCCGAGCTTCAGGGCGTGATGGGGAAGTATTACGCGCGGGCCGCCGGGCTGCCCGAGCCGGTGGCGAACGCCGCCGAGGCGCATTATCGCCCGTTGGGGCCGTCCGACGCGGTGCCCAGCGAGCCGGTGTCGGTCGCGGTGGCCTTGGCCGACAAGATCGACATGCTGACCGGCTTCTGGGCCATCGACGAGAAGCCGACCGGGAGCAAGGACCCGTTTGCGCTGAGACGGGCGGCGCTGGGGGTTATTCGAACTGTTCTGGAGAACGACATCAGGCTACGCATCAAGCCTCTCCTGACGTTGGGTGATGACCTCCACTACCTCCAGTGGGCCTCCTCAGCGTTCGCAAAGGTCGATGAAGTGCGGCGTTCGATTTGCGCCGAGCTTGGTATCGAGGTTGAAGACTTTGACTCCGCCAAGAGGTTGATTGAGAAGAATTTTCGGAGCGATAGGCGAGAAGCGCGATTGGCAGATCTGCTGAATACTAAGATGGCAGACATTCCTGATCCTCGCGACGACCTCCTCACCTTCCTCGCCGACCGCCTCAAGGTCGCCCTGCGAGACCAGGGCATCCGGCACGACGTGATCCAGGCCTGTTTCGATCTCGGCGGGCAGGACGACCTCGTGCTGCTTGTCAACCGGGTCCGCGCCGCGCAGGAGTTCCTTGCCACCGAGGACGGCGCGAACCTGCTCACTGCCTACCGCCGCGCCTCGAACATCGTCCGCATCGAGGAGGAGAAGGACGGCGTCGAATACTCGATGCCGCCCGACCCGATGTTCGCGGAAGGGGCCGAGGAAGCGGCACTGTTCGAGGCGCTCGACGCCGCCGAACCCGCCATCGCCGCGGCGCTGAGGGCCGAGGATTTCACGGCCGCCATGGCCGCGATGGCCCGCCTGCGCCTGCCGGTGGATGCGTTCTTCGACAAGGTGACGGTGAACGCGCCGAACCAGATCCTGCGGCGCAACCGCCTTTGCCTCCTCACCCGCATCCGGCAGGTCATGCGCCAGGTCGCGGTCTGGGACGCCATCGAGGGCTGAGCCCGGCCCCGCCCTCGCGTGCCGCGCGCGCCCTGCGCCTTGGTCGGAGCCTCCAACGGCCCCAGCAGAGGAGCCCGGCGCCTCCCGGCTCGCGCCACCGCCCGACACTCTCGCTGCCCCGGCCTCCGAGCCGGGGCCTTCCGGGCCCGCGATCGTTTCGGATCACGTCCGCCGAGTGACTCTGTTCGTATAATGTAATTGAATCAATATTCTACCACGAGACTCACGCGCGAAACCCCGCGAAGGGCACCGCGCCATGCCGGACCGGGCGTGCGCGCCGGGCATCACCCCCGCGCCCATCTGTCGCCGCGCCCCCGCGCCGCTTGTGCAGGTGCGAACAGATTCTGTATGACAGGACCATGAAGGACGTGGTCGTGGATCTCGGCTGGATCGGGCTCGGCGCGGGGGATCCCGTGCCGGAGGCGGCGGTGTTCGGCCAGAAGGCGTCGCTGCTGGGCCATGCTGCGGCCCTTGGCCTGCCCGTGCCGCCCGGCTTCGTCCTCGCGCCCGCCACGCTTGCCTGCCCGGCCGCCATCCGCGCGGCGCTCGACGCGGGCCTCGAGCGGGTCGAGGCCGCGACCGGCCGCGGCCTCGGCGCGGCGTCGCGGCCGCTGCTCCTGTCGGTCCGCCCCTCGGCCGAGGGTGGCGCGGGCGGCGTCGTCCCCGCGATCCTCGACATCGGCGCGAGCGGGCTCGCGCTGCCGGCGCTGGCCGCCGAGCGGGGCGAGCGGGTGGCGCGCGACCTGCATCGCCGCCTCGTGCAGTCCTATGGCGCCACCGCGCTCGGCATCGAGGGCGAGGAGTTCGAATACGCCCTCCATGACGCCATGCGCCTCGCGGGGGTCGAGAGCGAGACCGATCTCGGTCCCGCGGCGCTGGCCGAGCTGAGCCACACCTGCCTCGGGCTGATCATGGAGGAAGCGGGCGAGCCCTTCCCGGACGACCCCCGCGCGCAGCTCGAGGGCGCGATCGCCGCGATGGCGGAGCTCTGGCGCGGGCCGCGCGCCCGGATGCGCCGGCTGGCCCGCGGGCTGCCCGAGGACGCCCCGCTCGCGCTGATCGTGCAGGCGATGACGCTGGGCCTCGGCCCCGGCGTCTCGGGGGCGGGCCTCGCCCACACGCGCGACGAGACGACGGGCGCGCAACGCCTCTCGGGCCGGTTCCTCGAGCAGGCGCAGGGCGAGGAGGCGCTGATGGGCCTGCGCACGCCCGCCGTGCTGACGGTCGCCGAGCGCCTTGACCAGGGTCTGCGCGAGCCCTCGCTCGAGGAGCGCTGCCCCGCCGCGGCCGAGGTGCTGGGCGAGGCCGCGCGCCGGCTCGAGCGGGCGCTGGGCGAGGCCTTCTCGTTCGAGTTCACGCTGGATGACGGGGTGCTGCACTTGCTCGAGGTCAGGCCCGCCCGCCGCTCGGCCCGCGCGGCCGTGCGCATCGCGGTGGAACTGGCCGAGGCTGGCGCGATTGGGCGCGAGGCGGCGCTGATGCGCATCGACCCGGCCGCGCTCGACCAGCACCTGCACCCCTCGATCGACCCCGACGCCGCGCGGGACCGGATCGGGCATGGCCTGCCCGCCTCGCCCGGCGCGGCCTCGGGCGCGCTCGTGTTCTCGCCCGATGCGGCCGAGGCGGCGGCGGCAGCGGGTCGCCCGGCGATCCTCGCGCTGGTGGAAACGAGCCCCGAGGACATCCGCGGCATGCATGCGGCCAAGGCCGTGCTGACCGTGCGCGGCGGCATGACCAGCCACGCGGCGGTGGTGGCCCGCGGCCTCGGCACGCCCTGCGTGGTGGGGGCGAAGGACCTGATCCTCGACCGCCGCGCGGGCGAGATCCGGGCGCGCGACGGGCGGGTGTTCCGCGCGGGCGACGCGGTCACCGTGGACGGCTCGACCGGCGAGGTGCTGGCGGGAAAGGTTCCGACCGTGCCGCCCGAGATCACCGGCGCCTTCGCGCGGCTGATGGAATGGGCCGACGACGCGCGGCGGATGGGCGTGCGGGCGAACGCCGACACCGGCCAGGACGCCCGCGTCGCGCGCGGCTTCGGCGCCGCGGGCATCGGGCTCTGCCGCACCGAGCACATGTTCTTCAAGCGCGGGCGCATCAGCGCCATGCGCCGCATGATCCTTGCCGACACCGAGGCCGACCGCCGCGCCGCGCTGGCCGAACTGCTGCCGATGCAGCGCGAGGACTTTATCGAGCTGTTCGCCGAGATGGCGGGCCAGCCGGTGGTGATCCGCCTGCTCGACCCGCCGCTGCACGAGTTCCTGCCGCATGGCGAGGCCGACATCGAGGAACTGGCCGAGGCGCTGGGCATCGCGCCGGCCATCGTGCGCGCCCGGGTGCTGGAGTTGTCGGAATTCAACCCGATGCTGGGCAAGCGTGGCTGCCGCATCGGCATTGCCTATCCCGAGATCTACGAGATGCAGGCCCGCGCGATCTTCGAGGCAGCGCTCGAGGCGGGCGCCCGCGCCGGGCGCGCCGTGGTGCCCGAGATCATGCTGCCGCTGGTCTCGGCGGTGCGCGAGCTGATCGTGCTCAAGGGCCATATCGCCGAGGTGGCCGAGGCCGTGCGCGCCGAGCGGGGCGCGATGGTCGACTATCGCGTCGGCGTGATGATCGAGACGCCGCGCGCCTGCCTGCGCGCGGGCGAGATCGCCGATGCCGCGGCCTTCGTCAGTTTCGGCACGAACGACCTCACGCAGATGGTCTATGGTCTCAGCCGCGACGATGCCGGGCGGTTCATGCCCGACTACGTGGCGCGCGGGGTCTATGCGCACGATCCCTTCCACTCGCTCGACCTCGAGGGCGTGGGCGAGATGATGAAGATCGCCGCCGAGCGGGCGCGGGCGCATGCCCCCGGCATCTCGGTTGGCCTGTGCGGTGAACACGGCGCGGACCCCGCTTCGGTCGATTTCTGCGAGCGGGCGGGCTTCGACTATGTCTCGTGCTCGCCCTACCGGGTGCCGATCGCGCGGCTCGCGGCGGCGCAGGCGGCGATCGGCGCGCGGCGCTGGGCCGAGGTCGACGGCGGCGCATGACCGCTCTCGCCGAGCTTGCGGCGCGCGGCAAGGCGGGGCTCGCACAGGCGCTTGCCGCGATCGAGGCGCAGGGCGAGTCCGCTGCCGTGGCCGCGTTGCTCGACGAGGCGGCGGCCAGTCCGCGGGGTCACGTGCTGGGCCTGACCGGGCCGCCGGGGGTTGGCAAGTCGACGTTGACGGACGCGCTGATCCATGCCTGCCGGGCGCGAGGCCTGACGGTGGGAGTGATCGCGGTCGATCCCTCGTCGCGGATCTCGGGCGGCGCGCTGCTCGGCGACCGCACGCGGATGCGCCGCGACCCCGAGGATGCGGGCGTGTTCGTGCGTTCGATGGCGGCGCGCGACCGGCTCGGTGGGCTCGCCGATCTCGCCTATCCGGCGGCGGTTCTGATGCGGGCGCTGATGGACCGCGTGATCGTCGAGACCGTGGGCGTCGGACAGTCCGAGACCGCGGTGGCTGACATCGCCGACACCGTGGTGTTCTGCGCCCAGCCCGGATCGGGCGACGCAGTACAGTACATGAAGGCGGGCGTCATGGAGATCCCCGACATCGTCGCGGTCACCAAGGCCGACATGGGCGCGGTCGCACGCCGCACCGCGGCCGACCTGAAGGGCGCGCTGGGGCTCGCCGCGGGCGAGGGCGGGCCGCCCCCGGTGATCGCCGTCTCGGCGCTCGACGGTGAAGGCATCGACCGGCTGCTCGCGGCGATCGAGGAACGCGCGGCGGTGCCTGCGTCGCGCCTCGCCGTCCGGCGGCAGGTGCAGGCGCAGGAGTGGCTGAGGCGCCACCTGTCGGAGCGCTACGGCCAGGCCGGGTTGGCCCGCATCGCGGCCTCGGGTGCCCTCGGCCGGGCCGGCCGGAGCGAATCGGGCCCCTTCCGCGAGGCGCGCGCCCTGGGCGAAAAGCTCGACGCGGCGCTCGATGCGGCGTTCCCGGTCGTGAAAAAGTGACGCTGCGCTGCGGTACGCCGTATTGATTCCAAAAGAGTTTTTCGCGTGCGCTGCGGCAATTGCGCCGTCCGGGCTTTTCGCTTGGGTCGATTCCACGCTATTGAGCGCCCTGCGCGCAATCTCAAGCGCGTGACGCGGGGCGTGTCCGGGACAACCTTCCCCACCCCGATTTGATGAGGTCAGGCGGCTCCCAAGGGCAAGGAGCCATTGACGTGTCCTGCGGCTCTCGCGACAGGCGGCGAAGCCCGAGGAAACGAGGAACGACATGATCGGCTGCGATCGTCTTCAGGCCGCGCGCGCGGTATTTTCCGGCGTGTGCCGAATTCTCGGTGCGGTGGCGCTGGCGGGGGCTGTGGCGGGAGCCGCGCTCGCCGATGTCGACCGGAGCGAGGTCCGCCCGCCGATCGGCCGCGGGGCCCAGATCGCCGACATGATCGGTGCCGAGCGCGCGGGCCTTGCCGGCTTCCTCGGCTCGCCCGGCGCGGCGCGGCTGATGCCCGATGGCGAGGACGCGCCGATGGGCCGCCTCACCCGGCTCAACAGCGACGACGCCAGCACCGCAGCGCTGATCGAGGGCGCCCAGGACCGCACGCTGACCGAGCTCCTGATCGCCGATCCCGGCGGCACAATCGACCTCTCCGCGATGGCGCGCGTGCAGGTCGAGACCACCGACACCGAGTGGCGCTGTCTGACCGAGGCGCTCTATTTCGAGGCCCGCGGCGAAAGCCCGATCGGCCAGATCGCGGTCGCCGAGGTGATCCTGAACCGCGTCGACAGCGCGCGCTATCCCGACAGCGTCTGCGCCGTCGTGCGTCAGGGCGCTGGCAAGGGACGCTCCTGCCAGTTCTCGTACAACTGCGACGGCAAGAAGGAGGTGATCGGGAACCGCGCGGCCTATGATGCGCTGGGCAAGATCGCCTGGGTGATGCTGCAGGGCCGCCCGAGGACGCTGACCGGCAAGGCCACGCATTACCACACCACGGCCGTGCGCCCGAAATGGGCGAGGCGGCTGGTGCGGACCGCCCGGATCGGTGAGCACATCTTCTATCGCGGACCCGTCGAGTTGTCGCAGCGCTGACGGGCGCCCGGGCGGCGGGATGTCTCGAAACCACCCCCGCCCGTCGCTTTGGCATGGCCGTTCCGCGCGTAAAGAGTTAACGTGAGTCGAGCCATGGATGCCGCGACGCCGCATCCGGGCACTGGCGAAATCGGAGTATCGCGATGGTGGAACGGGCCCTCCTGCCGCAGAGGCTGGATGTCGAGACCGAGATGGCCATGGGCCAGGACATGGTCGCGGACCGCATCTTCCTGCTGGACTACCTGCGCGAGATCGAGATCGGCGCATATGCCGAGGAAGTGGGCGTGACGCAGAGGGTGCGCTTCGACATCGTGCTCGAGGTGACCCGCAACACCGCCCATATCGACGACCGCGTTGGGCGGGTGATCAACTACGACGACCTCGTGGACGCGATCGAGACCATCGCCCAGGGGCCGCGCATCACGCTGCTCGAGACCTTTGCCGAGCGTCTGGCGCAGGCGGTGCTGGTCGATCCGCGCGCGCGGCGGGTGCATGTGCGCATCGAGAAGCTCGACCGGCTGCCGAACGGCGCGCGGCTCGGCGTCGAGATCAGCCGGGTGCGCACGCCCGAGACGAACGAGAAGATCTGGGCGCTCGCCTCCGAGGTGAAGTAGCGCCCGCACCCTGTCCTGCCGGGAGGAAGGGGTGTCTCAGCCGGGCTCGGCGGGGACGATGCCGGCGAACACCCGCTCGACCGCTGCCGCGGCCTCTGCCTGGAGCGCGCCCAGCCGGTCGGCGAGCGCGGGGAAATCCTCGGTCCCGGCGACGCGCGCGAGAACGCGGCGCAGCCCCTCGCCCGCCGTGTCGGGATTGAGCGGCTGCTCGAGGGCCACGCGCTCGACCTGCTGCAGCCGCGCCTCGAGCTTGAGCGCCTCGGCGAGCGCGCCAGCTTCGTCCGCGCCGATCCAGCCCGCATCGGCCAGTGGCCCGAGCAGCGCCCGCGCGGGCAGCGCCACGGCGAGCCCATGATACAGGCAGCCCGTCTGGGCGAGGAACTCGATCTCCATCAGCCCGCCGGCCGCGTGCTTGAGCGACCAGGGGTTGGCGCGTGCGCCGGCATGGGCCTCGATCAGCTTGCGCCGCATCGCCGCCGCCTCCTCCAGAACCGCCGGGTCGCCCTTGCGCCGGGCCAGTGCCTCGCGGATCACCTCGGTCGCCTCGCGGCCGAGGTCGTGCGGCCCTGCCACCACCCGCGCGCGCGTCAGCGCCAGATGCTCCCAGACCCAGGCCTGCTCCATCTGGTAGCGCCGGAAGGCCGCGAGCGAGACTGCGACCGGCCCCTGCCGCCCCGAGGGCCTCAGCCGCATGTCCACCGCGAACAGCCGCCCCTGCGCGGTCGGCGCGGTGATCGCCGCCACCAGCGCCTGCGTGAGCCGCGGATAATAGGTGGCGGGCGGCAGTGGCCGGGGGCCGTCGGACATCTCGGCTTCGCCTGGGTCGTAGACGGTGATGAGGTCGAGGTCCGAGCCCGCGGTCATCTCGCGCGTGCCCAGCTTCCCCATGCCGATCACCGCCATGCCGCGCCCCGGCGGGGGGCCATGACGAGACGCGAAATCGGCGATCACCCGCGGCAGCAGGCGGTCGAGCGCCGCCCCAGCGATGGCCGAGAAGGCGGCGCCTGCCTCGGCTTCGTCCGCCACGCCGCGCAGCACCTGCACGCCGGCGCGAAACATCTGCTCGCGCGCCCAGGCGCGGGCGGCGTCGAGCTCGCGCTCGTAGTCGGTCTCGCGGCCCAGCCAGCGCTCGAGATCGGTGGCGAGCGCAGTCTCACCCTCCAGCGGCTCGAAGAAGCCGCCGCCGATCAGCGCGTCGAGCGCCTGCGGCTCGCGCCCCAGATGCGCGGCCAGCCGGGGCGCCGCCGAGCAGATCTCGACGATCAGGTCCAGCAGATGCGGGTTCGCGGTGAACAGCGAGAACACCTGCACCCCCGCCGGCAGGCCCGAGAGGAAGCGGTCGAACTCGGCGATCGCATCGTCGGGGCTCGCCGCCTCGCCCAGATCCGCGACCAGCCGCGACTCGAACCCGGCGAACAGCCGCTGCGCGCGCTCGGTCCGTGTCGCCGGCAGCCGGCCCGAGCGCCAGCGCTCGATGGTGCGCAGGGCGTCCTCGGGCCGCTGGAAGCCCGCGCGGGCCAGCGCCTCGGCGTCGATCTCGGGGCGCGGCCCGTCGCCCGCCGCGGCGCCGCGCCCGGGCGTCGCGAAGAACGCCTGCGTCGTGCCATGCACGCGCGCCAGCCGCTCGGCGATGTCGCGCTCGAAGGCCGCGAGGTCCGACCAGCCCGCCAGCGCCGCCAGCCGCGCGCGGGCGGGTTCGGGCACGGGGATGGTGTGGGTCTGCGCGTCCTCGATCATCTGGAGGCGGTGCTCGAGCGTGCGGTGCGCGACGTAATCCGCCGCAAGCTCGGCCGCCGTGCCGGCAGGGACATGGCCGGCCTCGACCAGCCGCTCCAGCGCGCCCAGCGTCGTGGGGTCGCGCAGCGCGGGCTCGCGCCCGCCCATGATGAGCTGGCGGGTCTGCGCGAAGAACTCGATCTCGCGGATCCCGCCGGGACCCAGCTTGAGATCGTGGCCGGGGACGGTCGAGGGCGTGAAGCGGCCCTTCTTCTCGCGGATCTTGCGCAGCAGGTCCTCGACGTCCTCGATTGCCGCGAAGTCGAGATGGCGCCGCCAGATGAAGGGGGCGAGGCGCTCGAGATAGGCCGCCCCCGCCGCGCGGTCGCCCGCGATGGGGCGCGCCTTTATGTGGGCCGCGCGCTCCCATGTCCGGCCGACCGATTCGTAGTAACGCTCGGCGGCCTCCATCGCGAGGCAGACGGGCGTCGTCGAAGGCGCGGGCCTCAGCCTCAGGTCGGTGCGGAAGACATAGCCCTCGCCGGTCTGCTCGGACAAGAGCTTCACCAGCCCGCGGGTGACATGGATGTAGCGCGCCTTCGCCTCGGCGAAGTCGTCGGGCGCGATCTGGTCCTGGTCGAACAGGCAGATGAGGTCGATATCGGACGAATAGTTCAGCTCGCGCGCCCCGTGCTTGCCCATGGCGAGGACGACATAGCCCGCGCCGCTGGCGAGGCTCTCGGCTGTCATGCCGGGAAGGCGCCCGCGCGCGATCTCCTGGCCCAGGAGCCACAGCGCCGCGATCCCCGTCAGCCCGTCCGCGAGGTCCGTCAGCGCGCCGGTGACCGCGCCGAGGTCCCACGCTCCGCCAAGATCGGCAAGCGCGATCAGGAGCGCGGCCCGCGCCTTGGCGCGCCGCAGCGCCGAGGCCAGTTCGCGCGCGTCGCCCCCGTCGGCGGCGTTGCGTGCGGCGGCAATCAGGGCGGGCAGGCTCACCTCGGGCGGCAGCGATGCGGCCTCGGCCAGCCACTCGGCGTGGCGCTCGGCCAGCCGCGCGAGGTAGGGGCTCGACCCCGCCGCACCGCGCAGGACGTCGCCCAGCGCACCACGGGTGAGCTCGCCCGGCAGGCGGCTCGCGAGGTCGGCGGCGCGCTCGGGCTCGAACGGGATGGGCGCGGCACTCAGGCGCGCGGCAAGCGAGGGTCTGTCCATTCCGCAACCGTGGCGGGGCAGTCCGCGCCGATCAAGGGGTCAAAGGGACGCTCAGCGCCCCTCGAAGACCGGCTTTCGCTTCTCGAGAAAGGCCATCACGCCTTCGGCGAAGTCGCGCGTGCGCCCCGCCTCGCCCTGCAGCCGGGCTTCGAGCGCGAGCTGCGCCTCGAAGCCGTTCTCGGCCGAGGCCCGCAGCGCCTGTTTCGCCAGCCGGTAGGCCACCGTCGGCCCCGCCGCCAACCGCTCGGCGATCTGGCGCGCGCGGGCGGCCAGCAGGTCGTCCTCGACCGCCTCCCAGATCAGGCCCCACTCGGCGGCGCGCTCGGCGTCGATGGCGTCGGCCAGCAGGCACATGCCCATCGCGCGCGCCTGCCCGACGAGCCGCGGCAGCCAGAAGGTGCCGCCGGCGTCGGGGATCAGGCCGATGCGCGCGAAGGCCTCGACGAAGCTCGCTGAACGCGCGGCGATCACGATGTCGGCGGCGAGCGCGATGTTCGCGCCCGCGCCCGCCGCGACCCCGTTGACCGCCGCGATGGTCGGCACGGGGCAGTCGGCGATCAGGCGCAGCAGCGGCTCGTATTCCTCGGCCAGCGTGCGCGCGAGGTCGATCTGCGCGGCACTCCCGCCGTCGCCGAGGTCCTGCCCGGCGCAGAAGGCGCGGCCCGAGCCGGTCAGGATCACCGCCCGCCCCTCGTGCCCGGCGCGGCCAAGCGCGTCCACCAGTTCCAGCCGCATCGCGCGGTTGAGGCTGTTCATCTTCTCGGGCCGCCCCAGCGCGATGGTCGCGACATGGTCGGTCAGGTCGTAGCTGAGCGTCTGGTAGGTCATCTGCGGTCCTCGGCTGGCGCGGGTGGCCAGACTAGCGGGCACGCGCGGGCGGCGGAAGCGGGCAAGGCCCGTGACGTTGCGCCACCCCCTCAGCCGCGTGCGAGCACGAAGGCCACCAGCGCCGCCACCGCGAGCCCTGCCACCACGGCAATCGCGAGCTTCCAGGCCGAATAGGGCCGCTCGCCCGTCACCGCGCCGGTGCGCCCGTTCACCACCACGCGATAGGGCCGGTTGCCATAGCGGTAGGCCGCAAGCCAGACCGGCAGCAGCACATGCTTGAAGGTCACCCGCTCGAACCGCGCCGACAGCGAGGTCAGCCGCTGCGCGTCGCCGCCGATCCGGGCGCGGGCCTCGGCCGCCAGCGCGCCCTCCATCGCCGCGCCCGCCTGCTTGAATCCCACACCCAGTTCCAGCGCGGGCGCCTCGGCCCGGAATCCCGCAAGGAAGTCGGGCGCATAGGGGCGAAGGCCCTGGAGATCCCAGCCGGGAAACACCTCGGCCCCCGTCCCCAGCGCGCCCAGCGTGTCCGAGGCCGAGACCAGCACGTCGTCGAAGTCGCGCGCGAGGCGCCCGCTCACCGGCGTCCAGCGGATCTTGCGCACCTGCCGGGGTTGCATCGACATCCCCTTGCCGCGCCGCACGGGCACCATCTGCGTGACGTAATAGGCATCGCCGCGGAAGCCGGCATAGTCGGCCTCGGCCGCCGCGTCATAGGTGTAGTGCGGCAGGTAGACCCCGGCGAGCGGCCGTCCCGCCTCGGCATAGCGCCTGAGCCCCGAGGGCGCGAACCAGAGCCCACCCAGCCACGCCTTCATCCGCGCCCGGGCCTCGGGTTCGGTGATCGCGAAGGGCAGCACCCCCTGCGGGCGCGGGTGGCGGTGGCGGTGCAGGTTCCGGCGCGAGAGCGGCGTCGCGCAGAACGGGCATTGCTCGGCCAGCGTGCCGGCGTCGAGCCCGATCTCGGCGCCGCAGCCGGGGCAGGCCACGGTCTCGGTCTCCTCGAAGTCGGTCGCGCCCGCGCGCTCGGCCAGCGTGGTGGCGAGGTCGATCTCGCGCAGGGCAGGCTTCTCCCATGGGCCGGTCGCCGCGTCCGGGATCTCGTTCTCGGTGCCGCAATAGGGGCAGACAAGCCGGCCCACCCCCGGTGCGTATTCGAGCGAGGCGCCGCAGTTCGAGCAGGCGAGCGTGCTTGCGCCCTCGCCTGCCGCCTTGCTCCTCGCCCGGGCCATGGCCCCCTCCCTCTCGCGCCGCGGGGGCGGAGTGTCGGCGCGCCTGCGCCCGTGCGCAACCCCCGCCCGCTCAGGTCCCGCAGAAGGTGCGCTCGACCACTTCCCCGGGCTGTGGCGGGGCGGCGTGGCGCTCGTGCCCCGGCTGCTCGTCGAAAGGCCGCGCGAGCACGGCGTTGAGCGTCTCGAACGGCGCGACGTCGCCCGCCATGGCGGCGGCGATCGCTTCCTCGACCAGGTGGTTGCGCGGGATGTAGAGAGGGTTCGCCGCCCGCAGCGCGGCTGGCCGTGCCGCGGGCGTCATCGCGTCTGCTTCGAGCCGCGACCGCCAGCGCGCCGTCCAGGCGTCGAAGGCGGCAGGGTCGGCGAACTGCCCGCGCGGCCCGTCGCACCCCTCGGCGGCATCGGCGAGGCGACGGAAGGTCAGGGTGAAGTCGGCGCCGCTCGCTGCCATCGCCTCCATGAGCGCGTCGATCAGCGCCTCGTCCTCGTCGCGAGCCGATCCCAGGCCCAGTTTCGCGCGCATCTCCGACAGCCACGCGGCTCGGAATCGCGCGGGGAAGGTGTCGATCGCCGCCTGCGCGCGCTCGACGGCGGCGTCGATGTCCTCCCCCATCAGCGGCAGCATCGCCTGCGCCAGCCGCGAGAGGTTCCAGTGCGCGACCCGCGGCTGGTTGCCATAGGCATAGCGCCCCATCGTATCGATCGAGCTGAACACCGTCTGCGGGTGGTAGGCGTCCATGAAGGCGCAGGGCCCGTAGTCGATCGTCTCGCCCGAAACGGTCATGTTGTCGGTGTTCATCACGCCGTGGATGAAGCCGAGGCTCATCCACCGCGCGATAAGTGCCGCCTGCCGCCCGATCACGCCGTCGAGCATCGCGAGGTACGGGTCCTCCGCCTCCGCCGAATCCGGGTAGTGGCGCGCGATGACGTGATCGGCGAGCGCCTTCAGCGCCGCGTCGTCGCCGCGCGCGGCGAAGAACTGGAAGGTGCCGACGCGGATATGGCTGGCCGCGACGCGTGTCAGCACCGCGCCCGGCAGCACGTCCTCGCGCATCACCGGCTCGCCGGTCGCCACCGCCGCCAGCGCCCGCGTGGTCGGCACGCCCAGCGCCGCCATCGCCTCCGAGACGATGTATTCGCGCAGCACCGGCCCCAGCGGTGCGCGTCCGTCGCCCATGCGCGAGAAGGGCGTCCGCCCCGAGCCCTTGAGCTGGATATCACGCCGGCGGCCCTGCGCGTCGATCACCTCGCCAAGAAGGATCGCGCGCCCGTCGCCAAGCTGTGGCACCCAGTTGCCGAACTGGTGCCCCGCATAGGCCTGCGCCAGCGGCTGGGCTCCCTCGGGCGTGGCGTTCCCGGCCAGCACCGCGGCACCCGCGGGGCTCGCCAGCGCCGCCGGGTCGAGGCCGAGCTCGGCCGCCAGCCGCTCGTTCACCCGGATCATCGCGGGCGCGCGCACGGGGGTCGGGTCCAGCCGCGCGAAGAAGCGGTCGGGCAGGCGCGCGTAACTGTTGTCGAAGGCGAAGCGGGGCATCGGCTGGGGCGGGGTCATCGGCTTTCCGGCTCGGAGCAAGGGTCGGGCGGCCCGACGCCGCCATCCCCTCAATGTAGGTCCACCGCCCCGGCGGGGGGAGGGGCCGCGCCCTCAGCCCTTCGGCGCGGGCGGCGGCGGGGGCGGCGGCGCGATGGTGAAGAGCTGGGCGAGTGCTGCCACCTCGCCGGCCGCGGTCCAGCCCTCCATCCCCGGCGACCAGACCAGCGTCCCGCGGGTGAAGCGCCCCTCGGCGGTCATCCGACCCAGATCGGCGCGGCTGAAGGGCCCCGTGGTCTGCCCGTTCTCGGCGATGTGCCACACCACCTCCGGCGCGGGCGGTGGCGGCGGTGTGGCCGGGGCCTGCCCCCAGGGGCCTGACGCCATCTGGCTGCCCATCGCGACGCCCATGCCCGCCCCGATCGCCGCTCCCATGGCGCCGCCGCCGGGGTTCTCGGCCGCCGCGCGCATCGCCTCGGCTGCCTGGTATTGCGCGTACTTCGTGAGGTCGCCCACCACCCCCATCGCCGTGCGCCGGTCCAGCGCCTGCTCGACCGCCTCGGGCAGCGAGACGTTCTCGACGAACAGCTCGGGCATCTCGATCCCGAAGGCCGCGATCTCGGGCGCGATGCGGGTGCGCAGGTAGTCGGCGAGCTGGTCGGTGTTGGCCGCGAGGTCCAGCACCGGGATGCCCGACGAGGCCAGCGCGTTCGAGAAGCGCGCGACGATGACGTTGCGGATCTGGAACTGCACCTCGTCGGTCGTGACCTCGCCGTCGGTGCCGACGATCTCGCGCAGGAACAAGCCCGGGTCCGACACCCGGATGCCGTAGGTTCCGAAGGACCTGAGCCGCACCGGCCCGAATTCCGGGTCGCGCAGCATGATCGGGTTGCGGGTGCCCCATTTCAGGTTCTGGAAGCGGCGCGTAGAGACGAAATAGACCTCGGCCTTGAAGGGCGAATTGAACAGGTGATCCCAGTGCTGCAGCGTGGTCATCACCGGCATGTTGTTGGTCTCGAGCATGTAGAGGCCGGGGCGGAACACGTCCGCCAGCTGCCCCTCGTGCACGAAGACCGCCGCCTGCCCCTCGCGCACCGTCAGCTTGGCGCCGTACTTGATGGCGTTGCCGTGGCGCTGGAAGCGCCAGACCATGGTGTCGCGGGTGTCGTCGGTCCAGTCGATGACATCGATGAACTCGCCCTTGAGCATGTCCCAGATCATGCCTCGCTCCCTTCGGCTCGCGATCCTTGCGCCTGCCGACGCTAGAGCATTCCGGCGCCGAGGGGGAGACGCCTTGCGCCGGCTCACCCGCCGGGGCGAAGCTCCTCGACGATGCCGGGCACGCGCGACATCGCTTCGGCGCGCGGCATCCCGGCCCGCAGGCTCGGGTGGTAGAGGATGCGGACGAGATACTCGTCATGCGTCGTCATCAGCGCGAACTCCTCGTCCTCGTTGAACATCGAGGGGCGCACGCGGTCGTCGTCGCGCGGCAGTCCCATGGCCTGGGCGAATTCCTCCTCGATGCACGAGCGCCGCAGCAGCCCGGGCGCCTCGGCGCGGATGACGATCGTGCCGAAGGCGTGCGTGCGCCCGTCCGGGCCGGGCGGCGCGCAGAAGAACGTGCCCGAGCAGAGGAACTCGTCCGAGAGTGAGACCACGAGGCGCTCGAGAATCTCGGGCGCGGCCCCGCAGCCGAGGAACTGCTCGCGCAGCATCGGGCGATCCTCGGACGCGACGAAGAGAACAAGGAGATTCGCCTCCTCCGGCACCGCGGCCGCAGCGACCGCCCGGCCGCTCGCGCGCGACAGCCGCTCGCCGATGTCCCGCAGCGCAAGCGCGTCGCTCAGGGTGACGCGGCCGCCGAAGCTGTAGCGGATGTCCTCCTCCCAGCGCATGATCCGGTCGGTCCCGGCGCGGCTCACGCCGAGGGCGCGCTCGATCTCGGGGTCCTGCCCGAAGGCCACGCGCTCGAAGTTGCGCACGAGATCGGCGTTCGTGAACGGCACGTCCGGGGGGTTGCGGTCAGTGCGCATCCTGCCGCTTGCCACGAGGCGGTCCTGGTAATCCTGCAGGGTCTCCGGGCCGGGGATGCCCGCGGAGATGCAGGCGGCGAGCCCGGCGAGAAGCAGGATGGCCGCGCGCGCCCGACCGATCCGTGGCATGCCGGCCGGTGAGCGTGAACGTCGCATCCCGCGGGATCGGCGCTCAGCCGCCGGAAGCGTCCCGGCGGCGGTCGAGTGCGGCCTGCGCGCCGCCAGGGTCGTGCCGAATGGCCTCGTCCGCGAGGGCGCCGATGATCGGCTCGATCTCGGACTTCTCCATGCCGGGCTCGAGCCGCGGGTCGTAGAGGATGCGCAGCAGCGTCGCGTCGTGCCGGGTCAGCAAGGCGAATTCCTGGTCGTCGTTGAAGATGGACGGCCGAATGCCGGGGTCGTCGTTCGGCAGGCCCATGGTCTGGGACAGCTCTTCCTCGATGCAGGCCTGGGCCAGCCGCGCGGGCAGGCCCGCGCGGATCAGCACGACGGCGAAGGCGATGCGGTCGCCCCCGCCGGTGGAGTTGGCGGGCGTCGCCGTGAAGGTCGCGACGCAGGGCGTGCCGGGGGCCCGCCCGAAGCGGTCGACGAAGCCGGTGAGCCACCGTCCCGATGGCCATTCCGGCGGCGTCTCGGCGATCGCGGTATAGTCCTCGGGGCGCAGGAAGAAGACGTAGAGGTTCGGCGCCTCTGCGCCCGCCGGGGCGATGTCGTGCCCGGTGATGGCCGCGATCCGCTCGAAGGTCCGGGCGACGATCGGGCCGTCGCGGCCTGCGGTGACGCTGTCGTCGGTCAGGATCCAGCGGACCGGCGCGTCCCAGCGGCGCAGCACGCCCGCGGGCAGTGTCCGCTCGCCGCGCTGGGCGCCCACCGGGTTCGGCTCGGCCCCCAGCGCGACGACGAGGAAGTTGCGTGCGATGTCGGTCGCGTCGAACGGCACGTCGGGCGCATCGCGGTCGGTGCGCAGCCCTCCGGTCTCCTGGCGCTCGAGCGCATAGCCGGTCCAGGCGGCGCCGTCCTGGTAGGGGGCGCAGGCCGCGCCGCCCAGCGCCAGGGCCGCTGCCAGCGCGATGGGCCCGCCCGCCCGGTGCGTCCACTGCATAAAGCGGACAGGGCGGACGGCGCGCGGGGTCATATCCCGTCTCCGTCGGGGCCGGGCCTGATCTCCTCGACGATTTCGCGCACGACCGGGATGGCCTCCTCCTCGGTCATGCCGGGCGCGAGGCGCTGGTCATAGAGGATGCGCAGCAGCCATTCGTCATGCTCGGTCAGCAGTGCGAACTCCTCGTCGTCGTTGAAAATCGAGGGCCGCACCTCCGGGTGGTCGTTGCCGAGGCCCAGCGCCTGCGCGATCTCCTCGTGGATGCACGAGCGGCGCAGCAGGCCGGTGACCTCCGAGCCGATCACCACCATGCCGAAGACGATCACGTCGTCCTCCATCGCCGAGAACAGGTTCGACGCCATGCAGACCACGCGCCCCGAGGAGCGCCATGTGTCGAAGCCGTCGGCCAGCGCCGGGTAGAGCCGCCGCAGCGCCGCCGAGAAGGCGGGCCGCTCGGCGGGGTCGGTGATCAGGATCATCAGGTTGACGTCGCGCTCGACCTCCTCCATCTCGATCCCGGTGATTTCGGAGATATGGGCGAGATAGCGCTCGACCTCGGCGTGATCGGCAGGCGTGGCGCCGCGGCCATAGAGCCCCCAGCGGATCGGCCCTTCCCAGCGCTGCAACGGGTTGGGTGCCGAGTTGCTGTCGTCGCCCGCTTTCTCGATGTCGACCTCGTGGCGCAGCGCGATGCGGCTGAAGTTGCGCACGAGGTCGGCATTGGTGAAGGGCGCGTCGTCGGGCGCGGTGTCGGTGCGCAGATCGCCGATCGCGGTCAGCGCAAGCTCGTATTCGCGATAGGCCGAGGACGATGGCTGGCCCGCGCAGGCGGCGAGGCCCAGGCACAAAGCCGCCACCGAGAGCGCCCGCCTCGCGACAACACTCGTCCCGGCGTCATGGCGCAGCGGCCGGGGATCGGATAGCCAGATGCTGGACATCAGTCGGAATTCCGTCAGTTCGAAGCGGAGTATGCGCGATGTGCGGAAGATTTGCGACCGGTTTGATTGCCGGCCAGGCGGGGACGGCGGCGTGGTTGGGCCTCGACGAGGCGGCGCCGGGCGCGTGGCCCGAGCCGCGCTGGAACATCGCGCCCACCGATCCGATCCCGATCCTGCGGCGGGACGCGGCGGGGCGGCGCACCATGTCGGTCGCGCGTTGGGGCCTCGTGCCGCGCTGGTGGCGCAAGCCGCTGGCCGAAATGCGCGCCTCGACCTTCAAGCGCGGGCCGAGGAAGCGGCCGAAAAGCCGATGTTCCGCGATGCGTGGCGGCATGGCCGCTGCCTCGTCCCGGCGATCGGCTATTACGAGTGGACGGGTCCCCGCGGCGACAAGACGCCGTGGTTCGTGAGCCTCGCCACCAACGCGCCCGGCTTCTGCATGGCCGGGCTCTGGGCCGCGCCGATGCTCGGGGGCGAGCCGCTCGTCACCGCCACCATCCTCACCACGGCGGCGGGCGCGGCGACCCGGCACCTGCATCCCCGCAGTCCGGTGGTGTTGCTCGAGGAGGAATGGGAAGGCTGGCTGACCGGCACGGGGGACGCCACGGTCCTGATGCATCCCGCGCCCGATGCGCGCGTGCGCGTGACCGAGGTGTCGCGCGACGTGAACCGGGTCGGCGCCGAGGGGCCGGGGCTGGTCGAGCCGGCCGGCCTCGGCCTCTGAGGGCCGGCTCCGGTCGGCGCTAGGATCCGCGGACCGGCCGGCGGGAGCGCCTCATTTCTCCTGCCGGCCCCTGCCCGTCCTGCAAACTCTCGGCCGGGTCGCGCCGCCGGGGGGCGGTTGGCGCGGCCCGGCCGGGCGATCAACCCGCGACCTCGAAGACGGTATAGCGGGGATCGTCACCGAACCTGTTGTCGCCCGGCTCGCCGCGCCGCGCGAGCATCTGGCCGAGCACGAGCACGCCCGCGACTGGCACCAGCACCAGCAGCGCCAAGCCGCCCGGCCGCCCGATGTCGTGGAGCCGCCGCACCGTCACCGCCGCGAGCGGCACCGCCAGCGTGACAATCGCGATGTGGGCGATCGGCGCGAACGCCGGCACCTCGGCCGCGAGCGCCGCGAGCAGGGCCGACGCGAAGAACACGAAGCCTGCGAACCACCAGAACTCCCGCCGGCCCGACCTGCCCGTGAAGGTCGCGAAACCGCCGAGGCACGCGGCAACAGCCTCCCAGAACCGCATCGCATCCACTCCCGTCCCTTGCTCGCGAGCGGCAGACTGATGGCGCAATGGTTGACAAAATGTAAATCCGCGGGCCGCAAACGTTTGCGTGATCCCGGCGTGAGGCGGGGCGCGCCGGTCCGCGCCCGCGCGCGCCCCGCAGCGGCGTCAGCCGGCGCTTGCCGCGCCGCCCGGCTGCGACCCGGCACCGCCGCGCGCCCGGGCCGCGGCAAGGGTGGCCTTGAGCTCGCCCTCCATCTTCTTCAGTTCCGCCTCGGCTCGGGCGCGGGCGGCCTTGCCCTCGTCGGCGATCTTCAGGCTCTCCTCAATCGTCTCGATCAGGCGGGCATTGGCGGCCTTCACCGCCTCGATGTCGAAGACGCCGCGCTCCATCTGGGTGCGGATCTCGCGGTTGGCCTGCTGCAGGTTCTCGGCGTTCTTCGTCAGCAGCTCGTTGGTGAGGTCGGTCGCCTCCTTCACCACTCCCGCCGCCTCGCGCGAGCGCACGATGGTCACCGCCTGCGCAAGCTGCGTGCGCCACAGCGGCACGGTGTTGACCAGCGTCGAGTTGATCTTGTTGACGAGGCTCTTGTCGTTCTCCTGCACCAGCCGGATCGAGGGCAGCGACTGCATCGTCACCTGCCGGGTCAGCTTCATGTCGTGGATCCGCCGCTCCAGCTCGTCGCGCGCGGCGCGCATGTCGCGCAGTTCCTGCGCGCGGATCACCGCCTCGTTCTCGGGCGCGGCGGCCACGGCCGATTCCATCGCCGGGATGGTCTCGGCGTCGAGCTCCCCGATCTTCGCCTCGCCCGCGGCGATGTAGAGCGCGAGCTCGTCGTAGAAGTCGAGCGTGTTGGCGTAGAGCCTGTCGAGGAACTTGATGTCCTTGAGCAGCACCGTCTCGTGCTCGAGCAGCTTCTCGGTCACCGTGTCGATCTGGCCGCGCACCGTCTCGTAGCGGGCCACGAACTCGGCCACTGGGCGGGTGCGGCCTAGCAGGCGATCCCACCAGCTCTGCTTGCGGTTGGGGTCGATCTCGGCCGGGTCGAAGCCCCTGAGCGTCGTCACCATCGTGCGCAGGCTCGACCCCGCGGGGCCGGTGTCCTTGTTGCGCACGCCTTCCAGCATGCGGTCCGAGATCTCGGTGAGCCGGACCTGCGCGCCCGAGCCGAACTTGATGATCGACTGGGTGTCGCTCATGTCGAGCTCGGCCACGCGCTTGTCGATCTCGGCCTTGAGCGCCGGGTCGGCCGCGGCGGCGGGGACGATCTCCGCCTTCGGCTCGGGCAGGCGAACGGCTGCGATGGCCTCGGCTTCGGCGGCGACGGCGGTGCGGTCGATCTCGGTCATCTCGAATCTCTCCCTGGGAACCGTTCGATGGAAACGCGGTGGATGTTCAGCGGACCTCCTGTCCCAGCCGCTCGCGCAGCACCTCGATCTCGACTTCGAGGGCGGTGCGGTCGTCCTCGAGCAGCATTCGCCGCCCGCGCTGGAAATTCGCCTCGAGCTCGCCGATCAGCTCGAGATACTGCGCCCGCAGGCCCGGATCGGCCAGCGCCTCGTGGCTTTCGGCGTATTTGCGCGTCGCCTCCTCGGCGCCGGCGAGATAGACGGACAGGTAGCGCCGGGCGCGCGGCAGGTCGCGCGGGTCGCCCTCGATCTGCTTGAGGAGGCCGCGCACCGCCGTCATCAGCGTGTCGATGCGCCCCTCGATCTCGCGGTCGCGGATCGCATGGGCAAGCCGCGTGATCTCGGCGAGCCGCGCCTCGGCCTTGTCGAGCGCCTCGGCCACGCGCCCTGCCTCGCCCTCCAGAACGTCGATGCCCTTGTGCCTCAGCGGATCGACCCCGAAGGCCATCAGGTGCGCGAGGAAGGCAAGCAGCCCCATCCCCGCCGCCGTCACCGGCCCCTGACCCCATCCCGCAAGCGTCCCGAGCGCCACGCCGAGCCCCGCAGCGCAGGCCGCGAGGATCTTGCGCGGCACCGCCGGGCGGCGCGCGACGGCACGGGCCTGATACGCGGCCTCGGCCTTCTGCCCCTCGCGCAGCAGCCACGCCCCCGCCATCATGAGCGCATAGGCTGCAAGATCGCCTCCGGCCGCTGCGACCGCGCCGCCGCCTATGTCCCACAGTGCCGCCAGAAGAAGCGGCGTGGGAAGGACGAATAGGAGAAGCCCGCGCACGTCGACCGACGCCGCGCGGCGGCCGCGGAAACGTGCGCCGGGCTGCGCTCCGGCCCCGTTCGGGCCCGTATCCGTCCTCGCGCCGGGGCTGTATGCGCCGCCATGGCGCCGCGCGATCATTCCGCCCGCTCCGGGGCCGCGGCCACGGGGCCTTGCGCCGCCGCCGGGCCGCGCCAGGCCTGGCAGGACACGACGCTGACGGTTGCCGCCAGCACGAGGAAGGCCAGCCATCCTGCCCAGCTTCGCGACATCTGCGTCCTCCCGGGGCGTGAACGACGCCCGCTTCGGGCCGCCCCCGTCGCAAGAGATAGCAATCCACCCGCCCTGATACCAGACAACGGGCTTGCAACCGCGGCGCTGGGGTCTAGCCTTCGGGCGGGAGCATCGGCGCGGAGCGAGGACGTGACGGGCGCAAGGTCAGCGGCAAGGTCGGGTTTTCGGGCGGCCATCGGGGCAGCGTTGCTTGCGGTCGGAATTGGCGCCTGCACTCGCGACCTGCCGCCACCGCCGGGCCCGGTCGGGCCCGATCCGCTGACCGGCCGGATCTGGGACGTCGCCGCCGGGCGCGAGATCCCGGCGGACCAGTTCGCCGAGCGGCTCCGTCGCGCCGATCTCGTGATCCTCGGCGAGGTGCACGACAACTCCACCCACCACGCGCGTCAGGCATGGGCGGTGGCGGCGGCGGCACCGCGCGGCCTCGCGTTCGAGATGGTGCCCGAGGCGTCCGAGGAAGGCATCGCCGTGTTCCGCGCGCAGGGCGGGGCGGCCGGCGAGATCGGTCCCGCGATCGGGTGGGATCGCCTCGGCTGGCCCGACTGGCCGCTCTACCGGCCGATCTTCGAGGCCGCGCCCGATGCCTACGTGGCAGGCGGCGGCGTCGCGCGCGCCGACCCGCGCCGCGCCTTCGCCGAGGGGGCCGCCGCCGCGCATGGCGAGGGCGCCGAGGCGGCGGGGCTTGCCGAGCCGCTGCCCGAGGCGCAGCAGCAGGCCGCCGAGGCCGAGATGGTCGCCTCGCATTGCGGCCAGTTGTCCGCCGAGCGCGCCGCGCCGATGGTCGAGGCCCAGCGCCTGCGCGATGCCCGCTTCGCCGCTGCGCTCATGCGTGCCCATCGCGAAGGCGGCGGGCCTTCCGTGCTCATCACCGGCAACGGGCACGCCCGGACCGACCGCGGCGTGCCGTTTTATCTGGTCCGGCTGGCGCCCGGGCTCGACGTGGTGTCGCTGGGCCAGCTCGAAATCGGCGCCGAGCCGCCCGGGATCGCGTCGCTGCCCTATGACTTCGTGTGGTTCTCCGAGGCAGCCGAGCGCGAGGATCCCTGCGCCGGCTTCACGCCGCGCTGAGCCGGTCAGGCCGGGCGCTTGCGCACCCAGAACAGCAACTCGGCTCCCGTCCCGTCGCGCTGATGGACCAGCTCGTGCCCCTGCTCGCGGCAGAAATGGGGGACATCGACCCGCGCCGCCGGATCGTCGGCCAGGATTCGCAGCACCGCGCCCGGCGCGAGCGGGCCCAGGCGCTTGCGCGCCTTCAGCACCGGCAGCGGGCACAGGAGGCCGCGCGCGTCGAGCTCGGCATCGAAGGGGGGCTCGTCGGTCATCGGCGTGTCGCTCATTGGGCTGCGGGTGGTCCCGGTGATCCGGTCGCTCGGCCCGCACAGGCCTAGCCGGGGCATCGGCCCGTCGCAAGGGGCCCCTTGCGCGGGGCGCCCCCGCTGCCCTAGTTTGCGGCCCAGTTGCGGCGCGCGCACGGACCGGCGTGTCCCTGCCGCCGCCGCGCCGGGACCCCGCGTGGATGAACATGCCGATCGACCGCACCCGGCCCGCCGCGGGCCGCGCCGCCATGGCCGCCGCACTCCTTGCGGGCGCGCTCGTCGCCGGGTCGCCGGGTGTGCCGCGGGCCGAGGGCGCGATTGATGCGTTGAGCGCCTACACCGTCCTCAACGGCCACGAGATCCCCGATCCACTGGGCGGCGTCGCGGGCGATCCCCAGCGCGGCCGGGCGCTGTTCCTCGACACGGTCCGCACCGGCTGCACGGCCTGCCATGCCGCGCGCGCGGCAAGCGGGTTGCCCGTGGGCGGCTATGGCACCGGCGGTGGCGTGGACGCCCGCCCGGCGGGATCCGAGGGGGAGGCGCGCGCGATCGTCCCGCTGGACGGCGTGGGCCAGCGGCTCGCGCCGGGCGAGATCCGGCTCTGGCTCGTCGATCCGGCGGCGGTCGACCCCGGCAGCGCGATGCCCGCCTATTTCCTCCCGGGGCAGCGCAAGGGGGCAGACGATCCGCGCTACAACGGCCCGCGACTCGCGCCGGCCGAGATCGAGGACCTCGTCGCCTGGCTCGCCACGCTGGACGGCGCGCCTTGAGCGCGACGCCCTGTTGCGCCACCCTGACGGGAACGTGAGGCGGCAAAGCGCCGCTTTCCTTTGCGCCCGCGGATGCAGCAGTCTAGATGCACGGCAGGGCCCGGCTGGCCCGGATGATGCGGCGGACAGCGACGGCAGGCATGGAAATAGGGCTCTTCACCGCCTTCATCGGCGGTCTGATCAGTTTCCTCAGCCCCTGCGTGCTGCCGCTGGCGCCGCCATACCTCGCCTATCTGGGCGGGACCACGCTCGACCAGATCTCGGGCGAGGATGGCGAGGCCGATGCCGCGCTGCGCCGGCGGGTGTTCCTCGCGGCGGTGTTCTTCGTGCTCGGCCTCGGCACGGTCTTCGTGCTGCTCGGCATGGGCGCCTCGGCGGTGGGCCAGGCGCTCCTGAGCTACAAGACCGAGCTCGCGCAGGTCTCGGGCGCCGTCATCATGGTGCTGGGCGCGCATTTCCTCGGGATCATCCGCATTCCATTCCTCAACCGCGAGGCCCGCTTCGGCGGGCCGGCGCGCGCCGGCAGCCTCGGCGCCAGCTATCTCATCGGCATCGCCTTCGCCTTCGGCTGGACGCCCTGCATCGGCCCGATCCTCGCCGCGATCCTGACCCTCGCCGCGCAGCAGGAGACGCTGGGCGCGGGCACGGCGCTGCTCGCCGTCTATGCCGCGGGGCTCGGCGTGCCGTTCCTAGTGGCGGCGCTGTTCATCGGCCCCTTCCTGCGCTGGGCCAAGGGGGTGCGCCGCCACATGGGGCTGATCGAGAAGGCGATGGGCGTTCTCCTTCTCGTCGTCGGCCTCATGATCATGACCGGCGAGTTCGAGCGCCTCGCCTTCTGGCTGCTGGAAACCTTCCCGGTCCTCGCGAGCTTCGGCTGAGCGGCGCGCCGCTGCCTCACCGCCCCCCGCTCAGGGTCGCCAGCACGTGCAGCCGGATGGCCGAGGCGAGCGTCGTGCCGCTGCCCCGCGCCGCGTCGATCCGGCTGGCCAGAGCGTTGACCGACAGCCCCTCGTCCTCGGCCATCCGGCGGAACTCCTGCCAGAACGGCTCCTCGAGGCTCACCGAGGTGCGGTGCCCGCTCAGCGTCAGCGAGCGCTTCACAGGCGCGGGGTAGGGGTCGGCCGCGCGCGCCTTCCGGCTCTCGCCGGGCGCCGGCGTCTTTCCCGTCGCCGGGGCGCTCATCCGTCCTCGTCCGGGCTGTCGCCGGGCGGGTCCAACCGGTGACCGTCGAGCGCGAGGCGCGCCTTCTCCTCGCGGGCTCTCGCAAGCCGGGTCGCGTGCTTCGGCAGGCCATGAGCCGCCGCGTTGCGGTCGGCCTCGGCCTTGCGCTCGGCGCGGCCCTTCGCCTTTCGGCGCTGGCGCAGGTTGATGACATCGCCCGTCATGTCGGACCGCCGGTTCCCCGGGTTGAAGGTTGCGCGCGATGATGGGTCATCGCGGCCGTCGGGGGAAGCCCTCGCGGGCGTCCCGCCGCGGTGCCGCTCCGTGCCGCCAGCGGCGGCACGGGCGCGTGGTGGACCCTCGACGGGTCCCTCGGGGCGGGGCTCACTTCGGCCCGAGCATGTCCTGCGGGCGCACCACGCGGTCGAAGGTCGCGCCGTCGCACAGGCCCAGGTTGATCGCTTCTTCGCGCAGCGTGGTGCCGTTCTTGTGCGCCGTCTTGGCCACCGTGGCCGCGTTGTCGTAGCCGATGACGGGGGCGAGCGCCGTGACCAGCATCAGGCTCTCCCACATCAGCTTGGCGATGCGCGTCTCGTCCGCCTCGATGCCCGCCACGCAGTTGTCGGTGAAGGCCGATGCCGCGTCGCCCAGCAGCTGCATCGACTGCAGGAGGTTGTAGATCATCATCGGCTTGTAGACGTTGAGCTCGAAATGCCCCTGCGAGCCCGCGAAGCCGATCGCCGCGTCGTTGCCCATGACATGCGCGCAGACCTGGGTCAGCGCCTCGCACTGGGTGGGATTGACCTTGCCCGGCATGATTGACGAGCCGGGCTCGTTCTCCGGCAGGATCAGTTCGCCCAGGCCGCAGCGCGGGCCCGAGCCCAGGAGCCGGATGTCGTTGGCGATCTTGAACAGGCTCGCCGCCACCGTCTTGCAGGCGCCCGACATCTCGACGATGGCGTCATGGGCCGCCAGCGCCTCGAACTTGTTGGGCGCGGTGACGAAGGGCAGGCCGGTGATCGCGGCGATCCGTTCCGCCACCTTCTCGGCGAAGCCGGCCTTCGAGTTGAGCCCCGTGCCCACCGCTGTGCCGCCCTGCGCCAGCGGCCAGATGTTGCCGAGCGCCATCTCGATGCGCCGGATGCCCTGCTCGACCTGGAAGGCATAGCCGCCGAATTCCTGGCCCAGCGTGAGCGGCGTCGCGTCTTGCGTGTGGGTGCGGCCGATCTTGATGATGTGGGCGAAGGCCTCGGCCTTGGCGGCCAGCGCGGCGTGCAGCTTGCGCAACCCCGGCAGCAGCACGTCATGCGCCGTGCGGGCGGCCGCGACATGCATCGCCGTGGGGAAGGTGTCGTTCGAGGACTGCGAGCGGTTGACGTGGTCGTTGGGGTGGACTGGCGTCTTAGAGCCCTTCTCGCCGCCCAGGATCTCGATCGCGCGGTTCGAGATCACCTCGTTCGCGTTCATGTTCGACTGCGTGCCCGATCCGGTCTGCCAGACCACCAGCGGAAAGTGGTCGTCCAGCTTGCCGGCGACGACCTCGCCCGCGGCCTTGACGATCGCCTCGCCCAGCTTCGGGTCGAGATTGCCCAGCGCCATGTTCGCCTCGGCCGAGGCCTGCTTGATGACGCCCAGCGCGCGGACGATGGCGACGGGCTGTTTCTCCCAGCCGATCGGGAAGTTCTGGATCGAGCGCTGCGTCTGCGCCCCCCAGTAGCGGTCGGCCGGGACCTCGATGGGTCCGAAGCTGTCGGTCTCGATGCGCGTGGCCATCTGTCTTGCCCCCTCGTTCGATCAGGCGTTCCTTGGACTGGCGCGGGTATAGCGCCCCGCCCGCGCGATTGGAAAGCGCGCCCTGCGCCGCAGGCCGGTGACGATTGCGTGCGGGGTGGGGAAGGGGCGCGCCTCAGCGCTTGCGGAAGCGGTCGAGGCTCACGACATCGGCCGACGGCGTGCCGCCGGGATGGTCCGGGCCGCCATCGCCGTCGCCGTCCGCGTCGACCTCGTCTTCGGCCACGGGCGCGAAGCGCGCGGCCTCGGCGCCCTCGTCGTCCTCGTCGTGGTCGTCGAACTTGAGCCCAAACTTGACCGACGGGTCGACGAACGTCTTGACCGCCTCGAGCGGGATCACCAGCGTCTCGGGCCGGTTCGAGAAGTTGAGCGTCACCCGGAAGCGGTCGCCCGTCACCGCGAGGTCCTCGAACCAGTCCTGCAGCACGATCGTCATGTCCCGCGGGTAGTGCTCGCGCAGGTAGGCGGGGATGTCGACGCCCGGATGGGTGGTGTCGAAGTTGATGTAGAAGTGATGGTCGCCCGAAAGCCCGTGCTTCGCGACATGGCCCAGAACGTCGGCCACGACGCCGCGCATCGCCCTTTCCATGAATCGGCCGTAGTTGATGCCTCGCTTCCCGGCCATCTCTCGCGGCGACCCCCAAGACTGCTCCGCCAGAACCATAAACGATTCGCGGCCCGTGGGTAGAGGGGTGGCGCGAGAATCGTCCAGCATCGGCACAACCGCAACGGTGCGGGCAGGGGAAGGCGATGGCGCGGGGGAGGGAAGTGCAGGCTTCTGTTGCCAGGTGCCTGCGAACCCCGCCTGCCGCGGCTAAGCGTCAGGGCTTGGATTTTCGATGGCTAGCGCCGCATTACGCGGCGAGGGCCACCGGAGCACGGTTGTCATTGGCAACTGTACTTTTCGGACCGATAACGGTGGTACCTCACCGGGCGAAAGCAGACACCTTTACACGTCCGTCGATCCTGTTTCGGCCCCTTTGCCCCCCAATGACGGGACGTTGGTGGAGCCGCCGGGTACCGCCCCCGGGTCCGGTCCGCTTATTCCGTGCGCGTTTATCGCCATAGTCCCCGAAGGGACGCGACGAACATAGGGTCCGCGCGGGCGGAAGTGAAGTCCCCGTGCCACCGTCCGCGCCGGATGCGGCTAACTTTTCCTTCGTGATCGCGCGCTAGGGCTGAAGGCGGGCCAACAGTTCCGGAAGCAGACCGATGCCGTTCATCACCCGCCGCGCGGTGCTAGCTGCGCTCGCCCTCGTCGTGCCGGTGCCGCCATCCCTCGCGGGGGCCGAGGCCGACCCGGTGCTGCTGACGGTGGTCGACGCAGCCACGGGCCGGCAGGCCGCGTTCACGCGCTCGGAGATCGACGCCCTGCCGCAGGCCGTGATCGCGACCCGCACCGATTTCACCGAGGGGCGGTCCGAGTTCCGCGGCCCGCTCGCGGCCGATCTGCTCGACCGCGCCGGGATCGGCGCCGCACGCGAGGTCCGGCTGGTCGCCGCCAACGACTATGCCGTGACCGTGCCCGTCGCGGATTTCCGGGCCTATGGCGTGATCCTCGCGACCGAGCTCGACGGCAGGCGCCTGTCGCTGCGCGACCGGGGGCCGATATGGGTCATGTATCCGGCCGACGACTTCCCCGAACTCAGGCAGCCGCAGTATGTCGACCGGCTGATCTGGCAGCTCGTCCGGATCGAGGCGCGCTGAGCGCATGGCGCGCTGGCGACCGCGCGGCGGCTTCCTGATCGCCCTTGCGCTGCTCGGCATGGTCGCGCTCGTCGCCCTCGCCTATCTCGGCCAGCGCCGCGATGCCCGCAGCCTCGAGGCGCTGGGTGCCGACAACACGCTGTGGCATGTCGCTGGCCTCGATCGCGAGCTGCTGCGCTTCACCCGCGCCGTGGCGAGGGCGTCGGCCGCGCGGCCGGGCACCGAGCGCGCGGCGCGAATCGCCGAGGTCTCGTTCCGCTTCGACCTTCTTTGGAGCCGGATGGTCGCCTCGACCTCCGGACCGATCGGGGCCCGCCTCGCCGCGGTCGACAGCTCGGCGGTGCTGCCCGGCCTGATGGAGCTCCTGCATCGGCACGAAGCGCGCGCGGCCGCGTTCGACCCGGGCGATGCCGGCGGCAACGAGGCCATGCTGGCCGAGTTCGAGGCGTTCGAGCGCGCGGTCAACGGGCTCGCCGCCCTCGCCGACCGCGCCGAGCAGAGCCGGACGCAGGAAATCCACGGCGCGATGCTGGCAAGCTCTGTTGCGATCAAGGGCGCGGGGATCCTCGCGCTGGTCCTCAGCGGCCTGATCGTCGCCGCCCACCGCCGCCAGGCGCGGCGCGACGCCGGCCGGCTGCGCGAGATCCGCGCGCAGGCGATGCGCGCCGAGGCGGCCTCGCTGACCCGCGAGCGCTTCCTCGCCATGGTCAGCCACGAGCTGCGCACGCCGATGAACGGCGTTCTCGGCATGATCTCGCTGCTGCGGGCGTCGCAGCTCGGGCCGGTTCAGGCGCTCTACGCCCGCCACGCCTGCCGCTCGGGCCACATCATGCTGGGCGCCATCGAGGCGCTGCTCGACATGTCCGAGCTGCGCGACGGGCGGCTGAGCCTCGACCACGCCGAGTTCTCGCTGGCCGAACTTGCCCGCGCGATCGAGGACCGGCTCGAGCCACTGGCCCATCCCGGGGCGGTGCTGCCGCGGGTCGATCCCGGGGACAGGCCGGCCGCGCGCCATGCGGGCGACCTGCGGCGGACCGCCCAGCTTGCCGCGCAGATGCTGTTCCACGCGGGCGACACCCTCGGCGCTACGGACTGCCACTGCCGCCTGGGGACGGTCGGCGCGCAGCTCGTCATCGCCATCACTATCACGGACCGCACGCGGCTGCGTTGGCCGGTCGAGACGATCCTCGATCCCACCACCCTAGGCGGCTGCGGGCTCGCCGGCGACGCGTCGGGTCTCACCGTCGCGCGCGAGCTCATCGCGCTGATGCGGGGAAGCGCCTCGGTCGCGCATCTCGACGGCGGGGCCTGCGAACTCGCCATCGCGATTCCTGCTCCGGCGGCCTGCGGCGCCGCGCCGCGGCGGCGGGGAGGTGCGCATCTCGGGGCAGGGGCCGCGGCGTCCCCGCCGCAGTCCTCCGCCGGCACTGCCGCGGATACAGGCGCCGCGCGATGCGGGCGCTGATCTCGCCTCGCCGGTTTCAGGGCGAGCGCGCCGCGCCCGCGCCGCCCGGCGCCGCCGAGACCGCGAGCGGCTGCTCGATCTCGCGCAGCAGCTTGCGCAGGATCGCCTGCGGATAGGCGTCGAACCCCTCCGCCACCTCGACGAAGGCGCCGGGGCCCGCGATCACCTGGGTCATGTACTCTTCCAGCGGGTCGGGGTCGGCGCCGCGGATCACCAGCGCGTTGATCGTGTAGCCCGCCGCGGCAACCGCCCGCGAGACGTCGCGCGGGCGCTGACCCTCGTTCGACGCGCCGTCGCCCGAGATGTCGATCACCCGCCGCCCGCAGGGCTCGGGCGCCTCGGCGCCGATGGCGTGGGCATGGGCGATCGCCTCGCCGATGGCGGTCGAGAAGTTGCGCCATGCCCGCGGGCTCGCGCGCACCGCCGCCGCGAAGGCCTGCGCCGAGGCGGCGTCGGTCACCCGGTGCCAGCCCACCATCTGGCGCTGGCGCGAGACCCCCGACCATTGCGTCAGCGTCGCCAGCACCCCGCCCTCGACCCCGGCGATGGCCGCGGCCACCGACGGGCTGGCGAAGGCGTCGGCAAGCCCGCCCATCTGGATCGCGAACTCGTCCGCATCGACCGAGCCGGAGACGTCCACCGCGAGGATCAGCTCGAGCCCGCAGGCCCCCGCCGCCGGCGCCGCAAGCCACACGACACCCGCCAGCGCAAGCCCCGCCGCCGCGCGCGCGGTCATCGCGCCGCCTCGCCGCCCGCGTCCATGCCGACCACCAGCTCGGCGTTGATCTCGCGCAGGAGCTTGCCGATCATCACGTCGCGATAGTCCTCGAAGTCCCGGGCCAGCGCGACGAAGGCGTCGGGGCCCTGCATCACGTGCTCGCGGTAATATATGCCGGGATGCGGGTAGGCGCCCAGGATCACCAGCCCGTTGATGGTGATGCCGTCGAGCAGCCCCTGGGCGCGGAAATACTCGGGGCCCACGCCGTCGTTGTTCTCGCCATCGCCCGAGATGTCGATCACCCGCCGCCCGCAGTCGGGCGCCGTCTCGAACAGCCGCGCGCCGTATTCGACCGCCTTGCCGATGGCGGTGGGGAAGTCGGAATAGATCCGCTGGTGCGCCCGCAGCCGCCCGGCGAAGGCGCGGACCGCCTCGGGGCTGTCGAGCCGCGTCCACGGGGTCAGCAGGTCCTGCTGGTTGTAGCCGGACCACTCGTAGGCGATCGCCGCGATATGCGCGCCCTCGGGCGTCAGGATCGCCTCGATCACCTCGGGCCGCTCGAGCGCATGAGCGAGCCCGTCAAGCTGCAGGCGGTATTCGGCGTCGTTCACGCTCGACGAGATGTCGAGCGCGAAGGCCAGCGCAAGCTTGCAGAAGGCAGCCGCAGGCCCCGGCAACGCCGCGCCCGCGAGCGCGGCGAGCGAGCCGAGGAGGCGCGCCCGCCGGATCATCCCGGCGCCCGCCCCCGCCGCGATGCCGTGGGGCGGCTCACCAGCTCCCCGTGTTCGGCATCGACGCCCATGGCTCGGCCGCCGGAAGCGCGTCGCCGATCTGCAGAAGCTCGACCGAGATGCCGTCCGGCGTCTTGACGAAGGCCATGCGCCCGTCGCGGGGTGGGCGGTTGATGACGATCCCGCCATCCATCATCTTCTGGCAAGTCTCGTAGATGTTCTCGACGCCATAGGCGAGATGGCCGAAGGCCCGGCCGTGCCCGTATTCCTCGTCCGAGCCCCAGTTCCAGGTGAGCTCGATCGGCGCGTCGTGCTGGCCCGGGGGAGCGAGGAAGACCAGCGTGAACTTGCCCGCCTCGTTCTCGTAGCGCCGCGTCTCCTCGAGGCCCAGATAGGTCTTGAACCAGTCCGCGGTCTTGTCCAGGTCGTGAACGCGGATCATGGTGTGGAGATATTTGGTCTTCATGTCGTGGTCCCTCACGCGGTATATACAATATCTAGGTTGCGCGACTCGGGCCGCGCATCGGGCTCACGGGGGAAGATATGCCTTTGACCGCGGAACAACAGGCCGAGATTGAGGCGAGCCGGTCAGAAACGCGCGAGACACGCCGCGTCGTGGCCGAGGGGCTCGAGGCCCGGCTCTACGAGGCGGTGCCGGTGCTCGACCACGGCTTCGTGCGCGTGATCGACTATATGGGCGACGACGCGGCCATCGTGCAGGCGGCGCGCGTGAGCTACGGGCAGGGCACGCGCCATTCGCGCGACGATTCCGGGCTGATCCGCTACCTTATGCGGCACTGGCACTCGACGCCCTTCGAGATGTGCGAGATCAAGCTGCACGTGAAGCTGCCGGTCTTCGTCGCGCGCCAGTGGATCCGCCATCGCACGGCCAACGTGAACGAGTATTCCGCCCGCTACTCGATCCTCGACCGCGAGTTCTACATCCCCGCGCCCGAACACCTCGCCGCCCAGTCGACCGTCAACAACCAGGGCCGCGGCGCGGTGCTGGAGGGCGAGGAAGCCGCGCGCGTGCTCGAGATCCTGAAGTCGGATGCCGGCCGCGCCTATGACCATTACGAGGCGATGCTGGCCCAGGACGGCCAGCAGGGGCTGGCGCGCGAGCTTGCGCGGATGAACCTGCCGGCGAACATCTATACCCAGTGGTACTGGAAGATCGACCTTCACAACCTCATGCACTTCCTGCGCCTGCGCGCCGACGCCCACGCGCAATACGAGATCCGCGTCTATGCCGAGGCGATCTGCGACCTCGTGAAAGCCTGGGTCCCGGTGACCTATGCCGCCTTCGAGGACTACCGGCTGGGGGCCACGCAGTTCTCGGCCAGCGGCATGGCTTGCCTCAGGCGGATGCTGGCGGGCGAGACGGTGACGCAGGAGAATTCCGGCATGTCGAAAGGCGAGTGGCGCGAGTTCGAGGCGGCGCTGAAGGGTACGGCGTGAGCGAAATCATCCTATACGGCCTCAGGACCTGCGACACCTGCCGCAAGGCGCTGAAGGCGCTCGAGGGGCGGGGCGTGACGTTCAGGGATGTCCGCGCCGACGGCGTGCCACCCGCCCTGCTGGCCGGATGGATCGCCCGTCTTGGCGCGGACGCCCTCGTCAACCGCGCGAGCACGACATGGCGCGGGCTTCCCGAGGGCGAGCGCGCAACCGTCGCCACGGCCAAGGGCGCCGCGGCGCTGATCGCCCGCCACCCCGCCCTGATGAAGCGCCCGGTGATCGTGGCGGGGGGCGAGGTGCATGTGGGGTGGGGCGGGGGTGTCCGTGCGGCCCTGGCGGCGTGATGCTGAGCGTTCGTCAGGTGGAATCGGGTGGTCGGTGGTCAGAATCCCGGCCTTAGGATGTGCACGGGATTGCAGGGATAGGCCCTGAGGCAATGCCCATGTGTGGCTCGATGAAGGCTCGGATCGAGCTGAACGTCGTATCGCCATGGCGGCCGCCAGCACGAGTTCGATGGACATTCCCGGGAATCCGCTGACCGGCGCGGCAGCGCACCTATTGTGCGCCCGGCACCGAAAAGTACAGAAGCGTCATCCCGTTCGACTCCTTCGCGTGAAAGTCGACCGGGCTCCCTTCGGCGCGCTCCACCTTGAAGCACGCTGCATCCTGTCCGTAAGCCGAGCCCCACCACGTCAACTCGTAGCATATCTCAGAGCAGCTGCGATGCCATTTCCCTTCATCATCGCAGGACTCGGCAGCCGCATCATGCATGCGCACGCAGAGGCTTCCATCCTCGTTCCAGAAAAAGTAATTCGTCAGGCCGCCGGTCTGAATATGCCAAGGCGCCTGAGCCATGAGCTTCTGGGTGTTCTCCGGGCTGAGCGGGTCGGCAAGCGCGGATGAACTCGCCATCAGGGTTGCCATCGCCAAAAGAGGCGTTCGGGCGAGTGGGAGCATGGCACACCTCCAACTTCCCCGCTCCCCGCGGGCCAAGGATACAAGCCTTGGGGAGTTTTCACAGGGGTTCTTTCCGCGACCCTCGCGCGACGATGCGTGGCCGCAGCAAGATCTCCCGCATCACCCCCGCCAGCAGCGCCGGCGGCACGAGGCGCGGAGCCGGCCAATGTCGGCAGGACTGCACACTCTTCTCATTCGCCCCCGCAACGCCTATTCAGAAGCAGGATCCATCGGGGGCAGGAAGCGAGCGGATGCGCAATGCGGCGATGGTGCTGGGGATCATCGGCGGGATCATCGGGATCTTCGTCGGCTTCTTCGGCTACGGGCTGGTGGTGGTCGACGCCTTCTTCTCGGGGCTCTCGGACAGCGGGCCGATCAACGAGCATTACGACCGGATCAAGGCGATCAGCCTCGCGGCACCAATCCTCGGCATCGCGGGCGGCGCGATGGCGCCGGGGCGTCCCGCCATCGCCACCGCCCTCATAGCCGCCTCGTCGGTCGGCATGTACTGGGGATTCGGCTTCACGGTCTTTACCATGTTCCCCATCGCGATGTGCGCCACCGCCGCCGTGCTGACGCTGGGCGCCTCGTTCGGCCGGCGCGCCGAGGGAACCAGAGCGGTCCGGCGGGACTGAGACGCGCCCTCCGTGGTCCGGGCACGCCGCCGTCCGCCCCGCTGCATTGGCTAATCGCTGGTCAGCGCCGCCAGAACGCGGCGGCAGGCCCGCCCCGTCGCCCCGTCGAGGTCCTTCGAGGGGGACCAGGCGCTGATCGAGACCATGCGGATATCCGTCCCCGCCGCGAAGCCTTCCAGCGCTACCGCCATCTGCGACGCGGTGGGACCGCCGCGGACCGGGTAGTTGAAGGCCGGGGCCTCGCGCGCGTCGATGACATCGAGGTCGATATGCACCAGAACGGGCCCCTCCAGCGCCAGCGTCGCAAGCTCTCCAACCCCGATATGGGTGAGGCGTGAGCCCGCCACCGCCTCGGCCTCGAGCGGGTCGAGGTCGCGCCCGTCCACCAGGATCACCCGCTCCTCGGGAAAGGGGGCGAGGTCCACGCTCTCGCACATCCATTGCGGCCCGCGCCCGACCATCATGGCAAGGGGCATGCCGCCCAGGAACTGCGAGGGCGAGGTCTGAGGAGTGTTGAAGTCGCCATGCGCGTCGATCCAGACGAGCCATGGCTCGATCCCCGCCGCCCGCATGCCCGAAAGCGCCGGCACCGCCGCGCAGCAGTCGCCAGCGAGGCTGACCGGCCGCTCGCCCCGCCTCAGCGCGGCCTCGGTGAAGCGAGCGATCGGCCCGTGCAGCCGCGCCATGCTCTCGGCCTCGCGGTCGGGGATGGAATGCGGGCCGTTGAGGCGTGCGTCGACCGGAGCGTAATCCACGAGGCGGGGCTCGGGATGCTCGAAATACTGGGGCGTGACGATCCAGGCGTTGCGCATCTGCGGGCTCCTCGGCGCACGGGCGGGCTCCCCACAGATCATCGGGCGCGGGGACGGTCAAGGGGATGCAGGGTTGCACGGGGCGCGGCACGGTTTGCCTTGCGGCAGGTGCAAGCCAGATGGCTATCTGTCGCCCGGAGGTCCTTCCATGCCCAGCCACGTCTCGCTCGTCGCGCTGCTCGCGGCGCTCACCGCGATCGGCCCATTCGCCATGCAGGCGCTGGCGCCCGCGTTGCCGGCGGTGGCGCGCGATCTTGAGGTGAGTGCGGCGGCCGCACAGCTTCTGCTGTCGGTGTCGCTTGCGGCGATGGCGGTGGCGACGCTGGTCTGGGGGCCGCTCAGCGACCGGCTGGGACGCCGGCCGGTCCTGATCGGCGCGATGTGGCTCGCGGCGCTCGGCTCGGCGGCGGCGGGCGTCGCGCCCGATCTGGGCCTCGCGGTAGCGGGCCGGGTGCTGCAGGCGGCGGGTGCGGTCGCCGGCATGGTGCTGGGACGGGCCATCGCGCAGGATGTCTATGGCCGGCAGGGCGCGGCGGGCGTGATCGGCCAGATCACCGCGGCGATGGTGGTGGCTCCGATGGTGGCGCCCGTGATCTCGGGCGTCGTGGTCGAGCTCGCCGGCTGGCGCGTGGTCTTCGCGCTGGTCACCGCGGTCGCCGTCGGCCTTGCCCTGCTCGCGCAGGCGCGCCTGCCCGAAACCGCCCCCCCCGCCGAGCCGCGAGGCTGGATGGATGTCGGGCGCGGCCTCGCCGAGGTGGCCGGGCGCCGCACGTTCTGGGCCTATGCGCTCTATGGTGTGGGGTCCTTCGCGAGCTTCCTGTTCTTCGTGGGCTCGGCGCCCTTCGTGATGCAGGAGGCCTACGGCATCGGTCCGACCGGCTATGGCCTCTACTTCATGCTGATCTCGGCCACCTACATGGTCTCGAACATGCTGTGCGGGCCGCTGACGCGCCGGCTGGGCGAGCGTCGCGCGCTACGGGCGGGAGCGGCCTTCGCCATCGCAGGCGTGGGCGTGGGCGTCGCGCTGGCGCTTGGCGGGGCGGTCCACCCCATGGTCCTGATGCTCCCGATGATGCTGCAGTCGCTGGGTGCGGGGCTCTCGGTCCCGAACACGATGGCGGGGGCCGTTGGCGCGGCGCCCGACCGCCCTGGTGCCGCGTCGGGGCTCATGGGTTTCTGTCAGTTCCTGGGCGGCGGGGTGATGGCCCAGGTCGCCGGCTTCCTGCCGCACGGCACCGTGCTGCCGTCGCTGCTGACCATGCAGGGGCTGTTGGTCACTGGGTTCGTGCTGCACCTCGTGCTGGCCCGCGAGGGGCGGCTCGGGGCCGCCTCGCAGGGCCTCGGGACGCGCTGACGCACCCCCTCGCGGGGCCGCTCAAAAAAGTGGAAAATGGGTGTTGCGCGGTCCGGCGAATCTCCATATAAGCCGCGCTCACCGGCGACGGAGACCCCTCGGGGACGCGGCGCCGGATGCTCCTGGAAGCGGAGCCGCTCTTTGACAAGATACTGAAAATGAAGGGATATGCGGGCGGTTTGGTTTGTCTTGGCGACGGACGGATCGACGCATATCGGCCACCTAGGGGTTTCGG
>NZ_JAMFKN010000030.1 GCF_023487995.1 Thermohalobaculum sediminis
ATCAGGAACGCAGCCTTTCAAGCCGGCACATCTTCAAGGTCAACAGAACCGCCGCACTCGAGGAGTGGCGTCAGCTCAGCGCGACCTGATATCCGGCGCTCGCCGGCAAACTGAGACGAGTTCGCATTCGTCTGACACCACCCTCAAGAATGCTCCGCGCTTCGTCCAATCGTTCCTGCAGCCGTGGGCGGGCGTCGACATCAACAGCACCCGTTTCAAGACGCTCTTCGAGCCGGAGCACGGTCCGCAGCTCAGCGAGCATCTCGAAGCCCATCTCACGGAATGGATCCTCGAAAGTCTGTGCCGCGGGATCAGGCAGATCCGCGAACGTGATCCCCCTAGGCTCCGGCAAGGCAGAGGTTGCCAACGCAGCCATCGCAGAGCAGGCTATGGTTGCGAACAAGGCCGAGCGCCGTAAACGGAGGCTCGCCATCTCAATTCCCACCTTGCGGCGGGATGGAGGCATCGATCTCCTCGGCACTTGTCGAGGGCTCCTTGATGCTCTTGACGATACGACCATCCGAGATCCCGACATTGGCGACGCCGTCGTAGAGCGTCTCCGGATCCATGACGCGACCATTGGAGATGACGAGATCGTAGTCCTGAGCGTTGGCGATACCGGCAACCACAAGCGCAGATGTCAACGCGACGGTGGAAGCAAGCGATCGAAACGTGATCATCGGTGTCCTCTGCCCTTGTATGCTTTGGAAGCGCATTTATTGAGGCTCATCCCTGCGTATTGGCTGACCATGGGCGGCATCCACCAGAAGCGCCCCGTCTCGAACTGCAAACCCGCCGTTGACTAGCACGGTCTGTACGCCCACCGCCGGCTGATTGGCGTTGTCGAAGGTTGCCTTGTCGGCGATGGTTTCAGGGTCGAACACAACGATGTCGGCATCCATACCGACCTGGAGTCGACCCTTACGCCGCATCTGGGGCACGAAGTCTCCCAGCGTCTGCGCCGGCAGAAGCGAGATCTTGCGGATCGCCTCGCTCATCGACAGCACGCCGCGCTCGCGTACATACGAGCGCAGGACCTTCGCGAACGTCCCGGCAGAGCGCGGATGTGCGAAGACCTTCTCGGGCAGCGGCCACTCATCACCCGTGTAAGTCTGGATGTTGCCGTCGTCGTCGAAATATGCCCAGAACGTGGCATCGGAAGAGATCAGGGTCGCAGGGTGGGTCACCGACATGTCGAGCTTGGCCAAGTCCTCCGGCTTGCTCTCGTCGAGGAAGTGCCATGTGATGAAGGTGCCAGGCTTGTTCTTCTGATAGTCGGCAAGTTGATCCTCGGTCATGCGATCCTGACCAAGTTGGAAGTTCTCGGACGTCGATTGCATTCGGTCCCGCCAGTCGGCCCCGGTGAACATGGCGGCTCCGACGACGGTGCTGGCGGCGCCGTAGGGGTAGGCCTCCACCGTTATGTTGATACCCTTCGCCATCGCCTCATCGACGAGGGCTAGCGTGTCGGCGATATCCGCCATGGATGTGCTATTGATGTGGCAGATGTGCATGTGCGCGCCGGTGATCGCAGCATTCGCGATCAGTTCCTTGAGCGCCTCGAACGAGCTTTGCGGCTCGATGACGCTGGCATAGCGGACGTGAGTATAGGTTGCGACGCCATAGCGCTCGGCCAGTTCTGCCAGCGCAAAGTATTCCTTCTGGCCGTATCCGGGCGCGTAGCCTGCGTTCACACCGATGCCGAGGCCCCCCTCCTTCAGCCCCTGCTCGACGAGCGACAGGATGCGCGTCGACTGGTCGGCATCGGCGATCTTCATCTTCCAGTCGCTCTCAGTCTGAGCCTCCTGGAAGAATTCGACAGTTGCCAGCGGATCGGTGTCGTCGAAGGTCGCGATACGACCATAGGTCCAGCCCGCCGACGCGCCATAATTAATCGGCAGGCCCTTCTTGGCCTGACCGTCATACCACTCGCCGATCGGCAAGACGCCGGATTCAAGTTCGAGCGCGGTAGTCACCCCCTGCATCACGTACATGCGGTAGTCACCGATGCTTTGACCGTGCGCGTGCAAGTCGATGAAGCCCGGTGCCACGACGTGGCCGGTTGCATCGACGACAACGTCGCCCTCAAGCGGAAACTCGCTGACCGCGGTGATCCGCCCGTCCTCGATCGCCACGTTGCGGATCGCGTCGAGCCCGGTCTCCGGGTCGATCACGCGCCCGTTCAGGATGACGACGTCGTTGGCGAGCGCCGATGCTGCAGTCGCAACAACGACGGCCAAAACGCTGGTCGAAGGGAGGATTTTTCTAAAGAGCATGTCCGATGTCCGTGAAAAGAAGCGCCGTCGTCTCTGCATCGTCGCCGCAAGGGCCGGTAAAATCCACACTGTGCTGTTCGACCGCCCATGCCATGTCTCTTGGAGACAGAGATGTCCAAAAAATGTCCTCGGAAGCGCGATCAGTCATTGGCTGTCGCGTCCTGCTCGTATCATCAGGTTGAAGAGGTCTCATTTAGGGAAGCCAAAAGATGCCGGGACGTCTCGCCTTCAACCGTGCGCTAACGCTTCAGCCATTCCTTAAGGAATTCGAGCGACGCGGGGGGAACGTTGCGACCGTGCTGAGAGCCGCTGCCCTCGAGCACGTCGACCTCACCGACCCGTCCACCCTAATCACCGGGAACGCACTCTATCGTGCAGTGCACGAGATGGCCGAGGCCCTGGGCGACCCATTCTTCGCGGCTCGTGCCGCTGAGCAGTTCGTAAAGGCCGGTCCTGCCTTCGTGCGGCAGAGCTACGCGGCATCTCATACGCTGGCAGAGTTCCTCCCGCTTTGCGTCCTCGAGCTTAGGGAGCAGCTCAATAATATTACTTACTCACTAAAAATTGACGCCGATCTCACCACAATCATAGGGAAGCGAAATTTCACCGCAGACGTTCCGATGACTCATATAGATGCAGCTACCGTGAGCATCTGGGTTACCTTTCTGAGGCTTGTAGTTAAGAGTGAATTCTCTTCATCCCGCATCTCGGTCATAGCTCAAGAAACCAAAGCAATTCCTTCGGATATTGTTTCAGGGACATCAATTCTGAGACGAAGATGGAACGGCATTCAGGTCGCATTCCCCTCCGAATGGTTGAAAATACCCCTCGATTTGGATTGGAGTATAAGATCGATCCCGCGTGGAGAGTTCAAAGAGAGCTCTTCAAGGAGAATCCAACTGGAGTTCCTCGCGAACCTCTGCCTGGAGCGTATCGGCGAAAGAGCATTCGGGCTAGATCACTTTGCCCGCCTGCTCGGCGTTAATCCGAAGGAGTTGCAGCGCACCCTCGATGGGTTAGGCACATCTTTCCAACAGATGCGTGACGAGGTTAGACGAAAGAAGGCACTGGAACTCATGACTTCGAACGCCCCCGTTTCGAATGAGGATATTGCCGAGATCCTTGGTTTCTCTAGCGGAGCAAATTTTTCAAGAGCCTTCAAACGCTGGACAGGCGTCTCACCCACGGAGTTCCAGAAGAACCAGTGATCTGTGACCTGGCCGAGTGAAGTTGTCCCGTTTCAGTCTCAGTGCATGACGGGTTTGGACGTCACCCCGCCTCTGCTCCGGGCTTTATGCGACCTTCCGGGCAGCAGGTCAGCGTCAGCTTTGTTCCGCCTAAGTTCCGTCGATTGCAGCCAAAGAGAGACGCGTTCGCATTCGTCTCGCAGTACCTCGGGGGGGTTGACAGCCTGATCGAGAATGGCACTTCCTTGGCTGCCGGCCCAAGTTCCTCGGTGGAAGGCGCCGAGTTGTTCGGCGCCAAGCCCTGCACATTCGAATCCATTACTAGGGAGACTGAGCATGTTCCTTAAGAAATACATTGCGGCATGTGGCCTGTGCGTCGCTGCCCTCTTGGCCTTCGGGTCCGCAACCGCGGAAGAGAGTGGTGTGAAGGTAGGCGT
>NZ_JAMFKN010000031.1 GCF_023487995.1 Thermohalobaculum sediminis
GTGGTGCTTGTTCCCCATCTTCGGTCCTCCTTCTCCTCACTCTAGTGGTGGACCGAAATTTCTGGGGTGGCTCAGGGCGCCCAGCTCGCGCAGTTCTACCTCGGCGAGGCGGTGCGCCTCTCCGATGCTTCGACCGTCTCGGCAGAAATCGGCCGCGCCGAAGCGCTGAGACGATGGCTGATCGAGCAATGGTCCGAGCAGGACATCATTCCGCGCGAGATCCAGCAGTTCGGCCCGAACGCGCTGCGGGAGTCACCCAAGGTTCGCGCAGCGATTGGCATTCTCGTGGATCACGGCTGGCTCGTTCCGCTTCCCGAGGGAACCGTGATCCGTGGCGCCCCTAGGAAGCTGGCTTACCGGATCGTGAGGGGCGCCGATGTGGTTTGACGTCGAGGCGGCCCTCGCCGAGATCGGCTCCGCCGCGGAGAAGCGCGGCCGGAAGCCGGCGTGTGGTGTAGCGGATGTAGCGAATGTAGCGGCTCCCTGCGAGCAGAAGTCGGAGCGTGGGGAAGGTGCGGAGGCTGGCGAAGTTGCCAACGTGCTTGCCGCCATAGATGCCGGCGCCGAGCGCCCTGGGTCGATTGCTGTCAACGCGGGCCTCGGCGTTACCGTCACATATCAACTGATCGACCGCCTCGTCGCCGAGGGCAGGCTTACGATTGCGCGCGATGGCATCCTCTCGGCTCCGAGGGAGCTTGGCCGAGATTGACGTTGTGGACGCGCGCCGGTCGGCCCGACCGGAACCGGCCGTTCGCTGCGCACGCACATTCCGTCCGGAACGCGGACAAAGCCGCCATCGATTGGCGGGCGCAAGCACCGCGATGATCTGATAATTTCTCGCCGCGCCAATCATCGGAGACGGAGTGATGACCTACAGACGGCAGCTGGTTTCTAACGGCAACCCAATGGAAGAGATCGTGGGCTTCAGCAGAGCCGTGCGGGTTGGCCCATTCATCGCTGTTGGTGGCACCGCGCCGGTTGATGCCAACGGAAAGACAGTGGGCGTTGGCGATGTCTTCGCGCAGACAACTCGGTGCTTCGAGATTATAAAAGCGGCGCTGGAAGCTGCCGGGTCCGGCCTCCATGATGTTGTTCGCACTCGCGTAATCCTGACCGACATCGAGAACTGGAAGGAGGCGATCGAAGCGAGAAAAGCTTACTGCCGTGATGTGAAGCCGGTGGACACCATCATGGCGATTGGACGGTTCGTGAATCCAGAATGGCTTGTCGAGATCGAGGTCGATGCCTTCGTTTCCGGGGAATGATCCTCTCGCGGAGAAGTCTGCCATGCGTGGTCACTGCCTTTGCGGCGCTGTGAGCTTCGAAATCGACCTTCCTCCCGAAGCATGCGTGAACTGCCACTGCGAGAGTTGCCGGCGGCAATGCTCGGCGCCGATGACCACTTATATCGCGGTTCTGGATGACCATTGGCGGTGGACCGGCACCCCGCCCAAGCTCTTCAGGTCCTCTCCCGGCGTCGAACGGACGTTCTGCGCGACCTGCGGTACGCCAGTATCTTTTCGATCGCACCGCATGTCCGGGACCATGCACTTCTATGTCGCGGCGATGGAAGAGCCCGAAGCCTTCTGTCCGACGCTGAACGTCGCAGTCGAAGAGAGACTCTCCTGGTTGAAGCTCGCCGACGATCTGCCGTCACATCTCGGCCCGGATTATACGAAAACCTAACGCCGATGCGCGGGCCGAGAGGCCAGCCTCGATGGATGAGCGACAGATTTCATTGCCCATTCAGGCCGGGTGCTCATACGCGCTCCGAATATTCATGCGAGGATTGAAATGTCGGGAAGATACATCGTCGAGGCAGAGGGAGTGCTTGCGTCTCCCTCGCCGATCGGTAACGCCGTCGTCGTCGGAATATCTGCGGGATCAGCTGCCAGCTCTCGGTCGGACAGAACGACTATATCCTGGGCACTGCACGCGAAGAGGCCGAGATCGCGCTCGGGCACGCCTTCCGGATCGCGGAGACGGCGGGGTTCTCACGCACGAAGATAGTCTATGTCGATCTGGCTTTCTCCAATCTCGATGATCGCCCCGAAGTGAGGCCATCTACGAGTCGCTCCTTGAGCCCAGAGGGCGGCCCACCCGCACCATAAACCAGGCCGCGCGACTGCCTTACGGCGGCAAGGTGAAGGTCCAGGTAATCACTGCAAAGAAATGAGCGCACGCGCGTGCTGATCGCGTCCACGACTGGCTCGAGACGGGCCGTGGGCGACGTCTACACGGCATGTAGATCAGCGCGAAGAGCGGTCGTCGCGGAGCGCGTCGAGATCCGTTTGGCGGGCAAATCGGCCCCCGAGCATCCGGATCAGGATCGAGCATTCGGCAAACGCGAGGCGTCCTCCCTCCCTTGGGAGCGACGCCTCCTGCGAGTTCGACGGTCAGACTGCGGATTCGGCGGAGCCTGCGGCCAGCGCGATCAAAGTGCTCGTGGCCGAACGGAAGCGAATGTCGCGAACCGGTGCGTACTCGGCACTGAGATACCAGTTCTTGAGCTCCGACATGCTCGGAAACTCAATGATCACCATTCGAGCCGGAGCCCAGTCTCTGCCTGCCTCCAGCACCTCCAGTTCCCCTCCACGGGAAAGGAAGCGCCCGCCATACTTTGTGATCAAAGGCAGAACCGCTCGCTTGTAGTCTTCGAAGACCTCCGGATCCGTGATGACTTCATCGGCGATAAGATAAGCGGGCATGCGGTCATCCTCCCTTGGCCCCCCCCCTGATGAGGTAGACCGTAGCCGCCTGACCCGCGTCAGGTAAGTCGGAACTATCAGCGACAGGTCTCGAACGAGACCTCCGCTGCGTGTCGCTTCAACGGGACCTCACGGCCGCGATCGATATCGGCACGACGGCGAGAAGGCGACGGAGAGCAGTCGTCCCCGCGCATCGCCAAAATGTCTGGTCGCGCCTCACCTTTCTCCCGCACCGATCAGGGCTCATCCTGGAAAGCGTGCCTCGATCAATAGCGCCACTCGCTCCTGTAGAGCCCAGAGGTAAGGATCGTGTATCCCCTCTGCTTCCAGCGCCGAAACCGTTTGAAGCAGGTATTCCGCACCCGACCCCCAATGCCCGCAGGCCTCCGACAGACAGGCCGCAACCTCATCCAGCGTCAGGCCGCCAGCATAGTTTCGCCCCTCGGGATTGGCCGTGAACGCGATCGCCCGGCGCACGTCGCCACCAACTTCCACGTCGATCCACCTCGGGCAGTTGCTCGGCGGGCGGGCCGTCATCTCGCGCCGCCACAAGTCAGCCAGCACCGCCCATTCCCGATCCGGGGGAACGACCTGCAACACACCCTCACAAGTATCGCCGCGATCGATCTGCATCATCAGGCCGGGGAAGTCCGGTGTGCCGCGAAACCGGTTGAGTCTCAGGGAAAAGGCCCTCTGCCATCCGAGGGCGGTTGCACGATACACGGCCGCGGGCACGAAGACCGGCCGCCAGATCAGCGAGCCGTAAGCAAAGACGCCGATCGGCCCCTGCGGTCTCTCCCGGAGGAATTCTCGGAGGTGTTCGTCGTACTGGTCGTCGGAGAAGACCTCGATACCTGGCCCGGCACCGGTATCTTCGACGGCGCGATGAACTCGTCGAACGTGAGCTTCCGTCAGTCGGGGGCTCCGCTGCATGGCCGTTTACCAGCGAGAAAGCGCATATTGAAAGCTAGCATTGCTTGGGACGCCATGCATGTGAATTCACCAAGGCACGGACGCCTGGAAAGCGAAGGAAGATCCTGAAGAACTTTATGCCGAGCAAGGCCAAGACGGCTCGGAGTGCGCGTTCGCCGCGCAGAGCGCGGAGTTCTGGAGATCGGGACAAACT
>NZ_JAMFKN010000032.1 GCF_023487995.1 Thermohalobaculum sediminis
TGATCGAGGCCGATCTGCTTTGGCTCCGAGCGAAAACTAAACTGGTCCAGCGATGTGACGAGTTCAGGATAAGCCGCATTCCCTGGTTGCTTTACCGAATCCCGTAAACATCGCAAATATGGGCTACCCCGCCCCAAGCACGGATGCTCCACGACCACAGACTACGGCCGCTCGAGGTCCGACGCCTCTGGCGAACATCAGAGATCGTCTAGAGAGACCGTTTGGGCGGTGGCGGCCGTTCGCTGCGCTCAGCACCGAGGCCCCCTCAACCCGATTAATGACATGACACGAGTATCGCTAAAATCTCTACGATGGGTTTGGCGCTTATCGCGGAGATACGTTAATTTTGCATCCAACATTTTCGTGGAGACAACCACTTGGCCGCTAGCTCGGTGATACGCAGGCTCTCCGCGGTACTCGTTGCCGACGTCGTTGGTTATTCGCGTCTCGTCGAAAACGACGAGGAGCACGCTCTGTCTGCTCTGCAGCTAATCCACGACGAAATCGTCACTCCGACGGTCAAGGCGCACCATGGACGGATCGTCAAGCTGATGGGCGACGGCATACTTGCCGAATTCAGTTCCGTTCTGGACGCGGTTCGGCAGGCTTTGGCGATGCAAAACGCCCTGGCCGGAAGTCAATCCGACGTGCGCGAAGACCGGCGGATTACGTTTCGCATCGGCATCAACCTTGGCGACGTGATTGTCGACGGTGACGACATCTTGGGCGACGGCGTCAACGTCGCAGCGCGGCTGGAGCGCCTTGCCCCGCCAGGGGGGCTCTGCATCTCGGATTCCGTGCGTGAGCAGGTTGGCCATCGGATCGATGCGCAGTTCGAGGACATGGGTGAGCAGAAGCTCCGAAATATCGAGCGGGTGATCCGGGTTTGGCGCTGGACGGGTGCCGATTCTGCCACCACTGGCGAAGAGGGAATGGCGCGCCGTTGTGCCGCACGGGGGCATCCCGCGGCTCAATATGAAGCATCTGTGATGGACCGACCCGCGGTGCTGTTCCTGCCTTTCGAGCCGTTGGGAAGCTCGGACGCAGAGATGGTCCTCGCGTCGGGGCTCTGCGAGGACATCCGCACCACGCTCGCATGCTGGCGGTGGTTCCCTGTTATCGGCCCAGAGGCGGTGCGCGGCGAGAAAGGTGATCTTCGGACCCTCGCTGCGAGCGTAGAGGCCGCATTCGTGGTTACGGGGAGCGTCCGCCGCGGCGGAGGGCGAGCTCGCGTCACCGCCCGGCTTCTGGATGCGAGTACTTGCCAAGAGCTATGGAGTCACAGTTTCGACGGCAGCCTCGAGGACATCTTCGATTTCCAAGAAGACGTAAGCCGACGGATCGTCAGCCAGATCGAGCCGCAGATTGCCCGGGCGGCTGCGACTCGGATCCGTCGCGCGCGGCCGCGGGATCTTTCCTGCTGGGAGTTGATGGCAGAAGCGGTCGAAGCCGAACGCCAGGGCGGAGACGGCTACGGCACGCCGCAATCGAATGAAGAGCAGCGACGACTTGCGTTAAGGGCGCTGGATCTCGATCCCGGTTATTCGGACGCTTGGGCGCGATTGGCACGGTGTCACATACGCGACTTTCTTCTGGGGTGGGCGGATGACCGAGCGGCAGCGCTTAAGGCCAGCCTCGATGCGAGCGCCAAGGCCGTCGAGACCAATCCAGAGAGCTCCTTTGCCAGGTCGTGCAGGGCGCAGTGCATGTTGTTCGGGAATATGGACCCGCTCGGAGCGCTGGAGCACGCTGAGGAGGCCGTGCGGCTCAATCCGAGCGATGTGTACGGCCACGTCATGATGGGCTGCGTGCTGAGCTATTGCGGCGAGCCTGACCGCGGCTACGCCCATTACGAGACGGCGTTGCGGTTGAACCCGAACTTTCCCAACATGGGTGTTGTTCTATGCGACCAGATGATGTGCCGCGCCCTTAGCGGACGCCTTGAAGAAGCCGCTCTTTTGGCCCGGAAAATGATGACGGCGGCCCCGAAGTATCTTCGGGGCTTACAGCGTTGCGCAGCGGTGCTCTCGCATGCAGGGAATGACGACGAGGCTGCGAGGGTTTTGGAGACCATCGACGCCATGGGCGGGGCGTTCAGCGAGGGTTACATTCGGGACACTTACCCCTTCGTGCGCGAGCAAGACCTTCAGTTTTTGATCAGTGGGCTGCGGAAAGCGGGGTGGAACGGTTGATCTCGGTCGTTTTTGTCGGAAAGTAGCCTAGGTAGTGCGCCAGGAGCTTTCACAAGCGGCCCTGCGCGACGGGAGGCGGTAGAATTGCGTCGAGGATGAAGGCTTTCGGCGCGCACCTGATGTCTGACAGCGACGCAGCAACATTCGTCACCCCCCCTTCGGGCTTGGAGCAGCTGTTGCGGTTTATGTCACGGACGGCGGCTCCGCGGCCAAAGCCGTCATCGGACCGTTGACCGCTCCCCGCCCTTAGCCGCAACGCACAGTATGATTTATTGAGTAGCTGGCCGCTGTTTCGGCCGTTCACCGACGGGCACCATGATGTGAACGTAGGGCGTGTCCTTCCACATCACATAGGCACCGTCCGGCCTGGGGGTGTCTGGCAGGCCGGCAAGCTGCGACGCATCTGGCACGATGATCATTAAATGGGGCCCTTCAACGACCCAGTCGTTGTCGGCTGTGGGCTCGGTCGCGAAGGGGTCTTTATTGCTCGCGCCGGCCGCGTCACCGGCCAGCATATAGCCGATGCCCACTCGATCAGTCTCGAAAGGCTTCTTGTTGAGCCATGCATCTGCCCAGCTCATCCAGACCTGGTCGAGGCACATCGGCTCGTTGCCAAGTTCTCGGATCGCGGCGGGAGTCGGCATACAGACATAATCGCTGCTGCCTTCGCGGATCATTTCGCCCTGCTCGTTCATCACGCCGGCAGACTCCCGAAGCGCGGGGGGCGCCGCGCTCAGCGCATCTTCGATCAGTTCTGCGTTCGTCGGCTCCGCCGCACTGGCCGTTCCGAGCATAAGCGTCAAGCCACACAGACCGACGGTCAATTCCCCGAAGCGTTTCCGAAGCTCGATATTCATCGCCATCTCAAAATCCCTTCTTACCGAACCTCCCCGCCGCAGACATGTCTGCCACTGCCTCGTCCCGCTTAGCCCGACCGATCCTATCATCTCCGCAGGCATGAGCGAAGAATTTCCATCGGCTTGCCTTTCGCCCGCCTTTTCCCAACCTGTCCGAAAACCAGCAACTTGCTGCGGAGACGGAGCCTAGCCACTTTAAAGTGTCTGAAGATTTCAGAGCTCTTCTCCTGTCAGTTATCACGATATTACCGGAACGTACGGCACCTCCACTGGTCCGTGTACGCTAAGACGTGCCGGGTTATTCATGGATTTAATCGCCGCGATCGCCGGGTCAGACCCGGTCACGGACATGTCTGATGAGTGGCTGCAACTGCCGTTCCCTGCGGATTATGTGAGCAGCAATTTCGGGCTGGGTTTTGCCATTCTGATTGGCGTCGTTAATGACCGTTAAGGGCGGGAAGCGGTAGCTTGCGGCGCTCGGAACGTCGGTCGGCTATACCGGACGATGAGGCAATATTTAAACGGCCGGTCCGGCACCTCGATCAGGCCCTTCCACAGTTGTCGCTGACCGCAGGTTT